>NZ_CP196987.1:0-4195724 GCF_056716065.1 Clostridioides sp. LIBA-7678 | reverse complement strand
AATATAAACCTCCGAACAGAATAATTAATATTTTCCACAAAGTTATTAACAGAAAAGCAAAAACATATATAAATTTTACAGAATAACTAAATTTATGGATAATGGTGTTGATAAATTAATAATAGTATAAATTATTAAAAAAATATGAAAAGATATAAACAATATGTAGATAAAGTTATAAATAACATAAACATACAATAAATGGTGATTATAACTAGAGTATTGTCAGTAATCTTAAAAGTTATACACAAAAGTATCCACAAGCTGTGAATAATTTTTAATAAGTTGATAACATTTATGCACATTATCAACAAGTATATTTATAATATCAAAATATATGTCAAACTTCAATGATTTGTAACTAATTTATCCACAATATTAACTAATTGTTGATAAAAATATAAACATGTTAAAATTACTTTATTTGTGTATATAATTGAAAAAAATAATTTAGAATAAAATTAAATAGATTTTTACTAGTATTTTCAATAAAAAAAATACATAATATATATATGGTAGATTTTGTGATAGAAGCGTCCCAAAAACTCGTTGACAACAGTGGTAAAAGTATTTATAATTATATGTGTTATGTTTACTTTGAGGGTAAAGTTATTATTTTTATAAACGGAAAATGAAATCTGAAAGGCGGTGCAAAATAATGAGTAAAAGAACTTATCAACCAAAAAAGAGACAAAGAAGTAAAGAACATGGTTTCAGAAAAAGAATGAAGACGTCTAACGGAAGAAACGTGTTAAAGAGAAGAAGAGCTAAAGGAAGAAATAGATTAACTCATTAATTACAAAAGGGCCGCTGCAAAGGTGGCCTTTTTGTGTAAATAATTACAATTCATAGCTGTGTTTATGGAGGTTAACTATGGACTTTAATAGGACTAAAGGGTTAAAAAAGGACTCTGATTTTAGAAAAGTATATAAACACGGCAAATCTTTTGCAAACAAATATTTAGTAATATATATACTTAAAAATAAATCAGATTATAGTAGAGTGGGTATTTCTGTTTCGAAGAAAGTAGGAAAAGCCATCACTAGAAATAGAGTAAGAAGACTAATAAAAGAAGTCTACAGATTAAATATTGATGAAAAAATTAAGCCTGGATATGATATAGTATTTATAGCAAGAGTATCTAGTAAAGATGCTACTTTTAAAGACATAGACAAGTCTATAAAAAACTTAGTTAAAAGAACGGATATTTCTATTTAAATTGTATGCTATAAATATGGAGGTTCATAACTTTGAATAAAATAATTTATATATTAAAGGAAATAAGTAAGCATTTATCGAATTTATGTATTTATTTAGTGAGATTTTATCAAAAATATATATCTCCCTTAAAGGGACCTACCTGTAGATTTTATCCAACTTGCTCACAATATTCAATAGAGGCATTTAAGAAATATGGATTTGTAAAAGGTATGTATTTAACAGTAAGAAGAGTTTTAAAATGTCATCCTTTTCATCCAGGAGGTTACGATCCTCTAAAATAAAAGAGAGTAACTATTAGGAGGTATAAAAAAATTGAATATAATAGGAAATTTCTTAGGAATGATTCTTAAGGTAATATTTGAATTTGTTAACCACTATGGTATTTCTATAATACTTTTTACTATTCTTGTAAAGATTATTTTATTACCATTAACAGTTAAGCAGACTAAGTCAACAAAGGCAATGCAAGATATACAACCTCGTATAAAAGAGATACAAGAAAAATATAAAAATAAGCCAGAAAAACAAAATGAAGAAATTGTTAAGTTATATGGAGAGGCTAAAATTAATCCACTATCTGGTTGTTTACCTTTATTAATACAGTTTCCTATATTAATAGGATTATTTAGCGTTTTGAGAGAGCCAGTTGCTCATGGCGTTTTTGCAAATCAAGCTGCATTTTTAGCAGCTGATAATGGGTTTTTATGGATAAAAAGCTTAACAGCACCAGATTATGTACTAGCAGTATTTTCAGGAGCAAGTGCATATGTAATGCAAAAAGTAATGACTCCAAAAGATCAATTACAAGGCTCTATGAAAGTAATGACATATGTAATGGCAGGTATGTCTTTCTATTGGGGATTTATATTCCCAGCAGGACTTACATTGTACTGGACAGTAAGTAACTTATTCTCAATAGCTCAATATTACTTAATAATGAATCCTTTAAAAGCTAAACTGGCTGCTAACTCTAAGGAGGAAAAAGTTAATGAGAAAAAGCCTAAAATTAATAAAAAGTAAAAGCAAGGAAGAAGCTATAAGTAAGGCTATAGCAGAGTTAAATTTAAAAGCAGAGGATATAGAAGTTGAAATACTTGAAAATCCAAGCAAAGGGTTTTTAGGTCTTATAGGTGCTAAAGATGGTACTTATGAAATTTTTGTTATCGAGAGGGAACTAGATGTAGCTAAAAATTTTATAGAGGTAATGTTGAAAAATGCAAATGTTGATGCCAAAGTCAATGTATCTCAAAAAGATAATTTAATCATGGTTGATATTGAAGGCAAAGAAGCTGCAAGTTTAATTGGTAGAAGAGGGGAAACTTTAGATTCTATTCAATTTTTAACTGGATTAGCTCTTAATAAAATAAATAAGGATTCTCATACAAGAGTACTTGTAGATATAGAAAACTATAGATCAAAAAGAGAAGAATCTTTAATAAGATATGCTAATAAAGTTGCTAGAGAAGTAGCGAAAACAAGAAAAACTAAAAAATTAGATTATATGAATCCGTATGAGAGAAGAATAATACATTCAGCTCTTCAAAACGACAAATATGTAATTACATATAGTGAAGGTACCGATCCATATAGAAGATTAGTAATTGAGTGTAAAAGATAAAATCAACCTCCTAAACATTAGGGGGTTTTATTTTTTAATATTATTACATTATTGTGATTAGCCAAAAGTAAATCTATATGTAAAAAATTATAAATTAAGAGGTGATAAATTTGTTTATAGATGATACAATTGCAGCAATAGCTACAGCACCTGGAGAAGGTGGTATAGGAATACTTAGAATAAGTGGAGAAAAATCCTTAAAGGTTGCAGAAGAAATCTTTAAGTCTATGTCAGGAAAGAGTATTAAAGAATATAATAAGAGAACATTAATATATGGAAATATAGTAGACGATGAAAATGTAATTGATGAAGTTTTATTGGCATATATGAAAGGTCCAAATTCATATACAGGAGAAGATGTAATAGAAATCAATTGTCATGGTGGATTTATATCAGTAAAGAAAATATTAGAATTAATATTATCAAAAGATATTAGGTTAGCAGAAGCTGGAGAGTTTACTAAAAGAGCGTTTTTAAATGGGAGAATAGATTTATCACAGGCAGAGGCAGTAATTGATGTTATAAAGGCTAAAACAGATATAGCTCATGAAGTTGCTCAAAACCAATTAGAAGGCTCTTTATCAAAAAGAATAAGGGAACTAAGAGATAAAGTCACTGAGATATTAGCCCATGTAGAAGTTGCTATAGATTATCCTGAGGAAGATATTGAACATATAACATATCAGACTCTTAAGGAAAAAACTGATGAACTTAAAAAGGAAATTAAAAAATTATATGATACAGCTGAAAGTGGAAAAATACTTAGAGAAGGTTTAAAAACAGTAATAGTTGGGAAACCAAATGTAGGTAAATCTTCATTACTTAACTCTATTTTAGGAGAGAATAGAGCCATAGTTACTGATATACCAGGAACTACTAGAGATGTTATAGAAGAGTTTGTAAATATAAAAGGAATACCTTTAAAAATTGTTGATACAGCAGGTATAAGAGATACAGATGATATAGTTGAAAAAATAGGTGTTGAAAAGTCTAAAGAATCATTTACTAGTGCAGATTTGATTATAATGGTTTTAGACGCATCTAGAAAGCTATCAGAAGAAGATATAGAGATATTAGAAAATCTTAGAGATAAGCAAACAATAGTACTATTAAATAAGAATGATTTAAAACAGGAAATTGAAGAAGAAAAAATACTTAAATATGTAGAAAATAATAGTATAATAAAAATATCAGCTTTACAGCAAGAAGGTATAGAAGAATTACAAGATAAAATAGAGTCTATGGTATATAAAGGTAGTGTTAAAAATAACTCTAGTTTAGTAGTAACAAATTCTAGACATAAAGATGCACTTAATAAAGCATATAAATCTGCTACAGATGCTTTAATTGCTTTAGAACAAAGCATGCCATTTGACTTTGTAGAAGTAGACTTAAAAAATATATGGGATTATCTTGGTTATATTAATGGAGATACAGTAACAGAGGATTTATTAGATAATATATTCCATAACTTCTGTATAGGTAAGTAAGGTGTAAAACAAATTTGATTTTTTGATTATAGAGGTTTTAAAAAAATATAGTGTTTCTCATGAAACATTAATTTAAAAGAAAGGAATTATAAATGATAAAGTTTGAAGCAGGAAAATATGATGCTATAGTGGTTGGGGCAGGACATGCTGGATGTGAAGCTGCCTTGGCTACTGCAAGAATGGGATATAAAACTTTGATAATAACAATGTCTTTAGACTCTATAGCATTGATGCCTTGTAATCCATCAATTGGTGGAACTGGTAAAGGTCAATTAGTTAAGGAAATAGATGCCTTAGGTGGTCAGATGGGATTAAATATAGACAAGACATATATACAAAGTAGAATGTTAAACACTGCCAAAGGACCAGCAGTGCACTCTTTAAGAGCTCAAGCAGATAAATTTAAATATCATGAAGAAATGAAAAAGACATTAGAAAATGAACCAAATCTTGATATAGCTATGGATGAAGTTGTGGAAATTTTACATGAAGGAAATGTTGTAACAGGAGTTGGGACTAAGCTAGGATGTTCATTTAAATCTAAAGCTGTAATACTAGCTACTGGAGTTTATTTAAATTCAAAAATATATATGGGTGAGGTTGCATTTTATGAAGGGCCTAATGCATTAGGATATGCAAAATACCTTACAGATAGTTTAGTTGAATTGGGTCTGAGAATGAGAAGATTTAAGACAGGAACTCCAGCTAGAGTTCATAGAGATAGTATAGACTTTTCTGTAATGTCTTTACAGGAAGGTGATGAAAAAGTAACTCCTTTCTCATTTATGAATGAAAATATAGAAAAAGAACAAGAGCCTTGTTATTTAACAAGAACTACTGAAGAAACTCAGAGGGTTATATTGGAAAATTTAAAAAGGTCTGCTATGTATAGTGGAGTAATAGAAAGTACTGGGCCAAGATATTGTCCTTCTATAGAAGATAAAGTGGTAAGATTTAGTGATAAAACATCACATCAACTATTTATAGAACCAGAAGGTTTAAATACTAAAGAGATGTATATCCAAGGAATCTCAACTAGTTTGCCTTTTGAAGTGCAATTAGATATGTACAAGACGATAAAAGGACTTGAAAACTGTAAGATAATGAGACCTGCATATGCCATTGAATATGATTGTGTTGACCCAACACAACTAAAAATAAGTTTGGAAATAAAGGGAGTTGAGAACTTATTTAGTGCTGGACAATTTAATGGGACTTCTGGATATGAGGAGGCCGCAGCTCAAGGGCTTATGGCTGGCATAAATGCAGTTAGAAAGATAGAAGGAAAAGAACCTTTTGTATTAGACCGTTCAGAGGCATATATAGGTGTTTTATTGGATGACCTTGTGACTAAAGGGACTAATGAGCCTTATAGAATGATGACATCAAGAGCAGAATACAGATTGTATTTGAGACAAGATAATGCAGATATGAGACTAACTCAAAAAGGTTATGATATAGGATTAGTTAAAAAAGATAGATATGAAAGATTCATAAATAAAAAGACTGCTGTAGAGAAAGAATTTGAAAGATTAAAAAATGAAAGAGTTACACCAAAAGAAGTAAATAGCCTATTGGAAGCAAAAGGAGCGGCACCAATAAAGGTTGGAATTTCGTTATACGAGTTTTTAAAGAGACCAGAGGTTACTTATGAATTACTTGAAGAATTAGGAAAAGGCGCTGGCGAAGATGTTTCAAGGGAAGTCAAAGAACAATGTGTAATAATAACTAAATATGAAGGTTATATAGAAAAACAATTAAAACAAATAGATCAATTTAAGAAACTTGAAAATAAAAAGTTAGATGAAAAAATAAATTATGCATCTATAGAAGGACTTCGATTAGAA
Source organism: Clostridioides sp. LIBA-7678 (assembly GCF_056716065.1). Taxonomy (NCBI): domain Bacteria; kingdom Bacillati; phylum Bacillota; class Clostridia; order Peptostreptococcales; family Peptostreptococcaceae; genus Clostridioides; species Clostridioides sp. LIBA-7678. The sequence continues at coordinate 4,189,548 of NZ_CP196987.1, read as the reverse complement.
GCAAGACAGAAGTTGGATGATATAAAACCTATTTCAATAGGGCAAGCTTCTCGTATATCTGGAGTTTCTCCAGCTGATATATCTGTTTTGCTTATATATCTAGAACAAGTCAGAAGAACTAGAGGTGGCAAAGGTGAATAACATAGAACTTCTGAGAAATGGGATTGAAAGTTTTAACATAATTACTAATGAGAGTATGCTAGAAAAATTTAAAAAATATAGAGAAATACTAGTTGATTGGAATCAAAAAATGAATCTTACTGGTATAGAAGATGAAAAAGAGGTATATGTGAAGCATTTTTTAGATTCTATTTCAGCTGTAAAAAATGGATATATAAAAAATGGTATGTCTATAATAGATGTTGGTACAGGTGCTGGGTTTCCTGGTCTACCATTAAAAATATGCTTAGATGATTTAGAGCTTACCTTATTAGATTCTTTAAATAAAAGAATAAACTTCTTAGAGGAAGTTAGTAGAGAACTAGAGCTAGCTAATATTAAATTTATACATGGAAGAGCTGAGGATTTTGGTAAAGATGAAAAGTATAGAGAAAAATATGATATTGCTACAGCGAGAGCTGTAGCTGGATTACCAATTCTTATGGAATTTTGTGTACCATTTGTAAAGGTTGGAGGATATTTCATTTGTCTAAAGGGACCAAATGCTAATTTAGAACTAGAAGAATCACAAAAAGCTATTGATATTTTGGGGCTAGAATTTGTTGAAAAAATAGATGTCGAATTGCCAGAAATAGATTTAAATCATAATATATTAGTTTTTAAAAAAATAAAAGAAACACCAGTTAAGTACCCTAGAAAGGCTGGGAAACCAGCTAAGAATCCTATTATATAGTTAAAAGATTATTATAGGTAAGCTTAATTATTTCTCAGGAAATAATTAAGCTTATCTTAAACAAAACAAAAATAAAGGAATTATTAAAGTGGATGCAGAAATAAATTTGTATGTACATATAGAGAACAAAAATATTTATATCTAAAATAAGAGAGGTATGTTATGGAAGATAAAAGAGTTATGGAGATACCTATAGAAGATGTAGTTCCAAATCCATACCAACCAAGAAAAATATTTTCACAAGTTTCATTGGAGGAATTGAGTAATTCTATAAAGGTATATGGTATAATTCAACCTATAACAGTTAGAGCAAAAGATGGTAAATATGAACTAATTGCTGGAGAAAGAAGATTAAGAGCAGCTAAATTGGCAGAACTTAAAACTGTACCAGCAATTATAAATAATATGAACGATGAATCTTCTGCTGTTCTAGCGTTATTAGAAAATTTGCAACGAGAAGACTTAAATTTCATTGAAGAAGCAATTGGTTATGAAAACTTAATAAAAGAACATGCTTTTACTCAACAGCAACTAGCAGAGAAATTGGGCAAAAATCAATCTACTGTAGCAAACAAGCTTAGAATATTAAAGCTTCCAAACAACATAAAAATGAAGCTGATAGAGAATAACTTAACAGAGAGACATGCTAGAGCATTCCTTAAACTACCAAGTGAAGATTTAATGCAAAATGTACTAGATAAAGTTATAAAGAATGAATTAACTGTTAAAAAAACAGAGAAATTGATACAAGAGATATTAGAAGAAACCAAAATTCAAGAAGAGCCTGATAAAAAACAGAATATAAAGGGTGCTATGAGTATAAGAATTTACATAAATACTATAAAGCAGGCCTTTGATGCTATATCAAATACAGGAATTGATGCTAAGTATAATGAAATAGATAAGGGAGATTACATGGAAGTCGTTGTAAAAATTCCTAAAAAATAGAGATTACTGCTTACCAGTAATCTTTTTTTGTAATATAAGCCTTGTAATATAAATTGATTTATAGACATTATTTGTAATTATAAAATCACCTAGTCAACATTTAAAATTAATTTAATTCTTAAAGGGGGGGAACATCATGGGCAAAGTTATAGCTATATTCAATCAAAAGGGTGGAGTCGGAAAAACTACAACAAATGTAAATTTAAGTGCTAGTTTAGGAATCTTAGGAAAGAAAATATTAGTATTAGATTTGGACCCTCAAGGAAATACAACTAGTGGATATGGTATTAATAAAAATGAAGTAGAAAATACAATCTATGAAATTATGCTAGATGGGTTACATATTAAAGAAGCAATAATAAATACTGAGTTTGAAAATATCGATTTAGTTCCATCAGCTACTGAGTTATCAGGTGCAGAAATAGAACTTACTTCTAAAAGTAATAGAGAGTATATTTTAAGAAATTCCATAAAAGCAGTAGCAGATGAATATGATTATATATTTTTAGATTGTCCACCCTCACTTGGGATGCTTACAATAAATTGTCTAACTGCTGTAGATAGTGTCTTAATTCCTATACAATGTGAATATTATGCTTTAGAGGGAGTTAGTCAATTGATGGAGACTATAAAATTGGTAAAATCAAGATTAAATGCAGACATAGAGATTCAGGGTGTTGTTTTAAGTATGTTTGATGGGAGAGCTAATCTATCAATACAAGTAGTTGAAGAAGTCAAAAAATATTTTAAAGGAAGTGTATATACAACTCTAATTCCAAGAAATGTAAGGCTTGCAGAAGCTCCAAGTCATGGAAAACCTGTTATTTACTATGATAAAAGGTGTAGGGGCTCTATAGCTTATTTGGAACTAGCAGAAGAATTTATAGATTTAGAAGAGGAGGAATATTAGTATGGAGAATAAGTCTAAAAGAAGTAACAGATTGGGTAGAGGTCTTAGTGCATTGATACCAGAAATTAAAGGAGAAACTTCAGAAAAAGAGATAATCAACATCGATATAGACAAAATATATCCAAACGAAGTTCAGCCTAGAAAACAGTTTGATGAAGAAAAAATAAAAGTATTATCTGATTCTATAAAAAATTATGGCGTATTACAACCAATAGTAGTTAAGATGGATGAAAATGACAAATACATGATAATAGCGGGAGAAAGAAGATTTAGAGCATCAAAACTTGCAAATAAAAGTCAAATACCTGCTATAATTAAAGATATAGATATGAAAGACATAATGGAGATAGCTTTAATTGAAAATTTACAGAGAGAAGATTTAAACTCAATAGAAGAGGCCCTAGCATATAAAAGCTTAATAGAACATTATAATGTAACTCAAGAGGAAATATCAGAAGCTGTTGGTAAAAGCAGACCTCATATAACTAATACTCTAAGACTTTTAAATCTTGGACAAGATGTTATAGATATGATAGATAGTGGTAGAATTACAGCAGGGCATGGTAAGGCGTTGTTGAGAATTGTAGATAAGGATTTACAGCTACAAATAGCAAAAAAAGTAGAAGAAGAAGAGCTTTCTGTAAGAGAAGTCGAAAATATAGCTAAAAAAATATCTGAAAACAAAGAAGAAGTACCAAAAAAATCTAAGCCTAAGGATGTATTTATCTTAGATGTAGAAGATAAACTTAGAAATATATTTGGGACGAAGGTAAATATTTCTAAAGGAAAGAAAAAAGGTAAAATAGAGATAGAATACTACAATGATGATGATTTAAACAGTATTGTATCAATGCTTCTTGAATAAAACAAAACTATAAAACGGAGAGGAAGATTGTTATGATTTATTTAGATAATGCTGCAACTACATATCCAAAACCAGAAAGAGTGTATGATGCTGTTTTAGATTGTATGAAGAACTACTGTGCAAATCCAGGTAGAGCTGGACATAAGCTTGCTATGAGAGCTGCTAGGGAAATATATGATACAAGAGAGAATATAGCTAAGTTATTTAATGTGAGCAATCCTATGAATATAGTATTTACATCTAATGCTACAGATTCTTTAAATCTAGCAATAAAAGGTGTATTACAGGATGGTGACCATGTAATAACAACATCTATGGAGCATAATTCAGTAATAAGACCTATAAAAGCATTGGAAAAAAGAGGTATTGAAAATACTGTAGTAAAATGCGATTATGAAGGTTTTCTAGATTATGAAGAATTAGAGAAGTCAATAAAGGGAAACACTAAATTGATTGTAACGACACATGCATCTAATGTATGTGGTACTTTAATAGATATAAAGAAGGTTGGAGAAATAGCTAAAAAACATAATATATTATTTTTAGTAGATGCATCACAAACAGCAGGTGTCTATGATATAGATGTAAATGAATTTAATATAGACATGTTGGCAATGCCAGGTCATAAATGCTTATTTGGACCTCAAGGAACAGGTATACTATACGTAAGAGATGGTTTAAATCTAAATATATTAAAAGAAGGTGGAACAGGAAGTAAGTCAGAAGAAATGGTTCAACCAGAATTGTTCCCAGATAAATATGAGTCAGGGACTCATAATACTCCAGGTATAGCAGGTCTTAACCAAGGTGTATTATTTATATTTGAAAGAGGAATCAACAATATAAGACAACATGAAGAAGAATTATGTCAATATATGATAGACAAGTTAGAGGAAGTGCCAGATATAAAGATATATGGACCAAAAGATAGTAAAAAAAGAGCGTCTGTAATAGCTATAAATATAGGAAACATGGATTCTGGAGAGGTTACTTTTTTACTAGACAGTGATTATAATATAGCAACTAGATCAGGAATACATTGTTCTCCACTAGCACATACCACTTTAGGAACTTTAAAACAGGGTGCAGTAAGATTTAGCATAGGATATTTCAATACAAAAGATGAAATAGATAAAGCAGTAGAAGCTTTAAAGAAAATTTCAAAAAATAATAAGTAATATTAAGTATTATAGAATTAAAGAATATAAAAAATAGTGTAGATTATATAATCTACACTATTTTAGTATGCCTTAAATGTATCTTAAAGTGTGTCCTAAAAAATTACTTTAAGTAATCTCCTTCTTCAAGAACTATATGGCCACTTTCATAATTAGCACCATCAACAGTAAGTTTTATTTGTTCAACATTCATATTTTTTATGTAAGTACGAGCAACTGAATCAAGCATTAAAGTTTCTGCATCACTACCTAAGTTTGACTTTGTAAAATCAGAATTAACATCTAATATACCAGTTTTTACACCATCAATGTCTTTTGTAGTAAATGAGTTTAATTTTGCAGATTCTGGAACAACTTTAAGTTTTTGAAGCTCCTCAAATAAAGTATTTTCATCAACTTTGTTTAGGTCAACTTTGTTTTCTATTAAATCTGTCTGGTCTACATCGAAAGAGTAAATAATAACTGATTGAGTTTTATTTTCCTCTTTTGGAGTAGAAGTAGCTTTTTTATTAGGAACCTCTTTCTCGGCATTATTTTCTTCTTTTGGTTGCTCAACATTTGTATTACTCTTAGTTTCTTTTTTAGGTGTATCATTCCCAACTTGAGCATTAGTACAACCAATTGCGAATATAGATATAGATAATATACTTAACACTAACATTATTTTCTTATTTTTCATAAAAATTTCTCCTCTCATAAAAACTATTCTTATATATAATTATAGTCGTTATGAGCAAATATATGAATACAAAATAGTAACAAATTTAAAAAATGATTTATTTAAATTAATTAAATCCAAAATAAACTAAATTTTAGTCATTTTTATGGGAAATCATTTAATGTACACAGAAAATATTGTAAAATAAAAGTAGTGTTTTTAAAATAAATATAAGTTATAATTATATTATAAAAAAATGTCTTCAAAAGGTGGGAATAGTATGGAAATTTTGAGCTTAGGAGAAAAGATTAAAAAATTAAGAAAAGAAAAAAACATGACATTAAAAGAATTAGCTGGAGATAGGATAACAGCAGCACAAATAAGCCATATAGAGAGAGATAAATCTCATACTAGTTATGAACTGTTGGAATATCTAGGCGATAAGTTAGATGTAAGTGTAGAGTATTTATTAGAAACCAAAGAAATGCAGTCAAAAAAGATAACTGATAATTTAATACTACAGAGCGAAATCTACATAAAAGAAAATGAGTTAAACAAGGCTGAGGACCAAATAAAAGAAGTTTTAAATATATGTAAGAGATACGATTTAATGGAGAACTATGGCAGATGTAATTTTTTAATGGCTAATATTAACCTAAAAAAATCTGATTATAATGATGCTATAGAAAACTTTGAAAAGGCATTATACTTCTTTATAAAAAATAGTGATAGTGAAAATATACTTAAGTGCTATTTAAATATAGGAAAGATATACATGCAAGAAGACTTTTATAAAGGTGCTATAAGCCACTTTAATTTTGCAGAAGAAATTTTGTCAGAGAGTAAATTTGAGGATGTTAATATATACAAGGAACTATATAGTAAGATGGCATATTGTTACATAAAATTAGATAATCCAAATATGTCATTGAAGTACATAGATAAGATAAATGAAATAGACAATAGAAATGATAGAAAAGAAGATGTCGATATTTTGGTGTTAAAAGCAAATAACATGCTTGAGATAGGAAAATATGAGGAATCGAAAGATTATTTTAAAAAAGCATTAAAGATACTTGAAAATGAAGATAATAAAACTGGATTAGCAAATGTATATTTAACAATTTGTGATGTTTACAGAAAAATAGGTGAAACAGATAGAGTACTTGAATATTCACAAAAGGTATATGACATAAAGAAAAATGATGAAGATGAATATATGATGTCAGGATTATTCAAGATAATAGAAGCATATATAGATAAAGAAGATTATGATTTAGCTAGAAAATATTGTAAGATAGCCTTAGCTTCATCAATAAAAAATAAAAATAAGTTCAATGAATATAGAGCATTAAAATTCTACTCTAATATGTATAAGAATCAAAATGAGATTACCCTTGCAATTGAGTATTTAATCAAATGTATAAAAATAGTATCAGACCTAGGAAATAGTAGAATATTGGCTAATTTATATATAGACTTAGGTCAATTATATTCAAGTATCTCAAAAGAAAAAGAGTTAGAATATTATCAAAAAGGTGTATTTATGTATAAAAATCTAGAAATAATGTAAGAAAAATAAACCTATAAGGTTATAGAAACAATCTATAACAAGCAAGATAACATCTATGATAAAATATAAATTGTATGAATATTTTTAAGGAGATGAATCAAACAATGAGTATAAAAATAGATGCTAGAGGACTTGCTTGTCCTAAACCAGTTATAAATACAAAAAAGGAATTAGATAAAATAGAAGAAGGTATTGTAGTTACAACAGTTGACAATGAAACAGCTAAAGAAAATGTATTAAAACTTGCTAAATCTTTAAATTGTGAGGCAAGTATTGTTGACGAAAAAGAAAATTTTATATCTATAGAAATTATAAAAGGTCAAAATATCTTAGATAAACAAGATATTGTAGACAAGGAAGAATGTAAACTAGAAGATACATGTATATTTATATCTTCAGACAAAATGGGGCTTGGAAATGATGAATTAGGGAAAGTATTAATAAAAGGATTTATATATACTTTAACTGAATCTAAGCCTTATCCTAAATATGTACTTTTAGTTAATGGAGGAGTAACACTAAGTGCTGAAAATGAAGAAACTATAGAAAATTTAAAAATACTTGAAAATGAAGGCGTAGAAGTCTTATCTTGTGGTACTTGTTTAGACTACTACAATTTAAAAGACAAACTACAAGTAGGTTCAGTTACAAATATGTATACTATAGTTGAAACATTAAAGAATGCATCAAATACTATTTCTATATAATGTATGTTTGTTTAATAATATAAAAACTAATAATAATGATTAATTTAAAGAAAAACAGATAGTCAGAAAGGATTAAGCAATGAATCAGATGTATATAGTGTCATTTAATTCGACACATCATGCAATAAGATCAGAAAAGTTATTTGGTGAAAATGGTCTAAAGGTAATGGCTCTTCCAACACCAAGAGAAATAACAGCAAGTTGTGGGATATCAATTAAATTTTCTTTTGAAGACATGGAAAATATAAAAACAATTTTAACTGAAAATAATGTAGATATAAAAGGAATTTATTGTATAAGTAAATTAGAAGATGGTTCGAAAGAAGCAGAGAAGCTAGATTAGGAGGCTAATTATTTATGCCAATGGATTTAAAAATAGGAGACATTGTCGAATTAAAAAAACAACACGCATGTGGATGTAAAGAATTCGAAATTATAAGAACTGGAATGGATATAAAGATAAAATGTACCAAATGTTCAAGGTTAATAATGCTTGATAGAGAGACCTTAGAAAAGAGAGTAAAAAAGCTAATAAAAGAATGATATAAAATTAACATTTAAAAAATGTCAAATACCGTATATTAATATCCGAAATTTTGGTATAATAGAAAATGAAGAAAACATTTTCATGGGGGTGCTTTAATTATGGCAATTAAATATGCAAGAAGAATGGAAGGTTTACAAGGATCTGAAATACGTGAGCTTTTAAAACTTACTCAACAACCACAAATAATATCTTTTGCTGGTGGAATGCCTGCTCCAGAATTATTTCCAGTTGAAGAAATGAAAAAAGTATCAGTTGCAGTGCTTGAAGAAAATGGAAGATCAGCTATGCAATATACTACAACAGAAGGATATGAACCATTAAGAGAGAAAATAGCAGCTAGAATGAATGAGAAAAATCAAACTAATGTAGACAAAGACGATATATTAGTTACAAGTGGTTCTCAACAAGGTCTAGATTTTGCAGGAAAAGTATTTATTGATGAAGGTGATGTAATTTTATGTGAAAGCCCATCTTACATAGGAGCTATAAATGCATTTAAATCTTATCAACCTAAATTCATAGACGTTCCAACTGATTCTGATGGAATGATAATGGAAGAATTAGAAAAAATACTAGAAACAACTGATAGAATAAAAATGATTTACGTAATTCCTGACTTCCAAAATCCAACAGGAAGAACTTGGCCACTTGAAAGACGTAAAAAATTCATGGAAATAGTAAACAAATTTGAAATACCAGTAATAGAAGATAATCCATATGGAGATTTAAGATTTGAAGGAGAATCTTTACCATCTTTAAAATCAATGGATACAAAAGGATTAGTAATATTCTTAGGAACTTTCTCTAAAATATTCTGCCCAGGATACAGATTAGGATGGACTTGTGCTTCTCCAGAAATATTATCTAAATTTAACTTTGCAAAACAAGGTGCAGACTTACAAGCATCAACTATATCTCAAATGGAAGTAAGTAAATTCATGGATATGTATGACTTAGATGCACACGTTGAAAAAATTAAAGCAGTTTATATTAAACGTAGAGATGTAATGCTTAAGACTATGGAAGAAGAATTCCCAGAAGGATTAGTATTTACTCATCCAGAAGGTGGATTATTTACATGGGTAGAGCTTCCAAGTAATTTAAATGCTAAAGAATTAATGCCAAAATGCTTAGAAAAGAATGTTGCTTATGTTGCTGGAGGAGGATTCTTCCCTAATGGTGGTAGAGAAAATACTTTCAGACTTAACTATTCAAATATGCCAGAAGAAAAAATAATAGAAGGTATAAAAAATATAGCATCAGTTTTAAAAGAAGCTATGGGTGTTGAAGCTTAATTAAAAATAATAACTTATATAGATATATTATAGGGGATGGCTATTGCCATCCCTTGTTAATTTAAGAATATATAATTTGCCTTATATTAAACTTTGTCCAAAATTTAAATTGACATAAATGAGAATAAATGATAAAATGTGTAGGTATGAGATTTTAGTCTCATTTCTCTGCTCTAAGAGTGTAGAGCCGTTAAGTCCAAAGGGAGGTGAATTATAGTGAGAAATTATGAATTAGTTTATGTGGTAAAGCCAAACTCTGATGAAGAAGTAAGAGAGGCTATACTAAACAAAGTTAAGGAAGTTGTTGCAACTGACGGAGAAATAGTTAAAGTTGATACTTGGGGAACTAAAAAATTAGCTTATCCAATAGCTAAGTTTACAGAAGGTTTTTACGTATTAGTTAACTTTAAATCAGCAGTAGACGTTCCTAAAGAGATAGACAGAAACTTAAAGATAAATGAAAACGTAATAAGACACATGATAGTTGTTGCTTAATAACTGGTTTTATTATAAAAAATAGGTGGTGTTTTTATGAATCAAGTTGTATTAGTGGGAAGATTAACTAAAGACCCTGAATTAAGATACATCCCAGGTACAGGAACACCAGTGGCATCCTTTACAATAGCCATTGATAGAGACTATGTAAAAAAAGATGGATCTAAAGAAACTGATTTTATACCTGTTGAAGTAATGGGTAAATCTGCTGAATTTTGTGCTAACTACATAACTAAAGGTAGATTAGTTGCATTGCAAGGATCTATAAGAGTAGACAATTATCAGACACAATCAGGTGAAAAGAGAACTTTTACAAAAGTAAGTACTAGATCAGTACAAGCTTTGGATAGTAAGAATAAATCGGAAAATTCATATAGAGAAAGTGCTCCAGCTTTTGAGCCAAGCTTTGAACCTCAAGGTCTAGACCCACAAGGTTTCCAAGCTATAGATGATGACGATATACCATTTTAAAAAGGAGGGAAAAAAGTCATGATGAATAAAAAAAGACGTAAGAAAAAAAGAGTTTGTCAATTCTGTGCTGACAAAAACGCTAAAATAGATTACAAAAGTACTCAAAGATTACAAAAGTATATAACTGAAAGAGGAAAGATATTACCAAGAAGAATATCTGGAACTTGTGCTAAGCATCAAAGAGAATTAACAGTTGCTATAAAAAGAGCGAGAAATATAGCACTTTTACCATATACATTAGACTAAAAAAATGAGCCTTGTGCTCATTTTTTATTATAGGTATTTATATATCTAAATGAAGCGAGCTATAAAGCTCGTTTTTTTGTTTATATACTTAAATATATTATTATTTATGATATAATATTATATATTAAGGAGGGTTGTAAACGTGAAAATAGATAAAGGTTCTGAAATAACGAGAAACATAAAGATAATAGAATGGATGAAAACAGAAATATTAATGAGTATAAGTGATTTGTTTAACTTATTATTTAAAGGGGTAAAACCTTTAGATGAAGCAATTCAAGATACTCTAGCAAATATAATAATGATAACATATCTCTTAGCAAAGAGATTAGGAATTAGTTTTAGAGATGTGGATTATAAAGTCAAAGAAAAAATAAAAATTGGTATAGATGAAGAACATAGTGTTGAAAGATGGTATGGAGATTTATCTAATTTAAAAAAACATATGGATAATAGGGAGTGATATTAAATTGAATAATAAAATTAGACTATCTAAAGCAATGCATATAATAGTTTTAGCTGTAATAATCGCTTTAGTAATAGCCTATATTCCAATGCTAGGAATGTTTAGTATATTAGCAGCTGTTCCATATGTAATTATAGGTGCTATTACTGATAGAAGGTATTCTTTTATATCTATTTTGATTACATTTTGCGTACTAATTCTATTTGCAGACATTTCTTATGCATTAAATATATGTATAATGTATTCTTTACCAGGTATAGCAATAGGAAAGATGTTAAAGAGAAGTTTTGAACAAGAAGATAGCAATAAATTTGAACCCATATATGGTGGAACAATAATATTTGTACTTTCAATGCTTGTATATTTCTTTGTATTAAAAACATTTTTAAATGTAAATTTATTAGATGAAGTTTCTAAGATGATAGCAGAAATTGTAAACATCCAAAAGAATAGTTTTTCAGCAACTGAACTTAAAATATTTGAGAAGATGAAGCCAGATGAGATTGTAAGCTATTTTACAAACATGTTACCAATGATGCTATTTTTACAAGGGTTATTATCAGCATTTGTAACATATTATTTAAGTGTATTTTTTATCAAAAGAATTACAAAGATGGATATAAGATTTCCTAAATTTGCAGATTTTTATTTACCAGGAAATGCTATACTCACAACTTTCTTACTTTATTTGTTAGTCTTATTTATTCAAATTATTGGTTCAAAACTATATACAGAATTAATAATGACTAATTTACAGCTAGTTTTTAATTTAATGTTTGTAATTCAAGGTATAGCAGTTTGTATTTATTTTTTAAAGAAATGGATAAGACAGGGACCAAATAAAATTATGTTTCTTTCAGGGATAATTTTATGTTTATTTGGATTTATGGGAATATCTTTTGTTGGTATGGTAGATAGTATAATTGACTTTAGAAAGGTGAGAAGTTATAAATCCACTTAGGAGGATAGAAATGAGTAATAAACAAACCTTTAAATTAAATATGCCAGAAATAAATTTATATATAATTGTTATTGGTATTTCTAGTATAATTTTGCTTTATTACAACTTGTATGTAGGGTGTTTATTTTTCTGTATTTTTGTATATATGGTTTTTCACAATTGGAGAACAACTAATATTAGACGTCATGAATGGACAGAGTATATTCAAAATTTATCTTTAGACATAGATGAAACAACCAAGAAAGCCATAATAAATCTTCCAATACCACTGTGTATCTTGGAGTTTGATGGAAATATATCGTGGTATAATGGAAAGTTTTATGATATGATTGGTCAAAAAGATTTACTTGATAAAAATATAGAAGAGATAGTTAAAAATCTTAATTTAAGAAAAGTATTGAATGAAAATAAAGAGATGTACACAGAAATAAACTACAAAGAAAAAGAATATACAATAATTTATAATGTTATAAAAAATGATCAAGAAAAGAATCCTAAATATTTGATGATATTATACTGGATAGACAAGACAGAATATTTAAAAGTAAAACAAGATTATGATGACGAAAAAAATGCAATGATGCTAATACAAGTAGATGGATATGATGAAGTATTAAAAAGTGCAGCAGAAGACAAGAGAGCTTTAATTAATGTTGAAGTAGAAAAAATACTTTCTGCTTTAGAATTAAACTCAAATGGTGCATTGAGAAGAACTTCAAAAGATAAATTCTTCTTGGTAATGCATAAAAAAGAGTTAAAGAAATTAGAAACTGAGAAGTTCTCTATTTTAGATACAATAAGACATATTGATTATGGAAATAATCTTCCTGTTACTATAAGTATAGGAATTGGTATAGATGGAGATACATTAAATGAGAACCTAAAACTTGCTACAGGTGCACTTGATTTAGCACTTGGTAGAGGTGGGGACCAAGCCGTTGTAAAAACAAAAGATAAATTTGTATTTTATGGAGGAAAATCTAAAGCTGTAGAAAAGAAAACCAAAGTAAAATCTAGATTGATAGGTCATGCCTTAAGAGAGGTTATACAACAAAGTGACCAAGTTTATATAATGGGACATAAATATCCAGATATGGATGCTATGGGAGCTGCAGTTGGAGTTTATGACATATGTAAATCCTGTAACAAAACAGCAAACATAGTTTTACAATCGGTAAATGAATCTATAGAAATATTTATAAATAAAATAAATGAAAATAATTATTATAAGAAACTATTTATTGGAAAAGAAGATGCTATTGACAACTGTACTAAAAACACGTTGGTCGTGGTAGTTGATACTCATAGACCTAATTATACCGAATGTGAAGAGCTATTAAAGCTATCAGAGAAGATAGTGGTAATAGACCATCATAGAAGAGGTGTGGAATTCATAAATGATGCAGTACTTTTATTCCATGAGATATATGTATCTTCAACCTGTGAAATGGTTACAGAATTAGTTCAATATATGGATGAAGATGTAACAATAAATAAACTAACAGCTGAAGGTCTTTTAGCAGGAATAAGTCTAGATACTAAAAACTTTGCATTCAAAACAGGTGTTAGGACTTTTGAAGCTGCTTCTTATCTTAGAAAAGTTGGAGCAGATACTATTGAGGTCAAAAAATTCTTCAATTCTGATGTGAAAGATTTCATAATAAAAGCTGAAATAATTCAAAGTACTAAAATAATTAACAATAGAATATGCTTAGCATATTCAAGTACAGAGATAGATAGTATAAATGTTATAATAGCTCAAACTGCTGATGAGTTATTAAACATAAAAGAAGTAGAAGCTTCCTTTGTATTAGGTGAAAAAGATGATACGATATTTATAAGTGCGAGGTCTTTAGGACAAATAAATGTACATGTGCTTATGGAGAAATTAGGAGGCGGGGGACATATAGATATAGCTGGAGCACAGTTAAAAGATGTTTCTCTAAAAGAAGCTTATAAGATGGTAAATAAAATAATAGAGGAGTATTTGGAGGAGGAAGAATAGATGAAAGTTATATTATTAAAAGATGTAAAAGGAACTGGTAAAAAAGGGGAAATGAAAGAAGTAAGTGATGGATATGCAAGAAATTTCTTATTTCCTAAAAAGATGGCTGTGCAAGCAGATAATGTAGCAATAAAAGAGTTAAATGAAAAGAATAAGTCTAAAGAGATAAAAGCGAAAAAAGAATATGAAGAAGCTGTTTTATTAGGGAAACAAATGGAAGAAATCAATATAGAAATATACTCAAAAGCAGGAGAAGGTGGAAGACTTTTTGGTTCAATAACTGCTAAAGAGATTGCTGAGCAATTAAAGAAACAAAAAGATATAGATGTAGATAAAAGAAAAATATTATTAGATGAACCAATAAGAACTCTAGGTTCAACATTTGTAGAAATAAAAATACATCAAAAAGTAACTACTAAAATAAGAGTAGATGTAAAAGAAAAACAGTAATAACTAGAGGTGATAAAGATGGAAGATATGACGAGAATTCCTCCTCATAGTGTAGAATCAGAACAATCAATATTGGGTTCTATACTTCTAGATAAAGATGCTATAATAACAGTTACAGAAACTATAAAGCCTGATGATTTCTATAAAGAGGCTCACAAAATAATATATGAATGTATGATAACTTTAAGTAATAAAGGTGAGCCTATAGACTTGATAACACTGACAGAAGAACTAAGAAAACAAGGGCATCTTAATGATATTGGAGGAATCAGTTATATTACAAGTCTTTCTACTATAGTACCTACGACTTCAAATGTAAAATACTATGCTGACATAGTAAAAGAGAAGTCTGTGCTTAGAAAGCTTATAAAAGCTTCTAATGAAATAATAAATCTAGGATATAGTGGAGCAACTAAAATTGAAGATGTTTTAGAACAAGCTGAAAAGAGCATATTTGATATATCACAGGAGAAAACTAGTGATGATTTTAAATCTATAAACTTAGTTTTGATGGACGCCTATGATATGATAGAAAAATTATACACTAATAAGAGTGATGTAACTGGCATAACTACTGGTTTTAAAGATTTAAATAAAAAAATAAATGGTCTTCAAAGGACCGATTTAATATTAATTGCAGCCAGACCAGCAATGGGTAAAACTGCGTTTTCTTTAAACTTAGTACAAAATGCCGCCTTAAAAGGTGATGCGTCTGTAGCTGTGTTTAGTCTAGAGATGTCTAAAGAACAATTAGTACAACGTATGTTATCTTCACAGTCTAGTGTAGAATTAAAAAAGATAAAGACTGGAACACTTAATGATAATGACTGGCCTAGAATTATAGATGCTATGGCAGTGTTGTCAGATGCGAAAATACACATAGATGATACTCCTGGTATAAAAATATCAGAATTAAGGTCAAAGTGTAGAAAGTTAAAGATAGAAAAAGGTCTAGATTTAGTGCTTATTGATTATCTTCAACTTATGGAAGGAGAAGGTAATAACGAAAGCAGACAACAAGAAATATCTAAAATATCAAGGTCACTAAAGATACTAGCAAAAGAATTAAACTGTCCTGTTGTGGCATTATCTCAGTTATCACGTGCACCAGAACAAAGAGCAGACCATAGACCAATGTTATCTGACTTAAGAGAATCTGGAGCGATAGAACAGGATGCAGATATAGTCATGTTTTTATATAGGGATGAATATTATCATGCTGATTCTGAGAGTAAAAATATAGGAGAAGTAATAATAGCAAAAAATAGACATGGTGAAACTGGTTCTGTAGAACTAGTTTGGCTTGGTGAAGTTCAACGATTTGGGGATAAGTTGAGAGACCTATAATCTAATGAATATCCACAGAACATCCTTTCTTTCTACAGGAAAAATGTGGATACATGTCACTAAATATGTCTAAACCTTGAAATATAGCTAAAAAATTATCCACAGTATCCACAGATAGCCTGTTGATAAGTGTGAATAAGTAGATAAAGCAAGCTTTTAGCTTGCTTTATCTGTGTATAAATATTAATTATTAGGAGGAATAATATGGAGAAAATAAGCTTAACGTGTATATATCCCAATATAATTAAAGTACTTGATGAAATAAACTTATTTAGAGTAATTGATAATAACCTAAAGGAATCAATTGTTGTCTATGCTAGTATTGTGGATAGTCAATATTATATAAATATGACTAACACAAACTTTGGAAATATAACTAACATATGTAAGTTAGAAAAACTTCTAGATGTGGATAAATTTATGGAAAAAGTTATAAACTATGAAAAAGAAATCATAGAGAAAGATGAATTTTCAAAAATAGAAAAATATCTGTTAAATATTGGAGAACGCTAAAAAAGTTGAAAAAAATACGAATGTTTGATAGAATAAATAAGTAAAGCGTTCGAGAGTATATAAAATATAGAGGTGAATTACATGAAAACAGTTGCAATTGTTGGTTCTCAATGGGGAGATGAAGGTAAAGGTAAAGTTATAGATTATCTTGCTACTCAAGCAGATGTAGTAGTAAGAGGACAAGGTGGAAATAATGCAGGACATACATTAGTTGTAGAAGGTAAGAAGTATGCACTACATTTAATTCCATCTGGAGTATTAAATTCAAAAACAGTGAATATAATAGGAAATGGTATAGTATTTGACCCTAAAGGATTTTTAGAAGAATTGGAAATGTTTAAAGCGGATAATATAAATACAGAAAATATAAAAATAAGTGATAGAGCCCATGTCATATTCCCATATCATAAAGAACTAGATGCATTGTCAGAAGAAGCCAGAGGCGATTTAAAGATAGGTACAACAAAAAAAGGTATTGGACCTTGCTATATGGATAAAACAGAGAGATCTGGAATAAGAATCTGTGATTTAATGGACAAGGACAAATTTGCTATAAAATTAAAAGCTCAGATAGATGCTAAAAATGAAATAGTTAAGAATATATATGGAAAAGAAGAATTATTTGATTTTGAAACAATATATAATGAATATATCGGATATGCAGAACAAATAAGAAAATACGTTGCAGATACATCAGTTATTGTATATGATGCAGTGAGAGCAGGTAAAAAAGTATTATTTGAAGGAGCACAAGGTACTTTATTGGATTTAGATTTAGGAACATACCCATTTGTTACATCTTCTCACCCAACATCTGGTGGATTTGCAATCGGTGCAGGTATAGGACCAAACATGATAAAAGATGTTGTTGGGATAGTAAAAGCATATACTACAAGAGTTGGAGAAGGTCCATTTGTTACAGAACAAATAAATGAAACTGGTGACAAAATAAGAGAGCAAGGTCATGAATTTGGAGTAACTACTGGTAGACCAAGAAGATGTGGATGGTTTGATGCAGTTATAGTTAAGTATGCAGCTAGGGTTAATGGTTTAACTAGTATCTCATTTATGTTACTAGATGTTTTAACTGGATTTGATAAGATAAAAGTTTGTACATCTTATAAGATGGGTGATAAAATAATAACAGATTTCCCTGCATCATTAGACGACTTAGCAAAATGTGAACCTATATATGAAGAATTAGATGGATGGAATGAAGATATAACTCAAGTAGATAATTTTGATAATCTTCCAGAAAATGCAAAGAAATATATAGCTAAAATAGAAGAGTTGGTCGGAGTAAGTGTAGACATGGTTTCTGTTGGGCCTAATAGAGCTCAAACAATAATAAGAAAAAATATATTTGCTTAATATTTTATTAAACAATTTAAATTGTGAATAATAAGGAAAGAGTATCTCAAGATAATGATTATAGTTATTAGAGATACTCTTTTGTGTTAGATTTGTATTAAGTCTTTATTCAGTTAAAATTATTTATGTATGTTCTATGTGTAATTAAAGTTGAATTTCTGTATTCTAATTATATATTTTATTCAAAATGCTTGTTGAAAATAAGTAGTTCAAGAGGATTCTAATTATATGCTAAAAAAATAAAAAAACTATTGACTAAAAATTGTACAGCAGTTATAATATAACTTGTGAGTGAAAGAAACGACGAAAAAAGTCGAAAAAAATGTGGTCTATTAGCTCAGTCGGTAGAGCACCTGACTTTTAATCAGGGTGTCCCGCGTTCGAGTCGCGGATAGATCACCAAAATGGCTCGTTGGTCAAGAGGTTAAGACACCGCCCTTTCACGGCGGTAACAGGGGTTCAATTCCCCTACGAGTCACCAGTATGGGACTATAGCTCAGCTGGGAGAGCACCTGCCTTACAAGCAGGGGGTCACAGGTTCGAGCCCTGTTAGTCCCACCATTTTTGAATTAGAGATAAATACTAGATTATATGCTGGTGTGGCTCAACGGTAGAGCAGCTGACTTGTAATCAGCAGGTTGTAGGTTCGATTCCTATCACCAGCTCCACAAAGTACATAAATTCAAATTAATATAATTTTCTACGTTACAGGATACTTTTAAGTATCTTTTTTTGATTGAAAAATTAAATTTAATTACAATAAAGTATTAAGTTATTTGTAATGATATAATTTATAAGATTAAAATTTAGAGTATTTTTAGAATAGTATTATATAATCTGCTAAGTTTACAATATTGATAAATTATAAGTAATATAAAGAATTAGATGTATTAAAGATACTTTAGAAATGTACTTATAGTAGAGAGAGTAGTTTCTTTAGTATAAGTTTTAAACAGAGAAGCAAGTTTGTCTTACCTCTCTATTTAAAAATAAAAAAATGTTTTTTAAGGGCTACTTTATTTAAATCTTTCCCATCTCAAATCATCACCAGTAAATTCTAAAATCCTAAATTTGTCTAAAATTCTAGAAAGAGTTCTTTGAGTATAAGTATTTCCTATTTGGGATGGTGTTAAGTTGGTTGAGATAATAATTTTTTTACCAGTAACAAGTCTTGTGTTTACAATGTTGAAGATTTCTCCACTAGTAAAAGAGTTATTAAGTTCAGTACCAAGGTCATCTATTATTAATAAATCACAATCAAACAAGTTTTTATAATTATCTTCACTTATCGGATTATTTGTGTCTCTTCTAAATTTATAGTCTTCAAGAATATCTAATATTCTAAAAGAAGTTTGATAAATTACAACATTTCCTTTGTCCAATAATTCCTTTGCAATACAATTGCACATATATGTTTTTCCCAGTCCAGTAGAACCATAAAACAGTAGATTTTCATCATTATCTTCCTTGAAATCATGAACAAAATTTTCGCAGACACTTAAATTATTTAGCATATTTTCTCTAGGAGATATTTCTCCATCAGAGCCTTTCTTAGGAGAAAATATATTCAAGTTAAAATTCGAAAAATTTTCCTGACTTAAAATCCTGTCTAAATTAGACATTTTATAAGCTTCATTTACAATTTCTTGTTTAAGGCAAGAGCATTTTTCCCCATTAGGTAAAAAACCTTTATCTTTACAAGAAGTACATTGAAACTTTATTTCTAAGTAATCAAGAGGGATATTATTCTCAGCTAAAAGTTCCTCCTTCTTTACTTTTAAAGATTCTATAGTATTTTTAGATTTATTTACAATCTCATCTTTAGACTTAGGATTTAAAAGTACTATTTTAGCTAGACTAAGGCCTATTTTAGAAATCTCATCATCTATAGATTTTATTTCAGGAATTCTATTATATACCTCATTTTTTCTATGTTCTAATAAGAGTTCGCTATTATCTCTTCTCTTATCATATTTAGCAAGTATTTTTCTTATTTTATCTTCATTCATTTAATCACCTACTTAAACTTTTCTTTTTGACTTTTTTTAATAATCTCATCGAGTTCATCAGATGTATACTGAGTGAATGTCTCATTGAAATTATGAAACTTAGTTTTCTTGTAAGTATTGTTGTTTTGAGTAGTATTAATCTGCTTCTTATTAATATTCTCCTTAACTATACGTTCTTCCTCTTTTTGCTTTAAATCATTTAAATTTTTTATATTTTTTTCATTCCAATTTTTAATTATACCATTTATATAAGATATACTTGGGTTTGAAATATTTTTAGATTTAGAGCAAGCATTTATTATTAAGTCCATATCCATACCAAATTTATCAAACCAAGTGTCCATAAGTTCTTTTTCTGACTTTGATGGTTGTCTTGAAAATCCTAATTCATTGAAAATAGTTTTGTATAAAATATATCTTTCACTTCTAACTAAAAAGCTATCTTCAACATCTTTTGGTGTATATAAATTTGAATCATACCAATTCCTGATAATACCCTCAATGTATTTAACTGGTTTTGATGTACCAGTTTTATCTTTTACATATTCATAAGCACAAAGTATCATATCAGGACTCATATTGTATTTATTCATTATATCCATGATACTTATCTTTTCACTTGGGTCGAGATAGCGGCCAACTATTTTATTTATGGAATTGAACATTTTTCTAATACTTGGATTTTCAGAAGTAGATACAACTTGGTCTGTATTAGATTTTACAGATGAATTATTACCTAATATATTCTCAATATAGAAATTTTTTAAATCTAAAAATTCTATTGAATAATTAAAATTATCATATTCTCCATTGTCATGTATTTTTATAATCTTCTTTTCCTCCCAAAATTTCCAAGCAGATAACACATCAGACAAAGGTATATTTAGGTTTTTGGCTATTGAATTATTGTCGAACTTAGGATTAGAAGTAATATCACATGCTTGTCTATAGCCTAAAAGATAAACTTTTACGTATAACCCGTCCGCCATTGGCATAAATATATCTATAAAGATATTGGGAATAGTGATTTCACCTAAATCTATTTCATTGCTTTCTTTGAAAAACATTTTATCACCTCAGATTAAATTATATCATTTTTTATATTATATTTGTCTGTAAACAAATAAAAGGTCGCAAGATTAGCATGTAAATATTTTCTAGAAAGATTCATTTTGAAAGGGAGGAGATATTTTGGTTATAAAATTCAACCAAAAAGTAAGAAGAACATTATCAGTAGCAATTTTATTTATGGTATTAATAATAGGTTGCTTTATAGAAAAGGATGACAGTTTAGAAACGTATAAAGAAAAAGCTAATTCAAAGATAAATCAATATAATATGGATGTTATATTTGATGATGAAACGAAGAGACTAATGTGTAATCAGAATGTTGAGTACATAAATAATACAAAATCAAACATGGATAAAATATATTTTCATATATATCCAAATGCTTTTTCAAAAAAAGAGTTTGCTCCTTTTGAAAAAGAGGAAATGACAAAAGCTTATCCTAATGGGTTCAATGAAGGGTACATAGATATAAAGAATATATTAAATAGGAATAGTAAAATGGAGTATAAGATTAAAGGGGATAAAAATGATATATTAGAAATAGAATTAGGGAAAGAATTAAAACCGAATGAAAGAATTTCATTAGATATAAAATATAATGTAAAAATACCAAATTCAGTTGGAAGATTTGGATATGGGGAAAATACTATAAACGTTACTAACTGGTTTCCTATAGCTTGTGTTAATGATGAAAGAGGTTGGAATCTAAAGAGTTATGAAACAATTGGTGACCCATTCTATAGTGAGACTAGCGATTTTCATGTGAAACTATTAATTCCAAATAAGTATAAGATTGCTCACACAGGAAAACTTATTAATGACAAGCATGACAATAAAAAGATGCTATATGAAATAGAAGCTGAAAGTGTTAGGGATTTTGCATTTATATTAAGTAGTAAATTTGATGTAACTAAGGTAGATTCAAAAGGAATAGCAATTAATACATACAATTTAAATAAAAAACTTTCTAAAAAAGCAACTGAAGTGGCAAAAGATTCAATTGATATATTTAGTGAATTATTTGGGAAATATCCATATAAAGAATACTCTGTCGTAGCGAGTGACTTTTTTATAGGTGGAATGGAATATCCTATGCTCGTTATGATAGACCAAAGCTTATATAATGAGAAAAATGAATTTCTACTTGAATATGTTATTGCCCATGAGACAGCACATCAATGGTGGTATTCTGCTATTGGAAATGATGAAATAAGTGAACCTTGGTTAGATGAAGCACTTACTGAATATTCTACAATAGTGTATTTTGAGCAAAAATACGGTAAAGAGATGGCAAATAAACTTCTAAAAACTATGGAGATACAGACAAAGAGTTATTTGAGTGAGAATATATTTAAACCAGCAAATGAGTATAAAAATTCTACTGAATATAGCTTGAATGTTTATACAAAAGGTGCAATAGCGTTTAATGAAGTGAGAAAAGAAGTTGGTGATAAAGTATTCTTTGAGACTTTAAATGAATACTATAATAAATATAAACATAAAAATGCTAATGGAAGGGCTTTTGTGGAGATATGGAGCAATAAAGGGATAGATATAAATAAGATTATAAGTGAATACAAGTAAATTTTGTATAGGGAATGTTTCAAAATAAGAATTTGGAGCATTTCCTTTTTTATGTAAAGAACAGAAAAATAGAAATGGAAGTTCTTAAGAACCTCTAGTCTACAGGATAATTGTTCTTAAAAAAAGAAAAGTATCATGTCTAATTGTTATTTCAAAATAAGTATTATATCATTATACTTTATTTGAGTGCATATTTACCTTATAGCTACAACAATAGTTTTTTATTTAGCAGAGTTTATATGACTTGTACTATTCCCAAATTTTTTTCATCATCATAGTATCTATACTGATTTTCTTCATTTCTAAATGATGGTTCTAAAATATCTTCTTTATCGTAATAACGTAGAGCTTTTACAGTCAAACCAGATATTTTAGAAAACTGACTTATTCTATACATAATTACCTCCTTTGATTTTAATTGTAAACTATCCTCTGCACTGGAATGTTAGGAAAATTATAACGTATTAAAGATAGCTATATAATAAACTATTTATATATAATGTCTTATGGAATATAGAGTTAATATTCCTAGCAATTTATAATATCTTTTTAAAGTAACTTGCTTTATGGTTTGCATATTGAAAACATTGTATATAGTATTCAAATATGCTTATGCAATTTAATAAATATTACTTTGGGGCTTGAAAAGAGCATTGTAGGACAAGCCACAATATATGCTAGATGATATCATGTTAACTATAAATATAAAATAAACTTATTGGAGGAAATGAAATGTCAAGAATAACAGATATTACTGTGGTCGAACAGAGTGCATATTATGCTTTAGTAATAAAGAAAACAATTAACTTCATGGTTGAATTTCAAGAGTTTTCTGCTGAAGGATATGCCAAAATCATGGACTATATAAAAAGTAAAAATACTTTTGTAGCAGGAGCACCTATTGTCTGCTTTCACAATATGGACTTAGAAAACTTAAATATTGAAATAGGCTTTCCTACTGCAACTAAGATGGAAGGCGTAGATGATATTCAGGGTATAGAAATACCTGCACAAAAGATAGTTACTGCAATTGACCAAGGTGATTATATTTTGCAAGACCCTACATTAGAAGAATTGTTTGCATGGGTACAGAGTAGCCCCTATGAAATGATTGGAGAAATTTATTATCAATACTTAAATACACCAAATCGCCCAACAAATGAACTATTGACTAAAATGATGTTGCCTATTCGTTAATATGAAGTATCAAAAATAAAACATGAAAATTTAAAACAGGAGTTGAACTTAAAATTTGATTGGAAAAAATCAATTTCGAGACAACTCCTGTTTTTTTGGTATAATATAATTTATAAGGCAGAAAAAGAGGTGAAGGAATGCTAAAGTATTGTTCAGTTGGAAGTGGCAGTAGTGGAAACTGCCATTATATAGGGTATAAAAATACTAATATACTAGTAGATGCAGGGTTAAGTGGAAAGAGAATAACTACAGGTCTTAAAGACATTGATGTAGATGCAGATAAATTAAAAGGAATATTTATAACACATGAACATGTTGACCACATAAAAGGGGCAGGTATATTATCAAGAAAGTTTGATATACCAATATTTGCTAATATAAAGACATGGTGTTCTATGAAGGATAAGTTAGGAGATGTCAAAGATAAAAATATGAAAGTTTTTGAAAATGATAAAACTTATTCACTAGGAGATATTATAGTGAGACCTTTTTCAATAGAACATGATGCATCTGACCCAGTTGGATATAATTTCTATACAGAGAGTGATGAAAAGATATCTATAGCTACTGATATAGGATGTATAACTCAAAATATAAAAAAACATCTATATAAATCTAAGTTAGTAGTATTAGAATCAAATTATGACCCTAATATGCTTATGATGGGTTCATATACATATGCTTTAAAGAAAAGAGTAATGTCAAACACTGGACATTTATCTAATGAAGATGCCGCTAATTTCTGTGTTGAGCTGATTAATGAAGGTACAGAATCTATATTATTAGCTCACTTAAGTAAAGAAAATAATTTTCCAGAATTGGCATATGAGACTTCAAAAGGAGTATTAGCATCAAATGATATAGTAGTTGGACAAGATGTGAAGCTAGATGTACTATCACGAAATGATATTTCTAATGTTTATGAAATGAAGTAGAGGTGAATAACTTTGCTAAAAAGAAATTTCGAAAATGTTGAAGATAATAAAATTTTATATTCTATAAAGCAAGGAATGATTTTAGCCATACCTGCTATTATGACTGGCTCAACTGCTCTTGTCATTTTAAATCTTCCAATAAGGGCGTATCAAGAATGTTTATCAAATTTATTTAATGGAGAAATCACAAAGATTCTTAACTTTATAAATGGCTCTACTTTAGGAATAATTTCATTAATAATATTATTAACAATAAGTTATAGTTATGGGAAAATATATGGGAGCAAGTATACAGTACTTGTTCCTATAGTTGCAATGTGCTCTTTTTTAGTGTTTTCAAGTGGCAATGAACTTAATTATATAGAAGTATTTAACACAAAGTGGCTATTTACAGCTATTATTGTCGCTATGACATCATCTGTATTGTTTGTAAAACTTACAGAATCTTTTGTCACAAGTGTAAAGTTTCATACAGAGGGAGCAGATGCAGACTTTAATATGGTAGTCTCAGCTATAGTTCCATTTATAATTGTAGTATTTTTATTTTCTATTTTTAGAGTAATAATGATAAGTTTAATTGGTAGTTCAAACTTTCAAGATATATTTTACGATTTATTTTCAAATGTATTTAGCAAAATGGGGAGAAATCTCATGAGTGCCTTATTATTTATTTTCTTGATGCATTTTATGTGGTTTTTTGGAATTCATGGGAGTAATGTTCTAGATACAGTTGCAAAAAGTTTATTTGAAAATAGTATGGCAATTAATATCAATTTAGTTAATAATAATCAATTGCCAACAGAAATCTTTACTAAGACTTTTTTTGATACAATGGTCTTGTTGGGTGGATGCGGTTCTTTGCTATGTCTAGTAATTGCGATTTTTCTTAGTGAAAAACGTATAAATGTAAGAAAGCTAGCTAAAATTGCTTCCATACCAGCTCTTTTTAATATAAATGAGATGTTAGTTTTCGGAATACCAATTGTTTTTAACCATATTATGTTTGTACCTTTTGTAATTACGCCTATAATCTTGACTATTACAAGTTATATAGCTATGTCTATAGGGTTTGTTCCATGTACAGTTTCTCCTGTAGAATGGACATCGCCTATATTTTTAAGTGGTTATATGGCTACAGGCTCTATAAGAGGAAGTATGTTACAATTGTTTAATCTATGTATCGGGGTTATGATTTATATACCATTTATAAAGATGTCGCAAAATAGATATACATATATGTTTAAAAATAATATAGAAAACTTAACAAATTTAGTAAAAAGGTATGAGTTAACAGGTGAACAGCCAAATCTTTTAAATTACAGTGGTAAAATAGGGTCAATTTCAAAAATGTTAGCTTCAGATTTAAAGTTCGCTATGAAAAGAGGAGAGATAGAACTTTTTTATCAACCTCAAGTCAATTATAATGGAAGTGTTGTAGGAGCAGAAGGATTACTTAGATGGAAACATTCAATAGGAGGATTCATTTATCCACCATTAGTTATAATTTTGGCTAAAGAAGAAGGGTTCTTAGATGAGCTTGGAGAGTATATTATTGATAAAGCATGTATTGACTTAAAGAAGAGTGAGAAGTTATTGAGAAATCCTGTTAAATTCTCTGTAAATATATCTCCAGACCAACTTGATGACCCTAAATTACCAGAGCAAATAAAAAATATCATTAATAGGAATGATATAAATCCTAATATGTTAGGTATAGAAATTACAGAACAGGTTGCATTATCAGGTTCGCAAATAATTATAGAACGTATCAATGCGATACATAACTTGGGAATAAAGCTAATTATGGATGATTTTGGTATGGGTCATAGCTCACTCATATATCTTCAAAATAATAATTTTGATATAGTTAAATTGGATGGTTCGTTAGTTAAAGAGATACTTACAAATAAAAGAAGTAGTGAAATTATAATGTCTATTGTAAATCTTTCAAAAAATTTGGAGTTTGACATAGTTGTTGAATATGTTGAAAATTTGAGTCAAAGAGATAAGCTATATGGATTAGGATGTGAGATATATCAAGGATATTATTATAGCAAAGCTGTAACTTTTGAAGAGTTTATAGAGTATGCAAATCAAGAAAGAGTGAGATAATTTTATAAGAGTTTATAGATTATATTAGGATATAAATGTGTAGCAAAATTAAGTTTAGGAGAAACATATGAATATAAGTATAGTTGTGGTAGGTAAAATTAAAGAGAAATATTTAAAATTAGGTATTGATGAGTTTAAAAAAAGACTTTCTAAGTACTGTAAGTTGGAAATTATAGAGTTGGACGATGAGAAAGCTCCAGAGAATTTGAGTGCTAAGGAAATGGAAATTATAAAAGATAAAGAAGGTAAGAAAATTTTAGGGAAGATAAAGCACAATAGTTATGTTATAGCTTTAGCCATTGATGGAAAGAATTTGTCTTCTGAGGAGCTTGCTAAGACTATGAGTGATTTAGCAGTTAGAGGTAATAGTAGTCTCTGTTTTATAATCGGAGGTTCTCTAGGGCTTTCTGATGAAGTCCTAGGAAGAGCTGATTATAGGTTATCTTTTTCTAGGATGACTTTTCCTCATCAGATGATGAGGTTGATATTGTTGGAGCAGATTTATAGAGCATATAGGATAAATAATGGGGAACCGTATCACAAGTAAGTGATATAACAGAATAAATAGAGTAAGGTAGATAAGGTAATGAATACCTAATCTACCTTACTTTATTAAATTGACGTATAAGCGCCATCCCACACTATTCTTTTATAATTTTCAGGATCAGTATCACCCTCTGTACTTATAACAAGTATTTTTGAATCTTTATTTATGTTTAGCTTATCAGCTATTTCTTTTAATCCATCTTCCTCTAAAATCAAACTTAAAATCCCTAAACCTACCGCACCAGATTCTCCAGATACAACCTTAGGGTCTCCCTCTAGTGGGTTAGCAAGTATTCTCATTGCTCTTGCAGCTACATAATCAGGGCAAGAAATATACATATCAGAATAATCTCTTAAAATATTCCAACCTATAGTGTTAGGTTCACCACAATTAAGCCCTGCCATTATAGTTTCCATAAAACCTGTAACAGCATGTGGTTTTTGGTCATTTATTTCTGCTGATTTAAATATACATGCTGCTTCATTTGGTTCAACTATAGTAGTTATTGGTCTATTGTTGCCAAATACATATTCTAGATATCCTTGTACAGTTCCAGCAAAAGAGCCAACCCCTGCCTGAAGGAATACATGAGTAGGCATTCCATTATCTAAAGAATTTATTTGCTCTATAGCTTCATCGATAAGAGTAACATATCCTTGCATAATCCAAGTTGGAATTTCTTCATAACCATCCCAAGCAGTATCTTGTATTATAACACCATTATTTTCATCAGCATATTTAGTAGCTAATCTTACTGCATCATCATAATTTAAGTCTGTTATAGATGCTTCTGCACCTTCTTTTCTAATATTATTTAATCTTATCTCAGAAGACCCTTTTGGCATAAATACTACTGATTTTTGTCCAATTTGATTTGCAAACCAAGCAATCCCTCTTCCATGATTTCCATCAGTGGCTGTTACAAAAGTTAAGTCTCCAAGCTTTTCTTTTATATTTTTACTATTTAGCATTTCAAAAGAAAGATTAGAAATATCCATATTTAATTTTTTTGCTATATATTTTCCAACCGCATATGAACCACCAAGACTTTTAAATGCATTAAGTCCAAATCTATATGACTCATCTTTTAGCCAGATATTACTAATACCTAATTCATTAGCTAATTCACTTAAACTGTGAAGAGGAGTTACTTTATACTCTGAAAAGCTTTTATGGAAGTTTCTAATTTTTTCTATTTGTTCTTTGTTAATAAAGTCTACACTTACTTTAGATTTGTGTAAATTTCTTGCATTTTCATTTTGTATATATTTGATATCTTTTATATTTCTCATAGTTTTTATCTCCTAAAATTATTTATTATTTATTTCTTAATTATAATTATATTGACTAATTAGCAAAAAATATATAATAATATAGGCAATAAATATCGTTATATTATCAAGTTGTGTATGATTAAAAAAAATCTAAATTAGCAAAAGGAGACTAGATTTATGAAGGATAATATTGTTACTAATAAAAATAAAAAAGAAGTAACACAACAAGGTTCATTTGAATTTCCAATTACAGTCTATAAGACTAAAATAAGTGAAAATATTTTGGGGTATATTGATTGGCACTGGCATGAAGAGTTACAATTTTGTATTGTAACAAAAGGTAATATTAATTTTAATGTTGATGGAGATTCAATAATTTTATCTGAAGGAGAAGGGATATTCATAAATGCAAGGCAATTACATCAGGCAAAAAATTATAAAGGAAGAGATTGCTCTTATATAAGTGTAGTTTTTAATTCAGACTTTATATCTAGCTTTGCAGGAAGTCTCATAAATATAAAATATATACAACCTTATATAGATAATTCTAGAATTAATTATTGTATTTTGAAAAATGATATTGACTGGAAATCGGTTATACTAAACAATATCTTTAAAATTTATGAAGAGTATAATAAAAAGGAAATGGGATTTGAATTACATATATTTATATTATTAATAGAAGTATGGAATATTTTAATAAAATCTTATTTTGTATCATTTCCTAATGATAATGCTAGAAATAATAGTTTGCATATAAGAAATATAATTGGCTATATATGTGACCATTATATGGAGAAAATCGAACTTAATGATTTAGCAAAAGAAGTTAATTTATCTAAAAGTACTTGTTGTCGTGAATTTAAAAAATATATGAATTGCACTATTTTTGAATATATTATTAATTACCGCTTGGTAGCTAGCTCAAATTTATTAATTTCAACTAATGATTCGATTTCAGATATAGCTTATCAGTGTGGATTTGGTAGTACTAGTTATTTTATTGAAAAATTTAAAATGAAAACAGGAGTATCGCCGTCTATTTATAGAAGACAAAAGACAAGTTTTTAATAAGATATTATTTTTATATAGAATAAAGTTTAAAAAATAAAGAATAAAAAATAGCATTAACCATGAAAAATGGCTAATGCTATTTTTATAATCAATATTAATTAATTTTATATTATAGAAATAAATTTTTCTAATGCTGGGTTTGTATTGTTTTTATTCCATACAACTACAACTTCAATTCTATTCTGTACTTCCTTTATAGGAACAATTGAAATATCATGCTCTATCATATTACCTACAGCACAAAATGAAGGTAATATGGATACACCCATATTAGAGGCTACTAGAGATTCAATAGTATTGAGATTATTTGAACGTTGTACCACATTAGGTACAAATCCTGCTTCATGATATCTATCTTGTATCATAGATTTTTGACCATATTCATCTCCTGTCTCCTTTACAAAAATAAATTTCTCATGTTGTAACTCAATTAAATCAATACACTCTTTATCATAAAGAGGATGTCCAGGGGGTAAAAGGGCAACTAAAGAATATCTTGCTACAGTTTTATATTCAAAACCTTTTAATGGCTGATTTTCCGGATTAATAACAAAAGCAAGGTCCATAAAATTATTTTTCACTAAGTTTAAAAGCTCAGTCATCTCGTTAGTACAGAGTTCCATAGATATGTTAGGGTATGTATGAGAAAATTCTTTTAAATATTGCTGAAGTTTGTTTTTTTCATATCCGATTAAAATTCCAATGCTTAAAGTTCCAGAAAAACCATTTGCAAACTTTTGTGTTTTTGCAATAGCATCATTGATATTTTTTATTATAGTGCGTGCCTCAGATAAAAAAACTTTTCCGGCTGGAGTTAGCTCAACGTGTCGTTTGCTTCTTGTAAACAGAGTTACATGTATCTGTTCTTCTAAGGCTTTAATTTGTTGTGTAACAGCAGTTTGAGAAATATAAAATTTTTCTGCTGTTTTGGTAAAACTTAAATTTTCTGCTACAGATATAAAATATTCCAATTGTTTAGTATTCAAAGAATCACCCCTTTTTAAACTTATCTTGCTTGTAAACATTAGTTATATAATTAAAACTTATTATAGTATAAGGAAACTTACTTTTAAATAATATTAGAAAATATTTGTATAAAAATATATGTTTAAATGTGTATTTACATTAAATTTTATAAATTTATTAATAAGAATAACTTATATATTCCCATAAAAACGATATTGGATTTGACTGAGTTTATCCCATAAAATGAAAGTATATCAATTGATAATAACCTAGATAAGAAAGGAGAAAAAATGGAAGATAAATTTTATGCAAAAGGTGAAGGTAATAACGGGTATATCAAAAACCTTGAAGTTTGTTCCTTTAACAACTTAGATGGAACTTGTGGAATGTTTCAAATGGCGCTTTATAAAAGAGATGAGAAATATTATTTATATGGGTGTTGTTTTGGGGGAAGTAAAAAGAATGGAGTAATGATTAGTGACATTACAAATCCTTATAATCCAGAATTTATTAAACACTTTCAAGTGTTAGATCCAAAAGAATATCCTACAACAACAACTCCAAAAATTCAAATAGCAGATGATTTAATGATAGTAGCCATGAGCTGTGGAAGTGGGCCAGGAGCACTTGTTGACCAAGCTAAATTAGAAAGTATTAAGTGTGAAGCAGGAATTAGAATATATAGTTTAAAAGAGGACCCACTAAATCCTAAGTTTTTAGGATATTGGGATTGTGGATTAAAGCATGTAATGGGTGTTCATAGATTTATGTATAATGGTGGAAGATATGTACACTTATCAAGTGACTGCGTTGGATTTGAAGGAATGATTTACAGAATCATAGATATAATAGACCCAACTAATCCAGTAGAAATAGGTAAGTGGTGGAGACCAGACCAATATGCAGATGGATATCCAAATAGAACATTTGATCCAGGAGCACCTCATTGTCCAGAATTTATGGATAAGGGATGGCTTCATGGACCTCCTTTTGTAAGAGATAAAAAAGCCTATTGTGGTTATGGAGGAGCCGGTTTAGTTGTGTTAGATGTTGAGGATTTAACAAGACCAAGATGTTTGGGCGAGTTACCATTTATGCCTGCGTTTTCTAGCAGACTTGCAGGAGCAAGAACGCATACAGCACTACCATTACCAGGAAGGGATTTGGTTGTTGTTCAAAATGAAGGAGAACGTTTTCAGTTTTTTAAATCGGAGAATATTACAGATGTCCAAGCTATGAATAATATACATATGGTTGATGTTAGCAATCCAACAAAACCGACATTAATTGCTCAGTTCCCATATCCTGAAGTACCAAAAGATTTTCCTTATCCTAATTTTAATGTTGCAGGGCTAGGAAAACCAGGACCATTTGGACCACATAACCTTCACGAACCAATGGATAATAAGCCATGGTTAGAGCAAAGAGGAGATAGAGTGTATTGCTGTTATTTCCATGCAGGTTTAAGAGTTTACGATGTATCAGACCCATATTATATCAAAGAATTAGCATATTTTATACCACCAAATCCAAATAAAGCACCAGAAGAGTCTTATTTCCTAGGATTCCCTGGACCACGTTTAGCAGTAACAGAAGATATTATTGTTGATGATAGAGGATACATCATTATAGATGCTCTAGATGATGGGTTCTATATATTAAAAATGAAAGAAGATTAATAAACACTAAAGAGGGAGAGTTAAATATGAAAATACTAGGTATTTCTTTTGGAACGAAAAATGGAAATAATGACACAATGTGTAAAGTAGCACTTAAAGGAGCTCAAGAAGTTGGAGCTGAAGTAGAATTTATTCAAATGTCATCTCTTAATATTAAACATTGCACTGGGTGTTGTGCATGCGTTAAGACTTTATTATCTGGAAAAGGTAGTATGTGTATACTAAAAGATGATTTTGAATGGTTACTTGATAAAATAAAAGACGCAGATGGGATAGTATTCTCAGACCCAATATTCGAAGAAGGAGCATCAGGATTATTTCATACTATAATGGACCGTTTTGGGCCAAGAGTAGACAAGGGAAATAATATTATAGGAACAAAAGTTGCAGAAGCTACGGGGGGAAAAATTCCAGACCCAAGAATACTTAAAGATAAAGTAGTATCATTTATGGGAATAGGTGGTTCAGACTGGGGTACAAGAGTTCAATGTGAACATGCTATGCTAGCCCTAATACCAATGTGGAAAGTGATAGATAATGCTTGGTTTCCATGGGCAAAGGAACTAGTCATGAATGATGAAAAACTTGCTCAAGTTAGTCAAATAGGGATAAATATAGTTGAAGCAGCAAAAGATTTCGAAAAAGCTTCATACCAAGGAGAAGAAGGAGTCTGTCTGCATTGCCATAATAGGCTATTCTACCTCGAACCAGGTACTAAAAAGTCAATATGTGCTCTATGTGGCATAGTTGGAGAATTAGATACAACAAGTGGAAAAACTATATTTAGTTTTCCAAAAGAGCAATTAGGACATGCTCATGACACTTTACCAGGTAAGTTTATACATGGTGATGATATTAAAAGAATGGAAGGGCATTATGCAGAAGTTCGTAAAACAACAGAATTTAAAGAAAGAAAAGTAGCTTATAATTTTATAGAACCATTGATTAAAGAAAAGCAAGTTGAAGTTTCATTAGGAGAATAATTGAAATATAAAGGCTATTTTTAAGGAGTGTTATAGGAGGCCTATTATATGAAAAAGAAATCAAGTTTTAGACAAATTGTATTTGTTAATACAGTAAGAAGTATCCCTATAGTCTTTATAAGGTCAGTTGTAGCACTAATAATGCCACTATACTTAATTTATTTTGTAGTATCTACGATTGTAAATCCAGTAGCAACCAGGTTGGTAGAGATAAGGCAATCTAGAGAATATGCTAATTACAATATGGAAAATGGATAGAAAGAAAAAAGAAATATTAACACTGTCCATAGGGATTGCTTTATTACCTCCTTTATGGGCAGTGTTAGCACCTTACATAGGGATAAAGACTGGAGCTGTAGCATTAATTTGTGCAGGATTATATGTAACCAATGGCAATAAACAAAAAGATGGATTAAAGATAATGTTTGGTTTTTGGTGTGGAGATTTGTGGGCAGTATTGGCAATTTTAATTATGGAACATATAAATTTCAATCAAAACCTAGAATTATTTTTAACACTTAGTATATTAGGATTTTTTGCAGTTATAATCGCATCTTTATTTGAAAAAATACTTTTCTTACCATCATGGCTTTGTGGCTGGGCTATAGGTCTAACTATTATGACAGGTGAAAGCCTTATTAACTTACAGAGCATTTGTATTCAAATTGCTGTAGCTATGGCAGTAGGAGTGTGGTATGTGGGAGCAGGTGTAGATTTGTTTACTAGGGGTATTTTAAACAAAGACAAAACAATGGAAAATTGAAGCATGTGAATATAATTTGATTATGGGAGGGTGTTTATGGGGTTTGAATTTAAAATAATGAGGAGTTTAATATATGTAGGACTTGCTAAGGAAGAGTATAGACCCAAATTAATGGATTGGTTATATCGCTATCATATTCCAGATAGTATTAGTAATTTTGGGCCATATTGCACTAAATATGCTTTTTATCAGGCATATCCTACACCAAATGAAGGTGAACGTTTTGGTGTACGTAAGATGCAATTAACAGAGCATTATTGGCTTGTAGATGAACATATGCCTGAGATGGCAAATAGAATTATGACAGAATACATGCCTATGGATGTTCTTCGTTGGCAAGGATGCATACCAGATGTGGGGAATAAAAAGGTTCATGAGAATGCAGAAAGTGGAGATGCAGGGCGTGCAGTAGGTGGTGACAATGGATGCCCACCATTTATATTTGCTTTTGTCCCAATAAACTGGGAAGAAGATTTTAGAGGAAAAGGACGTACTGTACAAGATGGTCCAAACTATCGCTGGCAATTTATGATTAAGTATCCAGAAGGTATCTCTAAAGAAGAAGGAGAAAAATGGTTTTATGATGAGATAGTTCCATACTTTACAAACTGTTGCTATGTTAATCGCTTTGTAAGCAGTAAAATCATGATTAACTATGGAGCAACTGCATTTGACCGTGTAGTAGAACTATGGTTTGAAGGAGAAGAAGAGTGGTATAAAGCTGTAGTTGAAGATGCAAAATCATTTATTAAAAAACCAGCATGGGCACAAGAAGAGGAGTTTCCATATCTAAAGCCACAATTCAATATCGCATCAGTATTTTTAGGTGATATAGCAACGATGGATGCATATTCACAGTATCGTGGATATATTCCAATGAGATAAAATTTATAAGATATTTATTAAAAAGTGTTTATGGTGTATTTAAAGATTAAGACATTCCTTTTATGATATAGAGTTGAAATAATAAAACTGCTATCATAAAGGGAATATTTTTATGTCTACAAAATACCAAAAGATTGTGAATACTATGTTTACTCAGGTATTCCTAGATTTAGATTAGTAGAATTTTTACAAAGAAAAACTCAATAATATTGTATTCACTTTTTATGGTAAAATATAAAGAAATTTTAAAATAACATCTAAGGAGGAGTAAATATGATTTTATTGGTAGTTGATACACAAAAACTAATAACAAATGAAAAGTTATATAATTTTAATAGTTTTGTAGCAAATGTAAAAAGCTTAATTGATACAGCTAGAAAAAGTAACATAGAAGTAATATATGTACGCCATGATGATGGGACTGAAAATGAGTTGACTAAGGGTAAAGATGGCTTTGAGATATATGAAAAATTTAAACCATACAATAAAGAAAAAATATTTGATTAAAAAATAGCTACGCATACTCATGACTTTAGTCGTGAGTTAGTAGCTAAAATAGTCAGCATATAGGGAAACTTATATGTAGAGATAGGATAGAACCTATCCAATACTACCTGAATTGCTGGAAACCCCTAAAGCTAACCAAACTAAAACATAAGGCTGAAATAAACCTAAGTGTGAGAGTTACGAAAGTAGAAAAAATTGGTTAGATGGTATAAGGTTAAACCCTAAGTACTTTAAAATGGGCAATCAGCAGGTAAGCTCCTAAGTAGGAGAAACTTCAACGACTATTCCTCTTGAGGGAAGTACACTACAAGCTATTGGTAGTGGAAGTGGGTAGACCTTAACGGATAATGCCGAAGGATAAGATATAGTCTGTGCTTGCATGAAAGTGTAAGAAGTTCATAAGAGAACTGCATAGGTAGTAGCGAACCTATGTGAACGACAACCTCAAAAATGATAAAAGTTAGAACTTACGGTTCTTACATATGTTATTTAAAAATAAATATAAAACCTTCAAAAAACTTGTTTTAAAAAATTGTACTTGTTAATATTAGAGTGGATAATGAAAAATGGAAGTGACTTGGATATGTATATTTAGTAAAATACCATATAGTATGGTGTGTAAAATATGGACATCTAGTATTAACATAATCATAAAAAACAAGTAAAGTGAGGTGATAGTAGTGGAAAAAGCTTATAAATTTAGAATGTATCCAAATAAAAAACAGCAAGAGTTAATTAACAAAACTTTTGGATGTTGTAGATTTGTATATAATAAGTATCTTGCTAAAAAAATAGAAGTTTATGAAAATAATAAAGAAACTTTTACTTATAAACAGTGCAGTTCTGATTTGACCAATTTAAAAAAAGAATTAGAGTGGCTTAAAGAACCTGATAAATTTTCACTACAAAACACCTTAAAAGATTTAGAAAACGCATATAAAAAATTCTTTAAAGAAAATGCAGGATTTCCTAAATTTAAATCAAAGAAAACTAATAGATTTTCATATAGAACTAACTTTACAAATGGAAATATTATGTACTATAGTCAATATATAAAATTACCTAAACTTGGTATGGTTAAAGTAAGGGATAAACAAGTACCTCAAGGGAGAATACTTAATGCTACTATATCCAAAGAACCAAGTGGTAAATATTATGTATCATTATGTTGTACTGATATAGATATTGAAGCATTTGAAAATACTAATAATCAGATAGGCTTAGATTTAGGAATTAAAGAATTTTGTATCTCAAGTTGTGGACAATTTATAGAAAATCCTAAGTATCTTCTAAAGTCATTAAACAAACTTGCCAAATTACAAAGAGAACTATCGAGAAAAACAATTGGTAGTTTAAATAGAAATAAAGCAAGATTAAAAGTTGCAAGACTTCAAGAACATATAGCTAATCAAAGGAAGGATTTTCTACAAAAACTATCTACTAAATTAATACGAGAGAATGATATTATTTGCATAGAGGATTTACAAGTAAAGAATATGGCTAGAAATAGTAAACTATCTCGATTAATTTCTGATGTGTCATGGTCAGAATTTATTCGTCAATTAGAATATAAGGCTAATTGGTATGGTAGACAAATTGTAAAGGTAGGTAGATTCTTTGCAAGTTCACAAATATGCAATAAATGTGGGTACAAAAACGAGGAAGTGAAGAATTTAAGTATAAGAGAATGGATTTGTCCTTGTTGTAATGTAACTCACGATAGAGACATAAATGCGAGTATAAATATACTAAAAGAAGGATTAAGACTAATAACAGTTTAAAATAGATAACTTATGTAAGAACCGTAGGAACTACGGGGATAGCCTGTGGAGAATTTGTAAGACATATTTTAGTATGCAAAATTCTATGAAACAGGAACCATGTGACTTTAGTCATGTGAGGTTCAGAAAAAAGTAAACAGTGCTTTTAAGGAAACTGGTCTATTAGAATACTTAACAAATAAGGGTGAAAAAGATATAATTGTTGTTGGACTTCAAACAGATTATTGTATTGATGCAACTATAAAATGTGGATTTGAGCATGGTTTTAATATGATAGTTCCAGCTTATTCAAATACAACTGTTGATAATTTATTTATGTCAGCAGAACAATCATATAAATACTACAATGAATTTATATGGAATGGAAGATATGCAGAATGTATTTCATTGGATGAGACACTTAAAAGAATGAAGTAAATATAGGCTACCTATAATAAAAAAATTTAACCTACTTGGTTTTAAAATATTAAAGTCATAAGAGGTATAAGTTACTGAATCTTGTATTTAGATAAATTAATTTCAGAAAAATGATACTAGAGTACAAATTAATAAACAAATCTAATGTATTAGAATGGTACAAGTAAAATAAGGCACATCAATTTTATTTTAAATTAATGTGCTTTTTTAGGTGGAACAATTTATTAAAAGTTAATATGATTTTTATTATTTAAATCACTTTTCTTGTGTTTCTTTACTAAAGAAACCTTTTTTATTTATAAAATCTACAATTGTACTACAGTATCTATTTTAGATAAGTATAATTTTTGTCTCAATCTAAAACAAAAGTTATACTTAAATGAAATTGAAAACAATAAAATTCTCCAATAAAATAAATATTGTGGAGGTGATGAAAGAATCCAATGATAATATGAAGACTAATCTTAATAAGAAAGTAGGGATTAATGGTAGTGGACAAAGAAATTGTATCGATTCTCCAGATTTTATTAAATAGCACATTGATTACAACTAATGGATTACAAGAGGAATCTAATTCTTCAAAAAGACAAATTACTTATAGAATAAATAAAATCAATGACATGCTTAAAGTAAAAAAAGTACCACTTATATGTTTAAGAGCTGATAAAGATATTATCGTTAGAAAAGAAACCAAAAAAGCAATTAAAGAAATTCTAGAAAAAAATTATTCTAAGAATACTTATTACTTTAGTAAAGAAGAAAGACTTTTATATATGTACCTAATGCTTTTTATTAATATGGAGGATATCTCAATTAACCATTTTACAAACTCTATAAAAGTGAGTAGGTCTACTGTAAATCTTGATTTTAAAGATTTAATACCAAATCTTGAAAAAAAGGGCATTGAAATCAAGAATAATCGTATAAGTGGCTATTATTTAGTTGGAAATGAGATGGAAATTAGGAGAGTACTTATTAAGAATATTATAGAAACTTTGTCTAATGAGAAAAGTTCAAGAGTATTTGATATTTTTATAGAAGAATATAATCTAGATAAATTTGAAGAAGCCAAAAAGATTATATTAAAGCTTATAAAAAGATATGAAATTAATTTTGTTGAGGATAGATTAATAGAATTTATTTATATATTTATCTTTCTAAAGGCAAGAATGTGTTCAACTAGAATAGTTACTCAAGAAAATATAGATATCCCTAGTATTGCAGTCATGAGTCCAATGAAGGAATATAAATTTGCTAAGGAATTGTTAGAAGTATATGAAAGTGAAGAAAATATAAGACCTCATAATATAATGTATATTAGTGCTTGGATTTTAGGTATATCAGTAGGAAATTATGAAGAAGACACAGAAGATAAGGTTGTAATTTCAGAAATTGTAAATAAAATGATGACAAGATTTGGGTATTTAAGTGGGGTTTATTATATAAGTCAAGAAAAGATATTTAAACAATTATATTCTCATTTTAGACCAGCCTATTATAGACTTTTATTTAAATTACCTATTTATAATCCAATTTGTGAAAAAGTAAAAGAAGAATATAAATTAGTCTATAGAATTGTAAGTAATGCAATGAAAGAATTCTGTGGCTTATTTGGAGAAGAAATTCAAGAAGAGGAGTTAGCGTACTTAACAATGCACTTTGCAACTCTTTTCTCAAATAAAAAAGAGTTTGATGATTTTAGAAAAAGAATAGCATTAATAGTTTGTTCAAATGGTGTTGGGAGTTCAGCTATTTTACATGCAGAACTTACAAACTTATTTCCTGACTTACATTTTATACCAATGTCAGAATCGGTTGGATTAGAAAATATCAGTGAACCTGTAGACATTGTATTTACTACTAATTATAACACAGAAGGTTTAAAGACAGATGTGCCAGTGATTAAAGTAAGTCCTGTTATGACCACAAAAGAAAAGTATAAGATTACACGTGAAGTGTACATTCAATTGGGAGATATTTTCTTAAGACAACCTAAAATAGATGAGGTTATGAATATAATAAAAAAATATGCAAAAGTAACTTCTGAAAGTATGCTTTCAAGTGAGTTATTAGCTTATTTTGCACAAATAGAGAATTTTACATCCAAGGAAGGAGAGGGGCCTATGCTAAGTGAGATTACTAGTGAAACACTAATAAAATTAAAGGTAAAAGCTAAGAACTGGGAGGATGCTATTAGACAGTCAGCTTCTGCCTTAGTTGAAAACAATAAAGTAACTGAGGGATATGTAGATGCAATGATTGACTCAGCAAAGGTATCTGGGCCATACATAGTAATTACAAAACATGTAGCACTTCCTCATGCTAGACCAGAAGCTGGGTCAAAAGAAATTGCGATAGGTATTGCTACTTTAGATAGCCCTATTGAGTTTGGAAATGATGAAAATGACCCAGTAAAATATGTATTTTGTTTAAGTGCAGTAGATAATAATAGTCATTTACGTGCTATGTCTGAACTGGTTGAATTATTGGAGCAAGATGAATTCTTTAGAGCGTTAGATACTGCTAAAGAAGGAAAAGAAATTATTGATTTTATAAAAAAACACGAATTATAAAGGAGGATTTAATTATGTATAAAATTTTAATCGCATGTAGAGCAGGAGTTGGCTCAAGTTTAATGTTAAAAATAAAGACTCAACAAATCATTAAAGAAAATAACTTTCCAATCGAAGTAGAACATGGTTCATTAGATTCATTAAATGGATTCAATGGAGATGCTGTAGAAACATTAATTGATGTTGCTGAAGAATTAGAAAAGAAGAATTTAAGATTTGATATAATTGGAATTCGTAATATTGTTGACCGCAACGAAATCAAGACAGCGCTAGAAAAATTTCTTGCTTCAAAAGAGGAATAAATTTAAGAAAATAGGGAGGAATGTTTATGGAGTTTATTATTAGTTTGTTGAGTACACCCGCTGTTTTGCTTGGTGTAGTTGCATGTATAGGACTGATTCTTCAAAAGAAATCAGCAGTGGAAGTATTTACTGGGTCTTCAAAAACACTTATTGGTTTTCTAATATTTGGTATTGGTGCATCTGCTATGACTGGCGCACTTCAGAATTTCAATAAATTGTTCCAGCAGGGGTTTGGAATTACTGGTGTTATAGCTTCACCAGAAGCAGCTACAGCACTTGCACAAAGTACATACGGTTTTGCAGTTTCATGTACATTAATTCTTGGATTCATACTAAATTTAGTATTTGCACGTATTACAAGGTTCAAGAATATTTTCTTTACAACAGGTCACAGTTTATTTTTTTCTTGTGTATTAGTTTTAATTATGAAAGCACATGGATTCGATAATACAATCACTATTTTAATAGGTGGAGTTATTTTAGGATTTATGTCTGCTGCACTACCTCAATTCTGTCAGCCATTTATGCGTGAGTTGACAGGTGGGGATGAACAAGCCATTGGTCACTTCAATATGATTGGTTATGGTTTATCAGGATATATTGGACGTTTATTTTCAAAACATAAAGATGATACAACAGAAACTATAGAATTTCCTAAGTGGTTATCAATATTTAGAGACTTTTTAATGGGTCTATCTATAGTTATGCTAATCTTATTTTATATTGCAACCTTAAAAGCTGGGAAGGCCTTTACTCAAGAAATTGCTGGTTCAACACATTGGTTAGTATTTCCACTTATAGAAGCATTTACATTTGTGGCTGGGATGTCAATACTGATGTCAGGTGTTCGTATGTTCTTAGCTGAAATAACTGCCGCATTTGTAATTATTTCAGAAAAATATATCCCAGGTTCACGTCCTGCACTGGATGTTCCAACAG
Source organism: Clostridioides sp. LIBA-7678 (assembly GCF_056716065.1). Lineage (NCBI taxonomy): Bacteria > Bacillati > Bacillota > Clostridia > Peptostreptococcales > Peptostreptococcaceae > Clostridioides > Clostridioides sp. LIBA-7678. Next base: position 4,148,091 of record NZ_CP196987.1, on the reverse strand, counting down.
TCTTCCCATATGCACCAAATGCAGTTATTATTGGATTTATCTCAGCATATGCTGCTGGGCTATTAGCAATTGCTATTATGGCATCATTTCCTAGTATATTTCCTGTAGTAATTATTCCAGCTGCTCATATATGTTTCTTTTCAGGTGGTACAGCCGCAATATTTGGTAATACCTCAGGAGGATGGAGAGGAGCTATTGCAGGGTCATTTGTTGTAGGATTATTACTTGCATTTTTACCAGTGATATTATATCCAGTTTATGGGACTCTTGGTATAGAGGGAGCGACTTTCCCAAACATTGATTATAACGTAGTTGGTTCAATATTACATAATATTTTACAATTTATAAAGCCTATCTAGTCTAAATCAATGATATAAAAGTCATAGGTATGGTTGATATAATTTAAAGGAGGGCAAGTCTATTATGAAAAATACACTATCTGCATTTCTAGACACTCTATCTACTGAAGTATCAGAGTTTATTTCATCAATAGATGAAATATCTATAAATAAAGCATGTGATTTAATTTTTGAAGTTGAAAAGAATCATGGACGTGTACATGTGACTGGTATTGGTAAACCAGGACATGTATCAGGGTATATTTCTTCATTACTTTCATCTACTGGAACACCAGCATATATATTACATGGTACAGAAGCAGTACATGGTTCAAGTGGTCAAGTAGTAGCTGGGGACGTTGTTATTGCAATATCAAATAGTGGAGAGACTCAAGAATTAAAAGCAACTATTGAGACACTAAAAGTAAATGGAGCAAAGATAATTGGTGTAAGTGGTAATACTAATTCATTCTTAAAGGATGTTTCTGATATATTTTTATTTGCAGGTGTTAAACATGAAGGTGATTGTCTTAATAAGGCTCCTCGTGCTTCAATTCTTGCAGAAACTATAGTATTACAGTCATTAAGTGTTGCATTACAATATGCTAAAGGACTTGATGTACAACAGTATTTGAAGTGGCATCCAGGAGGAAGCCTTGGAAAGTCTATTAGAGAGGAAATGTAATTTTATGAAATATAAAGGTATTATATGCGCAATGATAACACCTTTTGATGAAAACCAAAATATAAATCCACAAGCAACATGTGAGTTAATTGACTATCTAATAGATAAGGGAGTTTATGGATTATTTATTTTGGGAACTAATGGTGAATGTCATGTGCTAACAGATGATGAAAAGGTTGAATTTGCAAAAATTGTTATCAATCATACTAATAATCGTGTACCTGTTTTTGTTGGGACAGGTGGTAACTCAACCCGTGAAGTTATAACTTTGTCCAAAAGAATGGAAGAAATAGGTGCAAGTGCATTATCAATTATCACTCCATATTTTGTGACACCAACACAACAGGAATTAATTTTACATTATAAGTCTATTGCTGATTCAGTTAATTTGCCTATTATGATGTACAATATGCCAGGTAAGACAGGGATTAATATTGAACCTGACTCAGTGCGTGAATTATCAAAGATAAAGAATATTGTTGGCATTAAGGATAGTAGTGGTAGACTTGACAACATGAAAGCTTATATTGAAGCAACTGAGGGTGAGGATTTTAGTATATTTTCAGGTTCAGATTCACTTATTCTTGATAGTTTGAAGGCTGGTGGGAAAGGTGCTGTTGCTGCAACAGCAAATTTCCTCACAGAGATTGATATTGCTATTTATGAAAACTTTATGAATGGGGATTTAGAAAAAGCTCAAGAAGCTCAAAATAGTATTGAAGAACTTCGCCGTATTCTAAAGCTTGGAACAATTCCATCTGTTATAAAAAAAACTGTTGTCTTGAATGGAATTAATGTTGGAACTGCACGACTTCCTGTAACTGAACCAACTGGAGAATCTCTTGAAGAAATTAAGCAAGTGGTCGAAAATTATAGAGAAATGCTTAATAAACATAGTTAGAATAGACAATATAACGAGAAGAATCAGATTTGTATGTGAATAATATATGCTTTATTAAAAGCAATTTAACTTAATGGAGGTTTAATGGAGAAGTAAAATGTTTTGATGAATATAGAGGTGATGATATGAAAAAGATGAATATAACCAAAAGAATGGCAGAATGTGGGGCTCTTGCGATTGTAAGAGAAGAAACACTTAATCGTGCATGTGAAATTGCTGAAGGGTGTATAAAAGGTGGAATAACAAATATAGAAATGAGCTATACTTTAAATAATGCTGGAGAAATAATTCAAGGGCTTAATAAAAAATATGGTGAATCTCTTTGTGTTGGGGCAGGAACCGTTTTGGATAGTGAAACAGCTCGTCATGCTATCTTACATGGAGCTCAATTTATCATTGCACCAAATTATAATGAAGATGTAGCAAAAACTTGTAATAGGTATCAGATTCCTTATGCTCCAGGATGTACATCATTGACTGAGGCAGTAGAGGCTCTGAGTTTAGGAGCAGCTTTTATCAAGGCCTTTCCAATATCAGATTTTTATGGACCTAAGCTAGTAAAGGTATTTAAGACACCAATACCTGATATGCCAGTTTTAGCAAGTGGTGGAATTAATCTGGATAATTTACATGTATGGTTGGAAAATGGTGTTGATGTATGCGGTTTTGGTAGTCTATTAACTAAAGGTAATATTGGGGATATTGCTAAAAATGCTAAAAAGATTCGTGAAATAATTAAAAATATAAGAGAAGTTTAATGTTGTGGCTGTATCATAGTAGTTTATAATTATTATGATACAGCTTATTTAGTATTTGTTATATTTTAATCCAAATTATAGATAAAATTAGTAATGCAACTATTAGTTAACAAAGTGCAACTATAGGAGGATTGTGAATTAGCCAATATATAAATATAATTAAGTTGAGATGAGGTGATAATATTGAACTTTGGAGAAAATTTAAAGAGACTAAGAAAAGAAAGAAATTTATCACAAGAACAACTTTCTGAAATGCTAAATGTATCTAGGCAAGCTATATCAAAATGGGAATCTAATAAAACATATCCAGATATAGAGAATTTAATGTTGTTAAGAAATATATTTAATATAGCTTTAGATGATTTGTTATTTGATGAAAATAAAGATAAAATTGAAGCTGTTATTAAATCAAGTAAATTACCTACAAATAGTACAAATTATGATGAAGATGAGTCAGAAGATGAACTGTCAGATAATTTCATGATAGGTGGTTTTATAATAGGAATATCAATAGGATTTATTACAGATAATTTTATGTGGGGGATAGCGGGTAGTTTTATAGGTATGGGAGTTGGTTATTTATTGAGATATATAAATAAAAGGGATATGACAAACTAAATTTGGAATAAAGTGTATTATGGTAAGTGCAAGGTATACATAAGTATGTATCCAATTATAATCAGTAATCAAATTAAAAATAATAGTAAGATTAAGAATTTAAATCATAAGCAAAAGAGTTGTTTGTAAATATAAGTATAATATGATATCATATAGGCTCAAAAGAAATTTTATATAGTAAAAAATTAAAAATAACAAGTGGAGGACATATGAATATGGAAAATTTACCAAATTGCCCGAAATGTAATTCAGAATATACTTATGAAGATGGAACTCTTTTAGTGTGTCCAGAATGCTCTCATGAATGGGCTTTAAAATTAGGAGAAGAAGAAGGTTCAAACATTATTAAAGATATAAATGGAAATGTATTAAATGATGGAGATTCTGTTACAGTAATCAGAGACCTTAAAGTAAAAGGGAGTTCATCATCTATAAAGATTGGAACAAAAGTAAAAAATATACGTTTAGTACACGACCCATCAGATGGGCATGATATAGAATGTAAAATAGATGGATTTGGAGCTATGAAGCTGAAGTCTTCTGTAGTTAAAAAAGCGTAAAATCATAAAAAATCACTTTATTATATAATTTTATAGTACATTATAAACCATAAGAATTTATTGAGGAATTAAAGTTTATTTATCCTTATATTTTCTTGTGGTTTTATTAATATGTAATTTTAACAAGTTTATTTAGACAAATAAGAAACCTATGTATACTATTGGAATAACTGATACATTAAATTATAATTAAGAATAAGAAATGTTACATAAGAGGCTGAAGTGTAATTTATTTACAATATTAGCTTATTAAAAAACTATACTGAGAAGGAGAAGTGATATGATAAATATACATAAAAATATATATAATAATGAATTATTTGATGAGTTAAAAATTGATTGTGAGAAGTGTTTTGGACTTTGTTGTTTAGCTCTCTATTTTTCTGCCTCAGATGGATTTCCCACTGATAAGGAATCAGGAAAGCCATGTATTAATTTGCAATCAGATTTTAAATGTTCTGTACATAATAATCTTATAAAGCGAGGTTTTAGAGGTTGTACTGCATATGATTGTTTTGGTTCAGGTCAGAAAGTAGCGCAAATAACATATAAAGGTAGAGACTGGATGCAATCATCAGAATTAGCAAATCAAATGTCTGAAGTGTTTTTAATCATGCGACAATTACATGAAATGCTATGGTATCTTAAAGAAGCATCTGTATTAGACATATCAGATAAAATAAAAACAAAAATTGATTCAATAATTGAAGAAACTGAAAAGATAACCATTATGACTCCAGAACAGCTAATTGATTTAGATATAACATCACATAGAGTAAAGGTCAATTCATTATTATCTCAAGCTAGTGAGTCTGTAATGGAAAAAGTCAAATCTTTTCTTAAAACATCTAATCTTAAAAGTAAGAAAAAATTGAGTAAAAGTATAGACTTAATAGGAGCAGACCTTAGAAAAACAAATTTAATAGGAGCAGATTTAAAAGGAAGATTAATGATAGCAGCAAACTTAAAAGATACAGATTTAAGTGGAGCAAATTTAATAGGAGCAGACTTAAGAGATTGCGATATTAGAGGAGCTAATCTTAAAAATAGTGTGTTTTTAACACAATTGCAAGTTAATACTGCAAAAGGCGATTCTAATACAAAATTACCAGTCTCACTAGTACATCCTAAACACTGGAACAAATAATTAAATTAATACATGATTTTACAAAATATGAACTTTTTTGACTCTACTTCATACTATATATTAGAGATTCTTTAGAAGAATTTCTTAATATATAATAGGAGAGATATAAAAATGAGTTATCAAAATTATAAATGTGAAAGAGATTATGTATATGATGATTATAAATATAATGAATGTAATAAGTGTTATAATGATTATGAAGAAATGACACATGTTCATGAATATTCACAGAGTGTTAAGTTAGCAGAAGAGTGTGATGATAGACATAATCATCGTGCAGCAGGAGTTACTGGTGAAGTTATACCAATAAATGGTGGAACAAATCATGTTCATAAAATAAATGATAATGTAGACTTCCTTGACCATTTTCATAAAATATGTGTTACAACAGGTCCAGCTATTAAGATACCAGGAACTAATAAACACGTTCATTTAGTATGTGGAAATACTACTGTTAATGATGGTCACTGTCATAAATTCCTTTTTACTACTCAAATAGAAGCCCCTTTAGTATAACTAATGGAAATTATTGTAGTAAACTTGTTAGGTTTTAGTATATAAATGATAAAAATGTAATGGGTAATATTTAAATTTAATTAGGGCTATGATATTAATATTCATAGCTCTTTCTAAATTTATATAAATAAACTAGACAAAATTAAAAATTATATAGAATAGAAAGGAAGTATTTATGAACTCTGAAATGATTTTTGAAATGAAGAAAATAAATTCAAGTGAATATAAGGAAATATTGCAAGTATGGGAATCGTCAGTAAGAGCAACACATGATTTTTTAAAGGAGAAAGATATTGAATCTCTAATACCATTAGTTAAAATGGGACTTAAAGAAGTAGAAAATATAGTTGTTGTGAAAGATAATGATATGATAAAAGCCTTCATGGGAATAGAAAAAGACAAAATCGAGATGCTATTTATAAAAGATGAATATAGAGGATATGGTATTGGAAAAAAGCTAATGACATATGCTATAGATAAATATAATATAAAATATGTTGATGTAAATGAGCAAAATAAAAAAGCAGTAGGATTTTATACTCATTTAGGATTTAAAGAATTTGATAGGTCTGAAATAGATGGGCAGGGTAATCCATTTCCAATATTACATATGAAATTAATTTAATATATATATATGTTTAAATGAAGAATAAAACATATAGGAAATATAATTTTTCTATTATCAGCTTACATAAAATTATTAATTTTAAAAAATAATATATATTTATAAGATTTACAGGATAAAATACAATAAAAAGACTAAGGGGACACCATGAATAAGAAGATTTTAGATACTTTTGTAAAATTAATAAAATATAACTGGAGTACATTAATTACATTTGAACTACTTCACAAAGGGCTGGCTCTGATAATTATATTACCATCAATTAAATTTGTATTAAGTAGTTCTATGAAAAGTGCAAATATAGTCTATTTAAGTACTGATAATATAGGAGAAATATTAACTAATCCTATATCAATATTACTAGCTATACTTTCAGTTGTGATATTAACATTTTATATGTTTTTTGAATTTACTTCAGTAATTATATGTTTTGAGAAATCAAGAATTTCTGAAAAAATTACGTTATATAAACTTGTTGAAATGTCTTTAAAAAAATCTATAAAAATATTGTATCCTAAAAATCTATTGTTATTTATATTTGTGCTATTAATAGTTCCACTTACAAACATAGCCTTAACTTCAGGATTTATTGGAAAGATAAAGCTCCCAGAGTATATATTAGAGTATATAAATTCTAATATAGTTCTAAATATAATTTATATGTTTTTAATATTAATATTATATATATCAGTTATTAGATGGATTTTTAGTATACATGAAATAACTTTAAACACAGATAGTTTTAAAGAAGCGAGGGATAAAAGTATTAGCCTTACAAAAGGAAAATCAATAAGACTAATTCTTTATTCATTAGGGATATTCATAATAGTCAGTATTATAGGATATATAATATACCATAGTATTGTTATATTGATAGGAATATGGACAAAAAATTATACTGAGGCAACTTTTTTGAAAGATATATTTATTAATAGGTGTATATTGTTCAATGACTATGCTACATTTATTTCATCAATAGCTATATTTATAATTAGTACAGGATTTATTTCTGCATTTTATTATGAATATAATGATATTAGAATTTATAAAAAGAAATCTGATAAACAAAAAAAATCAGTAACTCAGCTATTAAAAATAACTCTAAAAGTATCCATAATTTTATTTATCCTACATAGTGAATCTATAGCATACTCTCTAAATAATGATATTTTATTTAACTCTTCATTTTTTTATAATACAACAGCAACTGCTCATAGAGTTTCTTCATTAATTGCTCCAGAAAATACACTGGCTGCGTTTAAAGAAACTTTTGTAACTCAAGCTGAGTATGCTGAAATTGATGTGCAAGAAACTAAGGATGGAGAACTGATTTTATTTCATGATTCTAACTTTGAGAGAGTAACTGGTATAAATAAAAATGTTTGGGAAGTAAATTATGATGAAGTTAAGAACTATGATGCTGGTAGTCACTTTAGTTCAAACTTTGCAGGTGAAAAAATACCAACTCTTGATGATGCGATGAAATATTCGAAAGGAAAAATAAAACTTCTAATAGAAATAAAACTTAATGGTCATGAAAAAACCAATGTAGAAAAAAGGGTTTTGGAATTGATTAAATTAAATAGATTAGAGAATCAATGTGTTGTAGCATCTATGGATAAAGATGTATTAAAAAATATAAAAAAATTAAATCCAGATATAATAACATGTTATTTGACAGCAGTTGCATACGGAAATTTTTATAACTGGGATTATGTTGATATATATGGAATAGAATCTACATTTATAACTGAAAATGTTGTGGATAATATACACCAAAACGGAAAGCAAGTTTTTGTGTGGACTATTAATAATAGTAAACTAATGAAAAAAATGATTAATTTAAATGTAGATAGCATAATTACTGATAATCCATTTTTATTGGATGATGTAATTTATTGGCAACAAAATGGATTTGTCAATAGGGTGGCTTATTACTTGTTTGGTGATGATTCTGATGAGACTATAATTGAAGAAGGTTAGATTATAAAAAAATATATTGACATTGACGCTACGTAATTCTATATACTCTATTTTGAAGGAGATGATAAAGATGAATATCATAGAAATTCGCTCAGATAAAGTATATAAGAAGATAATGAATGCACCAGTAAACAAAAAAGAAGATATATATAGATATGAACTTATGAAGCCTTTTGAATTCAAATGGAAATGTATAGATGTTCCAATGGTTGCCAAACAAGAAGGTGGATATGATGTAATTATGGCAAGTGAAATGATGGGGTTTTTATCACCTAAGAATATTAATGAAAATCAAATAAGTAATATAAATGCACTATCTGATGATAAACTTTGGAACACTTGTAAAGATACTATAGAAAATTCTATAAACTCATTTATAAGAGAAGGATACGATTTAAATATTAAGGACTATAAATATTCAATATTGTTGGCTAATCCAAATAGTCCTTATACAATTTTAAGTGATGGATGTTGGGGTGATGGTGGGATACCTGGATATATGTTCATATCACTGGTTCCTAATGAGTACACGCTTAATAGATTACAAGTAGCATTAGCACATGAATGTAATCACAATATTAGATTCCAGTTTATAAATTGGAGTAATGATATAACACTAGAAGAGATGATGATAAATGAGGGTCTTGCAGAGAATTTTGCAACCTGGATGTTTGGCGAGGATATGGTGGGGCCTTGGGTTAGTAAAACGGATATCCAAACATTAGACACATATATAAAACCAATAATAAAAAATGCTTTAAAAGAGACTGGATTTCAAAACATCACATCCTATCTATATGGTGATGATATAGCCAAAATGCAAGGATACTTTCCAGTTGGTTTACCTTACTGTGCAGGATATGCTTGTGGATATTATATGATTAAATATTATTTAGAGAAAACAAATAAATCAATAGTCGAAGCTACTTTGTTGCCTTATACTGAGATAATAGAAGGGATGAAAGAGTTTTGGAAATAAATATTACAGTTGCATAATTTGAAAAAAATTATGCAATTTTTCTATTTTTGAGAAAAAATAAATTGACAATGATTTGTAACAAATATAAAATAATATATATAAAGAAATATTTCAATGTATGAAGTTTTTGAAGATTTCATATCTAAAGTGCCTAACATTGTATGTTAGTTTCTTATTACTTATCTAAATATTATATATTTCATAGTATCTATAAAACTACTATAAGAGTATGAAATATATTAAATAATCAACTGAAAAATGAAACATTAATAAAAAAGAATTCAAATTTTGAATGTTAAATGAATATAATTAAAATAAATATATAAACTTGAGTGCAATACTCATATTTTAGTGTATTATCGAATTTTAATTGTACTTTTATGCACCATAACTTATAAACTTATGTCATGTTATATTTGAACAAGTAACAAAATTGTAGATATAATTTAATCTACAAAATTTATATGAAATGGAGTTGATGCTATGACAGAATTGATGATTATAAGTGGATTAGTGCTATTGATTTGTATAACCTCGAGTAAGGTCTTATATAAATTTGGAGTACCAATATTACTAATTTTTATCCTATTAGGGATGTTATTTGGGTCTGATGGAATGGTAGGAATTTATTTTGACAACTATGAATTAACAAAACAATTATGTTCTATTGGACTAATATTTATAATGTTCTTTGGAGGATTTGGAACAAACTGGAATATGGCTAGACCTGTTGCAGTACCATCTATACTAATGTCATCACTGGGTGTAATAATTACAGCTGGAGTTACAGGGATATTTTGTAATATGGTAGTAGGAACTAGTTTACTTGAAGGCTTATTAATTGGAGCAATTGCAGCTTCAACAGATGCTGCATCTGTGTTTGCTGTGTTGCGTTCTAGAAAACTAAATTTAAAAGGTTCCCTTGCTTCATTATTGGAAGTCGAAAGTGGGAGTAATGACCCCATAGCGTATATGTTGACACTAATTCTTTTGACACTGATGAATAATTCTGGGGTAGAACTTATTATACCAATGGTAATAAAACAAATAGTTTTTGGGCTAGCTATAGGATTTATATTAGCAAAATTGTCTGTTTATATTTTAAGAAATTCAAACTTCGAGATAGAAGGATTCTATACTATATTTATAACAGCTATTGCAATACTTTCTTATGCACTTAGTGAGTATGTTGGAGGAAATGGATATTTAAGTGTGTATATTTCAGGTATTATTATAGGAAATAGTAAAATACCTCATAAAAAAAGTTTGGTTCATTTCTTTGATGGAATCTCATGGATTATGCAAATAATGTTATTCTTTATGTTAGGATTGTTATCTTTCCCTTCCAAGCTACCAGATATATTTGGTATAGCGATGGCCATATCTATATTCATGATAGTTATTGCAAGACCATTAGCGACATTTATAGTTCTAGCAAAATTTAAATTTTCAAATAAGGAAAAATTGTTCATATCATGGGTAGGTCTTAGAGGTGCAGCTTCAGTAGTTTTTGCAATTTATGCAGTTACTCAAGGAGTAATTATAGAGAATGACATATTCCATATAATATTTTTTATAGCTTTACTTTCAGTAGGGGTGCAAGGTACATTGATACCAACAGTAGCTAGAAAGCTAGATTTAGTCGATGATAATACACCTGTATTAAAAACATTTAATGATTATGATGGAGAAATTAGCTCTAAACTTATAGAGGTAAATGTTGATGATAGTAGTAAATGGGCAAATAAGAGTATAATGGATTCTAATATACCAGAAGATATATTAATAGTTATGATAAAACGAAAGGAACAGGTTTTAGTGCCCAAAGGCTCAACTGTTATAAAAACAGGGGATACATTGGTACTAAGTGGAGATAGAATTGAAGAATTAATATAATTATAATTTATTTGCATTGACTTTAACCTAAGGGGAAGGTATAAACTTAAATTAATCAAATCTAATGCGCAGGTGATGAGATGTTTTCTATAGGAATGTTTTCTAAAATAAATAAAATAACTACAAAGACATTAAGGTATTATGAAGATATCGGATTGTTAAAGCCAGAATATGTAGATGAGTTTACAAAATATAGGTACTATACGACAGAGCAATTACCTAAATTACATCAGATAATAACTTTAAAACAAATGGGTTTGTCACTAGCTGAGATAAAAGAAGCTATAGAAAATCCTAAAGCGGTTGAAAATATTTTAAAAAATAAAGAAAAAGAAATGCTGGATGTAATTAAAAGTGAAGAATATAAACTCATTAAACTGCGTAATTACCTTGTGAATTTGAAAGGAGAAGTCAATATGAATGATGTAATTATTAAGTCTTTACCAAAAGTTAAAATTGCTTCTATGAGAAAGGTATTAAAGGGGTATGATGAACTTTTCAGTCTATTTCCAAATGTAATGGCTGAAGAAATGAGGAAGGCTGAGTGTACATGTGCAGTTCCAGATTATTGTTTCAATATATATCATGATGGTGAATATAGAGAGACTAATATGGATGTTGAGATGTGTCAAGCTATAAATGACTTAAAAGAAGATACAGACATATTAAAATTTAAAGAACTAGATGAAGTTGAAAGTGCTGTTTGTATATTACACAATGGTTCATATTCAACATTAGGAAAAACTTACGCAGATGCATTTAAATGGATAGAGGACAATAAATATGATGTGATTGGAAATCCTAGAGAGTCTTATATAGATGGAATATGGAATAAAGAGAATGAGGAAGATTGGCTAACAGAAGTTCAGATACCAGTGAAACGAATTTTATAATAGGTTAAAATAATAAAGATAAAGTTATTAAATGAGGTCTATCTAAATAAAAGATATGCCTCATTTTTTGATATTTATAGATATTATAGATTTATATATGAAAAATATATTGATGTTTTACATATAAAGTAGTATATTTTCGTTGAGGTGATAAAGTGGAAAACATGAGACATTAATTCGTTTTTAAGAATAGGAGGTATTTATATGGAGATATTCGCAATAGGACATTCAAATTATCCATATGATAAACTTATTGATATGATAAAAAAGTACAATATAAACTGTATAGTTGACATTAGAGAAACTCCATATTCTAAATATAATATTCAGTATAATAGAGAGTCCTTCAATGAATCATTGAAAAAATCTGGATTTATATATATATACATGGGCAAGGAGTTTGGAGCAAAGAGAACCAACAAAGATGTATATACAGAGGAAGGATATGCAGATTTTGAAAAGGTAATTAAGGAAGATATTTTCTTAAAAGGAATAGAAAGACTAAAAAATGGATGTCAGATGGGATATAAGATAGTTTTATTGGGAGCAATGCAAGAACCTATACGATGTCATAGAAGTATTTTATTGGGTAGGGTATTGAATAAAGAAGGTTTTGATGTAAAATATATAATGCATGAGGGTCATCTAGAGACTCAAGAAGACATAGAAGAATCATTATTAGATAAGTACTTTAGTGATAGAAAACAACTGAGTATTGATAATTTATTGGGGAATGCATTGACAAGAGAAGAGATGATACAAGAAGGTTATATATTAGCCAATAAAGAGATAGGATTTAGAACAGAGAAAATCAGTAAATAGAAATATTAATTACTAAAAATCTAAAAGTTATCTTAAATAAGAAAATATGCTAAAGTTGTAACAAATAAACATGATGTACTGATTAATAATATTACTATAATTTAATAATACTATTTAGATTGTGATATTACTTTAAATAGTACATCATGTTGTAATGTTACAAAACGAAAGTTCTAATACTGCCGTAATCAACAGTTCTATTAAGCGTAGGATGACTAGATATAAATCTAACTGTAATTTTTGAGTTTAATAAACAAGAGTTAGAAACTAAGAACAACCTATCACCATTTATAATGGAAGTAATCGCAATTGGAAGAACTCTAACAAAGGCATCATATCTATTTCTAGCAATTTCATAAGGATAGTTTCCAACAAAAACGAATAGATTTAAATCGTATATGTCACCAACAACCCAAGCCCATTGACCATAAACTTTATCAATACTTACTGTTCCTAAGCTAAGTGTATCGAAGTAGGTAGCTATAGTTAAATAAATATCGTTTGTATTCTCTGAGTATGAAACAGTGTATCTTCTAAAACGTATAGGTTCTGTAGCAGAAACGGGATAAACCATGTTTACGTTTAAATTAGTTGTATTCAAATTAATCAAAGTATCACATCCTAAAAATAGTCTATAAAATACAATATTTAAATTGAGGCAATTTTGTTACATTTATGTTGTAAGATTTTATATTTTAATTTCCTGTAATATGTAGTAATCAATAAATTCTGGTGGGTGCTAAGTGGTTAATTTAAATATACAAATATTTAAATTATAGTATCCATAAAAAATAATAAACATAAAATAATTATAAAGATGTACTGTGTTAAAATGATATTAAACAAGAATAATATTATTTGAATACAGTATATTATGAGTTGGGAATATAAATTTAAACTTTAAAAGATTAACTAACAATTTGTTAAACTAACTAAAAATTAAATTTATATAAAGAGGGAAAAGAGGAAGAGAGATGTTTATAAGGAAAAATGTTATAAAATTAGCAATTCCTATAATGATAGAGCAGACATTTGTCATGCTTCTAGGGGTATTTAATACAATGATGGCAGGTCATATTGGGGAAGAAGCTGTATCTGCAGTTGGAATGGTTGATTCAATAAACAATATATTCATATCTGTATTTGCTGCATTATCTGTAGGAGCCACTGTTGTTGTAGCTCAACAAATAGGCAAAAGAGATAGTGAAAATGCGAACGAAACTATCAAGCAAGCTCTAGTATCAGGAGTAATACTATCTTTTACAATAACAATCTTAATGTGGGTTTTTAGGACTGGTGTAATTAACTTATTTTATGGTTCAGCAGAAGAATTGGTAAAATCAAATGCAAAATTATACATAGAGTTTACATTATTCACATATCCATTTATTGCGACACAGCAAATAGCAAATGGTATTCTAAGGGGTTGTGGAGATGTAAAGAAACCCATGTATGTAACTATGTTTATGAATATAATAAATGTGACATTGGGATATATACTTATATATGGTATTGATTTAAATTCTTTAGGTATAAATCTACAAATACCATCTTATGGGATAACAGGTGCAGCTATGTCTATTGCTATAGCCAGAATAATTGGATGTATAGTTATTGTAAGAGCTTTATTCAAAGGAAATGAATTTATATCTATAGGTAAAATATTTCCAATTAAGATTGATGTTGAAACTCAAAAATCTATATTTAATATAGGAATACCAGCTGGTGTTGAACAACTACTTTTTAATGCAGGAAAATTAATTGTTCAGGTATTTATAGTTACTATGGGGACCTCAGCAATTGCATCCAATGCAATAGGAATGTCAATTGCATCTATCATAAATGTAATTGGGAATGCTTTAGCATTATCTGCAACAACATTGGTAGGTCAGTATATAGGACGTGGAGATATTAAAGGTGCTAAAAGTACTCTCCTATACCTAACTAAATTTGCAACAGTTTGTTTATTTGCAGTAGGAGCTATATTTATACCAATTGCTCCTTGGATTTCAAGTATGTATACTCAAAACACTAGTGTAATTGATGTATCAACACAACTGATTCGAAGTGATTGTCTAGCCATGGTAATATGGCCTATATCCTTTGTATTGTCAGCAGGATTAAAAGGGGCAGGCGATACAAGATATACAATGATGACAGCTATAATAGGGATGTGGATTTTTAGAATTTTTACAGGTTATGTGTTGGGGGTTGTATTAAAATTTGGTGTACTTGGAATTTGGATAGGTATGTACACAGATTGGCTTGTCAGAGGAACTTTATATTGTTTAAGATTAAGAGGAACAAAGTGGCTAAAACACAAAATTGCATAGGACATATATAATCACTTTTGGATAGAAAACTCTATCTGGAGGTGATTTTTAGCGTATATATTTTCATAATTATAAGTAGGATATAGAATGATTAAATCATATGAATAAAGTCTATAATAATATTGAATATATAAATTACATTATAGTTTAGGATTATATAATATTGGATAAATATTAGATATATATATCTATAGAAAATAATATATATGGGTATATTATTAAATATAAAAAATATTAGATATTTATTTAATAATAAAGGTGGGTATTGTTATGATAAATAAAATAGGAAAGATAAGTCTATATGTAAACAATCAAGAGGATGCAAAACTTTTTTGGACAGAGAAATTAAACTTTGTAGTAACTTATGAAAAGGAAATGGGACCAAATATGAAATGGGTAGAAATAGCACCAAGTAAAAATGAATTTACAACATTTGTACTGTACGATAAAAATCTAATGATGAAGCAAAATAAAGAGATAGAGGTATCTCATCCATCAATAATTTTGAGTACAAGAGATATTAATGGAACTTATGAACAAATGGCTAATAATAAAGTTGAAGTTGGTGAATTAATGGAAATGCCTTATGGAAGGATGTTTTCCTTTAAAGACCAAGATGGAAATGATTATTTGGTTAGAGAAGATAAATGATTTTACAAAGTATTAAATTTACTCAATATCTGATATAATTAGAGACAATAATTATTATAATTTTAGTCTAAGACTATGATTATACAATTAAAAATCAATTGTAAATTTTGAGTAGAGGTGATAAAATGTTTAAGAAAATGGCAGTATTAAAAGATATAGCAACTAAAATAGGACGTAAAAAAGCTTATGAGCTATTAGAAATGGTTGAAGGCAATGATGCTTTTATAGCTGAGGTAAAGATAAAAAAGAATGGAATAGAATCTAAAAAAGAAGAGATTATGTTAAAAGATAATCAAAAAATAATACTAGAGTATATAGAAGGTTAAATTTTAAATACATATAAGTTTATAATAAGAATTTTTTAAGATGAGTTAGTATAAGACTCATCTTTTTTATTTTTTATAAGATTGTTTTATTATTTAATACATATTTTGTCTCTTTGGAGTTGCTGGTATATAAAAATTACTGATATAATAAAAGAATGGATATCAATGTAATATTTTACAGAAAAGAGGGGTATTATGCTTGAAATAAAAAATCTTTCCTTTAATGTTGAGTCTAACAATGAGGAACTAGGAATAATAAATGATGTTAGCCTTTCGTTTGAGAGAGGAAAACTTATTGTTATCACAGGACCAAATGGTGGAGGAAAATCCACAATTGCTAAGCTAATAATGGGGATTGAAAAAGCCACTAGTGGTCAGATAATTTTAGATGGAGAAGATATAACAAATCTTAGTATTACAGAAAGAGCAAAGAGGGGGATAGGATATGCATTTCAACAGCCACCAAGAATAAAAGGCATGACTGTTGAAAATCTACTTACACTTGCTCATGGAAAACCATTGTCTACAGATGTATGTTGCCAATATCTTACAGATGTTGGATTGTGTTCAAAAGACTATTTAAATCGTGAAGTTGATAACTCGCTTTCTGGAGGAGAAATGAAAAGAATAGAGATAGCAACTCTTTTTGCCAGAGATTTAAAGGTTTCTATATTTGATGAACCTGAGGCAGGGATAGACCTTTGGAGTTTTGGAAAGCTTAATGAAAGTTTTAAGAAAATACATGAGGAGTCTGACCAAACTATAATTATAATTTCTCACCAAGAAAGAATATTAGAGTTAGCTGATGAAATAATTGTTTTACAAGATGGTTCAGTAAAAAGCCATGGAACAAAAGATGCTATATTACCTGAAATCATGTGCCAAGTTAATTCAAGTTGTGAATTAATGAAAGATATGAATTAATTAGAAAGGAAGGCAAATTAAATGAACAAAACAGATTTAAATCTTTTAGAAAAAGTTGCTGAACTTCGTGGAACTCCATTAGGAGCATACAATATACGTAAAAATGGGCAAGGAATAGAAAGACATTCAACTGAAAATGTAACTATAGTTCCTAAAAATGATAAACCTGGAATTGATATTATAGTAAAACCAAACACAAAAGGCGAAAATGTCCATATACCAGTAATAGTAACAGAAGCTGGTGTGCAGGATATGGTTTATAATGATTTTGAAATTGGAGAAAATGCAGATGTTGTTATAATTGCTGGATGTGGAATACATAACTGTGGTTGTGATGATAGTGAACATAATGGAATACATAGATTTTTCTTACGTAAAGGAGCTCGCTTAAAATATGTAGAAAAACATTATGGTGAAGGTGACGGAGAAGGAAAGAAAATCTTAAATCCAGTTACTATTGTTAATATGGATGAAGATTCATATTGTGAGATGGAAACAATTCAAATTAAGGGTGTAGATTCAACTAAAAGGGAAATGGATGCAAACCTAGGTAAAGGGGCAAAAATAGTTGTATTTGAGAAATTATTAACTCATGGAAATCAAGTTGCAGAATCTAATATGAAGGTTGTTTTAGAGGGAGAAAATTCGTCTGCTCAAGTAATTTCTCGTACAGTTGGGCAAGATAATTCTAAGCAAAAGTTTAATCCTTGCGTTATTGGGGATTCTCTTTGTTCTGCACATGTTCAATGTGATTCAATAATCATGGGAAATTCTCAAATTAGTGCTATACCTGAGATTGCAGCAAATCATCCAGATGCTCTCTTAGTGCATGAGGCAGCAATTGGAAAGATTGCAGGAGACCAAATACTAAAGATGATGACATTGGGTCTTACTGAGGAAGAGGCTGAGCAACAAATACTTAATTGCTTCTTAAAGTAAATTGAAGTTTTTATTTAATTTAATATAATGAATATAGTATAATATAATGAATAAGTCTAAAATATTTTTATTTTTAGACTTATTTTCTTTATGTAAGAAAACTATTAGAGAAATTATACTGTAATTAGGATGTGGAATAGATGAAAAATTTACTTATAAGAAATGGGACAATAATATCTCCAAAAGATGGTATCAAGTTTGAAAAAAAAGATATCTTGGTTTTGCATGGGAAAATATATGATATTGGATTGAATCTCAAAGAAAAAATAAGAAAAGAGAAATTGCTTAAAAACAAAGAGTTTGAGATAATAAATGCTGATAATATGTATATTTCTCCAGGATTTATAGATGTTCACACCCATTGTTATAAGAGAAAATTACCTACAGGTATGGACTCTGATTCAATTGGAATTGAAAAAGGTTCAACAGTTATATTTGATGCAGGTACAGCTGGCCCTTTAAATTACTATGATTTTAAGAAAAAATATATGGATGAGTGTAAAACTGAAGTATATTCATTTTTAAATGTAACAAATGAGGGATTAAATATACTGAATGAGTCGACATCTTTAGATGTCATAAATTTTGATGATGTTGAGTCTGTTGTGGAAAAAAATATGGACAAAATAAAGGGTATAAAGGTAAAAGCAAGCAAATTTCAATCTAATGAAAATGGTATAGATATAGTTAAAAAATCAAAACAAGTTGCTAAGAAATTAAATTTACCATTAGTGGTATATATAGGTGAGCATCCATCATATATAGATGAAGTAATGAATATTTTGGGTAAAGGAGATGTAGTTACACCTGTATATGGAAACAGTGCAAATGGAATATTTAATGAATTTGGCACGCTAAGAGAATCAGTAATAAATGCAAATAATAGAGGAGTATTATTTGATGTGTGTTATGGATTAGACCAGTTTGATTTTAAAGTTTTTAAAAAAGCAATAAATCAAGGATTAGAACCAGATTTAATAAGCACAGATATGCATATAAAAAATATGAAAGACATAAATTATTCTCTTTTAACAGTTATAAATAAAATTATGGAACTTGGAATATCTTTAGAAAAATGTATAGAAAAAGTAACTGAATATCCAACAAAAATTTTCGATTTACATTCAAATAAGGGCGGAATAAAGGTTGGTGGAGAAGGTGATTTTACTATATTTACAATGGAGAAGAGTAACGATATTATAAAAGACTATAATGATAATGAATTAGTTTTAAATAGAAAATTAAGTTTACAATATACTGTAAAATCATGGATGAAAAGTAGCGAAGTTTATAGACATGGATATGAATATACTATAATAAATTAAGCAATCGTGATAAAATAATAAATATATGTTTAAATTGGCATATATTGGATAAATATCTAAAGAAACAATAATTAAAAAAAGATAATTTTAGGGGAGGTATTTTAGTATGAAAGCATTTGTCGATAAGGATGTATGTGTAGCTTGTGGAGCATGTATAGGAACATGTCCAGACGTTTTTAGTATGAGTGATGAAGGACATTCAGTTGCAATTGAAGGGGAAATACCAGCAGATTTACAAGATTTATGTAAAGAAGCAGAAGAAGGATGTCCAGTTTCAGCTATAACAGTTAAATAGAATGATTTAGATTTATTTTAACACCAAACATATAAGATTCAATTATTACTTAAGCTATAGTATTAGAAAATTCTATTACTATAGCTTTTTAAAATAGATAAATATAAAATAGGAGATATTATTTTTTATAAATATGGAGGATTTAAACATGAAGAAAAACTATGAAATAGTGTTGTTTGATTTGGATGGAACGCTTACAGACCCTAAAGAAGGAATAACAAAGTCTATTCAATATTCATTAGATAGTTTTGGTATAAAAGAAAATTTAGATAACTTAGAACAATTTATAGGACCACCATTACATGATACTTTTAAAGAATACTATAAATTTGATGATGAAAAAGCTAAAAGAGCTGTTGAGAAGTATAGAGAATATTTTTCAGATAAAGGGATATTTGAAAATAAAATTTATAAGAATATAAAAGAGATATTAGAAATGCTCTATACAAATGATAAAATATTATTATTAGCTACTTCTAAGCCAACAGTTTTTGCAGAAACTATACTTAAATACTTTGATATAGATAGATATTTTAAGTATATAGTAGGTAGTAATCTTGATGGTACGAGGGTAAATAAAAATGAAGTTATACAATATGTACTAGATTTATGTAATGTGAAAGATAAAGATAAAGTTATTATGGTTGGAGATAGAAAGTATGACATAATTGGTGCTAAGAAAATAGGAGTAGATTCTATTGGAGTGTTGTATGGATATGGTTCATTTGAAGAGATTAGTGAAAGTGAACCTACTTATATTGTCGAAAGTGTAGATTCTATAAAAGATATTTTGCTATAAATATCTTTTATAAACAAAAATAATACAAAATACTGTAGCATATTTAAAAATATGATATTATAATTAAGGAA
This sequence comes from Clostridioides sp. LIBA-7678, assembly GCF_056716065.1. Lineage (NCBI taxonomy): Bacteria > Bacillati > Bacillota > Clostridia > Peptostreptococcales > Peptostreptococcaceae > Clostridioides > Clostridioides sp. LIBA-7678. The sequence goes on along the minus strand of NZ_CP196987.1, from coordinate 4,127,707 downwards.
GTCATTTAAAAAAGAGGAGGATGCACTTAAAATGAAATCTATTTTAATTATGGGTGGAAGCGACTTCATAGGTTCTGCACTTGCTAAGCGTTTAATTAAATGTGGGTATCAAATTGATATACTTACAAATGGTAAAAAGGAAATAGATTATACAGGTTTTAAAGAACATCTAATTTGTGATAGAAAAGTTCGCAAAGACATGGAAAACATTATCAGAGGAAGAAAGTATGATTACATATATGATATGACAGCATACACAAAAGACGATGTAAGTAATCTTATTGATTTTGTAAACCCAGATAGCCTAAAGAAATATATAGTGTTGTCAGCAGGAGCAGTATACAAAGATAGTGGGAGAAATGTTAAAGAAGAAAATGAGAAGGGCGAAAATGAAAACTGGGGAAAATATGGCCTAAATAAAAAAGAAGCAGAGGATTTCGTTATAAGTAGCTCTATACCATATATAATTATCAGACCAACTTATATATATGGGGAAAATAATAATTTATATAGAGAATATTATTTCTTCGAGAAAATAGAAAAAAATGAAAAAATACCAGTGCCAAAAGGAAAACAAGTAAGCAATCAATTTATATATATTGGTGATTTGGTAAAGGTATTAGAAAGTATAATGAAAAATCCTCATGTAAGAGAGGCCTATAATGTAACAAATCCACAGTTAATTTCTTGGGACGAACTTATACATACATGTGGAGAAGTTATTGGTAAAGAACCTATTATAAAGTATGTAGATATGGAAAAAGTAGAGTTTAGAGAAAGAACATATTTCCCATTTAGAAACATAGACTTCAATCTGGATATAAATAAGCTTATTGAACATGGGCTTTATATACCAAATGTATTATTAAAAGAAGGGCTTACAGCTACATATAAATGGTTTTTAGCTAATAAACCAAAAATGCATGACAGAAAAATGGACAAAGTTGAATCTGTGATGCAAATAGTCTAAGAAAGTAAATAAGTAGGTAGATGCTTTGAATTTAAGAGTTAAATCTTTTTTAAAAATTTTTATGCTGATATTTATTCTGATTTTTATATACTCAGTTGCGATAGAACCGAGTCTATTAATCGTGAAAAAATATAGTATAAATGAAAGTGGAAATTTAGTAAAAAATGATACAGTAAAGACTGAATCCGAAAGTATAAAAGTAGTTCAAATTTCAGATACTCAGATAGGTAGTTTTTACTCAACTAAGAACCTTAAAAAAGTGGCTAATAAGGTTAATGCTTTGAATCCAGATATAATAGTATTTACTGGTGATTTAATTGATTATTCCAATAAAAATCCAGATATAGATGAAATTACAGCTATCTTATCAAGTATGAATGCTAGGTTGGGAAAATTTTCAGTATTCGGCAATCATGATTATATGTATAAACTTCCTAGGTATTATAGACAAATTATGAAAAATTCCAACTTCAATCTTTTGATAAATGAAAATAAAAAGATAAAGTTAGCTGATGATAAGTATATTAATATATTAGGTGTTGATGAAATATTAAATGGAAATCCTGATATAAAATATCTAGAGAATAAGACTGATAAGAATAATTTTAATTTGTTATTAGCACATGAACCAGATTTAGTCGATATGTTTAGTAAAGATTCAATGAATTTAGTTTTATCTGGGCATAGTCATGGTGGTCAAATAAGAATACCTTTTAAAGGCGCCTTAGTTACTCCTCCATATGGAAGGAAATATACTAAAGGATTTTATGAGGTAAATGGAAATCACTTATATGTGAGTTCAGGTCTTGGAAGTACAAAGTTACCATTTAGATTTTTTAATATACCAGAAATAGTAGAATTTAACATTCTAATTTAATATGAAATACTATTTTATTTATTAGAATGGGTAGAAATTGCAAAAGTAGATTGAATTAAGTAAGATACAAATGTTCAAGTTATAATTAGTATATTAGATAATAGAAACATTATTAATAACTATTAAGATATAGATTAAAACAATATAAGATAAAAAAATATAGCAAGATTGTGTAGGTTATTTATGGTTTATTTATAATTAATACAATCTTGCTTTTTTGTAAAAGTATTAATTACTATTTAAATTTTTTATCTTTTCTTTATCCCATACAAACAGTTTCTCTGAATTATTTAAAGCACCAAATACATTTCTTTTAAAATCTGGCATCTCTTTATTTAAATCAGCAATAAGATTTTTTATGTATTCTCTTCTGGTATGACCATTTGCAGGGCATGGATTTGTTATAATAGGATAGTTAGAATCTTTTGAAATCTTCTTAGTCATATACTCTTCTATGTAAATCATAGGTCTTATGACAGTTAAATCTTGTCTATCTAAGTATGTTTTTGGAGAAAAACAATTTACTCTGCCTTCATAAAACATAGACATTAAAAATGTTTCAATTGCATCATCTTTATGATGTCCAAGAGCCACTTTATTACATCCCATTTTTTTAGCATTATCATTTAGGGCACCTCTTCTTAAATTAGCACATAATGCACAAGGATTTTTTTCTTGTCTTATATCAAACACAATTTCCTTTATATCAGTTTGAAATTCATAAAAGGGTACATCTATTTCCTCACACAATTTATTTAGTGGAGAATTATCGATACCACCAGTATTTAGAGTTATAGCTATCAATTCAAATTTTTGAGGAGAAAATCTCTGATAGCTTTTAAGTATATGAAGTAGTGTTAAACTATCTTTTCCACCAGATAGTCCAACAGCAATTTTATCATTTTCTTGTATCATATCAAAGTCTTGTATAGCCTTGCGAGCTTTACTAAGAAGTTTTTGTATAGACATTTTTAGCACCACCTTTCAAAAATATTAAATTTAAGATTTACTTAAGATTTACTTATAAAATACTTAAAATTTATACTCTAAAATTAACATTATAGACAAGCATACAAAAAAGGAGAAGATGTAGCCATGAAAAAAATTAAATTAATATTAGCTATTATTATAGTAGTATTTATAAGTGTATTTATATCTAAAGATAAATTTCTTATAAAAGATAAAACACCAACAGGAACTGCTCAATTTGCTTCAGAAAAAGATGTTGAATCAAATTCCCAAAATAAAAATCACTCAAATAGTATAGCAAATATATTACTGGTAAACAAGACAAATGGAATTAGTAAAGATTATGCTCCTGAAAATATTACTAAAGTAAATATACCTTTTGTTGAAGAAGCAACAGAAGAAGAAAAACAAATGGCAGGAGAACCTGCAAAAGCAGTGGAAGATTTAGTTAAGCAAGCTAGTGAAGAAGGAATACAGTTTTTAGGGTCTTCAGCATATAGGTCTTACAATACTCAGCAAGATACTTATACAAAAAGAGTAAAATCTCAAGGGCAGGAAAAAGCAGATGAATATGTGGCAAAACCTGGTCATAGTGAGCATCAGACTGGGCTTTGTATTGACTTAACAAATCCAGAGAGATGGTTTGTTGGTAGTACAAAAGAAGCTATATGGCTTGCAGAAAATGCTCATAAGTTTGGGTTTATAATAAGATATCCTAAAGGCAAAGAAGATATAACTGGTACAGCATATGAACCATGGCATATTAGATATGTTGGTAAAGATATTGCCGAGGAAATTTATTCAAGAGGATTAACTTTAGAAGAATATCTACAAAGCAAATAATATAAATATTTAAAATAAATTGTATTATATTGGAAGTGGGTAGGTGAAGAAATTTAATGGATTATTCTAACTAAAGTATAGTATAATTTTATTTGAATAAAAACTATGTACAAAGGTTAAGTTGGGATGTGTAAAAGTGGAAAATACAATTCTTGTTGTCGATGATGAAAAAGAAATAAGAGAGCTTATAGAGATATATCTTTTAAATAGTGGATATAGTGTAATTAAAGCTGAAGATGGAGAAGAAGCTATAGAAATTTTAAAAAAAGAGAATATTCATTTAATGGTGTTGGATATAATGATGCCCAAAATGGATGGTATAGAAGTTTGCAGAAGAGTTAGAGAAAGTTTAAATATACCAATACTTATGTTGAGTGCAAAATCAGAAGATATGGATAAAATACAAGGAATAATGACTGGTGCAGATGATTATCTGACAAAACCATTTAATCCACTTGAGCTCACTGTGAGAGTCAAATCTTTGATTAGAAGAGCATATTATTTTAGTGGTGCTAATAATGAAAATAAGAATACCATAGAAGTTGGAGCGTTATTAATAGATAAGGAAAAGCATAGTGTAACAGTAGCTGGGAAGGACATAACTTTAACATCAAGAGAATTTGATTAAAAAATAGCTACGCACACTTGTGACTTTAGTCGTGAGTTAGTAGCTAAAATAGTCAGCATATAGGGAAACTTATATGTAGAGATAGGATATAACCTATCCAATACTACCTGAATTGCTGGAAACCCCTAAAGCTAACCAAACTAAAACATAAGGATGAAATAAACCTAAGTGTGAAAGTTACGAAAGTAGAAAAAATTGGTTAGATGGTATAAGGTTAAACCCTAAGTACTTTAAAATGGGCAATCAGCAGGTAAGCTCCTAAGTAGGAGAAACTTCAACGACTATTCCTCTTGAGGGAAGTACACTACAAGCTATTGGTAGTGGAAGTGGGTAGACCTTAACGGATAACTCCGAAGGATAAGATATAGTCTGTGCTTACATGAAAGTGTAAGAAGTTCATAAGAGAACTGCATAGGTAGTAGCGAACTTATGTGAACGACAACCTCAAAAATGATAAAAGTTAGGACTTACGGTTCTTACATATGTTATTTAAAAATAAATATAAAAACCTTCAAAAAACTTGTTTTAAAAAATTGTACTTGTTAATATTAGAGTGGATAATGAAAAATGGAAGTGACTTGGATATGTATATTTAGTAAAATACCATATAGTATGGTGTGTAAAATATAGACATCTAGTATTAACATAATCATAAAAAACAAGTAAAGTGAGGTGATAGTAGTGGAAAAAGCTTATAAGTTTAGAATGTATCCAAATAAAAAACAGCAAGAGTTAATTAACAAAACTTTTGGATGTTGTAGATTTGTATATAATAAATATCTTGCTAAAAAAATAGAAGTTTATGAAAGCGATAAAGAAACTTTTACTTATAAACAGTGCAGTTCTGATTTGACCAATTTAAAAAGAGAATTAGAGTGGCTTAAAGAACCTGACAAATTTTCACTACAAAATACCTTAAAAGATTTAGAAAACGCATATAAAAAATTCTTTAAAGAAAATATAGGATTTCCTAAATTTAAATCAAAGAAAACTAATAGATTTTCATATAGAACAAACTTTACAAATGGAAATATTCTGTACCTTAGTCAATATATAAAATTACCTAAACTTGGTATGGTTAAAGTAAGGGATAAACAAGTACCTCAAGGAAGAATACTTAATGCTACTATATCCAAAGAACCAAGTGGTAAATATTATGTATCATTATGTTGTACTGATATAGATATTAAAGCATTTGAAAATACTAATAGTCAGATAGGTTTAGATTTAGGAATTAAAGAATTTTGTATCTCAAGTTGTGGAGACTTTATAGAAAATCCTAAGTATCTTAAGAAGTCATTAAACAAACTTGCTAAATTACAAAGAGAACTATCGAGAAAAACAATTGGTAGTTTAAATAGAAATAAAGCAAGATTAAAAGTTGCAAGACTTCAAGAACATATAGCTAATCAAAGGAAGGATTTTCTACAAAAACTATCTACTAAATTAATACGAGAGAATGATATTATTTGCATAGAGGATTTACAAGTAAAGAATATGACTAGAAATAGTAAACTATCTCGCTTAATTTCTGATGTGTCATGGTCAGAGTTTGTTCGTCAATTAGAATATAAGGCTAATTGGTATGGTAGACAAATTGTAAAGGTAGGTAAATTCTTTGCAAGTTCACAAATATGCAATAAATGTGGGTACAAAAACGAGGAAATGAAGAATTTAAATATAAGAGAATGGATTTGTCCTTGTTGTAATGTAACTCATGATAGAGATATAAATGCAAGTATAAATATACTAAAAGAAGGATTAAGACTAATAAGAGTTTAAAATAGATAACGTATGTAAGAACCGTAGGAACTACGGGGATAGCCTGTGGAGAATTGGTAAGACATATTTTAGTATGCGAAATTCTATGAAGCAGGAACCCTGTGACTTCAGTCATGGGAGGTTCAGATATTGTACTTACTAGCAAATAATAAGGGAAGAGTATATAGTACAGAAGAAATATTTGAAAAGGTATGGAAAGAGAAATATTATCAATCTAATAATACTGTAATGGTCCATATGAGTAGAATAAGAGATAAAATTGAAAAATATACAGATGGAGAAAAAATAATTCATACTGTATGGGGAGTAGGATATAAAATTGAAAAATAAAAGCTTATTAAATCATATGTTTCGTCCTATAATAGATTTTGCAATAAGTTGCATTATTACTTTAATAATTATGTTAACAAGCATTTATATAATAAAATTGTTATATGTTAATACTCATTTATCTACAATTAATTATCTTGTATATAATTTAAGAGATTTAAGAGCATCTATGGGAGATGGACTGTTTTATCCATTTTTATTTATAATTTCATCGTTAGCAATTTATTCTTTAATATCATACAAGAGAAATAAGCAAGTTGTAGATTTTATAAAAAAAGCTAATAAAAAAAATCAGAAGTTAGAAGTTATTTTAGATGCTGTAAATTCAATGGATGAAAGTGATTTACAAAAGAATATAGATATCGAGTATGATTTAGAAGAATTAAAGGATAAAGAAGTTGATGATATTGATGAACTAGCACATAAAATTAATAGTATTATTCATCAACTTAGAAACATAACTGTTGAAGAGAGACAAGCTCAGCAAACCAAAACAGATTTAATAACAAATGTGTCACATGATTTAAGAACACCTTTGACATCAATAATGGGTTATTTAGGATTGATAGAAGAAGGTAAGTATAAAGATGAAGTACAGATGATGTATTATGTTAATATTGCATATGAAAAATCGAAAAATTTAAATGTACTCATAAATGATTTGTTTGAACTTACTAAAATGCAAAACAATACAATGAGATTAAATAAGATAGAAATAAATTTAGTAGAGCTATTAAGTCAGATAGTATCTCAATTTGAAATTTATTTTAAGCAGGAATTTATGGTTAGTAGAGTTAATTTTAATGAAGAAAAATTAATTGTAAAAGCTGACCCAAATAAATTAGTAAGAGTATTTGAGAATCTTATGACTAATGCTATGAAGTATGGAAAAGATGGGCTCTATGTAGATATAGTCACAGAGAAAAAAGAAGATATGGCGATTGTAAAGGTCATAAATTATGGAGAACCAATTCCAGTATTAGATTTACCAAATATATTTGACAGATTTTATAGAGTTGAAAAGTCAAGAAATAGAAATGCTGGAGGGTCTGGATTGGGTCTTGCAATCACAAAGAACATTGTAAACTTACATGGTGGAGAAATCACTGTTTCAAGCAATAAACATCAAACTGTATTTGAGGTACAACTGCCAATAATACAATCAGTTGAGTTATAAAACAAAAGTATAATTAGATGTATGAATAATATAGCGATAAAGTGTTTACAAAAATAAAAAAGTAATATATAATTTAAGTCAGTTTAATAAGATACTTATCAAGAGTTAGGGGAGAGAGTTAGCTCAGTGATCCTATACCAACCTTTTATTAGGTGGTCCTGCTAACAACGATGAGACGATTTGAAATAATATACTCTTCTTATCAATAATGGATAGGGGGAGTTTTTTTTAGAATTAATGTAATGAATTTAAAAGATAATGGAGGATTAAATAATGGAAAAAGTGGAAAGTTTTAAGTTAGACCATACAAAAGTAAAAGCTCCTTTTGTAAGAAAATGTAGCGTACTTGATGGAGTAAAGGGAGATAAGGTAAGTAAATTTGACCTAAGATTTTTACAACCAAATGTAGAGAGTTTTGGAACTGCTGCTATGCATGGTTTAGAGCATCTGTTAGCAACTTATTTAAGAGATACATTAGAGGGAGTAATAGACTTATCTCCAATGGGATGTAGAACAGGATTTTATTTAATACTATGGGGAGATGTAGATGCCAATACAGTTAAGGTTGGTTTAGAAGAAGCATTAAAAAAAGTGGTTGAATCAGATGAAATGCCAGCAGCTACAGCAATAGAATGTGGGAACTACAGAGATTTATCTTTATTTGGAGCAAAAGAATACGCAAAAGATGTTTTGGACAAAGGATTTTCTTTAAACATATATGGAGAATAATTTAATTGAAAAAGGAAATATAAACATAAATCAAAGTGAAGTTTTAAGATACTTACAATACAGAGGTCAAGAGATAGATAAAGACCTTAAAGATACTATTGATGAATGTGTAGATATAACTAAAAATAAAATAAATCCTAGATATTTATCTAGGATTTATCCTATTAAAATAAATAAAGATAATGTTGTAGAGTTAGAGGGGACAAATTTAACATTAGAAAGTAAAGATATATATGAACTTTTAAAAGAATGTAATGAATGTGTAATTATGGCAGCTACATTAGGATTAGAGATAGAAAAAGAAATAAAAAGACATTCTTATTCAGATTTAACAAAAGGACTAATAATAGATTCATGTGGAACAACAGCAATAGAAGAAGTATGTGATATCATTCAAGATAATGTAGAAAAGGTTTTTTTAGAACAAAATAAATTTATAACTATGCGATATAGTCCAGGATATGGAGATTTACCAATAGAAAAAAATATAGATATATTAAATGTGTTAAATGCTCAAAAACAAATAGGTTTAACAATTACTTCCAATGGGATTATGATACCTAGAAAGTCAGTAGTGGCTATCATAGGTATTTCTAATATAAAAATAGATGAATCTAAAAAAGAAAAATCGTGTGAAAATTGTAAAAACTATAGAAACTGTACATATAGAAAAGGAGAGAATTCTTGTGGAAATAAGACAATATCTTAAGAATAATATACTAATATTTGATGGTGCAATGGGAACAATGCTTCAACAAAAAGGTTTAAAGTTAGGTGAAAACCCAGAAGTGTTTGGTATTCAAAATCCAGACAAACTTATAGAAATACATACCTCATATTTAGAGGCAGGTTCAAACGTAATTCTTACAAATACTTTTGGATGTAATGAGCTAAAATTAGATAGTAACTATACAGTAGAAGAAGTGATTGATAATGCTGTTTTAGTGGCTAGAAAAGCTATAGAAAATGTAGATAAAACTAAACCTAGATATGTAGCATTAGATATTGGGCCTATAGGAGAGATGTTAGAGCCTATGGGGACTTTAAGTTTTGATAGAGCATATGAAATATTTAAAAGACAAGTATTACAGGGCGCAAAATCTGGTGTTGATGTGATAGTAATAGAGACTATGATGGATTTATATGAAGCTAAAGCAGCTGTATTAGCTGCAAAGGAAAATTCTGATTTACCTGTTTTCTGTACTATGACATTTGATGAAGGAGGAAGAAGTTTTACTGGATGTATGCCAGAGAGTATGGTGGCTACTATAGAAGGATTGGGTGTTGATGCAATAGGAGTAAACTGTTCATTAGGACCGAAACAACTTTTACCAATAGTAAAAAAAATAGTATCAAGAGCTACAATACCTGTGATGGTCCAAGCAAATGCTGGTTTACCAAATATAGTTGATGGAGAGGCTATATATGATGTTGATGCAAAAGAGTTTTTTGAAGGTGTTAAGAAATTCGTTGAGGTTGGTGCTACTATAATAGGTGGATGCTGTGGTACAAATCCAAGTTTTATAAAAGAAATATCTGATAATATAAATTCTGTTGTAAAGGGAAATATAGAGAAAATTGACAAATGTGTAGTTTGTTCACCATCAAAATTTGTAGAAGTAGAATCACCTATAGTTGTTGGAGAAAGATTGAATCCTACAGGAAGAAAATCTCTTCAAGAAGCATTGAAAAATGAAAATTTAGATTATGCAATAAACTTAGGACTAGAACAAGTAAATGCTGGGGCACAAATATTAGGAGTAAATGTTGGTTTACCAGAGGTAGATGAGAAAAAATTAATGCCAAAATTAATAAGAGAAATACAGGCAGTAGTAGATACACCTTTACAAGTCGATTCTTCCAATGTAGAGGCATTAGAACAAGGGCTTAGATATTATAATGGTAGAACAATAGTAAACTCTGTAAATGGCAAAGAGGAGTCTTTAGAAAGTATATTACCAATAGTCAAAAAGTATGGTTCATGTGTAGTTGGACTTACTCTTGATGAAAAAGGTATACCTAAAAAAGCTGAAGAAAGGTTTGAAATAGCAAAAAGAATAGTAGATAGAGCAGTTTCTTATGGAATAAAGCCAAAAGATATATTTATAGATTGTTTATCATTAACTGTGTCAGCACAACAAGAGGAAGCAATAGAGACGATAAAGGCTATAACAATGGTAAAGACATTGGGAGTAAAAACTATTTTAGGTGTTTCAAATATTTCATTCGGACTTCCAAATAGAAAAGCACTTAATGCTTCTTTTCTAACATTAGCTTTAGGAGCAGGTCTTGATTTAGCAATTATAAATCCAAATGAATATAGTATGATGGAGGCTATTAACTCTTTTAGAATCTTAAATAATACAGATAAAGGATGTATCAAATATATAAATCAATATAGCAATATAAATAATTCAAAAAAATCAGACTCTTCTACGAAAACTGACAAAGATTTGTCTCTAGATGTTTTAGTTGAAAGAGGATTAAAAGATGAAGCAAAAAATGTAACACTGAATCTTTTGAAGGAAAAGGATGAAAATTATATATTAGATGAGATTTTAATTCCTGCCCTTGATAAAGTAGGAAAGAGATATGATAGTGGAGATATATTCTTACCGCAATTGATTCAATCAGCAGAGACAGTTAAAGCTTCATTAAATACAATAAAGGAAACTTTATTAAGTAAAAGTAGTGATAATGTATCTAAAGGAAAAATAATAGTTGCCACAGTAAAAGGCGATATCCATGATATTGGAAAAAATATAGTAAAAATAATGCTAGAAAATTATGGATATGAAGTTATAGATTTAGGGAAAGATGTTCCAATTGAAGAAGTAGTAGAAGTAGCCAAAAAAAGAAATATAAAATTAGTAGGATTAAGTGCACTTATGACTACAACTGTTCAAAGCATGAAAGATACGATTCAAGCATTAAGAGATAATGATATAAATGCGAAAGTATTTGTAGGAGGTGCAGTTTTGACAGAAGAATATGCAGAAGAAATGGGTGCTGACTATTATTCAAAGGATGCAAAATCTGCTGTTGAAATAGCAAAGTTAAATTTTTAGCATGTAAATTAAAATAAAGGTTTTACTAAATAGGATATTTTATATATAATATAGATATAAGTTTTAGATACTTATGTTTGAAACAATAGGAATTAATCTATAAAAATGAGATTAATTAATATAAAAAAATATTTATCATCAACATTAAAAAGGGCTGGGAAGTCTGGTATAACTTCCATCAGCCCTTTTTAGTTAAAGCATAGATTAAAAAGCCCAGTTGCCATTTTTAAAAATTTGTATTTGCTTTCCATCATAAGTTTCTCCTATAATATCCATATCATCAGACCCAATCATAAAGTCTACATGTGTTAAGCTATCATTTACACCATATTCATCCAATTCTTCATCTTTTAAATTGTTTCCACCATCTAGACAAGTTCTGTAAGCAGAACCAATTGCAAAATGGCAAGAAGCATTCTCATCATATAGAGTATTATAAAAAATTATATCTGTATTGGATATTGGTGAGTTGTATGGAACAAGAGCAACTTCTCCTAAATATTGAGAACCTTCATCTGTTTCAATAAGTTTCTTTAAAGTTTCAAGTCCTTTTTCAGCAGAAAAATCTATTATTTTTCCATCTTTAAAAGTTAAGAAGAAATTATCAATTATATTTCCACCATAAACAAGAGGTTTAGTACTATAAACAGTTCCATTCACTTTAAACTTATGTGGCATTCCAAAAATTTCTTCTGTTGGGATGTTAGGATTAAAGCTTATTCCATTAGGGTCTTTAGATGCTCCACTTAACCAAATATGATCTTTTGGCAAATCTAAAGTCAAATCAGTTTTTGAAGATTTATATTTTAAAGTTTTAAAATTATTTTTATTTAAGAAATCCATTTTAGACTTAAGATTTTTATTATGTTCCTCCCATGCTTTTATAGGGTCTTGACCATCTACTCTTGAACACTTAAATATAGCATTCCATAATTCTTCGATTGCTTTTTCTTCTGATAAATTTGGAAATACTTTTTTTGCCCATGCTTTTGTTGGCACAGAAACTATGCTCCATTTACATTTATCAGTTAGAGTATAAGAACGCCATTCTTTTAAAGCCTTACCAGATGCTTTTTGAAAATTTGCCACTCTTTCAGGGTCAACATCTTTTAGTAAGTCAGGATTTTGAGCATATACTGATAAAAATGCTCCACCTTCTTTTGCTATATCTACATATTGTTCTGCTGTCCATTTTGGGAACTCATGAAATGCTTCATCTGGAGCATATAAATACTTAATAAGAGCACTTTCTTCATCAGACCATTCTATATATACATTTTTAGCACCACATTTATATGCTTCTTTAAGTGCATTTCTTGCAAAATCAGCACATTCTATTGGTGATTTTATAAGTAAAGTTTGACCTGGCTGTATGTTAATCCCGACCTTGATTGCCAATTCAGCATATTTCTCTAAATTTCTATTTAAATCCATGTTTATCCTCCTATATTTTTAATATTGAATAACCTATAAAGTATTATAACATTACTTAGATTTTGGGTCATATTTAAAATATTTATACTCTATAAACTAAGAAATAAAAAATATCTATTTTAATTAAAACAGATTGTTTAGAAGCACAAACTTAATTGGAAGAATATTTTTTGTTGATATTAGTATTAAAGTAGAAATAAAAATACTTTTTTAGTGAAAAGCTATACAAGAATACTGAAAAAAACTTATAATATAATAATGAGATAAATATAAATAATGAAATAAAAAATTTTCTGGCAAAGCTTATATATGTTTAAATATAGTAGTTTATATATTATGAACAGAAGATTTCAGTTAGGAGGGCATAAATGGAGCTTTATGAAGCCATTTTTTATAGAAAATCTGTAAGAAATTTTTCCAGTAATAAGATAAAAAAGCCATTAATGGAAGAAATAAAGAGAAGTTGTAAAAATTTAGAATATTTAAATGAAGATTTAAATATTAAAGCGCATGTTGTTGATAGAGGTCATATAATACATTTCTTAATGGGTAAGGAATGTAAAGTAAAAGCACCTCATTATATAGTAATCACATCAAATAAAGGTGAAGATTATTTACAAAATATAGGTTTTGCTACAGAAGGTGTAGTTTTACGTCTTACAACATTGGGTGTAGCTACCTGTTGGCTGGAGGGAAACTTAAAGAGAGAAGATATTTTAGAATTTGTAGATATAGGAAATAAAAACTCTGAAGAAGATGAAGAAGACGATTTAGATTATTTAGCTGGAATAAAAACAGAAGAAGATAAGGAAGAAGAAATAGAGTATCCTTATATAATAATAGCTTTTGGATATCCAGCGAGAAATGAGGATTTATTTAGAACAAGATATGCTAGACCTGATAGAAAACCAGTAAAAGATATGATAAATAAAATAAACAGAAATAAAAAGTGGAAAGAAGTATTAGAATTTACAAGAAGAGCTCCATCTATAAAGAATTCTCAACCGTGGTATTTCCATAAGGATGAACGAGGTCTTCATTTATTTGAAAAAAAACCTAAGAAACATTGTGAAGATATGAATAAAGTTAGCTTAGGCGTAGGATTAAGACATTTTGACATAGCATGTATAAAAAATAAAATAGATGTTTCATATGAAAAACTTCCAATAAGAAATAAAATAGGAAAATCATATTTTATAACTGTAGTTGAGCATGTGAAACCAGAAGAAGAGATACCAGAAGAAAGTGTAAGTCCAGAGAAAGAAGAATCACAAGAAGAATAAAATTTTGGAAGGGGATATTGGATATGTACAAGTGTGGAAAGTGTAATCTTAGGGGTTGTTCTGATGGAAATATGGATAAGCTAATGAAGATATGTCCTACTAGAGAAGTTGAACTACAACAAAAAGCAAAACAACTTTATGAGGAAGAGGAAAATAGAAAAATAGCTTATAATGCTGGATTAGTTGAGTCAGAAGGGTATTGTCAATATACTAGACTAAAAGAGATAATAGAGTTTGCTAAGAAATGTGATTATAAAAAAATAGGTATAGCATTTTGTATTGGATTAAAAAGAGAAATGCAAACAGTACAAAAAATATTTGAACACCATGGATTTGAAGTATTTTCGGTTATATGTAAAAATGGAGCAATATCTAAGAGCACAGTTGGCTTAGAAGCATCTCAAACAATATCAAAGTGTGCAGATGAAATAATGTGTAATCCAATAGGACAGGCTTTGTTTTTAAATGAAGCTAAAGTTGACCTTAATGTAATTCTTGGATTATGTGTTGGACATGATACATTAGCCATGAAATATATGGAAGCTCCTATAACAACTCTAATTGTCAAAGATAGAGTAACTGGGCATAATCCAGCTGCTGCGATATATAATGCAGAGTCATATTTTGAAAAAAAATTGTTTGATAAAGATGAAGAATAATTCAAAGACTTATTGACATAAAAAGCAATTAGTGGTTTAATTATAAAAAAAGATAAAACTTTAAATTATCTTAGAGATACATAAAGTTATATTAATAAAGAAAAATATTACAGCTAAATTCCTTAAATTAGTCCAGAGAGACTAAAGGGTTATAGATAGTGTTAATATATAACCTCTAGTAAATCTTCTAGAGGTTTTTGATGAGTATAAAATAAAAATTTAAATATAATAAAGTCTTTTAAACTAGTCCAGAGAGACTGGGAAAGATATCTCATAGCTAAGAATTGAGTTATGTATAGATAAAATCCTTGTGCCTCTTTTGGTGTGAGGATTTTTTTATGAAGATTTAGGCTTTATTAAAAAGGAGATGTAAAAATGATAAATGGTAAAGAAAAATTAATAGTTGCAATTGATACTGACGAATTTGATAAAGCTAAAGAATTAATAGACAAATTAGAGGATAGTGTAGATATATTTAAAGTAGGATTAGAACAATATGTTGCTACAAAAGGAAAAACAATAGATTATCTTAAAGAAAAAGGGAAAAAAATATTTTTAGACCTTAAATTCCATGATATTCCAAATACTATGAAAAGTGCAGTAAGAGCTGCAGTGAGAGATAATGTTTGGTTAATGACAATACATGTATCAGATATGGAAGGAATGAGACAGTGTGCACTAGTTGCTAAAGAAGAAGCAGAAAGATTAAATATAGAAAAGCCTTTAGTAGTTGGAGTAACAGTTCTAACTTCATTAAGCAATCAAGACTTACAAGATATAGGATGCAATATGACAACAGAAGAGTTAGCTATAAAGAGAGCTAAACTGGCAAAAGAATCAGGAATAGATGGGGTTGTTTGTTCAGCACAAGAAGTAGATAAGATAGTAGAAGCATGTGGAACTGATTTTATAACAGTTTGTCCAGGCATAAGACCTAAATCAGCAGAGGTTGGAGACCAAAAAAGAGTTGTAACTCCATCAGATGCAATAAAAAGAGGAGCTCATTATTTAGTTGTTGGAAGACCTATAACAAAAGCAGAAAATCCAAGAGAATCAGCGATTAATATTGTAAAAGAAATAGAAAATGCTTAGATAAAATATTTGGGAGGTAGCTTATATGAAGGGGAAATTAATTTTAGAAGATGGAACAGTATTTGAAGGAAAAGCATTTGGATATCTAAAAGAAACTGTTGGAGAAGTTGTATTTAACACTTCAATGGCTGGATATGGAGAACTATTAACAGATGCAACTTATTATGGACAAATAGTTACTATGACTTATCCACTTATAGGTAACTATGGGATAAATCTAGAAGATGTAGAATCAAATAAAGTACAAGTAAAAGGATTTATTGTAAGAGAAAAAAGTGATAACCCAAATAATTTTAGATGTGAGATGGATATAGACACATACCTAAAGCAAAATAAGGTAATAGGGCTTGAAGGGATAGATACAAGAGCATTAACTAAAATTATTAGAAATAATGGAACAAAGAGAGGTATCATAACTTTAGAAAATGCATCATTACAAGATGTTGAATCTAAGTTAGCAGAGCATTGTAACAAGGATTCAGTAAAAAATGTTACAAGAAAAGAAATTGAAAATATTAAAGGGAATGGTGCAAAAGTTGTAGTTATAGATTTTGGTGTTAAAAATAGTATACTAGAGTCTCTTAAAGCTTGTAACTGTGATATAACTATAGTACCAGCGATGACTACATCAGAAGAAATTTTAAATATAAATCCTGACTTAATATTATTATCTAATGGACCAGGGAATCCAGAAGATGTAAATGATATAGTTGAAAATATAAAAAATTTAGTAGGTAAAAAGCCACTGACAGGAATCGGTTTAGGACATCAAATTTTAGCCTTGGCATTAGGAGGAAAAACTTCAAAGCTTACATTTGGACATAGAGGAGGAAATCATCCAGTTAAATGTTTAGAAACTGGAAAAGTGTTTATAACTTCTCAAAATCATGGATATAATGTTTCAGAAATGCCAGAAAATACAGAGATAACTCATATAAATTTAAATGACAATACTATAGAAGGAATGAAACATAAAGAATTACCAATATATAGTGTTCAGTACATTCCAGAATACACAACAATAGAAGATTTAGATTGTATATTTAACAAATTCTTAGCATTAATATAGATTTAGTATTATTTACAGATAGTAAAAACCATTTAGATAAGGAGAAAAATTTATGCCTAAATTAGATAGTATAAAGAAAACTTTAGTATTAGGGTCAGGACCAATAATAATAGGTCAAGCAGCGGAATTTGACTATTCAGGGACACAAGCTTGCCAATCTTTAAAAGAAGAGGGAATTGAAGTTGTATTAATAAACAGTAATCCAGCTACGATAATGACTGATAAAGAAGTGGCAGATAAAATATATATAGAACCATTAACAATAGAATTTATAGAAAAAATAATAGAAAAAGAAAGACCAGATAGTTTACTTGCAGGTATGGGTGGGCAAACAGGGCTAAACTTAGCAGTTGAGCTTTATGAAAAAGGAATACTAGATAAATATGGAGTAAAGATAATAGGAACTTCAGTAGAATCTATTAAAAAAGGTGAAGATAGAGATATATTTAGAGATGTAATGAAAGAAATAAATCAGCCAGTAATAGTTAGTGATATAGTTACAGATTTACAAGCAGGTCTTGACTATGCACTTACAATAGGTTATCCAGTAGTTGTAAGACCAGCGTATACATTAGGTGGAACTGGTGGAGGTATAGCCGATAATGAAGAAGAATTAAGAGAAATACTTTCACATGGATTACAATTAAGTCCAGTAGGTCAAGTTCTTCTTGAAAAGAGTATAAAAGGTTGGAAAGAAATAGAATATGAAGTAATAAGAGATTCAAAAGGTAACTGTATTGTTGTATGTAATATGGAGAATATAGACCCAGTTGGAGTTCATACAGGAGATAGTATAGTGGTTGCCCCAACTCAAACTTTAAGCAATAAAGAATGTGCGATGCTTAAAAAAGCATCTTTAGATATATTAAATGCAGTAGAAGTTCAAGGTGGATGTAATGTTCAATTTGCACTTAATCCACATAGTTTTGAATATGCAGTTATAGAGATAAATCCAAGAGTTAGTAGATCATCAGCTTTAGCATCAAAAGCTACAGGGTATCCAATAGCTAAAGTTTCATCAAAAATAGCTCTAGGATACACTTTAGATGAGATAGAAAATGCAGTAACTAAAAAAACTTATGCTTGTTTTGAGCCAACTATAGATTATGTAGTAGCAAAAATACCAAAATGGCCATTTGATAAATTTAAAAAAGCAAATAGAAAATTAGGAACTAAGATGATGGCAACTGGTGAAATAATGAGTATAGGAAGTAACTTTGAAGCGGCTATTCTTAAAGGAATAAGATCACTTGAGACAGGAAAATATTCATTGGTTCACACACCATCTGAAGAAAGAAGTATTGAGGAACTAAAGAAAAGAGTTGTAGTACCTGATGATGAGAGACTATTTGACTTAGCTGAGATGATAAGAAGAGGCTATAAAGTAGAAATGATAGAGCAAATTACAGGTATAGACAAATGGTTTATAAATAAATTTAAATGGATAGTAGAGCAAGAAGAAAAATTAAAAGTTATGAAAATTGAGGATTTAACTAAAGATTATCTTCTTGAATTAAAGAAAAAAGGATTTTCTGATAAAGGTATATCTGACTTAATGAAGATAAGCCCAGAAAAATTATATGAATTGAGAAGTCTATATAATATAAAACCAGCATATAAGATGGTTGATACTTGTGCAGGTGAGATAGATGCTATATCTCCTTACTATTATTCAACTTATGAACAATATGATGAGGTAGTTGTTAGTGATAAGAAAAAGGTAATAGTGTTGGGTTCTGGGCCAATAAGAATAGGCCAAGGTATAGAGTTTGACTATTGTTCAGTTCATTGTGTAAAATCTTTAAGAAAAATGGACATAGAAACTATAATTATAAACAATAACCCTGAGACAGTAAGTACAGATTTTGATACATCAGACAAGTTGTATTTTGAACCATTAACAGAAGAAGAAGTTCTAAGTATAATCGAAAAAGAAAAGCCAGAAGGTGTAATATTACAGTTTGGTGGGCAAACAGCTATAAAATTAGCTAAGTTCTTACACGAAAAAAATATACCTATATTAGGTACTGATTTTGATGATATAGATGCAGCAGAAGATAGAGAGAAGTTTGATGACTTATTAGAAAAACTAGATATAAATAGACCAAAAGGAAAAGGCGTATGGTCGCTTAGTGAAGGTATTGAAATTGCTAATGAATTGGGTTATCCAGTATTAGTCAGACCATCTTATGTACTTGGTGGTCAAGGTATGGAAATAACTTATAATGAAGAAAAATTATCTCAATACTTACAGGATGCATTTGATAGAGACCACAAAAACCCAGTACTTATAGATAAATATCTAACTGGTAGAGAAATAGAAGTAGATGCGATATGTGATAGAGAAGATATATTAATACCTGGTATAATGGAGCATTTAGAAAGAGCTGGAGTTCACTCTGGAGACAGTACAACAATGTATCCAAGTCAAAATATATCTGATGAAATAAAAGAAAAGATAGTAGAATACACTAAAAAAATAGCTTTAGAACTTAATGTAATTGGTATGGTTAATATACAATTTATAGAATTCCAAAATGAATTATATATAATTGAGGTTAATCCTAGAGCTAGTAGAACAGTTCCATATATAAGTAAAGTTAGTGGAGTACCAATAGTTGACTTAGCAACTAAATGTATGTTAGGAGCAAAATTAAAAGATTTAGGATATGGTACAGGAGTTTACAAAGAGCCAAAATTAGTATCAGTAAAAGTGCCAGTATTCTCAATGTCTAAATTATCTAAAGTTGAAGTAAGTCTAGGACCTGAGATGAAGTCTACAGGAGAGGTTCTAGGTGTAGGAGAAAACTTAGAAGAAGCTTTATACAAAGGATTTTTAGCAGCAGGTAGACATATGTCTGATGAAAGAGGAGTAGTGCTTGCTACTGTTAATAATCTTGACAAAGATGAGTTTATAGAGATAGCAAAAGATATGAAAGAGTTAGGATATACTTTTGTTGCTACAGAAGGAACAGCTAAGAGTCTAAGAGAAAATGGAATAGAGGCTGATACAGTAAATAGAGTAGAAGAATCTAGACCAAATATATTAGATGCTATAAGAAATAAACAAGTTGATATAGTAATAAATACACCAACTAAAGGAAATGATTCTACAAGAGATGGATTTAAGATAAGAAGAACAGCTATTGAGTTCTCTACCGAAATAATGACATCTTTGGATACATTAAAAGCTTTAGTAGAAGTTAAGAAGAAACATCTAAACAAAGATAAGTTAAAAGTTTACAATATAGCTGAATAGACATTAATTTGATTATATAGTTTAAGAATTTAATTATTAAATTAAAAATAAGAAGTTATTTTTTCTATGAGTTTTTACTTTTGAGATAACTTCTTTTTTTTAGGAAATTTGTAGTATAATAGAAAAAGATAAAAAATAAGTGTAAATAAGTATAAAACTAGAATGTAAAAGTGAAAAATATATATAGATATTTAAAAGCTTATATTTAGTTAATGTTCTTTAGTTTACCTAAAGAGAATTATAGGAGGTACTGTAATATGAAAGCAAGGTTAATATTAGAAGATGGCACAATTTTTATAGGAAAGGCATTTGGATATTTAGAAGAAAGTGTAGGAGAAGTAGTATTTAACACTTCTATGATAGGATATGGTGAAGTTCTAACAGACCCTTCTTACTATGGTCAAATAGTTACTATGACTTATCCTCTTGTAGGAAATTATGGTATAAATTTATCATCAGCAGAATCTGAAAAAGTACAAGTAAAGGGATTTATAGTAAGAGAGAAAAGTGATTCTCCAAGTAATTTTAGATGTGAAATTGATATAGACCAATATCTAAAGCAAAATAAAGTTATTGGGCTTGAGGGAATAGATACAAGAGCTTTGACTAAGATACTTAGAAATAATGGAACAATGAAAGGGATAATTACATTAGAAGACAGTAAGTTAGAAGAT
The DNA here is from genome assembly GCF_056716065.1 of Clostridioides sp. LIBA-7678. Classification (NCBI taxonomy): domain Bacteria; kingdom Bacillati; phylum Bacillota; class Clostridia; order Peptostreptococcales; family Peptostreptococcaceae; genus Clostridioides; species Clostridioides sp. LIBA-7678. Next base: position 4,106,864 of record NZ_CP196987.1, on the reverse strand, counting down.
GTTAAACATAAATTGGATAAGTTTTCGAATACAGAAGCAGTTAGAACAGTTACAAGAAAAGAAGTAGAGCATATAAAAGGAAATGGCCCAAAAGTGGCTGTTATGGATTTTGGAGTTAAGAGAAACATATTAAGATCATTTGCAGCTCGTGGATGTGATATAACAATATTTCCAGCCACAACATCTCCAGAAGATGTATTAAGTATAAATCCTGACTTAATATTCTTGTCAAATGGACCTGGAGATCCAGAAGACCTAGAAGATGTTATAGCAAATATAAAAGCTCTTATCGGTAAAAAACCTATAGTTGGAATATGCCTAGGACATCAACTTTTAGCTTTAGCTCTTGGAGGAAAGACTGCTAAACTTAAATTTGGACATAGAGGTGGTAATCACCCAGTTAAAGATTTAGAAGAGGGAAAAGTATTTATAACTTCTCAAAATCATGGATATTATGTTTCAGAAGTTCCTGAACAAATGAAAATGACACATATAAATTTAAATGATAATACTGTTGAAGGAATGAGACATGAGAGTCTAGATGTATACAGTGTTCAGTACCATCCTGAAGCTTGCCCAGGACCAAAAGATAATGATTATATTTTCGACAAGTTTTTAGAGTTAGTAAAATAAATAGTACTAAGATATAATTAAAAAATAAGAATAATTTAAATCAAAAAATGCATTGGTTTAATTAACATAGATATGTATAATAAGGAAATCTAAATTTAAGATGAAATAAAGTAATTAAAATTGATTATATAGATGATAAAGATAAGAACCGTGAAAATTGTTTAGATAAGGAGAAAGAGTTATGCCTAAATTAGATAGTATAAAGAAAACTTTAGTATTAGGGTCAGGGCCAATAATAATAGGTCAAGCGGCAGAATTTGACTATTCAGGAACACAGGCCTGCCAAGCATTAAAAGAAGAGGGAATAGAAGTCGTATTAGTTAATAGTAATCCAGCTACTATAATGACTGATAAAGAGATTGCAGATAAAATATATATAGAACCATTAACAATAGAATTTATAGAAAAAATAATAGAAAAAGAAAGACCAGATAGTTTACTTGCAGGTATGGGAGGTCAAACAGGGCTTAACTTAGCTGTAGAACTACATGATGCTGGGATATTAGAAAAATACAATGTAAAAGTTATAGGAACATCTATAAACTCTATAAAAAAGGGCGAAGACAGAGACTTATTTAGAGAGGTAATGAAAGAAATAAATCAGCCAGTAATAGTTAGTGATATAGTTACAAATTTAGAAGCAGGGCTTGAATTTGCTGATAAAATAGGCTATCCAGTAGTTGTAAGACCAGCATATACATTAGGTGGAACTGGTGGAGGTATAGCCGATACTGAGGAAGAATTAAGAGAAACTCTTACACATGGATTACAATTAAGTCCAGTAGGTCAAGTTCTTCTTGAAAAGAGTATAAAAGGTTGGAAAGAAATAGAATATGAAGTAATGAGAGATGGAAATGGTAACTGTATAACTGTATGTAATATGGAAAATGTAGACCCAGTTGGAGTTCATACAGGAGATAGTATAGTTGTTGCTCCAAGTCAAACTTTAAGTGATGAGGAGTATCAACTACTTAGAAAAGCATCAATAGATATAATAAATGCAATAGAAGTTCAAGGTGGTTGCAATGTTCAAATAGCTTTAAATCCACATAGTTTAGAATATGCGATAATAGAAATAAATCCAAGAGTTAGTAGGTCATCAGCTTTAGCATCAAAAGCTACAGGCTATCCAATCGCAAAAGTAGCAGCTAAGATAGCTCTAGGATACACTTTAGATGAGATAGAAAATGCAGTAACTAAAAAAACATATGCTTGCTTTGAGCCAACATTAGATTATGTAGTAGTAAAAATACCAAAGTGGCCATTTGATAAATTTAGACATGCTAATAGAAAATTGGGAACTAAGATGATGGCAACTGGTGAAATAATGAGTATAGGAAGTAACTTTGAAGCAGCTATTCTTAAAGGAATAAGATCACTTGAGACAGGAAAATATTCATTAGTTCATGCTCCATCAGAAGGTAGAACATTAGAAGAATTAAAGGCTAGAGTAGTAGTACCTGATGATGAGAGACTGTTTGACTTAGCTGAAATGATAAGAAGAGGCTATAAAGTAGAAATGATTTCAGAAATAACTGGTGTTGATAAGTGGTTTATAAATAAATTTAAATGGATAGTAGAGCAAGAAGAAAAATTAAAAGTTCTAAAAATAGAAAACTTAGACAAAGAGTATTTACACGAATTAAAGAAAAAAGGATTCTCTGATAAAGGTATATCTGACTTAATGAAAATAAGTCCAGAAAAATTATACGAGTTGAGAAGTCTATATAATATACAACCAGTTTATAAAATGGTTGATACATGTGGGGGAGAATTTGAAGCTTTATCACCTTACTATTATTCAACTTATGAGCAATATGATGAAGTAGTTGTTAGTGATAAGAGAAAGGTAATAGTGTTGGGCTCTGGGCCAATAAGAATAGGCCAAGGTATAGAGTTTGACTATTGTTCAGTTCACTGTGTAAAATCTTTAAGAAAAATGGGTATTGAGACTATAATTGTAAATAATAACCCTGAGACAGTAAGTACAGATTTTGATACATCAGACAAGTTATATTTTGAACCATTAACAGAAGAAGAAGTTTTGAATATAATTGAAAAAGAAAAACCAGAAGGTGTGATATTACAGTTTGGTGGGCAAACAGCTATAAAATTAGCTAAGTTCTTACATGAGAAAAATATACCTATATTAGGAACAGATTTTAGAGATATAGATGCAGCAGAGGATAGAGAGAAGTTTGATGATTTATTAGAAAAACTAGACATAAATAGACCAAAAGGAAAAGGTGTATGGACAACTAACGAGGGTGTTGGGATTGCTAAGGAGTTAGGTTATCCAGTATTAGTTAGACCATCTTATGTACTTGGTGGTCAAGGTATGGAAATAACTTATAATGAAGAAAAATTAATTCAGTATTTGGATGATGCGTTTGATAGAGACCACAAAAATCCAGTACTAATAGATAAATATCTAACTGGTAGAGAAATAGAAGTAGATGCGATATGTGATAAAGAAGATATATTAATACCTGGTATAATGGAGCATTTAGAAAGAGCTGGAGTTCACTCTGGAGACAGTACAACAATGTATCCAAGTCAAAATATATCTGATGAAATAAAAGAAAAGATAGTAGAATATACTAAGAAAATGGCTTTAGAGCTTAACGTACTTGGTATGGTTAATATACAATTTATAGAATTCCAAAATGAGTTATATATAATTGAGGTTAATCCTAGAGCTAGTAGAACAGTTCCATATATAAGTAAAGTTAGTGGAGTACCAATAGTTGACTTAGCAACTAAATGTATGTTAGGGGCCAAATTAAAAGATTTAGGATACGGTACAGGAGTTTACAAAGAGCCAAAATTAGTATCAGTAAAAGTGCCAGTATTCTCAATGTCTAAATTATCTAAAGTTGAAGTAAGTCTAGGACCTGAGATGAAGTCTACAGGAGAGGTTCTAGGTGTAGGAGAAAACTTAGAAGAAGCTTTATACAAAGGATTTTTAGCAGCAGGTAGACATATGTCTGATGAAAGAGGAGTAGTGCTTGCTACTGTTAATAATCTTGATAAAGATGAGTTTATAGAGATAGCAAAAGATATGAAAGAGTTAGGATACACTTTTGTCGCTACAGAAGGAACAGCTAAAAGCTTAAGAGAAAATGGAATAGAGGCTGATACAGTAAATAGAATTGAAGAGCCTAGACCAAACATATTAGATGCTATAAGAAATAAACAAGTTGATATAGTAATAAATACACCAACTAAAGGAAATGATTCTACAAGAGATGGATTTAAAATGAGAAGAACAGCGATTGAGTTCTCTACTGAGATAATGACATCTTTAGATACATTAAAAGCTTTAGTAGAAGTTAAGAAGAAGCACCTAAATAAAGACAAGTTAAAAGTTTATAATATAGCTGAGTAGAGTAAGTTTATTAAAATATTTTAAAGGCGTTAGCCATAGAGGCTTTCGCCTTTTATTTTAATCAATAAATAGAGGATAAAGATGATAATCATGAATTTCTTCATGTATAAGATTTTCATATTTATCATAAGAATATTTAATTGTAACAACTATCTTATCTCCCTTAGATACATTTTTATAAAGTTTTTTACTCTTGATAGAATATATATCATTTTTGTATGAAGCATTAACTATAAAAATCTCTGATTCGTAATCAAATGTACCCATTATTGGATTATAGTGTTCCTAAATACTCTTCTATTATTTTCATAAATCTATTCACCTCTCTTTAGAAATTTGTTCATAACATTTTGTATAAAGTTCCACTCTTGAATTTTTACTTCTAAATTTTCTTTTCCATAATCAGTTATATTATAATATTTTCTTCTACTTCCAAGACCTTGGTCGTTTCCCCAATATGATTTTATTAGACCTTTGGATTCTAATCTTTTAAGAGATACATAGAGAGTACTTTCCTTTAATTCAAAGCTTGTTTCGTCTCTAACCACTTTTGCTATTTCATATCCATATGAATCACCTTTGTTTAGTATTGATAATATTAAAGTATCAATATGACCTTTAAGTACTTCTTTGTTCAAGTCCATAAATTCACCTACTTTGTTTTATCATATACCTTATATTATGAGGTATATATAATTATATAATAAGACTTTCAATTTAATTTTTCAAGTATAAATTATAAAAGATACACTAATTTTAGGAATAATAGAAAGAATATACTTTTTCATTATAGAGACTAGGGTGTATGATTATAGACTAATTATGCGAAAATTATTGTACTTATACCATGTTTTATGACTCAACTTGTATCTTTGTGATAAAAGAAATATAATAAATCAATAAAGGGTTATTTATTATTATATAACAACAAAATAGATTGATAAAATTTGGAAAACTACAGATAGAGAGTATAAAATCAGTAAAATAAAGGGGGATGAAAATAAATGAAGAGGATATTTTTGGTTGAGGATGACAAGGCAATTGCTAAGAACCTTATTCTTTTGCTAAATGCAGAAGGATTTACAGTAATCCATGCTTCCACAAGAAGTGAAGCACTTGATGAGATTGCTAGCAATAAATTTGACTTGGCACTGATTGATATTTCCTTGCCTGATGGAAATGGATTTACAGTTTGTACAGAAATTAAAGAAACACAAGACATCCCAGTTATCTTTCTGACAGCTTCTGGTGATGAATCGAGTGTTGTTACTGGGCTGAACATGGGTGCGGATGACTATATCACTAAACCTTTTCGTCCACGTGAATTGATTGCACGAATTAAAACAGCACTGAGAAAAAGTGAGCGTTTTGGGGCAACTTTTGAAATCTGTGGTCTTTATATTGATACAGCAAGTGGTGTCGTGAAAAAAAATGGTAATGAAGTTTTTCTTTCAGCTCTAGAATATCGATTGTTGCTGGTGTTTATTAGTAATCCCAAAAGTATTATTACGAGGGTTAAATTGCTTGATGAATTGTGGGATGCAGCAGGTGAGTTTGTAAATGACAATACACTGACTGTGTACATTAAACGCCTGAGGGAGAAGATAGAGGATGACCCTTCAAGTCCACAGATAATTTTGACTGTTCGTGGAACAGGGTATAGATTGGGGGGAGGACATGTTTCGGAATAGAGAGTTTCGTAGGTTTGCTATTTTGTTCTTATTAATAACTGTTGTCACTGTAACTCTAGGATTTGCAATCAATATGATGGCTGGAATCCTTGTAATTGTATCTGACACTACTTTTGGTACATTATTTCTTATATTTACTAGGGCCAGATACAAAAGTATTGCACATATTTCAGAACAAATTGATATTGTGCTTCATAATACTGACCATATGTATATTGCTGAAATAGATGAGGGAGAACTTTCTATTCTTCAAAGTGAGATAACTAAAATGACATTGCGTATTCGGGAACAAAATGAAGCACTAAAAAGAGAAAAAAGACATCTTGCTGATTCTTTAGCTGATATAGCGCACCAGCTTCGAACTCCTCTTACATCAGTAACTCTTATTATGTCATTATTAGAGACTAATACTGATGAAGATGAACGGAAAGGTCTAATACGAGAGACAGAGGAACTGCTCTTGCAGGTGGATTGGTTACTTACCTCTCTATTAAAATTATCTCGATTGGATGCTGGCATTGTGGAGTTTCAAAGTGAACAGATAGACATAAATGACTTGATATATGCTTCTCTTAGACCATTTATGATTTCAATGGAGCTACATAATATCGATTTACAAATAGATATTCCTAAAAGGATGATTATTAATGGTGATTCAAGTTGGCTTTCGGAAGCAATTCAAAACATCCTCAAAAACTGCATAGAAAAAGTAGGAGATGGTGGTAAGATTGAGATTGTTTGTGAGGATAACACACTGTTTACTGAGATTACCATTCATGATAGCGGAATGGGAATTGGAAAAGAAGATTTGCCATTTATTTTTGACAGGTTTTATCGTGGGAAAAACACAAACATGGCAGGGTATGGGATTGGATTGTCTCTATGCAAGATGATTATAACACGTCAAGGAGGAACAATTAACGCGAAAAATCATCCAGAGGGTGGCGCGATATTTACTATACGTTTTCCAAAGTGACTAATCTCTCATCTTAAAGTCACAGAGATGTAAGCTGAAAGTTCTATTATATGGGTAAACCATAAGAAAGGAGACTCACATAATGGAGTTTTTAAAAATTGAAAATTTATGCAAGGTATATGGAAAAGGTGAAAATCAGGTTACTGCACTTGACAATATTTCACTTACTATCCAAAAAGGAGAATTTACTGCTATTATAGGCTCCTCTGGGTCTGGTAAATCTACATTGCTACATGCCATTGCAGGTGTAGATGTGCCAACAAGTGGAAAGATATACCTAGATGGGCAAGATGTATATGGCCAAAGTAATGAAAAACTTGCTATTTTTCGTAGACGTCAAGTTGGATTGATTTATCAGTTTCACAATCTGATACCAACACTAAATGTAGTGGAAAATATTACTTTGCCTATACTTATGGATAAGCGTAGGGTTAACAAGGAACGACTAAATGACCTGTTGGAGTTACTTGGCTTAAAAGAGCGAAGAATGCATTTGCCAAATCAACTTTCTGGAGGTCAGCAACAACGTGTAGCAATCGGTCGTGCTTTAATGAATGCACCAGCAGTTATGCTTGCTGATGAACCTACTGGTAGCTTAGACAGTAAAAATGGACAGGATATTATCCAGCTATTGAAAGAAAGCCATAATAAATATCATCAGACCCTTATAATTGTCACACATGATGAAAATATTGCATTACAGGCAGATAGAATTATCTGTATTGCAGATGGAAAAGTAGTGCGTGATGAAAGGCTGGTGAATCGTTCATGAACATTTTCAACAAAGTTGCACTGCAAGGTATGAAAAAAAATCGTACACGAACTCTTGTAACAATTATAGGGGTCGTACTATCTGCTGCCATGATTACGGCAGTCACAACATTTGGAGTTTCTTTGATAGACTATTTGACAAAAGGTGCTATTTCGAAGTATGGTGATTGGCATGTTGAGTTTTTAGATGTTGATTCATCTTTCATCCAGAAACAGGCAGGTAATGATGAAGTTACAAATACCACAGTATTTGAAAATATCGGCTATGCAACACTTAGTGGCAACAGAAATCCAGATAAGCCATATCTTTTTATAGCTGGATTCAACAAAGAAACCTTTGATACTGTGCCTATAGATTTGATTTCAGGAAGATTGCCTAAAAACAGTGGAGAGATTCTTGTTTCCAGTAAAGTTGCAACAGATGGTGGTGTCAAATTCGCAGTAGGCGACACTGTTTCATTAGATATAGGTAGACGTATAAATGATGTAAATGAGAGGCTTGGTCAAGGTGATTTATACACTGCTGGAGGGGAAACTCTTGTATCACAAGATAAGAGGACATATAAAGTTGTTGGTATATGTCGAAAGCCTATCTTTGAGGAATCTTCTGCACCAGGATATACCTTGATAACTAAAGCTGATGCACAATTCAAAGGGGATAGTTTTAGCTTGTTTGCCACATTGAAAAATCCTCGTAAAGCCCATTCTTATGTAAGTAGCACTGGAGAACGTGCTTATGTTTTAAATGACAACGTGTTACGTTTCATGGGAGCTTCTGACAACAAGTTATTCAATGTGTTTTTATATTCGGTTGGTGGGATTGTGCTTGCTATCATAATGATTGGCTCGATTTTTCTAATCTATAATTCGTTTAATATGTCATTGAATGAACGAACACAACAGTTTGGAATCCTTTCATCTGTTGGAGCTACAGCAAAGCAGTTACGGAATTCAGTGTTGTTTGAGGGATTTTGTATTGGTACTGTTGGGATACCAATTGGTGTCGCAGTTGGAATACTCAGTATTAAGCTTGTGATTTCTGTTATTTCCAAAAACTTTGCAAATGTTCTATATACTAACGTCCCTCTGACCTTGACTTTATCTATTCTCGCAATTATTGTTGCAGTAGTGGTTAGTATGGTTACTATCTTAATCTCAGCTTATATTCCGGCCAGAAAGGCAGCTAATACACCAGTGATGGAGTGTATACGCCAGACTAATGAAGTAAAAGTCGAATCTAAAGCTGTGAAGACATCAAATCTCTCACAACGCATTTATGGTTTGGAGGGAACTCTCGCTCTGAAAAATTTTAAAAGAAATAAGAAACGCTATCGCAGTATAGTTTTATCATTAGCTCTCAGTATAGTGTTATTTATATCGACTAGTGCTTTAGTAGGAGATTTAAAACAGATGTCAAGCCAGAAATCAGAGGTTACTGACCATGACATTATCTTTTCCACACAAGGCATGAGTGACAGTGAAATGCTAAAGCTATATGATAAGATGAAGAGTGCTAATGGTGTTTACGAAGGTTTGTATCAAGAAATGATTACTTATTCATGTATCGTTAAAGGAAGTAAGCTTACAGAAAATTACTTACAACATGAAAATATGCATGCAACAAATGAAACAGTCAATTTACCAGTAGATATGCAATTTCTTGATGACAGTACTTATCTGAATATTATGAAAGGTCTTGGCTTAAACACAAAAGAATATACTGGAGAAAATGCAAAGATGCTTGCTGTTTCTATGGCTGTTGAGGATGACCATACTATTGATATTTTTACAAACTCCTCTATGAATGTTAATCTTACCTCTGAAACTGATGGTAATTTGGATAATGTTGAAAAGCAAAATGTAAACATTACATTTGTAAAAATAGTGCCACCTGATTCTCCTCCAAGTGCAAGAAATTCTAAGAATAAGCAAGTAAACTTCAGAATACTGGCTCCTTATTCAGTCAAATATAAGTTTGAGGCTCTTGATGTTTCTACAGGAATCAAGAGTATGGGATTTCAATCAAAAAATCCAACTCAGTCAGTTGCAGAAATGGAAAAGATTATTGAGAGTGAGGGTGTTACAGTTGAGCATAATCTCTACAATATGTATGGAATGATGGACGATAATCGTAATTACATATTCATTGTCAACGTATTCGCCTATACTTTCATCATTATGATTTCACTTATTTCTGTCGCTAATGTTTTCAATACAATTTCTACGAATATCAAGTTGCGTCGTAGAGAGCTTGCCATGCTTCGTTCTATTGGAATGTCTGAGCGTGATTTCCAAAAAATGATGAATTTTGAGTGTATATTTTATGGTATGAGGGCTCTTCTATTTGGGCTACCTATAGCAGTAATTTCTTCCTGGTTAATTCATAAAGGAATGGTAGCAGATGATATTAACTTTATGTTTCCATGGGTAAGTATCGGAATAAGTGTGTTTGGCGTTCTCTTTATCATATTCATTACAATGTTGTATACTACTAATAAGATAAAAAAAGAAAATATTATCGATGCACTGCGAGATGATATGGCTTAATTTAAGGTATATGTTAATTTTATAGAAAAATAATTCTAAGAGATGGCGCATAATAAAAGAATAGTAATTTATACTAAAAATAGGAGGGAATTAGCATTAGCTACATTCCCTCCTATTTTCTTAAAAAATTTACTGAGAAAAGTCAATTAAACTAAACATCTTAAGTCAATTTCTCTCTTTTTAACTTGTATCTGAATTTCAGTTAGAAGTTCTTCTTCATTGTTTGTAGATAAAGGGTCTATTATAGGTATTTCATATATATAATTTTCAATAGGTATTCTTTTATACTCAACATAATCAACTAATTTTTTAAAAGCAGTATAATTTTCTTTGTAAGGTCCTTTATATGTCATACAGATGAAATCGCCAGCTGAAATTTCTGTTATATATTTTTGCGATTTTGTATCAAATAAATCTCTTTCAACTGTAACAAAGCTATTGTCATAAATGACTTTATCTTCCTTTAAAAATTTATCTATAGATACAAGCCCACTTACGCCACCATAAAATACAGATATATTATCTTCTAATATATTGGCTATTTGTCTTCTTGAAAGTTCCATAGTTTCTTCACTACTTAACCCTTCTTCATATTCTATAGATAATATACTTCTTCTTGGAATATGTTTTCTAACTATTTTATTAACATCATCTACTTTCATACCTTTTTCCATTGTTTCTTTCTTAGTACTTAGCACTTTTTTTATAAGTTCTAATTCTTTAATTTTCTCGTCCACTATATTAATTTTATTAGTTAGCAGTTTTAGAATTTCTTCATTATTTTCATCAAGTTTTGATTTAATTTCCTTTAAAGGCATACCTAGATATTTTAAGTATTTTATAATATCTAATTGTGAAAATTGGTCAATTGAGTAATATCTGTAATTGCTTTCTTGATCAACATGAACAGGTTTAAATAAGTCTATTTGGTCATAGTATCTTAGTGTCTGTATACTTATTTTATGAAGCTTTGACATCTCTCCTATTGAAAACTTTTTACTCATACAATCACCTCATTTGAGATTTAAAATATATTCCATGGATATTTATCAGGCGTATTACATGTAAATTCCATTTTTTCTTTTGTAGTAGGATGGTAGAGTTCTATTTTATTAGACCAAAGAGCTATTTGTTGTCCAACTTTATTTATTTCTTTACCATACCTTTGGTCTCCATATAATGGATGTTTTCTGCTTGAAAATTGAACTCTTATTTGATGAGAACGACCAGTTTTCAAGTTTACTTGAACCAAGCTTAGGTTTTCTTTAAAGTTTAATATCTTATAGTCAAGTTCAGCTTCTTTGGCATCTTTATGATTTTTTTTCACCACAGTTACCATATTAGTCTTTTTATTTTTATATAAAAAATCTTTTAATGTATCTTCACCAGATTTCATATTGCCATGTATAATAGCTAGATAAGTTTTATTGAAGGTCTTATTTCTTACTTGTTCAGACAATCTTGATGCTGCTTTTGATGTCTTTGCAAAAACCATAACTCCACCTACTGGTCTATCTAATCTATGTATTAAACCAATATATACATTTCCAGGTTTGTTATACTTTTTTTTTACATAGTCTTTTAAAAGATTTACCATATCTTTATCATTAGTATCATCTCCTTGAGATAATATATTAACTGGTTTTTCTACAACGAGTAAATGGTTATCTTCATATATGACTCTTATCATTACTTTTTCTCCCATCTTCCAAATATACCACAAGGAAGTATCTTACCATCTCTAGAAGCTGGTATTCCTAATTCTCCACCATATATATCTCCTGCATTTGCTTTTTTGCCTATTGTTGTAGATAGTACATTTTCAAGAACTATTGAAGAAAAGCCTGTTGTATAAGAATTAATCAAGAAAAATAATGGGTCATCTGATAAAACTCCCATACATAAGTCTACAAAACTATATAATTTTTCTTCTATTTGCCATACCTCTCCTTTAGGACCTCTTCCATAAGAAGGTGGGTCCATTATTATCGCATCATATTTTTTCCCTCTTCTTATTTCTCTTTCAACAAACTTTACAACATCATCCACTATAAATCTTACTGTTTGATTTTTAAGACCAGATAACTCTATGTTTTCTTTTGCCCAATTAACCATACCTTTTGCTGCGTCAACATGGCATACTTCTGCACCAGCAGATGCACAAGCTACTGTAGCCCCACCTGTATATGCAAATAGATTTAATACTTTTATAGGTCTGTCAGCTTTCTTTATTTTGTCTATCATCCAATCCCAATTGGCTGCTTGTTCTGGAAATAATCCAGTATGTTTAAATCCAGTTGGTTTAATGTGAAACTTTAAATTTTTATAATTTATAGTCCATTGTTCAGGGTATCTTTTTTTGTGTTCCCATTGCCCCCCACCTTTATTACTTCTATGATAATGTCCATGAGGGTTTTTCCATAATGCCCATTCAGATTCCATTGGCCATACAACTTGTGGGTCTGGTCTTCTAAGTACATAATTACCCCAACGTTCTAATTTTTCTCCATTTCCCATATCTATAAGTTCATAATCTTTCCATTTATCTGCTAATAATAACATATCTTTCCTCCTATAAAATAACTCTCAATCCTATGTATTATACCACAAAATTAGTCATTTTTTGCTGTTTTAGATACTTTCTATTCTTTACATTTACTATTAACATTATTACTGTTTTAAGCATATTATATTGTATCTGATTTTTTTAATAAAAGGGGGAGGATTTTAATGGAAAATAATCAATCTACAAATACTTGTACATATAATATATTATATGTGCAATTTAATGAAGACTTTGAAAGAAGTAAGTATTTTTCTTATGATGTAAAGTATCCGATTATATACAATATCAGAAATCAATCTACTTTCGTAAATCCAGCTATTTTAAATAATATAAACAACGCTGTAAGAATGACTGTAAACAATTTTAAAAATGGCTTAAAGGAAGAAGAACAAGAGTATAATAATGCAGCTTCTCAAAATTCACTTCCAAAACAAAGTTACTGGGTATCAACTAGTTATGCAGTTACTTTTAATAAAAATTATGTACTAAGTATGATATTAAGCCTTATGGGATTTGCTAATAATGCTGGACCTAAATATAATACATTGAATAATTACAACATAGATTTGACAACTGGAAAAGAACTTTTAATTGGTGATATTTTTAGAGATGGGACTGATTATATAAATATAATAACTGATTATATAAAGTCTCAAATAAATGAAAATAGAGATATGTATTATTCTAATGTAGAATTGGTTATACCTGAAGACCAAGCTTTTTATCTTACAGATGATGGAATCGTTATCTATTTTGGAGTCGATGAAATAGCACCTGAGAGCTTCGGGATACCTAAGTTTGAGATGAAATTTTCTGATTTCGGCAATTTTATAAATTCACGTTTCTATTGTATTTCTCCAGATATATATGTTCAATCAAGAGGAAAATCGAAACATTTTATAGTATAAAAATATAGATAATTCTGAGCCCTATTTTAGTATTTATACTGGAGTAGGGTTAAGATTTATCTATCTTAAATAATGTGATTTAAACTGTACTATTTATATGTGTTAATTATATAAATTTAGACATATTGATAAATATTTAAAATAGCACGATTGTTTTGTATTAAAAGTTTTAACTTTTGAATCCACAAGAGGTTTATATTATTATATACATTTAAGTCACTATTTTTTTTTATACATTTGCTGATAAGCAGAGTTTTTATTGATAACCTCTACATCTAAATTGGGATTACTTACCACTTCATATAAAAAGAGCTTTCCTAATTTTAATCTGATATTCATCTCCAACCTGTTCCATTCATAGCCTTTGAACAATTCTTTTAATAAAAAAACTTCTCCACAATTGATGTTTTTTAATTCATCTATTGCTTCTTTTAACAGACTATTCATATTATTTCCTCCAATTTGTATAAACTCATTAATTTCATTATATTGGTAAATTTTGACAGAGTCAAACAAATTATAAAGGAATTATTATGGTGTCAAAAGTTAACAGTATTGACACCAAAAAACCATTTTAGTAAAATGGATAAAGATGATTAGATACAAGCCTCTAGGCAACTTCTGTACTAAATCTTTATGTTAGGAAGTGATTATTATTATATATGGATATTGTCGTGTAAGCACAAAAAATCAAACAGATAACAATAGTCTGTATCAGCAACAACAGGAAATATTGAGTAAATATAATGATGCTAAGATAATAAAAGAAACTTATACAGGTACTACTACAAATAGACCTAAGTTTGAAAAAGTTATATCATCTTTAAAAAAGGGCGATTTACTTGTTGCAACTAAATTAGATAGACTAGCTAGGAGTACATCAGAAGGAATACAATTAATAGAGGGATTGTTTGCTAAAGAAGTGAGTGTTCACATTTTAAACATAGGACTCTTAGAAAATACTTCAATGGGAAAATTCTTTCTAACTACATTGCTTGCAGTTGCAGAGCTTGAAAGAAATATGATAATAGAGCGTACTCAATTAGGTAAAGAATTTGCCAGAAAGAAAAAGGATTTTAAAGATGGTAGACCAAAGAAATACAGTAATCAACAGATACAATATGCATTAGGTTTATTAAACTCTAAGCCATATAGAGAGGTTGTGAAGATGACTGGCATCTCTAAAAGTACACTTATTCGTGCAAAGAAATCAATATAATAGAGGTGTAATTTATGAAAAATTAGAGGTATAAATAAACTAAAGATATTTATACTTCTAACTAATCTTATTTTCAGCTATAATGCATAAAAGATTCTTAAAGTTTTTGTAAGTTATTTTTTTATATTATATAATTTTATTGTCAGGGTATGACTGATTAAAAATATTAAGTAATATTAAAATATTTAACTGTAGTATATCTATAAAGAGGTAATAAATCTTTAAAAATTTATGTGTTACATAAAAAATTAATGATTTATGTAATTATTTAAAATACAATATAAAAATAGGTATATCTTAGAGTGACATTAGTTATTCTAAGGTATACCTATTTTTGTGCTAAATATTTTAAACATTGTAAAAAAAATATCAAAAACATATTGACTCTATAGTTACTATAGAGTTTATAATTAGAACTGTAAAAAGACAAAATAAATGTCAGATTTTTAGAAATTATAACAAATATAAAAGTATACTTAAAAAATTTGTATTAAGATTAAGTCAAATTGGTGAAATTTGGCAGGGAAAACGTTGTATAAATAAGTCAAACCAGGAGGGAATTAAAATGAGCAATAATATTAATCAAGATTTGGAGACAAAAATAATACATTGGGGACATAGTGCAGACCCAACGACAGGGGCATTAGCTACACCAATATGTCAAACAGCAACATTTGCAGCAAAAACAGTAGAGCATTTTGAAGAGTTATGCATGACATGGGGATATGTATATACGAGAGAATGTAATCCTACACTTACAGAGTTAGAGACTAAATTAGCTATGCTTGAAAATGCAGAAAGTGCTATATCTAGTACATCAGGCATGGGAGCAATAACATCTACTATTTTAGCGTTAGTAAAAAGTGGAGACCATATAGTTAGTTCAGATGGTATATTTTCACACACTAAATTATTTATGTCTGAATTATTATCTAAATTTGGAGTGGAAGTTACATTTGTAGATGCAGTAAATCCACAAAATATAAAAGATGCAATGAAACCAAACACTAAGATAGTTTATATAGAAAGTCCTTTAAATCCATCTTTAGATTTAGTAGATATAAAAGCAATAGCAGAAATTGCTCATGAAAATAAGAGTTTAGCTATAGTTGACAGTACTTTTGGTACACCAATTATACAAAGACCAATAGATCTAGGTGCAGACTTAGTAATACATAGTCTTACTAAATTTATAAATGGACATGGAGATACTTTAGGAGGATCAGTAGCAGGTTCAAAAGAATTAATAGATTTAGTTAGATGGCCAAGTTTATGTTGTTTTACAGGAGCATCTTTACCACCAATGAGTGCATGGATGATTCTAAGAGGTATGAAAACGTTAGATATGAGAATGAAAAAGCACTGTGAAAATGGATTAGCAGTAGCAGAGTTTTTAGAGCAGGAAGAAAGTGTAGAATTAGTAAAATATCCAGCACTAAAATCTCATCCTCAATATGAACTTTGTAAAACTCAGATGAACGGTTTAGGTGGAGGAGTAGTCTCATTTAAACTAAAAGATGGTATCAATGGTTTGACAAGAGACCAAGCTAGTAGAAGATTAATGAACTCTTTAGAACTTGCAACAATAGCAACAAGTTTAGGAGAAGAGCATACATTAGTTCAAATGAATGGAGAGAATCTAATAAGAATAGCTGTAGGATTAGAATCTTCAAATGACATAATAAATGATTTTAAACAAGCAATCGAAAAATTAAAATAAAATTACATGCATAAATTTATAAATAAAAAATTTTAAGGAGAGAAAATCAATGGAGAACAAAAGTAATGTTAAAAGATTTCTAATAATATTCATATTGGCATTTGGAACAACAGCTATGTATAGTTTACCATATATGAAATCATCATTTTATGACCCAATGCAACAAGCTTTAGCATTGAGTCATACACAAATAGGGAACTTATTGAGTTTATACGGATTAGTAGGAATGGTATCTTATTTTATAGGGGGATGGTTTGCGGATAGATTCTCAGTTAGAAAGCTGATAACTTTTTCTTTAATCACTTCAGGATTACTAGGATTTTATTTTTCAACATTCCCATCATATAGTATGATACTTTTAATATTTGTATTATGGGGATTCACAACAATATTAACTTTCTTCTCAGCATCTGTTAAAATTGTTAGAATGCAAGGAAGTGAATCAGAGCAAGGTAGAATATTTGGTTTTTATGAAGGATTATCAGGTGTATCAGGTACATTAATTTCTTTTATAGGTCTTTACTTCTTTGGTAAATTTGCTGAAATAACAATAGGATTCAAATATGTAGTATGGTTATATTCTGCAGCATCTATAATATGTGGTATACTTTTATTCTTCTTAGTAGAAGAGAAAAAAGATACTGGAGCATCAGATGAAGGTCTAAGCATTAAGTCATTATTAAAAGTAGTTACAATGCCAAAAGCTTGGTTAATTGGTCTTATAATATTTTCAACTTATCTAGTATTCTCAAGTTTAACTTATTTAAGCCCATATTTATCAGAAGTTTATGTAATGCCAATGACTCTAGTTTCAGCTCTATCAATAATTAGAACTTATGTTATAAAAATGGGAGCATCTCCTATTGCTGGTGTCATAACAGATAAAGTTGGTTCATCTATAAGAGTAATGTTTGTAGGGTTTATACTAATGACAGTAAGTACAGCTGCCTACTTGGTAATTCCTAAAGGAGCGGGATTTATATGGATAGCTGTAATAAATATGATAATACTAAGTGTAATCTTATTTGGATTTAGAGGTATATACTTTGCATCTGTTTCAGAATCTAATATATCTTTAGAAACTACAGGAGCTGTAGTTGGATTTGCTTCATTTATAGGATTTTCTCCAGACGCATTTTATTACACTGTAGCAGGTAATTGGTTAGACAAATATGGACAAACAGGATATACTTATATATTCATTTTATCTGTAGTGTGTGCAGTTATAGGTATATTTGCTACTTATGCTCTAAATAAAATAAATAAAAAAGAAAATAAGAATTTGAATAATAAGATTGCTTAATAACAAGATTGATTAAATACTTATAATTATTATATAACTCTACCTATTTTTTATGAAAATGGGTAGAGTTGTTCATATTTAAATATTAAAGAAGGAAAATTAAAATATAAGAACATGGAGATTAGATATGTTAACATTGTGGGAAAATGGAATTATAGTTATATTTGCATTTATATTATTAGGGATAGGTTATTATTTTTCTAGAAATGTAAAAGATATGGAGAGCTATTACCTAGGAAATCGAAGTTTACCATGGTCATTGATAGTAGGTACTTTAGTTGCCTCATGGTATGGGGGAGTTGGTACAGTAGGTAGTGTGGAGTATGCGGCTATATATGGGATATCTGCTTGGGCAGTTTGGTCAATAGCTGCACATATTGGAAGAATGCCTTTAGCATTATGGGTTGGACCAAGAATCCACATAAGAACCAATATAACAGTTCCTGATTTATTAGAAAGTTTTTATGGGAAACATGTTGCTATAATTGGGGCAATCTTAATGTTTATATATTGTGCACAACTTGGAGAAATAACAGCTATGGGAACTATAGGTAATGTAGCTTGGGGAATAGATAAAGAATTGATAGGCCTAATAATGGTAGTTGTAGTCGTTGTACTTACAGTACTTGGTGGACTTATGGGAGTTGCCATTACAGATATGGTATTATTTTTCTGTATGGTATTTGGTCTAACTATGGTTATGCCAGGTCAATTTGAACAAATAGGAGGTTTCCAAGGGCTTACAGAAGCACTTAAAGATGCGCCTCAGCTTATGCATCCTACAAAAGGAATGTCAGCGATGAAAGCACTGATGCTAATTGTATATTCTTTTGGAGCTTATTCAGACCCAACTTTTTATCAGAGATTTTCGGCAGCAGACTCTCCTAAAGTTGGTAGAAGAGCCTTATTAACTTGTTTCTCACTATGGATATGTTTTGATATGGTTTTAACTATGACAGGTCTTATAGTAAGAGCTACTTATCCAGAAATGGCACCAGCCGCTGGGTATATAACTTTAGTTTTGGAGACATTGCCACAAGGAATAAGAGTAATATTCATAATAGGAATTTTAGGTTCTATAGTATCAACATTAGATAGTTATTATCTAGCAGCAGGAGCTACATTAGCCAATGATATATATGGAAGAATTACTAAAAAGGAGTTATCTCAGAAACAATTAGTAAAATTTACTAGGGTAGGTGTATGTTTAGCAGCAGTTATGGGACTTAGTGTAGCGTTTAGATTTGAAAATGTATATGATGCATGTATATTTGTAGGAAGTATTTGGATGGGTTCTGCATTTGTACCTATAGTAGGTGGACTTCTTGGAAGTGGAAGAAGAACATCTATGGGTGGTATTTTAGGAATGATTGTAGGAGGAGTGACTTTTGGTTACTTTAAAATATTCCCAGTTCAAAGCTTTGAGTTAGAGCCTCTTGTAGTGGCTATACCTCTTTCATTTATTGCATGGATGATTGGAAATAGAATAGGTAAGAATTTAAATACACAAAATAATCTATAAAAGGAGAAACTGCTATGTCTAAATTAGTGTCTAAGGTAAAAAAAGATTTAGAAATAAAATGGTTTGGGATAGATGGTTTTCTAGTATTATTGTACTTTTTAATAACAGGATTTATATTTTATGGTATAGTGACTAGAAATGATATTATAGTTGGCAAGATAATTCCATATGGAGTTATGACAGTTGTAGTTATAATATTTTTTGATTACATATATAGAGTTCTAAAAATGACAAGAAAAAAATAAGAAAGAGAATGATTTTATGGATATAAGAGCGTTACCTATAAAAATTACAAAAGATAAAGCTATAGATATAGCTAAAAGTGGAAAAAACTCTTTAATTAGCAAATTGATATTAAAGAATAAGGATACTCATGAAGTTAGACTTCACTATATAGAGTTTAAAATTGTTACGCTTAAAATTCATAAAAATAAATCTATTTTTATGAAGAAAAAGCATTCTAATAATATAAATGAATTGAAAATTTTGGTGAATGGTTCTACTGGTGCTGGTAGTATAGTACAAGAGTTGCCAGTCTGTGAAATGGTTAAAAACGTAGATTGTAATATTGTACAATATAGTGATAAAGATGAAAGAAGAGTAAGAGCAAAGGCAAATAAGATGGCTATGAGGTTAACTCATAGGTTTATGGGAGGAATTCCAGAGATTGAAATAGTTAAAATCGAAAGTATTTTTAGGCCATACTGGGTAGTATTTTTTGGAAAAGTCGAATTGAATACAAGAGTTAGTTATCTCCCAATTGAAGCTGATGGCTTTGTTATAGGAATGTAAAATATTTTGCACTTATTGTATAATACATATTAAGGGAAGATGTTATATTTAGTTGTATAAGATGTCTTCTATAGTAGATAATATGATTTGCAATAAGTGCATTTTAAGTTTTACAGATTATAAAAATGGAGGAAATTAAGTCTTATGCAAAATTATGAATACAATGGATTTTATATAGAAAAGCCAATGGGAAATAATGTATTTTCATATGATAAAAGAGATAATAAGAGTATATATGTACCAAAACTTATAAGTGGCACATTAGATGATGTAAAGTTGGGTAATAAAGTAGTTTTTAATGAAGTAGATGAAAATGAGGAAATAAAAGCAATAGGATTGGAGAATATGGTCGAATATGTCCTGGGAAATAAAAAAATATATGTATTTGATAATCATAATCATGCATTTTATTTTTGGTTAAAATCTATGATGAATGATGAATTTACAAGAGGATGCAAGTTAGTACATGTAGACCAACATAAGGATACTAGAGAACCTGATAACTATGATGTAGATATAAACAATATAGAAGATGTATTTAGGTATACAAATGAGGTTTTAAATGTAGGAAGCTTTATAAAACCAGCATTGCAACATAAAATATTCTCGGAATTAATAATAATAGATAGTTTATATGGATTTGATTTAGATATAGAGCCAGAGTTTGTTCTCGATATAGATTTGGATATATTTTCAAGTGATATGGATTACATACCGTTTGATTTCAAACTGGATAAGATAAAAAACTTAATTAAAAAAGCTAAAGTCATAACAATTGCCACAAGCCCTTACTTTATAAACCAAGAGTATGCTATAAAAGTATTAAAAGAATTGTTTAATTATGATATAATATAAGAGTTAACTTTAAATAGAATATGGTATAAACAAAAAGAAGAAACTTACAATCTAACCAAAAGATTTTATACTATAAAAACTATAAAAATATAGATTTACTTAGGAGGAAAAAGTATGAGTTTATATACTGAATGGAGAAATTTAAGCGATAATCATGAAAATCAAGAAGCAGAGGTAAAATTCTGGGAAGAATATTTAAAAATTGAAGCTGGAATATACAATGAAATATTAAACAATAAAATGGATGTTGTTGAAGGTAAAGTAAGTGAATTGGCTGAAAAATTTGGAACTACTAATGAATTTTTCATGGGATTCATAGATGGAATCAGTGAAAGTCTAAAAGAAGATATAGTTTTAGAAGATGTAGAAGCTGATAAAGAGGTTTCTATAAAAATAGATTGGGAAAAATTATATAACAATATGGTGACTGTTGAAGCTCATTGGCTATATAATTTACAAGGTTGGGAAGAAATATTACCAGCAGAACAAAGAAAAGAAATAATAAAAGCGTACAAAAAATCTAAAACAGTAGTTAAAGAAGCAAAAATAGGAAGAAATGATTCATGCCCATGTGGAAGTGGTAAAAAATATAAGAAATGTTGTGGGAAGTAAGGTAGTCTTATGTTTATTTTAAGATTTGCAGACGATGATGACAATTTATCAGTTAAAGATTTTACATCTTTAACTGATTTAAAAAAATATATTAGTGAAAATGATATAGATAAAACATGGCATCAAATTGAAGAAGTTAAAAGAGTAATACCCAACTTAAAAGAGGAATAAGATTAAGTAATATAAAAAAGAATATTAAAAAATAGTTGTCAATAGTTGTCTATAAGGACAACTATTTCTATTTTTGGATATAAATATAAAATATACAGGGGGTATAAATATGAAATTTATTGATTTACATTGTGATACTATAGCAAAGCTAATGGAAAATGTAGAAACAAGTGAACTTAAGTCTAACAAGTATTCTGTTGATATAGACAGATTGAAAAAAGGGGATTCGTTAGCTCAAACATTTGCTCTTTTTGTTGATACCGAAGAAGTAAAGCATCCTTTTGATTATTGTATGAGCATGGCAAATAAATTTCATGAGGAAATGAAAAAAAATAGTGATGTAATAGCTTTAGCTACTAATTATGAAGAGATTATGAAAAATCAATCAGAAGGAAAACTTACTGCACTTTTATCTATTGAGGAGGGAGCAGTACTTGAAGGTAAGATAGAGAATTTAAAGAAATTTTACAATTTAGGGGTTAGAATGATGACAATAAGTTGGAATCATGTGAATGAATTAAGTTTTCCTCATAATAAAGTAGAGTATAGAGAAAAAGGTCTCACTGATTTTGGAAGAGAAGTAGTACATAAAATGAATGAATTGGGAATGTTAGTGGATGTTTCACATATTTCAGATGGTGGATTTTATGAAATTGCTAAGATTTCTTCTAAACCAATAATTGCTACACATTCTAATTCAAGAGCAATGATGAATCATTCTAGAAATCTAACTGATGATATGATTAGAGTATTGGCAAATAAAGGTGGAGTTACAGGTATAAACTTTTTCCATTTGTTTTTAAGTGATAAAAGCGAAAGTAAGCTTGAAGATATGGTAAGACATATAAAACATATTGTAAATGTTGGAGGAATAGATGTTGTAGCTCTAGGCTCAGATTTTGATGGAATAGATTCAAAGGTTGAGATTGAGGATATATCTCAGATGGGTAAATTATATGAACCTCTAAAAAAAGAAGGGTTTAGTGAAGATGATATAGAAAAGATATACTATAAAAATGCTTTAAGAGTGATAAAAGAAGTATTATAAGAAATGTTTTTTTGACATTAGGAAACAAAGTTTTATATCGAACATAGTATAAACTAAGATAAAAATTTATTGGAGGTTTAACTATGAAGGTAGGAGACATTGTAGCTAGAAAGTCACATAACAAAGATATAGTATTTAAAATAGTCTCTTTTGGTGTAGATGAAAATAATGAAAAAATAGCTATACTAAAGGGAATTGCATTTAGAGTAATAGCAGATGCTTATATTGATGATTTAGAGTTAGTAAAAGCACCTGATATAAAAGATATATTAATAGATAAAAATGTAGAAAATTTATTATATAAGTCAGTAAGAAAAGCTAAAGAAAGACAGAAAAGAATGACAAGAGCAGTTCCAAAACTTCAATTAAATCCTAACACATATGGAATGCCTGGAAAAGTATTACAGATAGATGGAGATAAAGAATATTTAAAAATTTGTTTGGATGTATATGCTCAACTTGGAATACCTGCTGTAGGAGTGGCAGTTTCAGAACAAAATCAATATAAAGAAGTAAGAGCACTGCTAGAAAAATATAATCCGGATATACTAGTAATAACAGGTCATGATGCAATGACAATAAAAAGAGGCGATATAGAAGATATGAGTAACTATAGAAACTCTCTGAACTTTATGAAAACAGTAAAAGAAGCACGTAAATGGCAACCAAATTTGGATAATCTTGTTATATTTGCAGGAGCATGCCAATCAAATTATGAAAAAATAATAAGTGCAGGAGCAAATTATGCAAGTTCACCTGGAAGAATAATGATACATGCTTTAGACCCAGTTTTTGTAGTGGAGAAAATTGCTTGTTCAAGAATCGATGTAGTAGTGCCTATTGATGAGGTTATAGAGCAGACTATTACAGGTGTTAAGGGGATTGGTGGCTCTGAAACAAGAGGCAAATTTAGATGGGCAATGCCAAAAACAATATTACATTAAAAAAAAATAGAATAATTATACTGTATATCTTCAAAAATAGTATTGACATTTTTGCAAAAAATATATAAAATAATTAGTTTAAACATTTGACAAAAATGTTTATATGTGATATTATGTAAACATATAAACGTTAAAGAAGGTGATATTGTGGCTACTGTTCAAACTCTAGATAAGATAAGAGTAAGCTTAGAGAGACATATAGGAAAGAAAATATTGTTGAAAGCTAATAAAGGAAGAAAGCAGATTATTACAAAAGAGGGTATACTAGAAAAAGTTTATCCAAGCGTGTTCGTTATAAAATTAGATGATGAAAGTAATGGATATCCTAGGGTATCTTATAGTTACTCAGATTTATTAACATCTAATGTAAAATTGCAAGTTTTTAGAGATCAAGATAAATTACAGATAAGTTAAAATTATACCTATTAAAAATAGGTGTAATTTTTTTTTTGCTCCTTAAATATAAATATAGTGTGATACTTTTATAATACTTAAGGAGGTAAACTATGGAATTAATTAAAGATGTAATAAAGATTGACAATAGAATAGACTTCGGGAAATTTCAAACATTTATTGAGGCGGAGGCGGTAGTACCAGACAAAAAATTAGATGTATATGAAATCGTAAAGACAGAAGGATACATATCACTTAAAAAAATTGAAATGGCAGATGGGAAGATACTTTGTAGAGGAAGTTTTAATTATAATGTAATTTATATTGCAGATGATAAAAATACTATTTCTAATGTAGATGGAAAAGTAGATATAAACGAAGTTATAGAGAAAGATAATGTTGTTCAAGATATGGAATACATGTTATTTTCAGAAGTAGAGCATATGGATTGTACTATAATGAATGAGAGAAAAATCAAAGTAGGAGCTCTTATGAATATAAGAGGAAGTTTATTTGAAAAGCAAAGATTAGATATAGTAAAAGATGTATCACAAGTAGAGGGGATACAGAAACATAGAAAAGAAATTTGTTTCCAAGATATAGTTGGAATAGAAAAAGCAGAAAGTTCTATAAGAGATACTATAACTATAAATACAGAAGAAATTCAGTCTATAATAAGTTTAAATCCATCTATTAGAGTAAAAGAAAGTAGAGTGACTGATAATAAGGTTATCATTGGTGGAGTATTGGAAATAAATCCATTAGCTTGTACATATGAGGGTGAACTTGTAGAGTTAGATAGAGTAGGTATTGAGTTTACTCAATTTGTAGAGGTGCCTGGAGTTAGTGATGGCATGATTGAAGAAGTCTTGTTGTCTATGTCAGACTTCAATCATATCTTCAAACAAAATAGTGAAAGTAATACAGGTCTTCTAGAAATAGATTGTATGGCTTCTTGTAAAGTAAAAGTTACAGATGAAGTGACAAGAGAGGTATTGCAAGATGCATATTCTCCTCAAAAAATAATAAAATTTGATCATAAGCCTATTCAATTAAACAAGACTCTAAGAAATAGCGAAGAGACATTTATGGTTAGAGAAGGCATAAGAAATGATAATGATGATATACAAATAAAAGATATTGTAAGCGTTTGTCCAACTATGTCTATAGAAAATAGTTATATTGAAGAAAATAAAAGTATTATACAAGGGATTATAAAAGTTGAGATTTTATTTGTTCCAGTTGAGGGTCTAAAATTAGTTTATAAAATTAGTGAAGAAATTCCATTTGAACATGATATAGAGATGGATAACTTAACTGATACAGCATCTGTGTTTAATACAGCATGTATTGATAAAATTGAAGTTGATTTAAATAGAGATCAAATAGATTTAGTTATAAAAATTAAGCGATTTACTGAGGCACTAGACAAGAAGGCAGAAAACTTTATAATCAAAGGTGAAGACCAAGGTGTATATGACTTGTCTAAAGCTCCTAGTATAATTGTATATATATGTAAAGAGGGCGATACTTTCTGGAATATCGCAAAAAAATACAATACAACAGAAAATGAAATTGCAGAGCTTAATGATATAAAACTGGATGAACCAATTAAGCCTGGCAAGTGTCTTATTTTAGAAAAAAAAGTCGTATTAGTAGATTAATATTAAAAAATTTAAAGTAATTAAGTATAATAGGGTATTATAATACCCTATTATTTTATTTTTTGTAGTATAATATTATTGTTAGTGATGCATTATTCTTTAAACAAGGAGGATAGAATGGATTTTATAAAACTAAAAAGTAAGGCAAAAATAAATTTATCCATTGATGTCTTAGGAAAAAGGCAAGATGGTTATCATTTTGTTGAAATGATAATGCAAACGATAGATTTATACGATATAGTAAAAGTAAAAGGATTAAATGAAGATGAAATAAAGGTAAAAAGCACTAGTTTAGATATTCCTTTAGATGAAGATAATATTGTTTATAAAGCCGCCAAAATACTTAAGAATAAATTTGATATAAAAAAAGGTGTAGAAATATTCATAGAAAAAAATATCCCTGTAGCAGCAGGAATGGCTGGAGGAAGTTCTAATGCAGCTGCGGTATTAGTAGGTCTAAATCAATTATGGAAGCTTGAATTATCTGAATATGAATTAAAAGACATAGGATTTAATTTAGGAGCAGATGTTCCATTTTGTATATCAGGACAACCTGCTTTAGCTCAAGGAGTTGGAGAAGAGCTAACTAATATCAAAGGTTTGCCATATCATATAAATATATTGATATGCAAACCAGATTTATTTGTTTCTACTAAGGAAGTTTATCAAGGTTTAGATTTGAATAATATTAAAAAAAGACCAAATAATAAATATTTGATAGAGTGTTTAAAGTCTGAAGACATAAAAGCTTTATCAGAAAATATGGTAAATGTTCTTGAAAATGTTACTATAAGTAAACATAAAGAAATAGATAATATAAAGCAAGTCATGATGAAAAATAATGCTTTAGGTTCTATGATGAGTGGAAGTGGTCCTACAGTTTTTGGACTATTTGAAAGTAAAGAAGATGCTCTAATTGGAAAAAAAGAATTATTAAAAAAATATAAACAGGTATATGTTGTTAATAGCAGTCAAAAAGGGGTTGAAATTTGTGGAGAATTTAACTAAACTGAACTTGGATAATTACAAGCCATTGAGAGATGTAGTTTTTGAGAATTTAAGAGAAGCAATCTTAGAAGGAAAATTAAAGCCTGGTCAAAGGCTAATGGAAGTACAACTAGCAGAACAATTAGGAGTAAGTAGAACTCCAGTAAGAGAGGCAATAAGAAAGCTTGAATTAGAAGGTTTAGTTGTTATGTTGCCTAGAAAAGGTGCTTATGTAGCAAATATGTCATTAAAAGATATTATGGATGTATTAGAAGTAAGAGCGAGTTTAGAAGGTTTAGCAGCATATCTTGCAGCTGAAAGAATCAGTGATGAAGATATCAAAAAACTTAAAGATATATCAGAAGACTTTAAAAAAAGCACTTTAGAATGTGATGTAGATTCATTATTAAGACTTGATGTAGAATTTCATGAATGTATATTTAAAGCAACAAACAATAAAAAATTAATCCAATTGATAAACTCACTATGGGAACAAGTATATAGGTTTAGAGTTACTTACATGTCTGATTATGACACATCGCACAATATCGTTGAAGAACATAGATATTTACTTGATGCTATAATTAAAGGAGATAGTGAATTATCTAAGCAATATGCTACTGAACATATAGAAAAAGCAGAACAGTTTATGATAGATAAAGCTATGATTAATAAAGACTTATAAAATATAAAGTAAAAAAAGCTATTTTAAAATGATTATAATCATTTTAAAATAGCTTTTTTTATTAATATTAAAAAATATTATGAATAAATTAAATTAAATTGGACATAATTGATGATATAAATTTATCTTAAGGGGGAATTTTCAGTGAGAAAAGTTAAGATTAGATTGGGATTATTAATATTAAGTTTTATATCAGTTATATCAATAATGACAATAGTAATAAATGGTGAAGTAAAAAAAGTCGATAATATATCAAAAGACTATAAAGATAAATTAATAAGATTTCATGTTATAGCAAATAGTAATACAGATGAAGACCAAGCACTTAAATTAAAAGTTAGAGATGAAGTGATAAAATATCTACAACCTAAGCTTCAAAATTCAAAAAGTATAGAAGAAAGTGAAGCGATTATAAAAAGAGAATATGGTAGTTTGGAAGAAATAAGTAAAAATATTATTCTTGAAAATGGATATAATTACAGTGTAAAGGTAGGTATACAATATAGTAATTTTCCTACTAAACAATATTCTAATATAGTTCTTCCAGCTGGTGAATATAAAGCTTTAAAAATTATCATTGGAAAAGGTGAAGGGAAAAATTGGTGGTGTGTCATGTTTCCTCCATTATGTTTTGTTGATGAATCTAATGGAGTGATAGATAAATCTACAGATGATAAGTTGAAAGAAGTATTAACAGATAAAGAATATAAGTTGATAAAACAAGATACACCAAAGAAAACAAGTAGAGTAAAAATTAAGTTTAAGGTACTTGAAGTAGTAAAAGATTTAGAGAAAAAGTTCTAAAAATAAGATTTTAAGGAGTGGTTTTAATCATGGACAGGTGGAGTAAACTGATGGCTATACTATTAGCTTTTACTTGTATATTTATGCCTATTGAAGAGGTGTTTGCATATGAACCAGCAGAGAAAGTTAATAAAATAAATAAAAAAGAAGAAAATATAGCAAAGAAGGAAGTCATAAATTTATCTAATGACGATTTGATGTTATTATCTAGGTTGGTTGCAGGAGAAGCTAGAGGAGAAAGCTATGAGGGACAGGTCGCTGTAGCAGCTGTAGTAATAAATAGGATATTGGACCCTAGATTTCCAGACACAATAGAAGAAGTCATATATCAAAAAAATGCATTCTCAGTTGTGCTTGATGGTTCGATAAATATGGCACCAACAGATTCAGCATGTAAAGCAGCTCAAGATGCACTTTATGGAACTGACCCAACTAATAAAGCAGTATATTTCTGGAATCCAGAAATAGCCACTTGCAAATGGATAAATAGACTAAGTCCATATATGAGAATAGGAAATCATGTGTTTGCAAAATAAATATAAATTTTGAGTAGTGAAAGGAGTTGTCTTTTTCTAGAAATTATTTTCTAATTTGAGATAGCTCCTTTATTTTTTGTGTAAAATAAACTATAATAATCATTTAGGTAATAATATATTAACTATGAATATAAATATAAATTTTAGCGATAAATAAGTTGTTGTTAAACACAAAAATGTAAAGTAGGTGTTGTATAAAGATGAGTAATAAGCCAATAGGAGTTTTTGATTCAGGATTAGGTGGATTAACAGTTCTAAAAGAGATAATGAAAATATTACCAAATGAGGATATAATATACTTTGGAGATACTGCCAGAATACCATATGGTTCAAGATCTAAAGAAACCATAATTAAATATACTTTTCAAGCTATAAACTTTCTAAAGACTAAAGATGTAAAAGCTATAGTTATAGCATGTAATACTGCTACTGCAAGGAGTTTAAAAGAAGCCCAAGAAAAATATGATATACCTATAATTGGAGTTATAGAAGCAGGAGCTAGAACTGCTGTAAGTTCTACAAAAAACAAAATTGTAGGAATAATAGGAACTGAGGGAACTATAAGTTCAAAAGCATATAATTTAGAAATATCTAAAATAGATGAAAGCATAGAAATTGTTAACAAAGCATGCCCTTTATTTGTACCTATTGTTGAAGAAGGATGGGCAAATACAGAAGTAGCTAAATTAACAGCAAAGATATATTTACAAGAATTAAAAGAAAAGAATATAGACTCTTTGGTATTAGGATGTACTCATTACCCTATTTTGAAGAGAACAATAGGCGAAGAAGTTGGAGAACATATAAAACTGGTTAACCCAGCTAAAGAGACTGCTAAAGATTTAAAGACTATTTTAGAAGTACAAAATATGATAAATAACAAAGAAGTTCATGGAGCATATCAATATTATGTATCAGACATACATGAAAAGTTTTCGGATATAGCAAGAGAATTCTTAAAGAAAAAGATTGATAAGATTCAAAAAGTAGAAATACAAAAATATTAGCGTATATGAAGAATTTATGGAGGGAAAATCGTTGAGTGTAAAAATAAGTATAAATACTAGACAATATGATGAAAAAGGAAATATGGACACCATAGAGATGACTACCTTTGGTAAAATTTTTTATAAAAATGATGGAATATATGTTATTTACAAAGAAAAAGAAGAAAATATAGAGATAACTAATACTATAAAGATACTTAAAGATAAAGTTAGTATCAAAAAATTTGGTGCTATTAACTCAACAATGTTGTTTAAGTGTGGAGAAAATAGCACTACAAAATATGTGACCCCACAAGGTACTTTATTAATTGATATTAATACAAGGGAATTGGATATAAATATACAAGAAGGGGAACACATAAAATTGAAAATAGACTATAATATAAAGATACAAGATTTATTTTTAGGTAGGAATAAAATAGATATATACATAGGTATTAAATAATAACTATAGCTATTTTCTAGAAATTTTATAAAGGTAGTGAAAAAACTACCTTTTATTTAATTTATTTGGTATTATTATATTTATATTAAACTTTAATTTCTTAAAATTGATACAAGGGTTTAGCGTTTTTTTATAGAAAGTATACTTAAAAGTGAATAAAACTAAGTGTAAGAGGGATAAATATGATATTTGATAAGGTACTAGGTACTATAAATAAACATAATTTAATACAAAAAGGCGATAAAATAGTTTTAGGTCTTTCTGGAGGGCCTGATTCGGTTTGTTTATTGCATGTACTAAATAGATTAAAACAAGATTTTAATATAGAAATATATGCAGCACATTTAAATCATCAGATAAGAGGGATAGAAGCTCAAAAAGATGCATTATATGTATCTAAACTTTGTGAGGAAATGGGAATTGTATTCTTTGTAAAGTCTATTAATGTACCAAAATATTGTGAAAATGAGGGAGTGTCATTAGAAGAAGGAGCAAGGAAATTAAGATATGAAATGTTTTTTGAAATTAAGGATAAGATTAAAGCTAATAAGATAGCCATAGGTCATAATCTTAATGACCAAGCTGAAACTGTTATGATGCGTATCATGAGAGGAACAGGTCTAACAGGTTTAAAAGGAATTGATTATATTAGAGATAATTGTATAATTAGACCAATATTAGATGTGGAAAGAAGTGATATAGAGGATTATTGTGAAGCTTATAATTTAAATCCTAGAATAGATAAAACAAATTTAGAGAATATATACACTAGAAATAAGATAAGGTTAGACCTTTTACCATATATGAAGGATAATTTTAATTCAAATGTAATAGAATCTATAGTGAGGATGAGCAATAGTTTAAAAATTGATAACGATTATATTGAGAAAGAGGCAGAGGCTAAATTTATAGAAGTTTCAAGTGTAAAAGAAAAGGGCTTTGTAGAGATAAATTTAGACGATTTTATTTGCTTACATGATGCTATCAAAGTTAGGGTTCTTAGAAATTCTATAAAACATATACTAGGAGATACTAATTTTGTTGACCAAAGACACATAGAAGATATAATGTCTTTAGAGGATAATTCAAAAGTAAATAAAATGTTAACTCTTCCAAGAAATATATTTGTTTATAGAAAAAAAGACAGTATAATATTAACCAATGAGGAAATTGTTAATGAGGAGATTGAATTTTATTACAATGTACCTAGTAATGGGTTTATTAAAATAAAAGAATCAAAACAAATTATTGAGACCCAAGTAATGAGTATAGATAGGTATAAGAGTATGAAATTAGACAATTCATCTAAAGGGTTTGATTTTAATAAGGTAAAAGGGGGTATAGTAATAAGGAGCAGAAGGCAAGGTGATAAGATAAAACTTGCTATGGGAAGTAAAAAAGTGAAGGATTTATTCATAGATTTAAAAATCCCAAGAGAAGAAAGATGCAAAATTCCTATAGTCGCAGATAGTGAAGGGATAATATGTGTTGGAGATTATAAAATCAGTGAGAATTATAAAATTGATGAGAACACAAAAGAAGTATTAAAAATTAATTTTAACAAATTATAGAGCAAAGCAATGTATGAAAGGAGGGCTTCTATATTGAATAAGTTGCTAAAAGGGGCAGGTTTTTATCTACTTGTTTTTATAATTATAGTGGGTATAGTTCAATTCTCAGGTAAGCCTACAGAAAAAATAAAAGATTTAAAATTCTCTGAAGTATATAGAGAATTAACCGATGAGAATATATCAAGATTATACTTTGTAAATCAAACTTCAGTAGAAGGTACTATAAAAGATACAAATACAAAGTTTAAGTCATATGTTCCAACAGAAGTAATGGGAAATAAACTTGCAGATGAGGTGTTAGACCAAGCCAAAGCTGGGAAACTAACTTTTGGTGGTGAAGCTAAGCCATCTACACCTTGGTTTGTAGAAATGTTGCCTACATTACTGTTAATATTCTTTATGGTAATTCTTTGGTTCGTATTTATGAATCAGTCTCAAGGTGGAGGCGGAAAGGTTATGAGCTTTGGTAAATCAAAGGCTAAGGTTCATAAAGATGATGAAAAAACTAGAGTTACATTTAAGGATGTGGCTGGATTAGATGAAGAAAAAGAAGATTTACAGGAAGTAGTAGACTTCTTAAAGAATCCTAAGAAATATATTGAATTGGGTGCAAGAATACCAAAAGGTATGCTTATGGTAGGTCCTCCTGGAACTGGTAAAACATATCTATCTAGGGCTGTCGCAGGGGAAGCAGGAGTTCCATTCTTTAGTATAAGTGGTTCTGATTTCGTTGAGATGTTTGTTGGGGTTGGTGCTTCGAGAGTAAGAGATTTATTTGAACAAGCTAAGAAAAGTGCTCCAGCCATAATATTTATAGACGAGATTGATGCAGTTGGTAGAAAAAGAGGTGCAGGTCTTGGTGGAGGTCATGATGAAAGAGAGCAGACTCTTAATCAACTTCTAGTTGAAATGGATGGATTTGGAGTAAACCAAGGTATAATAATCATGGCTGCTACAAATAGACCAGATATACTTGACCCAGCATTACTTAGACCAGGAAGATTTGACAGACAAGTTGTTGTTGGTACACCAGATGTAAAAGGAAGAGAGGCTATATTTAAAGTTCATTCAAGAAATAAGCCACTAAGTGATGATGTTAAAATGGATGTATTAGCTAGGAGAACACCAGGATTTACTCCTGCAGATATAGAGAACTTAATGAATGAAGCTGCAATATTGACAGCTAGAAAAAGAGAAAAGAAAATTAAGATGGAAACTATAGAAGAAGCTATAACTAAGGTTATAGCAGGTGTGGCTAAAAAATCAAAAGTAATAAGTGAAAAAGAAAGAAGACTTACAGCATATCATGAAGGTGGGCATGCAGTTTGTGCTCATGTACTTGAGGAGGTAAGTCCTGTTCATCAAGTTACAATAGTCCCAAGAGGAAGAGCTGGAGGATTTACAATGCAGCTTCCTGTTGAAGATAAATTCTATGCTACAAAAAATGAAATGAAAGAAAATATTGTAGTTTTACTTGGAGGTAGAGTAGCAGAAGAGTTAGTACTTAAAGATGTATCTACAGGTGCTTCAAATGACTTAGAAAGAGTTACAGCTACTGCAAGAAGTATGGTAACAAAATATGGGATGAGTTCTAAGCTTGGTCCAATGTCATTTGATAGTGATGATGAAGTGTTCTTAGGTAATAGTTTTTCAAGTAAGAGAAATTATTCTGAAGAAGTTGCCTTTGAGATAGACCAAGAAACAAAACGTATAGTTGATGGTGCATACGATAAGACAAGAAGTATACTACAAGAAAATATGGATAGATTAGAGTATGTGGCACAAGCCTTACTTATATATGAAACTTTAGATGCAGAACAATTTGTAAAAGCGTTCAATAAAGAATTACCACTAAATGATATTGAAAATGCAATTACAGAGGAAAATTCGCCTAAAGAAGTTGAAGAACAACTAACTATAAAATTAGAAAAAGATGAAGAAAGAAACAATGTTATTGATATAAATAAAAATTTAGATAATAAATCTGATGAAGATAAATAATTTTAAAATATTGGTCATTTTAAGATTATTATCTGTTATGGATTAAATACTAAAACTGAAAGTATAATATTAAATTACTGAGCAGAGTATATTTGCAGGTGTTAATTTGATTGATACTTTCAGTTTTTTTATTATTTTACAAAGGTTTAAGTAAAATATCTACATAAAATATAAATTTGATTATGATAATATATTGAAAAGGAAATTTAAAATTAATAGTATTAAAAGTCTATGAATAATGTATAATTATTTATTAGAAGAAAATAAGTCATGAAATCATGTCATATTAGAGGTGAAATATGCGAGATAAGATAATAGAAATTATATTAAATAATAAATCTGAATTTATTTCAGGGGAAGAATTATCAAAACAATTAGGAGTATCACGTGCAGCTATATGGAAACATATGAAGGCTCTAAAAGAAGAAGGATATAATATAGAGTCTGTAAATAAGAAAGGATATAGATTAGCAGAAAACCCAACTGATTTATTAAGTCCCCAGAATATTTACTATAAATTAAATACAGAGTTTATTGGAAAGAATGTCATACATCTTGAAACTATAGATTCAACTAATGAATATGCAAAAAGAATAGCTACAAATAATATAGATGGAACTGTGATTTTAAGTGAACACCAGGATATGGGAAAAGGTCGATTGGGAAGAAACTGGGATTCTAAACCTCATGAAGGAGTCTGGATGAGCATTATTTTGAAACCAGATATGGAACCATTTAAAGCACCATTTATAACTTTAATAGCAGGGGCAAGTGTAACAAAGGCCTTAAATAATTTAGGAGCAAATACTCTAATAAAATGGCCAAATGATGTTATTTTAAATGGTAAAAAAATATGTGGTATATTAACAGAGTTATCTGCTGAGATTGAAAGAACAAACTATGTTGTTCTTGGAATTGGAATAAATGTTAAGACAATGGATTTTGAACCAGAAATAGCTGAGAAAGCTACATCACTATATAAAGAAGGATATAAATTATCTAGAGTAGATATTGTTAGAAATGTATTGACTGAATTTGAAAAATTGTATTTAGATTATATTGTAAATAACTCTAGAGAAAAAACTTTAAAAATGTGTAGAGATTATTCTGCAATTATAGATAAAAATATATATGTATTAAAAGGTAATGATAAGGAATTAGTGAAATGTATGGACATAAATGAGGATGGAAATTTGTTAGTTCAAAGCAGTGATGGAAATGTAAAAGAAATCATTTCAGGTGAAGTTTCTATAAGAGGAGAGAAGGGATATGTATAATAGTATTTTGGATGTAGAAGGTCTAAAGGTTGGGCAAGTGGAGGATAGAGATGGTCTTACTGGATGTACAGTAGTAATATGTGAAGAAGGAGCTACTTGTGGTGTTGATGTAAGAGGTTCTGCTCCAGGGACTAGAGAAACCGATTTATTGGACCCTGTGAATATGGTTCAAAAAGTTCATGCAGTAGTTTTGGCTGGTGGTTCTGCATATGGTCTTGAATCTACTTGTGGTGTAAGTAGATACTTAGAGGAAAAAGGAATTGGATTTGATGTAGGTGTAGGAAAAGTACCTATAGTTGTTGGAGCAGTGTTATTTGATTTGGCAGCAGGAGATTTTAAGTGTAGACCAGATTTACAAATGGGTTATAGAGCTTGTGAAGTCGCAAGCAAGGACATTTTAAATCAAGGAAATTATGGAGCAGGATGTGGAGCCACTGTTGGAAAGATAAGAGGCCAAGAGTATGCCATGAAAGGTGGTATAGGTAGTTATTCCATAAAATTGGATAATGGTCTAATTGTATCTGCATTGGTTGCTGTAAATGCTCTTGGAGATGTTTATGAAAATGGTAAGGTTATAGCAGGGGCTTTAAATGATAAAAAGACAGAGACTATTGATACATATAAGCTAATGAAACAAGGTGAAAGTAAAGGTGGATTTAGTATAGATAATACTACAATTGGAGTAATTGCAACAAATGCTAAGTTAACTAAAGCTGAATGTAAAAAGGTATCTCAAATGGGGCATGATGGTTATGCAAAAGCCATTTTTCCTATTCACACACCTCATGATGGAGATACAATATTCACAATATCAACAGGAAAAATAGAAACAGATATAACATTATTAGGTTCATTAGCTGTAGAAGCAGTAGAAAAAAGTATAATAAATGCGGTGAAAAAAGCAGATAGTGTAAAAAATATAATAGCGTATAAAGATATAGTAAAAAAACGAGAAATATGATGAAATCAGCATATTTTTCTTGTCAAATTGTTGACAATAGTAATTCGTCTTGATAAAATTATTCTTGTTAGAGCGGGCATCCTAGAATGGTAGCCTGACTCAGAAATATAAGAAAAAAGACCGAAAAACAAAAAAATTAAGTAGTCCGGCATCGTTATGAGCTGGAACGGAGGTGTATTTTTTATGATGAACACAAGTGCATCAGTAAGAAAAGTAAATGTAAGAAAAATGACTATAATAGGAGTACTATCAGCTATTTCTATTATGCTATCTATGACTCCATTGGGATTTATTCCAGTTGGACCTACAAAAGCAACTATAATGCATATACCAGTTATTATTGGGGCTATTATAGAGGGGCCAATAGTTGGGGGTGCAATAGGGTTTATATTTGGAGTATCAAGTCTCTTAAATGCTATAATAAATCCAACCATAACATCCTTTGTTTTTATAAATCCGTTAGTTTCAATATTACCAAGAGTTATGATAGGTATATTGGCTTATTATGTATATCAATTAATAATTAAGGCTACAAATAAGGTATACATATCAGGTTTAATTACAGGAGCTATAGGTTCCTTGTTAAATACAGCTGGAGTTTTAGGAATGATATATGTCTTATATGCTGACAAATATCTTCATGCAATGGGTCAAAGTGGTTCAGCAGGAAAAGTAATAATGGCTCTTGCCGCAGCAAATGGAGTACCAGAAGCAATAGTAGGAGCTTTAGTAGTAGCTGCCGTTGCCACTGTACTTAAGAAAAGCAAAAAATAGAAAGAAGGTTAGTGACATATGCTTCTAGTATTTGATGTTGGAAATACTAATATGGTTTTAGGTATATATAAAGGTGATAAATTAGTTAATTATTGGAGAATTAAAACAGATAGAGAAAAAACATCTGATGAATATGGAATCCTAATAAGTAGCTTATTTGAGTATGATAATGTGGATATAAATTCTATTAATGATGTGATAATATCATCTGTAGTACCAAATGTTATGCATTCTCTTGAAAACTTTTGTATAAAATACTGTAAAAAACATCCATTAATAGTAGGTCCAGGCATAAAAACAGGTCTAAATATAAAATATGATAATCCAAAGCAAGTCGGAGCAGACAGAATAGTTAATGCTGTAGCAGGAATAGAAAAATATGGAGCACCAAGTATACTTGTTGACTTTGGAACAGCAACTACGTTTTGCGCTATCTCTGAAAAAGGTGAATATCTAGGTGGAACAATAGCGCCAGGAATAAAAATATCTAGTGAGGCATTATTTCAAAGTGCGTCTAAATTACCTAGAGTAGAATTAACTAAACCAGGTATGACTATTTGTAAGAGTACTGTATCAGCTATGCAATCTGGAATAATTTATGGATATGTTGGTTTAGTGGATAAAATAATAAGCATGATGAAGAAAGAATTAAATTGTGATGATGTTAAAGTTATAGCTACAGGTGGATTAGCTAAACTGATTGCTTCAGAGACAAAAAGTATAGATTATGTAGATGGTTTTTTAACACTAGAAGGATTAAGAATAATATATGAAAAAAACCAAGAATAATTAATATACAGGGAATTGGGTTATATATCCAATTCCCTTTTTATGATAGTTTCATAGCTTTATGTGGTATATTATAATGAGGAAATATGAACTTTAAAATCAAATCATAAAATAAAGGAAAAAAATAGGAGAAAAGCAATGAAAATAGGAAATTTAGAATTGAAAAATAAAGTTTTTCTATCACCTATGGCAGGAGTAACAGACCTACCATTTAGATTAATTTGTAAAGAACAAGGTTGTGGACTTTTATATACAGAAATGATAAATGGTAAGGCACTTTGCTATGATGATGAAAATACTAAAAAAATGCTTAAGATAGAAGAGGAAGAACATCCAGTAGCTGTTCAGATATTTGGTTCAGAGCCAGATTTTATGGGAAGAGCAGCAGAGATAATGAATGATTATTCAAATGAGATTCTCGATATAAATATGGGATGTCCAGCTCCAAAAGTAGTTAAAAATGGAGATGGGTCAGCACTTATGAAAAATCCTAAGCTCGCGGAGAAGGTATTAAAGGCAGTGGTGAAGAATTCAAAAAAGCCAGTAACTTTAAAGATAAGGAAAGGGTGGGATGATAATAGTGTAAATGCTGTTGAAATAGCAAAGATAGCAGAAGCTTGTGGAATAAGTGCTCTAGCGATACATGGAAGGACTAGAGAACAGTTTTATACAGGTAAAGCAGATTGGAATATAATCGCAGAAATTAAGAAAAATTTAAACATACCTGTTATAGGAAATGGCGATGTATTTACAATAGAAGATTCAATAAATATGTTAGACAAAACTGGTTGTGATGCTATAATGATAGGTAGGGGTGCTCAAGGTAACCCATGGATATTCAAAAGAATAAATCATTATATGAATACAGGTGAGATTTTGCCAGAGCCAACTCTTAACGAAAAAATAAGTACTGCCATTAAGCATTTAAAACTTGCAGTAGAAGAGCATGGAGAGTATGTAGCTGTAAGAGAAATGAGGAAACACATCGCTTGGTATTTAAAAGGACTTAGGAATTCTGCAAGATTAAGGGATGAAATTAACAAAATAGAAGACTATCAAGAAGTTGTGTCGAAATTGGAGTACTATATGGAAGACTCCTTGACATAAAAATAATAGTGACTTATAATATAGCGCATAAATTAAAAAAAGATTATAAAATTTTTAAAATATAATTAGGAAAATTCCTAAGAAATCTGTGAAGGAGTTGTATTTATAATGGAAGAAAATAAAGAGTTTTTATTGACACAAGAGGGATATGATAAATTAGAAGAAGAATTAGAAAACTTAAAGGTTGTAAAGAGAAAAGAAGTTGCAGAGAGAATCAAGGTTGCTATATCTTTTGGTGATTTATCTGAAAATGCTGAGTATGATGAAGCTAAAAAGGAACAAGCACAAGTTGAAGAAAGAATTCTAAAATTAGAAAATATGGTTAGAAAGGCTGTTATCATAGATGAAAGCAAAATAGACCTTAATGTTGTCACAATAGGATCAATAGTTAAAGTTAAGGATTTAGAATTTGATGAAGATGTTGAATATACTATAGTTGGTTCGACAGAAGCAGACCCATATGATGGTAAAATATCAAACGAGTCTCCTGTAGGAAAAGCACTTTTAGGTAGAGCTGTAAAAGAGATTGTAGAAGTGCAAGTTCCTGATGGAGTTGCTAAGTTTGAAATATTAGAAATAAGAAGATAATCTGGAGGAAAAAAATGAAAAATAATCAACAAAGCAATGAAGAAGCACAAATTCAGGAAGACCTTAGTGAAGTACTTCAAGTAAGAAGAGATAAACTAAAAAAATTACAAGAATCAGATAGAGACCCTTTTAAAGAAAGTAGATATGATAGAACTCATTATTCTACTGAGATAAAAGATAACTTTGATTCTCTTGAAGGTAAAACTACAAAAATAGCAGGACGTATAATGAGTAAGAGAATACAAGGTAAGGCTGGTTTTATAGATATTCAAGACCAAGAAGGAAGAATTCAATCTTATGTAAGATTAGATGCTATAGGGGAAGAAGAGTATAGTGTATTTTCAACATATGATATTGGAGATATAGTTGGAATTGAAGGGGAAATATTTAAAACTAAAAAGGGTGAGATATCTGTAAAGGCTAAATCTGTAGTATTACTATGTAAATCTTTACAAGTACTACCAGAAAAATATCATGGATTAAAAGACCAAGAATTAAGATATAGACAAAGATATGTTGACTTAATAGTAAATCCAGAAGTAAAAAATGCTTTTTTAACTAGAACAAAAGCGTTAAAAGCATTGAGAACATACTTAGATGATAGAGGATTTTTAGAGGTTGAGACTCCAATATTAAATACTATAGCAGGTGGAGCAAATGCTAGACCATTTATAACTAACCATAATACTTTACATATACCAATGTATTTAAGAATAGCTAATGAATTATACTTAAAGAGACTTATTGTTGGTGGATTTGATAAAGTTTATGAAATGGGAAGAATGTTTAGAAATGAAGGTATGGATTTAAAACACAATCCTGAATATACTGCAATAGAACTATATCAAGCATATGCTGATTATACTGATATGATGGAAATAACAGAAAATGTTATCGCACATATGGCAGAAGTTGCTACAGGAAGTATGATAATTAACTATCAAGGAACAGAAATAAACTTTACACCTCCTTGGAAAAGAATGAGCATGGAAGAGTGTGTTAAAGAGTATTCTGGGGTAGATTTTTCTACTATAGATACAGACAAAGAAGCGTTAGAAGTTGCTAAAGAAAAAGGTATAGAAATAAAACCTGGAATGAGAAGAGGGGAAGTAATAAATGCTTTCTTTGAAGAGTTTGGAGAAGATAAGTTAATCCAACCAACATTTATAACTCATCATCCAGTTGAAGTATCTCCATTATCTAAAAGAAATAATGAAGACCCAAGAAGAACTGATAGATTTGAAGCATTTGCTAATAAATGGGAATTAGCTAATGCGTTTTCTGAACTTAATGACCCAATTGACCAAAAAGGAAGATTCATGGACCAATTGAGAAAAAGAGAATTAGGTGATGATGAAGCCTTTGAAATGGATGAAGACTTCTTAAAAGCATTAGAGGTAGGTTTACCTCCTACAGGAGGATTAGGAATCGGTATAGATAGAGTAATTATGTTATTAACTAACTCTCCATCTATAAGAGATGTATTATTATTCCCTACTATGAAACCTATTGATAATAATCTAAATAAAGAAGAAGAGAACTAAAAAATATAAGCATTCTACTAAGTTTTAAATTAAGTATAGCTGTTAAATTAGCAATAAATAGCTTTATTTTATTTAAAGTGTTACTGTAGAATGCTTTTTATATGTGACAAATTACTTTTTAGATATTTAATTTATAAATTACCAACAAACATTAAAAAATGATATTAATTTTTGTTGATTGAGACTTTATATTTAGAAAATATGATTGAAAGTAATTTATTATGAAAATATTTAGAATAATTTTTGAGAAGGTAAAAGGAATATTTTCTGAGAATACTATATATAAAAAATTATTGGGGGAATGTCTGATGTTTCAAGTAATTGATTTTTTATGTTTATTCTGTGTTGGATTTTTAGTTCTTGATGTTATGGTATATTTTTGTAAAGATGCAATGGATATCTTTGAAAGTACAACTAAGGTTAATAAAGTTAAGAGCATAAATGTTTGGGCAGATAGAGTCAGAGCTAATTCATATTCTTATGAAAATAAAATTGCAAAATAGGTAAAACTATATATGCAGGTATTGCTTGTAATATCAAGGGTTATATCTATTAGTTTTAATTGAATTTATTAAAAAAAACAAAGAGTTATAACCTTTTTAAAAATAAAAAATAAAAAAATATCGAAAAAGTGTTGACGAAACATTTTTAAGATGATATAGTATTACTTGTCCTTAAGAAAAGGGCAAACATGAAAAATGAACTTTGAAAATTAAACAGTAGGTTAATTTATAAAACAAGAAACAAACCATAAAGCCAGATATTTTGATAACAATAGTATCTGAGCCTGATAAACTTTTATTTGAGAGTTTGATCCTGGCTCAGGATGAACGCTGGCGGCGTGCCTAACACATGCAAGTTGAGCGATTTACTTCGGTAAAGAGCGGCGGACGGGTGAGTAACGCGTGGGTAACCTACCCTGTACACACGGATAACATACCGAAAGGTATGCTAATACGGGATAACATATTTGAGAGGCATCTCTTAAATATCAAAGGTGAGCCAGTACAGGATGGACCCGCGTCTGATTAGCTAGTTGGTAAGGTAACGGCTTACCAAGGCGACGATCAGTAGCCGACCTGAGAGGGTGATCGGCCACATTGGAACTGAGACACGGTCCAAACTCCTACGGGAGGCAGCAGTGGGGAATATTGCACAATGGGCGAAAGCCTGATGCAGCAACGCCGCGTGAGTGATGAAGGCCTTCGGGTCGTAAAACTCTGTCCTCAAGGAAGATAATGACGGTACTTGAGGAGGAAGCCCCGGCTAACTACGTGCCAGCAGCCGCGGTAATACGTAGGGGGCTAGCGTTATCCGGATTTACTGGGCGTAAAGGGTGCGTAGGCGGTCTTTCAAGTCAGGAGTGAAAGGCTACGGCTCAACCGTAGTAAGCTCTTGAAACTGGGAGACTTGAGTGCAGGAGAGGAGAGTGGAATTCCTAGTGTAGCGGTGAAATGCGTAGATATTAGGAGGAACACCAGTTGCGAAGGCGGCTCTCTGGACTGTAACTGACGCTGAGGCACGAAAGCGTGGGGAGCAAACAGGATTAGATACCCTGGTAGTCCACGCTGTAAACGATGAGTACTAGGTGTCGGGGGTTACCCCCCTCGGTGCCGCAGCTAACGCATTAAGTACTCCGCCTGGGAAGTACGCTCGCAAGAGTGAAACTCAAAGGAATTGACGGGGACCCGCACAAGTAGCGGAGCATGTGGTTTAATTCGAAGCAACGCGAAGAACCTTACCTAAGCTTGACATCCCAATGACATCTCCTTAATCGGAGAGTTCCCTTCGGGGACATTGGTGACAGGTGGTGCATGGTTGTCGTCAGCTCGTGTCGTGAGATGTTGGGTTAAGTCCCGCAACGAGCGCAACCCTTGTCTTTAGTTGCCATCATTAAGTTGGGCACTCTAGAGAGACTGCCAGGGATAACCTGGAGGAAGGTGGGGATGACGTCAAATCATCATGCCCCTTATGCTTAGGGCTACACACGTGCTACAATGGGTAGTACAGAGGGTTGCCAAGCCCGTAAGGTGGAGCTAATCCCTTAAAGCTACTCTCAGTTCGGATTGTAGGCTGAAACTCGCCTACATGAAGCTGGAGTTACTAGTAATCGCAGATCAGAATGCTGCGGTGAATGCGTTCCCGGGTCTTGTACACACCGCCCGTCACACCACGGGAGTTGGAGACGCCCGAAGCCGATTATCTAACCTTTTGGAAGAAGTCGTCGAAGGTGGAATCAATAACTGGGGTGAAGTCGTAACAAGGTAGCCGTATCGGAAGGTGCGGCTGGATCACCTCCTTTCTAAGGAGAATTACCTACTGTTTAATTTTGAGGGTTCGTTTTTACGAATACTCAAAATTAGCACTTAAAGCAACGGGATTTATCCGTTGGCGCTGTGCGTTAGCACTTTGAGCAACAGAATAAGCTGAGCGTATGCGAAGTTTGTTTGTTGGCGACGTGCGTTAGCACTTTGAAAACTGCATATATATTTAGTGATATGACATCTAATTTGTAATATATAAAGCTGATAACTTTTAAAAATTATCAAGTTGATAGACTTTAATCTATCAAACCTTTTTAACTGGTCAAGTTATTAAGGGTGCAGGGCGGATGCCTTGGCACTAGGAGCCGATGAAGGACGTGATAAGCTGCGATAAGCTTCGGGGAGTTGCACGTAAACTTTGATCCGAAGATTTCCGAATGAGGAAACTCACTTAGAGTAATGTCTAAGTATCATTAAGTGAATACATAGCTTAATGAGGGGAACTCAGGGAACTGAAACATCTAAGTACCTGAAGGAAGAGAAAGAAATTCGATTCCGTAAGTAGCGGCGAGCGAACGCGGAAGAGCCCAAACCAATAAAGTTTTCTTTATTGGGGTTGCGGACATATCATAACGAAGAGGTATCGTAATTGAAGAGGTTTGGAAAGACCCACCACAGAAGGTAATAGTCCTGTATGTTAAACGAGAAAACTTTAGATATGATCCAGAGTACCACGGGACACGTGAAACCCTGTGGGAAGCAGGAGGGACCACCCTCCAAGGCTAAATACTACCTAGTGACCGATAGCGTATAGTACCGTGAGGGAAAGGTGAAAAGAACCCCGGGAGGGGAGTGAAATAGAACCTGAAACCCTGCACTTACAAGCTGTGGAAGCACATTTCTTGTGTGACCGCGTACTTTTTGTAGAACGGGCCAACGAGTTACGTTAAGTAGCAAGGTTAAGCACTTAAGGTGTGGAGCCGTAGCGAAAGCGAGTTTTAACTGAGCGTTCAGTTACTTGACGTAGACCCGAAACCGGGCGACCTACCCATGAGCAGGATGAAGCGAAAGTAAAATTTCGTGGAGGTCCGAACCCACGAGCGTTGAAAAGCTCGGGGATGACTTGTGGGTAGCGGTGAAATTCCAATCGAGCCCGGAGATAGCTGGTTCTCCCCGAAATAGCTTTAGGGCTAGCCTCAAGGTGAGAGATACGGAGGTAGAGCACTGAATGTCCTAGGGGGTATTGCACCTACCGAAGACTATCAAACTCCGAATGCCGTCATCTTATACTTGGGAGTCAGACTGTGGGTGATAAGATTCATAGTCGAAAGGGCAACAGCCCAGATCGTCAGCTAAGGTCCCTAAATGTAAGTTAAGTGGTAAAGGATGTGGGATTGCACAGA
Organism: Clostridioides sp. LIBA-7678; assembly: GCF_056716065.1. Classification (NCBI taxonomy): domain Bacteria; kingdom Bacillati; phylum Bacillota; class Clostridia; order Peptostreptococcales; family Peptostreptococcaceae; genus Clostridioides; species Clostridioides sp. LIBA-7678. The sequence goes on along the minus strand of NZ_CP196987.1, from coordinate 4,062,398 downwards.
CAACCAGGATGTTGGCTTAGAAGCAGCCACTCATTCAAAGAGTGCGTAATAGCTCACTGGTCGAGTGATCCTGCGCCGAAGATTTCCGGGGCTAAAACTTACTACCGAAGCTACGGCATCATTATGATGGGTAGGGGAGCTTCCCATACGGGTTGAAGCATGACCGTAAGGACATGTGGACAGTATGGGAGTGAGAATGTTGGCATGAGTAGCGAGATGTGGGTGAGAATCCCACAGGCCGTAAACCCAAGGTTTCCAGGGGAAGGTTCGTCCGCCCTGGGTTAGTCGGGACCTAAGCTGAGGCCGAAAGGCGTAGGTGATGGACAACAGGTTGATATTCCTGTACTACCGATAACCGTTTGAGAGATGGGATGACACAGTAGGATAAGCTAAGCACACTGTTGGTTATGTGTGCCCAAGCATTGAGGCAGTCAGAGTAGGTAAATCCGCTTTGATAATGCTGGGATGTGATGGGGAGCGAAATTTAGTAGCGAAGTAGCTGATTTCACACTGTCAAGAAAAGTCTCTATCGAGGTTAAAGGTACCCGTACCGCAAACCGACACAGGTGGGTGAGGAGAGTATCCTAAGGCCCGCGAGAGAACTGTTGTTAAGGAACTCGGCAAAATGACCCCGTAACTTAGGGATAAGGGGTGCCACCATCCGGTGGCCGCAGAGAATAGGCCCAAGCGACTGTTTACCAAAAACATAGGTTTCTGCTAAGTCGCAAGACGATGTATAGGAGCTGACGCCTGCCCGGTGCTGGAAGGTTAAGGGGATCTGTTAGAGCAATCGAAGCAGTGAACTTAAGCCCCAGTAAACGGCGGCCGTAACTATAACGGTCCTAAGGTAGCGAAATTCCTTGTCGGGTAAGTTCCGACCCGCACGAAAGGCGTAACGATTTGGGCACTGTCTCAACAACAGACTCGGTGAAATTGTAATTCCGGTGAAGATGCCGGATACCTGCGACAGGACGGAAAGACCCCATGGAGCTTTACTGTAGCTTGACATTGGGTCTTGGTACTACATGTACAGGATAGGTGGGAGGCTTTGAAACCAGGACGCCAGTTTTGGCGGAGCCATCCTTGGGATACCACCCTTGTAGTACTGGGACTCTAACCATAGGCCATGAATCTGGTCTTGGGACACTGTCAGGTGGGCAGTTTGACTGGGGCGGTCGCCTCCCAAAAGGTAACGGAGGCGCTCAAAGGTTCTCTCAGTACGGTCGGAAATCGTACGTAGAGTGTAAAGGCAAAAGAGAGCTTGATTGCAAGACATACAGGTCGAGCAAGGATGAAAATCGGACTTAGTGATCCGGTGGTTCTGCGTGGAAGGGCCATCGCTCAACGGATAAAAGCTACCCTGGGGATAACAGGCTTATCTCCCCCAAGAGTCCACATCGACGGGGAGGTTTGGCACCTCGATGTCGGCTCATCACATCCTGGGGCTGTAGTAGGTCCCAAGGGTTGGGCTGTTCGCCCATTAAAGTGGTACGCGAGCTGGGTTCAGAACGTCGTGAGACAGTTCGGTCCCTATCCGTCGCAGGCGTAGGAAATTTGAGAAGACCTGTCCTTAGTACGAGAGGACCGGGATGGACGTACCTCTGGTGTACCAGTTGTTCTGCCAAGGGCATGGCTGGGTAGCTATGTACGGAATGGATAAGCGCTGAAAGCATCTAAGCGCGAAGCCAACTTCAAGATAAGATTTCCCACCGCAAGGGTAAGACCCCAGAAAGACTATCTGGTTGATAGGTCGAAGGTGTAAGTGCAGCAATGTATTTAGCTTATCGATACTAATAGGTCGAGGACTTGACCAAATTATTTGATGTCCATTCAATAAAATATATGTGTAGTTTTTAGAGTACTAACTCTAAAGAAACTAGTATTACTAGATTCTAAAAACTTAATAGAAATATTAAGCATAAAGATTATGTGGTTACAATAGCAGAGAGGATACACCTGTTCCCATTCCGAACACAGAAGTTAAGCTCTCTAGCGCTGATGGTACTTGGTGGGAAACTGCCTGGGAGAGTAGGACGTAGCCACGTAATTTTTTTATTTTTTGTAAAAAAAGACAAAAAATATGTATTTCTTTTTTTATTTCGGGGAAACTAAACACAGGAATTATGGACTATTATAAAAATTTAATTCTTGAGGAGTGATAGAAATGAAAAAAGTTGCTTTAATTTTAGCTATAATCGGTGCTCTTAACTGGGGAGGAATTGGTATCCTAGGTACAGATTTAATAGGTAGTATCTTTGGCGGAACATATGAAATGGTAAGTAGAATAATATACTTCATTGTAGGTTTAGCTGGATTATACTTAATACCAAGCTTAATGTCTGATGATAGAGAATAATTTAATTTGTACTTTTATATTAAATACCTCATTCTAAATATTTAGGATGAGGTATTTAATTTTATAAAAATCTTAATTTGTATCTTTTTTAATGGTAAAATAGATAAGAATTGAAGTTTTTAAAAAGATGTTTTATACAAGAAAGAAGTACTATGTGAAAAAAGGAGTATTATTAATATATGTTTATAATTAATGAATTAAGTAATATTTTAAATGATGAAGTAATATCTTTTCATATGCCTGGTCATAAAAAAGGCAGAATTTATGAGAAATTGGGATATAGAAATGTATTAGAAAATTTGTATAAAATGGATACTACTGAAATATTAGGAACTGATAACTTACATTCGCCAGAAGGGATTATAAAGAGTTCTCAGAAGAAAGCATCAAGAGTATTTAAAAGCGATTATACATGTTATCTAGTTAATGGGAGTAGTTGTGGAATACAGTCTGCGATAATGTCAGTGTGCGCTCCTAAGAGTAAAATAATTGTAAATAGAGATTGTCATAAATCTGTTATAAATGCATGCATTTTGGGAGATATAGATATAGAGTATATTTCTTGTGAGATAAGTGAAGATACGAATGTCTTAAAGGGAATATCCATAAGTAATGCGATTGATGTAATAGATAAAAACTTAGATGCAAAAGCAGTGCTTCTTACATATCCTACATATTATGGAATGACATATGATTTAGAATGTATTTGTAATTATGCACATGATAAAAAAATGGTAGTGATAATAGATGAAGCACATGGTGCTCATTTAGGTCTTAGTGATAGACTTCCTAAAACAGCTCTTGAGCAGGGTGCAGATATAGTTGTACAAAGTACTCATAAAACACTCCCATCATTTACTCAATCATCAATGATACATATAAAAGGAAATCGAATTGACATAGATAGACTCTTAAATCTGTTGAGAATCACAGAATCCTCAAGTCCTTCATATATATTGTTATCTTCTTTGGAGTTAGCGGTAGATATATATGAAAATAAGGGACAAGAACTAATGAAAGAGCTTTTAAATAAAATTAGAGTTTTTAAAAACAATATTAATGAAAATATTGAGATATATGATACGAATGATAAAACAAAGATATTTATATATTCTAAAAATATAGGTCTAACAGGTTATGAATTAGAAAATATTTTAAGAAATAAATACAACATACAGGTAGAATTATCTAATTATTATGGAGTCCTTTTAATATGTACAATAGGAAATAGTACTAAGGATTTCAATAGTTTAGAAACAGCATTGAACAATATTGTAAAAGAAGACTTTAGATTTACAAAGTTAGAAAATAAAGAATATCCCACTATTATTCCAAAGAAAATATTAACACCTAGAGAAGCATTTTATAAAACTAAAAAAAGTGTTAAAATATATGACAGCATAGGTAAAGTCTGTGGTGAATGTATAGTGCCATATCCACCTGGGATAAGCATAATATCTCCTGGTGAAATTATAAGCAAAGAAATAATAGATTATTTAATATTCTGTAATTCTAAAGGTATGGTTGTAAGTGGATTAAAAGACGTAGATTTAAATTTTATAGAAGTAATAGATTTAGAAAATATTTAAGTTTATAATACAAAGTTTAAAATTATAATATGAAGTAAAAAACTTATAGTTGTAATGAGTAATATATAGAATATTTATATAAAGTTGTCTAAATAAAAATTATATTAAAAAGTAAAAAGTGTTTGTATGGAGGATATGAAAATGAAAGGTAAGTTAATAATTATAGAAAGTGGTTCAGATGCAAGTGGAAAGGCAACTCAGACAAAAAGATTATATGAAAGACTAAAAAAAGAAGGCTATATGATTAAAAAGGTAGAATATCCAAATTATGAGTCTCCATCATCTGCTTTAGTAAAAATGTATTTAAAAGGAGATTTTGGTAAAAATGCATCAGATGTAGACCCATATATAGCATCAACTTTTTTTACTGCAGATAGATATGCTTCATTTAAAACCGATTGGGAGGAGTTTTACAATGAAGGTGGAATAATTATTGCAGATAGATATACAACCTCTAATATGGTACACCAAGCTTCTAAAATGGATGTTTCTGATAGAGAAGCATATTTAAACTGGCTAGCTGATTATGAATTTAATTTATTTAAGATACCACAACCTGATTGTGTTGTATTTCTAGATGTTCCTATTGAGTTTAGTGAGAAACTCATGGAAAATAGAAAAAACAAGATTACAGGAGAAGAAGAAAAAGATATTCATGAAAGTGATATAGAATATTTGAAGAAATCTTACAATAATGCTTTATATATAGCAGATAAATATGATTGGAAAAAAATAAATTGTGTTTCAGGTAACGAATTAAGAAGTATTGAAAGTATACATAATGAAGTTTATGAAATAGTTCTTGATTCAATAAAATCTATGGAGAGATAAATATGTATTTTGAAAATATTATAGGTCAAAATTTTGCAAAGAAATACTTAACAAATTCTATAAAGAAAAATAAACTTAATAATGCGTATATGTTTGAGGGTATAGATGGAATAGGAAAAAAGAAGTTTGCTGATGAGTTGTCTAAGTTGTTGCTTGATTATGTAAATCTAGAAAATAGTCCAGATTATATACTCATAAAGCCAGATGGAAATAGCATAAAAATAGCCCAAATCAGAAATATGCAATCAGACATAGTAATAAGACCTCATAAGGACTATAAAATATATATAATTAACAATGCTGAGAAAATGACTGTAGAAGCCCAAAATGCACTTTTAAAGACACTAGAGGAACCTCCAGATTATGCTATAATAATCTTAGTTACAAATAACAAAGAATCTTTACTAGAAACTATAAAATCTAGATGTGATATAATAAAGTTCTCACCTATACCAATGGAAGATTTAAAAAAATATTTAATAGATACAGGTATAGAGGAAGAAAGAGCCCAACTATTAGCTACTTTCTCAAGAGGAAGTATTGAGAATGCTTTGAGTCTATCTCAGTCTGCTGAATTTTCAGTGATGAGGGACGATATACAACAGTATATTCAAGTAATGTTAGATAAAAACATAGTAGAGATTCTAAACATCCCAAATAATATGGAAAAATATAGAGGTAATATTATAAGTTTATTGGATATTATGATAAACTATTTTCGAGATATTATCCTGTTAAAAGAAAATGTGAACAAAAATATGCTAATAAATGTAGACAAGCTAGTTTTTATTCAAAATATGAGTGGAAAAATTAGTTATTCTCAATTGTCCAAAATTATTGATATAATAGAAGATGCAAAGAGTAAAATAAAGAGCAATTGCAATTTTAATATAAGCATACAAGTTATGTCTTTAAATATATACGAGGTGATTAAATGATAAAAATAGTAGGTATAAGATTTAAAAGTGCAGGAAAAATATATTATTTTGACCCTGTTGATTTTAATATAGAGCAAGATATGGATGTAGTTGTAGAAACTGCAAGAGGTCTAGAGTATGGAAAAGTGGTAGTAGGACCAAAAGATATGGACGAGAGCGAACTAGTTTCCCCTCTAAAACCAATCATAAGAATAGCCACAGAGGAAGATAAAAAAATATATCTAGAAAATAAAGAAAAGGCAAAAGAAACTTTTGAATTATGCCAACAAAAAATAAAAGAACATGAGTTAACAATGTTTCTAATAGATTGTGAGTATACATTTGATAGAAATAAATTGATTTTTTACTTTACAGCAGAAGGAAGAATAGATTTTAGAGAATTGGTAAAAGATTTGGCTGCTATATTTAAGACTAGAATAGAGCTTAGACAAATTGGTGTTAGAGATGAAGCAAAATCTATAGGAGGTCTAGGACCTTGTGGTAGAAAACTTTGTTGTTCATCTTGGTTAGGTGATTTTCAACCAGTTTCAATAAAAATGGCAAAAGATCAAAGCCTATCTTTAAACCCAACAAAGATATCTGGAATATGTGGAAGATTATTCTGTTGTTTAAAATATGAGCATGATGTATATAGTGAGGCGATAGAAAAAATGCCTATTGTAGGTGCACTAGTGCAATCGGATGATGGAAAAGGAAAAGTTGTAGAAGTAAATCCTCTATTAGAGCAAATTAAAGTAGAGTTTCAGGATAAAACTGTAAAGATATATACAAGAGAAGATATAAAGATACTTAGAGAGCCTAAAAAATGTGATGGCTGTGGTGGTAAATGCAAAGATAATGATGGATTAGATGAAGCTACACTAAGAGAGTTGAAGAAATTAGAAGATTAAATTTAAGGTAGGTCTTTTCCTACCTTTTTTAAAGCAAATAATACTTGAGGTTATTAATATTTGAGGAGCGTTTATGAATATGCAATTAAAAGATTCAGAAAGAATAGATGATTTACAATTAAAAGGTCTTAAACTTATACAAGATACTAATGGATTTTGTTTTGGTATAGATGCAGTTTTATTAGCTAATTTTACTAAAATAAAAAAAGATGCTAAAGTTGTAGACCTAGGTACAGGAACAGGTATCATACCTATACTGATAGCAGGTAAAAGTGAAGCTAAAAAAATTATTGGTGTAGAAATACAAGAAGATGTATATGAAATGGCAACTCGTTCTGTAAAATTAAATAGTCTAGAAGAAAGAGTTGAGATTATAAATGAGGATATAAAATCTATAGATAAAGTTTTAGATATAAATGGTTATCATGTAGTTACATCAAACCCTCCATATATGCATATTGATGGAATAAAAAACCCAAATGATAAAAAAGCTATATCAAGACATGAAGTAAAGTGTAATTTAGAAGATGTAATTAAAGCTGCATCTAGATTAGTTATGCCTAGAGGAAAGTTTTTTATGATACACAGACCAACAAGATTGGTTGATATAATAACTTTAGGAAGAAAATATAAACTAGAGCCAAAGGTTATTCAATTTGTGCATCCAAGACCTAAAAAAGCACCTAATTTGGTTTTGGTTCAATTTGTGAAAGATGGAAGACCAGAGCTTAAGATATTAGACCCATTGTATGTTTATGGAGAAGATGGGAATTATACAAAAGAACTAAAAGCAATATATAATAATGAAGATATAGGAGAGTTATAGATGAGTGGGAAATTGTACATATGTCCAACACCAATAGGAAACCTAGAGGATATAACATACAGAACTTTAAGAGTATTAAAAGAAGTAGATTTGATTGCCGCAGAAGATACAAGACATAGTATAAAACTTTTAAATCATTTTGAAATTTCAAAGCCTTTGACTAGTTATCATGAACATAATAAAGATTCAAAGGGAGATTATTTAATAAATAAACTTATTGATGGAGAAAATATAGCTTTGATAAGCGATGCAGGTATGCCTGGTATATCTGACCCAGGAGAAGAGATAATAAAGCAAGCTATACAAAATAATATAGAGATAGAGGTTCTGCCAGGAGCAACAGCATTTGTAACTGCTTTAGTTGGCTCTGGTATGGATACACATAAATTTGTTTTTGAGGGCTTTTTAGATAGAGATAAAAAAGTTAGAAAAGGACAACTAGAAGAAATAAAAGAAGAAAGTAGAACTATAATTTTCTATGAATCACCACATAGATTGAAGGATACACTAAAAGATATGTTTAAGATTCTTGGAAATAGAAAAATTTCCATAAATAGAGAACTTACAAAAAAATATCAAGAGATAATCAGAGAAGATATAGAAACTGTTATAAAAATATTTGATGAAAAAGAAGTAAGAGGAGAGTTCGTATTAATAGTAGAAGGCTTTCATGGTGAAAAGTCAAAAAAAGAAGATTATGATGCTCTTACGGATAGGGAATATGTTTTAAAACTAATTGAAAGTGGTATGAACAAAAAAGATGCAATAAAAATAGTTTGTAAAGATAGAAAATTAAAAAAGGATGTAGTTTATAAACAAGTTCTGGATTTATAAAACCTGAATCTGAGGTGATTTTATGGAAATAGAAAAAATTATAATAGAAAGTTTAAAGAGAAAAGATACACATAAAACGTTTATAGAGTTGGATAAAAAGGATGAACTGGAAAAAATAATACCTAAAGTAAAATGTATGAAGTCTGTAGGAGAATGTAAATATCATGTTGTTAATTGCTTTGAGCACTCTATAAATGCATTAAGAGAATTGGAAATCGTTCTAAATGATAAAGATTTTTTCCCAATACATTTAAAAGAACATGTGTTAAATTATTTAGATGAATATGTTGAGGATGGTATAAATAAGTTACATGCACTAAAGTTAGGAATATTTTTACATGATATAGGTAAGCCTGATAGCATGACTTTAGATGAAACAGGAAGAGTTCATTTTACAAATCATGAAAAAATAGGTGCTCAAATAGTAGACAATATGGGGATAAAGTTAGAGTTATCAACAGAAACATATAAACTTATAAGTAAATATGTAAGACATCACATGATACTTTTGTCTTTGTATAAGAAAAATGATTTGAGTAGAAAAGAATTAATTAATGTATTTAATCTAATGGGTGAAGATACTATAGGAATAATACTACTTGGATATGCAGATATAGTTTCTACAATAAAGCTATTAGACAAAAGCGAAGAAGTGAGCGTGTTAAAGACATATATGGAATACATTCTAACAAATTACTTGTATAAAAGTAATTATACACATGTATAAATTTAGTCAATATAATTGAATTTTAAATGGTTAGTTAAAGTTTAAACTATGTAGATTTCAAAAACATAAAAGAAGTTGTCTTTGTTATAAAATTATGAAAGACAACTTTTTTTATATCAAAAATTGGAATTTCATTAAGGATACTTAATGGTCTATTAATTAATAAACCATTAGTATTTAACTTATATTACAATATTGATTTTGCTTGTATCGGTGTTGATAGTATAACAGAGGTCTTAGTAGAACCAATTTTCTTTATAGTATCAATCACATTTTCTAATTCGTACATATCTTTTACAATTACTTTTAGAAGTAAGCAATCATCACCTGTTATATGGTGACATTCTACAATTCTAGGGTCTTTTCCAGCTGACTCGATAAATTCTGTATATCCATTACTTGGAAGAGAAATATGAATAAACGCCTTTATAACTCTACCTAATGAATCTGGGTTAACAATAGCTTTATATCCTTCTATAACACCAGATTCTTCTAATCTTTTGACTCTTTCTGAAACTGCAGGAGAAGTTAAACCAACTATTTTTCCTAAGTCCTTCATAGAAATTCTCCCATCATCCTGTAAAATTTCTATGATTCTATAATCTGTAACATCCATAAATAAACAGTCCCCCTTAAATAAAAATAATTAATGCTATAAAACTTTTTTAGAATCTATCATTTTTGTTTTTAAATACCAAAGATCTTTAGATAAATCAACCTTATAAATGTGTGGTTTTGAAAGTCTTTTGTATTGTTCCCAGATAGTACTTAATTCATATTGTACATGATTTTTTATTTCAAGAACAGGTTTTTTATTATATTTGCATATTCCTTTTATATACAGTGGTTTAAGAAGCTCTTTAACTTTATATTTTGTAAATGTCTTCGTTTTCCATGTATATGTAGGATGGAAGATTTCTAAAGGTTTAGATTCATCTATAACTTCATCATGTAACATAATTAAATCTGCCTCTGCTTTATTGTCTTCGTTATATATTCTTATAACTTTCTTGTAACCAGGATTATTTATTTTTTCTGGATTTTCAGAAATCTTTATCTTAGGTTCAAGAGTTCCATTTTCACAAGATGCAGCTAATTTGTAAACTCCTCCAAGAGAAGGTGAATCAAAAGATGTAATGAGTTTTGTACCTACTCCCCATGAATTTATAGTAGCTCCTTCTGCTTTAAGTGATGATATAGTGTATTCATCAAGGTCATTAGATGCAGTGATACTAATATCTGAAAAGCCAGCACTATCTAATTGTTTTTTTGCTTCTTTAGATAAATAAGCTAAATCTCCAGAATCTAGCCTTATACCCATAGGTTTGTATCCTTTTTCAGAAATATTTTTAAACACCTTTATTGCATTAGGTACACCACTGTTTAATACATCATAAGTATCTACAAGAAGTAAGCATTTGTCTGGATAAACATCAGCATATGCTTGAAATGCATCAAGTTCAGTATCAAATTTTTGTACCCAACTATGCGCATGTGTACCAATTATAGGAATATCAAACATTTTCCCAGCTAATACATTTGCAGTTCCAGTACAACCACCAACTACAGCAGCTCTAGCTCCATATATACCTGCATCAGCACCTTGTGCACGACGTAACCCAAATTCAAATACAGGGTCTCCTTGAGCTGCAAAACAAACTCTAGAGGCTTTAGTAGCAATAAGAGATTGAAAATTGACTATAGTCAACAATGCTGTTTCAATAAGTTGAGCTTGATATAATGGTGCCTTAACAGTAATCAATGGCTCATTAGGAAACATGATAGTTCCTTCTTCAACAGCATATATATCTCCTGTGAACTTAAATTCTTTTAAAAACTTTAGAAATTTATCAGAAAATAAATTTAAGCTTTTTAAGTACTCTAAATCTTCATCTGAAAAATGAAGATTATCTATGTATTCAACAACCTGATCAATACCACAAACTATAGTATATCCTCCATCACAAGCGTTTTTTCTAAAAAACATATCGAATACAACAATGTCTTCGTGAATATTTTTTTCAAAATAGCCATTTAACATAGTAAGCTGATATAAATCAGTAAGAAGTGTTAGATTTCTCATTATTTCTCTCCTTAATTATTATTAAATATTAAAAATTATAAAAACTCCCACACTTATACTAAAACATAATATAGTACAACTTTCAAGTATAAAGTATTACCTAACTATCATAAAATTATTTAAAGAGGAGGATGATTAGGATAGGAAAAATATGGTTTTATATGGTATCAATAGGAATAATAGGAAGTTTGATTTCTAAAAATATGGGTGAATTAAATAAAGTTATATTGAGTGAGACATCAAAAGGTATAGAATTTGCAATAAGTTTAGCTGGTATCATGGCACTTTGGATGGGTGTAATGAATATTGCAAAAGAATCAGGTCTAATCGAAAAGATAGGTCAGAAATTAAATCCTATAATGAGAAGATTATTTCCTTCTATTCCAAAAGGTCACAAAGCAATGTCTTATATAGTTATGAATATTGCTTTAAATATGCTGGGAGCTGGAAATGGTGCAACAGCATTTGGTTTAAAGGCAATGAGCGAACTTCAAACTTTAAACAATAAAAAAGATACAGCAACTAATGATATGATTATGTTTATGGTAATAAATATATCATCTATACAGATAATTCCATTTACTATAATTAAACTAAGGATGGATATGGGAGCTCAAAATCCAAGTGAAATAATCTTTACAACTTTATTTGCAACCATTATATCTACAGCAATAGCTATAATAACATGTAAATTTTTTCAAAAAAGATATAGATAAAGGGGATGTAGATACATGGAAGTATTTTCAAACTTACTTATACCAATAATAATTTTGTACATAGTAGTTTATGGTAAATATAAAAAAATAGATGTGTATGATAGCTTTGTAAAAGGAGCAATCGATGGGCTAAAAGCAGCTTGGGATATTCTACCATATATAATAGGAATATTTTTGGCAATAGGAATATTCAAAACAGGTAAAGGTCTTGATATGTTAGAATGGTTATTTACACCAATAGCAAATGTGCTTAGTATACCAAAAGAATTAATAGGTCTAATAAGTGTAAAACCTTTATCTGGAAGTGGTGCTTTAGGTATGTATAGTGAACTTGCAAATAGGGTTGGAATAGGTAGTTTAGTAGAAAAAATGGGAGCTACAATTGTAGGTTCTTCTGAAACTATATTTTATACAATGGCAATATACTATGGAAGCCTAAAGATAAAAAACACTAGACATACATTATCATGTGCTATGATTACCCATGTTGCTGGTGTTATAGCAGCTGTTTTTATTTGCTATGTAATATTTGTATAATTTGTTGACAATGTGGGAAAAATTTTATAATATAGTGATTATATAGAAATAAATAGTAATATAAATTATAAGCTATGAAAAGAAGAGTAAATAAAGGTTTTTTCTATCAGAGAGCTAGATTAGGTGAAAGCTAGTGTCAAAAGCTTTATTGAAGATGGTCTTGGAGCTTTTTATCTGAGCATATATGCTAGGATAAAACGGTTGGACACGTTATAGTCTACTAAGATGTCTATAAAGTGAATTTCTACATTTCATGTGAAACATAATTATTATAGATGAATTAGGGTGGTACCGTGAATAATCTCGCCCCTATGTTAGCTCATAGGAGGCGATTTTTTATTATTTCAATGAAATATTTATAAAACTAGAACGATAAAAAAATTAGGAGGTAAATAATATGAGCAAACCGAGTTTTTATGTAACAACACCAATATACTATCCAAGTGGAGGATTACACATAGGTCATACTTATTCAACAGTAGCAGCAGATACGATAGCTAGATTTAAGCGTTTCTGTGGATACGATGTAAAGTTCTTAACAGGAACAGATGAGCATGGTGAAAAAATCCAAAAGAAAGCTATAGAACAAGGAATGTCAGAGATAGAATATCTTGATGGAATGATAAAAGATATAAAAGCTTTATGGAATACTATGGATATATCTTATGATGATTTTATAAGAACGACAGAAAAAAGACATACAGACATAATACAAAAAATATTTACTAAATTATATGAGCAAGGTGATATATATAAAGGAGAATATGAAGGTAGATATTGTACTCCTTGTGAGAGCTTTTGGACAGAATCTCAATTATTGGAAGGAAATAAATGCCCTGATTGTGGAAGAGAAACATACTTAGTAAAAGAAGAATCTTATTTCTTTAGACTATCTAAATATGAAGATAGATTAAAAGAGTTATTTAAGGATGATAGTTTCTGTTTCCCTGCTGCTAGAAAAAACGAAATGGTAGCAAACTTCTTAGATAAAGGATTAGAAGACTTAAGTGTAACAAGAACGACTTTTGACTGGGGAATAAAAGTTCCTTTTGATGAAAAACATGTAATTTATGTATGGGTAGATGCTTTATGTAATTACATAACAGCATTAGGATATATGACTGACAATGATGAAGAGTTTAAAAAATATTGGCCTGCCAATGTCCAAATAGTAGGCAAAGAAATAGTGAGATTCCATACAATAATATGGCCAGCACTTTTAATGGCTTTAGGTTTAGAAGTTCCAAAGCAAGTATTTGGGCATGGATGGATATTATTTGCTGATGATAAGATGAGTAAATCAAAAGGTAATGTGGTTTATCCAGAGCCTATAATAGAAAGATATGGAATAGATACACTTAAATACTTCTTATTAAGAGAGTTTGCATTTGGACAAGATGGAAGCTATACTCATAGAAACTTTGTAACAAGAATAAATTATGATTTGGCAAATGATTTAGGAAACTTAATAAGTAGAACTGTGGCTATGGTTGAAAAGTACAATAATGGAATAATACCAACAGCAAAAGTTTCAACTGATTTTGATGCAGATTTAAAAGAACAAGCTGTATCAACTAGAGAAAATTTTGAAGCAGAGATGGATAAGATGCAATTCCATGAAGCATTAGAGAGTGTATGGAAATTAGTTAGAAGAACTAACAAATATATAGATGAAACTATGCCTTGGGCACTAGCTAAAGATGAAGCTAAGAAAGATGAATTAGACACAGTTTTATATAATTTATGTGAATCTATAAGAATAATCGCTACATTAATAAATCCTATAATGAATGAAACAGCTAATAAAATATATGAGCATATAGGAATAAAAGGTCAAGATGATATAACTACATGGGAAAGTACAAAGACATTTGGACTTATTGGCGAAAATGTAAAGGTATTTAAAGGTGAGCCTTTATTCCCAAGATTAGATGTAGAAAAAGAAATAGAAGAATTAACTGAGATGTTTTCTGGAAAACCTCCAGTAGAGGAAAAACCATTAGAACATAAAGCAGAAATTACTATTGATGATTTAGACAAAATAGAGCTTAGAGTAGGAAAAATAATAAGCTGTGAAAAGCATCCAAAAGCAAATAAATTATTAGTGTCACAAGTTAAACTTGGACCAGAAACAAGACAAATAGTATCAGGAATAGCTGAATACTATAAGCCAGAAGATTTGGTAGGCAAGGAAGTTACAGTAGTATGCAACTTAAAGCCAGTTAAATTAAGAGGTGTAGAATCTCAAGGTATGATATTAGCAGCAGGTGATGATGGAGACCCATATATTCTACCATTTACACAAGGAGCTAAAGATGGATGCGAGGTTCGTTAATAGGCAATTAAACAGTAAGGAGATTAAAGATGTTATTTGACTCACACGCACATTTAAATGATGAAAGTTTTGATGAAGATAGAGATGAACTGATTGGTTCATTAAAAGAAAAAGGTGTCGATTTGGTTGTAAATCCAGGTGCGGATATAGAAACATCAATAACAGCAATTGAGCTAGCAAAAAAGTATGATTTTATATATTCAGCAGTTGGAGTACATCCACATGATGTATCAAAGCTAGATGATACAGCAATAGATACTTTAAGAAAACTTGCAACTGAAAATGAAAAAGTTGTAGCTATTGGAGAAATTGGGTTAGATTACTATTATGATTATTCTCCAAGAGAAGAGCAAAAAGAGTGGTTTAAGAAGCAAATTGAGTTAGCTAATGAGTTAAAACTTCCAATAATAATACATGATAGAGATGCACATGGAGATACTTTTGAGATAATAAAAAACACTAAGAGTCCTGAAATAGGATGTGTACTTCACTGTTATAGTGGCAATGTAGAGTTAGCTAGAGAATATGTTAAAATGGGTTGTTATATATCAATTCCAGGAACAGTTACTTTTAAGAATAACAAGAAAACTAGAGAAGTAGTAAGAGAAATTCCTCTAGAAAGACTGTTTATAGAGACTGATTCACCATATATGTCACCAGAGCCACACAGAGGAAAGAGAAATAACCCTTCTCAAGTAGCCTTTGTCGCTGATAAAATAGCTCAAGAAAAAGGAATATCCTATGAAGAAGTATGCAGAACTACAAAAGAAAATGCAAAGAAGTTTTTTAATATAAAATAAACAATTAAAATTTATAATGACATATGAAATGAGCAATTTATAAGTACAAGATGAGTATACCATTCAGTTTGAATGGTATACTTTTTTTATTTCTAGTGACTTATTTTATCTTTTTAATATATATTTTCTTAACATTGTTAAAAAAGAATTTACAAGATATCCATTAGACTTAACTGAAACATAATATCTATTTAACTTAAGTTGTTTATTATATTCTTAGATAAGTAAACGAAAGGTAAATTAAGGAGGCAAAATCTTGTATACAATTGATAGTACTAAGATATTGATAAATATGGATTTAGGAGAACTAGAAAAAATATATTCAATGATAAAAGATATATCAAGCATTTCTATAATCAAAGACCCTAACTTAGCTACAGTAATGGTAAGAGCCAATGAAAGTGTAAATAATACAACTTTTAATTTAGGAGAGATATTAGTTACAGAATGTAGCGTAAAAGTAGACGAAAGTTTAGGTTATGGAATAGTTGCAGAAAATGATGATAAGAAAGTTGTTTATTTAGCAACTATAGATGCAGTTTTACATAGCAATAACACTAAATTTGATGAGCTAAAAAATTATATAAATAAAAGTGTATATGAAGAGAACTTGAGATATGAGCAAGAGATTATTGATGAGTTTAGCTTAATTAATAAAACAAAAGTTCAATTCAATACTATGGATTAAATAGGAGGAGAGTCATGGTAAATTATACACAAGAAATATATAGAAAACTGCTAGATAGTGCTTCATTTCCTGGGAAATTAAATAATATAGATAATATAAATATAGAAAATAATACAAAACTATCAAATGGAGCAATTGGTATAGCAATTACTCTATTAGACCAAGAAGTTACCTTCTATGTAGAGAATCATACACAAGAAGATATAAAAAATATAAGAGCACTTACAATGTCAAATCAAGCAGATTATAAAAGGTCAGATTATATATTTTTAGATACTAATTCAGAAATAGATATACTAGAAGTTAGAATAGGTTCTTTTGAATATCCTGATGAGAGTGCTACCATAATACATCAAGTAAATGATTTATCAATAGATTATCAAACTAAGTATATAAAGCTTGATTTAAGTGGTCCTGGTATAAAATCTAAAAATAGTCTCTATTTACATGGCATTAAAAAAGAATTTCTAGAGAGGTTGTCTACTATAAATAAAGATTATCCAATAGGAGTAGATTTAATTTTAGTAGATAAAAAGGGAGAACTTGCTTTTATACCAAGGTCATCAAAATTAAGTTGGGAGGTACTATAACAATGGCTTATGTAGCAGTTAAAGGTGGAGAAGAAGCTATATTACAGGCTAAAAATATACTTGAATTTTATAGAGTAAAAGGAGAGAGTTTACCTATAGATGTAAAGCAGATTAAGGAACAGATGTCTTATGCTGTAGACAAAGTAATGTCTGAAGGAAGTTTATACAATAAAGAATTATCTGCCTTAGCTATAAAACAAGCTCAAGGTGATATATTAGAAGCATCTTTTTATATAAGAGCTTTAAGGTCAACAATGCCTAGAGTTACATATTCACAACCTATAAACACAGAAGAAATGAGAATAAAGAGAAGAATATCAGCTACATTTAAAGACATACCAGGAGGACAATACCTTGGAGCAACAAGAGATTATGAGAATAGAATACTAAATGTAGAATTATTAGAAGAAGATGAGAAAAAGAATAGAGAATTTAAAAATAATTTTATAAATGAATTAGAAAAAGTAGATGAAATCCCTAAGTTTACAAAGATATCTAATATATTTAGAGAAGAAAATTTATTGCAAGAAGAAGTGTGTTCAGATAAATCAGAGGAAGTGATAGATGATATTACAAGGAATAGTCTAAGATTTCCAGTTTCTAGGTCAGCAAAATTACAGGCTTTAACTAGAGGTGAAAGTGGAGTAGTATCAGGATTTGCTTATGCTATTGTAAGAGGGTTTGGTGATGAACATCCATATATAAGTGAACTTAGAACAGGTAATGTATCTGTAAAAATAAAACATCCAATCTATGAAGATGAGCAAATAACAATAGGTGATATGTTGGTTACTGAATGTGAAATAGTATCCAAAGCGTCACAGAATAAGACTGAAAATTCTAAAAATAATTTGGGAGATAAAAATAAGATGTCTCTAGGATATGGTCTTTGTATGGGGAACAATGAGAATAAGGCTATATCTATGGCTATACTGGATAAATCTCTAGAACCAAATAGTGAAAAACTAGCACAAGATGAAGAATTTGTATTGCTTCATATAGATGGAATAGATTCATTAGGATTTATATCTCACTTTAAACTTCCTCATTATGTAGATTTTAAAGCGGATGTAGAAAGAATAAAATAGTTTATGGAGGTAAGTTTAGGTGATATATAACTATGGTTTTTTAGACGAAAACACAAAAAAGGAAATAAGAAGAAAGATATTAAAAGCAGTATCAATACCTGGTTATCAAGTTCCTTTTGGTTCAAGAGAGTTGCCTATAGCTAAGGGATGGGGTACTGGAGGTTTACAATTAACACTATCATTAATTGGTAAAAATGATGTAGTAAAAGTAATTGACCAGGGAAGTGATGATTCTACAAATGCTTGTAATATAAGGAGTTTCGTTGCAGATGTAAGTAATGTAGAAACTACAAAAGATACGTTAGAAGCTACACTGATTCAAACAAGACATAGAATACCAGAAGAAAAACTAAAATCTAACCAAATACTAATATTTCAAGTACCAATACCAGAAACACTTAGAATAGTGGAACCTAGTGAAGTCGAAACGAGAAGAATGCATTCAGAAGAAGATTACAGTAGGATGTGGGTATATCTTTATGAAGATATAGTAAGATTTGATGATATATCAATAGCCGCTGAATACCCATGTAAAGTAAATGATAGATATTTAATGAATCCATCTCCAATACCAAGGTTTGACATAAAAAAATTAAACATGTCAGATAATTTATTCTTATTTGGAGCAGGGAGAGAAAAAAGGATATACGCAATTCCTCCATACACAAAAGTGGAACCTTTAGAATTTGAAGATTACAAATTTGAAGAGGAAAAATTTGAAGGAAAGCATTGTAGTTTATGTAAAAGTACAAATACATTTTTGGATGAAGTATACGATAGTGACACCAATGAAAAGTACTATAGTTGCTCAGATACAAGTTATTGTGAAAAAGTTAGGTTAAGAAATAACGGTGTAGATGTGACAATCGGAGGTGCTTGGAATGAGTAATATAAATAAAACGAAAAGAGTAGAAAACATAGACAAACAAGTATTAATAGGAAGAAATATCAATCTTATTTATGGAGATGGATGTGAGAAGTGTTTTGAAAGTACAGGATATGAAAGCAATAATATATGTAAATATTGTGGTTCTATAGTCGCATGTAATAATGTAAGTCTGGAACTTTATGAAGGAGAAGTCCTTGGGATTGTAGGTGAATCTGGCTCAGGAAAAAGTACATTGTTAAAGATACTGTTTTTTCAAGAACATGCAAATAGTGGAGAAGTATATATATCACATTACAATAAAGATGAAAATATATTAGAGCTTTCAGACCAGAAAAAGAGATATATAAAGAATCACTTTATGGGTATTGTGTATCAAAATCCTCATCTTGGTTTAAATTTGGACTTTAGCAGTGGTGGCAATATAGCAGAAAAATTATTAATGGCAAACTTGTATAATGTTGAAAAAATAAGAGATAGAGCCAAAGAACTTCTAATAAAAACTAATATACCTGTAGAGAGAATAGACCATAAACCAAAATATTTTAGTGGAGGAATGCAACAGAGAGTTCAAATAGCAAAAGCTCTTTCAAATAATCCTCCAATATTGTTACTAGATGAAGTTACAACAGGTTTAGATGTATCTGTACAAGCAGAAGTGTTGGATTTAATAAGAGAAATTCAAAGAGAATTAAAGATTTCTATGGTAGTTGTATCTCATGACTTTGATGTTATCAAGATGCTTGCAGATAGAACAATTGTAATGAAAAATGGAAGTGTGATTGAGTCTGGTCTTACAGACCAAATAATGGAAGACCCACAACACCCATACACTCAGCAACTTATAAATTCACTGTTATAAATATTGTTTGTAAATAAGTAAAATGGGGGCTTTAAATAAAATGAAAGAAACTATACTTAAGGTAAATAATTTTAGTAAAGATTTTGAACTACATGCATTAAACAAGACTATAAAAGCATGTAATAATATAAATTTTGAAGTTTTAAAAGGGGAGTTCTTAGGAATAATAGGTAAATCTGGAGCAGGTAAGTCAACTATATTAAAAAGTATTTATAAAACATACATACCAACAACTGGAGAAATAATATTTAACTCAGAAATATATGGAAATGTAGATTTAGCTAAAATTGGGGACAGAGAAATGATAAACCTTAGAAAAAAGGAAATAGGGTATGTATCACAGTTTTTAAAGACACTGCCACGTATAACTGCAATTGAACTAGTAGTACATTCATTAATTGAGAGCGGATTTGAAAAGATTTGTGCATATGACATGGCAAAGGATATACTAAATCAATTTGAAATAAAGGAAAATTTATGGGATGCTTATCCAAATAATTTCTCTGGTGGAGAAAAGCTAAGATTAAATCTTGCTCAAGCAATGGTTAAAAAGCCTAGACTCTTATTACTTGATGAACCAACTGCATCACTTGATAATCAATCTAAAATATATGTAAAAGAAAAAATGTTGGAACTTAAAAGTCAAGGAACTACAATGATAGGAATTTTCCATGACATAGAATTTATGGAAACTGTTATAGATAAAACCTTTACTATGGCAAAAGGGACTATGAGTGAAAGTGGGGTAGCCTAGATGATAAAACTAATTCATAATGCAAATATTGTATTAGAGGATATAATACTTGAAAATGCTCATTTAATTATAGAAGGAGATACAATAAAAAAAGTATCAAATGATAAGATTGATTATGCATTTGATTTTAATGAGATAGATGAAATAATAGATGCAAAAAACTTATATGTCATACCTGGTATTATAGATATTCATAGTGATGCCATTGAAAAGGAAATAGAGCCAAGACCAAGTACATTATTACCATTTAATATGGCATTTTATGAGCTTGATAAAAAACTACCTGCAAATGGAATAACTACAGTTTATCATTCTATATCTTTAGGAGATGGAGTAGGAGTTAGAAGTATTGATAATTCTTTAAAGATGATTGAAAATATCGATTCATATAAAAACATAGATAGTAAGAGTATAAATCATAAAGTACATTTAAGATATGAAGTATTATATCATGAAGGTTTAGATAAGGTTTCAGAATTATTGGAACAAAATAAAATAGACTATTTATCAATAATGGACCATTCTCCAGGCCAAGGTCAATATACAAATCCAGCATTTTATAGAGAGTATGCTACTAAAGTATGGGGAGTTACAGAAAATTATGTTGATACATGGCTAAATGGTTTAGTAGATTTACATGATAATTTGGATTGGAATAAAATAGCTAATGTTATAGGAAAAGCAAAAAATAAAAACATAAATATTGCTTCACATGATGATGATACGTTAGAAAAGGTAGATTTTATAAAAAATATAGGCGTCAATGTATCTGAATTTCCTATAACTCTTGAGGTTGCAAAACATTCAAAGAAGCTAGGAGTCTTAACTTGTTTAGGAGCACCTAATATTGTAAGGGGAAAATCTCATAATAACAACTTAAAAGCAATGGATGCTATATTGGAAGATTGTTGTGATATTGTTTGTTCAGATTATCTTCCATCAGCTATGATAAAATCTATGTGTATAGTTGCAGAAAAAACTAACAATTTAAATAAAGCAGTCAATTTATTTACTTCAAATCCAGCTAAAGCAGTAGGCATATATGATGAAAGAGGTAGCATAAAAGAAAATAAAAAAGCCGATTTAGTCTTGTTAGATATTGATAGTGAGTATCCAAAGATTGTAAATACTATTGTAAATGGAAATACAGTTTATAAAAGGGAGGTATAAATATTGTTAACGGATTTACATTGTCATACAAGTATATCAGATAATAATTTAACTACAGAAGAAATAATAAAAAAAGCATCAGAAAAGAATATAAATGTACTAGCAATAACAAATCATGATACTTTATCTGGATTAGATGAAGCTCTTGTACTTGGAGAACATTATGGAGTGACAATAATACCAGGGATAGAAATCTCAGCTTATGATTATAAAAATAGAAAAAGAGTTCATATTCTAGGGTATAACATAGATTTAGACAGTCAAGAAATAAAAAACTTATGTAATCCAATGGTATGTGATAGACATAAAGCATCTGTTAAGATGGTAAATAAAATTATGGATTTAGGGTACAAAATATCGCTAGAAGATGTAAAGAAATACTCATCAAGGACTGGAATATTTAAACAGCATATAATGAAAGCTCTCATAGATAAAGGATATACAGATAATATATATTCTAGTCTATATAAAGAATTGTTTCATAGAGGAAATGGCAAGGCATATGTATCCTTAAAGTATGTGGATTATAGAGATGCAATAAAAGCTATAAAGAGTTCTGGTGGAATTTGTGTATTAGCTCATCCTGGTCAAATGGATAATTTCAGTGCTATTGAAGATATGGTAAAAGTAGGATTAGATGGTATAGAAGTATATCATCCTTCGCACAATAAAGAATTAGAAAAAGAATCACTTTTTTATGCTAAGAAGTACAACTTGGTAATTACAGGAGGTTCAGATTACCATGGAGATTATTCTCAGCATAACTATGAACTTGGAAGCAAGAGCTTAAATAGAGAAGACTTATTTAAGTTTAGGTTGGCTTTAGGAGGGGTTTTATAAATGTCTTTTTTACAAGTAAAAAATATAAGTAAAAGTTATGGACAAGTCAAAGTGTTAAAAGATATATCTATTGATATTGAAAAAGGAGAGTTTATCTGTTTATTAGGTCCAAGTGGTTGTGGTAAAAGTACATTGCTTAGAATAATTGCAGGTCTTGAGGATAAGCATGATGGAAAAATAATAATAAATGATAAGGATATGACTAATTCGCCACCTGAAAGTAGAAATTTTGGTATAGTTTTTCAGTCATATGCACTATTTCCAAACATGAATGTTTACAAAAATATAGCTTTTGGATTAGAAAATAAAAATATAAGTAAATCTAACATCGATAAGAAGGTTAAAGAAGTGCTAGAAGTTGTAGAATTGAGTGGATACGAGAAAAAATATCCATCACAATTATCTGGAGGACAGCAACAAAGAGTAGCATTAGCTCGTGCAATTGCTTTAGAACCAGACTTTTTACTTCTTGATGAACCGTTATCTGCATTAGATGCAAAAGTAAGATTGAAACTAAGAGAGCAGATTAGAAGTCTACATAGAAAGCTAGGAATCACAACTATAATGGTAACTCATGACCAAGAAGAAGCGCTTTGTTTGGCTGACAAAATGGTGGTTATGAATAGTGGAGAAATAATACAGGTTGGAACACCAAAAGAAGTGTATAAAAATCCTAACACACCTTTTGTAGCTGATTTTATAGGAACAATAAATTTTATAGATGATGGTATTAATAAAATAGCTATTAGACCAGAAGATATAAAAGTAGAGTTTAATAAGGACTCTAAAGATAAGGATGTAAGAATTGGTGAGATTTTGGATATTGAATTTAGAGGCTTTAATTATAGAATTACAGTTGAGTACTGTTCTAAGCAAATGAAGTTAGATGTAGTTTCAAAAGTTGCTGAACAGATGAAACTATGTATAGGTTCTAAAATAAGCTTTAAGATACCTAAAGAAGGAATCGTAGAGTATAAATCAGAGGGATGTGCTTAATAGCTAGAGGTGAATAAATGATAACAGTAAAAAACAAAAGAAGAATAGGTGATAGCACGATACAAAAATGTTTTTTAGTTTTTTCAGTAGTTTTACTAATAATATTTATATTGTTTCCATTAGTATCATTATTAAAAAATGCATTCTTAGATACAAATGGAAATTTTATAGGATTTTCAAACTTTAGTAAGTATATTGAAAACCCAAGTCTTATAGCATCATTTAAAAACTCAATTTTTGTATCTACAGTTTCATCTTTAATATCATTATGTTTAGCATTTATATATTCGTATGCAATAACGAGAACAAATATAAAGTTTAAGAACTTTTTTAAAACAATGGGGATGTTTCCACTTTTTGCACCAACCATGTTATATGGTATCTCACTTATATACCTTTTTGGAAATAAAGGAATCTTTACCGCAATGGGGTTTGAAGTTCAATTATATGGTCCATTAGGAATAATCATTTCTCAGATACTATTTACATTTCCACAAGCATTCTTAATATTATCTGTTGCACTCTCAATGGCAGATTATAGACTTTATGAAGCGGCGGATAGCTTGGGGGCTAGTGAATTTAAGAAATTCTGTAAAATTACAATTCCAGGTATAAAGTACTCGCTAGTGAGTTCATTCTTTGTATCTTTTATACTTGCATTTACAGATTTTGGGGCAGCAAAGGTAGTTGGAGGAAACTATAATGTGTTGGCTACTGACATATATAAACAAGTAGTAGGACAATTTAACATACCAATGGGGGCAACTGTTTCTATGGTAATGTTGATTCCTGTATTGATAGCTTTTACATTAGACAAGATGGCAAGTAAAAAGCAAGGAATGACTATAACTGCAAAATCTATGCCATATAAAATTAAGGAAAACAAGCTTAGAGATAGAATGTTTTTAATAGCATGTAGTTTTATAACTTTATTAATCTTTATTTTGATATTCGTTTCAGTTGTAGGTTCAGTTATAAAGCTATGGCCATATAATTTAAGTTTTACAATGGAACATTATGCATTTAAAGGTATCTTGGGAAGTGGGATAAAAACCTATTTAAGTAGTTTAAAAATATCAACATTGACAGCAATATTTGGAACTATATTTGTATTTTTTAGTGCATATATGATAGAAAAGGTAGATAAATTTCCTAAATTAAGACAAACTGCTTACTTTTTATCGATGATACCTATGGCATTGCCTGGATTAGTTTTGGGTATATCATACATAACTTTTTTTAACTCATCAAATAACCCATTAAACTTTCTGTATGGAAGTACAGCAATACTAGTAATAGTAAATATAGTTCATTTTTATTCAGTATGTTTTATAACTTCAAATTCATCTTTAAAGATGTTGGATAAAGAATATGAATTAGTTGCAAAATCTATAAATATACCATTTTATAAAGTGTTTTTTAACATAACAGTTCCAATGTCTATAACATCAATACTTGAAATAGTAGTATATTATTTTGTAAATTCAATGGTTACTGTTTCAGCATTAATATTTTTATATACTCCTCAAACTCAGACTGCATCAATATCAATACTAAAGTTAGATGAGATAGGATATATAGGACCATCGGCTGCTATGGCAGTATTAGTGCTTTTAACAAATATAGTAGTAAGGCTTTTGTACGAATTTGTCACAAAGAAGTTGAAAAATAACACACAAAAATGGCAACAAAAAGATGTTGCTTAGGGGAGGTAAAAATGAAATTTAAGAAGCTAGTTTCTTTAGGAGTATTATCAACACTTTTATTGAGTGTAATAACTGGGTGTAGTACTGCCTCATCAGGTTCAGATTCAAAGACTGATAGTAAGACAAAAGGGGATTTAACAGTTTATACAGCAATTGAAGAGGATAGTATAGAACCATATCTGGCAACATTTAAAAAACAATATCCAGATATAAAATTAAATATCGTTAGAGCATCAACAGGAGATATAACAGCTAGACTACTTGCTGAAAAAGATAATCCTCAAGCAGATGTTGTATGGGGAGTTGCAGCTACAAGCTTGTTAGTTGCAGATGACCAAGGAATGTTAGAGCCATATGCTCCAAAAGGCTCTGAGGAAATAGAGTCTGCTTTTAAGGATGATAAGGAAGTTCCTTCTTGGGTTGGAATAGATGCCTGGATGACAGGTATAACAGTAAATACTAAAGAATTAAAAGATAAAAATATACCAGTTCCTAGTTCTTATGAAGATTTAACAAAACCAGAGTATAAAGGGCTTATATCTATGCCTAATCCATCTTCTTCTGGTACAGGATATTTAACAGTATCAGCGCTTATACAAATTATGGGAGAAGAAAAAGCATGGGAATATATGGATAAATTGCATGAAAATATTGGTGTATATACTCAATCTGGTTCAGCTCCAGCTACATCAGCAGCTTCTGGAGAATACCCTATAGGTATATCTTTTGGATATAGAGGTATAAAACTAAAAGAGGAAGGCTATCCAGTAGAAGTTGTATTTCCAAAAGAAGGTTCTGGATGGGATATAGAAGCAAATGCGCTTGTAAAAAAAGATGATATAAAAGAAGCTTCAAAAGTATTTTTGGATTGGGCGATAAGTAAGGATGCAATGAATGAATACTCTAAGAATTATGCTGTTACTACAGTTTCTACAGGAAATCCAATTCCAGAAGGATTCCCCAAAAAGCCATTAGAACAAATGATAGATAATGATTTAAAATCAGCAGCAAAAAATAGAGAAACTATATTAAATAAATGGATATCAAAATATGATGGAAAAACAGAAAAAGAGAGTTAAACTTATAGTAAATTAACTTAAAATAAAGTATACCAAAATAAAATGATAATTTACAAATATAAAAAGGTGAATTCCAATAGATGGAATTCACTTTTTTATATATAAATATCCTATTGACAGAAGGATATAATGAATATTAAGAAAATATATTTACAGATTGAATATGCAGAAGAATATCTTTAATCATATTTGGAAATAAGGTTATAAAAAACAAAGTCTATATTAATCTAATAAAATAATTTTTTAATAAGATATGTTTTCAAATAAAAATAAATAGTTTAGTACCTTGATTAAATCAAATAAAAACTTTAAAATAAAGAGATGTAAAGAAAAACTAAAAATGAATAAAAGGTGAATTTATATGATAAAAGAAATAATCGTAGTAGAGGGTAGAGATGATGTTACAGCAGTTAAGAGAGCAATAGATGCAGAACTTATAACTACAGGTGGATTTGGATTTCCAAAAGGTGTAATGGAGCGTATAAAATCTGCTAATGAGAGACGTGGTGTTATAATATTTACAGACCCAGACTTTGCAGGTGAAAAAATAAGAAAAAAAATAGCATCAGAAGTTCCAGGATGTAAACATGCATTTCTACCAAGAGAAGAAGCTAAAAAAGATGGAGATATAGGTATTGAAAATGCTACTCCTAAAAGTATAATAGCTGCTTTAAATAAAGTCAGAACTGAAAATACAGAAAAAAGAAATGAATTTAAACAAGTTGATTTAATTAGAAATGGTCTTATAGGCAATGAAGATGCATCACTTAGAAGAGATACACTTGGCAAAATACTTGGAATTGGATATGGAAACGCGAAACAATTTTTAAATAGATTGAATAATTATGGAGTTGAAAGAGAAGAATTTATAGATGCATTAAAACAGCTCTAAGTGTAATATTTAGTATGTGAAAAATATTATATAAAATGGATGTAAAATCACAGGTTAATTTAAGATAAAATATTTCTAATAAATACTTTATTTTAAATACATACGAATATGTATAATTAAAAAAATTAAATCTTAAAATAAGTCAAAAGGAGTAAATAATGGATAGACTATCTTCACATAGTGCAACAAAAGAAGTAGTACAAAAATAT
Organism: Clostridioides sp. LIBA-7678; assembly: GCF_056716065.1. Taxonomy (NCBI): domain Bacteria; kingdom Bacillati; phylum Bacillota; class Clostridia; order Peptostreptococcales; family Peptostreptococcaceae; genus Clostridioides; species Clostridioides sp. LIBA-7678. The sequence continues at coordinate 4,035,176 of NZ_CP196987.1, read as the reverse complement.
AATTTTAAATTTTCAAAGTCTCTAGGTCAGAATTTTTTGATAGATAGTAATATAATTGATAAAATACTGGTTGGAGCTAGAATTAAAGAAGGCGATAATATAATAGAAGTGGGGCCTGGTATAGGTACACTTACTCGTGAAATGGGTAAAGTAGCACAAAAAGTAGTAGCTATAGAAATTGACAGGAATTTAATCCCTATACTGAAAGACACATTGTCAGATTTAGATAACACAGAAGTAGTAAACAAAGATATATTAAAAGTAGATATACAAGAACTAATAAAAGAAAAATTAAATGGTGGGCCAGTTAAGCTTGTGGCAAACCTCCCATACTATATAACTACCCCAATAGTTATGAAATTTCTAGAAGAAGATATACCTGTAACAGATATAGTGGTCATGGTTCAAAAAGAAGTTGCAGATAGAATGAATGCTATACCAAGCACTAAAGATTATGGAGCATTATCTATAGCTGTTCAATATTATTGTGAAACAGAGATTGTAGCAAAAGCTCCAAGACATATGTTTATACCACAACCAAATGTAGATTCTACAGTTATAGGTCTACATGTAAGAGCTGAAAAAAAATATGATGTTCATAATGAAGAACTATTTTTTAAAACAGTAAAAGCATCTTTTGGACAAAGAAGAAAAACTCTTCTCAATTCGTTGGGAGGACTTGGTTTTCTTAATAAAGATGAAATAAGAGAAATATTAAAAGAAGCTAATATAGACGAAAAAAGAAGGGGCGAAACTCTTAGTATAGAAGAGTTTGCAGTTCTTTCAAATATAATAAATACAAAAGTATCTTCTAAATAGAAGGTACTTTTTTTTATTTTATCAACATATATTGTTTAGAGAAACTGTGTTAAGGGGGGATTGCAGTGGGTTCTAAAAGAAAGTTTAAAAGAGACTATATAATACTAGAAGCTAAAGACATAAACTTTAGATACAAAGAACGAGTACTGCCAAAAGCTTTTGCAAAAGTTGAAGTAAATGATGAAAAAGCAATTATTGCATTATATGTAGAAAATCTAAAATATGTTAAAGATGGGTATAAAGCAGTAGCAATAAAAGGTGACCATGGATTGATAGACTTGGGAAATATAATTTTAAATGAACAAGGAAGAGGTGAATTTGTTTTAGATTTAGAAGATTACGATGATGAGATAAAAGGTATTGCGTTATTGTATGAAAGAAACATACCTTTAATTGGATTTAAAGGAAATAAGATTGAAAATTATGAGGACATATTATTCCAAGAGATAGAAGAAGAGTATGAAGAAGAATATGAAGAAGAATATGAAGAAGAATATGAAGAATTGGAAGAAGACGAAGAATATGAAGAGTCAGACGCTGAGGAAGAGAGTGATAGAGAAGAAGGGAATGACGATGAAGAATATATTATAGAAGAATATGATGAAGATGAGTATGAAGATTATTGGGAAGATGATGAAGACGTTGAAGAGGGAGAGTTAAAAGCAAGAACGGATATAGAAGATTCTAGTGATGAGGAAATAGAAGAATTTAATAACTATAAGGAAATAGAAAATTATAATAAGGTTAAAGCACAAGAAGAATATAGAGATATGGAGTATGATGAGGAATATGACGAAGATGATGAAGAAGATTTTGAAATAAGTAGAGAAGAAGAAGCTATCGTTTCTTCAAAACCTACTAAATCAAAGAAAGCTCAAAAAGAGTTAAATAATATTGAAAAAATAAAAAGAGCTAATGGAATAAGTCAAGGAGATAGTGGAAATAAACAAGCTGGAACATTACTTATGCCTAGACAAATAAAGAAAGGTTTGAAACTTTTTAGAGAAGTAAAACCTTTTGCGACAGATTATATAGATAAGACAAGATGGTGGAAAATAGAGATAAACCCTACAACTCTATGTGGATATACAATGCCACATTTAGGATATTTAAATGTGTTGAATTATACGATGTATAGTGATGCAGTATTAAATTCATATAAATATAGACATTACTTATTTGGAGTTCAATATGATGAATATAATAAAAGAAAACATTATATATATGCTATTCCGGGAAATAGAAGTGAACAGCCAGACAATGGAAGTACAGGATTCTTAAGATACCAAGCTTGTGACAATAGAACAAATAGTTTAGGATACTGGTTATGTTTTATAGATTCTAGACAAAGAAATATAGTCAGATAGAAATAATGAAAATGCAAGAATTTAGCTTTAACTTTCATTTTACTAAAATAAATTAATGAAAGTAATATAAAAACTTAAAAACTATTGATAATATTTAAATATTACACTACAATATATGTTGAAATACCTATTATATTATGGAGGAAAATTATGATAAACGAGCAAAGAATTTTAAACGAGTTCCTTGAATTAATACAGATAGACAGTTTATCTTTAAAAGAGGGGAATGTTGCTAAAGTATTAGTTAAAAAATTAGAAGAAATAGGTTGTTCAGTTGCAGTAGATAATGCTGGTGAAAAAACAAATGGAGAAACTGGCAATATAATAGCTACATTAAAAGGAAACAAAGAAGGTAAGAAAATATTATTTAGTTCACATATGGACACAGTAACTCCAGGTATAGGAGTAAAACCTATAGTGGATGAAGCAAATGGAATAATAAAAAGTGATGGTACTACAATATTAGGTTCTGATGATAAAGCAGGTATAGCAGCTATATTAGAAGGCCTAAGATATATAAAGGAAAATAACATAGAACATACTGATATACAAGTTGTATTCTCTATATGTGAAGAATGTGGATTAGTTGGTGCTAAAAATTTAGACTATGGAAAAATAGATTCTAAATATGCTTTTGTATTAGATAGTGGAGGTTCTCCTGGAGAAATAATAGTAAAAGCTCCTGCACAAGATGTAATAAATGTTAAGATATTAGGAAAGACTGCTCATGCAGGTCTTGAGCCTGAAGCTGGTATAAGTGCTATAATGGTAGCAGCTAGAGCAATAGAAAATATGAATTTACTTAGAATAGATGAAGAAACAACTGCTAACATAGGAATTATAAACGGCGGAACAGCTACAAACATAGTAACAGGTGAAGTTAATATAGTTGCAGAAGCTAGAAGTTTAAAAGAAGATAAATTGGATGTTCAAACTAAACATATGGTAGATACTTTTGAAAAAGCTGCCAAAGATTTTGGAGCTCAAATTGAAATAGATGTAAACAGAGCATATACTCCAATTGATGTTAGTGAGGATTCTGAAATAATAAAACTTGCAAAGAAAGCTTTTTCAAACTTAGGTATAGAAGGTCATACTGAATCTACAGGAGGAGGTAGTGATACAAATATATTAAGTAAAAATGGTATCGAAGCTATAACTTTAGGAATAGGTATGAAAAATGCTCATACATTAAGCGAACATATAGCTATAAAAGATTTATATGATTCTGCTAAAATGGTAGTAGAGATAATAAAAGAAGCATAAATTTAAATAATAGTGTATAATATATATCGCCTAGCTTAAGCTAGGTGATTTTTCATTTTATAGAAGATTGATAATCTCTATTGAAAGTAAAGAGTATACATTTGCATGTAATAGTAAGTTTAATTTATATCCAGATGTATGTTTTTGATATAATATTAGAGTCGTTTTAGGAGGAGGAATAAAAGTGGAAACAAGGTATGAGGAAGCAAATAAAATAACTATACAATCAATACTTTGGAATATAGCATTAACAATAATTAAGATGATAGCTGGGGTTATTGGTAACTCTAGTGCAATGATTGCAGATGGTTTACATTCAGCATCAGATATCATAAGTTCGATAGGAGTATTAATAGGTAATTATGTATCTTCTAGACCAGGAGATAGAGAACATAATTATGGGCATGAGAAAGCAGAAACATTGGTATCATTCGTATTATCAATATTACTTATATTTGTTTCTATAACAATAGGTATAGAGGCAATTAAATCTTTATTTAACTTAGATGCACTAAGTGTTCCATCAATATTACCATTAGTTGTATCAGTTATTTCAATCTTGATAAAAGAGTATCAATATAGAATAACAATAAAAGTTGCTAAAAAGATAAATTCTCCAGCCTTAAAAGCTGATGCTTGGCATCATAGGTCAGATGCATTATCTTCAGTAGCTGCTTTTATAGGGATAGGAGGTTCTATTTTAGGTTTTAAGCCTTTAGACCCAATTGCATCAGTTGTAGTGGCTATATTTGTAGCTAAGGTAGGAATAGATATACTTATAAGTTCTGTTAATGAATTGATGGATGTTTCAGTTGATGAAGAAGAAATAAAAGAATTAAACTATATTGTAGCAGATACAGAAGGCGTTAAGAATCTAGGAGATATAAAGACTAGAAAACATGGAGCTATGGCATATGTAGATTTGACTATATGTGTTGATGAAAACTTGACAGTTAAGCAAGGTCATGACATTGCTACTAAACTTGAAAAACATATAATAAAACACATGGAATTTGTAAAAGGTATAACGGTTCACGTTGAACCATGTACTAATTGTCAAGGAAATAAGTGTAATAAATAATTAAACCTTAAAAAAAAGTGTAAAAAGTTATATAATTGTTTTATGATTATAAACTCTAGGGGTGGTTAAATGAGTAAGAAAAGAAAACTAAAGAAAAAAGCTGCGATATTAATAGGAGTGGTTGTTTTCTTTATAATATACTTTATATCCTTCAAAATAGGATTGAATATGGAAAAGGATAAAAGTGAAGTTCCAAAAAAAGTAGAAAGAGAAGAAGAAGATACTCGGTCTTTAATGACTCAAATAAAAGAGAAGAAGAAGATTTATATATCAGATAAGAATATAGAAAACATAAAAATTGAAGAAGATATGTGGGATGAGATAAAGTTCTTTTTCTCAGATTTTAAGAAAGTAAGAAATACCACATCTTCTTATGAAGCAGTTTACGAAGGTTATTCTGATGATGGTGTTAAGTTTTCTACAGACCTTAACTTTTTTAGAGTATATACTGTAAACAAAGAAGAGTATTATAAAGTTCCAGTTGATTCTAAGAGTGCTTTTAAGAAGCTTTTAGATGAAAGTATATATACTTCATTTGACCTCTTAAGTCACTATAAAGATTGGAAAGAAGTGACTATATCTCATGGAAAAGAAATTAAAAAAGTTCATAGATGGAAGTTCGATGATTTAGCACATAAGATGATTTCAAAGAGGGTTGTAGGGAAAGTTCAGCCTGAGAAAAGTAAGGAAAGAAGTGAATATAACTTTACTATAGACATAAAAGGTGATGATTTTGCTGTAAAAGTTGAAACAATGGGAAAAGATTATGTGAAAGTCACTTCTAAAAAAACTGTATCTTACTATGAGGTTCATACAAGTTTGTTCGATTACCTTAAAAACGAGATATTTGAAATTGGAAAGAAATAAGATTTTAAGAAGGCTATCAAATGAGATATTTGATAGCCTAAATTACTTTTTATATATTATTTTTCAACCAACAAGTCTGCAACTTTATAAATTGGACCAGCACCAGCAGTTATTACTAAATCATTATCATTAACATTTTCACGTAAATATTTTACTATATCTTCAAATTCTTTTATGTAGATAGCATCTACATTGTTTTGATATAACTTTTCAACTAAGTCTTTAGAATGTATGTCTCCTGGGTCATTTTCTCTAGCAGCATATATATCTGTTATTATAACTTTATCAGCTGCATAGAATGCTTCTGAGAATTCACCTAAAAGAGATTTTGTTCTAGTATAAGTATGTGGCTGGAAGATACACCATAAAGTGGATTTTTTTAATTTTTTAGCAGCAGCTAAAGTAGCTTTTAATTCAGTTGGATGATGTGCATAATCATCTATTACTAAAGCATTTTTATAATATCCTTTAGTCTCAAATCTTCTTCCTACGCCTTTATAAATCTTTATATTTTTTCTTATAGTCTCTAAATCAATACCAGAAACAAGAGCTGCCATTATAGCAGAAGATGCGTTGTATATATTATGAAGACCATATACAGAAAGTTCAAATTCTCCTAGGTCTCTTCCTTGATATTCTATTTTAAATATTCCATGACCACCATTGTCAAAGTGAATATCTTTTATTACAGCATCATTATCAGAGTCTCTACCGTATTTTATAATAGTAGCCTTAACATCGTACAATATGTCATCAACATTCTCATCATCACCATTTATTATGAAATAGCCATCTGGAGGTAATAGCTTACCAAATTTGTTAAAAGAAGCCTTGATTTCATCTATACCAGAGAAATAATCAAGATGGTCTTCCTCAACATTTAAGACTATAGATATTTTAGGGTTAAAATTAAGGAAGCTATCTACATATTCACATGCTTCAGTTATAAAGTGGTCAGAATTACCTATCTTAACATTACCACCTATCATACTTAAGTTACCACCAACTAGTATAGTTGGGTCTAAATCTGCATATTCAAAGATTGTAGATAACATAGATGTTGTAGAAGTCTTTCCATGTGTTCCAGAAACTGCTATAGAGTTCTTATATTCCCTCATGATTTGGCCTAAAAAAGTAGCCCTGTTCATTACTAATTTATTTTTTTCTTTAGCAGCTATAAGTTCTTCATTGTCTGGATGAACTGCTGCTGTATAAACAACCATATTTACATTATCTGATATGTTCTCTTTTTTCTGACCGATATAGATAGTTGCCCCTTGGTCTCTAAGTTTGTCTAATAGGTATGATTCGTTTGAATCCGAACCTGAAACTTGGTAACCTTTATTGATACATATTTCAGCTAATGCACTCATGCTGATACCACCAATTCCTATAAAGTGTATATTCATAATAAAACCACCTTTCTTTTTAATTAAGTCCTACAATATGAACTATTTTTGTGGTATAATAATATAATGTTCAATATTTTATAATTAATATGCATATAATATTATATGTATTTTATTTTTGAATATAATAAAACATAAGTAATATTATACCACAATAAGAATTGTTATGCATTAGTTAGTTTAACGTTATATAAAGGTACTTGTAGGAGGAAATAGCAATGAAATTTAAAAGAACAGAGAGAATTGGAGCGATAGTTAAAATACTATCTGACAATCCAAATAAAATATATACATTAAGTTATTTTACAAATCAATTTAATGCAGCAAAATCAACAATAAGTGAAGATTTATTAGTTGTAAAGAATGTATTTGAAAAACTTCATTTAGGTAAAGTTATAACTATCTCAGGAGCAGCAGGAGGAGTAAAATATATACCTAAAACTTCTATAGCAGAAAATGCAGAGTTCTTAATGGAATTATGTGAGAAAATATGCGACAAGTCTAGAATATTATCTGGTGGTTTTTTATACTTGATTGATTTAATTTATGACCCTACAATAGCTGCTAAAATAGGAAAGATATTTGCCTCAAATATTGATTATGTAGATGCAGATTATGTTGTAACAATGGAGACAAAAGGTATACCTATGGCACTTATGACTGCTAAAGCTATGAATTTGCCTCTAGTAATAATAAGAAAAGATATAAAAGTATCAGAAGGTCCTACTCTTAGTATGACATATGTGAGTGGTAATAGAAGCTCTAAGGTTGAGAGTATGAGTTTGCCAAGAAAAGCCCTTAAGCCAGACAGTAAGGTTATAATTATAGATGATTTCATGAGGGGTGGAGGTACTATAAAAGGAATGGTAGACCTTATGAATGAATTTGGTGCAGAAGTTATAGGTACTGGAGTATTCATATCTACAACAAACCCTTCAGAAAAGATGGTAAAAGATTATATCTCATTAATTCAGTTGGATGTCGATGGAGATAAAATAGTAGTAGAGCCAAATTTAAAGACTTTTAAAGATGAATATAGAAATGAAGATTTAGATGAGGAAGAAGATTCAGAATTTGAATTTGAGATAGATGAAGATTAATAAAAAAAATATTTAGAAAAATATGTAAAAATAAAAAGAGGATATCCCTAGTTGTTCATAGAATTACTTAAAAAACAGTTTATATTAATTTATTCCAGCGATAATAATTTTAATATAAATTAATTTCTGTCAAAATCAAAGGGGGATATTTTGGTATGAAGATAACTGACGTAAGAGTAAGAAAATTAACAGAAGAAGGTAAGATGAAATGTATAGTTTCAATAACTTTCGATAATTTGTTTGTAGTACATGATATAAAAGTTATAGAAGGCCATAATGGCCTATTTATAGCAATGCCTAGCAGAAAAGTAGGCGAAGGAAATTTCAGAGATATAGCTCATCCAATAAATGCAGAAATGAGACAAGTTTTAGAAGATGCAGTTTTACAAGCGTATCATGAAGCATTAGTTCAATGGGAAGTAGCTGCTGAATAATAATAAATATATAAAATGGAGAGAGCCCGAACATTTAGGCTCTTTTTAAATGGAGAATTTGTATTAAAATATGTACTTTTTAGTAAAAAAGTGCTATATTATTAGTGATAATGTATATGTTGTATACAAATTGTCAAATAAATGTATTATAATGTATATTGATTGAGAGAATAATACGAATAAAATTAAATTGATTGAATGGAGTGTATCAATGAACTTTAAAGCTATAATCCTTGCCGCAGGCAAAGGAACAAGAATGAAGTCTAAATACCCAAAAGTTATTCATAAAGTATGTGGAAAAGAAATGGTCAACCATATTATAGATGTTTCAAAAAAATCTGGTGTAAAAGATACTGTTGTGATTTTGGGACATGAAGCTGAGGTAGTAAAAGAAAAACTAGCAGAAGAAACTATAATAGCTATGCAAACAGAACAGCTTGGAACAGGACATGCTGTAAAGATGGCTAAAGAATATATTAATGATGAAGATATAATAGTTGTACTTTGTGGAGATACTCCACTTATAAAGGAAGAGACATTAAAAAAATTATTTGAATATCATATAGAAAATAAATATCATGCCACAGTTCTTACAACAAGAGTTGGAAATCCAACAGGTTATGGTAGAATAATAAGAGATAAGAAGGGTGACCTTCTTAGAATAGTGGAACAAAAAGATGCAAATTCAGAAGAAAAAATGATAAGTGAGATAAACTCTGGAATTTATTGTTTTAATGGTAAGAGTCTTAGAGAAGCATTAGATTTGTTAAATAATAACAATGCACAAGGCGAATATTATTTAACTGATACTGCTAAAATAATGAGAGATAAAGGTCTTAAAGTTGGTGCATTTGCAGGTTCAACTATTGAAGAGCTTATGGGTGTTAATTCAAGAGTAGAATTATCAAAAGCAGAAGAGATTATGAGAAGAAGAATAAATGAATCTCATATGGTAAATGGAGTGACTATAATAAACACTAACTCTACCTATATAGAATCTGATGTTGAGATAGGTAATGATACTATAATATATCCAGGAGTTATGTTACAAGGGAAAACAAAGATAGGTTCAGATTGTATAATTGGGACAAATTCATCTATAACAAATTCAGAAATAGGTGATGGTACAGAAGTAAAAAATTCAACTATAATTGATAGTAAAGTTGGAGAAAATACTACTATTGGTCCATATGCATATCTAAGACCAAAGAGTAACTTAGGAAACAATGTAAAAATAGGCGATTTTGTTGAAGTAAAAAATGCTGTTATAGAAGATGGTTCAAAGGCATCTCATCTTTCTTACATAGGAGACGCACATGTTGGTAAAAATGTAAACATTGGATGTGGAGTAGTCTTTGTAAACTATGATGGTAAAAATAAATTTAAATCAATAGTAAAAGATAATGCATTTATAGGTTCAAATTCTAACCTAGTTGCACCAGTAGTTGTAGAAGAAAAAGGATATATAGCAACTGGTTCAACAATAACACATGATGTTCCAGATGGAGCTTTGGCAATAGCTAGAGAAAGACAAGTTATTAAAGAAGGCTGGGTAGAAAAGAAGAATCAAAAAGATGCAGAAGGTAAGTAATCATTAGTTTATTATTTTGGCTAATAAATTTAGCTCGAAATTATTATAAATTATATTCACTAGGATTTTAAAATTTTCAGGAGGGTTACATAAATGAATACTAGCGGAAGCGAGATTAAAATTATTGCAGGTAATTCATCGAAAGAGTTAGCGCAGAAGATAGCTGACTATATAGGTGTATCAGTGCTAGACTGTGAAGTAGGTACATTCAGTGATGGTGAAATATGTGTAAACATGAATGAGACAGTAAGAGGTTGTGATGTGTTTGTAGTACAATCTACTAACAGTCCAGTAAATGATAACTTAATGGAGTTATTAATCTTAATTGATGCATTAAAGAGAGCATCAGCAGGAAGAATAACAGCAGTTATTCCTTACTATGGATATGCAAGACAAGACAGAAAAGCTAAGGCAAGAGATCCAATCACTGCTAAATTAGTTGCAAACTTAATAACTGCTGCTGGAGCAGACAGAGTATTAACAATGGATTTACATGCAGCTCAAATACAAGGATACTTTGATATACCACTAGACCACTTATTAGGTGGAACAATATTAGCAGATTACTTCAATGAAAAGAAAATAGAAGATTTAGTAGTAGTATCTCCTGATTTAGGAAGTGTTACTAGATCAAGAAAATTTGCTAATACTTTAAATGGAGAAGTACCAATAGCTATAATAGATAAGAGAAGACCAAAAGCTAATGTATGTGAAGTTATGAACTTAATAGGTGACGTTAAAGGTAAAAATGTTATACTATTAGATGACATGATAGATACAGCAGGAACAATAGTTAATGCGGCAAATGCACTTAAAGAATTTGGTGCAAAAGATGTTTATGCTTGTTGTACTCATGGTGTATTATCAGGACCAGCTATTGAAAGAATTTCTAATTCAGAGATAAGTGAGTTAATAGTTCTTGATACTATACAACTTCCTGAAGAGAAAAGAATTGATAAGATAAAGATAAAAACTGTAGCTCCTTTATTTGGTGATGCTATAAGAATGATATTCTCTAACGAATCAGTAAGTAAATTATTCTAATTTATTAGATTTATAAGAGTTGTTTAAAAGGATATAAAACTTTTGGACAACTCTTTTTTGTTATTTTAATTTATAGGAATATTTTAGATGTGTATATGTAATTTTAGAAAAGGATTATAGTTTAAAACTTCAGTGTATTTAAGTAAAAATAAGTGTAAAAAGTAAATAAAATTATGAATATTATGAATATAAAAAATATTTAGAAAAAGTATTGAAAAATTTTAGATTATGTAGTATTATGTAAATATAAATAAAGAAAGAGGTGTTTCCAATGGGAAGGTCAGAAGATGAACCCTTAATAATTAAATGATTCAGTCACAATCTATAAGGAATAAAAAAATCTATTGAAAGTTTATTTATAAGAATTGAAAATAGTATCTATTCTATATCTTTAATGTTTGTGAGAGGGTTCTGGATTATATAAAGTTACTGTAAAGAAAGTAATTTTGCACAATAAGCATATCTGTAAATGAAGAATTTCGTTTATATAGTGATTGTGGCTGAATCATAATTAAAAGAGATAGAATGTTTATAATAGATGATTTTAATAAAATACTATATTGTAATAGCTTCTAGCTTTCAAATAAATATTAGCAAAGGATGGAAATGACGATGATAAAACTAAATGATAATTTATAAATATCTCCTTACGATATATGATAATTGTAGGGAGATGTTTCTTTTTTTGTATAGTCTAAATATTTCTAGAAATTGTGTTTCAATATGTAAAAAATTGGTATATATAAATAATATAAACTTAGTTGATAAAATTTGGTAACTATTATATAATATAAGTGGATATGTATATATAATTATGCATTACCCTGAATTTAATAAAAATAGAAACGCTGATATATGTTCTGTGATTTGGGCACCTTGGGACATATGGAGTTAGTGGTGCAACCGGCTATGGAATTGTATTTATTTATGGATACTTTTATTTTCATAGCATTTTTTGTTTTAAGATGGTTATATGCTAGAAATAAATCTGGTTAGTACGTGTAAATAACTTTACTTAGATTTTAACCAGGTATATTATAAGTAAGTATTAATTAAAAAAATTGAGGGGGAATAAAAATGAAGTTAAGAAAGAATAAAAAAGGTTTCACTTTGGTGGAATTATTGGTAGTAATTGCAATTATAGGTATATTAGCAGTAGTAGCAGTTCCAGCTTTATTTAGTAATATAAATAAGGCTAAGGTAGCAAGTGTTGAGTCTGATTATAGTTCAGTTAAGAGTGCAGCATTGTCTTATTATTCAGATGAGAATAAACTACCTGTAAATGCAAGTAAATTAGATGTATTTGGATCATATATGGAATCTATACCAACTAAAGCAGATATAGGAGGTAGTTATGAGCTTACTGTAACTGGAAATAAATTGGCACTAAAAATAGATGATGTTACATTAACAAAAGCACAAATGGACAAATTAATAAGTGACATAGGTGAAGATAAAATATTTACAGATTCAAAACTTACAACAGCGTTAAATGCTGCAGAAAAAGCTGGTGTGAAAAATATTCCAATATATCTAGTTCTTATTGATAATACAAATTTATAATTAAGTAGGAAAATATACTAGTTTCAAATTAATAGAATTTAAAAGACAGGAAGAAAAATCTTCCTGTCTTTTTATACTATTTTCTTTAATATCCAATCACAAATGATGATATAATTGAGATAGTAAAGGAGTGAAATCTGTGGCTAAAAAAGTTAGAATAGGAGACAAACTGGTTGAAAAAGGATACATAACAGAAGACCAGCTTAAATGGGCATTATCAGAGCAAAAAAACAGTGGGAAAAGACTAGGAGAATTTCTAGTACAAGAAGGTCTTATAGATAGTAACTTATTAATAAGTGTATTAAAAGAACTTTTGGATATAGAAAGTGTATTTTTAGAAGGAACAGAAATAGACACATTAGCTACAAAAATGGTTCCAGAAAATATATGTAAAAGATATACGATATTTCCATTCAAAATCGATGGAGACAAGATATGTCTAGCCATGTCAGACCCACAAGATAGAGAAGCAGTTCAAGATGTAAGACGTATGTCAGGGAAAGATGTAGAAATATTTATATCGAGTGCAGAAGATATAAACAAAGCAATAGGTCATGCTTATGCTCATTCAGAAATAAATAAGGCAATGACTGAGTACAACAAGAATAGAACTGGTGGAGTAAGAGAAACAGTAATACTTGAAGAAGATGTAAACGCAGCTCCAATAGTAAGATTAGTAAACAACATACTAGAAAATGCTGTGAGAATGGAAGCAAGTGATATACATATAGAACAAAGCGAAAATTACATGCGTGTTAGATTTAGAATAGATGGTATGCTAAGGGAATATATGAGAATGAACTCAGCGCCATACAAAGCAGTAGTAAGTCGTATCAAAATAATGTCAGATATAAATATATCTGAAAAGAGAATCCCACAAGATGGCAGAATTTATTTAAAAGTAGATAACAAACCTATAGATTTTAGGGTTTCTACAATGCCAACTAATAGGGATGAAAAGATAGCCATGAGGGTTCTTGATAAGAGTAATTTTATGGTTAGTAAAGAAGTACTAGGAATAGATGAACATGGCTCTAAGATATATGACGAGTTGATAAACACTCCTTATGGGCTTATATTGGTAGTTGGTCCTACTGGAAGTGGAAAGACAACTACATTATATTCAATGTTAAATCAATTAAATACAGAAAATAGGAACCTCCTAACTATAGAAGACCCTATAGAGTATGAATTACCTGGCGTAAATCAATCTCAAATAAATGAAAAAGCAGGTCTTACCTTTGCCAGTGGACTTAGAGCTTTTATGCGTCAAGACCCAGATATAATAATGGTTGGGGAGATAAGGGATACTGAAACTGCGGAAATAGCAATAAGAGCTTCTCTTACAGGACATTTAGTTTTAAGCACATTACATGCAAATACAGCAGTTGGAGCAATTTCTCGTCTTTTAGATATGGATGTAGAAAGTTTTTTGATAACCTCATCCGTTTTAGGGGTAATATCTCAAAGACTTACAAGAAAAATTTGTGAGCATTGTAGGGTTTCATATGAAGCAGATATTGGAGAAAAAAAGGCTCTTGGTATTGATATAAATGAATCAGTAACTATTTATAAAGGAGAAGGATGTGAAAGATGCAATAATACGGGATATAAGGGGCGTCTAGGTATATTTGAAATGCTTGAAATAACACCAGAAATAAAAGAGTTAATAGATTCATCTGCCAATCAAAGAGAAATTTTAAAGGTAGCTAGACAACAAGGTATGATTAGTCTAAAAGAGGATATAGTTAAAAAGGTTTTAAATGGAAAGACAACAGTAGAAGAAATGATTAGAATAATTTTGATGACTGATTAAAGGATGATATTATGAAAAGTTTTAAGTATACAGTGATAAAAGAGGATGGAAAAAAGCAAACTGATGTGATTGAAGCTAATGATTTTAATGAAGCTAGAAATCTACTTAGAAAAAGAAATCTTAGAGTTCTCGAAATTAAAGAAAGTAAAAGTAAAAATATAAGTGTCTTTAGTAGAAAGAGAAAAAAAGACTTAGGAGCTGACCAGATAAGCCACTTTTGTAGACAGTTTGCTATTATAGTATCTTCGGGTATAAATAGTATCTCAGGCCTAGAAACATTAGCCAGAAGGTCAACTAATGTTACCTTGAGAGAAGAAATTAATCGTATAGTGGCAGAAATAAAAATAGGTTCTACTATTGCAGATTCAATGCTTTCATCAAAATCAAAGTTTCCAAAATTACTTGGAGCTATGGTAGCTACAGGTGAGGCCACAGGTAAATTAGATGAAGTACTAAAAAGTATGGCTTCATTTTACTCAAGTGAACATAGAATTAAGCAAAAGCTTAGAAATGCAGCAACATATCCATTAATAGTTTTAATTTCTTCATTTATAATGATTTTTATATTTACAGCATTTATGGTGCCTAAGATGGTTAATTCAATTACAACAGTAGGTGCAACCCTTCCCCTTATAACAAGAATTGTTATGGGGTTTGGTATGTTTATGAAGAAGTTTTGGATAATAGTACTTCTAGCTATTATACTGTCCATTTACCAATTTAAGAAATATTTAAAAACACCAATTGGTAGAGCACATAAAGATAGAGTCATAAATAAGATACCTATTTTAGGAAAAGGAATAAACTGTATGGTAGCTACACGTTTTTCAAGAGCATTGTATCTATTTGTATCAACAGGGTACCCATTAGTTCAGGGACTTGATTATATTATAGATAGTGTAAATAATACCATGGCAGAAAAGATTTTGTCATCAGCTAAAGATGGAATAACAAGAGGTGAGGGCTTAGCAGAAAACTTAGAGAGATATACCTATTTTGATTCTGTATTAGTGCAGATGATAGCTATAGGAGAGCAGACAGGGGAGTTAGAGAATATAAGCAGACAGATGGCCGAATTCTATGAGTATGAATCCGAAATTTATTTAAATAGGATGGCATCAATGATAGAACCTGTTTTAATAATTGCAGTTGGTATTATAGTTGCGGTACTGGTTGTATCAATATTTATGCCAATGCTTAGTATATATGATGCTATGTAGGAGGGAAAGGACAAATGAACAAGGTTTATGTATCATATTATGGCGATTCTATTTCCATAGTTGAGGGCAGATATAAACATGATAAAGATAAGTTTTATATAAAAAATTTTAATGCGTTTTCAATAGAGGATATTGCACAAGATTTTTCTAAGGAAAAGTATGCTCTATTGAGATACGCATTAGAAAATATTAAGTTAAAATCAAGACATGTAGTTTTTTGTTTAAATACAAGAGATGTAATTCTAAAACCCCAAAAACTCCCTAAGATGGATAAAAAGGATTTAGATGGATTTATGAAGCTAGAAATGGATGAGATGATGGCTTTGGAATCAGATGAATATGTGTTTTCATATGAAGTATCTAGTGAAACATCAGATAGTTCAACTGGTGAGGAGTCAAGTCTAAATCTTATCATTGGAGCTATAAAAAAGGAAGAAATAAATGCAATTGTAGAGATAATGCATGAGTTCGATTTAATATTGGATAGAATAGACACATTATCAACTGCTTATTTAAGAATTCTTAAAAATTTGGATTACAACGATATAATGGTAACTAACATAAGTGACAATAGTACAATTATAAATATATATAAGAAAGATACTTTATTTATTAGTGATAATATACCGATAAGAATAACTGCAAAAGATATGGAAATGCAATTATTAAATGTAGTAGAAGAATCAAAAGGTCTTATGAATTACTATTCGTCAAGAAACTTTGGTAAGGTTACAGATACCATATTAATATTAGGAAAAAGATATTCAAATAAATTGATTTATGAGGCTTTTAGTTCTGCATTTTCAAATTATGTTTCTCAAGGTCTTACTGAAATAATGGATATATCTGATATGATAACTGGAGATATAGATGAAGATGATATAAATTCAATTGTAGAGCTTCTAGGAAGTATGATAGAACCTAAAGGTAAAAAGGATTTTGAAAATATAAACTTTTTACCAATGGATATACTCAAAAAACAGATGAAAGCCAAGCAAGTGAAAAACATGCTAAAAATAGCACCAATAGTTATTTTAGTTCTTGCTATTCCATATTTATGTTTGATTTTTTCAAATAGCTTAGCTAATAAAGAGCTTGAAAATGTTAATGATGAAATAAGAAGTATTGAATCTGCATATTATCAGATTGGAAATATAGAAAAGATGATACAAAGCAAAACTGAAGAAATAAAAGTATATGATATGTTAATTGGGAAAAAGGTGAAGTGGGAAAATTTATTGGATGATATAGATAAAAATACTCCAAGTAGAGTTGAGCTAACAAGTTTATCAACTACTTATCAAAATCTTGGCACTACTAATAAAACTGAAAACTCAAATAATGATAAAGCTACTACAAATAAATCAAGTAATAATGAAACAAAATCAAACACAAAAAGCAATAGTGATGGAAATAAAACTAGTAGTGATTTAAGTGAAGAGAAGACTACAAATATATCAGAAGCATTAACTGGGGATAGTGAAACTAATGATACAGATACAGAGAAGGATGATAAGACACCATTATATGACAAGATACCAAATATCATAAACATAGAAGGAAATGCTAAAGATTCTTCTTATGTAGGTCAATTTTTATATAAACTAAAGGGATTGTATTATTTTGAGGATGTTAAATTACATAGCATAAAAAATAATGAAGAAGATTCTAATTATACATTTAACATGACATTATACCTGAAAGAAGGTGTATTAACTAATGAATAAAGATATATTTAAAAAAGATATAAAAGATATATTCAAAGTGGAAGTTACTCTAAAAGGAATTCTTATAAAAGTCATAATTTTATTAGCTATTTTATCATATGGCTACTTTGGGCTTTATCCTCAATACCAAAAATATGTTGCTACAAAAAATTCTGTAAAACAATCTACAGAAAAATTAAATACGTATAAAGAGAAAACAGCTCTTATGCCAAAATATGAAAAACAACTTAAGGAAATTGAAAGTGAACTTAAAGAAAAAAGTAAAAACCTTTTATATGATATGCAAGACGGTCTTTTTTTAATAGGTCTAGACAAAAAAATGAAAGCATACAATATAGACTTAACTAGTTACGATGTTGGAAACGTTAGAGAATATGAACATTTTTATGGTATATCAACAACAATAAGTGTTAGAGGTGATTATAGAAACGTCAAGAAATTAATGGCTTACTTAGAAGAACAAAAAAATGTTACTCAGATATTAGATTATACAATGACTTCATATATAGAGCCAGAAAAAGAAGAAAAAGAAACGACAACTAGTAAGGATTTAATTAAAAATGTGAACATAAATAAAGATACAAAAATATATTGGGTAGAAGGCGAAGATAGATGGCACTTATATAATGATTGTCCATTGATAAAAGAAGGAGAAATTCTAAAAAATGATAAGCTTTTAGATAGGTCTACTAGTTATCTATGTAATACTTGTGTACTTAGAGCAGCTACAGAGAAAGAAATACAAAAAGAAGTTGTAGCTCCAGAAGCAGAAGGTGTAGTGGATGCTACATTCAAATTTATAATGTACACTAAGGATAATACTACTATGATACTTGATACAGATAATCCATCTTCATGGAGACCAGGAAAATATAATCCATTTAAGTCTAGTGCAAAATAAAGCTAAATGGGCTTTAAAGATAGGTGATAAACTTGTACAAAAATAATGAAAAAGGTCTTACCTTATTAGAAATAATCATAGCTGTATTTATATTGACTATAGTTTTAAGTATTTCTTATAAAGTGTTTAATGGTATAACATTAGCAGTAAAGAAACAACAAATCATTACAGATGCTCAAGTAAATGTTAATTTGATTAATAAGTATCTAAATAGGGATTTGGAAAACTGTAAAGAGGTAACCAAAGCTAGCTCAGGTGATAATTATGAATATAATATAGAGACACCAGATAATATTGTAAGGTATGAAGTTTCTATAGAAACCAAAAATAATACAGGAGTATATTCTGTAACGAGAATTCAAGAAAATACTTCTGATGCTGATAATGCAGTTAGAGAAGAAATAATCTCTAATCAACCACTAGTTCAAAATAATAAAGAAATGAAGGAAACACCATTTAAAATAGAGAAGCAAACTGATAAATCTATTTATACTGTAAGTATATACTATAATGAATCAACACAAGAAAGTCAGAAAGACAGTGATTTAAACAATAAGACTTATACATTTGATGTTATGTCTAGAATTGGGTAATAAGAATTTATTTAAAAATAAGTAGGTTGATAAAATATGGGTAAAAAGAGTAATGAAAAAGGATTTTCCTTAATTGAAGTGCTGGTAGCCCTGGCTATTATGGGAATTATACTATTTGCATTTTTTAACATTATCAATACTAATAACAAAGCTAACACTAAAAATGACACAGATATAAGTTCCTTAAACTATGTTCAAAGTGAAATAGAAAATCTGAGGGGAAAAATAAAGAGTGGAGAATTTGATTTTGATAGTTTAGATAAACAAGAAGATGGGAATGTTGTGTATGAAAAACTAATAGATAAGTCAAAAAAAGTAGTGTATGATAAGGCACTTAGTAAGGATGATGTGAGTCTATATGATACTCCATACGAAAAGATTACAACTATAAAAGATAAAAATGGAGATTTAATTGACAAAGAAAGTATTGCAAATAAGATAAAGATTACTGTAGAAGATAAAAATGGTCAAATATATAAAATAACTGCAATTGGAAAAAGTATGAATGACTATTCAAGTAAAAAAGAAGTTAAAATTGTAACTGAAATATTTAAAGATAAATAATTTTACTTGGGGGTGAGATTTTGAGGAAGTGGAATAAATCTAAAAGTGAAAGAGGGGCAGCTTTAGTTTTAGTTTTGGTAGTGGTGGCATTGCTTTCTATTGTGGGATTGACATTTTCAAATCAGATAGCTAATAGAATAAAATCTACAAAGACTACTAATGAGGGTATACAAGCAAAGTATTTGGCAGAAACATGTGTGGAAAATAGTATTGATAAAACATATACAAAATTATATGATGAGCTTGAAAAAATAGATAATGAGTTTAAAAATGAAAATAAAGAAAAATCTATATCTAGGTCAACATTAAGGAATATATCAGAGACAGATATTAATAATCAAGATGATGAAAATCTTCCAAAAGAAAGATTAGGTTATATGAATAATGTAAAGTCTTATTTAAGTAAGGCTTCTTCAGATTTAGAAAAAGCTAGTATAGAGTTAAAAAAATTACAGGATTTAAATATACTTGATGATAGAGATTTTGAAGAAGTAAATATAAATATTCTATCACATAGAGATTCTATATTAGCAATCTTGAAGAATTATACTTCTGGAGATATAAATAAAATAAGTGAAAGTGTTTTGGATGGAGATATAAATTCAACTACGATTACTGAAACAAAGTTAATAAATAATGATATTATTTTAAAAATGTTCTTAGATGAAGGG
This sequence comes from Clostridioides sp. LIBA-7678, assembly GCF_056716065.1. Taxonomy (NCBI): domain Bacteria; kingdom Bacillati; phylum Bacillota; class Clostridia; order Peptostreptococcales; family Peptostreptococcaceae; genus Clostridioides; species Clostridioides sp. LIBA-7678. The sequence goes on along the minus strand of NZ_CP196987.1, from coordinate 4,015,143 downwards.
AAAGTTGAAAAAGAACAATTAAATCCTACATTTTCATACACTTATAAGGCACTAGATAATATTTCCTTGGCAATGCAAAATATGATTGAGTATAGACATACATTTCATATTGATGACCCAAAAGTAGAGGTATCTGATGGAATTCCAAATTCTCAACAATATTATGACTTAATACAAAGTTCTATAATGAATAGTAAGAAATATAATTGGAAGGATACATGGGAGAAATTAGAAGTATTATTGAAAGATTTACCAAATCAAACTGAAGGATTTAATTCCTTAAGAGTTCATTTGAGAAATAATGTAAGAAAATTTGAACAGTTAAGTGATAATATATCTAATGGTAATAAAAATACGGCAGAAGCTTTTCTAGAATATAAAGATTTATTATATGAGATATCAGAACAATGTAATCAGTTAAAAAGTATGTCTTATGAGAAGATACCAGTTAGATATGACAATATGGCTTTGATAACAAACTTCAATTATATACAAAATGATCTTTTAGCAGAAATAAAGTGCAGACTGAAAGAATTAAAACCTCAAGAAGTTGATAAAACAGAAGACACTACTATAAAAATACCTTTTTACAAAGCTGACTATGATATGACAAAAGAAGGTTGGCCAGAATTAAAAGAAAATGGCTCAGGGTCAGAATTGAGTTTGATAGTAACTGGGGATGAAGACGGAATAAAAGAGGTAGAAATTAAAGAAGGACAAGAAAAAATTCTCGGATTAGGTGTTGAAGAAAACTCAAATTCAAAATATGAAGTTGAGGCTAAAGTTAAATTTAATATAAATGTAGATTCAAATATATTAGATAATTATGATATAAAAGACAAAATTTCAATTAGCCATGACATAAGTTCATACAAAAAGGTAAACTAAACACAAAAATACAACTTAGTATAAACGAATAAGTAATAAATTAACTTTGTATATTTATTACTAAAAAATAAGTAAACTAATAAAAGATATGGAGATTAAATATTATGTATATTTATGATTTATTGGAGCAAGGTATAAGACTGAACGCATCAGACATACACATAACGGTTGGAACGAATCCTGTAGCTAGAGTAAAAGGTGGATTTGTAAAGCTAAGTGAGCAGATACTTACACCAGAAATAACAATGCAAATGGCAAAAGACATAGCAGGGGAATCTATGTTTAAAGTAATAGAAGAACATGGAGAAGCTGATTTTTCAGCTTCTCTAAAAACAGGTGAAAGATTTAGGGTAAACTCATATAGACAAAAAGGCGATTACGCAATAGCAATAAGAACTATAACAGCAGAGATACCAACTTTTGAGAAATTAGGTCTTCCAGAAAATATAAGGTCATTTACTGAAAGGCATAAAGGATTAGTTTTAGTTACAGGTCCAACAGGAAGTGGTAAAAGTACAACACTTGCAAGTATGATAAATATAATAAATGAAACACAGCAAAAACATATAATTACACTTGAGGACCCAATAGAATATGTACATCATCATAAACAAAGCTTGGTAAATCAAAGAGAAGTAGGAACTGATACAGAAAGTTTTCACTCAGCTCTTAGAGCTATCTTGCGTCAAGACCCAGATGTAATACTAATAGGAGAGATGAGAGACCCTGAGACTGTATCAATAGCATTAACAGCAGCAGAAACAGGGCATTTGGTATTTTCAACACTACATACAGTTGGAGCAGCTAAGACAATAGATAGAATAGTTGATATGTTCCAACCATCTCAACAGCAACAAATAAAGACTCAGTTATCTACAGTTTGTGAAGGGGTAGTGTCACAACAATTACTTCCTACAGCTGATGGAAAAGGTAGAATAGCTGCTATTGAATTGATGTTTGCTACTCCAGCAATAAAAAACTTAATAAGAGAAGGAAAAACATATCAGATTCCAAACATGATACAGACTGGGGTTAAAGCAGGTATGAAGACTATGGACCAAGATTTAATGGAACTTTATAAAAACGGAAAGATTACAAAAGATATGGCACTTAGTAGATGTACTGACCAAGAGTTTATGACAAGGATGATAGGTGGAGTAAATTATAATGGACATTATAATCGTTAATTTATATGTATTTATAGTTGGACTAGTATTTGGAAGTTTCTTTAATGTTTGCATTTTTAGGATTCCAGAAGGTATATCTATTTCTAGACCTCCATCCCATTGTATGAGTTGTAACACTAGATTAAAGCCTATAGACTTGATACCAGTACTAAGCTATTTAATAAGTGGTAGAAAATGTAGATATTGTTGTGAGAAAATCTCTAGTAGATATGCTCTAGTAGAATTAATTACAGGAATTTTATTTTTAACAGTGTTTATGATATATGGAATATCTACAACAGCCATTTATTATTTAGTTCTTGTGTCTTTACTGATTATAATAACATTTATAGATATTGACCACTTTATAATACCAGATAGAATACTGATTTTTGGAGCTATATTTGCTATAATTTTTAATCTCATTTTTAAAGAAATACCAATTAAGAATTCCATTATAGGAGCTTTTATCTGTGGAGGAAGCGTTTGGCTTATTGTGCTTCTTATTGAATTTATAGTAAAAAAAGAGTGTATGGGTGGAGGAGATATTAAACTATTTGCAATGATAGGTCTTTATATGGGTGTTAAAAATGGTCTTTTGACTGCCCTACTAAGCGTTTATGTAGGTGCAGTATATGGAATTTGTGTGATAATCTTAAGTAAGATAAAGAGAAAGAAATACAATTCTGTTATACCTTATGGTCCATTTATATCAATTGGAGCATTAATAACAATCTTATGTGGGAAACAGTTACTTGAACTTTATTTTTCTATGATTATGTAGAAAATAGTTAAACTTAATCAAGTTTTAATTTTTATAAAAATGAATTAAAGTATTCAATAAGGACAATATTATTATTAACCCTATTACTAACGTGCTGTAGACTATGGAGTATATAATAATAATTTCCTTATTTTTTGCGCATTTGATAAATAAATCTCTAGATATTTTTTGTGCTAGAGGAAAGAAAAATCTATATAATATGTTTTTTATTTACATAATAACTGTAGTTTTATCTGTATTAATATATCTAAAGTTTGGAATTAGTGTAGAATGTGTACAATATATGGTATTAATTCCATTTCTAATAATTATATCCATTATAGATTACTACACAATATATGTATATGATATAACAATAGTTAGTGGTATAATAGTTCAAGGTATAATTTTTTTGGTATTTTGCAATATTGTTAAGTTTGACTATATAAATCATATAATTGGACTAGCAATAGGCTTTGTTATACCTTATATTATTGCTAAATTAACAAAAGGATTAGGCTATGGAGATGTAGGTCTCTATAGCTTATGTTGCTTTGCATTGGGAAATAATTATGGTTTTTATGTGATAGTTTTATCATTTATTTTAGCGTTTTTGTTTTTTGTTGTTTTATACATAACTAAAATATTTAAAGGTATAAACATAAAAAGGCAGATTCCTTTTACACCTTTTATTTCCTTATCAACAATTATAATAATATTTACAGAGTATAATATATTTGATTTTTATTATAGTTTGTTATACAAATTTATATAACAGGAGGTAAGAAATGTACGTAGTAGTAGGGTTAGGTAATCCAGGAAAGAAATATGAGAAGACTAGACATAACGTTGGATTTGATGTTATAGATATTCTTGCAAAAGAATACAACATTAGTGTCACTAAAATAAAGCATAAAGCTTTAATTGGTGAAGGTAGAGTAGGTACTGAAAAAGTATTATTAGTAAAACCACAAACTTATATGAATTTAAGTGGAGAAACATTAATAGATATATATAAATATTATAAGGTTGATTTAAGTAATATAGTAGTAGTATACGATGATATAGACTTAGAGGTTGGAAAAATACGTATAAGAAAAAAGGGAAGTGGGGGAACACATAATGGTATGAAGTCTATAACTAAATGCCTAGGTTCAAATGATTTTCCAAGAGTAAGAGTAGGTGTATCTAAGCCAGCAATTGGGCAAGATTTAGCCGACTTTGTGCTTTCTAGATTTAGAAAAGAAGAATCTGATAATATAAATGAAGCACTAGAAAAAGCAGCATGTGCTATTGACTCAATAATAAGAGAAAATATAGATATGTCTATGAACAAATACAATGGATAGTGAGAGGGAGATTTAAATGAATGATGTTTTTTTATATCCTTTGCAAAATTCAAAAGAGTATAAAGATATAATAAACTGTATAAAAAATACAAAAGGTTCATTATTAGTTAATGGACTTTTACCAGTACAAAAACCTCATATATCTTATTCTATATTTAATGATTTATCACGACAAATGATTTTTATAACTAGTAGTGATTTAGAAGCTAAGAAAGTATATGAAGATTTAAGTTTTTATATTGAAGATAAAGTTGAATATTTAGGCTTTCAAGATATTTATTTTTATCACTTAGATGCAAAGGACAGAAACGAAGAGGCAAAAAAATTAAAGGTATTATTAAAACTGGCAAATAAAGAAAAAATAATATTAGTAACTTCTATTGAAGCAGTTTTAAGAAAATACATACCAAAACAAGTTTTACTTGATAGTGTATCTCATTATAAGGTGGGAGACAACTTAGATTTAGAAAAATTAACTGAAAAACTAGTTTCATTAGGATATGAAAGAGTTTCAAAAATAGAGGGGTTTGGTCAATTTAGTATAAGAGGTGGAATTATAGATGTATTTTCACTTGAATATACAAATCCAATTCGTATGGAATTATTTGATGATGAGATAGATTCCATACGAACTTTTGACGTATATTCGCAAAAATCAATTGATAAATTACAACAGTTTTCTATTACCCCATCCAGAGAATTTATTTATCCAGAGAAAACTACAGATGCATTAGTTAAACTAAAAAAAGAAACAACTAAGATTACTGATGAAGGTACATTTCAAAATATAGACTATATATCAAGCAAGACTTATTTTGAAGGAGTAGAAAACTATATAGATTATATTTATCCAGAAGAAAACAAAAGTATATTTACTTATCTAGCAGATGATGCAATAGTATTTATAAATGATATAACAAGACTTAAAGAGAGATGTGAAAATTATATAAATGAGTTTAGAGAAAATTATAAACTTAATCTTGAAAGAGGCTTGGCTATTAAAAACCAAGGAAAATTATTATATCATTATACAGACTTAGAATATCTAGTAAAAGACAAGTCTGTAGTTTTAAACTCACTATTGCCAAAGTCTATAAATAATTTTTCTATAAAATCTATAATCAACTTTGAAAGTAGAGAAGTCCCTACATTCAATGGAAAAGTAGATTTGTTAACTGAAGAATTAAATCGTCTGAAATACAATGGATACAAAATAATTTTAGCAACAAATACATTGGAAAGAGCAACTAAGTTGAGTAAAGATTTGTTGGATAAAGGCTTAGAAACAACTATTTCTAAAGATAGAGACCTTGAGATTAAATCCTCTCAAATTATAATTGTGCCTGCACATATAAACAGCGGTTTCCAGTATAAATCCATAAAGTTTGCTGTTATAACAGATAATGAAATGATAGGTGTTTATAAAAGAGCATCTAAAACGAGTAATAAAAAAGCTAAAAAAGGGAAAAAAATCGAATCTTTTTTAGATTTAAGTGTTGGTGATTATGTAGTACATGAAAATAGTGGTGTAGGTAGATACACAGGGATTGAACAGATTACAGTCAATGCTATTAAAAAAGATTACATGAAAATAGTTTATCAAGGTGGAGATAACCTATATGTACCAATAGACCAAATGGATAAAGTACAGAAATATATCGGTGCAGAGGTAGAAAAAGTTAAGTTAAATAAGCTTGGAACCAATGAATGGACAAAGGCAAAAGCAAAAGTCAAAAAAGAAATTGAGGACATGACAAAGGATTTAATTGAACTTTATGCAAAACGTGAAAAAATACAAGGATATAAGTTCTCAAAAGACACACCTTGGCAGGCAGAGTTTGAATCGTTGTTTCCATATCAAGAGACAGAAGACCAATTAAAAGCAATAGAAGAGACTAAAAAAGATATGGAATCAAGTAAGGTAATGGACAGACTTGTATGTGGAGATGTTGGTTATGGAAAAACAGAGGTAGCTATTAGAAGTATTTTCAAAGCTTGTATGGACCAAAAGCAAGTTGCTGTGCTAGTTCCAACAACCATATTAGCTCAACAGCATTATAATACATTTAAAGAAAGATTTGAAAATTATCCTTTAAGAGTTGAAGTTTTAAGCAGATTTAAAACTCCAAAACAACAAAAACAAATTATTGAAGATGCTAAAAAAGGATTAGTAGATATTTTGATTGGGACACATAGAATAATATCAAAAGATATAAATTTACCAAACTTAGGTCTTGTAGTTATTGATGAGGAGCAAAGATTTGGGGTAAAACATAAGGAAGCTTTAAAGAAAATTAAATCTACAGTAGATGTACTTACACTTTCAGCAACTCCTATACCAAGAACCTTACATATGTCTCTAAGTGGAATAAGAGATATGAGTGTTATAGAAGAACCTCCACAAGAAAGACATCCTGTAATAACATATGTTACAGAGAGTAAGGAAAGTGTAATTCAAGATGAAATAGAGAGAGAATTAAGTAGAGGTGGACAGGTATTTTTCGTATACAATAGAGTTGAGCATATTGAAGAGATGGCAAGCATGATTCAAAAGCTCGTACCAGATGCTAGAGTAGCTGTTGCACATGGAAGAATGACTTCTAAATCATTAGAAAATATAATCCTAGGATTTTTAAATAAAGATTATGATGTACTAGTTTGTACTACAATAATCGAAACAGGTATGGACATATCCAATGCAAATACAATGATTATATATGATGCAGATAAAATGGGATTAGCTCAACTTTACCAATTAAGAGGTAGGGTTGGCAGAAGCTCAAGACAAGGATATGCATATCTCTTATATGAAAAAGACAAAACTCTGAGTGAAATAGCTGAGAAACGATTAAAAGCTGTCAGAGAGTTTACAGAGTTTGGTTCAGGTTTTAAAATAGCAATGAGAGACCTTGAAATAAGAGGAGCTGGAAATATTTTAGGTTCTCAACAACATGGTCATATGGCGGTTATAGGTTATGATTTGTATGTTAAAATGCTTAATGATGCAATTAAAAAGGTTAAAGGTGAGCCTATTGTTGAAGAAATTGATGTTGAAATAGACTTAAGCGTAAATGCATACATTCCAGATAATTATATAAAAGATGAATTGATTAAAATTGAAATGTACAAAAAAATTGCTTCTATTGAAAACAAAGAGGATATGCTGGATATACAAGAAGAACTTGAGGACAGATTCTCTGATATACCTAAACCAGTTCAGACATTACTTACAATAGCTTATATAAAATCATTGTGTAAAATATTGAAAATAGAAAAAATAAGACAATTAAAAGATGAAATATTATTAGTTCCAATAACAAAGTATAGAACTAAACAGAAAATAGGTTATAATATAGTTACAGAATTAGAAGAATTATTAGAAAAAATGTGCAAGGCAAAATAACTTGTAAATTTAAGAAGGGATGTTTTAAATTTGAAAAAAGTAATAACGTTGGCAATAGCTATGATTTTGGTAGTATCTATGACTGCCTGTAGTTCTAGTAAAGGAGAAACTGTGGCGACAGTTGAAGGGTCAAAGATATCATCAGATGAATTTAAAAAGACTATAGCTCTTTATAAAGATTCTATGGAACAAACTTATGGAAAAGATATATGGGATAAGGAAGTTGAAAAAGGTGTAAAATATAAGGATAAGTTTAAGGATTTAATTCTTGACCAACTTATAACTACAGAAGTAATATATTCTCAAGCTAAAAAAGATAACTTACTTCCTAAAAAAGAAGATGTTGAGAAAAGTTTTAAAGATTTAAAAGATGCTATGAGCAAAGACGAAAAATATAAAGAACAACTTAAAAAACTAGGAATAGATGACGAATTTTTAAGAGACCAACAAGAGAAAGATTTAGCTATGCAAAATTATCAAAGTAGTTTTACTAAAAAGACTAAGATATCAGATGAAGAACTGAAAAAATATTATGATTCACATAAAGATGAATTTAAAAAAGATGAAGTAGAAGCTTCTCATATTTTATTGAAAACAGTAGATGATAATAACAAACCACTTTCAGATGATAAAAAAGCAGAAGCTAAGAAAAAGGCTGAAGAAGCTCTTAAAGAAGTTAAATCAGGTGAAGATTTTGCCAAAGTAGCAAAAAAATATTCACAAGACTCTACAGCAAGTGATGGTGGCAAATTAGGTTTCTTCTCAAGAGGTCAAATGGTTGCTGAGTTTGAAGAAGCTGCTTTTTCTATGAAAAAGGGTGAAGTATCTAATTTAGTTGAAACTCAATATGGATATCATATAATTAAAGTAACAGATAGAGTAAATGAGCAAACTTCATTTGAAGATGCAAAAGAAACTATAAAAGACCAATTATTAAAAAATAAGTATCAAGAGCAAATAGAAAAATTAACTAAAGAAGCTAAAGTAGAAAAAGATGAAAAAGTAATAGATAAAATCACAATCTAAAAACTAAAAAAAGAGTAATATGCTTAAAAAAGCTATATCTAGATAAGATATAGCTTTTTTTGTATATTTTTCTTAACAATGGTAAAAATAAACTTAAAGTAATTTATGGAGGGATTAAAAAATATGAAAGCAACAGGCATAGTTAGAAGAATAGATGATCTTGGAAGGGTAGTTATACCAAAAGAGATAAGAAAGACATTAAGAATTAGAGAAGGAGACCCTTTAGAGATATTCACAGCAAAAGATGGAGAAGTCATACTTAAAAAATACTCTCCAATAGGGGAATTAAATGAATTCTCTCAAGAATATGCTGAAACATTAGCTGAAGTACTAGGATATGGTGTATTGATAACAGACTTAGATTCTATAATAGCTGTATCTAAACTTCCTAAAAAAGATTATAAAGACAAAAGTATAAGTGATGAGTTAGAAGCAATAATAAGTGAAAGAACAGTAAAATATTCAAAAGATAAAAATATTTTACCTTTATTTAAAGAAGACCAAAAAGAATACACTAGTCAAGTTATAATGCCTATAATTAGTGCATCTGGAGACTGTATAGGTTCAATTGTAGTCGTTTCAAAAGATAAAGATACAATTGCAGAGAGTGAAGAAAAATCTTTAAAAATAGCTGCTAACTTTTTAGGAAAACAAGTTCAATAATTTTATCATAAAGACCTTTTAAATGAAGGTCTTTTGAAGTTTTTGTGTAAAATATTGAATATAGCATTAAAAATATGGTATATTAAAGTTTGTTATATAAACAGTATGGAGGTTATGTTATGAACAATAACAAAAATAAAGACTCTTTTTTAAAAGGAGCCCTTATACTTGGACTAGCGGGTGTAATCGTAAAAATAATGGGAGGATTTTTTAGAATTCCTCTTGGTAACATGATTGGTTCAGAAGGAATGGGATACTATCAGGCTGCTTATCCTGTGTATACTCTATTTTTAACATTAGCTACTGCTGGATTCCCAACAGCTGTGGCAAAGTTGGTTTCAGAAAAAGTTGCTGTTGGAAATTTTAAAGGTGCAAATAAGATATTTAAAGTATCGCATACAGTTTTATTTATTACTGGAATAATATCATTTTGTATATTATTTTTTGGTGCTGACTACATAGTAACAAACGTAATGAAAAATCCAGGTGCATTATACTCTATGAAAGCTATTGCTCCAGCATTATTATTTGTTCCTGCAATGTCTGCATATAGAGGATATTTTCAAGGGAGACAGGATATGACTAAGATTGCTGTGTCTCAAGTTGCAGAGCAATTTTTTAGAGTTGTATTAGGTCTTACTTTGGCTTATTTACTTATGAAAAGTCTAGGTCAAACTTTTGGGGCGGCTGGTGCTATATCAGGAGCTACAATAGGTTCAGTAGCATCTATGGTTTATTTGATGTTTGCTTATATGCTAGGGAGAAAAGAGCGTAGAGCAGAGATAGATGCAAGTCAAAGATTTAAAGATGAGAGAGTTTCTTATATTTTTAAAAAGCTTTTAACTGTTGCTATTCCTATAACAATAGGAGCATCAGTAATGCCACTTGTGAATATGATAGATAATGTTATCGTGATAAGAAGACTTATGGAAGCAGGCTATACATACAAAGTAGCGAACTCAATGTTTGGTCAGTTAACAGGTATGGCAATGGCCACAATAAATTTACCAGCAGTTATAACAACTGCAATGAGTATGAGTTTAGTTCCAGCAATTTCTAAAGCATATGCATTAGGAAACAAGACAAAAGCTAGAAAAGATACTAAGAGTGCAGTTAAGGTAACTCTACTTATAGTATTACCTTGTGCGTTTGGTATGGCTTCTTTAGCAATACCAATAATGGGTCTTTTGTTTCCACATGAACCATCTTCTGTAGGAACTATTTTATTTACTCTTACTCCATGTGTATTATTTTTAGGATTAATACAAACATTAACTGGTATAATTCAAGGTATGGGAAAACCAATAGTACCTGTAATTGCCTTATGTGCTGGTATGTTATGTAAGATTGTGATAAGTTATACTTTAACAGGAATACCAGATATTAATGTATTAGGCTCTGCATTTGGTACAGTTACAGCATACTTTGTTGCAGCTATGATTAACTTGTTATACGTTAAAAAGCACATGAATGTAAGCTTCCCTAAAAAAGAATTTATAATAAAGCCATTTATAACAGTTTTGACAATGTTTATAATGGTTAAATTGAGTTATGGAGCTTTAGTTGGATTCTTGGGAAATAGTATATCTACAATAATTGCAATATGTGTTGGTGGAATTGTATATGTAGTAGTTATACTTGGAATAGGTGGAATTAAAAAAGAAGAGATTTTGACTATGCCAAAAGGTGATAAATTATATAAATTGTTAAAAAAAGTTAAGCTTATAAGATAATATAGGAATATATATGCAAATAAAGGAAATACTATACAAATAGTAAAGCTCCTTATTTGTATAATAATATAAAAATAAAGTGAAATTTGCTAATAGGAGTGATGTTATGGGTAAGATAAGTATTGTAGGTCTTGGACCAGGAGATTATTCTCTTATAAGCCAAGGTGCGTTAGAATCTTTAAGAAATAGCCCAAGAGTTTTTTTTAGAACAGAGAAACATCCAATAATTGATAAACTTAAAGAAACTATACAATACACTTCATTAGACTATTTTTATGAAAATGAAGAAAATTTTGAAAATGTTTATTTAAAAATATCTGAGTTTATCATAGAAGAATCTACAAAGGGTGATTTAATATATGCTGTTCCTGGTCATCCAAGAGTCGCAGAAAAGACTGTAAGTATAATAGAAAGAATAGCCAATGAAAAGCACATAACAGTAGAAATATTGCCTTCTATGAGCTTTGTAGACGCTATGTTTAACTATTTGGCTATAGACCCATCTGAGGGATTTAAATTGATAGATGCTTTTGAAATAGAAAATTCATATATAGATTTGAATACTAGTATGATAATAACTCAAGTATATGATAAATTTATAGCATCTAATGTAAAGTTAAAGCTTATGGAATATTATGACTATAATCAAGAAGTATGTATAGTAAATGGAGCAGGTGTCAAAGATTTAGAAAGTAAAAAGTTTATAAAACTGTGCGAATTGGACAGAAATGAAAACTTTTTTGACTATTTAACTAGCTTATATATACCCAAAAGTTCTAAAAAGATGTATAATACAGTACATGACTTAGAAATAATAGTTAATACACTTAGAAGTCCATCTGGATGTGAATGGGATAAAAAACAGACACATCAATCATTAAAAAATTCTGTTATAGAGGAATCATATGAACTTTGTAATGCAATCGACAATAATGATATAGATGAAATGGTAGAAGAACTAGGAGATGTTCTTTTACAAGTTATATTCCATTGCCAGATAGGAAATGAGGAAGGCTACTTTGATTTAAAAGAAGTAGTAAATGGAATATGTAAAAAATTAATTAATAGACATCCTCATATATTTAGTGGTGTAAAACTAGATATGTCTAAGTTTGAAAAAACTTGGGAAGAATTAAAGAAAGAAGAGAAGGGCGAAAGCACTATAACAGATAGCCTTAGAAGGATACCAAAGCATTTACCAGCTCTTATGAAGGCTAGTAAAGTTCAACATAAAGCAGCCCTTGTTGGCTTTGATTGGGACAATGTAGAAGATGTATTTAAAAAAATTGAAGAAGAATATCAGGAATTACTTGACGAACACAGGGTCGGGAATATAAAATACATAAAGGAAGAACTAGGCGATTTATTATTTTCGATAGTAAATCTAGCTAGATTTTTAGACATAGACTCAGGAGAAGCCTTGAACTGTACTACCGATAAATTCATAAATAGATTTGAGTTTGTGGAGAAAAGTGCAATGAATTTAAATAAAAAATTAGAAGACATGACACTTGAAGAGATGGATGAATTTTGGAATCAGGCTAAAAAACAATAAAATTGTGGAAGGAAATTTGTCAAAAATCTAGAACTTTTATCACAAAGATAGAAGTCTATATTATAAACATTTTTAGGAGGTAAATATCGTGAATAAAGCTGAATTAGTATCAAAGATGGCAGAAAAAAGTGGATTAACAAAGAAGGAAGCAGAGGCTGCATTAAACGCATTTATGAGTTCTGTTCAAGATGCACTAGTAAATAACGAAAAAGTTCAATTAGTTGGATTTGGAACATTTGAGACAAGAGAAAGAGCTGCTAGACAAGGAAGAAATCCAAGAGATCCAGAGCAAGTTATAGATATACCAGCTTCTAAAGCACCAGTTTTCAAAGCTGGAAAAGGATTAAAGGATATAATAAATGGATAATTAGAAATCTTGTGAAAAAGTGTGGATAAATTTGCCACACTTTTTCTATAGAACTAAGGAAGGTGATAATTATGAGATTAGATAAGTTTTTAAAGGTATCTAGGATTATAAAGAGAAGAACTGTTGCTAAGGATGCATGTGATAAGGGAATTGTCACTATAAATGGAAAAGTTGCTAAATCCTCTTCAGAAGTGAATATTGGAGACACCTTAGAAATACAATTTGGAGAGAAAAAGATGAGGCTTAAGATAAATGAAGTAAAAGAGCATGTGCTAAAAAATGATGCAAAAGAAATGTACGAAATTTTAGAATAAAATTGATAGTCCTCTAGTATATTAATAGTAGTATTAGTGAAATATTTACTGGGGGGATATTATGGAACAGAACATAACTTTGAAAGATAGATCAAAGCTGGTTATTTCAGGAGTCGAGCACATATATTCTTTTAATGACAAAAGAGTTGAGCTTAAAACTTCTGTAGGCGAGATGGTAATTGAAGGCGAGAACCTAGATATGAGCAAGCTAAGTATAGACGAAAATATAATTAGCATAGATGGAACTATAAATTCTATGGTGTATGCAAAGCCTAAAAAGCCACAAGAGAGTTTCTTGAAAAAGGTATTTAGATAAATGATACCTTTCACTCAAGATGTAAGCATTTTTTATGCTACTATTTATGGTGGAATACTTATAGGAGTATTGTTTGATTTTTATAGAGGTCTAAGAGGAAACTTTAAATTTATCAATTATTTCGCGATAATCTTTGATGTATTATTTTGGTTTCTAGCAACAGCTATAATATTTGTAACAATAAACCTTACAGAATTTTTTGATTTAAGATATTACCATTTTGTGGCTTTGTTTATTGGTTTTATTTTATACTATAACACCATAAGTAAAATTGTTTTATCAATTATCAATAAAATAATCTGTTTTGTGAGGAATTTTTTTAAAAAAGTTATACAATACATAGTCAGTTTTTTAAATAATTTGTATTACGTTATAATCTATTCACTACACCTACTATTTGATATTATATTTTATATACCTAATATATTTATAGCAACAAAGAAAAGTATAAAAAGAAAATCAAATAAAAAGTTAAAGAGCAAGAAAAAATCAAAACATAAGAAGAAAAAAAATAAAACCAAAAAAAGGGTGTAGGGAAAATGAACTTAAGAAAAAAATTTTCAGGACAAATTATTGTTGTCAGTTTATTTTTAGGAATATCACTTTTTAGTATGATGACAGGGTTTGTATTTGAGTACACAAAAGCCAAAGAGTATAAAAAAGAAATAGCAAGTCTAAATAAACAATTAAAAAAGACTGAAATACAAATAAACAGCTTAAAGAAAGATGAAAAATCATATGAAGGAGACTTAGAAGAGATAGCAAGAAAAAGATTAAATATGGTAAAGCCTAATGAAACCGTTTATGTTGATATAAACCGTTGACTAAAACTTGCTAATAAGTTTACAGATGTATTGATTTTAAAATTTAAGATTTAATAAAAAAGTCATTCAGTTTAAGAATGGCTTTTTATTTTTATTGAGGAGGTATTTTATAATGAAAGTAGGAGCTATAGATATTGGGACAAACTCAATGAGATTATTGATAGCAGATTATAGAGATGGAAATCTCACAAACAGAAAAAAATTTGTTAACACAACTAGAATTGGTCATGGTGTAGATAGTAAAGGATATATAAAAGAAGATGCTATTCAAAGAAACATAGATGCCTTAAAAAAATTTTCTGATAAGTGTAATGATGAAAAGTGTGAAAAAGTATACTGTATGGGAACATCTGCCCTTAGAGATAGTAAAAATGGAGATTACTTTGTTAAACTAGCAAAAGAAGAAACTGGGATAGATGTTGATATAGTTACAGGAATAGAAGAATCAAATCTAGGATTTAAGGGTGTCTTAGAAGGCATACAAGGTGATGACAATATTATTGTTATAGATATTGGAGGAGGCTCAACAGAATTTATTATAGGCGACTTAGATGGAATTAAATTTAATAAAAGCGAAAATGTAGGTGCTCTTAGAATGACAGAGAGATTTTTAAAGCATGATATTATTGAAGATGAAGAGTTTGAAAATATGAGTTCATTTATATATAACGAGATTAATGAAACTTTAAATTATATAAAAGGAAGAGGATTAAAAACTCTTATAGGCATAGGTGGAACGATTACATCATTATCAGCAATGAATCAAGAATTAGAGGTCTACTCTATGGAAAAAATACATAATAGTAAAATACACAAAAAAGAAATAGAAGAAATTCTACAAAAATTAATAAACATGACATTAAGTGATAAAAAGAACTTAAAAGGCCTACAAGAAAAACGTGCGGATATTATAACTGCTGGTGTAAAAATATTGAATATAATAATGGAAAAATTAGAAATAGAAGAAATAACCGTAAGTGAATACGATAATTTGGAAGGCTTAATATGTCAAAAGTCAAAAAAAATGTATTAATATTTTTTGATTTTTAAAACCGATTATGACAAAAAAAATTACTCCTCTTTGTTACAATTCTTAATATAAACAAAAGAGGAGGTTTTTTTATGCAAAGAAGTGTAGCAGTTGTGGAGAGTAAGACTGTAAAACCAAATGTCATAAAATTAATAAGCGGATATATTGATTTTACTACGGTGGCATTCGCCGTAATGGGATTTTTACTTAGTAGGTCTATTATAGTAGACTCTGTAGCTCCTTTAGGAATTGCCTTTTTTATATGTGCATCAAAGATTGACAAGTACAAGATACCTGTATTCATATCAACATTATTAGGAATATTGTTATCATCTAATGATTTTGGAAATGTAGCAAAATATGCTGTGTGCCTTACAATATTTATGGCAGTGAATAAAAAGTTAAAATTATCAGATTCAATTGCTAAGGTGGCATTTATAAGTGCAATGATATTACTTCCAATTTCCATGGGACAAGCTTTCTTTTCAAATAGGTATATGTATAATCTTCTTATAGCAGGTGTAGAAGCAATAATAATGTTTATATCTGTATATGTATTTTCTTATGGGATAGGTTTGATGGCCAATGTCAACAATAGGATGTCCGTACGGACAGAAGAAGCTATATCAATAAGTTTACTGCTAACCTTTAGCATAATGGGAATAGGTGATATATCCTTGTTTGGAATATCGATAAGGACCATTTTGTCCACCGTATTGATATTACTGACCTCAATAGTAGGAGGAGCTACGATGGGAGCATCTAGTGGTGTAATTATTGGCGTAGCATCCATTTTAAATAACATAACATCAGCCATTTATATGGGTATATATTCTTTTTCAGGATTAATAAGTGGCGCATTTAATAAAATAAATAAATATTTCTGTATATTAGGATATATTCTAAGTTGGACAATAATATACCTATATACTTCTGGTATTACTTCTAATATGATGCAATTAAGAGATATATTGTTAGGCTGTTTAATAGTTATAGTGTTACCAGAGAAGTTGTTTAGTAAGATTGAAAAATTAATAAAAAGTAATGTAGCTTCAAATGAAATCGTATACGATTATATTATGAGAAGTAAGAACTTAACTAATAGTCGATTAAATAGTATTTATAAAACTTACGATGACCTTGCAGATACATTTGATAAGATAAGAGAAAAAGATAAGGTACTAGACCAAAGAGATATAGCAAATGTAATAGATATGATTCATAATGATGAATGTAAAAGTTGTAGTATGAGAAGAATGTGTTGGGAATCAAGATTTAATCATACATACACTATGATATATAACATTCTTGAAAAAATTGAGGAGGAAGGGGAGTTAAATCTAAACGATATACCTAAAAACTTTAGAAAGGAATGTATGAAACCAGAGTCAATAGTGAAAATATCAAATCACTATTACAAAATGTTTGTATTAGATTATGATTGGAGTGTGAAGTTTTCAGAAAGTAGAAAATTAATAGCAAATCAAATAAGAAGTATTTCAAAATCAATTAAATCATTGTCTCAAGATTTAGAGAGCGATATAATGCTGGATATAGAAAAAGAAAAAAATATATATGAGCAATTAGAGAGATATGACATAACCGTTGATAAAGTAAGTTACTTAACGAAAAGTAACAGTGAATTTGAAATATCTATAGAAAAGAAAACTTGTCATGATGGTTGTATGTGTGAAGATAAAATTGTAAACATAATTTCAGACCTAGTAGGTGAAAATATGTCTGTTAGGAAAATAGGGTGCCATTGTTTAGGAGGTAAATGTAAGGCAACATTCGTTAAATCTCAGAAATATAAGGCTGTTACAGAAGTTTCAGCCATGTCAAGGGATGGGCATATTCTTTGTGGAGACAATTACACATATATGGAGATAAATGATGGTAAATATATGATGGCTATAAGTGATGGTATGGGAAAAGGTAAAAAAGCATATGAAGAATCCTCTGCCACGATTGATATATTAGAAAAAATGATAGATGCAAAAATTAAAGACGAAATAGTTATAGATACTATAAATAATATGTTGCTATTAAAGTCTTCAGAGGAGATGTTTTCAACCTTAGATTTAGGAATTTTAGATTTAAAACGAGGTTGTTTAGAAACTATAAAGATGGGAGCGTGTTCTACCTATATAAAAAGAGGTGATGGAGAAGTCGATTTAATATCATCATCATCATTACCTGTGGGTATATTATCTGATGTAAAAATTGATAGAAAAAATGTAAAAGTTAAGGAGGGAGACTATGTCATAATGGTTTCTGATGGAATTGTAGATGCAGGAAGAAATAACAATTTGGGAGATAATTGGTTAATATACTTCTTAAAGAATATAGAGACTACAAATCCAAAAGAAATTTCAAATTTAATATTAGATAGAGCATTAGAGTTACAAGCGTTACAAATCGAAGATGATATGACTGCTTTAGTTACGAAGATATGTACAAAATAAAGTTTATAAAATTCTGTGTATAATATGTGGATAACTTGTGTATAATATGTTAATAGACTTTTGAAAAAAGTATAGTTATTAACAAAAAAAACATATAAATCAACAAAATTTGTTGATAAGTATGGCATAAATGTTAATAAAATGTAAAAAAAGAAAAAACAAAAGCTATTATCAAAAGAGATTCATGTTGAAATAACTAAATTTCTAGGTAAACAAAGCCTGTGAATATGTTGATTATTATGTGGATAACTATTAATTCGATATTTGTTTATATAGTATGAATAATTGAATAATATATCTAAAAAAAGCCATCCTATTATTAAGTAAATTTATTGAAAGGATGGCTTTTTATGAATAGAAAATTGTGCAAAGCAATAATACCTTTATTTATTTCTATTTTTTGCATGTTAATAATAAGTATAAAAGCTGACCAAGGATATCAAAAAAATAATGATAGAGCAGTTACTGTCATGAATAATGATACTGAAGATGATGCTGAAAAAAAACAAGAAATAGATTATGAAAAAACATGTTGGAACTTACAATCTTTGTTTAAAAGTGATGACCAGTGGAAAAAAGAACTTAAGAGTTTTGATAAAGATACGAAAGAGTTAAAAAATTACATAGGTAAAGTAACAAAATCGCCAACACATTTGTCTTTTGCCTTAAATATCAAGGAAAAACTTGATATAAGATTAAATAGACTATCTGCCTATGTAAAATTAAAACAAGATACTAATAAAAATTCATATAAATACTTAGATATGAATGATATTATGAGTAAATCTTATGGAAACTATATGGGAATTTGTTCAGATTTAGAATTAGAGATATTAAAATTATCAAACAAAGATTATAAGAAAATTATTTCAAATAAAAATATAAATAGAAAATATGGTGCATATTTAAGAGATATAAGAAGAAACAAAGTGCATTATTTAGATGATAAGTCAGAGGACATCCTAAGCAAAGTGTCTTCTATAAGTAGTCTTCCAAGTCAAGTTTATGAATTGTTTAGAAATATGGATAGAAAAACTAATTTAACACCAGCTCAATATGCTAGTGAGCTAGAATCATCAGATAGAGAAAATAGAAAAAAAGCTTATCAAGATGAACTTATAACTTACAATGATAATCTAAATACAATTGCAGGCTTGATTACTGGTCAAGTTAAAAAGAACATTTTTTATTCTCAAGAGAGAGGTTATGAGTCCTCGCTAGAAATGTATTTGGAATCTGATAATGTAGATGAAAAAGTATACAATAATCTAATAAGAACTGTAAATGGGAACATGGACAGTTTACACAAATATATAGATTTAAGAAAAAAAGTCTTAAAATTAGATAAGGTCCATTCATATGATATGTTTGTGCCTATAGTTAAGGCTGTTGATAATAATATTAACTATGAGAAAGCGCAGAGTATAGTATATTCAGCGTTATCACCTCTAGGAAAAGAATATAATGATGTAGTCTATAAAGCTTTCAATGAAAAATGGGTAGATGTTTATTCACATGAAAATAAAGTGAGTGGTGGATATTGCTTATCTGTTTATGAAAATCATCCATATATACTTTTGAATTATAATAATTCATTAAGTTCAGTTTCAACATTATCTCATGAACTTGGTCATGCTGTATACGAATATTTAAGTTCTAAGAATCAAAATTATTTTAATTCAAATCCATCTATATTTACTCATGAGGTTGCATCTACAACTAATGAAGCTTTACTTTATGAAATGCTTATAAGAGAAGCCAAAGGTAATGATGAAAAAGCTTATTATATAACACAATATTTAGACTTGATAAAAGATACTCTTTATACACAAACAATGTATGCTGAATTTGAAAAGACTATACATGAGTTAGTTGAAAAAGAGAAAAGTGTAAATGCACTAGTACTAAATGATGTTTGGGGACAACTTCTTAAAAAATATTATGGACAAAGCTATGAATTAGACCAATTATCTAAGGTCGGATGGGCTAGAATCCCACACTTTTACAATAGTTTCTATGTCTATAAATATGCAACAGGTTGTAGCGCAGGAGTAAGTTTTGCCCAAGACATATTAAAAAATGGCTCAGACAACTATATAAATTTTCTTAAAAAAGGAAGCTCAGATTATCCAATAAACTTGTTAAAATCAAGTGGGATAAACTTAACTAATACAAAACCTATAGAAAATACAATTAAAAAATTTGACAGTTTAGTAGCAGAACTTGAAAAGCTATTATAAAAGATTATTATAATCCACATGGTAAATATATCGAATTAATGTTAAAATATACTAAAAGTTTAAAGTCCTATTGAAGATAGGACTTTTTATTTATTAATTAGTGGGAGATGATTCTATGCAAATTAAAGTTAAAAAAGCTGTAATACCAGCAGCAGGTTTAGGGACTAGGTTTTTGCCAGCTACTAAGGCGCAACCGAAAGAAATGTTACCAATAGTTGATAAGCCAACACTACAATACATAATAGAAGAAGCTGTGGCCTCAGGAATAGAGGAAATACTAATAATAACTGGTAGAAACAAAAAATCTATTGAAGACCACTTTGATAAATCCGTAGAATTGGAACTTGACTTGGAGAAAAAAGGTAAAAAGGAATTGTTAGAGATAGTCCAAAATATATCTAACATGATTAACATACATTATATAAGACAGAAAGAGCCAAAAGGATTAGGAGATGCGATTTACTGTGCTAGACACTTTATAGGTGATGAGCCTTTTGCAGTAATGTTAGGTGATGATATTGTAGATAATGATGTACCTTGTTTAAAGCAATTAACAGATGCATATGAAGAATATAGAACTACAATATTAGGAGTTCAAAAAGTGAATTCAGAGGATACTAATAAATATGGTATAATAGAGGCAAAAAATATAGAAGGTAGAGTTTATAAGGTAAAAGATATGGTAGAAAAACCAGAGCCAGGAAAAGCTCCTTCAAATATTGCTATATTAGGTAGATATATAATAACTCCTGAAATATTTGATATTCTTAAGGATTTACCACCAGGTAAAGGTGGAGAGGTGCAACTAACAGATGCTCTAAAAATATTGTCTAAAAAAGAAGCTATGTATGCATACGATTTTGAAGGAAAGAGATATGATGTTGGTGATAAGTTAGGATTTTTAGAAGCTACTGTTGATTTTGCTCTAAAGAAAGAGGACCTTAAGAAAGATTTTATAAAGTATCTAAAACATGTATGTGACGAATTTGATAAAGATAAAAATGTGTTATACAATAGTACAGATGAAGAATTAGGTTTATCTGAGGTCTCTGATGTTAGAGAACTTGAAATTCAAAAATAATTAGTGAAAGGTGATGTACTGTGGCAAAATCAAGTCAGAAAAAAATTAATAGAATAATAGCTATTGGGATTGTAGGGATTCTTGTGTTAACAAGCATAACAGCTGTTTTAAGCATGATTGCAACCATGTAATAGGATAAATAACTACAATGAATATACATAAATATAAAAACCATATATAACTTAATGTAGTTAAAAACTTACAATATTTTAGTTATATATGGTTTTTAGAATTTATAAATGTAAAAAAAAATTTTTATAATAGTTGCATATTTTAAGGGAAAATATTATTATAAGATATAAATATAGTGATAAATTTATAAAAATGTGCTAAGATTGGACTTGAAATACAATAATATAATAGATGATAGTGTTTTAAATTTTATTTATTGACCATAATGTATAAATAGTGATATTATTAGACTTAACTGTTTAAATAAAACTTTTCTTTTTCATGCCTTCAATTTCCAAAATAAGTATGTATATAAATGAATATATAGATGAGGAGGATTTTTTTGATTTTAGATGATAAAGTATTAGAAGGATTAGGTAGTAAAACCTTAGTTGAGCTACGAGAGATAGCGAAAGAATTAAAAATAAAATCAATTACTACATATAAGAAAAATGAGTTAATTGAGATTATAAATTCTAAAAGTAAAAATGAGGAAAAAATAAACGAAGAGATTAAAGAAAAAAATGAAGAGATTAAAGAAGACATAAAAAATAGAAAAGAAAATATAGAGCGTGAGAGTATAGAAAAAGAAGTTGAATATAAGAGCCCTACCAAATCATACAACAAGAAAGAAATAGATACTCAAAATATTTCCCAAAACCAAGAAAACAGAAACCAAAGAAACGATTATAATAAGACAACGAATGTAAATGATTGTAATAAGGCATCAAATATATCTAATAGAATGGTCAGAAATAATAATAAAAACTATTATATGCCTAAACAAGTCGATGAATCTAAAATAGTTGATGAATTTAACACATCAAAAGAAGATGAAGTAGTAGGTGTACTTGAAATTTTGCCAGATGGCTTTGGTTTTTTAAGAGGTTCAAATTATTTATCTACTGAAGGAGATGTTTACGTTTCGCCATCTCAAATAAGAAGATTTAATATGAAAACAGGAGATAAAATTAAAGGGATAACTAGACATCCAAAAAGTGGAGAGAAATTTAGAGCGCTTTTATACGTTCAAAAAATAAATGATGAAAACCCTGATACAGCTATACAAAGAAATGCATTTGAGACATTAACACCAATATTCCCAGAAGAGCGACTTACACTGGAAACTAATAGAAATGAAATAGCTACAAGAATTATAGATTTAATTTCTCCTATAGGAAAAGGACAAAGAGGATTAATAGTAGCACCTCCAAAAGCTGGGAAAACAGTTCTTCTAAAAAGTGTTGCAAATAGCATAGCTAAAAATCATCCAAATGTTGAACTTATAGTACTTCTTATAGATGAAAGACCAGAAGAAGTTACTGACATGAAAGAATCCATTGAAGGAGATGTTATATACTCTACCTTTGACCAAGTATCAAGTCATCATGTTAAAGTTGCAGAGATGGTACTAAATAGAGCTCAAAGATTAGTTGAACATGGGAAAGATGTGGTAATCTTGCTAGATAGTATAACTAGATTAGCAAGAGCATATAACCTTACAATATCTCCTACAGGTAGAACTTTGTCTGGAGGTATTGACCCTGGTGCACTTCATGGACCTAAAAAGTTCTTTGGAGCAGCTAGAAACATTAGACAAGGTGGTTCTTTGACAATACTAGGAACAGCATTAGTCGAAACTGGTTCTAGGATGGACGATGTAATATTTGAGGAATTTAAAGGTACAGGAAATATGGAATTACACCTAGATAGAAAATTAGCTGAAAAAAGAATATTCCCTGCAATAGATATTTACAAATCTGGGACAAGAAGAGATGACTTATTGCTTGATGATGAAGAAAAGACAGCTCTTTGGAGATTAAGAAGAGAAATGAGTAATAATTCAGTAATGGAAATTACAGATAAAGTTATTGAGCTTATCAAAAGAACTAAAGACAATAAAGAGTTTGTAAAATCAATAAAGAATTTGTAAAGTTAGTAATATAAATGTAAATATAGATTATATAAAGTAATGGAAAAATCACTTGAATGGCATAATAAGTTGTGCTATAATAATGTAGTTGATAATGTAAAAAGAAAGTTAATATAATTAATTTTTTTAAATAAAGAGAAGAGGTGACTATAATGCAAAAGGAAATACAACCAAAATACAATCCAGTTGAAGTGCGTTGTGCTTGTGGGAACACATTTGCTGCTGGTTCAACTAAGGACGAAATAAAAGTTGAAATATGTTCAGAGTGCCATCCATTCTATACAGGAAAACAAAAGAACATAGAAAAAGGTGGAAGAATCGACAAATTCAAAAAAAGATTCAAAATGGATTAATTTTTATAAAAATGGAGTTGGAGGAAGCCAACTCCTATTTTATTACAAAAAAACATTCATATTCTACTTTAAATTGTCTTTTTGTATTATAATAATAAATATGTAAAATTGAGTATTCTAAATACAATAAAATGAGGTGAGTGGATGTCAAAACAAGCTGTAGGTGGGCAAGCTGTTATTGAAGGTGTAATGATGCAGTCAAAAGACAAAAGAGCAGTAGCTGTTAGAAAAAGTGACGGAGAAATAGCACTAAAAGAAGATAGAATAAAAAGTTGGGTAAGAGATAAGAATATAGATAAGATACCTTTTGTTAGAGGTTCTTTTGTTATGATAGATACAATGATTCAAGGTATAAAAAGTTTGAATTTTTCTTCAGAGTTTTTTATGGAAGACGCCGAAGAAGATAAATTTGATTTATTTATAAAGAAAATCTTTAAAGATAAAGCGAATGATATCATTATAATATTTTCATTGGTCATAGCAATGCTACTTTCTGCTGGATTATTTATTTTCATACCTACATTAGTAGGAGGAGCTTTTTCTAAAGTAATGCCTAATGACTTTATGCTCAATTTAATAGAAGGTATTATAAGAATAGTTATATTATTTGCATATATAGTACTAATCTCACGAAGCAAGGATATAGAAAGAGTATTTCAATATCATGGTGCAGAACATAAATCTATATATTGCTATGAAAATGATTTAGAACTTACAGTAGAAAACGCTAGAAAATTTAAAAGGTTACATCCTAGATGTGGTACAAATTTTTTATTTATAGTTATGGTTGTATCAATAATATTATTTGCATTTTTTGGTTGGCCAAATCCAATTCTTAGAATATTTATGAGAATCATATGTGTGCCAATAGTAGCAGGTTTATCTTATGAGGTAATCAGGATTCTTGGAAAATATGACAATAGATTCACTAAAATTATTGCATACCCAGGGATGATGTTGCAATATTTTACAACAAAAGAGCCTGATGATGAGCAGCTAGAGGTAGCCTTAGAAGCATTAAAGGCAGTAGTAGATTAAAGAAAAGGATATTTATTATGACGATAAGAGATATAATTATTAAATATTCAGATACATTTAAAGATATAAGCGATACTCCAAGATTAGATACAGAGTTATTATTGCAAAAAGCTTTAGGTGATGTTGACAGGCTGTATATTCACTTAAATCTAAATAAAGAGTTAGCTCAAGAACAAGAAACAAAATTTATAGGCTTTGCACAAGAAAGATTAAATGGGAGACCAATAGCCTATATAGTTGAAAATAGAGAATTTATGGGATTAGATTTTTTTGTTAAGGAAGGTGTATTAATTCCAAGACCAGATACAGAAACATTGGTAGAAGAAATAATCGAAATGTGTAAAGGAAAAAGAGATGTAAGTATACTAGATATAGGTACTGGTTCTGGTGCTATTACAATCAGTTTAGCAAAATATATTGAAAATTCTAAAGTCATGTCTTTTGATGTATCAGAAATAGCTTTAGAAATAGCTAAAAAAAATTCTATTATAAATGGAGTTGATGAAAAGACAGAGTTCATTAATTCTGACTTATTTACAGCAATAAGTGATAGTGATATAAAATTTGATATCATAGTTTCAAATCCACCATATATTAAAAAACAAGATATAGAAACTTTACATACACAAGTAAAGGATTATGAGCCATATAATGCTCTTGAAGGTGGAGATGACGGATTAGATTTCTATAGAAAAATAACAGAGCAAGGTAAGAAATATCTAAATACATGTGGAATATTAGCATACGAAGTTGGTCATAATCAAGCTGAAGATGTTATTAATATTATGAAAAGTAATGGATATAAAAAAATATATACAAAGAAGGATATTCAAGGCATTGATAGAGTTGTTATAGGTTACAATATATGATATAATCAACAATTGATATGTTACATTTAATCGAGGTGAAAGTATGTTAAAAAAATTAGAGGTATTGGAAGATACATATAAAGACTTAAGTGAAAAAATAGGTGACCCTGATATAATAAATGATCAAAAAGTTTGGCAAAAGTATATAAAAGAACACGCTGACTTAGAGCCTATTGTTATGAAATACAGAGAGTATAAAAATGTTTTAGATAGTATAAAAGAATCAAAAGAAATTTTACAAGAAGAGTCAGATGAAGAATTAAGAGAATTAGCTAAAATGGAGTTAGCTGAGATGGAAGAAAAAGTAGAACCTCTAGAGGACGAAATAAAAATATTATTATTACCTAAAGACCCTAATGACGACAAGAACGTTATAGTTGAAATTAGAGGTGGAGCTGGAGGAGATGAAGCAGCTCTATTTGCAGGTGATTTATTTAGAATGTACTCAAGATATGCTGAGAGAAGAAGATGGAAAATAGAATTATTAAGTGCAAGTGATACTGGAGTTGGTGGATATAAAGAAGTATCTTTTATGATAAAAGGTAAAGGAGCATACTCAAGATTAAAGTATGAGTCTGGAGTTCATAGAGTTCAAAGAATACCATCAACTGAATCTGGTGGAAGAATACACACATCAACTTCTACTGTTGCTGTATTACCAGAAGTTGAAGATGTAGAAGTTGAAATAAATCCAAATGATTTAAGAATAGATGTTTTCCGTTCTTCAGGTAATGGAGGGCAAAGTGTCAACACTACTGACTCTGCAGTTAGGGTAACTCATATACCTACAGGTGAAGTAGTATCTTGTCAGGATGGAAAATCACAATTAAAAAATAAAGAGCAAGCTTTAAAAATATTAAAAGCTAGACTTTACGATAAAGCATTGGCAGAACAACACAAAGATATAGCAGCGGAAAGAAAGAGCCAGGTTGGAACAGGAGATAGGTCAGAAAGAATAAGAACATATAATTTCCCTCAAGGTAGAATAAGTGACCATAGAATAAATTTAACTTTATATAAGCTAGATGCGTTCTTAGATGGAGATATAGATGAAATGATAGATGCTTTAATTACTGTTGACCAAACAGAGAAAATGACTGCAATATAAGTAATGTTTTAAAGAAGCTGTTTCTTTCTAGAAATTATTTTCTATTTTGAAACAGCTATTTTGCATTTTAGGTCATGTTATCATATTCTACTGTATATAATTGTTATATACAAGTATAGGAGGGTTATATGATACTAAAAGTAACAATGATTGGGCTTTTGGCAGGTGTTATAGGGACAGGATTAGGAGGAGTAATATCGGCTATTTTTAAAAGAGAGGTTGATAAATATCTAAATTTCTTTATGGGATTATCTGGCGGAATAATGTTAGCTGTAGTGGTATTTGACTTGATGAAAGAATCAATGGACAAAATGGGTATACTCAATACAGTTATATTTACATTTGTTGGGGCTCTCATAACTATGTACATAAAAACAAAATTAGATGTGTCTGGAAGTATGACATCTGGGTATCTTATATTCATAAGTATATTACTACATAATTTACCAGAGGGGTTAGCAATAGGCTCTTCTTTCATGTCAACTGAAAGCTTAGGTATCACTCTTGCTATAGTTATAGGTCTACACAATATACCAGAAGGATTAGCTATGGCATTAGGTTTAGTTTGCAATAAAATGAAACTAGGCAAGGTAATTTTATTTACTTTGATAGCTGGACTACCTATGGGTCTAGGAAGTTTTTTAGGTGCTTATTTCGGAGGGGCATTTACGTCCCTTATAGGTGTATTTCTTGCTACAGCAGGAGGTACAATGATGTATGTTGTATTGGAAGAAATTTTCCCGCATTCAAAAAGTGTGTATTGTATAATTGGTTTTTTGGTAGGTACAATAATTGTAAACTATATATAAAATTAAAATGAAAGCAGGCATACAAAAGATGAAAACTATTATAAGTAGTATTGATATAAATAATATTGATTATGAAGAAATAAAAATACAAGCAAAACTTCTTAGAGAAGGTAAAACAGTTATCTTTCCAACTGAGACAGTATATGGGCTAGGTGCAAATGCATTAGATGAGAATGCAGTAAAAAAGATTTATGAAGCTAAAGGAAGACCTAGTGATAATCCACTAATAGTTCATATATATGAAAAAGAAGAAGTATATGATTTAGCTAAAGATGTAAGTGATAAAGCTAAACTTGTTATAGAAAAGCTTTGGCCAGGACCTATAACAATAATATTAAATAAGAAAGATATAATTCCATATAGAACTAGTGGGGGGCTTGATACAGTTGCAATAAGAATGCCTTCTAATGTTATTGCCAGGGCAATAATAAAAGAAGCTGGCGTACCTATTGCAGCTCCTTCTGCAAACATATCTGGTAGACCATCTCCAACAAAAGCAAAACATGTATATGAAGAAATGAATGGAAGAGTAGATGGAATAGTTTTGGGTGGAGATAGTAACTTTGGATTAGAGTCAACTGTATTAGATTTGACAGAAGAAACTCCAATGATATTGAGACCAGGAAGTATCACTAAAGAAGTTTTGGAAGAACTTCTTGGTGAAGTAAAGCTTGACCCATCATTAAGTAAAAAAGAAGACAATCAAAAAGCTAAAGCTCCTGGAATGAAGTATAAACACTATTCTCCAAATGCAGATGTATATATTATATCTGGAAAAAGAGAAAATGTAGCAACAAAGATTAATGATATGATAAAATCTAATAAAGATAAAGGCCTAAAAACAGGCGTAATGTGTATTAGTAGAAATAGAGAGTTTTATGATGGAGAAGTAATAGATTTAGGAAGCACTCTTGAAGAAGTTGCAAGTAATCTGTTTGATGCTCTTATAGAAATGGATAAAAAGGGTATTGATGTCATATATTCAGAGGAGTTCCCTAAAACTGGCGTTGGACAAGCCATTATGAATAGATTACTTAAGTCAGCAGGATACAAAGTAATAAAGGCTTAAAAGGGAGTTGTAAAATATGAATATACTTATTGTATGTACAGGGAATACTTGTAGAAGCCCTATGGCTGAAGCTATATTAAAGAAGGCAATTGAAGAATCTGGAAGAAATATTGAAGAATATTGTATATCATCAGCAGGTATATCAACAGTAGATGGTATGAATGCTTCTAAACATTCTATAGAAGCAGTAAAAGAATTAGGTATAGACTTATCAAATCATAGAAGTAAGGTAATTACTAAGGAATTAATTGATAACTCAGATATAATACTAACAATGACTAAATCTCATAAAGAAATTTTAGTACAAGCAGTTCCCAAATGCAAAGAAAAAGTGTATACTTTTAAAGGGTTTGTAAATAAGAGTGAGTTAGATATATCTGACCCATTTGGTGGAAATTTAGATACTTATAAAGATACTATGAAAGAAATAATATATTCTGTCAACGAAATAGTAAAAAAAATATGAAGTGGAGGATAAACAAATGAAGATAGGATTAGGTTGTGACCATGGAGGATATAATTTAAAAAAAGAAATAATAAGCTATTTAGAAGGTAAAGGGATAGAATGTGTGGATTATGGAACTAATAATGCTACAGATTCTGTTGATTATCCTGTTTATGGAGAAGTAGTTGCAAATGCAGTTGTGGATAAAGAAGTAGATTATGGAATATTATGTTGTGGTACAGGTATAGGAATATCTTTAGCTGCAAATAAGGTTCCTGGAATAAGATGTGCAGTTGTATCAGATGTATTTTCTGCAAAAATGTCAAAAGCACATAATGATGCAAACATGTTGTCATTAGGTGAAAGAGTTTTAGGAAAAGGTCTAGCACTTGAAATAGTTGAGGCATGGATTAACACAGATTTTGAAGGTGATAGACATGCTAGAAGAGTAAATATGATTAAATCAATAGAAGAAAAACATAATAAATAATAAAAATTACAGTTTTATCAGGAGGAATTATCAAAATGAGTAAAGTGGTAGAGACAAACCATCCATTAATACAACATAAATTAACTTTAATGAGAAACAAAAATACTGGTTCTAAGGATTTTAGAGAACTTTTAACTGAAATTGCAATGTTAATGGGATATGAAATAACAAAAGATATACCATTAAAAGATGTAGAAATAGAAACTCCTATTCAAAAAACATCATCTAAAGTAGTTGCGGGTAAAAAATTAGCAATAATTCCAATCTTAAGAGCAGGTCTTGGGATGGTAGATGGATTAGTAAGTTTAATGCCAGCAGCAAAAGTTGGGCATGTGGGACTATATAGAGACCCAGAAACATTAAAACCAGTTGAATACTATTGTAAACTTCCTCAAGATATAGGAGAAAGAGATATAATAGTAGTTGACCCTATGCTTGCAACAGGAGGGTCTGCTGTAGCAGCCATAGATTTACTTAAATCTAAAGGAGCTAAAAGTATAAAATTAGCTAATTTAGTAGCTGCACCAGAAGGTATAGCAGAAGTACAAAAATATCATGATGATGTTGATATATATGTTGCATCAATTGATGAAAAATTGAATGAACATGGATATATAATTCCTGGTCTTGGTGATGCTGGAGATAGATTATTTGGAACTAAATAAAAATAAATAACCATAAATATTTCTTGGGGCCTTCTTATGTAATATATAATTTTATGTAAGAAGGTTCCTTTTTATATATTTTTCTCAAAATAGTAATTCTTGAATTGATAAATTTCTCGAATTGAGAATAAAAAGTTTTTACCAATTAAAAAAGAATGGCTATTTTACAGGAATCTACAAAATATTAATGTTTTTCAATATGGCATGTTAGTTGCTTACAATTAAATTGATGTGTATTAAATTAGAAATAAAGTATGAAGGATATTATTAGGAGTGATAATACATGAAAAATTGTATAGTGGTAAGAGGAGCAGGAGATTTAGCGACAGCAGTTATTCATAAATTACACAATAGTGGTTTTAAAGTGATTGCTCTAGAAATAGAAGAACCATTAGCCATAAGAAGACAAATTTCTTTTTGTGAAGCTGTTTATGAAAAAAAAGTAATTGTTGAAGGTGTAGAGTGCATACTTTGTAATACTGAAAAAGAAATAGAAGAGACCTTGTCTCAAGATAAGGTAGCATTGATTATAGACCCAAAAGGAGAAATGCTATCAAAGATAAATCCAATTGTTTTGGTTGATGGGATATTAGCTAAGAAAAACTTAGGTACAACTAAAGATATGGCGCCACTTACAATAGCTTTAGGACCTGGATTTTGCGCAGGTGAAGATGTAGACATTGTTATAGAAACAATGAGAGGTCATAACCTAGGAAGAATAATAATTGATGGTAGAGCAGAAAAAAATACTGGAATACCAGGTGCAATAAAAGGTTTCGCTAAAGAGAGGGTAATGCATTCACAACATGCTGGTATAATGGAAAATGTATGTAAAATAGGCGACATAGTTGAAAAAGGAGACTTACTTTGTTATATTAATGATTATGAAAAAAAGCATGAAGTTAGAGCAACAATACCTGGAGTGCTTAGAGGATTATTAAAAGATGGAGCAAAGGTAAATAAAAATTTAAAAATACTAGACATAGACCCTAGAAAAGAAGAAGTTAAGAATGCTTTTACAATATCAGATAAAGCTAGATGCATAGCTGGGGGGGTTTTAGAAGCCATATTAAATAATGGAATCTATCCAAAAAATTAATTTATATTAGATAAGGCTATTAATATTTTGTTAAGATGATATAATAAATTTAATAGATTAAAGAGAGCATATAACGGGTATTTAAAATTTAAATGGTAAAAATGCTCTTTTTTTATTGGACATTCAATTAACATGTGTATATAATATAAAAATAAGTATTTATTTAGCTTGAAATCTAATAAATATATAAGACCAGTACATAAGCAAAGAGGAGAAAAGTAAATTATGAGACCATCATGGGATGAATACTTCATGGAAATTGCAGAAGTAGTGAAAAAGCGTTCAACTTGTATTAGAAGACAAGTAGGTGCTGTCATTGTAAGGGACAAACAAATATTAACAACTGGATATAATGGCTCTCCAAGAAATCTTGAACACTGTGAAAATATTGGATGTAAAAGGCAGGAATTGAATATTCCTTCAGGAGAAAGACATGAATTGTGTAGAGCATTACATGCTGAACAAAATGCCATAATACAAGCAGCTCATAATGGTATTAGTGTAGATGGAGCAACTTTGTATGTTACTACAAGGCCTTGTGTTTTGTGTGCAAAAATGTGCATAAATGCAGGTATATTAAAAATTGTTTATGAAGGTGATTATCCAGATGACATGTCTACAGAATTGCTAAAAGAAGCAGGAATAGAGCTTATAAAATTTTAGTAAATAGCAATGACATGACAATAAAAGCCAAATTATGACAATGGAATGATATGGTTAAAAGAAAGTGTTTGAAAAATCATCAGATTAGTAGTAAGATATATTTTATAATTAAATAAATTTATGATATAGATTAATTAATTGTTATTTATTTTGTAATAATGAGGGATACTATTTATGAGTAAAAGAAATACACATATGGAAATTGCAAAGTTGTTTAGTTTAATAAGCCAAATAGGATTGATGATTGTAATATCAATATTAGGATGTACTTTCTTAGGAAAATTTTTAGATAGTAAATTAAATACTAGTCCAGTTCTGACAATAATATTTTTATTGTTAGGCGTTGGAGGAGCTTTCAGTGGTGTTTATAAAACTCTAATAGTATATACACGAAGGAAGTGATATATTGGATATAAAATTACTTAACCAAGTAAGGTCAGTAACAAAGGGTATAGTAATATTTGATGTAATTTTAATTGTGCTAATGTTGATAACATCAACATTAAGTAAGCCATTATTATTAGGACTTATATTTGGCTCTATAATAGCTATGTTAAATTTTAGATTATTGGCAATATCACTGGAAAAATCAGTGACATTTCCTGCTGGAAAGGCACAAGCTTATGCATCAGCACAATATACCATTAGGTTATTTATAATGGCAGTTGTTCTAATTGCTTCAGCTAAAGTACCACATTTAAATATAATCGGAACAGCATTAGGATTATTGAGTACAAAGTTTGTCATATTATCAAAAAACTTTATAAATAAATTAAAGAGGAAGGAGGCATAAGTATGAGTCAAGCGCATTATTATCTCATAGGAAACTTTAAAATTAGTGAAACAATACTAGTGAGTTGGGGAATAATGGCCTTTTTAGCGATAGCATCTTATTTCTTGACTAGAAACTTAAAAAAAGTTCCAACTAGTAAAATCCAAATATTTTTGGAGTTTGCAATAGGTGGTCTTGCTAAAATGGTTACAAATGTTATGGGTAAAAACACAATAAAAAGAATGCCATATATGATACCATACATAGGAAGTTTGTTTTTATTTTTCGCATGCTCAAATTTAAGCCCATTACTTGGATTAAGATCACCAACAACCGACTTAGATACAACTGCTGCATGGGCAATGATTACATTTTTTATGATTTATTTTGCAGGAGTTAAATTTAAGGGATTATCGTACTTTAAAGAATTGGCTCAACCACTTCCTGTAATGTTACCAATCAATATTATAGGTGAGTTAGCCAGACCAATATCATTAAGTTTCCGTCCATTTGGGAATATTTTAGGTGGAACAATTATAATGGGTCTATTTTATCAACTTTTAGGTTTTGTATCTAGTTTAATACCAGGATTATCAATACCAATTGGACAGATACTAATACCAGTACCATTGCACTTGTATTTTGACTTATTTGCAGGATTGTTACAAGCATATATATTCATAATGTTAACAATGGTGTTTATATCAAGTGCAGGAGAATTAGATTAAGAAATCAACTTATATTAAGATAAAAATAAAATAATTTAAAAAATTAAAGTTTTAAGGAGGAAATAATTATGGAAACAGCAATAGTAGCGGCAGCATCAGCAATAGGTGCAGGAATAGCAGTTGCAACAGGTATAGGTGCAGGAATAGGTCAAGGTGTAGCAGCAGGTAAAGCAGCAGAAGCAGTAGGGAACCAACCAGAAGCTAAAGGTGATATAACTTCAACTTTATTACTAGGTGTTGCTATAGCAGAGTCTTCAGCAATATATGGTTTGGTTGTATCAATAATACTTCTATTCGTAAATCCATTCTTTAAATACTTAGGAATGTAGATTTAGTCCTTAAATATTTTGAGATAGGTTTATAGGTAAATCATCTCAAACTTATAATCATGAGAAGAGTTTTTTCTTCTCGTGATTATAAGTAGTTATGATTTATGGAAAGGAGGATAATTATGGAGAAAGCACTAGTAGGTATAACATGGGAATTTGTGTTCCAAATTGTTAATACTTTTATAATATTTTTACTTCTGAGAAAGCTTTTATTTAAGCCAGTATTAAATATAATTGAATCAAGAGAAAATGATATTAAAAACGATCTGGCAGAAGGCGAAAAAGCAAAAAATGAAGGTTTAGCTCTGAAAAAAGAATATGAGTCAAAAATCAATTTTGCTAAAGATGAAGGTCAAGAAATCATAAAACAAGCAACTATAAGAGCAGAACAGAAATCAGATGATATAGTAAATACTGCAAAGAAAGATGCTCTTGATATAAAAGAGAAAGCAAGTAAAGATGTAGAACAAGAAAGACAAAAGGTTATAAATGAAATTAAGAGTGATATATCTAATATAGCACTACTTGCAGCATCTAAGGTCATTGAAAAAGATTTAGATAAATCTAAACATGAAGAATTGATAGAAAACTTTATAAAAGAGGTAGGGGAAGCTAAATGATAAATGTAATAGCCAACAGATATGCTGAAGCCCTATTTCAATTAGGAGAAGAAGAAAATTCAACTGATTTATTGTTCAAAGAATTAGAAAAAGTAGTAGATATGATGACTAAAGTTAGTAAAGATTTCTACAAAGTTTTAAAATCACCATTAGTTTCAAAATCAGAAAAGAAAAACTTGGTAGAAATTATTTTTAGTAAGGAAGTAAGTTCCAACATAAAAAACTTCTTGAAAGTTTTGATAGACAAAGATAGGATATCATATTTAGAAGATATAGAATTAGCTTATAAAGAGTTATTAAATAAGAAAAACAATGTGATTGCTGGTGTAGCAATAAGTGCTATTCCAATGAGTGAAACAGATATTAAAGAACTTGAAGTTAAACTTTCAAGTAAATACAATAAAAATGTTACTATAGAAAATGTAGTTGACAAGACTATACTAGGGGGAGTTCTAGTTAGACTTGGAAATGAACAGATAGATGGCACTGTAAAAACTCGTCTAGATAAGATGAAAGAAAAGCTATCTGAAGTAATATCTTAAGAATGGCGGTGAACCCATGAACTTAAAACCTGAAGAAATAAGTTCTATAATTAAGCAGCAAATAAAAAATTATGAGAATAAAGTTGAGTTAACAGATACAGGGAGTGTTTTAACAGTTGGGGATGGTATAGCGAGTGTATATGGATTAGAGAAAGCTATGTCTGGTGAGTTACTAGAGTTCCCAGGTGAAATATATGGTATGGCACTTAACTTAGAAGAAGAAGTAGTTGGAGCTGTTATACTTGGTGATGACAGTGAAATAAAAGAAGGCGATATAGTTAAGAGAACTGGAAGAATAGTTGAAGTTCCAGTTGGAGAAGCTTTAATGGGTAGGGTTGTAAATTCTCTAGGTCAACCAATAGATGGAAAAGGACCTATAGCATATACAAAAACTAGACCAGTTGAATCTGAAGCACCTGGTATAATAGATAGAAGGTCTGTTTATGAACCATTACAAACGGGAATCAAATCAATAGATTCAATGATACCAATTGGTAGAGGTCAAAGGGAGTTAATAATAGGTGACAGACAAACTGGTAAAACATCTATAGTTATTGACACTATATTAAATCAAAAAGGAAAAGATGTTATATGTATATATGTAGCAATTGGGCAAAAACGTTCTACTGTAGCTCAATTGGTTAATTCACTAGAAAAAGGTGGAGCTTTAGACTATACAATAGTAGTTTCAGCAACAGCATCTGAATCAGCGCCACTTCAATATATAGCGCCATATGCTGGAGCAGCAATGGGTGAAGAGTTTATGTACAATGGAAAACATGTACTTATAGTATATGATGATTTAAGTAAACAAGCCGTTGCATATAGAGAAATGTCATTATTACTTAGAAGACCACCAGGACGTGAGGCATATCCTGGAGATGTATTCTATTTACATTCAAGATTACTTGAAAGAGCAGCTAAGTTATCAGATGAATTAGGTGGAGGTTCAATGACTGCTTTACCTATAATAGAAACTCAAGCTGGTGACGTTTCTGCGTATATACCAACAAACGTTATATCTATAACAGATGGTCAAATATACTTACAACCAGAATTGTTCTATTCAGGTGTAAGACCAGCAGTTGACCCTGGTATATCAGTATCGAGGGTTGGTGGTTCTGCGCAAATTAAAGCAATGAAAAAAGTTGCAGGTACATTAAAACTTGCATATTCACAATATAGAGAACTTGCAGCATTCTCACAATTTGGTTCTGACTTGGATGAAGATACTAAAAAGAGACTTGCTCAAGGTGAAAGAATAGTTGAGATATTAAAACAAGGTGAGCATCAACCAATAAAAGTTGAAAATCAGGTTATGATAATATACGCTGTTATAAATAATCATCTAGAGGATATTCCAATAGATAATATAGCTAGATTTGAATCAGAATTGTATGCATTTGTAGATAATAATTATCCAGAAATATCAAGAAAAATATTAGGTGGAGATGACTTCACTCATGATTTAACAGATGCAATAAATGAATTTAAAGAAAAGTTTGTTGTTGAAGTATAATCCTTTTTAAAAAAGGAGGTAAATTAATTGGCAGGAGCTGGAATTAAAGCAATCAAAATACGTATGGGAACTGTTGAAAGTACAAAACAAATAACTAAAGCTATGGAACTAGTTGCATCTTCTAAGCTTAGAAAGGCAAAAGAAAAAGCTGAAGATTCAAGAGAATACTTTAATACTTTGTACGATACAGTAAAAGATATTGCCCAAACAACACGTGGAGTTAGAAATGAATTTTTAAAAGAAAGAGAAGTAAAGAATAAGTGCTATATAGTAGTAGCTGGAGACAGAGGTCTTGCTGGTGGATACAATTCCAATGTGTTAAAGGAATCTGTATCTCATATGCAAGGTAAAAAGGAAACAGTTATAACTGTAGGAAAGAAAGCTCATGAATTCTTTTCTAAAAGAGATTACAATATAGTAAAAGATATAAATAGTGTGGAAGCTTGTGGATATGAAGATGCGATAGAAATTTCACAAACTATTATCGACCTGTATAAAAAAGGTGAAGTAGACGAAGTTTATATTTCTTATACAAAATTTAAATCAGCTTTATCACAAGAAGTTGAAATTTTAAAATTGCTTCCATTAGTTTTTGAGAAAGATACAGATGACCATGGAATTGTAATAAAAGAAGAAAAGCAAAGTAAATCAAAAGTACAATATATACCATCAGCAGAGGCAGTTTTAAGTTATATAGTACCTCAATTTATATCAGGTACAGTATATGGTGGAATTTTGGAATCTTTTGCGTCAGAGCAAGGTGCTAGAAGAACTGCGATGGAATCAGCCACAGACAATGCGAATGAAATGCTATCTAATTTAGAGTTAAGTTATAACAGAGCAAGACAGTCAGCTGTAACTCAAGAAATAACAGAGATAGTTGGTGGAGTTGAAGCTCTAAAATAGGGAGGTTAGGAAATGGCAAATGTAGGTAAAGTAGTACAGATTGTAGGAGCTGTACTAGATGTTAAGTTTGATAGTGAACAAAGCCTACCTAACTTATTAAATGCGTTAGTAATAAAGTTAGGAGATAAAGAAATAGTTGCAGAAGTTGCTCAACATATAGGTGATGATACTGTAAGATGTATATCTATGAGTGCGACAGATGGACTTGTAAGAGGTATGGAAGTTGTAGATACAGGTGGACCAATAAGTGTTCCTGTTGGAGACGAGACTTTAGGTAGAATATTTAATGTTCTTGGAAAACCAGTTGATGGAAAACCAGCTCCAAAATCTGCACCTAAATTACCTATACATAGACCAGCACCAGCATATGATGAACTAGAAACTACAGCTGAAATACTTGAAACAGGTATTAAAGTAGTTGACTTACTAGCACCATATCTAAAAGGTGGAAAAATAGGTCTATTTGGAGGAGCAGGAGTAGGAAAAACAGTTTTAATACAAGAACTTATAAACAATATCGCTAAGCAACATGGTGGTATTTCTGTATTCTCAGGAGTAGGAGAAAGAACAAGAGAAGGTAATGACCTTTATGGAGAGATGAGTGAATCTGGAGTTATAAATAAAACTGCTCTAGTATTTGGTCAGATGAATGAGCCACCAGGAGCAAGAATGAGAGTTGCTTTAACTGGACTTACAATGGCAGAGCATTTTAGAGATGAGCAAGGACAAGACGTTTTACTTTTCGTTGATAATATATTCCGTTTTACACAAGCTGGTTCAGAAGTTTCAGCACTTCTAGGACGTATGCCATCAGCTGTTGGTTATCAGCCAACATTAGCTACTGAAATGGGTGCGCTTCAAGAGAGAATAACATCAACTAAAAAAGGTTCAATAACATCTGTTCAAGCAGTATATGTACCAGCGGATGACTTAACTGACCCAGCGCCAGCTACAACATTCTCTCACTTAGATGCAAAAACAGTTTTATCTAGACAAATATCATCATTGGGTATATATCCAGCAGTTGACCCTCTTGAATCTACATCAAGAATTCTTGACCCTAATATAGTAGGAAAAGAACATTATGAAGTAGCTAGAGGTGTACA
Source organism: Clostridioides sp. LIBA-7678 (assembly GCF_056716065.1). NCBI lineage: Bacteria > Bacillati > Bacillota > Clostridia > Peptostreptococcales > Peptostreptococcaceae > Clostridioides > Clostridioides sp. LIBA-7678. The sequence continues at coordinate 3,976,726 of NZ_CP196987.1, read as the reverse complement.
ATCAATACTTCAAAGATATAAAGAACTTCAAGATATAATCGCTATACTTGGTATGGATGAATTATCCGATGAAGATAAGTTAATAGTTGCACGTGCTAGAAAGATACAAAGATTCTTATCTCAATCATTTACAGTTGCTGAGCAATTTACAGGAAATCCAGGTCAATATGTTCCTGTTAAAGAGACTGTAAGAGGATTTAAAGAGATTCTTGAAGGTAAACATGATGACTTACCAGAGTCAGCATTCTTGTTTGTAGGAACAATAGAAGATGCTGTTAAAAAAGCGAAGGGAAGTATGTAGTCATGGCCAGTGAATTTTCATTGAAAGTTGTAACTCCAGATAATACTTTTTATGATGGAGACGTTGAAATGATAGTAGTTAGAACTACAAAAGGAGACAAAGGAGTATTGAAAGGTCATATACCATTTGTTTCAGGTATACCTGTAGGAACTTTAAAGATAAAAAAAGATGGAAGTTTTAAAGAAGCAAAAATAGCAGAAGGATTTGTTAACGTAGCTCAGAATAAAACTGTTATATTAACAGAATCTGCTGAATGGATTTAATAAATTAATTTATAATCTGAAAAGTCATTTTGACCAAAAAAATATTTTGGATAAAATGACTTTTTTGTTTTTTGGTGTTAATAAAATAACAAAAAAATTGTAAATTTTTAGTGACAATAAATTCACAAAAAGTTTAAATTTACTGCAAAATTATGTTGTAATTCAGAATATAAAGAAGGTTTAGCTAGGTTTTATGTAAATGAAAACATCTTCATATAATAAATATATATAAAATTTTTATAAAATTTAAAAAATTTGCTTAGTTGTGTAGTATAATAAATAATATAATAGATTTGTATATAATATTCATTACAAATAATTTTAAAAGTTACAATTTTATTATAATGATTATTAAATTAAGATAAGTAACATAAACTAAATAATAATATGTATTATCAATAGTAAATTTATAAATTCATTATTAATATTTAAAGAAGCATTATAAATTTTCTGGAGGAACAATGAATATATTTGATATTGGTGTAGACATAATTGAAATTGACAGAATAAGAAAAGCTGTAGAAAAAAATAACAGGTTTTTGGAAAAAATATTTACTGATAAAGAAATTGAATATTTTAATTCTAAGAATTTTAAAGCAGAAAGTATAGCAGGTAATTTCGCAGCTAAGGAAGCTATAAGTAAATCTATGGGTACAGGAATTAGAGTATTTAACTTTAAAGACATAGAAGTTCTCAGAAATGAAATGGGAAAACCAATAGTAAAAACTTATAATAATCTCGCAAAAATGTGCATAGATTATAATGTTTTAGAAATAAAAGTTTCAATATCACATTCAAAAGATTATGCTATAGCAAATGCGATAACCATAATTAAGGACTAAGGAGTGATTACATTATGATGGATAAAACAGCAAAAGAAATAATGACAACAGATGTAATAGTAGCAAAACAAGATGATAGTATAGCAGATGTAGCTAATATGCTAATTGCAGAAAAAATAGGAGGTCTGCCAGTTGTAGATTCAGAAAACAGAGTGGTTGGAGTGATTTCTGAAACAGATATTCTTAAAAAAGAAAAATATATAGAAGCACCTCTCTATATAAATCTATTACAAGGATTGATTTTCTTAGATGATTTAAAAAAAGTAGAAAAAGATATAAAACAGGTGGCTGCTTATAAAGTTGGAGAACTTATGTCTAAAGATATAATAAAGGTTCATGAAGATGATAAGTTTGATGATGTAGCTAATGTAATGATTAAAAAATCAATAAACAGAGTTCCTGTGGTAGATGATGACAATAAACTTAAAGGTATAATTTGTAGATATGATATAATAAAAGCTTTATACAATGAATAAACTAGAGTAGGAGGTGTGATGTGAGAAAAAAGTGGACCATAGTATGTATTATGTTTTTGGCACTGGTTATAATTGTAATAGGATGCCAAAAGCGACAGTCCACTAAAGAAGAAGTATACAAAGACTTTCAAAAGCAGATTTCTGATATGAATTCTTACAGTTGTAAAGCTGAAGTAGAAGTATTTGGAAATAAAAGCCCACACAATTATGTTTTAATTCATACTTATAAAAAAACTGATAACTATAAATTAGAAGTAATTTCCCCAAAACATTTAAAAGGGAAGAGTATAGAGTATCAAGGTGATAAAATATTAGTTAAAAATCCAAATATCAGTGATATAGTGGAATTGCCTAATACAGGAAAGAACAATCAATATCTTTTTATAGGAGACTTTATAAAAAACTATCTTCAAAACGAAGAGATGAAAATAAAGTTATCCAAAGGACATTTGGTTCTAGAAACTTTTATTCCTGGGGATAATAAATATTTTAATAAGCAAGTATTATATGTAAATGCTGACACAAAGAACCCTGAAAAAATGGAAGTATTAGATAAAGAAGGCGTGCCGAGATTTACAGTAAAATACAATGATTTTGAATACAGAAACTAAGGGGGACTAAAGAAATGCAAAAAATAACAGTGCCTACATGGGCAGAGATAAATCTAGATAACTTAAGATTTAACTTAAATAATATTAAAAATTTATTAGAAGAAGATATTAAGGTTTGTGGAGTAATAAAAGCTGATGCATATGGACATGGTGCAGTAGAAGTTGCAAAATTGCTAGAAAAAGAAAAAGTAGATTATTTAGCAGTAGCAAGAACTGCTGAAGGAATCGAACTTAGACAAAATGGCATAACACTTCCTATTTTGAACTTAGGATATACTCCAGACGAAGCTTTCGAAGATTCTATAAAAAATAAAATAACTATGACAGTTTATTCTTTAGAAACAGCACAAAAGATAAACGAGGTTGCAAAATCTTTAGGAGAAAAAGCCTGTGTTCACATTAAAATAGACTCAGGAATGACTAGAATAGGTTTCCAACCTAATGAAGAGTCAGTACAGGAAATAATAAAATTAAATAAATTAGAATATATAAATTTAGAAGGTATGTTTACTCATTTCGCTACAGCTGATGAAGTAAGTAAAGAGTACACTTATAAACAAGCTAATAATTATAAATTTATGTCTGATAAGTTGGACGAAGCTGGTGTAAAAATAGCTATAAAACATGTATCAAACAGTGCAGCTATTATGGATTGCCCTGATTTAAGATTAAATATGGTAAGAGCAGGAATAATATTATATGGTCATTATCCATCTGAGGATGTATTTAAAGAAAGATTAGAATTAAGACCAGCAATGAAATTAAAATCAAAAATCGGACATATAAAACAAGTTGAACCAGGTGTAGGAATAAGTTATGGACTAAAGTATACAACTACTGGTAAAGAAACAATCGCTACAGTTCCAATAGGATATGCAGATGGATTTACTAGAATTCAAAGAAATCCAAAGGTTCTTATTAAAGGAGAAGTGTTTGATGTAGTTGGTAGAATTTGTATGGATCAAATAATGGTTAGAATTGACAAAGATATAGACATAAAAGTTGGAGATGAGGTTATACTATTTGGAGAAGGTGAAGTTACAGCTGAGCGTATAGCCCAAGACTTAGGAACTATAAACTATGAAGTGTTATGTATGATATCAAGAAGAGTTGACCGTGTTTATATGGAAAATAATGAGCTTGTACAAATAAACAGTTATTTGCTAAAATAAAACCATGATATTATAATCTGGGAGGCGATTTTGTGTACGATAAAAGTAAAGAAAAAATAGAAGTTACTTTACCAGACTCTCTGATTTCTGAAGTTGATAGTATAGTTCAGATGGAGAACAGTAACAGAGAAGATTTTGCAAAAGCTGCTTTTCAGTTCTATATAACTCAGAAAAAGAGAATTCATATTAAAGAATCTATGAAAACGGGTTATAGAGAAATGGGTCAAATTAATCTGTCATTGGCTGAGTTAGGTATGACAGTTGAAGAAGTATCTTCTGATGATAAAAATGAAGGGAAGATTGCCCAAGGTGAGTACTAATTGTGAAATAAAGCGTGGTGATTTATATTACGCTGATTTAAGTCCAGTTGTTGGCTCAGAGCAGGGAGGCGTTAGACCTGTTCTGATAATACAAAATGATGTAGGTAATAAATATAGTCCTACAGTTATAGTATCAGCTATAACATCTCAGATTAATAAAGCCAAACTACCTACTCATGTAGAGATAAGTTCCAATGAATATGGGCTTAATAAAGACTCAGTAATTCTTTTAGAGCAAATTAGAACTATTGATAAAAAGAGACTGAGGGAGAAAATTGGTTGTCTAGATGAAAATATGATGATAAAAGTAGACGATGGACTTCAAATAAGTCTAGGATTGTTTACTTTTTAAAGAGGGGTTTGTCTTTTATTAGACAATCCCTTTTTTCTTTGGAAATATCTTTTAGTATTTAATTTTGGTAGCGTGTATTAAGAAAATCAAAAATAACGCAAAAAAATAGCATAAAAGTGATATAATAATATGGAATTGATATAAAATTACGAACTCAAGGGAGGTAATTGCATGAGAGACCATAAAGGATTAAATGAGATTGCGCGTATCATAAGAAGAGATATAGTTTCCATGATACATAGAGCCAAATCTGGACATCCAGGAGGGTCATTATCAGTAGTTGAAATACTTACTGCGTTATACTTTGATGAAATGAATGTGGATTATTCAAATCCTAAAATGGAGGATAGAGATAGATTTGTATTATCAAAAGGACATGCTGCACCAGCATTATATGCTACATTGGCTGAAAAAGGCTATTTTGATAAGGAAGAACTTGATGGTCTAAGGAAGATTGGAAGAATGTTACAAGGTCATCCAGATATGAAAGGTACGCCTGGTATAGAGATATCTACAGGTTCTCTAGGGCAAGGTTTTTCAGTTGCGTGTGGTATGGCGATGGCATCAAAACTTGATAATGCACCATGGAACGTATATACTTTACTTGGTGATGGAGAAGTTCAAGAGGGTATTGTTTGGGAAGCTGCTATGAGTGCTGCACACTATAAGCTTGATAATTTAATTGCTTTTTTAGATAATAATGGGCTTCAAATAGACGGAGATACAGAAAGTGTAATGAATTTAGGTTCAATAGTTGATAAATTTAAAGCTTTTGGATGGAATGTAATTGAAATAGATGGTCATGATTTTGACCAAATATTTGCTGCTCTTGACATAGCTAAATCAACAGTTAAAAAACCTACAATGATAATTGCAAAAACTATAAAAGGCAAAGGAATATCTTTTATGGAAAATCAAGCAGGATGGCACGGAACAGCTCCAAGTGATGAAGAGTTAGAAAAAGCCTTGCTTGAACTAGGAGGTGCTGACAATGAGTAAAATGGCGACGAGAGAGGCATATGGTAAAGCATTAGTAAAGCTAGGTCAAATAAATGACAATGTTGTTGTGTTAGATGCAGACTTATCAAAATCTACAAAGACACACGACTTCTATAAATCATTTCCAGATAGATTTTTTAATATGGGTATAGCAGAACAAAACCTAATAGGTGCTGCTTGTGGATTGTCAACTGCTGGCAAAATACCTTTTGCAAGTACTTTTGCTATGTTTGCTACAGGAAGAGCTTTTGAGATTATAAGAAATTCAGTTTGCTATCCAAAACTAAATGTAAAAATTTGTGCTACTCATGCAGGTCTTACTGTTGGAGAAGATGGAGCATCTCATGAAAGTGTAGAGGATATTGCTATAATGAGAGCTATACCAAATATGACAGTTCTTGTTCCAGCTGATGGTGTTGAAACAGAAAAAATGATTTTTGAAGTAGCTAAGTATAATGGTCCTGTTTATGTTAGATTAGGAAGAAGCTCAGTACCAATTTTATTTGATGAAAACTATGAGTTTGAAATAGGAAAAGGTACAGTTTTAAGAGATGGAAATGATGTGTCTATTATAGCTTGTGGAATTATGGTAAATGAGGCTATACTGGCACAAGAAAAGTTGCAAGAAGAAGGTATAAGTGCTAGGGTCATAAATATGTCTACAATAAAACCTATAGATAAGGATTTAATATTAAAAACAGCAAAAGAAACAAATGCTATAGTAACTGTAGAAGAACACAGTGTAATTGGAGGATTAGGTTCTGCTGTAAGTGAAGTAGTTGGAGAGTCTTATCCAACTATAGTAAAAAAAGTTGGAGTTAAAGATTCATTTGGAGAATCTGGTGCTCCAAATGACTTGTTAAAAAAATATGAATTAACTTGTGATGATATAATAAAATCTGTCAAAGAAGCTATTCTTGCAAAAAGAATTTAAGACATATAAATTATTCATATTTGTTAATAATATAATATATTTGAAGGAGAGATATAAAGGTCTGTATTAATTTATATCTCTCTTTTTTATACATGATATCAATATATCAAAAATGTAATAAAATATTCAAATTTTTACAAAAATAGAGAAAATATTCAAATATATATTGACTATTCAGAAAAATATGACTAATATATAGTTTATAGGGAAATTAATTTTATATATAAAAGCTACTTAGACAAAAAGAATTTAATAAATCTTATGGAGGGAGGTATACTGTATAAAAGATATATTATAAGTTTTAAGTTATTATACTAAAAAGCTCTAAAACAGTTATCATGTATTTTATGTTAAAGGAAATTATAGGTAGTTTATCGAATTGTTTAAGCAGATGAAAAATTTCACGTGGGGAGGTAACTGAGATATGTCAGAAAAGGTAAACGTTAAAACAGTCATAAGTTTCGCAGGAGCTTATGTAGCAACAGTAATAGGTTCTGGATTTGCAACAGGACAGGAAATAATGCAATTTTTCACTTTTTATGGTTTCGCAGGAGTTATTGGTGGGATAATTTCAATGGTATTATTCTCATGGATGGGTGCTTCAGTTATGTCAAAAGGTAAAGAACTTCAACTTAAAGAACCTATCAAAATTTATCGTGTTTATTGTGGTAAGTATTTAGGAATATTCTTTGAGTGGTTTGGACCATTATTCTTATTTGGTGTTTTCGTAGTAATGATTTCAGGAGCAGGAGCAACTTTAACTGAGTACTATGGATTAAATCCATTTGTAGGTAGAGTTGGTATGGCAGTAGTAGCATTATTAACTGTTTCACTAGGTCTTGATAAATTATCAAAGATACTAGGTGGAATAGGACCTATAATAATAATCTTTACACTTTTAGTTGGTGGTATAAGTTTAGCTAATAATATAGGTAATATAGGTCAAGCGGCAGAAGTTCTTAGAACTGTAGAGATAACTAAACCAGTTCCAAACGCATACCTATCTGGTGTAATATACACTACTTATAATACAATCGTTGTCATGGCATTCTTAACAGGATTAGGAGCAAGTGCTGCTAATAAAAAAGAAGCTGTTTGTGGTGGTATATTAGGTGGGGTAGCACTTATGGCAGCAGCTATAATGATGCACTTAGCTATTCTTTCTGATATAGGAAATCTATATTCAAAAGCAATACCTTCATTATTCTTAGCTGATAAGATTTCACCAATAGTTGGAGTTTTATTCTCAATAATTCTTATATTAGGTATATATACAACAGCTGTGCCTCTATTATGGTCAGTAACTAATAGATTTGTTGATGATAATCATCCTAAGTTTAAGATAATAACAATAATAACAGCTATATTAGGTCTTATAGGTGGATTCCTACCATTTGACAAGCTGGTTGGTATCTTATATCCATACACTGGATATATGGGCGTCATAATACTGGTCTGTGTTCTTTATAGACAGATTACAAAGACATCTGGATATCAAGAAGGCGTTAGCGATAAATAAATATTTTAAGATTGTAAATCAAAGAGCTATATTAAAACAATTAAATTGTTTTAATATAGCTCTTTTTATTTTATGTGTTATAAAATGTTTAGAATATGTTTTTTAATAGTATTACATATATTTATAATTATGGATAAACGTATTCTAATCAATAATTTAGAGTCTAAGATAAGGTTGTAAATCATATATTTAGAATAGATGGGAGGAGTGATAAGATTGAATGTAAAATTTAATATTAAAGGTATAATTTATGGAGTTATAGCTCTTGTATTCGTTATAGGGGGATTTATATTCATACCAAGTATGTTTGTAGAGAAATCTAAGCCTGTAGATTATACGATATTACAAAGAAATTCAATACCAGAAAAAATACTTGATGTCATGGATAAGTATACAAATGAAGAAAGAGCTTTGGCAGCTAAAATTGATAACAAAATATACATCATAGTAACTAGAGGAAATAATAAATATGGTATAGAAATGAACAAAATAGAAAGTGTAAGTGAAGAAGGAAAAGATGTTTTAAGAGTCAAGATAAAGTATAAAGATAAGGAGGACTCTTATCCGTACATAGTTGTTGAAACAAATATGAGTGAGCTTCCAGATAGAATAGAATTAAATTCAACCAAATAAAAATATGTTTTATAACTAAATAACTAAGTAGTTTATATAATAAAGTCATGGTTTTTATTATAAGTAAATGATATGTGTTTATTATTATTTTAAAAGCCATGACTTAAGATGTGATATTAACAATATTTGCTATTCTAATTGTCTGGTGTGATAATTCTAGTTTCAGTAACTATATAATTTAATTGTGCATCATGAGTTTCTTTTGGGATAGAATTGAATATTTGGAAATCAAATGCTATTCCTATAGTTATAGCATCTTTTCTTAAGTTTTCTAAAAACCTATCATAAAATCCTCCACCATATCCTAGTCTATAGCAATTTATATCATATGCTACAGCTGGTACAATTACAACATCTAAGGTCTTGATATCGATTGTAGGTGATTTTTCTTTAGGTTCTCTTATTCCATATATTCCAATTTTCAATCCTTCTTTTAAGTCTGTTATTTGAGTAGGGATTAATGTATGATTTTCTTTTATTGTAATAGGGCTTGAGACTATTTTCTTTAGGGATAAAAGTTTTTGAATTAAACTATCTGTTTGAACTTCGTTATTGAAGTCTAGATAAAGCATTATATTAGTTGCATTTCTTATATCTTTCATTTGAAGTAATCTTTCTGTTATTAAATTTGAATTATTAAATACAAAATCTGCACTCTTACTTTTTCTGGATTCAATAACTTTTTTCCTAAATTCTTTTTTCATAAAATATTCCTCCCTTAATGTGTTATAATGTGTAAAGCAATTGTATTTAATATAAATTTTAGTATAGTTTATTATAATAAAGCAATATATTTGGGTAAATGTAATAAAAATAACAGCTAGTCATATAATAATAATAGTTTATGTAAAAGGAGATGTATCTTGTGATTTCAAAGAAGAAAGCTATTTTTTTAGGGGTGATTTTAGTAATTATAACGGCGATGACTACATCAGCCTTTCAGTTAACATTGGGGAATAAGGTTGTAATATCGAAGGAACTCTATGAGGACTATAAAAAATATGATAAGTTGTTAGGATTAGAAACTATTATAAAACAAGATTTTTATAAAAAAGTATCTGATGCTGACTTAGTAGATGGAGCATCAAAAGGTTTGTTCTTAGGTACTAATGATAAGTACTCTGGTTATTACACTAAAGATGAAATGGAAGACTTAATAAATGATAGTGAAGGCTCCTATGTTGGTGTAGGTATGTATATAGGTGCATCGAAAGATGGAGGGCTAGTGGTAGTTCCTATGAAAGATTCTCCAGCAGAAAAAGCAGGTGTAAAAGCAGGGGATAAATTAGTAAAAGTAAATGGAAAATCTGTGTCATATAAGAATTCAGATGAAGCTGTGCGTATGATGAAAGGTAAAAAAGGAAAAATAGTCGAATTGACTATATTAAGAGAAGACAAACATCTAAACTTTAAAGTAAAGACAGAACAAATAGTTGAGAAAAGTATAGAAAGTAAAGTAATTGATAATGATTTAGGATATATAGAAATCACTCAATTTATATCAAGTACATATACTGACTTTGACAAAGCTTTAAAAGAATTAAAAACAAAAAATATTAAGGGATTAGTAATAGACCTTAGAAATAATCCTGGTGGAATGCTGGATATATGTAAAGAAGTTGCTGATGAGCTAATTGGCGAAGGAACTATAGTATATACAAAAGATAATAAAGGAAACACTGAGTACTTGAAATCTGATAAAGAAAAATTAGGACTTCCAATAGTAGTCTTAACTAATGGAGAAAGTGCTTCTGCTGCTGAAATATTAACAGCTGCAATCGTTGATAATAAAGAAGGTATTTCTGTAGGTACTACAACCTTTGGTAAAGGGTTAGTACAATCAGTTGTAAGATTAAAAGATGGAACAGGGTACAAACTAACTACTGCTCAATATTTTACACCTAATGGAGATTATATCAATGAAAAAGGAATAAAGCCTACAATTGAAGAAAAAGATGAAAATAAGCAACTGGATGTAGCAACTAAGTGGCTTAGAGAACAGATTGATAAATAGGATTTAATTTTTGTAAACTTATACTATAAAATAAAGTGTACTATGAAAGAGTGGATAATTGAAAATATCCACTCTTTATTTTTATATAAAAACTTTTCATATTAATTTGCATAATATTTTGCAAAAGTTAGAACTTAAAGATACAATTTTTTAACTGACTTTTATTTAATGTATATTTATATTGTAAGAAGCAGTAAAAATTTTTCCTTTACCAAGTTTATTAATGAATTTCTTATCTTTATAAATTTTATTAGAATGTATACTATCAGCAAGACCATACCAAGGTTCTATACATAAAAATGGAGCAGTAGAATTAGTTTCACTATAATAAGGAGTCCAAATACCAACTAGAGGAAAATCTTGCATAGATAGAGTTATATATTTGCCACCATCATTATTACATATAGACACTTCATCTATATTAGTGTATATTAAGGCATCATTCTTGAATAATTCTGGACTTAACTGTAAGTTTTTTAAATCTCCAATAAATGTTATATCATCTATAAAAGAAGTATTTAAATTGATTTTTTCTACATCACTTCTTTTTTTAAATTCAAGATGATATTTAGAAAAATCATTTTGCTCAAAAAGAGGAAGATTAAATGCAGGATGTCCGCCTATAGAAAAGAATATATCTTTAGAGTCAGTATTTTTTACAATCCACTCTATATTTATACTATTATCTTTTAATGTATAATTTATGATTAGCTCAAAAGAATATGGATACTTTTCTAAAGTAGATTCATTGTCTGTTAATTTATAAGATATGAATGTATCTCCTTTATCTATAATCTCAAATTCCATATCTCTGGCAAATCCATGCTGAGTCATGCTATATAGATTTTCTTCTATTATAGTTTCATTATCAACAAGTTTACCTACTATAGGAAATAATATAGGTGATTGTCTACCCCAATATTTTTTATTACCATTCCAAAGAATGTCTTTATTATATCTTTTAGAAAATATTTTAGTGAGTTCAGCACCAGAATTGTTTGATTCTATAATTAACTTTTCATTTTGTAATATATTCATTTAAAATCTCCTTTATTATATTTTATGAGTATATTATACTATAAAGTATAAGGATTATTAAATTTTATTTGATATTATATTTGAAAGGTAGATTTTAGTATATTTTGAAAATTTTGTTTTGAAAATTTGGGATTATTTAAGAAATTTTGTATTATAAATAGAAGGAAATAGATAAATTGTATAGAATAAAATATATTAAGATAAGTTAATAATGTTAAATGGGAAGTGAGTTTATGGAAAAACCAAATACAAAAGTTGTTAACTTTCAAGAGTATAAGGACAGAAAAAATGAAAGAGAAGTAAACAGAGACGAACTTTTAAAGCTTATAAAAAAAATTGTGACTTCAAAATAGGGAGTTGTTAAACTCCCTATTTTAATGGGTTTCATAATATTTAAGACATTCTCAGTCCATCTATATAATCTTTGAATTGCGAGAAATCTGATTCGCTACTTAACTCGATAGTTTCTGAACCTTCCGTATAAAAATTCTTAAGATATATAGTGTAATTATTATCTACACAATCATGATAAATACATCTATATCCATCTTCATATAAATTTTTTAATTTAGAAAAATCATCCACGATATCATCTCCTTAAAGTTCTTTTAAATATATTTTTACAAAAAGCATGCGATTGTATGCAAATTCATAATGGAAAATAAAGGAAATAGAGATAAAATGTAGAATAATTTTTGTATATATGTAAAAATAAAAATAAAAAGTTGAAATTTTTAGAAAATAAGAGTATTTTTTATCTAAAAAGATAATTTAAAAAATAAAAAAATGTTGGGAGGATAGAAAATGAGTTTATTAGAAAGTATATCAAAAAATATATATTCTTTAGATAATTCTTCTATTGAAAAAACAAAGCAGAGATTGGACAGGCTTATACATCCAACTGGAAGCTTAGGCAAAATAGAAGATATTTGTATGCAATTATCAGGGATATTTGGTAATGAAAATTTTGATACAAGTAAAAAAGTTATAATAGCTTTTGCAGGAGATCATGGTGTATATGAAGAAGGTGTAGCACCTGACCCTCAAAATATAACAAAACTACAATTTCCAAATTTTTCGAAAGGATTATGCGGAGTTGGAGTAATAAGTAAATTTGTAGGGGCAGATGTTGTAGCTGTAGATGTAGGAATAAACTGTGATGAAAAACTAGAGGGAGTATTGGATTATAAGATTAGAAAAGGAACATCAAACATGGCCAAAGGGCCAGCTATGAGTAAACAAGAAGCTATTAGATGCTTAGAGATAGGAATTGAAATAGCAGAACAGTGTATAGAAAAAGATTATAAGGTTATTGGTATTGGAGAGATGGGAATAGCGAATACTACTCCAAGTACAGCAATAATATCTGTAATTTCAGGCTGTGACCCATTAGAAGTTACTGGTATAGGTGCAGGTCTTAAAAAAGAGAGACTAAAACATAAGGCTGAAGTAATCAGAAAAGCTATTGAAATTAATAATCCAAATCCAACTGATGGAGTAGATATTTTATCTAAAGTGGGTGGATTTGAAATAGGTTCAATGGCAGGTGTAATATTAGGATGTAGTGCTAATAGAATTCCAGTAGTAATTGATGGATTTATTTCTTATGCAGCAGCACTAATTGCTTATAAGATAAATCCAAAAACTAGAGAATATATGATAGCATCTCACATGTCAGCAGAATCAGGAACTAAGAGAGCCTTAGATATATTGAAATTAGACCCTTTACTAAATATGGATATGAGGTTGGGTGAAGGAAGTGGAGCTGCTCTAGCATTTAACATAATAGAAGCTTCAAATTATACTTATAGGAATATGGCAACTTTTGATGAAATTGACATGGGGAGATAAGGCATAAAAATTTAATATGTAGGAGTGTTTTGATGAGTGAAATTGTTCTGGTAACAGGAGGAGCTAGGTCAGGGAAGAGTAACTTTGCAGAAAAGCTATGTTTAAATAGGAATAATAAAACAGCTTATATAGCAACTTCTATTCCGTTTGATGATGAAATGAAAGATAGGGTAAAAAAGCATCAAGAAAATAGACCTAGAAATTGGGATACATATGAAATATATGAAGATATATATTCCATAATTAGACAGCTATACAAAGAACATGAAACTGTTATACTAGACTGTGTAACCTTATTAGTAAATAATCTAATGTTTAAACACAATCTAAATATAGAAGAGTCTACTCAAGAAGAGATAAACAAATTGGAAGAATATATAAAAGAACAAGTTATAAGACTTATTGAAGAAATAGAAAAAACAAATCTATACTTTGTATTTGTTACAAATGAATTAGGTATGGGAATTGTTCCTGGGAATAAACTTAGTAGGATATATGCTGATATTGTAGGTCGCATAAATCAATACATAGCATCAAAAAGTAATGAAGTTTATTTTGTAGTTAGTGGCATACCTATGAAAATAAAGGAGTAGTATGTGACTATGAAAAGATTTATTTTAATACTACAGTTTTTAACAAGGATACCTATAAAATTAAATGTAGGATTTGATGATGAATTTTATAAATCAATAGTGTATTTTCCACTTGTAGGTTTTGTTATTGGTGTATTATCTTATTTAATAGGATGGATTTCTATGCTTTTATTTGAACCATTTATAGCTTCTATAATAATAACTCTAGCTGGGGTATTAATTACTGGAGGTCTTCATATAGACGGATTAGGAGATACATTTGATGCAATATATAGCTATAGAGATAAAGAAAAAATGCTTGAAATAATGAAAGATTCAAGGTTAGGTACAAATTCACTTTTAGCAATTATGTTTGTGCTTTTATTAAAGGTTGGATTCATATACAATATAATAAGTAATAATTCATTATGGGTTATAATATTTATGCCAATGATTGCAAGATTAGGAGTAATGTTATTGACATATAAAACTGTGACACCAAGAGAAAAAGGAATGGGAAATTTATTTATAGGTAAACTGACTACAAATATGTTAATAACAGCTATAGTATATACATCATTAATAGTTATTCTTATTACTAAATTTATATTCTTATTACCTAATATAGTGTTGATTAAAATATTAGGTTCAGCTATAGTAATTTTTATATTTATAATATTATTCAAAAAACACATTTATAAAAAGATTGATGGAGTAACAGGTGATATATTAGGTTGTGGAATAGAACTTTCAGAGCTTGTATATTTGATTTATATATATTTGTTAATTTTTATGTTTTTTTAAAACTAAAAAGTGGTGATAATGTGATAAGATTAATACTAATAAGACATGCATTGACAAATGATAATAAAAAAGGAAGATTATCAGGTCACATAAATAGTTGTATCAGTGAAGAAGGAAAAATTCAAATAAATAAAATTACTGAATACCTAAGTAATGAAAATATAGACCGAATTTACACGACACCATCTTCACGTACAAAGGATACAATAGAAAAGATATCAAGGTTAAAATTAATAGAAATAGAAGAAAAAGAAGCTTTAAGAGAAATTAGTTTTGGAGACTTTGAAGGAATAACTTTTGAAGAAATTAAAGTCAAATATCCCAAAGAGTTCGAAAAGATGATAGAAGAAGGTAACAACTATAGATATCCAAATGGAGAAAGTCTCATAGACTCTTATAAAAGAGTGGCAAAAGAAATTGATAATATACTTTTAGAAAATGATAGTCATTCAGATATAAAAACAATACTTATATGTTCTCATGCAGGAACAATAAGAAATATAATAACACATTTGATTTCTGGTGGTTATAAATATCATTGGAACTTTAAAATTGATAATGCATCTATTACAGTTTTAGAAATTAATAGTGGATTTACTGTAGTAGATAAAATGAATTTTACAGACTTTATATAATTTAATTAAAATTAAGTATTACAATATATGTCTGTAAAAATATTAATGAAAATAGAATATTAGATTAAAATTAGGTTCTTAATTATATATTAAAAGGGAAAAAGGTTAGATGCCTTTGCAGCCCCCGCTACTGTGAAACCAACGAAACTATAAATACCACTGTCAATTTGATGGGAAGGTTATAGAAGTAGGATGAAGTTAAGCCAGGATACCTGCCTAATTTAATTTAAAACAAGAGGTCTTCGGGGTGAAAGATTTTTAATTAATACGTATAAAAGTCCTATCTTTAGAAGCAATAGGACTTTTTTTATTGGCATTTTAGTAAATTTTAGCAAGGAGGGGTTAGAAAGTGGGGAAAAAAATAATGCTACAAGGAACAGCATCAAACGTAGGTAAAAGTATCTTAGTAGCAGGTTTGTGTAGAATATTTAAACAAGATGGTTATACTGTTGCTCCTTTTAAGTCTCAAAATATGGCTTTAAATTCCTTTATAACTAAAGAAGGATTAGAAATGGGAAGAGCACAAGTATTTCAAGCTGAAGCAGCAAAAATAGAGCCTATAGCTGATATGAATCCAGTTCTATTAAAACCTTCTGGAAATAACAAAAGTCAAGTTATTGTAAGAGGTAAAGTTATAGGGGAAATGCCTTCTTCCCAATATCATGATTACAAACTAGAATTGGTAGATATATTGAAAGATACCTTTGATAGCTTGAATTCAACTTATGATATTGTAGTTATGGAAGGCGCTGGTAGTAATGCAGAGATAAATTTAAAAGATAGAGATATATCTAATATGGGTATGGCAGAAATAGCAGATGCACCTGTAATAATAGTTGGAGATATTGATAGAGGAGGAGTATTTGCATCATTAGTAGGAACAATGCTTTTATTAAATGAAGATGAGAAAAAAAGAGTAAAAGGTGTAATAATTAATAAATTTAGAGGAAAAAAAGAGCTTTTACAAGATGGAGTAAATATGCTAGAAGACATTATAAAAGTACCTGTTATAGGAGTAGTTCCTTATACAGATATAAAAATAGAAGATGAGGATAGTGTGACTACTAGATTTAAGAAAAAAATGAATAAAGGTGATATACACATAGAAATAATTAGAACTCCACACATGTCAAATTTTACAGATTTCAATATATTTGAGACACAAGAAGATGTAAGCATCAGGTATGTAGATTTTGGAGAATCTTTAGGAAATCCAGATATGGTAATAATACCAGGAACTAAAAGTACTATAAATGATTTAATGTATATAAGAGAAAGTGGTCTTGAGTCACAAATTAAAAATTTGCATGGTCAAGGTAAATTGATATTTGGTATATGTGGTGGGTATCAAATGCTAGGTAAGAAATTAAGAGACCCTTATCATGTTGAAAGTGAAATTGAAGAAGTTGATGGT
This sequence comes from Clostridioides sp. LIBA-7678, assembly GCF_056716065.1. Classification (NCBI taxonomy): domain Bacteria; kingdom Bacillati; phylum Bacillota; class Clostridia; order Peptostreptococcales; family Peptostreptococcaceae; genus Clostridioides; species Clostridioides sp. LIBA-7678. Next base: position 3,959,976 of record NZ_CP196987.1, on the reverse strand, counting down.
ATAGGTCTCTTAGATACAGAAACAATATTTGAGAAAGAAAAAACTACCACACAAGTAGAAGCTACTATTGTTGAATGTAATGGTGAATATATGAATGACCTTAAAGGTATAAAAGTAAAAGGTTATGAAATCCATATGGGTATTACAAATCGAGGTGATGGTATAAGAAGCTTAGATTTGATAACAAAAAAACTGGATGAAGAAGTGAATTATACTGAAGGAAGCATAAATAAAGATGGTACTGTAATTGGAACTTATATTCATGGAATCTTTGATGAAATAAGTTTCACAAGGAAAATTTTAAATAATATAAGAAAGAAAAAAGGTCTACAAGAATTAGAAAGCAAGGTAAATTCTTTTGGTGAATTTAAAGATAAAGAATATGATAAATTGGCTGATTTTTTAAGAGAGCATTTAGATATAGAGAAAATATATGAGATTATGAAATAGTAATGATTCTGTATTTATAATTTAGGTAGGAGGTGTATTATGAAAAAAATCTTAATTGCAGGTACCAGTAGTGGAGTAGGCAAGACAACAATTTCATTAGGAATAATGCAAGCCTTAGTCAAGAGGAATATGAAAGTACAGCCATATAAAGTAGGGCCAGACTATATAGACCCTTCATATCACACTTTTATAACTGGAAGACATTCCAGAAATCTAGATTCTTATATGTTAGATGATGAAAAAATAAAGTATATAGTGAATAAATCATCAAAAGATGCAGATATTTCAGTAATAGAAGGTGTTATGGGGCTATATGATGGTTTTGGAATAGATTTAGATAACTGTACAAGCTCACATACTTCAAAGGTGTTAAAATCACCTGTTATATTAGTTATAAATGGAAAATCTATGGCTGCATCTAGTGCTGCTATGGTACTTGGATATAAGGAATTAGATAAAGATGTAAATATAAGAGGTGTCATAGTAAATAATGTTAAGACCAATAGCCATTATCAAATAATTAAAAGTTCTATAGAGAAATATTGTAATATTGAAGTATTGGGGTATTTTCCTCCAAATAATAAGTTTTCTTTAGAATCTAGACATTTAGGATTGGTTCCTAGTGTGGAGATGAAATCTTTAAGAGAAAAATTTTATACTTTAGCTGATGAAATTGAAAGTTATATAGATATTGATAGGATAATAGAAATTTCAGAAAGTGATGAGTTTGAGAGTGATTTTGATTTTCAAACTTTAATAGAGAATAATGAAATAAAAAAGCATGTTAAGAATAAATCAATAGCTATAGCATATGATAAGGCATTTAATTTTTATTATAGAGAGAATATAGAGCTTTTAGAAGAACTTGGATTAGAGGTAAACTATTTTAGCCCTCTTGAAGATACATCAGTGCCAACTTCAGATTATATTTATATTGGAGGGGGATTTCCAGAGATATTTGGAAAAGAATTGGAGGCAAATGAGTCAATGAGAGCTTCTATATTAGAGGCACATAACAATAACATACCAATTTATGCAGAATGTGGGGGGCTGATGTACCTAGGTGAGAAACTATTGAATCAAGAAGAACAAGAATTTAATATGGTTGGTATATTCAGTGGAATTAGTAAGATGACATCTTCTTTAAAAAGATTTGGATACTGTATTGGTGTAGCTAAAGAAAATACTCTTTTATCTAAAAAAGGAGAAGCTATCAAAGGTCATGAGTTTCATCATTCAATATTTGAAAGTGATGAAAAATGTGCATATTCAATGAAAAAAGAAAGAGATGGAAATATAGTTGAGGAATGGGATGGCGGTTATAGTAAAGGAAATACTTTAGCTACATATCTTCATACTCATTTCTATAATAATTTAAATTGTATAGAAAATTTTTTGAATAAAGGAAATAAGTAAATGAATATTTTATCTATTTATATAGGATATGTGGCAGATTTAATTGTAGGAGACCCGTATTCTTTTCCTCATCCAGTAAGGTTTATTGGTAAACTTATAAATTTTACTCAAGGTATAATAAGGAAGGTCTTTAAGAGTGATAAACAGTTAAAATTTGGTGGATTTATATTATGGTTTATAACTGTGGGAATAACATATTTAATAACCTATTCTATAGTGAAGTTATTTAGCTTTAATGGATTATTGAGTGTTGTGGTAAATGGTTTTATAATTTATACCACACTGGCTACAAAATGTTTGAAAGATGAAGCTTTAAAAATTTATAATGTATTAAAAACTGGAGATATAGAGAAATCTAGAACGCAGTTGTCTTATATAGTAGGTAGAGATACTACTACTTTAAGTGAGTCTGAGATAATAAGAGCAACTGTAGAAACTGTTGCAGAAAATACTGTAGATGGTATAATCGCACCTATGTTTTATGCATTTATTGGAGGAGCACCACTTGCTATGGTGTATAAAGCTATAAATACATTAGATTCAACTGTTGGATATAAAAATGAAAAATATAAAGATATTGGCTTTGCTTCTGCTAAGATTGATGATGTAGCCAATTATATACCAGCTAGAATATCCGTTGTCCTTATGACAATTGGGAGTTTCTTTTTACGTTACAATTATAGAAATTGTTTTAAGATATCCATTAGAGATAGAAAGAATCATAAAAGTCCAAATTGTGCTTTTTCAGAGGGTGCAGTATCTGGTGCTTTAGGAATCCAATTGGGTGGTACTAACGTTTATTTTGGGGAAAAAGTATATAAGCCAACAATAGGGGATAAGCTTAGGGAGATAGATAAAGAGGATATAATTAAAACGAATAAAATTATGTACGCATCTTCGTTTGTATCCATATTAGTATTTACACTATTATATGTGTTGTGTAGGATGATTTTAATCAAATTAATTATATAAATGATGGTTTGCGAACTTAAGGGGGACATAGATGAAGGATTTAGGGCATGGTGCCAATGTGGATGAGATGGCTGAATTGTATGGGAAAGACCCAAAAGAAATAATAGATTTTAGCTCAAATATAAATCCAAATGTATTGCCAAATTTAGAAAAATACATTTTAAAAGGATTAAAGGAGTGTAGGAATTATCCAGACATAAACTATACAAACTTGAGAGAAAATATATCAAAATATATAGATATAAATCAGAACTTTATAATACCTGGAAATGGTGCTACAGAAGTGATTTATTTGCTTATGAAGAGTCTTAAAAAAAGATTAGCTATAATAAATCCTACATTTTCAGAATATAGAAGAAGTGCTAAGTTAAACAATCTAGATATTATAGATTTAGAGTTAGATTCAGAAAATAATTTTAAATTTGATATAGATATAATAAAAAATAACATTGAAAAATTCGATAGCTTATTTATCTGTAATCCTAATAATCCTAGTGGAAATGTTCAAGACTTAAAGGAACTTGTTTATTTATTAGGTCAGTATAATAAGATGTTAATAGTTGATGAAACTTTTATGGAGTTTGTTGAAGATGAAAATGAGTATAGCTTAGTCAAATATATAGAATCAAACAAAAACATATTCATAATTAAAGCTGTGACTAAGTTTTTTGGTATGCCTGGCTTAAGGTTAGGATATGGTATTACAAGCAATACTAACATTATGGACAAAATTTATGAATACAAAGAGCCATGGACTATAAATTCTTTTGCAGACATACTATCTGATTTTATTTTTGAAGATAAAGAGTATATTAGAAAGAGTAAAGAATATTACATAAAAGAAAGAAAATACATGTTACAAGAGTTGAGAAATGTAAAAAATATAAAAGTCTATGATACAGATGCTAATTTTATTTTGATAAAAATTTATAAAAAAACATCTAGAGAATTGAAAAAAGATTTATTTAAGCAAGGAAATTTATTGGTTAGAGATGCATCTAACTTTGTAGGACTAGATGAAAGTTTTATAAGAGTAGCTATAAAATCTCATGAAGATAATAAAATTCTTATAGAAAATATAAAAGGTTTATTGGGTGATTAGAATGAAATCTTATGGAATGTGCCCAGCATCTTGTGGAGAGTTTGTACAAGGAATAATTGATGATGAAGAATATCTATGCTCATATGCAATAGATATGTATTCCAAGGTGTATATTGAAGAAAAATTAATAGATATAAACTTAGGTAGACGTAAGTCAAGACTAGCAATTGAGAAAGTATTTGAAAAGTTTAATCTACCTAAAAAATATACTAAAAATATTTCTCTGAATATAGATAGTAAGATACCTGTTGGAAAGGGAATGGCAAGTTCGACTGCTGATATAGGAGCTACTATAAAGGCAACATTGTCATTGATAGATAAAGATTTAAGTAGTGAAGAGATTTGTAAATTAGCAGCGGAAATAGAACCAACAGATTCTATATTTATAGATAAAAATAGCATATTTAATCCTTTAAGTGGAACTGTTATAAAATATTTAGGGAATCTAACCAATGCAAAAGTTATAATACTTGAACCAAACAAAATGTTAGATACTATGAAAATTAGGCTGAGGAAAGATTACAACACCTTAAAAATAGAAAATAGAGAAATCATAAAAAGGTCATTTGCTATTCTAGAAGAGGGAATAAAAAGTGATAACTTATCCCTAGTTGGAGAGGCTTGTACTTTAAGTAGTTTAGCAAATGAAAATATAGAGAAAAAAGAGTACCTAAGTGAAATAATAAAAATATCAAAAAAATGTGGAGCATATGGAGTAAACATTGCTCACAGTGGTACAGTAATAGGCATCTTAATTGATAAGTTTATGGATGATAAAAAGATAATAGATGTATTATGTGAATCTAATATAGATTCTGTTTATAATAAGATTTATACATTGAACATAATAAATGGAGGAGTTAAGGGGGAAATAGAATGCAATACATAAAGAATCCTATGAAAATAGAAGAAAAAAGTTTTGAATTAATACAAGAAATAATAGATGAGATTAGACCAGATTATAGATTTAAGAATAATATCGAAGAAAAAATAATAAAAAGAGCTATACATACTACTGCTGATTTCGATTACTTAGACATATTAAAAATATCAGAAGAAGCAGTAGATAGTATAATAGATGCATTAAAAAATAATGCTAGTATTTATACTGATACAAATATGGCTCTTAGTGGAATAAATAAAAGAAAGCTAGAAGTATTAGGATGTAAATATAAATGCTTAGTAGCAGACGAAGAAACAGCAAAATTAGCTAAAGAGAAAGGGATTACTCGTTCTATGGCAGCAGTAGAAATTGCAGCTAAAGAAGATGGCAGAAAGATATTTGTTTTAGGAAATGCACCAACAGCTTTATATAAAGTTATGGAGATGAAATCAGAAGGTAAATTAGATTTAGATGCAGTTATAGGAGTTCCTGTAGGTTTTGTAGGGGCGCAAGAATCAAAAGATGAGGTTGAAAAAACAGACATACCATATATAATTTCTAAAGGTAGAAAAGGTGGTAGTAATTTAGCAGCAGCAATAGTAAATGCTATATTATATACTATGTAGGTATATGTATGGAAGAATATGTATATATAGATGGTAAAAAATATCGAAGAGGATATACTACAGGCTCATGTGCAACAGGTGCATCCAAAGCTGCTGTATATATGCTGATAACAAAAAATAAAATTGATACTATAAATATAGATACTCCTAAAGGGATACCATTATCATTAAAGGTTGATAATATAAATATTTCTAATACATTTGTGGAATGTTCCATAAAAAAAGATGGTGGAGATGACATAGATGCAACTCACACCATGGATATTTATGCAAGAGCTGAAATTGTGTCCAAAAACGATAATGATAAAGATTATCTTACTTTATGTGATATTGATAGTGTAAATACTAATAGTGAGAGTCAAAATGAACTTTATAAATATATTAGAGTTTATGGTGGAATTGGTATTGGAGTAGTAACCAAAAAAGGACTAAGTGTAGATGTTGGTAAGCCAGCTATAAATCCTACTCCACTTAAAATGATAAACGAGGAAATAAGAAAGCTTGTAGGAAGTAATTTTGAATCTATACTTGGAGATAATAAAGTTTTAAAAATAACAATCTTTGCTCCACAAGGAGAAACGGTAGCAAAGAAAACATTTAATCCAAGATTAGGTATAGTTGGAGGAATATCTATAATAGGTACAACAGGTATTGTTGAACCTATGAGTGATGAAGGATGGAAAAAATCCTTATCCATAGAACTTCAAATGAAAAAAGAACAAGGCTTAGATAAAATAATACTGGTTCCAGGAAATCATGGAGAACAGTTTATAAGAGAAAAACTAAACTTGGATATTAAGTATGTAGTTAGAACGAGTAATTTTGTAGGCTATATGATTAAAGAAGCTCAAAGAATAGGGTATAAAAAAATATTAATGGCTGGTCATATAGGCAAATTTATAAAACTATCTGCTGGTATCTTTAATACTCATAGTAAAGTTGCAGATGCTAGAAGTGAGATATTAGTGGCAAATCTAGCCTTAATGGGAGCTAAATACGAATTTTTAAATAAAATAAATCAGTGCCTAACATCTGAAGAAGCTGTAGATATAATAAACAATAGTGAGTATAAACGGGTGTATAATATATTGAGTAATAAATGTAGAGATAGAGTAAAGGAATACTTAAATGAAGAGTCAGATGATATTGATGTGGAAGTGATGATATTTTCAATGGATAAGTCATTGTTAGGTAAATCGGATAATACAGATGCATTAGTGGAGGTCTTTATATGATAAACATAATAGGTCTAGGGCCTGGAAATTTGGACTATATAACAAAAAAAGGTGAAAACTTAATTTCCACTTCTGATGTATTAATTGGTGGTAAGAGGAATCTAGAATCTATAAAAAACTTCGAAGGAGAAAAAATAATCTTAGATTCTAATTTGAGAGAAATTATAGAGTACATAAATAATAATAAAGAAAAGCAAATATCAGTAATAGCTTCTGGTGACCCATTAATATATGGTATAGGTAGGTATCTATCTAAGAATATTGACAACAAAATAATAAATATGGTTTCTGGAATTAGTTCATTACAATATATATTTTCAAAAATATATGTTGATATGAATGATGTATATATCACAAGTAGTCATGGAAAAGTACCAGATTTTGATTATATACTATCACATAAAAAAGTATGTATGGTTACAGACTCTAAGATAGGTCCAAAACAAATAAGTAAAGAAATAATAGATAGAAATTTAAATAAGATTGTTGTAGTAGGAGAAAATTTATCATATGAAAATGAAAAAATAACAATAGCAAAACCAGAAGAGATAATAAGAATGGACAATTTCGAGATGAATGTTGTGGTGATTTTAGATGAAGAATAGTGAATTTATAACAGGGAAAGTTCCAATTACTAAAGAAGAAGTTAGAGCAATATCAATAAGTAAGTTGAATTTAGTAAAAGCTAAAAACTTTATAGACATAGGTGCTGGTACAGGAAGTGTAAGTATTGAAGCTGCATATAATTATCCTAATCTAAATGTTATATCTATAGAGAAAAATGATGTTGCTATAGAACTTATAGAGAAAAACATAAAAAAGTTTAACTTAAAAAATATAGAAGTAATAAAAGGGTATGCTCCAATCGATGTAGGATTAAATACCCAAGTTGAGTCTATTTTTCTTGGTGGGACAGGGAATAATTTAGAAGAAATAATAGAATGGTCTAAAAATAATTTAGTTATAGGAGGAAGACTTGTAGCTAATTTTATAATAATGGATACTTTTAATCAAACTTTAAAATTACTTAAAAAATATGGATTTAAAGAAATAGATGTAAGTGTTTTAAATGTTTCTAAACTAGAGAAACTAGGAAAAGGTGAATACTTTAAACCACTAAATCCTATATATATAATATCTTGTGAAAAAGGGGAAAATGATTATGAATAAAGTACATTTTGTAGGAGCAGGGCCTGGAGATAAAGAATTAATAACATTAAAAGGATACAAATTATTAAGTAATGCAGATGTAGTAATATATGCAGGTTCACTTGTTAATCCTGAACTTTTGGAATATTGTAAAGAAGATTGCCAAATACATAATAGTGCACATATGGATTTACAAGAGATAATAGATGTCATGAGAGAAGGTATAGAAAATAACAAGTCTGTTGTAAGACTGCAAACAGGTGATTTTTCTATATATGGTTCAATTAGAGAGCAAGTAGAGGACTTAAATAAATTGAATATAGATTATGATTGCACTCCAGGAGTAAGTTCTTTTTTAGGAGCAGCTTCATCTTTAGGTGTTGAATATACAGTTCCAGAAATTTCTCAAAGTGTAATTATAACAAGAATGGAAGGAAGAACCCCAGTTCCAGAGAAAGAATCAATACAATCATATGCTAAACATCAGACATCTATGGTAATATTTTTATCTGTTCAAGAAATTGAGAAAGTTGTGTCTAGATTACTAGAAGGTGGATATCCAAAAGATACTCCTATAGCAGTTATATATAAAGCAACTTGGGCAGATGAAAAAATAGTTAAAGGAACTTTAAGTGAAATAGCTATAAAAGTTAAAGAAAATAATATAAATAAAACTGCTTTAATAATGGTTGGAAGATTCTTAGGAGAAGAATATAATAACTCAAAGTTATATGACAAGGATTTTAAACATGAATATAGAGGGTAATATTGCTATAATCTGTATCACAGAAAATGGTAAGAATCTAGCTATAAAGATAAAATCTCTAGTAGATAATTGTGTTGTATATCAAATAAAAAATAAAGAAATTAATTTAAATCTTCAAGAAACCTGTGTACATATAGTTCAAAAGAAACTGAGCGATTTTGTGGGAGAAATATTTAATAAATTTGATTACATAGTATTTATAATGGCTACAGGTATAGTTGTACGAAGTATAGCGCCATATATAGTGAGTAAATTTAGTGACCCAGCAATTTTAGTACTAGATGAGAAAGGTAAAAACGTAATAAGCTTATTGAGTGGGCATATTGGAGGAGCAAATAAATTAACACATTACATAAGTAATCTTATCGATGCTAATCCAGTAATAACAACAGCCACTGATGTAAATCAAAAGGCTTCATTAGATATGATAGCAAAAAATCTAAGTGCATATATTGATAACTTTAGAGAAAATGTAAAAGAAGTGAATTCTAAGTTAGTTAACAATAAATGTGTTGGTTTATATGTTGATGAATGGTATCAAGTTGATACTAGAGGATTTAAGTTTATACAAAACATTGATGAGTTAAAAGAGAGTTTCTTAAATAAGTACATAGAAAAAGTAGTTATAATAAGTCATAAAATAAATTGTATTAGAGATGTTGAAAATTTAAATACAGATAATGAGTTTGAGAATGATTATATTAATGAAAAAATAATAAGAGTAATTCCAAAAGATATAGTAATAGGAATTGGCTGTAGAAGAAATACAGATAGTGAGCTAATGTATAATTCGCTTGTAGAATTTCTTAATAAACAAAATATAGATATAAGAGCAATAAACACGATTGGAAGTATAGAGCTAAAAAAAGATGAGAAGGCAATCATTGATTTATCAAAAGAACTACAAATACCTTTTAAAACATTTTCAATAGATGAAATATCAAATGTTGATAATCTATTTGATAAATCTGATTTTGTTAAAAAAAATGTGGGAGTGTATTCAGTAGCAGAGCCAGTAGCGTATCTTTTGAGCAAAGGGAACTTAATAGTTGAAAAACATAAATATAAAGGAATAACTTTTTCAGTGGGGAGAATAAAAATATGATATACGTTGTAGGAATTGGTCCAGGAAGTAAAGATACCATGACTTTAGAGGCAATAAAAGCAATAGAAGATTCTGAGGCTATTGTTGGATATAAGACTTATATAAATTTAATAGAAGAATTTATACAAAATAAAGAAATAATTCAAAATGGTATGAGACAAGAAGTTGATAGATGTAAACAAGCAGTAGAGGAAGCGAAGAAAGGAAAAAAAGTGGCAGTTGTAAGTAGTGGAGATGCTGGAATATATGGAATGGCAGGACTTATCTTGGAATTAATATCTAAAGAAAAAGAAGATATAAAAGTAAAAGTGATTCCAGGTGTTACTGCAAGTATTGGTGCAGCAGCTATACTTGGAGCTCCTATTATGCATGATTTTTGTCATATAAGTTTAAGTGATTTAATGACTCCATGGGAAGTAATTGAAAAAAGGTTGAAATTAGCTGCTGAAGCTGACTTTGTAATTTGTTTATATAATCCAAGAAGTAAAGGAAGAAGTGAGCATTTAAGTAAAGCATTTAAAATAATGGGTGAATTTAAAAGTGGGAATACGCCTGTTGGAGTGGTTAAAGATGTAGGTAGAGAAAAGGAAGAAAAGTTTGTATGTACCTTTGAAAATATGGATTTTGAAAAGGTTGATATGACTACAATGGTTATAATCGGAAATAAATCTACTTATATTGATAATGAGTTGATGATAACTCCAAGAGGTTATACAGTATGATTTTGATTTTAGGAGGAACTTCAGATAGTTTATCTATATGTGATAAGATAAATGAACTAAAACAACCATATATCCTTTCAGTGACCACAGATTATGGAAAGGAGCTTGCACAACGACATACAGATAATATAATTTTAGGAAAACTCGGACAGGAGGAGATGCTAAAATTTATAAAAGATAATCATATAGTGAAAATAATAGATGCAACTCATCCTTATGCAGTTGAAGTATCTAAAAATGCTATGTATTGTGCAAAACTGTTGAATGTAGAATATATAAGATTTGAGAGGAAATCTCTAATTGAAGAAATAAATTATGATAATAAGTTTATAGTAGATACAATTGAGGAAGCCTGTAAAATAGCAAATAAAATAGGAAAAAATATATTTATAGGAACAGGAAGTAAGAATCTAAATAGATTTGTAGAGGAAATAAACGATAAAAACTTAGTAGTTAGAGTTCTTCCAACTAGTGAGGTTATACTAAGTTGTGAAAAATTAGGTTTAAATGCAGACAATATAATAGCTATGAAAGGTCCGTTTAGCCAGTGTATAAACGAAGAAACGTATAAACATTATGGCATAGACTTAGTTATAACAAAAGAAAGTGGAATAGCAGGTGGTTTCTTAGAAAAAGTAAATGCATGTAAAAGTTTTAATATACCAGTGATAATTATTAAGCGAGAATCGATTAACTATGAAAATGTAATTAATGATATAAATAAAATTAAAGACATACTTGTATAATTTTTAGGAGGAGAACATATGAAGAAGGCCTTATTAGTAGTGAGTTTTGGTACGAGCTACCATGAAACGAGAGAAAAGACAATAGATATGTGTGAAAATAAAATAAAAGATTCATTAAAAAACTATGACTTTTTTAGAGCTTATACATCAAATATGATAATAAATAAAATAAAAAAAAGGGATGGAATAGAGATAGACAATCCAATACAAGCTTTAGATAAAATATATGAACAAGGATATGATGAAGTAATAATTCAAACACTTCATATTATATGTGGAGAAGAATTTAACAAGTTAAAAGAGCAAGTAGAAGGCTACTCATATAAATTTAAAAAGATTGTATTAGGGAGACCTTTACTTACACATATTGAGGATTATCAAGAATCTGTAGAGGCGATTAAACATCAAATCCCTCATATGAAAAATGATGAAGCAGTAGTATTTATGGGTCATGGGACTATTCATGAATCACATTCAGCATATCCAGCATTAGAATATATGCTTAGAGATAATGGAGTAAATGCTTATGTTGGTACAGTTGAAGGTTATCCAGAAATAGAGCATGTAATAAGAAGATTAAAAGAAGGTAATATAAAAACCGTAAATCTAATGCCATTTATGTTAGTTGCAGGTGACCATGCTATAAATGATATGGCGGGAGATGAAGAAGATTCTTGGAAAACAATATTAGAAGAGAATGGATTTAATGTAAATATACATCTAAAAGGTTTAGGTGAAAATCCTTATATACAAGATAAGTTTGTTCGTCATGCGACTAAATGTGCAGAAAATGTTAAGTTTTATGGTATAGGAGCAGGACCAGGAGACAGTTCTTTACTTACAATGAAAGCAGTTAGCGTATTAAAGAAACTAGATATTTTATATACTCCAGAATCAAAAAAAGGTGGAGATAGCTTAGCTTTATCAATAGTTAAAGAATACTTAAATGAATCAATAGAGATAAAATCTAGACATTTTCCAATGTGTTTTGATGGAAATGAAAAGAATATAGCATGGGACAATGTAGCTGAAGAGATTGCTACAGATGTTAAGAATGGAAAAAACGTAGGGTTTGTAACATTAGGAGACCCTATGATTTATAGCACATATGTGTACATAATGGAGAGAATATCAGATGAGATAGAAGTAGAAACTATACCAGGGATTTCATCATTTTCTAATATAGCATCTAATCAAAATTTTCCACTAGTTATGGATAAGGAAGCCTTAGTAATAGTTCCTTGTACTATGGAAGATGATAAAATAGAACTTGCTTTACAAAATTATAATTCAATAGTATTGATGAAAGTTTATAAGAACTTTAAGGAAATAATAAAAAAACTAGAAAAATATAATCTAATAGAACATGCTATTTTAGTAAGTAATTCGTCTCAAGAAGGTGAAACTGTATTTAAAGATTTACGAGAGGCACATCTTGAAGATAAGATATCTTATTTTTCTACAATACTAGTAAATAAAGAGAACAAAATAAAATAGATGAAGGTAATATTTTAAAGGAGATTTAGTATGAATATCGTGGTTGGAACTAGGGGTAGTAATCTAGCACTTATACAAACAGAATGGGTAATTAATGAATTAAAAAAGAAGTATCCAGATATTAATTTTGAGATTAAAGTCATAAAGACAAAAGGGGATTTGATTCAAAATGTTTCCCTAGATAAAATAGGCGATAAAGGATTGTTTGTTAAAGAAATAGAGCAGCAACTATTGGATGGAAAAATAGATATAGCAGTACATAGTATGAAGGATATGCCCTCTTATTTAGCAGATGGACTAAAATTTGCTCATACACCTAAGAGAGAAGACCCAAGAGATGTTCTAATACTTAGAGAAGGATATAAAAGCTTAGATGATTTACCTCATGGAGCAGTAATAGGCACAGGAAGTAAAAGAAGAAAATTTCAATTATTAAAGCAAAGACCTGACCTAAATATAGTACAAGTTAGAGGTAATGTAGAAACTAGAATACGAAAAATAAAAGATGAAAATATGCATGGGATTGTGTTGGCTGCATCAGGAATAATAAGAGCGAATTTACAAGAAAAAATAAGTTCTTATTTACCTGTTGATGTTGTTATACCAGCACCTGCTCAAGGAGCTTTGGCTATAGAAATAAGAAGTAATGATAGTAATATAGAAGAAATAGTGAATTCACTAAAAGATGAAAATACAGAAATCCAAATATTAGCTGAAAGAGGTTTTTTGGATGGTGTTAATGGAAGTTGTCATATACCAATGGCTGCTTATTGTGAAATAAACCAAGATAAGATACATCTTACTGGTCTATATGGAGATTCAGAAGGAACTAAAGTAGTAATTAAGTCTATGGAGGGGGATATTTCTTCTCCTAGAGAGTTAGGTTTAAAACTAGCTAAACTTGTATTGAAGGAGTATGAAAATTATGAAGGGTAAAGTTTACTTAGTAGGTGCAGGGCCAGGTGATTATAAACTCATGACTTTAAAAGGTCTAGAGTGTATAAGAAAGTCAGATGTAATAGTATATGATAGATTAGCAAATAGTAGTTACTTAAGAGAAGCTAAGCCTGATTGTGAGCTTATATATGTAGGAAAGGTATCAAGTAATCATATTTTGCCACAGGAAGATATAAATAGAATTATAGCAGAAAAGGCTAAAGAAGGAAAATATGTTACTCGTCTTAAGGGGGGAGACCCTTATGTATTTGGTAGAGGAGGCGAAGAAGCAGAGACTTTAGTAGATGAGGAGATAGAATTTGAAGTAGTTCCAGGAATAACTTCTGCTATAGGAGGCTTATGTTATGCTGGTATACCTATAACACATAGAGAACATGCTTCATCTTTTCATGTAATAACAGGTCATTTGAAGGGTGATGATAGTGGAGAATTAAATTGGAATGCTCTTGCAAATAATAAAGGTACTCTTGTGTTTTTAATGGGAATATCAAATTTAAAGAAAATAAGTGAAAACTTAATGAGAGAGGGAAAAGATAAGGATACACCAGTTGCACTTATAAGCTGGGCAACTAGATATAATCAAAGAGTTGTTACATCTACACTTGAAAATGTTTATGAAACTGCTATTAAAGAAGAAGTAAAGCCACCAACCCTTATAGTAGTTGGCAGTGTTGTAGGTCTTAGAGAAAAGTTAAATTTCTTTGAGAATAAGCCTTTATTTGGAAAAAGTATTGCTGTAACTAGGTCTAGAAATCAAAATAGTGTATTAGTGGAAAAAATAATGGATTTAGGTGGAAATCCAATTGAAATACCTACTATAAAGATAGAAAAACTACAAAATAATATTAAGTTAGAAAATGAAATAAGAAATATAAATAAATATAATTATCTAATATTAACTAGTAAAAATGCTGTAGAAATCTTTTTTGAAAAGATATATGAAATGAATTTTGATTTAAGAATACTATCTAATTTAAAAATATGTGCTATAGGTTCTGCTACATCAAATGAATTGAAAAAAAGAGGAATTATAGCTGATATAGTACCTAAAAAATTTGTAGCAGAATCACTATATGAAGAGCTAATGCCTATCTTGAAAAGTAGTGATAATATACTTATACCTAGAGCAGAAAATGCTAGAGATTATCTAGTTGACAAGCTTAAGGATATTTGTGAGGTAACAGAAGTACATACATATAGAACAGTAATAGATGAAGAGAAGAAAGATGAGATATTAGATATTTTAAATTCTAATGATATAGATTATATAACATTTACTAGTTCCTCAACAGTAAATAATCTAATTGAAATTATAGGAAAAGAGAATATTAAACTATTAGACAAAATAAAAACACTATCTATTGGACCTATAACTACAGAGACGATAAATAACTTAGGAATAAAGTTATATAAAGAAGCTACTACATCTACTATAGATTCATTAGTAGATTTAATCATAAAAAATTAATTTTGGAGGATTATCATGTTAAGAAGACCAAGAAGATTAAGAGCAAGTAAAGCAATAAGAAACTTAGTAAGAGAAACTAAAGTAAATGTAGAAGATTTAATATATCCGCTATTTGTAGTAGAGGGAGAGAATATAAAAGAAGAAATTAAATCTTTACCAGATGTTTATCATTTATCTATAGACATGTTAGAAGAAGAAATAAAAGAAATAAGTGAGTTAGGTATTGAGCATATAATGTTGTTTGGTGTGCCAAATGAAAAAGATGAGTGTGCCTCACAAGCTTTTAATGATAATGGAATAGTTCAAAAGGCAATTAGGAAAGTTAAAGAGATAAATCCAGAGATGAATGTGATAACAGATGTCTGTATGTGTCAATATACAAGCCATGGACATTGTGGAATTTTAACTGATACTGGTTATGTTGATAATGATAAATCATTAGAGTATTTAGCTAGAATATCTGTAAGTCATGCTAAAGCTGGAGCAGATATGGTAGCTCCATCGGATATGATGGATGGAAGAATACAAGCGATAAGAGAAGCTTTAGATGAAAATGGATTAGAGAATATAGGAATAATGGCTTATAGTGTTAAATATGCTTCAAATTTCTATGGTCCTTTTAGAGAAGCAGCTCATTCAGCACCATCTTTTGGAGATAGAAAAACATATCAAATGGACCCAGCAAATAGCAATGAAGCTATAATAGAAACAGAACTTGATATATTAGAAGGTGCAGACATACTTATGGTTAAACCTGCATTATCATATTTAGATATCATAAGAAGGGTTAAAGACAACTTTGATTTACCTCTAGCAGCTTATAATGTAAGTGGAGAATATTCTATGCTTAAGTATGCTGTAAAAGAAGGTTTATTAAATGAAGATGTAATTCTTGAATCAATTACATCTATAAAAAGAGCAGGAGCAGATATAATAATAACTTACTTTGCTAAAGATATTGCGAGATTGTTACAAAAATAGATTCTATAAAGAAAAAGAATTATAAAAAGTATAGGAATTGTAATTAGATATTCTATAGTGTTTTTATTTAGAGCTTTATTAAATAAGAATAGATACTAATTTATAATTTCTATACTTTATTTATGTGATTAAATAAATTTTGGAGGTATAAAATGCTATATCCTATTAATTTAAAATTAGATGACCTAGATGTAGTTATAATTGGTGGAGGAGAAGTCGCATATAGGAAATGTAAAAATTTTTTAAACTTTAATAAGAGTGTTACTATAGTTTCTAAACAACTTTTAAATAAGTTTTATGATTTGGAGGGAGATATAAAGATAATAAAGGATGATTATAGAGAAAAGTATATAAAAAATGCTTCTGTAATAATTGCTGCAACAAATAATAGGGAATTGAATATGGAAATAGGATTATATTGTAGAGCGGAAAATAAGCTGGTAAATGTTGTTGATAATGTAGAGGTATCAAATTTTACTGTCCCATCATATATAAAAAGAGGCGATTTACTTATAAGTATATCTACTGGGGGTAAGAGTCCTTCACTATCATCAAAAATAAAAAAGGAGCTTGAAAAGATATATACTGAAGATTATGAGGAATATTTAAATGTATTAGGCGATATTAGAAAAAAAGTTATAAAAAAATATGAAGATAAAAGCGAAAGAAAAGATATGCTTAATATGTTGATAACGCTCGATTTAGAAGAGTTAAAGAAACTTGATATATAAAAAATAAAATAAAAAATATTAAAAATGTGTTGACGGATTATTTTTAAGATGATATAGTATTACTTGTCCTTAAGAAAAGGGCAAACATGAAAAATGAACTTTGAAAATTAAACAGTAGGTTAATTTACAAAACAAGAAACAAACCATAAAGCCAGATATTTTGATAACAATAGTATCTGAGCCTGATAAACTTTTATTTGAGAGTTTGATCCTGGCTCAGGATGAACGCTGGCGGCGTGCCTAACACATGCAAGTTGAGCGATTTACTTCGGTAAAGAGCGGCGGACGGGTGAGTAACGCGTGGGTAACCTACCCTGTACACACGGATAACATACCGAAAGGTATGCTAATACGGGATAACATATTTGAGAGGCATCTCTTGAATATCAAAGGTGAGCCAGTACAGGATGGACCCGCGTCTGATTAGCTAGTTGGTAAGGTAACGGCTTACCAAGGCGACGATCAGTAGCCGACCTGAGAGGGTGATCGGCCACATTGGAACTGAGACACGGTCCAAACTCCTACGGGAGGCAGCAGTGGGGAATATTGCACAATGGGCGAAAGCCTGATGCAGCAACGCCGCGTGAGTGATGAAGGCCTTCGGGTCGTAAAACTCTGTCCTCAAGGAAGATAATGACGGTACTTGAGGAGGAAGCCCCGGCTAACTACGTGCCAGCAGCCGCGGTAATACGTAGGGGGCTAGCGTTATCCGGATTTACTGGGCGTAAAGGGTGCGTAGGCGGTCTTTCAAGTCAGGAGTGAAAGGCTACGGCTCAACCGTAGTAAGCTCTTGAAACTGGGAGACTTGAGTGCAGGAGAGGAGAGTGGAATTCCTAGTGTAGCGGTGAAATGCGTAGATATTAGGAGGAACACCAGTTGCGAAGGCGGCTCTCTGGACTGTAACTGACGCTGAGGCACGAAAGCGTGGGGAGCAAACAGGATTAGATACCCTGGTAGTCCACGCTGTAAACGATGAGTACTAGGTGTCGGGGGTTACCCCCCTCGGTGCCGCAGCTAACGCATTAAGTACTCCGCCTGGGAAGTACGCTCGCAAGAGTGAAACTCAAAGGAATTGACGGGGACCCGCACAAGTAGCGGAGCATGTGGTTTAATTCGAAGCAACGCGAAGAACCTTACCTAAGCTTGACATCCCAATGACATCTCCTTAATCGGAGAGTTCCCTTCGGGGACATTGGTGACAGGTGGTGCATGGTTGTCGTCAGCTCGTGTCGTGAGATGTTGGGTTAAGTCCCGCAACGAGCGCAACCCTTGTCTTTAGTTGCCATCATTAAGTTGGGCACTCTAGAGAGACTGCCAGGGATAACCTGGAGGAAGGTGGGGATGACGTCAAATCATCATGCCCCTTATGCTTAGGGCTACACACGTGCTACAATGGGTAGTACAGAGGGTTGCCAAGCCGTAAGGTGGAGCTAATCCCTTAAAGCTACTCTCAGTTCGGATTGTAGGCTGAAACTCGCCTACATGAAGCTGGAGTTACTAGTAATCGCAGATCAGAATGCTGCGGTGAATGCGTTCCCGGGTCTTGTACACACCGCCCGTCACACCACGGGAGTTGGAGACGCCCGAAGCCGATTATCTAACCTTTTGGAAGAAGTCGTCGAAGGTGGAATCAATAACTGGGGTGAAGTCGTAACAAGGTAGCCGTATCGGAAGGTGCGGCTGGATCACCTCCTTTCTAAGGAGAATTACCTACTGTTTAATTTTGAGGGTTCGTTTTTACGAATACTCAAAACTAGCACTTAAAGCAACAGAATAAGCTGAGCGTATGCGAAGTTTGTTTGTTGGCGACGTGCGTTAGCACTTTAAGCAACGGGATTTATCCGTTGGCGCTGTGCGTTAGCACTTTGAAAACTGCATATATATTTAGTGATATGACATCTAATTTGTAATATATAAAGCTGATAACTTTTAAAAATTATCAAGTTGATAGACTTTAATCTATCAAACCTTTTTAACTGGTCAAGTTATTAAGGGTGCAGGGCGGATGCCTTGGCACTAGGAGCCGATGAAGGACGTGATAAGCTGCGATAAGCTTCGGGGAGTTGCACGTAAACTTTGATCCGAAGATTTCCGAATGAGGAAACTCACTTAGAGTAATGTCTAAGTATCATTAAGTGAATACATAGCTTAATGAGGGGAACTCAGGGAACTGAAACATCTAAGTACCTGAAGGAAGAGAAAGAAATTCGATTCCGTAAGTAGCGGCGAGCGAACGCGGAAGAGCCCAAACCATTAAAGTTTTCTTTATTGGGGTTGCGGACATATCATAACGAAGAGGTATCGTAATTGAAGAGGTTTGGAAAGACCCACCACAGAAGGTAATAGTCCTGTATGTTAAACGAGAAAACTTTAGATATGATCCAGAGTACCACGGGACACGTGAAACCCTGTGGGAAGCAGGAGGGACCACCCTCCAAGGCTAAATACTACCTAGTGACCGATAGCGTATAGTACCGTGAGGGAAAGGTGAAAAGAACCCCGGGAGGGGAGTGAAATAGAACCTGAAACCCTGCACTTACAAGCTGTGGAAGCACATTTCTTGTGTGACCGCGTACTTTTTGTAGAACGGGCCAACGAGTTACGTTAAGTAGCAAGGTTAAGCACTTAAGGTGTGGAGCCGTAGCGAAAGCGAGTTTTAACTGAGCGTTCAGTTACTTGACGTAGACCCGAAACCGGGCGACCTACCCATGAGCAGGATGAAGCGAAAGTAAAATTTCGTGGAGGTCCGAACCCACGAGCGTTGAAAAGCTCGGGGATGACTTGTGGGTAGCGGTGAAATTCCAATCGAGCCCGGAGATAGCTGGTTCTCCCCGAAATAGCTTTAGGGCTAGCCTCAAGGTGAGAGATACGGAGGTAGAGCACTGAATGTCCTAGGGGGTATTGCACCTACCGAAGACTATCAAACTCCGAATGCCGTCATCTTATACTTGGGAGTCAGACTGTGGGTGATAAGATTCATAGTCGAAAGGGCAACAGCCCAGATCGTCAGCTAAGGTCCCTAAATGTAAGTTAAGTGGTAAAGGATGTGGGATTGCACAGACAACCAGGATGTTGGCTTAGAAGCAGCCACTCATTCAAAGAGTGCGTAATAGCTCACTGGTCGAGTGATCCTGCGCCGAAGATTTCCGGGGCTAAAACTTACTACCGAAGCTACGGCATCATTATGATGGGTAGGGGAGCTTCCCATACGGGTTGAAGCATGACCGTAAGGACATGTGGACAGTATGGGAGTGAGAATGTTGGCATGAGTAGCGAGATGTGGGTGAGAATCCCACAGGCCGTAAACCCAAGGTTTCCAGGGGAAGGTTCGTCCGCCCTGGGTTAGTCGGGACCTAAGCTGAGGCCGAAAGGCGTAGGTGATGGACAACAGGTTGATATTCCTGTACTACCGATAACCGTTTGAGAGATGGGATGACACAGTAGGATAAGCTAAGCACACTGTTGGTTATGTGTGCCCAAGCATTGAGGCAGTCAGAGTAGGTAAATCCGCTTTGATAATGCTGGGATGTGATGGGGAGCGAAATTTAGTAGCGAAGTAGCTGATTTCACACTGTCAAGAAAAGTCTCTATCGAGGTTAAAGGTACCCGTACCGCAAACCGACACAGGTGGGTGAGGAGAGTATCCTAAGGCCCGCGAGAGAACTGTTGTTAAGGAACTCGGCAAAATGACCCCGTAACTTAGGGATAAGGGGTGCCACCATCCGGTGGCCGCAGAGAATAGGCCCAAGCGACTGTTTACCAAAAACATAGGTTTCTGCTAAGTCGCAAGACGATGTATAGGAGCTGACGCCTGCCCGGTGCTGGAAGGTTAAGGGGATCTGTTAGAGCAATCGAAGCAGTGAACTTAAGCCCCAGTAAACGGCGGCCGTAACTATAACGGTCCTAAGGTAGCGAAATTCCTTGTCGGGTAAGTTCCGACCCGCACGAAAGGCGTAACGATTTGGGCACTGTCTCAACAACAGACTCGGTGAAATTGTAATTCCGGTGAAGATGCCGGATACCTGCGACAGGACGGAAAGACCCCATGGAGCTTTACTGTAGCTTGACATTGGGTCTTGGTACTACATGTACAGGATAGGTGGGAGGCTTTGAAACCAGGACGCCAGTTTTGGCGGAGCCATCCTTGGGATACCACCCTTGTAGTACTGGGACTCTAACCATAGGCCATGAATCTGGTCTTGGGACACTGTCAGGTGGGCAGTTTGACTGGGGCGGTCGCCTCCCAAAAGGTAACGGAGGCGCTCAAAGGTTCTCTCAGTACGGTCGGAAATCGTACGTAGAGTGTAAAGGCAAAAGAGAGCTTGATTGCAAGACATACAGGTCGAGCAAGGATGAAAATCGGACTTAGTGATCCGGTGGTTCTGCGTGGAAGGGCCATCGCTCAACGGATAAAAGCTACCCTGGGGATAACAGGCTTATCTCCCCCAAGAGTCCACATCGACGGGGAGGTTTGGCACCTCGATGTCGGCTCATCACATCCTGGGGCTGTAGTAGGTCCCAAGGGTTGGGCTGTTCGCCCATTAAAGTGGTACGCGAGCTGGGTTCAGAACGTCGTGAGACAGTTCGGTCCCTATCCGTCGCAGGCGTAGGAAATTTGAGAAGACCTGTCCTTAGTACGAGAGGACCGGGATGGACGTACCTCTGGTGTACCAGTTGTTCTGCCAAGGGCATGGCTGGGTAGCTATGTACGGAATGGATAAGCGCTGAAAGCATCTAAGCGCGAAGCCAACTTCAAGATAAGATTTCCCACCGCAAGGGTAAGACCCCAGAAAGACTATCTGGTTGATAGGTCGAAGGTGTAAGTGCAGCAATGTATTTAGCTTATCGATACTAATAGGTCGAGGACTTGACCAAATTATTTGATGTTCATTCAATAAAATATATATGTAGTTTTTAGAGTGTTAACTCTAAAGAAACTAGATTACTAGATTCTAAAAACTTAATAGAAATATTAAGCATAAAGATTATGTGGTTACAATAGCAGAGAGGATACACCTGTTCCCATTCCGAACACAGAAGTTAAGCTCTCTAGCGCTGATGGTACTTGGTGGGAAACTGCCTGGGAGAGTAGGACGTAGCCACGTAATTTTTTTTGAGTAAATTTATTAAAATAAAAAAAAGTTTTGTTTTTTATGTTTAGACCCTACAAATTTGGGACATAATATAATTGTAAAACTTAATATAGCAAAAATAAATTACTCAATCTCCCCCACTTAAAGGCCTCTATCCCCCATAGAGGTCTTTTTTATTTTCTTTTATTTTCAACTCTAATCTTATAAAAATAAAGAGTCTTATATATCATTCTGTAAATTAAAATTCTCTTGTTATACTAAATATTAAATATAGAAACTATAGAAAGTTATAAATAATATAAATAGCATATTCATTTAAGTTTAGTATATTTAACAAAAAATGTTTACAATTTAACCTTCATTTTAATAAGTTTACTATATATTCACTTTGTCTTAATATATCCTTTACAAATTAAGAGTATTATTAATCTATAAGCAAATCATAAAATGAAATCAAATATTTTAGGAGGATAAAAAATGGCAGATATAAGACTAGAAAATGTCACAAAATCTTATAATAAAAAAAATACCGTTATAGAAAACTTAAATCTTACTATAGAAGATGGTTCTTTTACAGTGTTGGTAGGCCCAAGTGGATGTGGTAAATCTACTACACTAAGAATGATTGCAGGTCTTGAAGATATAACTTCAGGTAAATTAAAAATTGAAGAAAATGATGTAACAAAAACGGATGCTAGTAAAAGAGATATAGCTATGGTATTTCAGAACTATGCGTTATATCCACACATGACTGTCAAAGAAAATATAGAATTTGGTCTTAAGAATAAGAAAGTACCTAAAGAAGAGAGAGAACAACTTATAACAGAAGTTATTGATGTGGTAGGATTACAAGAATATTTAAATGTGAAACCAGGTAATTTATCTGGAGGTCAAAGACAAAGAGTAGCACTTGCTAGAGCTATGGTTAAAAATCCAAAGGTATTTTTAATGGATGAGCCATTATCAAATTTAGATGCTAAATTAAGAAACCAAATGAGAACAGAATTAATACAATTACATCAAAAACTAAAATCTACATTTGTTTATGTAACTCATGACCAAGTTGAGGCAATGTCGATGGCAGATAAGATAGTGATAATGAACAAAGGTAAGATAATGCAAATAGGTTCCCCAAAAAAAATATATCAAAATCCTAAAAACTTATTTGTAGCTCAGTTTATTGGAAATCCTTGCATGAATATACTAAATATCAAAAATGATGTTAAGCTTGGATTTAGACCAGAAAAAGCAACACTAGAGAGTATAAATATAGATGGAAAAAATGATGGTGTATTTAGCTTATTTGGAAAAGTAGTTACTAAAGAAGTCTTGGGAAATGAAACTATATATTGTCTATGTGTTCTTGATAGTGAGATAAGAGTTAAAACAGAAAATGATATATTTGATATTGGAAGAACCTTAAGAATAAGCGTGTTAGAAAAAGATTTATATTATTTTGATAAGTATGGAGAAAGAGTAGAAGATTTAAAAAAATGTAAAAATATGTATTCTAAAATCAAAGGAGATATTTATGAAAAAGCGATTTAACAAAGCATATTTATATATAACACCTGCTATTATAGGAACTCTTTTGTTTATAGTATATCCAATAATCAAGACAATATCTTTAAGTTTTAAATCAGGAAGTCTTCTTAGTTCGACTTTTGAAAATGTAGGTTTAAATAACTATACAGAACTCTTAAAGAATCCAGAATTCATACAAACTATAACTAATACAGCAATTTATACTTTCTTTATGGTAGTTATATCTATTTCATTAGCTATAGTACTTGCTGTTTGGTTAAATAAAAACTCTATAATACACAATTTAACGCAAAGTATAATCTTTACACCACATGTAATTTCACTAGTATCTGTAGCTGTATTGTGGCTTTGGATTATGGAGCCACAATATGGCTTTTTAAACTGGATACTGTCAACACTACATTTACCAACATCAAAATGGCTTTCAAGTGAAAGCTCAGCTTTAATGTCACTGATTCTAATAGGAATATGGAAAACTCTTGGATATAATATTTTAATAGTGTTGTCAGGTCTTAAATCCATACCAAACTATATATATGAGGCATCTAAATTAGATAACGCGAACAAGATAACTAATTTCTTTAAAGTGACATTGCCATTATTGTCACCAACAATATTTTTTCTTATGATAACAACAACAACTGCATCATTTCAAGTGTTTGATGAGATAAGTATAATGACACAAGGTGGGCCATTAGGTTCAACCAATATGTTGTCTTATTATATATATGAGTCTGGATTTATATATTATGATATAGGACAAGCAAGTGCAGCGAGTATGTTTTTACTAGCTATAGTTATGATTGCTACATATGCTAATTTCAGATTACTGTCAAAGAAAGTTCACTATCAATAAAAAAATAGACATAAGGCCTATCAAGAAGGAGGAGAAAATGGATATTATACAACCTATCAAAAAAGACAAAATTAATATAAAGAAAATAGCATCAAAATCAATAGAAGTATTAGTTTTATTACTTTTATCTGCAATATTTATATTTCCTTTTATATGGATGTTATCGACATCTTTTAAAAATCCACAAGAAATGATGCAATTACCACCTACTATAATACCAAATGATATAGTGTTAGAAAATTATAGCACAGCATGGAATTCAGGACCATTTTTTAGATATTTACTAAACAGTGTATTTGTAACAGGAAGTGTTTTAATCATACAGTTTTTAGTGATGGTTCCAGCAGCTTATGCATTTTCTAAAATTAGATTTAAAGGCGAAAAGGTATTATTTGGACTTTTACTTATAGGGCTTATGATTCCACCACAAGTAACTTTTTTACCAGTATATATGATGATGAGTAAGTTTGGATTTATAAATACATATGTTCCACTTATAATTCCATTTATGACATCTTCATTTGGTATATTTCTACTTAGACAAAATTTCATGCAGATTTCAGATGAGATTATTGAAGCAGCTAAACTAGATAATGCTTCTGATTTAAAGATAATGTTTAAAGTAATGGTTCCTATGGCAAAACCAGCAGTAATAACATTTATATTATTCAATTTTATATATCATTGGAACAATTACTTCTGGCCTCTAGTAATGACAAATACAGATGCCATAAGAACTTTACCAATAGGGGTGGCACTTCTTAAATCTTCAGAAGGAATTACTGCATGGAATGTAATAATGGCAGGAAATATAATTCTAATTTTACCAATAATTCTTGTATATATATTTGCAAATAAAAAGGTAAAAGAAGCTTTTATGTATTCAGGAATAAAATAAAAAATTAAAGACTAAATTTGGAGGATGAAAATGAAGCTTAAAAGAAAATTAGCAACAGGATTAGCAATAACATTATTATTAGGTTCTTTAGTTGGGTGTTCAAATTCTAATGATTCAAATACATCTAAAGGGGAAAAAACTGATAGCAATATTACAAAGATAGATTTCTGGGCTCCTTTGGGTGGAACTAATGGAGAAACTGCACAAAAAATGGTTGACCAGTTTAATAGTGAGCATAAAGATGTACAAGTAAATATGCTAAAACAGAAAGATTACTATGAAAATGCAACAAAATTACAGGCAGCCTTAACTTCTAAAGACCAACCAGATGTAACATTACTAGAAATAACTCAAACAGGTACATTTGCATCAGCAGGAGCTTTAGTAGATATGAGCAAGTATTTTGATAAAACATACCAAGAAAGATTTTTTTCTGGTCTTTTAACAAATTCATATTACGAAAACAAGTTTGTTGGGATGCCATTTAATAGAAGTACTCCAATATTATACATAAATAAAGATATGGCAACTAAAGCAGGTCTTGACCCTTCAGGTCCAAAGTCATGGGAAGAACTTAAAAATTATGCTAGTAAGATGACGAATAAATCAGAAGATACTTATGGTTTTGAAACACCAATAGATATTTGGTTCTATGAAGCTATGGTAATGCAAAGTGGTGGAGAAATAACTAATGGTAAAAAAGTAGCGTTTAATAATGAAGCAGGGCAAGCACCAGTTAAATTTTGGCAAGATATGATGAAAGATGGAATAATGAAAATGCCTCCTGGAGAAGATTATAATGCTTGGGATGTGGCAAAACAAGATTTTGTAAATGGTAAAGTAGGCATGATATTTACATCAACAGCTGATTTAGCAGGACTTATGCAACAAACAGAAGGTAAATTTGAAATATCAACAGCATTTTTACCAAAGAATCAAAAATACGCAACTCCTACAGGTGGAGCAAATCTAGTTATGCTTGAAGGTGGAACAGATAAAGAAAAAGAAGCAAGTGCAGAATTTATAAAATGGATGACTCAAACAGATAAGATAGTTCAATTCAGTTCATCAACAGGGTACTTACCAACAACTGAAGATGCAACTAAGTCTGAAAAATTACAAACACTATATAAAGAGAAACCTCAATATAAAGTTGCAACTGACCAGTTACAATATGCTGTAGCACTTCCAATGTTAAATGGATATAAAGAAGCAACTGATAAGCTAATGGATGAAATTAAAAAGGGACTTACTGACTTAAATGTATCTCCAAAAGATGCAGTAAGTAAAGGAACTTCTGCAATGCAAGCAGTAATAGATAAAACAAATAAATAATTATTTATAGCCATAAACTGATTAAAAGTATTTAATAATATATGAATGAAGAGGTAATGTAAATGACAAAAGTTATAGTATTATCAGTAGATTCTTTATTTGAAAAAGACTTGAAATTCGTAAAAAATCTCCCAAATTTTAAATCTATATTAGAGAATTGCTCTATAGTAAAAAATATAAATTGTGTATATCCTACTTTAACATATCCATGCCATACTAGCATGGTTACAGGAGTATATCCTAAAAAGCATGGTATATATCATAATGAAAAATTTGACCCAAATAAAGAAAACAAAGATTGGTATTGGTATTCGAAGGATATAAAAACAAAAACTATTTTAGATGTAGCAAAAGAAAATAATTTAACTACAGCTAGTGTATTATGGCCTGTAATGGGAGCAAATCCAAATATAGACTTTAATATTGCAGAAATATGGGCACCTAATAGAGAAGATGATCCAAGAGAGACTTTTGAAAAAAGTTCTAGTAAGATTATAATGGATAGTATTTATAATAAACATTGTCATTATATTGATTGGAAGCTAGAACCTAACATGGATTTGTTTGGAGTAAACTGTGCAGTAGATATTATAAAGGACTATAAGCCTGATTTAATGTTGATACATTTGGCGACATTGGACCATACAAGACATAATTATGGATTATTTAATGAGCAAGTGGATGAAGCATTGAAAATGAATGATGAATGGCTAGGAGATATAATTCAAGCTACAAGGGATGCAGGTACATATGAAGATACAAACTTTATAATACTTGGAGACCATGGTCATCTTAGAGTTGACAAAGTTATAAATCCAAATGTTTTACTTGAATCAAGAGGATTTATAACAGTAGAAGATGGAGAAATTAAACATTTTGATGCCTACGTAAATTCTTCTGGTATATCAGCTCAGATAATAGTAAATAACTTAGATAGATTAACAGAGTTAAGAGAACTACTTGAGGAGTTTAAAGAAGAATTATTCATAGAAAATATTTTTAGCAAAGAGGAAGCATCTGAACTTGGTCTTGAAGGTGATTTTGAAATGGTAATTGAAGGAATTGAAGGAATTTCGTTTGGTAATGATGTAGAAGGAAATATTATAAAGGATTCTGATATAAAAGATTATAAATTTGCTGTTGCAACACATGGTCATTTACCTACTAAGGGTAATAGACCTCCATTTATAGCTTTTGGACCTAACATTAAAAGTGGTGTGGTTATAGAGAATGGAGATTTGAGGGCACATGCAGCAACTATATTAAAGTTATTTGGTTTAACGTTGGATGGAGCTGAAAAAGAGGCATTTGATTTTATCATATAAATTGGATGAAGTATTTATTTTCCATGTATTATAGACTTCTATTGTAAAGATAGAAGTCTTTTTTTATATTTTAGATTTAAGTAAAATTTAAATGGGTAAAATATTTAAAATAACTTAAACAATTTTATAAAGGTATGATATAATAATAAATGTTAGGAACTAATGTTCGAAAAAGGAGTGATACCGTGGATTTTAAAATAAAATCAGACTTCAAACCTACAGGTGACCAACCAGAAGCTATTAAATCAATAGTGGATTCTATAAATAGAAATGAGAAATTTTCAACATTATTAGGAGTAACGGGTTCAGGAAAAACATTCACAATGGCAAACATCATTCAGCAAGTTAAAAAACCTACCCTAATAATGGCTCACAATAAGACACTAGCAGCACAGCTTTACAGTGAGTTTAAAGAATTTTTCCCAGACAATGCAGTTGAATATTTTGTAAGTTACTATGATTACTATCAACCAGAAGCATATGTAGCTCACAGTGACACTTATATAGAAAAAGATGCAAGCATAAATGATGAAATAGATAAACTTCGACATTCTGCTACGGCATCTATTTTAGAAAGAAGAGATACTATAATAATATCATCTGTATCTTGTATATATGGACTGGGTGATCCAAAAGACTATAAAGAACTTATGCTATCTATAAGACCAGGTATGCAAAGAGACAGAGATGATGTAATAAAAAGGTTAATAGAGATACAATACGAAAGAAATGACATAAATTTTACAAGAGGTACCTTTAGAGTTAGAGGAGATATACTAGAGATATTCCCAGCAAGTAACGATGAGAAAGCAATAAGAATAGAGTTTTTTGGTGATGAGGTAGATAGAATAACAGAGATTGATTATGTAACAGGAAAGATTGTTGGTACTAGAAACCACATTGTTATATTCCCCGCATCTCACTATGTAACAACACCAGAAAGAATTGAAAAGGCAATTGTAGAAATAGAGGACGAACTTCAAGAGCAAATAAAATTTTTTAAAAAAAATGATAGACTTTTAGAAGCTCAAAGAATTGAACAAAGGACTAAGTACGATATAGAAATGCTAAAAGAAATAGGATTTTGTCAAGGTATAGAGAACTACTCAAGACATATTACAGGTAGAGAAGAAGGAGAAAAGCCATATACTTTAATGGATTTCTTTCCAGATGATTATTTAATAATTGTAGATGAGGCACATGTTACTATACCACAAGTAAGAGGTATGTATGCAGGAGATAGGTCTAGAAAGACATCTCTTATAGAGAATGGATTTAGATTACCTTCCGCACTTGACAATAGACCATTAAATTTTCAAGAATTTGAAGGAAATATAAATCAGATGTTGTTTGTAAGTGCTACACCAGGGCCTTATGAAATTCAACATTCAGAAGCTATAGCAGAACAAATAATAAGACCAACTGGACTTTTAGACCCAATTGTAGAAGTAAGACCTATCAATAATCAGATAGACAATTTGGTAGGAGAAATAACTAAAACTATAGAAAAAAATGAAAGAGTACTTATAACCACTTTAACTAAAAAAATGAGTGAGGACTTGACTAATTATCTTAAAGAGATAGGGATAAAAGTTAAATATTTGCATTCAGATATAGTTACATTAGAAAGAACCGAAATAATAAGAGATTTAAGACTAGGAAAGTTTGATGTACTTGTAGGAATAAATCTACTTAGAGAAGGATTAGATATACCAGAAGTTTCACTTATAGCAATTTTGGATGCTGATAAAGAAGGTTTCTTACGTTCCGAAACAGCATTAATACAGACTATTGGACGTGCTGCTAGAAATGAAAATGGAAGAGTAATCATGTATGCAGACAGAATAACTGATTCAATGCAAAATGCTATTGATGAGACAAAGAGAAGAAGAGATATACAAAATCTATATAATGAAGAACATAATATTACTCCTAAGACTATACAAAAAAGTATAAGAGATAGTATAGAAGCTACTAAGGTAGCAGAGGAAGAAGTTGTATATGGAATCTCTGACACAGATGATAAAGATGAAATAAGAGATAATATAGAAAAATTAAAATCAGAGATGATGGAGGCTGCTCAAAACTTACAATTTGAGAGAGCAGCAGAACTTAGAGATAAAGTAAAACAATTAGAAGAAAAATTGGAAAAATAGAAAGGTAAAAACAACATTATGGAAGATAAAATTATAATAAGAGGAGCAAAAGAGCATAATTTAAAAAATGTAGATTTAGAATTACCAAGAGATAAATTTATTGTTTTTACAGGGTTATCAGGTTCTGGAAAGTCTTCTTTGGCATTCGATACAATATATGCAGAAGGTCAAAGAAGATATGTAGAGAGTCTATCAGCATATGCTAGACAATTTTTAGGTCAAATGGAAAAGCCAAATGTAGAATATATTGAGGGGTTATCACCAGCTATATCAATCGACCAGAAGACTACTTCAAAAAACCCACGTTCTACTGTTGGAACAGTAACAGAAATATATGACTATTTAAGATTATTATTTGCAAGAGTAGGAGATGTATATTGTCCTACATGTGGTGAAAAAATAAGTCAAATGACTATCCAAGAAATAGTTGATAAAATGCTAGATTTTCCAGATAGAACGAAATTACAAATACTTTCACCAATTGTTAGAGGTCAAAAAGGTACACATAAAAAGGTTTTTGATAATATCAAAAAAGAAGGATTTGTAAGAGTTAGAGTCAATGGTGAAAATTATGAAGTTAGCGATGATATAGTTCTGAATAAAAATCAAAAACATAATATAGAAGTTGTAGTAGACAGAATAGTAATTAAAGATGGAATTGAATCTAGATTGGCAGATTCGATTGAGACTGCAGTTAAGTTATCAGATGGTCTTGTAATAGCTCAAATAATAGAGGGAGAAGAAATTCTTTTTTCAACTAAATTTGCATGTCCAGAACATGGAATTGGTATAGAAGAATTATCTCCAAGAATGTTCTCATTTAATGCTCCTTTTGGTGCTTGTGATGTTTGTAATGGTCTTGGAGAAAGTAAAGAAGTTGACCCAGAATTAGTAGTACCAAATAAAGATTTGTCAATAAAACAAGGTGCTGTTGCAGCGTGGGGGTCAACAGGTGTTAATGATGATACTTACTATAGTAAAATGATAAAGAGTTTAGCAGAACATTTTAATGTATCTTTGACAACACCATTTAAAGATTTACCAGAGGATTTTGTTGAGGAATTACTTTATGGTAAGGACAATATAATCGTAGAGTTTACTTATGAATCAAAATTTGGAGGAACTAGAAATTATAAGTCGTACTTTGAAGGAGTAATAGTAAACTTAGAGAGAAGATACAACGAAACTAACTCGGAGTACATGAGAGATAAGATTGAAGAATATATGGCAGAAAGACCATGTCCAAAATGTAAAGGTATGAGACTTAAAAAAGAAGTCCTATCTGTTTTGGTTGATGGTAAGAACATAATGGAAGTTACAAACTTATCTGTAAATGAATTAATTGATTTTATGGAAAATATAACCCTTACAGAGAAACAGAGATTTATAGCTCATGAGATTATAAAAGAAATAAAAGGAAGAACTATGTTCTTAAGAGATGTAGGTCTTGATTATTTGAATTTATCAAGAAAAGCTGGAACTCTATCAGGAGGGGAAGCACAACGTATAAGATTAGCAACTCAAATAGGTTCTGCACTTGTTGGGGTTTTATATGTACTTGATGAACCAAGTATAGGACTTCATCAAAGAGACAATGATAGGCTTATAGGTACACTTAGACACTTAACAGACCTAGGAAATACCTTAATTGTTGTAGAGCATGACGAAGACACAATGAGAGAGGCTGATTATGTTTTAGATATTGGACCAGGCGCAGGTATACATGGTGGTGAGATAGTTGCACAAGGAACTTTGGATGAAATAATTAAAAATGAAAACTCAATAACAGGTCAGTATCTAAGTGGTAAAAAACAAATATTACTTCCTGAGACTACTAGAGAAGGAAATGGAAATTTTATAGAAATAATTAAAGCATCAGAAAATAATCTAAAAAATATAGATATAAAATTCCCATTAGGTAAGTTTACTTGTATAACAGGTGTTTCAGGCTCTGGTAAAAGTACACTAATAAATGACATACTTTACAAAGGTGTAGCAAGTAAAGTAAATAGACTTAAACAAAGAGCTGGTAAACATAAAGAAATAAAAGGAATTGAAAATATAGATAAAGTTATAAATATAGACCAAAGCCCAATTGGAAGAACACCTCGTTCAAATCCTGCTACTTATACAGGTGTATTTGATTTTATAAGAGATATTTTTGCAGCAACTAATGAAGCTAAAGCAAGAGGTTATAAAAAAGGAAGATTTAGTTTCAATGTAAAAGGTGGGAGATGTGAAGCTTGTAAGGGTGATGGAATAATAAAAATAGAAATGCATTTCTTACCTGATGTATATGTTCCTTGTGAAATTTGTAAGGGTGAAAGATATAATAGAGAAACACTACAAGTAAAATACAAAGATAAAACTATATCTGATATATTGGATATGAATGTGGAAGAAGCTGTTGAGTTTTTCGAAAACATACCAAATATAAAAAGAAAATTAGAAACTTTAATGGATGTAGGTCTTTCATACATCAAATTAGGTCAGCCTTCAACTCAATTATCAGGAGGAGAAGCACAACGTATAAAATTAGCTGCTGAGCTTAGTAAAAGACCAACAGGAAAGACATTGTATATATTAGATGAGCCTACTACTGGACTTCATATGGCAGATGTAGACAAGCTAATCCAAGTGCTACAAAGATTAGCAGATACAGGAAATACAATTATAGTTATAGAACATAATTTAGATGTCATAAAGACTTGTGATTATGTAATAGACCTAGGACCAGAAGGTGGAGATAAAGGTGGAACTGTAGTTGCAACTGGAACACCAAAAGAAGTATCTAAAGTTGATGGGTCTTATACTGGTCAATTTTTAAAGAAATATTTTTCTTAAATCATCTAAAATGTGATAAGTTTTAAAATTAGAGATATAAACTGATTACATCTTTTAGAAGCTAATTAAATATAAGTTGTAAGTAGTCAATAAAAGTATAAAGTCCATATTGCTCTTCATAAGGTTTGTTTTTAAATCAATTATGGAAGGGGGATATGGGCTTTAACTTGTTTAGAGCACTGGAAACTGTATAACTTTTTAAATTTCACATTTTAGGGTATAATTTTAATATAAAATTTAATGTTTTGGAGGGCTATATGTTTGATATACAAGAACATTTAAAAAAATTACCTTCTGAGCCCGGAGTATATTTAATGAAAGATAAATACGACCATATAATATATGTGGGAAAAGCCATATCTTTAAAAAATAGGGTAAGGCAGTATTTTCAATCTTCAAAAAACCATACATCTAAAGTAAAATCTATGGTTAAAAATATATATAAATTTGAGTATATTATAACGGATTCAGAGTTGGAGGCATTAATACTTGAATGTAATCTAATAAAAAGATACAGACCTAAGTATAATGTAGTACTTAGAGATGATAAAACTTATCCATATATCAAAGTAACTACAAATGAAGATTATCCGAGAATCTTAAAGGTTAGAAGAGTTCTTAAAGATAAGGCAAAGTATTTTGGACCATATACTAATATAACTGCTGTGAATGATACTTTGGAACTTATAAATAGTACCTATCCAATAAGAAGTTGTAAAATAGATATCGAAAAAGCGATAAAGAATAAAACAAGACCCTGTTTAAATCTGCATATAAATAAATGTCTAGGGCCTTGTACAGGAAATGTTTCTAAAGAAGAATATGGAAAGATGATAGAAGAAATTATAATGTGCTTATCTGGTAAAGAAGAGAAATTGATGGAGCTTTTAAAGGAAAAAATGAATGAGAGTTCTATGAATTTTAGATTTGAGGAAGCTGCGGTATATAGAGATAAAATAAAGAGTCTTGAAGAGATGATACAGAAACAGAAAATAGACACTAATGTAAGTGACTTAAATCAAGATGTGGTTGCAATGGCAAGAGCCCATAATGAAGCCTGTGTACAGGTATTTTTTATCAGAAATGGTAAGATTGTAGGTAGGGAACATTTTATATTAGAAGGTGTAATGGATAGCCCAAGAGCCTCTATATTAGGTTCATTTGTGAAACAATTTTACAATGAACAAGAGTATATACCAAAAGAATTAATTATAGAAGATGAGATAGAAGATAGTTCTATATTAGAGGAATGGTTGTCATCCAAAAAAGGTCAAAAAGTAACTATAAGAGTACCACAAAAAGGAGAAAAGAAAAGCCTAGTTGAAATGGTAAGAAAAAATGCTATAGAGTATCTTGAAAAGTTTTCTGATATGAATAAGAGAAAATATGAAAAGAGTATTGGAGCATTAGAAGAATTAAAACGTCTATTAAATCTAGAAAAGTTACCAATAAGGATAGAGGCTTATGACATATCAAATATACAAGGCGTAGACTCGATTGGCTCTATGGTAGTATATACAAATGCTAAAAAAGACAAAAAAGAATATAGAAGATATAAAATAAAAACAGTCATTGGACCTAATGATTATGATTCTATGGCTGAAATTGTAGATAGACGATTAAAACATGGAAATTTACCTGACTTGATATTATTGGATGGTGGAAAAGGACAAGTTAGCGCAGTAAAAAAAGTATTAGAACTTAATGATGTAGATATACCTCTTTGGGGAATGTACAAGGATGATAAGCATAGAACCAAGGGATTGATATGTAAAGGAAAAGAAATAGAGCTAGATAAAACAACCAATTTATATAGATTTATTGCTAGTATACAAGAAGAGGTTCATAATTATGCAATAACATATCATCGAAGTTTAAGAAATAAAGCTTTGACAAAATCTATCTTAGATGATATACAAGGAATAGGTGAAAAAAGAAAGAAATCATTATTAAATCACTTCAAAGATGTAGATGCTATAAAAAAAGCTACTATGGAAGAACTTTTAGAAGTAGAGGGAATGAATAAAAGCATTGCAGATAATGTTTATAATTTTTTTAGGAAGGAAGAAAACTAATGGAAACTAGCAATAAGGTATCGATAAGAGAGATAATAAAAGACTTGAAGTTAAAAGTAGTGTACATGCCTGATGATGTAGATTATTATGTCTACTCTCAAGATATAAATAGACCAGGGTTACAGTTTGCAGGATATTTTGATTACTTTGCGTATGAAAGAATACAAATAGTTGGGAAGACAGAATATAATTTCTTTGGATTAATGGATAATACTATTAGAGAAGAAGTGTTGGATAGATTTTTCTCATATGAAATACCTGCTCTAATAATCTCTAGAGACTTGGAAATCAAGCCAGATGTAATTGAAAAAGCTAAAAAATATAAGAGAATACTTTTGAGTACAAATAGAAACACAACTAGACTTATAAATAGACTATCAAATTATTTGGATAATAAATTAGCACCACACACAACAATTCATGGTGTGTTAGTTGATATTTATGGAATAGGTGTACTGATAAAAGGTGAAAGTAGTATAGGAAAGTCAGAAACAGCATTAGAACTGATTCAAAGAGGAAATAGACTAGTTGCAGATGATGCTGTGGAAATAAGAAAACTGGATGAAAGTATGCTGATGGGACAGTCACCTGAATTGATAAGACATTTTCTTGAGATAAGAGGAATAGGGATAATAGATGTTAGAAGTCTATATGGAGTAGGAGCAATTAAAAATTCTAAAATGATAGATTTAGTAGTTCATCTAGAAGCTTGGGATGAGACTAAGTATTATGACAGACTTGGGCTTGATAAAGAATATGAAGAGATACTTGGTGTCAATGTAGAGAAACTAGTTGTACCTGTTAAGCCTGGAAGAAATACTGCTATGATATTAGAAGTAGCAGCAATGAATTTTAGACAAAGAGGAATGGGATATGATGCAGCACAAGAGTTTACTAAAAAACTATCAAAATTAATTGATACTAAGTAGTGTAGACTGATATTAAAATTAAGTTGTATCTAATATTTATTAATAATATATATTAGATAAGGATAATTTAAAGTAATAGATTAAAACTGCACTAGATTAATTTTATATTTGGATTTTATTATATAACAAGAAAGTTGGAATTTTTTATGGGAATAGACTATTTTAGTAAACTTTTAGAAAGTACTACTGAAAAAGAATTGCTCTTAAGTAAAAAGTCAAATAATATAAGTACAGCGAGATTAATCTCTTTTTTGATAGTGATAGTAGGATTTGCTATTGGACTTTACAATAAAAATATAGTGGGTGTTTTTGTTGGAATTGTAGCGATTGTAGCGTTTATAGTACTCTTAGTTATTCATAATAAAGTAAAAGAAGAAGAAATGTATTTTAAAAGTAAGATTGATGTAATAGACAAGTATATAAAACGATTTGGAGATGGCTGGAAAGAATTTAAAATAGATGGTAAAGAATACTTAGAAGATGAAAATTCACAAGCAAAAGATTTAGATTTGTTTGGAAGAGCTTCATTGTATCAATATATCTGTGTGGCTAATACATCTTATGGTAAGAAATCCTTGGCTAAGTCATTATGGAATGAAAATCCAGATGAGAAGATAATCTTAGAGAGACAAATAGCAATAAAAGAACTTTTATCAAAAGATGATTTTTCTATTCATATTCAAACACTGAGTAATATAATTGGTAAGGAGCAAAAAAATAATTCTGATGGTAGTATAGAAGCATTCATAGAGTATGGAGAAAATAAGGATGTATATATACCAAAATGGATGCATATTTTTACTTGGGGTCTACCTACTGCTACAATCCTATCTTTTATATTTTTTACATTAGGTTTTTTACCTATTTTGCCTGTTTTTCTACTTTTCATAATACAGTTGGGATTTAGTGGCTTTGGGCATACGAGACTTATGCAGACTCTTTCACCATTATTTTCATTTAGTAGAAATATACAAGTATATGAAAAGATGTTTGAGGTTTTAGAAAAAGAGACATTTGAGAGTGATTACTTAAAAGAATTACAAAAAAAACTTTCTAGGGGAAGTGGCGTTTCAAAAGGTATTAAACAACTAAATTCAATAGGAAATGCTGTAAATTTAAGATATAATCAGATATTATATATAATTGCTTGTGGTGTTCTTATGTGGAATTATCATTGTGCAGAATCACTGGAACGATGGAAAGGTGTGTATGGAAATCAAATTAGAGGCTGGCTAGAATCTATTGGAGAATTTGAAGCTCTAATAAGTTTAACAGTTATTGGTCATGTAAAGGAGAATACATGTTTTCCAGTAATAAAACATGAAGACATTCCAAGGCTAAAAGTTGAAGAAGTATATCATCCATTAATAGCAGAAAAAAGTGTTATAGCAAATTCAATACAATTAAATTCTCAGACATGTATTATTACAGGTTCAAATATGTCTGGAAAAACAACATTTTTAAGAAGTATAGGAGTGAATTTAGTATTAGCATATGCAGGAGGACCAGTATGTGCTAAGAATTTTGATGCAACCTGTATGGCTATATTTACATCTATGAGAATACAAGATGATGTAAGCCAAGGAATATCAACTTTTTATGCTGAGATTCTTAGAATAAAATCAATGATTCAATATAGCTTAAAAGAATTACCAATGTTGGTTTTAGTGGATGAGATTTTTAAGGGAACTAACTCTGCTGATAGAATTATTGGAGCAAGTGAGGCAGTAAAGAAATTATCAAGACCATGGGTTATAAGTATGGTTACAACACATGATTTTGAGTTATGTGACCTTTCAGGTAGTGGAGATGTTGAAGTTGTAAACTATCATTTCTCAGAGTACTATGTAGATGATAAAATTCATTTTGACTATATGATAAAAGATGGAAGATGTAAAACTACAAATGCAAAACAACTTATGAAAATGGCTGGAATTCTTTAATTAATATATAAGACTAGGAAGTTGTATTAAAGTAAACTAATAAGGATTGTCTTAAAGTACTTAAGAGTATTTTAAGACAATCCTTTTATTTAATAACACTTAATTTTTATAATTGTTAGAGCTTATTTAGATTCCTCACAAGCACATTCTTGTGGGCATTCTCCATAAATACAACTCTTATCGAAGTAATGAGTATGAAGGTATTTATGAGCTACATCACTATTTGGGTCTCCAAAGAAGTCTTTATAAATAGCCTGTAAATCAGGATTTTCATGAGATTTACGAATAGCTTTATTTCTATCTATTTCATATAATGCATTTGCACGTCTATCAACTATTTCAGTATTACCATGGTGATAAGGTTGACCAGCACCTCCAACACATCCACCAGGACATGCCATAACTTCTATAATGTGATATTTACATTCTCCACTTCTAACCTTATCCATAATCTTTCTAGCATTTTTAAGTGTATTTACAATACACACATTAACTGTAGTTCCATCAACATCTATGCTTGCTTCTCTGATTCCTTTAAGACCTCTAACATTAGTAAAGTTTACATTATCTAAAGTCTTATTAGTTATCTTTTCATATGAAGTACGTAGAGCAGCTTCTAGAACTCCACCACTTGCTCCAAATATAGATGCAGCACCTGTAGATTTTCCTAAAGGATTATCAAAATCTTGGTCTTGAAGATTAGGTAAATCGATAGCAGCTTCTTTTATCATTTTAGCTAATTCTCTAGTAGTGATAGAAAGGTCAACATCTAGTATTCCAGACTCACTTAATTCTTCTCTTGAAGCTTCATATTTTTTAGCTACACAAGGCATTACAGATACAACATAAAGCTCTTCAGGATTGATTCCTAATATTTTAGGTGCATAGTAATTTTTAGCTATAGAACCAAACATACCTTGAGGAGACTTACAGCTAGATGCTAAATTTAACTTATCTGGATAATTATGCTCCAAGAAGTTTACCCATGCAGGACAACAACTAGTCAATATAGGAAGATTTTCACCACTTTGGATTCTTTCTATAAATTCAGTAGCCTCTTCCATGATAGTAAAGTCTGCACCAAAGTTGGTATCAAATACATGTTCAAATCCAAGTGCTTTTAAAGCAGCTACCATTTTTCCTGTAGAAATTGAACCTGGTTCTAATCCAAATTCTTCACCAATTGCAACTCTTACAGCAGGAGCAACTTGAACTACTATAGTTTTTTCTTTTTTATTTAAAACATCCCAAAGCTTAGGTACATTATCTACTTCTGTTAACGCTCCAGTTGGACAGACAGATATACATTGACCACAGAATGTACACTCTGTCTCAACCATATCAGAGTTGAAGAATGTACTAACTAAAGTATTAAATCCACGATTAACTCCAGATAATGCTCCTACTGTTTGTATATCATTACATACAGTTTCACATCTTCTACATAATATACACTTAGAGTGGTCTTTAACTAAAGACTTAGTAGAAGTGTCTTTACCTGCAAAAGATTTAGAACCTTGATATCTTATTTTTCTTACTCCTAAATCGGCAGCTATAGTCTGTAATTCACAATCTCCATTTTTTTCACATACAAAACAATCTTGTGGATGGTCTGATAACAATAATTCAACAATAGTTCTACGAGCATTTAATGCTTTTGCACTATTAGTTTGAACTCTCATACCTTCCTTTATAACTGTTCCACAAGCTGGAACTAAGCCTCTCTCTGTCTCAACCATACAAACACGACAAGAAGCACAAGTGTCAAGCTTATCTATTTCGTTCATGTGTAAATGACAAAGATTGTGTATTTTTATATTTATTAATTTCGCAGCATCTAAGATAGAAGTTCCACTAGGTGCTGAAACGTGTTTGCCATTAATAGTTAAATTAACTAAACTCATTGTTATTCCTCCTCCAAATAAGTTATTTCTTGATTATAGCGTTAAATGTACAATTATCTATACAAGCACCACATTTTAGACACTTAGAAGTATCTATTGTATGTTGTTCCTTAACAGAACCTGTTATACAACCAGCAGGACACACTCTAGAACATTTTGTACAACCCTTACAAGCATCTGTTATAAAGTAAGAAAGTAAGTTTTGACATTTGCCAGCAGGACATTTCTTATCTACAACATGAGCTATATACTCATCTTTGAAATATTGAAGAGTACTTAAAACAGGGTTTGGAGCAGCTTTACCAAGACCACATAATGAAGCAGTTTGTATAGTTTCAGCAAGGTTTTCTAGGTCATCTAAATCTTGTAGAGTACCATTACCTTCTGTAATTTTAGTTAATATCTCTAATAATCTTGTAGTACCTATACGACAAGGAGTACATTTACCACAAGATTCTTCAACAGTAAACTCAAGGAAGAACTTGGCTATATCTACCATACAGTCAGATTCATCAAGAACAAGCATACCACCAGAACCCATCATTGAACCTATAGAGCTTAATGAACCAAAGTCTATAGGGATGTCCAAATGCTCAGTTGGTATACATCCACCAGATGGACCACCTGTCTGAACTGCCTTGAATTGTTTGCCTTCAGGGATTCCTCCACCAATTTCAAATACAATATCTCTTAAAGTAGTACCCATTGGAACTTCAACAAGCCCTACATTTTCAACTTTTCCACCAAGAGCAAAGACTTTAGTACCACTAGAATCTTCAGTACCTAAGTTAGCAAACCAGCTTCCGCCATTCAGTATGATTGCTGGTATATTGGCAAAAGTTTCAACATTGTTTAAGCAAGTAGGAGATTTCCATAAACCACTCTTAGAAGAACTATAAGTCTTCATTCTAGGTTCACCACGTCTACCTTCAATTGAATGCATTAGAGCTGTACCTTCACCACAAACGAAAGCTCCTGCACCGTATTTTAATTCTAGTTTAAAGTTAAATCCAGTACCTAATATATTTTCACCAAGTAAACCGTATTTTTCAGCTTGAGCTATAG
The DNA here is from genome assembly GCF_056716065.1 of Clostridioides sp. LIBA-7678. NCBI lineage: Bacteria > Bacillati > Bacillota > Clostridia > Peptostreptococcales > Peptostreptococcaceae > Clostridioides > Clostridioides sp. LIBA-7678. The sequence continues at coordinate 3,919,202 of NZ_CP196987.1, read as the reverse complement.
CTACTTTTAATCTTTCTATAGATTTTGGATATTCTGCTCTTATGTATATGTAACCTGTATCAGAGCCTATAGCATATCCGCATATTGCCATAGCTTCTAGTACACTGTGAGGGTCACCTTCAAGTACTGATCTATCCATGAATGCACCTGGGTCACCTTCGTCAGCATTACAAACAACAAATTTTTTATCTGTTGGACCAGCAGGATTTTTTGAAGCAGCTTCCCATTTAGAACCAGTAGGGAAACCAGCACCACCTCTACCACGAAGACCAGAAGTTTTTACTTCTGCAATAACTTCTTGAGGAGTAAGAGAAGTTAAACATTTGCCTAGAGCTAAATAACCATCATTGGCAATATATTCTTCTATGCTATCTGGGTCAATAAGTCCACAGTTTTTTAAAGCTATACGTAACTGTTTTTTGTAGAAAGACATTTCTTCTTGTTCTTCTACTTTTTTGCTTAAAGATTCTTCTTCATATAATAATTCCTCAACAACTGTATTTCTAATTAAGTGACTTTGAACTATCTTTTCAGCATCTGATGGTTCAACCTTTACGTAGAAAACGTTATCAGGATAAACTTTTACGATAGGACCTTGAGCACAGAAGCCAAAACAACCTGTCAAACGAACAGTAACTTTGTCTTGGATTCCTGATTTTTTTATTTCATTTTCTAATTCACTAACTATTTCCATACTGTTTGAAGATGTACATCCAGTATCACAACAAACAAGTAATTCTCTTCTTAATACATTTTCCTTAGAATAATTTTTTCTTAAGCTAAGATTAGGTTTCAGCTCATCAGCTAAAACTTTTAATTCATCAAATGAATTTACTTTACGCATTATTTATTCACCCCTCTTAACAATTCAATTCTAATTCTCTATAAGTATCTAATATTTCACTTACTTGGTCAGGTTTCACCTTACCATAAACTTTACCATTTACAGTAACAACTGGAGCTAAACCACATGCCCCCAAACATCTTAAACCTTCTAAAGAAAATTTAAAATCACTAGTAGTTTCTCCAACTTTTATACCAAGTTGTTTTTCAAAAGCACTTAATATTTTATCAGCACCTTTTACAAAACATACAGTACCTAGACAGACACTGATTTTATACTTACCTACAGGTTCTGTAGTAAAATAAGAATAGAATGTAACAACCCCATATACCTTTGCAGGAGCTACTCCAAGTTTTCTAGCAACATGAAGCTGAACTTCTTTTGGAAGATATCCAAATATACCTTGTGCTTCATGTAGAACTTGTATTAACGCACCTTCTTTTGTTGCAAGAGAGTCAATAAATATATCTAGTTCGTCAAATAATTGCTTGTTGTGTGAAATAAAATCGCACATAACAAATCCCCCTTTTCTTTTTAAAGTTATTATTTCTCAAAAAATAATTAACCATGAGTTGACCCCAACCTTATGTTGGTGAACAAAACCAAAACAATAAAGAAAGAACAATATACAACAATTTCTTTATTCATAAAAACAATGCAAAAAAGTTACCTATCAAAAATAAAAACTATACTAGTCTATTATAATATAAAATAATTCAGAATAGTTAAAAAAAATAAAAAAAATGAACTAAATTCAATAAAAAAAAAATAATATATATAAAAAACTTTAAAAAATAAACCGGAATGTAAAATTTTTATAAAATAAAAGATTTATAAAACTGCTGATAATAGTCTAGAAATTGATTCCTTGATTTTTATATAAGTAGACCTAGAATTATATATATCTAATGTTATTTCTTTTGAATTTAAAATATCATTTTCAAATATAATTCTTTGTTCCAGTGCTTTTTTTGAAGAATACATAAATGCATTTACTTCAAAATTAAGTTCGAAACTTCTTATATCCATATTGGCTGTTCCTATAGAGCAGATAGAGTCATCTATAACTATCGTCTTAGCATGTAAAAATGCATTTTGACCATAAGTATAAATTTTAGCTCCAAAGTTTAAAAGTTCTCCAGCATATGAATATGATGCCCAGTATACAAAAGGATGGTCAGGTTTAGAAGGAATCATAATTCTTACATCAACACCAGATAAACAAGCTATTTTTAAAGTATCTATAAATGTTGCATCAAGTATTAAATAAGGACTCTGTATATATATATACTTTCTAGCTTTCTGAATCATTTTAAGGTAACCATATTTAATTTCGTCAAGCTCTGATATATCTGGACCACTTGATACTATCTGAATCCCAATATTTTCAGAAGGATGATTAGAGTTTGTTTCTTCTTCTATAAAGTACTTCTCTAAGTCTAAATCTTCTTTAGTTGTGTATCTCCAATCAAGGATAAATCTCATATTTAGGTCAATTACACAATCACCAGTAAGTTTGGTATGTGTATCTCTCCATAGACCAAATTTTGGATTTCTACCTAAATACTCATCACCAACATTATATCCACCTACAAATCCTACTTTACCATCAATGACAACAATTTTTCGGTGATTTCTATAGTTTAAGTTAAAGTTTACGATTTTTAAGAATGATGGAAAGAAACTTCCAACCTTAACACCACTTTCTTTAAGTCTAGAAAGTGTACTATTCTTTAGTGTTCTACCACCAACGGCGTCAAATAAAAGTCTTACCTCGACACCTTCTTTAGCTTTAGCTACTAGAATGTCGATTATTTCAGTTCCGATTTTGTCATCTTTGAAAATGTAAAATTGTATGTTTATATATTTTTTAGCCTTTTTAAGTTCTTCAAGAAGACTGTTAAAAAATTGACTAGACTCAGCATAAATCCACACATCGTTATTATTGGTATAATGAGCATTATTTGAGTTAGCTAATGCATAAATCATATCCTTATGTTGATGTATATCTGAATCAATTTCAGAAGTAGACTGTAACTTAACCTGAGTATCTAGTATGTTACTTTTGATTATCTTATCGTCCTTTTCTTTTAATCTAAACATATTGTTTTTTGAAATGTTTCTACCAAAAGCTATATAAAGTATGAATCCAAGTGCAGGGATTAACACTAATATAAGAAGCCATGTTAGAGTTGTATTTATGTTTCTTTTTTCCCTAAAGATAAGGTTCAGTATAACCATGAAATTAATTATATATATTGTAGTAACTGCTATTTCATATATTGACATTTCGAAAAATGATATATCAAACATAAAATTTCCTCCTTCAAATATTTATTAAAATAAGTAATTATATATAATAACACAAACATATATCTATTATATATAATACCTCAACAATAAAAAAGTAAAATAAATAATCGAGAGGTAAATTTTTCAAATTCAATATAAATTATTTCGAAATTAACAAAGTTGGTATATAATAAATAGTATAATTATATGAGACAGCTATATATATGCATATAGTATATTTTTTATGTTAATAAAATTTATTATATATCATATTGTTATTATATAATTATTGCCATAAAAAGACAAGGAAAAGTATAATTTTTAAGGGGGAAGGATTTATGAGTAAAGGATTCTTGACACCTGGGGAAACAGCACAAGCAACAATAAGTGCTGGCATCAAAAAAGCGAATATTTCAACACAAAATGCAATTTTATTAGGTTTATTTGGAGGAGCATTTATAGGGTTAGGAGCATTGGGAAGTATGATAGTTAGTCAGACTTTTGCTAAGATAGACCCAGGGGTAGCTAGTTTTTTAAGTGCTATGATATTTCCAGTAGGTCTTATGCTTGTAGTGGTAGCAGGAGCAGAGTTATTCACTGGAAATACTTTAATGCTTATTCCACTTATGGACAAAAAAATAACATTAGGAAAAATGTTAAGAAACTGGGGACTGGTTTATTTTGCAAATTTAGTAGGTTCAGTTTTGTTAGTAGCAATTTTATTTTATTCTTCTACATTGACAGGGGATGTAGCTACAAAAGCTATAGCTGTGGCAGAAGCTAAAGTTAATTCAACTATGGTTTCCATGTTTTTAAAAGGAATACTTTGTAATGTTCTAGTAGTTTTAGCTGTATGGATGGCTACAGCGTCACAAGATGTAATTTCAAAGTTAGGCTCATGCTGGACAGTAATAATGTTATTTGTGTTATGTGGATTCCAACATAGCGTTGCAAACATGTTTTTTATACCAATGGGGATGGTATTAGGAGCAAATATAACTATGGTTCAATTCATAACTAATTTAGTATTTGTAACACTTGGAAATATTGTTGGGGGTTCCATAATAGTTGGAGGAATTTATTATCTTTGCTATGTTAAAAATAGTTAGATAAATAATACGAATTAAATTGCCTTTTAAAGCATTGATATCAGTGATATTGATGCTTTTTTTAAATTATTTATATTCTTTTATATGTTGTTATTTTTTTTTTTTTAATTTATTATATATTTATTGAATATAGTTTGTAATTAAGAAACTTAAAATATAAAATCCATATGATAAGCAAAATCATATATTATTGAATATAGTTAATACTATATATTAATGTAATTTAAATAAGAATGACAGCTAAAGTTCAGTATAATTTGGGAGGAAATACAATGAATAATCAAGATATATATGAAAATTTATTAAATATATTAAGTAAAGATGATATAAAGGTTGATGAACCTATGAAAAAGCATATTTCATTTAGAGTAGGAGGACCAGCAGATATATTGGTTAGACCTAGAACAGAAGAGCAATTAAAAAATGTACTTCTTTTGGTGAAAAAGGAATCAATTCCATATTTAATAATTGGAAATGGCTCAAATATTTTAATTAAAGATGGTGGAATAAGAGGCGTTGTAATAGAATTGGCAGATAATTTCAATTCTTATGAGATAAATGATACTAGGATGATTGCTCAGTCAGGAGTTTTATTATCAGTTTTAGGTAAAGCTCTTCAAAAGCAGGAATTAAAAGGATTTGAATTTGCATCAGGAATACCTGGAACATTGGGAGGAGCATTAGCCATGAATGCTGGAGCATATGGTGGTGAAATGAAGGATATAGTAAAGTCAGTAAAATTGATGGATATGGAAGGAAATATATTTGAACTATCAAATGAACAGATGGAATTTGGGTATAGAAAAAGCATAATATCAAAAAATGGCTATATAGCTTTATCCGCAGAATTAGAATTGCAAAAAGGCAATTATGATGAAATAAAAAGTTTAATGGACGATTTGGCAACAAGAAGAATAACTAAACAACCATTAAATTTTGCTAGTGCAGGAAGTACATTTAAAAGACCAACAGGATATTTTGCAGGTAAATTAATAGAAGAAACTGGATTAAGAGGTCTTACTTTGAGAGGAGCACAAGTGTCTGAGAAGCATTGCGGATTTGTAGTTAATAGAGGAGAAGCAAATGCTAAAGATATCTTAGATTTAATATATGTTATAAAAAGTGCTGTATATGCCAAGTTTGGGGTTATGTTGGAAGAAGAAGTCAAAATACTTGGAGAGGATTAACTGATGAAAATACTGGCTGATTATCATACACATACATTATATAGTCATGGAAAAGGGACTATTGAAGACAATGTAAAGGTGGCCATTTCTAAAGGAATAAAGACAATAGGGATATCAGACCATAGTTATAAGCATATTGCATATGGTGTAAAGAAAAAAGATATTCTTAAAATGAGAGAAGAAGTAAACTATTTGAATGATAAATATGGTGATATAAATATACTCTTGGGTATGGAATGTAACATATTAGATGATAAAGGCAATATAGATATGGAAGATAAATTTATTAAAGAATTTGATTATATTATGGCTGGATATCATTTTGGTTCTACTCCAACATCATTCAAAAGTCTATTAAATCATTGTAATAATTATGTATTCAAAACTGAAAAAGCAAAAGAATATAATACAAAAGCTGTAATAAATGCAATGAGTAATAATGATATTTTTATAATTACTCATCCTGGAGATAAAGGCGATGTTTATATAGAAGAAGTAGCAAAGATAGCAAAAAAGACAGATACTAGACTTGAAATAAACAGTAGCCATTCTTTTTTAAATGTGAATCAGTTAAACAAGATAAAAGAGTTAAAAAATACATTTGTAATAGGCTCAGATGCACATTGTCCACAAAGAGTTGGTGACTTTGAACTGGCGATAAAGACTATATTTGATTCTAATCTAGATGTATCATTAGTAGAAAACATTATAATAGAATAAACATAAGATAAAAGGGAGGAGTTAGCAATGAAATTTGTTATAGTTACAGGTCTTTCAGGATCTGGAAAAAGTGAGACAATGAGAGCTTTAGAGGATATGGGATTTTATTGTGTAGATAATCTACCTCCTGCTTTGATAACTAAATTTGCAGAATTATGTTATCAGCCGAATTCAAGTATTGATAAAGTTGCTCTAGGTATAGATATAAGAGGAAGAAAGTTTTTTGAAGCTCTTCATGAAAGCTTAAATTACTTGGAAAAAGAAAATTATGAATATGAAATGGTATATTTGGATTGTAATGATGATGTATTGTTAAAAAGATATAAAATGACAAGAAGAAATCATCCATTGGCAAAAGATATGCAGATTCCAGAAGGTATAAAAATGGAAAGAAAAATAATGGAGCCTTTAAAGGAATTATCCACTTGTATAATTGATACAACTAATATGAAGCCAAAAGACCTTAAAGAAGAAATAAAAAAAATATATTCTTCTGGTGAAGATAATCCAAACTTAACAATATCTGTAGTATCTTTTGGATTTAAACATGGTATACTTGCTGATGCAGATTTAGTGTTCGATGTAAGATTTCTTCCAAATCCCTATTATATTGAAGAATTAAGGTCTAAAACGGGTGATGATAAAGAAGTTAGAGACTATGTTATGAATTCTAAAATAAGTGAAGAATTTTATATAAAACTTTTAGATATGATTCATTTTTTAGTGCCTCAATATATAGAAGAAGGAAAACAACATTTAGTAATTGGTGTTGGATGTACAGGTGGAAGACATAGGTCAGTTACTATAACAAATCTTATAGCGGAGGATTTATCTAATAAAGGATATAGGGTTGTAAAGAAACACAGAGACTCTATGTTACGATAATGGAGGCAAACATGGCTAAATTACTTATTATTGTAGGAATTTTAGGTTGGATTGCATTAATTGTATCGTTATTTATATATAAGAAAGCAAAGAATGAAAAAGTAAAATTATTTCAAAGGTCTATTGTTGAAAATAGAGACCCAAATGTGGTTGTGATAGGTGGAGGTACTGGTCAGTCAGTATTTTTAAGAGGTCTTAAACATACTACACAGAATATAACTGCGATTGTTACTGTTGCTGATGATGGTGGAGGTTCAGGTGTACTGAGAGAAGACTTAGGGATGCTACCACCAGGAGATATAAGAAACTGTCTATTAGCACTTGCAAATATAGAACCAACAATGAATGAAGTCATGCAATATAGGTTTACAGAAGGACTTTTGAAAGGTCAGAGTTTTGGAAATCTATTTTTAGCTGCTATGAATGGATTATATGGAAACTTTGAAAAAGCTGTATATAAATTAAGTGAGATTTTTGCTATAACAGGAAGAGTTTTGCCAGTAACTTTAGAAGATGTAAACTTGGTCGCGAAATTGGAGAATGGCAACATAATAAATGGAGAATCTAGCATACCTAAAGAATCAAAAAGTCAGAAAAGCTCTATTGACAAAATTTGCTTAAATCCAAAAGATGTAAAACCATTAAAGGATGTTATTGCTTCTATTTATGATGCTGATATTATAATCATGGGTCCTGGAAGCCTATATACAAGTATAATACCAAATTTGCTTGTAGATGGGATTGTAGATGCCATTAAATCGTCTTTAGCTCCAAAAGTATATATATCAAATATAATGACTCAACCAGGCGAGACAGAAGGTTATAATGTATTAGAACATGTTGAGGCTATAGTAAAGCATACTGATGAAAATTTGATAGATTATGTAATAGCAAATAATGAGATATTACCTGAGGAAATGCTCAACTTATATAGACAAGATGGAGCAGAACAAGTTTTGCTAGATAAAAAGCAAAAAGATAAATTAAAAGATATGGGTATAAGAACTGTAGAAAAGAATTTAATTGAAATAAAAAATAATTATATAAGACATGATGCAAAGTATATATCTAACATAGTTATTGAGTTAGCCCTAAATCATAATTACAACAAAAGTTAGTAAAAAAGGATTTTAAAAAATTGTGTAGAAATCCTTATCATTATGTTAGTTTTAAGGAGTGAACATCGATGAGAGAAGAGGTTAGTGCTGGTGGTGTAGTCCTGTTTGGCAATACGATTCTTTTACTAAGGAAGTTCAATGGAGATTGGGTGCTACCCAAAGGAAAAGTAGAAGAAGGGGAAAATAACCAAGAGGCAGCATTACGTGAAGTAAGTGAAGAAACTGGAGTAAAGGCAGATATATTGAAATATTTAGGTGAAATACATTATACATTCAAAGAAAACTGGGATGAAAACAGAGCAGTTCATAAAACAGTTTTTTGGTATTTGATGCAAGCAAAGAATATGGATACTATTCCACAAAAAGAGGAAGGCTTTATTGATGCCAAATTTATCCATCTAGATAGAGTAGTAGACCTAGCTAGGTACGATGATGAAAAGGAGATAATAAAGGTTGCTTTACAAGAAATAAAAAAAAGGTTAAAGAAAAATTAGTTAATAGGTGATAGAGATGTCTTTTTCAACTGAAACCAAAAATGAACTAGCGAGAATTGTATCTGAGAATGAATGTTGTAATATAGCTGAATTATCAGCTTTAGTCAAATCAGGGGGAAGTATACAAATCGTTGGATATAAAAAGCTAAATCTAAAGATAACAACTGAATTAAATTCGATAGCCCGAAAAGTATTTAAGTTATTAAAAAAGAATTTTAATATTAATACTACAATCTCTGTAAATAAGAATCAAATGTTGAAGAGAAATAACAGTTATGTATTAATGGTAACGAGTGAAATGGGTTCAGAAATATTATTAAAAAAATTAGGTATACTTGAAGATAAAGAAGGATTTTTTACTATAAACAAAATCCCAGATAACTTAATTAAACACGAAGGGTGTAAAAGAGCTTTCATAAGAGGTGCTTTTCTTGGCGGAGGTTCTATAAGTGACCCAGAAAAGAACTATCATATGGAATTTGTGACTAACAATGAGGAGTTTGCAGATTCTTTAAAAGAACTTATAAACTCTTTAGGTTTTAATAGTAAAATTGTGGCTAGAAAAAATAATCATGTTGTTTATATTAAAGAAAGTGAGCAAATATCTGATTTGCTGAGTATTATAGGAGGACACCACGCTCTTTTAAGTCTCCAAAATACTAAAATAGTAAAAGAAATGAGAAATAATGTAAACAGGATAGTAAATTGTGAGACAGCTAACCTTTCTAAAACAGTAAATGCAGCAGTAAGACAAGTGGAAAATATTAAGTTCATACAAGAAACTATAGGAATTAGCAGTTTACCAGAAAATCTACAAGAAATAGCTAAGATTAGAATTGAGTATGAGGACATGACTCTCAAAGAACTTGGAGAGATGTTAGAGCCACCAATAGGAAAATCTGGTGTAAATCATAGACTTAGAAAAATAGAAGAAATCGCGACAGATTTGAGAAAAAAATCGTTGTAATAAAATGAGGGGACAATCTCAGAATAAGTATTAATTTTTAACATATAATGGGATATGTTGAAGTTAATCCCTATTTTGAGATAAAAGTCTCTGTTTTTGTTTTAAGACATATATTTGTGGTAAAATTAAATTTATAAAACAGGAGGTGATTTAATGAACAAAGATTTTGCTCATCTTCATGTACATACTGAGTATAGTTTACTTGATGGATTTTCGAGGGTGAAAAAACTTATAAAAAGAGCTAAGGAGTTAAATATGAGCTCAATAGCTATCACTGACCATGGTTGTATGTTTGGTGTTATAGATTTCTACAAAACAGCTATGGAAGAAGGAATAAAGCCAATTATAGGGTGTGAAGTTTACACAGCTGCACGTGGGCTTAGAGATAAAGACCCAAACTATGATAAATATCAAGGACATTTAGTCCTATTAGCTAAAAATATAGAAGGTTATAAAAATTTAATAAAAATAGTTTCAACTTCATATGTAGAAGGCTTTTATTATAAGCCTAGAGTTGACATGGAAGAACTTAAAAGACACAATAAAGGGATTATAGCACTTTCTGCATGTCTTGCAGGAGATGTAGCACGTGCTTTAATGAATAGAAATTATGATAAGGCAAAACAATTTGCTATTGATTACAGAGATATATTTGGAGAAGAAAATTTCTTTTTGGAGATTCAAGACCATAATTTGCCTGAGCAAAAAGAAGTAAATTCTGGACTAGTGAAGTTATCAAAAGAGACTGGTATTCCACTGGTTGCAACTAATGATGTTCACTATGTAAATAAGGAAGATTCAAAGATACACGATGTACTTATGTGTATTCAAATGGGAAAAACATTAAATGACCCAAATAGAATGAGATTTGGTAGTGATGAGTTTTATTTGAAATCAAGAGAAGAAATGGAAGAACTATTTCCATATGCATTAGAAGCTATTGACAACACTACGAAAATAGCTGACATGTGTAATGTAGAGTTTGATTTTAATACTATACATCTTCCTAAGTATGATGTTCCAAAAGGATATACACCAGAAACTTACTTAAGGGAGCTATGTTTTAATGGACTAAAAGAGAGATATGATAGTCCTAGTGATGAGGTATTAGAGAGGTTAAATTATGAATTAGATGTAATTGAAAAAATGGGTTATGTGGAGTACTTCTTAATTGTATGGGATTTCATAAATTTCTCTAAAGAAAATAATATTATAGTAGGTCCAGGTAGAGGTAGTGCAGCAGGCTCAATAGTGGCTTATACACTTAAGATAACTGATATAGACCCAATAAAATATTCTCTCTTGTTTGAACGTTTTTTAAATCCAGAACGTATATCTATGCCAGATATAGATATAGACTTTTGTTATGAGAGAAGAGAAGAAGTTATAGATTATGTAAAGAGAAAATATGGTGATGACCATGTCGCACAAATAATAACTTTTGGGACAATGGGTGCAAAAGCTGCAATAAGAGATGTTGGAAGAGTGTTAGATATAGGCTACAATAAAGTTGACAAGATAGCTAAAGAAATTCCTTTTGCTTTAGGAATGACAATAGATAAAGCTCTAGATACAAATCCTAATCTTAAAGAATTGTATGACCAAGACCCTGAAACAAAAGAGATAATAAATATATCTAAACAGATAGAAGGAATGCTAAGACATGCTTCTACTCATGCAGCAGGAGTAGTTATATCAAAAAATCCTGTGGATGAGTATGTGCCTTTATATAAACATCAAGATGCAATAACAACACAATTTACTATGACGACACTTGAAGAACTTGGTCTTTTAAAGATGGACTTTCTTGGATTAAGAACGCTAACAGTTATAAGAGATACTCTTGACCTAATAGAAAAAAATAGAGTTATAAAAAATTACACAGAAAAAATAGACTTTTCAAAGATGGATTATGATGACCCAAAGGTATATGAAATGCTTTCATCTGGAAATACATTAGGAGTATTCCAGTTGGAGAGTGCTGGTATGAGAAGCTTTATTAAGCAACTAAGACCAGACAACTTTGAAGATATTGTAGCGGGAATATCTCTATTTAGACCAGGTCCAATGGACTCTATACCTGCATATATAAAAAATAAAAGTAATCCAAAAGATGTAACATATCTACATGAAAAACTAAAGCCTATAATGGAAGTAACCTATGGTTGTTTGGTGTATCAAGAGCAAGTTATGCAGGTTGTTAGAGATTTGGGTGGTTATAGTTATGGTCGAAGTGACTTAGTTAGAAGAGCCATGAGTAAGAAAAAGATGGATGTAATGGAAGAAGAAAGACAGTACTTTATTCATGGTAAGTTTGATGAGGATGGTAACATAGAAATTGCAGGCTGCATAAGAAATGGTGTAGAAGAAGAAATAGCTAATAAAATATTTGATGATATGATAGACTTTGCTCGTTATGCATTTAATAAATCACATGCAGCAGCATATGGAGTTTTAGCATATGAGACAGCTTATCTAAAAACATATTATCCAGTTGAATTTATGGCAGCATTAATAACAAGTGTTATGGGAAATACTGACAAGGTAGTTGAGTATATAAGAGAATGTAAAGCATTAGAAATAGATGTATTACCTCCGGATATAAATAAAAGTTTTTCAAAGTTTTCAGTTGAAGGGAATAATATAAGGTTTGGCCTAGCTGCTGTAAAGAATGTTGGTGTAAACATAATAAACAACATAATTGATGAAAGAGAATCTAATGGATTATTTGTAGATTTAGTAGATTTAGTTAAAAGATTAGACCAAAAAGATACAAATAAAAGAGTAATAGAAAGTCTAATAAAATGTGGAGCTTTTGATAATATAAGTGAAAATAGAGCTAGCTTAATGGTTGGTTATGAAAGCTTATTAGAAAGTGTATCTATGGATAGAAAGAAAAATGTTCAAGGTCAAATTTCTCTATTTGATGCTTTTGGAGATAGTGAAGAAGATAATGATTTTCAACAAATATATAGTTTACCTAAAAGGCAAGAGTATGAGGAAAGAGAGAAACTTAACCTTGAAAAGGAAGTGCTGGGAATGTATGTAAGTGGACATCCTTTATCACAATTTGAAAAAGAGTTGCAAGAAAAGACATCTATAGATAATGGAAAATTAAATTCATTAAAAGAGGACGAAGAAGCATATATACAAATGAATGAAACAGATGCCATAATGGGCGGAATGATTGTGAATAAAACTATAAAAACTACAAAGAGAAATGAAATTATGGCATTTATTGAATTAGAAGATTTGTATGGTGCTATAGAAATAGTAGTTTTTCCTCAATTATTACAAAAATACAATGTCATTTTAAATGAAGATAATATAATCTATGTAAAAGGAACATTAAGTATAAAAGAAGGCGAAAATGCAAAACTTATAGCTAGAGAAATAAAAGATATAGACGATAGCACTGATTTTGCAACTAGAAACTACAATTCAGGAAGAACTAAAAGTATACAAAATATTAAACCAGAAAGTGGTAAAAAATTGTATTTGAAAATAGATAGTATGTCTGACACAGATACAACCAATAATATTGTAGAAATAGCTAAACAACATCCAGGCAATGATAGTATATACCTATATCCTATGGATGAAAATATAAATGGTAAGCGTAAAGCGTATAAAATGACAGGAGTATTGACCTGTATATGCGATGAATTTATAAATAACTTAGAAAAGTTACTTCCTAAAGATAACATAAAAATAAAAGCTTAGTTTTTTGGATAAAAATCTAAATATATTATAATAATATGAAAAATATTGTCCGTTTTGTGATATAATATCACAAAATGGACATTTAAGGACATTTAATTTTTTTAGTCTTGATGGGATTGAAAAATGATATAGGGACAAAAAAAGTCCATTAACATACAATAACAATGATTATAATAAAAAATTGACATAAAATCCAAGGAGGTAAAAAATGAAAACTATAGGATTACTAACAAGTGGAGGAGATGCTCCAGGAATGAATGCTGCGATTAGAGCGGTTGTAAGGTCAGCAATATATTATGGATGCAAAGTATATGGAATCAATAGAGGATATAAGGGATTACTAGAGGAAGATTTAACTGAAATGAACTTATCTTCTGTTGGAGATATCATACACAGAGGAGGAACTATATTAAAATCTTCTAGATGTGAAGAATTTAAAACAGAAGAAGGTAGACTAAAAGCAGTAAAAATTCTTAAAAAGTATAAAATTGATTGTTTAGTTGTAATTGGTGGAGATGGCTCATTTACAGGAGCTCAAAAACTTAGTGACTTAGGATTTCCAGCTATAGGTATACCAGGAACTATAGACAATGATTTAGCATATACAGATTATACTATAGGATTTGATACTGCAATGAATACTATTATAGATGCTATAGGTAAGATAAGAGATACATCATCTTCTCATGAAAGAGTTAATATAGTTGAAGTAATGGGAAGACACTGTGGAGACTTAGCTCTATATGCAGGTCTTGCAGGGGGAGCTGAAACTATAATAGTACCAGAAGTAGAAATTAAAGTGGATGAAGTCGCTTTAAGACTAAAGACTACTCAAAAAAGAGGTAAGAGACATAGTATAATCGTTCTAGCAGAAGGAGTCGGAAGTGCTAGCGATTTAGAAAAAGAACTTAAAAAAGAGTCAGGAGCAGATTTAAGAGTAACTGTATTGGGTCATGTCCAAAGAGGAGGAAGCCCAACTGTATTTGATAGAATACTAGCAAGTAGACTTGGTGTAAGAGCAGTAGAATTATTACTAGATGGAAAATCAGCTAGAGTTGTAGGAATAAAAGAAAATAAGATAATTGATTTAGAAATAAGTGAAGCTTTAGCTCAAAAGAAAGTATTTGATAAAGAAGCTTATGAGATGGCAAAAATATTATCTATATAAGTTTTAGTATTAAAAATAAATCTGTGGAATAATATCTCAGGAGGAGCAAATATGTTAAATAATGTAAAGAAGACAAAAATTGTTTGTACACTAGGTCCAGCATCACAAAGTGAAGAAGTTTTAACTCAACTTATGCAAAATGGTCTAAATGTGTGTAGATTTAACTTTTCTCATGGTTCACATGAAGAGCATAAGGAAAGAATAGATATGGCGAAAAAAGTTAGAGAAAAATTAAATAAGCCAGTTGCTATATTATTAGACACTAAAGGTCCAGAAATTAGAACAGGTAATTTTGAAGACCCAGAGGTACTTTTAGAAGAAGGACAAAAGTTTACTATAACTATGAAAGACGTTATGGGAACTAAAGAAATGTGTACAGTAAGCTATAAAGGACTTGCTGAAGATGTTAAAGCAGGAGATTCTATATTAATAGATGATGGGCTAGTTGGTTTAAGAGTAAAAGAAATAAATGGGGAAGATATAGTTTGTATTGTTGAAAACTCGGGAATAGTTAAAAATCATAAAGGAGTAAATGTACCTGGTGTTAAGATAAATTTACCAGCAATAACTCCTAAAGATATAAGCGATATAGAGTTTGGGATAGGTCAAGGTATAGATTATATAGCAGCTTCTTTTGTAAGAAAGGCATCTGATGTACTAGCGATAAGAGAAATACTAGAGAACAATAATGCAACTGATATACAAATAATATCTAAGATAGAAAACCAAGAAGGTGTAGAGAACCTAGACGAAATATTAAAGGTTTCTGATGGTATAATGGTAGCTAGAGGTGACTTAGGTGTTGAAATACCTACTGAAGAGATGCCAATAGTTCAAAAAATGATGATAAAAAAATGTAATGAATTAGCAAAACCAGTTGTAACTGCAACTCAAATGCTTGATTCTATGATAAGAAATCCAAGACCAACAAGAGCAGAAGTTACAGATGTTGCTAATGCTATATATGATGGAACAGATGCGATAATGTTATCTGGAGAAACTGCTGCTGGAAAATATCCTGTAGAAGCAGTAAAAATGATGGCTACAATAGCAAAAAGAACAGAAGAAACTTTAGATTATGATAGATTACTAAAGGAAAATGGTACTAACAATGTTACTGTAACAGATGCAATAAGTCATGCAACTTGTACAACAGCAGTAGATTTAAATGCATCAGCTATAATAACATCTACTTCTTCAGGATACACTGCTAGAATGGTATCTAAGTTTAGACCAAAATCTCCAATAATAGCCACTACAAATAATGAAAAGACTATGAATAAATTAGCTCTTACATGGGGAGTTTATCCAGTTAAATCTTCTGTTGCAGGAAATACAGATGAAGTTATAGAAAAAGCAATAGAAGCAGCTAGACAAGCAGATTATATAGATAATGGAGAATTAGTAGTTATAACTGCTGGAGTACCAGTAGGAGTAAGTGGAACTACTAACTTAATAAAGGTACATGTAATAAGTGAAGAAATTGTTCAAGGTATAGGTGTAGGTAATCAAACAGTTGAAGGTAAAGTTCGTATAGTAAAGAATGGTGAGACTTGTATAGATTTCAATGAAGGAGACATACTTGTTTCTACTACTACTGATGCTGAAATGAACAATTATATAGAGAAAGCAGGAGCTGTAGTAACGGAAAATGGTGGAATGACATCACATACAGCTATTGTAGGTATAAACTTAGATATACCAGTTATCGTGTCTGCTACAGATATAACAAATCTAGTAAAAGATGGAGATGTTGTAACTGTGGATGCATCAAGAGGTGTGGTATATAGAGGTTCAACTAGAGTTTTATAGGAAAAATAATAAATTTATTTATCAAGGGGCTTTATAAGCTCCTTTTTTTTTGGTAAAATAAAATATTGTAGCTTAGTAAAAAATATAGTTTAGTTAATAGCAATATTTTAATATAAATTTAAAGAAAAAAGTTTGTAAATGTTTAAATATAATAGATTGATTGGAGGGTGATTTATGCTTTCGAAAAACGAGGTGTATATTGTAGATATAGTAGACATTGGACAAGGCGGAGTAGGAGTAGGAAAGTACAATGGTATTACAGTTTTTGTAGAGGGCGGATTAATACAAGATAAGGTCAAAGTTAGGATTAATAAAGTAAAGAAAAATTATGCTGTAGGAGATATTGTTGAGATAATAGAAAAGTCTCCATTTAGAGTAAAAAGAGTGTGTAATGATAATCTTAGGGATTGTGGAGGATGTCAGATACAGGATTTAGATTATAATAAGCAGCTTGAAATGAAAACGAATGAAGTTAAGCAAGTACTTACTAGAATAGGTAAGTTAGAAGATGTAGAAGTTCATGACACTATAGGAATGGAGAATCCATATAGATATAGAAATAAAGCACAATTTCCAATACAAAAGAATGATGGTGTCCCAATTATTGGTTTTTATAAAAAGAAGACTCATGATGTAATATCGACAGAAAAATGCGTAATACAACATGAGATAAATGACAAAATTGTTAAGATAATAAAAACATATATAAGAGCTTATAAAGTGAGTATATATGATGAAAAGACTCATACAGGATTAATTAGACATTTGGTAACAAAAATAGGTTTTACAACTAAAGAAGTGATGGTTGTATTAGTGGCTAATGGAAATAAACTTCCATATCTTAAAGAATTAGCTTCTGTACTTAAGGAAAATATACCTGGTTTTAAAACTTTGGTTGTAAATGTAAATCAGAAAGATACAAATGCTATTTTGGGAAGAGAAAATATAGTTATTTATGGTGATGGAAAAATAAATGATTATATAGGCGACTTAATGTTTGAGATTTCACCATTATCATTTTTCCAAGTAAATCCTGTCCAAACTAAAGTATTATATGATAAAGCTCTTGAGTATGCAAATCTAAAGGATACTGATACTGTTTTTGATATCTACTGTGGCATAGGTGCAATATCTTTATTTTTGGCACAAAAGGCTAAAAAAGTTTATGGTATAGAAATTATAGAAGATGCTATAAAGGATGCTAAGATAAATGCTAGATTAAATAACATACATAATGCAGACTTCTATGTTGGTAAGGCAGAAGAGGTTGTACCTAAGATGTATAGTGAGGGTAAAACTGCCAATGTCGTAGTTGTAGACCCACCTAGAAAGGGATGTGACGAAAAAGTCCTAGAAACTATTGTTTCAATGAATCCTGAGAGAATTGTTTATGTTTCTTGTAATCCTTCTACTTTAGCGAGAGATTTAGATTATCTAAATATGCATGGATTTAAATGTGTTGAGGTTCAGCCTGTAGATATGTTCCCTCATTCTACGCATGTGGAAACTGTAGCTAAGATAGTCAAGAAATAGTAATATTTATATAGATGATATATTGTGTTTGCCACTGTAATTTAATTTCGGTGGCAAATTTAGTTTATAAATTAAAATTTTAAAATGATAAATTAAGGAACAAAGCTCGTAATCTTATAAAATTTAAGAATGTAAGATATGCACTTTTAAAATGCAATATAGATTATTTTAATATAATATAGATAAATATGGATAGGAGAGAGTAAGAGACATGAAAGATGAGAACGTAAGTTATTTGGGATTGGGATTATGCTTTGGTGTTATTTTGGGTTTAATATTTAAAAATTTAGCTATTGGTCTATCTTTTGGGTTAGTTATAGGAGTAGTATTAGATAGTAATAAAAACAAAACTAAATAAAAAATATTTTAAAAATAAGTAAGATAATTAGAATATGAGTGCAGTTGTTTTTATTATGTTCATTTATTTTCTTAGTATTATACTATTAATATGTTAGATTTGCCACCAGTTCGATACTTTAACGATGTATTGGTGGCAAATTTATTGTCTATTAAGTAAAAATTTCCAGATGGGTTAGAAGCGTATTTGTGCTAAAACCAACTAAAACTTCCTTTATTATTTCTTTTTGAATAATATAAAGCATAATCTGACTGTTTATATAAAGACTGAAATGTATCTAAATTATTTTCTAATATAGATATACCTATAGAGCAAGCGTTGCTACTAGAACACAATTCTAAAACCTTTTTTGCTTTATTTTCAACATCCTCTTTTGATTGATTGCCATATTCAAAAACAGCAAATTCATCTCCGCCAAGTCTTCCGATAATAGCATCATTGATAAATACTTTAGTCAAAATTTCTGAAAAATGTATTAGTATCTCATCTCCTCGAATATGACCAAATATATCGTTTACCTGTTTGAAATTATCCAAATCAAAAATGTAAAAGTAGCCATGTGAAACAGTTTCAAGCATCTCTTTTATATGTACTTCAAAAAAATGTCGATTATATAGTCCAGTCATGAGGTCTTTTTCTGATTTTTGCTTAAACTCATGTGCCATCGCTAATGCTTCTTGTGCTTTTTCAGCTATAGTTTTAGGATAATATTCATCTTTCATTTGGTCAAAATTTGGAATAGAATGGTGTACATGTATAAGTCTAATTATATCACCTGTAACTTTATATACTATTGTAAAGCGAGTATCCATTTCTATATAAACATCTTTTTCTAAATAATCTTTTTCTATAACCCAAAGAGTTCCATATACGATAAAAGTTTCATCTGTGACTTTAACACATGAATACCATTCATCTATAATTTTAAAGTCTATCTGTTCTGATTCTTTTTGGTCTTTTTTAAGATTCATAATAAATTCTTCTAATGATTCATAAAATTCATGTTTTCCTGTTCCAATTAATGTAAGGTTATCATCCAATAAGGAAATAATAAATTTAATACCTTCTTCTTCTGGATTTAAAACATAAATATGCCAAATCTTTTTTGATAAATCATTTAATGTTTTTTGTATTGTATTATCTTCCATGGATTACCCCCTTAAGATTTGCAGTTTATAGTTTTAGTGTATTATAAATTAAACTATTATTATAATATTATAATATAGAACTAAATAAATTGCATCATGTGTAAAGAGAAGTATGTTTTTTATAATAAAATTATTATAGTAAAGTAATCAATTTAATAGAATCATTACATTTTAAAACTATGAAGAAAAATGGTAAATTAGATTTGAATTTAACTATGAAGAAATAAAATAAATCTAAATGCATTAGTGTTTTAATCTATACTTGAACATAAATAATCTTTATGATATGATGTCAATAATGATACTATGAAAGGAGTGCCTTGATGTCGGAGTTATATAATGGTAACCAACAATTAAATAGTTGGAGACGCATATATTCTGTATAAGCAGAATTTTTAAGTGTATTTTTGATACATTTAATTTGTGTGTCTTATTCTGCCTTTATAGATAACTGACATATGACAACAGATAGTATTTGAAATATATATTACTTTGTTAAACTATGGTGTAGTAGGCTTTAATCTGCTACGCTTTTATTAATTTTGCATAGTATTATTTTGGTTATAATTATGTTGAAATAGAAAGTATTAACTTTTCTAGTCCACAGGAGTTTTCTGTTTTTGTGCTGGTCAATACATGCACAGAAAAAGGCAGATATACCTGTGGGCTTTTTTTATATAAATTATAAAATATGGAGGTAGTTGAAATGAGTATAATTGAACTTAGGCAGCTGACTAAATCTTATAAAAGATTTGAGAAAGAAGCAGGGCTTATGGGAAGTGTAAAATCTTTATTTAACAGGAAATACACAGAGAAAACAGCTATATCATCATTTGATTTAAAAGTGGAGGAAGGAGAATTTGTTGGATTAATAGGTCAAAATGGAGCTGGTAAAACCACTCTTGTTAAGATGCTAACTGGTATTATTTCACCATCTTCTGGAGATATATCTGTTATGGGTTATTATCCTAATAAATTGGAAAATAGCTTTAAAAGACAGTACGCTATTGTTATGGGACAGAAAAGTCAATTATTCTTTGAATTGACACCAGCAGATACATTTCTTTTATTTAAAGAGTTATACGATATATCTGATGAAGAGTATAAAAGAAACTTGGATTACTTTATCGAATTATTTGATGTATCAGAGTATCTAAACGTTCAAGTTAGGACGCTTTCTTTAGGGGAGAGAATGAAAATGGAATTAATAGTAGCCCTTCTACATAATCCTAAAATATTGTTCTTAGATGAGCCAACAATAGGTCTAGATGCAGTAGCACAAAAGCAAATTAGATATTTTCTAAAAGAAGTGAATGAAACAAAGGGAACTACTATTATACTTACTTCTCATTATATGGAGGATATTAAGAGCCTATGTAGTAGAAGTATTGTTGTAGAAAATAGTCATAAAATATATGATGGCTCTACAGAAGAATTGTTTAATCATTTCCAGAAATATAAAAAAATAACAGTTAGTTTCACTGATGAAGCTGATATTAAATTTCCTAAAGATTGTAAAATCATTGAGCAAACGAAGCATAAGATATCAGTAGTTATGCCAAAAGAAAGAGGAAATGAAACTGTTAAATGGATTTTTGATAATTATGATGTCAAGGATGTGATAATTGAAGAAGAAGATATAGGTAATATTGTAGAGAGAATATATAAGAAAGGAAGTGAAGAGTATCGTGAGTAACTACAATCAGGTATATTCTAGTCATTCAATGTTTTATAAATTTAAACAAAATATCCGAAGATATTATGAAGTAGCCAAAATTAATTTTAAAGTACAACTTATCTGGAGATTTGATGTAGTAGTTAATATGATGTTTACTATTATAAAAATTTTATTTGCTTATATCTTATGGAAAGCAGTTTTTGGTGAAAATAAAATAGTTTCTGGTTTTACATTTAATTCAATGTTGTCTTATTACATAATAAGCTCATTTTTATCAGGTATTGATATGTCAAAGAGTACTAGTGAAGAGATATGTAATCGTGTAAAACTAGGTACATTTTCAAAATATATGATTATTCCAATTAATGTTCAAAATTATTTTATTGCTAAAAATTTTGGAATGACATGTTTCTATTTTGTATTTAACATGATTTCTGCTTTTGTATGGATTTTCATATTTAAATTGGATTTTGCTTTTACATCTAATCCAGTTCAAATAGTAATTTCAATCTTAATGATTTTTTTAGGGCTTATTTTTATGATGCAACTCCATTTCTTTATTGGTATTTTGTCATTTAAATTTCTTGAGATTGGTTTTTTTAGAATGATAATTGAAAATATCTCTGAATTTGTTACAGGAACAATGATACCACTTATACTTTTACCAGAAGTTTTAGTAACAGTCATGAAGGTATTTCCATTTTATTATACAACATATTTACCATCTATGTTACTAATAGGAAGAAACAGCAATGAGGCAGTACAAGGATTGATTATTATATCATTATGGGTTTTGTTCTTTTTTATATTGAATAAAATCATGTATAAAAGAATGAGAACACTATTTGATGGGGTGGGTATATGATGAAAAAAAATTTTAAAATAATATTTATGTTATTAAGGATGAAATTATCAAAGATGATGGTATTTAGATTTGATTTTTTTGGCGCATTTTTTGTAGATAGTTCACTATTTATATTACAACTATTAATGTTTAATGGTATATATTCTCATATAGACTCAATAGGAGGTTGGCAACATGGAGAGATGTTAATATTTATAGGAACTTTTTCATTAATAAATGCAATAAATATGACAATTTTCTGTTTTGGTATTTATGATATTCCAAGGAAGATTCAAGAAGGAGAGTTAGATTATTATATTACAAAACCAATAGACCCACTATTTAGATTGACATTTGAAAACATTAATATTGGTTCATCTCCATTAATTTTGGCAAGTATACTTATAGTTTTATATGGGATATCTGAATTAAATCCAAAAATAACTTATATCACAATAATAATGTATATCTGTATGGTATTATTGATGGTATTGCTTTTCTATGATGTAGGTATTATACTTCGAACAGTTTCATTTTTTGTTATATCATCTTCTGCTATAATGAGACTAGAAGATAATTTATTACCAATGAACATGAAAATTCCTGGAGTAATATATGAAGGTGTTTTTAAATTATTATTCTATTTAATTTTACCATATGGAATTATGTCAACAATTCCAACTCAAATTTTGTCAGGAACAATAACAATGAATGGATTGATATATTCAATCTTAATTGTATTCTTGTTTACATTATTTATGTGGAGATTTTGGAAGTTAGGTATGAAGCATTATAAAAGTGCAAGTAGTTAATAACTTTACAGCTTTGAGGTGATGAGAATTAAAAATATAGCAAATATTATTACTATATTTAGAGTTATTTTATCAATAGTATTACTTAAAACAGAAGTATTCTCTAATTTATTTTTTATAATCTATATTGTTTGTGGCTTAAGTGACTTTTTAGATGGATATATAGCTAGAAGAATGAATCTAACAAGTGAATTTGGCTCAAGGCTTGATAGCATAGCAGATATATGTTTTGTAATTTCCACATCTGTTATTATATTTCCCATAATAAATATACCAAAGTATATAGTGTTATGGGTAGTAGTAATTGCTATCATTCGTATTACATCAATAATTATAGTAATTTATAAATACAATACATTTTTTATATTACACACATATGGAAATAAAATATCTGGATTTATGTTGTTCTGTTTGCCTTTATTTTATAATCTGGTTAACATAAGTTTGTTTACTAGTATTATTTGTGTTGTAGCAAGTATCTCGGCTATTGAAGAAGTAATGATACATATATTTTCTAAAGAGTTGAAAAAAGATACTATATGAATGTTTATAAGTAAACAGGTTTCATGTGATACTAAACAATAAAAACAAGTGTTAGTGATTAAAATCATAAAATGCTTGGAGTAAAGGATAAGGAGTTATTTTTAGATATTATGATAACGTATAATAGCAAGATTAATTAAAAATCTATCCAAGTAATTAGATATAATCTTTATGGAGAAAGGAGGTTCTTTAATGTCTAATAGGTTGGATATAATTTTAAATATAAGCAATGCACAAGAGAATGACCTGAATGAGTGATATATCTTATTCAGAAAATCGGAAACAAGATAATCTTCATGCGAAGGATAATTTACTTGCACAAAGATTTAATTTGTTTTCTCTATTAAAATTTGCATTTCCCACTATTTTTATGATGGTTTTTATGGGATTATATACAATTGTTGATACTATATTCGTATCAAGATTTGTTAATACAAATGCTTTATCAGCAATTAATATTGTTTGTCCTATTATTAATATTATAGTTGGACTTGGAACGATGCTTGCTACTGGGGGGAGTGCTATAGTAGCTCGTAAGATGGGAAGCGGTGAGACTGATGAAGCAAATAAGGTTTTTACTTTAATTGTATTATCTGGAGTTTTACTTGGGATGATAATTACTGGTATTGGATTTGTATTTATGGATTATATTATTATATGGTTAGGAGCAAGTGAGATTTTGATTAAATATTGTCGCTCATATCTTCTTATTATTTTGATTTTCGCTTTTGCCAACATATTACAAGTATTATTTCAAAGTCTATTTGTGATAGCTGGAAAACCAAAGTTTGGATTATGGTTAGTAATAGGTGCAGGGTGTACTAATATAATTTTAGATTATGTGTTTATTGTTCCATTACAAATGGGTCTTGGTGGGGCAGCGCTTGCAACTGGTATAGGATATTTGATTCCTACTATTGCAGGGTTAGTTTTCTTTTCAAAAAGTAATGGGGCACTTAGATTTTGTATACCTAAAATAGATAAGAAAGTGTTGTTTGAGACTTGTTTTAATGGCTCATCTGAAATGGTAAGTCAATTATCCACAGCAGTTACTACTTTTTTATTTAATATTATAATGATGAAGTTGATTGGTGAAGATGGAGTTGCGGCTATTACAATAATTATTTATTCTCAGTTTCTCTTAACCTCAATTTATATAGGTTTTTCAATGGGAGTTGCTCCAATAATAAGCTATAATTATGGAAGTAGAAATAATATACAATTAAAATACATTTTTAAAATTTGTATGTTATTTATCTCAATAGCTTCTTTATTGGTGTTTGTGTTTTCTATGATATGTTCACCAAGTTTAGTAGAGATTTTTTCTCAAAGAGGAAGTAATGTTTATAAGATTGCAAGGTCTGGATTTTATATATTTTCTTTTAGTTTTATTTTTTGTGGATTCAATATTTTTACATCATCTATGTTTACAGCACTATCAAATGGAAAAATATCTGCAATACTATCTTTTTTACGTACATTTGGCTTTATAACTATAGGTTTGCTGATATTACCAAATATATTTGATATATATGGTATTTGGCTAGCAGTACCAATTGCTGAGCTTTTAACCTTATTTTTAACAGTTAGTTTTATATATAAATATAAGAATAAGTATAACTATATATAAATATAAGAATAATCATAGTTAACATATATCTTTTTAACTGTATATCATTTGGCCTAACCACCATGGGAACTCCAAAATAAAGAGATTCCATAACACTATTTAAATCACCATGAGTAATAAAAACATCTGCTTTTTCTAATATTTCAAGTTGTGGTGTAAAGGGATAAATATAAATTTTCTACTAACCCAAGGTAGGGTAGACATGTCCAGAAAAAGGTGAATTTATAAATAAAATTTTCATATATAGTAGGATGATACAATATTTTACTCATTTATCCTATATTCTTTAATTTGACATATTTATGAAACATCGAATTATACTGTGAAATATGCATTGACATGCATATAGTAAATAGTTTTCATTAATCGATAGAGATATATACTTGATTTTATTTAATTATTTGAATATACTTTAAGCAGAACATAGGGAGTGAGAGGGATGAAATAGACAAAAAATAAGAACTCTTTATAGGAGCGATTTTAAAATGGAGACATACTTTAATAAAAAAATATTACTCGTGGATGATGAAAAAGATATAATAGATTTAATTGAAGAAGTACTTATAAATGATGGTTTTAAAAATATTGTTAAAGTCTACAATGGTTTAGATGCTATTTCTTTATGTAAGACAGAATGCCCAGATGTCATTATTCTTGACATAATGTTACCAGATGTGGATGGAATAGAAGTGTGTAAAAAAATTAGGGAGTTCTCATATTGTTCAATTCTTTTTCTTTCATCAAAAGATGATGATATTGACAAAATACTTGGTCTTAGTAGTGGTGGGGATGATTATATAACGAAGCCATTTAGCCCAAGAGAGGTTGTATTTCGAGTTAAAGCTCAATTACGTAGACAACAATACCAAAGTATTATACCATCAGACGATGTATTTATTAAGTTAGGGAATATTACTATAGACACAGAAGGAAGTCGTGTTTATAAAGATAGAAATGAAATTGAGTTAACTGGAAGAGAGTATCAACTTTTAAGTTATATGGCTCAAAATGTAAATAAAATTATAAGTAAAGAAAGATTATATGAACAAGTGTGGGGGGCATATAGTAGCATCTGTGATAATACAATTATGGTGCATATACGTCATATAAGAGAAAAAATTGAAAATAATCCTTCAAATCCTAAAATACTTATAACAGCTAAAGGTCTAGGATATAAACTTGTAAATAGAGTTGATTAGAATGGATTTTAATATTAATAGGCACTTATTTATGAGTGCCTATTAATATTTGTATTCTAGTAATAGATTTTATAATCTAGTAGATTCTTATTTTTTAAGTTTCTTAGCAATGAAACTTCAGCCAAAAGATTAATACATGTATTGAAGTATTGATTAAACAATATTACAGATAGATTTATATTAATTGTTTTTCTATATTAAATACCTTATCAATCCAACCTTTATAAAATTTTTCTTCATGGGATACTAGTATGATACTTCCTTTAAACTGTTTCAAGGCATTTTGTAAAGCATCCTTTGTTTCTGCATCAAAATGGTTGGTTGGTTCATCTAGAATCAAAAAATTGCAAGGAGATAACATCATACAACATAATTTAACCTTAGATTGTTCACCACCACTTAGAGTAGATACACTTCTTGAAACATGCTCTTCTTTTACTCCACATTTAGCTAGGTGACGTCTAATCTCTTTTGTATTAAATTTTGGATACTTATCTGCCACTATTTGAAGTGGTGTTTTAGTAGGATTTTCCCATTTTAAATCTTGTTCATAATAACCAATTTTAACTTGTTCTGAAAACTTAAAACTTCCAGCGATACAAGGAATATCTTTAACTAATGTCTTTAACAAAGTTGATTTACCAATTCCATTAAATCCAGTTATAACTATTTTTTGACCTCCCTGAACCTCCCATGACTAAAGTCACAGGGTTCCTGCTTCATAGAATTTTGCATACTGAAATATGTCTTACCAATTCTCCACAGGCTATCCCCATAGTTCCTACGGTTCTTACATAAGTTATTTATTTTAAACTCTTATTAGTCCTTCTTTTAGTATATTTATACTTGCATTTATATCTCTATCGTGAGTTTCATTACAACAAGGACAAATCCATTCTCTTATACTTAAATTCTTCATTTCCTCGTTTTTGTACCCACATTTATTGCATATTTGTGAACTTGCAAAGAATTTACCTACCTTTACAATTTGTCTACCATACCAATTAGCCTTGTATTCTAATTGACGAACAAATTCTGACCATGACACATCAGAAATTAAGCGAGATAATTTACGATTTTTACTCATATTTTTTACTTGTAAATCTTCTATGCAAATAATATCATTCTCTCGTATTAATTTAGTAGATAGTTTTTGTAGAAAATCCTTCCTTTGATTAGCTATATGTTCTTGAAGTCTTGCAACTTTTAACCTTGCTTTATTTCTATTTAAACTACCAATTGTTTTTCTCGATAGTTCTCTTTGTAATTTAGCAAGTTTGTTTAATGACTTTAGAAGATACTTAGGATTTTCTATAAATTGTCCACAACTTGAGATACAAAATTCTTTAATTCCTAAATCTAAGCCTATCTGATTATTAGTATTTTCAAATGCTTCAATATCTATATCAGTACAACATAATGATACATAATATTTACCACTTGGTTCTTTGGATATAGTAGCATTAAGTATTCTCCCTTGAGGTACTTGTTTATCCCTTACTTTAACCATACCAAGTTTAGGTAATTTTATATATTGACTATAGTACATAATATTTCCATTTGTAAAGTTAGTTCTATATGAAAATCTATTAGTTTTCTTTGATTTAAATTTAGGAAATCCTGCATTTTCTTTAAAGAATTTTTTATATGCGTTTTCTAAATCTTTTAAGGTGTTTTGTAGTGAAAATTTGTCAGGTTCTTTAAGCCACTCTAATTCTTTTTTTAAATTGGTCAAATCAGAACTACATTGTTTATAAGTAAAAGTTTCTTTATTGCTTTCATAAATTTCTATTTTTTTAGAAAGATATTTATTATATACAAATCTACAACATCCAAAAGTTTTGTTAATTAACTCTTGTTGCTTTTTATTTGGATACATTCTAAACTTATATGCTTTTTCCACTACTATCACCTCACTTTAATTGCTTTTTATGATTATTAATATACATATCCGAGTAACTTCTATTTTTCATCACTCATTATAATATTAACAAACGTAATTATCTAAAACAATTATTTCGAAGGTTTTATATTTATTTCTAAATAACATATGTAAGAACCGTAAGTCCTAACTTTTATCATTTTTGAGGTTGTCGTTCACATAAGTTCGCTACTACCTATGCAGTTCTCTTATGAACTTCTTACACTTTCATGTAAGCACAGACTATATCTTATCCTTCAGCATTATCCGTTAAGGTCTACCCACTTCCACTACCGATAACTTGTAGTGTACTTCCCTCAGGAGGAATAGTCGTTGAAGTTTCTCCTATTCGGAGCTTACCTGCTGATTGCCCATTTTAAAGTACTTAGGGTTTAACCTTATACCATCTAACCAATTTTTTCTACTTTCGTAACTTTCACACTTAGGTTTATTTCATCCTTATGTTTTAGTTTGGTTAGCTTTAGGGGTTTCCAGCAATTCAAGTAGTATTGGATAGGTTCTATCCTATCTCTACATATAAGTTTCCCTATATGCTGACTATTTTAGCTACTAACTCACGACTAAAGTCACAAGTGTGCGTAGCTATTTTTTAATCAACAGAGAAATTTAGTTTTGGAAGCAAAGAATAGTAGTAGCCGACTTCAAGATTGGTAACTGTAAGAGCATTTTGAGCAGATATTTCAATCTCTGAAAATTGAACATTTGGTTTTCCTATAAAGCTAGGAGGAGCTATTCTTTCTATTTTATCCAATTGTTTTTGTCTTCCTCTTGCAATTTTTGAATTTACTCCAGCTTTATTTTTACGTATAAATGTTTCTTCTTTTTCTATTTTCTTTTGTTGTGCTTGATATCTTCTAATATAATCCTCTCTTAAATGTGATTTTTGTTTAAGAAACTCTGAGTATTTTCCATGATACTTCTTAATCATACCAAATTCTATATCAAGAATGCCTGTAGAGATTTTCTCTAAAAAGTCAAAATCATGGGAAACTACAATAAATGCTCCAGCAAATGTATTTAAATAACTTGAAAGCCACTCAACATGTTCTTTATCTAAAAAATTTGTTGGCTCATCTAATAATAAAACTTCATGATTAGAAAGTAGTAGTTTCGCCAAGATTACTTTTGCTCTTTGCCCGCCACTAAGTTCTCCAACTACAAGATTCATTCCTATTGAATCTAACCCAAGACCATTTGCTATTTTGTTAACTTCATTGTCTACAGAGTAGAAATTGTTTGCTATTAGTTGTTCTTGATATTCTGATGCCTTAATTAGTAGTTGCTCATTTCCAGACAGAGCACTCTCTTGATATAGCAAATTCATCTCTTTTTCTATTTTATAAAGCTCTTCAAATGCAGAGTGCAAATAGAGGGATATTGTTGTATCTCTATTAATTTCTGCATATTGGTCTAGATGACCGATTTTGATATTAGTTTGCCATTTAATTTCTCCTTCATCTGGAATAACTTCTCCTAATAAAATTTTGATTAAGGTACTTTTCCCTACACCATTTTGACCAACTATACCAATATGTTCACCTTTGAATAAATCAAAGTTAGCTTTCTCATACAGTGACTTATCCATAAAACCTTGTGATAAATTAGTTACTTTTAATAAACTCATAATTCAAACTCCTTTTCTTTTATTAAAAAATTTATGAAAATAAAAAAAGCAGAGGAAAGGCATTCTAAAATGCCGACCTCTGCTTTTGGAAAAACAAAAGGTCATAGACAAGCATTGTTGTCTATGACCAGAAAATCTATATATCTATCGGCAAATAGGCGATTTTAAATAAGCATAGCTAAAAAAACTATACTAACCTATATTTGCCGACGAAGATAGAAAGCTCTAAGCCTCCAGATTAACCTCTACACAACGCTTCATCGTATACATTTGTGTAGAGTTAAGTTTTCTAACAAGTTTAACTAATTCTATATAAATCATAATTATTCACATCCTAATCTTAATTCTAGTTTATTTATATTTAAACTGTACTTTGTACTTTTGGTATCATCTTATTTATTTAAAATATATTTTACTAATTATAACTTAAGTTATGTTATCATAATACATAGTTATAGTCAACAAGAAAATTATTTTCATGTAGTCACTTTGATAACATAATAAATTAAAATTTATATTATTAAGATGAAGGATAGTATTAATTATAATAATTCTCCATATTTTTTTACAAATACCTTTTTTAATATAGTTACTAAAACCATATAAGATAAAATAGTAAAAATCAATCCAATAAAATATATGCCTGGAAGTGGCATCATACCAATAGCATTACCAAGAGATGTATATGGTATAATAGTACCAATCACAATTCCCATTGTTGTAAAAAGAGTTAATTTCCATGAAGCTCGACTTTTAATAAATGGGATGTGTGGAGTTCTTATCATATGAATAACTAATGTCTGAGACCATAAAGATTCTACAAACCATCCAGCATGAAATAGAGATATAAATCCAAGCTGACCTATAGTATCTAAGCTATGAAAACTTCCACCAAATACATTTGGGCATACTACAAAATACATTAGTATATATGTTGTAATATCAAATACTGAACTAGTTGGACCAATCCAAGTCATAAATTTACTTATAGATGATGAATCCCATTTTCTTGGAATTTTTAGATAATCATCGTCTACATTATCCCATGGAATAGTTATACATGAAATATCATAAATTAAGTCTAATATTAAGAGTTGAATTGGTAACATTGGTAAGAATGCACTTGCTATTAATACAGATAACATATTACCAAAATTAGAACTTGCAGTCATCTTTATATACTTATTATATTTGCATATGTTTTTCTTCCTTCAATAGCACCTTGCTCTAGTACCATAAGGTCTTTTTCAAGTAGTATAAGTCGCCAGTTAGAACCTTTACATCAACTCCATTTTTAAGTAGAGCTTTTACTGCACTAGATGTACTTTCCTTTGGTGGGTCAAGGAATGCAAGATAACCTATTAAAACCATGTTACTTTCGTCAGAAACTGAAAATTCATCTATAGGTGAAGGATTGTTTTTCTGTGCAATTCCCAAAACTCTCATACCTTTATCATTGTATTTAGAAACTGTTGCAATAACTTCTTTACATATCTCATCTTTATACTCAACATGAGTACAGATTGATAACATTTCTTCAATAGCACCTTTTGTGATAAGCTGAGTTTTTCCAAATTTATTTTTAACTACTACACTCATTCTTCTTCTATTAAACTGAACCTCCCATGACTAAAGTCACAGGGTTCCTGTTTCACAGAATTTCGCATACTAAAATATGTCTTACCAATTCTCCACAGGCTATCCCCGTAGTTCCTACGGTTCTTACATAAGTTATTTATTTTAAACTCTTATTAGTCTTAGTCCTTCTTTTAGTATATTTATACTTGCATTTATATCTCTATCGTGAGTTACATTACAACAAGGACAAATCCATTCTCTTATACTTAAATTCTTCATTTCCTCGTTTTTGTACCCACATTTATTGCATATTTGTGAACTTGCAAAGAATTTACCTACCTTTACAATTTGTCTACCATACCAATTAGCCTTATATTCTAATTGACGAACAAATTCTGACCATGACACATCAGAAATTAAGCGAGATAATTTACGATTTTTAGTCATATTTTTTACTTGTAAATCTTCTATGCAAATAATATCATTCTCTCGTATTAATTTAGTAGATAGTTTTTGTAGAAAATCCTTCCTTTGATTAGCTATATGTTCTTGAAGTCTTGCAACTTTTAACCTTGCTTTATTTCTATTTAAACTACCAATTGTTTTTCTCGATAATTCTCTTTGTAATTTAGCAAGTTTGTTTAATGACTTCTTAAGATACTTAGGATTTTCTATAAAGTCTCCATAACTTGAGATACAAAATTCTTTAATTCCTAAATCTAAACCTATCTGACTATTAGTATTTTCAAATGCTTTAATATCTATATCAGTACAACATAATGATACATAATATTTACCACTTGGTTCTTTGGATATAGTAGCATTAAGTATTCTCCCTTGAGGTACTTGTTTATCCATTACTTTAACCATACCAAGTTTAGGTAATTTTATATATTGACCAAGGTGCATAATATTTCCATTTGTAAAGTTCGTTCTATATGAAAATCTATTAGTTTTTTTTGATTTAAATTTAGGAAATACTGCATTTTCTTTAAAGAATTTTTTATATGCGTTTTCTAAATCTTTTAAGGTGTTTTGTAGTGAAAATTTATCAGGCTCTTTAAGCCACTCTAATTCTTTTTTTAAATTGGTCAAATCAGAACTACACTGTTTATAAGTAAAAGTTTCTTTATTATTTTCATAAACTTCTATTTTTTTAGCAAGATATTTATTATATACAAATCTACAACATCCAAAAGTTTTATTAATTAACTCTTGCTGTTTTTTATTTGGATACATCCTAAACTTATATGCTTTTTCCACTACTATCACCTCACTTTACTTGCTTTTTCTGATTATTAATATATCTTCTTATCTGTTCTTCTGTATTTTCTGATACAGTAGCAACGAAATAACTAGGATTCCAAAGATGTCCTCCCCATAATTTCTTTTTCAACTGTTCTCCATGTTTTTTCATTAACAAGCTTGCCGATACACCTTTTAATGCTTTTATCATATCTGGTATATAGTGTTGTGGTGAACAATTTATTAGTAAATGTATGTGGTCTTTATCACTATTACATTCTAATATTTGAAATTTATTATCTTTAGCTATTTTATTTAATATATTAATTAAATCTTCTTCAATTTCATTTGTTAATACTGGATGTCTATATTTTACACACCATACTATATGGTATTGTATTAAATACACATACCCTCTACCATGAGTCACTTCCATTTTTCATCACCCAACATAATATTAACAAGTACAATTTTTTAAAACAAGTTTTTTGAAGGTTTTATATTTATTTTTAAATAACATATGTAAGAACCATAAGTCCTGACTTTTATCATTTTTGAGGTTGTCGTTCACATAAGTTGGCTACTACCTATGCAGTTCTCTTATGAGCTTCTTACACTTTCATGCAATCACAGACTATATCTTATCCTTCGGCGTTATCCGTTAAGGTCTACCCACTTCCACTACCAATAGCTTGTAGTGTACTTCCCTCAAGAGGAATAGTCGTTGAAGTTTCTCCTACTTAGGAGCTTACCTTCTGATTGCCTATTTTAAAGTACTTAGGGTTTAACCTTATACCATCTAACCAATTTTTTCTACTTTCGTAACTTTCACACTTAGGTTTATTTCATCCTTATGTTTTAGTTTGGTTAGCTTTAGGGATTTTTAGCAATTCAAGTAGTATTGGATAGGTTCTATCCTATCTCTACATATAAGTTTCCCTATATGCTGACTATTTTAGCTACTAACTCACGAGTGTGCGTAGCTATTTTTTAATCAATTTTTGTATAATCTCTCCAAAGTTCTTGCATACCATTATCATTTGCATGGTTAATAATAGCTATATCCATAAGATTTTTAAGTCCTGTTTGATGATAACTATTTAAAAATGCATGTCGAAGAATTCGTTTATCTTCTTTTCCATGAATATCAAGAGAATACTCTAAAACTACTTTGTCTTTAGTCAAAGTCCCAGTTTTATCAGTGCAAAGTATGTCCATAGCACCAAAGTTTTGTATAGAGCCTAAATCTTTAACAATAACTTTCTTCTTTGACATAGCAACTGCTCCTTTAGCAAGGTTAGCAGATACTAACATTGGTAACATCTCTGGTGTAAGTCCAACAGCTATTGAAAGTGCAAACAAAAAAGCTTCCATCCAACTACCTTTTGTAAAGCCATTTACAAAGAGAACTATTGAAACCATAATAAACATAAATCTTATAAGTAGCCATGAAACTGAGTTAACACCCTTTTCAAAACCTGTTACAGTTTTTTTGCTTGTTATTTGTTGAGCCATAGAACCAAATATAGTACAATCACCTACTGAAATAACAATAGCTATGGCTGAGCCACTAATTATGTTACTACCCATAAATGCAATATTATCTAAATCAAGTATGTTATTGGTAGTTCCTTTGTAGACATCAGAAAATTTTTCTATTGGCTCACTTTCTCCTGTAAGAGAAGATTGACTAACAAATAAATCTTTGCATTGTAATATACGTACATCAGCTGGAATCATATCACCAGCAGTGATATGAATAATATCTCCTACAACAACTTCTCTTAGTGGTATTTCTATTAATCCTTTAGAATCACGCATAACTGATATAGTGGTATTTACCATATCACTTAGGGCTTGTGCCGCTTTGCCAGAACGAGATTCTTGAATAAATTGTAGCAATCCACTTATAGTTACCATTGTCAATACGATAATGACTGTAGTTGCATTTTTATCAGTTAGATTTGCTAAAATAACATCTGTGATAAAAGAAATTATAGCTAAAATAAGAAGTACAATAGTGAATGGGTTTATAAAAGCTTTGACAAATTTTTTTATCATTGAGTTATTAGATTTTTGAGTGATTTCATTACTACCATACTTGTCTCTCATTATATTAACCATTTTTTCAGAATAACCACTATAAAAATTTCTATATTCATTTAATAAAATAGAGTCGTTCATTATAGCTGAATCAAGTATATTTTCTTTTGAAGTTGAATTACATGTAGTTTGTGTAATAAACTTTTTATTTAATTTTTTTATCATGTCTGAGACCTCCTTAAATATTTATCTATTTTTAAAATAAGGAAGTAAAGACATAAGCCTGTGACGAAAAACATCACTAGTTTTAAATTTATTAAAAATAGGGAGAAGAAATAAGACGTACAAAATAGTACAATTCTTCAAATAAGTGACTACTTCGCTCAACAGAGCTTATGTTATTACTACTTCCTGCGTCCATTCTTCTCACCTCCAAAATTCAAAATATATAAATCTAAAATAAGCATTAAAAAATCCCTTATCAAAGCATAAGCAATGACAAGGGAATTAAACCTATAATAAAAACAACCAAGGCATAGAAAACCTAAGTATATTTATAATACAGTAAAAATATTTAATCATCGTTCAAGCTTTAACTTCATAGGGCAATGAAATTGCATTAGATTATGCCTTGGAATCGACATAGACTGTTGACCTTCTCATAGTGTCTCCACTATTTTGTGGCAGCAACCCGTATCCCTATGGTAGCCTCACCTACCGAGATATTTAATTTATATGAGATTATATAATACATAAAAAACTATTTGTCAATACATGAAAAACTACATACACAACCAATATATTATATTCTTTTGACAAAATTATTGTTCCAAATCTTGTATTTGTAGAATTACAAGTACCTTTAATATATGCCTTTTTTAAACAAAGTTATGTAAAAATTTATTTCTGATAAAATTGTATAATCTATGAATATAATTAAGGCTATTGGCTCCATAATTTTGATATAGTTTTACTATCTTTGTGAAATATTATAACCTGTAGAACTGGCTGAATACTATTGTTGAATTTTCAAGTATGTGCTAATATACATATATAATTGTTGGAAATAAAATAAATGTAAACTTTATATAGAAAGTATACATTTAAAGTAATCATTAAGGATATGTGTTTATATATTATTATATAAACAAGTATACTTTGAATATAATGTAATTAGTGGGATAGTAGTATTATTATGAAAATAATCACAAGTAATTTCAATAAAGACTTTTATAAAGGAGGGGAATCAGGTTTGTGTCGATTAAAAGAATTGTTTTTATAATGTCTTTAATTAGCTGTATAGTATTTATGTATCTCCCAATACAAGCAATTGCTACATCAGAAAAACGCGTTGTAAAGGTAGGTTTTTTTGAGTTTGAAGGGTATCATGAGTATAATGAAACTGGAAATAGAAGTGGGTATGGATATGAGTATCTTCATGAGATTGCAAAGCATACTGGCTGGACATATGAATATGTATCTGGTACATGGGAAGAATGTCAAGCCATGTTAGAAAATGGTCAGATTGATTTGCTTACATCTGCACAGTATACAAAAGAGCGTGCAGAAAGATTTGACTTCTCAGAATTGCCTATGGGAAGTAGTTATGCACGCATTACAGTAAAACGTGGAAATTCAAAATATTTACCAAATGATTATAAAAATTTTAATGGAATAGTGATTGGGCTACTTGATAGTAATAGTAGAAATGAAGATTTAAAAAAATTTGCAAACGAAAAGAATTTTAATTATACATCTAAATATTTCAAGAACCAAGAAGAATTAGAAAGTGCATTGGAAAATGGAAAAGTAGATGCTATATTAACTAGTAGCTTAAGAAAGGCTAAAAATGAAAGTGTAATTGCTCAATTTTCTCCTTCTTCATTTTATTGTATTGTAAAAAAAGGTAATACTCAACTATTACAAGAAGTTAATAACGCTTTAGAAGATATAGAAATGGATAATCCTGCATATAAGTTTAATTTGTATAGTAAGTATTATCAATCTAGTAATCAAAATGAGTTTATTCTTTCTAAAGAGGAACATAATTATCTAAAAAGAAATAATAGTATACGTGTAGTTAGCATGCCAGAATCATATCCACTATCGTATTTAGACAATGGAAAATTTAATGGTATAATATCAGACATGTTTAATTTAATTGTTAAAGACCTTGGTTTGAATATAAATTATATAGAAACCAACTCATATAAAGACTCAATTAATATGTTAAAAGAGGGAAAAGCAGATGTAATATGCTTTTTTAATTCTGATTATGGATGGGCAGAACAGAATGGAATAAAAATTACATCTCCTTATATGGAATTGAATTACAGTGCAATAACTAAGAATTATAGGAATACTGAATTTAATGATATTGCTGTTGTAGAGAATGATAAATTTAATGATGAGTATATCAAAAAACGTTATGAGAAAGCAAAGATTAAAAGTTATAAATCTGAAAACTTAGCTATAAATGCTGTAGAAAGAGGCGATGCAGATGTAGCATTTATAAATACATATTCTGCTGAAAATTATATACAAAAAGATTATAATAATTTAAAAGCAATTTTAGTTACTGATTATAAAACTAATATATCTTTAGGTGTTAACCAAGATACAAATCAAGTATTATATTCTATTTTGGATAAAAGAATAAATTCACTTAATAAGGATGAGTGTTCTGAAATTATTGCAAAGCATACAATGTTTCAAAATTATGATACTAGTTTGTCTCAATTTGTACATCAGCATCCAGTTCAGACAGTTTTAGTTTCTTTTTGCTTTTTCTTAATTATAATAGCAGTGCTTTTTTATATAATTGCAATTAATAGAAGACACTCAGTACATATTTTTGATTTAGCATTTAAAGATACAATTAATGGAATTTGGAACTATAACGGATTTGAAAAAGAAACAACAAAAATTTTAGAGAAACATAAAGAAAAGTATTATGCATTGGTTGCTTTTGATATAAAGAAATTTGCTGTGATAAATGAGAATTATGGTAGAGATTCTGGAGATATAATCATAAAAGAAATAGTTTCAGTTTTAAAAAGAATTATAGGTGATACAGCCTTATTAGCTCATGTAAAAGCAGACCATTTCCTTTTTCTTTTACCATATGAGTTTAAAAAGGATTTGGAACTAGTTCTTAACAATATAAATGAAAATATATCATATTTTGAAGTGAAAGGTTTTAGTATTAAAGTCAAACCTAACTTTGGAGTATACAATATTGAAACTGAGAATATTCCTGTAACTAAGGCGATAGATTATGCCGAAATTGCTAGAAGAAAATCAAAGGAAAGTAAATATTCTATAGTCTATTTTGATGAGTCACTTAGAGAAAATCTTAAAAAAGAAAAAGAGATTGTTGATAGGATAGATTATGCATTAGAAAATGAGGAGTTCCAAGTTTATTATCAACCTAAATTTGATATGAGAACAAATAAAATTATTGGAGCAGA
Source organism: Clostridioides sp. LIBA-7678 (assembly GCF_056716065.1). Lineage (NCBI taxonomy): Bacteria > Bacillati > Bacillota > Clostridia > Peptostreptococcales > Peptostreptococcaceae > Clostridioides > Clostridioides sp. LIBA-7678. Next base: position 3,881,236 of record NZ_CP196987.1, on the reverse strand, counting down.
AGCACTTGTTAGGTGGAATCATAAAGAGCTTGGTTTTATGAATCCAGGAGAATTTATTCCTATACTTGAAAAGAGTGGTGGAATTATAGATGTTGATTTTTTTGTATTAGATAAAGTATGTAGATTGACTCGTTTTTGGATGGATTCTGGAATTAAACCAATTTCAATTTCTGTAAATCAATCAAGAGCACATTTTCAAAGAAAAGATTATATAAATAGATTACAAAATATACTTGTTAAATATAATATACCTAGAAATATAATTGAACTTGAGATAACTGAAAGTTTGTTTGAAAATGATAGTATATCAAATGATATGATAAAAAAGATTAAAGAGCTTGGATTTTTTATTTCTGTTGATGACTTTGGTTCAGGTTACTCTTCTTTGAATCTTCTAAATCAGGTTTCTGTAGACATTCTAAAAATAGATAAATCTCTATTAGATAATTCTAAAGGAGAAGGGAAGATTATAAGTAAAGTAGTTGAAATGGCAAATGACTTAGGGTTAGAAGTGATTTGTGAAGGTGTTGAAAATATAGAACAGGCAGAGTTTTTAATGAGTATTAATTGTTATTATGCACAGGGGTATTTGTATGCTAAACCTATGCCAAAGGATATATTTGTTCAGAAGGTGGAGAAGTCTAAAGATATATAGAAATTGTATAAGTATTTAAGTTGTTATAGTAGTATATTAAAGATTATAATAAATAAAATATTTGTGTATGACATATATAAATGAATGAAAAAGTTAAATGTATAGTAAAGGCACTTCATAAATTATGAAGTGCTTTTTATTATTGTAAAAATAAGTAATATATTATGAATAACAAAAATAATAACATTAATTAAATCTTAGATAATCTTAGGTATAATATATGATTTACTTTGAAAAAACTTCAATTTTAAGGTGAAATAACATGATTGTATTAAATTTTATTGAAATAATAAAAATTATTTACTTAATATAACTTATTAGTTAGAATTATACTAAATAATTAAGGAGGTGAGTAGCGATAGATGAGATAGATTTAAAAATAATTAATTCTCTAAAGAAGAATAGTAGAGCCTCAACTTCTGAAATAAGCAGGCAAGTCAATTTATCAATACCAGCAGTATCAGAACGCATAAAGAAAATTGAGCAGTCAAATATAATTCAAAAGTATACTATCCAAATCAATCGAGAAAAAACAAAATATAAACTTTTAGCTTTTATATTTATCAATACTGATTTATCTGAAAGTATGGAAGATTTTAAGCAAACTATATTGAAACATGAGACTGTATTGGAGTGTCATCATATTTCAGGAGAGTATGATTATTTGATAAAAGTATTAGCAGAAGATACAAGTGACCTTGAAGAATTTATATCTGTTACATTAAAAAGAATCAAGGGAATTCAGAAAGCTAATACAACTATTGTTCTATCTACAATTAAAGAAGAAATTAATACATGTAAAAATATTTTTTAAATATATTAGCAGCTAAATATTAAGTATATTACTTATCTTTATTTTAACTAAACTTTAGGAGGAAAATATAATATGAAAATTTTAGTTTTTTTAGCAAAAGGTTTTGAAACTATGGAATTTAGCGTATTTATAGATGTTATGGGATGGGCTCGTAATGATTATGATTGTGATATCGATGTAGTAACTTGTGGCTTTAAAAAGAAGGTTATAAGTACGTTTAATATTCCAATACTTGTTGATAAGACCATAGAAGAAGTATGTGTTGATGATTATGATGCTCTTGCTATTCCTGGAGGATTTGAAGAGTTTGGATTTTATGAAGAAGCATATGACATGTCTTTTTTAAACTTAATAAGAGAGTTTGATTCAAAAGAAAAGATAATTGCGTCTATTTGTGTGGCGGCATTACCAGTTGGTAAAAGTGGAGTTTTAAAAAATCGTAAAGCTACTACATATCATTTGAAAAATGGTCAAAGGCAAAGACAGTTAAGCGAATTTGGTGTAAATGTCATTAATGAACCAATTGTTGTGGATAAAAATATTATAACTTCATATTGTCCAGAAACTGCTCCACATGTAGCTTTTAAACTTTTGGAAATGTTGACATCCAGAGAACAAATGGAGACTGTTAAACTAGCTATGGGATTTAAACTATAATGAGCTATAGGTGTTCTAAGTAATCAGAACCCCAATCACACATACAATCTAGAATTGGAATAATACTCTTTCCAAAATCCGATAGTGAATATTCTACTTTTGGAGGAACAATAGGATAAACAACTCTGATAATTAAACCATCTGCTTCTAATTCACGTAGCTGTTGAGTTAACATTTTAGGAGTTGCTTTAGGAATTAATTTTCTTAGTTCATTAAATCTCAATATAGTATCTTTAAGATGCCAAAGTATAAGTGTCTTGTATTTACCACCAATCAATGCGAGTGTTGCTTCTATTGGACAACTGTATTCACTAGAACATTTTTTCATTTTTAAGCTCCTTTCATATATTTTAAAGTATCTTTTTAGGTACTATATTACAAAAAAGTGCATTATTGTAATATAAAACTATAGTGATAAAATTATAGCATAGGTTAAATGAATCATCAACTTGACCTAATAAAATGATGGGAGGTAATTAAATGAATTTTGTCGAACTTGCAAAAAAAAGATATTCTTGTCGTAATTATCAAAATAGAAAGGTCGAAAAAGAAAAACTTGAGAAAATTTTAGATATTGCGAGAATAGCTCCAACTGGTGGTAATCGTCAACCTCAAAGATTAATTGTTATTCAAGAAAAGGAAGGGCTAAATAAACTTTCGAAGGCTGCTAATATATATGATGCACCATTAGCTATTATCGTGTGTGGAGATAAGGAAAAAGTTTGGACAAGACCTTTTGATGGGAAACAACTTACAGATATTGATACAAGCATAGTCACTGACCACATGATGTTACAGGCAACTGAACTTGGATTAGGAAGTGTTTGGGTGTGCTATTTTAATCCAGATGTAATTAGAGAAGAGTTTAGCATGCCAGATAATTTAGAACCAGTAAATATATTATTGATAGGATATGAATCTAAGACACCAGAAAGCCCAGATAGACATGAAAAAACTCGTGTCCCTTTAAGTGAAATAGTTTCTTATGAAAATATTTAGTCAGAAAAGCAAGTTACATACATGATAAGTGTCATAAAGTATTTACTATAAAGAAAGTTTAAAATAAGTAATATCTGCATGAAATTAATTTTGGTGAAGTATATCTAGTTTCAATAAAAGATATACTTCACTAATTTATTTGTTTAAAATATTTATTAAACATGAGGGATTTATGAATTAACTAAAATATATCTATTGAATTAACTTTTAAATCTGAAAAAGCACTTGAGACATAGTCTTTTATATCACTTAGATGCTCTTGAATTTGTTTTTCTGATATTCCATCAACTCCATATACAAAATACAAAATATTTTTAGTATCTTTTGTTATAGATGTTCGATTATCTGGTCCATTAAGAATGCTGGATAATATACCGATATTATCAGATAAAAATAAATCATGTTTTGTTAAAACCTGTTCTTTTCCGGTTATACCATAAAAATGTTCACCACCATTTGCTACATCTATTTTCAAAGGTAATTCTATCTTATCAAGGTTATGTCCTGCTGTTAGAAGAAGGTTTTTTAATTCTGCTAAAAACATTGATTCAACTGTTATGCCTACATCTGGGATACCTTTTGATTTTAACAAAAGAGATTCCAATTGAAGTAATACAGGGTAAGTTTTCTTGAATCTTTTATAATATTTTATGTAATTTGAAATGGGTTCTGTTTTAATTTTTTCTTGACGATTGTACTCTGGTCTTTGCTTAAGGATAGTTTCAGTTACAGAGTTTTTAAGAAATAGAAAATTTTCTTTATTAGGATTTGAATATGTAATATTTATAACCATAACTCCAAATTTAATATTAGGATACATTTCTTTTACTTTATTTGATATTTCTAGCATAATATAGACTCCTTTTTATTTTTTATTTTATGATATAATCTTAGCAAGATAAAAGTGGATTTTGTAGTTCCACTTTTATGTCAATTTTATAGAACCACTTTTGGAGGTATTAAAGTGTGGATTACGATTAATAGAAATAGCAATATATCATTATCAAGACAAATTTATTGTAAGATAAAGGATATGATTTTGGACGGAACCTTAAAGTTTGAACAAAAATTGCCATCATCTAGAACGTTGTCAAAGGAATTATCTGTTTCTCGTAATACGGTTTTGGATGCATATAATCAATTAATGGCAGAAGGATATTTGGATACAAAAAATGGATATGGTACATTCGTATCTAAAGGAATATTAGAATATAAAGTTGACTTTAAACTAAATTATACTTTTGAAAGTGTAGATAATTTGCACATCAATAAACAAAAGAATTGCATAGATTTTCGTTCTGGTATTCCAGAATTAAAACTATTTCCACGTAAAGAATTTTCAAAGCTATATAAACAAATACTATATGATTTATCAGATTCAGATTTTAGATATGGAAGTGTGGCTGGTGTATGGTGCTTGAGGGTAGAAATATCTGAGTACTTATTTCGAACTAGAGGGATTAGATGTAATCCAAAAAATGTTATGATTGTTTCTGGCTCAACACAGGGATTATCTCTAATTTCACAACTTTTATATAAGAACAATAAAAAAGTAGTTGTAGAAGACCCTATCCATAAAGGATTATTAAAGGTTATTTTGTCTGCTGGATATTCAGTTGTTGGAATTAAAGTGGATGATAAGGGTATTAATACTGATTTAATAAAATCAGTAAAAGATGTTTCTTTTGTTTATACTACACCTTCTCATCAATATCCCTTAGGAGGTATTTTACCTATTCAAAGAAGACTAGAACTTATTAGATGTGCGACAGAGAATAGTTACTATATAATTGAAGATGACTATGACAGTGAATTTAGATATGAGGGGCCACCAATTAGTTCCCTTTATGAACTTAATCCAAGAAAAGTAATTTATATAGGTTCTTTTAGTAAAATATTATCTCCAGCTATTCGTGTTGGATTTATGTTACTACCAGACAATCTTTTAGAGGATTATAAAGCTTTAAAAATGTACTCTGATGTTCATACAGAAACTATAGTTCAGTATGTACTAGCTGAGTTTATTAGAGATGGAAGCTTAGAAAAGTATATATTTAGAATGAAGAAACTATATAATAGAAAACGTAAACACCTCATTGAAGTATTAAACACTGAGTTTAAAAATGAATTTAAAATAAAAGGTGAGGCAGCAGGTCTTCACATAGTTGTGCATTTTTATAATATTAAGTTTACAGAAAGCTTAATTAATAAAGTTTTTGAAGCAAATATAAAAGTTTATCCTATACAACAGTATGCAATTAAGGATATATTAGAATATGACCATGAAATTATACTAGGTTATGCTCATCTTAGTCTCGATGAAATTGAAAAAGGTATAAAAATACTCAGTAGAATAATACATATGAACCAAGATATATAGATAGAATCTATAGCAACTTATATAATAGATTCAATCGAGTTGACATTTTAATAATAGTTATTATATTAATGTATCATTATTATTTTTATATTGGAATGTTTAATATTATATTGTGGATATTTTGTTACTATTAACTAAGTTAAGATAGCAATTTATATTAAGAAAAAAGTTTTTGCATAGGTTATAATACTTAAAAGGAGATGATGGAGTTGAAAACAAATACAGATGTGATTATGGAAATCATTGATTATATAGAAGAAAATCTTACAGAAAATCTAAATTTAGATAAAATAGCTGATATTGCTAATTATTCAAAATATCATTTACACAGAATGTTTACAAATATTGTAGGATGTACTATTCATCAATACATACAAAGAAGGAGACTTACTGAAGCAGCTAGACAACTTATATTTACAGATAAATATATTATAGACATAGCTATTACAGTAGGATATTCTACACATCAATCATTTACACTGGCATTTAGAAACTTATACAAAGAGTCTCCACAAGTATATAGAAATAAAGATGAGTTTTATCCTATACAACAGAGATTTGTTTTAAATCTAAATCATCAAATCCAAAATGCAAAATGTATGTCTTATACAAGTATTAACTATAAACAAAGAAGAGATGAAATCAATTCTTATCTTAACTTTAACATTAATTGTGAGGTGAAAGTAGCATGAGTTTAGTACCACATGTAATTGAACAAACTGGTCAAGGGGAAAGGTCTTATGATATATATTCGAGATTATTAAAAGATAGAATTATATTTATAGGAGAAGAAATTAATGATGATATTGCAAGTCTAGTAGTAGCTCAATTACTGTTTTTAGAATCAGAGGACCCAGATTCAGATATAATTATATATATAAATAGTCCTGGAGGCTCTGTTACAGCAGGATTCGCTATATATGATACGATGCATTATGTAAAATGTGATGTATCAACTATTTGTATTGGTATGGCTGCAAGTATGAGTGCTTTTTTACTTGCAGGAGGGACAAATGGAAAAAGATGTGCTTTACCCAATGCAGAGATTATGATTCATCAGCCAATGGGTGGAGCTAAAGGTCAAGCAACTGATGTAAAAATAGCAGTAGATCATATGTTGAAAACAAAAGAAAAATTGGATGGAATTCTTTCTAAAAATACAGGAAAATCAATAGAAGATATTAGAATAGATACAGACAGAGATAATTTTATGACTGCACTAGAGGCTAAAGAATATGGGCTAATTGATTATATAATGAATAAAGAAGAGTAGAAAATTTATTTCAGAATCCAATCTACAATATATAGATAATGAAAAATAACCATGTTTAGATAAACTTGGTTATTTTTTATTTCAAAAAGAAAAATTTCTTGGAATTATAACCATATTTTTTAATCAACCAACAATAGACCAAAATGGTTTTGAATTTCTCCTTTTTCTCTTAATGTATTTATTTCTAGCCCATTTGACCTTACTGTAGCAAATACATCAATGCCACAAGCTTCCATTGATGGAGCTGTTTTGTTAGGAAAATTACAAGTAGTAGGGTTACACTTAGCACACATTGTACAAGGTCCACTTCCAAAAGCAATTACTTTATAATATCCATCTAAAAACATTTCTCTTGCAAGTTTGACAGCTAAAGGAGTAACAATACTCATTTCATGACATCTAAATAGAATAGCCTTGTCATAACAATCTATTATTGCTTGTGTTTGCTGATAGGTTGGAACATTAGGTGGACAACAATGGCTATGACCAAATGTGTTACAACCAAATTGACACTTGTAAATCGTCCATGCTGCTGTAAGAATAGTTTTAGGGTCTATTGAAATAGCGATATCAGCTCCATTAGATTTTAATACCTCAAAGTATTTTTTCATAATTTGCCTCCCATAAAAATTAGTTTGATTTTTTATTATAAATGAATAAATAAATTTAACGATTTCTTATATTTATGATAGCTCAAAAATATATATCAAACAAATCAAAGTATTAGAATTCTGAATTAAATAAAAATGAACTATAGATATACTGGATAAATAAAGTTATATACTATTTTTTTGTCGTTAAAAGTTTATGAAATTTCAATAACAAATTGATGATAAATACCATATATTACTTATGTCTGTAATATATAGAAGACAAAGGAGTTGTACATTATGATTACAATAAGTTTGTGCATGATTGTTAAGAATGAAGAAGAAGTTATAGGAAGATGTTTAGAGTGTGTAAAAGATATTGTAGATGAAATTATAGTTGTAGATACTGGTTCTACAGATTCCACAAAAGAAATAGTCTCAAAATATACAGACAAAGTATTCGATTTTGAATGGATAGATGATTTCTCTGCTGCAAGAAATTTTTCATTTTCTAAAGCTTCTAAAGACTATATAATGTGGCTTGATGCAGATGACATAATTTTAGAAGATGATAGAAAAAATTTATTAAAAATTAAGGAAAGCTTAGATACTTCTATTGATATTGTAATGGCAAAATACAATGTTTCTTTTGATGAAAATGGCAAACCAACTTTATCATATTATAGAGAACGATTATTTAAGAGAAGTTCTAATTACAGATGGGTTGACCCTATTCACGAAGTAATACCTCTTGTTGGAAAACTATTTTATTCTGACATTGCAATATCTCATAAAAAACTACACAGACAGGACCCTCTAAGAAATCTTAGAATATTTGAAAAAATGATTTCAGAAGGTAAAGTATTAGAGCCAAGACATCAATTTTATTACTCAAGAGAACTTTATTATAATGCGAGGTATGAGGAAGCAATAGCAGGTTTTACTAAGTTTTTAGACTCAACTAGAGGTTGGATTGAGGATTGTATCAGTGCTTGCAGAGATTTAGCCACATGTTATTACTTAATTAATGATGAAAAAAATGCCTTATATTCTTTATTTAGAAGTTTTGAATTTGATGAGCCAAGAGCAGAAGTTTGCTGTGATGTAGGAAAGCATATGTTTGATAGACAAAAATATAAAGAGTCTGCTTTTTGGTATAAGGTAGCATTAACAAGAGATAAAGATGACATTAATGGAGGATTTAAATCAAATGATTGTTATGGATATATACCATATATACAATTGAGTGTTTGTTATGACAGATTAGGAGAAGCAGATAAAGCTATTTATTATCATGAAAAAGCAAAAGAAATCAAACCTAATGATAGCGCTATTTTGCATAATGAAACCTATTTTAGTAAACTTAAAAAATAATTGATAAGTCACAATAATACTAATTTTGACATATTATATAAAGAGCTTAAAAGCTCAAATATATTAGGAGGTGCTTTTAATAATGAGTAGAAATAAATATTTTGGCCCATTTGATGACAATGATTGCGACAATAATAGCTATGATGATTGCAATGGTGGTCATGATAATTTTAATAGCTGTGATTGTCACCATGGATGTCCACCATCATGTGTAGGGCCAACCGGTCCGATGGGTCCAAGGGGTAGAACTGGAGCAACAGGTCCAACAGGTCCGACAGGTCCAAGAGGCCCAGGAGTAGGAGCAACAGGCCCAACAGGCCCAACAGGTCCAACAGGAAATACAGGAGCAACAGGAAATACAGGAGCAACAGGATTAAGAGGTCCAACAGGAGCAACAGGGTCACCAGGTCCAACAGGAGCAACAGGAGCAACAGGATTTGGAGTAACAGGTCCAACAGGAGTAACAGGAGCAACAGGAAATACAGGAGCAGATGGAGCAACAGGCCCAACAGGTCCAACAGGAGTAACAGGAGCAAATGGAATAACAGGTCCAACAGGAGCAACAGGAGCGACAGGATTTGGAATAACAGGTCCAACAGGTCCAACAGGAGCAACAGGAGCAAATGGAGCAGCTGGAGGTACAGGTGCAGCTGGAGCAACAGGAGCAACAGGAACACCTGGAGCAACAGGTCCAACAGGTCCAACAGGTCCAACAGGAGCAAACGGATTAGCAGGTCCAACAGGTCCAACAGGAGCAACAGGAACACCTGGAGCAACAGGGATAACAGGTCCAACAGGAGCAACAGGAGATACAGGAGCAGATGGAGTAACAGGTCCAACAGGAGCAACAGGAGTAACAGGATTTGGAATAACAGGTCCAACAGGTCCAACAGGGGCAACAGGAATAGGAGTAACAGGAGCAACAGGTCTAATTGGTCCAACAGGGGCAACAGGAGCACCTGGAGTAACAGGTCCAACAGGAGCGACAGGAGCAACAGGAATAGGAATAACAGGTCCAACAGGAGCAACAGGGGCAACAGGAGCAGATGGAGTAACAGGCCCAACAGGAGCGACAGGGGCAACAGGAGCAGATGGAGCAACTGGAGTAACAGGAGCGACAGGAGCAACAGGAATAGGAATAACAGGTCCAACAGGTCCAACAGGCCCAACAGGAGTAGGAGTAACAGGAGCAACAGGTCTAATTGGTCCAACAGGGGCAACAGGAGATACAGGAGCAACAGGTCCAACAGGCCCAACAGGAGCAACAGGAGCAGCAGGCCTAATTGGTCCAACAGGAGCAACAGGAAATACAGGAGCAGATGGAGCAACAGGTCCAACAGGCCCAACAGGAGCAACAGGAAATACAGGAGCAGATGGATTAGTAGGTCCAACAGGAGCAACAGGAGCAACAGGAATAGGGATAACAGGTCCAACAGGCCCAACAGGAGCAACAGGCGTAGGAATAACAGGAGCAACAGGGGCAACAGGAGCGACAGGTCCAACAGGAGCAGATGGATTAGTAGGTCCAACAGGAGCAACAGGAAATACAGGAGCAGATGGAGTAGCAGGCCCAACAGGAGCAACAGGAGCAACAGGAAACACAGGAGCAGATGGAGCAACAGGTCCAACAGGAGCAACAGGAAACACAGGAGCAGATGGATTAGTAGGTCCAACAGGAGCAACAGGGGCAACAGGAGCAAATGGAGCAACAGGAGCAACAGGTCCAACAGGAGCAACAGGAAATACAGGAGCAGATGGAGCAACAGGCCCAACAGGAGCGACAGGGGCAACAGGAGCAGATGGATTAGTAGGTCCAACAGGAGCGACAGGGGCAACAGGAGCGACTGGAGCGACTGGAGCAACAGGTCCAACGGGTTCAACAGGTCCAACAGGAGCTAGTGCAATAATACCTTTTGCATCAGGTATACCACTATCACTTACAACTATAGCTGGCGGATTAGTAGGTACACCAGGATTTGTTGGTTTTGGTAGTTCAGCTCCAGGTTTAAGTATAGTTGGTGGAGTAATAGACCTTACAAATGCAGCAGGTACATTGACTAACTTTGCATTCTCAATGCCAAGAGCTGGAACAATAACATCTATTTCAGCTTTCTTTAGTACAACAGCAGCACTTTCAATTGTTGGTTCAACAATTACAATTACAGCAACACTTTACCAATCAACTGCACCAAATAACTCATTTACAGCTGTGCCAGGAGCAACAGTTACACTGGCTCCTCCTCTTACAGGTATATTATCAATTGGTTCAATTTCTAGTGGAATTACAACTGGATTAAATATAGCAGTAACAGCAGAAACACGATTCTTACTAGTATTTACTGCAACAGCTTCAGGTCTTTCATTAGTTAATACTGTAGCAGGATATGCAAGTGCAGGAATTTCAATAAATTAGATTAGACAATTAAAAAAAGGGGGCTGTCGCATGGGCAAATTAAATTTGTTCTGTGAGAGCTCTTTTTACTTATCTTAATAGGTATATTTTTAATTATTTTATATATAGTTTATTTTCTAAGTAAAATTATGCATGACAAATATAAGGTATAAAAATACCATTTTTTCAGATAATATTTGATTATAAATAATAAATTTAGAATGCTTTTTTTAAAGTATGAAGATATATTCCACATTTATTTTTTACTATTTTATTGTGTAGCCTAGAAATGTTATGAGCTATCGCTACAATAATACACTCTGATAGAACATTTTCTTTACCTCGGCTTAAAAATCTTCTAAATTTCATATTTTGTTTTACTTGAGCGAAAGCTCCTTCTGCTTGTATACTTCTATTCACTCTAAGTTCACACCCCTCCGGGCTCATAATTCTATTTAAGTTTTCTTTCCTTTTTTCATGAAACAACTTAGATACTTGTAAGTTTTTAGTCCTATTTTCAAGAGAAATCTTACTATTACTTCTCTTAATGCAACTACTTTTATATTGACAATCATGACATTCTTCACAAGTGTAACAAGTTATTTCGCTTTTATAACCTGTTTTTGACTTTCTATTTATTATTTTATTAGCAAGTAGTTTTTTATTGTTTTTACAAATATAATAATCATTTTTTTCATCATAATCCATGTTATCAATATGTCCAATATTATTTTTATATTTTCTAGTTTTACTAATTTCATAATTTGCAGGTTTTATGAAAGATAATTGATTATTACACTCTAAAAATGTATAGTTTTCCTCACTTTCATACCCAGAATCAGCAACTATTTTAGGATATTTGAATTTTGCATAGTCCTCAATCGATTTTAAAAACGGTATTAATGTTGTCGTATCAGTAGGTTGATGTCCTGAACTTACCCAAACTATATATTCTGAATCTACACCAAATTGTATATTATATGCTGGTTTCAATTGTCCATTTTTCATATGGTCTTCTTTCATTCTCATGAAAGTTGCGTCATTATCTGTTTTAGAATAACTATTCCGTTCACCCATTATATGAAGGTCTTTAGTATACTTTTTCAATCTATCAATATAATTATTTAATTGCTCTATAGATTTTTGAACCATAGATTTTTTCTTTCCTTTTCCATGAACAAATGTTATATTTAATTCTTTTGATATTTTTTTTAGTTTCTTTAAAAGTTTCTTCAAATGGTAGATTTTTATTTTATCTTTATAAATTACTTTAATACCAAAATCAGTTTCACATTTTAATATGAAGTCAGATATATTACTCATCATTTTAGCTATATTTTTATTTATAGCTTTTTTCCAAACAAAAGTATATCTATTTGCAGATGACTCTATTTTTGTGCCATCAATAAATAGAGTGTCCATTGAAATCTCCTTACTATCTCCAAGAAAGTTTGTAAACTGTGCAATCAAAGTTTTGCTTATTGGTGAAAAATGAATACTACGGAATCTTGCAATTGTTGAATGGTCTGGAGGTGAGGCTCCGCCTAGAAGATACATAAAGTTAATATCTCTTTTGCATGCTTTCTCTATTTCTCTTGAAGAATAAATACAGTTCATGTTTGCATATATTATAATTTTCAAAAGTTGTCTAGGGGTTACTTTATTTACTCTAACTCGAGAATAAGTCTTATATAATTTTTCTAAATTCATCTCCTCAATAATTTGACTTAATAACCTTACAGAATCATCTTTTGGAATCATGTAATCAATATTTAGTGGTAACTTAAATTGATAATTATCACCATAAGTAGTATAATCAGTTTGTATAGTATTTTGTTTTAGCATACAATTATTATACAGGAATCCCAAGCTCTTTTGAACTTGGGATTTATTTTTTTATACAAAAAAGGGCGTAGCACTATTTTATAGTGCGACAGCCCCTTTCTTAATATTAATTGATAAGCATAATGGAAAGTACTATTATATAATATAAAATAATAACATTAAACTTGGAAGATAAAATTGTCTAGGGGGGATATTATGAAAAATAAAATCGAAAGATTAATGAATAACTTTGTAAAAGATTATTGTAAATCAAATAATATAACTACAAAATGGCAAGAACTTTTATTTGCTTATGCATCTGCTGAAGATGATATGTTTCAGAAATTAAAAAGTGTTGTAGGAACTTCTCATGCAATGCCAAAAGACTTTCTGAAAGATGGTAAAACTATAATTACATATTTTATACCTTTTGATGAAAGTGTAAATGATAGTAACATTGGGGGATTTGAATGTTCAGAAATTTGGGCAAAAGCATATATAGAAACTAATAGATTAATTTCAGATTTGAATAATTTTTTATGTGAAGAGCTAGAAAAGATAGGATTTAGTTCATATGTTATTCCTGGGTCATATAATTTTGATAACAACAAATTAGTTAGCGATTGGTCACAAAGACATATCGCATTCATAGCAGGTCTGGGAACCTTTGGATTAAATAATATGCTTATTACAGAAAAAGGGTGTTGTGGAAGGATAGGAAGTATAATCACAAGTTTAGAGTTAGAACCAACTAAAAGACCAGAACAAGAATACTGTTTATATAAACAAAATAACAGTTGCAAAAAGTGTGTAAGTAAATGTGTAAAAGGAGCCTTAAAAGAAGATGGGTTTGATAGAAATCAGTGTTATGAGATGTGCATGTTAAATGAAGCTAAGTATTCTTATATAGGTGGATGTGATATTTGTGGAAAATGTATAGTTGGAGTTCCTTGTTCAGTAATAAGTCCATCAAGATAAAGATTTAATATCGATTAAAGATTCTGATTGTATGTGTAATGAGTCGTAAAGATAGAAAAAATATAAAATATAAATAAAGAATTTGTAATGATTGACAACCATTTATGCTATTGATAGACTTGTATGTATCGTTGTGACATGTAAGGAGGGGTGAGAATTTATGTTTGATTTAATCTTTATTTTTGCATAGCAAGGGCTATTGCAAATATAAAATTTAATATATAAATAGCCCTTTGCTATTCCTAATAAAAAATTAATATTTAATAGGAGAGCAAAAATGAGCTATAAAAAAGCAATACATATATTACCAGAGGAATTACTCAAATTGATACAAGAATATGTAGATGGAGAATATATATATATTCCTAGAAAATATAATAATAAAAAAGAATGGGGAAGTAATACATCTACTCGTGAGGAGTTATCAATTAGAAATATGCAAATTTACGAAGATTATCAAGTTGGATATGATTTGAAATATTTATCAGAAAAATATTATCTATCTTTGAAAAGCATTCAAAGAATTGTATTACAAGAGAAAAAGAAAAGATAGTTAAGAGTGAGTCAGTGTAATTTTATAATTATACTGACTCATTTTCTTTTGGTAAAAGTGTTTGAGGTATAGTTTCTTTTAGGTGGATGTTATAATTTAATTAATTTCAATAACTTATACAATTAGGTAACAAAGTTAGTTGTAAAGTACTTAATAAGAAGTAATAGTCTTTTGTATAAGCGAAATTAAAATTTATTAAAATTAGGAGGTCTTGTTTTGAGAAAAATACTTGATTATATTCCACCTTTTCATAACTTTCTATTAGATTAGTAATATTAATAGAAAGGAAATTTTGTTTATGCAAGAAATAATTTGGGAAGTAGAATATACTTCCCAGCTACCTGTAATTAGGTATTGTAAAAAATGTGGAAAAAAGACTGAATATATTTGTTCAGATTTATTTAGAGTTAATGCTCAACATAAATATTTAGATATATGGTTAATATATAAGTGTTCAAATTGTGATTCAACATGGAACTCAACTATATATTCTCGTGTTAATCCAAAAAGCTTGAATCCAGAAATACTAGAACAATTCCATACAAATGATAATAATCTTGTTAAGCAATATGCTATGAATGTAGAACTTTTACATAGAAATGGAGCAGAAGTTGGTATTCCAGAATATAAAATAGTAGGTCAAGAGATTAATATTAATGAATTTACACAAATTAGAGTTGTAAGTAAGTATCCGTCTCAACTAAAGGTATCAACATTATTACGTGAAAAACTAGGTCTATCCAGAAAGAAATTTGATGAAATGTTAGACTGTGGGATTATTAAAAGTATATCTGGAGTTGATTTAAAGAAAAGTAAATTAAATTATGAAATTATGTTAGAGATAGGTGAGGAGAAGCAGAAGTCTTCAAATTAGCTATAATAACTAACTTAATATATTTTCTATAACTAAATCAGTTTAAAAAATAGTGGCTATTAAAAATGAATAGCCACTATTTTTTATATAACTATTATCTCTCTAAATTTTTTAATATCTCATAGTAGTGTGCTATAGCCAATGTATTTGAGTTGTTTTTTTGACTCCATTTCATATTATATTCAGCATAAATCTATAAAAAATTTTATTATGATATTATTGATATTTATGTTTGCTTTATTTTATTCAGGATAGCATCTATAGCTGTATCAGGAACAACTGCCAAATCTTCTGCATTAAAATAATAGATTATATTAGAATCAAATAATATATTTGAATTTGGAGGAAACTCATCATCTCCAAACCAAAGTATAAATATCATAGAAGTATTACCTATATATGTAAACTTGTAGGCTAAATCACCCATGTCTACTTTCTCAGCTCCCATATTTTCCATAACCAACTTATATTTTTCTATTTGAGATGTAAAAACTTCTGAAAGCCTAGCTAGAGTTCTGTTTAAAAAGTTTGGATAATAAACATTGCCACCAGGTATTTCTTTAAAAGTTACATATTTATTAGTTCTAGGAATACCCTTAGCATTAATTAAGTATCTAATTATCAAAATTTTAAGTTCAAAGTTTTTACAGATACTACCATTATCATTCCAAACTTCTCCACTTTGATAATCTATGATATATCGTTTACCAAAAAAATTTAGTGTGAATCTGTTTAAATCACTGTTGAAAGATATATTACTTAAATTGCTAATTGTATGAGGGTCTAATTCTTTAAATTTTTCTCGAGCATAGTTAAATGGAACATTATAATTACTTTTTGTTAACTTTTCATCCATAATTTTTTCCTCCAATTTAAATAATTAAAGATGTGTTTAGAAGAAATTCTCTTATTATTGATTTTATTACATATTTAAAATATTACAATAATAAGTTATTAAATAAATTTTGCTATTTAAGTAAATACATATAAAATAAATACAAAGTACTTGAAATGTAAAGTTTTTGTATCTAAAATATTTTATTTGTAAAATATTAAGTAGTTATTGTAAGCTATAATATGGGAGTATAATAGTAGATGTAAATTTGCAAAGAGATTTATTAAAAGTACGGATTAAAATGTTATTAAACATATAAATGGAGGAGTTGTATGTCTAAGATATTAGTAATAGATGATGAGCTAGATATGTTAAAGCTGATTGAAAATGTATTAAAAAGAGATGGTCATGAAGTGAAGGTAATTAGTGATGTAGAGAATGCTATGGATATAAATTTTAACTCTTTTAATCTAATAATATTAGATGTAATGATGCCTAAGATTGATGGTTTTGAAGTATGTAAAGCTATAAGGAATAAGGTTGATTGTCCAATACTGTTTTTGACAGCTAAAAATATGGAAAGTGATATTATGTATGGTCTTGGTATAGGAGCAGATGATTATATAACAAAACCATTTGGTGTAGGAGAGTTAAGGGCTAGAATAACTGCTCATCTAAGAAGAGAAAATAGAGAGAAAAAAAATTTATTAACTATATCAAATGTTCAATTTAACTTTTTAGGTAAAGAAGTCTCAATTGATGGCAAAAAAATTAATTTTACTAAGAGTGAGTATTTAATATGTGAATTTTTAGCTAAAAATAAAGGGCAAGTATTTTCAAAAGAAAGAATATATGAGTCAGTATATGGCTTTGATGGAGAAAGTGATATAAGTGCTATTACAGAACATATAAAAAATATACGAAGCAAATTAAAACAATGTGATGTCTATACTATAGAAACTGTATGGGGTATAGGATATAAATGGGTGTAATAAATAGAAGTGTAATTTAGTGAAAATATTATATATATCTACAAAATGTTTGTAAAATATTAATCTATATATTAAAATTTAATTTATAGATTAATATTTTTTGTGAATGACAAAATTGTAAGGTATTTTGTTATAAAATATTAATATTCGTAGTGTATACTAATAATAAGGTATTTGGTATTAAATCTTGAGAAAAGGATGGTTATCTCTAATGGATAAACTAAAGAATATTAGAAAGAGTTTACTACAGTATACATTTTTATTTTTACTAATAGGTATAACGATTTATCTAGTGTTTAAAACATTAGACATTAAAATGTTATCAAATGTTATAGTTATGGTAGATAAGAAATTTTTATTCATAGGTGCTTTGGCAATAATGTCTCATATAATGCTTGAAGGAGTAGTAATGAAGATAATTATAGAAAGTACTCACAAAGTTAATATTAGATTTATTGGTTTTAAGTTGGCCATTATGGGATTCTATTATAATTTAATAACTCCTTTTGCTTCAGGAAGTCAACCAGTGCAGATATATGTACTTAAAAAATGTAAAATGCCACTTAGTAAGGCAAGTGCAGTTATTACCAATAAGTCTATTATTTTTCAAATAGTAGTTACTTTTTATTGTACAATACTTGTGCTAATGAATTTTTCTATGTTAGAAAAACAGATGAAAATGATTATGCCTTTAGTTTTTTTAGGGATAGCTATTAACTCATTTGTCCTAATTATGATAATATTAGTTATTTTAAATCCTGAAAAAATAAAATATTTTATGAGAGCTTCTATCAAACATATATCAAAGATTAAATTTTTGAAATTTTTAGATAATAAGATTGACTCTATAGAAAGTTTTATAGATGATTATAGTAAAGCGATAAGTTTTTTTGCCAAGAATAAAAAAGTATTAATTTCAACTATAATAGTAACTTTTATTCAATTAAGTGCTTACTTTAGTGTTTCATTTTGGATATACAAAGCATTTAATTTACAAGGTTACAGTTACGTCTATATATTAACACTACAAGCATTTTTATATATGGCGATATCACCAATACCAACACCTGGGAATGTAGGAGCTAATGAATTGGCATTTTTCACTATATTCAAATCAGTATTCCCTCAATCTTTGATGGGATATGCAGTATTTTTATATGGTGGGTTTATGTACTACTTGATTCTTATTGGAAGTGGAATATTTACTGTAATCACTCACTACAGAATGAAAAATAGGATTGGAAGAAATGTAGTTTTAAGTGAAAATTAAATAGATTTAAATAAGCGTATATTAAAAAATATGTCATAAGAGCTAGAATATTTTAATTAGATAGTTGAAATATAAAGATTATTATGACATATTTTTTTTAAAAATATAAAAGGAATTGTGAGAAAATTGTTGAATTTAATAGATAGTATTGCAAAATATTTGTAATTTTGCATATTATAAAAACATTTCATTATCTTTAAGGTAAATTTTACTTATCAGGGGATAAATCTAAGGGGGGAAATGTATGGAGAAAAAAATTTTAACAGTTTGTCCATACTGTGGAGCTGGATGCCAACTATATCTAGTGGTAAAAGACAATAAGATATTAAGAGCTGAGCCAGCTAATGGTAGAACAAATCAAGAAAGTTTGTGCTTAAAAGGTCGTTATGGATGGGATTTTCTAAATGACCCTAAAATTTTAACACCTAGGCTAAAAAAGCCAATGATAAGAAAACAAGGTGTATTAGAAGAGGTTGAATGGGATGAAGCTATAAGTTACACAGCTTCAAGATTAAATGAAATTAAAGAAAAATATGGCCCTGATTCTATTATGGGAACAGGTTCTGCAAGAGGACCTGGTAATGAAGCAAACTATATAATGCAAAAATTTATGAGAGCTGCAGTAGGAACTAATAATGTTGACCATTGCGCTCGTGTCTGACATGCACCATCTGTAGCCGGTCTGGCTTACTCATTAGGTAGTGGTGCAATGTCAAATTCTATACCAGAGATAGAAAATGCAGATGTCTTATTTATATTTGGATATAATGGAGCAGATTCACATCCAATAGTAGCAAATAGAATAGTAAAAGCTAAAAAAAATGGAGCTAAACTAATTGTTACTGACCCTAGACTAACTGAATCTGCAAGAATTGCGGATATACATCTACCTATAAAAGGTGGAACAAACATGGTTTTAGTAAATGCTTTTGGAAATGTATTGATAGAAGAAGGTCTTTATAATAAAGATTTTGTTCAAAATCATACACAAGGTTTTGATGAATATAAAGAAATTGTTAAACCATATACAGCTAAATATGCTGAAAAGATTACAGGAATTCCAGAAGAGCTTATAAGAAAAGCTATGAGGGAATATGCAAAAGGTAAGAAAGCTATGATACTTTATGGAATGGGTGTCTGTCAATTTGGACAAGCTGTTGATGTAGTTAAAGGACTTGCATCAATTGCTTTACTTACAGGTAACTTTGGTAGAGAAAGCGTTGGAATAGGACCTGTACGTGGACAAAATAATGTTCAAGGGGCTTGCGATATGGGAGCTCTTCCTAATGTATATCCAGGGTATCAAAATGTAACTGATGATAAGATAAGAGAAAAGTTTGAAAACGCTTGGGGAGTAAAGTTATCTCCTAATAATGGTTATAGTTTAACTCAAGTTCCAAATTTAGTACTAAAAGAGAAAAAGCTTAAGGCTTATTATATATTTGGAGAAGACCCAGTACAAAGTGACCCAGATGCATCAGAAGTTAGAGAAGCACTAGATGAGTTGGAGTTTGTAGTTGTTCAAGATATATTTATGAATAAGACAGCGCTTCATGCTGATGTTATACTTCCAGCTACTTCTTGGGGAGAACATGAAGGAGTATATACATGTGCAGATAGAGGATTCCAGTTGATGAGAAAGGCTATAGAGCCACAAGGAGATGTAAAACCAGATTGGCAAATTATAAGCGAAATTTCTACAGCAATGGGATACCCTATGAACTATAAAAACACTAAAGAAATATGGGATGAACTTAGACAATTATGTCCAAGTTTCTTAGGTGCCACTTATGAAAAAATAGAAGCTCAAGGGAGTGTTCAGTGGCCTTGTAAGAGTGAAAGTGTAGAAGATAAAGGAACTATGTATTTATATGAAGGTCAGAAGTTTTCTACTCCTAATGGAAAAGGTAATTTATTTGCTGCTGAGTGGAGACCTCCTATGGAAGTTGAAGATGATGAGTATCCATTTAGTTTATGTACTGTAAGAGAAGTTGGGCATTATTCAGTAAGAACTATGACTGGTAACTGTAGAACGCTTAGTTCATTAGAAGATGAACCAGGTCGTGTTCAAATAAATTGTAATGATGCCGAGAAACTAGGGATTGAAGATGATGAACTAGTTAGAATCAGTTCAAGAAGAGGAAGTGTAATAACAAGAGCAACAGTTACTGATAGAGTTAAGGAAGGTGCAACATATATGACTTATCAGTGGTGGGTTGGAGCTTGTAATGAACTTACAATAGCAAACTTAGACCCTATATCTAAAACACCAGAATATAAATATTGTGCTGTTAAACTGGAGAAACTTGAAGACCAAGAATTAGCAGAAAAATGTGTGAAAGAAGAGTATCAAAATCTTAAAGATAAAATGACTGCTACAAATATTTAGTAGTTAATTTTAATAAAGATTTATAAAAAGCGGAAAGGCTAATATTTTATGAATAATATATACTCAAAAACTAAATTACAAGAAAATAGCAAGGATGAAGTTTTTGAAAACAGTTATAGTCTAGTGGATTATGAATATTTAAATTCTTTTAATGTAGAAATAAACAAAGTAAATGAATATGAACTATCAACAGACAATGAAGAAATAATTGCAGAATATCCGCTTAGTTTTATTTTGAATGATAAATATGTAAATACATTTTTATGTACGCCATATAATTTAGAAGAACTTGTAGTTGGTTTTTTGAAAACAAAGGGATATATAGAAAACAAAAGAAGTTTATTAAGCTTGGAGATAAATGAGAAGGAACGTTTTGCAAAAGTAAATATTCAAAATAAACAGGAAAGCGAAGATGAGCAAATTATATTTTTGAATTCACTAGACTATATAAAATGTACTCCTGTAGAGAGTGATATAAAAATAAATTATGATACAGTTTATAGCATAATGGATAGAAATTTAAATTCGTCATACTTATTTAAAAACACGGGTGGGGTGCATAGTGTGTCCATATTTAATTACAATGAAAATATAGTAACCTGTGAAGATGTGGCTAGACATAATGCAATGGACAAGGCAATTGGATTTTGTGTCTTAAATGAGATATCCTTGAAAGATAAAATTATAGCAGTAAGTGGAAGAATATCATTAGAGATGATATTGAAAGCGGCTATGACCCAAATTCCTATTGTAGTATCAAAATCAGCACCAACTAATTTATCAATAGAGCTTTCTAAAAAATTAAATATAACTCTTATTGGGTTTGTGAGAGGAAGACGAATGAATATTTATGCAAACCCACAGAGAGTTATCAAAAAGTGAGACTGAGTATATGTGTGCTAAAAAAGAAGAACAAAAATATTCAAAGTGTGAAATCTGTGGAGCATTAATTGATGACACTGATAAAGTATATGAAAACACATACAATTTGTGTAAAAAATGTAAGCGAAATATAAGTACTGAGAAAATATTAAAATATATAAATATATATAATGAAAAATAACTAGGGATTTAGAAATATACAAATTGAAAGGTGGGATAATATGAAAAATAAAATAGGCTCTTTTGTAATAGCAGACCCAAACAAATGTACAGGTTGTAGAGCTTGTGAAGTAGCTTGTTTTACAATGCATAATCAACATAACAATGTAGGTTATACAGTTGGAACGGTTGATATACCTGTTATACCTAGACTTTATTTGGTAAAAGGTGATACTTTCTGTATGCCGATACAATGTAGACACTGTGAAGATGCTCCTTGTCTAAACTCATGTCCACAAAAAGCTATAATCAAAGAAAATAACATTATGTCTGTAAATGAAGAAAAATGTATAGGATGTAAAACTTGTCTGCTAGCATGTCCTTTTGGAGCTATAGATTTACTTCCACAATATGAAGATGGTAAAGAAGTAGAACAAGTAATTTTAGAAGAAAATAAAAAAATAGCTTATAAATGTGACTTATGTAAAGACAATGAAAAGATAGCTTGTGTAAGTGCATGTCCTCAGGAAGCTTTAAAACTTGTTACTCCAATAGATGACAAAAAGGCTAAGAATAGACAGGCTGCACTTAGCTTATTGTTAACAAATAAATAAAGGATACAGGGGTAGGTGACGTTTATGATAATAAATATAGATAAAGATTTATGTACTGGATGTAGAGAATGTTCCAAAGTCTGTCCAGTAAATGCTATTGAAGGTGAAGAGGGGAAACCACAAGAAATAAATTTAGATAGATGTGTTATGTGTGGTCAATGTGTTCAAACTTGTAAATCATATGCCTCAGTTATAGATGAAGGATTCGAATTTTTGCAAAGTAAAAAACAAGAAAGAGATATACCAGAATCTATAAATGAACCTATATTTGCGGCATATAATGTATGTGATGTAGATAAGGTTAAAAAGGCTTTAAATGACCCAAATGTATTTACTATGGTTCAATGTGCACCTGCAGTTAGAGTAGCTTTAGGTGAAGATTTTGGATATTATCTAGGATACCTAGGTGCTGGCAAAATGGCAGCAGCACTTAGAGCTTTAAATTTTGATAGAGTATATGATACTAACTTTGCAGCAGATTTGACTATTATGGAAGAAGGTAGCGAGTTGATTAAAAGGGTGACAGAAGGTGGAACTCTTCCAATGTTTACATCTTGTTGTCCAGCATGGGTAAAGTTTATGGAAAAAAATTATCCTAAATTAACTAATCATTTATCTTCTTGTAAATCACCTCAACAGATGGGTGGTGCAATATTTAAAACTTATGGTGCAGAAATAAATAATATAGATGCATCAAAAATATTTAGTGTTTCTATAATGCCATGTACATGTAAAAAATATGAATGTGATAGAGAAGAAATGGATTCTAGTGGATATAGAGATGTAGATGTAGTGTTAACTACAAGAGAATTAGCTTATCTAATAAAAGATATGGGAATTGATTTCAAAAACTTAAAAGAAGAAAAGTTTGATAGTCCTTTAGGTAGCTATAGTGGAGCTGGAACTATATTTGGTGTTACTGGTGGAGTTATGGAAGCGGCTATAAGAACTGGTTATGAGCTTATAACTGGAGAAAGTATTCCTAATGTAGAAGTAAAACAAGTAAGAGGAGAGAATGGTTTTAGAAAGTCAACTATTAAGATAGGAGATTTAGACCTAAGAGTTGGAGTAGTGAGTGGACTAAAAAATGTAATACCAGTACTTGAAGATTTAGAAAAAGGAAAATTAGATGTAGATTTTATTGAAGTTATGACTTGTCCTGTTGGATGTGTAAGTGGCGGAGGTCAACCAAAAATTTTACTAGAAGAATATAAAGAATTAGCCTATGAAAACAGAACAAAGGCAACATATGTGCATGATGAACATTTGGCAGTTAGAAAATCTCATGAGAACCCTGAGATTAAAAAATTGTATGATGAATATCTAGTAGAACCATTAGGAGAAAAATCTCATCATTTATTACACACTACATATTGTATAGGAAAGGAAGTGGCTAAGTAATGAACTATTTTGTTATAGCGGACCCTGATAAGTGTATAGGATGTAGAACTTGTATGATAGGATGTGTAGTTGCACATTCAGATGAGGATATTTTTTACAAAAACCCAGATGAGATAAATTTTAATCCAAAACTTTCTGTTATAAAGACAAAGGAAGTAAGTGCCCCAATACAATGTAGACATTGTGAAGATGCCCCTTGTGCAAAGGCATGTCCAAATGGTGGTATAGTTAGGATAGGTAACACAATAAAAATAAATGAAGAAAATTGTATAGGATGTAAGACTTGTATGTTAGCGTGTCCTATAGGTGCAATAGATATAGTTACATTAAAAGACATAGACGAAGGAAAGCTTTGTTTTAGAGAAAGAATGACAGCAAATAAATGTGATTTTTGTATAGAATCTCCAGAAGGACCTGCATGTGTAAATGTCTGTCCAACTAAAGCATTTACTATAGTTAAGGATGAGGATATAGATAGCAAAGTTAAAAACAAAAGAAAGTTAGCTATATTGTAATATATAAAAAGATGGAGCTCTCCTTATTATTAAGAGTTCCATCTTTTTAATTATTGTTTATATATTAAAAAATCAATTATTGCATTAGTTTATCGAGCCTTTCTCTATTCATTTTTTTCATTCCTATAGAAGTTATAATAAGTAAAGTATAAGCAATTATAACTGATAAAATTATGATGTACCAAGAAAATCTATAACCAAAGTTATCAACTAGTAATCCAAATAATGTCGAACCTAATGCAAAGCCTACTGCAAAAATTAATTGTACGATTCCATATATACTACCAAACTCTTTTTGGCCAAAGAAAGTACCTGTTAAATAAGCGGGTCCAATCATATAAGCAAATACAGAAAGCCCTTTTAAGGTAGCAAACACAAATGCAAAAGTAGAAGATTTATCTACAAGTAGTAGTGATAAAGTAGCTACAAGGACTAATATGAAAGCTACAATAAGTGGCTTTACTTGACCAAATTTATCAAACAGTAATCCTCCAAATATATTACCAATGAGAGCGAATAAAGCAAAAACGGAGCCTACTGTTCCTACTAAAATTGGATTTAGATAATTTCTAAGGTAAGTTGGATATTGTACAGATAATGATGAAACATATATACCTACAAATATAAATCCAATTGCCATAATCCAAAAATATTTAATTTTTTTAGCTTCTTTCAACGTATAACCCCATACTGAAGAAGAAATTGCATCAGATGAGTTCTCTTTTTTTCCTTTAGACCTTACTATTTCACTGGCATCCTTAGGCATTCTAAGTATGAATAATATTATAGGTATACCAATTATCAATGCTGCAATCCCAAATATTAGATAAGAGCGACTATATCCTTGAGATGCTAATAAACGAACTACAAGTGGTTGTAGAAATATACTACCAATAGAACCACCAGCAAAAGCAAATCCTAGAGCCTTTCCTTTACTTTCTTCATCAAACCAAGCACTTATTAAAACAGGTATACCTATAGCAGATATAATTGTAGCACCAACTTGCACAATACATGATAAAGTATAAAATTGCCATAGCTTAGTACATATAGAAAAAGTAGCAAAAGCAATACTAGAAATTATACATCCTAATAAATAGAGTGTCTTAAGATTGACTTTAGAAAACAATTTACCAATAAAAGGTGATACAATTGCTGAAGCAATCGTACCAATGGTGAATATTAGAGAAAAAGATGCCAAACTAAAGCCTTCCCCTTCAACAACATAACTTATAAACTGAGGTTGTATAGTAGCTACGAGATTAAATGGAATAGCTTGTATCAACATACAACCAAGTACTATAACCCAAGCGTTTGAAAAGTTTTTAATGCTAAATTTATTATTTAGTGTATTCATTGTATCTCTCCTTTAGATTAGGATTTGTAAATATTAATCTAATTATTCCAGTTTTACAGATTAGTTTTGGATAGTGTAGCTATTTAAATGTAATTTTGGGTATTAATATAAAAATTCTCTATTAAAATTTGATTATTTTAAACGGATGGGGTAAATTAACATATATAGATAGATAAATGAAAGGATGGATGAAATGTCATTTGAAAAAATAAATAATAATAATCTAGATAAAATACACAATAGAAAGTGTATCATGTTTGTAAATTTTAATAAAAAAGAATTATCACTAATTAAAAATGTTAGTAATTTTGCTGGAATAAGAGACCACATTATCTTAAGTGATAAAAATGGGGCTGACATAATTAGAGATATTTTGGATGGAAATACATCAAATAAATGTGAAAATGGAATTAAGAGTAAGTCTGTGATATTTAATAACACACCAAGTACACAAGTGAATGCATTTTTAGAAGGATTAAAAAAAGTGAGAATAAATAGACCTTTTATAGCTATGGTGACTGAAACATCTATTGATTGGACATTAAATAATTTAATAGAAAATTTAGTTCAAGAACGTAATGCAATGGTCTTAGGAAAAACAATTGAGCATAAATAAATTTGAGACATCTTCTAGTGAGTTTAACTAATATACATTAAGTATCATATTGTACTGTAGGATATAAAAGTTTTAATGTGAGTAGATGGAGGAGATTAAGATGAAAGTTTTATTTACAATAAATTATGGAAAAGAGAAGTTCGAGAAAATAAGTGAATTAGGATATGATGTTATACACTACTCTGAAGATAGTATTGAAAATAATGAAGATGTAAATACTGCAGATGTACTAGTTACATATAATCCATTTAGCAGACTAGATATTTCTAAAATGAAAGATTTAAAGTATATACAGACAACTAGTGTAGGTATAGACCAACTTCCAAAAGAAGAAGTATTAAAGAGAGATATTAAAATAGCAAATAATAGAGGTGGATATAGTATACCTATTGGTGAAAGCATAGTTATGTATATTTTAGAAATCTATAAAAATAGTGCAAAGTTTTTTAAACAGCAACAAAACAAAGAATGGAAGATGGATTTTTCTGTATCAGAATTATATGGGCAAAGAGTTGGATTTCTCGGAACAGGTACTATATCATCAGAAGCAGCTAAAAGATTGAAGGCTTTTGGCTTAGAAATATGGGGAGTAAATACTGATGGAAGTAGTAAAAAATACTTTGATAAATGTTTTGCTACTGATGATATGAATGTTGTATTTGAAGAATGTGACATAGTTGTAGTAGCAATGCCTTCTACAAAAAGTACAGATGGAATAGTAAACAAAGACATGTTTAAACTTATGAAAGAGGGTTCTGTATTTATTAATGTTGGTAGAGGAAATACAGTTAATCAGAAAGATTTAGAAGAATGCGTAGAAAAATTTAGAGGAGTAGCATTAGATGTATTTGAAAGTGAACCTTTAAGCCAAGAGAATAAGTTATGGGAGTGCGAAAATGTAATAGTAACTCCTCATAATTCTTGGGTATCTGATAAGAATAAGGAAAGAACATTTAATATGGTTTATAATAATTTGAAACACTATATAATGGAGAATAAACCTATAGATAATGTTGTAGATATATCAAGAGGTTATTAAACATAAAAAAATTTAATAAAAATAAAAGGGGTTGTCTTAAATTTGATTTTTTCTAATTAAATTTTAAGTCTAAACCCTTTTTGAATTTTTATATTTTATTAATATCTTAAACTTAACTACACCTTCTAAATTTAGTAAAGACTTTGGAACATTTAATCCTTGTATATACCTAATATTGATGTAAGTATCTCCTCATGACGTTTTAATTTGATAAATTTTCCAATTACATATATAATAAATATACAATTGTAGAATACTTGATTTTTTAGAAAGGATGAAATATACTAATGGGTGTCTAATGTACAAATACGAATTACATTATACTAAAAAAATCAAGTGAAAAATGAAAAATCAAATAAAAATGGGGTATAATTCCTTGTATGATAAATTACTATTGCGTTGTCTTAGTACTGCTATAGTAGGGATAATTCCCAAGGACACAACTGATGGCTATAGAAAGGGGAGCTCAGATGAATAGAGTTTTAATTATAGATGATGATAAAGATCTTTGCATCTTGCTGAAAAAAAGCATTTCTGTTGAACAGCTTGAAGCTAACTATTGCAATTCTGGAGAAGATGGACTAACTGAACTTTCAAAACAAGATTATCAGCTAGTGGTTCTTGATGTTATGATGCCAGGTATGAATGGTTTCAAAACAATGGAACAAATACGAAAATACAGCAATATCCCCATTTTAATGCTGACATCGAAAAGTGATAATTATAGCAAAGTGAATGGCTTGAGGGCTGGTGCAGATGACTACCTGACTAAGCCATTTGAGATTGCCGAATTTACTGCTCGTGTCCTATCTCTAATCCGACGTTACACTCGTTTTAATCCTAATAATGAAGAGCCACAACAACTTTCTTTTAAAGGTTTATTGATTGATATTGACCAGCATACAGTGACTACTGAAAGTAAAACTATATTACTTCCGCCAAAGGAGTTTGGTGTGCTTCTTTTCTGTGCAAGGCATCAGGGAAAGATTTTGACGAAGCAGCAGATTTATGAGGCAGTGTGGGGTGAACCATATGTCTATGATGATAGCAATATCATGGCTATTATCAGTCGCTTACGTAAAAAAATTGAACTAGACTCGTCATCCCCAAAGTATTTACAAACAATAAAAGGGATTGGGTATCAATTTAATATGGAGGTATGAAAATGGATGCGAAAACAATTATTCTCTTGTTACTCTTGTTGTCGATTGCTTTGCTTCTTTTTTCTATATTAGCATTTTCCAAACTTGGTCATGTTAGACGCAGCCTAAAAGATATAGAAGAAACACTTGAAGATGTACAAAATGGAAACGGAAATCGCAAAATATTGGTTAAGCCACACGATGTGATGGCTCCATTGGTTTATAAGCTTAATGAGATTGTCTACGATTATGAAAGTAAGTTACTTTCTTTAAAAAAGGCGGATGAAACTAGCAAGCAACTTATGACTAATCTATCTCATGATGTTCGTACACCATTAACAACTCTGATTGGCTATATGGATGCTGCACATAGTGGTATCGTAATTGGACAAGAGCGTGAGGAATACATTGAAATAGCAAGACTTAGAGCATATGATCTTAAGGATTATATTGATGTGATTTTTGACTGGTTTAGGTTTAACTCTGATGAATTTACGCTATCAATAGAATCTGTGGAAATT
The DNA here is from genome assembly GCF_056716065.1 of Clostridioides sp. LIBA-7678. NCBI lineage: Bacteria > Bacillati > Bacillota > Clostridia > Peptostreptococcales > Peptostreptococcaceae > Clostridioides > Clostridioides sp. LIBA-7678. The sequence goes on along the minus strand of NZ_CP196987.1, from coordinate 3,852,141 downwards.
TCAGAGTTGTCACGCAATATTCTGAAAGACTGGATTCCTATCTTCTGTGAGAATAAGTTGGATTTTGAAATTGATATTCCAGAAAAGCGATTTATGGTCAATCTCGATCCAGATGGATATTCACGTGTGATTAATAATCTAGTTCAAAATGTTATTGCTCACAGTCAAGCAAGCCAAATTAAGATTACTATGAGTGAATATTCTAAAATGGTATTACTCAGTGTTGAGGATAATGGTGTGGGGATTGCCAAAGAAAATTTACAGTACATATTTGAGCGACTGTATAAGTGTGACAAGGGTCATTCAGCAAAAGGTAGTGGTTTGGGACTATCCATCGTAGCTCAGATGGTAGAGCGAATGGGTGGTAGCATTTCTGTACAAAGTGACATTGGAAAGTGCACTGTATTTACAGTCAGTTTACCATTAATATAAAGCTATTTCTCCCTATGTGGTGTACATACACAGGGGGATTTTTTGTGAATTCTAAAATTGCAAGGTTAGTACAAGGTTGTTGTAAGGTTAATGCAAGATTGAAGTTGTATGATAATTTTAGATAAACAAAGGAGGCTTTTACTATCTATGAATAATTTAATTGTTGAAACGAAAAATTTAACGAAACAGTATGGCGCTCAAAAGAGCGTTTCTAATTTGAATATTCACGTTCGAAAAGGCCGTATTTATGGTTTACTAGGAAGAAATGGTGCAGGTAAAACAACCACAATGAAAATGTTATTGGGTTTAACAAAACCAACTACTGGGGAAATTAAGATATTCGGTCAAGATATTCAGAAGAATGAAAATAAACTTCTTCCTAGAATTGGATGTCTGATTGAATCACCAGGTTTTTATCCTAATCTGACAGGGACAGAAAATCTCAAAATATTTGCAAGACTTAGAGGGATACCAAAGAAAAATGCAGTGAAATCAGCATTGGAAGTAGTAGGTTTACAATACAATGATAAAAAGTTATTTTCTCAATATTCTCTTGGTATGAAACAAAGGCTGGCGATTGCTCTTGCCATTATGCATGACCCAGAGCTGCTTATTTTGGATGAACCTATCAATGGGCTTGATCCAATTGGCATTGCAGAAGTAAGAACATTTATTCGCAATCTTTGTACAGAACAAGGTAAAACTATTTTGATATCCAGTCATATTCTTTCTGAAATTTCTTTACTGGCAGATGACATTGGCATTATTGACCAGGGCATTTTACTGGAAGAAGAAAGTCTTGCGGAACTGGAAGTAAAAAATAGTAAATACATACATTTTGGTGTGTCAGATGCAGCACAGGCGGCAAGGATTTTGGAAACGCAACTTCACTTGAAAAATTTCAAAATAGCAGACGATCACAATATTATGCTTTATAATACAGATGTCTCAGTTGCTTCAATAAATCGCATTTTCATTCGAAATCAAATTGATGTATCAGAATCTCATTTGTGTGAGGACACTCTTGAAGATTACTTCAAGAAAGTAACAGGAGGTGAAGGAATTGCTTGATCTGGTTTCATGTGAATTTTCAAAACTCAAAAGGCTAAAATTTATCATGATTTCTATTTTAAGTGCTTGTTTATTTCCAATTCCTTCGACAATTTTGATTGCAAAGGACAACTTGCCTTTTGAGCAATTGTTCAAATTAGTTATCAATTTTGGATATTTTTTGCTACTACCAGTTGTATTGAGTATCGTTGCTAGTCAGCTGTTTTTTATAGAGAGGGATAATGATGTATTAAAAAATCTAGCGACAGTACCAGTACCAAAAGAGAAACTGGCTTTGGCAAAACTCATTGTTTTATTGCTGGTTTCACTGCTTTATTCCGTTGTTGGATTGAGTGCTACCATTATTGGTGGACTCATTGTTGGAACAGTAGAGGAAATTGCTATAAAATTAGGGATGAGCATTACTTTTGGTATTATGTTTTTTGTTGTTTCACTTCCAATTGTAGTGTTCATTGTATATTTCAACCGTAGCTATATTTTTTCCATTATACTTTCTTTTGTATATGCTATTTTCAATTTTAGTATATCCTTAAATATTATTAATTTTGAACCAAATAACCCACTATTAAGCATATTGCCTTCTCCAATTATTATGCGATGGTGGATGGCATTTTGGGGAGACCCCACTGGAAAATATACAACACTTAGACAACCATATTTACTTTCAACTTTTGCTTGTGTAAGTGCTTTATGCTTGATAGCAATTATGGCAGCCCTGTTGATATGCATGATTTATAAGAAACAGGAGAATTAGGAGGTATCTATGTTTGATATAATTACTACGGAATTTCAAAAAATAAAACGATATAATATTCTATGGGTGGGTATTGTTGCTGTTATATTTTCGGCACTATTGGCAGTTTTTCAGATTATAAGCTCTCATGGTAACGAACCTCTAACGTATGAAAGTTTTGCTAATGGAGTCATCTGGAATAATTTCAGCCTTGCTTTTCCATTTGTTATTACTTTGATTGGAGGATATCTTATTAATCGTGAGTATACAGATCAAACCTTAAAGAACATACTGACTATTCCTGTTTCATTGCGTAAATTGCTAGTGGGAAAACTAATTGTGATTGGAGGACTTACTGTCCTTCTAAGTTTTTTTAGCTTTTTATGCACAGTTATTTTAGGATTGATATTTTGTCATATCAATATAGCTGTTATAATCGTTGTAAAATCCTTATTTCAGCTTTTGATTGTTAATCTGTGTTGTTATGTTGCTGTTTTACCAATTATTGTTTATTTTGGTTGTAAACAAAATACATTTCTTGCAGGTGTAGGAATTGCATTTGTCTATAGCTTTTGTGGTGTATTTGTCGCAGGAAGAAATCTAACAGACTTTTATCCAATCACAGCAGGGCTTGGTCTCTCTAGATATAACAATGGCGGGGGTATTGTTTATCAGCCACTTATTGGTGTAATGACTTTAATTGTGATTTTAATAGTGACAGCTATTCTACTTGCACTAACACCAAATTATGATAAAGTTATGGCTATATCTAAGAAAAAAGGGATAAAACGAAAAAAGTCTTCTCACAAATAACATCAATAGTACTTTTCCTGTATTTCTAATAAGCGACTACTTTGATTTTTCAGAGCAGTCGCTTTTTTATATTTAGCAAATTATGACTATTTTATGTTCCTTGACAACCTAATATCCCAATATATAGTATTTCTAATATGAAAATTATGTAGCTGAAAACAAAGTGGTACAATAATTATACTTTCTAACAATATCTACAGAATAGAGGAAGAGTTCCTACATTATGTGTAGATTTTTGGATAAGCACTTTTTTGTAATAAATTTAAAGTCAAAAAAGTGATATACTAAAAAATGTATAAATAGGAAATAATCAATTATAAGGAAATCTTAAAATAATTTAATTTAAAAAATATAAAGAGGTGCAAAAGTGAGCGTTAAAGATGAGATTAATAAACTTATAGAAAAAATAAACTACCATAATGAAAGGTATTATAATCAGGATAGCCCAGAAATATCAGACTATGAATATGATAAATTAATGAAAGAATTAATTTCTTTGGAAGAAGAAAATCCAGAACTAAAGAGAATTGATTCTCCAACAAATAGGGTAGGAGGTAAGCCATTAGATAAATTCAATCAAATTGTCCATAAAACTCCTATGTTAAGTCTATCGAATGCTTTTTCAGAACAGGACTTAAAAGATTTTGACAAGAGGGTTCAAGAATATATAGGAGACAATGTTGAATATGTTGTTGAGTTTAAAATAGATGGTCTTTCTGTAGGTCTTACTTATAATAATGGAGAGTTCGAAAAAGGTGCAACTAGAGGAGATGGGATTGTAGGAGAAGATATTTCTCACAATTTGATGACAGTAAAAAGTATACCTCTTAAAATAAATGACAAAAAAGAACTAATAGTTAGAGGAGAAGTATATATCTCAAAAGATAATTTTAGAAAAGTAAATGAACAACAAGAAGAACAAGAACAGCCTTTATTTGCTAATCCAAGAAACCTTGCAGCAGGCTCATTAAGACAATTAGACCCAAAATTAACTGCCAAAAGACCTTTAGATATATTTATATTTAATATGGAAAATATAGAAGAATATGATTTAAAAAGTCACAGTGAATCCCTAGAGTATTTAGAAGAATTAGGATTCTCAGTAAGCCAAAGTTATAAAGTTTGTAAAAATATCGATGAAGTTATTGAACATATTGAATACTGGACGGAGAATAGAGGTAATTTGGAATATGAGATAGATGGTATGGTAATAAAAGTAAATGATATAAAACAGAGGGAAGAAATGGGATATACAGCAAAAAGCCCTAGATGGGCAATTGCATATAAGTTTCCAGCAGAAAAGAAAAAAACTAAAATAATAGATATAATAGTAGAAGTTGGTAGAACAGGTACAATAACACCTTCAGCAATACTTGAACCAGTCAGACTTGCAGGTACTACTGTAAGTAGAGCTACACTTCATAATGAAGATTATATAAGAGAAAAAGATATAAAGATAAATGACACAGTATTAGTTCAAAAAGCAGGTGATATAATACCTCAAGTTTTAGAAGTTATAACAGAAGAACGTACTGGAGATGAAATAGATTTTAAGATGCCAGAAAAATGCCCTGTATGTTCAGAACCAACAGTAAGATTAGAAGGGGAGGCTGCTGTAAAGTGTATAAATATGTCTTGTCCAGCTCAAATAAGAAGGGGAATTATACACTTTGTATCAAGAGATGCAATGAATATAGATGGTCTAGGAGAATCTATAATTACGTTATTGTTAAATGAAAAAATAATCCAAGATGTATCTGATTTATACTATATAAAAAAGGAAGATGTAGTCGACCTAGAGAGAATGGGTGAAAAGTCTGCTGATAATTTAATAAACTCAATTGAAAAGTCAAAAGAAAATGATTTATGGAGACTTATAAATGGATTAGGTATCAAATTTATAGGAGTTAAAGCAGCTAAAATACTTGCATCTAACTTTAAGGACTTAGATGATGTAATTTCTTCAACAAGTGAGCAACTGGAAGAATTAGAGGAATTCGGAAGTATAATGGCAAACAGCGTTGTCGAGTTTTTTAAGGAAGACAAAAATATAAATGTTATAAACAAGTTGAAAAGTGTAGGAGTAAACACAAAATCATTGAATAATACAGGAGAAAATGTAGAAAAGATATTTGAAGGAATGAAAATAGTATTGACTGGTACACTTCCTACATTAAAAAGAAATGATGCAAAAGATATGATAGAAAAAAGAGGTGGAAAAGCTACATCTAGTGTAAGTAAATCGACAACATTTGTTTTGGCAGGGGAGGAAGCTGGCTCTAAACTTACTAAAGCAAATGATTTAGGAATTAAAGTTATAGATGAAGATAGTTTTTTAGAATTATTGAATTTATCATCGAAAGATGAAGTAAAAGCTATATTAGAGGGCTAAAAAGTCGTTTAATTTACTAGAAAACTACTATAATTAATGATAGAATAGTTCAGTAAGCTAATGAGATTATAAAAAAACAATATAATATTTGATTAAATTAAAAATTATAAAAAATAACTTTATAAAATATAAAAAATATAAGAAAGGATATTAAAAATGACCAGAAGTTATGATAGAAGTAATGACCAGATAAGACCTGTAAAGATAAGCAGAAATTATACAAAGTATGCAGAAGGCTCTGTTCTTATAGAAATGGGAGAGACAAAGGTTATATGTACTGCATCAGTAGAAGAGAAAGTACCTCCTTTTTTGAGAAATAGTGGTACTGGATGGATAAATGCTGAATATTCTATGTTGCCAAGAGCAACACAACAAAGAAAGATAAGGGATGCATCTAGGGGGAAAATCGACGGAAGAACACAAGAGATACAGAGATTGATAGGAAGAGCAATAAGGTCTGTTGTAGATTTGAATAAATTAGGTGAAAGAACTATTTGGGTAGATTGCGATGTTATACAAGCTGATGGAGGAACTAGAACAGCGTCTATAACAGGAGCCTTTGTGGCAGTTGCAGAAGCAATATATAAATTGTATAAAGCAAAGACAATAAAAGAAATGCCAATAACAAATTTTGTATCTGCAATCAGTGTTGGAATAGTAAATGAAACACATATGTTGGATTTATGTTATGAAGAAGATTCTAAAGCACAGGTAGATATGAATATAATAATGACTGATAAGTGTGAGTTTGTAGAAGTACAGGGGACTGGAGAAGAGAAACCTTTTTCGAGAAAAGATTTAAATTTATTGTTAGAGTTAGGAGAAAAAGGGAATAAAGAATTAATAAGGTTTCAAAGAGAAGCTTTAGGTGAAATAGCAGATGAGATATTAGGTATGGAGTATGGTAATGAAGTAGTAATTGCTACTAATAATGCTCATAAGCTAGAAGAAATAGGTGAAATCTTAAAAGACTTTGAATATACAGTGTATTCTTTAAAAGATGTTGACCTAGCAGGTATAGAAATAGTTGAGGATGGAAAAACATTTGAGCATAATGCATTAATAAAAGCTAGAACAATAGCTAAAAAAACTAAACTTATAGCAATATCAGACGATTCAGGTTTAGAAGTAGATGCTTTAGGCAAAAAACCTGGTGTTTATTCAGCTAGATATGCAGGAGAACATGCAACAGATGAAGAAAATAGAGAAAAGCTATTAAAATCTATGCAAAATATACCAATTAGTAAAAGAAATGCAAGATTCGTCTCTGCAATAGCAGTAGTTTTCCCAGATGGAAAAGAGTTTGTAGTAAGAGGAATCTGTGAAGGAACAATAGGTTTTGAAGAAAAGGGTAAAAATGGCTTTGGATATGATAGCTTATTTATAGTAAAAGGATATAATAAAACCTTTGGTGAGATACCTAGTGTTATAAAAAATTCAATCAGCCACAGAGCAAATGCACTAAAACTTATGAAACAAGAGTTTATAAAAAGGGTAGTGAAGTAATGAAGATAGGTATAGTAAGTGACACACATATGATGATTAAAAATATGGAAAAAGCAATACCATATTTGAAAGAATGTGACCTAATAATTCATGCAGGAGACAATTTTACAGACTCAAGATATATTTACAGCATGACTAATGTGGGAATCATTGCAGTTAAAGGTAATTGTGACTTTGATGCTGTTGAGGAAGAAGTTGTCTTTGAAGTAGCAAATAAAACTATATTTTTATGCCATGGAGATAAGTATGGTGTAAAATACGGAACACAGATGTTAGAAAACAAGGCAAGTGAAGTTGGAGCTGATATAGTTATATTTGGTCATACCCATACTCCGTTTAGAGAAATTAAAGATAATGTGCTTTACATAAATCCTGGAAGTACTTCACTTCCAAGAGGAGTATCGTATAAAAGTTTTGTTATTATGGACATAGAAGATGATGACATAAATATTGAAGAAATACGTATATAAGGGTGTATTTATCCAAAAAAACGGCAAAAAACACTCAAAAAATTAAATTTTATCAAATAAGTGCAACGATATTAATGGAACACTTGTAAATAAAAAAACTTATGTGATATAATTAAGTGGTTGAATTATAAATAGAATGAATTATGATACCATTATCGGGTATTACATAAATATCACTAGGAGGATTAGAAGGATGAAAGCAGAACTAATTAAAAAAGAGGGTAATAAAGTTACTTTAAAAATAACAGTAGATAACAATAAATTTGAAGCAGCAGTAAATAAGGCTTATAATAAAAGCAGAAATAAATACAATATACCTGGATTTAGAAAAGGTAAAGCTCCAAGAATTGTTATAGAGACTCAATACGGAAAAGGCATATTCTATAATGATGCTATAGAAATATTATTCCCAGAAGTTTATCCAGAAGCTATCAAGGAATTAGATATAGACCCAATAGACAATCCAGATTTAGATATAGAAGAAATAAGCAAAGATAATGGATTAGTTATGGTTCTTAATGTAGAAGTTAAACCAGAGTTTGAATTAGGAAACTACAAGGGTATAGAAATAGCTAAGGTTGAGAATACTGTAAGTGACGAAAATGTTGAAGCTAAACTACAAGAAATGGTTGAAAAAAATGCTAGATTAGTAAGTGTAGAAGATAAGGCTTTAGAAGATGGAGACACAGCTATAATAGACTTTGAAGGTTTTGAAAATGGTGTGGCTTTTGAAGGTGGTAAAGGTGAAAATTATAACTTAGTTATAGGTTCAAACACATTTATACCAGGATTTGAAGAACAATTAGTAGGTAAAAAAGCTGGTGAAGAAGTAGAAGTTAATGTTACTTTCCCAGAAGAATACCACTCACAAGATTTAGCTGGAAAACCAGTTGTATTTAATGTGAAAATAAATGATGTAAAAGTAAAAGAATTATCTGCATTAGATGATGAATTTGCTAAAGATACTAGCGAATTTGACACTTTAGATGAATTAAAAGCAGATGTAAGAGCTAAATTAGAAGAAGAAGCTAAAAATAGAGCAGATGCAGAAACTAGAAATTCAGTAGTAGAAAAAGTTGCTGAAAATACAGAAATAGAAATACCAGAAGTTATGGTACAACATCAAATAGATAATATGTTAAATGAACTTAACTACCAATTACAATATCAAGGATTTGGATTACAACAATTATTAGAGATGACTGGTAGAACTATGGAAGAATTAAGAGAAGAAAGAAAAGAAGATGCTAAAAAATTAGTTAAATCTTCTCTAGTATTAGAAGCAATAACTAAAGCTGAAGGAATTGAAGCAACAGAAGAAGAATTTAAAGCTGAGTTAGAAAAAATGGCTTCTGCTTACAATATGGAAATAGACAAAATAGAAGCTTCTTTAAGAGATGCTGATAAAGAAGATATAAAAGGACAAATAAAGATAAGAAAAACAATAGATTTATTAGTTGAGAATGCAACAATAGCTTAATAAAATAAACGCTAACTAATATAGTTGACGTTATAGAATGTTTAGTATATAATGATGTGCAAATATAATTTAGTTAAATGCGTATAATAATTTACAGTAGCTTAAAAAAGCTACTGTAAATTATATAGAATAAAGGGGGTATGAAACCATGGCATTAGTACCTGTAGTTGTTGAACAAACAGGAAGAGGAGAAAGATCTTATGATATTTTTTCTAGACTATTAAAAGACAGAATAATCTTCTTAGGAGATCAAGTTAACGATGCCACAGCAGGGCTTATAGTAGCACAGCTATTATTTTTAGAAGCTGAAGACCCAGACAAAGATATACATTTATATATAAATTCTCCAGGAGGAAGTATAACTTCTGGAATGGCTATATATGATACTATGCAATACATCAAACCAGATGTAAGCACTATATGTATAGGTATGGCTGCTTCTATGGGAGCATTCTTGTTGGCAGCAGGAGCAAAAGGAAAAAGACTAGCACTACCAAATAGTGAGATAATGATACATCAACCATTAGGTGGAGCTCAAGGTCAAGCGACAGATATAGAAATTCATGCAAAAAGAATTTTAAAAATAAAAGAAACTCTAAATGAGATATTATCTGAAAGAACTGGTCAGCCATTAGAGAAAATAAAAATGGATACTGAACGTGATAACTTCATGAGTGCAATAGAAGCCAAAGAATATGGTTTAATAGATGAAGTATTTACAAAGAGACCGTAGATAGAGAGAGGTGTTAATATGTCTAAATATGAAGAAAAACGACAATTAAAGTGTTCATTCTGCGGTAAAAATCAAGATCAAGTAAGAAGATTAATTGCAGGTCCAAATGTATATATTTGTGACGAGTGTGTTGAACTTTGTGACGAAATTATTCAAGAAGAAATAGAAGATACTATAGATGAAGATACTACATCATTACCAAAGCCAAAGGAAATGATGGAGATTCTAAATGATTATGTAATAGGTCAAGAAAAAGCTAAAAAAGCTTTATCAGTTGCAGTTTATAATCATTACAAGAGAATATACAGCAAAAAATCTAGTAACAAGGATATAGAAATTCAAAAGAGTAATATACTTTTACTAGGACCTACTGGTTCTGGAAAGACATTACTTGCTCAAACTCTAGCAAGAACTCTTAATGTACCTTTTGCAATGGCTGATGCTACATCATTAACTGAAGCTGGATATGTTGGAGAAGACGTTGAAAACATACTTCTAAAACTTATTCAAGCTGCTGATTTTGATATAGAAAAAGCTGAAAGAGGTATAATATATATAGATGAGATAGACAAAATTGCAAGAAAATCTGAAAATCCATCTATAACTAGAGATGTAAGTGGTGAAGGTGTTCAACAAGCCCTTCTAAAAATATTAGAGGGTACTGTTGCAAATGTTCCACCACAAGGAGGAAGAAAACATCCTCATCAAGAATTCCTAAAGATAGATACTACTAATGTATTGTTTATACTAGGTGGAGCTTTTGATGGATTAGAAAAAATAATCCAAAAACGTGGTGGAGATAAAACACTAGGTTTTGGAGCTAAGATAGAAAGTAAGAAAGAATTAGATTTAGGAAAGCTATATGAAAAAGTACTTCCAGAGGATTTATTAAAATATGGTATAATACCTGAATTTATAGGAAGAATACCAGTTTTAGCTACTTTAGAATTACTGGATGAAGATGCATTGATGCAGATATTACAAGAACCTAAAAATGCTCTAGTAAAACAGTATAAAAAACTATTGGAGTTGGATGATGTTGAACTAGAATTTGAAGAAGGTGCTCTTCGTGCAATAGCTAAAAAAGCTATAGAAAGAAATACAGGAGCTAGAGGGCTTAGAAGTATAGTTGAAAGCGTAATGATGGAGACTATGTTTGAGGTACCATCTAGAGATAATATAAAGAAGGTTATAGTAACAGAGAAATCTGTGAACGAAGACTCAGTAAATCCTATCATAGTACTTAAGGATCAAGAGGAAAGTGCATAAGATGATGAAAAGGAGCTTTAAAGGCTCCTTTTTTTATGTTAATATGCTTAATATAAAACTAGATATTACATTATAAAAATGAGAGTAATATACCTAGAACACCAAAGACGAATACAATTGCAATAGAACCAATTTTTCCTTTATATAAAAGGTAAAAGGATACTATAAATGCAATTATTCCATATAAGTCCCAATTAACTTCTTTGGCAGATGAAAAAGCTGCCGATAATATGAATCCTAAAGTAATTGGTCTAAGAACCATCAATAAGTTTTCTACTTTTTTATTATTTTTGAACTTAGAAAATAACTTTGATATAATAGTTAGACCTACTAATGCAAAAATCGTTACACCAATAGTTGCAGACAGAGAACCAAAAAAACCTGCAGTCTTAAACCCTACAAATGTAGCACTATTTATTGCTACAGGGCCTGGTGTAGATTGTGATATAGCAAGTAAATCCAAGAATTCTTGATTAGTTATTAGGTGGTATTTAGATATAAATTCTTGTTGAATAAATGGCAGCATGGCATATCCACCACCAAAACTAAAGGCTCCTATTTTAAGGAATATTAAAAAGAGTAGTGTTATTTCTGACATAGACTATATACACCTCCTCCAATTATTAAATAAATAGGGCTTATATTGAATACACCAACAGATAAAACTGCTATAATTAATAGTAGTATGTTAGTTCTAGACTTTGGCAGTTTCTTAAACATGCTCGTAAAAGAATACAATATAAGAGCTATTACGACAGGGGCAACTCCTTTAAAAAATCCATCTAAAATTTTAGATGATGAATTTTTAAAATATAGATATGATAAGACTAATACTATACAAAATGATGGTAAAGCAGAGCCTAAGGTACATATAAGAACTCCTGGTATACCATAAAGTTTATATCCTAATAATACAGATATATTAACTGCCAGTACTCCAGGGTAACTTTGAGCTATGGATAGAAAATCAATAAATTCTTCCTGCTCTAAAAGCTTTTGTTTGTTTACAAGTTCATCTTGTATAAGAGGAACCATAGCGTATCCACCACCAAACGTAAACGCACCGATTTTTAAAAAAGTTAAAAACAATTTCAACATAATAGAAACCTCCAAAAGATAAATAACATCTAAGTATACTAACATTAATATTATATCATAATAAAATAGTAATATAATATGCTAAGAATTTATCATTAATGTTGAAAATTAACTTGTTCGAATATATAATATTAAAATCAAAATAATTAGACTAGAAAAGGAGTAATGTTGATGGAACAAAATTATACTAAAATAGATCATGAATTACCGCTAATTCCTTTAAGAGGATTAGCAATATTTCCATATATGATATTAAATTTTGATATAGGAAGAGAGATATCTCTTAAAGCTTTAGACCAAGCTATGATGGAGGAAGAACTTATATTTTTAACATCTCAAAAAGAAGCTGAAGTTGATGAGCCAGGAGAAGACGATTTTTATCATGTAGGGACAATTTGTAAAGTTAAACAAATGATAAAATTACCAGGAGATACAGTTCGTGTTTTGGTTGAAGGTGTATCAAGAGGTAGGGTAAAACAAATAGAACAAGAAGAAGGGTATTTCAAAGCAGTAATAGAAGAAATAGTCTTTGATAGTGACAATTTAGATAGTGAGACAGAAGTTGAAATTGAAGCATTTGTAAGAAATGTATTTGATGCCTTTGAAGAGTATATAAATATCGGAAACAGAGTATCACCAGAAATATTAATATCTTTGGCTGATATAGAAGATGTTGATAGATTTATAGATACAATAGCTGCCAATATATATCTAAAGTCAAGCCAAAAACAAGAAATATTAGAAGAATTTGATATTAAGAAAAGACTTGAGCTTATTTATTCTATATTATTAGAAGAGATAGATATACTAAAAATAGAGAAGAAGATAACTTTAAGAGTTAAAAAACAGATGAATAAAGTTCAAAAAGAATATTACCTTAGAGAACAACTAAAAGCAATACAAAAAGAATTAGGTGAAGAAGAAGATATAAATTCTGAAGCTGATGAATACAGAGAAAAGCTTAAAAAAATAAAAGCACCTAAGACAACTAAGGAAAAAATAGAAAAAGAAATAGATAAATTTTCAAAGATATCTTCAATGTCTCCAGATGTATCTGTAAGTAGAAACTACTTGGATACTATATTTTCATTGCCATGGAATAAGGAAACAAAAGATAAGTTGGATATAAATAAGGCAAATGCTATACTAGATGAAGACCATTATGGATTAGAGAAAGTAAAAGAAAGAATACTAGAATACTTAGCTATAAGAACACTTGCTAAATCACTTAAAGGCCCTATAATATGTCTAGTTGGTCCTCCAGGAACAGGAAAGACATCTATAGTAAAATCAATAGCTAGAGCGTTGAATAGAAAGTTTGTAAGAATATCTTTAGGTGGAGTTAGAGATGAAGCAGAAATAAGAGGTCATAGAAGAACTTATGTAGGTTCAATTCCAGGAAGAATAATCAATGGAGTAAAAGAAGCACAAACAAAAAATCCTGTATTTTTATTTGATGAGATAGATAAAATGGCAGCAGATTATAAAGGTGACCCAGCTTCAGCAATGCTAGAAGTATTAGACCCAGAGCAAAATAAGGATTTTGTAGACCACTACTTAGAAATACCTTTTGATTTATCAAAAATACTATTTGTTACAACAGCAAACAGCCTAGGTAATATACCAAGACCATTATTAGATAGAATGGAAATAATAGAAGTATCTGGATATATAGAAGAGGAAAAATTAAATATAGCAAAAAAATATTTACTTCCAAAACAAATTAAAGAGCATGCTTTAAAAGAAAACTTCATAAAAATGGATGATGAGACTTTAAGAAGTATAATAAATCATTATACAAGAGAAGCAGGTGTAAGAACACTAGAAAGAACTATTGGTAAAATTTGTAGAAAAGTTGCAAAAAAATATGTTGAAGACCCAACTCTTGAAGAAGTTATTGTAAATAAGTCTGACTTAGAGACATATCTTGGAAAAGACATGTTTAAGTATCAACTTGCAGAAGTTAATCCTCAAATAGGATTAGTAAATGGTCTTGCATGGACAGCAGTTGGTGGAGTTACACTTGAAGTAGAAGTAAATGTACTTAAAGGTAAAGGCGAAATTGTATTGACTGGTAAGCTAGGAGATGTTATGAAGGAATCTGCTAAGACAGGTATATCTTATATAAGGTCAATAGTGGACAAGTTTGATATAGACCCAGATTTTTATAAGACAAATGATATTCATATACACATTCCAGAAGGTGCTGTTCCAAAAGATGGACCATCAGCTGGTATAACTATGGCTCTTGCAGTAATTTCAGCACTTACTAAAAGACCTGTTCCAGGCAATATAGCTATGACAGGAGAGATAACTTTAAGAGGTAGAGTATTAGCTGTAGGAGGAGTTAAAGAAAAATTATTAGCAGCTCATAGAGCTGGTATAACAAAAGTATTAATTCCTAAAGAATGTGAAGCTGATTTAGATGAGATACCAGAAAATGTAAAAGAAAAAATGGAGTTTGTACTTGTAGAACATATGGATGAAGTATTAGAACAAGCTTTGTTAAAGAGTGGTGAGAAGAATGAAAATTAGAAGTTCAGAGATAACTATGAGTGCTGTGAATAAATCACAGTATCCAGCAGAAGGTATTCCAGAGATAGCATTAGCTGGTAGGTCAAATGTTGGGAAATCATCAATAATAAATACATTGCTTAATAGAAGAAACTTTGCTAGAACTAGTCAAACACCAGGGAAAACTAGAACTATAAACTTTTATCTAATAAATAATGAATTTTATTTTGTGGACCTTCCAGGTTATGGATATGCAAAGATAGCTAAGTCTGAAAAAGAAAAATGGGGAGGCATAATGGAAAGATATCTAGAAAGTAGACAAGAATTATGTTCTATATTTCTACTTGTAGATATTAGACATGAGCCTACAGCAGATGATAAGCTTATGTATGAATGGATAAAACACTTCGGATATAACTGTGTGATTATTGCAACTAAGGCAGATAAAATATCTAGAGGACAATATCAAAAACATATAAGCATAATAAGAAAAAAATTGCAAATGGAAAGTAGCGAAAAAGTAATCCCTGTTTCCTCATTAAAAAAGACTGGTGTTGAAGAACTATGGGAAGAAATTGTAAATCAATATAATCAACATGGATATGAGATAACAGTAGATTAGTTATAACTATATTAATATCAAAATAAAATATAGGATGCCTCAAAATAATTCTAATGGATATTTTTTGGCATCCTTGTTGTTTATAAACAATAGATATTAGCAATTTATTGTTATAAATTAAAAAAACTTCAAGGTTTGATATAAATTAGTATATTTAAAAACTTAGTCACTGATGAAATCAGAAATAAATTTTATCTAAGAAATAGATTTCTCTGTTTTTCTCATAAAGAAAATAGTTAGTATAAGTCCTATAAAGCATACTGCTGCAGCAATCCAATAAGATTGATTACTAGCTATAACATAGGCTGCTGTATGGCTTTTGAAATTTTGATTATATGTAAGGCTTTGTGCAAAGAAGCTACTAAAAAATGCTGTTCCAAGAGCAAATGATAAATTACGAACCGTTGCAAGAAAGCTACCTCCATATCCTTGTTTCTGAGGAGGAACATCTGCAAGAATGCTACTATTGTTTGGTGAACTAAAAGCACCTAGTCCGAGTCCGAAAATAACTAAACATACAATTAAAAGATATAATGGTGAATCTGCTTTTAAAAGTGCCATTCCAACGAGTGAAATAGTCATAAATGAAAAAGATGTTGTTAGAATATTCTTTGCACCATGTTTATCAGAAAGAGAACCTGCAATAGGTGCTATAAGTACCATAATAAGTGGATGGACAGTCATTACAGAACCAGCCATCATAGGAGATAGATTTTTTAACTGTTCTAAATAAAATGGAAGTAGGAAAGATACTGCCATTTGAGGGAAGTAACAAGCGATTCCAATAATATTGCCTACAGTGAAATTTCTATTTTTAAATAAAGGTAAATCAATAAAGCTCTGTTCAAATTTTACTTCTCTTAATGCTAATAATAAGAAGATGATAAGTGATGCTATACCTAGATACAATCTTGTGTTTCCTTTTCCATTCATCGCAAGTAATATAAGTGTAGTACAAGTTGCAAATAGCAGAAGACCTGGAATATCAAAGCTTTTATTTTGTTCATCTAAAGCAGGTCTAGGAAGAAATTTAATTCCAAGAAAAACTGCTATGATACCAATAGGTATATTGATAATAAAAATAGAAGGCCATCCAAAATGTTCTAAAAGTATACCTCCAATTACAGGACCACTCATATTTCCTATACCAACTACAGCGCCAGTGATTCCTATAGCCTTTCCTTTTTCATTTGCTGGAAATGCATTAGAAACTATACCAAGTCCAGTTGCCATTAAAATACTTGCCCCAACTGCTTGAAATATTCTTGAAGAAATTAATGTAGATAAGTTGTGTGATATACTACACAGAAAAGAACCTATTGTGAATACAAAAAATCCTAATGTGTATAGACGATTTGAACCTACTTTATCACCGAGCTTTCCAAAAAATAACATAGTTGCTGTAACGACAAGCATATAAGCTGTTACAACCCACTGAATCTGTGACATGTTAATTTTAAAGTCAGCAGCAATTGTAGGATTTGCAATATTTAGTATACTTCCATCAAGAGTAGACATAAATACACCAATACAGATTATAATTAATACTATCCATTTTTGTTTCATGATAACACTCCAATCTTTTATATAATAGATTTTATAAGTACAGAATAGTTATAAAATAAACAACAAAAAAAGCACCTACATCTTAGGTACCTCGAATGTGTTTAATTTCATGAATAAATACGGTAGTTGAAGGAGTTGTATAGATTACTCATGTAAAATTACATAAAGGTACTCATATACTATTTTCTTCTACCATCCAGATTTTACTGTCGGCTTTGGAATCTGACCAAATTATGCCATAAGGCTCGCGGGCTTTTACCGCCGATAGGGAATTTCACCCGTTTCTGAAGAAAAACAGATGTATTTTGTAATATTATTTTAACATAAAATCATAATGGAAACAATTGGATTTGAATAAGATACAACTATATTACTGTATAAAGAGTTAAATTAGACTTCCAGATAAAAGCATATAAAAGTTAAATCACATAGTATAGAATCTACTATAATTAGATAAAATTAATTTTTTATTGGTATTAAATGATAAGTTTTAGATTTATCAAAAGCATAAAGTTGTAACAAAACTCGTATAATATTAATATCTTAATTAAGAGATATTGTAAATTATGAGGAGGCGCTAATTATGGAAGGAAAGGTAAAGAAGGCATTTCCAGGTGGAAACACATCACAAGGCTCATATTCTTTTTTTGAATATATAATTCCTGAAAATGTAAAAAGAGTTTTTTGTTTAAAAGGTGGCCCTGGAGTAGGAAAATCCTCACTTATGAAAAAAATTTATAAAGAATTTTTAAGTAGAGGATATGATATTGAATTATATAACTGTCCTTCTGACCCAAGTTCATTGGACGGTGTAGTTATAAAGGAATTAGGCGTGGTACTTATGGATGCAACTGCTCCACACACTATGGACCCAAAGTTACCAGGAGCTTTGGACGAGATAATTAATTTAGGTGATTACTGGAACACAGAAGAGTTGGAAAAAAATAGACAAGAAATATCGGCATACGATAAGGATATTAGTAATGCATTTAAAAGAGCGTTTAAATTTTTAAAAGCATCAGAACCAATCTTTAGAGATATAGAGGAAAAATATTCTGATTGTATGGATTATGGTAAAGTGAATCTAGTTACAGAAGAATTTATTAAAAAATTGTTTGATGGAGTTGAAAGCACAGGAAATTTGAAAAGAGAGAAGCATTTATTTGGTTCAGCTATAACTCCTGTAGGATGTTTAGATTATACAGAAAACATATTAAAAGATGTAAATAAGGTTTATTATTTAGATGGTGAAATAGGCACTGGAAAAACTACATTATTAAACAAAGTGTATAAGAAAGCTATTGAAAAAGGTTTAAATGTAGAAGTTTATCATTATCCACTTATACCAGAAAAAGTTGAGACTGTACTATTGACTGACTTAGATATTGGTATAACTACAAGCGCAACTTTTAAAGAAGAGGAAACCATTAATTTAAATCAATTTTTAAATAGAGAAAAATTACTTAAATATGAAGAAGATATTAAATTTGATGAGAAAGTTTTGGATGATTTAATTTGTTGGGCTGTATTAAATCTTAAGAGAGCGAAGTCTAAACATGATATTATAGAAAGTTACTATATCCCTAATATGAGATTTGATGAAGTTGGAAAATTAAGAGATAAACTAGTTAATAGAATTTCAAAATATGAGAAGAATGTATAAGAATATATATCTTAAATCAGATGATAATTATAAAATATAACTTTTAGTAAATTGGTGTAGCTGTGAAGCTATGCCATTTTGCTTTTTTTGATGTATGATATTATATACTAAAGATGAATTTTAATATATAAGTTTGATATAATAAATATATATAAAGGCTCAAGGTTTAATTAAAGAAAATTATCATATAAAAATAAATTTGTAAGGAGCAATACAGTATGAAAAAACCATATGTGTTTATAATACTAGCGAGTACTATTTTAGGTATACTTGTTGGAACCATATTTAGAGATTATAGTAATGAAGAAACAGTTTATACAAGTAAAGATAAGTCAATAAGAAAAGAAATAAAATTGACAGGAAAGTCTATAAAGGAATTAAAAAAGGAAAAGGATAAATTAGATAAAGAAATTGATTCAATGAAAAGTAATCAAAAAAATTCTAAAGAAATCTCAGAAATAGAAGCTCTTAGAGAAAATCTATCATATTCAGATGTAAAGGGCAGTGGAATAATAGTAAGTATAGATGCTATAGATGAAAAAACAGGGAATATAGCAAATAATATAGACTATAATAAAATACTTGTAAAAGTTGTAAATGAACTAAAAGTAAATGGAGCAAAATACATAGAAATAAATGGTCAAAGAATCAATCAGTATTCAGAAGTTGTACTTGCAGGAAGCCATATAAATATAAATGGAGTTCCTGTAGCACAACCTTATGAAATAAAATGCATTGGGGATAAGGATAAACTCTCTGATTATGTGGATAAAGGCAGTGAATATTTAGACAGTATACAAACGACTTATCCAATGAAAGTAAGTATAAAAACTGAAGAAAATATCTCTATGAAAAAAATGAATATACCTAATAAATTAAAGTATATAAAGGGTGATTAAGATTATATTAGAGGAAAGCAGTTTACCAATGTTAATACCAGAAAAGCTTGCAAAAAAATATAATGTATTTCCAGTAGAATTTCAAGATGATAATTTAGTAGTAGAAATAGAAGATGAAGATATATATGCCATACAGGATTTGAGATTGGCTACAGGTAAAGAAATTATATTGAAAAAAGAGAAAAAAGAACTTATAAGTGAGAAGATTGATAAATATTACAATAACTTTGAACTTGATGAAGATTATGCAAAAAAATTATTTGAAAATCTTTTAGAAAAAGCTATAAAAGAAAATGCAAGTGATATACATATAGAGCCATTTGAAAAGCATTTAATAGTGAGAATGAGGGTAGATGGAGAATTAAAAGAAGTATCAAAGTTTTTAATCGATATATATCCATCATTATCTACTGTAGTGAAATTAAAGGCCTCAATGGATATAACGGAAAAAAGACTTCCACAAGATGGTAGAGTAGATATAAAGTTGGGAGGTGACCTAATTGATATTAGAGTTTCATCAATACCAACTGTATATGGTGAAAAAATTGTTTTAAGAATACTTAACAGAGATACTTTCTTAAAAGATAAGCTAGAACTGGGCTTTTCAAAAGAAGCAATAAAGTCTATAAGTAATATAATAAGTAAAAGAGCAGGAATATTACTAGTGACAGGCCCTACAGGCAGCGGAAAGACTACAACAGTATATTCCTTATTAAATGATTTAAAAGGTATAAATAAAAATATAATGACTATAGAAAATCCAGTAGAGTATAAGATGGATGGAATAAGTCAGATACAAGTAAATTCAAAAATAGGATTAAGTTTTGAGGTGGGTCTTAGAGCAATATTAAGACAAGACCCAGATATAATAATGGTCGGAGAAATAAGAGATGCAGAAACAGCTAAAATAGCAGTAAGAGCAGCTATAACAGGTCATTTAGTTATAAGTACTTTGCACACTAATGATGCAGTGTCTTCTATAGCTAGATTATTAGAAATGCAAATACCACCATATCTTTTAAATGCATCTCTTATAGGTGTTATCTCTCAAAAACTGGTTAGAAAAGTTTGTAATCATTGTAGTCATGAGATTATGATAAAAGACAATTTTAGTGGAGATGTAAATACTAAAGTAGCTGTAGGTTGTGAAAGATGTAATGACAAAGGGTATTTTGGAAGAACAGCAATTTATGAAATACTAGAAGTAAATGATGACATAAAAACATGTATAAGAAATATAGATGATTCTAGTAGTATTAAAGAAGTGGCACAAAAAAATGGAATGATAACATTTGAAGATAGTTGTAAAAGACTAATAAATGAAAAAATAACGACATTAGAAGAATGTTTAGTAGTAAATGAAATGATTTAATTGAACTATATAGTTAACTTCATTTAATTTACTTTAATTAAAATGTTTGAACATAAGTTATATTTAAGTTAGACAAAATTAAATGTATTAAATTAAAAAATATTGTGTTTATTTAATTGCAATTAATATAATTTGGAAGGAATTATAGTGCATGAGATTATCTAAAAGTATATTTTATAATTTAGAGAAATTTTATTTAATATTAAATAGAATTAGTGATAAAGAAGTTAGAGTAATTTGCAAAGAGATAGGTATATTATTAGAATCTGGATGTGAAATTACAAAGATATTTAAAGTCATTGAGGGTCAGTCTAGTAAAAAAGTAAAAAATTTGCTTAATATAGTATCAAATCACATCCAAAAAGGTAACTCAATAGCAGATTCATTTCAGGTAACAGGTACATTTTCTAAATTCTTTATAAGCATGATAAGAGCAGGGGAAACTAGTGGAAGCCTAGATGTAATAATGAATGATTTATCTAATTATTATGATAAAGAATACAAATTAAAAATGAAAATAATAAATATTTCAATCTATCCAATAATACTCATAGCATTATCTATCATGTCAATGATATTTATATTCATATTTGTAATACCTAATTTTCAGGTGGTTTTTGCAAGTAATGGAATTGAACCACCTTTAATAACAAGAGTTTTAATAGGTATATCCACAATAGTTACAAATAACATAGGTTATCTTATGCTTAGTCTTTTATTATTTTTAATAGCAACTGTTTATTTTCTTAGAACAAATGATAATGTAAAAAAATTGATTAATTCTCTGAAATTTAAAATGCCTTTTGTAAGAAAAATTAATCAGTTAGTAGTTACAACCAGATTTTCTAGAGCTTTATCTATTTTAATTAGTAGTGGAATACAAATAGTGGAAGCTATAGAAATGTCAGCAAGTGTTGTAGATAATGAATTTATTTGTGAAAGATTAAATATTTCCAATAACTATATAAAAAAGGGAAATAGTATAGGTAAGTCTTTGAATTTAGCAAATATCTTTCCTAAATTATTTATTTCAATGACAAATACAGGAGAAGAAAGTGGAAAACTAGATAAAAGCTTAGATGTAATAAATAAATTCTATGAAAGTGAATTAAATAATAAAATAGAGCAAATAATGAAATTTATAGAACCTGTTTTAATTATATTTATGGGATTAATTATCGGAATTTTTATTTTATCTATGGTTATTCCCATGTTCGATGCAGTTACTAGTTTTTAAGAAAAAAATAAATTTTATCTAATAAAATTTTTAAAAGGAGAGAATATTTAATTGATAAATAAAAAACGAAAGGGATTTACACTTGTTGAAATGATTGTAGTAGTAACAATTTTAGGTGTTATATCTAGTATAGCATTAGTTAAGTACAGTAAGGTTCAAGAAAGTGCAAAACTAAATGCAGATTATACAAATGCTGCCAACATAGTAACAGCAGCGAGTATGGCTATTAATGATGATGAAAACATAACACAATCTTTAAGCGTAGAATCTCTAAAGGAAAAAGGGTATTTGAATACTGTTCCAGTTCCTCAAAGTACATCTGGCAAATTTGAACTTGTTATAAGTGATAGTGGTGCAGATATAAGTGTAAATGTAAACTCTAAACAATTTTATCCTAAGTAGTATTTTTATATATGCATTTTTATAGCTTAATTAAAGGAGATGGTTATAATTAAAAAAATTTTAAATTTAGAGATAAATGATGATTATATAAGGATTGTATTTTTAAGAAAAAATCACAAAAAAATTTTTATAGATAAATCAATTACAAAAGAAATAAATTTTAATATAAAAAACGATAGCAAAGATGTTATTAAGGTTAGATATATAGAAGATGTAGTTAGATTTGTAAAAGAGGAGATAGGTAAATTAAAAATATCATATAAAAATTTATACTTTAATATTCAAACTCAAGATATAGTAATTAGAAATATTGAAATTCTAGATACTAAGAAAAAAAGAGATATATTAAATATGATTGAATTTGAAATAACACAATACATTCCAATAAATATAAACGACTTTTCAATAAAATATAAAGTTATAAATTCTAGTCATGATAAATTAAATATACAAGTAATTCTTTTTCCAAAGATTATTATTCAATTAATTAAGAGCATTTCAACAAATCTAAACTTGAACCCCAAAGCTATAAATATAAATTTTGATATATTACAAAAACTCATAAACCTAGACTTGATAGAGAATTTTTTAGAAGAAGGAGTTTTTATAGAGTGTAAAAAAAATCAGTTCATTATAAATATAACAAGAGGTAAAAAGATAGAAGAGACTTATTTACTATCAAAAGAAATAAAATCCTATGAATCAGTAAAGAAGCTATTAAGTAGTTTTAAGTGTGTTTATTACTATGGAATAGAAAATAATTTTATTGAAGAATACTTTGAAGATAAAGACAGGTATATAGAAATAAATCCATTGAAATTAAAAGATAAAGTAAAGATAGAAAATAATTTTGATAGAAATTTAGAAAATAGCAGTATAAATTATATAAGTAATATAGGAATGATTGTTTAAATGAAATCTTGTAAAACTATAAACTTTCTCAATGGATTAAAAGAAATTAAACCTTATAATAAGGTATATAAAGCAGTAATAGTCTTAATTTTAACATGTGTTTTATTTAAATCGTTTATATATGTGAAATCTATAAACGAACTTAAAAGTTATATAGGTGAAAATGACTTAATAAATGAGCCAAAACAGACTATACCAGTTGCTGAAAAGACTAGAGAGAAATTTCCTAAAATAAGATTTAATGAAGTAAAAAAAATATATGAAACTGTAGGAATAAATAATATTACTAAAATATCAATAGATAAAAATAAGCTAGAAATGGAAGGTGTATGTAATGATTTAGATGTTTTAAATAATCTAAGAAAAATAAAGTACATAAAAGGTTATTATATAGACAGTATTGTAAGAGATGGAGATAACTATAGGTTTAGAATAAAAAGTTAGATGGGTGATTATTTTTGAGGTTAAATAATAGAGAAAAAAATTTACTAAAAATATTATTAATATTAATTATTGTATTAGCTACTAATATAATATTAAGTCCATTAGAACAAAACTTAACCAGTTTGAAGAAAGAAAAACAAAATCTAATAAATAAAATAAATAAGCAAGATAATTATCAAATAAAGGATAATAGTTATAAAGATGATAAATATATAGAAAATGTTGAATTAAATGGAAATGAAGAATTGAAAAGTAATTTTAATAATTCATTTTTAGATAAAAAAACAAATAAAGATATGGTGTTATTAGTAGAAAATAAATTGAAAGATGTAGTGAATATAGAATATATTAACCAAGAAAATAGTTTAGATAATAATAATAAAAAACAAGTTAATTTAGAAATAAAAGTTAATGGTGAACTTGAGAATATATTGAAAATAGAAGGTTTAATGAAGAATTTAAATTTAAATGATAAATTTGAAAAAATAGAAATTAGCAAATTAAAAACGAGTAATTTAGATATTCAAAATATTTATAATGAATATAAACAAGAAAAAGACAATATTGTTGAATGTAAAATGACAATTAGAGTCATATAACAAAAAAGAATAGACAAAGTAAAAAACTATTATCAATTAATAAAATTTTATAGAGGAATTAGTTTTACGATAATCCATTTCTACAAGAGGAATTGTTAGTGATTTTATCGAAATCCTAATTAAAGTTAATATATTATACCAAAATATAAGTGAATTTAAGAGAATATTTATTTATACTATAGATTGATTAATAAAAAAATGGTATAATAACAAATTGTACTTTAATTTAATAATAAGGGAGTGGAAGTCATATTGTTAGGGAGAAATGAGCTATGCCCTTGTGGAAGTGGCAAAAAATACAAGAAGTGTTGTTTAAATAAAGATATTGTTTCAGAAAGAGCATACAGAAGAACTGAACTTTCACAAAAACAATATACAGATTTATATTCAAAGTTATATGATTATTCAAGACAGGATAGATTCAAAGACGAATGTGAAAAAGCTAAAGAAATGTTTTATATAATGCCAAATGATAGTGTAAATGAAAAATTTGAAAGATTTTTTAATACTTATTTAATACAAGACCATATAATGGAAAATAAAAAGGTAATGACAGTTGGTTTTCTTGAAGAAAATGGTGCAAAACTAAGTCAATCAGAAGTAGCGATATTAAAGAGTCTCTTTGAATCATATGTAAGTATTTATGAAGTAAAAGAAGTTTCTGTGGGAAGAATAGTCTTAAAAGATTGTCTAAGTGGGAATGAACTTTATACAGAAGATGTAAAACTTCTAAGAAGTTTTAAAAGCGGAAGTTGTATGATAGCTAGAATTGTTGATATTGAAGGAACTAACATACTGATAGATGTAACTATAAGTATATCAAATGAAGTAAAAGACATAATATTAAAAGATGTTATGAATTTATTTAATCAATATCAAGACTTATACAAGGATATGAAGACTTTCTTAATTTATCATACACATATACTATACAAGTATATACAACAGCTTTTAGACCCAAGTATAGCTGAATACTTAAAGAGAGAAAGAGATAAGAAAGGCACAAAAGTTAATTCAGAAAATGAATTAGCTGAAATAGAGTGCAAAGTTTTAGATACTCTTAAAGAAAATGTAGAAGAAGAAAATATAGATGCCTGTATAGAGTTTTGGAATGATTATAAGAAAAAACATGAAAATATAAAAGGAGCTGAAAATGGTTGGGCAGCTGCTGTTGAATATTATGTTAAGAAAGAAGCAGGACAACCTATAACTCAAGTACAAATATCAAAAAAATATGATATAAGTTCCAGTACATTAGGAAAAAGATACAAAGATTTAAAAATATCTTAATTAATTATAAAAAGCTTTAAGTCATAGATAAAGAATATATAGTATAATATATGTATAATGTTGAGAAAGAGGTATTAATAATGAGTCTTAGTTTAGGAAATGCAATTGCTGTGTCAACGAACTTTATAAAATCTAATCCAGCAGTACCTGTGTACAATGGAGAAGAAATATATGCAGTTATTTATCATATAGAAATAGGATATAATAATGGTGTATCACCTGATACCAAACAATATATAATAATAGACTATAAAGAGTTTGATTTGTCTATGGATAAAAAAAATGAGTTAATAGAGATAGCAAAAGAATACTGTAAATCTAAAGATATTATAGAAAATGAGAATCTTGAAATAAATCTTTTAGATAATGAAGAAGCAGAAAACTTCTTAGAGAAGGTGTTTAATAACATGAAAGTTATAAGAGGTCTTATAACTAAAAGAGGATAAATAAATGGACTATGTAGGAATAGAAAATATAACACCTTATGAAAATGTATATGAATTTAGTGTGTATAAATATGATGATGAAATCACTTTAGGTAGTGAAGATTTATATGTGTGTGAATTAAGGGTTGTATTAATTAAAGTGAATTCTCTGTATGTTGAAAGATTGAATAAGTCAGTTGAAGCAATGGTTTTAGTAAAAAATTTGAAAAAAGATTTAGATAAAGCAATTGTTGTAAATAAAATAAAGAATTTTGTGTTAGACGAGATTTGGGTAGAAAATCTAGTAAAAGAGAATATAGAAGTTATATTTGTAGAAAGCTAGGAATAACCCTAGCTTTTTTATATTACAATCTAAGAGAGGAAAACAATATGTTAAGAGTATCTAATATAAAACTTGGAATCGATAAAGATATATCTTTATTAAAAGATATTGTACTTAAGAAGCTAAGAATAAAAGAAAAAAACTTAGTTAAATATAGTATATATAAAGAATCTATAGATGCTAGAAAAAAAGGAAAAATGGAGTTTGTTTATTCTGTAGATGTAGAAGTTAAAGATGAAGATAAAATACTCAGTTCAAAACTAAAAGATGTAACAAAAATAAAGGAAATCAGATATGTAAATGTAACCATAGGTGATAAAAAATTAAAGAATAGCCCTTTAGTAATTGGCAGTGGACCAGCAGGTTTGTTTGCAGGTCTGATTTTGGCTCAAATGGGTTATGAACCAATCATACTTGAAAGAGGTCTTGATGTAGACAATAGAACTAAAGATATAAGTGATTTTTGGACAACTAGAAAGTTTAAAAATAATTCAAATGTTCAATTTGGTGAAGGCGGAGCAGGAACTTTTTCAGATGGCAAACTTACAACTAGAATAAAAGATATACGATGTAGAAAAGTACTAGAAGAGCTAGTTCAATTTGGAGCACCAGATGAAATATTGTACTCACATAAGCCACATGTAGGAACAGATATATTAAAAAATGTAGTTAAAAATATAAGAAATGAAATAATAAATCTAGGTGGTCAAGTTAGATTTAATTCAAAAGTGACAGATGTAGTCGTATCAAATGATTCTATACAATCTGTAACAATAAATGATACTGAAAAGATAGATACAGATACAGTTATATTAGCTGTTGGACATAGTGCAAGAGATACTTATGAAATGTTGTATTCGAGAGGTGTAAAAATAATTCAAAAGCCTTTTGCAATAGGAGCTAGGGTTGAGCATCCACAAGATTTAATAAATAAAGCACAATATAAGGAGTTTTACAATCATCCTAGATTAGGAGCAGCTGATTATAGACTTATAGAGCATGTTTCAAATGGAAGGACAGCATATACTTTTTGTATGTGTCCAGGTGGTAGTGTAATAGCATCTGCATCCAATGACTTTGAAATAGTTACGAATGGCATGAGTGAACATGCCAGGGATAAAGTAAATGCGAACAGTGCATTTTTAGTAAATATAACTCCAGAAGATTTTAAAAGTGATAATCCTCTGGCAGGTGTACATTTTCAACAAGAATATGAAAAATTAGCTTTTGAATTAGGTGGAAAAAATTACAATGCACCAGTTCAACTTGTTGGAGACTTTATCAATAATAAAACTTCTACAAATTTAGGTAGTGTTGAGCCATCATATAGACCTGGATATACACTTACAAACTTAAGTGAATGTCTACCTGACTTTGTAACAGAAACTATGAGAGAGGCATTCATATCTCTTGATAAAAAACTGAATGGATTTGCGATGTATGATGCTGTTTTAACTGGAGTAGAAACTAGGTCATCATCTCCAATAAGAATAGTAAGGGATGAGGAGACTTTAGAG
Source organism: Clostridioides sp. LIBA-7678 (assembly GCF_056716065.1). Classification (NCBI taxonomy): domain Bacteria; kingdom Bacillati; phylum Bacillota; class Clostridia; order Peptostreptococcales; family Peptostreptococcaceae; genus Clostridioides; species Clostridioides sp. LIBA-7678. The sequence continues at coordinate 3,824,339 of NZ_CP196987.1, read as the reverse complement.
TCAATAAGTGTTAAGAATCTATATCCATGTGGAGAAGGTGCTGGATATGCAGGTGGGATAGTTACAGCGGCAGTTGATGGTATAAAATGTGCAGAAAAAATAATACAAAAATACAGTAATAATACAAAAATTTAACATAAATTTAATGATTTTTTAATATTTAACATAAATTTAACATTACTACTCCTATAATTTGATAAAATACAATAGGTTATAAAATTTTTAGAAACATTAATCTCTTTACAAGGAGGAAATAATTTGAACATTATAATAAGTCTAATGGGTGGATTAGGTCTGTTCTTATATGGTATGAACCTTATGGGAGAAGGTCTACAAAAATCTGCTGGGACAAAGCTAAAAAAGATAATAAAATTACTTACTAGTAACCTATTTATGGGAGTTCTAGTAGGTACAGGAGTTACAGCAGTAATACAAAGTTCAAGTGCTACTACTGTAATGGTTGTTGGTTTCGTAAATGCAGGTATAATGACCTTAAAACAGGCAATAGGAGTTATAATGGGTGCCAATATAGGTACTACTGTTACAGCTCAATTGGTATCTTTTGATTTAACTGGTATGGCTCCAGTAGCATTAGGAATAGGTATCATACTTTATTTATTTGGAAATAAGCCTAGAATAAAAAATATAGCTGAAATACTTATAGGTTTTGGTATATTATTTACAGGTATGGATTTTATGAAAATGGCAGTTGAGCCACTAAGAGACTATCAAGGATTTACTGACTTATTAGTTACATTTGGTAGATATCCACTACTTGGATTATTATTAGGATTTGGGATTACAGCAATAATACAAAGTTCAAGTGCATCTATGGGGATGTTGGTTGCATTGGCAGCAGAAGGTCTAGTGCCATTATCAGCAGCATTGCCAATTCTTTATGGTCAAAATATAGGTACTTGTGTAACTTCACTGTTATCGAGTATTGGAGCCAATAAAAACGCACGAAGAGCAGCTATGATGCATCTAATCTTTAATGTTTTAGGGACGGTGATATTCCTAATATTATTAAATAAACCAGTAGTAAACTTGGTTACAAGTTGGGACCCAAGTAATGTTGCAAGACAAATAGCTAACACACATACACTGTTTAATATAATATCTGTCTTAATACTATTACCATTTACAAAGATTATCATAAAGTTAGCAATAAAACTTGTTCCTGATAAAGAAGGCGATATAGATGAAGATGAAGCTAAGACTATTAAATATATAGATGATAGAATGATAGAAACTCCTTCTATAGCCCTTGCAAATACGATAAAAGAAGCACTTCGTATGGGTGAAAAGGCTAAGGAAAGTTTAAATGCATCTATGGAAGCTTTAGTAGAACATTCAACTGAAAAAATAGACAAGACATATAGACGAGAGAGATTAATCAATGATTTACAGAAAGCTATTTTGAATTACTTACTTAAACTTTCAAAAGCACCTTTAGATGATGATTCAAGAGAAGTTGTGGATACCTTGTTTAACACAGTTAATGATATAGAAAGAATTGGTGACCATGCTAAAAATATAGCTGAATTATCACAAGTTGCAATAGATTCAAATATTTCTTTCTCCGAAGAAGGACAATCTGAACTTGATGTTATGTACAACAAAGTTGTTTCAGCATATACTTATGCATTAGAATCAATGAGAACTGATAATGTAGATTTGGCTTGCAAGGTTATAAAAATTGAAGAGCAAGTTGATATAATGGAGAAATCTTGTAGAGCTAATCATATGTATAGATTGAATAATAATTTATGTAGTATAGAGAATGGAGTTATTTATTTAGATGTAATAAGTAATCTAGAGAGAATATCTGACCATGCTGTCAACATAGCACAACAAGTTATAGCTAAGAGATTAGGAAACGATTAAAAATAATATAAAAATTAAAATAGAAAATCAATAAAAAAAGAAACTCTAAATGATAAGTTTAGAGTTTCTTTTTGTTGAATTAGTTATTTATAATGTAGTTATCTTGAGTGCATAACTATTCACAATGAATATATTTTAGTATTTACTAAAAATTCAGATAAGTAATGATTTTTCATAATTTTATTTGATTAAAAATTTATAATTTATAGATAGTTATAGCATTTAGAAGAATCGATTTCCTGATAACAAATGGTGATATATGTACAATTTTGTGGCAAACTTTTAAAAAAAACACCTATATTTTGTGTTATAATCTCTTTAAAACGAATATGCTGAAAAGAGGGATTTAAATGGGAAAAATAAATTTTGATTATAGTAAAGCTACGGAGTTTTTTTGTCAAAACGAAATAGATGTTATGCAACCATATGTAGATGTTGCACATGACATGTTACATAATAAAGCAGGTTTAGGAAATACTTTTTTAGGTTGGATAGACCTTCCTGAAAATTATGATAAGGAAGAGTTTGATAGAATAAAAAAATCAGCTGAAAAGATAAAATCTGACTCAGATGTTCTTTTGGTGATAGGTATAGGAGGCTCTTATTTAGGTTCAAGAGCTGCTATAGACATGGTAAGCCATTCTTTTAGAAATGGACTTAAAAAAGAGCAGAGAAAGGCTCCCGAAGTATATTTCGTAGGGCATAATATAAGCTCAACATACATTATGGATTTATTGGATGTAATTGAAGGTAAAGATATCTCTGTAAATGTAATATCTAAATCAGGAACTACTACAGAACCAGCTCTTGCTTTTAGAATATTTAAAGACTATTTAGAGAAAAAGTATGGTAAAGAAGAAGCGAAAAAGAGAATTTATGCAACAACAGATTCAAGTAAAGGTGCACTTAGACAGTTAGCTACAGAAGAAGGGTATGAGACTTTTGTAATACCAGATGATGTAGGTGGTCGTTTTTCTGTATTAACAGCAGTTGGATTACTTCCTATCGCTGCTGCAGGACTTGATATTGATGCTATGATGAAAGGTGCAAATGATGCTAGAGAAGCATTTCAAAATCCTGATTTAAAAAGTAATGATAGTTATAGATATGCTGTTGCTAGAACAATTTTACATAGAAAAGGAAAAGATGTAGAGCTATTGGTTAACTATGAGCCTCAATTACATTATGTAAGTGAGTGGTGGAAACAGCTTTATGGAGAAAGTGAAGGAAAAGAAAATAAAGGTTTATTCCCTGCTTCTGTAGATTTCTCAACAGATTTACATTCTATGGGTCAATATATCCAAGATGGAAAAAGACTTTTATTTGAGACAGTACTTAATGTTGAAAACTGTAAAAGAAATATAACTATAAATTCAGAAGAAGTAGATTTAGATGGTCTAAACTATCTAGCAGGTAAGACTGTAGATTTTGTCAATCATAAAGCTTTTGAAGGAACTCTATTAGCTCACACAGATGGAAAAGTACCTAATTTAGTAATAAATATACCTCAATTGGATGAATACAATTTTGGGTATTTAGTGTACTTCTTTGAAAAAGCTTGTGGAATAAGTGGATATTTATTGGGAGTTAATCCATTTGACCAACCAGGAGTAGAAGCTTACAAGAAAAATATGTTTGCTTTACTAGGAAAACCAGGTTATGAAAAAGAAAAAGAAGAATTAGAAAAAAGACTTAAATAATTTCAAATAGTTAAGGTTTAATTAAGATTAAAATAATATAATGAAATCATCGAAAAGGAGTTTACTCAAAATAGATGATTTCATTTTTTTATGAAAAATTGGGAAAAATATATTTTGATAATTTATATTATATTAGATAGGGAGTGGTATGAGATGTCAAGAAGAAAGAAAGGTATAAGTTTAGTAATATTAGTCGCTATAATAAGTTCAATACTTAGTAGTTTGCTAACAATAATTTTAGTTAAAGATAATTTAGGAAGTAAAAGTACAGGCAGCTCTACGCCAATAGTTGTAAATGATGATGGTAAGAGTCAAAATATTTATCAAGCAGTTGCAGAAAAAGCCACACCATCTGTTGTAGGTATTACGACAACTAGCGTTGATACTAATAATATGTTTGCAATTCCAACTGAAACACAAGGTGTAGGAACTGGAATCATAGTAGATTCAAATGGTTATATACTTACAAATTCTCATGTTATATCAGATGGTCAGGCTACAAGTGTAAATGTACTATTTAATGATGGTTCAACAACTTCAGGTAAAGTCGTATGGTTTGACCAGCAACTTGATTTAGCTATAGTTAAAGTCGATAAAACTGGATTAACACCAGCAGAATTTGCCGATAGTGATAAAGTAAAAGTTGGAGATATATCAATAGCAATAGGTAATCCACTTGGATTAGATTTCCAAAAAACAGTTACTCAAGGTATAATAAGTGGATTAGATAGAACTATACAAACAGAAAAAACTAATATGACTGGTTTATTACAAACTGATGCAAGTATAAATGCAGGAAATAGTGGAGGACCATTATTAAATCAAAAAGGTCAAGTAATTGGTATAAACACAGCGAAAGCTTCTCAAGCAGAAGGATTAGGATTTGCAATACCAATTAATACAGCTAAAAGCATAGTTGAAGAAGTAATAAAAACTGGAAAATATGAAAAAGTGACTTTAGGTATAAAAGGTACAGATGTATCAAACTATGAAGCAGCTACAGGTACAAAATTAAGTACTGATAAAGGAGTTTATGTTGCAGAAGTAATATCTGGTTCATCAGCAGAAAAAGCTGGAGTAAAAGTAGGAGATATTATAACTAAAGTAGGAGATGCAAATATAACAGGTATGAATGACCTAAATAAAAAACTATATACTTTCTCAAAAGGAGCTAGTACAAAAATTACAGTAAATAGAGGCGGAAAAGCAGTAACAATAAATGTGAATTTCTAAATATGACTATAAAGGTAGAGACTACATGATAAAGTGTAGTCTCTATTTTTATTTAATTTTTATAGCAGATATATCTAAATTAACAAAAATAATATATTGTTTATGTATTATAGCTATATTTACTTATAAAAATAAATTTAATAAATATTTAAATTTAATTTATAAAATCAATATAAATATCATAATAAAATAAAATTTTTTAATATCACTAAAAAAATATAGACAAAATAATAACAAGTATAGTATTATGTAATTGTAGAAATGCTTTTCATAGATGTAGTATATGAAGATGAATTGCATAATAATGAAAAAATGGAATGGATATTATTTAGGGGTGAAAAATTATGAATCCATTAGTTATAAATTTACAAAAATGTAGTATACATGATGGACCAGGAATAAGAAGTACAGTTTTTTTTAAAGGATGTCCACTTGAATGTGTTTGGTGTCATAATCCAGAGAGTCAAACATATACAAAACAAGTTTTGTATAATGAAGAAAGATGTTCAAGATGTGAAGCATGTATAAACATATGTCCTCATAAAGCAATTTTCAAAGGTGAAACAAAAATATGTTTAGACCAAGATAAGTGTGAATTTTGTGAAACTTGCTTAGACTATTGTGTAAACAATGCAAGAGAGATTGTCGGTCAAGAGTATTCTGTAAAAAGCTTGGTTAAAGAGATAGAAAAAGATAGAATTTTCTATGAAGAATCAGGTGGAGGGGTAACTCTATCAGGTGGAGAAGTAATGGCTCAAGACATGGATTTTATTTGTGGAGTAATAAATATGTGCAAATCAAAGGGGATTCATGTAGCAATTGATACTTGTGGTTACGCAAAGTCAGAAAATTATGAAAGAGTTGCAAAATGTGCAGATTTATTTTTATATGATATTAAGCTTATTGATGAAGAAAAGCACATAAAATTTACAGGAAAATCAAATGACTTGATATTAAAAAATGTCAAACTTTTGAGTGAATTAGGAGCTAACATAAATATAAGGATACCGCTAATTGTAGGGGTAAATGTAGATGATGAAAATTTAGAGGTTAAAAAAATGATAGAATTTTTAAAGCCTTTGAATATAAAAGCTGTAAGTCTTCTTCCATATCATAATATTGGAAAACACAAGTATGATAAAATTTATAAAAAGTATGAGGGAGAAGAGTTACAAAGACCAACTGAAGAAAAATTAGAAGAAATAAAAAGGCTGTTTGAAGCAAGTAATTTCAATACTAAGATTGGGGGGTAATAAAATGTCAAGAGGAACTTTTGAGAGAACTAAAAAATTAAGAGAAGAAAGTGTTAATGCAGAACCACACATATCTATTGAAAGAGCAGTACTTATGACAGAAGCTTATAAAAAATACGAGGGAAGTGTAGAGATTCCTGTACTTCGTGCTTTATCATTTAAGCATTATATTGAGAATAGAACTCTTAGCATAAATGATGGCGAATTAATAGTAGGTGAAAAAGGTGATTCTCCTAATGGAGCACCAACATACCCAGAAATTTGTTGTCATACATTAGAAGATTTAGATGTAATGCATAACAGAGATATAATAAATTTCAGTGTATCTGAAGAAGCTAGAAAAATACAACAAGAAGAAATAATACCTTTTTGGAAAAAGAGACAAACAAGAGAAAAAATAATAAATGCAATGACACCAGAATGGCTAGCAGCATATGAAGCAGGTATGTTTACAGAGTTTATGGAGCAAAGAGCTCCTGGGCACACAGTTTGTGGAGATACAATATATAAAAAAGGGTTTTTAGATTTAAAGAAAGATGTAGAAGCAAGACTAAAAGAATTAGATTTTCTTAATGATTTAGATGCATATAATAAAAAAGCTGATTTGGAAGCTATGGCAATAGCTTGTGATGCAATGGTGATATTAGGTAAGAGATATGCTGAGAAAGCAAGACAAATGGCAGAAGAAGAAACAGACGAAGCTAAGAAAAAAGATTTATTACTAATTGCTGAAACATGTGATGTTGTACCAGCTCATAAACCACAAACTTATCACCAAGCTATACAAATGTACTGGTTCGTTCATATAGGGGTTACTACTGAACTTAATATATGGGATGCTTTTACTCCAGGAAGACTTGACCAGCATTTAAATCCTTTCTATGAAAGAGATGTAGAAAGTGGGATACTAGATAGAGATAGAGCGCAGGAATTACTTGAATGTTTATGGGTTAAATTTAATAATCAACCAGCACCACCAAAAGTTGGTATAACATTAAAAGAAAGTAGCACATATACAGACTTCGCAAATATAAACACTGGTGGAATAAATCCAGATGGTCAAGATGGTGTTAATGAAGTTAGTTATATAATACTTGATGTTATGGATGAAATGAAGTTGATACAACCAAGTTCAAACGTTCAAATAAGTAAAAAAACTCCTCAGAAATTCTTAAAGAGAGCTTGTGAAATATCAAGAAAAGGATGGGGTCAACCAGCATTTTATAATACTGAGGCAATAGTGCAAGAACTTATGGAAGCTGGAAAGACTATAGAAGATGCAAGACTTGGTGGAACTAGTGGTTGTGTTGAAACTGGATGTTTTGGTAAAGAAGCATATGTTTTAACTGGATATATGAATATTCCAAAAATACTTGAATTAACATTAAATGATGGATATGACCCAATTAGCAAAAAGCAAATAGGTATAAAAACTGGAGACCCTAGAAGTTTTAAATCTTATGAGGAATTATTTGAGGCATTTAAAAAGCAATTACACTATATGATTGATATAAAAATAGAAGGAAATGCTGTAATAGAAAATATATGTGCAAAACACATGCCTTGCCCACTTATGTCTACAATAGTTGATGATTGTATAGAAAAAGGCAAAGACTATCAAAGAGGTGGAGCAAGATACAACACTAGATATATACAAGGTGTTGGTATAGGAACTATAACAGATAGTTTAACAGCAATAAAATACAACGTATTCGATAAGCAAAAATTTGATATGGATACATTACTTAAAGCACTTGATGCTAATTTTGAAGGATATGAAGCTATACTTAATTTAGTTTCAAATAAGACTCCTAAATATGGAAATGATGATGATTATGCTGATGAAATAATGCAAGATATATTCAACACATATTATAATGAGGTAACTGGTAGACCAACTGTTTGTGGTGGAGAATATAGAGTAGATATGTTACCAACAACTTGTCATGTATACTTTGGTGAAATTATGGGAGCAAGTCCAAATGGTAGACTTTGTGCAAAACCAGTTTCAGAGGGAATCTCACCTGAAAAAGGTGGAGATACTAATGGACCTACAGCAGTTATAAAATCTTGTGCTAAGATGGACCATATAAAAACTGGTGGAACATTATTAAATCAAAGATTTGCGCCATCAGTAGTTCAAGGGGAAAAAGGATTGGATAATATGGCTAATCTAGTAAGAGCATACTTTAATATGGATGGGCATCATATACAATTCAATGTATTTGATAAAAATGTATTATTAGAGGCTCAAAAAAATCCTCAAGATTACAAAGACTTAATAGTTAGAGTTGCAGGATATAGTGACCATTTCAATAATCTAAGTAGAACACTACAAGATGAGATAATAGGAAGAACTGAGCAAACATTCTAGGATTGTTTGTAAACAAAATTTATTACTATGTAAAAACACAACTGGTATAATAGAGTATATACTATAGATACCATTTAAAAAATTTCAGATTAATTATGAGCTAACTTTCTAAATTGGAAGTTAGCTCGTTAAGTTTAATGAAAAAATCGTTAAATTTATATTTAATAAGCTTTATACAGAGCAATAATTTATATTAATAATATTAAGTTTTATGTGTATAAGACAATTTTAAGCAGTTAAAATATAGTTAATTTAGCTACTTTAAAATAAAAACTAATAGAAAAAAGGAGATTTGATATGAAAACTTTAGGATTTATTGGTTCAGGAAATATGGGAAGTGCAATGATAGGTGGTATAGTAAAATCAGGTCTAGTAAAAGCAGAAGATATAACTGTATCAGACTTAAGCCAAATCGCTTTAGATAAAGTAAAAGCAGAATTTTCAGTAAACACTACGACTGATTCAAAGGTAGCTGTTTCAAATTCTGATGTAATATTAGTGGCACTTAAGCCTAATATATGTGAAAAAGCTTTAGCTCCACTTAAAGAATTAATAGATGCAGATAAAATAATAGTGTCAATAGCAGCAGGAAAAACTATAGAAGCATTGGAAAATATTATAGGTTCAGATAAAAAAATAGTAAGAGTAATGCCAAATACTCCAGCTCTTGTTGGGGAAGGTATGTCAGCTCTTTGTAAAAATAATAATGTGACTGATGAAGAATTAAATATGATTAAGGCTTTATTTGAATCATTTGGAGAGGCAGAGATAGTATCAGAATATTTAATGGATACTGTTACAGGTGTTAGTGGGTCTTCTCCTGCTTATGTGTTTATGTTTATAGAAGCTATGGCAGATGCAGCAGTATTAGCTGGTATGCCAAGACAACAAGCTTATAAATTTGCATCACAAGCAGTTATGGGTTCAGCTAAGATGGTTCTTGAAACTGGTAAACATCCAGGTGAATTAAAGGATATGGTTTGTTCTCCAGCAGGGACTACTATAGAAGCAGTTAGAGTATTAGAAGAAGAAGGGTTTAGAGCAGCAGTTATAAAATCTATTGTTGCTGCTACAGATAAATCTAAAGATATGAGTAAATAGTAAATTAAGAATAATGTAAAAATAAATGTCTCAAAATAAATTCTTTAGTTTGTTTTGAGACATTTTCTATAGATATTAGTAAATATATTTTATAAAAAGAAGGACTTCTTATATTTTTTCCTTTTAAATTATGTAAATAGATGCTAATTTATTTAGATACAAATTTATCTATAGAGTTGATATTTTTGATTTTATTCTATAATATAATCTTTCTATAAATAACTAGTAAAATCTATTCTTTTATTGTATTTTGTTATATAATATTATAAATATGTATTCATAATATTGATAAAGTAATAGATGTTAATGAAAGATTAAAATAGGTATTGAGAAGATGTATATTTATTCATATTTCTAGTGAAAAGTTAATGACATTTTAAAATAATTACAATAATAAATCACCTATTTCTAGATACTATGTAATGTTTTTTATAGATATATTTTAATCAAGTCTTATGTTGGAGTGTTTCTTTAATGGGACCTATTGACATTAAAAAATAATATTAAGACAAATTTAAAAAATTTGAGCTTGAATTTAATGAACTTATTTTATTTTTCAAAAATGAAGTAAGCTTTTTTATTTTATTACAATGAGCACATATTGATTTATGTAAAAAGTAAATTTAAAAGATAAAAAGAGGTGATTTGTATGTGTAATGAAAATCATAAAAAAAACCACCAGCTTGCTTCAGAAGAATTTTATAAAGAAGTAGGAAAAAAATTAAAGAAAATTAAAACTACTAAACAGGCATTAACACTAATTACATTAGATTTTGATAATTTTAATTATATAAATGACTTCTTTGGGTATAAGGCTGGAGATTCAACACTAGAAAAGATAAGTGAACATTTTAATACACATCTTCAAGGAGATGATATTTTCTGTAAAGTTCATGCGGACCATTTTTTATTCTGTTTGCATACAGACAATCAAGTAATTGCATCACAAATGTTTTTGCAACTTACAGACTTAAAGAAGGCGTTGGAGAATATTCTTCCACCACATTATAATTTAGTTGCAAGTGCAGGAATTATTGTGGTTAGAGATGATGCCATAACACTTTCTGCATTACTTGATAAAGCAAACTATGCTCGTAAAAAATCTAAGGGAAATACCTTGAATACATTTAGCTTTTATGATGATAAAATGAGTCAGGAAGTTGAATGGAAAAAACAAATTACATTTATGATGGACTTTGCATTGAAAAATCATGAGTTTGAAATGTATTTACAACCAAAATTGTTAATTAAAACGGGTGAAGTTGTTGGAGCAGAGGCACTTGTACGTTGGAATAGTTCTGAGTTAGGTATGATTTATCCAGATAAGTTTATTTCAATCATGGAGCAAAACGGATTTATTAGACAACTTGACTTTTTTATGTTGGAGGAGGCCTGCCATTTCCTAAAATGTAGCAAAGAAAAGGGAATCCCACAGCTTCCTATCTCAGTTAATTTCTCTAAAGCACATTTACAAACAGATAAATTAGTTGAAAAAATTTTTCAAACTGTAAATCGAATAGGTGTCTCTACTCATATGATTGAAATTGAGTTTACTGAAAATTTATTTTCAGACAACATTAATAAATTAATTGAAATTGTTTCTGAACTTAAAATGCTTGGCTTTAAAGTATCTCTAGATGATTTTGGAAGTGCTTATTCTTCTCTTAATTATTTAAAAGATATTCCAATTGATATTGTCAAGATTGATAAAGCATTTTTAAATGCATCCACTAATACAGATAAGGGAAAGATTATTATCGCTAAAGTTATAGAATTGATTAAATCTCTACGTATCCTATCAGTTATGGAAGGCGTAGAAAATGATGAACAAGTAAAATTTCTTCAAAAGTTAAACTGTGATTTAGGACAGGGATATTTTTATGCTAAGCCAATGCCTGCTAGTAACTATATCGATTTTATTAATAGTGGTTCTGTTATTGAAGATATACAGAAACATATTAGTGGAAAGACTGAAGAAAAACAGGATAAATCTCATATTTATGTAATTCCACAAGAATTTCAAATGGATAATTGGGAACTTTATACGCTAGGTAAAAATATTGACATGGGTCTAATGAAAGGTTATCTCGATGGAGAAGCAACAGTTCAGTATGTCAATGACCGTGCATTAGAATACCTTGGTTACACTAGACAAGAATTTAGAGAAGTATTTAATAAAAGTATAGTTGCATTTACACATCCAGATGATGCGCATATTGTTCAGAAGAATGCAGAGGAACTTATATCTAGTGGAAAGCCATTGAAATTTCAAACTCGTGCTATTCGTAAAGATGGAAAGATTATTGTGTTACAAGGGCGTTCTTCATGTATTATTGATAATCAAGGAAGACCTGTTGGTTTATATGCATTTCAAGATGTTACAGATGAATTGGATAAAACTGTACAATTAAAGCAATCTCTAGAAAATAAAATAAAAGAATTGGAAGAATCTATAACATCTGAACAAGAAACCAAAGAAGCACTTCTTATTAGTGAAGAAAAATATCGTATTATTATAGAACAAAGTGATGATATTATGTTTGAATGGGATTTTAAATCAGATACAATTATATTTTCTGGAAGGTATGAAACCTTATTTGGATATTCGCCTTTTACAAGGAATATTACTGCTAACAGGGAAGTACGTAATAAGATTCATCCAGATGATTTAGAAGTTTTTGAAGAATGGATTGTAAATACATATAAAAAACCAGGATATTCGGTATCTAGTTATCGAATTAAGGATATTAAGGGGAATTACTTATGGATGAATTGTCGTTCAACTGCTATTTCTGATAGTAAAGGAAATATAATTAGAGTTGTAGGTGTATTTTCTAATATTAATGCACAAAAACAACAATTAGATGACTTAATTATAAAATCACAGTTAGACCCATTAACGAAATTATTAAATAAAGCTGAATTTAAAAATAGAATTGACCAATTTCTAAAATCATCCAATAATAAATTAGGTGCTTTCTTTATTATAGATATTGATAATTTTAAAGGATTGAATGACACTCTTGGTCATCAGTTGGGTGATAATATATTAATAGATGTAGCAAATAAAATAAGTGGTGTTTTTCCTGAAACAGATATGATTGGAAGAATAGGTGGTGACGAGATTGCAGTGTATTTTCCTTATACAGATAGTAATATAATTAGAAGTAAAGCAGAGTATTTATCTCAATCACTTAGATTATCTTATTATGGTGCTGTAAGTAAGTATGAAATTTCAGGAAGTGTCGGAATATCTTTCTATCCTGAACATGGTGATACTTTTAATATGCTTTATCGTTTTGCTGATATTGCTCTTTATAATTCCAAAAATAATGGAAAAGATAGATATACTTTATATGACAACAATATTACCAATTCTCTTTTGGATAATAGCAACCAAGTAGAATATACAACTAATTTTTTAAATACATATTTTCAAAATGATATAACTTTTCGTGTTTTTGAAATGCTTTATGAAACAAAAAATGTATCTAAAAGCATTCAAAGTATATTAAATTTATTAGGTGAAAGATATAACATGGATAGAGTATACATTTTTGAAATTGATGAAAAAAAACAACAGACTAGTAATACATATGAATGGTGTGCTCCAGGTATTTCATCTGAAATTGATTCTTTACAAAATATTCCTTTAGGAGAGATTACTTCATATATAAGTCAATACAGTAATGAAGGTATTTTTTGTTGTAAAGACATTGAAAATACAACACCTGAGATTCGCAATATTTGTGCTCCACAAGGAATAAAATCCCTTCTTCATTGTGCCATATATAATGAAGGCGTTATGACTGGTTTTATTGGTTTTGACGTATGTAGAGAGAATTATAGTTGGACAGGAGAGGAGATTGCTATTATTGGATACATTTCTCGAATTCTTTCTGTATTTTTAATTAAGAACACTACAACAACAAAATTACGAACTAGCTACAAGAATTATGAAGAGATGGTAGAAAACCTAAATGGACATGTTTATGTTATTGACCCTAATACTTATGAAGTACTTTATGTAAATCGTGCAATTCAAGAATTAGGGCTTAGTACTGGAGAATCTTGTTATAAAATGGCGTTCGGTTCAGAGGAACCTTGCGAAAATTGTCCTATAAATAACTTTAATGATGAAATTCATTATGCATCAGAAGAAATTTATTCTGAGGTATTAGATAGATGGGTAAATTCAGCAGCTTCAAAAATGAAATGGGAGGGTGAGAAAGACGCAGTTCTAGTTTGCTGTACTGATATTTCAAAATATAAACATAAGGCTACAATATAGACTACTAAAATTTAGTGATTCTGGTATTCTTAGTTAATGAAAAGAAAATATATTATATTTGACAATAAAATTAGAAAATTAGTGTTAGTTAATTTTTTTACTAGACAAATGACTGCAAAAGAGAAATTAGATAATATATTAGTTGATAGAAAATAACATGAACAAGTCTATAATTAATAGATTAAAATAGATTGACAATAATTAAAAATAAATCCCTATAATACTTTTTTTAATATCTCTTTATACTTATAAAAAAAGAAGCTATCACAGAGCAATTTAAAATTGTTTGTGTGATGGCTTCTTTTATTGTTATAATAAGATTTTTGTAGAAACTATCTTTAAAGGATAGTCCCTTAAATTTATTTTCAAATTAAAATATTCATATATTAGTGTGTACTGCTTTTTTTATTATCTTTCTCATCTGAGCAAGAATTAGAACTTGGACATCCAGAACAACCAGAGCATCCACTACAGCTATCTCCATTCTTTGTAGACTTGAATTTATTAAATAAAATCACAAATGCAAGAACTATAATTATTCCACCTATCAAAGCTTCCATTATTGAATTACCCATAAATAATACTCCACCAATACTTTTAACTATAAATGCCATTACCCATGCTAATATAAACTGATATGCAAATGATGCAAACATCATTTTATTGCCGTATTCTTTTTTCATAGTTGCAAGTGCAGCTATACATGGAGTATATAAAGCAGTAAATATCAAGAAAGTATATGCAGTAACTCCATTAAATATTGTTGGCAATACAACAGTTAGATTACCATATAGTATGTTTAAAGAGTTTACCACGATTTCTTTTGCGCCAAGGCCACTTAAAATAGCAACTGAAGTTCTCCAATCATCAAAACCAAGAGGCTTGAATATAGGGGCTATAATATGACCTAAGGTAGCTAAAAAGCTTACATTTATATCTTCTGTATATCCAAAAACATTAAATGAAGAAAGTCCCCAAATTACAACTGACATTGCAAACATAACAGTAACAACTCTTATTAAGAAACCTTTTGATTTATTCCATGTATTTTTAATAAGTGCATCTATAGTAGGTATTCTATATTCTGGCAATTCTAATATAAATGGTTCAGACTCTGTTTTAAATGCTGTTTTATTTAAGAATAGTGCAATTACTATTGCCATAACTATACCAACTAAGTATAGTGATGTAGTTACTAAGGCAGCATTATGTGGGAAGAATATAGCTACAAATAGTGCATATATAGGCAGTTTTGCTCCACAAGTCATAAGTGGTGCAATAAGAGCTGTGACTCTTCTATCTTTTTCACTTTCCAATGTTCTAGTTGCCATTATAGCTGGAGAAGAACATCCCATACCCATAACAATAGGTATAAAAGCTTTACCAGATAGGCCAACTTTTCTCATAACTTTATCCATTAAAAATGCTGTTCTTGACATATATCCACTATCTTCAAACAATGATATACCAAAAAATAATGTGAATATTAAAGGGAAGAATGGTAAAGTCCCACCAACACCTCCAATTATACCATCAACTATAAGTGATTTAAACCAAGGGCTAGAGTTAGATAACATATCACTAGCAGGTGTAGAGATATAAGTTTCTATAAGACCAGCAAAGCCCTCTTGTAATGGTCCTCCAACCCAATCAAAGGTAAATTTAAATAAGAGGAACAATACACCAATAAATATTGGATAGGCTAATATAGGATTTAAAACTATATTGTCTATTTTATCACTGATAGATTTTTTTTCTGTATATGTAGTTTTTGTACATCTCGATAAAATGGATTCTAATTTTTTGTATGTTTCCGTTTCACTTCCAAAGTTTGTTTGATATATAAAAGATTTTTGAGTAGCTTCTTTAATTTCTTCTTCTATTTTTTCAACACCATTTTTCTTCTTTGCAATAATTGGAACAACAATTACTCCAAGTTCTTCACCTAATTTTTTAGCATCTATATTAATACCTTTAGATTCTGCTATATCTAACATATTAAGAAGTATGACTATAGGTTTGTTAAATTGCATAAGTTGAGTCGTTAAGTAGAGATTTCTCGATAAGTTAGATGCATCAACTACATTCACTATTACATCAACATCCTCATTTTCTAAATATGATTTAGAAACCTTTTCTTCATTTGAGAAAGTATCCATTGCATATATACCTGGTAAATCTACAACCTTTATTTCTTTCCCAATAAATCCTTCTTTTTTTTCTATAGTAACACCAGGCCAGTTACCTACATATTGATTTGAACCTGTAAGTAGGTTGAAAACAGTAGTTTTACCAACGTTTGGGTTTCCTAATAATGCTACATTAATCACAGGTAGCTCCTCCTCTATTATTGTAAAGAAATATTTTTAGCATCAGATTTTCTAATAGCAAGGTCAAAGCCTCTAAATCTGATTATAATTGGGTCTCCAAATGGAGCAACCTTTTTAACTTCTATTTCAGTACTATTTATACATCCAAGTGCAAGTAATCTTTTAGATAATTTAATATCTCCATCTATACTATTAATAAGTCCTTTTTCTCCTATTTTTAAATCGTAAACAGTCATTATTAGCACCTCCTAATGAAATTCATTATCATTAAAATTGTAACAAGTATGATACAAAAAGTCAAGAATTATAGAGGCAATTGAACACTGAGACCCCTAATATTTATTCTAAATAAATTGAAAAATATTTTAATCTAAATTAGGTGTTTTTATATCTTTTGTATTATAATGTAAGATGATAGATAAAATTTGGAGGAATTAACTTAATGAAAACTAGAAAAATGACATTTTTAGGTCTTATGATAGGGTATAGTTTAGCTTTATATGTATTAGAGACATATATACCAAATCCTCTTATAGTTATATTTCCAGGGGCAAAATTGGGTTTGAGCAATATTATAACTTTAATTTCATTAATGTTGTTAGGTGTCAAAGATACTGTTATAATTGTTACTATCAGGGTAATTTTGTCATCAATATTCGCAGGTCCTTTGTCCTATCTTCTATTTAGTATAGGAGGAGCTTATCTAAGTCTTTTATTTATGTATTTAGCAAGTAAAATAAAAGGTCTATCATTGATAGGGATAAGTATCATAGGTGCAATAGGACATAATATAGGTCAATTAATAGTTGCAAGTTTAATCATAGAAAATATACTTGCTATAGGATACTTACCATTTATGTTAATGGCATCATTAGTAACGGGTATGTTTGTAGGCTTAGTGTCTAGGTATACAGTACCCAAGCTGGAGCATTTTTATAGTAAGTTTTATTGACATAATATTGACAAAATATAATATTGTTTGATAAAATGTATATAAAAATATACAAATTTGTAATAGTGGTGATTATTATGGCGAACAGTGAATTAGAAGCGTTAAAAAATGAGATTGAAGCAGTTAGAGAAGAGATAAATACATACATAGAATATCCAGAAATATTTCAAGAAGAGTTAGTAGAATCAAGTAAGAAAATAGATATATTAATAAATAAATACATGTACTTAAGCAAATAGCCCACAGTTGTGGGTTTTTTTGTATCAAAAATTAACAGATAGCCATATTTTACATATATTAATAATAATATTAAGATATAAAATAGTATTTCTGGTGTGTAAATTATCTGTAGGACATAATTATGATTAAGTCAGGAGGGGTTTATATTATGGTTGATATAGGAAGTAAGGAAATAGCAATAAGATTATTTTTAGCCCTAATAATTGGAGGAATAATAGGTTTAGAGAGAGAAAAAATAAGGCAATTTGCAGGATTTAGGACACATATATTAATAGCAATAGGTTCTTGTATTGTTTCAATAACTTCAATTCAGTTGTTTTCTGATTATAATTTATATACAAATGCCGACCCAGCAAGAATGCCTGCTCAGGTATTATCTGGAATTGGTTTTTTAGGAGCAGGAGCAATTTTAAAAAATAAAGGTGGAGTAAAGGGGCTTACTACAGCTGCTGGGATGTGGGCAACTGCATGTATCGGAATAGCAGTAGGTTATGGTTATTATGAATTATCAATTTTAGGTGGGCTATTTGTAATGATAGCATTATTTGTACTTAGGATAATAAATACTTTTCTATTCAGTCAAGAAAAAAATGTTTTGATATTAAAATTAAGTAATTTGGATTCAATACCTTTTTTATATGATAAATTTGAAAAAAGTCAACTTATTGTAAGAAACATGGAAATAGAATGTCGTAATGAAGAATACTGGAAGGTTAATTTTTTTGTATCTTATGGCAAGAGAATACACTTACATGATGTTATGAAAGAAATAAATATGATAGAAGGAGTAATAAATGTAGATTATTTGGACTAAAATATATACAATATATTTTGTAAAGAGAATAAAATATAAATCAAATCAAAATAGAGGTGTATTATATGGAAACTGATAGAAGTAAAATAGAAGAAAAGTATAAGTGGAAGATAGATAAGATGTATTCTAGTAAAGAAGATATCGAAAAAGATATAAGCAAAGTAAAAAGTCTTATTCAAGAAGTAAAAGAATATAAAGGGAAAGTTTCTGAGAGTAAAGAGAATTTATATAAAGTATTAAATATTTCTGAAAATGCATCTAGAATTGTTCAAAATCTATATGTATATACTCATATGAAACAACATGAAGACACTAGAATTAATGACAATCAAGGTAGAGCTACTAAGACAGAGATGTTATCGACTGATTTGGGTGTAGCTACTTCTTATATAGTTCCAGAAATACTGGCTATAGAAGAGAATAAATTGAATGAATATTTAAAGGATGAGAAGTTATCTTTTTATACAAAGTATATCAAGGATATATTAAGGGATAAACCTCACACTTTGAGTGAGAAAGAAGAAGAAATACTTGCAGCTACATCAGAATTATCGACGGTTCCAGAAAATGTATATGATATGTTAACATATGCAGATATGGAATTTCCTGAGATTGAAGATGAAGAAGGCAATAAAGTTAAGCTTTCTCATTCTAATTACTCTTTATTTATAAAAAGTAAAAATGGTAGAGTTAGAAAAGATGCTTTTGAAGGCGTATTTTCAACTTATGGAAAATATAAAAATACATTTGCATCAACACTTTATGGTGGTGTAAAGTCAGAAATATTTTATGCAAAAACTAGAAAATATAATTCGGCAATAGAAGCTTCTTTATTTTCAGATGATGTAAGTTTGGATGTCTATAATAATCTTATATCAGCTATAGATGAAAGTCTCCCTACTTTGAATAAATATGTTGAACTTAAAAAGAAATTTTTAGGTCTAAATGAAATACACATGTATGATTTATATGTTCCTTTGACAGATAAGTTTGACATGGATATACCATATGATAAAGCACAAGATATCATATTAGAGGCACTTAAGCCTTTGGGAGAAGAGTACTTGAAAGTTATAAAAAGTGCATTTGAAGAAGGTTGGATTGATGTATATGATAATGAAGGTAAAAAAGGAGGAGCTTATTCTTGGGGAAGTTATGATTCGCACCCTTATATATTAATGAGTTATAAAAATGACCTTAATTCTCTATTTACTTTAATTCATGAGTTAGGGCATTCTGTTCATAGTCATTATTCAAGAACAAGTCAGCCATTTTTATATTCGGACTATAAAATATTCGTTGCAGAAGTTGCATCTACTTTAAATGAATTACTTCTTATAAATTATTTACTAGAAAATTCTAAGTCTAAAGACGAAACTATATATCTATTAAATTATTATTTAGAACAATTTAGGACTACAGTTCATAGACAAACTATGTTTGCTGAATTTGAGAAAATTGTACATGGAAGGGTAGAGAGTGGAGAGCCACTTACTGCTGATGAATTTACTGACATATACTATAAATTAAATGAAAAGTATTATGGAAAATCTGCAATAGTAGATAAACAAATAGGAATAGAGTGGGCTAGAATCCCTCATTTTTATTCAAACTTCTATGTATATAAGTATGCTACAGGATTTTCGGCTGCAAGTGCTTTAAGCCAACAGATACTTTCAGAAGGTAGTACTGCTGTAGATAGATATATAAACTTTTTAAAAAGTGGAGGGTCAGAGTATCCTCTAGAACAATTAAAATCTGCTGGTGTAGACATGACAAAAAAAGAGTCTATAGAGGAAGCTTTGAATGTATTTGATGGTTTAGTTAATAAACTAGAAAAAGAGTTATAGAATATAATAAATCAATCAAAGACAACTTAAAAAAATTAAATTAATTTAGAATATACCCTATGAAATTAAATTTTTACATGCATTTAACAATATTTACACTTACTTAACCTCGCTCTAATATTCACTTAACAAAAAATATGTATTATTAAAATATAGAAAATATGAAAACAAAAAAATTAAAATATAAGCGGGGGTAAGTGAAATGTTTAAAAAGAAAATAGGAGTTCTTTTAGCTAGTACAATGTTAGTTGGAGTTTTAGCAGTAGGATGTGGCTCTGGTTCAGGAGGTTCGGGAGACTCAAATAAGGTTTCCGTTTCAGGTTCGACTTCAATAGGTCCTCTTATGGAGACTATAGGAGAAAAGTTTCAAGAAAAAAATGAAGGTGTTAGTGTAGAAGTACAACAGATTGGTTCTTCTGGAGGTATAAAAAATGCTATGGAAGGAACATCTGAGATAGGAATGAGTTCAAGAGATTTAAAAGATGAAGAAAAAAGCGCTGGATTAAAGGAAACTAAGATAGCAATAGATGGAATAGCATTAATAACTAATACTGCTAACCCAGTAAAAAATCTAACAATGGATGATGTTAAAGGTATTTATACAGGAAAGATAACTAACTGGAAAGACGTAGGAGGAAATGATGCACCAATAGTAATTGTATCAAGAGAAGAAGGTTCAGGAACTAGAGATGGATTCCAAGAAATTGTAGGATTCAAGTCAGAAGAATTAACTAAAGATGCACAAATAAGCGATGGTTCAGGAAATATAAAAACTACAGTTGAAGGAAATGAAAATGCTATAGGATATATATCATTTGGATATGTTGATGAAAAAGTGAATAGTTTAAAAGTAAATGATGTTGAAGCAACTGATGCCAATGTAATAGCTAATAAATATCCAATATCAAGACCATTTATACTAGTTAATAAAGAAGATAACTTATCAGAAAAAGGCAAAGCTTTAATAGATTATATATTAAGTGATGAAGGACAAGCTCTTGTTTCAGAGAAAGGATTTATTAAAGTTAATCAATAAGATGAATATTTAATATAAAATAGATATAGTACCCTGTGAGATAAGCACCTAAAAATGTTGCCTACTTGCAGGGTATTGTCTATTATTGGTGGTATAAATATAAACATTTTAATTACATAATAGATATTTTAGTACATTATCTCTGAAGAATATTGGAATATTGACAAAATAATATTACAATGTTAGAATAAAAAGGAAATTTATTAAAATGTATTAAAATTTTTTAACAAAAATATTTTAGAAACTGAGAAGTATACCTTATTATTGGGCATCTAGAGGTATATGGAGTTAGTGGTGCAACCGGCTATGAATATAATCTTATATTGCATAGCCTTTTTTTGTTTTAAATTTAACAAAAATATTTAAAAATCTAAAAACTATTGCATTAGTAGTTAGATTTAATTTGATACGTGGAAATTTGGCTTTTAAAGTAGCCATTTGTTGGAAAAGGGGAATTTTTAAAAAAGTATAATGCAATTATAATAAAAAAATAAAGTCTTTATAAATATTAAGACATGAAATATAAACATTTTGTAACAATACATTTACCAAAATAATCCAATTTATTTTATATTATAACTATATAAACCATATAAATCAATACTCAAACTGGCTTATTGACAAGTTTCTAGAGAAATAATAAATTTATAATATAAAATTGCTTTAAGCTCCATTTTCCAACAATCGGAGACTTTGATTAGTATTTAATAATGAATCTTAATATTTAATACAATATTCAAGAATTATTCAAAAATACTTAAGTTTTATAGTCTAGTTTGTAAAGATATTATAAAATAATAATACCAGTTATATAAAAAATAAAACATCATAATTTGTAATAATTAAAATCTGAGACTATGATTGAAATATTTTTGAATGGAGTGGTGTAATGTATAACTTACTAGTTGTAGATGATGATGTTGATATTTTAAATATAAATCAAATTTATTTTTCAAATATAGGTTTTAATGTATATACATCTAAGACAGCTAAAAGTGCTATGAAGATAGTAGAAAGTGTGGTTTTAGATTGTATAATTCTAGATATTTCATTGCCAGACTTAGATGGATATAAAGTATGCAATGCTATAAAAGAAAAGGTTAACATACCTATAATATTTTTATCTAATTATGAACATGAGGAAGAAAGAGTTCAGGGATTTTTAGCTGGAGGGGATGATTATATAACAAAACCATATAGCTTAAAAGAACTTGAACTTAGAATATATGCGCGTATGAGGCAATATAAAAATATTACATCAGTTCCTAATGTGTTAAAGTTTTCATCTTTAGTAATAAATGTGAATTCAAGAAAAGTAACTTTTGACGAAAAAAGTATCGACTTAACCACCATGGAGTTTGAAATACTGCTGTTTCTAGCTGAAAATAAAGAACAAGTATTCTCAAAAATAGAAATATATAATCAAGTTTGGAAAATGCCTGATATTGGAGAACAACATACAGTACAGGTTCATATTGCACAGATGAGGAAAAAAATTAATTCTTTAAGCAGAGAACATCAATACATTCAAACCGTATGGGGAAAAGGATATAAGTTTGTACCGTAAGTGAGATGCTGTAATCAATAAATAGTTCTTGTTTTATTTAGTACTACTATGAAAGAGATGTGGTTGATGCAATGAAAAAGTATAACATACTAAAAGGAACTCTCATTGTATTGATAGTCTCTCTGTTGGCAATAACAGGATTAAATCTTCTGTATAAATATGATAACAAATATACATATAAGTCTATTAGAGCAAGTAATGGAATCTTAACTATAAATAATGATACTTTTACTAAAAATAAACTTGTTTTCCTAATAGATGACTGGGAGTTTTATAATCATAAAATATTTAAACCGAATGATTTTATAAAGCAACATATAGAACCAGAATACATTTTTATAGGTCAATATCCAGATTTTTCTATGAGAAAAGAGAATCAGTCACCATATGGCAATGCAACTTATCGTATGAAGATAAAAAATGAAGGTAAGGATAAGGTGTTGAGTCTAGAGATTCCTGAAATTTTTTGTGCAAGTGAAGTATGGATAAATGGAGAAATAGTTTCTAAACTGGGAGAGGTAGGAACAGAAAAATATAGACCAAAAATTAAAAATTCAGTAGTGAGTTTTGTAGCAAAGAAAGATACAGAAATTATAATCAATGTTTCTAATTTCTCACATTATTATAGTGGTATGTATTATCCACCTGCATTAGGAGAAACAAAAGATATAAGTAATATGATATTTTATAGATTACTTTTTTATAGTATAATTTGTTTCACAACTTTTGCAATAGCTATATTTTCACTAGCTGTTTGGTTTTTATCAAAAAAAAGCAAACTCTATTTTTATTTTGGATGTATGTGTATTTTCTTTGCAATACATGTCTCATATCCTTTTGTACATTTACTGGGACTTCCCTTAGTAAACTTTACATATGCAGTTGAAGATGCATCATATTTTATAGCAGTCTTATGTATTATTTGTATAAATGGGAGTATATCAAAAATAGAAGAAAATAAAGGATATAGATTTTTAATTTTGCCATTAGGAATTACAATGTGTATCATATCTATTGTGATACCAGTTGTTCTTCTCCCATATGATATATATTTTGTTAACATGTATGGAAAATTAATAGATATATATAAATATATTGTATTTATTTATATCTTTGTGTCTTCACTAGTTTCAATCTACAAAAGGACATACTCTAAACATATAAGTTCTTATATTTTAGTTTCAGTGAACATTGTGTTTGGTATTAGCATATTATTTGATGCAGTAACGAGTAATAGGTTTGAGCCTATATTTACTGGATGGCAAACAGAATACTGTGGATTTATAATTGTAATTTTATTTTCTATTATGATGATACATAGGAACAGGATGATAATAAAGGAAAATGAAAAACTCACAAAGAATCTTGAACATGAAGTTGAAGTAAGAACTAGTGAACTTACAACACTATTAAATGAACGTAAAAAGTTTTTGGCTGATGTAGCTCATGATTTAAAAGCACCTGTTTCAGCTATACAGGCATTTATAGATTTAATAAAGGTTGGTAATATTCATGTAGATGAAGAGACAAAATCTTATCTATATGCCATAAATCAAAAATCAAATGAGGTACAGAATAGAGTACGTAGTCTACAAGAATTTACATCACAAGATAAAGAAATTGGTCTTAGTGAGAAGATATGTCTAAATGATTTCATCAAAGAGATATATGAAAATAACTTACCAGACACACAAGCATGTGGTGTAAATTTTGAATTGAGTATATTAGATAAAAAAATATATGCAAAGATAAATAAAGAAAGATTGGCTAGAGCATTTGAAAATTTAATTTATAATGCTTTAAGCTTTACTTCATATGATGGGAAGATAAGTTTGTCAATGAATAAAGAAGATGGATTTGCAGTTATTAAGGTTTCTGATAATGGGAAAGGAATACCACCAGAAAATATACCAAAGATATTTGAACGATTCTTTACAGCAAGAGATACTGACATTTCAACAGGTCAAGGGTTAGGGTTATATATTGTAAAGTCCATTATAAAAGAACATAATGGAGAAATTTTTGTAGATTCGCAGTTAGGAAAAGGAACTGTTTTTACAATAAAATTAAGTCTATGTTTTTCATAATAATGGGTTATTTAATATAAAAGAATAATGATATTTAGGAGTGATTATAATGCAAACTAAGATATTAATAATAGATGGAGACAAGAATAATTGCCAGGAATTGAAAAACTTTTTAGAAGGAAAAGGGATAACTATAGATTTAGCATATAGCTGTGAAGAAGCTATTGGAAAAATATTTAGCAATAGATATGATTTAATATTTTTAGAGATAATCCTAACTGATGGTGATGGATGGACTCTTTGCAAGAAAATAAGAAATGTAACTACTTGTCCAATTGTTTATATGACTTACATAAATGAAGACCAAAGTATTTTAAATGCCTTAAATTCTGGAGGAGATGACTACTTAATTAAACCTCTAAATCTGGAAATTTTATATGCAAAAGTAAAAGCAATTTTAAGAAGAGTAAATTCATATGTAAATAGCAATGAAAGTAATTCGAAATTAGAGGAATATAATAGAACTAGTGGAGTAATAAAATTAGAAGACAAAATAATAAAATTAACTCCAACAGAAAATAAATTATTAAATTATTTTATAGAGAATCCCGAAAAGACATTAACTACTAAAGAGATATATGAACATGTGTGGTTAAATGAATATTTAGAAGATAATTATAGTGTAGTAGTTGCAGTGAACGGATTGAGAAAGAAAATAGAAAAAGATTATAAAAATCCTCAAAAAATTATAACAATAAGAGGAGCAGGATACTATTTTAATAAGGAATAATATGAATGTATAGGTTATAAAGGACTAAATTTAATTAATAAATATCAATAGCAGATATAAGTAATGAGTTACATGGAAATGTATTATTACTTATATCTGCTATTTTAATATAATCAAATACCATCATAATGTAAACTAAATGTCAAAAATAGTTCTAAAAGTAAAATCGATGTTAAAAAAGTGAATATAATTTTACACTTGTTTAACTTAATCCTAATATAGATTTAACTTAAAAAAAGTAGAATAAAAGTATAGAAAATTTAATTGATACGAATTATAAAAATTTAAATTTTGAATACAGAATTAAAATCGATAAGTATATTTTAATGGGAGGATATTATGATAGTAAAATCTAGGTTAGTAGGTTTAGAAAAAAATGACAATAATGGCAACAAGACAAAATATATAGTTGAAAAAGTAGCAAAAAATATTTTTCTACTTAGTGCTTTGGTAGCAGTTGCAAGTTTACTTTTGATAATAGGATTTGTATTTTATAAAGGTCTAAGACCATTTATATTTGAGGGATACTCATTTATAGATTTTTTAACTGGTGCAGATTGGGTTCCTTCTGCTAATAAATTTGGAATATCATCTATGATAGTAGCTTCAATATTTGCAACACTTGGAGCACTTGTGATAGGAGTACCAGTAGGAATATTAACATCTATATTTATAGCAGAAGTAGCACCTAAGAGATTAGCAAAAATAATGTCACCAGCAGTTGAACTTCTAGCAGGTATACCTTCAGTATTATATGGTGTATTTGGTCTTGCGGTGATAGTTCCAATGATACAAAACATATTCAATCTTCCAAAAGGTCAAAGTTTATTAGCAATAGTAATAGTATTAGCAGTAATGATGTTACCAACAATAATATCTGTATCAGAAACAGCTATAAGAGCAGTACCAAAAGCATATAAAGAAGGTTCATTAGCACTTGGTGCATCAAAAATAGAAACAATATTTAAAGTTGTATTACCAGCTGCAAAATCTGGAGTATTAGCTGCAGTGGTATTAGGAGTAGGAAGAGCTTTAGGAGAAACAATGGCAGTAATACTTGTTGCAGGGAATTCACCAGTTATGCCAACTTCAATAACAGATAGTGTAAGACCACTTACAACTAATATAGCACTTGAAATGGGATATGCGTTTGGTACACATCAAGAAATGCTATTTGCAACTGGAGTAGTATTGTTCACATTTATATTAATCTTAAACTTAGTTTTAAATAAACTTTCAAATAAGGCGGTAAATTAGGATGAGAAAGTTCAGAGAAAATACATTAAAGTTATTAGTATACCTATCAGCACTATTTACAATAGTATCGTTAGTAGTCATAGTAGGATTTATATTTATAAAGGGAATTGGAAATATGAATTTTAATTTCTTATTTAGCAATTATTCAGCATCAGGTGATGGTGGTATACTTCCAATGATAATTACAACATTATACACAGTAGTAGTTTCTATAGTTGTAGCAACTCCTATAGGAATCTTAGCTGCTATATATTTGCAAGAGTATGCAAAAAAAGGAAAAGCAGTTACAGCAATAAGATTTGCAACTGAAAGTTTATCAGGAATACCATCTATAGTGTATGGATTATTTGGGGGAATTTTCTTTGTTGTTACATTAAAAATGGGATACTCAATAGTTGCAGGTTCTCTTACAGTAGCAATAATAATTTTACCAGTAATAATTCGTACAACAGAAGAAGCTTTAAAGACAGTTCCTCAAGCATATAGAGAATCATCATTAGCATTAGGGGCTACTAAATTTCAGACTTTATACAAGGTAGTACTTCCAAGTGCGATACCAGGAATCTTATCAGGAGTAATCTTGTCAGTTGGTCGTATAATTGGGGAATCAGCTGCAATCTTACTTACAGCAGGTACTGTAGCTAAGATGCCAGGTGGAATATTTGATAGTGCAAGAACACTAACTGTACACTCATACTTGCTAACTAAAGAGAGTGGAGATATAGCAACAGCAGCTAGTATAGGAATTGTTTTGATAGTAATTGTATTAGCACTAAACATGCTAGCAAGATTTGTCGCTAAGAAATTAAATAAGGCTAATTATTAAATTTAAGAGGTGTGAATAATGGAATTAATCGATAAGATAAAAATGAGTGTAAAAGATTTGGATTTATTTTATGGAGACAAGCAAGCATTAAATAAAATAAATATGGATATAAAAGAAAATAAAGTTACTGCTTTAATAGGACCATCTGGATGTGGAAAATCAACTTTTATAAGAACATTAAACAGAATGAATGACCTAATAGAAGATGTAACAATTAAAGGAAACATCTTTGTGGATGGAGAAGACATATATACTTCAGATGATGTAATAAATCTTCGTACTAAAGTAGGGATGGTATTTCAAAAACCAAATCCATTTCCTATGAGTATATATGATAATGTTGCATATGGTCCTCGTACACAGGGACTAAGAGATAAGAAACAATTAGATAAGATTGTAGAAGAGAGTTTGAAAGGGGCAGCTATTTGGGATGAGGTTAAAGATAGACTTAAATCATCTGCATTAGGACTGTCTGGTGGACAACAACAACGTATATGTATAGCAAGAGCAATTGCTATGAGACCAGAAGTTATTCTGATGGATGAACCTACATCTGCCTTAGACCCAATTTCAACATTAAAAGTTGAGGAACTTATAGAAGACTTAAAAAAAGACTACACAATAGTCATAGTTACTCATAATATGCAGCAAGCTGCTCGTATATCAGATGAAACAGCTTTTTTCTTAAATGGAGAGGTTATAGAATTTAGTGATACAAAAACTATGTTTACCACTCCTGTAGATAAAAGAACAGAAGACTATATAACAGGTAGATTTGGTTAAAATATATAACTATAAAGGAGTTAGACAATGGTCAATAATAGCTTAGATATAAGTATTGATACTTTAAAGGAACAAACAGTACTTATGATGGAAAAATGTGAAGAAGCAATAGAAAAGTCTGTGACTTGTATGATAGAGAAGGATTTAGAGGGTGCAAGAAAAGTAGTAGAAAATGATGAAGAGATAAATAAATTGAGAGAAGAGATAAGAGATAAGAGTATAGAACTAATAGTATTAAAGCAACCAATGGCAAGAGACTTAAGATTTATCTATTCATTAGGAAATATATCAATAGAGTTAGAAAGAATAGGAGATTATGCAGCCAACATAGCTAGAGAAATGTTGAAAATAGGTGGAGAAGCTTATATAAAAGAGCTGATAGATATTCCTAAGATGGCAAAAGAGTGTAAGGATATGATGTCTCAGACTAGAGAAGCTTTAATCTTATTTGATGCAAGTATAGCTTATGATGTAGGAACTAAAGATGATATTGTAGATGGTTTGTATGAACAAGTACAAATTGACTGTCTAAAAATAATGCATGAAAATACGAATACTATAGACCAAGGAGTAAAACTTTTACTTATAGGAAGATACCTTGAACGAATTGGAGACCACATAACAAATGTATGTGAAAAGATAATTTTTGCAATTGAAGGTAAAATGGTAGAGATAGGATAAAAAAACTGCTTTAAAGCAGTTTTTTTTATTGTCTAAATTAAGAAGTAATTGATAAAAAAATATGATTAATGGGTAAATTTAAAAAATTGTGATATACTAGGAACATATTAAATATGAGGATGCGTATTTTATATAAGGTGCTTTTTAGGAGGTGGAACTTTGAAACTTCAAAAGATGGGTATGAGAACCATAAAGACAGGAATTAGTGTAACTTTATGTATGCTTCTTGGTGACTATTTAGTTGAGAATATGTTTTATTCTTTGGTAGCATGTATAATTTCTGTTCAAGATACAGTAAAAGGTTCTTTAAAAACAGGAATCAATAGAGTGGAAGGTACTATTTTAGGTGGTATAATAGGATTCATATTTGCCATCACTAAAGCTGGAGACCCATTTTTATGTGGTCTAGGAGTAATGTGCTCAATATATTTATGTAATCTGTTTAAAATAAAGTCAGTAGTAGTTGCTTGTGTAACCTTTCTGGCGATACATTTAGGTGTAGGTAATAATGACCCTGTATATTATTCTTTACATAGAGTATTAGATACATCTGTAGGTGTTTTATTTGGGGTACTTGTTAATTATTATGTTGCTAGACCAAATTATCTAAATAGTGTTATAGATGAATTTAAAAAGATAGAAGAACTTTCAATGTTACTTATTGAAGATAAAATACTCAGAAAAAATAATTTAGATGTAGAGAGATTTGAAGAAGAAGTAGAAAAATTAGAAGAAATATACTCAAAACTTATTGATGAGTTGGATTATAGTTTGAGTGAAACTAATATAGAAAAAATTGAGAATGCCTTAAGGATATGTAGAGAGATACATTTTCACATGCAGTCTATAGAGTTACTAGAAAATAAACTTTATTTGAAGGAGCATACATATAAATACCTTAAGAAAATATATAATGTAGATGAATTAGACTGGAATATAGATGAAGAAAAAAGTCCTGTATTCAACTATCATTTAATGAAAATAATGCTTGAAATAGAGATGTTAAAGAAATTAAATAAATTATATCAATAATAGTAAGTAAATAATAAATAAAAAATAGTATCTTTGTAAATATTAAACATATATAAGTTTAATTTACGGAGGTACTATTTTTTATGGATACTAGAAATGATAATTCTAAAATATTAGAAATATATAAGATGAAGCTTTTTGGAGAACTTGTAAAGGCAGTTTGGAATGATGATACAGAGGATATTGAAAACTTACCTGAAAAAATATTAAATGAAAACTTAAATGAAAATTTAAAAACTAATTTTGGTGAAAAATTTGATAAAGATACTATGGTAAATTTAATTAGGGTGACTATGGGATTAGATGTAACAGGAGACACAGACAAAAATTTAAAAGATACACTACATGAAGCTGTAAATTTAGATGAAGTCAAAAGACCAATAATATCTATAATATCAGATGCTTGTAAATATTGTGATGAAAATAATAAGGAAGATAAGTCATGTAAAATAAGAAGCAAGCATATTAATTGTAATGAGGAAGATGTATGTAGTGCTTGTGGTGATTGTGTATCAAGATGTAAGTTGGGTGCAATATCAGATAAGATAGAATTTATACCAATGATAAAATTGTTAAAAGACATAAAGAGTCCCGTATATGCAATAGTAGCACCAGCTTTTGTAGGTCAGTTTGGAAAAGATGTAAGCCCTGGTAAATTAAGAACTGCATTAAAAAAGATAGGCTTTGAAGATATGATAGAAGTTGCTTTGGCGGCGGATATGCTTACTGCAAAAGAAGCATATGACTATTACGAACATATGAAAAAAGATGAAGAAGGATGCTTTATAACTAGTTGTTGCTGTCCTATTTGGGTCAGCTTGATACAGAATAGTTTTCCTCAAATATTGGAGAATGTATCGCCATCTGTTTCTCCTATGATTGCTTGTGGTAGAGCTGTAAAAATTTTGAATCCAGATGCTAAAGTTGTATTCATAGGTCCTTGCATGGCGAAAAAGAAAGAAGCAATGTTAGAAGATATAAAGGATGCAGTTGATTTTGTGCTTACATTTAAAGAGTTACAAGAAATATTTGATGCATTAGAGTTAAATCCAGCGATAATGGATGAAAGTAATAGAGTAGAGGCATCCCTTTCAGGTAGAGTTTATGCTAGAACAGGAGGTGTAAGTAAAGCAGTTAAATTATCAGTTAGAAGAATTGACAAAAACATAAAATTTGAAGAAAAAGCATTTGAAGGAACAAAAGAATGTATGGACGGTTTAAAGAAAGTTTTAAATAATGAGATAGAAGCTACATTTATAGAAGGAATGGGGTGTGTAGGAGGCTGTGTGGGAGGTCCTAAGCGTATTCTAAGTGTAGAAGAAGGAACTAAAAATGTCGATGAATATAGTGAAAGTACAAATATGGAAACTCCGTTTGACAATTTAAATGTATTACAATTTTTAACTTCTTTGGGAATCAAAAGAGTAGACTCTTTAGGAGAAAAGGAAGAAGAAAAAGTTAAAAAAATATTTAGTAGAGATATAAAAAGTAATAAGAAAGAGAATAAGTATAAAAAATAATTTTTTTACTCTTAAACTTATGCTTTTATAAAAGGGAGATATGGGGGATGAAAATTAAAAATAATAAGACTGCTTTTCATGTAATTATAAGGATATTTCTTATAGCTATTTTAATTTTAACTGGAACATTATTAGAAGAAAAAATTAATAATGTTCCAGTCCAAAATATAAGCACAAAAGATGAAAATACACTAGAATTACTTTCTCAAAATAATACTTTAGGAGAAATTATGTATAAAGCATCTCAAGAGGAAACAAAAGGGCCAGGAGCTACTTCTGAAAAAGTAGCATACATAACAATAGATGATGGACCATCAAAATATACAAATGCACTTCTTGATATTTTAAAAGAAAATGATGTCAAAGCGACATTTTTCATGCTTAATCAAAATATGAAAAACCATAAGGAAGAAGTAAAAAGAGTATTAGAAGAAAAAAATTCAATAGGTTTTCATAGTGTAAGTCATGATATACATAAGCTATATAAAAGCCCAGAGGTAACCGTTGGGGAGTTTAATACATGTAATGATACTTTACAAGATATAACTGGTCAGAGCTCAAAATTAATAAGATTGCCATATGGAAGTAAGCCATATATGCCAGAAGGTTCATATAGTAAACTTATGGCAAATGATTACTTAATTTGGGATTGGAATTTGGATACACAAGATTGGAAATCTTCTACAAGTCAAATAGTTAGTAATATATTGTATTATGGAAGAAAAAGAGATGAATTGGTAGTGTTAATTCATGAGAAAGAACAAAGTTTAAATGCTCTAAATAACATTATAAGAATTTTAAAAGAGAGAGGATATACAATATTACCAATTACAGAGAATATCACACCTAAAAATTTCTGGCAAGAAAACTTATAATAAATTTAAATATTGTAAAAAATAAAGTAAATTATTTATGAAATAAAACATATAATTTATAAAATAGAATATAAAAAACACAGAATAATAAAGGGAATGTAAAGAAAATATAATTTAAAATTAAGAAAATACTGTTAAGATTTAAACAAAATAATAGTATAATTTACTATCATGATAAAATAAGTTGGAAAGATGGTATAGAAAATAACAATTATCATAAAATATAAAAAGATAATTGAGAAAATTCAGAAAAAATAAAATAAAAATAATTGACAAAAAGAATAATATTTGTATATAATAATATGTAACATTAAAGACTGAGAAGAAGAGGAGTAAGTAAATACTACTAAAAGAGAGGAAAATTCATTGGCTGTAAGATTTTCTAAGTATAAGGTTTACTGAATGTAGCTTTGGAGTTTCTAAACTGAACTGTTAGTAAGTTTAGACGGTTAGAACCGTTAAATTCTTTGAGAGTCAAAGTTGATAAAATAACATTAAGTAATATTTAGTTATATATTAATGTGTTTTAAGCTTTGGAATTAAGGTGGTAACGCGAGCTTTTCGTCCTTTTTAAAGAGGATGAAGGGCTCTTTTTTATTTCTAGAGATATTTTAAAAATTTATTTATAAAAATATAGGAGGCAAGACAATGGAAAATACGAACTTATCAAAAACTTATAATCCAAAAGATTTTGAGGCTAGGTTATATAAAAAATGGATGGACGAGGGGTATTTTAAATCTAAACCAAATCCAGATAAAAAGCCATTTACAATAATGATGCCACCACCAAACATAACAGGACAATTGCATATGGGACACGCTCTTGACCATACACTTCAAGATATATTAATTAGATGGAAGCGTATGGATGGGTATGAAGCTTTTTGGCTTCCAGGAACAGACCATGCTTCTATAGCAACTGAAGTTAAAGTTGTTGAAAGAATAAAAAAAGAAGAAGGTAAAACAAAGTATGAAATAGGTAGAGATGAATTTCTAAAGAGAGCTTGGGAATGGAAAGACGAATTTGGAGGAAAAATATCTAATCAGCTTAAGCAATTAGGAGATTCTTGCGATTGGGATAAAGAG
Organism: Clostridioides sp. LIBA-7678; assembly: GCF_056716065.1. Classification (NCBI taxonomy): domain Bacteria; kingdom Bacillati; phylum Bacillota; class Clostridia; order Peptostreptococcales; family Peptostreptococcaceae; genus Clostridioides; species Clostridioides sp. LIBA-7678. The sequence continues at coordinate 3,790,834 of NZ_CP196987.1, read as the reverse complement.
AGATTTACTATGGATGAAGGGTGCAATGAAGCAGTTATAGAATTCTTTGTAAAATTGTATGAAAAAGGTCATATATACAGAGGAAATAGAATAATAAACTGGTGCCCAGATTGTAAAACTACTTTATCAGATGCAGAAGTTGAACATGAAGAACATGACGGAAACTTTTATCATATAAAATATCCACTGAAAGATAGTGAGGATTTCTTAGAAATAGCTACAACTAGACCTGAGACAATGATAGGAGATACTGGTATAGCAGTAAATCCAGAAGACGATAGATACAAACACTTAATAGGAAAAACAGCAATACTTCCATTAGTAGGAAGAGAACTTCCAATAGTTGCAGATAGTTATGTTGACTTAGAGTTTGGAACTGGTGCAGTTAAGATGACTCCAGCACATGACCCTAATGATTTTGAAGTAGGATTAAGACATAATCTTGAACAGTTAAATACTATGAATGAAGATGGAACTATGAATGAAGTTTGTGGAAAATATGAAGGTATGGATAGATTTGAGTGTAGAAAAGCTATCGTAGCAGACTTAAAAGAGCAAGGTTACCTAATTAACATAAAAGAGCATAATCATAATGTAGGAACTTGTTATAGATGCCATACAATAGTTGAGCCTAGATTATCAGAGCAATGGTTTGTTAAGATGGATGAACTTGCAAAACCAGCTATAGATATTCTTAAAAATGGAGAACTAGAATTTGTTCCAGAAAAATTTGATAAAACTTATTTACAATGGTTAGAAAATATAAGAGATTGGTGTATATCAAGACAATTATGGTGGGGTCATCAAATACCAGCTTATTATTGTCAAGAATGTGGAGAAATAGTAGTAGCAAAACAAATGCCTGATAAATGTCCTAAATGTGGAAGCACTCATTTTAAACAAGATGAAGATGCATTAGATACTTGGTTTAGTTCTGCACTATGGCCTTTCTCTACTCTAGGATGGCCAAATAAAACTGAAGCTTTAGACTACTATTACCCAACAAGTGTACTTGTTACAGGATATGATATAATATTCTTCTGGGTAGTTAGAATGGCTTTTGCAGGTATGTTCTGTATGAATGAGAAGCCATTTGACCATGTATTAGTTCATGGATTAGTAAGAGATTCTCAAGGTAGAAAGATGAGTAAATCTTTAGGAAATGGTATTGACCCATTAGAGATAATCGAGCAATATGGAGCTGATGCACTAAGATTTACATTAACAACTGGAAATTCCCCAGGAAATGATATGAGATTTTATATGGAAAGAGTAGAATTTGCTAGAAACTTTGCTAATAAATTGTGGAATGCATCAAGATTTGTATTTATGAATATTGATGAAGATATAATTAAAAACATAACTAGAGAAAGTGTTAAAGATAATTTAACTCTAGCAGATAAATGGATAATATCAAGAGCAAATAATATTGTAAAAGAAGCAACTAATAACATGGATAAGTTTGATTTAGGAATAGCACTTCAAAAGATATATGATTTCACTTGGTCAGAGTACTGTGACTGGTATATTGAAATGGTTAAACCTAGATTATATGGAGAAGATACAGATGCTAAGTCTGCAGCATTATACACATTGACTTATGTTCTTGAAAAGATATTAAAATTATTACATCCATATATGCCATTTATAACAGAGGAGATATACACTTACCTTCCTACTGTTGAAGGATGTATAATAGTATCTGAGTGGCCAAAATATAATGAAGAAGATAATATGGTTGAAGAAGAAGAAATGATGAATTTATTGATGGAAGGTATAAGAAGTATAAGAAATGTGAGAGCAGAAATGAATGTACCACCTTCTAAGAAAGCTAAGTTGATAATAGTACCAAGTGAAGAAAAGGTAGAAGCTATTGAACTTGGTAAAGATTATTTTATAACTTTAGCATCTGCTTCAAATGTTGAAATAGCAAAAGATAAATCTAATGTTCCAGAAGATGCAGTTGGAGTAGTTATTGATGGTGTTGAAATATTTATACCTCTTAATGAACTAGTTGACTTTGAAAAAGAAATTGAGAGATTATCTAAAGAAAAGAAAAAATTAGAGGGAGAAATAAAGAGAGTTAATGGAAAACTTGCAAACCAAGGATTCTTAGCAAAAGCTCCTGAAAGTTTAATTGAAGAAGAAAAAGCTAAAAAAGAAAAATTTGAAGAAATGATTAAATCTGTTGATGAAAGATTAACAAATTTAGAATCTAAAATAAAATAAATACTAGAGTTAATAAAAACATACAAAAAGTACGTAATCTGTACTTTTTGTATGTTTTTCTTTCTATATATACAAATATGATGTTATAATTCATTACAGATGTGTTATATTTTTATCTTATTTATGATGATATTAATCTTATATCTAAAAAATTTATGAGCAATAAAAATTTGCTATATTATGATATTTAATATAGGATGATAAAATACAGATTACGTTTGTCTTCATATATTTTTTGCACAATATATCTAGAAAAATAGATGAATTTATCATAATTTAAGTTTATGTATCAAAGATAATTACTAGAAGTAGTTTAATCGACAATTTAAGTTTGTAAAGAAATTTGAATATAAAAGTCAATGAGTACAGTTTGTAAATTGAAATAAAGTAAACTAAATGATATTTTAGATTTGGAGGTGATATTATGTTCAGGGTAGTTATATGTGATGACGAAAAAATACAAAGAAGCATACTTAAGGAATTTGCAGAAAAACTTTTGTCTGAAAGGTGTCTAAATTATCAAATACTGGAATTCTCTTGTGGAGAAGATTTAATATCTAAATACCCAGAAAAAATTGACATTATATTTTTAGATATCCAAATGAAAGATATCAATGGAATTGAGGTGGCTAAAAAGATAAGAAAGTTTGATGAAAAAGTAGAAATTATATTTACAACTGCTTTTTCAGAGTATGCCCCCCAGGGTTATGAAGTACGTGCTTATAGATATTTAGTAAAGCCTATAGAGTATAGTAACTTTGCAATGGGTGTAAATCTTTGTATTGATAACCTTCAAAGAAAGAAGGAGCGTTATATAGTTTTAAATAGTAAAAAAGGATTTAATAGAATACTTATAGATTCTATTTTATATGTTGAAACTGTAAAGAGAGATTTAGTTGTACATACATTAGGGAGAGATTATAAAGCCAATATGAGCATGAAACAAGCAGAAAAATTATTGTGTGAAAATGGATTTTTCAGATGTCATACAAGTTTTATTGTCAATTTGAGAAGGATAGAAGATCTTGGTGATAATATGATTACTATTAATGAGAAATTTATACCAATTAGTAAGTATAGACTCAAAGATTTAAAAGTAGCATTAACAAGCTTGTTATGTGATATAATGTATTAATTTTGAAAAAGGTAAATTAAAATATTTAAAAAATATTTAAAGTCATCACAGAGCTATTGATTTAAGACTGTCTTAATATAGAAAAAATTCTCTGTATTAAGACGGCCTTTATTATGATGTAAAATAGTAGCTTATAGATTCTAGGTATTGTTTCATTATGTGGAGTGCACAATTATAATAGATTAATTATTAGTGTATTATAGATAATTTCTATATGTAGTATTTTAGTTTTTTACTATGCATTAACATATATTAAATTTTACAATATGACTCCAAAAAAGCATATAGATATTGCACCTACAGCTATTGAGATAGCAATAGACTTGAATTTATAAGCTACTAATAGTACTATTATACCTGATATAATTTTGGGATTAGTTAATGACATATATAGATTATCTCCATTAAAAAAAATATCTTTTGCTATGAGTGAACTAAGTATAGCAATAGGTATAAACTTCATGATGTCTTTAATAGAATCAGGCATATCATTTTTTGAAAGTATTATCATAGGTAAAATTCTTGGAATATAAGTAACAATTGCCATACCTAAAATAACTACAAGTATGTAATTAGTATTCATGTATTTCCTCCTTCTTGCGAGTTAACTTTTGTATATAAAAGCCAAATAAAGCAGATAAAATAGATGCTATTATGATGACTAAACTACTTTTAAAGAAAGTATATAAAATTATTGATAATAGGATAGAAAGCATTGAAACTAGTATGTATACTTTACTTTTAATTTGATTAACTACTAATGTTATGAACATTGATATAAGTAGAAAGCTTGCTACAGAATCACTTATAGTGACAATTTCTCCAAGAAATGCTCCTAAGAAACAACTACCAGCCCATACTAGTATACAAAGATTGTTTAGGTATAATGCGTGTTTATCTGTCCAATTACTATAAGTATATTTTTCTAAGTTTATAGCAAATGTTTCATCTGTAACACCATGACAAAAATACATTAAAAACCTCATATTTTTATTTTTTATATGCATATGTAAGTTGGAGCTCATTAAAAAATTACGAAGATTCAATATAAATGTGGTTAGTACTATTGAAGTTATACTTCCATTTGAAGCTAGCATTGAAGCAGCCACAAACTGTGAACTACCTGCAAATACCATAAGTGACATCATTAGTATGTAAAAGGCAGATAAACCTGCTTTTTGAAGCATAATACCACAAATAAGTCCTAATGGGATATATCCTAGAAATATTGGGATTGATGTCAGAAAACTTTCCTTTAAAATTTCTTTTCTTGATATTTCTTCTTTCAAATATAATCACCTCTTTAAAATAATGAATATTTATAAAATTCTATAAATATTTGTTTCATTTTATTATATCTATTTTAATTAGTTATATCAATGTCTGAGGCAATACAGTATATATTAAAATAAGCATTTATAATTTGTAGAATTTATAGTAATGAATTTATAAATAGTTTAGTTCTATTAAAAGATTCCCTTTTATGCAATTTATTTATTGAAATATGATATAATATATAAGGGTTTAGGTATCAATTCTTAGGATAATGACTATATAAATTTTATGAGTGTGCAGAGTGCAAGTTTTTATGTGCTGATTTAAATATATATTTATTCGCTATCTTGAGTGTTTTTTTACATATTGATTCATACATTGTAGAATGTATTACAAGACAATTACATTTAAATTAATGTTCTTATAGTATATAAATAATTATTCCCATAAATAAAATTGAGGTTTATGATATTTAAGTAAAAAAGTAGAATGTGTAATTGGTGGTTAATTATAAATATATATGAATAAAGTATACAAGGGGATTGTCTAATAAGAAGGATAATCTCCTTTTTACAAATAATTCTAAATTGTGATATAAATCTAAAAATTTTATCTTATTATTTAACAATTTAATGATAATAATTGATATAATGAATATAAATTGAATATATAGTATACTTAATTTATGTTTTTAGAAGTAAATATGGCATTTAAAAGAGAAATTGTGCAACTTAAATTAAAATTTAAGATGAACTATTAACATAGATATATTAAAAACTTTTAGTAATGGAGAATATATGTGATATGAATAATAAAGTTAAGGTTGCAGTATTAGATACAGGAATAGATAAAGAACATGATTACTTAAAGGATAACTTAGTTGGAGGAATTGCTTTTGAATGTATACATGATTATATTTTTATATCAGATAAATTTGATGATGAAGATGGTCATGGAACTGCTTGTGCATCAATAATAAAGAAGGAGTATGAAGATGTAGAGCTATTTGTTATAAAAGTTTTAGGTAAAGATAGCATCGCAAATATAAAAGTTCTTGAAGAAGCATTAAAATATCTTTTAGACACAAACATAAGATTGATTAACTTAAGTTTATCAGTCATAGGAGTAGAAAGTGTCAAGGGACTATTTGAAGTTTGTTATGAATTGTTTAGAAAAGGGAAAATAATAGTATGTTCATTATCTAATGAATTTGACTTAAGTTATCCAGCAATGTTTAATAATGTTATAGGAGTGAGAGGATTTACCTTAGATGTAGATGATTCTTTTTGGTACAATAAAAAATATGATGTTCAATGTGTTATGGATAGTAATTCGTATATAAGTTGTGATATAAATAATTCTTATAGATTACCACCAAAGTGTAATAGCTATGTAGCAGCAAAATTTACTGGTAAAATAGCTAAGATATTGTCTGAAAATCCAGATATAACAATATCTGATTTAAATGATAAACTTGAACTATTAGCAATTAAAAATAATTGGGATAGTTTTGATTTAGATGAATATAGTAGAATTCCAAACTTTAAACTAGATTTGTATGACAAAGAAAATATTCTTCTTATGAAAGTCGCTGATGTTGTTAGAGATTGCTTAAATATTAAAGTTGATAATGAAAAATTATTTCAATGTAGTCTTTTTAATAAAGAGATAGGATTAGTTTATGATAATTGTTTTAGTTTGCTTCAAAAACTAGAACGGGTATTTAACATAAAATTTAATTATATGGATATATCAAAGTATGATTTAGTTTCGATATATACATTAACTGAGTTAGTAGAAATGTATAAAAACAAAAAATTATAAATAAGGAATTAGTAATTAGATTTAATGTATAAGGTATTAGATTATATGTATTCTTTGTCAGTAGATTAAAAGCAAAAAATATACTATAATTAGATAACATAAAAGAAAATGCCGATACAGGGGGAATTAGATAATGAAATATGAAGAAGCATTAGAGTACATATCACAAACCAATAAGTTTGGTATAAGATTAGGTCTAGAGAATATTGGAAAATTATTAGAATTATTGGGGAACCCACAAGAAACTTTAAATATAATACATGTAGCTGGAACTAATGGAAAAGGCTCAGTGTGTTCTTTTGTTTCTAATATACTAAGAGAGTGTGGATATAAAGTTGGTTTATATACATCTCCGTATTTAGAAACCTTTACTGAACGTATAAGAGTAAATGGAGAAAATATACCACAAGACGATGTTGCTAGGATAATTGAATTAATAAAAGAAAAAATAGATATTATGGTAGAACAAGGCTATGCATATCCAACAGAGTTCGAGGTGGTTACTGCAATGGCATTTTATTACTATTCAGAACAAAATGTGGATTTTGTTGCTTTAGAAGTTGGTTTAGGTGGAAGATATGATGCTACCAATATAATAACAAAATCACTTGTAAGTGTAATAGCATCTATAAGTTTAGACCATACAGGAATACTTGGCGACACAATAGAAAAAATAGCATATGAAAAGGCTGGGATAATAAAGGAAAATGGATTAGTACTAGTATATGACCAAACTGATGAAGCAAAAAATGTCATAAAGTCAGTTTGTAATGAGAAAAAAGCACAATATATAGAAGTTAATTTTGATGATATAAATATAAAAAAATCAGATATAGACTCTCAAATATATGACTGTACTGTAATGAAAGAAATTTACAAAGACCTTGAAATAAAATTGATAGGTGAACATCAGATAAATAATTCTATATTGGCGATGAGTGTAATAAAATATTTAAAAGATATAAACAAATTAGAAAAGATAAGTGAAGAATCTATAAGAAAAGGACTTATAAATACTAAGTGGCCAGGAAGAATAGAAAAAATAAAAGAAAATCCAATTTTTATAATAGATGGTGCGCATAATGAAGATGGAGCAAAATCTTTAGCAAAAGCACTTAATAAGAATTTTAAAGATAGAAGTTTAACCCTATTAATAGGTATGCTAGAAGATAAAGACATTGATAGTGTTTTAAATATATTATTGCCACATTTTAATAAGGTAATAACAACAACTCCTAATAATCCAAGAGCTATAAATTCAGATATATTAAAAGAAAAAGTATTAAAATATGTAGATGATGTAACATCAAAGCATGAGATAGAAGATGCAGTAAATTATACATTGGAAACATCAAATAAAGATGATGTTATAATAAGTGCAGGTTCTTTATATATGATTGGGACAGTTAGAACTTTAGTAAAGAAATCATAACTTTATAAAATAAATATATAAAAAAGAGCTATCTAAGTTAGTAGGTAGCTCTTTTTTATATAAAGTAAGTTTTTAATAATTTTTCTGATATTTATATAGTGGTGATTATATAGATTGACGTATAGCTTTAGATAGCTGGTCAGGGCAAGAAGTACCTTTTCCACCACAATCAATACCATTTAATTTATCAGCAACTTCAAGAGCATTTTGACCAATTATTAAGCTTCTAAGTCCTGATAAATTACCATTACATCCTCCTATGAACTCAGCATCAACAATCATATTATTTTCATCAACTTCAAAAACCATTTCTCTACAACAAACACCACTTGGGTTAAATGTTACTTTCATTAAAAAGACCTCCATTAAATATATTTCATTTTTTTAACATTAATAATAATACCAAATATATGCGTAATAATGCAACTATAAAGCATAATACAAGCTAATGAAATAATATATTATTGTAGTATATGTATTGTGGAGAGGAGGGGTTATGTGAAAATCTATATTTCTAACTATCTATCAAAGAGTATTAGTATAGTTGATTATTCTACACTTGAGCTAGAAAAGGAAATAGTATTAGAAGATAATATATATCCACATCATTTTTGCATAGAAAAAGAAAAAAATTTAATATACATACCTAGTTCAAGTAATGGGATACTCTATGTCTTAGATTTAAGCAATGATAAAATAATTGATACTGTTTCTATAGGAGGAAGTCTTAGTCAAGTTGTACTTAGTGATAATGAATTATTTGTAGCAAATGAAGATTCTAATAGTATATACGTATTGAATAAAAACACATTAAATCCAATAGGAATTATTGGTGTTGATAACATGCCACATGGATTTGATTTTGACAGAGAAAGTAAAAAGTTATATGTACCATGTATAAATTCAATAGTATGTATAGATACAATAAATAAAAATATACAAAAGAAAATTAATATGGACTTTAGAGCATGGCATATAGAACTTGATAAACAAAAGAAAGAAATGTATATATCAACACTTGATGGAAAGCTTATAATAATTGACGAAGTAAGTATGGATATAAAAAAGGTATTATATGAATTCTTATTACCAGTAGAAATAAGATTTAATTATAGTGGGAAAAAAGTTTATGTTGCTGATTTGGGTTATAATAATGTGAGAATTTTAGATTATACAACAAGTAGATACATTGGGAATATTGAGATAAATGGAATTCCACAGGGATTAGAAATATCTAAAGATGAAAGGTTATTATTTGTGTCAGATACACAAGAAAACTCAGTGAAAGTTTATGAAACTGCAAATAACAAATTAATAAAAGAAATCAAGGTAGGAAAAGAGCCTACAACTATAATTTGTTTGTAGGCTTTAATGTATGTCTCTTATAAGTAAGTCGATAACTTCGGCATACATATAAGATGCATTATTTTTCCAGTTGTTGCAAATAAGCTTTGCCTGTTTCTCTGATGAAACATTTAGATTTAAATCTATTAAGTTAGACTGATTTTCTATGACTCTAAGGTTGACAATAAATTCATTATCACTTTGTTTTACAAAACTAGACTTTACTTGAGTATCTGCTAGTAAATTTTCTTTATTAGAATCTATATACTTGTCTATTTTTTCTGTAACACTAGTAGGTATTCGATTAAAGAAGTATTCTAGACTTTCTACGCCTCTTTGAGTAAGAGCATAATATTCTCTGTCAGAGTCTTTATATGTAGTCAAAAACTTAGATTCCATAAGCTGAGATAAAAGCTGTTGTAATGAAAAATAATTCATCATCTCAGTCTCTAATACTACTTGAGTTATTTGAGAATTAGTTAAATCCATTTTAATTTTTTCTAATATATATAAAATTAAAAGTTTATGATACGCTAATTCTTCAGACGAGTTTTCAAACATAAATATCATCCTCCGTCAAACTATTTCTATATATAATATATTAAACTAATTCATACAAAATTAAAAGAACAATTTATATAGTATTATTAATCTTTAACAAATCATATAAAATTAATTTTACAAATAAATACAGAGAAACAGGGCTGCTAATTAGCAGCCCTGTTGATACCCAGGTGTCAAAATTTACTATCTATTTTCCAGCCATTTGTCTTTCAGCCATTTCAACTAATTTCTTAGTCATGTATCCACCAACATATCCATTTTCTCTAGCTGTTAAGTTTCCTTTGTCTATGTTTTCATAGTTAGATAAACCTATTTCGTTAGCTATTTCTAATTTCATTTGGTTTAAAGCAGCTTTTGCTTCTGGCACTACTGTTCTGTTTGAATTTGACATAGTAAATTTCCTCCTCAAATAATTAGTTTATGATGTCTAACAACACTTTTATTTATGTGATGTTAATACTAATTTCTCCAAAATAAAAATAATATATACAGAAAAATAAAGGTAAAAATGTAAAAAATATTAAAAAATTAAATAAACGGGTATTTTAGAGCGTTTAACTAGAACGATATAGATTTTGTTTTTTTACTTATTGTCTTATAAATTAAATATTACAGTACTTTTTTGAGCTAAAAAAAAATAAATTTTAAATATAGAAGAAATTATTTAAAAGGGGGAATAGTATGAAAAGAGAAGTCAAAAGAACTAAAGCTTTGATATATAGTGTTTTATTTTTTTCATTATTATTAGTATTAATATTTGCTCTTGTTTATGGAATAAAGTATATGTGTTCTAAGTCTGATAACTCAAAAATGCCTATATATAAAGTTGATACAAATGAGAAAAAAGTAGCTTTAAGTTTTGATGTTGCTTGGGGAACTAATAATATGGATGAAATTTTAAAGATTTTAGATAAACATAATATAAAAGCTACTTTTTTTCTAGTTGGTAGCTGGGTAGATGATAATCAAGATATTGTGAAGGCTATAGATGAAAAGGGACATGAAATTGGCAATCATTCAAATACCCATGCGAATTTGAAAGAAATATCAAAAGAAGACATAACAAAAGAAATAGAAACTACATCAGGAAAGATATTTAATATAACAGGGAAAAAAACAAATTTGTTTAGACCACCTTTTGGAGATGTAAACAACAAAGCTATGGACATTTGCAGTGATTTAGGTTATAAAGTAATTAAGTGGGATGTGGATTCTATAGACTGGAAAGAGCTTGGTCCAAACCATGTAATTGAAAAAGTAATAAAAGAATCTCAACCTGGCTCAATAGTTTTATTTCATGCTAATATAAATGATGTAGATAACTATTTGGACACTATAATAAGTAAGCTTAAAAAAGATGGATACAGTTTAGTAAAAATATCAGACTTATTATATAAAGATAATTACATAATTGATTCTAATGGAGTGCAGAAACTTAAGAATTAACAAGTAGTAAATGTATATTTTAAGTAAAGTTGTGGTAAATTATATAGTATATGTTAGAAAAGTGTCGATAAAAAGACGGTGTCTATTTCTTGACACTTTTTATGCATGTATGCAATATCAATAATTATAGATTAAATTGGTTGAAAAAGTGTCTAATAATTGACTTTTATAAAATGAGTTTAAATATTTGAAAGAAGTTATGGATGCTGTAAGACAGTATTTTCAAAGGGTATAAGTTTGTTTAAAAGTTGGCATAGAAATTGCTTTGTTAATAAGCGATATGTTCTATAGAAATAAACAATATGTTAAGACCTTGTAATAGAAAAATAACATTAACATTATTTGAACAGCTTATAAAAAAAATTAATATACTTAAGGGGGCGTACTAGTTGAACAAACTATATTCTATTTTATTAAAACAACACGTTGGTGGTCCAGATAAGCCAGTAGTAAGTGTTGGAGATGTAGTAAAAAAAGGAACTCTAATCGCAGAACCAGCTGGATTAGGGGCAAATATTTATGCCAGTGTTAGTGGAAAAATAAGTGAAATAAATGACCAAGCTATAGTAATCGAAGCTGATGAAGTACAAGATGATACTTTTGAACCATTAAAAGGAGAAGGTATACTTGACTTAATTAAAGAAGCTGGAGTTGTAGGTATGGGTGGAGCAGGATTCCCTACTCATATAAAATTAAACATAGATTTAAAAGGTGGAACAATATTAGCAAATGCTGCTGAATGTGAACCTTTATTAGCTCATAACATAAAAGAAATAGAAGAAAGACCAGAAATAGTTTACCAAGGTATAAAATATGCTATGGAAGTTACTAATGCTGGAAAAGGTATGCTAGCAATAAAAAGCAAGCATCCAGAAGCAATAGCAGCATTTAAAAAAGTAATAAAGCCAGGAGATAATATAGAAGTTGCAGAACTAGTTGACATGTACCCAATGGGAGAAGAGAGAGCGATAGTAAGAGATGTTCTAGGTAAATTACTTGAGCCAACTCAATTACCTTCAGAAGCTAATGCAGTAGTAATAAATGTAGAAACATTAACTAGAATAGTAGAAGCTGTTGAGCAAAAAAGACCAGTTATATCTAAAAATGTAACTGTAGTTGGTCAATTAAACAGTGGAAAAGAATCTATAGTATTTGAAGATGTGCCAATTGGAACTACTGTTGGAGAATTAATTGAAAGAGCTGGTGGAATAAAAGGTGAATACGGTGAGATAATCTTAGGAGGACCTTTCACTGGTAAAGCTACTACTTTAGATACTCCAATAACTAAAACTAGTGGTGGTATAATAGTTACTATGCCATTTGTTAATGAAAAGAGAAAAATGGGTCTTTTAGTCTGTGCATGTGGACCTAATGAAGAAAGAATGAGAGACATAGCAGCTAAAATGGGAGTTACTGATATAGTATCAGTTCAAAAATGTAAACAAGCTCAAGAAATTAAAGGTGCATTAAAATGTGAAAATCCAGGACACTGTCCAGGACAAGCTCAAAAATGTATAGAATTTAAGAAAGCTGGAGCAGAAGTTATATTAATAGGAAACTGTACTGACTGTAGTAACACAGTAATGGGTTCTGCACCAAAATTAAAATTAGGTGTATATCATATTACTGACCATGTAATGAGAACAGTTAATCACCCATTAATAAGAAGAATAAAAGGTGACGTAAGATTAAAAATAAAATAATATAATATAAAAATATATAATAAAACATCCTTGGAAAAAATTGTAAAATTGTTTTCGGGGATGTTTTTTTGTTGTGATATGTCGATAACATTAACGAATAATATAAATAATATAGAAGAAATAGACAAAATATAATATTTAATATATAATGATGGCAATAGCTATTAAAATTATATTAGACAAAAACAAACTCAGATATGTGGTCATATTGACATATAAAAATTGAATTGAGTCAATTATCCAATAGAGTAAAGATTTTTGTATTATCTCAAGATACTCTACAGTATCTTTTTTAATGTAAGAATAAGTTTTTGTCTCTTACTAATAATTTTAGAATGTTCGTAAAGAGTGCACTTAAAAAATAAAAAATATTACAAAAATAAAAATTACTAAAAACCTATTTATAGAAACTGTGAAGTATATCTTAAATTTGGGCACTTAAAAGATATATGGAGTTAGTAGTGCAACCTGCTATAAATATAAATAGGAGGAAAATCTTGAAAATAAAAATTAAAAAATCAAGTATAATTAGTTTAGTAATTGCTTTTAGTATGGCATTTACTGCATTTGCACCAATAATATCTTATGCTGACGAAGTAAGTGGAAAAGATACAATACTTGATGGAGAGAAGCCATCAGGAGGAGAAACACCAGACGGAGAAACACCATCAGGAGGGGAAACACCAGATGGAGAGAAACCATCAGGAGGAGAAACACCAGATGGAGAGAAACCATCAGGAGGAGAAGCACCAGACGGAGAGAAGCCATCAGGAGGAGAAACACCAGATGGAGAGAAACCATCAGTAGGGGAAACACCAGACGGAGAGAAGCCATCAGGAGGAGAAACACCAGATGGAGAGAAACCATCAGTAGGGGAAACACCAGACGGAGAGAAGCCATCAGAAGGAGAAACACCAGATGGAGAGAAGCCATCAGGTGAAGAGATACCAGATGGAGAGAAACCATTAGGTGGAATTATACCATCAGAAGAAGAGGAAGAATTAGAAGTAGAAGAAATGAGTTTGAAGCAGAATATTGAAGATATTCTTAATCTTACTGTATCTCAAATAAATAAGATTGTATATAATTTCTGGGAAGATGAAAATGATGTAAAAACAGATGTACAGTCAGAAATTAGTGAGGTACTTACTTCAAAAGATGCAAATATTGGATTATGGTATAATAAAAATTCAAAAGTAGAAGATACATGTTTATTAAAAGAAACAGATGGTTCAAATAGACCTTATTTTGATGTAAGATTTGATGATATTACAAAAACTTTAACTTTTGATTATATAATAGAAGGTCTTATAGGTGCAGGCTATAAAGATGGGAAATATATAATAGAAGGTGAGGACGGAGAACAAACTGCATTTTGTTATAATAATCATCTAAAATCTCCAACTAGTCATAATAAGAGTCCATACTTACCAGCAGAAGATTTTAATGGTCAAGAAAATCAAAACGAAGATGCAATTAAATCTATACTATATGCGGGTTCCGAGTTTGATGGATTTGGATATAAGCAACAGTTTAATTTAGGTGGAGAAGAATATGAAGGTATAACTCATGCTACTACTCAAGATGCAATTTGGATTATGCTTGGGCAAATGAATGAGCAGGAAAGACTTAAACAATATCAAGCTAATATAAAGCTTTATGATATGTTTATAGAGAGTGCAAAGACTGAAGAAGAAAAAGCTGAGTATCTAAAAGGTAAGGAAGCAGCAATAAATTCAAAAGCTTACTTAGAGGCATTATTAAATGCAGGGCGTGAAGAATTAAAGCCAAATGATACAGGAAAACCTAGTTTGAGTAATGGTTTGACTGATATCAAATTTGATAAGAATCAAGATGGTACTTATGAAACAGAAGCTATAGCTTTAGTAGGTTATAGTGGTGTAGTTAAATTAAAGTTACCAGATGGAGTAACTGCTTATGATGAAAATGGAAATATAATAGGTACAGGTGAAGTAGAAATTTCAACACAAGAAAAGTTTAAACTTAAGAGTGTTAATAAGCCAGATGTAAAAGCTAATATATCTGCTTTATCTTATGATTATATTTTCCCAAAAGCTATTCAATATTTTAAGACAGTTTTCGATTTTGGTGATAAAGACCATTCATCTTTATTGCCTACTAGTAAGCAAAATTTATTAAGTTATACAATAGAGCAAAAAAATGGTGAGGAAGTTGATTTCAATATAGGTGTACCAACAGATGGAGACCCTGATGTGAATCCACCAGTGCCACCAGATAATGGTAATGATAACTCAAATGGTCATAAACCTAAGCCATCACCACCATCAGATGATACAGTGATAAATCCACCAGTACCACCATCAGATGATACAGTGATAAATCCACCAATACCACCATCAGATGATACAGTAATAAATCCACCAGTACCACCATCAGATGATACAGTGATAAATCCACCAGTGCCACCATCAGGTGATGCAGTGGAAAATACATCAGTGCCATCAAAAAATGATACAATAGTAAATCCACCAGTACCACCAACAAATGACATAGTTGTAAAATCACCAAAAACAGGTGATGAAACTCAAATAATGCCATACATACTTATTGGTATTGTAGCAATTTGTGGGTTAGTGTATCAAACAAAAAGAGCAAAAAATTAATATGGAGTACTGTTTGTTATTAAGTTTTAAAATATATTGTCTCAAATTGATTTAAAATCATTTTGAGGCATTTTTTTATGTAAGTATAACCTTTGTGAGAACAGATGTTAATTGTTTTGTGAATAGAAAAATACTTTGAAGGTGAAAATAGTATTGAAAAAATAATATACTAAAGGTATAATTCATTTGATTTCATTTGTATAGATTTAAGTATTCATTTTAGTAATTACATGAATTTGTATTAGAAATTTGTATATTAAACAGTTAAGAAATTTTAATATTAATTATTTAATAAACTGTTATTATGATATGCTAGAATAAATATATATAAATAAGTTTTGATGATGTACTACTATAAAGGGGGGACTTTATGTTTTCGATACCAGAAGTAAAAAAAGTAGAAGAGGTAATGGATACAAAATTTACAACTATAGACGAAGACACAAGAATTGAAGATGCAATAAAAGAAATGATAAAAAGTAACACAAAAACTCTAATGGTAATAGATTCATCTGGTGAATTAAAAGGTATTATATCTATGACAGATATACATAATCTTTATGACATGCATAAGAAGTATGACGGTCAACCAGTAAAACTTATAATGAAAAAGGATGTAATATATGTCAGCGAAGGTCTAACCTTAGATGAGTGCAGAGATATAATGATATTGAAAAATATAGGAATTCTCCCTGTTCTTAGAGACAATAAAATTATTGGAGTCTTAAAACAAGAGCATATTAGAGACTATTTATATATGCATTTGGAAGACTATGGATTGACTTTGAAATATATTATAGGACAAATTAAAGAAGGAATTTGTGCTATAAATAACGAAGGTGTAGTTATATTGTGGAATAAGTTTATGGAGGAAAGGTATGATATAAAATCTGAAGACATAGTCGGTCGACCGATGAACGAATTTTTGGAAAATACTATTTCAGAAAAAGTATTAAATAGTAAAATCGGTATGAGTGACTTATATTTTACAGATAAAAAAGAAAATATGTATGCACTAGTCCATGCAAATCCTATATTTTATAAGGAAGAATTTATTGGTGTTGTATGTACAGAAGTTGATGTTACAGAAGCCAAGATACTTGCTCTTGAACTTGAAAAGGTAAATGATACATTGAAATATTTAAAGAATGAAGTTAAAAACTTATCCAAAGGTAGCTTTGATAAAATTTTAGGTAAGAGTTATAAGTTGGAAAAATCGAAAGCGATTGCAAAACAAGTAGCTAGAACCAATAGTAGCATATTTATCTGGGGTGAAAGTGGTACAGGTAAAGAAGTATTTGCCAGAGCTATTCATGATTATAGTGAGAGAAAAGGTCAATTTATACCTGTTAACTGTAGTGCCATACCAAATGAGTTGTTTGAAAGTGAGTTTTTTGGATATGAATCAGGTGCATTTACTGGAGCAAGCAAAAAAGGTCGAATAGGTATATTTGAACTTGCAAAGGATGGGACTGTATTTTTAGATGAAATTGCTGATTTACCTCTTAGTATGCAGGCTAAGTTGCTTAGAGTACTACAAGAAAAGGAAATAAGAAGAGTTGGTGGAGATACTACAATAAAAATAAATCCTAGAATAATATCAGCTACTAATAAAGATTTAGGTAAAATGGTAAAAGCAGAGAAATTTAGAGAAGATTTATACTATAGATTAAATGTTGTGGAGATAAAGATTCCACCACTTAGAGAGAGAAAAGAGGATATAGGATTATTGGTACATAGCTTTTTAGAGGAGATATGTAAACAAAACAACAAACCTGTTCTTACAATTAGTAAAGATGTAATAGATATATTTCAAAACTATAGATGGAAAGGAAATATAAGGGAATTAAAAAATACAATTGAGAATATTGTTGTGTTATCCCAAAATTCTAAAATAGATGTGGAAGATGTACCAAGTTATATGATGGATTCCACAAATAATAGTACTGAAGAAGAAGAGTATCCATTAGATTTGACGAAAGCTACTCAAAAGATTGAAGTAAAAAATATAACAAAGGCACTTAAGATGTCCAAAGGAAATAAAGCTAAAGCAGCCAAAATATTAAATATACCAAGAACAACGTTATACTATAAGATAGAGCAGTATAAAATAGATGTGTCTAAAATATGACACATGACTAAATTTTGACAAAATAATAAACTTTAACTTTAAACCTAGTAAAATCAATGTCCATAGCAATGTTATATATGTAGGTATGTTAAAAAAAATAAAAAAGTGTTGATTAATTGACACTTTTTTTGTTGGAGAAAATGTTTGCAATTACAAAAAATAACATATTTTAAATAAATATTTATATAATATTTGGCTAAAAATAGCGATAGAAGCAGAATCTATTATAGAAAAAAACTTTTTGTTAATAAGTTGGCATAGGAATTGCTTATATATAAAGTGACTTTAAATGATAAAAAATAATATTAATTATTAAAAATTATGTAGGTTTTAATTTACTTAATTTCTCAGTTAAGGGGTTACCTGTTGAGGAGTTGAGATTTAAAATAATAAATAAGAAAATAATGTAAGGAGGTATTTTATACTATGTCAATAACTTTAGAAACAGCTCAAGCCCATGCAAATGACCCAGCAGTTTGTTGTTGTAGATTTGAAGCGGGAACAATTATAGCGCCAGAAAACTTAGAAGATCCAGCAATATTTGCAGACTTAGAGGATTCTGGATTATTAACAATACCAGAAAATGGATTAACTATAGGTCAAGTATTAGGAGCTAAGTTAAAAGAAACTTTAGATGCTCTTTCTCCAATGACTACAGAAAATGTAGAAGGATACAAAGCAGGAGAGGCTAAAGCAGAAGTAGTAGAAGAAACAGTAGCAGAAGAAGCTCCAGTAGCAGAGGCAGCAGTAGTTCCAGTAAGCACAGGAGTTTTAGGTGAAACAGTTAAAATACACATAGGTGAAGGTAAAAATATAAGCTTAGAAATACCTTTATCAGTAGCTGGTCAAGCAGGAGTTGCTGCTCCAGTAGCAAACGTTGCAGCTCCAGTAGCAGGTGCAGCAGAAGTAGCTCCAAAAGTTGAAGAAAAGAAACTTTTAAGAAGCTTAACTAAAAAACACTTTAAAATAGATAAAGTTGAGTTTGCTGATGAGACTAAAATAGAAGGAACTACTTTATACATCAGAAACGCTGAAGAAATATGTAAAGAAGCTAATGATACTCAAGAGTTAGTTGTAGATATGAAGTTAGAAATAATAACTCCTGATAAATATGAAACTTACAGTGAAGCTGTATTAGATATACAACCAATCGCTACTAAAGAAGAAGGCGAATTAGGTTCAGGTATAACTAGAGTTATAGATGGAGCTGTAATGGTATTAACTGGTACAGATGAAGATGGAGTTCAAATAGGTGAATTCGGTTCTTCAGAAGGTGAGTTAAATACTACTATGATGTGGGGTAGACCAGGTGCTGCTGACAAAGGTGAAATATTCATCAAAGGTCAAGTAACAATAAAAGCAGGAACTAACATGGAAAGACCAGGACCTCTAGCTGCTCACCGTGCATTTGACTATGTAACTCAAGAAATAAGAGAAGCATTAAAAACAGTTGACAACTCTTTAGTAGTTGATGAAGAAGTAATAGAGCAATACAGAAGAGAAGGTAAAAAGAAAGTTGTTGTTATAAAAGAAATAATGGGACAAGGTGCAATGCATGATAACCTAATATTACCAGTTGAGCCAGTTGGTACATTAGGAGCTCAACCAAACGTTGACTTAGGAAACATGCCAGTTGTATTATCTCCACTTGAAGTATTAGATGGTGGTATCCATGCATTAACTTGTATAGGACCTGCATCAAAAGAAATGTCAAGACATTACTGGAGAGAGCCATTAGTAATAAGAGCTATGGAAGATGAAGAAATAGACTTAGTAGGTGTTGTATTTGTTGGTTCTCCACAAGTAAACGCTGAGAAATTCTATGTATCTAAGAGATTAGGTATGTTAGTTGAAGCTATGGAAGTTGATGGAGCTGTAGTAACTACTGAAGGTTTCGGAAACAACCATATAGACTTCGCATCTCACATAGAGCAAATAGGTATGAGAGGTATACCAGTAGTTGGTGTAAGTTTCTCAGCTGTTCAAGGTGCTCTAGTTGTTGGTAATAAATACATGACTCACATGGTAGACAATAACAAGTCTAAACAAGGTATAGAGAATGAAATATTATCTAACAATACATTAGCTCCAGAAGATGCTGTTAGAATAATGGCTATGCTTAAAAATGCTATAGCTGGTGTAGAAGTTAAAGCTCCTGAAAGAAAATGGAATCCAAATGTTAAATTAAATAACATAGAGGCTATAGAAAAAGTTACAGGAGAAAAAATAGCATTAGAAGATAATGAGCAATCTTTACCAATGAGTAAGAAAAGAAGAGAAATATACGAAAAAGACGAAAACTAAGATTTAGATAATAGTATAAATTTAGATCCAAGTTTAAAACAGTGTAGAGAGGTAGAATTATAATGGATAGGTTAAAATATATCTCATCAGAGACTTTTTATGAAGGTATTATAGTTGACATCAAAGGTGGTGGAGTGACTATAGACCTGAAAGGTAGACTTGGACAATTTAAAATACCTAATAGAATGCTTATAACTGACTACGAACTTAAGATAGGTCAAGAAGTTGGATTCATGCTAAGCTATCCTGAGGTATTAAGTCCAGAGCCTAATCAAGAGTATGTAGAAAATATTAGGAGAGAAAAAGAAAAACAAGCAGAAATGCAATCAAAGCAAGAAGAAAAATAATAAATAATCGTTTGAAAATAGAAGGGAGAGGAAATATATGAGCCTTACAACAGTACAAGGACTTCAATCTGAAATATTCGTTCCAATAACACCTCCTCCAGTTTGGACTCCTGTAACTAAAGAATTAAAAGATATGACTATAGCTTTAGCTACAGCAGCTGGTGTTCATTTAAAATCTGACAAGAGATTCAATCTAGCAGGAGATACTACATTTAGAGCTATACCTAATACAGCTACAGTTGATGAAATGATGGTATCACATGGTGGATATGATAATGGAGATGTAAACAAAGATATAAACTGTATGTTCCCTATAGATAGATTACATGAATTAGCTGCAGAAGGAGTTATAAAAGGTGTAGCTCCTATGCACTACGCATTCATGGGTGGTGGAGGAAACCAACATGTCTTCACTGAAGAAACTGGTCCTGCTATCGCTGCTAAACTTAAGGAAGAGGGAGTAGACGGTGTAGTTATGACAGCTGGCTGAGGTACTTGCCATAGAACTGCCGTGATCGTGCAGAGAGCAATAGAGGAAGCTGGAATACCAACAATAATAATCGCAGCTCTTCCTCCAGTAGTTAGACAAAACGGAACTCCTAGAGCAGTTGCTCCATTAGTTCCAATGGGTGCTAATGCTGGTGAACCACATAACATAGAAATGCAAACACATATATTAAGAGATACATTAGATCAATTAATTGCAATACCATCTGCTGGTAAGATAGTTCCATTACCATACGAATATAAAGCTCACGTTTAAAATGTAATTTATATTTGAAAATATAAAACCCTTCTCCCACACAGTTGGGAGAGGGGTTTTAAGAACAAAGGTGGATATTATGGAAGAAAAAATAATGAGAAGACTTGTTATAAAACCGTTTCATATGAATGAAGTTAATTTCGGTTCAAAAACTTCTATAAAGAAAGATGTACTTACAATCAACTTATCAAGTATAGATGAAATAAAAGAAAAAGAAGATTTAATAACAGACATAAAAGTAGATATCATAAAGCCTGGAGATTATGACAGAGAAATTAACACTATTATGGACATTATACCAATATCAACCAAAGTTTTAGGCAGATTGGGAGAGGGAATTACACATACTTTAACTGGTGTATATGTAATGTTAACTGGTGCAGACGAAGATGGAAATCAAATGCATGAATTTGGCTCTTCAGAAGGGATTTTGAGAGAACAAATGGTGTTTGGTAGATATGGAACCCCATCAGTTGAAGATTATATAATTCATGTAGATGTAACTCTAAAGGGAGGTTTACCTTTCGAAAGAACACTTCCACTTGCAGCATTTAGAGCATGTGATGATTTTATACAAGAAATAAGAACGTCTTTGAAAATGGAAGACGGAAGAAATGCTACTCAAGTTCGTGAATATTTTGACAAAATTCGACCAAATGCAAAAAAGGTTGTCATAGTAAAACAAATAGCAGGTCAAGGTGCTATGTATGACAATCAGTTATTCTCAAAGGAACCTAGTGGTTTTGAAGGAGGAACATCAATTATAGATATGGGAAATGTACCTATGATTATATCTCCTAATGAATACAGAGATGGTGCCCTTAGAGCTATGACTTAAGAGAGGTGGATATTATGGGAATAGGACCTTCAACAAAAGAAACATCTCTTCATCACTTTAGAGACCCACTTTTAGACATCGTTGAAAGTGATAAAGATGTAGACTTACTTGGAGTAATAGTAGTAGGAACTCCAGATGGAAACGAAAATAAGACTTTTGTGGGACAAAGAACGGCCGCTTGGCTGGAAGCCATGAGAGCAGATGGAGCTATAGTTTCATCAGATGGATGGGGAAACTCACATGTTGACTATGCCAACACATTTGAGGAAATAGGAAAAAGAGATATACCTGTAGTTGGAGTTACATTTAATGGTACTCAAGCTAAATTTGTTGTAAGTAATCAATATATGAATACTATAGTTGATATGAACAAATCAAAAGAAGGTATAGAGACAGAAGTTGTTGGAGAAAACAACACAAATGAAATAGATGCTAAAAAAGCTCTAGCATTTTTAAAACTTAAGATGAGAAAACATGGATAATAAATCCATTACTAAATTTGATAGATATTGATTCTAACATGCACTTGTTATGAATAATTTTAATTAAGGTATTGGATATATTTACAGTAGGTCTTACTATTATGGGAGTAGATGAGGACTAGTATTTACGAAGCCACACATATAAAGCTGCCATAATTTATTATAAGAAGACAACATGCTACATAGAAACAGAAGTAGTTGGATACAATCACATGGATGAAGTTGATGTAAAAAAGCATTGGCTTTTCTAAAATTAAAAATGCGTAAAACGCAAAATAAACCTAAGGGGGAATTTGATATGAAATTTAGCAGAAGTATACAAGCTATAGACTCTCATACAGCAGGTGAAGCAACTAGAATAGTTGTAGGTGGAATACCTAATATAAAAGGAAATTCTATGCCTGAGAAAAAAGAATATTTAGAAAAAAATCTAGATTATTTAAGAACTGCTATAATGTTAGAGCCAAGAGGACATAATGATATGTTTGGTTCTGTAATGACTCAACCTTGTTGCCCAGATGCTGACTTTGGAATAATCTTCATGGATGGTGGCGGATACCTTAACATGTGTGGCCATGGTACAATAGGAGCTATGACAGCAGCTATAGAAACAGGTGTAGTTCCAGCAGTAGAGCCTATAACTCATGTAGTTATGGAAGCTCCAGCAGGAATAATAAGAGGAGACGTTACAGTTGTAGATGGAAAAGCTAAAGAAGTATCATTCTTAAACGTGCCAGCTTTCTTATATAAAGAAGGTGTTGAAGTTGAATTACCAGGTGTTGGAACAGTTAAATTTGACATATCATTTGGTGGAAGCTTCTTTGCTATAATACATGCAAGTCAATTAGGTTTAAAAATCGAACCTCAAAATGCTGGTAAATTAACTGAGTTAGCTATGAAACTTAGAGACATAATAAACGAGCAAATAGAAATACAACATCCAACTTTAGCTCACATAAAAACTGTAGACTTAGTTGAAATATATGATGAGCCAACTCATCCAGAAGCTACTTACAAAAATGTAGTTATATTTGGTCAAGGTCAAGTTGACAGATCTCCATGTGGAACTGGAACAAGTGCTAAATTAGCTACTTTACATGCTAAAGGTGAATTAAAAGTAGGAGAAAAATTCGTATATGAAAGTATATTAGGAACTTTATTCAAAGGTGAAATAGTTGAAGAAACTAAAGTTGCAGATTTCAATGCTGTAGTACCTAAAATATCTGGTTCTGCTTATATAACTGGATTCAATCATTTTGTAATAGATGAAGAAGATCCACTTAAACATGGATTTATTCTTAAGTAAGCAATAAATAAATTGGGAAATTAAAATAGAATAGTAGCCTTTTATCGGCTACTATTCTATAGCTTTTAGGCTATAAGATTCAGAATATATTAAAAAATAAAAAAATAGGAGGATGGATTATGGTAGCGATCTTAAAGGCATTATACGTAGTATTCGCAGCAATCTTTGCAGTTGTGTTTGGTAAAGACGTAGCTAAAGCAAACAAAGAGGGGAAACTAGAAGAACAAAGTACTCCAAAAGTTGCTGTAACAGGATTTATAACAGATTTCTTTGATACATTAGGAATAGGGTCATTTGCTCCAACAATAGCAATGTCAAAAGCTTTAAAATTAAATATACCAGATAAAAAAATGCCTGGTACATTAAACGTAGCACATACTATTCCAGTTGTTACAGAAGCATTCATATTTACATCAATCATACCAGTTGATGGTGTTACTCTAGTATCTATGGTTGTGGCAGCAGCTGTTGGTTCATACATAGGTGCAGGAATAATAGCTAAAATGGACGAAAGAAAAATACAACTTGTTATGGGTGTAACTCTAGCATTAACAGCAATATTAATGTTATTAGGTCATCCTTGGGTTAACGTATTACCAGGTGGGGGAAATGAATTAGGTCTTACTGGTGTTAAATTAGTAATAGGTGTATTAGGTAACTTTATACTAGGTGCTTTAATGACAGCTGGTATAGGTCTATATGCTCCTGGTATGGCGATGGTTTACTTCTTAGGAATGTCTGCAAAAGTTGCGTTCCCAATAGTTATGGGTTCTTGTGCATTATTAATGCCAGTTGCAAGTATGAAATTCATAAAAGAAGATGCATATACTAAAAAAGCATCAGTTATAATAGCTATCTGTGGTTTAATAGGGGTTTTCGTAGCTGCATATATAGTAAAAACTCTACCAATGGATATATTAAAAGCATTAGTAATAGTTGTTATAGCTTACACTTCTGCTACAATGATAATGGCTGCAAATAAAAATAAAAAGACTGCTTAGTATTTATTAAATATTACAGCTGATAATAAAACTATAAACTGCTTTAAAATATTAATTTAATATTTTAGGGCAGTTTTTTATTTAATAAATTAATATAATTTATATAAAGCAATTAATATGCCAATTGTGTAATATATATAATAATTTATTAAATTAGAGATGAAAATTGTTGTATTTATAAAAATTAAAGCATAATTTGAAGTTAAATATTTACATTTTATGCTCAATAAACTATGCAAGTGCTCATATATTAATACAGATAAATAAAAATATTATCATATTAAGTCTAAAATAACTTGTAACTGATAAAAAATAAGTTATATATGACTCTAGATTTATCTGAATTATTTGGATAAATTTAAGTTACTGGATTTACTTGTATACAAGTATCTAGAATGAGTTATATATGACTTAAAAAAATATATAAAGAGTTTTAAAATTAATATAAGGGTGAAATAGAGGAATTAAACAGTGTGATGATATATAAATCCAATAACAATTTTATAAATTTAAAAAGGAAAAGATTAAATGAAATTTATAACTAAATAAAAATTTTTAAACAGCAATCAAAGATTTGTAATAAAATACATCTCTCACAAATATATTTATTATATAAGCTGATACCAGAAATATAAGAATTAACAATTGTGGAGGGATAAAATATGATAGCTGTTAAAGATGAGAATAACGTAGTAAACTTAAGAGGGGAGTTAGACAATAAGCTAGAATTTAGTCATGAGATATTTGGGGAAAAATTTTATAATATGAAAATAAAAATAAACAGACTAAGTGATTCTTTTGATATACTTCCAATGACTGTATCAGAAAGACTTCTTCAAGATGTTGACCTCGATAAACAAAATTTAGTCAATGTTGTAGGTCAATTAAGATCATATAATAAAACATTAAATAATAAAAATAGATTAGTGCTTACAGTGTTTGCTAGAGAAATAAAAAGCATAGATGAGGAAAATAAAGACCCTAATAGCATATTTCTAGATGGATATGTATGTAAGGAGCCTGTATATAGGAAGACGCCTCTAGGTAGGGAAATAACCGATTTATTGGTGGCTATAAATAGACCTTATAACAAATCTGATTATATACCATCAATAGTTTGGGGCAGAAATGCTAAATTTGCAAAGAATCTAAAGGTTGGTGATAGAATACAGCTTTGGGGTAGGGTTCAAAGTAGAGAATATGAGAAAAAAATAGATGAAAATAATGTGATTAAAAAAATGGCTTATGAAGTATCAATATCGAAAATAAAAAAACTGGATGAGAATAACAACGAATAGATTCAAAAAGTATACTGTTTTTTATGAACAAAATACCAATAATTCTGCTATAATAACATATTAAAATCCATAAAGATTGTTTAAAAAAATACTAATGAAATATCTCTTGAATAGTTGCTCGCCATTTATTATAATGTAATCTGTACATAATTTATAATTGAGGAAATGAAGAGGTGAAGCATTGTGAAAAGCATATTGTATCAGATAAATAGACAGCCAGTTAAAGCTAAATATACATCTGATGAATTAGAATGTTTTTTGGATACAATTGAGTATAATGTAGGTGATAAAATATTGCTTGTTGGTCATATAGGAAACCTAGGCAAGAGATTGAGAGGTCTTGGTACATCTGTAACTATACTGGAGAATAGTAACTATGAAGATGTCTGTTATTCTTTAGTATATAATGAAAATTGCAATGTAGTTAAAGGTAAGTTAGAGTTTTTACCATTTGATGATAATCATTTCAACAAGATAATAATAGTAGACCAATTTAATGTTATTACAGATTGTGAAAAAGCTTCATCTGAAATACAAAGAGTTTTAAAGGGCAATGGAGAGGTTATATTAGAGGATTTAAATTTAAAAAATTTAAAAGTTAAGTTAAACTATCTTAAACATAAGTTTTGTGGTTCTGTTGCAAAGATTCACTATCCACATGAAGTATTCAATATATTTTCAAGATTAAACTTTGATGGTATGATTAAAGAGTCAAACAAATTAAAATATATTTATGTGGGAAAAAGAAGATAAATGAGTTAAAATATAAATATGGATATAATATAAAAGACTAGGTTAAGCCTAGTCTTTTGTTATAAGGAGATGTTTAGATGGAAATAAATTATGAATTGATAATAATTGTTATGCTCTTTGTAATCCTAATGTCAATCCAATTTACTTTAAATAAGATATACTTGATTCTTAAAGAAATAAGACAAATACTTATGTTAAGAAAAAATAAGGAATGATGATTATGATAGGTTTAGAATATATAAAATCTGATATTCAAAATATAGCTGAGGCTATAGTATCAGTACTCAATATAGATGTAACTATAGTAAATAAAGAACTATTTAGGATTGCAGGAACAGGAATCTATGTAGATAAAATAGGTGAGAAAGTAGATAAATATACAGCTTTTAAAAAATCACTTACAGAACAGATTACAATACTAATCGATGACCCAAAGAGTAGTGATATATGTAAGGAATGCTATAAGAATGATGCCTGTGTAGAGTTTGCAGAGGTATGCTGCCCTATTATATGTGATGGTGATTCTCACGGTGTTATAGGTCTTATAGCCTTTACAAAAGAGCAGGCACAGATTATAGAAAATAATAAAAGTGGTCTTATAAACTTTCTAGGTAAGATGGCAGATTTAATATCGAGCAAATTAAAAGCTCAAATTAAAACGTATGAACTGGAATTAGAAAAGAAAAAATTAGAGACTTTATTAAACAACATGGACAAGGCTGTTGTATCTATTGATGTAGATGGCAAGATTGATAAGTATAACTCAAAATTTAAGGAGCTTTTTAATCTAAAAGATAATATAACTGGAAAAAACATATTTGCTGAATTAGATTTTATACAGAAGCCTTCTGTAAATAACTTTAAGAAAGATAAATCATGTAGCTTTTTTTATAAGAGATATGGATATGATTCAAAAGGAATATATAATATCAATAAAATAGTATTAAAAAATGAATTAAAAGGCTATGTTATTGATTTTATAGATAAAAGAGATGCTATAAAGAACTACAATAAGATTAATAAAGATTATAAGATAAAATTAGAAAATATAATTGGAGAAAGTGCAGCTATAAGACATTCTAAAAAAGAAGCCCTAATAGCCTCTAAATCAACTTCAACAGTACTTATTACTGGTGAAAGTGGAACGGGCAAAGAACTCTTTGCAAGAGCTATACACAATCATAGTAATAGGGTTGATAATCCTTTTATAGCTGTAAACTGTGCAGCAATACCAGATAATTTATTAGAGAGTGAGTTATTTGGATATGAAGAGGGAGCTTTTACTGGAGCTAAAAAAGGTGGAAAGCTTGGAATGTTTGAAGTAGCTCATAAAGGAAGCATATTTTTAGACGAGATAGGAGATATGAGTTTACACTTACAGTCAAAATTATTGAGAGTATTACAAGAAAAAGAGCTCAATAAGATTGGAAGTAAATCAAATGTTTTGATAGATGTAAGGATTATTGCAGCAACGAATAAAGATTTAGAAAAGATGGTTCAAAATGGGACCTTTAGAGAAGATTTGTATTATAGATTAAACGTTATACCTATAAAATTACCTAGTTTAAGAGAAAGAAAAGATGATATACCACTTATAATCAAGCATATGGTTAAAGAGTATTCAAAAAAACTAGATAAAAATGTTATTGATATAGATAGCAGAGTTGTCGATGCTATGATTGAATATAAGTGGCCAGGTAATATAAGAGAACTACAGAATATTATTGAATATAGTGTGAATATGTCTTCGTCTCCAGTCATTACAATGAATGTGATTCCTCAAAAGATAAAAAATACATCTGTAGAAGAATTAGAAGTTAAAAGTGATAGAATAGTTCCACTTGATGAACTTGAGAAGATTGAGATAATAAAAGCTTTAAATAGATACAAAGATTATAAAAAAGATAAAGAATTAACAGCTAAAGCACTTGGAATATCAAGAGCTACATTATATAGAAAAATTGAAAAATACAATATAATCTCATAGTAATATAGTAAGTGTAAGCCGTCTCAAAATGATATAAAATCTCATTTTGAGATTTTTTTTTGTCTTTTTGCGAAATTGTCATTCTCTTATCGATTGAAAGGAATAGAAAATTTCTATGTAAATAAAAAAAGTATATATATAGAATCAGTCATATCAATGATTATAGCGTATCAAAATAAAAATATAGAAAAAATAAAAAATATGGCATGTATCTTGCTATAAATATAGATAAGAAATTATTTAATAGAATTATTTGAGTACTAAATCTAAACTTAATTGGGAGGTTTATATAAAATGAGAGATATAAGAAAAGAATTAGTGGAAATGTTAAAGGCAGAAGTTAAGCCAGCAGTAGGATGTACTGAGCCAGTAGCTTTAGCACTAGCATGTGCAAAGGCAAAGGAATTATTAGGAGAAGAAATAGTTGAAAATCGTATGTTAGTTAGTCCTAGTATATATAAAAATGGTATGTGCGTAGGTATACCAGGGACTGAAAGATTAGGATTAAAAATAGCAGCAGCTCTAGGTATAGTAGGAGGTCATTCTGAAAACGGATTAAGTGTACTAGAAACTTTAACAAAAGAAGAAGTTAAAATAGCTGAAGACTATATGGATAACACTCCTTTATCGATAACACCTGCTGATACTAGAGAGAAAGTATTTATAGAAGTGTTATTAAAAGGAGCAAATCATACTTCTAAAGTTAGAATAAGAACTAAACATGACAACTTCACATACTTAGAGAAAGATGGAGAAGTATTACTAGATAATGAGCCAAAAGTATCAGTTTCAAATGATTCAGCAGAAAAAGCTGAGAGCTTAATGGACACTGTAACTATACAAGAATTAGTAAAAAATGTAGAAGATATTGATTTTAAAGATATAGAATTTTTACTAGATGGAGTAAAAATGAATGAAGAAATGGCCGAATATGGATTAAAGCAAAAAACTGGTATTGGTGTAGGATATGGAATCAAAAAATCTATGGAAGAAGGTCTTTTAGGTAATGATGTTATAAACTATGCAATGATGTTAACTGCTGGAGCTTCAGATGCAAGAATGGCTGGAGTAAAAATGCCTGTTATGAGTTCTAATGGTAGTGGAAACCACGGTTTAACAGCAATTCTTCCAATAGTTGCTTACAATAAAAAATTTCCACAATCTGATGAAAGACTAGCAAAAGCTTTAGCTATATCACATCTAGTAACTGGTTATATTAAAAACTATACAGGAAGATTATCTGCTGTATGTGGATGCGGAGTTGCTGCATCTACTGGAGCTACTGCAGGTATCTCTTGGCTTATGAATGGTACTGAAAAGCAAATAGAGGGAGCTATAGAAAACATGATAGCTGACCTAAGTGGAATGATATGTGATGGAGCAAAAGCTGGTTGTGCTTTAAAATTATCATCTGCTGCATCTGCTGCTATACAAAGTGCTATAATAGCTAAGCAAGACTGTTTTGTACCACCACTAAATGGTATAGTTGGTTCAAGTGTTGAGCAAAGTATACAAAACTTAGGTAGAGTAAGTGATAAAGGTATGTCTATAACAGATGAGATAATCTTAAATGTAATGAATGATATGAATAAAGTTGATTAGTATTTTAAAATATTTTTATATTATAAGATATAGTAAAAATAGAATAAATAAATTTAATTAGTGCCTCTGATGAAATACAATTATGTATAAATGGAAAAACTTGTTATTGCAAGTTTTTTCTTTTTTTGTCTAAAATATATAGTATGTAATTTAGTATTAATATATGAACTACTTAAAATATAAGATACGTTGTTAATAATTGTTGAATGCACTTAAAAACTCAATAATATTGGCTAATATTGAATAAGAGTATTGAAAAAGTGAGCAATCTCTTATAAAATTAAGAAGGATTATTACAATTGGAGGTCTTTTTATGGATATAGAAGCAAAAAAATGGGAAGTGTTGTATTCAGAAGAAAAAATTAAAGATAAATTAAAAGAATTAGGAGCAGTTATAGAAAAAGACTATAAAGACAAAAATCTTATGGTAGTTTCTCTATTAAAAGGTAGCTTTATATTTTGTGCGGACTTAGTTAGAAATATAAATTTACCTCTTAGAGTTAATTTTATGACTACATCTAGTTATGGAAATAGTGAAGAAAGTACTGGTAAAGTAAAAGTAGTTGCAGATGTTACTACTGATATAGCAGGATATGATGTATTAGTCGTAGATGATATTACCGATTCTGCCTTAACTATGGATTTTGTATTAAAGCATTTAAAAGCTAAAAACCCAGCTAGTTTAAAATGTTGTGTTCTTTTGGACAAACCAAGTAGAAGAAAAGTAGATTTAGTGCCAGATTATTGTGGATTTGAAATAGAAGATAAGTTTGTAGTCGGGTATGGATTTGATTTTGGTGATTACTATAGAAATGTTCCTTATATATTCAATGTTACAGATGAAGATAGATAAGCAATTATATAATTTTGTGGATGCCTCAATATGATTTTTATTAATCGTGTTGAGGCATTTTTCATTTGAAAGGTAATTTAAAGTAGGATTAGTTTAATTTTATATGGCTTAACTAGTTTTATTTTTATAAATATAATAAAAAAATTTAAAATAAGTGATAGGAAATGAGATTTTTAATTGTATTAGTAGCTGTAAAGGCTTTTACAAAGGAGGTATTAACTTGGAGGATAAACTGATAATCAAAAATATAAAAAAGAAAAAAGAAAAAGGGATGGAAATGCTTATTGATGAGTATGGAAACTTTATAGCATCTATAGTTAGAAGAACTCTTGCTAATGCTAGGATTTATGAGGAAGAGTGTATAGATGATGTACTTTTATCAATATGGAATAACATAGAAAAATTTGATAGTGAAAAAAATTCCTTTAAAAATTGGATAGGTTCTATCTCTAAATATAGAGCAATCAATTATAGGAAAAAGTACACAAACAATAATATGCACTTGGAATTGGAAGATAAAGAAATATCCTATATAGATAAAAAATTGTACAAAAAAGAAATTGAAGAAGAAATAAATGACCTTATAAGTACATTAAGTGATAAAGATGCAGAGCTCTTTAGAAAGTATTATTTAGAAGAGATATCTCTAAAAGACATAGCTATGCAAAATGAGACTACTGTTGAGAATTTACATAATAGACTTTCAAGGGGCAGAAAAAAGATGAAAATTCATTTAAATAAGAAGAAAGCTTAAATATAAAATGGATAATAGTAAATATTTGAATATAAAAAATATAGAAGAAAAGGAGATTTTTTATGAAAGATAAATTTGATTTATTTAATGAGACAAATATAAATATAGAAGAATATGATGACATTGTATTGAGTAGTGAAGAAAAAGAGGAGATGAAAAAGAGAATGAAATCTAAGGTTAAATATAATAAGAGTAATAATTTTAAGAGATATGCTCTTGTAGGAGGATTATCAGTAGTTATTTTAGGTACATCTGCATTTACTAATGAAACTACCTTAGCATACATGCAACATATAGGAAAACAAATAGAATACTTCTTTAATAAAGATACTGAAGAACTCAAACCCTATAAAAACATTGTAGACAGTGTTGTTACAGATAAAGGAATAAGTATAACATTAAATGAGATTATGCTTGGAGAAGGGGAGCTATTTTTAAATATAAGTGTTGATGATAGTAAGCTTGATAAAGATGCCTTGGGTTTAAAGAAAGAAAATGGATTCTTGGGAATTGATGATATTAAAATTAAAGTTGGAGATATGAACTTTGTTTCAGTATCAGGTCCTTCTACATCAGAAAAAAATAAAGATGGAACTACTAATATGGTTATGACATGCAAACTTGAGAATTTGGATAAAGATGGAGATGGAAAAAGTGATGTAGAAAATTTTGATTTATTGAAAAATGTAGATTTAAATAAAGATTATGATATAAGTATAAGCATAAATAAAGTTGAGTATGAGTTAAACAAGAGTATAAAGACATCAAAAGAGATAGAGATAGGAAACATGGGAGGAGTAGAAGGTGAGCACTTAAATGGGTATCTTAGTGGAAATTGGGAATTTAATACTAGTATAAATGGTTCAAATATAGCTAAAGATACAAGAATTTATAATGTCGACAAGAATGTACGATTAA
Source organism: Clostridioides sp. LIBA-7678 (assembly GCF_056716065.1). NCBI lineage: Bacteria > Bacillati > Bacillota > Clostridia > Peptostreptococcales > Peptostreptococcaceae > Clostridioides > Clostridioides sp. LIBA-7678. The sequence goes on along the minus strand of NZ_CP196987.1, from coordinate 3,757,900 downwards.
AAAATAAAAACGTTGATATAGATTTAGTATTAAAAGAAGTGAGGGTTTCTCCAACGAAGATTAAAGTAATGTATGGATTCAAAGTTAATAAATATAATTTTGCTAAAGATGATAAACTTCCAAAAACATTAGGATTTGAACTTAAAGATGCAAGAGGAAAAAGTTTAGAGTTACTTAGTGGAGCAGGAGGATATAGTCTAGATTATTCTAAAGGTAATTATGTTGAATCTTCTTTAGAGTATGAAGTCAAAAAAGGTGTTAAAAAAATAAGTATTACTCCAATAATAGAGGATTGGAGCAAAGAAGTTAATAATATAGAGTCATTTAATAATCAAAGTATAGATATTGATATAAGTAAATAAATATATTCTCACATAAGAAATTGTCGATTCATATAATTATATAGAGTAATGCTCAATACTTATAGAGTATTGCTCTAATTTTAAAAGAGAGAGGATTTATTATATGAGTGATTACAATGACAATTCAGGGCCAAGTTTGTATCAAGATGTAGGCCCAACAGGACCAACTGGTCCAACAGGCCCAACAGGCCCTAAAGGAACAACAGGGGCAACAGGAGCAAATGGAATAACAGGTCCAACAGGAAACACAGGAGCAACAGGAGCAAATGGAATAACAGGTCCAACAGGAAATACAGGAGCAACAGGAGCCAATGGGGCAACAGGAGAAACAGGTCCTAGAGGAGCAACAGGAGCAACAGGAGCAAATGGAATAACGGGTCCAACAGGAGCAACAGGAGCAACAGGGGCCAATGGAATAACAGGCCCAACAGGAAACAAAGGAGCAACAGGGGCAAATGGAGTAACAGGTTCTACAGGTCCAACAGGAAATACAGGAGCAACAGGAGCAAATGGAATAACAGGAGCGACAGGAGCGACAGGGGCAAATGGAATAACAGGGCCAACAGGAGCAACAGGAGCAACAGGAGTGACAGGAGCAAATGGAATAACAGGGCCAACAGGAAATACAGGAGCAACAGGGGCAAATGGAATAACAGGAGCAACAGGGGCAACAGGAGCAAATGGAGCAACAGGGCCAACAGGAAATACAGGAGCAACAGGAGCAAATGGAATAACAGGAGCAACAGGTCCAATAGGAGCAACAGGGGCAACAGGAGCAGATGGAGAAGTAGGTCCAACAGGAGCAGTAGGAGCAACAGGTCCAGATGGAGCAGTAGGTCCAACAGGAGAAGTAGGTCCAACAGGACCAACGGGTATAGATGGAGCAACAGGAGTAACAGGTCCAACAGGAGCAACGGGAGCAACAGGCGTAGATGGAGCAACAGGTCCAACAGGAGCAACCGGAGTAACAGGAGAGACAGGAGCAACAGGTCCAGATGGGGCAACAGGAGCAACCGGAGCAGATGGAGAGGTAGGCCCAACAGGAGCAACCGGAGCGACAGGAGCAGATGGAGCAGTAGGTCCAACAGGTCCAACCGGAGTTACAGGAGAAACAGGAGCAACCGGAGCGGTAGGAGCAACAGGCCCAACAGGAGCAGATGGAGTAGCAGGAGCAACAGGGGCAACAGGAGCAACAGGAGCAGATGGAGCAGTAGGTCCAACAGGAGCGACAGGAGCGACAGGAGCAGATGGAGTAGCAGGAGCAATAGGTCCAACAGGACCAACTGGAGCAAATGGAGCAACAGGAGCAACAGGAGCAACAGGGGCAACAGGAGCAGATGGAGCAACAGGTCCAACAGGTCCAACAGGAGCAACAGGGGTATTAGCATCAAATAATGCACAGTTTGTAGTATCTTCTACAACCTTATCAAATAATTCATTAGTTACATTTAACTCATCATTTATAAATGGAACTAATATAACTTTACCAACAAGTAGTACTATAAATCTTGCAGTTGGAGGAATATACAATGTATCTTTTGGTGTACGTGCTACACTTTCACTTGCAGGGTTTATGTCAATAACTACAAACTTTAATGGAACAGCTCAAAATAACTTTATTGCAAAAGCAGTAAATACTCTTACTGCATCAGATGTAAGTGTAGGACTGGACTTCTTGGTTGATGCCAGAGCAGCAGCTGTTACTTTAAGCTTTACTTTTAACTCAACAACATCAGGTACTTCTGCTGCTGGATTTGTTTCAGTATATAGAATACAATAATATATATTAAAATCTCAACCTATTTAAATGTTTATACTTGAATATCTAAATAGATTGAGATTTATTATGTATAAAAAACTATCCTAATATGTCTGACATTTTATAAAGTCCCGATTGTTTACCAACTAAGAATTTAGCTGCAACTATAGAACCGTTTGCAAACACCTCATCAGATTGAGAATGATGACTTAATGTAAGAACTTCATTATCACCTGCAAATATAACATCATGGTCACTGATTATATTGCCTCCTCTTATAGAGTGTATTCCAATTTCGTTTGCTTTTCTTTTGCAATCCCTACCATATCTTCCATGTTTATTTATACTTTCAGGCAACACTTCTTTAATTGCATTTGATATCATAGTAGCAGTTCCACTAGGGGCATCTTCTTTTCTATTGTGATGTTTTTCTATAATTTCAATATCAAAACCATTTAGCATTTTTGATGCATCTTTAACCAATTTTATTAATATATTTACTCCAAGAGATGTATTTGATGATAATAATATAGGAATATTTTTTGATGCTTCTTCTATTCTGTTTAAATCACTCTCATCATAGCCAGTAGTGGCTAATACTACAGGTACATTATTTTTTAGCGCATATGATAATATTGGTTCTAAAGTTTCATGATGTGAAAAATCTATTATGACATCAGCTTTTTCAGTAACATCAGTCATTGTCTTATAAAGTTTTGTATCACCATGGCAACCTTTTTCATCAGCAGACCTAGCTATCCCACACACTAGTTCTAATTCACTATCTTTTTTTACACATTCTGCTAGTACTCTTCCCATTGTTCCATTATAACCACTAATTATAACTTTCAACATAAATTCCTCCTATTAAATTAATAAAAATTTGTTGTATTACTATAAGTTTATTTTATCACTAATACAATTTATATAAAATAATATTAGTGATATTAGAGTTATAGTTTACTGGATATTTAAAAAAGAGTGCCTAAATTTAATATATATTAAATTTAAGTTCATATTTCATAAAATTCGCTTAAAAATCAATATTAATATATTAAAAGCTCTAAAGATGTGTATATGTAAAGATAGATAAAAATTTAAAGTATTAACTTTAAACTCAACATTTAGGGTATTAAAAGTGATATTATTAAATTAGAAATATCTTAACTTAATATACTAAGATGGGAGTGATAGATATGTTAAAAGAAGAGAAGACTTATCAAGAGAAAGAAGCAAAGACATTTAATGGAGTAATGGCTTTGATAATGATTATCTTATTTTTAGTAGTTTCAATAGCTATTATGGTTTTTGGAATAATAAAACTTGATAGTGGCTTTGCTGGGATAGGTTCACTTATGTTAATTTCAGGGCTTGTATTTATACTGGTAGATTTTATCCTATGTTTTGGACTAAAGATGATTAATCCTAAGGAAGCTATAGTTCTTGTTTTGTTTGGTAACTATTATGGGACTATAAAAAAAGAAGGATACTATTGGGTAAATCCATTTTGTTCTGCAATAAATCCAACATCATCAGGAATTAATATATCAAAATCTTCATCTGATGAAAAAGTAGATATATCATCTAATCCAAGAGGGAAAAAAGTATCTTTAAAAACAATGACTCTTAATAATGAAAAGCAGAAAGTTAATGATTTATTAGGAAATCCGATTATAATAGGAGTTGTTGTAATTTGGAAGGTTGTAGATGCAACAAAGGCAGTATTTAATGTGGATAATTATAATACATTTTTATCTATTCAATGTGATTCGACTATTCGTAATGTTTCAAGACTTTATCCATACGATGTATCTGAAGATGGAGATGAGAAATCTCTTCGTGGTAGTAGTCAAGAGATAGCTGATAAATTAAAAGACGAATTACAATCAAGAGTTGATATTGCAGGAATTGAAGTGTGTGAAGTAAGAATTACTCACCTTTCTTATGCACCAGAAATTGCAGCAGCAATGTTACAACGTCAACAAGCAGAGGCTATAATAGCAGCACGTAAAAAGATTGTTGAAGGGGCTGTAAGTATGGTAGAAATGGCACTAACTAATTTAAGTGAAAATAATGTTGTAACTTTGGATGAAGAACATAAAGCAGCTATGGTAAGTAATCTATTGGTTGTTCTTTGTGGTAATAAAGATGCACAACCAGTAGTAAATAGTGGTTCAATATATTAATCTAGGGTAAAGTTAAGACATTTTAAATAATTTCAAATATCCTAAAAAGAGGGTGTCTCTAATGAATTAAATTCATGTTGAGACACCCTTTTGCTTATACATTACTTATTTAATTAATCTAAATTTCTAAGGTCATCCATAAGTTTAGTCTTGTCAGCCGTTTTTTCATCTTTCATTTTTATAACTTTAGCAGGAGAACCAGCAACAACAGCACCAGCTTCTACATCAGTAGTTACAATAGCACCAGCTGCAACAACAGCGCCTTTACCGATTCTAACACCTTCAAGAATAACTGCATTAGCTCCTATTAAAACATCATCTTCAACTATAACAGGAGTAGCAGAAGGTGGCTCTAAAACACCAGCAACAACAGCTCCAGCACCTAAATGAACATTTTTACCAAGAGTACCTCTAGCTCCAATAACAGCATTCATATCTACCATAGAACCTTCACCAATAACAGCTCCTATATTTATAACAGCTCCCATCATTACAACAGCATTTTTTTCTATAGTAACCATGTCTCTTATTATTGCACCTGGCTCAATTCTTGCATGTTCACTTAAAGTATTTTTTAGAGGAATAGCAGAATTTCTTCTATCGTATTCTACATGAGTATCTATTATATCTTTACCATGTTTATCTAATACTTCCATTATATCTTCATAGTCACCTATAAATATATAAGAACCATTGCATCCAAATACTTTGAATTTATCAGTTGATTGGAAATGTAAAGAGTTAGTATTTACATATACCTTAACAGGTGTTTTCTTTTTAACTTCTTTTATATATCTTGCTATTTCATAAGCATCGTTTAAATTTACCATTTGTTAATTCTCCTTGTATTTCATTATATTTCTTTTATTATATACTTATTTATCAATTTTAGTATATACTTACTTTTCATTATTTACATTTTATTTTACAGATTTTTTATTATATAAGCATAGTATCAAATAAATTTATCTATTGTATATATTTGAGTTAAACTGTGTGTCCTCATTATATTATTGTTATTATCCTAACATGCTGTCCATATTATAAAATCCTGGTTTTTGTTTAACTAAGTATTTAGCAGCAGCTATAGAACCACTTGCAAAGATACCACGAGATTGGGCTTGATGGCTTATTGTAAGGACTTCATTATCTCCTGCAAATAGAGCATCATGTTCACCAACAATATTTCCACCTCTTATAGCATGAATACCAACTTCGTTTGGTTGTCTTTTTGCGCTACGACCATATCTACCATAATTATTTTCAACATTTGGTAAAACCTCTTTTATAGCGTTAGCAATCATAACAGCTGTGCCACTTGGGGCATCTACTTTTCTGTTGTGATGTTTTTCTATTATTTCTATATCAAATCCTTCTAATAATTTAGCTGCATCTTTAACTAATTTCACTAATACATTTACACCAAGAGACATATTATATGATTGGAATACAGGAATAACTTTAGCCGCTTCATGTATTTTGTTCATTTCTTCATCATTATATCCAGTAGTAGCAATTACTAACGGTGTCTTAGTCTTTAAAACATAAGATAAGATATTATCTAAATTAGAGTGATGAGAAAAATCTATAACTACATCAACTTCTTCAACTATAGTGCTCATGTCTTCGTAGATTTTAAGGTCACCTTCACAACTATCCATACCTCTAGCTGCAACACAAACCAATTCTAATTCACTATCTTCTCTTATAGTATCGGCTAAAATCTTACCCATTTTTCCATCATAACCAGTTGCTATAACTTTTAACATAATTTCCTCCTATGATTAAGGGCTAACTTTTGACCAAACCTATTTTTTACCATGCATCAATTTTTACTATGCATTAACTTTTAGTCCAAAGTTAACTAATTCTTTCTTTAATACTTCTAAATTTGCTGGGTCCATTTCTGCTAGAGGTAATCTTAAATCTCCAACATTGAATCCTAGTAAATTCATTGCAGTCTTAACTGGTATAGGATTTACTTCTATAAATAAAGCTGCTATTAGAGCATCCATACCAAGTTGTAATTTTCTAGAACCTTCTATATCGCCTTCAAAGAATTTGGCTACTAAATCGTGAGTTTCTTGAGGGCAAACATTAGCAAGTACTGATATAACTCCTTGACCTCCTAAAGATAATAAAGGAAGTATAGTATCATCATTACCAGAGTAGATAGCAAAATCATCTGGAACTAAACTAGCTATTTCTGCAACCTGTCCTAGGTCTCCACTAGCTTCTTTTACAGCAACTATATTATCTATTTTAGCAAGTTCAACTATAAGGCTAGGACTTATATTTACACAAGTTCTTCCAGGGACATTGTAAAGTATAATTGGAAGTTTGACACTGTTAGCTATTGTTTCAAAATGACGTTTAAGTCCAGCTTTATTAGCTTTATTGTAATAAGGAGTTATGATTAATAGAGCATCTACTCCTAATTTTTCAGCTTCTTGGCTTAGATTAACTGAGTGCATAGTATCATTAGAACCACTTCCAGCTATAACAGGAACTCTTTTATTAACTTTTTCTACAACATACTTAATAGTAGCAAGTTGTTCTTCATCAGTCATAGTATTAGCTTCACCAGTAGTACCACAAGATACTATAGCATCAGTACCATTAGCTATCTGGTATTCAACCAATTCGCCTAATTTGTCAAAATCAACTTTGTTATCCTTTGTAAATGGTGTAACTAGAGCAACAGCAGAACCTTTAAATATCATATAAAATCAATCCCCTCTTTTTTATTTTTGTGTTTTATATTACAGTTACTTCTAATGCTTGTTTTTATATTATTATTAATATTTTACAAAATTATATATTTATACAAGTTTGTATATTATACTAAATCGTATGATAAAGCCATTTCAGCTATTTGAATTGCATTAGTTGCAGCACCTTTTCTGATATTGTCAGCTACAACCCAAAGATTTACACCATTGTCAACACTGAAGTCTCTTCTTATTCTTCCAACAAATACTTCATCTCTATTGTCAAATTCTACAGCAGTTGGATATTCATTATTAGCAGGATTATCAACTACTACAACCCCTGGAGCTTCTTCAAGTGTTTTTACTAAGTCTTCTAATTCAAATGGATTATTAAATTCAACGTTTATAGATTCACTATGACCATTTCTCACTGGAACTCTTACAGTAGTTGCAGTTATTTTTAAGTCGTAATTATTAAGTATTTTCATAGTTTCATTTACCATTTTCATTTCTTCCTTAGTATATCCATTTTCAGTAAATGAATCTATATGAGGAAGACAATTGTAAGATATTTGGTGAGGGTAGAATCCAGTAGGATTACCATTCATCCCTTTCTCTAAATCTTCAACACCTTTAACACCAGAACCAGATACAGCTTGGTAAGTAGAGTATACTACTCTCTTAATTTTGTACTTATCATCAAGTGGCTTAAGAGGAACCATAGCTTGTATAGTAGAGCAGTTAGGATTAGCTATTATGCCCTTGTGTTCTTTTATTGCTTCAGGATTTACTTCAGGAACTACTAAAGGAACATCTGGGTCCATTCTCCAGTGACTAGAATTATCCACTACTAAGATTCCATTTGATGCTGCTATTGGAGCATACTTTTCACTAATACTTCCTCCAGCAGAGAATAGTGCTATTTGTATACCTCTATCAGTAAATGAAGTTTCCTTTAATTCTTCTACTATATATTCTTTACCACAAAATATTACTTTAGAACCAGCTGATTTAGAAGAAGAGAATAAAAATAGATTTTCTATTGGAAAATTTCTTTCTTCTAATACTTTTAAAAATGTTCTACCTACCATTCCAGTAGCACCAACTATCGCTACGTTTACTTTTTTCATATAAATTCACCCCAATTTTAAATTATTAAAACATTATTTGATTTTAGTTATACAAGTAAGATATGTTAATATTTTTTTATATCCAAAAACTTTAATATTATATTAACAACTTTAATTATATACAAAAAACGTACAAAGGTATACTTTGTACGTCTAATTTATCACTCAAAGTAAACCCTGTAGCTCATCACTTATAATATAAGTGACAGTATTACACATGTTATGTGTAATCCCAGAAAATATAATTGCAAGAAATATTTTCTTCGGCTGTAAATCCTTTTTCCAATCATTAACGCCTGCCAGCTACTATTGGATACTCTTAGTTACAGCTACCTCTACCCTAGGTTAATAGGATATTAAAATTTGATTATTCTAATAATAATACATATTTAAGAAAAAATCAACTTATTTATATAAATATTGCTAAAATTTAAATCCAAAATTTGTCAATTCTTGTTTTAATACATTAAGATTAATTTCTTCCATTTCAGCTAGAGGAAGTCTTAAATCTCCAACATTAAAACCTAAAATATTCATGGCAGTTTTAACTGGCACTGGATTTACTTCTATAAATAAGGCAGCAATTAAAGCATCCATATCAAGTTGTAATTTTTTTGAGCCTTCAATATCACCTTTAAAGAATTTAGTTACTAAGTCATGTGTCTCCTTAGGGCAAATGTTAGCAAGCACAGAGATAACACCACTTCCACCTAATGATAATAGTGGTAATATAGTGTCATCATTACCGGAGTATATAGCAAAGTCTTCAGGTACTAATTTAGCTATTTCTGCAACTTGAGCTAAATCTCCACTTGCTTCCTTTACAGCAACTATATTATCTATTTTAGCAAGTTCAGCCACAACAGATGGCTTTATATTTACTTTAGTTCTTCCAGGTACATTGTATAAAATAATTGGTAACTTAACGCTATTTGCTATTGTTTCAAAGTGAAGTTTAAGACCTTTTTCATTAGTCTTATTATAGTAAGGAGTTATTATTAAAAGTCCATCAACTCCTAATTTTTCAGCTTCTTGACTCATATGAACAGACAACATAGTATTGTTTGAACCAGTACCTGCAATGACAGGTATTCTTTTGTTAACTTTTTCAACTGTATATTTTATTACAGCAAAAATTTCAGATTCACTCATAGTAGTTGCCTCACCTGTTGTTCCACAAACAACTAGTGCATCTGTGTCATTCTCAATGTGGTATTCGATTAATTCACCTAATTTTTCGAAGTTGACATTATTATCCTCTGTGAATGGGGTAACTAAAGCAACAGCAGAACCTTTAAATAACATATAATCAAATCTCCTTTTTTATCTAAATTTAATTTTTTAAGTACAATAATAATTATAGTACAAATTAATTAATTTTAATAGGTATAGTTAATATCTTAACTGTTTAAATAAGATATTTATATTATATTAATATTAGAAAAATTTGAAATAAATGTTTTATTCTCAAAATATGCATATTAATTTAATAAAATATACCAAAATGGAAATAAAAAATAAATTTTATGCGAATTTAATAACTAATAATTAATATATTTAGGTTATAATAAATATGTGCGTAAAATCTAATAATAAGCAATAATACCGTAAATTTAGGAGGAATAATATGGATACTTTAAAGGAACTTTTTAAAATAGGAAGTGGGCCTTCAAGTTCTCATACTATGGGACCACAAAGAGCAGCAGAAAGATTTAAAAATGAAAATTCAGATGCAGAAAGTTTTAGAGCAATATTATATGGTAGTTTGGCAGCTACAGGAAAAGGTCACTTAACTGACTATATAATTGAAAAAACGATATCGCCAAAAAAAGTTGAAATCGTTTGGGAAGAAGATATTATAAAAGATTTTCATCCAAATGGAATGAAGTTTGAAGCTTTAGATAAAGAAGGAAATGTAACGGCTGAATGGACTGTATATTCTGTAGGTGGAGGAACTATAGCAGAAGAAGGTCAAAGAAATAGCAAAAGCAACAGTATATATCATCTAGATACTATGGATGAGATAGTAAAATGGTGTAAGGAAAATAATAAGACTTTAGTAGATTTTGTGTTGGAATGTGAACCAGAAGACATAAAAGATTATATAAAAACTATAAAAGATGCTATGAGAAAATCTATTGATGATGGATTAAGCACAGATGAAATAATACCAGGTAAATTATTATTAAAAAGAAGAGCAAGTACGTTTTATAATGCATACCAAAAAGATAAAAACTTCTCAACACTTGTATATGCATATGCACTAGCAGCTTCTGAGCAAAATGCTTCTGGTAATATCATAGTTACAGCACCAACTTGTGGTTCTGCTGGTGTAATCCCAGGAATATTCTTTGCAATGCAAGATTTCTATAAGTATGATGACCAAAAAATAATTGAAGCACTACTTGTGGCTGGGATAATAGGTAATATAATAAAGACTAACGCATCAATATCTGGAGCAGAGGTAGGGTGTCAAGGTGAGGTTGGTGCAGCTTGTTCTATGGCAGCAGCGGCAGTAGCATACTTAAAAGGTGGTACTATAGACCATATTGAATATGCAGCAGAAATAGCACTTGAACATCATCTAGGAATGACTTGTGACCCTGTATATGGATACGTTCAAATTCCATGTATAGAAAGAAATGCTATGGCAGCTCAAAGAGCTTATGATGCAGCTAATTATGCATTATTAACTGATGGCTCACATTCTGTCTCCTTGGACCAAGTTGTTGAAACAATGAAAGAAACTGGTATAGACATGATGGATAAATATAAAGAAACTGCTAAGGGTGGACTTGCTAAACATTTCTTCTCTTGCTAAAAAATAAAATTTTTAAGTAATAATTCCCCTGTTTTGATTTATGAAACAGGGGAATTATTATTAATGGTGAATTATTTAATAATGCAAAATATTTTTATATTAAATTTAATTTTTTACTTTTAATTAGTATAGTTTGTTATATAATGTTTTAATTATGAGGGATATAGAAATATTTTTTAATAAATTAAAATTTGGAGGAGATTACATGAGAGAGGCATCATATTTACAAGAGCAACTTTATAAACATAGAAAGGCATTAAATCCAATTGCAGAGATTGGAAGAAAAGAATATAAGACTTCAAAATACATAAGAGATTATCTTGATAAATTGGGGATTAAGTATGAAGTTTACTTAGAAACAGGTATAGTAGGAATAATAGAAGGCAAAAAACCTAAAAAAGATATAGCTTTTAGAGCAGATATAGATGGGCTTCATAGTGAGGAAGGTGTAAAGCATTTATGTGGTCATGATGGACATGCCACTATATTACTTGGATTAATTGAATATTTGAATGATAACAAAGAACAACTGAATGATAATATAGTATTCATATTCCAACCAGCAGAAGAAGGTCCAGGGGGAGCAAAAGCTTTAATAAATGAAGGTGTACTTAGAAAATATAATGTTGATGAAATATATGGACTTCATATATATCCAGAGTTGCCAGAAGGTTATGTTGGTACAAGAGAAGGATACTTTATGGCTCAAATAGGAGACATTGATATAGAAATAGTGTCTAAAAGTGGACACGGTGCTATGCCACAAAATGGAATTGATGGGATAGTTATAGCTTCAAACTTTGTAAGTTCACTTCAAACTATAGTATCAAGAAATATAAGCCCAATAGACAATGCAGTATTGACTATTGGTAGAATTGAAGGTGGAGCTAGAAGAAACATAATAGCTGAAAATATAAAGATGGAAGGTACAATGAGATGCTTCAGCCCAGAAGTATATGAGAAGATGAAGCTTAGAGTTAGAGAACTTGCTAGAGGGTTTGAACTGGCTTATAACTGTAAGGTTAATATAAACATCATAGACGATTATATTGCTGTTAAAAATGACAAGGATTTATATCAAGAATTTGTAACAGCTGTTGGAAATGATAGTGTTGTGGAGTTAGAGCCACTTATGATATCAGAAGATTTTTCTTATTATCAAAAAGAAGTTCCAGGTTTATTTTTTATGTTAGGTTCAAGAAATGAGGAAAAAGGATTTGTAAATGGTCTTCATAATATAAACTTTAATTTTGATGAAAAGATATGTGTAAACGCACTGAATGTCTATGCGAAATTATTAAAATATAAAGGAGCTATAGATTAAGAAATAATTTATAAAAATTAAAAAGTAGAGATACTTAAATCTAAAAAGATGTGAATTGATAAATACCCCTTACATATTTGTATAAATTTCTTTTAATTGACAAAAATACAAATATGAAGGGGTGATTTTTTTGAAAGAAAATATGCAAAGAGAAAAGAAGATAACTAATGGTAAGAATACTAAAATATTGACAAATGATGATATAATGAAATATGAGATAGCCTCAGAACTAGGTCTTATGGATAAAGTTGGAGAACGTGGATGGGCAGGGCTTACAGCTAAGGAAGCTGGAAGAATTGGAGGTATGCTTACATCACGCAAAAAGAGGCTGAAAAAGATTGTGGAGGGGCAGAATAAAAAGGATGAGTCAATATAGCGATTTTGCGTTTGTATACGATGAACTTATGAATGAAGTTGATTATGAAGGCTGGGTTAAATATATAGAAGATATAATAGCTGATGAAGGTGTAAAAGTAAAAAATATATTGGAATTGGCATGTGGTACAGGTAATCTTACAATTCCATTAACTAAAAAAGATTATGATATAGCTGGTATCGATATATCTGATGAGATGCTTAGTGTAGCAAGAGAAAAAGCAGAAAAAGAAGGCGTAGAATTAGTTTTACTTCAACAAGATATATCAGAACTAGATTTTGAAATATCTGATTTAGATTGTGTGCTTTGTGCTTGTGATGGATTCAACTATATAACCTATGATGATGATTTGGAAAATGTATTTTCAAAGACATATGAATTATTAAAAAAAGATGGAATATTTATATTTGATATAAGTTCGTTTTATAAATTAGCCAACATATTAGGAAACAATATGTATGGTGAAAATAGAGATGATATAGCCTATATGTGGCAAAATTACTTTGATGATGAAGAAAATCTAATTGAAATGGAACTGACATTTTTTATTAAAGATGAAGATGGAAAGTTTGAAAGGTTTGAAGAAGTACATCAACAAAGGGCGTACACTGAAGATGAAATAGTTGATATGCTTAAAGAATCTGGATTTAAATATATAAAATCTTATGGAGATTTTACATTTAATGAACCTAGTGAAGAAAGTCAAAGAATATTTTTTGTATGTAAAAAATAAGATATTTTTGTATGTAAAAAAATTTTGTATATAGAATATAAATGTCATATAAAAATACAACAAATACAAGTTTATATATTAAAACAAAGTGATGATGTTTTATGAACAGTTACTTTTTCATAATTATAAAGCTTTATAAATTGAGAGTAAATATAATATAGAAGAACCATTATCTAAGGTTAAAATAGGTAAGTATTTATAGATTGAAATTAAAATAGTAATATAGTGAAATTAGATAATTAACGAAATATGGAGGAATATGAATGAGAGATTATGTATTAAGAGCAACATCAGGAAATGGTCAAGTCAGAGCATTTGTTGCAACTACTAAAAACACAGTGGAAGAAGCTAGAAGATTACATGAAACTACAAAAGTAGCAACAGCAGCACTTGGAAGAACATTAACTGCAACATCTATAATGGGATTAATGATGAAAAATGATAGTGATAAATTGACTGTAATAATAAAGGGTGGAGGTCCAATTGGAACTATTATTGCAACAGCAGATTCTAAAGGTATGGTAAAAGGATATGTAGGAAATCCACAAGTAGAAGTGGAAGACTATCCAAATGGTAAGCTAAATGTAGCAGCAGCAGTAGGTACAGAAGGTGTTGTAAAAGTTATTAAAGACTTAGGTCTTAGAGAGCCATATAATGGTACTTATCCATTAGTAAGTGGAGAAATTGCAGAAGACTTTACTTATTACTTTGCAGTATCAGAACAAACTCCATCAGTAGTAGCTTTAGGTGTACTTACAAAAGAAGAAGAAGTTGAGTTTGCTGGAGGATTTATAGTCCAATTAATGCCAGATGCAGAAGAAGAGACGATTGCTAAATTAGAGGAAAATGTAGCAAAATTACCTTCAGTAACTAATCTATTAAAAGAAGGGAAAACTCCAGAAGATATATTAAATATTGTTTTAGATGGTTTGGAGCCTAAAATACTTGATACTTGTGAAGTTGGATTTATGTGTGAATGTTCAAAGGAAAGAGTGAAAACTGCTTTAGTTGCAATTGGTAAAAAATCATTAGCTGAAATAATAGAAGAAGATAAAAAAGCAGAAGTTGGTTGTCAATTCTGTAATAAGAAGTATATGTATAGTGAAGAAGAGTTACTTGAAGTTTTAAAAGAAATGTAGACTATGAAAATAGTCGTATCGATATAGTAATTAAAGTATAATTTATACAAAATAGACATATTTAGATTACAAATAAGCTTAATAAATTTTAAGAATTGGGAAGCTTTCTAGCTGTGATATTTGCAATATTGCGCTTAGAAGGCTTTTTTATTTTATTATAGTTCGTGTCAAAGATTGTATGAAACTATAAAATATTGTAAAATAATTTGTGTATTTCAACCTATTTGCCACAAGGGTTTATCAGATATTTGAATTGATAAGAAGGAGAAAATTTTAAATATGGAAAATAAAACAAAGCACATAGGCATAAGTATATTAATATTATTAATGATATTTTTAATTGCAAGGAATTTTGATGGAAAACTTGAGATGCCTATTCCTAAGAGTAATAGCAGGAAGTTTAAGTCAGCAGCAGTATTTTATCCTCAACATCAAGATGATGAAGTCTTATGGGGTGGAAGTGCAATTGTAGATGCTATAAAACAGTGTGGTGTAAATAATGTATATGTTGTACTAGTATCAGATGGTTCTGGGGTTAACGTTTTTAAGGCTAATACTAAGTTTAGAAACTTAACTAGAAAGCAAAAAGAGGAGCTTAGAAACAATGAATTTAAATCTGCGTTGGAAGAACTTGGGGTAAAACCTCAAAATGTGATTATACTTGCAGATATAGATAAAAAAGAAGGAACACATTATGAGTTGATGAAGAAGACTATATTAGATTTTGAGCATAAATTTAAAGGTAATGTAACTCATATAGCTCATCATTACAAGTATGATGACCATATAATGCATAGAAAAAATGGAGAAGTTTTAAAGAAGCTTAAGCGTGAGCGTAAGATACAAGATGACTTATATTTTATCAAGCCAAAATATGTGAAGTATATACCAAGAAATGAAAGAGCTATTTATAAAGCTGTGGATTTTAACGACTATAATAAAGTCAAGAGTGCATGTTATGAATATAAGGTTGTAAATTCAAAACGCAAAATGTATGGTATAGGATATATTTCAGCGCATAGCTATTTTGAACATCTTTTAAATGACCCTGAACTTACATCTGTGTTAAGTGAAGATTAATTTCTTGGAAGTAGTAGGTTACATTTGATATCTAAAGTGAAGTGTTTTAATTATGTGAAAAAGTATCTTATTTATGATTTTAGAATTATAGATAAGGTACTTTTTTGTGCAATTAATACAATTATATAAAATTTTGAATTTAAGAGCTCTATATAATTTAATATCTATATAGTAATGATATTTATATAAAATAGATTCAATAATACTTATATAAAATAAATGTATTTTTCATAAAAATCAAACCCTACATTATACTACCATATAAAACCTACATGCTATAATTTGACCTGTGTTTATAAAAAATAAAAAAAACTAATAAAATAGTATTTTACTTACACATAATCACTACTATTATTTGCTTGGAAAAAATCTAGATAAAAACAATGTAGGAGGAAAGTTATGAATAATGAATTTATAATTTTAAAAGGATGTAAAGAGAATAATTTAAAAAATGTATCTTTAACAATACCTAAAAGAAAAATAACCATATTTACAGGTGTATCAGGTTCTGGAAAATCATCTATCGTGTTTGAGACAATTGCAAAAGAATCCCAACGTCAATTAAATGAAAGGTTTAGTACTTTTATAAGAAGTTTTTTACCTAGATATGGAGAAGTTAAAGCTGATTGTATAGAAAATCTATCAACACCAATTATCATAGACCAAAGTAGACTTGGTGGCAATTCAAGGTCAACTCTAGGGACTATCACAGATGTAAATTCATTTTTAAGAACTTTATATTCAAGGTTTGGTAGTGAGTATATAGGTAATGCCAATATGTTTTCTTTCAATGATATTGAGGGTATGTGTCAACACTGTCATGGACTTGGAAAAAAACTAATTCCTAATATGAGTCAGATTCTTGATACTAATAAATCGCTAAATGAAGGAGCCATATTGCTTTCAGGATTTGGAGTAGGCTCTTGGCACTGGAATATATTTTCTGAATCAGGATTCTTTGATTAAAAAATAGCTACGCACACTCGTGACTTTAGTCGTGAGTTAGTAGCTAAAATAGTCAGTGTATAGGGAAACTTATATGTAGAGATAGGATAGAACCTATCCAATACTACTTGAATTGCTGGAAACCCCTAAAGCTAACCAAACTAAAACATAAGGATGAAATAAACCTAAGTGTGAAAGTTACGAAAGTAGAAAAAATTGGTTAGATGGTATAAGGTTAAACCCTAAGTGCTTTAAAATGGGCAATCAGCAGGTAAGCTCTGAATAGGAGAAACTTCAACGACTATTCCTCTTGAGGGAAGTACACTACAAGCTATTGGTAGTGGAAGTGGGTAGGCCTTAACGGATAATGCTGAAGGATAAGATATAGTCTGTGCTTGCATGAAAGTGTAAGAAGTTCATAAGAGAACTGCATAGGTAGTAGCGAACCTATGTGAACGACAACCTCAAAAATGATAAAAGTTAGGACTTACGGTTCTTACATATGTTATTTAAAAATAAATATAAAAACCTTTAAAATACTTGTTTAAAAAAATTGACCTTGTTAATATTAGGATGGGTGAGTAAAAAATGAAGTAGCTCAGATACGTATAAATACCATATAGTATGGTGTGTAAAATATAGACATCTAGTATTAACATAATCATAAAAAACAAGTAAAGTGAGGTGATAGTAGTGGAAAAAGCTTATAAGTTTAGAATGTATCCAAATAAAAAACAGCAAGAGTTAATTAACAAAACTTTTGGATGTTGTAGATTTGTATATAATAAATATCTTGCTAAAAAAATAGAAGTTTATGAAAGCGATAAAGAAACTTTTACTTATAAACAGTGCAGTTCTGATTTGACCAATTTAAAAAGAGAATTAGAGTGGCTTAAAGAACCTGACAAATTTTCACTACAAAACACCTTAAAAGATTTAGAAAACGCATATAAAAAATTCTTTAAGGAAAATACAGGATTTCCTAAATTTAAATCAAAAAAAACTAATAGATTTTCATATAGAACTAACTTTACAAATGGAAATATTATGTACTGTAGTCAATATATAAAATTACCTAAACTTGGTATGGTTAAAGTAAGGGATAAACAAATACCTCAAGGAAGAATACTTAATGCTACTATATCCAAAGAACCAAGTGGAAAATATTATGTATCATTATGTTGTACTGATATAGATATTAAAGCATTTGAAAATACTAATAATCAGATAGGTTTAGATTTAGGAATTAAAGAATTTTGTATCTCAAGTTGTGGAGACTTTATAGAAAATCCTAAGTATCTTAAGAAGTCATTAAATAGACTTGCTAAATTACAAAGAAAACTATCGAGAAAAACAATTGGTAGTTTAAATAGAAATAAAGCAAGATTGAAAGTTGCAAGATTTCAAGAGCATATAGCTAATCAAAGGAAGGATTTTCTACAAAAACTATCTACTAAATTAATACGAGAGAATGATATTATTTGCATAGAGGATTTACAAGTAAAGAATATGACTAGAAATAGTAAACTATCTCACTTAATTTCTGATGTGTCATGGTCAGAATTTATTCGTCAATTAGAATACAAGGCTAATTGGTATGGTAGACAAGTTGTAAAGGTAGGTAAATTCTTTGCAAGTTCACAAATATGCAATAAATGTGGATATAAAAACGAGGAAATGAAGAATTTAAGTATAAGAGAATGGATTTGTCCTTGTTGTAATGTAACTCACGATAGAGATATAAATGCAAGTATAAATATACTAAAAGAAGGATTAAGACTAATAAGAGTTTAAAATAGATAACTTATGTAAGAACCGTAGGAACTACGGGGATAGCCTGTGGAGAATTGGTAAGACATATTTTAGTATGCAAAATTCTATGAAGCAGGAACCCTGTGACTTTAGTCATGGGAGGTTCAGGAATTAGTTGAAGTTATTAAAAATATAGATAAAGTAGAAGCACAACCTTTACTTAAGGGAATAATAGAAAAATTAAATAGTATAATAGATATAGGTCTTGGATATTTAAGTTTAGATAGAGAGACATCTTCACTATCAGGAGGTGAATCTCAGCGTATAAAGATGGTCAAATATATGAATAGTAATCTCGTTGATTTAATGTATATCTTTGATGAGCCGAGTGTAGGGCTTCATCCAAGAGATGTATATAAATTAAATAAACTTCTAAAACAATTACGTGATAAAGGAAATACAATTATAGTTGTTGAACATGACCCAGATGTCATTAAGATTGCAGACCACATTGTAGATGTGGGGCCAAAGGCTGGTAAGTATGGTGGAAAAATTGTGTATGAAGGAAGTTATGACAATCTACTTGTAAGTGGAACGGTTACAGGGAATGCCTTAAATAAATCTCTTTCTATTAAAGAAAATGTAAGAGAGCATAGAGGATATTTAGAACTTAAAAACTGCAATACAAACAACTTAAAAAATATATCTATTAAAATACCTAAGGGCGTGTTGACTTTAGTTACAGGAGTAGCAGGTGCAGGTAAAAGCACATTAATTAAGGATGAATTCTTAAAGCAGAATCCTAATGCTGTACTTATAGACCAAAGTCCTGTATCAGTAAACTCAAGGTCAAGTTTAGCAACATATAGTGGCATTATGAACAATATAAGAAGCGTATTTGCAAAAACAAATGGAGTGAAGGCTTCTTTATTTAGTTCAAACTCAGAGGGGGCTTGTGATAATTGTAAGGGGTCTGGAATAGTAGAAATGAATCTTGCTTTTATGGATAGTATAAAGAACACTTGTAATATTTGTGAAGGCAAAAAATTTAAAAAAGAGGTTTTAGAATATAAATTTCAAGGGAAGAATATAATAGAAGTTCTTGAAATGTCTGTATTAGATGCGATTGAATTTTTTAGTTTAAGACAGATTAAAACAAAATTACAATGTATTG
This sequence comes from Clostridioides sp. LIBA-7678, assembly GCF_056716065.1. Taxonomy (NCBI): domain Bacteria; kingdom Bacillati; phylum Bacillota; class Clostridia; order Peptostreptococcales; family Peptostreptococcaceae; genus Clostridioides; species Clostridioides sp. LIBA-7678. Next base: position 3,738,408 of record NZ_CP196987.1, on the reverse strand, counting down.
AAAAAATGGGTATTGGATACCTTACTTTAGGGCAAACTCTCGATACATTATCTGGAGGAGAATGTCAAAGATTAAAGCTTGCTAGTGAATTAAATAAGGAAAGCTCAGTATATATATTGGATGAGCCTACAACAGGACTTCATATGGCAGATATTGAAAATTTTATAAGTATAATTGAAGAAATTGTAGATAATGGAAATACAGTTATAATAATTGAACATAATATAGATGTAATTAAAAGAGCAGACTGGATTATTGATATAGGTCTTGAAGGTGGAGCAAAAGGTGGAAAAGTAATATTTGAAGGAACTCCAAAACAATTGTGCAACAATAGAGTATCATTAACAGCAAAATATATAGTATAATAAATAAAATATAATTAATATAATGATATATTAATGAGTAGAATGGGTATATAAAATGATACTTAAACTTAACAGTAGTAAATAATATGAGAAATATTCAAATTTAATTAAATATAGTGTCAGAAATCCGTTTAGATATCAAGCTTTTAACGGTTCTGGCATTTTTTATTATTTTTAGGGAGAATATTGAGCAATTATTCTCCAATAGTTACTTTTTTGTGCCTACTTGCAAGTTTGATATTATAATCTTAACATGTAATTTATGGAATAATTTATTGATATATTAAAATAAGGGTTATTACTAAATTAAATTTTAAATATTGTTAAGTAAAACTCATAAAAAGGAGTGAGATAAATGATAAATGATATCTTGACATTATTATCTGAGAGAAGTGATTTTTTTATAAAATTATCTATAGAGCATTTGACAATTTCTATTATTTCTATAATAATCGCAATTGTTTTAGGTGGGATAATTGGTATTATTGTAAGTGAATTTCATAGTTCTTCTAAACCTATATTGGGAACTATCAATTTTCTATATACAATTCCATCCATTTCTATGTTAGGATTTCTAATACCATTTTCTGGGATTGGGAATACTACTGCTGTTATTGCTCTTACTATTTATGCACTATTACCTATGGTTAGAAATACATATACTGGAATCACTAACGTAGATAAAAATATCCTTGAAGCAGCTAGAGGGATGGGAAGTACAGACTTTCAGATACTATATAAAATAAAGCTTCCACTAGCTCTACCAGTTATCATGTCTGGTATTAGAAACATGGTCATTATGACAATTGCATTAGCTGGTATTGCCTCGTTTATAGGTGCAGGAGGACTAGGTGTAGCCATATATAGAGGAATCACAACAAATAATACAGTGATGACAATCACTGGAAGTATACTTATCGCTTTATTAGCGTTAGTATTTGATTTTATTTTAGGATTAGTAGAAAGATTTTTTCAAAGAAAAAGAAAAAAGAAAAATAGAAAAAAAGTTTTTGCCATTCTAGGAAGTCTTATTATAGTGCTAGCCATCTTTACATCATACTTCTTTAATTCTTCAAAAACTCAAACTATTCATATTGCTACAAAACCTATGACTGAACAATATATCCTTGGTGAGATGTTGGATATTTTAATTGAAAAGAATACAGGTTTAAAAGTAGAGATTACACAAGGTGTAGGTGGAGGAACGTCTAATATTCAGCCAGCTATGAAAAATGGGGAATTTGATATTTATCCAGAGTATACAGGAACAGGCTGGAATATGGTACTTAAGAAAAATGAATTATATACTGAAGATATGTTTAATAAACTACAATCAGAATACAAAAATAAACTTAAGATGCAATGGACTGGTATGTATGGTTTTTCTAATAGTTATGCATTAGCAGTTAGAAAAGAAGTTGCAGAAAAATATAATTTAAAAAATATATCAGATTTAAAAGAGATATCTTCTAAATTGACGTTTGGAGCAGAGTATGATTTTTATGAGAGAGAGGACGGATATACTCCATTGTGTAATACGTATGGATTAAACTTTAAAAATACAGTTGATTTAGATATTGGATTAAAATATCAAGCTATCAATGAGGGTAAAATTGATGTAATGCCTATATTCACAACTGATGGCCAGTACAGTGTTTCAGACGTTGTAGTTTTAAAAGATGATAAAAACTTCTATCCATCTTATCAATGTGGAAATGTTGTTCGTTCAGAAGTGTTAGAGGAGCATCCAGAGTTATCAAAAGTATTTAAAGTGGTTGAAAATATTTTGACTGATAAAGAAATGGCTAAAATGAATTATGATGTAGAAAACAATAATTTAGAACCTAGAGATGTTGCACGTGAGTTTTTGAATAAAAAAGGTCTTTTATAATTGGAGGAAATATAATGACACCTATTATACAATTTAAAAATATTGAAAAACAATATGATGATAAATCTATAATAAATAATCTTGATTTAGATATAGAAAAAGGAGAATTTTTAACTGTTATTGGTTCATCTGGCTCAGGGAAGACAACACTTTTAAAAATGATTAATGGTTTAATTTTGCCAGATAGAGGAAGTATATTGATAAATCAAACAGATATTAAAAACGAGGATTTAATTAAATTAAGAAGAAAAATAGGATATTGTGTACAGGGAAGTGTTCTTTTTCCTCATATGACTGTTGAAGAAAATATTTCATATGTACCAAATCTTCTCAATAAAAAAAATAAATCAGAAGTGAAAAGTGCTGTAGACAAGTGGATGGGGATAGTAGGCTTACCAAATGATATGAAAGTTCGTTATCCATCGGAATTATCCGGTGGTCAACAACAACGTGTAGGTATTGCAAGAGCTCTAGCTTCTTCTCCAGAAATTTTACTTATGGATGAACCTTTTGGAGCAGTAGATGAGATTACACGAAAGCAATTACAGAAAGAGATAAAAGAAATTCATAAAAAAACAGGAGTTACAATTATATTTATTACACATGATATTTATGAAGCCTTGATTTTAGGTACAAAGACTTTGGTATTAAATCATGGAGTTATTCAACAGTATGACACTCCTAAGAATATTTTAAATTCTCCTGCTAATCAATTTGTGGACCAATTATTGAATATAAGAAAATCTATAATAGATGATGAGGATTTAAAAGAATAGATTTAATGAATAAATATAAATTAAAAGTTAAATTATCCTGATAAAAACTATTGCCTTAGAATTAACTTCAAGTTGTATACTTAGAGTGTAAAAAAATTAGATTAGGCATAGGGGGATGAGAAATGAGTAGAGAAAAAGATTTAGGTATAGGAGCAGTTTTTTCTATTGGAGAAGAAAATAAAGCATTTGCGCAGTATTTTACAGGAGAATGTTATCTGAATATGCTCACTACTAAGGGTGTGGCAGTTGGTAATGTAACATTTGCACCTTCTACAATAAATTCGTGGCATGTACATCATAAGGGCGGTCAGATTTTACTTGTAACTGGAGGTAGAGGCTATTATCAAGAGTTTGGAAAACCAGCTCAGGAATTGCATGTAGGTGATGTAGTTAATATACCACCAGATGTAAAACACTGGCATGGAGCTGCACCAGATAGTTGGTTTCAGCATCTAGCTGTAGAAGTACCAGCAGAGGGAGCCTTCAATGAATAGTTGGAGCCTGTATCTGATGAAGACTATGGCAAACTAAAATAGAATATTTATAAACTTATAAAAAATGAAGAATGTATATTAGTCAAAATTACTAAATATACACTCTTTTTATTTTGAATTAATGAAAACTTAAGAGAATAATAGTTTTTTAGAAAATAAAATTAGTATAATAAAATAGGAAACTCAATGATTTAATGTGTATAAAAAATATGGAGGAAATAAAATGAAAACTATAATGGTTGTAGAATAGGTATTCTGTTTTTGACAGCATGTGATATGGAATCTGATATTGTAAATGGATTTAAGATAGGAGCAGACAGTAGACAAAAGTAGTATTGGAATAGTAAAAAACATAGCAAGTTTAAAAAATCTAGAGTTTTCAACTCAGACAGTGAATTTAACCGTTTGTGATAAAAGAAGCCTTGAAAATGCTGTAAATGTAGAGATGATTGAAGGGAGTTTACCAAAAAATAATGATGAAATAGTAATGCCTACAAAGATATTAGATATGTTAGATGTACCTCATAAAATAGGTGCTGAAGTAAAATTAATAATTCCAAAAACTGAAGATGGGGTACTAACTAATGAAAAAGAAACGTTCAAATTTAAACTAGTTGGATATTTTGAATACAAAACAGCTACAGCAATACCTCTTCATGATGTATTTACGAGTGAAGCTTTCTATGATAATTACAAAAAAACAAATGAAGTAGCTACTACAAGTGTATCTTTTAATTTTCTTAATGATAAAGATTTGCAGTCTAAATTTGATAAATTACTTGAGAAAATCCAACCTTATTCAGGAAAAGCGACTATAAATCCAATATACTTAAGTAAACAAGCAACTACTTTCAAAGAAGTTGTTAAAAATGTATTGCCAATAATTTTAATTGCAATACTTATACTTTTAAGTGAATATTTATTAATTTATAATATTTTTTATATTTCAGTTGTTAAAGATATAAAATATTATGGATTATTAAAAACAATAGGAACATCCCCATATCAATTAAAAAAATTGATTATTAAACAAGCTAATAGATTATGTATAATAGCTATACCAATAGGTTTATTATTGGGATTTTTACTAGGGATAGTATTTGTTCCTTTAGTTGGTAAGCTTATAGTTGGATTAAATAAAACTGCATTTGAGTATTTTATATTTGTATTTGCTGTTATATTTTCATATGTAACTGTCAGATTGTCATGCAAAAAAACTGCTAAGATTGTAAGTTCTGTATTTCCTATAGATGCTGTAAGATATAGTGATAAAAGTAATAAGATTAAACGTAAGTCTAAAAGGGGGAAACATGGTTCTAAAATTCATAAGATGGCATTTTCAAATATATTTAGAAATAGACGCAAAGCTATTTTAGTTTTAGTTTCTATGTCACTAAGTTGTATAATATTTTTGACTGTATATAAGCAGTTCTAATCCAGAAAGAGCTGCTGAAGGCATGATGTTAGGGGAGATAGAAATACGTCATAGACTTGCAGACATTGCTAAATCTGAAGATAATGGAGTTGCACCAATTGACGAAAATATTATAAAAGATATTAAGAATCTTGATGAAGTGAGTAATGTAAGTAAGGTGTACAAGGATTTAAGTCATACAGCTTATGAAGGGGATTTAAAAGATGAGATATTGACTCAAAAAGTAGATGAAGAATATAAAAAGCAATTTCTTCAGGGCAGAGGCTCAAAAGAAATTTCAGAAAATAATGGTTTTTTAGCCTCAGATACAGTTGGATTATCTTCAGGTAGATTATTAAGTAAACTATTAAAAAATAATATTATATATTCTCAAAAGAATCCTAAAATACTGTCAGTTCTATAGATGAGAAAAAATTTGATGAAGGTGGATATGTAGTAATTACTGGACATGAAGGAAGTAAAATAAAAGCAGGAGATAAAATTAAGTTTAGATATTTAAAAGAAGATGCTATAGGGGAAGGATATATAGATAAAGATTTTAAAGTCACGGTAGTTCTTGATGGCGCACAAAATTTTAATCTGAGAATGTACATTAATGAAAATGACTTTAAAAATATGGTTATAAAGCCATATGTGGAAAATCTGGTAATTGATATAAATGGTGATGTGAAGTCTGTTCAAAATAAAATAAATAATTTGAATAAGAAATACAATAATCCATATACAAAAGTTTATTCAAAAAATATCTATATAGAAGAGGCAAGAGAGAGTAAAAAGGCTATAAAGATTGTAGGTATGAGTGTGATATTTATAATAGGATTGATTGGAGTGCTAAACTTTATAAATACTATGATAACAAATATAATGTCTCCTAAACAAGAGTTTGCAATGATTGAGGCAGTAGAAATGATAAGAAAACAGCTTTAAAAAATGATAATGCTTGAAGGTTTTTATTATGGGATGATAATAACTATTGTAAATCTTACTTTTGGAAGTATGGCAACATTTTTAGGAGTTAATATTATGAAATTAAGATATTCTGTGTATGCTTATCCAGTAGGAGCACTTATAATAAGTATATTAATAGTATTTTTGATAACATCTATAGTGCTTTTAATAGTTTATCATAATGTGCTTCTAAGGATAGTATTGTTGAAAGAATTAGGGAAGCTGAATAATAATTAATATAATTTAAACTGAATAATGGTTAAATATAATTTAAGCTAAATAATAATTAAATGCACAATAGAAAGAGGCTGCCGCATTAGCAAATTAAAGTTGTTCTGTAATAGCTTCTTTCTGATTATATTAACAAATTTAGAATGCTTTTTTAAATGATGGAGATATATTTATTCCACATTTATTTTTTACTATTTTATTGTGCAGTTTAGCAATGTTATGAGCTAACGCCACAATAATGTATTTTGATAAAACTTTTCTTTGCCTTGGTTTAAAAATCTTCTAAATTTCATAGTTTGTTTTACTTGAGCGAAAGATCCTTTTGCTTGTACACTTCTATTCATTCTAAGTTGATACCCCTATGAGCTCATAATTCTCTTTAAGTTTTCTTTTTCATGAAATAACTTAGATATTTGTAAGTTCTTAGTTCTGTTTTCAAGAGGAATTTTGCTATTATTCTCCTTGATAAAACTGCTTTTATACTAACAATCATGGAATTCTTTACAAGTGCGACAAGTTATTTCAATTTTATAGCCTGTTTTTGATTTCCTATTTATTATTTTATGAGAAAATAATTTTTTACTATTTTTACAAATATAATAATCATTTGATTCATCATAATCCATATTATCAATATGTCCAATATCAGTTTTATATGTTTTAGCTTTACTAATTTCATAATTCACAGGTTTTATGAAAGATAATTGATCATTACACTCTAAAAATGTATAGCTTTCCTAAACTTCATATCTAGCATCAGCTATTATTTTAAGATATTTAAATTTAGTTTAGTCATCAATAGATTTTTAAAATGGTATTAATGTTGTAGTATCAGTAAGTTAATATCCTTAACTTACCCAAACTATATATTCTGAATTTACAGCAAATTGTATATTATATGCTGGCTTCAGTTGTCTATTTTTCATATGCTCTTCTTTCATTCTCATAAAAGTTACATAATTATCTATTTTAAAATAACTATTTCGTTCATCTATTATATGAAGGTCTTTAGTATATTTTTTCAATCTATCAATATAATTATTTAATTACTTGATAGATTTTTGAACAATGGACTTTTTCTTTCCTTTTTCATGAACAAATATTATTTTTGATTCTTTTGATATTGATAAAGATACTTTAAAGTGTGATAGTAATGAAAATAATCCTAAGTTTAAAAACTTATTGAGAAGAGATTTTGTATTATATAATATTGGATGAGGTATAGGTATATCTGCCAATTTAGATGATGATCTTTATGATTATCTTAGTAAAGTATATCGTTATGCTATAGAGTTTAGAAATATAAATGTATTAGGTGTTTCTAATTCAGAAAAAGTTAATAGAATTATTCTAATTGTGAAATTAACAATCTATACATTTATAAATATTACACATTAAATTTTATAACAAATGCTTTTATAAAGTGGAATATTTATAAATTATATAATAAAGATGAATATATAATTTCTTATCTAGTTTTAACTTTAAATAAATAGCATAAAAAAGTAAGTTATTTAGAATGAAAACGAGTAAAATAATTAATAATTATGAATGCTATTATTTCGAATACAGAAAATAAGAAATAATTATAAATTTGGTATAGTTAATAAAAAAATAAAATATATAATTTTATTTTGATATTTATTTAAAATAAAAATAAAAATTTAATCATTATTTTGTGAATATAAATTTATAAACTAAAAGAATAAAAATGAAATAAATTATTTGGATTGTATGGTTTAAATAAAATATTTGAGGAACATCTGTCTTTAACATAAGAACTATGTTAATTATGAATATAAATTTTGTGGAATAAGTAAAATTTAGGTACTAATTATACAAATTTTTTGTATATACAAGTTATGTATTATATATTTATGATTACAATTGTTTTATTTTTAATTAAATTCATTCTATGATAATAGAATGAATTGTAAAAAAAATAAAATATTAATAGTATATTGTTGAAAAATGAAAAAAAGATTTCAAAAAATTATGTTAAAAATTTATGTGGATGAAAATAAATATTAAATATAAAAAAGAAAAATAAATATTGAATAATTATTTAATTAGTTATAATAAGGCTGTTAAATAATAATAAAATTGTGTATAAATTATTTTTGTCTCAAAATAACAAGAGTATAATATATTTTTTGAATTTTCAAAAAAAAGATATAATATGTTTTTTATTATATTTTTTTGTATATAAAAAAGTATTGTAATGAGTAAAAAAAAATAGTAAGCTTATTTCATAAAAATGATTTTTATATGAATCTTTTTTATATGAATCTTAAGAATAGGGAGGGGTTTATTGAAAATATATAGATTTATTGATTTGGAATCTAAAAATAGAGTTATAAACTTTATAAACTCATATTTCGATGAGATAAAGAAACAGTTCATTAATAAAAGTTTAAATCTCAATTATGCAGAGAGTATATTATTATCTATTGCAGATGGTTTTTTTTTATTTAATTCAAATGAAAAAGAAATTTTTGATGAAATAGGATATTTCTTATGCAAGTACATAAAAGAAGATTTAGAAAAATATGGGATATATAAATCTTTAGGAATGCTATCAGGTTTTGGATACACATGTTTTTGTGTAAATTCATATAGTAATGTTACTGGCAATTTGAAAAAATTTTCTAATACTTTAAATAACATACTATTAAATGAAGTTTATGAAAATGTAAAAAAATATTACCATCAAGATTTATGTGTTGATAAATATGATTTAATATCAGGTATTTCAGGAAATTTATATTATTTGCTTGATTGTAATTTTATTTTAGATTGTGATATAAAGAAAATTAAGTATATAGTTAAATATTTGGTTTATCTTTCTTTATACGATAATGAATTTATTAATTATTTTATTTCAAAATTTAATTCTTTAACTAATCTTGAAAAAGAAAATTCTAAGTTTAAAAATGGGTCTTTAAATTTTGGATTATCTCATGGTATTATAGCTCCATTAGTTGCAATATCAAAAGCTTATTCTTTAGGTTTTATTGTTAGTGAAATAGAAGATTCTATAAAGACAATTTATTCATTATATAATAATGAACATTTTAAAATCAAGAAGAATGGATTAGAATTTTGGCCATCTCAAATTTCTATGGATGAATATTTAAATAAAACAGTTGTAAAATACTTTGTAATGAATTCAAGTTGGTGTTATGGTAATTTTAGCATATATAGATGTCTTTATAAAACTCTAGAATATTATGATTTATCAGAAAAAAATAAAAAAAGATATTTAGAATGTTTATATAACATATCAATAATAAATATAGATGAACATAATTTATTAAGTCCTTCATTATGCCATGGATATGCAGGAGTTCTTTGTCAGATTTTACAATGCTACTATGAGACAAGTGATTGTCAATATTTAAAACAGATAAGTAATATTTTAAAAAAAATAGAAAGCTTATACAATAATAACAACTTAATGATTGAGAAAAATTATAAAATATTAATGGATGATAATAACATATTTAGAGAAGGATTTAAGTATGATTTTTCATTATTAGAAGGCAGAACTGGAATAGTTTTATCTTTTCTAAATTTATTTAATAACAATTTAAGTTATTGTAAATTACTACTTATTGATTAAATGGAAGTGATTATTATTAAACTAAAAATCTTAAAAATGAAACAAATAATGAACTTAATTTTAGAAACTGATAAAAAATTTATCTTTATAAGTCTAATATCTTCAGTAATTTTATCAATTATACCATTATTATCTATAAATTTAATGCAAAAGATAATTAATTTATTACAAATAGGTAATAAGAATCTAGAAAAGATTTTTTCTATTGTAGTTTTATATTTGATTATTAATTTGGTACTCTCTATACTAGAGATGTTGTTAAGTTATTATAATAGCAAATTTGGATTAAAATTTAATTTGCATTTAGAAAACTTGATTTTAAGAAAAGCATCAAAACTATCACTAAAAGACTTTGAAGATAGTGATGTATATGACAAGTTCAATAGAGCTCAATCAGAAATTAATGATAAAATTATACTTATGATTAGTACTATGATTGAACTGATAACTATATCAACAACTAGTATTTTATATATTTTGAAATTTATGAGTTTCAATATTTGGATGATGCCTTTTATTATAATTATACCTGTTATAAAATACTTTATCATAAACAAACTTAATATTAAACAATATAATATTATTAGAAATAGAACAAATGAATATAGAAAGTCATGGTATTATAGTTATTTAATTACCAATGGAGATGCTTTCAAAGAATTGAAAATAAACAATTTATTTTCTTATTTTATAAAAAAGTACACTACATATAAAATTAAGTTTAATAAACAAGATCTAACATTGGCAAAAGAAAGATTAACTAAAATGTCAATTTTAAATGTATTAGAAGAAATTATTGATGGTATATTATTTGTAATAATAATATATTATGGAATAATTAGAATTATATTAATAGGTGATGTTATTACATATACAAAATTAATAATGAATATTAAAGATAATATTAAGAAATTTTTGAATTCAATGACAACATTGAAAGAAAACCGTTTATATATAGATATGTTTTTTGAACTTTTAGATATGACAGATGAAGTTGATTTTCAAGTAAAAAAAGATTTAACAAAAATAGATTCTATCAAAAAGATTGAATTAAAAAACGTGTTTTTCAAATATAAAGAGAAACAAGATTATATATTAAAGGATATAAACCTAGTTTTAGAAAAAGGAAAATCTTATGCAATTGTAGGTTTAAATGGAAGTGGAAAAACTACTCTGGGAAAATTAATAATGGGATACTATTTCGATTATGAAGGTGAAATTTTAATTGATGGAATTAGTCTTAGAGATATAGATATGGATTCATATAGAGAAAAAATGGGATTTTTATTTCAAGACTTTTTAAGATTTGAAGCAACATTCAGAGAAAATATTTACTATGGAAATTTAAACCTAATTGATAATGACATAAATTTAGACAAGATAACAAATAGGTTTGATTTAAATAAGATTTTAGAGGGTGAGAATGATAAGTATGATACTCAACTGGGATATTGGTTTGATTCTGGAAAACAAATTTCAATGGGACAATGGCATAGAGTCGCATTAGCAAGAACTTTTGTTAAAGATGCAGATGTATATTTGCTAGATGAGCCAAATTCTAGTTTGGATCCTCTAACTGAAAATAGCTTATCGAATTTATACTCTGAAGTTTTTGAAAATAAAATAGGGATAATAGTAACTCACAGATTCATAAATATTGTAAAGAAAGTTGATGAAATAATAGTCATGGATAGTGGCATTATTATAGAGCAAGGAACACATGAATGCTTATTGAAATATGGGGACTTGTATTCAAAGCTTTATAAAATACAATTAGAAGGAGATGTTTTTTATGGAGAATGCTAATATATATAAATGTCATGATGTTTTCATGGTGAGAACACCATCTTTGCCAATAAACATATACTCAGAATTGGATAGCAAATATAATGAAAATGTAGAAAAACTAATTCAGGATTATAATTTATACGATTTTTTTGGAGATAATTTACTTATATCAAGTAAAAATTTATATGATTCTTTTAAAAAATATACTATTAATAAAGAAGAAGGTAAACAAAAAAAAATAAGGAAGTATAATGAAAGTCTTTTGAAATATTTGGTAAGATCATCATCAAGACCGACTCCTTTTGGAGGACTTAGTAAGGTTGGATTAGCAAAATTTACTGATGAGACTGATAAGAATAAATTAATAAGTATATCTAAGGATTTAGTAGTTAAAAAAATTAGTGTTGATAATTCTTGGTTTCACTACATAGTTAATTTATTTGAAAGTGATAGAGATGTCTTAATTCAACTTGACTTAAAAATAAATCCATTATGTTATAAATATGGAAATAGATTTAAAAACCCTTATTGCTCTAACTTAGGTAATGAAAATAAAATAAATAGAAATAACATTAAATATTCAAACTTAGTAGAACAGATTAAGGAAGAATTAAACTCTTTTAAAAGTTTTAATGAACTATGTTCATCTATATTGGCTATGTATGAAGGAATTGACGAATCAATTGTTTATGACACTATCATTAAACTTATAAAAAGTGAATTCATATTAACTGAGTTAAGAACAGACTTATTGACTTCAAATCCATTAAAAAAGCTAATTTCGAAACTGGAGTTAATAGAATTAAATGAAGAGAAAAAAATAATTTTATCAAAATTAAAGGAACTGGATTATTTAATATTTCTTTATAATAATTGTAATTTAAATAATATTAATAGTATTTTTTCTATAATGGAAAGTATACATAAAGTAAATTCATACTTAATGTTGAATACTGGGATTAAATTTAATAATAATTCAATCAATCTTAATATAAAAAAAGATTTAGAAGAATTTGTAAATATTTTTAAATACTTATATGTTGATAAGAAGTATATAAATGAGAATAAACATTTAGAACAAGAATTCCAAGAAAAATATGGGTCTAATACAGAAATTTCTTTTATAGAATTTATTGATTCTAATGGTTTTAATGCAATTAGTAAATTTAGATATAAAAATGATTATAATAATATAATGTCTGAAAGAGAAGAAAAAATAAATGATTTATTAGATAAAAAGTTAAGCTTATATCAACTAAATCATAATGATGAAATAGTAATAGAAGAAAATGATATAAAAGATGATATTAAGTCATGTATTGATTTACCTATATCATTTGATTTAAATATTTTTATAACACAAGATAAAATGAACAAATATAATTACTTTCTTGGTCCTAACAGTGGGAGTATCGAAGGGGGCGCTATGTTTCAAAGATTTGAAGAAGTTTTAGATGAAAAATTATTTGAGGAGCATAGGAATATATATGATGAAAAAAATGAAATAATTGATAATGATCATATAATAGCAGAAATAAAAGAAATAAACTCTTATGGACGGATTACTAATATATTCAATAAAACAAGAAATTATGAGCATTATATAAACTTTGGATTTCCTTCTAAAAGTATTGATTCAGATATTAGTATAGCAGATTTATCGGTAGGTGTAGATGATAATGATTTATTTTATATTAAGTACAAAGATAATAAAAAAATAAAGTTTGTATTAGATAATATGATAAATCCAAACTTAATAAATGATGTAGCATATATTTTATATCGTATAACAAGCAACTATAATAATCACTTTTTATCTAGAATATATATGTTTAAAAATATTAACAAATTTTACATACCAAGAATAAAAATTGGAAAGGTCATAGTTTTTCCTAAGACATGGATATTAAACTCTAATGATTTTTCAATAGAGAATCGTTATAAATTTCACTCTGAGTTAAAAATCTACATAAATAAATTTTCTATTGATAAATTTGTTTATTTAAAAAATGATGATAATCGCTTATTGATAAACTTGGAAAAGGATATATATAGTGAAATAGTATTATCTTCATTAAGAAAAAATAAAGTAATTGAACTTTCTGAAGTTGAAAGAAATCTTATTGATGGGAGCATAGTAACTGATGAGAATAATAATAACTATGTGTCAGAATTTGTATTTACATTTATGGTAGAAAATTATAAAAAAACTAAACCAATAAGACAAGGTAAAAGAATAATAAATAATTATAGATGCTTTAATTTATTTTCAGATGGGTGGATTTATTTCAAACTCTATGGTATAGGAGATAGAGATTTAGAAATATTAAACTCTATTGTAGATGATTTAATTCCTAATTTAGATAAACACTTATTTTTCTTCATTAGATATTCAGATACTATAGGAGAACATTTAAGAGTGCGATTTAAATTTGAGAACAAAGAAAATTCTTTAAATAATATAACAATAATTAGTAATTGGATAGAGCAAATACAAAATAATGGGATGATTAATAAAGTAATATTTGATGTTTATGAGAGAGAAACGAATAGGTATGGAGGTTTAAATCTTATTAGTAAAGCTGAAGAACTATTTGAATCTGATAGTAAATTTGTAATATCATTATTAAATCATTTTGATACTTCAAATCAAGAAGAGTTAGATAAAATTTATCTATTTGGAGTGATTTCTATTTTAAAAATATTAACTCAAAATCTAGGAGAACTATATGAAATGTTAAGAATATTTGATGACTTAGAATATAGAAAAAATTTTCATAAATACGACTTTAATTATGCTAGTTTTGTTGAAAATATTATAAATGAAAAATTTGAAGGATTTATAGAAGAAGAACAGTTGTTAAAAAAATATCTACATAGGAAAAACAAACTAATTCAATTTAAAAAATTAATTTACAATGAAGAATCAATTGTTAATATTGATGATCTCAGAGACGTGTTTTTATCAATATCACACATGTTTTGTAACCGTCTACATGGTAATAGAAATTATGAAAAAAGAATTTTATCATTAGCTTTTTTGTCAACTAATAAAATTATTAATCAATTAAAATACAAACAATAATCATGTAAATAACAAATGCTTTATAAATATATAAAAGATACAAGGAGATGAACGTAAATGGGTAAATTTGATGATTTTGATATTGATTTAAAAGAAAATAAAAATGGTAATGATGTAGAACCTCGTTTAACTGGTGCTGTATGCTTTAGTATAAATGTATCACTTGAAGCTTGTACAACAGCAATGTCAAAAGTTACATGTGGAGAGAGTGGTAATTGTAATATTACAAAGATAAGTAAATGTACAGGTAGATAATTTAATTAACATTTATGATTAAATAAATTTTATAAAGCATTTGTTATAAATATAGTATTAGTAATCCTTTACAAGTAAAAATATAGCTGAGTTTGAGTTTTGTAACGATTAGGCTCAGCTATATCATTGGTTGATTTCTATTCAATTTTAATGATTAACTAAATAGTTTTATTAAGCAATAATACTTAAAAGAAAGTTTATAAAATGTAGAAACATATTTTAGTAGTACAGTATATTTTATCAAAATTTATTTAAGATATAAAAATCACTGATTGTTATTTAATAAACAAATTATTCTAACAATTACTAGTTTGAATAATAATAGTTCAAAAATAAAAGAAATTATAAAAGTTTAAACAGTAATCATGTAAGTAACAGGTGCTTTATGAATACATAAAAATACAAGGAGATGAATATAAATGGGTAAATTTGATGATTTTGATATTGATTTAAAAGAAAACCGAAATAATGAGGTACATGCAGAGCCTCGTAAAACTGGTGGAGAGATATGTTTTAGTGTAAATGTATCACTTCAAGCTTGTACAACAGTAATGTCAAAAGTTACATGTGGAGAGAGTGGTAATTGTAATATTACAAAGATAAGTAAGTGTACAGGTAGATAATTTAATTAACATTTATGATTAAGTAAAGTTTATAAAGCATTTGTTATAAATATAGTATTAAATAATATTTTACAAGTGAAAATATAGCTGAGTTTGAGCCTTGCAATAATTAAACTCAGCTATATTATTAGCTGATTTTAGTGATTAACTAAATAGTTTTATTAAGCAATAATACTTAAACTAAAGGTCATGAAATGTAGAAGTATATTTTATCAAAATTTATTTAAGATATAAAGTCAATCATTTTTATTTAATAAAAAAATTGTATATATTACTTGTTTATTAAAAAGAGTATTGTAATAATTAATAGTTTGAATAATACTAATTCAAAAACAAAAGAAATTATAAAAGTTTAAATAGTAATCATGTAAGCAACAAGTGCTTTATGAATATATATAAATACAAGGAGATGAATATAAATGGGTAAATTTGATGATTTTGATATTGATTTAAAAGAAAATAAAAATAATAAGGTACATGCAGAGTCTCGTCAAACTGGTGGAGAGGCATGCTTTACTGTAAACATATCACTTCAATATTGTACAACAGTAATGTCAAAAGTTACGTGTGGAGAGAGTGGTAATTGTAATATTACAAAGATAAGTAAGTGTACAGGTAGATAATTTAATTGACATTTATGATTAAGTAAATTTTATAAAGCATTTGTTATAAATATAATATTAGTATATCTCTATAAGTAAAAACATAGCTGAGTCTAAGTATTCTAATAATTATTATAAAAAATTTAGGTTCAGTTATATCATCATTTGATTTCAATTTAATTTTAATGATTTTTATACATTATTTTTTATAAGAAATTAAAAAGGGAGGTTATGTTTATTGAATTTACAATCAAAATGGATAAACTTTTTAAATCCAATATATATTAGTAATGAAAAAAAAAGAAAAAAAATACAAACTATAATATTTTTTTCTATAACTTATGGTTTATCCTATTCATTAGGTCTACTATCAATATGTTTTAGAGACTCTATAGATCAAGAAAGTTTTGCTGGATTTATGATGATATTACCATTATCTTCAGTTTCTATTGCAAAATTTTACACAGAAGGAAGAACTAATGATAAATATGATTTTTATTCATCAATAATATTATTTTTCATCACCTATTTATTTTTTTTTATTATTGAATTATTAAATTTAATAAATATTAATCAATTTCAATTAGTGAATTCTAGTTTAATTTCGATAAGTAGCTTATGCGTTATTGTCTATTCTTTTAGAATAAAAAGTTTATATATTTTGAAAAATTTTAAAATAGGTATTTTACTAATTTTTTACTTTATATTTTCTCAACTTGTTTTTGGAGTAATAATAAGTGATAATCAATTTAATTATAAAAATTTCTTGAATTATATATTCCTTCCTATAGTATCATTAACATATATTTATCCTTTTTTATCTGAAGAATATGGTTGGAGATATTTTTTACAAAGTATTTTTTTTGATAGATTTGGTAAAAAAATAGGTATTATAATGGTAGGAACCTGTTGGAGTTTATGGCATTTACCATTACAATTTACACTATATAGTCCCAAAGCCCCAATAATTGGATCTATAGCTCATTTGATATATGGTATTGGACTTTCTGTATTT
The DNA here is from genome assembly GCF_056716065.1 of Clostridioides sp. LIBA-7678. NCBI lineage: Bacteria > Bacillati > Bacillota > Clostridia > Peptostreptococcales > Peptostreptococcaceae > Clostridioides > Clostridioides sp. LIBA-7678. The sequence goes on along the minus strand of NZ_CP196987.1, from coordinate 3,721,278 downwards.
TTAGGTTATGTTTATATGAAAACTAAGAATATATGGTACTGTTCTATAATTCATGTTTTAATTAATAGTTTAGGTGTCATTTTCAATGACTCTGAAATGGTCATTAGTTATCATACTATTATAAAAAGATTGATATTTATATTATTGTTTTATATTCCATTTCTACTCACAAAAGAATATAATAAAGATTTGTAACTAATTTATATAAAATAAAGTTTCAAATAAATGTTTTTATAGAAAACTCATTATAACAGTGAAAAATAAATAATTCTATATTTAAATTTAAAAGTATTGTATAAGAAATTAGTTTATAGATGATTTTAATAATATATTATACTTTATTAAAATTTACATTAAATATACAAGAAATTATTAATTTTTTATTGAATTAAAAAAGTTAGATATACTAAATTTTTCATTGAAAAATTTTAATGTGAGGTGTTTATTATTAAAAAGAATATTGTAGCAATTACTGGCTCAAATAATGCTAATTCCAAGACAAAGAAAGTTACAGATAAAATACTTGATGAACTTATAAAACTTAATTCAGGGTATGAATATAAGAATATTTTATTAGGTGATTTTGATATTAAGTACTGTATTGGATGCCAAAAATGTTTTAAAAATGGATTTTGTGAAATGGATAACTTTGATAATTTTACTTTTATTCGTGAAGATATGAAAAATGCAGATATTATAATTTTTACTTCTCCTGTATATGTTGATAGTGTATCTGGAATAATGAAAACATTTTTAGATAGATTATCGTATCAGTGTCATATTTTAAGTCTTTCAGGAAAATTAGGTTTTACTTTAGCAGTTGGAGATCAAGGTGGAACAGAAAAAGTTAATGAGCATTTAGATAGTATGCTTAAACACTTAGGAGTTAAGGTATTATCGAGCTATAGTTTTTTAAATATAAATGATTCAATTTATGAAAAAACATCTTTGATAGCGAAGGATATATTAAAGAAGATACAAGAAAATTATGGATATTCTAATTATTATCTAGAGCGATTGTTTAAAGCTTATAAAGTAGAATATATATCCGAAGCCTATAAGAATAAAATATCAAAACATAATGAAATAAAATTTTGGAATCAAAATTGGATAAAAAAAACTGATTCATTTCAAGAATTCGCTATAAAAAAAAGGAGTATAGATCATGATTTTACAGAAAAGTAAGATTGAACTAGAAAATGAGTATTTTGAGAAAATTAAATACATTATTGAATGGTATATGTTGTCTATAAAAGAAGAGTATCTAAATGATTATATACCACCATTTAGATATGAAGATTATTTAATTACAATTTCAGAGTTTTTGCCATTGATAAATAATGATAGTAGAGAAGAATATATAGAAATGGGATATAGTTTAGCAAAAGGGATAAAACATAAATTAGAATATGAATTTGAAAATTATAAAAATCCTTATATGTATTCTGATTTGGGATATATGGCTTTCTCAGTATATTTATTTAATAAAAAAACTGGGATTTTAGAGAAGTTTTTATACTCACTAAATAATTTATTGCTAAATGAATGTTATAAAAAAGTTATAGTTCTAACAAGTAATAATATATTTGATGTAAATACAAAAAATACTGATTATGATTCAATATATGGAGTATCAGGAGTATTAAACTATCTTTTAGAATTTAAATGGAGAGATGAAGATCTTTTTAAGATAATAAAACTTGGGGAATATCTTATGTCGCTTTGTCTTGAATATGAATATAAAGGATATATGGTTCCAAGATTTCATATTAAACCTGAAAATTTAATAAATGAAAAGTATAAATATATATTCCCGGAAGGAAGTTTAGATTTTGGTATGGCTCATGGTATGTTAGCGCCTTTGATTTCAATAACAAAATTGAAAAGTAAGGTTGAAAATATAAGAGAAATTGATAAGGCTATAGATAAAATTTTCAACTTATATGATGTATTTTTAAATAAAGATGATGGGTATTATAAATGGCCATCACAATTATCTATTGAAGACTATTTAAAAGAAGAAAGTAATTACAATTCTTTTACAATGTCAAGATGGTGTTATGGAGGGATTAGCATAGCTAAGGGATTGAGAAACGCTTCCTTAAACTTAAAAAATGATAAATTAGTCAAGAAATATGATAACATATTAAAGAATTTATTGACATATAAATATGAGGAATATTATTTAACTACACCTATTCTATGTCATGGTCACAGTAGTATTTTATCTGTAATGACATTAATATATAAAGAAACTAATGATAAAGATTATTTGCATAATCTTAATATGACCCTGAAAGAAATATTTCAATTATTTGAACCATCATTAAAGTATGGTTTTAAAACATTGGATGATTCAATAATAGATAGTACTTCGTTTTTGGAAGGAACAACTGGGATAATCTTATCATTAATGTCTATATTGAATAAAGAATCTGATTATGAGAAATTATTGTTTTTATCTTAAATTAAAAAATTATTTTTAAATTTAGTATAGAAGATATAAAATTAAAAGTTATATCTTTTATACTAAATTAGTTTATCAAAATATGTGTGAAACAGAAGGTTCTAATGTTTTTGGATATAGTTGTCTTATACTATATTTTTTCAATATTGATTTATAAAGTTAAAAGATTACTAAGAATCTATATTAGAGCAAAGTGTAGTAATCTTTATATAAGTCAGTAAATATAATATAAGGATTTTGTTTTCGCACATAAAAATAAAAATTCATAACAAAGCATTGGAATATTAATCATGTTCAAATATATATTATGAGGAGATAAAATTATAAAAGCTCCATGAAAAAATATTAGAACAACAGATATAAGAAAAGAACTTGTAAGCTAGGGGAAATTTCTAAGTTTAAAATAAAGCGTTCAATTTATTTGTATAGAATAATTAAAAATTTACTTATTAAGATAAGTAAAAAATAACTGTCACATAAAAAAATTAATTTACTCATATGACGGTCATTTTTGATATTATATTTTTGTTTTTTATTTGAAAAATTCAAACTAAAAATATTATTTTCATAATCTAAATAAAATTTATTTTAATATTAATTCTTTATTTCTTTAGTATATCATTCTTAGTTAAGCCATTTGATTTAGCTTGAGGATTCCATTGATAATTACCCATAAATTTATATAGAAATCTAGGAAAATTAGGTGAAATAAAAATATTATTTTTATCAGGATTATCAAGATTTATATTGTCATTAAGTATATTTCTTGATAATTCTTTTAGTGTAATGCCTAATTTTTTCTTAGGGCCTTTATCCAAAGGTATAGAAGTCAGTGAACCAAACATCTCTCCAGCACCAATTCCAACACCTTGAACCCATATAAAATTGACCTTTTTACACCAATGTTCTACCATCTGAATTGCCAAATGATTATGTTTACCCTCATAGAATCCACAGTTAACAATTGCATACACTGGGATAGGATTTTTATTTTGTGTTTTTAAAAACTTTTCACACTCCTCTAAAAAGTGAACTAAATGAGATGGAATGCCATCTACATAAAGAGGAAATGCAATTACCAATCTATCACAATTAAGTATAGAATTAAGAGCATCAGGATATTTAGAAGGATTATCTACTTTAAATGTAAAAACTTTATTATCCTTTTGAATAAGTTGTTCTACTTCAGATAAAAAATATTGTGAATTATTTTTATTTACTTTTGGACTACCATTTATCATTGTTATATTCATATAGATTCACCTCTTATATCTTGTATATTTTCATAAAAACAAACAGAGTGTTCTTTCATATTAAAATTTATAGAATTTCCACGTACTAATTTGGTAGCAGTATCTTTTTCAGCTTCTGTAATGTGATTTCCATAGAAGATGGCTTTTAAATTTATCTGTTTGCTATATCTACTTTTATGACGCATCATATTATCTTTCATTACAAAGTATGGTAGGATATAGCTAATACTTTTATCAAGTATGTTTTTTACAAAAGGGCTGAATCCTCCATAACAACATCTGCTTATTATAACAAGCTCATCAGATTCATTTATAAGTTTACCCATATTGCTATAATAATCTTTTACAACACATTCAGTAGGTGTTTTAATCCAACAGCCAAAACAGCCAATACACTTGTGAATCTCCTTTGTGTTTGGAAGTATTTTTATATCGTCATCAAATTTAGGTGATAGTTTATCTAATTCTTCTTCAGTTAAATCATGTATTAAAAGTCTCATAAGTTTCATCTCCTTTTATGTATGCTTATTTCTAAAAATTATATCTTACAAATTTTTTAGTAAATCTTTACACCAGTTAATTACAAAATTATAATAGTCAACTCCATAAACCATTGTGGAATACATGTATGCATATTGTTCAATACAATGATTTTTTTCTGCATCAATTTTTTGTTTATTTAGTTTATCTGAGAGTGATTCAACCTCAGCTATAAATAGTTTTAAATTTGTTTCAATTATTTCTTTAGGTAGATACTTGTAAAAGAATATATTAACAAGATGGTCTTGCTTTGTTTTAGAAAATTTTATCGGTTTTTTTAGCCATTCAAGAAAGTATTCTTTACCTGCATCAGTTATAGAATATATTTTTTTTAATTTGCTACCATCAATAGCTTCATGACAGTGGATATATCCCTTTGTTTCTAATCTTTTAAGTGCTGGATAGATACTGCCAAAACTAGCATCAAAAAAGTATGATGTACTATGTGACATCCATTGCTTTAAGTCGTACCCACTTAATTTTTCTTCCATTAAGAATCCTAAAATAATGTATTCTAACATATTGCCTCCTAATATCAATTAGATATATATCGATTCGATATAAATATTATTACAGATAATAAATATTGTGTCAATATGATTTTTAAAATAAACTTAAAAGGAATTAGGAATTAGGAATTAGGAATTAGGAATTAGGAATTAGGAATTAGGAATTAGGAATTAGGAATTAGGAATTAGGAATTAGGAATTAGGAATTAGGAATTAGGAATTAGGAATTAGGAATTAGGAATTAGGAATTAGGAATTAGGAATTAGGAATTATTTATGTAAATAGATTAATATAAAAAGTAATTAAACATTAGTGAAAAATTAAAGATAGTTAAATTAAAGTAATGGTCTAATATATGAAATTTATAGTGACTTTATAATTTAAAGATAAACTTGGGTGCTATTGACAAAGAATAAAATTAGCAGTAAAATAATTGCATGAGCAAATAGATTATTGCGTACGCAAGAATCAGCGACAAATAATAAATAAGGAGAGAATATGAGAGAGCTATTAAAATGGGTTTCCATTATAAATAGATATAATACAAATTATATTGACAGGAAATTGGCGGACATTGGAATCAATAATAGCCAATATTTTTATGTGTTACACATATGTAATAATCCAGGTATTACACAAGATACTATATTTGAAAAAATCCTTGTAAATCCTAGTAATATAACAAGAGCTTTGGCAAATTTAGAAAAAGAGGGATTTATCACTAGAAAACCAAGTGTAAAGGATAAAAGAACATGGCATTTATACCCTACAGAGAAATCTTTAGAATGTTATGATGAAATATTAAAAATAACAAATGGATATGTAGAAGAATTGTTGAGTTCATTTGAAAAAGAAGAGAAAGAGTTGTTTATATCAATGTTAGAAAAAGTTGCATTTTTAGCTATTGATATGAATGAAGAAGCAAAATTGGAGGCGAAGGAAATTGGAAGAAAACTATAAAGAACCATTGGAATATGATAAAGTTTCAAAATTATTAACTAAGTATGCAATTCCTAGTATTATAGCAATGTTAGTAAGTGCCTTATATAACATTGTTGACCAAATATTTATTGGGCAAGGTGTTGGGGTATTAGGTAACGCTGCTACAAATGTTACTTTCCCATTAACTACAATATGTACAGCAATTGCCTTATTATTAGGTATTGGAGGCGCATCTAAATGCTCATTAGAATTAGGAGCTAAAAACTCAGAAAAGGCTACAAAAGCAGCAGGAAATTCAATCTGTTTGATGGCTATTTTTGGAGTAAGTTTGTTTATAATAGTATCAATATTTTTGACACCATTATTAAAATTCTTTGGCTCTACACCAGAAATACTACCTTATGCACACACATACACAAAAATTACATCAATCGGATTACCATTTCTTATAATGTCCACTGGAATGAGTAAGTTGATACTTGCAGATGGAAGACCAAAAGCTTCTATGTTTTGTATGTTAGTAGGAGCAGTCATTAATACAATCTTAAATCCATTATTTATATTTGTTTTTAATATGGGTATTGCTGGGTCTGCTTTAGCAACTGTCATTGGGCAGTTTATATCTTTTGCAATAAGTATTTATTATATAAAGAACTTTCAACATATCAAATTACATAAGAAAAGTTTTAAATTAGAGAGTATAATTTATAAACATATATTTGCACTAGGTTCAAGTTCATGTTTTAATCAATTAGCAATGACTGTAACACAGATAGTTATGAACAATACATTGGCATACTATGGAGCTAGGTCAGTTTATGGAAGTGAGATTCCACTTGCTTGTGTTGGTATTATTATTAAAGTAAATATGATTTTTATATCTATAATTATAGGTATAGCACAAGGTATGCAACCTATTATAGGATATAATTATGGAGCTGAAAATTATAATCGTGTAAAAGAAGCATATAAGTTAGCAGTAGGAAGTGCAACTGTTATAGCTATTATTGCATTCTTATGCTTCCAACTATTCCCACGACAAATTACATCTATATTTGGTAATGGAAATGAGACTTATTTTATATTTGCAGAACATTATTTTAGGACTTTCTTGTTCTTAACATTTATAAATGGTGTTCAAATAATATCATCAACTTTCTTTACATCAATTGGGAAGTCAGTACTGGGACTTTTTACTTCTTTGACTCGTCAGATTCTATTCTTAATTCCATTGATAGTAATCTTACCAATGTTTATGGGAATTGATGGAGTAATGTTTGCAGGTCCAATAGCAGATGCTGCAGCGGCAATTGTATGTATATACTTTGCACTTCATGAAATGAAGTCATTAACTATAAAGCAAAATAAGATGATTGGTAATCATAAGGAGATTGTGGAAGTATAAGAGAATCTCTAAGAAATGTAATAAATTAAATTTTATTGATTAATACTAAAATAATATTCATGTATAATTTTAGAGGTGCATTTTCAGGAGCTACAGTGAGATTGCAGAGTATAGATACTTTATCTTACTTGAAAAGATTGTTTAAAAAACACTCAAATCTGCATAATAGCTAATGAAAATGCACTATTTATAATGCTTGTTTTTTTAATAAAACTAAAAACCTATCTCCATTCAGTTACATTACTCAATGGTAATCTAGGTCTCATTGATGGTTCTTCATCAGGATAACCTAAAGATATTGCAGCTACCAATTGATTACCTGTACCTAGCCACTCACATAATTCACGATATGCAAAGTATACATCACAAATCCAAAGACTACCTAGACCTAATTCTACAGCCATAAGTGACATGTTTTGAATGGCAGCTCCAATTGATTGTATGTTTGCCATTTCATAGAAGCGTTCTTCAGCAGATAAGCTTTCTAAAGGTGATTTACCTAATTTGTTTAAAATAAAGATTGTTACTGGAGCTTGTTCCATAATTTCAACTGTGTAATTTGCACCAGCTATATGTTGACGACTCTCTGGAAGAAGTCCATTGTCATCAATTTCATTTTGAATACCCTTACTCATGGCTTTAAGCATAGATTCTTTTTCATTTTCAGTGACAACAACAAAATGCCATGGTTGTCTGTTTTTAGATGAAGGTGCATTTATTCCAGCTTCAATTATTTTTTCTATGGTTTCATGTGAAATACTTTGATTTTTATATTTTCTAATACTGCGTCTTTTTGATATAGAATCACTTATCATCTTAAGTAACCTCCGTTTATTTTTTGGGAAAATACATTTGAGTTTTAGTTTCCATTTTTAATTATTTTAGCATTAATCAGGAAAAAAGTCATTAATCTTGGTATAGGGTTGTATTTGATATTATATTAAGGACTATATAGAAGAATAAACTATAAAAATTTAGTATTGTTTTGTGAATTATATAAAATTCTATAAAGCAGGAGCTTTGTGGTTTTAGTCATGAGAGGTTCAGATGTGTAAAAGAGTAACATATATGTTTTCTATTAAAAGTTACATATGAAAGTATTGGATACTTATAAATATAAAATATTGTGAATAAAATATGATAAATATAATAATCTACATGTTTACATTAGAGAATTTATATACTATAATTATTTAAAACTAAATATGAACACTGAAGAGGTGATGTAGTGAAATTAGATATGGATAGTATGATATATATACTAATTTATATGACATTATTGGTATCTATCATTGGAAGTATAATTTATTTTTGTAAAGACCTCTTAAATCATAGAATTACATATGTTTTAATAAGAAACATATTTGTAAATAGAAATACATACTCTGAAGAAAGATTGCCCAAACAGTATATCGTTTTTCAAAAATATGATATTTGGAGGTATTGTAGTCTATTTTAATTTGAAATGAATCTATTATAATTCTAAAGATTAAAAATAAAAGGAGATAATAAGATGGATTTCATTTCAAGTATATTACAAGGATTATTAAGTATATTATTTAACTTTACAGGAGATTTTGGGATTTCTATTGTACTTATAACTTTAATAGTGAAGTTAGTACTAATGCCACTGTCATTGAAACAAAGATTTTCTGTAAAAAAACAGCAAGAATTAGCAGAAAAAATGGAACATATAAAAGAAAAGTATAAGAATGATACTAAAGAATTGGAAAAGCAAATACAAGTAAATTCTATAGAAAGTATGAAGAGTATGCTGGGATGCCTTATAATTTTAGTGCAAATGCCAGTAGTATATGCGTTATATCATGTATGTCTAGATATGACAAAGGAATTTACAACAATTATAATTCCATGGATTGCTAATTTAGGTACATTTGATAATTTATTTATATTGCCTTGCATATATACATTAATTATGTTAGCTTCAAATTTGGTGAATTATATACCGTATTTTAAGGTGAATTCTCAAGTAAAGTTTAACAAGCAAATGGCTTTAGTGACTACTATAACAAGTCTTATATTGACTGCTAGAACTCCAGTAGCGATAGGTCTGTACTTTATAACAAGTGCAATTTACTCATTAATTGAAGATATTTGTTTTAGAATATATTTTAATCGAAAAAATAGAATAGTAGCAAAGTAATATAATTATTATTCTAGACATATTTTAGCCTGCTAACTTGAGATATAGTTAGCAGGCTATTTTTATTAGTAATACTATAATAATACTATTAAAAATAGTTGCAAAATAAATAAATTAATATAGACTAAAATAAAGTCTACAAAAAAGAAGCTAGATTTACATAACTGCTGATGATGAAGTTGAATCACTTACAATATTAAAAATAGTTATATAGATTTAATGGAATTAGATATTATGATTCCATATTTAAAATGAATTCTCAGCATGTAGAGTTTCACGTGAAATAGCTAAGATGATTATTAAGACAAGTATATAATTTTAGTTGAGCATTATATAGTATTATTATTTTAGTATAGATTACTTGGATTCTTTTGACTTAAATATTCCTTGATTATAAAACTGTTTTGAGTAGGGAATAGACAAGGCGAAAAATAAGAGCATAATACCTGCTATTATGATTAAATTATTAATAGATAGTATATCTGCCATTGGTCCAAAAACCATCATACCAAGGGGAATAAAGCCTGTATATATGATGATAGGTAAACTAAGAACTCGACCTTGCATTTGCGGTTCTACATGTTCTTGCAACATAGTCATAGCTGATGCTTGAATAATTGGAATAGAAAAATTGGTAAAAAACATAAATATAAAAAATTGCCAAGCGTGCGTTACAAGACCTAAAATAATTGAAAAAATAGCATAAGATAATATTGCTAAGAAAAATGTCTTATTTCTGTTTTTAAAGCCACCAAAGATTCCTATAACCAATCCACCTAAAACCATACCTAAAAACCCAATCATTTCAATAATAGACAGATACATATAACCCTTGCCAAATGTACGTTCAATCAATAGCCCTATAAGAAAACCTGATGGAACACAAAGAAGCATGAATGCACTATAAGTAAAAAGTATCTTTCTAATGAATTTATTTGAAAAGCAGTACTTTATTCCTGATACCATATCTGTAAAAAATGATACTTTTTCAACTTGCTTTGGTATGTTATGTTTAGGAATCTTGATAAATATCAATAACACAATAGCTATAATTGCAGTAAATATATCGATTAAAAGAATTTGATTTATTTTATTCCCAAAACTAAGGATTGTTGCAGCTACAATAGGAACTATAAATTGTACTATAGATTGTAGACTACCATTTATGCCATTAAAACGCATTAAATGTTCTTCTGGTACAAGTTGAGGAATCATTGCGCTTACAGCAGGTGTCTGCACACCACTTCCCAATGAACGTATAACAGATACTATTGCTATAGCTATCATTTCATTCTTTGTTCCAGTTGATGACATCATAAATAGTATTAGAACTACTGTAGAGATAGCAATTATTGAATCTGATACAATGATGAGTACTTTCCTATTGTAGTAGTCTGCCCATACACCAGCAAAAAAAGAAATTATCATTTGAGGGATAAAGGAACATACAGTTAAAATTGTTACCCATATTCCTGATGATGTTTGAAGGGTGACATACCATATAAGAGCCATTTGTACAAGCGATGAGCCAAATAGGGAAATATATTGACTTGCTAGAAAGGTAATTACTTTTTTCTTCCATGTAGAATTAGTATTTTTGTTTTCCATTCTATTCCTCCTTTGATTTGTGTGTTGAATTTTTCTCGCTCTTAAGGATAACACACAAATCAAAGTCTGGAGTTAGAGTGTAGGGTTAAGAAAATTGTTTTTTCATAATTTGAAGATGAGCTTTCATGGTTTTTGCATTATGTTCAGCTTCTTTCAATGAAGTTATCAACTTATCACATACTGATATAATTTCATCATCATCTTTTGGAGTATCGATGACAGTTTTAATATTAGTGTCTGGATTACAAGATAAAGCATTTAACATTCGTAAAATGGCTGAAAGAGAATAGTTCGCACAACGAAGAGAACTTATAATTTTAAGTCGTTTTATATCTTCATCAGTATATACACGATAACCATTTTGTTTTCTTTTTACTTTTAGTAAACCATTCATCTCCCAGTTTCTTAAAGTATCTATTGTAACTTTTAAGTGTTCTGCAGTTTCTTTTCTAGTTAGAAATAGTTTATCTGTTTCAGTAGTAGTTCCATTTAAAATTTGTGCGACTATGGTAAGAGCCTCCTCAGCATTGGATTTTTCTATTTCTAACTGTTGCAAGTATTGGTCTACAAGACAGATAGCTTTGTCAAAGTCTCTATTTGCTGATGTTTTGATAATCTCAAGGGCGTTTTTTCTCAACCCTCTTTGCATAACTTCAATTTTTAAGGCTGTGCGAGCAAATCTAAATTGTTCTATATGAAAATCATTAAAGATACGATATCCATTGGTATTACGTTTAGGTCTAGGTATTAAGTTGAGTTCTTCATATAAACGAACTGTATTAGGATGTACACCAATTAAATCTGCTATTTCTGATGTTGTGTAAGTGTTCATTAGTATTCAACTCCTTTATGTATGTAGTATCAATCATAATATCACTAAACTAAAGTCTGGTGTTATAGTGGAGGGTTTTGCTATCTGTAGTATAGTTAATCTATTATAGCAGTAAGTATATGTTTTTGAATAAGTTCCCATCTATCACGTGGTTTAAAAACTATCTTAGATGGTATGGCTATGACTAAGTCATATTGTGGAATACAACAGATAGCATTTCCTCCAGCCCCCATTGCTGAATACCATAAAACTCCGTCTTTTTCACATAACCACCATAGATAACCATACTCATTAGTATTCATTTTGACTGATTCTTCAATCCATGATTTAGATATAATACTTTTATTATTCCAAATACCATTATTTAAATACAGAAAACCAAATCGTAACATATCTCTAGCACTCAATGTAAGCCCCCAGCCACCTGTAGAATTACCTTGCCTATCTTTTGACCAACCCTTAAGGTTTTTCCCAAATAAATCTTCAAAACCGAAATCATTCATATCATAATCTGGTATCACTTTCATACCAATAGGTTTAAATAAGTGTTCATTAGCAAATTCACGAGCAGATTTACCAGTAGTCTTCGTGATAATAGCTGAGAGTAGGTGAGTTCCAGCAGAAGAATATTTGAAAGTCCCAATGTCACCTTTTTGACCAAGTTGATTAAGGATATACTTTATCCAATCCTTCTGTTTACAAAGTCTCTCTAATGACTCAGTCATATTTTTAAAAGGGTATGGTGCAGTCATTGTAAGTAAATGGCGTATAGTTACTGCCTTTTTACATATTTCAGAAGGACTACAAATGTATTCAGGGAAAAAATCAACAACTTTTTGGTCAATATCTTTTATATAGCCTTTATCTATTGCAATACCAATTAAAGCAGATATAATACTTTTTGTAACTGAGGCAACATGAAAAGTATCATCAACATTATAACCATTGTAATATTTTTCAAATACTATATTTCCTTTCCTTGAAATAATTATCCCATTTATATTACTGTATTGCGAGATTATTAAAGGTTCAAGTTGTGAGAGTTTTTTTGAACTCATACCAACGATTGAAGGGTCTACATTTTCAAATGTTAAATCTAAGCAGTTGTTTTTATTCATTATAGATACCTTCCTGTTATAGATTTTGGATTTTCTTTTAGAGAGTTAGGAGAGCCTTCTGCAATTATATAGCCTCCCTTATCGCCACCTTCTGGACCAAGTTCAACAATCCAGTCACACACTTTTAAAACATCTATGTCATGTTCAACAACGATTACAGAGTTTCCATTTGCCACTAACTCGTCCAATAGTTTTATTAATTTAGCAGTATCATATAGACTTAGACCAGTAGTTGGTTCATCCAACACATAAAGGATATTACCAGTTCGTTTTTTACCAATTTCTTTTGCAAGCTTGATTCTTTGAGACTCACCTCCACTTAAAGTAGGAGTAGGCTGACCCAGTTTTATATATCCCATACCTATTTGTTCTAGTACATTTAAGTGTGAAACAATATTTGGAATATCTCCAAAGAAATTTACAGATTCAGATACACTCATATTTAAAATATCATGAATATTTTTATTTTTATATTTAATAGATAAAGATTCGTCATTAAATCTCTTTCCATGACATTCATTACATATATGGTCTATACTCAAGTTACTACCCAGCCATACTTTTTCATATCCACTGCCACTACATTTAGGACAAGCTCCTTTAGAATTAAATGAAAAATGGCCAGCTGTAAATCCTTGAGCTATTGATTCTGGCTGATTTGCAAATAATGTACGTATCTTATCCCATATACCAATATAAGATGCAGGGGTTGAATTCATATTCTTGCCAATAGGGGACTGAGATATCTCTGAATATCCAGAAATATACTTAGTGCCTATCAATCTGTCAGCTATAGTTTCAACAAGTGTATAATCATCTTCATCGCTTATTTCACTATCTGTGCTACTTGTTTGACTATTGATATTGTGGTTATTAAAGTAACTTCTAAGAAGAGGAAGTAGGGTGTCTGACACAATAGAACTTTTTCCACTGCCTGATTTACCAGATATTCCAACCATGGCACCCAAAGGTAATGATACTGTTACATTTTTAAGGTTATTTGTATTTGCATTTTGGATAGTTATACAAGGTATTTTATCAATATTCGTAATATTTTTAGAGGTCAATCTATTAGGCATTGAGTATTTTCCTGATAAATATTGTCCAGTGAGAGATTTATCTGATTGAAGTAGACCTTCTAAATCTCCTTGATACACAAGTTGCCCACCTTCAATACCAGCCTTTGGTCCAATATCAATAATATGCTCTGCCATTTCAATTGTATTTTTGTCATGTTCAACTACTATGACTGTATTACCTAAGTCTTTAAGTTTTTTGATGGATTTCAAGATGTCTATTTTTTCTGATTCATGTAATCCAGCAGTTGGTTCATCAAGCACATAAATTAATGAATCCATCTCTGAATCAAGGTGTGAATTTAAAAATAGTCTTTGTATCTCTCCACCACTCAAAGTTGACATTTCTCTGTATAAGGATAAATGGCCTAATCGTGATTCTATTAGGTGGCTAGTTTTGGTCAAAATATCATTTATAAGGTTTGTACCAAATGTATTTAAATTCTCTTGATTCAATAAAGTTTTAAGAAACTCATCAATTTCCAAAATAGTCATTTTTCCAAGCTCACCGATATGTTTTCCATTTAAGAGTACTCCACGTGCTTCTTCACCAATCTTAAAACCATGACAATCCAAACAAATAGTCATAGTATAAATTCCATTTAAATCTTCACCTCTTTTGTAACGGTTGTGAAATAATTTGGATAAAGAGGAACTTTTTTTACCATTTTCATAATGACCATAGAGTACTTCATTTTTTACTTCCTCAGGTAATTGTAAGAATTGTATTTCTAAGTAATCTTTGAATTTTTTAGATAATACTCTCAAATATCCTGGTGTAATTTTTGCTCTATTCAAGACTTGTTTTAGGGTATCATGTTTATCTAAGACTAGCTTTTCAATATTAATCTCAAAATATGCTCCATGTCCAGAACATTTCATACACATTCCGTCTGAAGAATTGTACGAAAAATAACTTGGTCTCAATCGTTCCTCTTTATGACCACAATTATTACAAACTAGATTAGTGCCTACAGGAGTATTACACATCGTACACATTATCTGTCCTTCTGTTGAGTACAATAGCATAAGCATATTAAGGATATTGGTTCTTGTGCCTACTGTTGAACGAGGATTACTTTGACGAATAATATTTTGTTGGACGGCTATTGTAGGAGCTAAACCTTGAATATTATCAAATTTATCTTCCTTATCAATACCTGAAAGTATGCCTAAAGATTGCAGATATTGTTTACGCCCCTCTTCAAATACAATGTCAAACATAAGGCTGGATTTACCTGAGCCACTGACACCTGTTGCAACAACAAGTTTGTCTTTTGGGATAGAAACATCTATATTTTTAAGATTGTGTATCTTAGCTCCATTAATTTTTATTTCTTTCATTGGTTCACCTCATTTTATCAATCTTATCAAAACATAATATAGGGATGTTTGAATCCTTAGTACAAGAATAATTTAGAGTAGGTTATTAAAAAGGTTCTATAGGTAAATATATATCAACTAAGTGCCTATTTTGAGGGTGATTGTTTGGGTTATTAAGATATACTTCAAAAGGAAATGATGAATGTAACTTGTAATTGCCATTTGATAGCCATTCATTATACATAAAATCCCAAGCATCACTGTATTCATGTTTTGAAATATCGAAATGTCCCACAAGATACTTTCCAGAAGGTATTATCATATTACCAATATTATCATTTTCTTTGACAATCTTGTTGTCTGGAATTGTCATACAAATACTAGTTCTTAATTGATGTTCCTGTGTAAATTGTGGATTATCATGATATATAGCTAATATTTTTGTATTATCAAGTTCAATTAGATTCTGCTCACTTACATATGTAAAGAGCTTTTCTAAGAGTTTTGGGAAAGTACTGGTTAGATTACCATATGAACCAGTATATCTAGTATAAACAGTATTCATATCATCAAGTTCTAGAATTTCAATTTCACCCTTAACCTCTCTAGTATTCTTGCATTTAGGTTTTGATATGCTTCTATTGTACTGAGAAATTTTATATGGTTCTTTGCAATTCTTGCTATAATTATTTCTATATTTTATAGGGCTTATTTTATAATAATTTTTAAATGCTCTAGAAAAAATTGCAGAATCAGTAAAACCAAAGTAGTGTGCAATATCAGTAATTGTCATATCAGTACGATGAATAAGAAAAGCTGTTGCATTTTCTAGTTTTAGTCTATTTACATACTGAGATAAAGTTTCTTTTTCTATAGCTTTGAAAATTCTATGAAAATGAAACTTTGAAAAACCTGCTATATTGGAAAGTTCATCGAGAGAAAGTGGTTCATGTAGATGTTCTTCTATATAGTCTTGTACTTTGCAAATACGATTTAGATATTCTGTTTTACTTTTTGAGCTTGTCATAAATATCCCTCCTCATTGTGTAAACTGTATATATTAACTAAGTGATAGTAATAATATTTTATATATTTGTAATTTATGGAAAATAAGGTGGTATCCAATTTTTTTATAATTAATAAAAAGTATAAGATGTCTTATATTTGTCTTTGTATATATCAGTATGATATTCGTAATAATTAGTATACCATAGTGATTTATTTTTGATTGTGTATTTATATAAATACATAACTTATTATATGGGATAGTTATCAGGTGAATAAGAATTGAAGGTAGTTAAGGTAGAGTAGTTTAATATATAGTACAAAAGCATAGAGGATATAAAATAATATTAAAAAATTACATACTAAATTTAATAAAATTTTTATATTAAAAATAATATTAAATTTATTGTTTAAATAAAAAAGTTAAATCTACACCATTAACTTATTATACTTAAAACTTTAAAATAAAAATAATCATCTAATAAGTTATTTACAAATCTAAATACTTTTATAAATGATTATTTATTTAAAATGGAGGAGTGAGAATATGAGTAACAGTTTTTATCAATTAAATTCAGCAGTATTATATTTTAATGAACGAAGTGATGTAAATAGAATAAGATTTAATCATTATGTAATGAGAAAGGAAAATATACAAAGATTAAAAAAGACTTTGCCAAGAGGACAATTTATGATGACAGTAAGAAAAGCTGCATCAGACCTTGATGTATCCATATCTACAATAAGTAGACTTGTAAATGAGTTTATAGATTTAGGTATATTGAGACTAATAAGTAGAGGAGTAAAGGGAAATTGTTGTTCTGTATATAGTTATGTTTGTTCTGAAGATAGTAATACAGAGGTTGTAACGAAAAATAGTGATATTTTCACAAATATAGAGAAATATATTAATGGAACTATTAACAATAATCAAAAATCAATGAAATATAAGCATAGAGATGGGTTGTTCAAGCACAATAATACCAACACATATGGCTGTATAGATGAAGAGAGTATAGATGAAGATTATGAGTGGGTAATTGATACAGGATGTGAAACAGAAAATGAGACAAAGAAAAAAGAGTTATTAAAAAACAATTTAAATAAAAAGAATTTAAATAAAAATGCACCTGAAGAATCAACTTACCAAGCTTTAGAAAGTATTCATGAAGTTATTATAAGAAAACTAAATAATGAATCAGGAAAAAATTTTAAAGTTGATTTAGGTATAACTAAGGAGATTATAGATGAAAGATTAAAAGAAGGGCATTGTTTAGAAGATTTTTATAAGGTTATAGAGTCAAAAGTAAAAAGATGGAGATATACATCTATGGAGATGTATATAGAGCCAGCAATTTTGTTTGGATGTGACTTTGAGTCGTATTTAAGTGAAGGAAGTTCTTTAAGACCTTGTAATTATGGAGATAGATGTGAGGATATGTATGAGTAACTGTAGAGAGATATTTATTAAGAGGTTAGTTTGTTTTTAGTTGATTAAAATATGAGTATATGTAAGGATAAACAGTATATTAAAAAATAGTGTGCATTTTTTTAGTGAGAAGTGCACACTATTTTTTTAATATATTGGAGAAATATAACCCATTTGAATTGCTTTTGTGATAGCTTCAACTGATGAAGAAACATCTAGTTTGTCATATATGTGTTGTAGATGATTTGATAATGTTCTTTCACTTATGTACAACTCGTCAGCAATCACTTTTCTTTTTTTACCACTACAGATAAGCTGTAATATTTTTTTCTCCATACTTGTCAAATCTTCAATAATTATTTCATCGTTTTCAGATGTAAAACAAGTTCTACCTTGATATACCTTTAATAGAGAATCAATTAAACTATCAGGACTAATATTTTTATTAAGGAATCCGCAGATACCTATTTTTTTAGCTTCATATTTATAAACAGGCAGGTCATATCCTGTTAACATTATTATTTTAATGGTAGGGTTAATCTTTAATAAATTATAAGCTACTTTTAAGCCATCATATTCGCTTAAGTCTTTAAGATTTATATCCATTAAGACAATGTCTATTCTTTTACCTACAATCACTTCTGATAAATTATGAACATCTTGTGTAGAATAAAATTGTTCAATTTCATCATATTCTTCTAATGCAATGGACAAGCTCTTAGCAAAAAGTGTATGGTCATCAACTAACAAAATATTTATAAGAACCATCTCCTTTCATAGGAATTGTAATTTGTACACAAGCACCATGGGGTATGTTATCAGATATGTTTATCGTTCCTCCTAGATTTTCTACTTGTTCTTTAATTGATACAATTCCTTTATGCTTTGTTGTATCTAAAGAGATTTTAGATATACCTAGATGAGTTTTGAGGGATGTATTTGTAACACCATTATCACTAATATTCAATTTTATTATATCTTTTTCAAGTGATAAAGTTATCCATGCATGGCTACCATTTGAATGCTTATATACATTTGTTAGCAATTCTTTAATTAAACGGTATATCAATATATCGTATGGCTCAACCAAAAATAAAGTATCAGAACATATAAATGAAACTGAAATATTTCTTTGTGGAAAAGTGAAGGAAACACTTTCAATCAAATTCTGATAATTTTCTTTTACTGTTAGATTTTTTAATATTACAGGATGATAGTCTTGCATTTGCTTTCTTATACATGTATTTAAATCATTAAGTGTATCACATATAATATCCTGTATTTCTGGGCGATGTGACTTGCTAGTCATATTTTTTATTGAAAGTAAGTCTTGCAATATATCATCATGTAAAAAATTAGAGAACTCTATCTTTAGCCGTTCCTCTTGTTGTAATCTATCTAATGCTAGAGTATACTTACTATCTTTAGTTATTTGTTTTTTTTCATATTTTAGATTAAATTCCAAAATAATATTACAAATAAAAATTAACATAAACAAGGTGTTTATAGCTATCAATATTATAGATAAATTGCCACCACTAAATATTACTATCATACTAATTAATGTGATACTTATAAAAAGAAGAATAATCCTTTGTTTTAGGCTAAAGATTGTTGAAAGAGGAAAACTATCATTTTCTCTAAGTACAATCCCATGAATACTCATAGAAAATATCAATACAGTTAGATAGATTCCAAAATTACTAATATGATTTGAAATTTTTATTGTGAAAAAGTAATAAATAATAAATCCTATTAGTGTTATAAATATAGAAATAAATATAGGTTTTTTTTCACTTCTTATGACAAAATCAACCCTTTTCCAATGGTAAAAAACAATATATAAAAAGCATGCTATACTTACTACAAACTGTAGTCCATACATACCAGAATACATTCTTTTAGAAATAAATGTTCCTATAACTGTACCAAAGCAAGTGATAAATAATAAAATATCTGTTATCTTGCGAAACTTATATCCGCTACCTTGAAACAAGAATAAAAGTATAAATTTGATGGAGATATACAATATAATTGGGCTTAATATTTCAAAAATAATAGTACTTACAGGTGTTACTATAGAGGATAAGAGTAAATACCAACTATCAAGCATTAACAATCCACAAAACAATGAGATAGTATTATTTTCTCTGACATTACAAGATGTTATATATGTAATATCTATAAGTAATAATGTTGAGACTATCAAGGGAATGATGCTTTGTATATTCAGATAAGTTTCAACATTTGTAGACAATACCATAAAGAGGAGTGATAAGATATAGTTTCCTAAAAATAGTATTTTTAAATTAAAGTTTGGCAATTTTATACACCTCCTTATAGATTTATAGTGTGTATTATATTAGGCTCATGACTATATCAAATTTATGAGTTTATAATTTTTATTATATAAAATATTTATAAATAAATAAAGTGGACTAAATCGTCACACATTTAAGTATGACGATTTAGGTAAATATCATTTTTTTAATACGATTTTACAACAGGTTTTAGTAGTGAGTATGTAGTATATTAAATATACTATGGCAGTTAAGAAAATCGCAATAATTACAGGTATGTATTGTGAAAACGAGCTTCCAAGTAAATTTTGCATCAAAGCAGTTTTATAGACCAAAGTAGCAAATACACAATCCAATATCCCAAGTAAAAATGGAATATTAAAAAATGGCAACACCTGCTTCTTGATAATTTTTTTTATTTGAACATTAGTGTAGCCCATTTTTTGTAAAATATCATAGTCAGACTTTGAATCTGAAACTGCTGATATATTGTTAAAGTATAAAATACTTCCAACAGCAATAAAAAATAAAACAACAAGAAATCCTATTAGCAGGAATGTAGAACTATTAATTGATAATAAGTCATTAATCCTGTGGGAATGACCTTGTAAATAAGGACTTTTATTTAAATAATCTGAGATGTCACTATATAAATTTTCGTTATTTTTAATTGATTTACCATTGATACTTACAATACTTGTTACTGGTAATTTATTTTGAGCTATTTTCTTATATATACTATCACTAACAACGAGAGTTCCAACACTATTACCAAAAGAGATGGTATTATTTAGAGATGTCTCTTTTACTATTATAGGTGTTTTTGTATCATTGATGAGTAGTGGATAAATCATTCTATTTTCACTACTTCCATCATTATTCGGTTGATACTTTACCAAAATACATTCATTATCTCTTAAAGGAGTAAGTTGTTTTAGTAGTTTTGTTCGATTTTGTCCCTTTAATAAAGTGTAGTAATCAGAAAAAGATATACATTCAAACCCTGCCTCTCTAGGAATAAATTTTTTTAATGAACTATTATTAGATAAATCATTCCTAGATGTACCAATTGTATATTCAATTGGAAGGTCTTTTGTTGAAGATTTTACTTTATAAATATCTGTCTGTGTAAAAGTAACATCGTCTGTATTCGATGTATATTGACTTACAATTTGTTTTACATCTTCAATTTGCTTATTTCTTTCTACTCTAAATTCTATCTCTGAAGGTGCAATACGTGAAATTGATGCAATAGGATAATATAAAGAGAGTGCCATGACACTTGAAACTGTTAAAGTAGCAGCACAGAGCAGTGTAAGCATAATCAGAGTCTTAGAATTTGAGCGAATACGATAGATAAAGTTTGGAGTAGTTATTATCTTTATATCTGTATAGAAAGCTTTTTTATTTTTTTTGCTATGTTGCATAATGTATGGAAGAAAGGAACTGATAAAGAGAATTGTACCAACTACAATAAGAATCATAGTTATCAAACCTATTTGATAAAATCCTATACATATCCATACTGACTTAGTTCCACGAAGAATATCTAATGCTAGACAATAGCCACTTAAAATCAGAATAAAGCCTATAAAAGCTGGAATTTTTCGGAACTTCAACTTTTTTTCTGCACTTTTTTCATATCTTACTAATTTTATAAGTGAAGTCTTAAAAATAAATTTAGCGTTTGATATAGCTATTACTAAAACAACTAAGACTATAAAGAGTGTTGTTTTAGATATTGCACTCATATTAAAAAATGGGATTTGTGAATTGTCAATTGACAAATTGAGAAGTGCATTAATTCCAAAGACAATACCTTTATGAACCAATGCCCCCAATATCAATCCAACAATAAGAGCTCCAATACAAGTTAATATATTCTCAAAAGTAAGTAGTGATAGGACTGTAAACTTACGGTAGCCAAGTAAAGTATATATGCCAAGTTCTTTTGTACGATGTCTCAAGAAGAAGCGATTTGAATATGTCATATAGAAGATAACAAATACCATTAAAAATATGGAGATAACATTACACATAGACTCGACTCTGCCGTCAGTTGAAATCTTTTCTAACATTACCTTATTAACAGAAAATGAAGTAAATGCAAAAAATACAGTGATAACAAAAGAGACTGAAAGCATATATAGAGAATAGAATGAAAGGTTCTTTTTAAGGTTTTTTATTGACATGTAAAAAATGTTCATTAAATTATCCTCCTATCTTTTAGTATCCAATTTTGTAATTTCTTTAATAATCAATTCATAAAATGTACGCCTGCTGTTTTGTTGCTTGTCTAGTTCTTTAATGATACAACCATCTTTAAAAATCAAAATTCGATTTGCAAAACTAGCTGCATAGGCATCGTGTGTTACCATTAAAATTGTTGTTTTCAATTCCTCATTTGCTTCTTGTAGTGAGTAGAGTAGCTCAGTGGCTGAGTTGGAATCTAAAGCACCTGTTGGTTCGTCTGCAAATAGAATGCTAGGTTGTTTAACTATTGCTCTAACTGCTGAAGCTCTCTGCCTTTGACCTCCAGATAATTCATTTGGATATTTGTTTAATTGAGCAGTTATACCAAAGCGTTCGGCTAGACTTCTTACCATGTTTTCTATTTTATCTGGATGTAGTTTTTGAAGTGTAAGGGGTACCGAAATATTCTCGAAAATTGTAAGGCTATCTAGTAAAAAATATTCTTGAAAGATAAAACCTAAATTATCTCTACGAAAATCAGCAGAACTGGTATCATTAAGTGATTTCAAGCTTACATTGTTTATGAAAATATCCCCACTTGTTGGTTTATCAATTGTAGATAATACGTTAAGAAGAGTGGTTTTTCCAGAACCAGAAGCCCCCATTATCCCTATAAATTCTCCTTCTGATACATTGAAAGATACCTTATCTAAACTTGGTTTTTGACCTTTAGTATAAATTTTAGTTATGTTATTTACTTTTAATATGGTATTCATTGTATATATCTCCTTTCATCTTGATACAGTCAAATTATATATCAACTTTATTGTTAATTCATGAGTAAATCACGCAACAATTTTTTGTAAAGTAATAAGGGAATTATTATTAAAGTATTGAAAGAGTAGATTATTATCAAGATATATAATGTTTAGTACATTTTTACTAGCTTTGAGTTAAAGCGTATGTGATAGAGATACAATATTGAAAAAACAAAAAATAAAATAAAAGCCATAAATACATGAAAATCCAGTATCTATGGCTTTATAATAACTAATAAAAGTATGTACTTTATTAATTATCTATTTCAAACTCTAATATCTTACCAGTAATTGCATTGATTGTTATCTCGTATTCAGTATTTCCTTTTCTTATTTCACCTTCATATTCTTTATCATCTTCATCATATTCAAATTTTACTATTTTCCCACCAGGTACTTTATCTAGCATTATTGATTTAGCCTTTTCAGCACCAATAATAGAACTATTGTCATTAGTATTAGAGTTATTGTTGTCATCAAAGTCATCATCATCAGAATCCTTGTCCATATCAATATCTACAATTCTTCCATCAAATGCATTTATCTCTAATTCATATGTTTTTTTATTCTTTACTATTTTAGCTTCATATTCATTATCTTCAGCATCGTATTTGCAATAGATTAAATTACCATTAGGAATAGCATCTAGTGCTATAGATTTAGCTTTATCCAATGATATATTTTTTGTACCTAAATTGTTATCATTTAAGTCATCGTCTTTTTCAATTTCTATTATTTTTCCAGAGTATGCATCAATTTCTATTTCATATACAACATTATCTTTTAGAACTTTGCAGTCATATTTATTATCATCTTCGTCATAATAACAAACTAAAATATTGTTTCCTGGAAGAGCTTGTTTTAATATCCCTTTAGCCTGTATTAAAGATATTTTCTTAGTTTTATTTCTTATATCAACATTTTTTAGTTTTAAAATATCTTCAAATGCTTTTTGGTTATATCCTCCTCCTACTTGTGTTATTTTATCTATGTCTTTATTTTTAATAAATTCTTTTTGACTATTTACAAGGCTACCATTAGATATCATTATAGGTGAATTTTCTTTAGCAGCTAGTACTCCTATTGATAATGAATCTACTAGTGCATTTTCTTGATTAATACCATCTTTGGCTACAAATATATTATTTATTTTCTTGTCCTTATAAAATTGTTCGATAATTTTTGCGTTAGTATTGTTTCTATCTGAGCCACTAATTCTTTCTTTGTTTGGATATTTTTTTACTATGTTGTCTGATAAGACCTTATTTCCTCCAACTATATAGGATTTCTTTATAGATTTATTATTTAAGAAATTTATACTGTTGTTATTACTATTTTCATCTGATACTAGTATTATAGGCATATTGTGTACTGCTGCGGGAGAAGCTATACTAACTGCATCAGATAAGCCCTTTAATCCATTTACAACAGCAATATTTTCTACCTTTTTTATCTTATCTATTTCTTTAAGTACATTTGTAGACATTTCATATATATTATTTCCTGCTATTTTATTTATTTTTATGTTAAGTGATTTTATTTCATTTTCTACTTTATCAGAAATACTATTTCCACTATCTACTATGTACACGTTGTCTACACCAAGTCTCTTAAGTTCAGCTTTAGTCGAACTCTCGATACTATTACTGTTTACTAAAAGAATAGGTGCATTCTTTAGTATAGCAAATGGATTTGCACAAAGAGCACTTTGAATAGAGTTACCATTAACTAGAATAGCTGTTTTTGATTGAACCCATCCCAATTTACTTACTTCCACAGCTGTTTCAAATCTTGTTTTACCTATTAGTCGTTCTTGTTTTGTAGCGTTATTTGCAAAAATTACTGAAGAACTAGAAAAAAACATAACACCCGATACTAATATAGCTAAACTTTTCTTATTCATATTTTTACCTCACAATCTTTAAAATTTTATTATTTAGCATTACTTAGTAAAATATAATCTTAAAATCAAGTTGATACTTAATCTAATATTATAAAATCAACAGATAAGATTATTTAAATATAAAATTTTCCTATTTATATTTAATATTGTATCATAAATATAAATAGGAAAATGTTTTTTAAAAGGGGTATACACTATTCATTTTTATCATTTGACAAATAAGTTTTTCCCCATTGCTTCATATTTTCTAAAACAGGAACAAAACTTATTCCTAAATCTGTTAGAGAATATTCTATTTTATCTATGCTTATTTTTCGTATTGGTTGTAGCTACCTATTAGCCTATATTGTGGGAATTGGTGTTTTGAGTATATTTATAGCAATGCTTATGGACTGGGGTTTCCGAAGTATATGTTTCTTGTGGCGTTGGAGAAGTGGGAAGTGGAAAGAACATTCAGTAGATTAATGTCAAAAACTATATTTCTATAATATTTCTATCAAAAATAAAAAAATCTATTGACTTGAAGTTAACTCCAAGTAGTAAAGTATAATTATGCAAGAATTATATATATTCAAAAGAGAAGTTAAGAGAGAAATAAAACAAATAAGTTTTAAAGGGGGAAGTAAAGCAATGGAGGCAAAAAAATTAGGTTTTGGATTAATGCGTTTACCAATAAAAGATGAAAATGATGTTACAACTATTGATATGGAATATTTAAATAAAATGGTTGATACTTTCTTGGAGAGAGGATTTACATATTTTGATACAGCCTATGTATATCACATGGGAAAAAGTGAGATAGCACTTAGAGAATCTTTAGTAAAGAGACATAAAAGAGATAGCTTTACTGTAGCTACAAAACTACCATTAATGGTTTTAAAGAAAAAAGAAGAACAAGAGACTATTTTTAATGAGCAGTTAGAAAAGTGTGGTGTAGATTATTTTGATTATTATCTTCTACATAATATAGGTGTGTCACATTATGAAGTAGCTAAAAAATTTGATAGTTTTAAGTTTATTGAAGAAAAGAAAAAGGAAGGGAAAATAAAGAATATTGGTTTTTCTTTTCATGATAGTGCAGAATTATTAGATGAAGTCTTGACTGAGCATCCAGAAGTAGATTTTGTGCAATTACAGATTAACTATATAGACTGGGACAATGAAAGCATACAGTCTAGAAAATGCTATGAGATAGCAGAGAAACACAATAAACCTGTGATTGTTATGGAACCAGTAAAAGGTGGTACACTTGCCAAAATACCAGAAAAAGCAGAGAAGTTATTCCATGACTATAATTCAGATATGTCAATACCATCTTGGGCAATCCGTTTTGTAGCAAGTAAAGACAATGTAATGATGGTCTTAAGTGGAATGTCAAATATGGAACAATTATTAGACAATACAGGGTATATGCAAGACTTCAAACCATTCACAAAAGATGAATACGATGTTATAGATGAAGCTGTAGAAATTATTAATGAATCAATTGCAGTTCCATGTACTGCATGTCAATATTGTGTAGAGGGATGTCCAAAGAATATTGCTATTCCAAACTACTTTGCATTGTACAATTCAGAAAAACAAGCTCTTAATACTGGATTTTCGACACAGATGGTTTACTATAATAACTATACTAAGACTTATGGTAAAGCATCAGATTGTATTGGATGTAAACAATGTGAGGAAAGTTGCCCACAACATATTAAAATTATAGATGCCTTAAAGAATGTGGCAGAAATCTTTGAAAAATAATTAATAGATATAAATAAACAGGATAAATAATTTTAAAAAATAATTATATGTAGATAAATAGGGCAAATAGTTTTGATAATTTACCAAATATAGATAAACAGAATAAGCAATTTCGATAGAATATTATTTAAGTTATTTAATGATATTTTAATCTATACAATATCAAGAGAGAGGTATATATGTATGACGATTTCAGAAGTTAGCAAAAAATACGAGCTTTCAGCAGATACTTTACGATACTATGAACGCATTGGTCTGATACCACCTGTAGGTAGAAATAAAAGTGGGATTAGGTCTTTTACAGAAAAAGATTGCGAGTGGGTTAATTTTATAAAATGTATGAGAAGTGCAGGCCTTTCTATTGAGACACTGATTGAATATGTGGCTATGTTTCAACAGGGAAATAGTACTATTCAAGCGAGAAAAGAACTTTTGATAGAACAGAGAAATCAATTAGCTAAAAGAATGGAAGAAATGCAAAAAACTTTGGAACGATTAAATTTTAAGATTGATAGATATGAAGAAGGTCTTGTTGAAAAAGAAAAGACATTAGAAAACAGTATGAATAAATAAGTGGAGGAAGTATATTATGAGTAAAAATGTATTAATAGTGTCTGCAAGCCCTAGAAAAGGTGGAAATTCTGATTTATTGTGTGACCAATTTATGCAAGGGGCATTAGAATCAAAAAATAAAGTAGAGAAGATATTTCTAAAAGATAAAGATGTTAACTATTGTACTGGATGTGGTGCATGTTATGAAAAAGGAGCAAGTTGCCCACAGAAGGATGATATGGGAGAAATTCTTGAAAAAATGATTAAAGCAGATGTGATTGTTTTGGCAACTCCAGTTTATTTTTATACTATGAATGGACAAATGAAAACTATGATTGATAGAACTTGTTCTGGATATACTGAAATTTGTGATAAAGATTTCTATTTTATTGTTGCAGCAGCAGATAAAAATGTGGATGATATGGAAAGAACAATAGAAGGATTTAGAGGGTTTACATCATGTTTAAATGGGTCTAAGGAAAAAGGTATAGTATATGGTGTAGGAGTTTGGCATGTAGGAGAGATTAAGGGAAGCGAGTCAATGAAAGAGGCATATGAAATGGGCAAGTTGGTATAGTATGTTTGTATATAATAAAGGACAGATTAATTTTAATCTGTCCTTTATTTACAATATTTATTTAAATACCTAGTGCCACTAGTATATTTTAATAATCACTATAAAAAATTATACAGATTCTTGCATGATGTTATTTTCTTTAGTAATTAATTCTTCTAGACTTTTCCAATCAGTATCTTCCATATTTGCAAAATAATGACCACTTCCTATACAAGTTAAGTAAGACTTTCCATCCAATTCAAATGAAGAACCACCAATACACTTTGAATTACATTTTTTACAAGTTCGAGTTTTAGTGATACTCTCCTTAATAGTTTTAGAGCATTCCTCTACAGAATTTTTATATGAATTTAGATGAAAAAGATTTGCTTTAACTCTCCATTTTTTTTCGTTACATTCAATAGTAAATAAGCTACGTTTTGGTTTTTTAGTTGAATATACTATTTTGTAAGAACGAGCCCCTGTCTTTGGCTCAATTTTGCAATCTAATGATTTGCCAAGTTCATGTAAATCACAAGCAATATTATAATCTTTACCACTTAATACTTTTAACATTTCCTCTGTTGTTTCTGCTGTTAATTCACTTTTACCCATATTAAAAAATCCCCCTAATAAATAATAATTTCATATAAGAATAATTAATATCAGTATATTAAATAAATTTATTGAAATCAATAAAATAACTACAATCTTACATTATTGGGCATAGAATGAGAGCTAATGCTTTATTAGAAAAAAGACTTAATAGTATGAAAATTCACTTAGACATGATACAATTCTATAAAAGATTTAAAAAATAGGAAAGGAGAAAGTTGCTGGGAGATAATCAACATAATAATTTAATCATAGATTATGAACTTATTATGAGAGGGGTAATGTTGTGAAGTAAGATTATTAAAAGGGAAACCTGTAAGTTCTCAGCAATGGTGATGGGTATTGATAATTTTTTGGTTACTATTATATTTGGCTATTATATTTTCAATAGGCTCTATGATAACTAGAGTAAATAAGGTTTGGGTAAAGGTTTTATTATTTATAGTAGTTGGATTGTCAACTATAGTCCTTTCATACATAATAACTTGATGATTTGAGATTAAGAAGCCAGTTTTAATCTATAAATTCTCAAAACAAGAATTCTCAAGTTGGTAAAATTCTAGATATGAGAAAAAAATTGACATTAGAAAAAAGTAATTTTGAAGCATTTTCTTACAAAAATATTTAGATGTTACTAGTTTGAATGACTTCACAAAATTTTATATATAGGTAAAATTTGGCATGTTAATTGCTTTAATAAAAGTTAACATGAACACAAATAAATATAATCATCTGAGTATTGATTATTTGAAGTTTTAGATTTGAAATTTAATCTAAAGGTTCATATTGATATTGGTGTTTAGGAAATTTTATTTTCCTGTAAATATAACCTAATAATAGGAGGTGAAATTATGTCAAAAGTAGTAATAGCTACAGAGAAAGCTCCAGGAGCAATTGGACCATATTCTCAAGCAATACAAGTTGGAAATATAGTTTCTACATCAGGTCAACTTCCAATAGATATGAAAACTGGTGAGTTAGTATCTGACCCAAAAGAAGCAACAAAAGCTTCTTTAGATAATGTAAAAGCAATATTAGAGCAAGCTGGTACAAGTATGGATAAAATATTTAAGACTACAGTATTCGTAAAAGATTTAAAAGATTTTAATGATATTAATGAAGTGTATGCTACATATTTTAAAGAAAATCCACCAGCAAGATCATGTGTACAAGTTGCTCAATTACCAAAAGATGCAGTTTTAGAAATTGAAGCAATGGCAGTATTATAACAATAACAATGATAACAAAACTAATGAAAATTAAAAACTAATAAAAAAGTCTACAATTAAAATAAAAAAGTTTATATTAAAAAGTCTATATAAAAATCTATCTAAATATTTAACTATTGAGCTTTTCTCATGTAATGTATATTTTGTGCCAAAAATATATCTGTTACAAGAGGAAGGCTTTTTTGTGTTTTATATATATTTTAAAAATTGACTATATGTTAAAATATAGCTAAACTGATAATTTGGTAAATTAAATTATAATGGGGGAGACTATGTTAAGTAAATTAAAAGAATTTCAACAAGAAATGATAAAATACACTGAAACAGTAGCTAGTGTATTAGATGTAGATATTGAAATAGTTGATGACAGATTGATAAGGATTAGTGGCACAGGTCTATATAAATCAAAGATAAATGAAAGCGTTGTTACTGAGGGTTTTATTTATGATAAAGTTATACAGACAGGTCAGGAATTAGTCGTATTGGATATATGTGATAATCAGCTTTGTATAGAATGTTCCCATTACATGAAATGCCTAAATAAAGTAATAATAGCAGTTCCAATAAAATATAATAATCGTACTATAGGGGTAATTGGTGCTATTAGTACAGATAAAACTAAAAAAGTAGAAATAAGTGCAAAGATAGATAATTATTTAAAATTTATCAATCATATATGCGATTTAATTTCCATGAAGATAGAAGAACATGAAGCGTCAAAAAATAGTAGCAGAAAAATGAATATGATGATAGAAATAATTGAAAATGTTGAAAAAGGCGTTATAATACTGGATATAAATAGCAAAATATCCTATATAAACAACATAGCTCTAAAAAAATTAGATATTGAGAAAAATATAATCGAAAATATAGTGAATATAGTATCAGTTGAATCATCCTCAAATGGACATGAATTGCTAGAAATTGATATTGATAACAAAATTTATAATATAAATGCCAAAATAATTCCTGTATATCCATATATAAATCAATATGACAAAATAATAATATTTGACAAGACATATATCAACCATAAAGGACATGGAAAGGTAAATAGTGGATGGGGAAATAGTGATATAGAGTCTATAATTGGAAATTCAGAAGCTATGGTGAAAGTTAAAGAGAGAACTAAGAAATTAGCAAAATCAAATTCGACTGTCCTTATAACTGGTGAAAGTGGTACAGGTAAAGAACTAATTGCTAGAGCTATACATGCAGAAGGTAGCAGATGGAATAAGCCATTTATTGCTATAAACTGTGCTGCTATTCCAGAAAACCTTCTTGAAAGTGAATTGTTTGGATATATAAAGGGAGCATTTAGTGGAGCTAGTAGTGGTGGTAAGGTAGGTAAATTTGAACTTGCAAATGAAGGTGTTATATTTCTTGATGAAATGGGCGATTTGTCCATGCCTTTGCAAGCAAAGCTACTTAGAGTCTTACAGGAAAGAAAATTTGCAAGAATTGGGTCAAATAAGCTTATTGATTTAGATATAAGAGTAATTGCAGCTACAAATAAAAATTTACTGAAACTAGTAAATGAAGGTAAATTTAGGGATGATTTATACTATAGACTAAATGTAATTCCTATAAATTTGCCACCCCTTAGGGAAAGAAAAGATGATATTGAAGCAATAATGATGAAATTTGCTTCTAAATATTCTTTAGAATTAGGTATTCAATTGAATAAAATAGAAGAAAATGTTGTGAATATGTTGATTAACTATAATTGGCCGGGAAATATAAGGGAACTGGAAAATGCAGTTGAGTATATGATGAATTTAGTTGGAGATGATGGAATAATATATAAAGATATGCTTCCATTAGATATTTTGAACTATTATAATATTAATGGAAATGTATGTAAGAGTACAGGTATAACGTTTGAAAATGATATAGTTGAAGGGATAGTAGAAAATCAAGAAAGGATACTCTCAATTAAAGAATTAGAGTTGACTTACATAAGTAAGTTGTTGAATAAGTATGGAAGAGATACAAAGACAAAGAAAAAAATAGCAAAAGACTTAGGCATAGGTTTGGCTACATTATATAGAAAATTGGAAGAAGAATAGTAGTAACATAAACAATCAAAATATAAAATTATAGAAGGTTATAACCATATATTTATAGAAAATAAAATACAGTAATATATCTAGCAAAATGATAGACATATAAAGAACAAGACATAATAAAGGAAAAATTAAAACAAAGAAACGGTTTCTCGAATTGATAATTCTCGTATTGATAAAAATTTCCCAATATGAGAATTTTTTCTTTTATAAATCTTATTTTTCACATTCAAAATTTATAAAAGTTAAAGAAATTTTATAAAAGTATGTAATTCCAACATAAAAAAAATATTTTTAGAATAAATAATATTGGCATAGTAATTGCTTTACTAGAAGACACAAAGATAAAAACTTAAAATGACACCGAAAAATTTGAAAGGGGAATATAAAATAAATGAGAGAAATAAAATGGAAATTAAATAATCTACCTAAATCTGAGGAAAAAGAAAAAGGGATTGAATTTTTAAAAGATGAAGAAATTGCAAAGGCTAAAGCTTTCCATGAGAGCTTTCCACAATATGAAAAAACTCCTTTAGTTAAATTAGATAACTTAGCAAAATCACTAGGAGTAAACGGAATATATGTTAAAGATGAATCTTATAGATTTGGATTAAACGCATTTAAAGTTTTAGGTGGTTCTTATTCTATGGGTAGATATTTAGCTCAAAGATTAGATACAGATATATCTGAATTAGGATATGACAAATTAACTTCAAAGGAAATAAAAGAAAAATTAGGAGAAATAACTTTCTTTACGGCTACAGATGGGAATCATGGTAGAGGAGTTGCTTGGACTGCTAATAAATTAGGTCAAAAATCTGTTGTATTAATGCCAAAAGGTTCTTCTGAATTTAGATTAAATAAAATCAAAGGAGAAGGAGCAGATGCTAGTATAACAGACCTAAACTATGATGATGCAGTAAGATTAGCTAATGACTATGCAGAAGCTGATGACCACGGAGTAATGGTTCAAGATACAGCATGGGACGGATATGAAGAAATTCCAGCATGGATAATGCAAGGATATGGAACTATGGCTAAAGAAGCTATAGAGCAATTAAAAGAATATGGAGTAGACAGACCAACACATGTATTTGTGCAAGCAGGAGTTGGTTCACTTGCTGGTGCAGTTCAAGGATATGTTGCTTCAATATACGATGAATGCCCAATAACAGTAGTAGTAGAAGCTGATGAAGCTGATTGCTACTATAAATCAGCAGAAGCAGGAGATGGAAAACCAAGATTTGTTGGAGGAGATATGCCAACTATAATGGCTGGTCTTGCTTGTGGAGAACCAAATACTATAGGGTTTGAAGTGTTAAAAAATTATTCATCAGCATTCGTTTCAGCACCAGACTGGGTTTCTGCTAAAGGTATGAGAATACTAGGAAATCCTCTAAGAGGAGATGAAAAAGTAATTTCTGGAGAATCTGGAGCAGTTACAACTGGAGCATTAGTTTCAATCCTTGAAAGTGAAGATTTAAAAGACTTAAGAGAAGCTTTAAAATTAGATGAAAACTCTAAAGTATTATTAATAAGTACAGAAGGAGACACTGACCCTGATAAATATAAAGATATAGTTTGGAATGGTGAGTGCCAAAGCAAATAAAAGACTTAAAATAAGAACTAAATAAAATCAAAATAAGAGCTAATTAAAATCAAAATAAAGTCTAAATAAGAATTTAATAAATAAAATATAAAGAAGCGAAAAATCAATAAATTAAATAAAGTATGAGTAAATTAAAAAAGTAAAATATCAAAGTGAAACATCAACAAATTAAAAATTATATGGGGGAATATCAAAATGTTAAATGAAACAAGAAAAAAACAATTAACTGAAGTATGCCAAGATTTAATAAGAAATGCTAGTTATTCAGGTCAGGAAGAAAATGTAGTAAAAGCAATAGAAGAAAACTTTGCTTTGCTAGGTTTTGATAGCTGGTCAAGAGATAGATATGGAAATATAGTAGGATGCATAAAAGGAAACAAACCAGGTAAGAAAATATTATTTGATGGACATATAGATACAGTTCCAGTTCCAGATGCAAGTAAATGGAGTGTTCCTCCTTTTGAAGCGAGAATAGTAGATGGAAAAATATATGGAAGAGGAACTTCTGATATGAAAGGGCAAGTAAGTGCTATGATGGCAGCTGTTTCATACTTTGCAGAAGATACTAACAAAGATTTTGAAGGTGAATTATATGTAGCAGGAGTTGTTCATGAAGAAATATTTGAAGGAGTTTCAGCTAGAGAAATAAGTAAAGCTGTTGAGCCTGATTATGTTGTAATAGGTGAATCTTCAGAATTAAACTTAAAGATTGGTCAAAGAGGTAGAGGAGAAATAGTAGTAGAAACTTTTGGTAAACCAGCTCACTCTGCTAATCCAGAAAAAGGTGTAAATGCAGTTTATAAAATGGCTAATGTAATCCAAAAGATACAACAATTAGTACCTCCAACTCATCCAGTTTTAGGTGATGGAATACTAGTTTTAACAGATATAAAATCTTCTCCATATCCAGGAGCTTCAGTAGTGCCAGATTACTGTAAAGCAACTTTTGACAGAAGATTATTAGTTGGTGAAACAAGAGAAGGAGTATTAGCTCCAATACAAGCATTATTAGATGAAATGATGAAAGAAGACCCAGAGTTAAATGCAAAAGTTTCTTATGCAGTTGAAAAAGCTGATTGTTACACAGGAAATACTATAGAAAGTGAAAGATTCTTCCCAGGTTGGTTATATGATGAAGAAGATGAATTTGTTCAAGCAGCATATAAAGGATTAAAAGAAGCTGGAATAGATTCAGAAATAACTCAATACTCATTCTGTACAAATGGAAGCCATTATGCAGGTGAGGCTGGAATAAGAACAATAGGATTTGGTCCTTCTAAAGAAAATCTTGCTCACACAATAGATGAGCATATAGAATTAGACCAATTATTCAAAGGTGCAGAAGGATATTATGGTATATTAAAATCAGTTTATAAAAAATAATTAGGAGATGGTTTTGTGAGAACTTTAATAAAACATGGGCTTATAGTAGATGGAAGTAAAACACCAGCATATGAAGGAGATATTTTAATAGAAAATGAGAAAATATTAAAAATATCACAGGATTTAAATGAAGAAGCTGACAGAGTTATAGATGCAAAAGGTAGAGTTATATGTCCAGGTTTCATAGATACTCATAGCCATTCAGACCTAGTGATTTTAGTTAATCCATATAATGAGGTAAAGATTAGACAGGGAATTACAACAGAAGTGTTGGGCCAAGATGGTATATCTATGGCCCCTCTACCTCAAGAACATATATCTTCTTGGAGAAAAAATTTAGCAGGCCTAGATGGTGAAAGTGATGAAATTGATTGGAAATATGAAACAACAGAGAATTATCTAAAAATGATGGATAACAATGGGGTAGGTTTAAATGAAACTTATCTAGTACCTCATGGAAACGTTAGAATGGAAGCAATGGGGCTTGAAGATAGACCTGCCACTAAAGACGAAATTCAAAAGATGTGTGAAATCACAGAGAGAGAATTAAAAGCAGGAGCTATAGGATTGTCTACTGGACTTATATATATACCTTGTGCATATTCATTGACAGAAGAAATTATAGAAATGTGTAAGGTTGTAGCAAAATATGATGGAGTATTTGTAGTTCACCAAAGAAGTGAAGCAGATACAATTTTAACATCAATGGAAGAAATCATAGAAATTGGAAAACAATCAGGAGTAAAAGTTCATTTTTCACACTTTAAGGTTTGTGGTAAATCAAATTGGAAGTATATACCTCAAGTTATAGAGCTTTTAGAAAAAGCTGAAAAAGAAGGAATAAGAGTATCTTTTGACCAGTATCCATATGCAGCAGGAAGTACAATGCTTGGAGTAGTTTTACCTCCTTGGGCACATTCTGGAGGAACTGATAAGTTAATAGAAAGACTAAGTGATGAAAACGAAAGAGCAAAAATGAAAAAAGATATAGCAAATGGAATAGAAGGTTGGGATAACTTTATAGAGTTTGCAGGGATAGACCAAATATTTGTAACAAGTGTAAAGACAGAAAAAAATAAAGATACAATTGGTAAGAGCTTGTTAGAAATTGGAGAAATGAGAGGAAAAGACCCATTAGATGCAACGTTTGATTTATTAAAAGAAGAAGAAAATGCAGTTGGAATGGTAGATTTCTATGGATTGGAAGAACATATAATAGGATTTATGAAAAGAGACGAGCAAAATGTATGTACAGATGGTCTTTTAGCAGGTAAACCACATCCAAGAGCATATGGTTCTTTCCCTAAAATACTAGGAAGATATGTTAGGGAGTTGAATGTACTAACAATTGAAGAAGCTGTCTATAAAATGACTAAAAAAGCAGCTACAAGCTTTAGTATAAAAGAAAGAGGCCAATTAAAAGAAGGCTATTTTGCAGATATAGTTATATTTGACAAGGATACAGTTAGTGGATGTGATGATTTTATCAATTCTATGCAGTACCCTACAGGTATAGATTATGTAATTATAAATGGAAATTGTGTTGTTGAAGAAGGAAAATACAATAAAATTAAAGCAGGGAAAGTACTTAAAAATTAAATCTTAGCTTTAAGGAGGAATAAATTTATGATTTTAGTGGGGAATGGGAGGCTAATAAGCCAAGATTCTTTAAATCCCTATATGGAAGATGGATGTGTAGTAATAAACGATAATCTAATTGAAGATATAGGTACTACAGAGGAAATGAAAGCTAAATATCCAGTACATGAATTTATAGATGCAGGCAAGAAGATAATCATGCCTGGTCTAATAAATTCACACATGCATATATACAGCTCATTTGCTAGAGGAATGGCAGTTCCAGGAAAACCTTCTGAGAATTTTTTAGAGATACTGAACAATTTATGGTGGAGACTTGATAAGCAACTTACACTAGAAGATACTAAGTACAGTGCATATACAACGTATATAGAATGTATAAAAAATGGTGTGACAACAGTTTATGACCATCATGCAAGTCCAAACGCAATCGAAGGAAGTTTGTTTACAATATCAGATGTTGCAAAGGATTTAGGAATAAGAACATGCCTTTGCTATGAGGTATCTGATAGAGATGGTGGAGATACAATCCAACAAGGAATCAATGAAAACGTAAACTTTATAAAATACGCTCAAAAAGATGATACAGATATGATAAAAGGGATGTTTGGTCTTCATGCTGCATTTACACTATCTGATGATACATTAAATAAGTGTGCTTCAGAAATGGATGGTCTTGATACAGGGTATCATGTACATGTTGCTGAGGGTATAGATGATTTACAATACAATATAGACAAATATGGGAAGAGAGTTTTAGAAAGATTTAATGATTTTGGAGTACTAAAGGAAAAGACTATAGCAGTTCATTGTATATATATAAGTACAGATGAAATTAGTCTTCTAAATAAAACGAATACATTTGTAGTTCATAATCCAGAATCTAATATGGGAAATGCAGTTGGATGCTCTCCAGCAATAGAGTTATTGAAAAGAGATGTTACAGTAGGTCTAGGAACTGATGGATATACTAGCGATATGTTTGAATCACTAAAAGTTGCCAATATAATTCACAAACATCACTTAAAAGACCCAAGAGTTGGATTTGGAGAGTCACAAACAATGTTATTCGATAACAATAGAAAAATAGCTAAAGCTTATTATAAAAATGACCTAGGAGTACTTAAAAAAGGTGCTTATGCAGATGTAATAGTAGTTGATTATATACCACATACTCCATTGACAGAAAATACAATAGGGGGACACACTATCTTTGGTATGAGTGGAAGAAGTGTAGATACAACTATTATAAATGGAAAAGTACTTATGAAAGATAGAAAGTTAGTAAACATAGATGAAGAAAGTATTTTAGCTAAAAGTAGAGAATTAAGCCAAAATCTATGGAATAGAATTTAAACATTGTAAAATATAACTTGGACAAAAATAGGAATTTAAATGAAATATATAGATAAAAAATATATGGAATAGAATATTAAATTAAATATAGAAGGGAGACCCAAAATGTCTCAAGATAAAAGCCCTAAAATAGCTCCAGTAGATGAAAGGTTACCCATATCCAAATCTTGGGTATTTTCACTACAGCACGTTTTGGCAATGTGTGCAGGAGCAGTAGCGGTTCCTATGATGATAGGAAGTGCTGCACGACTAGATCATGCTAGTATTGTTTTTTTAATAAATGCTTGCTTATTTATGGCAGGGATAGGAACACTCATACAAAGTGTTGGTATAGGAAATATTGTAGGTGCTAAAATACCAGTAATAGAAGGAACTAGTTTTGCCGCTGTGGCAGGTATGACAGCAATAGCCTCATCATATAGTGATTCTCAGGTTGCAGTACAGACAGTATTTGGCTCTGTAATCGTAGCGGGATTGTTCTGTATATTACTTGCTCCAGTGTTTGAAAAATTAATAAGATTTTTCCCTAGTGTAGTTACTGGAACAGTTGTTATGGTAATAGGTATTTCACTATTCCCAGTTGGGATAAAGTGGATAACTGACAACAAATTGGAAGCGGTTGAACCAAACTCATTAGCATTAGCTTTGGCAGTATTGGCAATAACTTTACTTTCATTTAAATTCTTAAAAGGAATTTGGAATAGTACAGCTATATTGGTAGGTATAGTACTTGGTACACTACTTTCAATGGCAGTTGGAATGGCAGATTTTAGTGCAGTAAATGGAGTTGGTTGGCTTAATTTAAATGTACCTTTAAAATTTGGAATGCCTAGATTTGAACCATCTGCAATACTATCATTGTGCTTAATTATGTTAGTACTTATGACAGAATCAGTTGGTAATATGATAGCTATCCATGAGATGGTAGATAAAGAAGTAACAGGTAAAAATATCAAAAGAGGTCTATTTGGAGATGGAATATCTACAGCTTTATCTGGAATATTCAACTCATTCCCAATAACTCCATTTGGTCAAAATACAGGGATAGTAGGTCTTACAGGTATAAAATCAAGATTTATAGCAGTTTATGCAGGGGTTATATTGCTAGTACTTGGTTTCTTACCAAAATTTGCAGCAATAATAGGAGCAATACCTAAGCCTGTTCTTGGAGGAGTAGGGTTTGCAATGTTTGGAATGGTAATGGTTGGGGGAGTAAAAACTCTAAGTAAAGTAAAGTTTGATGGAACTAAAAATGGAGTTATAGTAGCAGTTAGTGTTGGTTTATCTATGATACCACTAACAAATCCTGATTTTTATCATAATTTTCCAACTTGGGTACAAACAATATTCCATAGTGGAATAACAACAGGTAGTTTATCAGCAGTACTTTTAAATATATTCTTCAATGAATTAGGTTCTAAAAAAGAGAAGAATAATAAAGTTGAAGAAGCAAAATAGAAATAATATAAAAAGAAGATAAATAACAAATACAAATAAAAGAATATAAGCTAAATATTAAAAATATTTAATTAAGGGAGAGATAATAATATGGCTAATTTAAAAGTTAATTTATATGGAATGGAATTCTTAAATCCAATTATGACAGCAGCAGGTCCTGGAGCAAAAGATGGTGCTCTCTGTCAAGAAGCAGCAAAAGGTGGAGCAGGAGCTATATGTACAAAAACTATATCTGTATTACCAGCAGATGTACCAAGACCATGTATGGCAAAAACTAATAGTGGTTTCTTAAATACAGAATTATGGTCAGAGCTTCCAAAAGAACAATGGATAGAAGAAGAATACAAAAAAGTAAAAGAAACAGGGCTTCCAGTAATAGTAAGTATGGGATATTCAGCAGAGCAAATAGCTGAGGTTGCTCCTTTAGTAAAACCTTATGCTGATGCAGTTGAATTATCTACTCATTATGTAGGTACAGATGTTGCTCCAATAGTAAATGCTTTAAAAGCAGCAAAAGCTGTTTTAGATGTACCAGTATTTATGAAAATGAGTCCTCATACTGATATTCAAACTATTGCAAAAGCTGTTGAAGAAGCAGGAGCAGATGGACTTGTAATGATAAACTCATTTGGACCATGTATGGCTATAGATGTAAATACAGGATACCCTATAATGGGAAGTAAAGCTGGATATGGATGGTTATCAGGTGCACCAATAAGACCTTTAGCAATAAGATGTATATATGAAGCTTCTCAAGTTGTAAATATACCAATAATAGGTGTTGGTGGAATCACTTGTGGAAAAGATGTAGCTGAAATGATGATGGCTGGAGCAAGTGCTGTTCAAGTATGTACAGAAGCAATTCTTAAAGGGCCTTCTATCTATGGAAAAATTGCTAAAGAATTAAATGAATTTTTAGATGAAAACGGATATTCTGATGTTAATGAAATAAAAGGATTAACTCATAAGAAAATGGCAGCTAGAGGATTTAGAACTCATTCAGTAGCTCCAGTTGTAGATGATAACAAGTGTATCAAATGTAAGCAATGTGTAACAAGCTGTGTATATGAAGCATTAGAAGTTACAGATAAATTAAATATAGATGCAGACAAATGTTTTGGATGTGGATTATGTGTAACTAGATGTCCAAAAGGAGCTTTAAGCATCTGCTACAATCAAGTAGAAGCTGTAAATGAATAATATTGTATAGAATTTTAATAATTAACTTAGAGTAATATGTACTGAAATGATAAATATATATGATTAGTAGACGAGCTATAGTAATAATCTAATATAAAGCAATATACAAAACTATTCTAGCACAGTTTAGGTGGTATAAGAGTTCTAGTAAAATTACTTTAAGTTAATTGCTTGAGATAAAATAAATTGATACGTTATAAGTAAGGTGGAGTCTATATGGGAATTGTTTTAAAAGGTGGCAAAGTAGTAACAAGTGAAAAAACTTACTGTGCAGATGTAAGAATAGAAGATGAAAAAATAGTCGATATAGGTTTTGATATATCAAAAGAAAATGATGAAATAGTCGATGTTAGTGATTCTTATGTTATACCAGGAGGTATAGATACACACACTCACTTTGACTTAGATACAGGGGTTACTAAAACAGCAGATAACTTTGAGACAGGAACAAAAGCTGCTATAGTTGGAGGAACTACTACTATATTGGATTTTGCTACACAAGCTAAGGGATGTTCTTTAAGAGAAGGATTAGAAGAATGGCATGAAAAAGCCAAAGATAAATCTTACTCAGATTATGGTTTTCACATGGCTATAACAGACTGGAATGACTCAGTTTGTAATGAAATGGAAGATATGGTAAAAGAGGGTGTATCTTCATTTAAATTGTATATGGCATATAAAGGAAGTCTCCAAGTTGATGATGGTGTCATATTTGAAGCCTTGAGAAAAGCAGAAGAGATAGGTGGAATTATTGGATTCCATTGTGAAAATGGGGATATAATATGTGAACTTGTGGATAAAGCGAGGGCAGAAAATAATTTGTCTCCAAAATATCATCAATTAACTAGACCAGCTATACTCGAGGCAGAAGCTACATCAAGGCTTATGAAGATAGCTGAAGTTGCAAATTCTAAGGTGTATGTAGTTCATCTAAGTTGCAAAGAATCCTTGGATGAAGTTTTAAAAGCTAAGCAAAGAGGTGTGGATGTAATAGTTGAAACTTGTCCTCAGTACCTTCTATTAAATGATAAATTGTATGATTTAGATGGATTTGAAAGTGCTAAATACGTTATGTCACCACCTTTAAGAGATAAAGAAAATAATGAAATATTATGGAATGCTATTTCAGATAGTCAAATAGATACTATAGGAACAGACCATTGTTCTTTTAATTATAGGGGACAAAAGGAGCTTGGAATAAACGATTTCAGCAAGATACCAAATGGTTCTCCAGGTGTAGAACATAGGATGAGTCTTTTATACACATATGGAGTATGTAAAAATAAAATATCTATTAACAAAATGGTAGAAGTAACATCAACTAATGCAGCAAAATTATTTGGAATGTATCCTAGTAAAGGAACTATAGAAATAGGTAGTGATGCAGATATATTAGTCTTAAATCCAAACAAGAAAACTAAAATAGAAGCAAAGAAACAATTGCAAAATGTAGATTATACACCTTATGAAGGGTATGAAGTGGATTGTCAAATAGAACATGTTTATTTAAGAGGAAAAGAAGTAGTTAAAGAGGGAGAGTTAATCTGTAATACTCCAAGTGGGAAATATATAAAGAGGCGTCTAACAAAGGGGGCTAGAGAATGGTAGAATTTATATTAAATGGAAAGAAAGTTGTTGCAAAAGAAGGAAAAAAACTTTTGGACTTCCTTAGAGAAGATATGAATATAACTTCAGTTAAAAATGGATGCTCAGAAGGTGCTTGTGGAACATGTGTGGTTATAATAGATGGCAAAGCAACTAAAGCATGTGTATTTAAAACTGATAAATTAGCTGGGAAAAACATAACGACTATAGAGGGATTATCAGAAAGAGAAAGAGATGTTTTTGCATATTCTTTTGCTAGCCAAGGAGCTGTACAATGTGGATTTTGTATTCCAGGTATGGTAATTAGTTCAAAAGCACTCATAGACGTTAACGATAATCCTACTGAAGAGGATATAAAGAAAGCTTTAAAAGGTAATATATGTAGATGTACAGGATATGTAAAAATAATTAAAGCTGTCGATTTAGCAGCAAAGATTTTTAGAGAAGATATAGATGTACCAAAAGTAAACTGTAAAGGTCTAGTAGGTGAAAATCTTCCTAGAGTTGATGCAGTAGGTAAAGCACTTGGATATTCTGAATATGTAGATGATATGAGAATTGAGGGTATGATTTATGGTTCAGCAGTTAGAGCAAAATATCCTAGAGCTTTAGTCAAAAAAATAGATATAGAAGAAGCAAAAGCCTATCCAGGAGTTGTTGCAGTGTTAACAGCTAAAGATATTCCAGGAACTATAAAAGTAGGTCACTTAAAGAAGGATTGGGACACTTTAATACCAGAAGGTGAAATAACTAGATATTTAGGTGATGGAATAGTCTTAGTAGCAGCAGAAACT
Organism: Clostridioides sp. LIBA-7678; assembly: GCF_056716065.1. Classification (NCBI taxonomy): domain Bacteria; kingdom Bacillati; phylum Bacillota; class Clostridia; order Peptostreptococcales; family Peptostreptococcaceae; genus Clostridioides; species Clostridioides sp. LIBA-7678. Next base: position 3,678,619 of record NZ_CP196987.1, on the reverse strand, counting down.
AGAGAAGCATTAGAAGAAGCAAAAAAGCTAGTTAAAATAGATTATGAAGAATTAACACCATTAAGTACTACAGCAGATGCTCTTAGAGAGGATGCTCCAAAGATACATGAGACAGGTAATATACTTGTTAAGGAACATTTAGTAAGAGGAAACGCTGAAGAAAAGATAGAAAATTCAAAATATGTTGTAACTAAAAGATATACTACACCTGCTACAGAACATGCATTTTTAGAGCCTGAGTGTGCAGTAGCTGGTCCTTATGAAGAAGATGGAGTAATAATCTATTCAACAGACCAAGGAGTATTTGCTACTCAGCATGAATGTGCAGACATGTTAGGGTTACCACATGAAAAAGTAAGAGTGATAAATAAAATGGTAGGTGGAGGATTTGGTGGAAAAGAAGATATGAGCGTTCAACACCATGCAGCCTTACTTGCTTATCATACGAAAAGATTTGTAAAGGTACAGTTAACAAGAAAAGAAAGTATTATTGTTCATCCAAAACGACATGCCACAGAAATGGAATTTACGACAGCATGTGATGAAAATGGATATTTAACAGGGATGAAAGCAACTATAATATCTGATACAGGTGCATATGCATCTCTTGGAGGACCAGTACTACAAAGATTGTGTACTCATGCAGCAGGACCATATAATTATCAAGATATTGATATAACAGGAACAGCTGTATATACTAATAATCCTCCTGGTGGAGCATTTAGAGGTTTTGGAGTTACACAGAGTTGTTTTGCAACAGAATGTAACCTAAATTTACTTGCTGAAATGGCAGGGATATCACCTTGGGAAATAAGATATAAGAATGCAATAAGACCTGGGCAAGTTTTACCAAATGGTCAATTTGCAGATGAAGGAACAGCAATGGCAGAAACGCTAGAAGCTGTGAAAGAAGAGTATGAGAAGCACCCACGTGCAGGTATAGCTTGTGCAATGAAAAATAGTGGAGTTGGCGTTGGTATACCTGATGTTGGAAGATGCAGATTAGTAATAAAAGATGGAAGAGTTCATATAAGAACAAGTGCTTCTTGTATAGGTCAAGGTCTTGGTACTGTTATGACTCAAGTAGTTTGTGAAGCTACTGGTTTACCACCTGAAAGTATAGTGCATGAAGTTCCAGATACTCATCTTACACCAGATTCTGGTAATACTACCGCTTCAAGACAGACAGTATTTACAGGAGAAGCTACTAAAGTTGCATCAAATAAATTAAAAGAAGTTTTAGAATCTGGTAAAACTTTACATGAGCTAGAGGGAGAAGAGTTTTACGGAGAATATTCAAGTGTTACAGATAAAATGGGTTGTGATAAGGAAAATCCAGTAAGCCATGTCGCTTATGGGTATGCGACACAAGTTGTAATGCTAGATGAAAATGGAAAATTGGAAAAAGTAGTGGCAGCGCATGACGTTGGAAGAGCTATAAATCCAATCAGTTTAGAAGGACAAATAGAAGGTGGAGTAGTTATGGGTCTTGGATACGCTCTAACTGAGGATTACCCAGTAGTTAACTCTGTGCCTACAGCTAAATTTGGTACATTAGGTTTATTTAAGTCTACAGATATACCAGAAATACAAGCTGTGATAGTTGAAAAGAACAAAGATTTACTGGCTTATGGAGCAAAAGGTGTAGGAGAAATTTGTACAGTTCCTACTGCACCAGCAGTACAAAATGCCTATTATGTATTTGATAAAGAGTTTAGAACTGAACTACCATTACAAAATACTCCATATAGCAAAAAAAAGTAACAAAAAAAAGAAATATTAAATAAAAAAATAGATGAAATTGTAAATAAAAAAAACCCTTTTGCATAAGGTATATTTTAAATGATAGAATATACATATACAGGAGGGTTTTTCTTTTATAAAATAAGTTTAATAAAATTGAGAGGTGAGCAGAATGAATTTTAATAATAGTCTAGAATTAACTCAGTCTCAGAAGCTAATAATGACTACACAACTCAAACAATCATTATCGATATTAAATATGAGTAAGTTAGAATTAGAAGAAGAGATTAAAAGAGAGGCAGAGAATAACCCATTAGTTGAAGTTGAAAAAAGTGGGGAAATAAATTGGGAAGAATATATAAAGGATATGGACAAGTCAAGACGTTTAGACAGAACAGAGATAAGCTATAATCCTGATAATGAAGTTAATCTAGAAAATTTAGTTAAATATTCGTCAAATTTATATGAGGATTTGAAATTTCAGATAAGCTTATATAAACTGACAGATAAAGAATTGGAAGTCTGTGAGTATATAATTGACAGTTTAGATGAGGATGGATATTTAAGAACTGAGGAAAAAGTAATTGTTGATACTTTAAAGATAGATGAGGAACTTTTTGAAAAATGTTTGATTAGTGTTCAGCAGTTGGAACCTAGTGGAGTAGGAGCAAGAAGTCTTTCAGAATGTCTGATGATTCAAATGGCAAGTTTAGGAATATATAATGAAATTTTAGAGGAAATCGTTACAAAAGACTTAAATTTGATTGCAAATAATAAATATAAAGAGATAAGTAAAAAATACAATATGTCACTACAAAAGTGTGTTGAACTAATAAATATAATTAAAACATTAGACCCAAAACCAGGAAGAACTTGCTCAGTAGAAAAAAGTGTGTACATTCAACCCGATGTAACTGTAGAAAAAATTGATGATGAATTTATTGTATATTTAAATGAAAAAGATTCTTATCAGATAAGAATCAATAATTATTATAAAGACATATTAAAAAATTCACAGTCTGATGAAAGTGCAAAGGAATTTATAAAAGAAAGACTAAATTCAGCAACAGGACTTATGAAAAATATAGAAAGTAGGAAAACTACTGTACTTAAGATTGCAGAAGAAATAGTAAAAGCTCAAGATGAATTTTTGAGAAAAGGGACAAAATATATAAAACCTTTAAAAATGAAAGACATAGCAGAAAAATTGGAATTCCATGAATCTACTATAAGTAGAGGTGTAAATGGTAAATATATGCTGACACCTTTTGGTGTGTATGAATTTAGATATTTCTTTAGTAGTGCCATTGAAACTGAGAATAATGAAATGGCATCTAGTACAAGCATAAAAAAAATTATAAAGGAAACAATAAAAGACGAAAATAAAAAGAAACCTTTAAGTGATGACCATATATCTAAGCTACTAAAAGAAAAAGGAATCAATGTTGCAAGAAGAACAGTTGCCAAATATCGTGAAGAATTAGGAATTTTATCTTCAAGTAAGAGAAAAGAATACTAATAAGTAAAAGACAAATATCAGTAGAACAAGGGGAAAAGGCTAATTAAAAGGGGAATGAAAATTAGGCTAAAAATGTTATGAAATAAAATACTAAAAAAATAGAAAACATAATTTAAATAAAAGTTTGGAAAGAATGATTAAATATTAGAACAAGAAGAATACTGGTATAAATAAAATATTATTAAATTTAATAATTACAAAAGGAAAAACACATAGAGTATAAATAAGACAAAAATATAAAAACATATATAAAAAACCTTATATAAAAAGAAAAAATACTGTACTTTGAAAATGGTGGAGAAATATTCTACAAAACAAAAAAATAAAAAAGTTTTTGAAAAACTATTGAAATCTATACGCAAATCCTATAAAATAAAAATATCTTGTGGGACTTAAATAAACACTAGGGACACAAAAAGTCCCGAAAGGAAAGTAATAAGGAGTATGTTATGAAGAACTTATTAGAAATTCAAAAGAAATTAATTCCACAGGCAATTGAACTTATGGAAAGAAGATACTCTATTTTAAGACAAATATCTTTAAGCGAGCCAATAGGTAGAAGAACCTTATCAAATGTATTAGAAATTAGTGAAAGAATAATCAGGTCAGAGACAGAGTTTTTAAAAGAGCAAGGGCTTATAGATGTAGCTGTATCTGGAATGACCATCACTAAAGAAGGTTCAGATTTGTTAGACAAACTTAAAGACATCATGAGTGACATCATGGGATTGTCTAAATTACAAGATAGAGTTAGAGAAAAGCTTGGAATAAAAAAGGTAATACTAGTTCCTGGAAGCTGTGATGAAAATGGAAGTTTACTAAAAGATGTAACTCGATATGGATGTGAGTATTTCTTAAACATCTTGAAAGATGGAGATATTGTTTCAATAACTGGTGGAAGCACTATGTTGGAGTTTTCAAACGTTATTAAAACTGATAAGAGATACCCAAACTCTACAATAGTACCAGCTAGAGGAAGTATGGGAACTGATGTAGAGATGCAATCTAATAACATAGTTGCTTCAGTAAGTAAGAAGTTACATTCTAATTGCAAACTTTTACATATACCAGATGAGTTGGATGAAAGTGCAATGAAAACTCTTAGCCAAGTGCCAGAGATTAAGACAACTTTGGAGTATATTAAAAGAACAGACATTTTAGTTTTTAGTATAGGTAGAGCAGATGTCATGGCAAAGAGAAGAAAACTTCCAGAAGATAAGGTTGATGAGATATTATCTAAAAATGCAGTTGGAGAAGCATTTGGATATTATTTCAATAAAGATGGAGAAATAGTTTATAAATTGAATACTGTTGGAATTGATTTGGAGACAGTTAAACAAGTAAAAGAAACTATTGCAATCTTTGCAGGTACTGAAAAAGTAGAAGCCTTATTAGCCATATCGAATATGCATAAAAACATGGTTCTTGTAACAGATGAAGAAAGTGCTTATAAGATATTGTCATTATTATAAAAGTCAAGACCTAGCACAGAGCTAGAAAACATACATTTACTTTATAGGAGGTAGCGAAAATGGTTAAAGTAGCTATAAATGGATTTGGAAGAATAGGAAGATTAGCATTAAGAAAAATGATGGAGCAACAAGATATGTTCGAGGTTGTTGCAATAAACGACTTAACAGATGCTAAAATGTTAGCTCATTTATTTAAATATGATACAGCTCAAGGAAGATTTAATGGAGAGATAGAAGTTAAAGAAGGTGCTTTTGTAGTAAACGGAAAAGAAATAAAAGTAACAGCAGAAAGAAATCCTGCTGACCTACCATGGGCTGAACTAGGAGTAGATATAGTATTAGAATGTACAGGATTCTTTACATCTAAAGATAAAGCTGAAGCTCATATACAAGCAGGAGCTAAAAAAGTTGTTATATCTGCACCAGCTACTGGAGATTTAAAAACAATAGTATTCAACACAAACAGTGACATATTAGATGGTTCTGAAACAGTTATATCAGGAGCTTCTTGTACAACTAACTGTTTAGCTCCAATGGCTAAAGTATTAAACGACAAATACGGTATAGAAAAAGGATTAATGACTACTATACATGCATACACTAATGACCAAAACACTTTAGATGGTCCTCATCCAAAAGGTGACTTAAGAAGAGCTAGAGCTGCTGCTGGAAACATAGTTCCAAACACTACAGGAGCTGCAAAAGCAATCGGTCTAGTAATACCTTCATTAAAAGGAAAATTAGATGGTGCAGCACAAAGAGTACCAGTTGTAACTGGTTCAATAACTGAATTAGTTTGTACATTAGGAAAAAATGTTACAGTTGAAGAAATAAATGCAGCTATGAAAGAAGCTTCAAACGAATCTTTCGGATACACTGAAGAAATGTTAGTATCTTCTGACATAATCGGAATAAGCTACGGTTCATTATTTGACGCTACTCAAACAAAAGTTATGGAAGTAGATGGAAAGCAATTAGTTAAAGTTGTTTCTTGGTATGATAATGAAATGTCTTATACTTCTCAATTAATAAGAACTTTAGGATACTTTGCACAATTAGCAAAATAGTCAGCTTTGAGAAAATAGAAAAGTAGATTGACAAAGTCCGAGTTTGTAGTTTAATACTACGGACTCAGGACTTTTTTTAAGAAAAAATATATAAAATACACCTAAATAATGTTACATACTATATATAAAAATATGATAATATGATATATTTAATAGGGTAAAAGTATGTACTATATTATACTTGGCAATAAAAAATTACTTTATTAAAAGGAGAGATATTTATGTCAATGCTTAACAAAAAAACTATAGAAGATATTGATGTGTGCGGAAAAAAAGTATTAGTGAGATGTGACTTTAATGTGCCATTACAAGATGGTGTAATTACTGATGAAAATAGATTGAACGGAGCTTTACCAACGATTCAATATTTGATTTCTAAAGGAGCAAAAGTTATATTATGCTCTCATTTAGGAAAACCAAAGGGAGAAGCTAAACCAGAATTATCTTTAGCACCAGTTGCAAAGAGATTATCTGAAATGTTAGGTAAAGAAGTGGTATTTGCAGCGGACGATAATGTTGTAGGAGAAAATGCAAAAAAAGCTACTGAGAACATGGAAAACGGAGATGTAGTATTATTAGAGAATACTAGATATAGAAAAGAAGAAACTAAAAACGAAGAAAACTACTCTAAAGAATTAGCTTCACTTGCTGAAATATTTGTAAATGATGCATTTGGAACTGCTCATAGAGCACACTGTTCAACAGTTGGAGCGGGAGAATTTTTACAAGAGAGAGTTTGCGGATACTTAATCCAAAAAGAATTAAAATTCTTAGGAGAAGCTGTTGCAAATCCAGTGAGACCATTTACGGCTATACTTGGAGGAGCTAAGGTTTCTGATAAATTAGCTGTTATAAATGAATTATTAGAAAAAGTTGATAACCTAATAATAGGTGGAGGAATGGCTTATACATTCTTAAAAGCTCAAGGTTATGAAGTAGGAACATCTCTACTTGAAATAGATAAGGTAGAATATGCAAAAGAAATGATGGAGAAAGCTAAAAATAAAGGGGTTAATTTACTATTACCAGTAGATGTTGTTATGGCAGACCACTTTGCACCAGATGCAACTCCAATAGTAACAGAAGATGCTAATGTAAAAGAAGATTATATGGGATTAGACATGGGACCTAAGACTATAGCAAACTTTGTAAAAACTATAAAAGAATCAAAAACTGTAGTATGGAATGGACCAATGGGAGTGTTTGAATTTGAGAACTTTGCAAATGGAACATTATCAGTAGCTAAGGCTATGGCAGAGTTAACCGATGCGACTACTGTAATTGGTGGTGGAGATAGTGCAGCTGCAGTTAATCAATTAGGATTTGGTGATAAGATGACTCACGTATCAACAGGTGGTGGAGCATCACTAGAATTTTTAGAAGGTAAAGAATTACCAGGTATTGCAGCATTAGATAATAAATAAACTAATATATAGAGGAGATTGTAAAATGAGAAAACCTATAATTGCAGGAAACTGGAAAATGCATAAAACAATAAAAGAAGCTTTAGAATTTGTAAATGAAGTTAAAGATAAAGTTAATTCTGATAAAGTAGAGGCTGTTATATGTGCACCATTTACTTTATTAAAGGATTTAAAAGAAGCTACTAAGGGTACAAATATAAAGATAGGTGCTCAAAATATGCACTTTGAAGAAAAAGGAGCATTTACAGGAGAAGTTTCACCTCTTATGTTAAAAGAAATAGATATGGACTATGTTGTAATAGGACATTCAGAAAGAAGACAATACTTCAATGAAACTGATGAAACTGTAAATAAAAAAGTTTTAAAAGCTTTAGAAGTAGAGATAGACCCAATACTATGCGTTGGAGAAACTTTAGAGCAAAGAGAAGCTGGAAAAACTAAAGATGTTTGTAAAGTTCAAGTTGAAAAAGCTTTAGAAAATGTTCTTAAATATGATTTAGCAAAAGTAGTCGTTGCATATGAGCCAATCTGGGCTATTGGAACTGGTAAAACTGCAACTGCTGAAGATGCTAATGATGTTATATCATATATAAGAGAAGTTATAAAAGGATTATATGGAGAATTAGCTAATGAAGTTAGAATACAATATGGTGGAAGTGTTAAACCTTCAAATGTAGCTGAAATAATGGGTCAAAGTGACATAGATGGAGCTTTAGTAGGTGGAGCTAGTTTAGCTAGTAATGACTACCTAGACCTTGTTAATTTCTAAGGAGTGAAATGATGAAAAAACCAGTTGCTTTAATTATTATGGACGGGTTTGGATATAATAAGGATGTTAATGGAAATGCAATTGCTAAGTCCAAAACTCCTAACTTAGATAAAATAATGAAAGAGTATCCAAACACATTGATAAATGCTAGTGGTCTTGATGTTGGTTTACCTGATGGTCAAATGGGAAATTCAGAAGTTGGTCATACTAATATAGGTGCAGGTAGAATTGTGTATCAGGATTTAACTAGAATAACAAAATCTATAAAAGATGGTGACTTTTTTAATAATGAAGTTTTATGTGAAGCTATGGATAATGCAAAAGAGCATTCTCTTCATGTAATGGGACTTTTGTCTGATGGAGGAGTACATTCACATATAGACCATCTTAAAGCTATAATCAAAATGGCAAAAGATAAAGGTATAAAAAAGGTGTATGTTCATGCATTTACTGATGGTAGAGACACTGACCCTCAGAGTGCACTTGAATATGCTAAAGAAGTACAAGCTAGTATGGATGAAATTGGAGTAGGAGAATTTGCTACAGTTTCTGGTAGATATTATGCTATGGATAGAGATAAGAGATGGGAAAGAGTAGAGCTTGCATACAATGCTATGGTTAGAGGTATTGGTGAAAAAGCAACTTCTATTGAGGAAGCTATTCAAAACTCTTATGACAATGGAAAAAATGATGAGTTTATAATGCCAACAGTTATTATGAAAGATGATAAGGCAGTTGGAAGTATAAAGGAAAATGATTCAATTATATTCTTTAACTTTAGACCAGATAGAGCTAGACAAATAACTAGAGCTCTAGTTTGTGAAGAGTTTGATGGATTTAAAAGAGAAGATATTAAAAACTTCTTTGTGTGCTTAACAGAGTACGATATAACTATAAAAAACGTGCATATAGCATTTGGGCCTCAATCTTTAACTAATACTCTAGGTGAGTATCTAGCTAACAATGGAAAGACTCAACTTAGAGCTGCTGAAACTGAAAAGTATGCACATGTAACTTTCTTCTTCAATGGTGGAGTAGAAGAACCAAATAAAGGCGAAGAAAGATTATTGATACCTTCTCCAAAGGTTGCAACTTATGATTTACAACCAGAAATGTCAGCATATGAATTGACAGATAAAGCTTTGGAGAAATTAGGAGAAGATAAGTTTGACTTTATAGTGTTAAACTTTGCAAACCCTGATATGGTAGGTCACACAGGAAGTGTAGAGGCGGCTATAAAAGCTGTTGAGACTGTGGATACTTGTGTAGGAAAATTAATAGATAAAATAGTAGAATTAGGTGGAAGTGCAATAATAACTGCCGACCACGGAAATGCTGAATATATGTTAGACCCAGAAACAGGAAAGACTGTAACAGCTCATTCTATTAATCCAGTACCATTTATTGTAGTTGGTCAAGAATTTGAAAGTGCAAAGTTATTGGATGGAGGAAGATTGTCCGATATAGCACCAACTGTTTTAGATATGATGAAGTTAGAAAAACCAGAAGAAATGACTGGTCATTCACTTATCTCAAGATAATTAACTCTGATAAGTAGAAAAGAAAGTATAAATATAAGCAAAAATTTTAGAATCATTAGTTGTACATTTTATGTTTAATGTTTTAAATCTAGTTATAATGTTATATATTAAAGGTTACTTTTGAATTTTAGTCAAGTTTTTTAATACTATATAAGTTAAAATATTATAAAAAATAAAATAAAAATAGGAACTTTTACAAATTTACCCATCAAATAAATTTGTACCTAATTTTCAAAAAAGTCTTTATGTACTATAATATAAAAAGTAGAGTAAAATAGTAGACGTAAGTTTACAGTAAATGAAAATTTAACTAATAGAAAATCGAAGGGAGATATACAAATGTCAGTTATTGAATTAGTATATGCTAGAGAAGTATTAGACTCAAGAGGAAATCCAACTGTAGAAGTTGAAGTAGTATTAGAAGATGGAGCAATGGGAAGAGCAATAGTTCCATCAGGAGCATCTACAGGAGCTTTTGAAGCTGTTGAATTAAGAGATGGAGATAAAGACAGATACTTAGGAAAAGGTGTAGAAACAGCTGTTGCTAACGTAAATGAAATAATAGCACCAGAAATAGAAGGAATGGATGCATTTGACCAACCAGTAATAGATGCAATGATGATAGAATTAGATGGAACTCCAAACAAAGGAAAATTAGGAGCTAATGCTATATTAGGTGTTTCAATGGCAGTAGCTAGAGCAGCTGCTGATGAAATAGGTCTTCCATTATTCCAATATTTAGGTGGAGTAAATGCTAAGCAATTACCTGTTCCAATGATGAACATATTAAATGGTGGAGAGCATGCTGATAATAACGTTGATGTTCAAGAGTTCATGATATTACCAGTAGGTGCTTGTTGCTTTAAAGAAGGTTTAAGAATGGGTGCAGAAGTATTCCATTCATTAAAGAAAGTTTTAGGAGAAAAAGGATTAGCTTGTGGTGTTGGTGACGAAGGTGGATTTGCTCCAAACTTAGGTTCAAACAGAGAAGCTTTAGAATTAATAGTTGAAGCTATAACAAAAGCTGGATATAAGCCAGGGGAAGATGTTATGTTAGGACTTGACGTTGCTGCTACAGAAATGTACAACAAAGATACTAAAAAATATGTTTTAGCAGGAGAAGGAAAAGAGTTAACTGCTGCTGAAATGGTTGCTTTATATGAAGATTGGTCAAACAACTTCCCAATAATAACTATAGAAGATGGTTTAGATGAAGAAGATTGGGATGGATGGAAATTATTAACTGAAAAATTAGGAAATAAATTACAATTAGTTGGTGACGACCTATTTGTTACTAATACAGAGAGATTAGAAAAAGGAATTGAAAATGGAGTAGCTAACTCTATATTAGTTAAAGTTAACCAAATAGGTACAATAACTGAGACTTTAGATGCTATAGAAATGGCTAAGAGAGCAGGATATACTGCTGTTATATCTCATAGATCAGGAGAAACTGAAGATTCTACTATAGCAGATTTAGCTGTTGCAGTAAACGCTGGTCAAATAAAAACTGGTGCTCCATCAAGAACTGATAGAGTTGCTAAGTACAACCAATTATTAAGAATAGAAGAAATGGTTGGAGAGCAAGCTAGATACTGTGGATTAAAATCTTTCTATAATTTGAAAAAATAGTTATTGAAGATTAAAAATATGGTATTAAAGATTAAAAAGATAACATAAAAGATAAAAATTTATCTTATAAGGGATAAGTGATAGTTGATTTTTCAATTCACTTATCCTTTTTTTATGTTTCATTTCTTACTTTTATTCACAGCTTTAGAAAAAATACGAATAAAAGTTTCTATTTCATCTTTATCTAATTGATGTAAGAGATTTCTAAATACAATTATTTCTATATCTCTATGTTCTTGTTGAGCCTTTAAACCTAATTCAGTTAAGACTAAGTTATACCCCCTTTTATCTTTAATACAGGGATTCTTTTTAATAAATTTTTTTAATTCAAGACGTTTTACAGCACTTGTTAATGTGCTTTTTGGCAATTCTAAAATTTCACTAATTTCTTTCATCATACTATTTGGATACTGTTCAACTATTTCTAAAATGCTTAATTCTACTAAAGAAATACCATGAATAGTAGGATACTTACCACTACACATTTCTGTTTTCATCTGCATACTAACAATATGCCACAGGTTGTTTAGCTCTTTTACAGGATTCATTGACTTTTACCTCCATATATGATACGATTGTCGTACTAATATAGTACGATAATCGTATTAATTTGTCAATAGGATGGTGTTTTTATGAATTTAGAGATTATACGAGCTACAATTGAAAATGCTACAGAAATGGGTTTTATACATTCTTGTTCATGGAGAAAAGCGTATAAAGGAATTATTCCAGATAAGATAATAGATGAATTCACTTCTGAAAAAAGAGCAGAAGTTTTCCAAAGAGTTATTCCAAAAGCTGAAGAGGAATATTATCTTTTTAAGGTGAATGATATACCTGCTGGTTTTGCTTCATTAAATAGAAGCCAAGAGGATAATGCTCCAAAATGTATTGGAGAAATATATTCTATATATTTCCATCCCGATTTTTGGGGAACATCTGTTACAAAAAAAGGATTACAATTTTGCATTGATAGATTAAGCAATTTAGGATATTCACATATAACGATATGGGTTCTAAAAGACAATACTAGAGCTATAAAATTCTATAAAAAAAATTGTTTTACTTGTGATGATTTTGAGAAAGAGATACATATTGGGAACAAATTATTAGAAGTACGTTATTCAAAAAAGATATAGTAATTGCATATTATTTTTGTTTGTTATTTATGGCTTAATAGTCTTGAAATGACTATATTATTGTGATACACTAAAGAGTAATGAAATTTAAGTAATAAATAGATAGGAGGGGCAATAATGAGCAACATTTTAATGGGTGTGCAAGTAGTACTAGGGATTTTACTAGTAATTAGCATAATGCCTCAAGATTCAAAGAATGCTTTGCCTTCAGAGTTTGGTGGAGAAGGAAGTCAAGCTTACTTTAAACCAAAAGGTAAACAAGCATTTCTTGCTAGAGTTACAAAGATAACAGCAGTATTATTTTTTATAAATGCATTGGCATTACTTATAGTTAAGAAGTAATGATATTGTTGAATAACTGGCCATTATTTAATTAGTGTATTTGGAAAATATTTAAAAATTAAATTTAGTTTTTAATGAAAGTACGTAAAGTAAAAAATAAAACAGGACTAATAATTTTACATTGTTAGTCCTGTTTTTATTTTAAAGATTAAGTTAGATATTTTGATTATTTATATTTATGTGTATCTTTATCAAACCAGATAATTAGTTTATTACAACTTGGACAAGTGCCACAAAATAAGCCACAAATAGCAGCAGTATTTTCACAAGGTTTCATAAAATCATCTCCATTAAGTTTTATAGTATGGCTAGTATTTTGTAAATATAAATAACACTTTCATAATATTTTATAAAATAATCTTCAATAAGGCTTATATCGTAAACATGATGTAGAAGTAAAAGCATACAACTAGAAAATATCATATAAGCAAATTTGAACATTTAATAAATAAATCTAAATATTTAGATAAGATTAACTTAAATAAGATTATTCTGTTTTAAAATAAATATTATTAAAAATACTGTAATTATAGAAAATGCAGAGGTAAATACTACAATTTGACCAGCTAGTTCACTATCAGAATCCATCTGTTGTGCCATTGTAAATGAAGAAACAGCAGTTGGAGCAGATAACATTATCATAAGTGAGGCTAATTCTACATTTCTAAATCCAAGAAGAATACTAATTGGCAAGAATATAGTAGGTACAAGTATAAGTCTTCCACATACCCCCAATAAAATAGGTCTTAGATGTCCCTTTATAGAAGAAAAACTAAAAGAGCCTCCTAATATTATAAGAGATAAAGGTGTTGCAATTTTAGATATATCTCCAATTGTCTTATGTAAAAATGTAGGGATATTAATATCTAAAATTAACATAATAAGACCTATTGCAGAAGCTATTATAAGTGGATTTGTTATAATACCTTTAATCATATGTTTTATGTTTACTTTTCCACCTCTAAAAATTTCAAGTATTACAACAGATAATACATTAAACATAGGTACAATGACTGCAATTAATAAAGATGTGACTCCAATGCTCTTATCTCCAAATAGTGAGATTGTTACAGGTATACCAAATATAACGAAATTGCTACGGAATATACCTTGTATTAATGCACCTCTTGATTTATTATCTTTTTCAATTTTAGGGATAATAAAAACTAGGATTAAGAAGGTTGAAAAAATGATTATAACAGCTACAATCATAAGTCTAAAATTAAGAGAGCCATTTAAATCTGTGTTATATATGTTAAAAAATAATAATAATGGCAAGAAGGATTTGAAACAAACATTATTCATTTTATTTAAAGTGTGTTCATCAAATAAGCCTAATTTTTTTAGAACATATCCAAGTGACATTGTGAGAAACAAAGGAAGAACAACATTTACTGATAAAATTAAATTTTCCAAAGTCTATTCTCCATAACTCGATAATTCAATTAAATTTCCATCAGGGTCTCTTAAATAAATGGATTTCATTTTACCAAAGACTCCTGTACGCTCTACAATTCCTTGTTCAACTTGAATATCATTTTGTTCTAAGTATTTTTTTGTCTCATCAATATTTTCATTTATTTCAAAACATAAATCAGCACTACCCATTTGTACGTTTTTGCTATGTGGTGAAAGTTCATGACCTTTTATATGGACATTTATCTTAAAATCTCCAGCATAAAGCTCATATCTTTTATTCATTTCCTTAAATGTAAAACCAATTTTTGTATAAAATTTGATACAATTTTCTATATTATTAGTAGTAATTACTACATGGTCTATTTTTTTTATCATAACAACTCCTTAAGATTTTATATATTGATAAACTTAACATAAATTTATTTGATTTTATAAACTGATATGATTTGTCTTGATTGTCTAATTTTATCTTGATTGTTGAATTTTATATTTATTATTGAATTTCATGTAGAGTGTTAAATTTTATGTAAATCGCAGGATTTAATGTAATCTATTAATTAAAATATAAAAAATATTCTAATAACAATTAAGCTAATCATTAATCAAATGTAGACATTTAATTAATGATTAGCTATAGTCAATCTAATTAGTTAGAATAACTTCCTTTTAATGTAAATGTATCTAAAACGTGTCCATCCATAGCTTTAAAAAACTCATTCATATAGAATCCTTTTTCAAGGTCAAGAATAGTATCAAGTGCAAATACATGTATTTCATAAACATGAGGTCTGTCTGGAGGTGCCATACCACCATATACACTGGCTTCTAATCTGTCAATACCTCCTAGTTTACCATGCCAGCTAGTAGTCCCTTGAACAAAATCAGTAGCTGTTATACTTTCATTTTCACTTAATTCATCTCTTGTTATATTTACAGCTAACCAATGTATCCACGCAAATCCACATACAGGGACAGAATCTTTGTCTTCTAAAAATACTGCAAAGGATACTGTATTCTTTGGAGCATCTTCAAACTTTAGAGGTAGTGAGTATGTAGGCATACCACCTTCATTGAATTGAGTTCCTCTTTTTCCATATTTATCTTCTATAACGCCGTTTACTATACCAGTACTAGTTACTTTCATAATAATTTACCTCCTAAATATATAATAAATTAATAGAATATTTCTGTAATTTAATTATATACCAATTGAAAATAATGGTAAATTACTTACTTTTTTGTGTGTATCTATTTAGGGGGTATCTATTTATTTTAAAATACCTTTTTCCTTAAGTATATCTTCCATGCCATTATCGAGCATAAAGTTAATTCCTATATCTTGCATTATAGCCAAAGCATCTAACATTTGCTTTCCTCGAATAGGTGTAAGTGAATACTCAACCTTAAGTGGGTAACCATCATATGTCTTTTTATCTACAAGACCAAATTCGATTAATTCTTTAAGCTGTTCAAGCAACATTTTTTGATTAATACCATTAATCTCCTTCTCAAGTTTTGATAGAGAAGTTGGTCCCATACGTAATCTCCATAATATAATAGATTTCCATTTGCCTTTTATCATATCATGTGTTAATTCTAAGGGGCAAGTATATTCATCGCGAAGTTTCAAATAAGGTCACCTCCAATTTATTTTGCTAATATACGTTTTGAAGCAAGCTTATATACAAACTCAACTTTTTTATTTGTGATATCCCATGAGTCTAATTCTTTTTTTATTAAATCTGGATATTTTTTACTTATATCTCTAAGAGCATTACCAACAGATTTTCTTAAGTATTCACTATCATTATCTTTTAAACTAGAAAGTAGAGATATAGCGACATCAGGATTAGATTTAAAATAATCTCGATTGGTCCAAATCCTAAGGCCTTCTGTGACAGCTCTTTTTACGTTTGGATTGTCAGAATTAATCCATTCTTTTATTACAGGAAGTGCTTTTTCATATCCTACCTCACTACAATAATAATCAAATGATTTAGCTAGTATTTCCTGTACTCTCCAGTTTTCATCTTTACTAACATTATCTTTTAAAAATAACAACGCTTCAGAAATTGTTATTGATATAAATCCAAGTATAAACACTGCCAATTCTCTTACTTGATAGTATTCTGATCTATATAAGTAGATTGACAGATAATAACATTTTTTTGATTCATTATTTTTTACAATCTTTTTAGCTATAGTTTCAATTTCTTTAAATCCATTTTCTATAGTAATAATTTTTGCAATTACTTCTTCCAATTTTATCTCCTCCAATAAGTAGATTAGTTTAAATTTCATGTATTTATTTGTAAAAAAAAGTTTGTTTAGTTTAGATAAAATAAAGACTTGTCAAAAAACGTTTGCAAGTCTTTAGTACTAGCATAAATAAAAAATAATAAAAAATCAACCTCATTTAACATATAAATTTACTTTTATTATGAGTTTTATATTATTAAGTTGTGTTTAAAAAATTAATTGAGTTATATAAATTTTACATGATTTGAGTATACTAATAGAATAAATTATTATATAGTAATACTTATATGAGATGAATATTTTACCAATCCTATCTGATAGTGTATAATTAGGTGATAAAGTAGATGACAAACAGTAATTTAAACAATCATAATGACATTTATACAGATAATTTATTCTTAAAGAATCAGCATAATAGTGTTTTAAGCTATTACTTTACAATTTATAATAAATACAAAATATAAATAAGTAATTTAACTTGTAGGAATAATAAAAAGTATAAAAAGTTATATGTAATTAATAAAAAAGTTTTGTTCTAAGGAATATAAAAGGTAATGTAATATAAACAATAATATAATGAAAGATTAAAATAGGAGGGAAAAATGATACCAGGACTTAAAGAGAGTTTGTTAGGATTAATAAATGAAAGCGCATATAATCCTCTAAAGAAAGAAGAATTAGCAGAAATTTTTGATATACATTCATCAGAAATGCCAATGTTCTATAATTTTTTAAATGAATTAGAAGAAGATGGTTATATAAGTTTTACTAAGAAAGGAAAAATAATATCTCCAAATCAAATGGGATATTTTGTTGGAAAATTTGTATCACATAAAAAAGGATTTGGATTTGTTGAGTCTGATGCTGAGTATACGCAAGATTTATTTATTTCAAGTGACAATATAAATGGAGCTATGCACAATGATAGAGTTATGGCAGAAATAGTTGTACCTGCGACTGAAGAAAAGAGAGCTGAAGGAAGAATAGTAAAAGTTATAAAGAGAGAGATAACTAGAATAGTGGGTACTTTTCAATCAAGTAAAACTTTTGGCTTTGTAACACCAGATAACAAGAAGTTTACTAAAGATATATATATACCTAAAAAACATTTTAGTGGAGCAGTAGATAATGATAAAGTAGTATGTGAAATTACAGTATGGCCACAAGAGGATAGAAAACCAGAAGGAAAAATTATAGAGATACTAGGTCAAAAAGGTGAAAGAGGCGTAGAAATAGACTCTATAATAAGAGAACATGGTCTTCCAGAAGAGTTTCCAAAAAAAGTATTGCAAGAAGCTGAGGCTGTGGCTGTTGAAATTCCTCAAGAAGAGATAAAAAGAAGAAGAGATTTAAGAGATTTAAACATATTTACTATAGATGGAGATGACGCAAAAGATTTAGATGATGCTATATCAATAGAAATATTACCTAATAAAAACTTTAAATTAGGAGTTCATATAGCTGATGTCACACATTATGTAAGAGAAAAAAATAAACTCGATAAAGAAGCTTTAAAAAGGGCTACATCAGTTTATCTAGTAGATAAAGTAATCCCAATGTTGCCAAAAACTCTTTCAAATGGAGTATGTAGTTTAAATCCATTTGAAGATAAGTTAACTCTTTCTATATTTATGGAAATAGACCATAAAGGAAATGTAGTTAAACATGAGATATGTGAATCTATAATAAATTCAAAAGCTAGAATGACTTATACAGAAGTGTCTGACATATTAGAGAAAGATGATGAAAAACTTAAAAAGACTTTTGAACATGTTGCAGATGACTTTAAGAATGCTGAGGTCTTAGCTAGAATTCTTATGTCAAGAAGGGAAAAAAGAGGGGCTATAGATTTCAATTTCCCAGAAGCAAAGATAATTCTAAATGGAAACGGTGAAGTTGCAGATATAAAGCCATATGAGAGAAGAATATCTAATAAGATAATAGAAGAATTTATGCTTATAAGTAATGAGACAATTGCAGAACATTTTTATTGGATGGGGATACCATTTGTGTATAGAATACATGAGACACCATCTTTGGAAAAAATGGAAGAATTGAGTAAGTTTATATCTACATTTGGATATGTAATAAAGGGTGACAAAGAGGAAGTACATCCAAAGGCATTACAAGGTATAATAGAGAAGATAAAGGGCAAAAAAGAAGAAGGTGCTATTAGTACTATAATGCTTCGTTCTTTAAAACAAGCTAAGTATTCACCAGAATGTAGTGGACATTTTGGATTAGCAGCTAAATTCTACTGTCACTTTACTTCACCAATAAGAAGATATCCTGACCTTCAAATTCATAGAATAATAAAAGAATCTTTAAATAATAAGATAAGTGGAAAGAGACAGGAACAGCTTACTACTATAGTGGATTATGCATCTGTTCAATCATCTGAAAAAGAAAGAAAAGCAGAATTGGCTGAAAGGGATGTACATGATTTCTATAAGGCTCTTTATATGAAGGATAAAGTTGGTCAAGAGTTTGAAGGCGTTGTATCTAGTGTAACTTCATTTGGAATATTTGTTGAGCTAGATAATACTATAGAAGGATTGATAAGACTTGCAAATATGAATGATGATTATTATATTTATGATGAGAGTTCTTATAGTGTTGTAGGAGAAAGAACTAAGAAGTCATATAAGATAGGTGATTTAGTTAAGATAAAAGTTGAGGGTGTAAATGTAGACTTTAAAGAAATTGATTTTGAAATAGTTGAAAAAATAGAGGAATAAGTAAAACATCTAAAATAGATATGAGAAGTTGTAGTATTTATGGTATAACTAAATTTGTAATACTCAATGCGCAATGAAAATTAGAAGTTAAAAAATATTTAATGAGAATAGATAATATAAAAATATTTGATGAAAATAGGTAGTATAAAAATACTTAGTTAAAAACAGATATTTAAAAAATAAATTTTTAATATAAAATAAGTGTATCATTTAAAACTTGAGATACACTTATTTTTTTGTTTTACATAAGTTTTTACTTTATTTAATTTATAACGATATATTACTTTGTATAAATTTAGTGTTAAAATAAAAAAAACACTACTTAGGAGGAATAGAATTATGGGTATGATAGGATGTTATATTAGAATAAGTGAAGAAAATGTTTTGAAATTACAACAAGCAGAAGATAACTTACAAGGTTTATTTTTTGGAGATATGGATGAAGATAATACTATCAGTATTGATAAAGCATGGCATGCTATTCACTTTACTTTAACAGGTTGTCCATTTGGAGGAGAGGATGATAATATATTTAGCAAACTAGTAATGAGTGGAAATGTATTTATGGAAATTGATGGAGAACCACCTGCAATGCTGATTACAGCTAATGATGTAAAGAAGCTATCAGAAGCAATGGATAGTTTGGAAGAGCAGCAGTTTAGAGAAAAATTTAATATTAGTGAGATGTTAGAAAATAATATTTACCCTGTTATGGATGATGAGAATGAAGAAGAGTTTTTTGATTATGTATGGGCAAATTTGATTGAACTTAAAAAGTTTATAGAAGAAGCTGCTAATGAGAGACAAGCAGTAATATTTTATATAATGTGATGATTACTAAAAAACTATGAACGATTAATACATTTACATATCTTAGACATGAGGAAGTATGATTTTATAAGGGAAGGTACATATTAGCCTTTTAATTACTTATTTAATAGTAGCATTTTAAAATATATCAATTATTTTTGGATTCTTGTGGTGTGTAGCTACATATATTTTATTCTTAAAAGGCTAAATGATTTATCCTAAGTTAGTATCATTAGGATACAAGTATGTGATAAATATTTCTTAGAACAGACTATATAATATGATTCTGAAATATATGAGTCTATAATAAGCATTTAATAATCTTCCAGATTCTAATTTAATTGATAAAATAGAGGATTTTTTAATTATAGTCTTGAGTCTATTATATTTTTGAAATTTATCTATTGTGTTCTATAATTCTCTTGTATATCTATAATATTTTTTCATTATGTGACTCGATTTATTTTTGAAGCTAACCTATCATATTCAATAATTCTTTTAATTAGATATTATGTTTTTTTATTATGTGAATTAATTTTTTTGAAAATTTATCTCTTAATGCAAATCAACTATCTTCTGAAGCTAATCTCTTATATCCAACAATTCTTTTGTATACTTATCTTATTTTTCATTATGCAAATCAACTATCTTTTGAAGCTAATCTCTTATATCCAATAATTTTTTTAGTTATCTGCAATATTTTTTCGTTATAGCAACTTACCATCATATTGAAAGCTATCCATTATAAATAATTCGTTTAACCATCCACCATATCTTTTTATTATATAAAACGGACTCACAAATAAAGTAAGTAAAAATAAAAAATATAGATACTCTAATTAAAAGTAGAAAAATTAAAATCTTTAGGAAAAATTTAGAAATTTATAAATAATATCTTAAGTTTTAGAATTTATTATGAAAATACAATAAAAAATTTATAGAAATACAATTCTATAAAACTATTTCTGGGGGTGTATTTATATATGGAAATGAAAATATCAGTGTCTAATCTTAGTAAAAGATTTGGAACAAAAAGTGCTCTTGATAGTATAAATCTTGAAATTGACAGTGGGATGTTTGGGCTTTTAGGAAGAAATGGAGCAGGAAAAACGACTTTTATGAGAATTTTAGCTACCTTATTATCCAAAACAGAAGGTTCAATAGATATGTGTGGGGTTCCTATTGAGAATACTAAAGATATTAGGAATATGGTTGGCTATTTACCACAAGATTTTTCAATGTATCCCAATATGACAGTATACAAGGCAATGGATTATTTAGCAGTTTTATCAAATATACCACTAAGGAAAAGAAGTAAAGTTATATGCAAGTTATTAAGTAAAGTAAACCTTACTAATCATCAAAATGTTAAGGTAAAGTCTTTATCTGGAGGTATGAATAGAAGGCTTGGCATAGCGCAAGCACTAATTCATAATCCAAGAGTTTTAATAGTAGATGAACCAACAGCAGGTCTTGACCCAGAAGAGCGTATAAGATTTAGAAATCTATTATGTGAAATTGCAAATGATAGAATTGTTATATTATCAACGCATATTGTTGGAGATATAGAAGCTACATGTGAAAATGTGGCGATATTAGATAGTGGAAAAGTTATATACAATGGCTCTACTGAGGCTTTAGCAAAACTAGCTCAAGGAAAAGTATATAGTATTGAAGTAGATAAAAAAGATATTGAAAATATAAAAAATAAATTTGTAGTTATAGGTATGCTGACTCAAGGTGGAAAGGCTACACTTAGGGTCATATCAGATGATAAACCTTTTGAAAATGCAGTAGAATGTAATCCAACTATTGAAGATGGCTATATGCTTATAATGGGAGGAGAGAAGATATGAATCTATTTTTAAAAGAATGTAAAAATATATTAAAAAGTATAGTATATTATGTTTTTATTATAGTTTTAGTGTTTTTCTATGTTTCTCAACTTGGAGGTTCAGTTTCTAAAGATGTAAGTAAAAATGTTCCTAATGATGGGAATCCATTAGTTGCTCCTCAAAGGGTAGAAGATATTGAGGAATATTATTCTATACACAATCAATATCCATATGGTCAAAAAGAATCTATGAAAACAGAAGAAGTCATTCCAAATGCAACTATAAATTTAATTAGAGAATATCAAGAAAACTCATATACAACATATCCAACAGGAATAGTTAAATCTATACAATTGGACCAAAATAAAACCAAGACCATAGAACAATATATAGAAGAAATAACTGGTAGAAGTATTGAGGAAATAAATTCACTATGGAAAAATGGAGATAGCATAAAAATAGATTATTCAAGAGTATCTATTGGAAGATTTGAAGAAATAATGCAAAGAGTAGATGATATTTTAGGCGGAGGGTCTGCATATGCCTTTGATAAGTTGCAAAGATTTGGGGTAGTTCCAATTTCTTATAATGAAGCAATGCAGAATTATAACTATACAATAGAAAAAGATAAAGTTACTAATGGCTATGCAAGAATTTTTTGTGATTATATAGGTATAGTCTTAAGTATATTTCCAGTGTTTGTGGCAGTTTTCATGTCACTTAAAGATAAACGTTCAAGAATGAGAGAAATTATTTATTCAAAACAAGTATCGTCATACAAAATAGTTTTATCAAGATATTTTGCACTTGTTTTTATGATGTTATTACCAATATTAATTTTAGGTATAAAAGATTTACTTCCTTTGATTGAATTTGGCAAAAATGAAGGGATATCAGTTGATAATTTAGCATTTATAAAATATACAATATGGTGGCTACTTCCAACACTTATGATAGCTACAGCTATAGGTATGAGCCTTACTATATTAACAGATACACCAATAGCAATTATTGTTCAATTAATTTGGTGGTTTTACAGCATAAACTCTACAGGTCTTAAAGGTGATTATCCAACAATGGGGTTAATGATAAGACATAATAGTGTGCTAAGTGGGAATATTGTTGCACAAAACTTTAATCAAATTATGAGTAATAGACTTATGATGAGTCTAGGTGCATTAGTGATTGTTTTGCTAACGATGTTCTTATATGAGCAAAAAAGAAGGGGGAATCTTGATGTTGGGTCAAAGCTTTCAAAACTGTTTAGTTTTAATAAAAGAAAACTTCAAATTAAGCACTTTAATTAATTTGATATGTTCAATTATATTGTTATGTTTGATTCCTCTAATACAAGGAGTAGCTAACTTAGATAGAATTTCGTCAGCCATATGTTTAGAAAATTATGTTGTAATAGTAGGAATAATAATGTTGGTACCTATATTTTCACTAGAGCAATCAAAGGAGCTTGATGAAATAGTATCATCAAAATCACTATCTCAAGTTATTGTACAATCAATTAGAATACTGATGTCAATTATAAGTATAGCTGTTTTAATCATAGGTTTTGTAAATGTTTTAATCTATTTAGGTGGAAATTTTCCAGTAACTGAGTATATCATTGGAAGCTTCGCATCAGCTATGTTTGTAGGAAGTTTGGGAATGTTTTTTTCGAATTTATTTAACAATACAATCATTGGATATATGGTGTCTATAGGATATTTAATTTTAAATATGATGACTAAAGATAAGTATGTTGGAAATTTTTTTATAATGTCTATGAGTCAAGGCAGTTTTGATGAAAAATATTGGTTGATATCTGGAAGTGTAGTGTTGATAATCATATCTCTATTGATAAAACCAATAAAAAGGAAGGTTAGATAATAAAATGAGAGCTTTAATAAAATGAAGGTAATAGAAATAAAAAGTACATTTATGAGATGCAAGTTTATTTTTATATACACAAGATATAATTTGATATTTATGTATGTAAATAGATGTATGTATCTATCTATTAGTATAAGAATATATATATTGAATTTTATTAAAAGCTCTCAAATTTATATTTTATAGTGATTTCACAATAATAGTTTAATAAAATCTATAGTAATTTTATAAATTATATAGTGAATTCATAATAATAGTCAAATAAAACCGATAGTAATTTTATAAATTTCATAATGATTTAGTAAGTATTTATAAAACTACTATTTTTGTTTAGAAACTTTATTATTCATATTATCATTAGTAGGCATTGAACCAAAGCTTAATTTTTCATACATTACTTGAGTTGGTGCTAACCAAACTGTACCATTACCAGTAAATGTATTTAAGAAACCTTCACCATTTAAAGCAGAACCAATTAAAGATTTATCTGATTTAGTAACAGAGAAATTAACTCCAGATGTTCTTGCTATTGCAAAGTTACCATCTACCTTTAATTCTTCTCCATTTTTTAATTCATACTCTACAATTTCACTTTGAGGAACAACGCATTCTAGAACGATTACACCAGTACCACTTAATTCTATTTGGAAGAAACCTTCACCACCAAGTAAAGCAGATGAGAAGTTCTTTTGTGTAAATGCCTTTACTTCTATTGTATCAGAACAGCAATAGAATAATCCTTTATCAACAACTATTGAATCATTATCAAGGCTCATAAATAAGTAATGTCTAAAAGAAGGTTCTAAGTAAACTTCGCCAGTACCTTTATATACAGGTTTCATCATTGATTCATTAGTAAGTGCTCCTGATATTCCTTTTTTGAAAAGGCCTCCAACGCCACCAATCTTAGTTTCAGAAGAGATATTACCTTTATAATAATATAATGCACCAGCTTCTGTTTTTATTGATGAATTATTTAACTTTATCTTAATTTGTCTAGCTCTTAAGCCAGCTTCTCTAGCAAAATATAATCCCATTGCCATCATTGGGCTAGAAGCACCTTCAAGTTTTTCAAATTCTAATATTTCAAATTCACTTTTACCATCTGATGCATTTTCTAAAATTCTTACTTTTTTGCTTAAATCCATACAAATTTCTCCCTACTATAGTTAATATTTATCTCTAAAATATTACAAGATATAATTATATATTACATTTTTTTTGGAAAAATGGCTACTTTATCATCAAATTTTTACATCTTTTAAGAAACTTTAAGATGGTTATAGCTGAAGTAGGATTGCTTAAGGATATGTGATTATTTAAATGGATATTTTGAGTATTATTTATTATTTGTGGGTATTATATTTTATGGGCATATTAAAAGATAAAAGATAGATATTTAGAGTAGTTTTTGTTTTGAAGTTAATAAATTGATTTTAGCAGTTAAATTTAGCTTGGTATTGAATGTATTTGAT
This sequence comes from Clostridioides sp. LIBA-7678, assembly GCF_056716065.1. Taxonomy (NCBI): domain Bacteria; kingdom Bacillati; phylum Bacillota; class Clostridia; order Peptostreptococcales; family Peptostreptococcaceae; genus Clostridioides; species Clostridioides sp. LIBA-7678. Next base: position 3,653,551 of record NZ_CP196987.1, on the reverse strand, counting down.
ATGGCTTGTTATTTATTTTGCTTTACTATTTACCATATTACTTAAGAAACTTAATATATTAGTGTAATCTTGACTAAAATTCCTAAATATGTTATTATACAGGTTAGTCAAATGATTTAGTAGCATGAAAAATTTAGCAAATTATTAATATCAATTGAAGAAATTTCTAGCAAAGAAGGTGAGATTTATATGGCTGGTAAGAAAGTATTAGCAACAAACAAAAGAGCAAGACATGAATATTTTATAGAAGAAACTTATGAATGTGGAATTGAATTAAAAGGAACAGAAGTAAAATCAATAAGACAAGGTAAAGTTAACCTAGGTGATGGATATGCATCTGTAGATAATAGTGAAGTATTTTTGAAACAAGTTCATATAAGTCCATATGAGCAAGGAAATATATTCAATGTTGATTCTTTAAGAGTTAGAAAATTATTGCTTCATAAGCATGAGATAAGAAAACTTATTGGAGCAACTACTATAAAGGGGTATTCACTTATACCACTTAGTTTATATCTAAAAAATGGTAAAGTTAAAGTAGAAATTGCTTTAGCAAAAGGGAAGAAATTATATGATAAGCGTCAAGATATGGCTAAGAAAGATGCACAAAGACGTATAGAAAGAGAAATGACAGGCAAGTATTAAATTAGATAAAAGTGTATTTTTTAGAATAAAATTCTTTATTATCTAGAACATAACATTGATTTTTATTCTTAAAAGTATTATATTATATATACATTAAAAATTTAATAAAAATGGTGATAAAGTTTGCGAAAAGTCTACTGGACTATAAACTACTCAAGGGGGCGTAAAGGTTTCGACGTGGGTTTGGAACTTGAGGCTGCATGTCGTGTTACTCTGGGTCACGTAAAAACTGGGGAACTTTAAAATAAACGCAGACGATAATTTCGCGATAGCAGCCTAGTTGCTGCTCGTCCCTCTTAGTCCTCCTGCCGACTAAGACTGGACGTCATTATGCAGGGAACTACTTTAAGGGTGTCTCGACTTAAAGTAGATTAATTGGGACTGGCTAAGCATAGAGCCTGCCACTTGGCGTTATGTGAGGCGAGATATTAGTGAAGTTGGCTAAGCATGTAGATGCAACGAGGAAAAGACTTACGGACAGGGGTTCGACTCCCCTCGTCTCCACCAATTTTTAAAAAAGAATGATGAAATACTTGGAAATACTAGTCTTTATTGACTAGTATTTTTTATTTTGGTGATGAAATCCACCAACTGTACCCCAACCACAGAAAAAGAGGTTTTTTTGAGGGTATATTGGGGTGCATTTAGAGTGTATAAAAAACCTTTATTTATTATGATATTAGGTAACATAGAATTTTAATATCTACTTTATGATATAATATTTTTATAAATGTAAAATAGTTTAAGTTGTTAATTAATAAAAATATATATTATATAAGTTTGATAGGAGTTGAGGTTTGTAATGGATGAAAGAAAACTAGAATTTTCTATTTTTTGCATTGAAGCTTTAGCAGAAAAGTTGAATATAGATTCAGAAGGAGTTTATAAACTTCTTAAACATGATACTGATATTTTAGATAACTATATAATACCTTGCTATGAAGCACTACATTCTCAAAGTAAAAGTTATATAGTGCAAGATTTAATACAAGTGCTTAAAGAAAAGGGTGTGATATAATGATTGTATATCATGGTTCATACTGTGTGGTAAAAACGCCTAATATTACCTTTTCAAGAGATTCTTTAGATTTTGGAAAAGGATTCTATTTAACTAGTATAAAAACACAGGCACTTAACTGGACAGAACGTTTTAAGAAAAGGGGTAGAAAAGCATATTTAAATAGCTATTCTTTAGATATTGATGAATTAAAAAAAATTTGTAATGTAAAAATATTCGATAGTTATAATTTAGAATGGCTTGACTTTATATTAGAATGTAGAAATATGAGTGATGTATATATGAAATATGATGTTATAATAGGTGGAATTGCTGATGATAAGATTTACAATACAATAGAACTGTATCAAGATAATCTTATTGAAAAAGATGAAGCTTTAAAAAGATTAAAATACTATAAACCAAATGAACAAATATGTATAACCAATCAAAATGTAATAGATAAATATTTAAAGTTTAGATGTGAAGAGGAGGTATAGTGCTTATGGAAGCAAATAAAACATTATTACAGATACTATATAAAAAAATTATATTAGAATTTTCTAGGCAGACAGGCAAGAGTTTGGAAGAAAGTATGGATTATTTATATACTTCTGAAACATATAAACTTATAAGTGAGGGTGTATCAGATATGCACTGTAAGGGTCATATATACTTGGCTCAAGAATTAATGTTAGAAAATGGATTAATGTACCATAAAGGCTATCCAAGATAAATAATTAAAACTAGATACGAAATAAGGATACAAGATAATATAAAATTAATTTGTATCCTTATTTTGATTTTGTAATTAACTATATGAAATCACAATATTTATATGTATTTGATTTTTACAATGAAAATATTTTATCCAACTTTTCTACAGCTTCAACCTTCTTATCTTCCATAACTTGAGTATATATATTCAAAGTTATTGATATATCATAATGACCCATTAAAACTTGTACAGTTTTAGGAGGGACATCATTCTCAAAAAGTCTAGTTGCATAAGTTTTCCTAAGGCCATGAAACTTTATAGGTTCTATATCTAAGCTGTTTAATATAGATTTTAGATTCCTTAGTGGTCTTTTATCATCTATAGAGATACCTAATTCATTGCAAAATACATAATTATAATTTCTATATAATTCTCCAGCTTTTAATATATCTACATTTTGATTTACTTTATGTTCTTTCAATTTATTTAAAACATCTTTTGGAATAGGTACAGTTCTGTAAGAATTTGATGTCTTTGGCTCTTGCTCTAATACTTTAAGCTCTCTATTTCCATTTTTATCTATAAGATATGTTCTTTGAAGAGTTCTTTTAACTGTTAAATTGGACTTTTTAAAATCAATATCAAACCATTTAAGTCCTAATAATTCTCCTAATCTAAGTCCAGTACCAAGGGCAAGTAAAAATAATGCCTCTAATTTATGACCATCTATAGCTTTTATAAAACTCTTTTGTTGTTCAAGAGTCAATATTTCAAGCTTATTTTCCTTTTTTTCAACTGGTATATTTGCCATAGTACAATAATTACGTTGTATAAGACCTTGTTTTTCAGCTTCCGATAAGCAGGTTTTCAGTTTAGTGTTTATTTGTCTTATAGTAGGTATACTTTTATTGGAATCAAGCAATCTATTGTAATATTTTTGTATGTGAGATACTCTTAAGTCTTTTAATTTAACATTACCTAAATCAGTATCTTTAATATAATTACGATAGATGCTTTCATATCTTTCAAATGACTTAGGTTTTAAATCTTTTATTCTATATTCAAACAACCAATTGTAAAACCAATGCTCTAAAGTTATTTTATCATCTGAAATATCAGAGCTTAAATAATATTGTTTTTTATAAGCATCTAATTTATCTTTAACTTCCTTTTGAGTATTACCATAAAATTCTTTTCTTATTGGTTTACCATCTTCATTGTAACCAATCATTATACGGGAACGCCAACCATCTTTATATTTTCCGATAGAGCCTTCTCCATTAGCTCTTTTAGTTGCCATTTTTAGACAGCTCCTTATATGATTTATAGTTATATCCATCAAAGAATGTAATACATTTCTCTAATAAGAATTTTATAACTTCATCAGCTTCTAGTGTTTCATAGAAGTTTAGCATCAATGTGTTGTACTCTTGTTTATGCTTAGCTGGTATTGATAGAACTCCTATATCATTACTTATAAGTATTAGGTTTGATGTAAGTCTAGCAGTTCTTTTGTTGCCATCATAGAAGAATTGGCAATAGGATAACCATAAATTTATTATTATAGCCTTTTCTAAGGGGTTAGTTATTTTATTTATGATATTTATGTCATTTACAAATAAATCATTTAATAGAGTGGCTTCTATGCATTCATATTGAGTAGTACCAGCTATACCTATATTACCATTTCTGAAGTCTCCAACGATTAGAGTTTCATCTTTTGCAACTATTTTATGTATAGAGTAAATTGTATCTTTATTTAAAGATAAGTTTTCTTTGTTACTTAATTTTATTACATAATCCCATGATGATTTTATATTTAGTATTTGATTTTGGTCACTTAATTTATGTCCACCTACTGTTATACCATCAAGTAATGTTTGTACTTCTGGGAATGTAAAGGGGTTATTTTCTAGGTTACTCATATCATATACAAATTCACTTATCATTCTTCTAATGTATGTTAAAGTATATTTTTTATCTCCATGAGGTAGATTAGTAGGGAATTTATGTGTGTATTTTGGTATATATGATTTATTCATGATTGTAGCTCCTTTCATAGTTTTTTACCATTGTTTTAGATACTATTGATATATTTTTATATTTTATTTAGTAGTTTTTTTATTTCTTTAAGTGTATTTTCAAGCTTTTTATTTTTTTCCTTTAATTCATTATTTTCTTGTAATAATTTAAAGTAATCATTATTTTTAATAGTCATATTTTCTTTTTGAGATATTAACTTTTTTAGTCGAATGTTACTCCCATTATCTGTTGCCTCACTAAAGTAATCATAGATTGCTTCTATATTTTCTTCTGATAGACCAATATCTAATAATTCGTCAATTGATTGTTTTGTAAGAACATCATTTTTAATAATTTCTTTTATATCATCAGGATGTAATGAAAAATCTAATTCAGTATTAGATATACAATCTGAAAGTATCCAATTATAAACTTGATTTTCATTTAGTTCTAATTTTTCACCAAGTTTATAATATTGGTCTTTATCAGACCAAGCACCTAGCAATAAACTTGAGGTAATCCTAATATCATCATCTTCCATAAGATTTGAAATAGCATTTAAAAATTCATCAAAAGAATAGTATTCTTCTGGGAATAAAGACTGTAAAAAGTATAAAATATCTTCATTAGTCATTACTTCATTTTCAATATCAAAATAAAAGATAGTCTTTTCAATTTTCAAAGCTTTAGCGAGTTTTGATAAGGTATCTATACTAGGTATTCTTTTATCATTTTCATAATTTATTAGAGCATTTCTTGAGATGCCACTAATTTCAGCAAGTTGAATCTGTGTTAGTTCTTTTTGTTTTCTTATCTTTTTTAAGTTTCTTCCAATTTGCAACATTATCACCTCGTATAAAGTATAGCCCAAAAGTACACAAATGAGAACAGAAAAATAATATATTTTTATTGACAGTATACATATGTCGACATTATAATTAAAATGTAAAGTTTACGAATGTAAACTAGAAAAAAGGAAGAAAAAGTATGGGAATCAATTTAAAAATATTTAGTATTAAAAAAGGTCTAAATCAACAAGACCTGGCAGATAGAGTTGGTATATCAAGATATTATTTATCTAATTTGGAAAGAGGTAAGGCTAATAATCCAAGCAATGATTTGATGGTTAAACTGTTTAGTGCTTTAGATACAATAGTAGAAGAATTATTTTTTAGTAAAGAGGAGTAAAAATATGGATTAAAGAATATTTTAGTAGAAAAAATACAGGTGGTGTAATTAATTATACAGGAACTGCAATTCAAGATTGTGTAAGCCTAATTTATTTATTTGATAATATAGATAAGAAAGATTATCAAGAGATAACTTTTGAACAAATAAATGATTTTACTATTATTTTTAAGGATAATGAAGTATATGTACAGGTGAAGTCAAATTACTTTGATTTTAAATCAGTAAGTACATTATTAGAAAAGCTAGATATAAAGCATGGTAAAAAATATGTATTTGCATGTTCCAAATATGATAATCAATTTCAAATATTTGATATAAAATTATAACAAATGAAAAATGTTATAAACTCTTCTAGATTAAATAAGTAAAAATTATATAAATGATCTAGCATTAAAATATAAATCAAGAAAAATAGATAAGAATTCTACAGAATATATTAAATTTGTAGATAATAATATGAACTTAATTTTAGAAGCATTAAAATTTGATTCTAGCTTATATGAAATGTTCAAACAACAATTAAATATGACTAGGTCTTATATATATCAAAATGATTTTAAAAACGCATTGAAAGAAATAGAAACTGTATCAAAATATGAACAAGAGCTTTAAAAGTATAAATTTTTTCTATTAAATATTAATGAATTTAATTTATATATAATCTATGCTTTTTTATCTTCCATAATATGAGTGTAAATATCAATAGTAATACTTATATTAGAGTGGCCAAGTAGGGTTGAGTTGTTTTAGGTAGAATCTTAGCTTCGAATAACCTAGTGGAATATGTATATCTTAAGGCATGGAATTTGATAGGATCAATCCAGCTTTTATTTAAAATAGTAGTTAAGATTTTATTAGGTTTATTTTCATTAAACAGTTCTCCTAATTCATTACAAAATACATAGTTAGAGTCTTTATATAAACCTGATGATATAAGTTTAAATTCATTTTGATTAGCTTTAAGAGTTTTTAATTTAATGGATATATCTCTAGATATAACTATAGTTTCCATTGAGTTTTTTGTTTAAGGAAAGAAGATTGAACTATGTAATCCAAGAGATAGAGCTAAAAAAAGCAAGTCAAAGAAATAGTAAGTATTTAGAAATATACACATGGAGCTTTACAATAAGTGGTAAGTGCTTCGAGAAGTCTTCATATAGATAAAGTTCAAAAGTTCTTGATAGTTCAATCAAAAATGACTATAAAATATCGATACATGAAAGCTATATGGAAAATAGAGAAGTTAAAAATAAGTAATAGTATACAAGTATGAAAGAACACTATAGCATAATTCAATATGGTTTCGAACTGTGGAAAGTTGAAAATGAATTGGATGCGATTGTTTATCAGAAGCTTGACCTGTTTATTGAAAAGATAACTGAGAGATATTATAAAACTGAAGAGTAAAAATTATTTGTCTAAGGAGCTAAATAAAATAATATCTTAAATATTAGTTATGATGATATAGAAGAGACTAAATTCATAGTAAATAAACTAAATAGAGGTATAAGAATGTTTCTAAGGCACTATGGATATAATTTATAGGTGATGCTTAAAGATGTGCTAATATGAGGTGATATCTTAGGGCTAGATATCCTTGTGAATACTATATATGGATTTAGATATTAAAGAGAGGGTAGAGCATATATAGAGAAGAGTATGGCCAGAGCTATCGAAGCGATTATGTAGATTGTATGAGGACGATTAAGAGTAAGTTAAAAAAAGAGATCCATAATATAAAAAGTTGTAGAAATTATGTATAAATAAAAAAATATTGAAAAAATAATAATAAATATATATAATTAAATACAGCAAAAGTAAAAAAATAGATATTAAGATGTATTAATAGTTAGGATTGATTAATTATGAAATTAGTAGAACCTATAAAAAATATAGAAGACATAAATAAAATAAAAAAATATTTGAAGTCAAAGAACTTAAGAAATTATTTGATTTTTGTAATGGGGATAAATACGGGTATAAAAACTTGTAAAATACTAAATCTCAAAATTGAAGATATATTAGATTCTAATAATATTAGAGATTCAATAAGTATCAATGGAATCAAATATGACATTACAAAAAATACAAGAGATGCTATAAAAGAATATCTTTTATTTAACAATATAGGGGATGAAAGAAATAAGTATTTGTTTAAAAGTAATAGAGGAGAAGAACCTATAGATAGATCTCATTTATATAGGATTTTAAATGAAGCAGCAAAAAAATGTGATTTAGACATATCTATAGGAAATGAAACTTTGAGAAAAACTTTTGGATATCATTATTACTATCAAGTGGGTAACTTAAAGTATTTGCAATTAGTATTGAATCAAAAATCTATGAGCAAGTTACGTGATTATTTAAATATCGAAAATGAAACAAATTTTAATAAAAGATTTAATTTATAAATAGCAACGGAAATGAGGTAATAAAAATGGCATATAAAGTATTAGACTTATTCTGTGGATGTGGAGGAATTAGTTTAGGTTTTGAACTAGCAGGTTGCGAAATATTTGGAGGTATAGATGTAAATCAAGATGCTATAAATACATTCCAACATAATTTTCCAAAGTCCCAAGCTAAATGTATAGACTTGTTAGCCCTAGATAATGAGGATATTCCTAATATGTTTACAAATATAAAAGATGTAGACATTATAATAGGAGGTCCACCATGTCAAGGATTTTCCACGGCCAATAGATATAAAAAAGAAGATGAAGACCCAAGAAACAAGTTGTTTTTTGAATATATGAAGTTTGTTGAACTTGTAAGACCAAAAGCGGTTTTAATAGAAAATGTAAAAGGCATATTAACGATTAACAATGGATATGCAAAAGAAAAAATATATAGTATATTTAAAGAATTAGGATATTCTATAAATTCAAGAGTTTTAAGTGCTAGTGATTATGGAGTTCCTCAGAGAAGAGAAAGAGCATTTTTTGTTGCGATAAGAGATGGAATTGAATTTGATTTTGATAGTCTTAAAAAAATAGGAAAAATAGTGACAGTTAAAGAGGCAATAGGTGAATTATATCACTTAAGAGAAGGACAAGATATATATTTATTAGATACAGATCCACAAACAGATTATCAGAAATATTTAAGAAATAGTCAAAATACAATAATGAATCATCTTATAAAATATCCAGCCCAAAAAGTTCAAGATAGAATAGCTTGTGTTCCACAAGGTGGAAACTGGAGAGATATACCACTAGAATTATTTGATAATCAAAGAAGTAATAGACATTCATCAGCTTATAAAAGATTAAATGAAGTAGATTGTTCAGTAACTATTGATACAGGTAATGCACATAGTAATTATTTCCATCCTTTGTATCATAGAATACCAACAGTTAGAGAAGCAGCTAGATTACAATCATTTAATGATGAATTCGAATTCTTAGGGTCTAGAACTAGCCAATATAGACAAGTAGGTAATGCAGTTCCACCGTTATTAGCAAAAGCTATAGCGAAAGGTATAATGGAGGTTTTAGATAATGAGCAATAAGCCAAAGATAATAGACTTATTTTGTGGTCTTGGAGGATTTAGCCAAGGATTTGAAAAGGCTGGATTTGAAAGTATTTTAGCAATAGACGTATGGAAAGATGCTATAGAAACATATAATTACAATCGTGAAAATAAAATAGCAAAAAATATGGATATAAAGCTATTAGACAATGAAATGATAAAAGAAATAACTTCAAAGCATCATATTACAGGAATAATAGGTGGACCTCCATGTCAAGGATTTAGTACAGTTGGAACTAGGAATGTAGAAGATGATAGAAACTTTTTATATTTAGAATACTATAGAGTTGTAAAAGAAGTTATGCCAGATTTCTTTGTTATAGAGAATGTAAAAGGACTACTTACATTAAACAAAGGAATGTTCTATTATGATATAAAAGAAAGATTTGGATCATTAGGATATACAGTAGAAGCTAAGATATTAGATTCATCTGATTATGGAGTACCACAAAAAAGGCTGAGAGTATTTTTTGTTGGGTTAAAGAATGGTAAAAAGTTTGAGTTCCCTGAATCGTTAGGATATAAGATATCTACGAAAGAAGCTTTAGGAGATTTACCATCATTAGATAAATTAAATAATGCTGATGAAGGATTAAAATATAATAATGAACCATTAAATGATTTCCAAAGAGAGATTAGAAATGATAGTGTTGAAATATACAATCATGAACAAACAAAACATACAGAACAAACTATAGATATAATATCTCAAATAAAAGATGGTGGAAGTATTAAAGATTTACCAGAAGAATTTTGGAATGTCAGAAAATATAATAAGGCTTTCCAAAGAATGAATAGTCAAGAGCCATCACACACAGTAGATACAGGTCATAGAAACTACTTCCATTATGAAGAGAATAGAATTCCATCTGTTAGAGAGTGTTGTAGATTACAATCGATACCAGATAATTTTATTATAACAGGGTCAAAGACTAGTCAATATAAACAAGTTGGGAACTGTGTTCCTGTTAATTTAGCATTTAATTTAGCAAGTAAGATAAAGACATATTTGGATTAAATTAGTAAAATGGTATTATGGAAAATGATACCATTTTTGTTTTTATAAAAACAAATTTTAGATAATTAGGGGGAATTTATGTTTAATTATACATATGAAGATTTAATGATTCCATGTTTTCAAGCAATAGATACTCTTGGAGGGTCAGCTACTATTAGTGAAATAGATGATGAGATTGCCAAAATATTAAATTTAACAGATGAAGAAATAAATTATATGCATGATAATAGTACTACTAAATTAAAATATAGAGCAGCTTGGGCTAGAACTAATTTGAAAAATGTTGGATATATTGAAAATAGTAAAAGAGGAGTATGGTCTATAACTTCAGTTGGTAAAGAAGTAGAAGATATACAATCAGTTGATTTAATCAATAGAGCAAGGCAGGTAAAGAGTAAAAAGAATAAAAAAGATTCAGATTTAGAACTTATAGTAGATAATCAAGTAATTGATATTGAATGTGGCAATGATGAGTATGTATGGAAAGATGAGATACTTGAAATAGTAAAAAAAATTGAACCAGATAGATTTGAAAAATTATGCCAACGCTTATTAAGAGAATTAGGATTTGTAAATGTGGAAGTAACTAAAAGATCATGTGATGGAGGTATTGACGGAAAGGGGATATTAAAACTAGGTGGAGTATTATCATTTCATGTAGTATTTCAGGCTAAAAGATATTCAGGTACTGTTGGAGCTTCTATAATAAGAGACTTTAGAGGTGCTATGGTAGGAAGAGCAGATAAAGGATTAGTAATAACAACAGGTATATTTTCAAGAAAAGCTATAAAAGAAGCTCAGAGAGATGGTGCTACACCAATAGACGTAATAGATGGAGATGAACTAACAAAACACTTAAAAGAACTGGGATTAGGTGTAGAAGTAGAAATGGTCGAAAAAATAACTATAGATAAAGATTGGTTTGAAAATATATAACATAAAAGGTTAAAATAGGAAATATAACGATTTATGGAGGGAATTCTTTATGAGTAAAAAACAAATATTATACTATGGACCGCCAGGGACAGGAAAAACATATGAAGCTAGAGAGGCTGCGCTTAGAATAATAAATCCTAATATAGATAATGAACTAAAGAATTTAGGGGCAGAAACTAGTACAGAAAATAATAATACAGAAATAAATTTACAAATAGCTAACAAAGCATTTGAAAAATTCTTTGAATATGATAAAGTTGAAAATGAAAGTAAATCAAAATTTTTAAATGATAGAGAATATAAGCCAGGAAAGACTTGTTATAGGAATATGTCAGCACTAAATAAATTCATGGCTATAATGATAGAAAAAGATGATATAAGTATTTCAAGAGAGCAATGGCCAGACAAAGGATCTTCTACATTTGCTCAATATTCAAGAGCAGTAACTAACTTTGATTTAGGAGTAGAAGAGAAGCTACAAGGTAATAAAAAGGGTGTTAGATTAAATCAAGAAGGTATAAGAATAAAAGAAGAATACAAAAATTTAATAAATTTAAATGAAGGTATAAATCTACACAACTTAAGAAACTTACCTGACTTTGCTAAAGATGCAGTATTAAATTCTATAAAAAATACTGATAGACACAATATGAGTATGTGGAAGAGTACTATAATTGGAGCATTATGGTTTATAGCTAGAAATGGATATATATTTAAATATAGTACACCTAAAAGTATACAAAGAACTGAAAAAGAAAATAAGTTATTAAAAATATGTTTAGGATATAAAGCTGAAGACAATGAATTTTTAAGCTGGGTTATACCATACTTATTAGATTTAGGACTTGTTGTAGAATCTGAAGCACAAGATTCTAGATATATAAGTGAATATTATTTAAGTGAAGAAGGTAAAGACTTATTAAGAAATATGAAAATAGTTACTGATGTTACTAATACTGAATATTCATTAGGTATGGTAGCTGAAGAGGATTCTATATACCAAACGCAAAGTGAAAAAATATATAGACTAAATGATTCTTTCATAAGTAAGAGATCGAAGCTTAAAGAACTATTCTCTAGGTATAGAGACAATGAAGAAAATAACATAGATATGATAACTTTACATCCATCATTTGAATATGAAAATTTCATAGAAGGTATATCTGTAAAAACTATAGATACAGGAATTGCATATTACAATAAAAATGGAGTATTAAAAGACATTTGTTATAAAGCTCTTAAGAATCTAATAAAGAAGAATCTTTCAAATCAAGTTGAGAATCAAGAAATTACAGAAGCTGAGAAAGATGAAGTATTAAGTATCATAAAAAATTGGAAAACTTGCTATGAAAAATATAGATTATTAGAAAGTACATTATCATGGGATTATTGTGATAACTTTGTATTAATAATAGATGAAATCAATAGAGGTGATATGCCAAAGGTATTCGGAGAAACTATTACACTATTAGAAACAGATAAGAGGTTAGGATCTCACAATGAACAAGTTGTTAAATTACCTTTTACAAATGATACATTTGGAATACCTAAAAATATATTTATTTTAGCAACAATGAATACTAGTGATAAAAGTATAGCTAATATGGATATAGCACTTAGAAGAAGATTTGGATTTGTTAAGTGTAATCCTAAATTAGACTTAATAAAAGAACTATACACATTTGTATCTACTGAAAATGATAATAGAAATTTATTATATGAATCAGTTGATGCAATAGAAAATATAAATAAAAAACTATCTAAGATAAGTTTTATAGGACCTGATAAGATGATAGGTCATTCATATCTAATGGGAAAAGATGTATTCAAAGATGAGAATATAGTTGATGTGTGGACACAAGATATAATACCTTTGTTAGAAGAATATTTCTTAGGAGAATATGATGAAATTATAGATGTAATACCTGAAAGGTTCATAGAAAGAGAAACAAGTAATTTTGTATATAAAGATAGTGAAGACATACTAGAATTAATAAAAGAGTTGGCTATTAAAGATGAGCAATAGACCAAAAGATAAAAAGATATATAACTTAAGTGAAAATGAAAGCTTTTCACTTAGGAATTCTTCTAAGGAGTTATCGTATATTAAGCAGAGATTTAAAACTTGCTTCGAGTTTACAAAAGGAAAAAATGAGACAATAGTAAAAGGAAAAAACATAGTTGGAGTATTAGATTTAGGTGATAGTATTTATAGGATATACCCTAAAGTTGGAGATGTCCTAAACATATTTAATATGATAAATAGAGTTGCTACATCCGATTATGAAAATATAAATGGAAGAGGATATTTATACTTAGACCCAAAAGTATTAGTGAATGTTGAAGAAGGTAATACAAAATTAATTGAAGCTCTTATATTAACATTTTTAAATGAATTATGTAAAATAAGTAAAATTGGGTACACAAAAAATTATAATAAAAACATAGAGAATATATATTTTCTAAGAGGAAAATTAGATGTCAGTAAACAGGTAAGAAAAAATATTTTAGGGACTAAATTTTATTGTAAATTTAATGAATTAATATTTTATACACCTGAAAATATTATTCTATATAAAGCAATAGATAAGCTTCTTACACGATATAAGTTAGGTAAGGATATTAGGAGTAAGTTACTATTTTATAAAAATGAGCTTTCAGTATTAATAAATCCTGTAGTTATAAATAATATAGATATAAATCGTACTTTTTATTGTAAAAATAGAACTAATTCACATTATGAAACTTTAATAGCTATCTCTCAAATAATTTTAAAAGATAGATTTGCATCATCATTAAGGCATGGGAATGGACTATTTTGTAACTTTATGATAAAGACAGATTTACTATTTGAGCAATATATTTTTATATTATTAAATGAGCTAATAAATGAAAAATATAAAAATTATTATTTAAGATATCAACATACTATAGACTCTATAGTAAAAGTTGATAATAATTTTAATAAATTAAAAAACAATAGTTTTTTAAAGATGGATGCAGATTTTTTAATATTAGAGAAAGATACAGAAAGACCTATTTTAGTTGTAGATACAAAGTATGTAGATATATATGAAAAAAATAAGTTAGGAAATTATGCATATTATCAGATGATATCCTATCTAACAGGACTAAATATAGGAGTACATAGAAATAAAGGTATATCATCAATATTATTAGCTCATGGGGATGAAGGAAACACGTATAAAGTTGCTAATGAAGAGTGTGATATGTACATAATGACAAAGGGAATAGATATATTAGAGAATGAAATTAGTGTAAAAAATAGATTGGATGCTATAATAGGATTATTTTTATCAAATGAAAGGATAATCAATAAATAATATGATTGATTGAGTTTAGGAAGCTCATTAGCATTGTCATAGTTACTATTGATTAAGAGAAAAAATAACTTTTATTAATCTTGATTATATACTAAAGTGAGAATAAAGGCTTAACAATCATAATTAGGTAAATAAATAGAACTGAAATTTATAGAAAAGTCAGGTATATAGGCGAATCTTTTGGTGTTGATGATAGCTAAGGGGATTATTTATATTCAATATATAACCCCAGCCATTTAGGTAATAGTTTAAACAGTGAAAAATGGGAAGTCATAGAAGACTACTCAAGAAATCTAAAAAGCAACATGGAAAAGTATGGATACAAACAAGAATGTGTAAGTGAACTTAGTAGAAGCATTAAGAGTGATAAAGAAATTTAAAAGTTTAAACAACAAACTAAATTTAAAGATAAACTGTAGCAATGGCAGGGAATTGAAGGGCTTATGGTGGTTACACTCAAGCATTAGATAATGAATCTGAAATAGCAAGTATAGAGATAGATGCTAAGTACATATATGATATTTACTAATATGAAATAGAATCAATAGAAGTTAGATAAAAGCGCTTATTTATTGCTATAGAAAACATTTAAAAGTATAATATCTAATTTGTACCCATTCTATAATTCCTTAATTATAAGATATTTATATAAATAAGGAAAATTAAATGTTGAATTCATTGAAAATACTAAACTAACATAAAAACTAAATTATATAAAAAGTAGATAGTAGACTTCCCTCGTCTCCACCATTAAAATCCAAGAAAAATATTAGCACTTTGCTAATATTTTTTTTGTGAAAACTAATCATAACCTATATAATTAACTTATAAAACACACACAAAGAGGTAAAACTATATGGCTAAAATTGATAATATGATGTCCATATTATGGATGCTAAACTCAGATAAAAAAATAACCGCAAAACAAATATCTGAAAAACTAGAAATAAACATAAGAACTGTTTACAGACACATTGATGCATTATCTGCTAGTGGAATACCTATAATTTCAGATACAGGTCATAATGGTGGATATACACTTTTGAATAATTTCATCAAAGCACCTCTTTTTTTCAATACAGAAGAGCAAACTGCTCTACTTCATGCAGCTATATTTGCTAAAGAAGAAGGGTGTTTTTTAGATGAAACATTAGATAAAGCAACTTCAAAGTTAAAAATGTATTCAAATCAAAAACAAGAAGAAGTTTTAATAAAACATTTAATAGGTTTTGAAGTAATAAAACCCACTGGAAAAATATCCATAGAATCTGTACTTAAAAAGTTGAAAAATAGTATAGCAAATGAATCATCTGTAGAAATTAATTATCGCACAGCTCGTGAAGAAAAATCAAAATGTAGGATTATAAATCCATATGGAATTGTTCGTTGGAATAATAATTGGTACATAGTGGCATTTTGCCAAATGAGAAATGAGATTCGTAGCTTTAGGTTAGATAGAATTAGTAGTGTTATAGAAACATCAAATACTTTTAATAGACCAAAGGAATTTTCAGCAAGTGAATTCTTTATAAAGGGGATTATGGACGAAACAAAAGATGAAGATAATACTATACAATTAGTTATAGAAGGAAAGATAAATGCATTGGACAACTTATGTCAGCATTGGCTTCTAGGATATTATTTGAAAGAAAGGACTTCAAATAAAGCAATATTTAAACTTCAAGAAGAGATAATATTTACATATGTACCAAATATACTTATACCTTATAGAAAATCTATACAAATAATTGAACCATTAAGTCTTAGGGATAAAATGGTTGAAGATTTAATTGAATTAATTAATCACTATCAAATTTAATAACTTAACTGACAGAGTATGTCAGTTAAGTTATTTTACAATGTAGGTATATTAATTGATAAGATAAGGAGTAAAAGATGAAAAATAGAAAAGTATATATGTATGTATTCGATACTATGTCAGATTGGGAAGTTGGATATTTAACTGCTGAATTAAACACAGGAAGATATTTCAAAAAAGGATTAAAGCAACTAAAAGTAATTACAGTAGGAGTTGATAAAAATCCTATTATAACAATGGGTGGATTAAAAGTTTTACCTGAGATTACAATTGATGAGCTTAATATTGAAAGTAATGATTTATTAATTTTGCCAGGGGGAAATACTTGGATGTCTATGGGTCATGAGAAAATATTAGAAAAATCTAAGGGGGCTTTGGAACAAGGGTCTATAGTTGCAGCTATTTGTGGTGCTACTTTAGGGTTAGCTAAAACAGGTTTACTAGATTTTAGAAATCATACAAGTAATGATTTAGAATTTCTAAAAATGGTGATACCAAGTTATTCTGGAGAAAAATATTATAAAATGGAATCTGCAGTTAGTGATGAAAATTTAATTACTGCTTCAGGAATTGCACCATTAGAATTTACGATACAAGTTTTAAAAGTTTTAGATGTTTTTAAAGAAGAAGCATTAACTTCTTGGCTAAATCTTTATAAGACACATGACTCTAAATATTTTTTCGAATTAATGAATTGTAATAAATAAATTTAAGATTTATTTTTAAATTCAAATTCTAAACCACTTTCTCTATGGCAATAGATAAGTGGTTTTTTATTTTGATTATGAAATCCAAAATCACACTCCAGTCGCCCAAAAAGGTATTTTTGAAGAATATTGAAGTGAATTTAGGTTGTATAACTATACATTTCAATATTTCATATTAATTAGGATAATAGTTAGTAAATGATATGATTGAGAGAATAGATATAATAAACTAATCTAGTACTGTACTGCTTACTAAAGAATAAATTTTTATGGTATAAGAATTTTTTAGAGAGCGGGTTATATAGGAGTGAATAAAAAAGTAATTTTATAATATTATTTGTAAGCATTAGATATCTATTATGAAATCTTTTATGGACTATACTTGTAAAAATATTATTAAGTATTTACAATATTTTCTTGCAATTTATTTGGAAAAGTTATATATTTATAACATGAGGTGTTATAAATATATAACTTTTAAGGGGTGATTTTATATGTCTAGATTGAAGCTTGGTGTTAAAGCAAATCTTGTTTCAGAATTCCTGCTGCTATCCTATTTCTTTATAGACTTATTATTAGAAAAGTTTATTTTTAAAGGCGAAGGTATTTGGATTACTTTTATAATCTTATTAGTTTTTTGGGTATTTGACTCAATGTATAATAAAAAATATAATGATTTAGTTGATGAGGCATCAAAACTTATGTTATTAAAGGTTGATCAAATTGCATCAAAAATAATGCTGTACTCTATGTTTGTAATAGCTGTTCTCTTTTCAGCTAATCATACAAGAGCTTTGGATGTATCAAATTTGGATATAGGTATAATTCTATTAGCAGTTTTATTTATACAATCGTTATCTAAATTAATTCTGTATATACATTTTGATAAAAGAGGTATATGTAATTAAGTAATTATATTAATGAAAACAAAAACTAAAGAATATATAACTTTTAAGGAGGATTTTTATATGTCTAAATCAGAAACTGGAGTAAAATCAAATCTTATCTTAGAATTACTTGTAATAACTTATTTTTTTATAGCGGTATTAGCGACTAAGTATATTTTTAAAGGTCCAAGTACGGCTTCTCTTCCAGGGCTGAGCTGGTTAATAGTTTTTGGTTGTTATCTAATTTATAATAAAAAATATAATGATTTAGTTGATGAATCATCTAAATTTATACTATCAAAGGTTAATCAGATTGCAATAACAATAATGATGTATTCTATAGTTATAATTGCTATTTTCTTTGCAACTCCTTATACAAGGAATATAAATATATCAAACCAGGACACTGGCATAATTCTTATTGCAGTATTATTTATACAATCATTATCTAAATTAATTTTGTATGTGTATTTTGATAAAAGGGGGATATGTAACTAAGTGGCAATATTGATGAGGACAAAAATTAAAGAATATAGGGAAAAACTCCTTATGACACAAAATGAACTTGCTAAATCGGTTGGAGTAAGACGTGAGACTATTGTACACTTAGAAAATGGAAAATATAATCCTTCTTTAAAGTTAGCTATGGATATTGCTAAAGTATTCAATACTACAGTGGAAAATTTATTTGAATTTATTGAGGAAGAATAGTGGATAGGTTATAAACATTTATAAGATGGTTAATGAAATATAGCTATTTAGTTATTAAGTTTGCTAAAAATATTTGCATGTAATATAATTTGTGATTAAAGTTAGATTATAATTATTTTAAGATAAAAAAGTATTGTAAATGATAAAAATAATAAATGATTTAAGAAAATATCTCATATACCATAGAATCATTAGTTCAGATGACCTATTTATAGGTCATTTTTTATGTATATAATGATAATACTGATACTTAAAATATGTCTTGAAGAAATACAATACTAATATTAAAAAAGGATTAATGTGAATACAAAAATTATATGTATAAAAATAAACATGGATATAGAAAAAAACAATAACAAAATAAGTGACTATAGAAAAATACAATTATATAGATTGTTGTCGAATCATTGACTATAAGAATAATAACATTTAAAATGAACATGGAGAATATGGGGGGAGGAGTCAATATGAAGAGAAAAATAGCAGCTATTTTATCAACTGTAGTGATGTCATTATCACTTGTAGCTTGTAGCAATGATAATATAGCAAAAAGTGATAAATTAGAGGATACATTAGTAGTATATACTACTCATGGTGAGGATATGCTAGGAGCGATTTCTGAAGAATTTACAAAGGAAACAGGAGTTAATGTTGAATTTATAAACTTAAAAGGTGAATTAGCAGACCGCGTTAGAAGTGAAAAAGATAATCCACAAGCAGACGTAATGTTTGGTGGAGATACATCTACATATATGCAATTAAAAGAAGAAGGATTATATGAAAAGACTGAACCAAGTTGGAATAATGAATTGGACAAGTCATATAAAGATTCAGAAGGATATTGGTATGGAACTATAAAAACACCAGTAATGATGTTTTATAACACAAAATTATTATCAGCTGATAAAGCACCAAAAGATTGGAGCGATTTAACAAAAGAAGAATATAAAGATTTAATAGTTACTAGAGATTCATTATCATCATCTATGCGTTCTACTGTTAGTAACTTAATCAATTACTATTCAACTACTAAGAGTGAAGCTGAAGCTTGGAAGTATCTTGAAGATTTAAATAAAAATATAAAGAACTACTACAATAGTGGAAGTGTTATGTATTCAGCAATAGGTAAAGGTGAAGCTGCTATATCTGTTGCAGTGTTAAGTGATATAATAGATAATAAAGAAAAAAATACTATGCCATTAGAAGTTGTGGATGCAGAGAATGGTTCTGTAGTAATTACAGACTGTGTAGCAGCTCTAAAAAATGCACCACATCCAAATGCAGCAGCTAAATTTGTAGATTTTGTTGGAAGTGCTAAGGTTCAATCTATGGTTGCAAATGATTTTAACCGTATACCAACATTAGATTCTGCATTTAAGGATTCACCAAAGTGGATGTCGAAAGAATATAAAGCTATGGATGTAGATTGGTCTGTAATTGGAAAAAATCAATCTAACTGGATTGAAAAGTGGGAAACAGATATAATAGATAATAATAAAACTATAAAATAGTCTAGTTAGATAATTTAATATTATATACAAAAATAGTGAGGATTTTCCTCGCTATTTTACGTATAAGGGAACTATAGTATATCATGGTTTTTTTGTAATTCACGCTACCTAATGATGCTAATACTCTGATATTAAATAAAATAGCTTTTGAGTAATTAATGAAGTAGTCAATGATGTGAAGTGATTCATCATGTGTATATTTAAAATTTATAAATATTAGATAATTTGTGGGGTCGATATGAAGAATATAGAATTAAAGGAAATTAATCATTATTATGGAAAAGAAAAAGTATTACATGATATTAATATATCCATCAAAGAAGGCGAATTTTTTACTTTATTAGGGCCTTCTGGATGTGGTAAAACAACCATTTTAAGAATAATTGGTGGATTTATAAAACCTTCTTCTGGGAGTATTTATGTTGGTGATAAGAATATTACCAATCTAGAACCAGAAAATAGAAATATGGGGACTGTTTTTCAAAACTATGCACTGTTTCCAAATATGACTGTAGAAGAAAATGTATCTTATGGATTGAAAATAAAAAAATTATCTAAAAAAATTATAGTAGAAAAATGTGATACTTATTTAGAACTGGCAGGAATGAAAGATTTTAGGAAAAAAAAGATTGATGAATTATCTGGTGGACAGCAACAAAGAGTGGCAGTAGCAAGAGCATTAGCTACTGAGCCTACAATGCTTTTATTAGATGAACCAATGTCTAATCTAGACGTAGCTTTAAGAGTCAAAATGAGAGAAGAAATAAGAGAGATACAGCAAAAAATTGGTATTACTACTTTATTTATTACTCATGATCAACAAGAGGCCTTGGCTATTTCTGATAGAATAGCTGTAATGGATAAGGGTAAAGTTCTTCAAATTGGTATGCCAATGGAAGTCTACAAAAGACCATTGAATAATTTTGTGGCAAATTTTGTAGGTACTTCAAACTGTATTGAAAAAGAGGATTATGTTAATTTTAATATTGAAAAAGAGACAAAGCCTTATATTTATAAAAGACCTGAAGAAATGGTATTGTTGCAAAATACTAACCAAAGTGGATTTGTAAAAGTAAAAGTAGAATCTAAGCGTTTCTTAGGTCCAATTTTAGAATATACAGTATCAAATAATGAGAAAAAATATCAAGTGACTGAACTTAATAGGCTGAATAATAGTAATAAATTAAATGTAGGGGATAGGGCATATTTAGGTGTGCTACAAGGTGAATAATATGATTAAAAAAAGAAACCATAGTAAATTCACATCTAAAAATATTATTTCTATTATTTTATACAGTATATTATTTTGGATTCTGATTGGATATATTATCGTTCCAATAGCTAACACCTTTGCACAAGCATTTCAAGGTGAAGGTGGATATTCTTTTGAAGTATTCAAAGAATATTTTTCAAATACTAATAATTTAAGGGTAGTAAGCAATACTATAATTTTGGGATTGGGTTCTGTACTTGTATGTGGAATTATGGGTATATCACTTGCCTTGTATATGACATTTGTTTGTGATAAACACAAAAAAATCATACATATTCTTTTATTAAGTCCGATGATGATTCCTGGAGTAATTATGGTAATTGCATGTATTCAGCTTTATGGAGAAAGTGGGATAGTTACAAAATCTATAGAAATTTTACTCTCATTTATCAACAAACCCTATGATTTTAGTGGATTAAAGGGAATTTTATTTGTAGTTGCCTATACTCAGTATGTGTATTTTTATTTAAATGTATATGTTGCCTTAAAATATGTGGATTACTCAACAGTTGAAGCTGCAAAGGGAATGGGAGCATCAAAGCTAAGAGTATTTTTTGATGTAATATGGCCTGTTATTACACCAGCTGTTATAACTTCTACTATTATAACTTTTGCATCAGGGATTAGTTCTTTCTCAGCACCAAATCTTATAGGTGGTGGTTTTAAAGTTTTGAGTACTCAGATTGTTAGGTCTAAGGCTAATAACCATATGGATATAGCCTCAGTTCAAGTGATTACTTTGTTACTAATGGGGATTGCATTTATGCTTTTGTTACAGTATTATGGCAAAAAATATGGAGTAGTATCATCCCTAAAATCTCAAAGCTATAAAGTTAATAATAGAAAAAAAGACTTATTTACATTTGTATTTAAGATTATTATTGAAATACAAATTATTATTATTATACTCCCTATAATTACTATTGTATACTTATCATTTGTAAGTACACATTCAATTATGACGACCATATTTCCTAGAGATTTTACACTGGAAAACTACCAGATGATTTTCCAAAAAACACGTGTATTACAGCCTATTTTAAACAGTTTGAAAATGTCTTTAATGGCAGTGGCATTAGGATTGATAATTACTGTACCAGTTTCGTATTTAGTAATTAAAAAAGATAATACATATAATCGACTAGCAAAATTTATTATAATGTTACCTTGGAGTATGCCTGCAAGTGCCATTGCAGTTAACCTAATTAATACATTTAATCAAAAAAGTATATTCGCTTTTAATGAGTCCTTAATAGGTGGTTTTTATATTTTGCCTATAGCATATACAATTTATGCCTTGCCATTACTATTTTCATCCAGTGAGGTTGCTATGAAGTCAATAAATTTAGGTCTAGAAGAATCATCAAGGAGTTTAGGTGCTGGAAGAATGCAAACCTTTTATAATATAATAATCCCAAATATGATGCCAGGAATAATTTCAGGGGCTATATTGGTATTTATTCGTACAATTGGAGAATATACAATGTCAGCCTTGCTTTATGGCGTTTACAATAGACCTATTTCAATATCCATTGTAACTAATATGCAAGAATTTAAGATAGGAGTATCTATGGCTTATGGTGTATTAGTAATTGGGATATGTTATATAGCATTAGGAATAATTTTTAAATTAGATAGAAAAAGATTTACATAAAATAATAGAGACTAACTTATAAATTAGTGATTAGAAAACCAAGTTTCTTTATTTCTTAGAAATGAACTCAAGAAGTATGATTTTGGTGTGTTATGTCAAGCTTATGACATCTAAAAATTAGATAATTGTGAGTATGATTCCTATAAATCATCTCTACCATTGAAATGTACAAAAAGATATTGGCTGTCTGGCTAATATCTTTTTGATTTTTTGATGTCAATATAGCATTAACTATAGTGCTAGTGTTTTAAAATTTATAACTATAGGTATGTAAAATATAACATCTATGTAAGATATGCTATTATTGAATGTTAATTTTCAAGTAAATGAAAGTAGGGTATTTGATATGTTTGTATCTTTTAATAAATTGATGATATAGCTAGAGGATAGAATTTAAATGAATATTTACAAAGTAATCACAATTATTAGAGTCAGCTTTTGAGCTTATTGAGTATTGATAATAAATAAGTTTAAGAAAGATAATTAACTTTGATACAGACTTCTAAAAGCTCCTTATTGAAAAGGAACTAAGAATATATAATAAAAGTTCCTTTTCAATAAGGAAAACGATTGTTATTTTCTGACTTTTATTACCCTGATATTATTTAAATATAAACAACAACAAATAAATCAAAATTAAAATATCAGGAGGTACAATATGTTAATAAATATGAAGGAAATGTTACAAGTGGCACAAGAAAATCAATTTGCAGTACCAGCATTTAATATAGGGA
Organism: Clostridioides sp. LIBA-7678; assembly: GCF_056716065.1. Lineage (NCBI taxonomy): Bacteria > Bacillati > Bacillota > Clostridia > Peptostreptococcales > Peptostreptococcaceae > Clostridioides > Clostridioides sp. LIBA-7678. The sequence continues at coordinate 3,629,852 of NZ_CP196987.1, read as the reverse complement.
GTGGGCAAATACTTAAAGCGGTAGTACAGAGTGCTAATGAAAAAAATGCACCAGTAATCCTTGCAATTCACCCAAATGAGTTAAGTTTTCTAGAAGATAGTTTTGTAGCTAGTTGTATAGAAGAAGCACATAAGAGTAAAGTACCTATGGTAATACACTTAGACCATGGAGCAAATAAAAGTCAAATATTAAGAGCTATAAGATGTGGATTTACATCAGTAATGATTGATGGGTCACATTTACCATATGAAGAAAATGTAGCTATATCTAGAGAAATAGTGGAAATAGCAAAAGGATTAAATGTATCTGTAGAAGGAGAACTTGGGACAATAGGGACAACTGGAACATCAGGAGAAGGTGGTTCTGATGAAATAATATATACAAATCCACAATTAGCTAGGGATTTTGTTGAAAAAACAGGAGTAGATACGCTAGCTATTGCAATTGGTACAGCACATGGTATATATCCAAAAGGGTTTAAACCAGAACTTAGATTAGACTTATTGAAAGAAATAAAAGAAGTAGTAGATATACCTTTAGTCCTTCATGGAGGCTCATCAAATCCAGATGAAGAAATAGCACAAGCAGTTAAACTAGGAGTTTGTAAAGTAAATATTTCAAGTGATGTTAAATCAGCATATTATAAGAAGTGCAGAGAAGTATTACAACAAAATCCAAGTCTGTATGAACCAGATGCTATATATCCACAATGTATAGAAGCTGCAAGGGAGATTATAGAGTTTAAAATGAATTTATTTAATGACATAGATAAATTAAAATGCTTTTCACAAAAAGAAGAATTAGTAATTGGATAATAAATTACGAGGAGATGAGAGTCTATGATAGAGCAAATATTACGTAGTGATTGTATTGTATTAGATAAACAATTTAAAACTAAGAAAGATGTAATTGATTATATGGCAAATCATTTGTATCATGGAAATTATATAAATGATAAAGAAAAATTTATAATTGATATTAATAAACGAGAAAAAGAATCACCAACCAACATGGGAAATTTAATAGCTATCCCCCATGCCAAGTCAAGTGCAGTAAATCAACCTGTAATGATGTATTTAAGAACAGATAGGGAGATTATGGATAATGATGGTCAAAAACTTAGGTCATTTTTTATGATAGCAATTCCAGAATCAGGTTTAGACATTCATCTTAAGATTATATCTAAATTAGCTACATATTTAATGGATGAAAATCTTATTAAGAATCTACTAAATGCAGAAACTCCATATGAAATATTAAATATATTTAATTGTAAGGCAGTAGAATCAGGAGATTTAAGTAACAATCAAAGTAAAGGTCTTATAGTTGGAATAACAGGGTGTCCAACAGGGATAGCCCATACTTTTATGGCAAAAAAAGCGTTAGAGGAAGCAGGGCAAGAGCTCGGATATGAAGTTAAAATAGAAACACATGGAGCTATAGGTATAGAAAATAACTTAACTAAAGAGGATATAAAAAGAGCAGAGTACGTGATAATAGCTTGTGATAGAGAAATTCAAACAAGTAGATTTATAGGAAAGAAAGTATTACAAAAGAAAGTAGCAGATGCTAAGAATGTTTCATTAGCAAAAAAATTAATTATAAATGCTGAAAAAGGCATGGCTAAAGAAATTAAGCCAGGTGGAAAAACTTTAGAAGATTCAAAAGAAATACTTCAAGGAGCAGAGAAAAAAGGTATTTATAAACACTTAATGAATGGTGTATCTGAAATGATTCCATTTGTAGTAATAGGTGGGATTGGTATAGCTATAGCATTTATGTTTGGTATATTTGCATCAGACCCAACTCATGAAACATACAATCCTATAGCTGGATTCTTTGGACAACTTGGAGGCGACTCAGCATTTAAGTTATTCATACCAATACTTGCTGGTTTTATAGCTAAATCAATTGCTGGAAGGCAAGGTTTTGCTCCTGCTATGATATCTGGTTTTATGGCAGTTATTGGAGGTTCAGGATTTCTAGGTGGTATGGTAGCAGGATTTGCAACAGGATATATAGCTTTAGGAGTAATAAAGATAACAGAAAACTTACCAGATGTATTAAAGGGAGTAAATGCTGTACTGATATGTCCACTATTGATTGCATTCACGAGTGGAGCTATAATGTTCTTCATAGTTAACACACCAGCATCATGGTTAAATGAAGCTTTACAGTCTTGGTTACAAGGTATGTCTGGAACTAATAAAATATTATTAGGTGCAATATTAGCAGGAATGATGGCTTCAGATATGGGAGGTCCTATTAATAAAACAGCTTCAGCGTTTGGATTGGCTATGTTCTCTAGTAATGTATTTGAACCATCAGCAGCATTAATGGTAGGTGGAATGGTACCTCCATTAGCAATAGCATTAGCTATGTTAATATTCAAAAATAAGTTTACTAAAGAAGAAAGAAAGTCAGCACTGCCAACTGCTATAATGGGTGCATCTTTTATAACAGAAGGAGCAATACCATTTGCAGCTGCAGACCCATTAAGAATGATTCCAGCAAATATAATTGGTTCTTGTATAGGTGGAGCAATATGTATGAGTTTAGATATAACTTTGATGGCACCACATGGAGGAATATTTGTAATACCATTTGCATGTAGTTCGCCAATTGCGTATATAGCTTGCATATTAGTTGGTACAGTAATAACAACATTAATTATAGGGATAACAAAACCTACTATAAAGAGTGAAAGTAGTGAATTTGAAGTACTTAGTGCTTAAATTATAAATAAGATTGAAAATAAGGATATTGAAGAAGTAGTTGGCTACATCTCAATATCCTTATTTTTTATTTTGAAATTATATTATATGAATTTTGCAAAGTGTATCATAAATTCTTTTATGATACAGAAGTATCTTAGTATTCTTACATAGCTATGAAATATGCTAAAATAGTACTTAATAGAAATATCAACAAATAGGTAGGGGGCATAAGTATGCTTGTATCAAGACAAATTGAATTTCTTAAATTGATATTAAATGAAAATGAATATAGACCTATAAAATACTTTAAAGATAAATTAAATGTATCAGATAAAACATTACAGAAAGATTTGAAGGTTATTGAGGTATATTTAGAAACTTTTAATATAAAAATTGATATAAAAAGAGGTTGTGGAATATTAATAGAAGCTTCAGCAAAGAACAATATAGACCTAATTAATAGTTTAAATATACAACCAAAAGGAAATAAATCTTTATCAGTAGAGCAAAGAAGAATGGAAATTTTAAAATATCTATTATTAAATTCAAGTAATATAACTTCAATAAATCAGTTATCAGATAAATATTATGTAAGTAAAACCTCTATAGTAAATGATTTTAAATATATAGAGGAATGGATAAAGGAATATAATTTAAAACTTAATAAAACCCTAGAGGGAACTAAAATTATAGGTAAAGAAGTGGATATAAGGAAATCGATTGCTAAGATGGTGGACGACTTATTAGATGAAAATTATGAACAGCATGATATATCTGAGTTAACAAGATTAGATTCTGCTACATTTAGTGCATTGATAAATTTATTTGATATTGATTCCATTATATTTGTAGAAACTATAATTACAGAATTGGAAGATAATTTAGGATATGTTATAAGTCAGCCCTACTATATAAATTTAATTACACATATACTTATATGTTTAAAGAGAGTTGAAGAAGGTAATCAAATAGAGTTTCAGGAGGAAAAGGAAGTTTCTATATGTAATTTAGATGAGTTAGTATATGAAAAGGTAACTACACTTATAGGAAAAATAGAAAATAGATATAGAGTAAAAATAACTAAAGATGAAATTAAATATATTTATATATATTTAGTATCATCTGGATTTAGTAGCGAAAGTAATAAGAGTAGCAATGATGAATCAGAGATATTAAGTGATAGTGAAAAAGTATCATCTATAATGATAGAGAATATGTCACAGTTTTTAAATATAAATCTTAGAGATGATGAATTATTACAAAAAAGTCTAGCATCTCATGTAAGACACATGTTAAACAGATTAAGATATGATATCCAAATAAAAAACCCATTATTAGAAGAGATACAAGAGCGATTTTCAGATGTATTGGGGTTGTGTATGATGACTTTAAATATTATGACAGAGTATTATAATTTAAAAAATATTAGTATAGATGAAGTTTCATATCTAGCTACATATTTTCAAGCAGCTATAGAAAGAAATATGAGTGATAAAAGAGTAATAGTAGTTTGTAATACAGGGTATGGAACATCTCAGCTTCTTGCGGCTAGATTAAAAAGAGAATTTCCTGAGTGGACTATAGTTGATATAATCCCTATGCATCAATTGAATAAGCGAAATTTAGATGATGTAGATTTTGTAATATCTACTGTAAATTTAGACTTGAAAGACAAATTACATATAGTTGTATCAGTACTATTAATGGAAAGTGACATTAATAATATAAAAAATGCTCTACTTAATAAACCTCAAAATAACAAAGACTTAGATACAAACTTATTAGGAGTATATTTAAAAGATAATATATATTTTAATTCTGATATAAGTCAGATGAAAAGTCTAATAGGTATGAATTTAAGTAGTAAATATGAATCTATCTCATTAGGAAAAGATTTAAATATATATATATGCAATCAAAGCAAAGTAAATAGAGGAATAATGAATGTCGATAATGTTAATAGAACGATTAATCTTTATTTAGAAACTAGTAATCGTAGCTTTTTAAAGCATATTCTGATTGAAGTATCAAATCTATATAGGCAAAAGAATTATATAAATTATATAATAGATTGTGAGAGAAAAGAGGATATCAAAATATTATTTAATAACAATGTACTGGAGAAAATAAATGGAAATTAGAGATATATTAAGCGAAGAAAGTATTATCTTAGACTTAAAATCAACTACAAAAGAAGGCATAATACAAGAATTAGTAGATAAATTATATGATGAAGGAAGTATAACTTCAAAAAGTAAGTTCATAAAGGCACTAAAGCATAGAGAGAAAATAGGCTCTACAAGTATAGGTTATCAGATGGCGATGCCACATGGAAAAACAAAGTATGTAAAGAAAGCATCTGTGGTAATAGGTAAATCTAGAGAAGGTGTAGATTGGCCAAGTATAGATGGGTTGCCTGTAAAAGTAATAATTATGTTTTCTATGCCACAATCTGAAGGAAATGAAGATATAATATTAATATCTAAAATATCTTATATTTTAGGTGGTAAAGATATAAGTAAAAAGCTTTTAAATGCACATACTAAAAAAGAAATATTAGATGTGTTTTATGAAGCATAGATATTGTATAAACTAGAGATTTGAATTTACTTTGGGGTATTGAATTAATCTAAAAAAATCTAGTGAAATCTACATGGATTATAATCTTTATAAAAGATATATTTATTTAAAATGTGCATCTGATTGGGGATGTGCTTTTTTGTTATTTGTTATAACTACAAATAAAAGAAAGTTATTATATGAAAACCATAGTACTTTAAACTCTATGAAAAGATTGTGTAAGATAGATGGTAAAAATTTAATGGTAATCAAATTCTTTACCAATGAATATAAAAAATATCTACGTGTTATAATAGTTTAAACTAATGAACGAAAGGTAGATAAAAGCATATGAGATATAAGCATATAATTGAAGTTAATAAAGAACTCTGTATTGGATGTGGACTTTGTAAAAATGATTGTCCAGTAAATAATATAGATATAAAAAATAAAAAATCAGTAATAAAAAATCAAGATTGTCTAATGTGTGGACATTGTTCAGCAATCTGTCCAAAAGAAGCTATTACACTAACAGGATTTAATGAACCACCAATAGAACTTACAAAGAAGCCAAATCTGGACCCAGATGAATTGCTAATGGCAATAAAATCAAGAAGAAGTATTCGTAAGTTTAAAGATAAAGATGTTTCTTCAGAGATTGTAAAGCAAATTATAGAAGCAGGTAGATATACACCTAGTGCTAAAAATTCACAAGATGTTTCATATATTGTTTTGGATAATAAAAAATCAATATATGAGAAGGAAGCAGTAAAGTTTTTTAGAAAAATAAAACCTATTGCAAATATTACTGTTAAACATTCAAAGGAAGTCTCGATTGATGATAACTTTTTTTTCAAGAATGCTCCTATTGCAATAATGATAGTTACAAAAGATAAGATTAGTGGTTCACTTGCAGCATCAAATATGGCACTAATGGCAGAATCTTATGGATTAGGAGTTTTATTTAGTGGATATTTTTCAGATGTAGCAAATAATTCACCAAAGTTAAAAAAACTTTTAGGTCTAAAACACAGGGCTCATGTACTTACAACACTAGTGATTGGATATCCAGATGTTAAATATAGACGTACTGCACAAAAAGAACCAGCAAATGTTAGATACTTATAAAAGGTGGAGGATTTTATGGAAAAAGAATGTCAGCAAAGAATGCAAGAAATAACATCTAGATTTAAAGAATGTCGCAAAGCTATCTCTGCTATGGGTGATGAAACTAGACAGTTAATTTTAATTACGCTTTTAGAGAGTGATTTTAATGGAATACGGGTGGGCGAGATTACAGAAAAAACACATCTTTCTCGTCCTGCTGTATCTCATCATCTTAAAATATTGAAAGAAGCAGAAATTGTTAATGTACGTAGAGAAGGAACAAAAAACTATTATTATCTTGATTCAAAAAAATCACAATGGAAATCACTAACAGAACTAATAAATCTTATATTTATTGGGATACAACATATTGGTGAAAATGATATAAGAAAAGGTGAGTAAAATAATTTAACAAAAAGGGAGTATCTCAAAATCAACTTTTTAGTTCATGAGGTTCTCTTTTTTTGTATGAAATCAAATATATTTCTATGATTTTAACAATGAAAAAGGGGCTTATCTCAATTTTGAGATTGCCCCTTTTATAATGGTTTAAATAGCAAAAATATATTATTCTAAATAGTATCTTTCTTTATTCTGAGTATTATTTTTATACTCAATAGCTTCAGTAGGGCAACCGCAAATACATGCCATACAATGAGTACAGTTATTTCCCCAATCTGGTTTTTGATTTTTTAAGTTAATATTATTTAAAGGACATAGTTCTACACATTTTCCACAACCAATACATTTATCAGTATAGTGAAATCCTTTAGCATTAATAATCATTTTATAAAAAACTATATTTGTTATCCCACTTTTAATTGTACCTCCTAAACCACTAGGGGTAATGATTTCAAATTCATTTTCATTATTTATATCAGAAATAATTTTATGTATTTGTTTATCTGCTTCTTTAATAATTTGTTTTGATGTTTCTTTATCTGGTGTAGGAAATAAAGCTATATAGTTTTCTGGCATTTTAATTTCTGCCATACCTTTTAGTTGCCAATCTTTATATTCACACAATTTTTTAATATAGTTTATGGATTTTGCTGTATCACCACCACAAGTCATTATAAAGTAAACTTTTTTGTTTCCCAAAAACTTTGTTTTTTTTATAAAATCTGTAACAACTATTGGTAATCTCCATGCATAAGTAGGGCATACGAATATGAATGGCTTGTTTGTTGATATTAAGTCATCTGTTTTTTCTTCTTTTATAAGTTGATTTAATGATATTAACTCATCGCTTAATTCTTGTGCAATTTTGCGAGCTATATATCGGCTATTGCCAGTACCACTAAAATATAAAATCATAATTATATCTCCCTAACTATTTTTTATTTTAATTCTTAATACTTTTGTTCTGATAAAGTATTTTATGGATATATTGTATTATAATAAACATAAAATTTACTAGTTAAAGAAATTATAGCACATTAATCGTTCTTATACTTATTGGTAAAGAATTTGATTACCATTAAATAATAGTCATAGAAGATGAAATATATAAAGAAAACGTTGACAAAATATGTCTAATGTTTTATCATAATAATTGGAATTAGGTAGTAATTGTTTAAGTACAAGCTAAGCTTATTCATTAATAATAGCAGTATCCTAGGAAGGAGTATGCCCATTATTATGGATAAGCTTTTTTTATGCTTAAAAGGAGGATAATCATGATAATTAATAAGATATTAAACAATAATGTTGTAATCACATTAGATGAAAATGATGAAGAAATTATCGTCATGGGTAAAGGCATTGGTTATCAAAAATCAAAAGGTAGTCTAATAGATAAAACTAAAGTAAACAAAGTATTTAGAATATCGAACAAAGAAATATCAAATAAGCTACAAGAATTACTTAATAACATTCCTATAGAACACATGAAATTATCAAGTGAAATTATAGAATATGCACAGACAAAGTTAAACAAGAAGTTAAATGAAAGTATTTATATATCACTAAGTGACCATACATATTCTGCAATTCAAAGAATGAAAGAAGGAATAAACGTAAAAAATGCAATACTTTGGGAAATTAAAAGGTTTTACAAAGAAGAGTTTGAAATTGGAATGAAAGCACTAGACATTATCGAAAGCAAAACAGGTGTAAAATTACCTGAAGATGAAGCTGGCTTTATAGCTTTTCATATAGTAAATGCCCAGCTAAGTGAAGGTCATACTTTAGCATCTGATATTACAAAGTTAATACAAGAAGTACTTAGCATAGTTAGATATCATTTTAGGATAGAATTTCATGAAGAATCAGTATTTTATTATAGATTTATAATGCATCTTAAATTCTTTGCTCAGAGATTACTTTTAAATAGTGCACATGAAGGTGAGACAGATAAAGAGTTATTAAGTATTATTAAGTCTAAGTACAATAAAGAGTTTGAATGTGTAATCAAGATTAAGAATTTTATTAAAAAACAATATAACTACATATTAACAGATGATGAACTTATATATTTAACTATACATTTAGCTAAAGTAGTTAAAGATTCAAAAATATAAGTTGAATAATCTTGTAGTAGTTTATATAGGAATAGCCATTGAAAGGAGTGATACTAAAAAGATATACCTATGGTTGGATGGTAACATTGAGTTGGCCAAACCTTCAAATTTCAAAAATTTAATTTAAACGAAATATGGAGGAGAAAATGGGAAAATACAAACAATTAGCACAAGACATAGTAAAAAATGTTGGAGGAAAAGAAAATATTAGTGGATTAGTACACTGTATTACGAGATTACGTTTTACATTAAAAGATGAAAGTATAGCAAATGACGATGTGTTGAAAAATATGGAAGGTATTGTTACTGTAATGAAAAGTGGAGGGCAATATCAAGTAGTTATAGGAAATCATGTTGAAGCTGTATATAAAGATGTAGTTGAAATAATTGACTTAGATGACTCAAGTGAAAATTTGGAAACAAAGAAGTCAGGTAGTATGTTGGATAAATGTATAGATATAATATCAGGAATTTTCCAGCCAGTACTAGGAATAATGGCAGCCTGTGGTATGTTAAAAGGTTTTAATGCTTTATTTGTAGCAATGGGACTATATAGTGATGTATCTGGTGTATATCTGGTAATAAATGCAACAGGAGATGCATTATTTACATTTCTTCCTTTATTTTTAGGATATACTTCAGCCAAAAAATTTGGTTTAAAACCAATGTTGGGATTAGCACTAGGAGCTGCAATGTGTTATCCTGCTATACAAGGTAGCAGTATATCAGCAGGTACAGATGCGATGTATACTTTATTTAAAGGGACTATGTTTGCATCACCAGTATATATTGATTTCCTTGGATTACCAATAATATCAATGGATTACACTGGAACAGTTGTACCAATTATATTTATAGTGTATTTTGCATCTAAGTGTGAAAAATTATTTAATAAGTTTATTCCAGACTTAGTTAAGTTCTTCTTTGTACCAATGCTCACATTATTAGTTACATTGCCTGTTGCACTTATAGTTATAGGCCCTATAGCAACATTTGGTTCTACACTTATTTCACAAGTTGTACTTTCAGTAAGAGATTTTAGTCCATTATTAGCAGGTGCTATAGTAGGATTTACTTGGCAAATTCTTGTTATTTTTGGTATGCACTGGGGATTTATTCCTGTATATATAAATAATGTTATGACTTTAGGATACGATAATGTTATGATGCCGTTCTTTGCTTGTACATTTGCAAGTTCGGCAGTTGTATTAGCTATATTTTTTAAGACTAAAAATAAGAAATTAAGAGAGATGGCAATACCAAACTTTATATCTGGTATATTTGGAGTTACAGAGCCAGCAATTTATGGGATACTACTACCTTTAAAGAAACCATTTATAATAAGTTGTATTGCTAGTGGTATTGGAGGAGCTTTCTATGGATTCTTTAATCTTAGAAAGTTTATAACTGGAGGGATGGGAATATTCGAACTTCCAGCAATGATTGAACCAGATGGAAGAATGGGCAACTTAATAGTAGCTCTTTCTGGTATAGCTATATCAATGGTTGTAGCTTTTGTATTAACTATGGTTTTATATAAAGATGAGAAAACAGAAGAATCTAAAAAGGTAAACAATAAAGTAGAAGAAGAAACAAAAGGAGTTAAGTCTGTTAAATTAGAAAAAGAGATAATAGCAAGCCCTATAAAAGGAGAAGTATTAAATTTAAGTGATATAGAGGATGCAGCATTTGCATCTGGTGTACTGGGTCAAGGTGTAGCAATAATACCTAGTGATGGAAAAGTAGTTGCACCAGTAGATGGAGTGGTTACGACCTTATTCCCAAGCTTGCATGCTATAGGAATCATTTCAGATGCAGGTGTTGAGGTACTTATTCATATTGGATTAAATACTATTCAATTAGAAGGAAGAGGTTTTGAGGCATATATAAAACAAGGTGACAGGATTACAAAAGGTCAAACAATACTAAAATTTGATATTGATGTAATAAAAGAGTCAGGATATAGTGTTGTAACTCCAATTGTTATTACAAATTCATCGCAGTTTTTAGATGTGGTAGAAACAGAAAGTAAAAATACTGAATTAAAAGATAATCTAATTACAGTTATATTTTAGTAAAAGATTAAGGCATTAATAAAATACTAAGGTATTAATAAAAGACTAAAGTATTAGCATAAGTTAATGCTTTAGTGTAATTTTAGGAGGCTTAACTATGAGTTTTAAAAAAGATTTTCTCTGGGGAGGAGCTACTGCTGCTAATCAATGCGAAGGTGGATATAATGAAGATGGAAGAGGTCTAGCAAATGTAGATGTATGTCCAACAGGAAAAGATAGAACAGCAGTTATTACAGGGAAATTAAAAATGTTTGATTTTGATGATGAGCATTATTATCCAGCTCAAACTGGTATTGATATGTACCATAATTATAAAGAAGATATAAAGTTATTTGGTGAAATGGGATTTAAAGTATACAGAATGAGTATTGCATGGAGTAGAATATTCCCAAAAGGTGATGAAGAAACGCCAAATGAAAAGGGTCTTCAATTTTATGAAAATATATTTAATGAATGTAAAAAGTATAATATAGAACCATTAGTTACTATTACACATTTTGATTGTCCTATGCATTTAATTGAAAAGTATGGTGCATGGCGTAATCGAAAGATGATAGGTTTTTATGAGAAACTATGCAATGTAATCTTTAGAAGGTATAAAGGATTAGTGAAGTATTGGTTGACTTTTAATGAAATAAATATGATTTTGCATGCTCCATTTATGGGTGCTGGTATTTGTTTTGAAGAAGGAGAAGATGTTGAAAGGATAAAATATCAAGCTGCCCATCATGAACTTGTGGCTAGTGCGGTCGCAACTAAAATAGCACATGAAGTTGATGAAAATAACTCAGTTGGATGTATGTTTGCAGCTGGAAGTGTATACCCTTATAGTTGTAATCCTAATGATGTATGGGAAGCTACAAAGCTAGATAGAGAAAACTATTTTTTTATAGATGTACAATCTAGAGGAAAATATCCTAATTATGCCTTAAAGTATATGGAACAAAAAGGTATTACACCAGAAATGGAACCTGGTGATATTGAATTATTAAATAAACACACTGTAGATTTTATTGCATTCTCATATTATAATAGCCGTTGTGTTAGAACTGATAAAAGTGTAGATGATGTAGCTGAAGGAAATATATTTACATCTGCTAAAAATCCATATCTTTCATATAGTCAATGGGGATGGCCAATTGACCCACTAGGTCTAAGAATTACGTTAAATCATGTATATGATAGATATGAAAAGCCATTATTTATTGTAGAAAATGGATTAGGAGCTAAAGATATAGCTGATGAAAATGGTTACGTAGAAGATGATTATAGAATCGATTATTTAAGAGAACATATAAAAGCTATGTATGATGCAGTTTCTATAGATGGAGTAGATTTACTAGGATATACTATGTGGGGTTCTATTGATTTAGTAAGTGCTAGTACGGGTGAAATGGAAAAGCGTTATGGATTTATATATGTAGATAGAGATAATAGTGGTAATGGAAGTTTGAAAAGAAGTAAAAAGAAAAGTTTTGAATGGTATAAGAAAGTAATTGCTTCAAATGGTGAAGATTTAGATTAAATAAAAAATATGAAACTAATAATGGGCATAATTTTTTAGTTTTGTATCAACTATTTAAACTAGCAAAAATGAATTGGAGAAATAACTTATAATTATTATGTTAGATTGATTGAGATGAAAATTCATTTTAATAGACATAAAAAGTCATGAAAATAGAGTTAAATTAAAATGTACCCTATAGAGTAGATATATAATGTCTATTTTGTAGGGTATTTTTAAAGATTCAAAAGATGAAATAGATTAGTATGTTTATGACTATAATAATTAAAAGAATTAATGAGTACAAAAAAGATGGTTCCTACTCAATATAGGAATCATCTAATTAATGTTGTATAGATTTAAAAAAATTATTTTTGATATTTATTTTTTACTTTGTTGTAGGCAAATATCTATACAATTACTTAGCCATTTAATTTGACCTTCTTCTCTTATAATCGCCCCATCTAATACAAGATAATCACCAAAATAATCATCATAAAAGTCAGGAATTTCAGCATAAGCATCTTTTTGGCTCATTAAAAATTCAAGTCTTTTACTATGCTGAATAAGTTGATGTTTAAGTAAATCAATTCTATTTTCTAAATCTAGATTATTATAAAAATATACTCTCAGTCTAAACTTATTTTTAGGAGTAGGCTCCATTGGGATGTCTTTAGATAGCCAAGTTAAAAATTCATCCTTTCCTTTTTCTGTTATGTAGTAAACCTTTTTTTCTAACACATCACCACTAATTTCAACTTCATGAACTATTAAATCTTCATTAGTTAATTTTTTTAACTCTGGATAAATTTGACTATGTTTTGCACTCCAAAATTCATTTAGTTGAAAATTAAATTCTTTACTTAAATCATATCCTGTCATAGGTTTTCTGTTTAATAGTCCTAATATTGCATATTTAAGGGTTCCCATATTTCACCTCTTTAGTTTTATTATCAATAAGTCTATTATATCATTATTTATAAAAAAATAGGTTAAATAAAAAAAAATGTAAATATAAACATGTAATTAATTACATGTTTATATTTACATGAAAACATTATTATGATAATATTAACCTAAATAAAAGGAATAGATTGAATTGTTTGGAGGGGAAAAAATAATGAACTATACTAAAAAAAGATGGATTATATTAATCGCAAGTTGTTTTATTAATTTGTGTATTGGGTCAATCTATGCATGGAGTGTATTTGCTACACCTATGGCAGAATACTTAAGTGGAATTAATGGAACAGCATTTACTGCAGGCACTTTAGCAATAGTATTCACAGTTACTAATTCAGTTGGACCTATAACTATGATTACTGGAGGTCGAATAAATGATAAGTTTGGACCTAAGAAAGTTATTTTTGTAGGCGGTCTTATATTTGGTATTGGTATGATTTTATCTGGATTTTCAAAAAGCTTACCGATGTTAGTATTAACATATGGAATTGTACTAGGTCTTGGAGTTGGAATGGTATATGGGTGTACAATAAGCAACTCTGTTAAATTTTTCCCAGATAAGCGTGGATTAGTAGGGGGAATAACAACTGCTGCTTATGGATTTAGTTCTGTAATTATACCACCAATAGCAAATAGCATAACTACTAGTTTTGGTATTACAACAGCATTTAAGTCAATTGGGATAGTATTTCTTATAGTTGTATGTGGAGCATCATTTTTTATTGAAAAATGTCCAGATGATTTTGTACCAGAAGGATGGACATTACCAGTTATGCAAGGGAAGCAGTCAAAAAATAAAGATTGGAGAGAAATGCTTTCTTCATCAATATTCTATGTGATGATTATTTTACTAACATGTGGAGCTTTTTATGGATTGATGTGTACATCCATGGCATCTGCTTTAGCACAAAATATGATAGGCATGACATCAGCAACAGCTGCAATGGCAGTTTCCGTTTTAGCTTTATTCAATACAGCAGGTCGTATTGTAGCAGGTTATATATCAGATAAGATAGGTAGAATAAATACCTTATCAATGGCATTTATAATTTCAATTGTAGGTTTATTTTGTTTATCAACTTCAGTACAAGGAGAAGTAGTGAAGTTTTACATAGGAATTTCTATTATAGGAGTATGTTTTGGGGCATTTATGGGGGTATTCCCAGGGTTTACAGTAGACCAGTTTGGTCCTAAAAATAATAGTGTTAATTATGGAATCATGTTTATAGGATTTGCATTTGCAGGATACATTGGACCTACAGTAATGAAAAATGTTTACGCAGTGGATGGTAATTATACAAGAGCATTCACAATAGGAATTGTTATGGCAATAATAGGCTTAGGATTAACCTTTGTTTATAGATTTGTAAATAATAAAGAAATATCAAAATATCAGAGCAAAAAAATAAGTTAATATGGAGGAGATAATATTATGAAAAGAAAATATCCAAATTTATGTAAACCAATTCAAATAGGAAATGTAATATTCAAAAATAGAATGTTTTCTGCACCAATGGGTGGAACAGATATAACAGCCGACTGTACAATAGGACCAAAGTCAACAGCATTTTATGAATTAAGAGCAAAGGGTGGGGCTGGAGCTGTAACTATAAGTGAATGTATGGTTCATCCAGAGACTGATGGTTCACATGCATATCACTTAGATTTAAAAATAGTTGATTCTTTAGCCAGTTTTACATATACAGCAGATGCTATAAGACGTCATGGTGCAATACCAAGTGTAGAACTATCACATTCTGGTCAATATGCAGGAACTTACCTAGTGGACAAAAACAAAAAGCAAGGTTTGTCACAGTATGGAGTAAGTCCAAGTACAAGAGCTGATGGTCTAGAAATAAAGGAATTAACTCAAGAATTAATAGATGATATAGTAAAGTCTTATGGAGAAGTTGCAGGTATTGCCAAAAGAGCTGGGTTTGAAATGATAATGGTTCATGGAGGACATGGATGGTTAATCAATCAATTCTTATCACCATACTTTAATAAAAGAACTGATAAATATGGAGGTACTTTAGAAAATAGGGTACGTTTTGCACAAGAAGTATTAGATAGTGTTCGTAAAGCTGTAGGTCCAGGATTCCCAATAGAATTTAGATTAAGTGGCTCTGAGTTATTTGAAGGTGGATATGATTTAGCTGAGGGTATTGAAATATCTAAGCTATTAGAGTCAAGAATTGACTTGCTTCATGTTTCAGCAGGAACATATCAAAGAGGGTTTGGAATAACACATCCATCTATGTTTGTACCTCATGGATGTAATGTTTATCTTGCAGCGGAAATCAAAAAACATGTAAGTGTACCAGTTGCAACTCTTGGCGGACTAAATGACCCAGCTCAAATGGAAGAGATAATAGCAAGTGGAAAAGCTGATGTAGTTGAAATGGCAAGAGCATTATTAGCAGACCACGAACTTCCAAAAAAGGTAATGTCAAATAGAGATGAGGATATAGTCAAGTGTTTAAGATGTTTCACTTGTATGGCTGAAAGAGCTGCAACTTCCACTAGAAGATGTACAGTAAATCCACTTATAGGTCGTGAAATAGAAGGTATGGAAATAACTCCAGTATTAAAACCTAAAAAAGTTTTAGTAGTAGGTGGAGGCCCAGGAGGATTAAAAGCAGCGATAACAGCAGCACAACGTGGTCATAAAGTAATACTTTGTGAAAAAGCAGATGCATTAGGTGGAATCTTAAAAGGAGAAAAAGCTATACCATTTAAATATGAAATGTATGAACTTGGAAATACTTTTAGCAAATTAGCAAAAGATGAAGGTGTAGAAATACGTCTAAATACAAAAGTTACTAAGGAGTATGTAGAAAAAGAAAATGTGGATGCCCTAATAATAGCAGTAGGTTCATCTCCATTAGTTCCTCCAATTCCAGGACTTGATGGCGATAATGTAGTAGTTGTAAACAATTATTATCTAGAAAGAGATAAGGTAGAAACTGTGAAAGAAATAATAGTACTTGGTGGAGGTCTTGCTGGATGTGAAACAGCGATACATTTAGCTAAAGAAGGTAAGAAGGTTCATATAGTGGAAATGAGAAGTGAACTTGCTCCAGATGCAAATATAAGACATCGTCCAATACTTTTAGATGAAATAGAAAAACAAGGTGTTGAAGTACATACAGAATTTAAAGGATTAAAAGTATCAGAGGAAGGCGTTCTTTGTGCTGATAAAAATGGTAATGAAATTTTAGTACCAGGAACACATGTTATATGTGCACTTGGACAGAGAGCTAATAGAAATATAGTAGAAGAGTTAATAGATTGTGCTCCATATGTAGCACAAATCGGTGATTGTGTACGTCCATCTACTATAACTACTGCAGTATATCAAGGATATCATGCAGCACTTGATATATAATATATGTGAAGTTTATAAAACAAAAAATATTTAGGAAATCGTTGACAGATTTACATAGATAGTATACTATATAGAATATAAAATTAAACAAAAAAGAATTCTAATTATGGCGATGTAGTCATAATTTTGAGTATGTTACTGATTAGCAGGCAGAACTCAAGTATATATGTGAAAAATAGAGGAATACTCTATACATATATGCTTGGGTTCTTTTTATTGAAAGGAGGAATATATGAAAATAATTCAGATTTTAAATAATAATGTAGCCTTAGTAAAAAGAGGTAAAAATGAAATTATTGTATTTGTCAAAGGAATTGGTTTTAAAAAAAGAGTGGGACAAGTAATAAATGAAGATGAAATAGAAAGAACTTATATACTAGATTCATATGATATGTTAGAACACTTTAGCTATCTACTACAAAACTCAGATTCTAACAACATAGTCCTTATTAATGAAATAATTGAATATGGTGAGAAAGTTTTAAACATAAAATCAAGTGACTATCTAAGTTTAACTTTACTAGATCATCTAGAGTTTTTGCTTAAAAGATGTGAAAAGAATCAATTTATAAAAAGTCCTTTGGTATGGAATGTTAAAAGATTTTATCCAAAGCACTTTGAAATTGGTATGCATGCATTAAAATTAATTGGTGATAGTAAGAAAATTAATCTTCCTGATGATGAAGCAGTATCAATAGCGCTTCATTTTGTAAATATGGAGGTAAATAAAAAATCTCATGATGATACAGTTGTGGAATTAAGAACTTTAGGAGATATAATTTCTATAATAAAATATCATTTTAATGTAGAATTAAATGAAACTTCAACAAACTATATGAGATTTACGACTCATCTACAATACTTTATACAAAGGATTATGTCAGATGAAGCTTCAACAGATGAAGATGGTTCAATAGACCTATATAAGCAGGTGAGTAAACTTTATCCAAAATCATTTGGAAGTGTTCAAAAAATAAGAAAATACGTAAAATCACAATTTAATGTTGATATATCTATAAGTGAAGAAACTTATCTAATGTTACACATAAATAGGGTGACTCAAAGATTGGAGGCAAAATCAGATGAAGTATAAAGATTTAAATGAAAATATAATAAAACTCATAGGTGGAAAAGAAAATATAAAGTCTGTAGCACATTGTGTTACTCGTTTAAGACTTACATTAAATGATAGGAGTATATCTAAAACAGAAGAAATTAAAAAACTAAAAGGAGTAATTGATGTAGTTTCTAATGATGTTGCTTATCAAATTATAATAGGAACTCATGTTGTAGATGTATATAATGAGTTTATGTCTATGATAGGTTTAAATTCAAGTGAATCAAGTATAAAGAGTGAAAGCAAAAAAGGAGTTAAAGGTATCAAAGGTATATTTAATTCCATACTTGTGGTAGTTTCAGAGACTATGACTTCAGTAATTGAAGTACTACTTGCAGCTGGGATACTTGCAAGTATACTAGCACTTTTAAACATGTCAGGTATAATTCATAGTGATAGTCCTACATATCAAATATTGGACACATTAAGAAGTGCTACGTTTCACTTCTTACCAGTATTAATTGCAATAGCATCAGCAAAAAGACTTAATGTAAATCCTTATATAGCAGTAGTATTAGCAGTTACATTATTGTCCTCATCAATAGATGGCGTGGAAGGGTTAAGTCTATTTGGTATAAATTTACAAACAACAACTTATGCAAATAGTTTTATTCCAATACTTTTAGGAGTATGGGCAATGGGAATTGTAATTGAATGTTTGAAAAAAATCTTACCTAAAGCACTACACTATTTTTTAGTTCCAGTATTATCTTTAATAATAACTTTATCAGTTACATTAACAGTATTTGGACCTATTGGTATGTGGATTGGTGATGGATTAAACTATGCATGTATGTTTTTAATTGATACATTAGGAAATTGGAGTGTTGTTGCTTTATATGCAGCTTTACAACCACTCTTAATAGTATTTGGTGCAGCAAATTTTACTATGCCAATAGCTTTAAATTCTGTAACAGCATTAGGATATGACCCAATTTTTATGGGAGCAGCAACAATATCTGATATTGCAGTTTGTGGTGCTATGTTTGGATATTTCTTAAAAACTAGAAATAAAGAACAAAAGCAATTATTTGGTACAGTAAGTTTTAGTGCACTTATGGGAGTCACAGAGCCCTCAGTGTTTGGGGTATTTATGAAATATAGAAGACCATTTGTAGCAGTAATGATAGGTGGAGGCTTAGGTGGTTTAATAGCAGGATTAGCACAAGTTAAAACATACGGAATGGTTTGGGGATTAGCAGCATTACCAACATATCTTGTTGGAGGAGAGATGTCTAACTTTATATTTATGATAATAGGTGTAGTAGTAGCATTTGTGGTAGCAACAATAGCCTCTTATTTATTAGGAATACCTTCAGGTGAAAAAGAAAAAGTTGAAAACGATAATAAAAAGGAATTAGAACTAATAGTTAATGAAAATAGCTCAAGAACTATTAGTGTTGGAAATGTTGCCAAAGGTCAAGTAATTGCACTTGAAGAGGTTAATGATAAGGCGTTTTCATCTGGAGCACTAGGCAAGGGGATTGGAATTATACCTAGTGAATCAAAATCAATGGTTATGTCTCCTGTGGATGGGACTATAACTATAGTATTTCCAACTAAACATGCCTATGGTATAGTGACTGATGAAGGACTAGAAATCTTGATTCATATTGGGATAGATACTGTAAATTTGGATGGAAAATTCTTTGAAAGCCTTGTAACACAAAATCAAAGAGTTAAAAAAGGTGATTCTTTAGCAATATTTGAATCTGATAAGATTATCGAAGAAGGATTTGATTCAACTATAATAATAGTAGTTACAAATACTAGTGATTACTTAGATGTAATTTCATCAAATGATGAATCAGAAGATCTATTAACTGTAATAGTATAAATTTTAGGAGGAGAAATTTATGAATTTTGAAGATACATTTTTCTGGGGAGGAAGTATTGCAGCACATCAATGTGAAGGTGCATGGGATGTTGATAATAAAGGAGCTGCAATTATGGATTTTGTAACTAAAGGCTCTTATGAAACACCAAGAGTAATTACTGATAAAATAGAAGAAGAATTAGATTATCCTTCTCATAATGGAATTGATTTTTATAATAGATATAAAGAAGATATAGCGTTATTTAAAGAAATAGGCTTTAGTGCATTAAGGATATCTATAGACTGGTCAAGAATTTTTCCAAATGGGGATGATGATAATCCTAATGAGTTAGGTCTTAAATATTATGAAGATTTAATAGATACTTTAATAGAAAATAATATAGAACCTATTGTAACACTCTATCATTTTGAGTTACCTATGAATTTAGTACATAAATATGGTTCATGGAATAACAGAAAGCTTATAGATTTATATTTAAAGTATAGTGAGACTATAATGAGAAAGTTTGATAACAAAGTAAAGTACTGGGTTACCTTTAATGAGATGAATCATATTGACCCTCAAACAGAGCACTCTGATATTTTTACTTATATGATAGCAGGGATTAAGTATAGTGAAATGCAAGATAAGGTTCAGATACTGGCAAATGTAGGGTATAATATGACATTAGCAAGTGTAAAGGTTACAAAGTTGGCTAGAGAAATCAATCCAAATAATAAAGTTGGATGTGTGTTTGGATTAAATCCAATTTATCCATATAATTGCAATCCTAGTAATGTATTAAATGCGTTCTTAGATAATGACTGTGACTATTATCAAATTGATGCAATGTGTAATGGAAAGTTTCCTCAATATAAACTAAGAGAATATGAAAAAAATAATATAAATATTGAAGTAACTAATGAAGATAAAGAAGCATTTAAAGAAGGTAGATTAGATTTTATAGGACTTAATTATTATTTTTCAAGTGTGTCTATTCCAAAAGAAAGTTTATCAAGTGATAAATCTTTATTTGGAGGAGTTCAAAATCCATACTTGGAACAAAGTAAGTGGGGATGGGCAATAGACCCTATAGGACTAAGATTTACTTTAAACTATATTTACAGAAAATATCAGTTACCTATCTTAATTACAGAAAATGGATTAGGAGCATATGATAGAGTTGAGGAAGATGGAACTATAAATGATGATTATAGAATTGAGTATCTAAGTAAGCATCTATCACAAATGAAGTCTGCAATTAAAGAGGATAATGTTGAATGTTTTGGATATTTAATGTGGGCACCAATTGACTTAGTCAGTGCAACTACAGGACAGATGAGTAAAAGATATGGATTTATATATGTTGATTTGGATGATGAAGGTAAAGGTAGTTTTAAGAGATGTAAGAAAAAATCATTTGACTGGTATAAAGAGGTCATAAAATCTAATGGAGATAATTTAAGTTCGTTAGATATATAAAATAAAATGTGTATTCTCCTAAAAATAGTGATAGTAAAGTGGTTAATCTAATTACTATAATTGGAGGTACACATTTTTATATATAAAAAGCTTTTTTTGTGATGCATTCTTTAGGGATAAGTTTATATTATATTTTAAATAAGTTTTTCTTTCTGATATCTTTAGGAGTACATTTAAATTTTGCTTTAAAAATTCTGTAAAACAATTTTGTATTAGTAAATCTATGATATTCTAATATATTACAAAAAGTCCCACTTGCACTTTTATAAATAGAAGATGCCATTTTAGATAAATTAAAGATTGTATCTATTAATTATAAATTTTCTTATAATATATTTATTAAAGGGTAAATGTGTACAAGAGAAATGTATATCAATATATACATAAATGTTAAAATTAGTTGATAGAATTTAAATAATAAATTTAGTACGATAAATATAGGAGATATTAAAATATGCTTAATACAAATTTGAAAAGACTAAGAAAAATTCATCAGTATACGCAAGAGGATTTAGCTGAAAAACTTAATATATCTAGACAATCAGTAGCAAAATGGGAAAGTGGAGAATCCACTCCTGATATAGATAGTTGTATTAAACTTGCAAAATTGTACAATGTTAAACTAGATGATTTAGTCAATCATTCAGAAGAAAAAACAGGTATTATAATACCACCTAAAGGAAAATTTTTCTTTGGAGCTGTTATAGTTGGAGAAGGTGGTCAGATTGTTATTCCAAAAGAAGCAAGAGATATATTTAATATAAATACAGGAGATAAATTATTGATACTTGGAGATGAAGAAAGAGGACTAGGAATTGTTCATCAACGTGATTTGGTAAATTTTATAGGTCATATGGGAGTAACAAATAACGAAGAATAATTTTAGAAAAATTATAAAAGGATGGATAAAATATGAGTAAAATAGTTTTTTTCAGCATTCCTGCATATGGTCATACTAATCCAACCATTGAAGTAGTTCGTGAATTAGTAGATAGAGGGAATGAAGTATTGTATTATTCTTTTAATGAATTTAAAGATAAAATTGAAGATACTGGAGCAAAATTTATTAGTTGTGATAAATATCTCCCAGAATTACGTCCTGAAGATGAGAAAAAAATTGGCAAGGATTTCTCTGGGTTAATTGAGATGATAGCAGACACTACAATATCTTTAGATGAAAAAGTATGTAGAGAACTTAAAGTTTTTAATCCAGATTGTATTGTATCAGACTCATTAAGCTTTTGGGGAAAGTTATTTGCACAAAAACTTAATATTCCATATATATGCTCTACAACAACTTTTGCATTTAATAAACATACAGCAAAAATGATGAAGCAAAGTTTTATGGAAGTTGTTCATATGTTTTTGGGGATGAGACGTATTAATAAAAAAATAAAGCTCTTACAAAGAAAAGGATATTATGTAAAAAACTTTGTTTCTATGATTTCTAATGATAATGATACAAATACTATTGTATATACATCAAAAGAATTTCAGCCAATGTCAGAAAATTTTTCCAGTAAATATTCTTTTGTAGGGCCATCAGTATCAAAGTTGATTGTTAAGCCTAAAGATAAAAAGAGAAAACTTATATATATTTCACTTGGTACGATTAATAATAAAAATGTTAATTTTTATGAAAACTGTATAAAAGCATTTAAAGATTGTGATGTTGATATAATTAGGTCTGTTGGTAGAGATACTGACATTAAAAGTTTAGGGAATATACCAAATAACTTTGAAGTTAAAAATAGTGTTGAACAGATTGCTATACTTCAAGAAGCTGATGTGTTTATCACTCATTGTGGTATGAATAGTGTAAATGAAAGTTTATATTATGGGGTACCTATGGTCTTATTTCCACAACATTCAGAGCAGAGAATGGTAGCTAATAGAGTTGCTTATTTAGGTGCAGGACTGATGTTAAAAGAAAATAGGTCAAAAAATATTAAAGATACTGTATTTAAAGTTATGAATGATAATGGATACAAAGAAGAGGCAATTAAACTATCAAAAAGCTTTTATAATGCAGGTGGTTCAAATAAGGCAGCTGATGTAATATTACAGCTTATAAAGTCATATTGCTGAATATATAAATTTAGAAGCTTAATATGATACTTATTATGTTAATTGAAATATTGCAATAGATATTCTAAAACAAATACTTGTGAAATTTTTATAATAATGAAATAAAACTACATGGAAAGTAGGAAATATATATACTACTTAATAAAAATACTGACAGTAGGGCCTTTTAACCTACCAGTTAGGGCATGTATATTGATACTAAATACGATGGATGTTATATTCTAATAGAAAAATATAACATCTTTTTTTAGTGAATTATAATAGTTTTAAATAATAAAAGAAGGGGAATTAGCATGAGAAAATATAGAATTATTTTAGTAGTATTAATTATAGGTATTGTAGGTATAGCAGGAAGTGTTGTATATAATAACTATTTCAAACCATGGAAGGAGGCTGAGATATATATCAATAAATATATGGTAAAGCAAGGTATTTCGGAAGATGATATAAAGAGTATTACAAAAGAAAAAGCAAAGAAAGCAAGCTATAATGGAATACTGTATAGAGTAAATTATAAAGATGATTCACAATATGAATATCAATATTTTTATAGTGATGATTATTATGCCCTATATGTAAATAAAGTTATGTTACAAATTTATAATGTAGAAAACAATAAGCTTCTAAAAAGTAATGAAGAATTAAAAAGTGTTAAGTATCCACCAATTTATCTTAAAAAAGAATTGAATAAATAGTTGAGGATACAATGGAATGATTTCTTATGGTAATCAATTATTAATAAACATCTAATAAAAATATCCAAAGATTCACTTAATAGAGAAAGTATAATTTGTTACATATAAAAACATATATCTTCAGACTTTAAAAAATTAGATATAAAAATATACTACATTCTTTGAATGTATGTGCAGATATAAAGTTTATTGATGTGGAAAATAAAATTTAATTCTAAGTATATTATATTGAAAATATTTACAATCTCGACATATTATGCTACAATTATTTACAATAAATAAAATTTAATAAGCATTACCTCATCTAATAAAAAGATTGAGGTAGAGGTTGCATTTACTAAGATTAGTATTGAAGAGGTTGGAAACCAATGAAGCAATATAAAAGGAGTAAGTGCCGAAGTGCTAGTGTCCAAAGCTAGTGCTGGGACTGTATTTAATAGGTACAGTACTGTCATCAAATTCATCCCGAATTTTGATGGAGAGCTATCTTAGATAAGATAAAGGGAAGATGTAGGTATATTGTATTTAACACATTTAGCTCAACATGTATCCATGTTGAGCTTTTTTACATCTATACAAAATAGGATAGAAAAGGGATGCAATAATAAAATATTTTAATTTAAAAGTGGGGAGAATAAAAATGAGCAGTTTAAAAAAGAAGAGGTTTACTATGCCGCAGACACTTACTATAATATTCTTATTAATAGTAGTAATGGCAGTTCTTACTTGGATAGTACCAAGTGGAAATTTTGAAAGGGTAGATATAGACGGAAGGTCAGTTGTTGTAGCTGGAACTTATGAAAAAGCACCATCAAATCCACAAGGTATTACTGATGTATTTTCAGCTCCTATAAATGGATTTATAGATGCAGCTGAAGTAGTTGGATTTGTTTTAATAGTTGGAGGGGCTTTTGGAATAGTTAATAAAACAGGTGCAATAGAAGCCATTATAGCGCACACTGTAAATAAAATGAAGAAGTTTCAATTTTTAATAATACCTATATCTATGATTTTATTTGGTCTTGGTGGTACAACTTTTGGAATGAGTGAAGAAACATTACCTTTTTATATGATATTTATTCCACTTATGACCAGCATGGGATATGATTCATTAACCGCGGTGGCAACAGTATTTATAGGGGCAACAGCTGGATTTGGAGCGGCGACTACTAATCCTTTCTCTGTAGGAATAGCACAGGCATTGTCACAAATAGCACCAGGTTCTGGAATAGAGTTTAGAGTTGTTATGTTTATAATATATATGGCTATATCTATAGCATTTGTTATGATGTATGCTAATAAAGTAAAAAAAGACCCTAAAAAGTCTTTAGTACATGATATATCACTGAATCAAGAATCAATGGTTAATAGTGATACAAACATAAAAGAATTTACAAAAAGAGAAGCCATTGTAATAGCAATTTTCGTAATAGGTATGGGAATTATGATATTTGGTGTTTTAAAATTAGGATGGTATATAGCTGAAATTGCAATGATATTTACAGCCATAGGTATAATATCTGGAATAGCATCAGGGCTTAAGCAAGATGAAATAGTTAATTCATTTATAAGTGGAGCTGGAGATTTAATGACAGCAGGATTATGTATAGCATTTGCACGTGGAATCGTAATAATAGCAGAAAATGGATTTATAATAGATACAATTTTAAATTCTGCGGCAAATTTATTAAATGGATTACCAAAAACTATATTTATAAACTTAACTTTCTTAATAGAAGGATTAATAGCATTTTTAATACCATCAGCATCAGGGCTTGCATCACTTACAATACCTGTACTTGCACCACTTGGAGACTTAGTAGATGTATCTAGACAAATGATAGTTACAGCTTATCAATTTGGGATAGGTGTAACTAACTTAATAACACCTACATCAGGTGTTTTAATGGGAGCACTAGCAGTAGCTAATATCCCTTGGTCAAAGTGGGTTAGATTCATAGTTCCTCTAATGGTAGTATTAACAATTCTTGTAATGGTATTTTTGACAGTAGGATTATATCTAGGATTCTAATAGGAGGTAAGTTATGATAGAGAGTATAAAGAAAAGAGCTTATGAGATAGAGAATGAACTTGGGAAAGAAATTGAAGAAGTATGCGATTTTATATTCAACAACCCAGAGCTAGGAGATGAAGAATATATATCATCAAAATATTTAGTAGAGAAAATGAAGGAATATGGATTTGATACAACTTATCCATACTGTAATATGGATACTGCTTTTAGAGCAGAGCTAGGAGATAGTGATGGTCCTACTATAGCGTTTTTAGCTGAGTATGATGCACTTCCTGGATATGGAGAAGATAAAGAGCCAGGTCATGCTTGTGGTCATAACTGGATTGCAGCATCTACACTAGGAGCTTGTATAGTATTAAGCAAGTTAAAAGAAAGTTTTAAAGGAAAAATTGTATTAATAGGAACACCAGCTGAAGAAACAACAGGAGGAAAATGTGACTTAGTTAAAGCAGGAGCTTTTGATGATATTGATGTAAGCTATCAGATGCATATAGAAGCTTTTAATAATATAAACTGCAAAGCTTTAGCAATAGATTCATTAGAGTTTAGCTTTGAAGGTGTATCAGCACATGCAGCTAGTCATCCTCATATGGGAGTTAATGCATTGGATGCAGTACAACTTACTTTTGCTGGAATAAATGCTCTAAGACAACATGTAAAATCAGATGTTAGAATACATGGTATAGTTTCAAATGGAGGAGAAGCTCCAAATATAGTTCCAGAAAAAGCTGCTTGTAAGTTTTTTGTAAGAGCTGCTGAAAGAAGTTATTTAGATGAAGTTACTAAAAAAGTTATAAACTGTGCAAAAGGTGCAGAGTTAATGACAGGAGCTAAGCTATCTTATAGATATTTTGAAAATTCTTTTGACAATATAATAAATAATAAAGTACTTCAAAATATAACAAAAAATAATTTGATTGAAGCAGGTATAACAGATATATTAGAGGGAAAAGATGGACCAGTGGGTTCTACAGATATAGGTAATGTAAGTCAAGTTTGCCCTACTATGTATACAGAAATAGCTTTAGATATAAATCCAATGGTATATGTTCACGAAAAAGAATTTCTAAATTATGCAAATTCTGCAGAAGCTTATGATAAACTTCATAAAGCAGTAAAGGCAATGGTGGGTTGTGCATTAGAAATTTATTTAGAAGATGGACTACTTGATGAGATTAAGAAAAATCACATAAATTAATTTAAATTAAAAATAAAACAAAGAGGTATTACTTGAAAATCGGTAATACCTCTTTTATTAATATTATAAAATCGTATATTAAAATAAGGAGTAGATAAATATGAAAATATTAATCTCTATAGATTCCTTTAAGGGGAGTTTATCCTCAATTGAAGCAGCAAATGCAATCAAAAAAGGGATATTAAAAGTTGAAAAAGATGCAAAAGTAAAGATACTACCACTTGCTGACGGTGGTGAAGGAACAGTAGATGCTTTAGTTCAAGGAATGAATGGGACAAAAGAAACTATAGAAGTTACTGGGCCAATAATTAAGAAAGTAAATGCGACATATGGATTATTAAAAGATACGAATACTGCAATAATAGAAATTGCTCAAGCATCAGGATTGACATTAGTCCCAACTGAACTTAGAAATCCTTTATACACTACAACTTATGGTGTTGGAGAAATAATAAAGGAAGCAATAAATAAGGGCTGTAGAAATTTTATAGTAGGATTAGGTGGAAGTGCTACCAATGATGCAGGAGTAGGTATGCTTCAAGCTTTAGGGTTTGAGTTTTATGATAAGAATAATAAATTAGTAGATTTAGGTGGAAAAGTTTTAAATAAAATAAGACACATAAAAATAGATAATAGACTAAAAGAATTAGATGAATGTAACTTTAAAATAGCTTGTGATGTAAACAATCCACTGTTTGGAGAAAATGGAGCTGGATACATATATGGACCTCAAAAAGGTGCAACACGAGAAATAATTGAAGAGTTAGATAATGGGCTTAGAAATTTTTCTAATGTAGTTAAAAATGATTTGGACAAAGATATAGCCAATGTAGAAGGGGTAGGAGCAGCAGGTGGATTAGGATTTGCCTTTTTAGGATTCTTAAATTCAAAGTTAGAATCTGGCATAAAAATAATATTAGAAGAAATTAAATTAGAGGATGAGTTGAAAGATGTAGACTTTGTAATAACAGGAGAAGGTAGATTGGATAAGCAAACTGCTATGGGCAAGGCACCAATAGGAGTTGCAAAATTGGCTAAAAAATATGGGATAAAAGTAATAGGTTTGGCTGGAGCAACAACAGAAGATGCAGTTAAGTGTAATGAAGACGGCATAGATGCTTATTTTTCTATAGTAAATAGAGCTATGACAATAGAAGAGGCTATGGATAAAAAAATTGCTAGTGATAATATGACTGCTACCACAATACAAATATTTAATCTCATAACTAGTGTACAACAGTTAGGAAATAAGTCATATTAAAAATAAGATATGCTAGATAAAAAAGAAAGATATTACACATGAATTTAGATTTTTTCAGTGAGATAGACTGTTTATTTTTATTACAGAATACTATAATAAATTGAAGTACGAAATTATGATATTATAAATTTACATATATAGACATTGACTAAATCTTAATTGTGTATAAAAATAAGTAGTTAAGAGAGAATATATTATTTATATAATATTTGATAAAATTAGATAGACAAACTTAGATATAAGGAGAGAAAAATATGATAATTGAGCTAAACAAAAGTAATTCTGAAAATCTAACCAAGACAGAACTTGAAATAATTAAATTTATAAATGAAAATGAGTCGATATTACCAGAATTATCTATAGTAGAGATTGCTCATGAAACATATTCATCTCCAGCAACTGTTTCAAGGGCAATTAGAAAATGTGGCTTAAATGGATTTAATGAACTAAGGTATAGATTAACAGTAAAAGATGAAAATGATGATATACAAAATATGGGGGATATAATAAATAAATCTTTTATTGAAGCACAAAGGGTTATAGAACAAATATCTTTAACTACATTAATTAATATAATAAAAGCTATAAACGAGTCTAGTAAGATATATATTTTAGCAAGAGGACTTACTGAATATGTAGCAAAAGAGTTTAGTCTTAAATTGCAACTGCTCGATTTCAATGTGGTCTTTATAAATGACCCTAATATAATGAAAATAAAATCTAAATCAATAAAAAAAGATGAGCTTATAATTATTTTTTCATTGAATGGAAATACTGTGGAACTTGTAGAGTCAGCACAAAATGCCAATTTAGGAGGAGCTAAAGTTATAACATGTTGTTGTAGTGAAAATGCAAAACTTATAAAGTATTCAGATTTATATATTGTAGGATATAAGCATGAGCATATATCAATTTCTGAATATGAAGTATCATCTAGGTTACCCTTGTATATTATATCTAGGATAATTATAGACTATATGGTTAGGTATAATAATTCTGAGAATTAAATTGAAGAGTCTATGAAAATCGATTTTCTATTTGTGAAAAGATTTTCATAGACTTTTTTATTATAATGAAAATATACACAACAGAAGCAAGGGGGAAGACAATGATATATACATTAACTACTAATCCAGCAATAGACATGAATATATCTACTAATGGTATAAAAAGCAAATTAGTAAATCGTACATCTAATGCTATATATTCTCCTAATGGAAAAGGTCTAAATGTATCATTTGTACTAGGTCATTATGGTATAGAATCCAAAATATTAGGTTTTTTTGGAGGATTTTCAGGAAGATATATAGTTGAGGAAAGTGAAAAAAGAGGGTTTGATGTATTACCCACTTGGGTAGAAGATACGACTCGTATAAATATATTTTTAAATGATGGGAGTGACGAGTTTAAATTTGTTAACTCTGGGTCATATGTAGATGAAAAACAAAAGCTAGATATGTTGGAGAAGATAGAGTCTCTAGAAGATATAAGTCATCTATCGATAAGTGGGAGTCTACCACCTGGAATTGATGATAATTACTATGAAGAGATATTTAAAATTTGTAAAAATAAAAATATAAAAATAATACTGGATATAAGTTCACCAAAACTAAAGGAATTACTACAATATAATCCATATTTGATAAAGCCAAATGATGAAGAAATAAAAGATATATTTGGAATTATTGTAAGAGATGAAGAAGATATTAAAGATGTACTTAAGCTATTACACTTGAAAGGTGCTCAAAATATCTTGCTAACTCTAGGGGAAAAGGGTTCTTATTTTTATAATGGAAAATCGATTTATTATGCTAGTACTCAACCGGTTACAGTTGTTAGTTCTGCTTGTGCTGGAGATTCTGCATTGGCTGCTTTTTTGAGTATATGGTTAGAAAATCAAGAAGATATTGAAAATGCATTAAAAAGGTCATCAGCAACAGGAGCAAGTGTAGCTGAAAGTAATGGTATAGGTAATTTGGAGAATGTAGAAGATTATATAAAAAATATAAAAGTTAGAAAGGTGGTATAAAAATGGGTAAGAGGATGATTCTAGGTGTAACAGGTTGCCCAACTGGGATAGCTCATACTTTTATGGCAGAAGAAGCATTAAAAAAAGCTGCCAAAGAATTAGGTTGCGATATAAAAGTTGAAACGAATGGAGCTATAGGAGTAGAAAATAAACTAACAGCAAAAGATATTGAAATGGCAGATGCAATAATAGTGGCTTGTGATAAAAACGTCGATATGGATAGATTCAATGGAAAGCCAGTAATAGAAGTACCTGTCAAAGAAGGTATACACAAAGCTACTGAACTTATACAAAAATGTATTGATGAGAAAGCCCCTATTAGAAAAGGAAGTACATCAAGTAGCAAACTTAAAGAAGAAGGTAATTTATCATTTGGTCAAAAGTTATATAAGGACTTAATGAATGGTGTATCTCATATGTTACCTTTAGTAGTAGCAGGTGGAGTACTAACTGCCATATCATTTTTGTGGGGTATTTACTCATTTGACCCAAATTCAGAACAGTATAATCAGATAGCAGCTACATTAAAATCTGTTGGTGGATATTCTATGAATTTGATGGTTCCTGTATTAGCAGCATTTATAGCTCAATCTATATCAGGAAGACCTGGTATGTTAGCGGGTCTTGTTGGAGGAATGATATCTTTTGACACAGGTTCAGGATTTTTAGGTGGAATTATAGCAGGATTTTTAGCAGGTTACTTAGTAAATTTATTTGTACATATATTAAGAAAATTACCAAGACAGTTAGAAGGTCTTAAATCAATTTTTATAATTCCTATAGTCAGTGTAGGTTTTGTCGGTGTAGTTATGTTATTGCTTGGAGGGCCATGTTCAGCACTTAACAATGCTATGATGAACTTCCTTTCAGGATTACAAAATTCAAGTCCTATAATATTAGGAATCGTAATAGGTTGTATGTCAGCATTTGATATGGGAGGTCCAGTAAATAAAGCAGCATATGTAACTGGAACAATGCTTCTAGGACAAGGAAATTATTTATTTATGGCAGGTGTATCTGCAGCTTGTATAACACCACCATTAGTAATAGCAATAGCATCTACTTTATTTAAAAACAGATTTACAGAAGAAGATAGAGCAGCAGGGTTAATTAACTATATACTAGGTAGTACTCATATAACAGAAGGAGCAATACCTTTTGCAGCAAAGAATCCATTAAAAGTGTTGCCAGTACTTATGATTGGTTCATCAATATCAGCAATTTTAACTTATATAATGAAAATAGAGGTACCAGCTCCACATGGAGGATTTTTGGTTCTAGGATTAGTCAATAAGCCACTTTTATGGGTAGGGTGTATATTGGTAGGTTCATTAGTAGGAGCCATACTTTATATGGTGGTTACACCTAAAGTAGTAAATAACAAAACTACTACAGAAAATTCAACTGAAATTAAAAATGAAAATAGACATAAAAGCACAGATAACATTACAAGATTGGAAAACGTATCTAATGGCATAACTTTATATGATGAAGAAACAGTAGTTTTAAATGTTAAGGGAAAAAAGAAAGCAGATGTAATTGATGAGATGGTTGAAATACTTGATAAATCAGGTGTTCTTTCAGATAAGAATAAATTTAAAGAAGAAATTTATAAGAGAGAAGAAATATCGTCTACAGGTTTTGGGATGGGGATAGCTATACCACATGCAAAGACAGATGCAGTAAAAATACCACGTGTAGCAGTAGGTGTATCAAAAGAAGGATTTGATTTTGAATCAGAGGATGGAAGTTTAGTAAATATTATATTTATGATAGCAGCAACAGATAGTGATGATAATTTACACTTAAAGACACTGTCTCAGCTATCTTCAAAGTTAATGCATGAAGAATTTTTAAATGAGTTACTAAACAGTAAAACAAGTAGAGAAATAGTATCGAAATTAAATAATGAAGAAATCAGTATAAGTATATAGGAGGATGAATTATGGCATTAGTGACAACTAAACAAATATTATTAGATGCACAAGAAGGACATTATGCAGTAGGTGCATTTAATGTAGAAAATATGGAGATGGTTATGGCAGTAATAGAGGCTGCTGAGGAACTTAAATCACCTGTAATACTACAAACAACACCTTCAACAATAAAGTATGCAGGGCTAGATTATTATTTAGCAAATGTAAAGGTAGCATCAGAAAAGGCAAGTATACCTGTAGCAATGCACTTAGACCACGGTTCAAGTTTTGAACTAGCTATGCAAGCACTTAGAGTTGGATATACTTCCATTATGATTGATGGTTCTCATGAAAGTTACGAAGACAATATTTCAATATCCAAATCTGTTGTAGATGCATGTATGCCTTCAGATATACCTGTTGAAGCTGAATTAGGTAAAGTTGGAGGTAAGGAAGACGACTTAGATGGTGGAGATGGTGGAGCATACACAGACCCACTAGAAGCAAAAGAGTTTGTAGAGAGAACAGGAGTATCATCTCTAGCAGTAGCAATAGGTACAGCACATGGTCTATATAAAGGAGAACCAAAGCTTGATTTAGATAGATTGTCTCAGATTAGAGAAGTGGTATCAGTTCCATTAGTGTTACATGGAGGGTCTGGAATACCAGATGAGATGATTAAAGAATCTATAAAAAGAGGAATTTGTAAGGTTAATTATGCGACAGAATTAAGGATTGCTTATAGTAATGGTGTTAAGGATGTACTTAATTCTGACCCAGAAGTGATTGACCCTAAGAAGTATGGTAAAAAAGGTTTAGATTCAGTTAAAGAGTTTGTGAAGAGTAGAATGGAAGTTTGTGGATGTGTAGGAAAAGCAGTAGGAACAGTAGAGTGTTAATAAAAGAAAATAATTTTATGAACATTTGAGATAAAGTTATATACAATTACAGAAAAATTAAAAAATAAAATAGAGAAGATTTAGTGTGTATTTATTTAACTAAATAACTAGTTCTTCAAGTATCTAGATAAATCTAGTTAAAAGATATTATACAAGTTTTAAAGTTACAATTGTATTAGAATATATAGAGGATTCTGTATATAAGTCAAATAATCTTAATAAGTATAAAGAATAAATTTATAGTTTAATAGTAGATTAAAATAAAAAATTGAATATGGATAATATAGAAATACAAAAAGAGATATTGAATGTTTCTGCAATATCTCTTTTTGAGTAATAAATTAGACAATTAAATTAATTTAAATACTATCTAATTAAATTGTTAATATTAAGGCCTAATAAAAAATATTATACAAAGATAAGTCTATGACTTTATTAATAAATCATATGTATAAATAACTCATTAAGACGAACTAGACGTATTTCTACTATATTGGCTTATAAAACCTTTAGGCATTTTACTTATAAAATATACAACCATGATACAAGATAAAGGCTTGTCCACTATATTGCTGAGAATTCTTGGAAAGAATGCAGCAGTAAATATCTTCTGCCCAGATTGAACTAAAAAACCAACCAATAAATCAGCACCACTTCCACTTAATCCCCCAAATAATAAAACTGAAATAGGAGTACCAATTAAAGGACAAACAACAGCTAAAATTATTCCTGTGATAAGAGCCTCTTTATAGCCAAACCCTTTTTTCTTAGAAATATAACCGACAATAAGACCAAGAGCAATATTTACAAGAGCAAAAGGAATATTTGTAGGTCCTGATATAACACCTAAAACTAAGTTTGTGCATCCACCAATAAGAGCACCCCAAAAAGGACCTAATACAACAGCCCCAAGTACAGTACCAACTGTATCTAAAAATAATAAAGGTATGTTTATCATAGATATAAATATACCTAAGACAATGTTAATAACTATACACATTGAAGAAAACGTGATTTTTTTAGTATTCAATTATAATACCTCCTAAAAAATGTATACATTTATCATATTATAGATTATAAAAGATTACTAATTGTATATTTCTATATAGAATATTACGAATATAGAGCAAATAAATAATATAATTGGCGAAATATATAGTATTATTAAAGTTAAGAATAACTAAGGAGATTATTATGAAAAGAAGTAGAGAGATTGTAGTAGTATGTCATTGTATATTAAACTGTAACTCCAAAGTAGAGGGCTCATCAGAATTTAAAGGTGCACAAAATATAGCAGTAGATTTAATAAATAATGGATATGGAATAATTCAACTACCTTGCCCAGAGATAATTATGTATGGAATAAATAGATGGGGACATGTAAAAGAACAGTTTGATAATATGTTTTTTAGAGAACAGTGTAGACAAATGTTGGTACCTTATATAATGCAGTTTGATGAATACTTAAAAAATAATTACAATATAAAAAGTATTATTGCAATAGATGGTAGCCCAAGCTGTGGTTATAATAAGACATGTAGTTCTGAGAAGTGGTCTGGTGAATTATGCGGTTGCACTGATTTGAGAAACAAAATAAATGATGTACAAATGGTAGATGGTAAAGGAATTTTTATAGAAGAGTTGGAAAAATTACTTAATGAATACAATTTGAATATACCAATAGTTGGATTTGATGAATCTGAAGAAGGAAAATAAATATATTTTTAGAAAGTATGATAACTATTTAATATTAAAAGAGTATTGAATACCTATAATAATATAAATAAATTTATAAAATGATTATTTATATAAATTAAATTTGTAGTAATTTTAAAATTAAAAGAACAAAACTCTTGAAGATACTAGTTTGTTAAAGCTAGTATCTTTTGTTTTTGTCATAAAATCCATAAATTATATTTAAAACATGTATTAATTAATCAAATTACTAACAAATTCAAATTATACCAATTACCATTATAGAATGATTCAATACATATGGGGCAGTACAAAAAAATTACTAAAAATATATGATTTGTTATACTTTCTAATCATGACAAACTAAAAAATATAAATTAAAAGAAATTTAAGACATTAAAAAGTATTATTTTTTATTAAATTGGAAAATTACGTTAAATTATGGAAAACGATTGACAAATAGAGTCAAATAAAGTATATTATTGGTAAGTTAGTTTAATGTACAAATAAATGACAAAATAAAATCATCTACATCAATTGATATATTAAAGTAGTTGACCTAACAGTACATTAAATATAACACTATATCATCTATTTAGGAGGGTGGCTGTGGTAAGAATATTTGAAGATTATATTGAAAAAAGGTTTGACAATGAACTATTGCGAATAGAAGCATGGGGAAAAAATTCTTTACGTATCAGGTCATTTGTGGACCAAAATTTTGTTGATGAAAACTATGCTCTTAACGAAAAACCTAAGTTAAATAAAGACGATATTATAATTAATAAGAATGAAGATGGTAGTGTAATCATTAAAAATGGAAAGATAAAGGCTGTCTTAGACCATAGAGATAGAATCACTTTTTACAATGATAAAAATGAAATATTATTGAAAGAGTATATTCGATTAAGAGCTGTAAAACATGATGATGGTGGGGAAGATGTAGGTACAATAGAAATTACCAAAGACTTCAACTCTACTCTTAAATTAAAATCAAGAGAATATCGACCAAGTTATAATGGAGACTTTGAAGTGACTACTAGATTTGAGTCTGAGCCTTCTGAAAAAGTTTTTGGAATGGGACAATATCAACATAAATTTTTAGATTTAAAGAATACTGTGCTAGAATTGGCACAAAGAAATTCTCAAATATCAGTTCCTTTTTATATTTCTAGTTTAGGTTATGGATTTTTATGGAATAATCCAGGGATTGGAAAAGTATCTTTTGCCAAAAATATGACAGAATGGAAGATGTTTTCTACGAAATTTATAGACTATTGGATTACTTGTGGAGAAAGCCCAAAAGAGCTAAATAAAAATTACTCTCAAGTCACAGGAACTGTTCCTATGATGCCTGAAAACCTTTTGGGGCTATGGCAAAGTAAATTAAGATATAGAACTTCAGAAGAAGTTTTAGATGTTGTGGAAGAATATTCTAAAAGGGGAATTAAACTTTCATCAATTGCAATTGACTATTTTCATTGGCCTAAACAAGGTGAATATAAATTTGACCTAGATTATTGGAAAAATCCCAAGGAATTAGTTAGGAAACTAAAAGAAGAGTATTCAGTAGAGCCAATGGTATCTGTATGGCCTACAGTTCAAAGTGATGCAGAAAACTACAATGATTATTTAGAAAATGGTTATTTAGTTAATGTTAATCGCGGTGTCAGAATGACAATGCAAATTCAAGGAAATACGATATTTGTAGATATGACAAACAGAGATGCAAGAGACTATGTTTGGGATAGAATAGATAAAAATTATAAACAGCTTGGAATTAACTATTATTGGTTAGATGTAGCTGAACCTGGATATTCTGTTTATGATTTTGATAACTATAGATATAAAAAAGGAAATGTTTTAAGTTGTGGTAACATTTATCCTATTGATTATTTAAAAATGATTTATCATGGTTTACATGATGATACAGAGTCTGTTGTAACTCTTGTAAGAGGAGCTTGGGCAGGAGCTCAAAAGTATGGAGCTTTAGTATGGTCTGGTGATATTGATTCTAGTTTTGAAGCTTTTAATAATCAAGTAAATACAGGATTAAATATGGGACTAGCAGGTATACCATGGTGGACAACAGATATTGGAGGTTTCCATGGAGGAAATCCTAAAGACCCAGAATTTAGAGAACTTATGGTAAGATGGTTCCAATATGCTACTTTTTCACCAATTTTAAGAATGCATGGAGATAGATTGCCTCATAGCAAACCATTATCAAATAAAGGTGGAGGTTCAATGGTAACAGGAGCTCCTAATGAAATATGGTCTTATGGTGAAGAAGTTGAAACAATTCTTACAAAGTTTATCAAAATTAGAGAGAGTATAAAAACTTATTTATCAAAATTGATGAAAGAAGCTCATGAAGAAGGTACACCAGTTATGAGAACTTTATTTTATGAATTTCCTGAAGATGATAAAGCTTGGGAGATTGATAATACATA
Organism: Clostridioides sp. LIBA-7678; assembly: GCF_056716065.1. Lineage (NCBI taxonomy): Bacteria > Bacillati > Bacillota > Clostridia > Peptostreptococcales > Peptostreptococcaceae > Clostridioides > Clostridioides sp. LIBA-7678. Next base: position 3,592,332 of record NZ_CP196987.1, on the reverse strand, counting down.
TATGCTTGGAGATGAAATTTTGGTTGCTCCAATAATGAATTATAAAGATAGAGGTAGAAAAGTATATTTACCAAAAGGATATACATGGGAGAATATCTTTAGTGGGGTCAGTTATGAAGGTGGAAAAATTTATGAAATTGAATGCCCTCTTGAAGAAATTCCTATTTTCTTAAAGCAAAATTCTAAATATAACTTTGAAGAGTTAAAAAATATTTTGAGCGAGGTGAAATCATAATGGAACCACAATTATGGCAATTATTATTAATAGTAGTATATGGATTTTTTATAAACTATGAAAAAAATTCAACAATGTTTGGAACATATCAACCAGTAACAGCAGGTTTTATTACTGGTCTTATCTTAGGTGATATAAACACAGGTTTATATATCGGAGGGACACTACAATTATTATCATTAGGTATTAGTAACTTTGGTGGAGCATCAATACCTGATTATCAGACAGCAAGTATAGTAGCAACATTTATAACTATTACAACTAAGCAAGAAGCATCTGTAGGAATCTCTATAGGTATTCCAGTTGCTTTATTGATGGTACAGTTAGATGTTCTTAGAAATACTATTGGTATATGGCTAGTTCATAAAGCAGAAGATGGAGCTAGAAAAGGAAATTACAAAAATATAACATATATGCAAATGTTAGGAGTATTATTAACAGCAGCTACAACAGGTATCCCAGTTGCTTTATCTGTAATATTTGGACCTTCTTTAATTAACACAATTTTAAAATATACACCTGAATGGTTAACAGGTGGTTTAACAGTAGCTGGAGGATTACTTCCAGCAGTAGGAATAGGATTATTACTTAGATACCTTCCTGCTAAGGAGTATTTTAGTTATTTAGTAATTGGTTTTGTTTTAGCAGTATATATGAAAGTACCATTGTTAGGTGTAGCTTTAATTGGAGGAGCAATTGCACTTATAATTTACAAAAAGAATGTAGAAAATCAAGCACAACATTATACTGTGGCAGGAGGTATGTATGAAGATGAGTGATAATGTATCAGTAAATAAATCAAATGAAAAAGTTAAGAAAAGTGTTCTATGGCGTTGGTTTTTCACAAGTTCTGTTTCTTCAAATTATGAGAAGATGCAAGCTTTAGCATATTGTTATGCAGTACTACCATTTTTAAAGGTAGTATATAAAGATAACCCAGAAAAACTTCAAAAAGCTGTATTAAATCATTTACAGTTTTTCAATACTAATCCATGGGTTGCACCTTATATTTTGGGTATTAATGTAGCTATGGAGGAATTATCAAGTGAAGATACTGAGGAGGCTGTTACTTCAATTAAAACAGGATTGATGGGACCAGTGGCAGGTTTAGGAGATAGTTTATTTGTTGTTATTCCATGGACAATTTTTGGAGCAATAGCAGCTAACATGGCTATAGATGGAAGTCCATTTGGAATCTTATTATGGATTGCAGTGAGTGTAGCGTTAAAATTATTAAGTATACCACTATTTAATGCTGGATATACATCAGGTACTAAGCTAATATCTTCAATTGAAAAAAGTTTGAAGATTTTAACTGAGAGTACATCTATTTTAGGATTAATGGTGGTGGGAGCATTAATACCATCTGTAGTAAAAGCTAATGTTGCTTTGAATTTTCAACAAGGGGACTTTACAATGAAAGGTCAAGAAATATTAGACCAAATTATGCCTGGACTAGTTCCTGCAATTTTAGTTTTAGTTGTTTATTGGGCTCTTAAAAAGAACATAAAGCCTATATACTTAATTTTAGGTGTAATGGTTGTTTCAATAATTTTATATGCATTAGGTATTTTAAAATAAGGAAAGGGTGATATTAGATATGGAAATGAAAGGTATAAAAAATATTCGTATAGATGACCGTTTAATCCATGGTCAAGTTGCAACTATGTGGAGTAATAAGTTAGGTGTTACAAGATTAATGGTAGTAAATGATGCAGTAGCTAATAATTCTGTTCAAAAACAAGTTCTAAGAATGGCTACACCTGCTGGAATAGCATCATCTATAATTACAGAAGAGACTGCTATAAAAAATATTACTGCTGGAAAGTATGAAGGGCAAAATGTATTATTAATTGTTAAGTCTCCTGTTGACCTTATTCCATTTGTAGAAGCTGGATTAAAAATACACAATATAAATGTAGGAAATATGTCAAGTAGAAAAGATACAACAGTATTAAAACCTAATATCAGTGTTACAGAGGAAGAGAAAGAAGCATTTAAAAAACTTTTAGATGAAGGAATTGAAATAACGACTATAATGACACCTGATGACAAGAAAACTTATCTTGTAGATATTTTATAGATTTAGAGAGGTGTATTAAAATGAATAGTATTATTTTAATGAGTCATGGAAATATGGCTGAAGAAGTATTAAATTCTGCAAAAATGATAATAGGGAATTCTATAGATTATCCTACTGTAAATATGAAACAAGATGATGGAATTGAAGGAACAATAAAAAAACTTAAAAAAGCTTTGGAAGTATACAAGGAAAGTTCAGAAATAGTTATAATGGTAGATTTATTAGGTGGAACACCATGCAATGCAGCGTTATTAGAGGCTAGTAGTGATAACAGAATTAAGATTATTTCAGGGCTAAATTTAGGTATGGTTGTTGAATCAGCTTTTTCAGACACAAAAGAATTAGCAGTAAAACTGGAGAAAGTAGGTAAAGATAATATTTCTATTGTTGAGCCAACAGCAAGTTTATTATCTGATGATGAATAAATACAATATATATTAAGATTTAATTAATATATAACTTCTGAGAAAAGAATGCAAATAATTTTGTATTAACTACAGAATAAATTTGATTTTGGAATATACAATTTAAAGGGGTTATGGCTATATAGTCATAACCCTTATTTAAGATTATTTATATCCTTATAAAAATAGAACATGTATGAAGATATTCTTAACTTTTTTGAATTTCATAATTACTATAACTAATATTTAATTAAGATGAATATTTTATTGATTTAATAATTTAGGTCAGTTTCTAAGACTTTGAATTCACTTATATAATCTTAAAGCTATTAAATAAAGTGACTTATGAAGTGATTCATCTGTTGTAAATGCTGATTTAGATGTAGTTGTATTTTTTAGCCTATTACAATCTTAGTAAAAGTAATAGATAGATTCAATTTGATATTAAAAAATGTAACTAGCTTAAATAAGCTAGTTCTCAGATTATTCAATATTATAATACAGCTATTTTATCATTTATTTCATTCATCAAAGTTAGGTTTTGTATATTTAAGAAGCTTTTAATATTGACAGCAGAGCCACCATATAGAGATGCCTCAGAACCTAACGATGAAATTTCTATATTTATGCCTTTGTTAAAAGAGCTAACTAGCATATCTTTTGTAATCTCTAATATTTCAGGTATATTTCTGATTATTTGGCTGTTTAAATATATTATCTCAGGAGCATAAGTTGCAATAGCGTTGTTTATAGCTAGTGATAGATAACTACAAAACTCATGGATAACTTTTTTAGTATTCTCATTATCTTCATAGTATAGTTGTTTTACCATATCAGGGTCTATTTTAGGAATATTTTCTAAAGAACAAATTTGTTCAAACACTTTCTTCTCTGAGCAGTATTGTTCTAAACAACCACGATTTCCACAAGGACATAGTTTACCATTAGGCATGATAATAGTGTGACCAATTTCGCCACTCATGCCATTTCTACCACTATATAATTTATTGTTTATTATAATGCCTGAACCAAATCCACTATGAATACTAAGACTAAGTAGTGAATTATGTACAGTTGAAAAAGTACTCTCAGCTAAAGCTGTTAAGTTTGCTTCGTTTTCTATATGAATAGGAAAGTCGTATTTTTTACTTAGGATACCATATAAATCAATCTCATTGAGGTTATAATATGGAGTGAATAATATGTTATTTTCACAAGTAATCCCATGTATAGCTAAAGTAAGCCCTATTACATTATAAGGAGTATCTATTTTGGATATGTTATAGCTATCTATAATTTCATCTATTAATTGTATAACATTATCTTTATTTACTTGTATATCCATTAATTTCTTAGATTTTATAATAGTCCCATCTAAGTAAGATAGAGAAGAAAATATATAGTCATATCCAATATCCATACTTAAAGAAATCCCTGCACATTTGTTGAATACTAAAAGTATGGGCTTTCTTCCGCCACTATGAGTACTATTTCCAATTCCTATTTCATGAATCAGAGACTCATCGATAAGTTTTTTGGTAATAGCAGATATAGTTGCTTTATTTAATCCTATAGTAGAGGCTATACTTGCTCTAGAAATAGGACCATTCTTTATAATTTGTTCAAGTACCAATCTTTCATTCATTTCTCGAATAGTGTATTTATCAGTAACCAATTTGATATTCCTCCTTAAAATAATATTGTAATACTTTTTAGACAAAAATAAAAGGCTATTTTGCATTGACAAAGATAATTAAATATTTTATTATTAGTTCATAAGTTAGTTTAATATACTAACAAAAATAAAGCAAGTAAAATATGCCTAAAATATAAAAAATTTGAACTAGGAAAACGATAATTATTAAGTGATGTCTCAAGGAGGGATGAAGTTGGAGTATGTATTAGGTGTAGATATTGGTACATCAGGTACTAAGACGGTCTTATTTGATAAACTAGGAAATACTATAGAAAGTTGTACATATGAATATCCTCTTATACAAGAGAAAGCAGGTTGGGCAGAACAGGATGCAAATGATTGGTGGGAAGCTGTAGTTGAATCTATAAGACATGTAATTCAAAGTTCAGATATAAGCAGTGAATGTATAAAAGGAATTGGATTATCAGGACAGATGCATGGTTTAGTTATGCTAGATAAAGAAGGGAATACCCTAAGAAACTCTATAATATGGTGTGACCAACGTACAGTAAAAGAATGTGAAGAGATAACTGATTTGGTAGGTAAAGAAAGATTGATTGAAATAACTGCCAATCCAGCGCTTACAGGATTTACAGCATCAAAAATATTGTGGGTTAGAAATAATGAACCTGACATTTATAAAAATACTAATAAAATACTTCTTCCAAAAGATTATATAAGATACAAATTAACAGGCGAATATGCTACAGAAGTATCAGATGCGAGTGGTATGCAGTTACTTGATATAAGAAAAAGAAATTGGAGTAATGAAGTACTAGACAAGTTAAATATAGATAAAAGTCTTTTAGGTAAAGTTTATGAATCTCAAGAGATTACAGGATATGTGACTAGGGAAGTAGCAAACTTAACAGGACTTAAAGAAGGAACAATAGTTGTAGGTGGAGCTGGAGACCAAGCAGCAGGAGCAATAGGAAATGGAATAGTTAAAGATGGAATAGTTTCATCTACTATTGGTACATCTGGTGTAGTTTTTGCATATACAAAGGAACCGAAAATTGATAAGGAAGGTAGAGTTCATACTTTTTGTCATGCAATACCAAATACATGGCATGTTATGGGAGTTACTCAAGGAGCTGGATTGTCACTAAAATGGTTTAAAGATAATTTCTGTCAAAGCGAGCTAGAAGTGTCAAACTCTTTAGGTAAAGATGTATATGAAATTATAAATAGTCAAGTAAGTCAAGTACCAACAGGATGTAATGGATTACTTTATCTACCATACATGATGGGGGAGAGAACTCCTCATCTCGACCCTTATGCAAGAGGAGTATTCTTTGGATTATCTCCAATACATTCTAAAAGAGAAATGGCAAGGGCAATTATGGAGGGAGTTTCATATAGTCTAAAAGATTGTATGGATATAATAGAAAAACTTAATATAGAAGTAAATGAAGTAAGAGCCTCAGGTGGAGGTGGAAAAAGTAAAGTATGGAGACAGATGCAAGCAGACATGTTTAATCAAGATGTATATACTATAAATTCAAGTGAAGGGCCAGCACTAGGAGTTGCAATTCTTGCATTAGTAGGAGCTGGTATATACGAAAATGTCCAGAAAGCTTGTGAGACTATAATAAAAACTTCAACTAAATTAGAGCCAATAAATCAAAATGTAGATACATACGAGAGATATCATAGATTGTATAAAAAGATATATAAATCTTTAAAAGATGATTTTAAATTATTAGATGAAGTAGTTAATTTTAAATATGAAGAATAAAAATATTTTAAGAGTGAAAATAAAAGATAGTTTAAATTGAGAAAAATATTACATACATCATATGTGTAAAATATTAGGAGGATATGAAATGAGTGAAATATTTAAAGGAATAGGACAGATAAACTTTGAGGGAGCACAATCTAACAATGAGTTAGCATTTAGATACTACAATCCTGAACAAGTAGTAGGAAATAAGACTATGAAAGAGCACTTAAGATTTGCAATGAGTTACTGGCATACTTTATGCGGAGAAGGTAATGACCCATTTGGAGTAGGTACAGTGGAGAGACCTTGGAATAATATAACAGACCCAATTGAAATTGCAAAGATTAAAGTTGATGCAGGATTTGAATTTATGTCTAAAATGGGAATTGATTATTTCTGTTTTCATGACAGAGATATAGCTCCAGAAGGCAAAAATTTAGAAGAAACAAACAAGATATTAGATGAAATAGTTGAATACATAAAAGTTAAGATGAAAGAAACAGGTATAAAGTTATTATGGGGAACTGCTAATATGTTTGGAAACCCAAGATTTGTTCATGGTGCATCTACAACATGTAATGCTAATGTTTACGCTTATGCAGCAGCTCAAGTTAAGAAAGCCATGGAAATAACTAAGTATTTAGGAGGAGAAAACTTTGTATTCTGGGGTGGAAGAGAGGGTTATGAAACTTTACTTAACACTAATACAGAGCTTGAAATGGACAACTTCGCAAGATTTCTACAAATGGCTGTAGATTATGCTAAAGAAATAGGATTTACTGGGCAGTTTTTAATAGAACCTAAACCAAAAGAGCCAACTAAACATCAATATGATTTTGATACTGCTACTGTTTTGGGATTTTTGAGAAAGTATAATCTAGATAAATACTTCAAAATGAATATAGAAGCAAACCATGCTACACTTGCAGGTCATACTTTCCAGCATGAATTGAATATGGCAAGAATAAATGATGTTTTAGGAAGTATAGATGCGAATCAAGGAGACCTATTATTAGGGTGGGATACAGACCAGTTTCCAACAAATATATATGATGCAACACTTGCTATGTATGAAGTGTTAAAACAAGGGGGAATAGCTCCAGGAGGCTTCAATTTCGATTCTAAAGTAAGAAGAGCATCTTTTGAAGTGGAAGACTTATTCCTAGCATATATTGCAGGTATGGATACATTTGCAAAGGGATTATTAGTAGCTCATAAATTATTAGAAGATGAGGTATTTGAAAACTTTACTAAAGAAAGATACTCAAGCTTTAGTGAAGGTATAGGTAAAGACATAGTAGATGGTAAAGTTGGATTTAAAGAATTAGAAACTTATGCACTACAAATGCCAGTGATAAAGAATAAGTCTGGAAGACAAGAAATGCTAGAATCTATACTTAATAGATATATATATGAAGTAGATACAATATCTAAGAAGTAGATATAATCTATAAAATACAAAATCAAATTAAAATCATAATAAAATACCTATTTTGAAATAACAAATTCAAAATAGGTATTTTAAAATTTACTGCAACCAAAATGGCATATTTACAAATGGAGTAAACTTATCAAATAAGTCTAAATAATCTTGAGCTTTTTTAGGGTTATCACATTGAACTAAACAATTTTCAATTTTGCCTGTTTTATAAATTTTATGTTCTATTGTTTTAGAATGCTTGGTCAATCTGGGATTAACAAATTTATTAATTTACTCTAGTAACAACTGGAGGTAACCATTTACCTAAAATAGCATCTTCACTTGGGCCATATAATCTTAGTGTCATGTAAAATTTATCTTTAGGTGATGGTAGCCAGTTTGATATTTTATTTTTATCTTTAGGTGATTTATTTTGTATATATATGGTTAGTGAACCATCTTCATCGTAAAATAGTCCTTTTGTACGGTCTCCAATAGAGTAGCGGTCAATTTCATTATCTACTAAGAACGCATTTTTAAACAAATACATCGTTAATGACCAAAATTGGCTAACAGGAGGAAGTTCATTTTTATTGAACTTTATCTCATAATCAAAATTTCCATCTAAAAATTGACCAGTACTATCTTGGAAAGTGCTTGGGTATAAAGATTCTTCTGGTTGATTAGCTAAAGCACCTTTATGCCACACTACTGAACGTTGTAAATAATCTTCTCCATAATTACCAATACCTTTTCTAGCAACTCTCCAGAAGTTATGGGATTCTCCAAATGCTAAGCCACCTTCATTAATAAGTTTTTTCGCACTATTACAAGCTTCATTTAATATATCATCAGGAACTTCTTTTAGCTGTTTTGATGACAATATGTCTGTTCTAGTTTTTAAGGTTGGGATTAATAAAAGTATGCTATTAAGGGTTTCAAAAAATTCATGGTAATTTGAATTTTTATATATTGGCAAATCTTTGGTATCATGGTCATCATGATGTGTCTTGTTAGACATCTCGGAGAGTCTATGTATTCTAAACTTGTTTTGTATATCTTTAACTTCCTGAACATCATTTTTATCATTGATAAGAACCCTTAAAAATGCTAGTGCAAAAGGTGTATCACTTTTAATTACATTGGTATCTTTAGGTAAATCACCATTCCAATCTGGTCCAATAACAGTAAATTTATTTGATTTTGTCCCAGTTAATCTTCTACCAATATTAGTAATTGTTTCTGTAAATAAGTCTAATAACTGTATAGAGTAGTATCTATCATTGGTGTCTGGAACTTCTATTACTGCTGGTTGTTCACGTAAGTCTAGCCAAGCTCTTGAATATGTTGTATCATTGTTTGGTGCTGGTATAAATGATGTTTTTGGTGATGCTACAGTGGCAGTATGAGCAAATTCATTAAAACTTGTTGTCTTAGTCTTTGGGTTAATAATTTGTGTATAGAGTAATTCATACATACCTACTATTGGATATCCATAGATATAAGCATTTTTAACTGTTTCAAATAAATTAGTTTTGTTCATTTATAGTCTCTCCTTTAAAATAATCTTATTATATTCCACAGACATGTCATTATAACGAATAACATGACTGAATTATAAGCAATGATTAAATTACTTTTATTTATTTTTTTATTAATAGTTGTACCGAATATTCCACCTAAGATTGCAGCTGGAATTATATATAGTAACATCGATATTTCAAGTCCTGAAGGTATTGACTTTGAAATTAATAGAGTTATTATCTTTGAAGCTTGTGAGAATAGTATTAGTATTATTGAGTTAACAGATGCACTCTTTAAATTCATTGAGAAAAATAATGTTAGAGCAGTTATATTTATAGGGCCTCCACCTATTCCTAAAAAAGATGAAATCATTCCTAGAGTATATCCAAGTAAAACTGTAAATATACGATTCTTTATATGGAATTGTTTTTTGTTAGGTAGATTTATGTACACCAGTATAATTACTAATAAAGACAAAAGGAGTCCATTTTGAATTAGCTTTATAAACCTATCTTTGTTAATAAAATTAACTATAAATTCAAATATCTCAGTACCAATTAAACCACCTAAAATTGCACCTATTCCAAGTAGGACAGTCGTAGGTTTTTCAAATTTAGTTTTATATTTAATATGTTTAGTAACAGCAGAACAAGACATAGTAAATACTGCACATGTTGATAAAAAGTTTATAACTGAAGCATCTAGTTCAGTTACTGCATCTAGTACTGGTTTTATGATAATTCCGCCACCAAGACCAGAAATTGCACCTATAATAGAGGCTATAAATCCTACTATAAAAAATACCATATATATCTCTCCTATTCTGAAGTTTTATGTTGATTTCTTGATAGTAAGTGTTCCCTAAAATAGTAAAATAATTTATCTATTTTTACAAATACTTTAGATATATGATAAAATGTAGTAATTATTTGACCCTTACATTTTGATTTGTTTGAAGTTATTTTGAGTTAAAATAAATTAAAAAAGATAAGAATAGTAATTTCTATTTACGATAAGAATATTAAGATATTAAAGATGCCTAACTAATATACGAATTATAATAAAGTTTAAATATTATTGTTAGAGATTTATGATGGTACTAATATATTAAAATATAAAATTTGAAAGTTGATGATAACTATATGAAAAAGAAAATATTGTTTTTAGTAATTATTTTAACATTTATAATTTTATTAGGTAATTCTACTTATTCCCAAAAGAATCAACTATCTGAAGAAGAAAAGATGGATGATTTTAAACATGTATATAATGTTATAAAAACAGGATATCCTTATTTAAATGTAAATAAAAAAATTAATAATACTGATTGGTTAGAAAATAAGGGCGAATATATAAAAAGAATAAAGAATACTGAAAATGATGAAGAATTTATAGAAGAAATGTCATTCATATTATCTGAATTAAATAATAAACATACAGAGCTAATCGACAATAAAAAACGATATGAGCTTTTTAAGAAATCATATTCTAATAATGATTGGTACGATTTTCTTAATGATGAAAAAGTTGTGGATAGATACGATTCTATAAATCCTAAAATAAAAGCTCCAAAGGATATTTTTGAGAAAAAAGAATTAATTTTGGAAGATGCAATCAAAGGTAAAGTAGGATACATGTATCTACCATCTATGTCATCAAAGCATGGACCTATAGACAATGATTTAAAAGCAATTGAAGCATATATTAATACTCTAGAAAAACATAAAGCTTTAATTATCGATATAAGAGGAAATTCAGGTGGAAGTGATAGATATTGGCAAGGAATTGTATCTAAACTTATAAAAAATGATGTTAAAATAAATGGATATAGAATCTATAGAAATAATAATGAAATAGTAAAAAAATATACAAGTGTAAGAAATATAAAATTAGAACCTGTAGAAAACTTACCAACAAACATAAAGAAAAATGCACCAGAAGAGATTATGAAAGATTTTAGTGGTTTTGAAAATACTTCCTATACCATAAAATCGAAAAGTGACTTAAAGTTTAAAGGCAATATATATTTGCTTGTAGATAAAAAAATATATTCATCATCAGAGGCATTTGCTATGTTTTGTAAGGAAACTAAATTTGCTACTTTAGTAGGTGAAACTACTGGAGGAGATGGTGGATGTATAGACCCTGTATTGTTTAACTTAAAAAATAGTGGTCTGATAGTTAGAATGGCGAGTTGTATGTATTTAAATAAGAATGGAGTATGTGATGAAGAATTTAAAACTATTCCAGACTTTAAAGTGAGAGATTGTGATAGAACTAAGAATTTTGAAGATGATAATTGTATAAAAAAGGTACTAGAGCTTGAAAATATTAAGAATTAGAAAGCTTTTAAAAGTTATCTTGTTAGTTGAAATATTGAAATATAAAAATGTAAAAATACACTGTGAAAAGCAATTTGAAAAGATTTTAAATTTTTTCAAATTGCTTTTTTACTTAAGAGATTTTTCATTATAGTTGGACATGATTAAGCAATTTAATTTATAAGTTTAGTAAAGATATTATAATAAGTTACTAGAAAATGTTAGAATGCAATAAGATGGAATTAAAGTATATTAGAGTCTAATAGATAGCAATAAAATACAAAATAAATTTGACTTTTTGATATTTCTAAATTAATATATTGTTATTATCAAATGAAAGGTAAGTGTAATTATGGACGAAAAGTTTTATACAATAGACCAAGTTGCAGAGATTTTAGAAATGCATCATAAGACAATAAGAAAATTTATAAAAGATGAAAAATTAAAAGCTAATAAAGTTGGCAAACAATGGAGGATATCAAAAGAAGATTTAGATAGGTTTATGGATGTAAAGAGTGATGAGAATAATGGTTTAGAATTTAAATTGAATTCATATAAGGAACTAGGATGTATTCCAAAGGTTAATGTATCTACAGTAGTTGATATAAATAGTATCTCGAATAATGAATACTCACGTTTATCAAACTTACTTTTGGCACTTGTAAATAATCCGACCTCAATGTCAAGTGGCTCCACTATTAACTTGAAATATAATGAAAATGAAAATAGGCTTAGAGTTATGTTATGGGGAGATATAAAGTTTATTGAGGATATGTTAGGTTCTATATCCATATTAATAGAAAACATTTAAAACAGAAATGAGGAATAAAAATGAATTATAATATAAAAGAACAAAATGACAGAAAATATATTTTTTTAGAGAGTAAGTTTAATTCTGAAGGAGAAATAATGGATATTATATCTATATGTATGGAGCATGGTATAAATTATCTTATGCTTAGTAATAATTCACTTTCAGATGATTTTTTAAATCTAAAAACTGGATTAGCAGGTATTGCATTACAAAAATTTATGACTTATAGGATACAAGTTGTTGTAATTATTGATGATGAAAGCAGGATAAATAAGAGATTTTCAGAATTAATGCTAGAGCTAAATAAATCAAATAATTTTAGAGTAGTGAACAATTTTGAGAGTGCTAAAAAACATATCTCAAATATAAATTGATAATATAAAGTTATAGACTAAATACTTTAATAGCCTTTTTGCCTATGTTACGAAAGTGTAATGTTAACAGTTAAAATGTAATATTTGCTTAAGGATTTATCTATATAAAACCTTTAAAATAAACATATATTAAAAAATTAGCAACTGGAGGCTATTATTATGAAAGAAATATTAAAAATAAAAAATATATCAAAAGATTATGGGATAAAAGGATTTAGAACAAATGTATTAAAAAATATATCTCTTACAGTCAATGAAGGTGATTTTATAGCGATAATGGGTCCATCTGGTGCAGGGAAAACAACATTACTAAATCTTATGTCTACACTTGATAAACAAACTTCAGGAGAGATAATCCTAGATGGAATTAATATATCAAAAGTAAAAAATAATGAACTGTCAAAACTAAGAAGAGAAAAAATAGGATTTATATTTCAAGACTACAATTTATTAGATAATATGAAGTTAATGGATAACATAGCACTTCCTCTAGCATTAGGAAAAAAGAAAAGTAAGGAAATAGAAGCTAAGGTATTTTCTATAGCCAAAAAATTTGGATTAGAAAATCATTTAGATAAATATCCTTATCAGTTATCAGGAGGGCAAAAACAAAGAGGAGCAGCAGCTAGGTCATTAATTACAAACCCAGCAGTTATATTTGCAGATGAACCAACAGGTGCTTTAGACTCTAAGTCAGCATATGAGCTTTTAGAATCATTAGAAAGAATAAATAGAGAAAATAATGCTACTATTATAATGATTACACATGACCCTCTAACTGCAAGTTATTCTAATGAAGTATACATGATAAATGATGGGAATATAAAGTGCAAATTAAATAAAGGAAGTAACAGAAAAGAATTTTATAAAAAAATTATGGATATGTTGGCCTCTATGGGAGGTGACATGTAAGTGAGTATACTTGGAATTGCGTATAATAATTTTAAGAGTAATATAAGAACATATCTAGCATTTTTTATATCTATGGTTTTTTCAGTAGTTGTACTAACTAATTTTGAATTATTAAGATATGGTGATGCTATAAATGTATTGCAAGGAGAAAATAAAAATTTTACATTATCAGTGTTAATAGCTGTAATAATGATACTATCAGTATTTTTATTTTTCTTCATCTGGTATGCAACAAATATATTTTTTAAAAATAGGTCAAAAGAAATTGGGATATTGTCTTTTATGGGGTTAGACTTATATACGATAGGAAGAATATATTTTGTAGAAAATATGCTTATAGGGGTAAGTTCTTGTATAACAGGAATAATTATAGGAATAATAACTTCTAGATTTTTTCAAGTAGTGATAATAAAGTTATCTGGATTTGATATAAAGGTATCTAATGGGCTTAGCATGGAAGCTATACTATATACTACTTTGATATTTATCTCTATATTTATAGTAATGGCTATAAAAGGTTTTATAACAATATGTAGAAGTAGCGTAATAAATCTAATTAATACATCTAAAAAGCAAGAAAAAATACCTAAAGTAGGAATAGGTATATATATTTTAGCTATAATATCAATTATAGTAATAGGATATGGTTATTACCTTTCTACTAATATAAGGACTGGAAATATAATGAGTGTAATACCTGTTATAGCTATAATAATAGTTGGGACTTATGGACTATTTAAATCAGTTGTTCCTGTTATATTTGATATTATAATAAAAAATAAAAAAATATTATTTAATGGAAACAATATAATTGCAATAAACAATATAAATTACAGATTAAATAAAAACTATAAAACTTATGCTATAATAGCAATAATTATAACCACTACAATATCTACTCTTGGAGCATCAGTTGCAATGAAATTTATACATCAAAATGCTCAAGAGCAAAGAAATGTATATACTGTCAGTATAGTTTCATTGGACAAAGATGAAGTGAATAAAACACAAATAGAGAATAGAATAAAAGATACTAATAAGATAAAATATTCAGTAAACCCAGAGCTAACAATTTTAGAAAACACAGATAGTAAGAATGTTTATGACAAAACTAATGCTATAATAAAATATAGCGATTTTAGCAATATCCTTAAAGAAAATGGTCATGATGAAGAATTAAAAGAGTATGGTGATAAGCTAGTTAGAGGAGATAATGTAATAGAGTTAAAAAGCCCTCAAACTATAGTAACAGTAGCTACAAAAGAAGCTCATGTAACCCTTGATGGACATTTATATAATATTTCAAAGGGAGAAGTAAAAGTTCCAGTGTTAGGCACAGGATTTAATCAAAGCATCATAGTAGTAAATGATGATACATATTTCAAATTAAGAAATAAAGGACAACAAGTATATTTTTATGGGGCAAAAGTATCTAAAGAAGAAAATAGCCAGGTGATGTTTAAAAATATTGAAAAGAATTTAAGTTTAAAAAATGGTTATATTCAAAATGGATATAAAGCTCAAAATGAAAGTCAATGGATGAAGTTTGCATATGTAGTGCTTGTATTTTTATTCTTAGTATTTGCACTTGTGGCTGGAAGTATAATTTACATGAAAATATATAGTGATGCATATGAAGATAAAGATAAATACAAGATTTTATTGAAAATAGGTACTACAGAAAAAGATATAAATAGAGCTATACTTAAAGAAGTAGCTATCTTTTATACTTTACCAATGTTAAGTGCAACAATATCTAGTTATTTTGCATTGAGGTTAGCAGGAGAATTAATGATGGCTAATTTATTTAGTATATATATACTAAGTTTAGTTATATGCTTGATAATATTTATAATATATGGAGCAGTATCTGTCAGTAAGTTTAAGCGTGTAGTATATAAAAACTAATTAATAAATTACTAAAAAACGAGGAGATTCTTTTAATAAGAGTCTCTTTGTTGATTAACTAAAGAATTTGACCAATAAACCTATATAAAATATGTTATTATATTAATAATTTATAACATAATTAAATATTAAAATAATGGAGAGTACGCAAATGTATAGAATTTTATTAGTAGAAGACGATATTGATTTATCAAAAGAAATTGCTCTTGCATTGGATAAATGGGGATTTAATGTAGAATTAATTAATAACTTTGAAGCAGTTTTAGATGAATTTATAGACAAAAAACCAGATGTAGTACTTTTAGATGTAAACTTACCATTATATAATGGTTTTTACTGGTGTGAGAAAATTAGAGCTATTTCTAATGTACCAATAATATTTTTATCATCAAGAGATTCTGATATGGATTTAATAATGGGGATAAATAATGGAGCAGATGATTATATTACCAAACCATTTTCTATAGATATATTAGTTACCAAAATAAACGGTATAATAAGAAGAGTCTACAATTATAGTGACTCTAGTAGTATTATGTACTACGACGAGTTGATATTTGATGCAGGAAGAGGAATTATAAAGCACAAATACAAGGATGAAAGTTTAGAATTGACTAAAAATGAAATAAAAATTTTAACCTTATTATTAAAAAATAAGAATAGAGTTGTATCAAGGGAAAGTCTTATGATGACTCTATGGAATAATGATGAGTTTGTGACAGATAATGCACTTACTGTAAATATGAATAGATTGAGAAGTAAAGTTAAAGAGTTAGGTTTTGATGATTTTATAAAAACTAAGAAGGGCATAGGATATATAATACAATGATAGCGAAGTATTTAAAAGGTAGGTCTAAGTATCTTATCATCTGTTTAATTATAGTCAGCATAATAAATATATACTTATTTGCTATAGATGTATTTAAAAATAAATATGCAGAGTTGGTATATTTGGATTTTTTAGTAATATTTATAACAATATTATTTTTTGTTGTGGATTATATCAGCTTTAGAAATAGTTATAAAAGTTTATATGATTGTATAGAAGATAATGGTGAAATAGATGGTTATTTGGTTGAGGGACAATCTTTTGAAGAGAATCTAATGAGAGCTATTATAGAAAATCTAAAAATAAAAAATAACAATGATATAGAAATTTATAAACAATCTTTAAAAGAATTAGATGAGTACATGGCTAAGTGGGTTCATGAAATAAAGATTCCAATATCTTCTTTGAGTATAATTACAGATAGGTTAAGCAGTATAGAAGATAGTATAGATATTAAGAATCAAGTTGCTAAGATAAACTTTTTAGTTAACTCCATTTTATATAGTAGTAGAAGTAATACCATGTTTGAAGATGTATTTATAAATAAGGTTAAATTAGAAAAATTAGTAAAAATGGCTATAAAAAATAACTCATTTTTGCTTATAAAAAATAACATTGAAGTTAGTTTAAATAAACTAGACTATGATGTCTATACAGACTCTAAATGTATGTCATATATTTTAGACCAAATTATTAATAATGCCATAAAGTATTCTAAAAAAGCTGGTAAAATTGAGTTTGATTCAAGGGAGTTAGAAAATGGAGTAGTGTTATCTATAAAAGATTTTGGAATAGGCATAAGTGAAGAAGATATAGTTAGGATTTTTGATAAAGGTTTTACAGGTACAAATGGAAGAAATCAATTGTATAAGTCTACTGGAATGGGGTTATATTTTGTAAAGAAAATGATAGATAATTTGGGTCATGACATTGATGTATGTTCAGAAAATGGTTCGTATACAATTTTTAATATCTATTTTTATGATATATCAGATTATTTAGACCTAGATAGTTAGGTTATTATAAAGACTATAACAATATTAGAGATAAAAATATTTGCATAAATTTTATAAAGACTTTTATCTGCTTTAAAATAAAAATATTACTGGAATAAAAAAATTCCAGTAATATTTTTATTTTAAACCTGTCCCTATATTTAAATAAATAATATTTATAGTATAATTAAAATATAATAAAGTTTATCATAATATAGTATTTTTATGAATACATTCTATATTTTTCCAGAAACTGTATTGAATATTAAAATTATAATAGATATAATATTAGGTGGAGATTGTATAAAATGTATACAAAATTAGCCTTAACTCTATTATTTACAATTCTATTTATTCTTGCCATTACTAATAATTGGAAAGAGATAGCATTTGCTACATGATAATGGTGTTGAATATATTAATTAACATCATTTTATCAAGCTGACAGCAAAGGCACTGATTTTCTAGTTATATTGTATACAAACTATGTAAAAATATCGACTAGATTTTCCATGAAATTTGAACATTTCACAAAAGTATGAATGTAGAAACAGACATGTTGACAATCCACCTTTTTAAATCCAAAGTGAGCCTTATTAATGGCAAGGAATAGGAAGTAACTATATTTTATAAAGGAGAATATTGAGTATGAAGAAAATTAGAAAGTTAGCTACCAAGCTATTGATTGCAACAATAGTTTTAACCTCAGGTATGAGTATGACAGTTTATGGTATGACAGCCAAGGAAGTAACTGCAAAAACACCAAAAAGCTATGTCACAGGAACTAATAGCATATATGGCCCAAAGCTGTCACAAGCACAATTGAATTCAGTAGCACAAGCAACAGCAGATTTTATGAATAAGAAAATCACAAAGAATATGACGACAGATGCTAAGATTTTAGTTGCCTATAATCACATTAAAAATAACACAACATATGTTGACTGGAACGCAGCAGAGGGAGCCAATACTGCCTATACATTGGTTACTAAAAAAGGAGCATGCTCTGGAATGGCTAGGAGCTTTAAAGCTTTATGTGATGCTATGGGAATTGAATGTTATTATGTCCATAGTACATCAAATGACCACCAGTGGAATCTTATCCGTTTTGGTGATGGGCGTTTGTATCACGTAGATATTGATGCTAATAAGTCAGCAGGAAAGGACATTATATACAAGAGTCTTAGCCACCCATTACCATTTGATAAAACAGCATATCCAACAGTTGGAGCAGTAGTACAAACTCAAAAACCAGCACCACCTGGGAAGCACACTATGTTACCACATCAAGAAGGGGCAAAGGTTGTTGGAAAATTTGGAGATATAAAGGACAAACATGTAATGTATGAAGGTGTTCAATGTATTGTAATTAATTCATCAGTAAATACAGTTAAATTTATAGGTAGTAAATCAAATTTAAATCCATCAAATCTTACGATTGCTGTAATAGGATTTATGAACACACCATATGGGATGTTTGCATTAGCGCCAGAAGGTAAACCTGTTGAATATCCTTTTGAATATGATAAGCCTTTTTCTTTAGATTTTAGTGGTAGAAATCGTTCTGGTGCAGAATTAGCGAAGTACTGCAAAAAAAATGATGTGACTATTAAAATAGAAATTACCGATGAAAAAGCTAATATTGGACTTGGTCAAGTAATGTATATTCGATATGAATAATGATTAACTCATGACCGTAGAATAAATTATAAACATTGCGCCCTCTTATTGGGGGCGCATTTAACATTATATCTGATATTTTTTAGTTGGGTCAACTACTGTATTTCTCCTCTTTTTATTTATAAAAATTATTATCTCTAAGTTCCTGAGCATGTATACGATTAATTAAAAACTGTTTTAACTTAGTCAAGCATAAGAATAAAATGGCTCTATTCTCAAATTCTATTCTATTTACAGGTAAAGGTTGATTTTTCATACTTGACAATAATCTATCCGATTCCTCAAGAAGTAGATTTCCTGTTTCAGCTTCAAATTTGGTATAACCTATCTTATGTATGAAAGCAGATAGAATATGAGCTTGTGGTGGTGTAGAATTTAGTTGACATACATAACCATACAAACTTTCTAAAATGTCCCGTTGGCTTTTTATAATATCCATGTGCTCTAAGAAGAATCTAGTGTCATTTAATAAAGTATTATTAATATTATCATAAGTTTCAGAAATACTTCTATCAATAAGTGAATTTAATGTATATAAATCTCTACTATATTCATTCTCTTTTTTAGGGTTTACAATAATATCTGCAATGTCTATAAGTACAACGCTCACTTCTTCTTGTAACTTTTTTTGAACTTCATAGATTTTATGTATATTTGTTGGAATATACATATTTATTATGACACCTATTCCAGTCCCTATTGCAAATATTCCAGCTTCGTTTAAAATCCACTTAATAGATGTTTCTTCTTGAATGAAGTAATGGGATGCGATGACTACACACATAGCAATGACATCTTGAATATTTAATAAAAAACAAATTGGTATAATTATAAATATAAATATTGAAAATGAAGTCAAATTATATCCTAAAATATTAAAACATAAGTAGGAAAAAAGAGTACATAAAAGAAAACCATAAAACTTTCCAATAAAGCCTTTAAGAGTTTCTTTTTTAGTGTTCTTTACTGTAAGTAGTACTATAACTCCAGCAACCATTGAGTATTCTAATTTTAATAGCCAAGCAATAAATATAGCAAGAGAGCATCCTAAAGATAACTTTATAACTTTAAGTAAATCGATATTGTTCAAATACAAGCCTCCTTTAAAATATAATAAAAATAATTTTATCATAAAACCAATTTTATTTGAAATGGAGTTAACAATATTTTATTTAAAAAATACTGTAAAAATCGATAAAAAGATAAGCAAATAGAAATACAAAGATATCTTTTTTAATGTAAAACATTGTAGAATACAAAATATTATAATGAATATAAAATAATTATATTCTATTGAGGAAATAATATTTTATATTACTATATATATTATCGAACAATATAACTATAAATATATCTATTATTATTAACATAAAATAAAATTATATAGTTAATGTGATTTTATAATTGATTTGGTATGGAGATTTTTTTCTTTTATGTTATACTATTTATGAACACAAAAGTAAAGATTAAAATACATCAATAAAGGTGTATTATAAGCTTTAAATAGCCATATTAATGAACATAATTATTGTTCATAATAGCAAATTGGAGGAGATAAACATGAAAATTACTGAAGGATATATGCCTTTTGAAGGTTTTAAAACCTATTATCGTATAGTAGGAGAAAACACTGAAGGGAAGAAACCATTAGTACTACTTCACGGAGGACCAGGTTCTACACACAACTATTTTGAAGTATTGGATAAGGTAGCTGAGAGTGGTAGACAAGTAATAATGTATGACCAAATTGGTTGTGGAAATTCATTTGTAGAAGGGCATCCTGAGTTATTTAATGCTGACACTTGGATAAAGGAGCTTATTGAACTGAGAAAGCATCTAGGACTTGAAGAAATTCATCTATTAGGTCAATCTTGGGGAGGTATGCAGGCTATTTGGTATGCTCTTGAGTATAAACCACAAGGTATCAAGTCATACATTCTTTCATCTACTCTTTCTTCTGCAAAGCTTTGGGAGAAAGAACAAAAAAGAAGAATCTCATATATGGATGAGGCTGACCAAAAAGCATTGTTTGATGCAGTAAATACTGGAGATTACTCTAGCAAGGAATATAATGATGCGCTAGAAAAATTTATGGAAATGTATTGTGCAGGTGAAGTAACAGAAGATTCTCCTGAATGCCTAAGAAGACCTAAAAAATCAGGTTCTGAAGCATATATTGTAGGATGGGGACAAAATGAATTTTCGCCTACAGGGACACTTTCTGGATATGAGTTTACAGATAGATTACATGAAATCAAGGAACCTTGCTTAGTAACTAGTGGAGCAATAGATTTATGTTCACCATACATTGCAAAAACTATGTATGATAGAATTCCTAATAGTAAGTGGGAGTTATTTGAGTATTCAAGACATATGCCATTTGTTGAAGAAAATGATAAATATATAGAAGTTTTAACTAAATGGCTAGATGCTAACGATTAAAAATAATGTGAATTTATATAAAAAAGAGGCTGGACATATTGTCTAGTCTTTTTTTATTATTAATAGAAGTATTAAAATCTTATCTAGATTTACAGATAATGGAATTAAATTTATGTATATGTATTTAATTTTACTGTATTTTAGAAATTTTTTTATATATTGGTATAATTATTCTGTTTAAATTTGCTTAAAAAGTATATTAATTATAATAAGAAACAATTATATAAATAGGAATAGATTATTATAATTAGTATAGAGATAAAAATAATTATAGAGAGAAAGGCATATTATGGAAAAATCAAGAGTTATTGAAATGATAAAAAATAATCCTAATATTATATCTACTTTAAATAATCCAACTGATGAAATGAAACTACTAGCTATCAAAGAAAATGGGCTTGTACTAGAATATATAAATAATCCAACTAGAGAGATGCAAGAGTTAGCAATAGATAATAATGTTAGGGCGATTAAATTTGTAGATAATCCAACTGAAGATATGATGATAAAAGCAGTAAATGAGGGGTGGAGTATACTAGACTATATCAAAAATCCAACTGATAGAGTTATTAAGATGGCTATAAATCAAGCTGGATGGGCTATTAAGTATGCTAAAAATCCAAGTGAAGAACTGCAATTATTAGCAGTAAGAAAAAATTATGATTCAATAAAATTTATAAAAGAGCCTTATGAAAGTGTACAAGAAGAGGCAGTTAGAATAAGTTATGATGCATTAAGATATATAGAATCACCTAGTTATAATGCAGAAATTATAGCTATAAAAAATAATGAAGCAGCTATTGGCTTTATAACTGATTTAGATAAGAATAAAATGTTAGAGTTTTTGAAAGTTAACATTTTAGTGATTAAATATATTATAAAGAAAATATCTAAAGATGAATTAGAGGGAGTATTAAAAGACGTATTATCAAAGGAAAATGTTGAAGAAAAATATGTTAGAGATTTTTTAAACTGTAGTGTTATAGATAGGAATAGTGAAAATCTGCCAATAGATAAAATTATGTTTATTTATAAGTATGGAAGTAAGACAGCAAAAAAAATAGCTGTGGATGAGAAATTAAAGATTATGTAGGAGAGAGAAAAATGAATTTTATAGACACATTAAAAAGCGTTGACTTAATATTATCCACTGGAGAAGTTCCCTTAATAGTGGGAGAAAGTGGGATAGGAAAAACAGCTTTAGCAAAAAAACTTGCTGAAGAAAATAACTGGAGTTTAGTTGTTATTGATGGGAACCTGCTTAAAGAGGGTGAAATAGGTGGTCTTCCAACTATAGAATCTTATGTAGGAGTTAATTCAAATGGATATAAGATTGAAAAGAAAACAACAGTATATGCTGTTCATAACAAATTAAGAGAAATTGATGAAGAGATATCTAAAGGTAAGAGTGTTCTTTTATTTATAGACGAGATAAATCGTTGTGAACATACAGTGCAACAAGAACTTATGAATTTAATTTTGAATAGAGAGATTAATGGATATAAGTTGCATGATGATGTAAAGATTTTGGCAGCAATGAACCCATCAAGTAAATATGGTTCAGACTTTGATTATCAAGTTGTGGATATGGATGCAGCCCAAGAAAATAGATTTGTTTGGCTGAATATGGAGAGTGAGCATACACAATGGTTAAAGTGGGCAGTTGATGAAGGAATTGAAAGAGAAGTTATAGAATTTATTTCTACTTTTCCAGAATATCTTCATAAAATAAATGAAGATGATGTAAGAGCAACTCCTAGAAGTTATGAAAGAGTATCTAAAATTTATAAAGTTTATAAAGAAAAAAACAATTCAATTCCTAGAGCAGTATTTTTAAATGTTATAAAAGGGAATATAGGTAAGGTTATTGCAGAAGAGTTTATAAGTTTTATTGAATCAGATTCTAAACCATTAATATCTTATGAAGATGTTTTTTTAGGAGAATCTATGGATGATTCTATTATAGAAAGAGTAAAAGATGAAAGTCATACAAGGCTTTATCTATCAGCTATGAATATCTTAAAAAACTTAGAATTAAATATTAAGAATGATAAATATGAATCAAATCAATATATTAATAGATTTATTGAATTTTTAAAAGTATATCCTGTAGACTTAATGATAGGAATTATGAAGGATATTAGAAACAGTTATACTGAAGTGTATAAAAAAGCCATAGAAAATGAAGAGTTCGTAAAATCATATTTTGAATCTTATAGTCTAATAAGGGGATAATGTATGGAAAATTATTTTGATAAGCAAGCAAAAGAACTTTATAATAAAGCAAGTGAAATTATAAGTACTCATTCTATGCTAAAGGCAAATCGTGCGAATGAGAAATTTGATGTAGATATACCACAAGATTTTAAGTATGAGTTTTTTAATCTTATAGATAAAGTTAATTTAAGTCTTATGGAAGAAAAGGATAATTTTTATGGATATTTTTTGTTTCAGATGTCAAGAGAGATAAGATTTGATATAAGTAGCCCTACAGGTGTAAATTTTAAAGGAGCTAAATATGTTATATACTTTAATCCAATGATTTTTTTAACACTTGATATAGAGCAAATGGAAACTACAATTAAACATGAAATTCATCACATACTATCTATGCATTTGGTGAGAGCTAAGGAATTAAAAGGAAAGTACAGCACATTAGCTATCAATATGGCAATGGACATAGTAGTAAATAAATTCTTAACTAATTTGCCACCATATGCAACTACTTTGGAATGGGTAAATTTAAAATATTCCTTAAAACTTGAGCCATATGAGCCTTTTGAATATTATGTAGAAAAAATTCAAACAGAATTAGATTTACTAGAAGAGGATGAAGATGGTGAAGAAGATGATAGTGATAAATATGGAAATATAGAAACTGAATATAGTCCAGAAAACACTCATAATATTTGGGAAGAATCTAATGATATAGATGAAAAAACTCTTAAAGAATTTACTGAAAAAGTTATTAATAGTTCTCAAAAAGGTAAAATTCCTGCTTACTTAGAAAGTATGATATCATCAATTAAAAATAGTAAAGGTGAATTGCCATGGAACTTGTATCTTAATAGGATAATGGGTACAGTTGAAAGTAATAAAAAGAAGACTATAACAAGAAGAAATAGAAGACAACCAAATAGATTAGACCTGAGAGGGGAGCTTAGAAGTCATAAAGCAGAAATAGCAGTTGCTCTTGATATAAGTGGAAGTATCAGTGATGAAGAGTTTAAACAAGCGATTAAAGAAGTTCTCAATATTGTGAAAAACTATAGTCATGAAATTACGGTTATAGAATGTGATAACGAAATTAGACGTGTATACAAGGTGAGAAACGAAAAGGACCTAAAAGATAGAATTAGTATAGGTGGAGGTACTAGATTTTCTCCAGTATTTGAATATGCCAATAATAAAAAGATTAATTTGTTAGTTTATTTTACTGATGGGAAAGGTGAAAGTAAATTACAAGTAGTACCTAAAGGGTACAAGATTTTATGGGTTATTTCTGGAAGGGGAGATGAACTTTCATTGAAAGAGTCTTATGGAGCAGTTAAGAAACTTACTAAAGTTGAAATAAAGAATGAAATATTAGAGATAAACGATGTAAGAAGTGATGGATATTCAATGAATAGTCAAGCTCCAATTTTATAAGTACTCATAAAATATAAACTATTTTAATTTATATTTGCGATGTAAATCTAAAAAAATACATTAACTAGTGGTTAATGTATTTTTTTATTTTAATAATATAAGTTTTATTCACATTAAAGTCCCAAAATATGTTAAAATATAATATATAGCAGATAGTTTTGGCAAGATGAATTCAGTTGCCAAAGCTATTTTTTATTAAGGATGGTGATGTTTTTTGTTTAAGGTTGATGATTATATAATGTATGGTATGACAGGAGTATGTAAAGTCCTGGATATAACAAACGAACAGATTACAAAAGGAATAAAAAAAGAGTATTATGTGTTAAGCCCTGTTTACTCTAGTAACACAGTAATAAAAATTCCTGTAGATAATGAGAAAGTACCAATGAGAAAGTTACTTTCTAAAATTAATGTTATTTCATTAATAAATGATATTCCTAATATGGATACACTATGGATAGACAATGAAAAAACAAGAAGTGAGCAATTTAAAAAAATACTTAGAAATGGTAAATGTGAAGAGTTAATAAAACTAATAAGAAGTATATATGATAATAAAGAGTATGTAAAATCTATTGGTAAAAAAACACATCAAGCAGATGACAATATAATGAAAGAAGCCGAAAGATTATTGAATGAAGAATTTGCAACTATTTTAGATATCTCTCCTGATGAAGTTAGTTCATATATATCAAGTCATATACCTCAATAAAGTATTTTATAGTATCTTTTATTTAAAAATCATAATCTAATAAAATATAATTAAAAAATACGAGCAGAATATAATTTAGATTGTAAGTATTAAAACATAAAAAATATTGAATTTAAAATAATTATACATAATTTAAATATAGACTGTAATAAATTTGAAAAAATTAATATTCAACACAAAAGGTAAAATGAAGTATAAAATTAATTTTAAAATATACATTTATAAATATTTTTTTGTTGTTTTTAATCAATTTATAAAATTGGCTATTTGGGTTTATAATATGATGGTTTATCTAGGTTAAAAACTGTATAATATTATCAAATATTTTTTTATTTTAAACAAATAAGATGGATACTATATTGAATAGAATCCATCTTATTTAAATTTCACTTATAGTTATTTATTTAGGAACTATTTTTTATATATGAAAATCTATTGTAATAGAGTGTTTTTGGATTAGGATATTTTCAAAAAAATATAATCGACAAAATAAGACTAAATATATGATGAAACTTATAATTAAGAAAATTACTGTATATTTACAGTATAACTTGAAAAATTATAGTTGTACAAAATTTGTTAATAATTTTATTAGAGTAATATGAAATGATTAAATAGTTTGTTTTTAAATAAACTTTTTCTTTTTTAGTTAAAGTGTAATTAAGATAATAAATAAATATAATTATTTATAAATGCTTCAATATTGTTAAAAGAATATTTATTAGGCGTGTTTAGTTAGATTACTTATAACATACCTGAAATAATTGTATTTATCTACATTTATAAATTTAAGATAAGAAATCATTTTTAGAAGATAAAGTATATATAAGTTTGAAAATTTAAGAAATCTATTAAGTTAATTAAATATATAACAGTTATTTAATTAACGTAATAAATTTCTTAAATTCAATTTGAATTTTTTTATATCTTATTTACTGATATTATTTTTAGAAAATATATCTATTTTGAAATGTATGATTTGCTTATTATATATTGAATACAAAAAGCTTATTTTAAGAAATAAATAAACTAATAAAAAGGTCAAAATTTCATTTCTAAAAAACATTCTAGGTGTTGATTTAACTTATATTTCCATACAAAATATTTTATATAATATACTTGACAAATATAATTTAAATTTTTCTAATTATTTACTGTCGATTAATCGATTTTTTCCTTGCATATAAGTATATATTTATGGTACGATTTACATGGTGAAATAAATAGGGGGAGGTGAAAAATAAATATTCGTGAAAAAGTTTTCAAATTGAGGCATTTTTGTGTGAAATACATTATAAATACATAACATAGCTTCGGTTAATATTATTAAAACGAATATGTTGATAATCACTTTAAAGTAACAGTTTTTATGTTTAGATTCACAGTGTTTAGTATAAGCTTAATTATAAGAAATAAATCTAATCTGTGAATAGATAGTAGTTTATTTGTTTAAGTTGAGAATTGGTTAGATGAAGTAATATATAGATTTAAAAAGTAAATAAAAACATTATTTTAATAAATATATGTTGCTTTATTTGAGACTCCTTTAAAAAAGCACTTAAATGTAATTATATAAGTCGCCACAAAAGGAGGAATTTAGTTTGTAAAATACTATCACGTAAAAAAATAAGAATTGCTATGGTGAAGATTTTTTCATGGTTTTAAGTAAGAATCTAATGATTTATAAATATATCTGAAAATAATGAATTTATATAATTTAACTTTATAATTAAAAATCATATTAAATTTGTTCCATGAAAAGATAAACTCTACAAATAAAAACGCAATTATCTTAATAATTATTACAAATTGTTTTACAAAACAATGTCACCATATCTTTCATTAAAAAGAAAGAATCTGGATAAAACGTAAAAATATAAAAATACAATTAAGAAAGGATTTAAACTTATGAGCACAACAGTAAATAAGAAGGGTAAATTCCCTATAGGATTTTATATCTGTTCTACAACTTTCTCATTTGAAAGAGCAGCATATTATTCTGCGAAATTTTTAATTTATATATTCCTTACAACAGCTGTAATTCATGGTGGTCTTGGAATAGATAAGGGGCAAGCTGCTATAATGCAAGCTAACCTTGTTGCATTCACATATCTTGCACCAATCATTGGGGGATATATATCAGATAGATGGATAGGAGCTAGGTATACTATACCTATAGGTATGCTTATCATGGGAATAGGATATTATCTTGGTTCTATTGCAACTACAGTTTCTATGGTAAATGCAATGATAATATTAGTTTCAATTGGTACTGCGTTCTTTAAAGGAAACGTATCAGCAGTAAATGGACAGCTTTTTGATAATCAAGAAGAGCTTGATACAGCATTCTCAGTACAGTATTCTTTTGTTAACATAGGTTCTTTTATTGGAACTACAGCAGTTGGGATACTTTATGCTAAGACATTTGCAAAAAATGGTGTGCTTGGATTCTCTCAATGTTTCTTCATAGCAGCTGTACTTTGTGTAATAGGTGCTATATGGTTCACATATGGATGGAGATTCCTTGGAAATGCAGGAAAGAGACCATTTAAAGAAGGTGTAGTTGCTGAAAAAGTTGAAGCAAAAGATAATTCGCCTCTTACAGGTATGGATAAGAAGAGAATTTGGGCTATTATACTTATTTCATTCTTCTCTGTAGTTTTCTGGTTATTCTGGTACTTAACTTATCTTGCAGTTTATGATTATGGTGCAGCATTTGTAGACATGACTATAGGAGGGTTTGAGATTCCTCTTGCTTGGTTTGACTCATTAAATGCACTTGTATGTATAGTATTAGGGCCAGTTCTTGGAGCATTATGGTTCAAACTTGCTAGTAGACCACAAGGAGATATAAGTTTATTTAAAAAGACAGGTCTTGGATTAACATTCTTAGGTCTTGCATTCTTAATGCTTGTTGGAGCAGAACTTTCAAGAGGTGTTGGAGCTCCTGAAACTGCTAAAGCTAGTATAATATGGATAATCATGTTTGGTATACTTCTAAGTTTTGGAGAAATGTTATTCTCACCACTTGGAAACTCTTTCGTAAGTAAGTATGCACCTAAGAAACTTCTAGGTGTTCTTATGGGAGTATGGACATTTGCAACTTTCTTAGCTGGTCAAGGATATGGATATATATATGCATTCACTCTTAAATTTGATATGATTAAGGTATACACTGTAATTCCAGTAATACTATTTGTTGCAGCTATACTATTATTCTTATCTGATAAGACATTAAGTAAACTTGTTGAGGATGATAAATAATCAATAAATAATTATTATTTTATATAGATTAATCTACAGTAATCATATTGTATTAGGTTGATTTGTAACTAATTAATAATAAAAAGATTTGCTCTTAAGTATGATATTATTATATATATTAGAGTAAATTTATTAGAAAATAGATAAAAAAATACTAGTCTTAATTGACTAGTATTTTTTTTATTAAATCAGATAAAGGATTAATACATAATTTCTCCACTTAAAACAGTATAAGCACTTCCTCCAATTTTTACAGAAGATATATTATTATTTTCCTTTTCTATATTTACATATACTTTTCCAGGTCTGTTTATAAAATTACCTTCCTCACCAATAAAACTAGTTTTTTCTAAAATATTATGTTGTACTATATAAGATGATACACAAGCATTTCCAGTTCCACATACAGGGTCTTCTGTAACTCCAACATATGGTGCAATAGATCTTAAATGATAGTCACATTTTTTATCTATAGTCTCTATGCAAAATGGAGTTATACCAATTATGTTATTTTCACCACTAAATTTTTTGATTTCATTTAAGTCTGGAGAAATATTTTTTAAATCATCTAAAGATTTTAATCCAAATACAAGCCACCAAAGTCCAGTATTTACCTTCATAATTGGATATTCAAGAAGTCTATCTTCATTTACACCTATCATTTTCGCAAGCTCTTTTCTGTAGTTATCTAAATTTCCAAATTCAGGAGGATTTTGCTCCATCATAAATATATTTTCATTATCTATTTCTTTAAGTTCTACGGATAGCACACCAGCTTTTGTCTCTTGATAAAATATATTTTTATTAGTATCAAGTTTTCCCTCTTCTAAAAGTGCATGAAAAGCTCCTACTGTTGCATGACCACATAAATCAACTTCTAAGCCAGGTGTAAAGAATTTCACTTTGAAATCTGCTACATTTGATTTTGAAACGAATGCAGTTTCTGATAAGTTCATTTCTTTAGCCACATTTTGCTTGATTTCATCAGAAATATTGGATGCATCAGTAACTACACCAGCAGGATTTCCACCAAAAGGTACAGTTGTAAAAGCATCAACTTGTTTAATCTTAATTTTGTTCATTTTTGAAACCTCCCTTTGTTTTTTCTGAAATATAAATTTCATGTTTTATGTATTGAGTTCCAATATATAAAATATTAGAGTTTTTTGTCCAAATTGAAATAGCTTCACTTCCTTCAGATAAGTTTCCTGTCAATATTTCATTGTTATCTACAATTAAAATCATTCCTTTGTAAAGTTTTTTATTTTCAAGTGTAGTATCATTTCCTCCATGAATATGAACATTACTTAGACCTTCAAGCATTTTATTTTCTAAAAGTAGTATTTCAACATTAATATTTTTTTTACAAGCAACTAGAAGGTCATTTTTTAGTTCAAGAATTTCTTCATAAGGGCAAGAAATTATAATCTCTTGACTTGCATTATTTATCATTTCTGTTGCTTTTTTTAAGATATTTTTATCACCTTTTATATTTAAAACATATTCTATATTCTTACCTTTATTTAATACCTGTAAGTTATCATTTAGTTTGTCTATAGAATTATTAAATTCTTCTTTTTTATTTTTTAATAATTCACTAGGATTTATAGGTACATATTTAATGGGGTCAGCTCCAATATTGATAATTATATTATTGTTTATTAGTCTTGTTATATTTTCATAGACTTTTGATTGTGGGACGCCTGATAATTTGCTTATCTCGTATCCTGTTAAAGGATTTTCTTTTAATAATGCTATGTATATTTGAGATTCATATTTTGTAAATCCTATATTTTGTAACTCATTAACTATATCATCCATAGGTAAACTCCTTTTATAAAATATTAGTAACTACATAGGTAGTTATTAATTAGATTTTATAACTTAAATAGTGAAATGTCAACTATAATTAAGTGAAAAATAAAAGTTTATAGTATAAATATTTAATATTACAATTATACCTAACATAAGATTAAGGCTATTAAAAATGAGTGGTTACAAAAAAGTGACTAATTGAACTGTTACATGGGTCGTAGTATATTAATATCAAGAAAATAATAAAGGAGATATATGTTATGTCAAAAATAATAAATAATAATGAATTTATAAACGAAGTAGAAAATAAAGATGGATTAGTGGTTGTAGATTTCTTCGCAACTTGGTGTGGACCTTGTAAGATGTTATCACCAGTATATGAAGCATTAGGAAATGAGATGGCTGAAAAAGCAAATTTTTTAAAAGTGGATATAGACCAAAGTATAGAATTAGCTCAAGAATTTGAAGTATCTACAGTACCAACTGTAATAATATTTAAAGATGGAAAACCTGTAGATAGATTAATAGGATTCACACCTAAAGATAATTTGAAAAAGAAAGTTGAATCATATATGTAATTAAAATAAATCTCATATGCAAACAAAAAACTCATCACAGTGAGTTTTTTTGTTTATATTTATATAATGTAAATCGTTGAAGTGGTTACAAATAAGTGCCTAATTGTTAATGATATTATCTAATGATATATTATTTATATAAAAGAAAAAGGAAAGGTTATTAAAAATAAAAATTCAATGTAAAAAGGTGAATTCTATTAGATGAATTCACCTTTTTACATTGAATATTATATAGGTTTTGTATAAAAAATGTATCTCTTTTGATGATTAAAAGTATTTTGATATAGTTCATTTTTTATGTGGCAATAAGATTAATATTTATCTATTGCTGAAAAAGAATAGAAAAATCTTATTTAAAAGCCAAAGTTTTAATAGCATATATAAATCTATCTATCTCATCAAAAGTATTGTACATTCCTAAACTTATCCTAACAAGACCTACAGGATTTTCCCTCATAAATCTGATGTATGCTTCTTTTGGGCTTATACCTAATAGTCTTTGTACATAAATATCTGCTCCTACTAATCCAGCTCCAGTTTCTATTCCAAAGTTATTAACTAGATATTTTGCGACATCTTTATAATACATATTACTTATATTGAAAGATATATTTGGGATAATTACATTGTTTGATTTATCTCCATATATTATCACGTTGGGTATTTTCTTCAATTCTTCTTTAGTATATAAAAATAATTCTCTTTCATATCTTGAAATTCTGCTTAGACCAATTTTATTTAAAGTATTTAGTGCTTTTCCCATTGCAAGAGTTCCAAAATATTCTGGATATCCTGCTTCAAAACGCTGTGGGATATTTGCATATATTATTTTGTCGTCGGATACAAACTTGGTAGAACCTGAGCCATATAGTGCAGGAGTAAATTTTTCAAAGAATGATTTAGGGCCTACTAGAGCACCTCCATTTAGTGGGGAATAACATTTATGCCCACTAAAAACAATAAAATCTATATGCTCATCACATTCATATGGCATCATTGAAAAAGGTTTGTGCTGAATTACTTGAACAATATCTACTAATATCTTGGCACCATACTTATGAGCCATTCTTGCTATTTCATATATAGGAGTGGTTATACCTGTAACATTACTAGCACCTGTGACTGTAACAAGAGATACATTACCAGCATTATTTTTAAGCACATTTTCTAATTGACACAAATCAAGTTCTCCTTTTTCTGTAATTCCAACAACCTTTGTAGGAAAATTAACTTTAAAAGGCAGATAATTAGCCATATGCTCCATTGCTGTAGTAATAACAAGTTTATTTGAATTTTCTTTCTTAAAAAATTCTGCTAATAAGTTGATTCCTTCTGTAGCACTTTTCACATAAATAACAGAGTCTTTTTCTTTATCTCCATCAATAAGCTTGAGAATAGTATGTCGTACATTCTCATATTCTAAAGTGTTTTTTTCTGAGATTATTCCTGGAGCATTGATATAAGTAAGCCAAGGAATCTCACAATTTAAATTATCTACCACGTTTTTTAAAACTAATGGAGTAGCAGAGTTGTTAAAATATATTCTTTTAACAGTTTCACCATTTTTAGTTTTAACTTTAAGATTTGCACCTTCAATGTATTCTGATAAATCCATGAATGGCATAAAAAAACTCCTTATCTAATAAACTATTTTATTTTTTATTAAACAAGCTTAAGTTTTAATCAAGAGCTTGTTTAATATATGTTATGTTTTTAGAAGAGGTTTTGTTAATTATTCTTTATTAAGTAAATGTTTGATAATAGATATAACTTTGGATAGAATTGATTTATATGCTGATGAGTTATGGGGAATAAATAATGGAAAATTAATGTTTATAAAAAGTAGAGATAATGTAATAACTTAAACTATTAAATTACACGAAAATGAGCTACAGTTGGGGGAAACTGTAACTCATTCTATTTTGGGGGAGATAGGTTGAACTTATTGGTTATCCGTATCATGTTTTTAGTATAGTCACTTATTTAAATTTATATACATTTTTTTATAAATTTTACATAAAATGTTAAATATTCATTGAAGATAGTAATAGACATGAATAGTACGCTTATAAAAATAGTAAAGATGTAGCTAAATAAAAGAAATGAAAATGAATTGTAAATAATTAAAAAAAGTATTTTTAAAGTTATAGGAGATAAACAAGTACTATAATTCAACAGAAAAACAAAAAATATAATACAAATAAAGTTATAAAAAATATTATAAAAAATATAGTCTAATTTATGAAAATTAAAAATTATATTATTTAATACATATATATTTGAGAAAAGATTAGCAATACACTATAATCTGAATTTCAATAAAAGCATATATTTTTTAAATTAAAATACTTGAAAATACTGGAAAATAATTAAAAATTAGTTTTAGAAGATAAAATATAGAGTAATTTTAATTAATTGAATACACAAAAGAAATACTTGAATATATTTAAATAAAAAAACGATAAAATATGACAATTTAATTAAGGGAATTTAAAATATTTTGTTATTGTAGTATTATAGGGGAAAATGCAAAATATATTCGAAAATGAAATTTTAAATATTGACATTAAATTAAATATAATATACTATGTAATTGTGATGAGAGATTTTTTTTAGAGGGGATTTATAGTGAATATAAAAAAAATATTTAATAACAATGTAGTAGTAAGCTCCCTAGAAGATGGCACAGAAATAATTATTACTGGTGCTGGAGTTGGATTCAAGAAAAAAGTAGGAGATTTGATAGATGAAAATTTGATTTCTAAGAAATATTTTGTTCAAGATAATCAAAAAGACAAATACAATCAAATACTTAACAAGACCTCTATTGAATACTTTAAAATTTCAGAAGAAATTATAGAAAAGGCTAATGAAGTTTTAAATACTCAAGTGAATGATTCAATAATATTAGCCTTAACTAGTCACATAGAATTCGCTGTCCAAAGAGAAAAACAAGGTATAAAATTACCAAACTTAATATTGAATGAGACAAAACAACTTTATAGAGAAGAATTTGAATTTGGATTATGGGCAATTGATGAAATTGAAAAAAAGATAGGAATAAAATTGCCTGAAGATGAAGCTGGATACATAGCTATTCATATAATCAATGGGTTGGAGAATTCTCAGAAGGATGAAGGTATTAATATACTAGAGTTTTCAAAACAAGTTATTCAGATAATTGAAGAAGTACATGGGTTTAAATTAGATGTAAATTCACTAAATTACACTAGACTTATAACTCACTTAAAGTTTTTTGTTCAAAGGATTCTAAGAAAAGAAACTTATAAAGATAGTGACATTGAAGATATGTATAAGTTGGTGAATAAAAATTATAATAAACCTAAAATATGTACTGAGGAAATTGCAGCATTGGTATTAGACAGATTTGAATATAAAATTAGTAAAGAAGAAGAATTATATCTAATGATTCACATAAATAAAATAACAAACAGTGGTTGTTAGGATTGTAACTGATAAGCAGGCAAAACCTAAGTCATTGAACTTAACTATTAGATTAAGTTTTTTGATTTAGGCTTTTTTATTAAATACAGACAGTGAGTTTTAGGATTGTAACTGGTTAAGCAGGCAAAACCTAAATCATTGAACTTAACTATTAGATTAAGTTTTTTGATTTAGGTTTTTTTATTAAATACAAGCAGTGAGTTTTAGGATTGTAACTGGTTAAGCAGGCAAAACCTAAATCATTGAATTTAACTATTAGGTTAAGTTTTTTGATTTAGGTTTTTTTATTAAATATAGACAGTGAGTTTTAGGATTGTAACTGGTTGAGCAGGCAAAACCTAAATCATTGAACTTAATTGTTGGATTGAGTTTTTTGATTTAGGTTTTTCTATAAATTTGATTATGTTTTTAGATAAAAATAGGAGGGTAAAATTATGAAAAAAAATAAGTTAGGTTTATGGAACTTCTTCCAAATGTTAGGAAAAACGTTTATGTTCCCAATAGCACTACTTAGTGTTTCAGGAATGATGTTAGGACTTGGTGCAGGTTTTACAGACCCTAAGATGATTGCCATGGTTCCGTTTTTAGGAAATGAATATGTCAACATGATTTTAAATTTCATGCTGACAATAGGATTATTTGCATTTAATAATTTGGGAGCATTATTTGCAATGGCAATTCCATTGGGATTATTAAAAAAAGAAAAAGAGTTTGGAGCCTTTTCAGGTCTAGTAGGATTTATAGCAATGCATATAGGTACGAATTTTTATTTAACAAGAGCTGATTTATTAGTACCAGTAGACCAAATGTCAACTAATGGTCAAGCTATGATTATGGGAATACAAACATATAATACAAGTGTTTTAGGTGGTATTGTAGCAGGTTTAATTGTTTATGCAATATATGATAAAGTTAGTAATTTAAAAATGCCAGAATCATTAGGATTCTACAGTGGGCCAAGACTAGTTCCAATTGTGAGTTTAATAGTTATGAGTATTGTCGGATTATTAATACCTATTGTTTGGCCACCATTTTTCAATGCATTCCAAAATTTAGGAAAATGGATTTCTTCAGCTGGGCCATTGGGATATTTCTCATACGCAGTGGCAGAAAGAGTTACAATTCCATTTGGATTAAATCATCTTGTAACATCTGTATTCCGTTTTACACCAATAGGTGGAACTGCTGTTATTGATGGAGAAACATACTTTGGTACATTGAATATGTTTATGGCATATGTAGAGAATAATCAGATTATACCTCTTGATTTAGCTGGTAAAATGGAACAAGGTAAATTAATGATTCAATATGGATTAGCTGGTGCTGCATTAGCTATATATCGTACAGCAAAACCAGAAAATAGAAAAGCACTTAAGGGGCTTTTAATATCAGGAGTGTTGACAGTTATTATAGGTGGTATAAGTGAGCCAATAGAATTCTTATTCTTATTTATCTCACCAGCATTATTTGCTTTCCATACATTTATGAATGGTTTAGCAAACATGGTACTTCCATACTTAGGTGTATTAATGGGATTCACAGGAGATTTAATTGCATTCATAAGTTTTGGTGTGTTAAGAGGAACAGCTACAGGATGGCCAATAGCAGTATTAGTAGCAGCTTTATACTTTGCAATATACTATTTTGTATTTAAGTGGGCAATTATTAAGTTTAATATAAAGACTCCAGGACGTGAGGATAAAGAGTTAAAAGTATCTGAAGGAAATGGTTCAGATTTTAAAAATTTATCTACATATAAAGGACAACAGATGATAGCTGCGTTAGGTGGACAATCTAATATATTATCATTAGACAATTGTGTAACTAGATTGCGTTTAAAATTAGAAGATGTATCATTGATAAATGAGGATGCAATTAAAGAAGCTGGTGGTATAGCAGTTGTTAAATTGGACGAGCACACAATACAAGTAATTATAGGAACTCAAGTGTACTCTTTAAGAAAGCAAATGGATAAGGCTATGGAAGGTCATTTGGAGGCATGTAATGATTAACTTTGATAAAAAAATAGACCGATTGGGTACATATTGTACCCAATGGGACTATGTAGAAGATAGATTTGGAAAAAAGGGATTACTTCCTTTTACAATATCAGATATGGATTTAGAGTTTCCATATGAAATAACAGAAGTTTTGCAGGAAAGATTGAATCATAGAGTTTTGGGATACAGTAGATGGAAACATGAGGATTTTAGAGATTCAGTTACAAACTGGTATACTAAAAGGTTTAATTGTAATATTGATGGTAATTGGATATATTATAGTCCTAGTGTAATGTACTCAATTAGTAAACTTATTGAGCTATTCAGTGATGAGGGAGATGGAATTTTGATAAATACTCCTGCATATAATGCTTTTTATGATGTTATAGCAAATAATAATCGTAATATTATAAAATCACCTCTTGTAAATGAAGATGGATTCTATTTGATTGATTTTGATGATTTCGAGAAAAAGTGCAAAGAATCTAAGATATTTATTTTATGTAATCCCCATAATCCAACTGGAAGAGTGTGGAGTGAGTTAGAACTTGCTAAGATGATAGGTATTTGTAAAGACAATAATGTAAAGATAATATCAGATGATATACATATGGATATTGTGTATGATAATAGAATGACTCCTATTTTAAAGGTTGCAGAAAGCTATTTAGATTCTATATTTATTTGTACATCAGCATCGAAGTCTTTTAATATACCAGCATTGACTGGGTCATATGTGATTATACCAAATGAGAGTACGAGAAATAAATTTGAAAATATCACTAGATATCGTGATTTTGTAAACTCACCTGCAATACTGGCAATACTAGCAACAATGGTTTGTTATAATGATTGTGAATATTGGTTGGATGAGTTATTAAAATATCTTAAAGATAATCTTGAATATACAATTAAGTATATAAAGGATAATTTAGAGCCATTAAAGTTGGTTATGCCAGAAGGTTGTTATTTTGCTTGGATAGATTTTTCTGACCTTAAGGTAAGTAGTGAGATATTTCAAAAGTTATTGATGGATATTGGAGAAGTAGCTATTATGTCAGGAAATGTATATGGTGAAGAAAGTGAGTTTTATTTACGATTAAACGTAGCCTGTTCAAGGGAGAAACTTGAAGATGGTTTAAATAGAATTAAAAAAACTATAGATTATATTGCAAAAAATATTTAATATAGAAAGGGAGATAGTTATGAGCTATTTAAAAACAATGGTTGATGTTATGACTACTGAAATGAATGCCATAAAATGTTTAATAGATGAAGCAGGTATTGAATATGAAAGTATAGTTAATGAAATTGCCAACTGTGAAGGTAAAGTGATTTTTATGGGTGTAGGTAAATCCGCACATATAGGTAAGAAATTGGCAGCTACATTTGCCAGTACTGGGACACCAAGCTTTTTTGTACATGCAACAGAGGCAGTACATGGAGATTTGGGAATGATTGAAAGCAAAGATATTACAATTCTAATCTCAAATAGTGGAAATTCTATGGAAGTAGTGAATTGTATAAAGTATGTTAAAGCAATTGGTTCTAAAACAATTGCATTTACTTCAAATAGAAATTCAGTATTGGCAACAGAGTGTGATTATGCTTTAATATATCCAGCAAAGGATGAAGCAGACCACTTAAATTTAGCACCAACAACATCATCTACGATTACTTTAGTTTTAGGAGATTCTATTGCATGTGCATTATCTAAAAATAGTAATTTTGATTCAGCTGATTTTTATAAATACCATCCAGGAGGAAGTCTAGGTGAGAAACTAAAAGCAGCTAATAATGGTTAAAAGTAAAGAAGGAGAGTATGTTTTATGTTCAAAATGTTTAAAAAGAAATCAATAAAGTCGCCCATCTCAGGGAAAGTAATAGAATTATCTAAAATTCCAGACGCTGTATTTTCTCAAAAACTTATGGGAGAAGGTGTAGCTATAGATTCTACAGGAGACATTGTTTATGCGCCACTTAATGGAAAGATAGCAGTAATAGCAGAAACTAAACATGCATTTGTAATAGAATTAGAAAATGGAATGGAGCTTCTTATTCATGTTGGTCTAGATACGGTAAATCTAAAAGGCGAAGGGTTTGAAGCGTTAGTAAGTGTGGGTGAACAGGTCAAAGAAGGAACACCAATGTTGAAGATTAACCGTTCTTTGATTGAATCAAAGGGTATATCACTTATTACTCCAGTTACAATAACTAATTATTCAGAGTACAATATGAATACATATAATGTAGGTAATAGTGTTGAAGGTGGAAAAGACACTATAATTGAGTTTAAATAAAAAACTAAAATATAGGATTAGTATCTATAAATTTATATTTTATAAGATTAATCACATAGGTTTGTTGGATAAAAAGAAATTCTTTAATTATTAATTGAGGAATTTCTTTTTTTATATTCTAATTTCAAATTAATAAATAAACGAATTTCATAAACAAAAAATGGAAATGTTGACTATATAAATAAACTTTAATATAATATATCTATGTAAAACATAAACTATAGAATGGAGATATACATATGAAAATTGAAAATCTTTCTATCAATGATATTAAACAAGGTTATGTATTTAATGATGAGTTAAATTGTTATATTTGCATTACATGTGCAAAAACATATGAAATGGGGGAAATATACAGAATAGGTGATAGATTCTTTGAAGCTTCAAAGGCTATTGAATTGCATATGGAATTAGAGCACAGTGATTATTTAGAAAAAATGATTAATGGTGATTCAAAATATAACACACTGACTGAAAATCAAAAACAATTATTTCAATTATTTATTAGTGATTTACCGGATAAGGAAATTGCAAAAAAGGTTGAAGTATCTACATCTACTATTCGTCATCAAAAATTTATGTTTAGAGAAAAAGCAAAACAGGCTAAACTGTATTTAGCATTATATGAGTCTGTATTTGAAGAAAAATCTAATAGAGGTAGTACTATAATACCAATCCATGAACATGCTAAAATGGTTGACGAAAGATATGTAGTAACTGAAGAGGAGAGAAAACACATTTTAGAGACTTCCTTTGAAAGTATGAATCCTCTAAAATTAAAAGTATTTTCCTCAAAGGAAAAGAAAAAAGTTGTAATTTTATCTAAGATTTTGGAAAAATTTGAGTATGGTAAGCAGTATTCAGAAAAGGAAGTCAATCAGATTTTAAAATCTATATATAATGATTTTGCAACAATTAGAAGATATTTAATTGAATATGGTTTTATGAGTAGAAATAAAGAATGTACAAAGTACTGGTTAACATAATGCTAATGGAAAAGTATACCATTATATAATGTTATTTTTACTTTGTTAATTCTGGAAGGAGTTAAATATGAATGATGAATTGAAATGTATTTTACACAGTAAAGGTGTAGATATTGTTCGTTTTATTGATATATCTGAATTTCCAGCAAGTCAAACACATGGTTTTTCTAAAGCAATTTTATTTTGTATAGGATTATCAAAAAAATTCGTTACAGATATATATAATAACTTACCTACAGATAGTGATGATTTCTTAGAAAAAGAGGAGAAAGTAGAAGAGTTAGCTGATTGGATTTCAAAATATATTCAAGATAAAGGTTATAAAGCTTATTCTCAATCAGAAAAAAATAATCTAGAACATGGATATTCTGAAAAGGGTTATATTAATCCAACAATGCAATCAGGTATTAGTACTTTACCACATAAGACAATAGCAAATATTAGTGGTCTTGGATTTATGGGAAAAAATAATTTGTTTGTAACTGAGGAATATGGTTGTGCTTTTAGCATGTGTACTGTGCTTACAGATGCTCCAATTTCTGTTGAAAGATATCCTTTAATGGATTCGAAGTGTTCAGATTGTAATATTTGTGTAGAAAACTGTCCTGCAAAAGCTATACATGGAAATGAGTGGGCTTTGCCAGGTAAAAGAGAGTCTCTTATTGATATTTCAAAGTGTTTTTGTGTATTGAAATGTATGATGAGTTGTCCATGGTCATTAAAATATGCAAACCAGAAATAAGTCTACTAGATATTAAATAAATAAACCAATCGCCTTAATATATTAAGTATATAGATACTTATAATAATGAAATTAAACTTAATAGATATTTTCTATATAAGAAAAATGGTCATAATATGTCAACTTGACCATTTTTTTGATATAATTAAAAATACAAATAACTTAGTAACAAAGGAGGTAGAATTTGAATTTTTTAAAAAAATATCCTATACCTATTGCAAGTCTGATTTTATCAATATTTACTTTAGGTAACTTATTACAATCTTATAGTGAATCATTACGTAATGTAATTGGATTTATAGGATTTGTTTTATATGCAATTTACATAGTAAAAATAGTATTACTAAAAAAGGGTGTTAAAGAGCAATTAGAAAACCCCTTAATATCAAGTACATTTCCAACTATAACAATGGCAACGATGATATTTGCTACATATGTAAAACCATTATCTTTAGAATTAGGTATTGTAATCTGGAGCATCGGAGTTGTAGGTCATATTGTGTTGATAATCTTATTTAGTAAGAAATTCTTAGTTAAATTCTCAATAAAAGCAGTATTTCCATCTTGGTATATAGTCTATGTTGGGATAGTTGCAGCAAGTGTTACAGCACCAGCATTTAATCAGTTTTTAATAGGTAAAGTTGCTTTTTGGATAGGATTTATATCTTATATAGTTCTTATACCAGTAGTTTTAAAAAGAGTGTGGATAATCAAGGAAATGCCTGAACCATCTTTACCAAGTATAGCTATATTAGCTGCACCAGGGTCATTACTATTGTCTGGATATATTAATTCTTTTTCAGATAAGAATAGTGCAATATTATACTTGTTATTTATACTTTCGATTGTATTTTATATTATAGTTTTGGGGTATTTACCAAAGTTATTAAGATTGCCTTTTTATCCAAGTTTTGCTGCATTTACATTCCCTATGGCAATAAGTGCAATGGGTATGAAACTAATGAATGGTTATCTAACTAAATCAGGCCATCCTGTAAGTTGGATTTTATATGTTTCTAAACTAGAAGAGATAATAGCTACAGTGATTATTTTGTATGTTTTAGTTTTATTTATTATATATCTTAGTAAATCAGAAACTACATCTAAAGCTAAATAAAAATTATTAAATATACGTATTTAGTAAAGATATTAATATCAATGGATGAAAGTGATATTAATTTTAGAGATTTAATTTAGCTTAATTTTATTGGAGGATAAACAAATGAAAATAAAAGAGGAATATGTAAAAGAGGTTAGAGCAATAGCAGAAGAATACTTTAGAAAAGGAGAGTTTTTTTGTTCTGAAGCAGTTCTTCAAACAATAAATGATGCTTTAGGACAACCTTTGAGCCCCGAGATAACTAAGTTAGCATCAGGATTTCCAATAGGACTTGGAAAAGCACAATGTCTTTGTGGAGCAATATCTGGAGGTGAAATGGCTTTAGGTATTGTATATGGAAGAGTTCATGGTGAAACTATGAATCCAAAGATGTTTGAATATGCTAAGGATTTACATG
The DNA here is from genome assembly GCF_056716065.1 of Clostridioides sp. LIBA-7678. Lineage (NCBI taxonomy): Bacteria > Bacillati > Bacillota > Clostridia > Peptostreptococcales > Peptostreptococcaceae > Clostridioides > Clostridioides sp. LIBA-7678. The sequence goes on along the minus strand of NZ_CP196987.1, from coordinate 3,549,945 downwards.
ATTATATTAAGAAAGAGTATGGTGCAACATGTTGTAGAGTTATTACAAAGAGGTGGGATGGTGATAACTTTATGTCTCCTGAAAGAAAAGAACACTGTATTAAAATAACAGGTCAAGTCACAGAGTGGGTTGCAAATAAACTTGTTGAAGATGAAAAACTTAAGATTAAATAGAATTATAGTAGCCTGTAAATTTTAAAAACTAAATTTACAGGCTTTAATTGTATAATTAATTTTTAATAATACAATTAACTCTAAATATATAAATAAAATTGTTCAAACAAATAAATAGTTATTTTATAATACTCAGCATAAGGACACCAGACATGATTAATATTATGCCAAGAAAAATAGAAAACCATTCTTTTTTATTTTTCTTCTCTTTAAAGAATATAATACCTCCTAAAGTGGCTATTATCACACAACTTTGGGAAATAGAAAAACTTATTGTAACCCCAAATGTATTAGTTGTTATAAACATACCTAAATTTGCTATTGACCATAGTACTCCAGTAATTAAATTAAATAAAACATTTTCCTTATATACAATTTCTTTAGAAAAGTACTTCACAATAATAAATGAAGTTATCAACATACCCACAGATTGAGGTAATATAATTCTATATCCTTCGATTGAAAATATTTGATTAGTTACAACATATAATGCTAAAAATAAAGAAGATAATAATACAACTCCTACACATTTTAACATATTGTTGTCAGTAGATTTTTTTGTTTGATAGTTTGTAAGAAGTATGCCAAGTACTATACATAATATCGATGAAGAACCAATCAAGAACATTTTAGAACTAGTCCACTCATTAAATAAGAGTACAGCTAATAGTGTTGTAAAAGTCAATTGTGAACCATTTGAAATTGGCATTACTTTAGATACACTAGTAATTTGAATTGCTTTAAACTGCATTAGTTGTCCTAAACTCCAGAATATCCCAGAAATCATACTTACAAAGAATGAAAAAAATGTAATCTCAGGATGCATAACCAAAGTTATTATAGTGGAAAATATAAACGCACTTATAGATGTACCTAAAAGTTGTTCATAAGGAGAACTTTTTTTAAGATTCGCAACTATAGGCATCAATCCCCATCCCATTACAGGAAGCAAAGCAATAATTATTGTCAGCATTAGGTTATTTCCTTTCATATTAAATTTAGACAGTTTTTAATTTATCATCTAAAATTAAAGTATTCAATACATCAAAATTACCGTATTTAATAAGGAAATATTAGTAGTTTTTTAGAAAAACATTTTCCATTAAAATAAAAACAAAGGGAAGGAGTAAATTTGAAAATGTTAACTGATATGATTCAAAATCGTGAAATTAGAATAATAAAGTTTTTATTAAAAGAAGGTCATACAACTGTCAAAGAAATAGCAGATGATTTAGATGTCTCAGAAAAAACAGTTTCAAAATCTCTTAAAGAAGTAGAAGCAGTGCTCAAAAAGATAGGTCTTTCTTTAGTGAGAAAACCTAAAATAGGTGTTTATATTGATGGAGATTTGAAAAAAATACTTCCTTACCTAGATAATAAAGGAAGTCAAATTCCTACAACTAGAGAGGAGAGAGTAATATATATATATTCAATATTGTTGAAAAGTAATGATTATATCACTATACAACAAATCTCTGACGAATTATATATAAGTCGTGGAACTATTGAAAGAGATTTAGCTGAGGTTGAAAAATTGCTAAAAAATGAAGGAGTATCTATATATAAAAAACCTAGTAAAGGAATAAAATTGGATATAAGTGAAAGAGATAAAAGGCAACTTACTGCTAAGTTTATACATAAATTTTGGAGCAGAAACTGGTATATTAAGCAAGAACAGGAAAGCTTTTATCAGGCCTTTGAAAAAATACAAGCAGATGTAAATGGTATTTTTTCTGAAGATGATTTATCTATAATCATTGACATTCTTAGGAATTTCAGCAGAGAAAGAAATTTTGAGTTTTCTGATTATGAATTTCAGTCATTAGTTATCCATTTAGCCATAGCTGTAGAGAGGATTAGAAAAGGTGAGTATATAGAAGAAAGCTTGTATGTTGGTAATATTGAAAATAATCAAATGTCAAATACAACTTATTTAGCAAAACAATTAGAGCAAAAGTTTTCTATACTATTGCCAAAATCTGAAATTGGATATATAAATTTACATCTAGTAGCATCTGACCAACATAGAGATACTACTGAACTAAAAGATACGTCAGATAATCACTATGAGACAAATACAAATAATATCTCAAATCTTCGAGAAATTATTAAAAATACATTGTATGAGACAGCTTACGACAAAGATTTGATTGATGGACTAACTTCACATGTACATTCATCAATAAATAGATTGAAATACGGTCTTAGTATTAAAAATCCATATGTAAATACAATAAAGCAAAACTTTTCTTTATCATTTGAACAGGCTTTGGATTTAAAGAAGGTAATTGAATTTATATATGATATTAGGATAAATGATGATGAATGTGCTTATATAGCGCTACATTTTGAAGCTTTTAGGGAAAGAATGAAAGAACTTCCACAAAATGTTAGAGTTGTTCTAGTATGTAGTACAGGTCTAGGTTCATCCAGATTATTATCTGCAAGGATAAAAAAATACTTTCCTATGATAAAAATTGAAAAGATACTTTCTGTACAAGAATTAGTATCTAGTAAAATTGATGCAGATTTGGTGATAAGTACTATTTATTTAGAGTTAGAGACGATTCCTACAATAATAGTTAGCCCTATTTTAAATGAAAGTGATATAAGAACATTGGAAAAAAATATACAAAATGTTTCAGGGAATACTTCTAAAAAATATAAATCTTTTAAAAACCTAATCTTTAAAGAAAATATTCTATTAAATATTGAAGCTTTAAATTATGAAGATGTAATTAAATGTATAACAGATAATTTGATAAAAAAAGGTTTTGCAAGAGATGGAATCGCTGAGAGTGCAATTGAGAGAGAAAGTTTATCTTACACCTCTTTTCAATCTATAGCTACACCTCATGCTAATCCTAGTTATATTAAAAAATCTAATATATCTATTGCAACTTTAAAAAATCCTATTACATGGGGAAATGAAAAGGTAGAAGTTATTTTCTTTATTTCATTAGAAAATGACAAAAACTTAGAGCTTGATGAAATATATGAAGTTTTTTATGACTTCATTGACAATAAAAAAAATATAGATGACATATTAAGTGCAACTTCACCAAAAGAAGTGTACGATTTGCTAATGGAGGAGAATATATAGTGAAAATATCAGATGTATTAAAAAAAGAGCAAATTGTTTTTAATCTTGCTACAACTACAAAAGAGGAAACAATAAAAGAATTGAGTAGCATATTTGTTAAAAATGGAATTGTAGATAACAAAGAAGAATATGTTAAGTCTGTTTTAGAAAGAGAAGAACATGCAACTACAGGTATTGGTAATGGGATTGCTATTCCTCATGGGAAAAGCAATGCTGTCAAGCAATCTTCTATAGTATTTGCAAGAACTAAAAATAAGATTGAGTGGGACGCTTTAGATGAAAAACCAGTAGATAGTATTTTCTTACTGGCTATAAGTGATATTGATAAGGATAGTAATCATCTTGTATTATTATCTAAATTGGCCACTAAGCTTATGGATGATGACAATGTGGATGCACTAAAATTAGCTAATTCAGAGCAAGAAATAATTAATATATTTAATGAAGGAGATATGTAGAGATGAAAAGAAAAATCATAGCAGTAACAGCATGTGCGACAGGAGTTGCACATACATATATGGCAGCACAAGCATTAAAGAAAGCTTCAAAAAAAATGGGACACCTTATAAAAGTTGAAACACAAGGAGCTACAGGGATAGATAATGAATTAACTGAAAAGGATGCACAAATTGCAGAAGTAGTAATATTTGCAGTAGACACTAAAGTTAGAAATGCTGAACGTTTTGAAGGGAAAGAAATATTAGAAGTACCAGTTAATGCACCTATAAAGGATGCAGAAAAAGTAATAAATGATGCACTAAAGTTAATTGACAATAAATAAGTGGAGGGAAATATAATGTTAAAAAAGATAGTCTCTGAGTTAAAAAAGCATGTCTTAACAGGAATTTCATATATGATTCCATTGGTAATTGCAGGTGCTATGATAATGGCAATATCTCGTGTGGGAGGTTCTTTCTATAACATACCAGATATATGGGATGCTAAATATGCAGAAAGTGCTAGTAGTATTGTTAGACTATTGCATGATTTAGATGGTTTTGGAGGCACTGCCTTAGGATTAATGTTTCCTGTAATTGCTGCATTTATAGGATTTTCTATAGCTGACAAATTAGCCATTGTACCAGGTCTTGTTGGAGGTATGATTGCTAAGGATATAGGAGCAGGATTTTTAGGAGCTTTAGCAGTTGGTTTAATAGCAGGATATACATGTTTATTTATTAAAAATCATGTTAAACTACCAAAATCAGCAGCTTCAATAGTACCAATATTCATAGTACCAGTATTTGGTACGTTAATCACTGTTGTATTAATCAATTATGTGATAGGTATTCCTTTTGCTACATTAAATACTGGATTAGAAAATTGGTTAAATGGATTATCAGGTACAAATCAGATATTAATGGCAGCTATTATTGGAGCTATGATGGCAGTTGACTTAGGTGGACCAGTTAATAAAGCAGCTTTAACAACATCACTTGCATTATTAACAAGTGGAATTTATGCACCTAATACTGCTGCAATGGTGGGAATTGTTATACCACCGTTAGGATTGGGCCTTGCTACTATATTAGCAAAACAGAAGTATAATAAGCAGTTACGTGAAGCAGGTAAATCATCTCTTATAATGGGGCTAATTGGAGTAAGTGAAGGGGCTATTCCTTTTGCAGTAGAATCTCCATTAAAAGTAATACCTTCATGTGTAATTGGAACAGCAATTGCTTCAGCTATGGCAGTTGGTTTAGGTTCAGTAAATGCAACTCCAATTAGTGGATTTTACGGGTGGTTTACAGTAGAGAACTGGCCAATGTATATATTATCAATAGCAGTTGGAACGGCAATTGTGGCTGGTCTAGTTATAGTATTACGTGGAAATCCAGTAATTGAAGATGATGAATTTGAAGAAGATGATTTTGATGAAGCAGAGTGGGAATCTTAAAATTCAATATAAATCTTATGATAGATAAGGTATTAAATATTAGTTTTGGACTTAAATATAAAAGACAAGGAACAGAGGAGATTAAATGATAAAAGCACATATTGTTAATCATACACACTGGGATAGAGAATGGTATTTTACTTCTGGGGATGCATTAGTACTTAGTGAACAACTATTTACAGATATAATTGATGAACTAGAACGTAATACAGATGTAAGTTTTGTACTTGATGGCCAACTTTCTATTTTGGATGACTATGTACAACTACATAGAGAAAAAATAGAAATCATCAAAAAACTAATAAAGGAAGATAGACTGCATATTGGACCATGGTTTACTCAAACAGATGCATTCTTTGCTAGAGGAGAGTCTATTTTAAGAAATTTAATGATTGGTATTTTTGAAAGTAAAAAATATGGTAAGTATATGAGAATTGGATATTTGCCAGATACATTTGGATTTAATGCACAAATGCCTGTCTTATTAAAACATGTAGGTCTTGACAATATATTCTTTTGGAGAGGGATACATCTTGGTAAACAGGTTCAATCACCATACTTTAAGTGGAAAAGTCTAAATGGTGAAAGTTATATATATGCTGTAAATATGCCACATGGATATGGAACAGGTATGCTTTTAGAACCTTCATCAAAGTATGTAAATGGACGTTTAGACCCTGCAATTGATTTTATCAAATCTTATAGTGATGTAGATGAAGTACTAATACCTTCAGGAAATGACCAATTGAATATAATTGGTGATTTTAAAAACAAAGTTAAAGAGATTAATGATATAGGAAAATATTCATATATAACAAGCTCATATCAAGCGTTTTTGAAGTATGTAAAATCTATAGAGTCACTAGAAAGTTATAGGGGTGAATTTAGAGAGCCAGTACTTGCGAGAATACATAAATCAATTGGTTCTAGTAGAATGGATATAAAATTAGCCTGTGATAAACTAGAAAATAAGTTGATTAAAAGGATAGAACCATTATTAGTAATTGCCAAAAAGAGTAAGATTGAAATAAGCAATCAGTTATTGATAAATACATGGAAAAAACTTTTAGAAGGACAAGCACATGATAGTTTGGCTGGATGTGTAACTGATACTGTGACAGAGGATATTCTTCATCGTATAAGAGAAGCAAACGAAATATGTGATAGTATTGAAAATACTATTGTTAAAAAAATTTCGGAAGCGCTTAAATTATCTAAAAATGATATTTTAATATTTAATACAGAAGCTAAAAGTTTTAGTGGATATAAAGAGATACAGGTTGTAAGTGATAGTAAAAATATTTGTTTTAAAGATAATTTAGATGCCACTATAATTGAAGAAACTTATGTTAAATCGAGAGAAAATATATTAGAAGAGACACCTGCTGGTAATATATTTATTGAAGAGCCAGGTTATTATATATTAAAAATAAGAATAAATATACAGCTTCCTGCACTTGGATATAAGGTTGTTAGTTTTGAATCAAGTGATAAGGAAATGTTGGTACTTAATGAATCTAATGATACCTTTATATCTAATGATAATTATAAGATAATGTATGAAGATGGAAGCTTAAATTTACAACTTAAAGATGGCACTTATATATCAAATTTTTTAACATTAAGAGACAGTGGAAATGCAGGAGATACTTATGATTTTTCTCCATTAAAAGACGATGAAGATATCAAACTTTCATTTAATAAAGTATCTACAGAAAAAGTTCTAGGATATGAAAAAATAATGGTTGAAGGTATCACTTTACTACCACTTACATTAGAAGATAGGAAAAATAAAAACCTTAATGGAAAATTAAGTGTAAAAGCTAGTATTACTTTAGTAAAGGAAAGTCCATTAATAGAAGTAAAACTTTATGTTGATAATACAATACACAATCATAGATTACGTGTTCATCTAAAAACTGATATAAAAGATAACAGAAATATAGCATCATTACCATTTGGATATATAACAAGAGAAAATGGAGTTGTTGACAACTGGGAAAAAATCTATAATGAGATGCCTATAGATTTAGAGCCTTTAGAAAGTAATATTACACTGACAAATCAAAATAGAAGTTGTACTGTATTTACTAGAGGAATAAAAGAATATCAACATATTGAAGATGAAATTGCACTGACTTTACTTGCTACTACAGATGAATTAGGGAAGCCTGACTTATTATATAGACCAGGACGTGCTTCTGGTGATACGACTAAAAAAGGTCATATAAGAATTAAAACTGATAAAGCCCAAATTCTTAAAGAGGTAGAGTTTTCATTTGCAGTATACATGAATTCTAAACCATTTGATGAGTTAGAAGTTGCAAGTTTAACTCACAAATATCTACAGGAATGTGTAAATTATCAATTACAGGACTACAATTTCTTTTTGTATCGTATAGATAATAAGATTCAAAAATCTATCATTGAAAAATCTGTAAGTAGAGAATTGGAAATAATATCTTTACCAGAGAACTATCTTGTGTCAGCATGTTACCTTTCTTACTATAGTAAAGAAAAATTTGTAATAAGATTGGAAAATCCAACTAGTAAGAAAATGATATTAGATGAACAAATATTTAAAAGTAGAAACGGGAAAATAGTAAATGCAATAGAAGAATTACAAGAACAACAAGTGTATGAAATAGCACCTTTTGATGTTATTTCAATATTATTAGATTTATAAGTGAAAAATAAGTTTATTATTTTAAAGTCTGACTGACAGCAATCGGTCAGACTTTTTAATTTGCATAAATTTGGGTAAATATTAATATATAAGTCTAGTATTTTGTATAAAGTTTGTTAAAGTAGAAAAATAGTTTAACAGGATAAGTTGTTTATACAAAGAACTATTATATTAGAGTAATTTTATATGCAGTTTAGAATCGACAAAATTTTAATGAAATGAATTAGGGTATATACTTCAATAACAATTATTCAATTTGATTTTATGCTAAGTTCTATGTAGTTACAAAAAAGTGACCAATTGTGATATGTATATAAAACTGATATATTAATTACATGAAACTTAAAATAATTTGTTTTAGGGAGATATACAATAAAAATTTTAATTAAATAAGGTTAGAAGTATACATAATACCTATAAACACATACTGTTATAACAATTTATTTAATATTAAAGAAAAGAGGAGAGTAAAATGTACAATATAGATGACATGATATATGATTGTCCAGTAGAGGCTTTATCTAGTATATTAGGTAAAAAATGGGTAGCTATAATAATATGGGAAATACAAAAAGATAAAAAAAGATTTGGAGAGTTACAAAGAGCTATACCAGAGTGTAGTAAGAAAATGCTAACTCAACAATTAGATTTTTTAATTGAACAAGAGATTATAGTTAAGAAAAAAAGGTTGGTTAATAATATTGTAGAGTCAACCTATTTTTTAAGTGAGTCAGGATTACTATTACTTCCTGTTATGGAAAAAATGATAATGTGGAGTAATAAAAACTTAAACTGTGATAAATAAATCTTAAAATTTTAATATTGGAAATAAAATAAGGAGGAATTTTAGCTTGCAAAATGTAAATTTATTTTTAGTATTTATAGAAGGTATAGTGTCGTTCTTTTCACCATGTATATTGCCAATTTTGCCTATTTATTTGAGTATATTATCAAATAGTAGTGTAGAGAGTTTAAAAGAAGGAAAGACAAATTTTATAAGAAGTTCTCTATTTAAAAATACTATATTCTTTGCTCTTGGAATCTCGACAACATTTTTTATATTAGGTTCATCAGTAAGAGTTTTGAGTATGTTCTTTAGTGAGAATAAAGATTTAATAATGTTCATTGGTGGGATTATAATTATTATCATGGGCTTATTTTACATGGGAATAATTAAATCTTCAATATTGAATAGAGAAAAAAGATTTAATGTAAAGTTTAAAGAAATGAAAGCAATAACAGCTTTTATATTAGGTTTTGCGTTTAGTTTTGGGTGGACACCTTGTATTGGACCGATACTAGCATCTGTATTAGTAATGGTTTCAAGTTCAACCAATCACCTTAGTGCAAATCTTTTAATAGCAGTATATACTATTGGATTTATTTTGCCATTCATAATTACATCTATGTTTTATAGTAAACTTTTTAAAACTATAGACAAGATAAAATCCAACATGGAAATTATTAAAAAAATAGGTGGGCTTATACTTATAGTATCAGGAATATTAATGATGGTAAATGGATTTGGGAGTATAAGCAAACATTTTAATATCCCACAAAATAGTAAAATTGAAAGTAATCAGGAAGATAATAAACAAGCAAATTCTAATAATAAAGAAGATAGCTCTAGTGATACTGGTGGTCAAAAAGACTCTAATGATGGAAATAATGAATCAGGAGCTAAAGATGAAGAGAGAATAAAGTCTATTGATTTTACTCTAACAGACCAATATGGTAAGACACATAAATTAAGTGATTATGAAGGTAAAGTTGTATTTTTGAATTTCTGGGCTACATGGTGTCCTCCATGTAAAGAAGAAATGCCTCACATAGAACAACTATACAAAGACTATAAGAAAAATAATGAAGATGTAGTAATTTTAGGTGTAGCTTCACCTAATTTGGGTAGAGAAGGTTCAAGAGAACATGTGATTAACTTCTTAAAAGAAGAAGGGTATACTTTTCCTGTTGCACTTGATGAAGATGGAGCATTAGCGTATCAATATGGAATTAATGCTTTTCCAACTACGTTTATAATTGATAAAGAAGGATATGTAACTCAGTATATTCCAGGAGCTATGGATAAAGAGACTATGGCATCTTTTATTGAGAATCAAAGAAATAAATAGATTAAAATGTTTAAATATAAGGATTCAAATCAATTTAAGGTTACAAAAAAGTGCCTAATTGTACTACCTAGATAATCTTGTTATAGTAAAAGTATAAATAATACAAGAAGGGGTTGAAAATTATATGAAAAAAACATTTGATGCAATAATAATGGGATTTGGAAAAGGTGGAAAAACATTAGCAGGAGATTTAGCAAATAAAGGCTTAAAAGTAGCTTTAATAGAAAAATCAAATAAGATGTATGGTGGAACATGTATAAATGTGGCATGTATACCAACTAAAAGTTTAGAGAACTCGGCAAACAGTGTAAAAGCGAAATATATAAGTTCTTGGGAAGAAGCTCAAGCTGAATATGAGAAAGCTATAGATAAAAAAGAAACTTTAATTACAAAACTTAGAGAAGTTAACTATAATAAATTAAATTCAAATGATAATGTAACTATATTCACAGGAATGGGAACTTTTATTGATGAAAATACAGTTCAAGTTAAAACTGAAAATGAAGTTTATGAGTTAGTAGCAGACAAGATATTTGTTAATACTGGTTCAAAACCATTTATACCTAATATTAAAGGTGTGGAAAATAAGAATGTAGTATATGATAGTGAGTCTCTTATGAATTTAAGAACTCTACCTAAAAAAATGACAATCATAGGAGCTGGCTTTATAGGTCTAGAGTTTGCAGGTATTTACAGTTCATTTGGAGCAGAAGTTACAATATTAAATTCTAATAATGGTATTTTACCAAATGAAGATATTGAGGATTCAGAAGAAATAATAAAACTACTTGAAAAGAGAAATGTAAAAATTATAAATAATACAAAGATAAAAGAAATTAAAGAAGTTTCTAACTTAGCAATAGTAGAGTATGAAATAGAAGGTAAATTACAGGAATTAACAAGCGATATGATACTTGTAGCCACAGGAAGAAAGGCAAATACTGAGGGGTTAGGACTAGAAAATGCAGGTATAGAATTAAATGAAAGAGGATTTATTAAAGTATCAGATACTCTTAAGACTAACAAAGAGCATATATGGGCTATAGGAGATATAAATGGAGGTCCACAATTTACTTATATTTCACTAGATGACTATCGTATAATTATTAATCAATTATTTGGAGATAAGACTAGAAGCAATAGTGATAGAAAAAATATACCAAATTCTATTTTTATAAGTCCAGCATTTTCAAGAGTTGGTCTTAATGTTAAACAAGCTAAGGAAAAAGGATATGAAGTATTAGTAGCAAAGATGCCAGTCGAAGCGATTCCAAGAGCTAAGCAAATCGGTAAGACAGATGGTTTTATAAAGATTGTGATTGATAAAAAATCAAATAAGATACTTGGAGCTACTATGATATGTGAAGATTCAAGTGAGATTATCCACTTAATTCAATTAGCTATAGATTTAGAAGTAGAGTACACATATTTAAGAGACCGTGTTTATGCACATCCAACTATGACAGAAGCTCTTAATGATGTTCTATCTCCTAATATGATAAAAGAAGTATAATCATAAATTTAAATATATAAAGCCTAAAATTATCATTATAAATAGATTTTATAAAAAGGATACTATAATAAATTACTAATAGTATCCTTTTTGTATTGTAAAGTTATAAATGTACTATAGAAATTATTATTTTGTATTATAAACTGGAATTAAACGATATAATTTAAGTATTGGATAACTTAAATGGATAATATAATAGTATCAAAAATATTTTAAAAGAGTAAGTTTATCATACTTAAGATATTAGAGCAATGTTTAAAATAGGGAGGTGAAATCATATGAATAAAGTATCTAAAAGAGGGTTTGATGAGAATGATAAGAGATGGTTTTCAAGTAGTGAATTAGTAAGGCTTATAAAGGCTAAGGAAGAAATAGAATGGTTGATAAATAGAGATTATAAAATAGACCCAGTTGTTACTTTTGTTGGAGATAGGTATCAGTTTTCCATAAGACAAAGAGATGCACTAAAAAGGGCAGTATGCACTGAAGAAAAAAATATAATAAGACAGTCAAAAAAACTTTCTCTAGATAAAATCAAAGAAGGACTTATAAATATAGATGGTTTTAATTTAATAATAGCTATAGAAGTGGCATTATCTGGTGGAACTTTAGTAATAGGTAGTGATGGTAATATGAGAGACTTAGCAGGGCTTAGGGGGACATATAAGATTATAGATAAAACAGAAGAAGCCCTAAAGCTGATAGGAGAATTTTTAAATAAATACAATGCAAAAAAAATTAGATTTTATCTAGATTCTCCAGTTTCTAATTCAGGAAATTTAAAGTATAAGATACTGGAGTATGCTAAAATATGGGGAATTGAAACTGAGGTAGAGTTAGTAAAAAATGCAGATGTTGTATTAGAAAAATTAGATAGAGTAGTTAGTAGTGATGCAGTTATAGTTGATAAATGCATAAGCTATTTTAATATTGCTAGAGGTATAATTGAAGAATATATTAAGGATTGTAATATTGTGAATTTAAATAAATAGATAAATATAAGTGAGAAAAAACCAGTCTGTATATAGCAATATTATCAGTAATACAAGTAAAGTTTGAAAATAGGAGAACGAATACATATCGAATTTCATAAAATGTTGTAAAAAGACATATGAGAGGATGGTATGTGTGAAGTTAACTAAAATAAATATTAAAAAATATAGAACACCTATATATAAATATGCTTTAGTAAATGTAAATTTGAGGTCCAGCAAATCTACAAATTCAAGTATTATAACTGTAATACCTCAAGGAGCAAAAATGGAGGTATTAGATGAAGAAGATGAATGGATTAAAGTAATGTATAATTCTCAAGAAGGGTATGTATATAAGGACTTAGTATCAGTAAGCGAATATACTTGGAGTAACTTAAATTTAAGAGAAGACAAATCTACGACTTCAAATATAATTACAGTAATTCCCGAAAAATCTAGGGTCGAAGTTTTAGAAATAGATGGGGATTGGAGTAAAGTTGTATATGATGACAAAATAGGATATGTTTTTAATTATTTCTTATCAACTGATGGAAATAAACCTAATGAGTTAGATTATAAGTATTTTTATACTGATATGACTAAATTTGTTAACGAAAATAATATTAAAAGCACGAGTGATTATCTAATTGTGACAGACCTTAGAAATAAATATACTTATATTTTTAAGAAAGATAATGGAAGTTGGGGTCAACTTTATAAGTGGCAATGTACTATAGGGAAACCTGAAACTCCAACTATAACAGGGACATTTTATATAAGTGGAAGAAAACCTTCTTTTGGGACAGATGAATATTCGGTTAAGTACGCTACTAGAATTAAAGGTGGATATTATTATCATTCGGTATTATATGATTCGACAGGTAGCTATATAATAGATGGTAGACTTGGTGAAGCTCTTAGTCATGGTTGTATAAGATTGAATACAGAAAATGCAAAATGGATATACGATAATATACCAGATACAACAACAGTCATAATTCATTAATAAAATATTTGATTTGTTAATTAAGAGCTAAGATTCTTAATTAATAATAGTATATGTTAGTATTTGATAAGAATTACGATTTGAAAGATGTAGTAAGAGAGTGCCAATAATAAAATAATTGTATTTTGAGGCACTCCCTTATAAGTATATATAATTAATTTATGGGGTAGGTTGTTATAATTAAGATATTTTCATAAATAATTCTATAAGTTTATCCTTGTCAAAGAAAACAGGATTAGCTCCAGCACATGCATCTTTCATAGAGTTTTCTGCAAGTAACTCAAAATTAGGATTATCAACACCTACATCTTTTAAAGATTTTGGGATTCCTACTTCTTCAGAAAGAGCTTTTATTTTATTTATTACAAAGTCAACACACTCTTTATCTGACTTATTATGTACATCCATTCCAATAATCTCAGCGATTGGACGGAATTTAGAAGGAGCAGATTTAGCATTTTCTTCTTCAACTATTGGAAGTAGCATGGCATTACATACTCCATGAGGTAAATCATATAAACCTCCTAATTGATGGGCCATGGCATGTACATTACCAAGTCCTGCATTACTAAATGCAATTCCATTTAAGAAACAAGCGTAACACATTTGTTCTCTAGCTTCTATGTCATTACCATTTTTAACAGCTCTTGGAAGGTATTTAAATATCTGTTTTATAGAATATAAAGCTGTTGAATCTGTAACATCATAAGCTCCATTAGCCACTACAGCTTCTATAGCATGAGTTAAAGCATCCATACCAGTTGCTGCAGTTAAATTAGATGGTTTACTAATCATTAATTCTGGGTCATTTACTGTCATTGTAGCTAATGAATTGGTATCAACCATTATCATTTTTACATGTCTGTCTTCATCAGTTATAACATAGTTTATTGTAACTTCAGCAGAAGTACCAGCAGTAGTAGTTATGGCTACAATAGGAAGACATTTTTTAGAAGTTTTGTTGACACCTTCATAATCCCTAATATCTCCTCCATTAGTAGCTAATATAGAAATAGCCTTACCACAGTCTTGTGGAGAACCTCCTCCTATAGTGATAACAAAATCACAATTTTCTGACTTTAATATTTCAAGTCCTTTATTTACATTAGTTACAGTTGGATTTTGTTTAACTTCATCATAAACAACAAAATCTACACCTATCTGAGATAGAATATCTGTTACTTTTTTTACAGTACCGTTTGAAACTAGAAATTTATCACTAACAACAAATGCTTTTTTAGTTCCCAGTGATTTAATTGAATCTTTAGCTTCATTAAGACATCCTTTTCCAAGTAAATTTATTGGTGGTACATAATAAATGCTCATAACTAAAATCTCCTTTTATTTTAAATTGATTTTTATATAAGAAATATATATCTAATAATCTTTCTCTAGCTTGTTTATCATATAATTATGACTTAGATTAATACAGATATATGAGTTCTTATATAGGAACTTAATTCGTAAATACGATTATGATTAGAATTTAACATAGTATTTTTATCATGTCAACAAAAAAATAAAAACTATCATAAAAAAACAAAGCTACTGTAGTTAAATCAGTAGCTTTGTTTTTTATTGTATAAATCAAATAAATATGCCAGTTTAAAATAGAATCTTTAATTATTACAATTTTCAATATATCGTATCTGTGAAATATTAACTTAATTTATTATAATATCTTCATTGCGTTCTTCCATCATAGATTGAATATTTTTCTGAGCATTTAAAAGTAATTCTTTTATCAGTTCTATTTTTTCTTCATTAGCTCTAAATAATGGTAGTGTTACACTAACAGCAGCTCTTATACATCCATTTTTTCTTATTGGTACAGCAAGACATTTTAGATGTTGCATTGATTCTTCACATTCTGAAGCTATTTGTGTTTTTTTAACTTCAAGAAGTTGCTCATATAAAACATCAAAGTCTGTAATTGATTTTTCTGTAAAGCCTTTTAAACCATCTGGATATAAACTTATTAGTGTTTCCTTATCAAAATCACATAAAAGAGCTTTTCCAAGACCCGTACAATTAGCAGGTATTTTTTTACCAACATAAGAAATAAGTCTAATTGGTTCTGGCGAATCTACTTTACCAACATAAAGGACTTCATTGTTGTCAAGTATACCAAGCTGGCAAGTTTCAGAACAAGAATTAACTATATTAGTCATTTCTTCAATTACATAATTGAAAATAGTTCTTTTTTCAAAGAATGAAGAACCTAATGTGTAAGAACGTATCCCTATAGAGTATTTGGATGTATTCTTGTCAATAGTAATATATTTTCTAGCACTAAGTGTATGAACTATAGGAAAGATGCTACTTTTTGGAGCATTAATAGCATCTGCTATTTCTGTAAGAGTATATCCGTTTTCGGATTCAGCTAATGCTTCTAAAATATCTAATATCCTAGCTGTCGGGCGATGATTATCTGAAGTCATAAATTTCCCCCCTCTTTTTATTAATTTAAAGTATTAGAATATGTTGATTTTAGCACACTATGTGATATTTTACAATGTGGAAAATAAATATGTAAATTTGTACATGAAGAAGCTATTGATTTAAGGACTGATAGATATTTTTTAGAAGATTATAAATTAATAATTATATTAATTTCCAAAATATACCTAAAGAAAGTTGGTGATATTTAGTTATATAATTTAAGAGAATCTATTTAATAGCTATATTTTGTATAGATATATCAAAATATTATGAATTGTATCTTATAATTTGTGTGTCATTTCAATTATGTAAAAAATTTTGTATATTTTAGTAATCTATATTTTTTAGTGCTTTGTATTTTTGCATATAATGAAGCTATTTGATAATACATAATATATTGTCAGATAATTTGAAAAAATTTTGACAAAAATTTATTTTTTTTATTGACTCATAAATAGGAAAATGCTATCATTAACTCAAAGATTCGTAAATAAAAACTTAGTTCTTAAATACGAACCAAAACGGCCGTTAGAATTAAAGCTAAAAATTTAATAAGAGTAATTAAATATCATGTTTTAGGAGGAGTAACTTTATGATAATGGATTTTATTAAAAAAATTCCTGCAGGTATGATGATAGTTCCAATGTTTATAGCAGCTTTCATTAATACATTTTGCCCAGATATTGTGCAAATAGGTTCATTTACAACAGCAGTATTTTCAAGTGTTGGGTCTGCAACTATAATTGGAGTTCAGCTAGTGTGCTTGGGAACGCAACTTCAATTTAGAGAAATGCCAAAAGTTTTAAAAAGAGGTGGAATTCTTCTTGGTTCGAAATTTGCTATAGGTGCTTTAATAGGTATAGTTATAGGTAAACTATTTGGAATGGATGGAGTACTTGGTCTTACAACATTAGCTGTTATAAGTGCAGTTACAAATAGTAATGGTAGTATATATCTTTCATTGATGACTTCATATGGAGATGAAACAGATTGTGCAACTATGAGTTTACTTACTTTAAATGATGGACCATTTTTTACATTAATAGCTCTTGGGACTTCAGGTCTTGCAAATGTACCTTTGTTGTCTTTATTGGCTGCAATAGTACCAATACTTGTTGGTATGATAATAGGTAATTTTGATAAAAAAATGAAAGAATTTCTAGAGCCAGGATGTAACTTGCTTGTACCTTTTGTAGGATTTGCACTAGGTAGTAGCATAAATCTTGCAAGTATACTAAAAGGAGGCTTATCAGGAGTACTACTTGGATTAATATCTGTATTTGTAGGAGGTATATTTATAGTATTCTGTGATAAATTTATAGGAAAACGTCCAGGATATGCAGGGTGGGCTGTAGCTACAACTGCTGGAAATGCGATTGCCGTACCTGCTGCTGTTGCATTAGTTGACCCATCATGGCAACCATATGTTGCAACAGCAACAACTCAAGTAGCAGCAGCAGTAGTTGTCACTGCAATATTAGTACCTCTTATAACTAGTTGGTGGGCTAAGAAGTATGGGTGTCCTAAGTTTCCAAAACAAAAAGAGGATGGAACGATAGTAGCTTAATATTACATAGTTTACTATTTAAATAGTAAACTCTCTAATTAGATTTTAGGATATTAATAAAACTATATTATTTACAAAGGAGAATAAGAATAATGATAAATGCAGTGATAATTGATGAAAAAGATAATGTTGCAGTAGCTATTGAAGCAATAGGTAAGAATAGCGAAATTAGTTTTAAATTAAAAGATAAAACAGTAAAAACAATTACAGCACTAGATGATATAACTATTTATCATAAATTGGCTATAAAAGACATGGCTGAAGGCGATAAGGTTACTAAGTATGGAGAACATATAGGAGAAGCAAATCAGGAAATAAAAATTGGTCAACATGTACATATCCATAATGTTAGAAGTGTTAGAGAAGATTTGGATGAACAAGCTATGGCTAATGTATAAAATAATTCTTTTAAGTTTATAGAAGTTAAATTCATTGTTTTTTACTATTTAATAATTGTCAAATATGATTTTAAATATTTGATTAGTAAGTGTAATAAAAAGTTATAATACATAAAAATTACAGAAGGTATATAGATTATTTTAGGAGGAAATCAGTATGAAATTTTATGGATATAAAAGACCCGATGGAAGAGTTGGTATAAGAAACCACATATTAGTATTACCTACTAGTGTTTGTGCATCAGATACAACTAGAATAATAGCATCTCAAGTTCAAGGAGCAGTTACTTTTAACAATCAAAATGGATGTTCACAAGTAAATTCAGACCAACAATTGACTATGGATGTCATGGCTGGATATGCAGCAAATCCAAATGTATATGGGGTAATAGTTGTATCTTTAGGATGTGAGAATTGTCAAAATGATTTGGTAGTTGATGCAATAAAAGAGAGAACAAACAAACCAATAAAAACTCTTGTAATACAAGAAGAACATGGGACTTTGAAAACTATAGAAAAGGCTGTTCGTTATGCTAGAGAAATGGCTCAAGAGGCATCTTTACTCAGAAAAGAAGAATTTCCAATATCTGAAATTATACTAGGAACTGAGTGTGGAGGGTCTGACCCAACAAGTGGATTAGCAGCAAATCCACTAATAGGTGAATTAAGTGATAGACTTGTTGATTTAGGAGCAACATCAATTTTAAGTGAAACTACTGAATTTATAGGAGCAGAGCATATATTAGCTAGAAGAGCAGTAAATGAAGAAGTAAAAGAAAAAATATTACATATAGTACATAGGTATGAAAATTCGTTAAAATTAGTTGGAGAAGAGGTTAGAGAAGGAAATCCATCTCCTGGAAATATAGCTGGTGGATTGACAAGCCTTGAAGAAAAATCACTAGGTTGTATACATAAAGGTGGTCATAGACCAATAAGTGAAGTATATGATTATGCTAAACAAATTGATAAAAAAGGTCTTGTTATAATGGATACACCTGGAAATGATGCTTCATCTGTTGCTGGTATGGTTGCAGGAGGGGCTCAAATAGTAGTATTTAGTACAGGTAGAGGAACTCCATCAGGAAATCCAATAGCTCCAGTGATAAAGATAACTGGAAACAAAATAACTTTTGCAAATATGGAAGATAATATGGACTTTGATGCCAGTCCAGTTATATATGGTCCACAAACAATGGAAGAATTGACAGATGATTTATTAAACATGATTGTAGATGTAGCAAATGGAAAGCAATCAAAAGCAGAGTCTCTTGGATATACTGAAATGGCAATAGCTAGAGTATGTAACTATGTATAAGATTTAAGTAAAAGACTGAATATATATAGAATTTTAATAAAGGGTGAGATTATGAAGTTTGTCAGTTTTACTAAAGGAAAAAATGAATGTAAAAGGATAGGTTTTTTTTCTAAAGATGAATTATTTATTATAGACATTAATTCCTTAAATATTAGCAAATCTTTTAAAGATTTAAATGATTTAATTCAAAATATATCTCAAGACGATATTATAAGGATAAAAAGTATTATAAAGGAAGATAGATTCCACAATTATGATGTTTTTAAAAGAGAAGAATGTATTATACATGTTCCGATAGAAAAACCTATACATGATATTTTATGTGTGGGAGTGAACTATAAAGACCATCTTGAAGAAACTCAAACTCACTTTGATAATAGTTTTGAAGAACCTCAAAAAACAGTTTATTTTACAAAACGTGTAACAAAAGCGATAGGTCCAGAAGATGAGATAGATGGTCATTTTAATATAAATAGTCAATTAGACTATGAAGTTGAACTTGGAGTAGTAATAGGTAAAACAGGTGTTAATATTAAAAAAGAAGAGGTCGAAGATTATATCTTTGGGTACACTGTTATAAATGATATTTCTGCTAGAAAGTTACAAAAAGAGCATGTTCAGTGGTTTAGAGGAAAGGGATTAGATACATTTACATCTTTAGGCCCATGTATCTTACATAAAAGTGAAATTTCTTTTCCTGTAAAACTTAAGGTATGTAGTAGAGTAAATGGTGAAGAAAGACAAAATTCTAATACAAGATTATTCATATCAGACATTTCAGACATAGTTTCAGAACTTTCAAAGGGGATGACTTTAGAGGCTGGAGATATTATAGCTACAGGTACACCTTCTGGAGTTGGTATGGGTTTTTCGCCCCCTAGATATATGAGTAGTGGAGATGTAATTGAATGTGAGGTTGAAAGTATTGGAATTTTAAGAAATTACATTAAATAAATGTTTTAATATAGGTAATGTTAAGGCAAAACCTGAATGTATTAAATGAACATATTAAAATAAATTTTAGGAGTTTAAATTATGAAAGCAGAATTTTTGACACCAGTGGTTACAATATTTGATGAAGAAGGAAATTTAGATAAAGAAGGAAATAAGAAAGTCTATGACCATCTTATAGATGGAGGTGTAGATGGTCTAGTTATAATGGGAAGTACTGGAGAGTTCTTTAATATGTCTATGGATATGCAAAAAGAACTTATAGATTTAGTAATTAGTTATGTTAATAAGAGAGTAAAAGTGTTTATAGGTACAAGTCGTATGAGTATAAAAGAGTCTATAGAGCTTTCAAATTATGCACATAATAGTGGAGCTGATGGAGTTATGATAATAAGCCCTTATTATTTCTCTCTTGATGATGACAGTATTGAGTTGTTTTATAGTGAAATAGCTAAAAATACAGAAGCTGAAATATATCTATATAATTATCCAGATAGAACTGGTTATGACTTGAGTCCAGAACTTACATTAAGACTTGTAAGAAAACATAAAAATATAGTTGGTTATAAGGATACAGTAACTTTAATGGGACATACTAGAGATTTAATAAATACTATGAAAGCAGAGTTCCCAAATTTTAAGATATATAGTGGTTATGACGAAAACTTTATACATAATCTAATGTCTGGGGGAGCAGGTTGTATAGGAGGTTTATCAAATTTAATTCCAGAAGTTTGTTCAAAATGGGCAGAAGCTTATAATAATAGAGATATGGATAAGGTTATAGAAATTCAAAAATATATCAACAAAGCAATGGATTTTTATTTAATAACAAATCCATTTATACCAGCAATGAAAAAGGCTCTGAATATAAGGGGATTACAAGTAAGTGATTATATGACTGCTCCTTTTACAAAACCAAATGAAAATCAAGTATGTGAGATTAAAAAATTAATGAATGAATTAAATATATGTTAACTGCTTAATTAAGTATATAGTAAAAAACAAAGAGTGTTTTAAAATGATTTTTATAGTCATTTTGGGCACTCTTTATTTTATATGTTAAATCAACCTTGCAAAGTTGCCAACAATAAACTACAATTATCTTAATAAAAAATAAATTAAATAATACTAGGGTACTAGATTAGTTTAATAGGGAAAGTGATGCAAGTTCACTACAGCCCCCGCTACTGTATACGGATACGAAATCAAAATCCACTGAGATTTATATGAAAAATTTTGGGAAGGGTGATAGAGGAAAAGCCGTGAGTCAGGAGACCTGCCCAGTATTACATAGGTTCAATTTAGGGTGGAAATTGTAATTTATAATAAAATGAAATATCAATTCATTTTTTGTAAAATTGATATATAAACTTCTCCTTTCTAAATTAGGAGAAGTTTTTTATTTTATTAAAAGGTTATAATTATTAAAGATAACTTTAATATAATTCTAATGAGATATATTTTAGAAATATATGTTATTAAAATTTTTAACCACTTATAAAAATAAAATATTGGAGTGAAAGAGATGAAATTTAAAGTAAATGTTTTAAAGCAATTTTTTCTAAGTATTATGATAGTTCTTTTAGTAGGAGGTCTTATAGGATGTAGTAAAAATGATAAAGAGAATGCACAAGTTAGTAGCGGTAAGAAGTTAGAATTAAAATATGCAAGTGGATTTAGTGTTGAAGACTTAGAGAATGGAATTAAAAAAGTAACTGATGGAGATAAAAGAGAACTGATTTTAATTCCTAAAAAAATTGAAGTTCCTGAAAAGTATAAAAATGCTAATATAGTTAGAACACCTGTAGATAATGTATTAATAGCATCTACAACACAAGCCTGCTCTCTAAGAACAATAGGTGAGCTAAATAGCATAAAAGCAGTAACGACAGAGGAACAGTATTGGACTATCAAAGAAATTAAAGATTTGATGAAGGACGGAAAGATACATTATGTTGGTTCAAACTTAGCACCAGATTATGAAAAAATAGTAGACTTAAATCCTGATTTAACTATAGTTAGTAGTGGTCTATCAGAAGCTGATACAAAATTTATTGATAAACTAAAAGAATTAGGACTTAACTATGTTGTAGATAATGAATACAAAGAGCAAAACCCATTTGGAAGAATGGAATGGACAAGTTTAATAGCTGCGTTTTATGATAAAGAAGATATAGCCACTAGTGAATTGAATAAGACAGTACAAAAGATAGAAGAAGTAAGTAAAAAGATAAAAAACAAGAACAAGCCTAAGGTAGTATGGGCATCTGTATATGAAGGAAATGCTTATGTAGCACCTAAAGATTCATATGTAGATAATATGATAAGAATGGCAGGTGGAATGAATGCATGTGCTTCAATGGATTCAAATGAAGGAAGAGTGAGTATTGAACAACTACATGAAGTTGCAAAGGATGCAGATATATTTGTATACTCATCAAGCTCAGATTATGCACCAAACTTAGAGTCTATAAAATCTAGTGCACCTGTATTGGCTGATTTGGATGTTGTAAAAAATGGTAACTTGTGGGTATTTGCTCCAGATTATTATCAATCAGTAGATAAGACTGATGAATTAATAGTAGATTTAGTTGAGATGTTTCATCCAGGTACTACAGGTGAAAAAATTAAACATTATATAAATTATGATAAATAATATATAATACGACACTAAAAGATGAGTTTTATGGATTTTAGTTAATATAGATTTGTTAAGAGGGGTATATAAATGGATTTTATTAATAAAATGAGAATAAAGAATACTACAATATTTATAGGACTAATTATAGGCATGATACTTACTTTTTTAGTGTGTGTAGCATTTGGCTCTGTAAAAATTGAGTTTAAAGAAATAATAGATGTTGTATTAAGAGGTATGGATAATACAGAACATTATAAAATAATATACAACATAAGGATTCCAAGAGTACTTGCAACTATGGTGGGTGGAGCTTGTTTAGCAGTATCAGGAATTTTACTACAGATATTTTTTAAGAATCCAATAGTTGAACCATATATATTAGGTGTATCTTCAGGCTCTACTTTATCAGTAGCGCTTATGATTTTAGGTGGATATACATTAGGATTTGAAAATATAACTTCAATGAGTATATTTGTAGCAGCATTTATAGGAGCTTTGATTGTAATGTCTGTAGTCATTTTATTTGCAAGTAAGGTAAAGAATATAACAACTCTTTTAATAATAGGAATTATGACTGGATATGTATGTAGTGGTATAACTAATGTACTACAATCATTTGCAAATAGTGAAAAATTAAAAGAATTTACTGTTTGGTCGATGGGAAGTTTCTCTGGATTTACTTGGGAAAAAGTAGAGATACTTATACTGATTGGTATGTTAGGTCTTTTAATGAGTATCTTTATAATAAAACCTCTAAATGCTTTTTTATTAGGAGAAGAGTATGCTAAAAGTATTGGTATAAATATAAAATTTTTTAGATTTTTGGTAGTATTTATATCTAGTATACTAGCAGCAATAGTATCAGCATTTGCAGGCCCTGTAGGATTTATTGGACTTGCAGTACCACAAATTTCAAAACTGATATTTAAGACATCAGATAATAGAGTGCTAATACCAGTGGTAATTTTTTTAGGAAGTATAGTTACAGCTCTCTGCGATTTGATATCAAGAGTAATTTTGTCACCAGTAGAGTTACCAATAAGTACAATAACATCTTTATTAGGAGCACCAATTGTAGTAATGCTATTGATGAAAAGGAAGGACAGGGCTTAGATATGTTGAAAACTAATAATTTAAGTGTGGGATATAATAAAAAAGTAGTTGTGAGTAATATAAATATAGAGGTAAAAAATGGAGAGATATTATGCCTTTTAGGAAGTAATGGTGCTGGAAAAACTACTATATTAAGGTCTTTATCTAAACTTATAACACCAATAAAAGGGGATATATATCTAAATGACATAGATATAAATCATATATCAAGAAAAGCATTATCGAAAAAAATGGCTTTAGTGCTTACAAATAGATTATTAGGTGATTTAATGACTGTACAAGATATAGTTAATATAGGAAGGTATCCATATACAGGTTTTTTTGGTAGTCTATCTAAAAAAGATTTAATAATGGTAGATGAAGCATTAGAATCTGTAGATGCATTGCACTTAAAAAAAAGATATTTTGATGAACTAAGTGATGGAGAAAAACAAAAAGTATTAGTTGCAAGAGCTTTAGTTCAAGAGCCAGAAATCATTATATTGGATGAACCTACAACTCACTTAGACATAAAGCATAGGTTAGAGCTTATAAATATACTAAAAAAATTAAGTAAGGAAAAATCAATTTCAGTAATACTTTCATTGCATGAAATAGATATAGCATTAAAAAGTTGTGATAAAGTTGCTCTTATAAAGAATAATAAAGTCATAGCTTATGGTCAGCCTGAAGATGTAGTGGATGAAGATATTATAAATTCACTTTATGAATTGGATGATAAAAACTTTAATAGTCTATTAGGTTCAGTAGAGATTAGTAATAAATCTAAAAATGAAGTTTTTATAATTGGTGGAGGTGGTAAGGCTACACCAATTTATAGAGCTTTTACTAAAAAGGGTATAGGTTTATATTCTGGAATAATACATGAAAATGATGTTGATTATGAAATTGGTAGAACTATGGGCATAAAGATGTTTACAGAAAAGCCATTTGAACCAATAAGTGAGGAGAGTTTCGATTTGGCTATTAGAAATTTAAATGATTCTAAGATTATAATAGATACAGGATTTAGTGTAGGAGAAACAAATAAAAAAAACATAGACATTATAAAAGAGGCTTTAAAATTGGATAAAAAAGTGTATTCATTTAGAACAATAGATGAGAGTAAGAAGTATTATAATGAGCTGAGTAATAATATAGAATATATAGATAAAGTTTCAAAAATTATGGATAGTATCAGCATGAACAATTTTCTATAGATTGTAAGATAAATTTTAATTTTAAACTAGAAAATTTATAAAAGAGTATCTTAATAGTTTTAAATACTATGGATACTCTTTTTTTAAGTCTGGAAATATTTATATATATCATTTTCATAGTTTCTAATTATCTCCAGTTCAAAATCTCCATTTCGGTTTCTTGGAATATTTAAAATCATTTCTCCAAAATCTGATTTAACACTTTTATTTCTAGAGTTTTTAGTATTTTTGTTCTTATTATCATAATCTAAATGGTCATCAAGCTATGCTTCTAACATTTGATGAGTTTTACTTGCCAATAAATCTTTTAGTATATCTTGAATATCTGTAGTTGTTTTTACATCATATTTTTCAATAAGTTTTTTAATATTTTATTTTTGTTAAACATAAAAAGGGTGCACCTTCCTTTGTATAGTGATATTTAATAGTTTTAATTATCACCGCTTTTTAGAAGAATACACACTTTATTTTAAAGACCCCTTCACTCTAATTAGAATGAAGTCTTATTTCATTATTTGTTGGAATTTTCTTTTTTATTAATATAGGATAAATAATAACTATCATCAAAAATAATTAATATACATTCTAAAATTATTATAAAATTTCCAACTCCGTAAACAGTCCAATATTCTTTAAATAGATAATCTCCATTGAATATTCTATTTACAAGAGGTGCTGAAAAATAGATAGTTCCAAAGATAGATATTAACATCATAATAACTATAAATAGTAAGTTCTTTTTAAAGCTATGTCTTTTTTCTCCTCTTTTTAATGAAAGTATTAGTACCAAACTTGATATTGCAAAAGGGCAATAACGGTTTGAAGTATCATAATAATTTTCAATTTTTATTTGCATAAAAATGTCTATAAATACATGAATTGCTATTGTTAAAATAGCTATGGTTGACAATATGTTTCCTTGTCTAATTTTTTTATTTAATTTAAATTCATTAATTTTACTTTTTAAATTTCTTTGAGATATATTTTCATTAGGTTTTAAGATGGATTTACATTTAGGACATATAGTTGTAGTATCATCAAATTCTAAATTACAGTTTTTACAATACATAAGTATTTATGCTTTTTTCTCCATATACATTCCATTCTCTTCCATCCATAAGTTAAATCTTTCTGCTTTTCTTGCACTTCTAGAGTATTGTAGTGCAGCATAATTAGCCTTATCAAATATGTCTTTAATAACCATGCTATATAAGTTTACTTCTGCTAACATTGCCATAACTGGAGGAGTAAATGTTAGTGCTGAGAACACTAATCCAAGCACCATATATCCTATTTGTTCATTGTAGTCTTTATATTTTATTTTCATACTACCTTGTACATCTTCAATTATAGCTTCAGGTGTATCATGTTTAGAATAGGCATCTTTGAAAAATACAAACATGTCATTTTCAACCATAGATTTTACAGATTTCACATCTATACCAAATGATATTATATCAGACATTGTTTTAACTACAGAAGCTTTTTCTTTAGCAAGTGTTGTATATAGTGAAGGCAAGTCACCTTTTAATGCTATTAAATTTGTTATAACTGAACGCATAGAATTAGCACTTCTAAAAGCAGAGCCTCTACTTAAATATCTGTCATAAGCTTCTCTGTCATATTTAGTTATATATGTACATAAACCTTCTTCATAATTATTTCCTTCAAAATCTACAAAGTGAGATAAATACATGTATACTACCTCATCATTATACTTTGGTGCTCCTATTTCTTGATTTTTTCTAGCTGCTGACATTGCATATGATAATTGACTTGCATTAGTCGTATGTTTAATGGGTTCTTCACTAGAAGTCTTAGGGACATCCATATTTTTTTCTAAATATGAATTACATTTTTGTATGAAATTACTTCCTTTAGGTGTCAAATCTTTTAATTCACCAACTGAGATACCAATATCTTTTAATGCATTACTGTATTCCTCTGATGCAGTAAGTACATCTGCAACAGTGTTCATATCCATATCTGAAGATTTTGCAGATACAGCATATGAATTTACTGTTGTTGATACAAGAAAAGTAGTTGCTAGTATTAAACTTAATACCTTTGATTTAGTTTTTTTCATTTGTTTTCCCCCTCAATATATATTTAATTAAAGTTAGAATATTCTTGAAATTCTAACTAAAATTCAAAAGGATTTTATGAATGATATTGTAGTGATAATATGATTTATATAAAAGGACTAGCCATGGATTTAAGAGTGCTAATTTAAGAAATACATTCTATACAAGTAGTATAACATAAAAAATTAAAGTAAGAAATGTATAAAAAAAATAATATATAAATGTAAATTAATGTAATGATTTATATTTATCAGATTAAAACAATTAATATAATATTTTAAATCTGATAAATATTGAGCTTCTATATTCGCTTTTAAGACTTTGTAAAAATTAGTGACTATATTTTTAAACCTATTCAAAAAATGAGAGCCTTACAATTGATATTCTAAAAAAATATCAGACTAATAGTTTAAGACATAGAATCATACATTTCTATGCCTTATTATTAAATTGAGTAATTTCAATAATTGTATAAATAAAATAATTAAAAAAGTCAGTTAAAATGACTATTTTTTGACTTACCTATATAATATAACAAATATACAAATTTCAATAGGAGGGATGACCATGAATGCTTTTATAAGGAAAAGAAATAAAAAAACTACATAGTATACCTAGAATTCAGAGATGACGAATCAGGTAAAAGAAAACAAAATAATATGGGAGCATTTTATAAAAAAAGAGATGCTAATAAAAGATTGGCTGAAGTTAAGGGTAGTATATAAGGATAGTTTTCTTGTCCAAAATGAAATAACACTATCTAATTTTTTATTAGATTTTACTGAAAAATATAAAGATAATATTTAGGCATCTATATATATAATCTGCATTGCTATTTGTAAGAATTATATTAATCTTTCTATTGGAAAATATCGTCTTCAAGAATTGAGAAATATTCATATTACAAAATTATATAGATGACTTATCTGGTAACCTAAATCCTCAAACTATTAAAGTTCATATAAATGTATTGAGACTTGCTATAAAGAGAGCATATAGAATTAAGTTAATAAAAGAAAATATTATAGATGGTATATAAAGTCTAAGGATTAAAAAATTTAAAAATGAAATTTATGATAAAGAGCAGATGCTAAAATGATTAGAAGTGGCTAAAGGAACTAATCTTGAGCTTCCTATTAGTTTAGCTATAGGTCTAGGATTAAGACTTTAAGAGGTCTTGGGATAATATTGATTTTGATGAGAATACAATAACTGTAAGTAAGATAACTAGTAGATTAGATGGATATGCTATACTTAAAGAGCCTAAGACAGAAAGTTTGATTAGAAAAATATTTGCACCAGTAGAGCTTATGAATTTATTGAAAGATTATAAACTGGAGCAGAATAAAAAATTATTGAGAAGTATTATCAGAAATGAATATAACTTACTATTTTTTGATAGAAAAGGAAATCCAATTGTTGAAGATGTTATGAGTAAGAAATTCAAAAAATTCTTAAAGAATAAAGGTTTGCCTCATATCAGATTCCATGACTAAGACATTCACATGTCACTTTACTTATAAATTCTAAAGTACCAATTAAGGTTATATCTGAAAAGGTAGGACATTCAAATATTAATACTACTTTTTTAGATTTAAAACATATACTTAATGAAATAGATAAAAAATAAAAATGGAGATAAAAATGGCAAATATAGTAATCAGGTAACTAAAAATATTGAGCTTTATGACTGGATATTTATCTATATCACATTTTTATAAAAAAAAACACTACTTATTTGAGTGTTTTTTTTAATTTGTTCGTATGATTTTGTATTTTTATTTTCATATTCTAATGCAGATTAATAATTTATTTTTGCTTCCTCAAGAATTTCTTATCTCTTATCTCTTATCTCTTGTACTAAACTTATTTGTATTTTCTTTTAATTTAGTATAATCAAGTAAACTTAATTCTTTTAAAGATATCTCTTTATTTATAGCAGATTCTTTAAAAGTCTTAACTTAATCATATGTTAATGAATCAAATTCTGAGATAACACTAGAAATTTTTTCTTTATATTCTTCAATTTCTTTGTCAGCCTTGAATTTTCTTAAACCTTCCAACTCTTCAATTAGATTTTTTATCTCAGTCTCTTTTTCACTAAACTTTTCAAGTACTAATTCTTTTAAAATATCCTTAATCGTCTGCCCGCTTGTTTTTAACTCTAAGATGCGTTGTTTCCATAAAGTAACTTCATCTGTCATATCTAATACTCCATTCTGATATCTGATTTTAGGAATATCCTATTATTTTTTTGGTTTCAAATCATTATGTCATGTTTTGAAGCACTTACAAATATTTCAATATATCTGAAATTCAAATCAAGTATTAGAATTTGATAATGATAAAAACTGTTCGATTTCTGGAATTGTCATCTGTTTTAAATCAATTTTCATTTGAAACTTTGTTATTGGTATATTGAATACTAAATGAGGATTTTTTCCATTCAGCATTTTTTTTCCTTCCCAAGTAACAATATTATTTTCTTGGGCATATTCCAATTTATCATTAATTAAAATAGTAGAATAATACATACATCTTTCGCCACAAAGTGCAGGATCTAACCTAAAACTAATTACATTAGATGGTAGAAGAAAATCTGCGGCATACTTCCCATCTGTTGTTTTATAGTAATCCGAATATATTTTTTCATCTTCATTAAATCCATTTCCTGTATTGTAATAGCATACTGGTAAAGTATCCAATACTGTATCCAAACCTTCAGACTCACATTTCCAATTCAAACCATTCTGATTTTGTTGAACATTGAATGATAAAAACTGTTCGATTTCTGGAATTGTCATCTGTTTTAAATCAATTTTCATTTGAAACTTCGTTATTGGTATATCGAATACTAAATGAGGATTTTTTTCATTTAGCACTTTTTTTTCCTCCCAAGTAACAATATTATTTTCTTGAGCATATTCCAATTTATCATTAATTAAAATAGTAGAATAATACATACATCTCTCGCCACAAAGTGCAGGATCTAACCTAAAACTAATTACATTAGATGGTAGAAGAAAGTCTGCAGCATACTTCCCATCCGTTGTTTTATAGTAATTCGAATATATTTTTTCATTTTCATTGAATCCATTTCCTGTATTGTAATAGCATACTGGTAAAGTATCCAAACCTCCAGACTCCCATTTCCAATTCAAATCATTCTGCTTTTGTTGAACATTGAAATCTATAATATTCCTAGAACGGTAATAATCTTCAGAAATTCTTAAAAAATGTTTTTCTTTTTCCTTTGTTATATTATAGCGGTTCATTAATTTTTCGCTTGATATTTCACAGATATCACAGATATGACAAATGGAAAAGAACATTAAATACTCTGCTGGCAGCTGCTTACTAGCTAACCATTCTTGATCAATCAATACATAATGCCCATCACCATCAATCATAATGTTTGATACATTTGCATCCATTAATGAAAGTTTCAAAATTGGAATATTTTCAGAATATAACATTGCTAATTCGGGAGATAATGGATCTTTAAAATTACCAACTTCTGAAATTGATAAGTAATATTGCCATAATGACTCTAATTCATTATCGAATTGCTTCCAATTTCTATTCTTGGCTATACGATATATTCGGTCTCCTAAATTTTCGCCTTTACTAAATTCAATCTTTAGTAAATCTGTTTTCAACAACTCTGTAGAAACAGCTTTTATCCCTAACTTTTTCATATGGCAATGATTTTCATGAATTGTGTGTAAATGTGATCTGGCTTCACTTGATGCTGCATATTTATAATATTCATTATTTTTGTTCTCAACCGTAATTAATTGGTATTCTTTTGTTCTATATGATAATTCCTTTGCATATATAATATTTGATAAATTACATTCTTCAGTTCCACATTCCACCAAAAATGAATTTGAAAAAAAACCAAACTGCCCATTATCTCTTAATCCCCTATAAGTATTTCTTAAATCAAAATTCACTTTATTTCCATAGAGATAAATTGGCATTTTTTGTATTTGCTCATCATTTGGTAAATGTTCATCTGAATAAATAATTTCTGGTAACTTATAATCTGGAAAAGGATAATAGAACTTATATTTTGTCAATCCATGTTTGGTTAAGAGATTAATCCATTCTCCTTTACCAAAAGTTTGAACATCGTATTGCTCATAATCACATAAACCTATATATGGCATACAGATATGATCTTCATCTGCACCTGCCCAATACTTTAAGCCATATCTATTTTCTATAGCTATCAGAATTTTTCCAGTTGGTTTTAATACTTTTTTTATTTCTTCTAAAAAGCCTGATACCGGATTTTGGAATTGTTGAAAAAATATCTTTGCATATTCGAATACTCCTATTAAAATAACATAATCAAATTTTTTAACTAACCTGAATTTTCCAAACTCGCCTGCAAAAACCTCTAAATTTTCATAGTTTAAATTTCTTTCTAATGTGATTTTTGCTCTTCGTTTAGAACCTTCAATACTAGTTACAAAACCACATTTTTGACAAAGCATACCTGTTAATGTTCCACATCCACTACCAATTTCCAAGACCTCGTCTGAATCTTTGAAAGGATACCAATTTAATATATTTTCTCTAATATGTGTGGTTAAATAAAAATAATTATCGGCTCCTTTATCAATTTCAATTTTCTCACTGTAATGATGCAAAAGTTTTTCTTCAACATCTCCATCATTATAAATATCTTCTCCTGTATAATAGTCAAAACATATTTTCGCCATATATTGCCACATCTGCCTTTCAATAAATTCCAATAATTGGTCATTAATTATGTTCATTAAGTTTTCTTTAAATATTGTTGGAGAAAATGTGTTTTCATATAATTTCCTGGTATTCTTACCTATTTATTGCCTAAGCTCCAGGTTTTCAACAACAATTCTGATTTTGTCACATAATTCATCCACATCTCCACTTTTAAAAATATACCCATTTTTCCAAATTGAATCACAGTTCGAAATGCAGTATTATAAGAACAAATATATACATCTCCAATTGCAATAAAAGTAGATAATGGGTCGTCAGTAGAAGAGCAAATTACACAGTCTGTATTTCTATAAAACTGCATATATCAAAGAAAGCTTCTTCTATACTTAAATTTTATATATTTCATAACTAACTGTTGCATTAAAAAACGATACTGATAAAATTCATCCAATCGTCTAAAAAACAGGTCATATTTGCTCCTTTTTCCATACCTATTATCGTATAAAGATGTTTCATAATAGGATTCTACTTCTGGATCCTGCAGGAAACAGCCATGGTTTTATCCTTAAGTCATAACATTTGAACTCCTGGCTCTGATGGTATAGTGGAAGGCCATTCACATATTTACTGTTCATGATTGGTTATAACCAGAGAAGGATTTGCGATGCTTCATTTTAACACCGAGGAGGTTCTGGGAGCGCAGGCAATCGTTTCGCATGACATATAGCACAACTTCCTTGACCGTTTCAAAACGTGCAGGAACAAAGCAAAGATACTGGTAGGTTCTGTTGTTACCACATTTCTCTTCGCATTGCATTCTGGACATTTACAGTCATCGTCAGTCAATTCATATTCAACTTTTAATATGGGGAAAGCACAAAGATTCTGTTCTTTCTTACCCAAAGTATTTTTGCGCTTGTAAGTGGCCAAATGAACCTCTTTGTATTCGGGTTCATCCAGAACCTGTCCGTCAGCCTTATCTTCTGCTTCATTAAAAAAAGAGAGCTGCTCATAGCCATCTCATACATTTCACTTAAGGCTCCAAAACGCTGTTTCTGAGCAAGTGTAAGCTGGTCGTTCAGCATAGCATTCATGAATTCAAGTTCTATGATCTGTTCTTGCTTCAACTTGATTGTTTCCTGCAAAAGCTTGATTTTGGCATCCATCTTTTCTATATACTGCTTTTGAAGGCGCACAATTTCACGAAGGTATTCTGGTTTCATATTTAGAAGTTGTTCTTCTGTAAATAATGGTTTATTATCATACGTTTTAATAGGAATAGTATACCACAAAACGGCATAAGAAGCCAAGAAAAGCAGTGCCACAAAACGCCTGAAATGTGCGTATTTTGTGTTGTTTTCGTTATTTTTTTGGCGAAAACGTTCAAATTACCAGCTTGGGATGGCGGTTTTGGAAGGTATTTTTTGTTCAGTGGAAAGTCTTTTGGTCAACCATCTAATCTCACACAGTGAGACCTGTTTTACCTCATTAGGGTTGTTAGGCCAGCAGAAACTTACCACGAGCCAGTCGCTTCATAAGGAGTCAGAAACCAGATCCATCCCAGCAGAGGATTTTGATAAGTGAATGGCTGTGGTTGCAGAACGCAAACATGCAATGGGAATACAGATCAAGTTTAAATTTCATCTTTACGATTACAACCAGTCTCATGAAGTTTTTTCGAAGATCAGTGACACCGCATGTCAGGTAGATGTTTGTGCTTACATCGGGTTCAAGTATACTTTTTAAGAAGTTGGTTCAGACTTTCCAGAAGCTGTGGATGGCAGCAATTGGAAATCTTAATCGTAGCAAAAGCAAATCAAATCGTAAGCTGAGCACCTGTGGAAAGAGACAATGTACAATCGGAAGAGACATACACAAACACTAGAATATCTTCTGGTGTTATATTGGAATTCATTTTATATATCAATTCCATAAATACTTTTAAGGTGACTTGATATATCTCGAGTAGACATACCTTTTGAGTACATTCCAATCACTTGGTTCTTTATTTCTGATATATCATTTTCATAGTTTCTAATTACCTTCGGTTAAAAATCTCCATTTCAGTCTCTTGGAATATTTAAAATCATTTCTCCAAAATCTGATTTAACACTTTTATTTATATATCCATTTCTAGAGTTTTTAGTATCTTTGTTCTTATTATCATATCTATCATAACCTAAATAGTCATCAAGATACGCTTCTAACATTTGATGAGCTTTACTTGCAAATAAATCTTTTATCATATCTTGAATATCTGTAATTGTTTTTACATCATATTCTTCAATAAGTTTTTTTAATATTTTGTTTTTGTTAAAAATAAAAAGGGTTCACCTTCCTTTATATAGTGATATTTAATAGTTTTAATTATCATTACTTTTTAGAAGAATACACACTTTATTTTAAAGACCCTTTTTTTTACATTTATAGGTAGCCAATAGCTTCCTCTCTAGTTAGAAAAAAGTGAATTCCTGTAGTTGATTCTTTCCATCTATTTTCATTAAATTCTTCAGCTATAATCGTTTCTCCTACTCTATATATAAAATTTTCATCAGCATATGCACGAGCACTTTTAAAAGATTCTTTGCCATCTATGCTTGTAATTGACAGTACTTTTGCTTTATCACATCGACAAGCATTTGATGTAGCAGAAACTCTTTTTGCATCACTTGGAATTAATAATTGTACCATTCTAAAATTAAAACACTTTTTATAGCCTATAAATGCTCCTGTCTCAGGACAGTATAACTTGAAAAAGCGAGTATTTTCATCTGATACTACTCCATCTAAAGTGGCATATTCTAAGTTGGAGTTTTCTAAATTAGTTCCTCTTATATCTGAATTAGATAAATCACAAAATCTAAAATTAGCTCCACTTAGGTCTGCATTTTTTAAGATGGAATTTTTTAATGAACAATTTGAAAAATAAGAGTTACTAAAGCTAGAGTTTTCTAAATCTGCTTCTTCTAAGTTTAAATCAATAAGGTCAGACCATGAAAAATCAATATTACTTAAACAATATCCCTTTAAATTCATATTTTCTAATTTTATTTCTCTTAAATCAGCTCTTTCTCCATCATTCTTGTCTTTAAGCCATAAATAATGTTTTTTAAGTATCTTTTCAAGTTCATATTTAGAAATATCTCTCATAAAAATCACCTTCATGAATTTATTTTTATACCTTCAGTAGTAAAATAGTTATATATATAATTATATAACAACAAATGGAAAACTCCTAACTATTATATAAAATATTAAATATATTGTAAGAATATAAAAATAAAAAATAAAAAGATTATAGGAATAGTATATAAATTAATTTTCTGTTAAATCCTTTAGAATTTCTTGAAAATAAAAATAATAGAAGTAATAGAATAATAAAAGTTTAGATATAAAAAAATTTGTGTATATACTATATGTAGTATATAATAGATAAAGCACTGACTATATGTAGTGCTTTTGTTTTTGAAAAATACTTATTATATTTAGATATCTATAAGTTATTTTAGGAATTTAAACTAGTAAATACTAAAAGAAATAATAATCAAATTAAATGAAATTATAGCACAAGATTATGTTAAAAGGACGGTAAATAATGAATTGGATAGAGCTTAACAATCAAGTGATAATTAAAAATGAACAAGGTAAATACCAATTAGAAAAAGACAAGGAAGCCTTAAGTAGTTACATAGAAGAATTTATAAAACCAAAGTTGAAAAAATTTAAAGACTTAGAAGAAAGATTAAAGTACTTAATAGATGAAGGTTATTATTCAGAAGAAGTAATAAATAAGTACAGTATGGATTTTATTAGAAAGGTATATAAGTTTATTGAGGAATATAAGTTTGAATTTCAATCATATATGAGTGCAAATAAGTTTTATCAAAATTACGCATTAAAAAGCAATGATGGAAAAGAAATATTAGAAACATATAATGAGAAAGTATTAATTGTAGCTTTGACATTAGGAAATGGTGATGAAAGTCTAGCTCTAAGTCTTACAGATAAAATAGTAAAACAAGAGTTTCAACCAGCTACTCCAACATTTTTAAATGCTGGAAGAAAAAGAGCTGGAGAGATGGTATCATGCTTCTTATTATCTGTAGAAGATAGTACAGAAGGCATATCATATGCTATATCTTCATCAAACCATTTATCAAAGATTGGTGGAGGAGTTGCACTAAACTTATCTAAACTTAGAGCATCAGGTGAATCAATTAAAGACATAGAAGGAGCAGCTGGAGGAGTTGTTGGTGTAGCAAAAATGTTGGAACAATCCTTTAGTTATTTCAATCAAATGGGAGCTAGACAAGGTTCTGGAGCAGTTTACCTTACTGTGTTTCATCCTGATTTTGAATTATTGATGGATACGAAAAAGATAAATGCTGATGAGAAAATAAGACTTGCTACATTATCACTAGGGGCAATAATACCTGATAAGTTTATGGAATTAGCAGAAAAAAATAAGATTGCATATGCATTTTATCCTCATACTGTATATAAGAAGTATGGAGTTTATCTTGATGAGATAGAAATGAATGAGTGGTATGAAAAGTTAGTTGATGATAAGGACATAAGAAAAAAAGAAATAAATCCTAGACAGATGTTGACTAAAATAGCACAGATGCAACAAGAGAGTGGATACCCATATGTAGTATACATAGACACAGCAAATAAGGAACATACATTAAGAGATGTTGGAATGGTCAAGATGTCTAACTTGTGTTGTGAGATATTCCAATATCAGACACCTTCACAAATAGAAGGTTATGGAGGTAAAAATGAATGGGGACAAGATATAAGTTGTAACCTTGGCTCTTTAAACATAGCTAATGTTATGGATAATAAAGCTATAGAAAGTACAGTTGAGACAGCAATAAGAGCATTGTCATTTGTAGCAGATAGTACGGATATAAAACCAGTACCAACAGTTAGTAATAGTAATAGTAAGTCTCATTCTATAGGATTGGGAGCTATGAATTTACATGGATATTTAGTAAGAGAAAATATTTTATATACTTCAGAGGAGGCCATAGATTTTTCTAATGTATTTTTTGCAATGATTAGATATTACTCAATTAAAGCATCGATGAAAATAGCTATAGAAAAAAATCAAACTTTTGAAGGTTTCAATAAATCAGAATATGCTAAAGGTAGAGAAAGCAAAGTACTATCAAAATACTATGAGCAATCTTATTTACCAAATTCAGATAAGGTAAAGGTATTATTTGAAGGTATCCATATACCAACTAAAGAAGATTGGGCAAGTTTGTTAGACGAAGTAAAAGAAAAAGGCATATATAATGCTTATTTAATGGCAATAGCACCAACTCAAAGTATTAGTTATGTGCAAAATGCTACATCAAGTATAATGCCAATTACTGAACCAGTAGAAGTAAGAACATATGGAGATTCTACTACAATATATCCAATGCCATTTTTAACAAATGATAATATGTTATATTATCAATCAGCATACAGGATGGATATGAGAAAAGTAATAGATTTAGTAGCAACAGTTCAAAACCATGTTGACCAAGGTATATCAACAACACTATTTGTCACAGATGAAAAGACAACTAGAGACATAGCTAGACATTACATATATGCATATAAAAAAGGTCTGAAAAGTTTATATTACACAAGAACAAAGATGACAAGAGACACTCATGAGTGTTTAGTATGTTCAGTATAGGGAGAGAAATATATGACGTTTAATTTACATAAAATACATAATGCAGTTAACTGGAATAGAGAAGAAGATGGATTTACACAAGCTTTTTGGGAACAAAATGTAAAACAATTTTGGCTTCCTGAAGAAATATCTGTTTCTAAGGATATCAAGGTATGGAATGAACTAAGTGATAAGGAAAAGGAACTATATAAGAAAGTATTGGGTGGTTTAACATTATTGGATACAAAACAAGGGAATAATGGAATCCCATCTATGATGAGTTTAACAGAAAATCTACAAAGAAAGGCTGTCCTATCTTTTATGGGAACTATGGAAGAAATACATGCCAAAAGCTATTCTTCTATATTTATGACTTTACTTTCTAACTCAGAAATAGATGAGTTATTTGAGTGGATAGAAACAGAGCCAACTTTACAAAAAAAAGCTGACTTAGTTTTAGCTCAATATGAGAATACAACAAGTAAAAAAGGTTTGTATTTATCAATGGTTACAAGCGTATTTTTGGAGAGTTTCTTGTTTTATTCAGGGTTCTTTTATCCATTGTATTTATCTGGTCAAGGAAAGATGGTTGCTAGTGGAGAAATAATATCACTCATTCTTAGAGATGAGTCTTTACATGGTAAGTATATAGGATTGCTTGCACAAGAAATATACGACGAATTTGATGAAATTGAGAAAAATAAATTAGAAGAGAATATGTATTCTATACTTAATAGTCTTATGGATAATGAGGTAGAGTACACAAATGTTATATACAGAGAAAGTGGGCTTGAAAAAGAGGTTGTGAATTTTTTAAAATACAATGCAAATAGGGCTTTAGAAAATCTAGGGTTTGAGAAATTATATACTGTAGATGCTATTAATCCAATTGTATTAAATGGTCTTAGTACGGAAACTAAAACACATGATTTCTTTTCAACTAAGGGGAATGGATACCAAAAAGGAGTATATGAAGAATTAGAAGATGAAGATTTTATAATATAATTTATAAATTGTGACATACTGTTGTCACTTTTACCATGATAATATCAATGTATAAAATATATATACGGAGGTATTTTTTATGAAATATGAATGGAGAAAAAAAGAAAAAGAGTTATACTTACCTAAGGAGAATCCTATATTAGTTGAAGTACCAGAGCAAAAATTTATCATGTTAAGAGGTAGTGGAGACCCAAATGATAAAGAATTTACTGAAGCAATAGGAGTACTTTATTCTTTGGCATATGCAATAAAAACTATGCATAAGAAGGGAATTGTGCCAGAAGGATATTTTGATTATACAGTTTTTCCTTTAGAAGCTATATGGGATAAAGGAGAAAAAAGCAAATACTCAGATATACTTATTAAAGAAGATTTAGTTTATACTATGATGATACGTCAGCCAGATTTTGTTACGCAGGACCTATTGGACAAAGCTATCAATATAGTAAAAAAGAAGAAGCCACATAATCTTCTTGAAAAAATTAGGTTTGAGTCTATTAATGAAGGCTTGTGTGTGCAAATGCTTCATGTAGGTTCATATGATAATGAACCAGAAAGTTTTGACATTATGAGTGAATTTTGTAAAAGAAATAATCTTATAAGAAAATCTAATGTACATCGTGAAATTTATATAAGTGATGCTAGAAAAGTATCACCTGATTCATTAAAGACTGTTTTGCGTTTTGAAGTAAAAAGAGAGTTATAAGCGTTATATTGTGGTATTATATTACTTTATTGTTATACTATAATAAAGTAATGAGGTGATTATATGAAAAGTAATAGATTGTTTGAAATTATTTATATCCTTTTAGATAAGAAAAAAGTAACTGCAACAGAATTAGCTGAACACTTTGAAGTATCTAGGAGAACTATTTGTAGAGACATTGAAATACTGTCAGCTTCTGGTATTCCAATTTATACTGACAAAGGCAGAAATGGGGGTATAGGTATTTTAGATAATTTTACCTTTGATAAATCTATTTTGTCCGAGCAAGAACAGAAAGAAATTCTAGCCTCATTAGAAAGTTTAAATATTCTTAAATATCCAGAAGTTGATTCTACACTATCAAAACTTAAACCTTTATTTTGTAAGTCAGATATAAACTGGATAACTGTTGATTTTTCTCATTGGGGTAGTAATGATATAGAGAAAGATAAATTTATAAAAATAAAATCAGCCATTTTAGATTGTAATATTATAACTTTTGAGTACATAAATACTTATGGAAAGGTAACAAAGCGTTGTGTAGAACCACTTATGCTTTGGTTTAAAGAGAAGTCATGGTATATCAAAGCCTATTGTCATCAAAAAAATGATTATAGAATTTTTAAGATTGTAAGGATGAGAAATATATGTGTTTGTGAACAGACATTTATAAGGAGTATACCAGTTGAAGTTGGAGAGATAAAAGAAGATGAGAATGAAAGCATTACTTTAAAGTTAAAAATTTCTAAAGATGTAGGCTATAGAGTGTATGATGAATTTGATATTGATAATATATTGTATGATAATGATGGAGATTTCATCGTAACAGTACAGTATCCAAAAAATGATTGGATTTATGGATATATACTTTCTTTTGGAAAAAATATTGAAGTATTGGAGCCAATAGATGTTAGAAATAAAATTTTACAAATTATAGATGATGTTAAAATGAAATATTTATAAAGATTATAAAAAGTGAAGTCTGTTTAGACTTCACTTTTTTGTGTAGTTTTAAGATTCGATTTTATATCTTATAATACTTCAGAGTTTTTCTACTTTTGTTGATATTATTATCAAATATTAATACTAATTATGTACATATCATTATATAATATTTATAGATTATTATATAAGTAGATTACTAGCGTTATGTGTATATTAATATTTAAAATAGATTGAATATACTATTTAATATTTTAATTTAAATAGCAAAAAAATGTAGAGAAAAATTATTTTATTAAGAAAAATTTAATATATTGACAAAATTTAAGTGCTCATTTAAACTAGTAATTGATAATAATATTCAATATTAAATAATAGGAGGAGCTATGAATAAATATCTTCTAATAAATCCAGTGGCAGAAAGAATGTATGGGGAAAAGTTTCACCTTGTCAAAGAAAATTTGATAAAAAAGGGGTACATAATGGCAGAATGTGAGCCACAATTAGAATATGTAAAGAAGCAATATAAAGAGTATACAAAAAAGACTGAGAATACAATGTTAGATTGTAGATGTCCAGAGAGTATAAACCTTTTAAAAAGAAATAATTTGATAGATAGTTTTGAAATACCTATGATAGAACCAATACTAGTAAGAACTTGTAGGGTTTTATATGACAAATATATCAAGAGTGAAGATGATATGCTGATAGTAACCTCTCCATGTACACAATTAAGGGATTTTGCAAGTGAAAAATTTAAGGATAAGAGTAATGCTATATTTTATACATGGAAAGAATTTGCTGAAAAAGAAGGTATAAAATCACTTGGAAAGATAGATGAATCTCCTATTCCATTAGGATATTTCAAAGACTCTTTTGAAAAGGTTCTTGAAGTATCGACTGAAGAAGAAATCTTAAGCGAAATACAAAATATAAGAGATGGTTCTAAAGATAAGTATGATATAGTAGAAATGTTTTATTGTAAAGATGGGTGTAATAATGGAGATGGTTTGTAAATGGTCAATAAATTTAATAATAGGTTTTTAAGTCTAGTAAAAAGTGTTTTGATATTTTTTATAATTCTTTTATTATGGAAAATTACTAATTATCTTGGTATCTGGAGTGATTATATATTACCATCACCTGAAAAGGTGTATAGTACATTTTTAAATATGATAAGTGATGGTTCAATATTTATTAATGTATATGCAAGTATGAAAAGAGTTTTGATAGGATTTGCAATAAGTACTGCAATAGGTGTACCTCTAGGGATATTCTTTGGAATTCATAGTGGAGTATATGAATATTTTAAGTCGTTAATAAATTTTTTGAGAAATACACCTCCACTTGCTTTAATACCAATGCTTATACTATGGTTTGGCATAGGAGAAGAATCGAAAATTATAATTATAGTTTTGGCTTCTTTTTTCCCAATCTTTACAAGCACATTAAAGGGGATTAGGAATTGTGACTCAAAACTGATTGAAGTAGGTAGAGTATTTGAGTTTTCAAAGATTCAAATAATATTTAAAATAATTATACCTAATGCCATTCTTGATATTGCAGTTGGACTAAAGTTGGCTCTTGGATATAGTTTTAGAGCGATTATTGGGGCAGAGCTTGTAGCAGCTTCTTCAGGTCTTGGTTACTTGATATCTGATGGAAAGGAAATGTCTAGAACAGATGTTGTCATTGTAGGTATAATTGTAATTGGACTTTTAGGAATAATTACAGATTATATATTTTCAATTATTGTGAAAAAGGTAAGTAAGGGAAAGATGGTGGAAGCCTATGAATAATTTAGTATGTGATTCTGGGTACATAATCAGAAATCTATCTAAAAGTTATGAAGTCAACAATGAAGAACACATAGTTCTTAGTAATATTTCTTTGAACATAGATAAAAATCATATAACTGTAATTTTAGGTGAAAGTGGATGTGGAAAGACTACTTTACTTAGAGCAATTGCATCCCTTGAAGATATAAATAGTGGTGAGATTAGATTTATTAAAGATAATAAAGAGTATAGACCTAATGTAGGATTTGTATTTCAAGAGAGTAGATTGATGCCTTGGTTAAATGTAAGTGAAAATATAGCCTTTCATAATCAAAGAAAAAACACTATTTTAAGTAAAGTATTTGGTAAATTCAAATATCACAGAAACATTGCTAGTAAAGGTATAAATGATGATTCCATAGATTTAGAGACTAATGATAATTTAAATTACTTAAATAGACCTAATAAGAAAAATTGTATTGATGTAGAAAAATATCTTAAGATGATGAACTTGCAGAAATTTAAAAATTCTTATCCAAATGAGTTATCAGGAGGTATGGCGCAGAGAGTAAGTATAGCTAGAGCTCTTTCTTTCAATCCAGATATGTTGTTTATGGACGAACCTTTTTCGGCATTAGATTATTTTACAAGGATTGATATGCAAAATGAAGTTATAAGAATACATAAATCAACTAATAAAGGTGTAATATTTGTAACTCACGATATCGATGAAGCATTAAAGATAGGCAAGAAAATAGTTGTTTTTACAAACAAAAGAAAAATAAAAGAATTTAATATAGAAGATGATTATGATAGAGATTTGACTTCAGACTATTATATTAAATTAAAAAAAGATATTTTAATGACAATGAAATTAAATAAAGACATGTAAAGAAATTAATAATATTTTAAGGAGTAAAGTAAATGAAATTAAAAAAACTATTGGTAGGTATAACGATATTAACGCTTGCAACAACATCTTTAGGTGGATGTGCTAAAAAAGATGATGGAGAAAAACTTTCAGAAATAAATTTAACTTATGTAAAATCACCATTAAATGTTCCTTCTATAATTCAAAAACAGGATGATTTATTTGGAAAGGAATTTAAAAAGGATAATATAAAAGTTAATTTCCATGAAATTACTACAGGACCAGAGCAGACACAGGCCTTAGCTGCTGGAGAAATAGACTTTTTACATGCATTGGGTGGTACATCAGCTTTGATAGCTGCATCTAATGGAGTGGAATTAAAGATACTGAACACTTATAGTAGGTCACCAAAAGGATTTATGATTTTAACTAACGATGGTTCAATAAAATCAGCAGCAGATTTGGCAGGTAAGAAGGTAGCAGGTCCAAAAGGAACTATACTACATCAAGTATTAATTGCAGCTCTTGATAAAGAAGGATTAAGTATGGATAATGTAGAGTTTATTAACATGGGTATCCCAGAAGCATCAGCAGCTCTTGCTGATGGCAGTGTTGATGCTGCATTGATTGCTGGACCAGCAGCCCTTAAAGCTATGAAGTCTGGAAGTAAACTTGTAGCAAATGGTGAAGGTTTAGTAGATGGGATAATAGTAACAGCTGTTAGTACAGATTTTGCAGAGAAACATCCAGAGATAGTTGAAAGATTTATGAAGGTTGAAGAAGAGACTTTAGAATATGTAAATAATAATTTTGATGAAGCTATGGAAAAAGTAGCTAAAGAAGTTGATTTAAGTGTTGAAGAAACTAAAGAGTTGTATGCTTGGTATGATTTTAGTTTAGATATAACAGATAAAGACATATCTTCACTTGAAGATACACAAAATTTCTTAATAAAAAATGGATTGCAAGAGAAAAAAGTAGACATAAAAGAATTAATATATGCTGCTAAGTAGAAATTATGCTAAAATAATATTAAATAGAAACTATAATAAAAGTTTAAGTTACCTTAATTAAGGTAACTTTTTCTATTTTATATTAATAATTATATTTATTTTTAGTAGATTTAGTTAATGTTAAAATAGATATTGGGAGGAATATATGAGTCATAAAATATATATTGTGGAAGATGATATATCAATAAGTACATTACTTAAGGATTATATTGAGAAATATGGATTTGAAGTGGTTGTTGAAGAAAACTTTGATGATATAATGGTTACATTTGAAAAAATAAAGCCAGATTTAGTGCTATTGGATGTAAATTTACCTAGATTTGATGGTTTTTACTGGTGTAGATGTATTAGACAGCAGTCTAATCTACCTATAATTTTTATATCAGCTAGAGAGGGGAACGTAGACCAGATTAGAGCTTTAGAAAGTGGAGCAGATGATTATATAACAAAGCCTTTTTATTATGATGTAGTAATGGCAAAGATAAAGAGTCATATAAGAAGAGTATATGGTGAATATTCACCTAAAATAGAGGAAAGAATAGTTGAATTAGATGGATTGAAGTTTTATCCAGAGAGGTTGGAGTTAGAATTAGGTGGAAAGGTTCTAATTATTACTAAGAAAGAAGGGATATTGATTGAATGCCTCATTAGAAAATACCCAAAAGTAGTAAGTAGAGATTATCTGTTAGAAAAGATATGGGACGATATTGAATTTGTAGAAGAAAATACTCTAAATGTAAATGTTAGCAGGATAAGAAAAAGATTTGAGGAATTAGGTATAGATAATGCTGTTCAAACTGTACGAGGATTAGGATATAAATTAAATAAAAATTGGTAGGGAGAAAATATGAAATTATTTTTTAGAGATTGTAAGGGTTATATTTTTATATATTATATAGGAATATTTATGACAATTATTTATTGTAATCTTATGAAATTTATCAATTTGGAAGAGAGTTTATATATTCTTTTATTTAGCTCTTTTATATTATTGTGTTTTTTAATATATAAATACTATAAGCATAGAGAAGTATATACTCTATTCAAAAAAGGCATAAAATCTCTGGATGAATCATTCTTGTATTTAGG
The DNA here is from genome assembly GCF_056716065.1 of Clostridioides sp. LIBA-7678. Classification (NCBI taxonomy): domain Bacteria; kingdom Bacillati; phylum Bacillota; class Clostridia; order Peptostreptococcales; family Peptostreptococcaceae; genus Clostridioides; species Clostridioides sp. LIBA-7678. The sequence goes on along the minus strand of NZ_CP196987.1, from coordinate 3,504,957 downwards.
AAATTCTTTCTTGGGAAGAAATATATCAGCTATTTTAAAACAACAACATAAATTATATCAATCAATGATACAAGAACATAAAAAAGTACATAGTGAACATTTAACTTTCATCAATCAATGGATTCACCAGATGAAAACACCAATATCAGTTATAAGTCTTCAACTTCAAGAATATGAGGGAGAAGAAGTAACAGAAAACATAAGAGAAGAACTAGACAGGCTAAATAAAGGTCTAAATATGGCGATGCACTTTGCAAGGGCAGATAATTTCCAAAAAGATTTTGTGGTTGAGAAAGCTAAATTGAACGAAATTGTAGTTGGTATTGTAAATGAAGAAAAGAGGCTATTTATAAAAAATGAGATAATTCCGAAGATAAAAATAGACAAATTTACTTATGTTTATACAGATATAAAATGGATGAAATTTATAATAAACCAGTTGATTACAAATGGTGTGAAATATTCTAAAGGTTATAGTAACTACCTAAATATAAAAGCTGAAGAAAACAATAACTATGTAACACTAAGTATAATAGACGAGGGTGTTGGGATTGTTTCTAAAGATATAAAAAGAGTATTTGACCCGTTTTTTACAGGGGAAAACGGTCGTAAGTTTGGAGAATCTACAGGTATGGGACTTTATCTAGTAAAAAAAGTATGTGATGATTTAGGGCATAAAGTCAGCATAAAATCAGAAGTAGGAAAAGGCACAGAAGTTTCAATCATGTTTAATAAAGATAATATGAATAATTTTCTATAATAAATCTTTAATTGATTATGTTTTTTATTAATTTATATATCATTTGTTGAATGAGATAATTACAGTTAAAAAATCTAATTTTAATAGAGTTTACTTGCAAACCTTACATAGCTGTAAGGTTTGTGTAATGTTTGTAGATAGTTAAATTTTCTAATCTAAATTACAATTAGTATAAGAAATAACATAAAAAATAAATTTTGCAAAAAGGAAAGGATGTTTATTGATGAGTTTAGATATTATTTTCATATTAAAATCAGTTATGATAGCTATAGTAGAGGGGCTTACGGAATTTATCCCAGTTTCATCTACTGGTCATATGATATTGGTTGGTAGCTTGATAGATTTTAAAGGACAATTTGCTGAAATGTTTGAGGTTGTAATACAACTTGGAGCAATATTAGCAGTAGTAGTACTTTATTGGAAGAAAATAAAAGATAGTGTTATAGAATTTTTTAAGTTTATATTTACTGGTGGAAAAGAAGGAAAAACTGGCTTTAAATTTGGAATGAATGTAATTATAGCATGTATTCCATTTGCGATTGTGGGGGTTCTATTTTATGACAACATAAAAGCCTTGTTTAATTTACAATCTGTAATTATAGGATTTATAGTTGGTGGGATTTTATTACTAGTGGTAGAGACTTTGTTTAGAAAAAAGAAACATTCTACTGATAATATAGACAAAATCACGCCAATACAAGCATTAAAAGTTGGAGTTTTACAAGTTTTATCTGCATGGCCAGGTATGTCAAGAAGTGCATCTACTATTATGGGTGGATGGATAGCAGGACTTAATTCTCCTATAGCAGCTGAATTTTCTTTCTTTTTAGCTGTGCCAGCTATGGTAGCTTCCTCAGGAAAGGATTTATTTGAATTTGATTATTCAATAATGACACCAACATTGTGGATTGCCTTGATAGTTGGATTTATAGTAGCTTTTATTGTATCAATAGTAGTTATGGAAAAATTTGTGGATTTTCTAAAGAAAAAATCAATGAGAGTATTTGCTATATATAGAATACTTATGGGAATATTGCTTGCTATATTAGCTTTTACAAACATAATTAGTGTATAGATTAAGATATATTTATTATTTACGAGAATTAGCTAACCAATATAAATAATAATTAACAAATAAATATATATGTTATTTCAAAAATTAGATTAGAAAGGATAGTTAATAATGAAAATTTTAACTGTAAATAATTTAAGTAAAGTATATGGCAAGAAAATAATTTTTAATGCATTAAATGATATAAATTTTAGTATAGATGATGGAGAATTTGTAGGAATTATGGGACCATCTGGCAGTGGGAAAACTACTCTTTTAAATATGATTTCTACTATTGATAAACCAACTACAGGAACTATGGAGCTAAAAGGTAAGAATCCACTACTATTAAAAGGTGAAGAACTTGCATTATTTAGAAGAAGAGAGTTAGGTTTTGTATTTCAAGATTTTAATTTATTAGATACCTTAACTATAGGTGAAAATATAGTATTACCATTGACATTAGATAAGGTTAGTGTAAAAGAACAAAATAATAGATTGGCTGAAGTATCTGGAATTTTAGGGATAAAAGATTTATTAGAAAAAAGAACTTTTGAAGTATCAGGTGGTCAAGCTCAGCGAACTGCTATTGCTAGAGCATTAATAAATAGACCATCAATACTTTTAGCAGATGAACCAACTGGTAATTTAGATTCAAAGTCATCAAAGACTGTTATGGAGTTATTTGAGAATATAAATAGAGAAAATAAGGTTACTACTATGATGGTAACTCATGACCCATTAGCTGCAAGTTATTGTAGTAGGATTTTATTTATAAAAGATGGAGCTATATATAATGAAATATATAAGGGAAGTAGTAGAGAGCAGTTTTATCAAGAGATAATGGATGTACTTACATTATTGGGGGGCGATAATTAATGAATATAAAACAATTTGCCATCAACAATATTTCAAGAAACATTAAAGCTTATGTAGGGTATTTAGCAAGTATCGTTATATCCTCTGCCCTACTATTTTCTTTTATCATGTTTACAAGTCATCCCGATTTAGAGATATCTCAATTTCCCGATTATCTAAAAGAGGGGCTTAAGATGAGTAAAATAATTGCATATTTATTTTTATTCTTCTTTGTATTTTATTCAGTGAGTATATTTCTTAAAAGTAGATATAAAGAATTTGGAATACTTTACATTACAGGTATATCAAAGCAACAGGTAATGAAGTTAATTTTTATAGAAAATATAATAATAAATATAGCATCTTCTGTAATTGGAGTAATAATAGGTTTAGTCTTTTCAAAGATATTTTTAGTGATTATGTCTACCTTTTTAGAATTATCACCATTGAAGTTCTATATACCAATAAATGCAATATTATCTACTTTATTTTACTTCATAATTTTAGCTATATTAACATCAGTATTTGCTTCTTTTATAGTTAAGGAAAATCAAGTATTGAGATTGCTTAAAGGTACAAAAACTCCAAAACCAGAGCCTAAAACATCACTAGTATTTGTTATATTAAGTATTTGTCTGTTTGTAATAGCATATTATAGTGCTGTTACATCAACTGACCAATATACAACATATCTACGCTTAGTTCCAGTTACATCTCTTACTATATTAGCAACCTATTTATTTTTTTCTCAATTTAGTGTTTTTTTTCTAAAAAAGCTAAAATTAAATAAGAGATTTTATAGAAAAAATACGAATATGCTTTGGATTTCAAATTTAATCTACAAAGTAAAGGATAATGCTAGGATATTCTTTTTGATAGCTATAACTTCTGCAGTAGCATTTACTGCTATAGGTACAGTTTATTCATTTTGGAAAGATGTAAAGCGTCAAATTAATTTAATATATCCTAACACAATGTATTATTCAACAATGACTTTGCATAATGATACTAACAAGCCTGATAGTAAAGAAAAAGATAAGGAAAGAATGAGATTTATAGAAAGCAAATTAAAAAAAGAAAATGTAGATTATACAAGAATTAATGGAGAATTTAAAACTGTATTTCCTAAGAAAAGCGATTTTAATGTGAGAATTATGAAAGAATCTAAGTATCTAGAAATCACAAAGACTATAGGAGTTAACCCTATAAGTTTTGAAGATAATGAATCTATATCATTGCTTTCATCAAACTTGCCAGGTGATAAGAAAGTTAAAGACAATGTGGTTATAGGTAATAAAAGTCTAAGGATAGTAAAACAAGTAGAAGAGTGTGTTATGCCAGCGTATTATGACAATATGTATGTGGTAAAAGATAATTTTTATGATAGTATAAAATCAAAATTTATAGTGGATAGATTTACTACATTTGAAGTAGCTGATTCAAGCAAAACTACAGAGATATGTAGACAATTTGAGAATAAATTTAATGATGAGTCTGGAATGCAACCATATTTATTTTTCTCTAAAGAATTAATGATAGAAAATGGTAAATTAACATATTCTACATTTATGTTTTTGGCAATATTTATAGGTATGATTTTCTTTGTTACTACAAGTAGCTTTTTATATAATAAGTTTTATATGGATTGTCAAGTAGACAAGAAAAAGTATGAGCAGTTAAATAAGTTAGGGATGACATATAATGAGATTAAAAAAGCTTCAACTATTGAGATTGGAATTGTGTTTTTATTGCCTTATGTAGTGGCAGTTATACATTCGATATTTGCACTTACTGCACTGAGAAATTCTTTTGATATAGAGGTAGCATCTTCAGCAGTTTTGGTAATGGGAAGTCTATTTTTAGTTCAAATAGTGTATTTCTTAATTGTGAGAAATAATTATTTAAAAGAGATAAGATTAAATTTAGTTAATTTTTAGGATATGCTATTAACTAATAAAAAGTATTTAAAATTGATTAATATTACTGGAATTATAAATATTTATTTTTTCAGTAATATTTTTTATTGTATTAATTATTAAGATTATATACTAATATGTCGTAATAAGTATCTAAATAGTAAAATATTCTACTTATATAAAATATAAGGAGGTTATATGTATATATGTGTAGAAATAAACAATATAAGATGTTAATTAATATTATTAGGAGGTGTTATTCATTAGTAAGTTAGTTAATACAATAAGAATGATGATATTAATTCAAAGTAGAGGAAGAATGAAGTGTAAAGAGCTAGCAGAAGAATTGGAAGTAAGTGAAAGGCAAATAAAAAGTTATAAGGAATACTTAGAACAAGCAGGTATATTTATAAATTCAACACCTGGGATTTATGGTGGATATGAAATTGATAAATGTAATAGTATCTCACTAATTAAATTATTGGATAGTGAAGTTTCAATTCTAGACATGATAAATTCACAACTAGAGTACAATAATGATATTTACAAAAATGAATTTAATAGTATTGTAGAAAAAATAAAAGCAGTATTAAATACAGGAGAAAAAAGCGATACATATATGGATTATTTCACAGTACAAGCACAACGTAATTGTGATTATGAGTTTGAAAAAAATAAATGTAACGAAATAACTAGAGCGTATACGACAAAACGTAAGATTTGGATAGGATATTATTCGTTGAACTCAGGCAGTAGCGAAAGAATTGTTCATCCATACGGTTTATTTAATTATAAATCAGATACCTATATGGTAGCTTTTTGTGAAAAAAGGCTTAAGTTTATAGATTTTAAATTATGTAGAATTAAAAGTTATAAGGTTTTAGAAGAAAAATATAATGTAGATAGAAGTTTTAATTGGGATGAATACAGTAAAAATAGTATAGGAATTTATAAGGGAGAAGAAATTAATGTTGTTATAAAAATTAGCCATCCATTTTCAATAATTATAAAGGAGAAAATTTGGGTTAATAATCAACAAATTATAGAGTATGACAATAATTCTATACTATTTAAAGCTAAAATGAGAGGTTATGAAGAGATAAAAAGTTGGATTTTGAGTATGGGAGCTTATGTTGAAGTTATAGAACCTATTAGACTTAGAGATGATATATTGTCAGAAATTGAAAAAATGAAAAAAATTTACTGATTTTTTTAAATAATTTATATTCAGACAGATATACTTCACGGTCTAGTGTTAATATATTAGTTGAGAGAGGTGATATTATGAAAATGAAAATTGAATTTAGTACCGATTGTATACCAATATCTTATAATTCACTCTTTATGAGTATTATAAAAGAAGCGATAAGAAAGTCTAATGAAGATTACTATAAAAATATGTACTACTATAATGAAAAAAATAATAAAAAAACTAAAAACTTCACATTTTCAGTTTATATAAAAAAATATAGTATTGAAGGTGACAATTTTATTATTAAAGATAAAGTAATATTAAATATAAGTACTCCAGATTTAGAATTAGGTTTTCATATATATAATGGATTAATGACTTCTAAAAAGTGCTTATATAAAGAATATGAACTTACAAGGATTAGAATAGACTTATCAAGAGAAAAGAAGGTAACAAAAGAGAATGTACTATTTAATGCACTATCTCCAATTTGCATAAAATCTAAAGAAGGAAAATTCTTGGAGGTAGATGATGATGGATATATAGAAGAGTTAAACTATATAACTAATGAAGTTATCAAAAACTATAGAGGAAATGGATTAAAAAGAAAGTTAGAGTTTGAAAATATAGGTCTTAAAAAGGTAGTTGTTAAAGAGCGTTTAAGAGAATTTAAAAAAATAACAGGCAAAGAGTATCAATATGTTAATGGTTACAAAGGTAAGTTTATATTAAAAGGTGATATTGATGACTTAAATCTTATCTACAACCTAGGAATAGGTTTTAGAAGAGCACAGGGATTTGGAGATATAGATATTCTAGAATGGAGGTGAGACAAATGAAGTTAAGGGTTTATAGAGGAGACTGGTTCTTTAATATGGGTATAGTTGGATTTTTAAACATAATAAAGAAAGCAGAGAAGAAATCAGAAATATTTATTATGGAAGACTATATTGAATTTGATAGTTCCTTTCTTGAAAACTTTCATGAGTATTATTTCGATTACTTCATGGATGAATATGATGTATCAAAAAGGATTAGAAAGAGTGTTGATTACAATATAAATTTTATTAAGTCTAAGCCTGATAAAATCAAAGATGGAATTAAGAAAATTAAAGATAATATAAAACAGCAAAATGATAAGGTAAAAAAATTTGATGAAGATAATTCTAACTTGATAAAAGAAAAGCTAGACATTATGTCTAAGATAAAAAGTTATGATGAATTTGATTTATTAGAAACTTTAATTGATGAGATTATTGATATATTTAAAATAAAGTCAATAAATGACAGACTTACAGCCAATCTTTATAAATATGTAGTTCAAGATAATTATTTTGGACAAGTTAGTTTTTTTAATGTTGCTAAGGCTAAATTAGATTTAGATGGATTAAAACAAGTAATGTTTAATGACTATTTAAGACAAATCATATATTTAGGAGAATTAGAAGATTTATTAGAAGAGAATGACTATGATAAATTAAAAATCTATTTAAATGATAGATTAGATAGTATATCTAAAGATGTAAATGAAAAAAAAGTTAGTAAGTCTAGTATAAATACTATAGAAAAAATTATGAAGGAAATAAACAATAAATTTATAAAGAAAAATAAAAGTATTGAAGATATAAGATTGTATATGGATAGTTTAGAAGTCTGTGAAATGTGTGGCTCATATAAAGGGATATTAGATGAGTACTCAGAAAGTAATTTTGCCCCACTTGGAGTAAGTACTAATAATGCTAGAAATATGTTTTGGAATCAGGAATATACAACATCAATATGTGATGTTTGTAAGCTTATATTGTTCTGTACACCAGCAGGAGCTACTTATACAAGAAAAAATTATTTGTCTAATGAAGAAAATGAGTTTTATTTATTTGTTAATATGGATACTTCTATAAATGAGCTTTTTGAAAGAAACAACAATTTGAAAGTTCAAAAAAGTGAGTCTTCAGATTCCAAAGATGAGAATCCTTTTAATAAACTTATAAAAAGTATAGTAGAAGAAAATAAATTAAAAAGTGAATGGCAGCTTCATAACATACTTTTTGTAGAATTTAAAGCAAGTATAGACTCTAAAAAGTGTAATATAAACTACTTTAATATTCCTACTTATTTAGCCAAAATCTTTGCATATGAAAACACAAAAATACAAAATATATATGACTATAAGCTTAAATCAAATGTATTAGATTTACTTTTGAGAAATAGGGATCTGAAGCATCTAATTAATAATACTTTAAGAAATAAAGTTAAGAATGGTATGGAAAGTAAAAACAAATCAAATATATCAGGAATAGACTGTTTTAGAATAGTACAATTAAGAGCATTAATAAATAGCTATAAGAAGGGAGTATGTAAAATGAACAGTAAAAATTTGGAAGAAAATGATAAAAAACTAAGAGTAATTTATTATTTGGGTTGTGATGTACATGACCATTATGTCAATGAAAATTCTAAAAATAAAATAGATGGAGTAAGCTATAAACTTTTAAATTCAGTTAAAGTTGGAAATAAAAATGATTTTATGGATACAGTTATAAGAATTTTTATGTCAGCTAAAAAACAGATTCCAGAGTTTATTTTAGATATAGAGGTTGAAAAAGATTTAGACTTCGAATCTATAGGCCATGCTTTTATATCTGGATTAGTTTCTGGAAAATATGAAGGAAAAGGTAAACTGCCAAACGAAAAGGAGGAAAAATAAGATGAAAAGAGGATTAACATTTACAGTAATAGCACAGGCTCAAAGTTTAAACTATGGTGAAGGGATAGGTAATATATCAGAATTAAAAAAACTAAGTAGAGCTGATGGAAACATCTATACATTTGCATCTCGTCAGTGTTTAAGATATGACATAGTACGATTAGCTTCGGAGTTATTTAATTGGAATTTACAAGTTGTTGATAAAGGAAAAGGTACAGTTCAATTTAAAGATAATATAAGTATAAGAGAGTCAGAAGAAATGGATTTATTTGGATATATGAAAACAAATAAAAAAGATGAGAAGGATAAAAAAGGAGGTTCACTTACTAGAGAAGCTACTGTAAGATTAAGTAATGCAATTTCTCTTGAGCCATATAGAAGTGATATGGACTTTTTAAATAATAAAGGATTAGCAGATAGAATAGGAGAACACCCTAATCTTGCAAACATAGAACAACATTTAAGCTACTATACATATACAGTGACTATAGATTTATCTAAAATAGGTAAAGATGGAGATATAGAACTTGATAATAAAGATAAATGTAAGCGAGTAGTAGAATTTTTAGAAATAATAAAAGTATTAAATAGAAATATAAGAGGTAGACAAGAAAATTTATCTCCTCTGTTTGTAGTAGGAGGAGTTTATGAAATAGCAAATCCATTCTTCTTAGGAAGAATTAAATTAAAAGGAGATAAAAATGGATTTAAAGTAAATAAGTCAGCAATAGAAGAAGTAGTTCAAGGTACTTTTTTAGACAAGAATTTAAAAGATTTCACTTATGTGGGAATGGTAGATGGAACATTTACAAATAAAGAAGAGTTTGAAGAGTTATTTGAAGATAAATTTTTAAGTGTAGATAAATTTTTTGGACAATTAGTTAAAGAAGTAAAGGAATATTATGAGGTGAATTAATATGAAAGTATTGAAATTAGATTTATTTCAAGAAACTGCATGCTATAAAAAACCATTTGCCATGAAAATTACAGAAACTTATCCACTACCACCATATTCTACAGTAAATGGATTAATTCACAAAATATTAAATGCTACAGAGTATATACCATTTAATATAAGTGTACAAGGAACATATGAAAGTATATTTAATAATTATCAGACAACATATTTTTATAAAAAGGATAGTATTACATCTATGCCAATGAATAGTCATATGTTATTGAATGTAAATTTGATAATTCATATAGGTGGAGATTTTGAATTTCTAAAAAAATTATATGATAGTTTATTAAATTGTAATGAACATTTATCATTAGGTAGAAAAGAGGATTTAGTAAGAATTAATGATATTAGATTTGTAGAGGTTAACAAATTTGAATTAGATGAGGACATACAATTAGATGATTATGAAAATTATAGACTATCAAAATATAATATAAAAAGACCTATATATATACCAAAGTCAAGCTTACAAAATACAGACATATACGTTATAAGTTATAGGCTCAATAATTATTATAATAATAATGCTAAAGAAGATAAAAAAAGAGTTTGGAATAAGGTAGATAGTTATTATGTTGATGAAGGAAATACTATATCATTTGGAGATATATTATTAGATAATGAAGGAGATTTGTTATATTTTAATAATATAAGTTAGGAGGAAGAGTATGTTATATGCTAAATCTAATCCAGTTGAAACACTGAGAGAACATACTGATGAGCTTTTAAAACAAATGAATGCATTAAGAGAATGCTATGGAACAAATATAAATAGACTAAATTTTTTAGAAGAAGAGAGATTTTGGCAATTACTTGATTTTGTTATAGAATTTCATGATATTGGAAAAGCATTTTCTCCATTTCAAAAATTAATAAGAAGTAGGATAGATATTGAAATAAATGAACCTAAAATAGTAACTCATCTAGAAAATAATATAGGTCATAATTATCTTTCTCCTGCATTTATTGATTATAGTTATATAGACAAGAAAAAAGATAGAGAACTGAGAGCAGTATTAAATCAAGTTATTGTATATCATCATGAAAGAGATATTTTTATAGATAAAGATTTAAAAAATTTAATACAAAAAATATTAGATGAGGATTTAATAAATAAGGTTTATGAATTACAACATGAGTTTAAAGTTAGATATCCAATAAGAACCGAAGAATTAAGTATAGTGTATATACAAAGTGTAATAAAAAGAATAGATAAAAATCACAAATACTATAATCTATATATTATGTTAAAAGGTATATTACATAGATTAGACCATAGTGCTTCTGCTCATGAGATTGTTGAGTGCAATAGTAACATGAATATAGGTGAATACACAGAAAAACATTTAGTAAAAGAGTTTGGTAGTTTAAGAGAAGTTCAGTCATTTGCTAAATCGAATAGAAGCAAGAATATAATACTAATTGCATCTACAGGGATGGGAAAAACAGAAACTGCGTTAATTTGGATAGATAAGGATAAGGCATTTTTCACACTTCCATTAAGAGTAAGTATAAATGCGTTATTTGACAGAGCTAAAAATATAGTTGGAGTAGGAGAATCAAATGATACATTCTTAGGTCTGTTACATTCAACAGCAATAGATTATCTAGAAGAAAGTAATCAGGAAAATTCAAATGAGATTGTAGATTTAGCAAAGTTATTATCTTGTAAACTGACATTTTCCACAATAGACCAAATATTTAAATTTCCTTTTTTGTATAGAGGGTATGAAAAAGTGTACTCAACATTAGCATATTCAAAAGTAGTGATAGATGAGATACAAGCATATTCACCAGAAATAGCAGCTGTATTGGTAAAAGGTATAGAAATGATACATAAAATAGGTGGCAAATTTATGATAATGACAGCTACTATGCCAACTATATATATAGATGAACTAAAAAAAAGAGGTGTAATTGATAGTAATATAGCTAAAGAAACATACAATACAGAAAAAATAAGACATTGTGTGTCTATTGTAGAAAATTCAATAGATGAAAATTTAGAAAAAATAATACAAAGTGGAATGAATAAAAAGGTTCTTGTAATAGTAAACACAGTTAAAAGTGCTATAGAAAAATATGAATTAATAGAAGATATAGTTAAGTCAAAAGGAATAGATATTAATGTAAATCTTTTACATTCTATGTATATACAAGAAGATAGAGCAAAGATAGAAAAATATATAAAAGAGTTTGCAGATAGTGATAGTAATGGTATTTGGATTACTACACAATTAGTGGAAGCATCTCTTGATATTGATTTTGATGAACTTCATACAGAAAATTCAACACTTGACAGTCTATTTCAAAGATTTGGGAGATGTTATAGAAGTCGTGAGTATGAAAAAAATAGTCCAAATATATTTATATATATAGAAAAAGCTACAGGAATAGGCAGTATTTATGATAAAGAGATTGTAGAAAAAGGACTTGAGATATTGAAAAACTATATGAATGGAAAAGAATGTTTTAAAATGAAAGAAAAACATAAAGTACAAATGGTTGAAATACTATATTCTAAAGAAAGTTTAAAAGGTACAGATTTTGAAAAAAAATTTACTCGTGCTTTAGATATATTAGATACTATAACACCATATAGTTTAGGCTCTAACGAGGCACAAAATATACTTAGAAATATTGAAGGATATACAGTAATACCAGAGGATATATATAGTGAAATTGAAAAAACTTTAATAAAAGATTATGAAGAGTTGGGACAAGAGCTTACAGAGGCATATAGGAATGATGATAGACAATTGATAAATGAAATAAAGTCTAAGAGAAAAAAAGCAAGAAGAGAGATAATTAAAAAAACTGTAAATTTACCAATATATAAAGCTAAACAAAATATAGTAGATATACAGGTGAAAGGTCTGGAAGATTTAAAGGTACTTTTATATAAATATGATATACATGAAGATGAACATACAAAACAGATATTTGGCAAAGGTGTGATTATAGGTAAAGAAATAGAGCAATTTATTTGATTTTTATATTAACAATGTGGCTAAAATTTACTAAAGAAGGTGATTTTGTGCCAATAGATTTAGAAGTATTAAAAGTTCAAGGTGTAAAGATAAATTATTACTATGTATGTAAAAGAAAGCTATGGTTATTCTCTAAAGGAATAACTATGGAACAAAATAGTAATAGAGTATTGTCTGGAAAGATAGTACATGAAGATTCATATAAAAGAATGAAAAATAAAGAAGTGTTGATTGATGATATCTTGAAATTAGATATAATAAAGGACAAGTATGTAAAAGAAGTAAAAATAAGTTCAAAGATGAAAGAAGCAGATGAAATGCAGTTATACTATTACTTATACTATTTAAAAAATAGTATGGGTATAGAGAAAAAAGGAACTATAAATTATGTTAAGGAAAAGAAACAAGAAGAATTGATATTGACAGAAGAAAAAGAAAGAATTATTGAACACACACTTATAAATATAAATGAAATAAACATGAAATTATCTCCTCCAAAAATTGAAAAGAAATCTTATTGTACAAAATGTGCTTATTATGAATTTTGTTTCGTGAAGGAGGAGTAACAATGTATAGAGATTATTATATTATAAGTAATGGGAGTATAAAAAGAAAAGAAAATACGATTTACTATTATAATTTAGAAGGTGAGAAAAAAATATTACCAGTAGAACAAGTTGATGATATTCATATATATGGGGAAGTGGATTTAAACACAAAACTTATAAATTATATAAGCCAATATGGAGTTATGCTTCATTTCTATAATTACTATGGATATTATTCAGGTACATATTACCCAAGAAAGAAAAATGTATCAGGATTCAGTTTAGTATCTCAATCGGCTTGCTATTTAGATAAAAATGAAAGACTATACTTAGCAAAATCATTTGTGGAAAGTGCATCATATCATATTTTAAGAAATATGAGATATTACAAGGTTGATGAAAGCTTAATTGATACTATAAAAGATGAACTAAATAGTTTGAATGATGTCAAAGAAATATCAGAACTTATGGGTAAAGAAGGAAGAATAAGAAAAACATACTATAAATCATTTAATCAAATATTGAAAGATGACTTTGAGTTTTATAAGAGAGAAAAAAGACCTCCTAAAGACCCAGTAAATGCTCTTATGTCTTTTGGAAATAGTATAATGTATACAAATGTTTTAAGTGAAATATATAAGACACAACTTGACCCTACAATAAGCTTTTTACATGAACCATCAATAAAGAGATTTTCCTTAAGTTTAGACATTGCAGAAATTTTCAAGCCAATTATAATTGACACAATAATTTTTAGCTTGATTAATAACAAAAGAATTAATAAGAGTGATTTTGAATATCAGGACAAAATTTGTTATTTAAGTGAAAAAGGAAAGAAGAAATTTCTACAAGAATTTGAAAATAAGATGCAGACAACTATAAAGCATAGAAATCTTAATAGAAAAGTTTCATATAGAATGTTTATAAGGTTAGAATGTTATAAATTAATTAAACATTTTATCAATGATGAAAAGTATAAAGTTTTAAAGGCATGGTGGTAGATAATGTTTGTTATTGTTACTTATGATGTTGTTGAAGCAAGGTCATTAAATCGGATTAGAAAAACACTTAAAAAATATTTAACTTGGACTCAGAATTCTGTTTTTGAAGGAGATATTACTGATGGGAAGTTACATAAATGTATTTCTGAAATAGAAAAGATTATTGATAATAGCGAAGATTCGATTTATGTTTATGAGATAAAAAATCCTAATTCAATTAAAAAGAAATGTTATGGTATTGATAAGTATTCTGATGAAATGTTTATATAGGTTTGCAGTGAGCGATATTTGTGCTAAAATAAGGCTTAACAGTTGGAATATAAGAGATTGAAGGGTACTGATAATTGTTATTAATTGCACTATTGCTCGCTCACTGCAAATTTTGATGTTTTTATTGAATTATGATTGCGTGAGTGTAGCATTTTCAAGCTATTCAATTGCACCTATTTTGGGGTTTTATATTAACTAAGTGGTATGTAAAGTACGGAGCAACAGTCGAAAGCACGGCAATAGAGTCAGGTTTTATATTAACTAAGTGGTATGTAAAGGAAGTTCTAGAAGAAACTGCATATGATTTTTGTGTTAAGTTTTATATTAACTAAGTGGTATGTAAAGATAGATGTAGATAAAGTAACCGTTATATCTAAATATGTTTTATATTAACTAAGTGGTATGTAAAGAGGTATACTTTTGTATCAATAAATGCTGATGAAACGTTTTATATTAACTAAGTGGTATGTAAAGATTGGTATTTTGATTGGCGGTGGTTATTTGGTTTGGGTTTTATATTAACTAAGTGGTATGTAAAGCTATAAAAATATATCATAGAAACAACCTCCTAAAACGTTTTATATTAACTAAGTGGTATGTAAAGTTTAAAGAGCAAGTCTTTTCGATTCCTTTAAACTCGTTTTATATTAACTAAGTGGTATGTAAAGTGCTATTTCTTCAACGACATCTACAGTAACGCTATTGTTTTATATTAACTAAGTGGTATGTAAAGTAATTTCAAATGTTTCATTTTCAAAATAGACTTCTTCGTTTTATATTAACTAAGTGGTATGTAAAGGAGCGTGTACTTGGTGCAATAACAGCAAATATAAACCGTTTTATATTAACTAAGTGGTATGTAAAGGGACTTATGATACTATCAAATAGAAAGGGTGGTTTGTGTTTTATATTAACTAAGTGGTATGTAAAGTTTGCTATAAATGGTGTAGTAATAAATAGGTATGAGACAGTTTTATATTAACTAAGTGGTATGTAAAGTCTCCTTCCATTTATTTGTAACATCTTCAAGACAGTTTTATATTAACTAAGTGGTATGTAAAGTTCCAAGTTTACTAGCTGCTGCTCCAACCGCTAAAATGTTTTATATTAACTAAGTGGTATGTAAAGTCTCAAAACAGATGAATAAATATAGTAAGACGCAACACGTTTTATATTAACTAAGTGGTATGTAAAGGGAACAAATATAGACAACAAGACATATATGGTCACAGGTTTTATATTAACTAAGTGGTATGTAAAGATTTTTATTAGAATAATACATTCTTAAAATTTAAAAGTTTTATATTAACTAAGTGGTATGTAAAGCAAAAAAGGAAGTGTTTTTATGTCATTTAGAAATTAGTTTTATATTAACTAAGTGGTATGTAAAGGTATTCCTCAACAGAAGGAAAATAACAAGGAATATTAGGTTTTATATTAACTAAGTGGTATGTAAAGATCACTGACGCACCCCTCAAGGGGGATTGTACTAACGGTTTTATATTAACTAAGTGGTATGTAAAGAAACAAGGTATAATAAAATTAACAGAAGAAACAAGAGTTTTATATTAACTAAGTGGTATGTAAAGCTAGGCAAATTGATTTATATAATAAAAAACTAATTAGGTTTTATATTAACTAAGTGGTATGTAAAGGCAAGAAAAGTTGCTTGTGGAGCTGTTGGGTTGATAGGTTTTATATTAACTAAGTGGTATGTAAAGAAATAAAGCCTTTTATTTTCTCCTTATTAGTCATTAGGTTTTATATTAACTAAGTGGTATGTAAAGACAAACTAGCTCAAAATTAAATCGCTTAAATTCTGAGTTTTATATTAACTAAGTGGTATGTAAAGGAATAAAAATAAATCAAAATCAAAACCTCCTCAAAAGTTTTATATTAACTAAGTGGTATGTAAAGTACGAGATCATCATCTGATACAATCATTAATACTAGTTTTATATTAACTAAGTGGTATGTAAAGCATGGTACTACATAAAGCATTAACAAGAGTTGCGCTAGTTTTATATTAACTAAATCATATCTAAATGAAGTAAACTTATACTATAAATAAAAATCAACATAAAAATGGGGTGAAATAAAATTTATGATAAGAAAATCAAATGATAAAGATATAAATAAAATCATGGAAATATGGAAAGAAAGCACAATCAAAGCACACAACTTTATAAATAAAGAATACTGGGAAAATAACTATAACACTGTCAAAAATGAATATATACCTATATCAGATACATTTGTATATGAGGATGGTCAAGAAATAAAAGGATTTATAAGCATAATAGATAAAAGCTTCATAGGAGCCTTATTTATAAATTCAAACTATCAAAACCTAGGTATAGGAAGTAAACTTTTAGACTATGCAACTAAAGAATACAAGAATCTAAGTCTAGCAGTATACAAAGACAATAAAAAGGCAGTTGTATTTTACAATAAAAAAGGATTTAATATAGTAAAAGAGCAAATAAATGAAGATTCAGGATTTAAAGAGTACATCATGGAATATAGTAAATAACATTAATATATTTATTATTCCAATAGGCATAATTTAAAGAATATTTTTTAGAATTGTGAATTACATGTACTTAAGATATTAATAAACATAATGGCAGGGGGAAAAATAATGAATAAAAGAGCATTTATATATTACACTAGAATAAGAGGATAGCGCACAAATTGTGGCTATTTTACAACAGCTTATAACACATTTTATATAATCTAGAAAAGTTATCTTATGCAAGTAGCCATAATTTCGTGCTATTTAAATTAAATAGTGAATTTAAGGAGATTATGGGAATGAAACAGAATATAAGTAATGTAAATAAAAAAAATATTGGTAAACTAAAAAAGATAGAAACAACTAGATTACTACTTAATGAAAATATAGATGTATTTAAATGTCCACTTTGCAAAGCATATATGGTTACTATTGATAAAAATAGTGTTAAATGTGTGAATAAACACTGTTTTGATATATCTAAAAAAGGATATGTTAATTTATTAAATAGCAATACAAAAACTATTTATGATAAAGAACTATTTGAGTCAAGACATGAAATATATAATTCTAATGTGTATGATTATTTAATAGAAGAAATAAAATCTATAATTAAAAATTACACTTTAAATAAGTATAGTAACTATGTATTAGATGCAGGTTGTGGTGAAGGATATTTCTTAAATAAATTATATGAAGATGAAGAGATTAATAATGGATGTAAATTAATTGGAATTGACATAGCTAAAGAAGGGATTTCTATTGCTACAAGAGGAGAAAATGAAATTATATGGTGTATTTCAGATTTAGCAAATCTGCCACTTCAAGATAGTAAGCTTGATATAATATTAAATGTACTTTCTCCTGCAAACTATAAGGAGTTTACAAGAGTTTTAAATAATGGTGGAATAGTAGTAAAGATTGTTCCAGAGTCAAATTATTTGAAAGAAATAAGAAAAAGTATACAGAAAAATATAAAAAATAGTGATTATGATAATAAAAATATTGTAGATGTATTTAAGAAGCATCTTGATTTAATTTATGATAGTAGAATTAATTATAAGACCAATATCAATGTATTAAACTTAAGTAATTTAATTAAAATGACCCCTTTGACATCATCATTAGCTGAAGAAGAAATTTTAATGTTGTTAGAATCAGGTATATCTGATATAACAATCGATTTAAGAATCATAGTTGGTACTATAAAGAAATAAAAAGAATCATTATAAGAGTTAGATAAAGTTTAATTATGGTTTTATAATAGAAAATTGCTATGAGACCAGCTTAGTAAAGTTGGATTTCATAGCAATCTTAATTATCATAAAAATGTTTATTTTATATATTTTAAAAACTTATATAGTATCTAATAAAATATTCTTCTTATTTAAAACTATAAATTATTAAATCTTAAAATATTCTTTTTGAGACATGTTTATTTCAGAGTCACAATTTCCACAACAATAAGACGTTGAGATATCTTTAAATTCTTCGTTATTCTCATCAAACTCCATTTTTTTCTTTGCAAGAATCCCAACCTTAGTTAAATTAGAACCACAATTATTACAGTTTTGGATTTTACATATACTATATAATTTGTCAGGTGTAATATTTTCTAATAGTTCTTCACAATTACAACATCTAATAGAAGAAATTTCACTAGATATTTCAACAGGTTCAGATTTATCAAAAGAGAATTTATATATTATGTCATTTGATACTTTATAACCAGTATCAAAAATATTCGAATTACAGTTTGGACACAAGTATTTTGGGATATATACATCTTTCTTTTCAATAATATCACTACTAGTATGACAATCTAAATCATTTAAATCTGAACTTTCATCTATAGTTTTATACTTATTTAAATTTAGAAGATAATTATAAATTTTTTTATCTTCATTCTGTTTTGCTGTATTTAAAAGATGACTCATTATATTAGGATATTCTTTATTTTTTGATGGTGCATTCAAATCTATATAATTATTCTCAATAGCAAAGGATAATATATTAAAGTAATTATACTTAACTGCAAAAAATAATAACATTTCATCAAATACTTTATCTATTACTTTGTCAGAAATGCTTATCCAAAAATCTGGCGAATCTAAATAAACTTTCTTACTAAGTTCATCCAACTCTTCATCTATGTTATTTAAAGTATTTTCATTAATTTTCATATCATCACTTCCTTATTATTTTTATATAAAATAAAATCTCATATAAAAATATATCATATTATAATTTACAAGTATAGATAAAATAGGTTTGTTTCTAAATAAATTTTTCTAAATGACCATTAAAATATAAAGCATTAATCCACAGTTTACTTAAAAATAAAATGTAAACCTATAATATATTTTAAGTTGACAAAAAAACGTCTTTCTTTTATACTAAAACAAAGCTTTGATAGAAAACTTGTATATATACATATAAACTAAATTGAATAAGACATATGAAGGGAATTATAAAAATGAAAAATACTAAGGTAAATATTCAAGATTTAACTAAAATGTCAATATGTGTAGCATTGTTATGTATATCATCCTACATATATATACCATTGCCATTTACACCAGCAGGAGTAACAGCACAAACAATAATGATAAATTTAATAGCTTTGATTTTAACACCAAGACAAGCATTTAGCACAGTTGGCGTATATATAATGATAGGTTTAATTGGAATACCAGTATTTGGTGGAGGAACATCTGGGATTGGAAAATTGTTAAGTCCAACAGGAGGTTTTTATTTTGGATTTTTGTTTGCAGCATTAATTATTAGTTTATTAAAAGGAAAAAATAATGATATTAAACGATATATACTAATAACAATTTTTATTGGTATGCCAATTATATATTTTATGGGAACAGTATTTATGTGTTATTTTAATCAAATGACAGTAGAAGCAGCACTTTTTGCAGCTGTTGTACCATTTTTAATTGGAGATACAATAAAAGCAGTTATTGCATCCTTTTTAGGTATTAAATTAAATAATGTACTAAAAAGAAATCTATTATAAGGAGAGATTATAATATATGGAAGAAGTTTTTATATTAGGAGGACTTAGAAGTCACATAGGTCTAAAAAATGGGATATTTCAATTTGTTCAACCTGAATCATTAGGCGCAAGTGTATTAAAACATCTAATTGAAAAATATGAAATTGATAAGATTGATGAGATTATATGTGGAAATGCAGTTGGAACAGGTGGTAATATAGCAAGATTAATGACTTTAACAGCAGGTGTGTCAAATGAAGTACCTGCTTTTACTGTAGATATGCAGTGTGCTTCTGCTATGATGAGCATAGACATAGCATTTTCAAAAATTAAATCTGGGCAGTGTGATTTAATTATTGCTGGTGGGTTTGAAAGTAGCTCTCTGCAACCAATGCGTACATACCATAAAAATGATAAACGATATGATATAAAGAATCCTAATTATATAGTTGCTCAATTTTCACCTGATGATAATAGTGAAAATAGCATGTTAGAAGGTGCAGAAAGAGTAGCAAAATTGTATCAGATTAAGAAAACAGAATTAGATTTTTGGGTGAAAGAAAGCCACAAAAGAGCAAAGAAGGCGAGAGAAGATAAAGTACTTGAGGATATCATATATCCTATAGATAATAATACTTATGACGAAGGTATACGAGACAAGATGAGCCAAAGATTATTAGACAGAGTTCCACCGATTTTGGGAAAAGAAACTATTACAAATGCAGCAAATTCATGTCTTATTAATGATGGAGCTTCATTTATTATATTGTGCTCTAAAAAATACATAGAAAATACAAAAAAGAAACCTAAAGCAAAGATTGTCAATGCATGTACAATAGGAACAGATGCAAATTTAAGTCCAACATCTGCTATAAAAGCAATGGAAAAAATTTTAGAAATAGAAAAAATTAATTATCTAGATATATCTGCTGTTGAATTTAATGAAGCATTTGCAGTTATAGATGTACTATTTCAAAGAAAATATCCAGAATTGATTGATAGATACAATTTATTTGGTGGAGCTTTAGCATATGGCCATCCATATGGTGCTTCAGGTTCAATTATTGCATTACATCTTTTAAAAGCATTAGAAAAGACTAATGGTAGATATGGGATTTGTTCTATAGCTGCAGCTGGTGGATTGGGTTCAGCCTTATTAATTGAAAGGGTGTAGATTATGAACTACTATGAACTTCTAAAAATAAAAAGAGATAGTCATAAAAATAAAGATTTTTTAATTATAGATGGGGAAAAACATACTTATAAAAATATGTTAAGTTATAGTGAGGAGCTTGGAAAACAAATTTCTATAGGAGATAATACACCTATTTTAATATATTCTAAAAGTATAATGTTTCAGTTAGTGAGTTTTTTCGCAATTAATTATTCAAAAAATGTACCTATTATTTGTCATTATAATCTTTCTAAAAAAGTATTGAATGATATTCTAATAAAAAATAATATTTCAATAGTTATATCTGATGAGCCTATGGACAACATTAATTTATTTGATGATAATGAAAAAGTAAAGAAAACTAATTTTTCTATATTTAATCCTAAATTTAATATATATATGTATCAATATAATACTCCTATAAACTATATAGATAAAGATATTTGCATGGGTGTTTTATCTTCAGGTTCTACAAGTGTTCCAAAAGTATTGTATAGAACATATCATAGTTGGGTTGGATTCTTTCCTATTCAAAATGATATTTTTAATATATCTAAGGAATCAATTTTATTTATTAATGGAACATTGAGTTTTACAGGAAATCTAAATTCTTTAATATCAGTATTATATGAAGGTGGAAGTGTTGTAATAAGTTCAGGTATGAATTGTAAGGCATGGATAAAAGCAATAAAACAATATAATATAACGAATATATATCTCATACCTACAAAGCTACAACTCTTAGTCAAACATTTAAAAGAAGAGATACTCAATGTTGTAAGTATTTTCACTGGCTCTCAATTATTGTTTGAAAATACTGCAAAAAGTTTAAAGTACTATATGCCAAAATCTGAAATTATTTTATATTATGGAGCAAGTGAATTAAACTACATTACATATTTATGTTATGATGAATTGATTAAGAAACCTTTAAGTGTAGGAAGACCATTTCCTAAAATAGATGTATATGTTAGAGATGGAAAGATTTTTGTAAATACAAAATATGCAGTATATGATGCAACAAGACCTTATTCTGTTAATGATGTTGGATATTTTGATGATGATGGATATTTAATTTTTGAAGGAAGAAATGATGATATTGTAAATATTGGAGGATTTAAAGTTAGCTCTACTAAGGTTGAAAATGAAGTGAAAAAAATTCCTCAAATTGAGAACGCAGTTGTATTACCATATTCAGACTCCATAAGAGGAAGTCAAATTGCATTATTTGTAACAATTATAGATAAAATTACAAAGAAAGATTTATTAATTAAAATGAGAGAGAATCTAATAAAAAATGAAATACCAAGAAAAGTTATCTTTTTAAATTCATTTCCATATACCTCTTCTGAAAAGATAGATAGATTAGCATTATTAAAAATATTATAGATATAATATTTAGTAATTTTAGTGAACCAATATATTGATAAAAACATATTGTATATAGTAAAGGAGGCTTACAATATGTCAAATCAATACGATATAACTGTTATCGGGGGAGACCTGCGACAAGTGTACATGGTAAAAAAACTAATTAATAAAGGGTATTCTGTAGTCACTTATGGAATATCAAATGAAATAATAAATGGAATCGTTGGAAAAGCAACTTCACTAGCTGAGGCACTATCCAAAAGTTCCATTATTTTATGTCCAATTCCATTTACAAAGAATCAAGTTAACATTGAAAATACGGATGGTTGTCTAGATGCTACTATTGATAACTTGCTAATTAATTTATCTCCTAATCAAATATTATTTGGAGGTAACATACCAACTAAAGTTTGTAAATTTTGTGAGCAACACTCTATTCAGATTTATGATTTTATGAAAATGAATGATGTTGCTATTTTAAATGCAGTTGCTACAGCTGAAGGAGCTATAGCAGAAGCTATTAAAAGAAGTATAATTAATATACATCAAAGTAACTGCTTAGTATTAGGTTTTGGAAGATGTGCACAAATACTTGCAAAAAAATTATACTCTTTAGATGCAAATGTATGTGTTGGAGCAAGGAGTAATGATGCAAGAAGTACGGCTAATGCATTTGGATATTCTAGTATTTCTTTGAATCAACTTGATGAAAAACTTTTACAGTTTGATTATATTTTTAATACTATACCAGAATGTGTTTTAACAAAAGAAAGACTGGAAAAAGTATCACAAGAAGTAACTATTATTGATATAGCTTCTTCTCCTGGTGGAGTGGATTATTCTGTTACGAAAGATACAGGTATTAATGCGACTCTTTGTCCTGGGCTTCCTGGTAAATACTCACCAAAAACATCTGGTGAAATTCTTGTTAATGCTATAGAAAATATTATAAATGAAAGAAGGGATTAGAAATGAGACTTGAAGGACTTACAATTGGAGTAGGATTTACTGGTTCGTTTTGTACTTATGATAAAATATTTATAGAGTTAGAGAATTTGGTTAAAGAAGGAGCAAATGTACACACTATATTTTCAGATGTATCACAAAATATTGATTGTAGATTTGGAAATTCTGAAGAGTTTATGAAAAAAGCATATGAACTTACAGGTAATAAGCCTATAGTTACAATTGAAGAGGCAGAGCCATTTGGGCCTAAAGGGATTGCTGATATTATAATAATAGCACCTTGTACTGGAAATACTGCTGCAAAATTAGCTAATGGGATTACAGATTCACCAGTATTGATGGCAGCTAAAGGTCATCTTCGTAATGATAAACCATTAGTAATATCAATATCAACGAACGATGCTCTGAGTTTCAACTTCAAAAACATTGGTATTCTCCTTAATTCTAAAAATATATATTTTGTACCTTTTGGTCAAGATAACTGTAAAGCAAAGCCTAATTCTATGATTGCACATACTGAGTTAATAGTTCCAACTATAGAACTTGCTCTAGAGAATAAGCAATTGCAACCAGTTATAAAAAGTCCACACCAATAAATTAGTGATGCGATATATGTATTGTATGTAATATTAATAAAAGTCCAGCAATATTATTTGCTGGACTTTTATCTATAATATATTAAAAGTATTTACCTAATCTAATTTATAAACTGGAATTTATATTACTTTGCTTCTTTGAATATCAAGTTAACTGTACTTGATACAAAACAAGCAGACATAATTAAGATAAATACTGATAGTCCTCTAATAAACAAATTGTCCACATAATAGGTTACTACTGCAATACCTCCAAGAGCTAAAATTGTACTCATAATTAAAGATAAAATGCTAATTACTTTTAATTTTTTCATCCTTATTCCTCCTATGAACTCTAAGTTTATCTATATTGTATTAACTATATCTTATTTTATATCACATAAGAATTGTGAATGTATATGTTTAATTATACTATATTAAAAAATTCTCCGTATATATTTTTATTTATAAGAAAAATGTTGTGTTAAAATAATAACGTTATCATTAAGTTTTGAGATGGATTTTTCTATAATCTACATAAAAAATAAAGTGATATATGATGAAAATAAGTATTCTTAAAGTAGAGTATTAGTGGGACAAGTGAGATTATTTTAAATAAAAATAAAATGTTAAAAAAATAACTTGAAAATAGAAAAAGAAGGTGCTATACTGTTAATAAATTAACAGTTAAGTAAAAAATACTATTCTAGGAGGTTGTCAAAATGGCCAATAAAGAACAGGATATAATAGAAAATATAAAGGGAGATGAGGTTATGTCAATTAATGTAGGTGCTGTAAATAATGTTGAAACTTTAGTTAAAAAGTTAGCAAAAATTAGAGAGGCTCAAAAAATATTTGCCACATATACTCAAGAGCAAGTAGATAAGATTTTTTTAGCAGCATCTTTAGCAGCTAATAAGCAAAGAGTTCCTCTAGCTATAATGGCACAAAAAGAAACTGGTATGGGGATTGCAGAAGATAAAGTCATAAAGAATCATTATGCTTCAGAGTATATATATAATGCATATAAAGAAACTAGAACTTGTGGTGTAATAGAGAAAGATGAGGCATTTGGTATGACTAAAATTGCTGAACCAATAGGTGTTATTGCAGCTGTTGTACCTACAACTAATCCAACTTCTACTGCTATATTTAAAGCACTTTTGGCACTTAAGACTAGAAATGGGATAATTTTCTCTCCACATCCAAGAGCAAAGAATTCTACTATAGAAGCTGCAAAAGTAGTTCTTGAGGCAGCTGTTTTAGCTGGAGCTCCTGAAGGTATAATAGGATGGATAGACGAACCTTCTTTAGAATTAACTACAACTGTTATGAAAGAAGTGGATTTAACTCTTGCTACAGGGGGACCTGGAATGGTTAAATCAGCATATTCATCTGGGAAGCCAGCTATTGGAGTTGGAGCAGGTAATACACCAGCAATAATTGATGATAGTGCAGATATAAAAACTGCTGTAAATTCAATTCTTGTGTCTAAAACTTTTGACAATGGTATGATATGTGCTTCTGAACAATCAGTTATAGTATTAGAAAATGTATATAATGAAGTTAAAAAAGAATTTGAAGAGCGTGGCGCTTATTTATTAAATAAAGATGAAACAGAAAAAATGAGAAATGTAATTTTGATAAATGGAGGATTAAACTCTAAAATAGTTGGACAGACAGCTTGTACAATAGCAAAACTTGCAGGTTTTGAAGTTCCAGAAGATGCTAAAGTTTTAATAGGTGAAGTAGAGTCTGTTGAGTTAGAAGAGGCTTTTGCTCATGAAAAACTTTCACCAGTACTTGCAATGTATAGAGCAAATGATTTTGATGATGCAGTTAGAAAAGCAGAAAAATTAGTAGAAGATGGAGGATTTGGTCATACATCTTCACTATATATTGATGATGTAAATCAAAGGGAAAAACTTGATAAATTTACTTCTGCTATGAAAACTTGTAGGATTTTAATTAATACTCCTTCTTCTCAAGGTGGTATAGGTGACTTATATAATTTTAAACTAGCTCCTTCTCTTACTTTAGGATGTGGGTCTTGGGGTGGAAATTCAGTATCTGAAAATGTAGGAGTTAAGCACTTACTTAATATTAAGACAGTAGCTGAGAGGAGAGAAAATATGCTTTGGTTTAGAGCACCAGAAAAAGTTTATTTCAAAAAGGGTTGTTTAGGAGTTGCATTAAAAGAACTTAAAGATGTAATGAATAAAAAGAGAGCTTTTATTGTAACAGATACATTCCTTTACAATAATGGATATACTAAAGCAGTGACTGACTTATTAGATGAAATGAATATAAAACATACTACATTCTTTGAAGTAGAGCCAGACCCAACTTTGGAATGTGCCAAGATAGGTGCTAAAGCAATGAGAGAGTTTAACCCAGATGTAATAATATCTATAGGTGGAGGAAGTGCAATGGATGCAGGAAAGATAATGTGGACATTGTATGAGCATCCAGAAGTAGATTTCCAAGACCTAGCTATGAGATTTATGGATATAAGAAAAAGAGTATATACATTCCCTAAAATGGGTGAAAAGGCCAATTTCGTAGCAATACCAACATCAGCAGGTACTGGCTCAGAAGTAACACCATTTGCTGTTATAACTGACCAAGATACAGGGGTAAAATATCCACTAGCTGATTATGAATTAATGCCAAATATGGCTATAGTTGACTCTGATATGATGATGAATATGCCAAAAAGTTTAACTTCTGCTTCTGGTATAGATGCTTTGACTCATGCATTAGAAGCATATGTATCTATGCTTGCAACTGATTATACAAATGGTATTGCACTACAAGCTATTAAGAGTATATTTGAATATCTTCCACGTGCATATGATAATGGAGCAAAAGACCCAGAAGCTAGAGAAAAAATGGCAAATGCTTCAACAATGGCAGGTATGGCTTTTGCAAATGCATTTTTAGGGGTTTGTCACTCTATGGCCCATAAACTAGGTGCTTTCCATCATGTACCACATGGTGTTGCAAATGCTCTTTTAATAACAGAGGTTATGAAATTTAATTCTTCAGATGCACCAAAGAAAATGGGAGCATTTTCTCAATATAAATACCCAGAGGCGTTGAAAAGATATGCTGAAATAGCTTCATTCTTAGGTTTAAAAGGAAATTCTGATGAAGAGAAATTCGAAAGCTTACTAATAGCTATTGAAGAATTAAAATCTAAAGTTGGTATTCCTAAAACTATAAAAGACTTTGGTGTTGAAGAATCTAAGTTTATGGATTCAATAGATGAAATGGTAATTCAAGCATTTGATGACCAGTGTACAGGAGCAAATCCAAGATATCCTCTTATGAGTGAAATAAAAAATATGTATTTAAATTCATATTATGGAAGATAAATTAATAAAAAATAGATAAAATAAAATCCCTTATACATAAGATAAAAATTTACTGTATAAGGGATTTTTATTTTAAAAAACGAATAGTTTTTATTCTTTAATTCAAAATTTAATTAAATAATGTTATTATAATAATTAAGGATGTTTTATATAATAATTATAATTGGTTTTAGACATTATATTTGGGTATATGTGTATATAACATAAATGATAAATTTGTATTAAAAAGATATGTTAGCTATATAAGGTATTGACTAATTAGGGGAGGAGTCAAATGACAAAAAGGAATAAGAATATTACATTAATTATAATTCTTTTATTGACATCAGTATTTCTGATAATGGGGTATCTATATATAGAAGATACAAAAAATCTTCTTATATCAGAAGCAGAGGTACATATAAAAGAAGTTGCAACACAAGGTTCTCAATTAGCGCAAAAACAAATTGAAAAAGATTTAGATGTTTTAAATATTTTTTCAAATTATTATACTTCAAACCCAGACATATCTAACGAAGAAAAAATGAAAAAGCTTTTAGATGAAATGGAAAATCAAAAATTTTATACGATGGCAATCGTTGATACAAAAGGTAATGCAGAAAATACTAAGGGTAATAAGTTTTCGGTTAAGGATAGAGAATTTTTCAAAAATTCAATTAAAGGCAAAGAATGTGTTTCAAGTCCATATGTTGATGAAGTAGATAAATCTGTAAAAAAAGTTACTATTTCAGTGCCAATATTAAATAATGATGAAGTGGTTGGAGTCTTATATTGTACTTATGATGTTAATACTCTAATGAAACTTATAAATGTATCTTTTTACGAAAATAATAGTATATCTTATATTATAAGAAATAATGGGACAGTTATACTTCACCCTCAGCAAGATAGACTATCAAAAAATATTTATAGATTATTAAAAAAGGACAATGATATCAAAGAAGTAAATAAGTTAAAAAAAGAGTTACAAGAAAATAAAACAGGTGCGGCAATTTTAGATGTATCAGGAGAAAAAAGATATATAGGATATTCCACTATGGATAATGGTGATGAGAAAAATAACTATATAAAGGATTGGAATTTGATTTTTTCAGTTCCAGAAAGTGTTATATTCAAGAACTCAGAACAAATTATTAACAGAGCTTTATATGCAGTGTTATTGATTATATTTGTATTTATTACAATTATTTTCTATATAATGTACATAAAAAATTCTAATGAAAAAGAAGTATTGAGTTTGGCTTATGAAGATAAGATTACTCATATAGGAAATCAAAACAAGTTTTATAAGGAGTGTAGTGGATATCTTTTAAATAAACCATCTTTAAATTATGTTATAGTATATTTTGACATTAATAATTTTAAGATGATTAATGATACTTTTGGATATGAATTTGGTGATAATCTGTTAATTACAATAGCAAAAGCTTTGAAAGAAGAACTAACAGAAGGTGAAATATATGCAAGACTTTCAAGTGATTATTTTTCAATTTTCTGTGATTATAAAAAAGGAAGAGATAAAGTTATAAGAAAACTTGACAATATACGAGATAATATTGAAAGGAATCTAAATACAGTATTTGAAATTTCTCTGTGTGTAGGCATTTACTTTGTAGAAGAAGGAGAAGTAGATATTCAAAAAGCTGTAAATAAGGCAAATATGGCTAGGTCTGTTGCCAAAGGTAAAAATGTAAATTATGCTATTTATAATGAAGATGTTAGAAATAAGCTTAGTGAAGAATCAATTATTTTAGATGACATAAAAACAGCCTTAGTAAAAAATCAATTTGAAGTATATTATCAACCTAAGTTTTCACTTGTAAATGGTGAAATGATAGGAAGTGAGGCACTAATAAGATGGAATCATCCAGAATATGGATTTATAAGCCCAGCAACATTTATACCTATAGCAGAGAAAAGTCAATTGATTTTAAAAATTGGAAGGTTTGTGTTTGAAAGAGTATGCATAGACTTATCTGACTGGAAGAAACAAGGTAAAAATATAGTTCCAGTTTCAGTAAATTTATCTAGAGTTGAGTTATACCAACCAGATATAGTGAAATTCATCAATGATACTATACAAAAGTATAATATAAATTCAGATTTAATTGAATTGGAGATAACAGAAACTGTAGCTATGAATGAATTAAATATTTTAAAGAATGTCTTAAATGAGTTAAGAAAGTATGGATTTTTTATTTCTATGGATGACTTTGGGACAGGCTATTCTTCTATCAGCTGTTTAAGGGATATGCCAATTGATGTACTTAAATTAGATAGATCTTTTCTTGATGGTATTGAAAATGATAAGAGAAGCCGTAATATAGCAAAATCTATAGTATCTCTAGCTAAATCACTAGACTTAATTGTAATTATAGAGGGTGTTGAGACTAAGGAACAAGCTGAATTAATGAAGCAATTTGGAT
This sequence comes from Clostridioides sp. LIBA-7678, assembly GCF_056716065.1. NCBI lineage: Bacteria > Bacillati > Bacillota > Clostridia > Peptostreptococcales > Peptostreptococcaceae > Clostridioides > Clostridioides sp. LIBA-7678. The sequence continues at coordinate 3,475,295 of NZ_CP196987.1, read as the reverse complement.
GTGATTTAGTTCAAGGATTTTATTTTGCAAGACCAATGCCAAGTATAAATTTTATAAATTTACTAAAAAATTAAGATTTAATCTTTATATAAAGCACTAGTTATAAATACTTGAGTTTAATAAATTCTTGTTAAATAATTAGTGTTTTTTTGATTTTTAGTCATATATTGACTGTATGTAAAGGAAAAATAATAACCTTTTACAAAAATTGTATTAAAAATAAATTATTTTGTTAATAAACATGTCATTAACAAAGGAATAGTACTATAATGTATAGATGATAAAAACTTTAATAAAAATTTAGTGTATAGGAGTTGTTTGAGTATGATAGATGTAAGTATTGATAAAAAACTTAAGGAAAGATGGCCTAATGCTAAGTTAGGCTGTATCCAAGCAAAAGTAGCAGTAAGTAAGAGCTCAGAAAAATTGATTAGTGAGATAAACGCATTTTGTGATATTTTAAATCAAAGTCTAAAAGTTGAAGATATTACAAAATTGGATAAGATTAAAGATGCAAGAAACGCTTATAAAGAACTTGGTAAAAATCCAAGTAGATATAGAACATCTTCAGAAGCATTAATTAGAAGAATTATTCAAGGAAAAGGTCTTTACACAATAAATAATATAGTTGAAATAAATAATCTAATATCAATAAAATCATTGTATCCAGTAGGTACATATAATGTAAGTAAATTACATTCACCAGTATGCTTTACTGTAGGAGATGAAGGAGAGCAGTATAAAGGTATTGGAAAAGAATTGATAAATATAGAAAATCTTCCAATATTATCTGATTCACTAGGTAAATTTGGAAGCCCAACTAGTGACTCTGAGAGAGCAATGATAACAGAGGATGCAAATGAAATATTGATTTGTATATTTTCTTTTAGTCAAGAATCTGATATTGAAGAATATTTTGACTATGCTAAGGAATTACTTAAAGAATATGCAGGTGGAAAAGATATAGAAACTAAAATAATTAAATAGAATGTATATAACAACGTTATGTTAGATTGAAATATAATCTTTAAAATAAGTAGTTATTAGTTACAAAAACAGATAGATACCCCCATGATTCTTAAAAGTATGGTAATATATTAATATAGCAGAGCCTATATTTAAGGGATTTTGAAAGGAGGTATTTACAATAACTACTTTATTTAAAATATAAAATAGTATCATGAAAATAACTCTATATTTAAAAATGTAAATAATACTACAGTAATTTGGGTATATAAAATAAGGCAAATATGATTTTGTTTAAAAAGCGATAAAGTACATAGGTAATTATAATGTAAGGAAGGATTTAATTATGATTGATGGAAAAGAGGTAAAACAAGAAAGTGGGCAAAAAAATCTAAAGGTTAAGATAGGTATAGTAGTGGGTGTTTTAGTTGTAGCTTATATAGGAATGGCAATCTTTTTTAGAAGTCATTTTTATTTTGGAACAACTATTAATGGAGTTAAAGCTTCAGGAAAAACAGTTGAGCAAGTAAATGATTTATTAGCATCAAGTACTAGTTCTTATACCTTAAATTTAGAGGAAAGAGATAATAAGAAAGAGCAAATAAAAGCAAAAGATATTGATTTAAAGTTTACATCAGATGATAAAGTCCAAAAGATAAAAGATAGCCAGAGTGCATTTGGATGGATTGTTGGGATATTTAAATCTAAAGAGTATAATAATATGGTAACTCTTTCATATAATAAAGATTTACTAGAAAAGAAATTTAATGCTCTAGCTTGCTTTGATAGTAAAAAAGTTGTAGAACCTAAGAGTGCTTACCCTAAGTATGATAGTACTAAAAATGCTTATACTATAGTTCCAGAGGTACTTGGAAACAAGGTAAAAAAAGATGACTTTTATAAGTTAGTACAAAAATCAATTAATTCTGGAGAAACTTCTATTTCTTTAGAAGAAAATAAGGTATATGAAGCACCAAACAATACAAAGGATTCAGAAAAATTGAAAGAAGCTATTAAGACATTAGATAAGTATGTTGGTGTAGTTGTTACATATGATTTTAGTGACCGTAAGGAAACTTTAGATGGTGTTGAGATTAATAAATGGTTAAAGGTAGATTCAGAAAAGAATTATGAGATAAGCTTTGATAATGCTACTATGGTTGAATATGTGAGAGGACTAAGCAAAAAATATAGTACTTTTGGAGATTCAAGACCATTTAAAACTGCAACAGGTAAAGACATTACAATTTCAGGTGGAATTTATGGTTGGTTGATAGACAAAAACAAAGAAGCTGAAGCATTGGTTGATGTTGTAAAAGCTGGTAAAAATGTTACAAGAGAACCTATTTACATACAAAAAGCTGTATCTCGTAATAAAGATGATATTGGAAATACATATGTAGAGATTAGTCTTTCTAACCAACATATGTGGTTCTTTAAAAATGGAGAGATGCTTGTATCAACAGATGTTGTAACAGGGGATTTAGGTAGAGGATTTGCCACACCATCAGGTATATACCCTCTTAATTATAAGGCTAGAAATGTTTCATTAACTGGGCAAGGTTACAGTTCACCTGTAAGCTATTGGCTTCCATTCAATGGAAATATAGGAATTCATGATGCTACTTGGAGAAGTTCTTTTGGTGGAGGTATATATAGATCTTCAGGTTCGCATGGATGTGTAAATACGCCTTTTTCTAAAGCAAAGAAGATATATGAAAATATAGAGCCAGGTACACCAATTATTTTATATTAGTGAATATATAGGATTATGAGCATTAAGTGAAGTCATCTTAGTTTTTTAAGATGACTTCATTTTTATATAGGGGTTATTAAAAGGAGGAATATATAATGAATGAAAAATTAATTAGGATTTTAGAAGAAGCCAGGAAAGATGAAAAGTTCAAAATAGAACTTATAAAAACAAGAGAACAACGTGATGTTATGGATTCATTTTGCAAAGTTGTTACATCTAGAGGTTATGATATAACAGTAGGGGAACTTTTCTCTATAGGAGAAGAATATACATCAAATCTATTGAAAAGTGTAAATGGAGGAGCAGCATATCCTATTGAAGATTGGAGTGATTGGTACGAGGATTTTTTTATAATGCTGTCGAATATATAAAATAACTGGATATATTATCGATTTTAAATTAATATAACTAGTTAAAATAAAAATATCAAATATAAGTGTAAATTTTATCAATCTTAGAAAATATTAATTTATATCTAAGTAAATACAAAAAATTAAATTAAAAATAAGGTGACAAAAATCGATATCGCTCAATGATTTATAAAACTTAGATGAAATAGTGTGAGATATTTCTAAAAATTCAAAAAAAACAATTAGTTTCAATACTATAAGTGTTGAAAAAACTGATAAAAATATTTTATATGTAATAAATAAAATTATATATAGAAAAATATTGAAATAAAAATTAAAAATGTCGATAAAACGTTAATTTTAAAACAGAATAACGCTATTGACAAACCATATCGCTTTAAATTATAATTATTGAAAATAATGGTATTAAAAAATCATACTCATGTCATAGTCTAAAAGTAAGTCAAAAAAGGATGTAAATCTAAGTAAATGCTACTCTAAAATATGTTTTATTAAGAGATAAACGTTAAAAAATATTAATTATTATATAAAAATGCTGTTTATACTTTAACAATGAGGTAGTAATCTAATTAGAATAAAAAAATCTAATTGGTTATATACATAGTAAAAAGGTAAGAGAGGTGATTTGGATGGCTTTTGAAATAATAAAAAGCATTGTTGAGGCAGAGCAGACAGCAGACAGTATCAAAGTAAAAGCTGTTACTGATGCAGAGTCTATCAGAGCTGATGCTGTAAACAAATGTGAAAGCATCTTTGCTGATGTAAAAAAGCAAGCAAAGCTTATGGAAGAAACTCTTATTGAGAAGGCAGTCACCGACAGTAAGGTGGAGGTTGATAAAATCTTAGCTGATGCTAAAAGTGAATGTCTGAAAATTGAAAAAACTGCTAAAGAAAGAAAAAGTAAGGCGATTGAAGCGGTTATTGGAAAGGTAGTGAGATAATATGGCAATAGTTAATATGAACAAAATATCTATTGTTGGCTTAGAAGCTCAAAAAAGCCAGATTTTAAAGCTACTTATGAACCGTGGGTTTGTTCAGATTGATGATAGTGCCTTTCTTACTGAGGAGGAGGAGTTAAAAAATTATCTTGTAAAAGATAGTGAAGAATCAGAAGTTATAATGTTAGAACAAAAGATGTCTCATGTAAATCAAGCGATTAACATTGTTTCTTCACTAGTGAAACAAAAGAAAGCCATGTTTGTACCAAAAAGAGAGTTTGACAGAATTAATAGCGAAAAAGAAGAACAAATTTACGCTGAAGCTTTGGAGTTAAACACTCTACATAAGGAGATAGGTACAATAAGGGCTAACATAAATCTATTGAATAACAATAAAAATATGTTAGAACCATGGGTGAATTTTGATATTCCTCTTGAAAATATGGAAACTAAGTATACAAAAACTATACTTGGGACTGTACCTACAAGTGCAAATGTTGATGCCTTAAGAGTAAAATTAGAAGATGAAATACCAGAAAGTGTTCTTGGAATTATTAATTCCGACAAGTTAATGAACTATGTTTATTTAATTACTTTGAAAGAAACTTTTGATAATTCTTTAGAGGTTCTAAAAGAATTTAATTTTTCAGTAGTTGCATTGCCAAATGAAGAAGGTACACCATCACAAGCTATTAAGAAATATAATGAAATGATAATTAGACAGGAAAACGTTTCTAAGAATAAGACAGAAGAAATTAAAAGCCATGCAGATAATATGCACATGCTTGAAAATCTATATGATTTTTACACTATAGAAAGAGACCAAAAAAAGATTATAGAGAGGCTTGTCAAAACAAAAACAACGTTCTGCCTTAACGGTTGGCTACCAAGCAAAAGAGCAGATGAGCTAATTAAAGAAATTACAGAAAAGTTTGACTGTTGTGTTCAAACAGAGGAAGGAGATAAAGAAGAAGGTTTCCCAATTCTGCTTGAAAACAATAAAGTTGTAACACCTTTTGAAAGTGTAACAAATATGTACAGCTGTCCAAGCACAAAAGATATTGACCCAAATACAATTATGACTTTCTTTTATGTTGTATTCTTTGGAATGATGCTAAGTGATGCTGCATATGGGATGATAATTGCACTAGCATGTGGATTTATTGTATACAAATCAAAAATGCAAAAAGGTGAAGGAAATTTAATTAAACTTATTGGTATTTGTGGAGTTTCAACTACTATATGGGGTCTTATATTCGGGGGTATTTTGGGGGATTTAATTCCTATAAAAGCTCTAATCAATCCTTTAGAGGATGTTATGGTACTTATGGGAATGTCATTACTGTTCGGTATTATCCATATATATGTAGGTTTGGGAATTAAAGCATATACATTAATAAGAGATGGCAAGGTAATAGATGCAATTTTTGATATAGGTTTTTGGTATTTATGTATAACAGGGGTATGTCTACTTATAATACCTTTTGTTGCAGGCGATATAGGTGTATTTTCTGAAGTAGGAAAATATTTGGCAATTATAGGTGCTTTAGGTCTTGTCCTTACTCAAGGAAGAAGCTTTAAAGGTGTTCCTGTTAAGCTTTTCAAAGGATTCTCAAGCCTTTATGGTATAACAAGTTATTTTGCTGATATATTATCTTATACAAGAATTATGGCACTTTGTCTAACAACAGGAGTTATAGGGCAGGTTATCAATCTTTTAGGGGCTATAGCTGGTCCAATATTTGCAGTTGTAATTGGTGTTGTAGGACACACAATAAACCTTCTTATAAATGCACTAGGTGCATATGTTCATACAAGTAGGTTACAGTATGTAGAATTTTTCAACAAGTTTTATGAAGGCGGAGGAGTTCCTTTTGTTCCGTTTAAGTATAAAACAAAATATACAAGCATTAATAAAAAGGAGATGTAAATATGGAATTTTTAAACGCGTTAGGAAATGGTCAATTTTTGGCAATATCAGGAGCTGCTATAGCAGCATTATTTGCAGGTATGGGTTCTGCTAAAGGTACTTCAATAGCAGGTCAAGCCGCAGCAGGTGTTGTAACAGAAGACCCTAGTAAATTTGGTCAACTTCTAGTTTTACAACTTCTTCCTGGTACACAAGGTCTATATGGATTTATCATAGCTTTCCTTATTTTATCAAAAGCAGGGATTATTGGGGGAGATGCAATACCAACATCAGCTCAAGGTTTACAACTTCTTATGGCAGGACTTCCAATTGGTTTAGTTGGTTTAGTGTCAGGTATTGCACAAGGTAAGGCAGCAGCAGCAGGGGTTGGAATAGTTGCTAAAAGACCTGAGGAACTTGGTAAGGCTATAACATTTGCAGCGATAGTTGAAACATATGCTCTTTTAGGACTACTTGTTTCTTTCTTAGCTTACAATGGAATTGCAATTGGTTAATTATAGATTATAATTCATAAGTAAAAAAAATGAAAAGGAGGAAGCACTCCTATGGGTAATGAACAAAAAATGATTGACAGAATTATAGCTGATGCCAAACAAGAAGCACAAGAAATATTGGATAAAGCTAAGAGTGAGGCAGATTCAAAAATAAATTCAGCTACTGAAAAAGCTGAAAAGGAAATGGCTTCCTATACAAAGCTTGCAGAGGCAGAAGCAGAAAAAGCAGCTTCTAAGGAAATATCAGGAGCTTATATGGAGGCTAAGAAACAAATATTATCAAAAAAACAAGAGATTTTAGAAGAAGTAATTTTAGAAGCTAAAAATAAACTTTTAAATCTTAAAGATAGTGAATATGAAGAGATTATATTAAATATGATTGAAAAATCAAACTGCACAGAAGATTCACAGATAGTATTATCTAAAAAAGATAAAAAAGCATTGAAAGATGTGTTATCAAAAAAAGGCATTAAAGTATCTGATGAAATCAGAGATATTACTGGAGGCTTTATAGTTAAAAAAGGCGACATTGAGTATAATTATTCATTTGAAGCCATAATTGCAGTAGAACATGAAGATATTGAGCAAATTGCAGCAGAAATTTTGTTTAATTAAGGAGGGGTTAAAAAATGGCAGAAGAAAAAACTTATCCCTATGCCGTGGCACGAATAAGAGTGCTTGAAAAACAGCTTCTTAACAGACAAATGTTTATTCAAATGGCAGAAGCCAAAAGCCCTGAAGATTCTTTAAGAATTATAGCTGAAGCAGGTTATGTGGATACATCGAATAATAATATCCATAATTTTGAGAATATTTTGACTCAAGAATTATCAAAGACATATGAAATTCTTAAAGGTCTAGCTCCTGAAGAAAAATTTGTTGATGTATTTCTTTATAAAAATGACTATCACAACTTAAAAGTGCTGATTAAAGAAGAAATTTCTGGTGTAGATGGTGAAAAATATTTGATTGATGGAGGTACAATTCCTCTTATTAAGCTTAGAGAATCTTTAGCAAATCGTAATTTTAGTGATTTACCTAATATAATGGCAGCAGCCATAGTAGAGGCATTTGATGTTTATAGTAAGACACAAAATGGTCAGATGGTCGATATTGCTTTAGATAAAGCGACTTTTTCTAGTATGAAAGAGACTGCTAAAGAAAGTCAAAACAAATTTGTAATAGATTATGTTATGAAAGTTTGTGATTTAACAAATCTAAAAAGTTTTATAAGAGTTAAAAATATGAAGAAAGATTTTCACATGTTTATGAATGTGTTTGTTTCAGGTGGCTCACTTGATAAGGAAAAATTCTTAGAAGCTTTTTCTTCAGACACTCCAGCATCATGTTTTAAGTCTACTTCTTACTCTGATATCTGTAAAAATGGTATGAGTAATGGATTCACTGTATTTGAAAAACTCTGTGATGACTATCTTATGGAATATGTTAGAGAAGCAAAATTTAAACCTCTTACATTAGAGCCATTAATTGCTTATTTATATGCTAAAGAATCAGAGATAAAAACAATAAGAATTATTTTGACTAGTAAGCTTAATAATATAGACGCAGATACTATAAAAGAAAGGCTAAGGGATGCTTATGTATAAGGTAGGAGTAGTTGGAGATAAAGATAGCATCATGGGATTTTTAGCTCTTGGAATAGATATCTTCCCAGCCTATGATAGTGACGAAATTAAAAAAAGTATACATAAGTTGGTTGAAGATGAGTATGCGATAATTTATATTACAGAACAGGCATCATTGCTTGCAAAAGAATCAATAGCAAAATACAAGGACTACCAACTTCCTGCTATTATAGTTATTCCAGGTATTGGAGGAAGTATGGGATTAGGTATGAATGAAGTAAGAGAATCTAGTAAACGTGCCATAGGTGCAGATATATTATTTAAAGAATAAATGGAAGTTGAATAAAAGACAATCTCAAATTTTATTAGTGCTAAAAGTATGTATTGATAAAATATAGGAGGGAGTATTTAAATTTTGATAAAGTATATGATTGCAGGTGAGAGAATATGAAAACAGGCACAATTGTAAAGGTGTCAGGACCGCTTGTTGTAGCGGAGGGCATGAGAGATGCGAATATGTTTGACGTCGTAAGAGTTTCAGATAAACATCTTATAGGCGAGATTATAGAAATGCATGGAGATAAAGCTTCTATACAGGTTTATGAGGAGACTTCTGGTCTAGGACCAGGGGAGGAAGTTGTTTCTCTTGGAATGCCTATGAGTGTTGAGCTTGGACCAGGTCTTATTTCAACTATTTATGATGGTATTCAACGTCCACTTGAAAAAATGTATGATATTTCAGGTACTAATATAACTAAAGGTGTTGAGGTATCTTCACTTGATAGAGAAGTTAAGTGGGAATTTAAACCTAAAAAAGCTGTAGGCGATAAAGTTGTATCTGGTGATATAATTGGTGGAGTTCAAGAAACAGCTGTAGTGGAATGTAAAATTATGGTTCCTTATGGAGTTAATGGTACTATAAAAGAAATATATTCTGGAGAATTTACTGTTGAAGATACAGTTTGTGTTATTACAGATGAAAAAGGTAACGATATAGCTGTAACTATGATGCAAAAATGGCCAGTTAGAAAAGAAAGACCATATAGAGAAAAGAAAACACCAGATTCACTTCTTGTTACAGGTCAAAGAGTTATAGATACATTTTTCCCAATCACAAAAGGTGGGGTAGCAGCTATACCAGGTCCTTTTGGAAGTGGAAAAACTGTTACACAACATCAGCTTGCTAAATGGGCAGATGCAGATATAGTTGTATATATAGGTTGTGGTGAACGTGGAAATGAAATGACAGATGTTCTTCTTGAGTTCCCTGAATTAAAAGACCCAAGAACAGGCGAGTCACTTATGCAAAGAACTGTGCTTATAGCAAATACATCAGACATGCCAGTTGCCGCACGTGAAGCTTCTATATACACTGGTATTACAATAGCTGAATACTTTAGAGATATGGGATATAGTGTTGCACTTATGGCAGACTCCACATCAAGATGGGCTGAGGCTCTTAGAGAGATGAGTGGTCGTCTAGAGGAGATGCCTGGTGAAGAAGGTTATCCTGCATACTTAGGTTCACGTCTTGCTCAATTCTATGAGAGAGCAGGAAAGGTAAATTGTCTAGGTATGGATGATAGAGAAGGGACACTTACAGCAATTGGTGCAGTTTCTCCTCCTGGTGGAGATACATCAGAACCTGTCAGCCAAGCAACACTTCGTATAGTAAAAGTATTCTGGGGGCTTGATGCTTCTTTGGCATATAAGCGTCATTTCCCAGCAATCAACTGGTTAACAAGTTATTCACTCTATCAGGAAAAAGTTGATGTATGGACAGATAAAAATGTAAATGATAATTTCTCAGCTCAAAGAGCTCAAGCTATGAAACTTTTACAAGTTGAATCTGAACTTCAAGAAATAGTTCAATTAGTTGGTGTGGATTCACTTTCAGATGGAGATAGATTGATATTAGAAGTTACTCGTTCTATAAGAGAAGACTTCCTTCATCAAAACTCTTTCCACGAAGTTGATACTTACACATCACTTCATAAACAATATAGAATGATGGGACTTATATTAAAATTCTATAAGTCAGCACAAGATGCCATCAAGCAAAATGTTACTATAAATGATATTATCAAGCTTTCAGTTCTTGAAAAGATTGGTCGTGCTAAGTATGTAGAAGAAGACAGTATAGATGCTACTTACGATTCAATTGAAGAGGAAATAGACAATGAGCTTGCAGACCTTATTAAAAAGAGGGGGGCTGAAGAACTATGATAAAGGAATATAAGTCAATACAAGAGGTGGCCGGTCCTCTTATGCTAATAAACGGTGTAGAAGGTGTAAAATTTGATGAACTTGGAGAGATTGAGCTTTCAAATGGAGAGATTCGTCGCTGTAAAGTTCTAGAGGTAAATGAAGATACTGCACTTGTTCAGCTTTTTGAAAGTTCAACAGGTATAAACCTTGCTGAAAGTAAAGTTCGTTTTTTAGGAAAGAGTCTTGATTTTGGAGTTTCACCAGATATATTAGGTCGTGTCTTTAGTGGAATGGGTAAACCTATTGATGGAGGCCCAGAAATTATACCAGATAAAAGACTTGATATAAATGGAGCTCCAATAAATCCAGCAGCACGTGATTATCCAGCAGAATTTATACAGACTGGTGTATCTGCGATAGATGGACTTAATACACTGGTTAGGGGGCAAAAGCTTCCTATATTCTCAGCAGCAGGTTTGCCACATGCTAACCTTGCTGTTCAAATTGCAAGACAGGCAAAAGTACGTGGAACTGATTCTAAGTTCGCCGTTGTGTTTGCTGCAGTTGGTATAACTTTTGAAGATGCAGATTTCTTTATAAGTGACTTTAAAGCAACTGGTGCTATTGACCGTTCTGTAGTATTTGTAAACCTTGCAAATGACCCAGCTGTAGAGCGTGTATCTACACCTAGAATGGCACTTACAGCAGCTGAATATCTTGCTTTTGACCAGGGCATGCATGTACTTGTTATAATAACAGATATTACAAACTACGCAGAAGCATTACGTGAAGTTTCAGCAGCTAAAAAAGAAGTACCAGGACGTCGTGGATATCCAGGTTATCTTTATACTGACCTTGCTACAATGTATGAAAGAGCAGGAAAAATGAAAGGCCATGAAGGTTCTATAACTATGATTCCTATACTTACAATGCCTGAGGAGGATAAAACACATCCAATTCCTGACCTTACAGGATACATTACAGAAGGACAGATTATACTTAGCCGTGAACTTTATAAAAAAGATATACAGCCTCCTATAGATGTTTTACCATCACTTTCTCGTCTAAAAGATAAGGGGATTGGTAAAGGTAAAACTCGTGAGGACCATGCAGATACAATGAACCAACTTTTTGCCGCTTATTCAAGAGGTAAAGATGCAAAAGAACTTATGGCAATACTTGGTGAATCTGCACTTTCTGAGATTGATTTAATGTATGCAAAGTTTGCAGATGAATTTGAGAAAGAATATGTTTCACAAGGATTTAGAACTGACAGAACTATTGAGCAAACATTAGAAATTGGATGGAAGCTTCTTAGTATGTTACCAAAGAGTGAACTTAAACGTATTCGTGATGAATATTTTGAAAAATATATGCCTAAGGAGTGATATCTGTGGCTAGATTAAATGTAAATCCAACACGTATGGAAATGACTAGACTTAAGAAACTCCTTAAAACTGCTACAAGAGGTCATAAGCTTCTTAAAGATAAGCTTGATGAACTTATGAAACAATTTCTTGATATTGTAAGAGAAAATAAGCAATTACGTGAAGAAGCAGAAAATGCTCTTGATGGTGCTTATAAAAATTTTATAATTGCAAGAGCAGTTATGAGTCAGGAGTATCTAGGTTCAGCACTTATGATGCCAAAGCAATCTGTTTCAGTAGATGTCTCTACGAAAAATATAATGAGTGTCGATGTTCCTGTGTTTGACTTTAAAACTGAAAACAATCAAAGTGATATTTATCCTTATGGACTTGCCTTTACATCAGGTGAATTAGATTCTGCTATGGAAGCATTCTCAGCTGCTATGGAGCCACTTTTAAGACTTGCAGAAAGTGAGAAAAGTGCACAACTTCTTGCTCAAGAGATAGAAAAGACACGTAGACGTGTTAATGCTCTTGAGAATGTAATGATACCAAATTACATGGAGACTATTAAGTATATTGCTATGAAGCTTGAGGAAAATGAAAGAGCAAGTACTACTAGACTTATGAAGGTTAAGGATATGGTGCTTAAAAAAGCACTTGAAGAAAAGAAGAAAAATAATTTGGTTGTGTAATTAAATACTTATAAAAGTAAGTCTAACATTCTAGTTTATAGGAGTTAGGCTTATTTTTTATGCTCAAATTAAAAATATAGATACCATAAAAATAAAATATTGTTTAAAAGCATACTAGAATTAATCAAAAATAACATATTTAACAAAAATTTCTAAAAATTAACGAACTGTTAATTTACACTTAACTTTATATTAACAAATTAGGTGTATTATATAAACATAAGCAAAAACAATAAAAAACAATTAAAAAAAGATAAAGACACATAAAATACATAAAGGGGGAAGATATGAAAGAATTTATATTTACTTGTCTGTGTATTGTAGTAATTACATTTATGACAAGTTGCATATCAACAACACCACAAACTACTCAAGGAAAAGGAAATAATAAACTTACAATATATGCAGCATTAGAGGAAGAACAAATAGCTTACTATATGGAAGGTTTTAGAGAAGAGTATCCAAATATAGATGTAGAGATAGTTATGGATTCTCATGGAGTAATAGCTTCAAAATTATTAGCAGAAAAAGATAATCCACAAGCTGATGTTATATGGGGATTGTCAGCAATGAACATGATAGAGTTAAAAGAAGATGGAGCGCTTGAAGTGTATAAGCCAAAAAATTATGATAAGGTTGATAAGAAATTCAAAGATACTGGAGAAGATGTATCCTGGGTAGGAATGAGTGTACCAGAAACAGCTATAGTAGTTAATTATAAAGAGCTTGAAAAATTAGGTATTGATGTTCCAAAAAGCTATAAAGATTTGATAAAACCAGAATATAAAGGGTTAATAACAATGCCAAATCCAGCATCATCTGGAACAGGGTATCTTACAGTATCAGGACTTATTCAAATGATGGGCGAAAAAGATGCTTACGATTATATGGACAAATTACATAAAAATATAGCTACATATACACACTCAGGCTCAAAGCCTGCTAAACTAGCTGGTTCTGGAGAATATCCAATAGGTATTACACTTGGATATAGAGCTACACAACAATTATCTAGTGGTGAACCTATAGAAGTAGTATTTCCGAAAGAGGGTTCAGGTTGGGATTTAGAAGCAAATGCTTTAGTTAAAAAAGATAATATAAAAAAAGAAGCAAAGGTATTTTTAGACTGGGCAATGAGTGATTCAGCTATGAATAGATATGCACACGAAGTAGCAGTTACTTCTATAAAGACAAATAATCCAGTTCCAAAGGGTTATTCTAAACAACCATTTGAACAGCTAATAAAGGAAGTAGATTTAAACTCTGCTGCAAAAAATAGAGGTATGGTATTAAAAACTTGGGAATCAAAGTATGGTTCAAAATCTGAAAGTAAGTAAAATTTAAATGAATAGTTTAGAAGAGATAATTTTAGAAGAAAAAAATTTAAAATAAAAATATAATTAGATAAGGGGAGATAAGATATGAGTTACTTAAAAATAAATAATGTGTTTAAAAATTATGACCAAAAAAGGGTTTTAAATAATATTAGTTTGGATATTGAAGAAGGTGAATTTTTATGTTTACTTGGGCCTAGTGGATGTGGTAAGACTACATTACTTAGAATAATAGCTGGTCTTGAAGAAGTAAATAGTGGAGCTATAATTCTCCAAGATAAAGATATTACAGATTTAGAACCGTCAAAGAGAGGTTTTGGAATAGTGTTTCAATCATATGCTTTGTTTCCAAATATGACTGCATATAACAATATAGCCTTTCCGCTTAAAGAAAGAAAAGTTTCAAAAGAAAAAATAGATAATAAAGTTAAGGAAGTTCTTGAAATAGTGGGATTAACTCATGAAGCTCATAAATATCCTAAAGCGTTATCAGGTGGGCAACAACAAAGAATTGCAATAGCGAGAGCATTAGCACTTGAACCAAAGTTTTTGCTTTTAGATGAGCCAATGTCTGCATTAGATGCAAAGGTTAGACACAAGCTTAGAATGGATATTAAAAGGCTGCAAAAAGAACTTAATATAACAACAATAATGGTAACACATGACCAAGAAGAAGCTATAACAATGGCAGATAAAATCGCTATTTTAAACAGAGGAGATATAATGCAGATAGGAACTCCAGAAGAAATATATCAAAATCCTCAAAATCTATTTACAGCTCAATTTATAGGAGATACAAACTGCTTTGATAATGGAGATTCTATATTAACTGTAAGACCCGAATATGTTCAAATAGAGAAAGCAACAAAAGAAAATTATCAAGGAATAATATCTAACATAGAGTTCAGAGGAAATCTCCTAAGAGTAGAAATAAAAGACAAATTAAATGAAAATTTCATAATAAGTGATGTTTCTATAAAAGAATGGGTTAATTTAAATTTAGTAGAAGGTGACCTTGTAAAGATAAATATAGATGAAAAATACTATTTAAAGTATCCAAAAGTTAAAGGAGCATAAGTATATGAATAATAATGCTATGAGTTCTAAGGGTATAAGTCTTAAATCAAAAATGAATCTAGATATAAAAAAGTGCATGCTTACAGTATTGGTTATGTCTTTAGTAATATTCTTACTGGCACCTATAATATATCTATTTGTGCAGGCATTTTTAGATAAAGATGGAGTCTTTGTTGGATTGCAAAACTTCCAAGAATACTTAGCTTCTGAAGCTTTGTTGAATTCGCTGAAAAATACAGTATTTGTATCTATTATATCAACTGTAATATCATTAACACTTGCATTAGTATATGCGTATGCACTAACGAGGACAAAGATTAAATTTAAGGGATTTTTTAAGTCGTTAGCAATGTTTCCTATGTTTGCTCCAACAATGATGCACGCAATAGGCTTAGTATATTTGTTTGGGAATCAAGGGGTTGTAACTAATTTACTTGGAATACATGTTCCAATATATGGAGCAGTAGGAATAATATTAGCACAAATTATATATGTATTTCCTCAATCATTTCAAATACTTTATATATCATTAAGTTCAACGGATTATAGATTATATGAAGCTAGCAACACTATGGGTATAAGTAAAATAAGAGAATTTATAAGTATAACAATTCCTAGTATAAAATACTCTTTGATAAGTTCTGCATTTGTATCATTTACATTATGCTTTACAGACTTTGGAGCTCCAAAAGTAATTGGAGGAGAATTTAATGTATTATCAATAGATGTGTATAAGCAGATTATAGGACAACAAAATATGCCAATGGGTGCTACTGTATCAATTTTACTTTTAATACCTGCAATAATATCATTTATGGTAACTAAAAAAATTGAAAAGAATCAAAATTCGTATATAAATTCAAAGTCAATTCCATATAAAATTAAATCTAATAAATTAAGAGATAGTATTTTTGGTGGGATTGTAGGATTTATTGCATTTGGTATAATAGCTGTAATGTTAACTGTAATCTTATCATCCTTAATATCTGTTTGGCCATATGATTTAAGACTCACACTAGAACACTTTTCTATGAAAAATAGTATTGATGGAATTGCACCATTTATAAATTCAATAAAAATGTCACTATTAACAGCTATTCTTGGTACAAGCTTTGTTTTCTTATTTGCATATCTAAATGAAAAAACAGAAAAAGCTCCGTATTTAAAATCATTTGGATATTTTTTAAGTACATTACCTATGGCATTGCCAGGGTTGGTTTTAGGTATATCTTATGTACTATTTTTTAATAAGTTAGAGTTTAATTTTATGGATACAATATACATTAAGAACTTATTCAATGGATTATATGGAACAGTACTTATAATGGTTATATGTAATGTAGTACATTTCTTTTCAGTAGCGTTTATAACTGCTACTACAGCCATTAAGAAAGTAGATAAGGAATTAGATATGGTGGCTAAGTCGATGGGGATAAACAGTGCATCAATTCTTAAAAATGTAACTATACCACTTTGTTTGCCAGCAGTTTTAGAAAATTTTATGTATTTTTTCTTAAACTCTATGGTGACCATATCAGCTTTAGTATTTATATATACTGCAAGTTCAAAAGTGGCTGCAATATCAATTGTACAATTGGATGATAAAGGTAGCACTGCACAGGCTGCAGCATTGGCAGTATTAATACTAATTACAAACATATTAGTGAAAGTAATACATGAGTTCATAAAAAATCGTTTGGAAAAAAGGACAAATCTTAACTAAATAAATTCTTAAAAAAATACAAATTAAAAAAGTCTATTCTTGTTATTTATGGAATAGACTTTTTAAGTTTAGAATTAATGTTAATCACGTGTTTTAAATTTCCTTTTATTATCGTACATTTGAGAATCTGCACGATGATATGTATCAAACAAAGAAACATCTAATTTATCATCAAAAACAGCATATCCAATAGACATTGATAACTTTAACTCGTTAGTCGAGTTTTCTTCAATTATTTTTAAATTGATATTATTTATAATAGTATTTATCTCTTCATGAGATGAATTTTTTAGAATGACTATGTATTCATCTCCACCAACACGATAAACTACATGTTTTTTAGCTATAACATCTCTTATAATTTTACTTGCATGCTTAATGTATAAATCTCCTGTCTGATGACCAAATTTATCATTGATTTTTTTTAAGCCATCTAAGTCTATTGATATGATAGATATTAGCTTTTTTATACTTAAATTGTTCAAATTATTCATGTCTATTTCGAAGGCATTTCTATTTTTTAAACCTGTTAAGTAATCTGTATTAGCAAAATCAGTATATGTAGGGTTTGATATACGCTTAAATAGAACTACCGCAACCAATGCTGATATTAGACAAGTTAATAATGCTATAAGTGGTGTAACTATGCTTATAAATTTAAATGTATTGTATTGATGGTTTGCTTCAAATTCAATTCCTATTACCCCAACAACTTCACCATCATTATTGTGAATAGGAAAGTATGATATGAATATGTATCCCCAGGATGTTGCTTTAATTTTTTTAGGGAGCAATATATTATTATCCAGCGCTTTGTTAAGGTCACCCCAAATTTCTTTTTCTATTAAATCACCAGCGTTTCTAAAATCACTCCTAGATGAATCTAAGCCATCAACAACATACACTAATGAGCCATCTTTTGTTTTTTTAGCAGTATATAGATACATGACTCCAGTGGTATTTTTTATAGATTCTAATAAGGTCTTAGAACTTTTATAAGAGTTTTTTGATTGGTCTTCTTTAGAGTTAATTTCAGTAAATGTATCTTTATCAATATTTTTTTCTGCATACTCATATATGCGTCTAGACCTTTCACTCAAAGTATATATCATATCATTGTAAGTCAATTGATAGTTAAAAAAATACACGCACGAAGAAGATATTATTACAATAATTGCAGTAAGTATTGAAACCTGCATATCAACTCTATTAAATTTTTTATTTATTTTCATAGCTTAGTTGTTTTGTGAAAAGAGCTTCCCACAATCTCCTCATAATTAATATATATCTATAAATTTCACCATAATATATCTATATATTACCAAATTTATATAAAAATTACAACGAATAAACAAGCCTATAACCTTAAAATATAAAGCTTTATAGAATTATAATATATTTTAATAAATATTTTAATATTACTTATATTATAAATATTTTATTTATAAATATTTGCTATTATATCACATATTATATCAATTCTTTTAAAAGGTGTAATAATGTAATAACCATCTACATAGGGTTCAATTTCTTTTGCTATTTGAGTAGATATATTAATAGCAAGCTTGGTAGACTCTTCTTTTGATGTATCTTTGTACAGGTCTATAATATTTTGAGAAACAGTAATCCCTGAAATCTCATTATTCATAAAGCAAGCATTTCTATAGCTTACAACAGGTATTATTCCTCCAAGTATCTTTGCAGGAAGTATTTCTTTAGCTTTTTTTAGGTTTATTAAAGCTTGTTCTGTTAAAACTGGTTGAGTTAAAAACATAGTAACTCCATTTTCTATTTTAATCTTAGCATGTTTAAGTTGAGAATCGAAGTTTATTGCATTTATATTTAATGCTCCAAGTATATTAAAAGGTGTATTAAATGTATTTTCATTCAATGTTTTTATGTAGTTTGCTAATATTGAGGAATTAAAGCTAAACATAGCTTTTATTTCATCTCTTTCAGCAGATGGTATAGGGTCTCCAGTTACTACAAGTACATTATCTATATTTTCAATATTAAGTCCTAAAAGGAGAGCTTTAGTTGCATTAATATTCCTATCTCTACATGTCATATGAGGTATAGGGGTAATATCTAATTCTCTTTTTATTTTGCAGGCTAATAAACTACTATCAACTCTTGCCCTAGCTATTGGACAATCTGCAATTGTAATTGCATCGACTCCGTGGTCTTTTAATTTTTTGGCACTACTCATAAAAAATTCAATATCTGTCTGAACCTCCCATGACTAAAGTCACAGGGTTCCTGCTTCATAGAATTTTGCATACTGAAATATGTCTTACCAATTCTCCACAGGCTATCCCCGTAGTTCCTACGGTTCTTACATATGTTATCTATTTTAAACTCTTATTAGTCTTAGTCCTTCTTTTAGTATATTTATACTTGCATTTATATCTCTATCATGAGTTACATTACAACAAGGACAAATCCATTCTCTTATACTTAAATTCTTCATTTCCTCGTTTTTATACCCACATTTATTGCATATTTGTGAACTTGCAAAGAATTTACCTACCTTTACAATTTGTCTACCATACCAATTAGCCTTATATTCTAATTGACGAATAAATTCTGACCATGACACATCAGAAATTAGGCGAGATAGTTTACTATTTCTAGTCATATTCTTTACTTGTAAATCCTCTATACAAATAATATCATTCTCTCGTATTAATTTAGTAGATAGTTTTTGTAGAAAATCCTTCCTTTGATTAGCTATATGCTCTTGAAGTCTTGCAACTTTTAATCTTGCTTTATTTCTATTTAAACTACCAATTGTTTTTCTCGATAGTTCTCTTTGTAATTTAGCAAGTTTGTTTAATGACTTCTGAAGATACTTAGGATTTTCTATAAATTGTCCACAACTTGAGATACAAAATTCTTTAATTCCTAAATCTAAACCTATCTGATTATTAGTATTTTCAAATGCTTCAATATCTATATCAGTACAACATAATGATACATAATATTTTCCACTTGGTTCTTTGGATATGGTAGCATTAAGTATTCTTCCTTGAGGTACTTGTTTATCCCTTACTTTAACCATACCAAGTTTAGGTAATTTTATATATTGACTAAGGTACATAATATTTCCATTTGTAAAGTTAGTTCTATATGAAAATCTATTAGTTTTCTTTGATTTAAATTTAGGAAATCCTGCATTTTCTTTAAAGAATTTTTTATATGCGTTTTCTAAATCTTTTAAGGTGTTTTGTAGTGAAAATTTATCAGGTTCTTTAAGCCACTCTAATTCTTTTTTTAAATTGGTCAAATCAGAACTGCACTGTTTATAAGTAAAAGTTTCTTTATCATTTTCATAAACTTCTATTTTTTTAGCAAGATATTTATTATATACAAATCTACAACATCCAAAAGTTTTGTTAATTAACTCTTGCTGTTTTTTATTTGGATACATTCTAAACTTATAAGCTTTTTCCACTACTATCACCTCACTTTACTTGTTTTTTATGATTTTTCATCACCCATCTTAATATTAACAAGTGCAATTTTTTTAAACAAGTATTTTAAAGGTTTTTATATTTATTTCTAAATAACATATGTAAGAACCGTAAGTCCTAACTTTTATCATTTTTGAGGTTGTCGTTCACATAAGTTCGCTACTACCTATGCAGTTCTCTTATGAACTTCTTACACTTTCATGTAAGCACAGACTATATCTTATCCTTCGGCGTTATCCGTTAAGGTCTACCCACTTCCACTACCAATAGCTTGTAGTGTACTTCCCTCAAGAGGAATAGTCGTTGAAGTTTCTCCTACTTAGGAGCTTACCTGCTGATTGCCCATTTTAAAGTACTTAGGGTTTAACCTTATACCATCTAACCAATTTTTTCTACTTTCGTAACTTTCACACTTAGGTTTATTTCATCCTTATGTTTTAGTTTGGTTAGCTTTAGGGGTTTCCAGCAATTCAAGTAGTATTGGATAGGTTCTATCCTATCTCTACATATAAGTTTCCCTATATGCTGACTATTTTAGCTACTAACTCACGACTAAAGTCACAAGTGTGCGTAGATATTTTTTAATCAATTGGAGGGTCTAATTCAACTGCTATAATTTTTTTACCTACTTCAAGTTTTTCCAAAAGTTTATTTTTTGATATTGGTTTGATTTTTTCCTTTGAAGAAATAACTTTTTCTATAGCAGATTCACCTCTATATGAAGAATTTATTATATCAACAGTCTTTTTTATAAATTCTGGTGTTGTACCACAACATCCACCTAATATATGAACCCCTTGGTTTAGTATTTCCAACATTTGTTCTGAAAAATAGTCTGAATTATCTTCAAAAAAAGTACGGTTATTGATGATAGTAGGATAGCCTGCGTTAGGCATAATGGAAACTATACTGTCATTAATATCAATTGTCTTTATAAAATGCAATAGATGATGTGGTCCAGAGATACAATTAAATCCTAATGCGTCTATGTTTTTATTCTTTGAAATAGATTCAAATATTTTTGCACCACTTTTTCCAAGTCTAGTAAATCCCTCAGGATTAACTGCAAATTCTGTTAATATAAATGAATTTGGTTGTTTTTTCTTTATATAACTTGAGATTTCTGGTAGATATTCATCATTACTGAATGTTTCAAATATAAAGTTTGTTGCACCAAGCTCTAAAAATATATCTACTATTTTTTTATAGTCAGATAGTAAATCTCTGTCATTTAAAGCAGGTATTGGACCTATGTCAGCAAATACAAATACATCTGTATTTTTTGTTGCCTCTAATGCAATTTCATATCCACTTTTGATAATATCTTTGACAGTTTTAAAATCACATTCTAGGAGTATTTCATTGGCAGCAAAGGTATTTGTTTTAATAGCTTTACACCCAGCTCTTATATATTCTCTATGAATAGATAAAATTGTAGATGCATCATTGATATTAGCCATTTCACAGTTGAAAGCGTTATTCTTTAGTTTAGAATAGTATGTTCCCATAGCACCATCAAAAACTAAGATAGAGTCTTTTATATATTCATTTATGTTCATTGATTCACCTCATAAGAATTTAAAATATTTTAAATATTAGTATATCAACCCCAAAAAAGCTTGTCAATCTTTGGAAAATATAGAATAAATAATTCTAATTAATTACAAGTTTATTATTTATTGAACTATATCCACTTAATTGATGTTAAGATAAGAATTATAATAGTAATTGAGGAAATAATTATATTTATACTTATGAGTATATAGCAATTATATTTATGATAGAGAGTTTAACTAAATAAGTTGATAAATCTAGCTGTATAAATAAATTTAAAATTTTATAATCTATAAGAGGTGGGAAATGAAAGATAGACTTGATTTAACAGAAGGAAGAATTACAGAAAAATTACTTAAACTATCACTTCCAATAATGGGGACTTCATTTATACAAATGGGATACAACATGATAGATATGATATGGGTTGGTAAAGCTGGAAGTAAGGCAGTAGCAGCGGTTGGAACGGCTGGATTTTTTCCATGGCTTGCAATGGCATTTATTATGATTTCTAAGGTGGGTGGAGAAGTAAAAGTAGCACAAAGTATAGGAGAAAACAATATAAGTGCCACCAAATCATATATAAAATCAGCAATAGAAATAAATATTATGTTAGCAATAATATATACAATATCTTTAATAGTGCTTAATAAACAGCTGATAGGTTTTTTTAAATTGGGAGATTTAGAAGTTATTACTATGTCTAGACAATATTTGATAATAGTAGCCTTAGGTATGGTATTTTATTTTATAAACCCAGTGTTTACTGCAATTTTCAATGGTCTTGGAAATAGCAAAACTCCTTTTTGCATTAATACAGTAGGATTAATAACTAATATTATACTTGACCCTATATTAATTTTTGGATGGGGTCCTGCTCCAAGACTTGGTGTAGCAGGAGCTGCTATAGCAACTGTATTTGCACAGATAGTAGTTACAATGTGTTTTTTATATATAGTTCTTAAGAGTAAAGAAGAATATTTTAGAATAAAAATATTTAGAAAAATAGAACTTAGATATTATAAAGTGTTGTATAAATTAGGTTTTCCCGTAGCGATACAGAATGGAATGTTCACAGTATTTTCAATGTTGCTAGGAGTAATCGTAGCATCATGGGGACCTGTTGCTGTTGCTGTTCAAAAAGTGGGCTCACAGATAGAAGCAATATCGTGGATGACTGCTGAAGGATTAGCAGTTGCATTAGGAAGTTTCGTTGGACAAAACTATGGTGCTAAAAAGTACTCTAGAATAAACAAGGGTTGTAAAATAGGTATAATTGTGTCTTCTATACTTGGAATAATAACTACTTTAGTACTAGTATTTGCAGGAGAGAGTATATTTTCTGTTTTTATAGATGAAAGTGAAGCTATAGAAAAAGGGGCAACTTATCTTAAAATCCTAGGATATTCTCAGTTTTTTATGTGCTTAGAGATAATTACAACGGGAGCTTTCAAAGGATTAGGGAGAACCTATATACCTTCTACTATAGTTACTATATTGACTGGTGCAAGAGTACCATTAGCTTACCTTATATCCAGACCAGAAATATTAGGTTTAGATGGTGTATGGTGGAGTATAACTTTATCAAGTATCTTAAAAGGGACACTAATGATAAGTTTATTTATATATTTACTTAAAGTTGGAAAGTTGTATAAGATGTCTGAATAAAATTAAAATTATCTTAAATGTATAGACATTTTCTTTGTTTGTATATAAAATTATCTTATTATGTAAAAGATTTAACTAATAAGGAGTGAATTAAATGAAAGAGCCAATTTATAAAGTTATAGAAAATCATGTTAGAGAATTAATAAATTCAGATAGTTTGAAGAAAGGGGATTTAATCCCCTCTGAAAAACAGCTAAGTGAGGAGTTTAATGTGACTAGAATGACTGTAAGGTCTGCACTAAATAACTTAGTAAAAGAAGGATATATAGCCAGACAAAGAGGTGTAGGAAGTATAGTTCTTGCAAATAATATATATGATAATATATCATCTGTCAGTGGATTTACTAAAGAGATGGAAAGTAAAGGATATAAAGTATCTAACATATTGGTATCTCTTGAGATAGTTCAGGCAGATGAAGAATTATCAAGTAGATTGAACATAAGTCTGGAAGAAAATGTATGGGAAATAAAAAGAGTAAGATTAGCAAATGATGCAAGAGTTTCATATATGATTACTTATATGCCAGTTAAGCTATTTCCAAATTTAAATAAGATGCATTGTGAAAATTCTCTTTATAATTTTGTTGAAGAAGTGTGTGGATATAAGATAGCTATGTCAGAGAGAGAAGTACAAGCTGTAATATCAAATGAAGAATGTATGGTCAACTTGAAGTTAGAAGAACCAGAGGCACTTTTATATATAAATCAAATCTGCAAGTTACAAAATAGTGAGGTTTTTGAATACTCACACACATATCATCATGGATATACTTTAACTTTGAGTGCTGTTGTCGAATAAAATTTAAATAAAATGAAAAAGTTTTCTTGAAATGTATATACATTTGATATATAATAATATCAAGAATTAAATGTATATACATTTAAAAATAAGATATATACATTGGAATAATAATTAATAAAAAAGCATACTTTAAATGTATAATTTAAAGAAATTATGACTTAAAAAATATTTAATAAATCTAATTTGGAGGGAAAAAAATGATAAAAATAATGTTAGCTTGTTCAGCAGGAATGTCAACTAGTTTGTTAGTTACGAAAATGGAGGATGCTGCAAAGGAAAACGATATAGAGGCGAAAATATGGGCTATATCAGAAGTAAACTTAAAAAATGAAATAGAAAATTGTGATGTCTTACTTTTAGGACCTCAAGTTAGATATGTATTAGGAAAAGCAACTGAAATGGCAAAACCACATAATATTCCAGTAGAAGTTATAAATATGATGGATTATGGAAGATGTAATGGAAAAGCTGTATTAGATAGAGCCATAGAATTAAATAATTCGAAATAAAGTTGTACTGGAGGATGTAAATATGGAAAAATTCATGTCATTTATGGATAAATATATAGTGCCTGTAGCTGCTAAAATAGGAGCTCAAAGGCACTTAGTAGCAGTAAGGGATGCATTTATAGCTATGATACCTATAACTATGGTAGGTGCATTAGGAACATTAATAAACAACTTGCCACTAAAAGCATATAAGAACTTAATGGCAAGTATATTTGGAGAAAACTGGACTACATTTGGAGGCGACCTTTGGTGGGGAGCAATAGGTACTATGGCAGTATTTTTAGTAATAGGTGTTGCCTATTTCTTAGCCAAATCTTATGAAAGTGATGGGTTACAGGCTGGACTTATAGCACTATCTATCTTTTTTATAATGGCTCCACAAATTGGTAAAATAGTTCCTGAAGGAGGAACTACAGCAGTTGAAGGATGGGGAATGATACAACAAACTTACTTAGGTACAGCAGCATTGTTCTCTTCTATATTAATAGGATTATTATCAACTGAGATATTTGTAAGATTATCTAAAGTAAAAAAATTAACTATAAAAATGCCAGATGGAGTTCCACCAGCAGTTTCAAGGTCATTTGCAAAGTTAATACCAGGAATGTTAACTATAATGATATTTACAGTAATAGGACTATTTATAAAGATGTTTTCAAATGGAAGTTTCTTAACAGATATTCTAAATACTTATTTAGGAGCACCACTATCAAATGTCGCTGATAGTCTAGGTTCTACAATGCTTATTGCATTTATAATTCATATACTTTGGACTGTTGGTCTTCATGGTGCAAATATAGCACTTCCTTTTACAGAAACTATACTTATGAAGTTAGGTGGAGAAAATGCTGCTTTAGCCCAAGCAGGAGCAACTGAAGGATACCATGTACTTGCAGGTTCATTCTTTGATGCATTTGTATATTTAGGTGGTTCTGGAATGGTATTAGGATTAATTATAGCTTTAATAATAGCAGGAAGAAGACGTAAAGAAATGATAGTATTAGGTGGGCCACCAGCAATATTTAATATAGGAGAACCATTAATATTTGGACTTCCAATAGTTTTAAATCCTATATTTATGATTCCATTTGTACTTGCACCAGTAATATGTAGTGCTGTATCATACTTAGCAATAGATTTTGGATTAGTAGCACCAGTAATTTTACCTAAAATACCTTGGGTGACACCTCCTATACTAGGTGGAGCAATGGCTACAGGCGATTGGACTGGTGGAGCTTTAGCACTATTTAATTTAATATTGTCAATATTAATATATATTCCATTCGTCATAGCATCTGAAAAAATGGAGGCTAAGAAACTAAAAAATTAACAACTAGGTAATTTTATACGCATAATTAATTTATCAAGTTGTATAGAATACACTAAATTATAGGTAAGGATGGTATAATGAGATGAAAAATGGACTAAAAATAGTTACAATCGGAGGAGGTTCAAGTTATACTCCTGAGCTTGTAGAGGGTTTTATAAATAGATATGAAGAGTTACCTGTAAAGGAATTGTGGCTTGTAGATATAGAGGATGGAAAAGAAAAATTAGAGATAGTAGGAAATTTAGCTAAAAGAATGGTAAAAAAAGCTGGAATAGATATGAAAATAAATCTTACATTAGATAGAAGAGAAGCTCTAAAAGATGCAGATTTCGTGACAACACAACTTAGAGTAGGTCTTTTAGATGCAAGAATTAAAGATGAAACTATTCCTTTATCTCATGGAGTTATGGGTCAAGAAACTAATGGTGCTGGAGGGCTATTCAAAGCCCTTCGCACAATACCAATTATATTTGATATAATAAAAGATGTGGAAGAATTATGTCCAAATGCATGGATGGTGAACTTTACAAATCCAACAGGAATAATAACAGAAGCTGTATTCAAATATACTAACTTTAAAAAATATATAGGTTTATGTAATGTTCCAATTCATCTAAAAAACGATGTTGCCAAACTATTTAATGTAAAAAGCGATAGAATAAGTATGGATTTTGCAGGTCTTAATCATATGGTTTATGGTTTAAATGTATTTTTAGATGGAGAAGATGTTACAAAAGAAGCAATAGATAAGTTTGTTAAAGCAGATATAAGTATGCAAAATATAAAGGCAATTGACTTTAATTCAGAATTTATAAAATCTCTAGGTGCAATACCTTGTCCATATCATAGATATTATTATAAAACTAAAGAAATGCTTGAAGATGAGTTGAGGGAGTTTAAAGAAGGAAAAGCCAGAGGTCAAGTAGTTAAAGAATTAGAGGAGCAACTATTTGATTTGTATAAAGATGAAAAACTAGATATAAAACCACCTCAGCTTGAAAAAAGAGGGGGAGCTTATTATAGTGATGCAGCTTGTAATTTGATAAGCTCTATATACAATGATAAAAAAGATATTCAAGTAGTTAATACATTAAACAATGGTGCAATAAGAGACTTTAAAGACGAGCAAGCTGTAGAAGTCAGCAGTGTAATAACAAAAAATGGTCCAAAACCACTAAGTATGGGATACTTACCAGATTCTGTACATGGGTTAGTAAGTCAAATTAAGTCATTTGAAGTATTGGCAGCTAAAGCAGCTGTCTATGGAGATTATGAATCTGCCCTTTTGGCACTTTGTATAAATCCATTGATTCCTTCAGATGATTTGGCGAAAACTATATTAGATGAAATGTTAGAAGCTCATAAGGATTATCTTCCTAGATTTAATAGATAATCTATAGAAAGTAGGTTGTGGTATGACTAAAATTATAATAAATGCAGATGACTTTGGCTATTGTGAAGCTGTGAATTATGGTATAATATCAGCTCATAATAATGGAATAGTGAAGTCTACTTCTATGATGGGGAATATGCCTGGAGTAGAACATGGAGTAAAATTACTTAAAGAAAATAAGTCTTTAAATTGTGGCGTTCACATGACTTTAAGCTGTGGTAGACCATTATTATCTGACTTAAAAACTATTGTTGACAAAGAAGGTTTTTTTATTAGAAGAATTACAGACGAAATTATTAAAAATATGGATTGTGATGAGATTTATAGAGAACTTTGTGCTCAAATAGATAAAGTAAAAGAGCTTGGAATAGAAATATCTCATCTGGATAGTCACCATCATATCCATACTTTAGTAAGTTTAAAGCCAGTGATAGAGAAGATTGTAAATAAGTATGACCTTCCAATAAGAGGCGGATTTGAATATAATTTAGAGTATTCAAAGGTAGTTCCATTAATTGATAGTTTTTATAAGGAAAATGTAAGTGAAGAGTTTTTTATAAAAAATATAGACAAAATAATGAAGTATGATGTAGTGGATATTATGTCTCACCCAGCTTTTTTAGATGATTATATTTTAAATTCTACATCTTATGCAATTGATAGAACAAAAGAGCATAGGATACTTACATCTAAAGGGGTCAAAGAATTTTTAGAAAAGAATGGATTAGTCATATCAAGCTATAGAGATATTTAGGAGGTAGAATATATGGATGAAAAAATGATAGAAATATCTTTTGGAATAATTGGATTTGCAGGGGATGCAAAAGGATTGGCATTTGAAGCTATAAAAGAAGCGAAGAGTGGAAATATAGACAAAGCTAGAGAATGTATTGAAAAGTCAAAAGAATCAATTCATAAAGCTCATAAATTCCAAACAGAACTAATACAAAATGAAGCTAGTGGTAATAAAACTGATATAAGCGTTATACTTATTCATGCACAAGACCATTTAATGACGTCTATGAATTTTCAGCAATTAGCAGAAGAATTTATAGATGTATATGAAAGATTAGAAAATAAGTAATTTAAAGCATTTATCATAAAAAGAGTATCTGTAATGATTTATTATAATTATTACAGATACTCTTTTTATTAAAATAGAATTTACTAATCTATTATGCTTTTATCCATGTTTTAAAATTTAGACTTCTCATAATTATAAGGTATACTAGTGCCAACAACTACATCTTCAATTTTTTCAATAATAAGCCAATTATCCATATTTTAAACCCTTCTTACTAAAGATTTCTTTATAAATTGTATTTTATCATTGTTTAACTGAAAAGTCATTCTGTCTATATAAAAATTCAAGTTTTAAATTATTGTTTAATATGAGAAAACCTTATCTGTAGTATATATAATTAAGATTAATTAGGAATTTTTATCCTTTTACAAAATAATATTGACTAAAAATAGAAAAATGCTATAATAAATATGTGCTTATGATAATCAATATCATATAAATATAATAAACAAGTAGGAGAAAAAATCATGAAAAAAATAAAATCACTTGCAATATTTATATCTATTATAACTACGCTAGTACTTGTTACAGCATGTTCAGATAAGAATGCAGAGAATGAAGATAAATCAGATACAAAGGTTGTACAATCTGTTAAAGGAGAGGTTAAAATACCATCAAATCCTAAAAAAATAGTTGATATATCAGGAAGTAGTGAAGAACTATTATTAGTAGGCCATAAACCTGTTGCAACAGCAAATGTAGACTCATATGAAACTGATAAATTACCAAGTTACATAAGAGAAGAACTTAAAGATGTAAAAATAGTTGGACACTCAATGATGGATACTATGGATATGGAAGCTATATTGGAAGTAAATCCTGATTTAATAATAATGAGTCAAAGACAAGAGAAAATATATGACCAATTAAAAGAAATAGCACCTGTAGTAATGATGAAAGATTATGCAAATGACTGGAGAAGTAAGTTAACTGATGTTTCAAAGTTATTTGATAAAGAAGAGGATGCTAAAAACTGGTTACAGAAGTATGATGAAAAGGCTACAAAATTGGGTAAAGAAGTTACGGAGAAAAATGGAGAAAAAACTTACTTACCAGTATTAGCTAGTTCAGGTCAATTTATGGTATTTAGTGATGGTGGAATAGGAACTTTAATCAATGATGATATGAAGCTAGCTAGACCTAAGAACATACCTAAACAAGATGGAATAACATTGCCAATGGTAAGTATGGAAGGTCTAACAGATATAGATGCAGACCATATAGTTGTAATTGCCACAGAAGCAGATAAAAAAGATTTAGAAAATAGTGCTATCTGGGCTCAAATAAGAGCAGTAAAAGATGGAAATGTAACAATACTTGACGCAGCGCCATTTTTTAGTCAATCATATAATCCAATCGGAAAAGAGTTATTATTAGAATCAGTTAAAAATGAATTAACAAAGTAATTCTTAACTTAGTAGGTGTGAGATAATGATATTCATTTTTCACACCTATTTTTAATAAAACTTAGAAAATATTTAATAGATATTATTATACTAACAATTAAAAGGGAGAAGGAGGTAGGATAATTGACTAAGTTTAATAAAAAAAATTTAACTTATTTACTGATATTAATAAGTCTAGTTGTACTTGTGCTTGGAATTGTATTATCCATAGCTATTGGGGCAAAAGATATGAATCTGTCAACTGTTATAGATAGTTTAATAAAAATGGAAGATGGGATAAATATGAGAATAGTAAAGGATGTTAGACTTCCAAGAGCAATAGCAGCAGCACTTGTTGGAGGCTTTTTAGCAGTTTCTGGGGCAATAATGCAGGGGATAACAAGAAATCCTATAGCGGAACCTTCTGTTATAGGTATTACACAAGGGGCTACATTTGCAATTGCGATATCACTAGTTCTTCAAAAAACACTTCCTCAGCTTATACATGGAAATCTTAGTGTAATGATGTTTGCATTTATTGGAGCAAGTATAAGTGGATTATTTATATACTTTATAAGTTCTAAGTCAAGAGGAAGAGTTAATAATGTAAAATTAGCTCTTGCAGGAGTAGCACTTGGAACACTGCTAATTTCTTTAGCATCAGCGATATCTATGTATTTTAATCTATCTCAACAATTGAGCTTCTGGATATCAGGAGGTCTTGTAGGAGTGAATTGGGAAGGTGTAAAGTTATTATTTATAGCTGGTGGTATTGGATTTATATTAGCTATGGTTATGGCTCCAAGAATAACTATATTAAGCCTTGGGGAAGAAGTAGCAATAGGATTAGGTCAAAAAACTAACACTGTTAGATTCATATGTATAATACTCGTAATATTAATGACTGGAGCATCTGTTTCAGTTTCTGGTAATATTATTTTTATAGGTCTTATAGTCCCTCAAATAGCTAAAGGAATAGTAGGTTCAGATTATAAGTATATAATACCAAGTTCTTTAGTTCTAGGAGCTATATTGCTTGTATATACAGATATATTAAGTAGGATTATAAATCCTCCATATGAGACACCAGTAGGTTCTATAACAGCACTTATAGGAGTGCCAATATTTATATACCTTGTTAGAAAGGGGGAAAAATAAGTACTATGAAAAATATTATGAAAAACAATTCAAAAACATTGCTTGTTGTATCCATTTTAGTGGTGCTTATTTTTATCACTTTTCTAGTGAGCTTAAACATGGGTTCATTTTCTATAGAACCAATGGATGTTATAAAGACTTTTTTAGGGCAAGGTCAGCGTAATCATGAAATTGCAATATTTAAATTGAGATTACCAAGAATAGTAATAGCTCTTTTGGTTGGTTCAGCATTATCAACAGCAGGTGTAATACTTCAAGGTGTTACAAAGAATGATTTAGCAGACTCTGGTATTTTGGGAATAAACTCAGGAGCTGCATTATTTGTAGTCGTTTATATATACCTTATGAATGGGAATGTTTATGAAGGAATGAGTAATCTTACCGTATTTACAATGCCAGTTGTTGCACTTGTAGGAGCTTTATTTGGAGCTTTTCTTATATATTCTCTTGCATGGAAAGGTGGTATAAATTCTTCAAGATTACTACTTATTGGTATAGGTATAAACATAGCTTTCACATCGATTTTGACGATATTCCAATTGAAGTTTACAACACAAGAATTTAATAGAGTTATGGCATGGACATCAGGTAGTATTTGGGGAACTAGTTGGAAATATGTGATAGCTGTACTTCCGTTTATAGTAGTTTTTATGGGTATAACTATATATAAAGCAAAGTATATAGATGTTTTAAACTTGGGTGACGAAGTATCTACGAGTCTTGGTGTAGAAGTAGAAAAACAGAGAAGAAGACTTATAATATATGCAGTAATTTTATCAGGTGTATCTACAGCAGTAGCGGGTAGTATTTCATTTTTAGGTTTAATAGCTCCACATATAGGTAGAAAAATAATAGGACCAAAACATAAAAGATTAATACCAGTATCAGCACTTATAGGGACATTATTACTTTTAGTTGCAGATACGATATCTAGAAATATTCTGGCACCTATAGAGATACCAGTGGGTATAGTGGTTTCTATAATAGGAGTGCCATACTTTATTTATTTAATGTTGGCAAATGATTAAGAAAGGGTGTTGTTATGAACTGTATAAATACTAAGAATTTAAATATATCATATGGAAATACAGATATTGTAAAGAATTTAAATTTAAATATACCAAAAGGAAAAATAACTACTATAATAGGGGCTAATGGTTGTGGAAAATCAACAATACTTAAAACTATAGGAAGAATTATCAGCCCTAAGAGTGGAAGTATATATATAAATGGAAAGGACATCCATAAAAAGAAATCCAAAGAAATAGCAAAAGATATGGCTGTACTTCCACAAAGTCCTCAGGCTCCTAGTGGTCTTACTGTTTCAGAGTTAATTTCTTATGGAAGATTTCCTCATAAGAGTGGGTTTGGTAATTCTAGCAAAGAGGACAGAGATATTGTAAATTGGAGTTTAGAAGTTACTGGAATTTCAGATTTTAAAGATAGAAATATAGAAGATTTATCAGGAGGGCAAAGACAAAGGGCATGGATAGCTATGGCTTTAGCACAAGAGACTGATATATTACTACTAGATGAGCCTACAACATATTTAGACTTAGCTCATCAGTTAGAGATACTAAAATTATTAGATGAATTAAATAAAAAACAAGGAAGAACTATTGTCATGGTAATACATGAACTTAATAATGCAGCGAGATTTGCTGACCACATGATAGGTATTAAGAAAGGTAAAATAGTTTGTGAAGGTGATGCACATGATGTTATGACGAAAGATAATCTAAAAGAATTATTTAACATTGATGCAGAGATAGCAACAGACCCAAGAACAAACAAACCAATTTGTATAACTTATGACATGGTATAAATGGTGACAACATGGAAAATCAAGAAGCATTAAGACATGAAAAAATATGGATTTTATTATTTAGATATTCGATACCTGCAATAATAGCAATGATGGTAACTTCACTTTATAATGTAGTAGATAGAGCATTTATTGGCTCTATGGAAGGCATTGGTTCCATAGCTATTGCAGGTCTTGGTGTAACTATGCCAGTATTCACACTAATAATAGCTTTTGGGATGCTAATATCGGTAGGTGCTAGTACAAGATTGTCTATCAAGCTAGGTGAAAGAAATAAAGAAGAAGCAGAAAAGATATTAGGTAATGCTTTGACATTATCTATAATTATATCTTTAATAATAACTGTATTAGGGTTAGTTTTTTTAGAAGATATACTTTTTATTTTGGGTGCAAGTAAAGATTCAATCTCTTATGCAAAAGACTATATGAGTGTTATATTGATTGGAAGTATATTTAATCTAGTTGCATTTTCTCTTAATAATGCAATTAGGGCAGAAGGTAATCCAAAATTAGCAGCAAGGACAATGATTGTAGGTTGTGTACTAAATTTAATATTAGACCCTATATTCATATTTGTGTTTGATTTAGGTATAAAAGGAGCAGCTATAGCAACAGTACTCTGTCAAGTTGTAGTATGCATTTGGGTAACACAGTACTTTATAAGAGGGAAGTCTAATTTAAAACTAAAAAAGTGTAACTTAAAGTTGGATAAAGATATAGTGAAAAATGTATTTGCAATAGGTATGACACCTTTTGCTATGGAAGTAGCTATAAGCATAACTCATATGTTTACAAATAATTCTCTAAAGGCTTATGGTGGAGATTTGGCTATTGGAGCTATGACAGCACTTACATCTATTTTATTGATGTTTATGATGCCTGTGTTTGGTTTGAATCAAGGTATGCAAACTATAATATCATACAATTATGGTGCAAAACAATATGAGCGTGCAAAGAAAACTTTAATACTATCTATTATAGTATCAATTGTTATATTATCATTTGGATTTTTAGTAGTACAAGTTTTTCCAGAAGTATTTGTAGGTATATTTAATAAAGATTCAGATTTAATGGAAATAGCTGTAAGAGGTATAAATATAAATCTAATTACATTGCCTATAATGGGAATTTCCATTGTAGGGCCTGTATATTTCCAATGTATAAGTAAGGTTAAACATTCTATGTTTTTAACTCTTTTAAGACAATTTATTTTATTTATACCATTAATTATTGTACTTCCAATTCAGTTCAATTTGGATGGGGTTTGGTTAGCACAGCCAATTGCAGATTTTATTGCTATGATAATTGTATTGTTATTCTTAAAAAGGGAATTTAAAACAAGTCAAGTATAGATATATGAAAAAGTAAAAGGTCTATCTAGAAATAATTTTGATTATTGAGAGATAGACCTTTTTATATATTTCAAATTTTATGTTGAAGAATAGTATCCTGTATATTTATAGAGGGAGTATATCTATATAAAGATATTTTATTATTATATTTATCAGATATTAAAATGTAGAAGCAATTCTATA
Source organism: Clostridioides sp. LIBA-7678 (assembly GCF_056716065.1). Taxonomy (NCBI): domain Bacteria; kingdom Bacillati; phylum Bacillota; class Clostridia; order Peptostreptococcales; family Peptostreptococcaceae; genus Clostridioides; species Clostridioides sp. LIBA-7678. The sequence goes on along the minus strand of NZ_CP196987.1, from coordinate 3,441,134 downwards.
AATACCAAATTCTCTATGACCAAGACTTTCAGCTTTAGTATATTTACCATTACAGACTTCTACTATTTCGTTGAATATTTCTTGACCTATATCTGCTATTTTAGCACCATCTGTTATTATTCTACCTGCATTTATATCTATATTGTCTGGCATTTTGTTGTATGTACCACTATTTCCAGTGATTTTAATAACTGGAGAAATTGGGCTTCCTGTTGGAGTACCTCTACCAGTTGAAAAGATTACGATTTGCGCACCACCTGCTACCATACCAGTAATAGAATCTATGTCTTGTCCTGGTGTATCCATAAAATACAGACCTTTTTTATCAGAAGGTACAATATCGGCATATTCAAGAGCACCTTTGAATGGTTTGTTACCCGCTTTATACATACATCCAAGTGATTTTTCTTCAATTGTTGAAAGTCCGCCAGCTTTATTACCTGGAGTAGGTTGGCCACTACGTAAATCTTCTCCCATGGCAATTGCTCTCTTTTCTACATCACTTACAAATTTAAGAAACTTATCTTTCATTTTTTCATCTTCAAAACGAGTAGCTAATAAATGTTCTGCACCAATTACTTCTGTAGTCTCACTTAGTATACTGCTTCCACCCTCATCTACAAGAAGGTTTGAAGCGACTCCAATTGAAGGATTTGAAGCTATTCCACTTGTTGGGTCAGAACCACCACATTCAAGTGCTAATGTAATTTCGCTCATATCGAACTCAACCCTTACTTCTTTTGATACTTCACGAGACATTTGACCTATTATTTCAGCTCCTTTAGAGACTGTTTTTAATGTTCCACCACATTCTTGTATAACAACATAATCTACTTTTTTTCCTGTTGTAGCTATCTCAGAAGCTAAGTCTTTTGCTTGAATACCATCACAACCAAGACCAACTACTAAAACTGCGGCAACATTAGGATTTTTCCCAAAGCCTATCAATGTTTTTGCTGTAAGTTCTATATCAGAACCAATTTGACAACATCCATGTTGATGAGGTATAGCTATTGCTCCAGGTACAAGTGATGCTATTCTTGTAGCTGTCTCACTTGAACATACAGATGTTGGAATAACTAAAATATGATTACGAATACCAAATTGTCCATTTTCTCTTAAATAACCCATTAATTTCATTTTTAATTACCTCCTATTTTTTGTCTCCACGACCACGTGTACTTTCGATATTATGTACATGAACATAATCACCAGTTTTTATGTCAACTGTTGCGATTCCTATAACTTCACCATATTTATAGACAACATCGCCTTTTTTTACATCCTCTGTAGCCATCTTGTGAAAAACAGGGATATCATCATTTACTATGTAAGATTCTCCATCAATTGAAACTTTTTCACCTTTAACTAAAGGTCTAACACATGTAACTAGATTATCTTTTTCATTTGCATGAATAATTGCATTCATTACTTTTACCTCCTTAAATATTAATTTACTTCAATGTTTTCATTTGCTTTAAAAATACCTTTTTTCCTTTTTTCTCTCTTATCTAAATAAGAAACCAACATTGGACAACATATTGCTGTAACAATGATAGCAGCAGCAACCTGCACTGTTGAAACGGCTGCAATTGTCGCTAGAGTAGGGTCTATAGCAGCTAAAGCTTCAGGAGTACCAGCTGCATTACCAGCTGTTGTACCAGTAGCTGCACCTACTGCTGGATGCTCTGCACGTATAAGTTTCATTACAAAATATCCACCCATACCAGTTATTAGAGTAACTCCTAAACCAAGACCAACCCCAGGTAATCCAGCAGTTATAATTTGATTAAAGTTTAATGCTGCTCCTAAAGGAAAAGCAAAGAAAGGAATTAATAATGTTGTACCAGGTGCAAGGAATTCTCGTATATCTTCATCAAGATTTCCAAGTATAAATCCAAGTAATATTGGTATAAGTGCTGCAAATAGTGCTACTATAGGTACATTTGCAAGCCCAGTCACTCCAAAAGCAAGCATTGTGAAAAAAGGACCATCATTTAGTGATAATATAGATATTGCTCCAACATCTGTAGAGTCTCCATATTCCCCTGCAAGTGCAGCAAATAGACCTCCATTTGAATTAGTCATGGTAGCAACTATGGCAAGAGGTGTAATACCAAGTATACCTTTAGGTCCTATAAATTTACTGACAATAATACCTAATACTGCACCAATTACGAATTTTGTTGCTGTAAGTGCTATTCCTTTAGTCAATGGTTTACCAGCTTGTCTAATGTTAATTTGAGCTCCATTACATAGACAAAATAGAGCAAGTATACTCATTGCACCAGTTTTAAATAAGGATGTTGTGAATCCTCCAATTTCTAGAGCTTGTGGACATACTGTATTAAATAGTGCTCCCAATAACAGGGGACATACCATAAGTCCTCCTGGCATCTTTTTCACTGATTTCAAGATGTGCATTTAGTATCACTCCTTTTTATTTTTATATAAGTATCTAAAAGCAATTACTATGCCAATATATAGATTTTATGTTTTAAGTTATTATGATTATTTTTGCTGATTGCTTGAAGTGCTGTAGAATACTTAGAACTAAAAGTATAATTGTGTAAATCTTAATATTGAAAATAATTATTTCATTATGTAATAATATTTCTCAGTGAAAACAAATAAACGTCTTATGTATTAAAATTAAACATAAAACGTTTCGATATATTAAGTATGTATTATTTTTAAACATCACTTTCCATTTCTTTTAACTTTCTCCATAGAGTAGAGCGAGTTATTTTTAGAATTTCACAAGTCTTTGTAGTATTTCTATTGTTTTCGTTGTAAATTTTATAGATATATTTTTTTTCTAGTGTCTTTAAATCTAAGTTATTACATTCAAAATTATTATTTATATTATCTATATTGCTTGTATTATCTATATTATTTATATACTCACTGTTATATTTTTCTAACAAAATCGAGTCAAATGATTCTACAATAACAGCTCTTTCCATCATTCCTTCTAATTCTCTTATATTTCCTTCATATTTTCGTTCGAGAAGTACTTGCTTAATATTTGGAGTGATAATTAAAGGGGTTTTGTTGTATTTGACTGAGTATTTATGTATAAAAAATTCTGATAGTTTTAATATATCTTCTTTTCTTTCTTTTAATGAAGGGAGATATAGTGTTAAGATATTTATTCTAAAATAAAGGTCTTGTCTAAACAAACCATCACGCATCATATTTTTTAAGTCTTTATTAGAAGCACAAATAATTTTTACATCTATAGGAATGACTTTATCACCACCAATTCTCATAACTTGTTTTTCCTGTAAGACTCTCAATAGTCGTCCTTGAAGTTCAAGAGGAATTTCACTTATTTCATCGAGAAAAATTGTACCCTCATGCGCTAGTTCAAATACACCTGCTTTTCCTTTTTTTCTCGCACCTGTAAATGAACCTTCCTCATAACCAAAAAATTCACTTTCTATTAAAGATGGAGGTATAGCAGCACAATTTACAGCTACAAAAGGTGCATTTTTACGTTTACTATAGTTGTGTATGCTTTGACAAAACAGCTCTTTACCAACACCTGATTCTCCAGTGATAATCATAGGGGTGTCATAACAGGCATATTTCTTTGCAATTTCTATGCAATTTTTCGTTTTTTCACTAGCATGAATTATGTCATCGAAAGTGTATTTAGCAGAGAGACCTTTATTTAATAGACTTCTTCTTATTGTATGCTCAAAAGAACTTATCTCCTTGCTATCTTGAAAGGTAGAAACAGCTCCTTGGATTTGACCATCGACGATGATTGGAACTCTATTTGTTATGATTTTTGTACTTCCTATATTTTGTATTTCACCAATTTGTGGCTCCATAGTTTCAACTACTTGAGGAAGGACTGTATTTGGGATTACATCTATAATGTTATGATAAAGTGCATTCTCTTTTTTTATACCAAATATTTTTTCTGCACTCTTATTAAATAATGTGATTATAAAATTTTTGTCAACAGTTATTATGCCATCATGTACAAAATCTGTCATAGCTTCTATCTGTAATCTTCTTTTTTGTTCATCTTTGGTTGCATCAAGTATTTGTTCTGCTTGTTGAATGGCTCTAAGTATATTTTCTTCCCTAGATTCGATTAATATCCCCTTGCAATTGAGTCTTTTAACAATATGTGCAACAGTAGTATCTCCTATGTATGTGTTGATACCTTTTTTTCTGTATTTCTCTATAGCATCATAAATCTCTTCTTCTTTTTCAATTTCAATCATAGTTATTTTCTTATTTAATATTTCTTCTATGATGTCAAAACCATAGATTACATTATTAAATCCAATTATTCCAAATGGCTCATTAGAGTTTTTTACTTCTTTATAGCTTTCTATGATATCATAAGCATCTACTTTAATCTCAACTATAGGTATGTTGTAAGTAGCTTTTAGCATATTGTAAGTACCACCTCGGCTTATGATGATTCTAGTTCCATGATTAATACTTTTTTCCGCAAGAGGTATCCCTTCTTTCAGATTACCAAATACAACATCAATATTTGTATACTTGTATTTTTTAACTATATGAATTGATTTTTCATAGGTTCCTTTAGTGGGAGCAATAACGAGTATTTCTTTCATAATAATTCCTCCATTTTTCATCAAATAAACTTAAATATTATACTGTGACTAAAATTTATCAGTTATATTTTAATATTTTACTTTATATTTAATTATAAATAAAGTGTTTTTAAAAAGAGCATTATAAAAGACTGTATAAAAGTTAGATTTTAGAATTCTAAAACTTCTTTTTTGTACAGTCTTTTAATGTGTAATATCTATTTATCAAATCTATTTACTCTAAATAATTTCATATTTTTATTTTCTTTACCAAGATACAATTCACTCAACATTATACCACCCAATATTGCAAAGAGTATTCCATTGGCTCCATAACCTAGGCAATACCATAGATTGTGGTTTTTGTTATCTGGTCCAATAAACCCTAAATTGTCTAAAGTAGAAGCAAAGCAACCACAATATTTATATTCAATCTGTATATCCTTTATATCCTTAAACATGCTTTTCAATCTTTGTTCTAAAATATCATACTTTTTATTAGCTAAAGTTTCATTTTCTATATCATCAAAACTTACATCCTCGCCACCTATAATTAATCTATTATCTTTTGTAGTTCTTAGATAATTATATGGGTCGCAGTTATCTCTAATTAGAATATTGTTTTTCCAAGAATCTATGTTTTTAATTGGCTTTGTTGCTATATTAAAAGTATTTGACTTAGTTGCAAAGTTTCTTTTTGTAAATAAACTTGTATTGTATCCTGTAGCTACAATTAGTTTTTTTCCATGAACTTTATAACCATAAGATACTTCAGCAGTTACTTTATCATTTGCGAAATCTACTTTTTTTACTTCTGTATTTTCATATACCTGAAGACCATTTTTTAGACTTACATCGATTAAATGATGGCTATATTTATATGGGTCTAATTCTCGTCCTCCGTTTTTTGCTATTAATCCTGATTTCAAATCAAAACTAAAAGGGTTTGTAGATTCATCAATATATTCAACATCAAATCCATTTTCTTTTCTTAAATTATATTCTTCTTTTATAGCCTTAATTTCAAGCTTATTAGCAGTGTAAAGTAGAGTATCTCTTTTAGCATAATCACACTTATTTCCATATAGTTCTATAAATTCATCTAATTCTTCAAGTGCTGATACACAAAGATTGTATGCTTTTATTGCATCAGTTAAAGTCATAACTTCTGTTAAGTCTATCAAATTGTCATCTAATTCGTATTGCAAAAGAGAAGTGGTTACACTAGTGCTTCCGTGTGCAATCCTTCCTTTTTCTAGAATGACTGATTTTATATTGTTTTTAGCTAGATAGTAAGCACAAATGCATCCAGTAACACCGCCACCAACAATTATAACATCAGTATCAATATCATCAGTAAGATATGGAAATTGTTTTGGTATTTTGTTTATATTGGTAAAAATAGGCTTTCCTTTTACATATTCTTGATTCATATATTTCACTCCTAACATTTATTATGTATGAGTGTATTATTTTCTATAGCAAATAATATTATACATTTTAATTATCTAGATATATGGGTATGTATAAATAAAAATGTGATAACATTTTAGAGTAAAACATATGTATAATATATTCATAAGTACTTTGTTTTAAGTAATAGTGGTATATAATGTTTTTAATAAGAAAAGAGATTTAATAAAAATCAATTAAAAATTTAAAGTAGGAGGTAAATTTATGCTTTCAAAAGATATAGCTTCAAAGGTATTAGAAAAGTGTCTAATTACTGGAGGAGATTTTGCTGAGATTTTTGAAGAAGACACTCTAAATAATTCTATCAGTTTAATAGATAATAAAGTAGAAAATGCAATAGGTGGAAGAAATTATGGTATAGGAATAAGAATATTTAAAGGTTTAAAGAGTATATATGCTTATACAAGTGACAATTCTCTAAGTAGTCTGTTGGATGTAGCATATAAAGCTGCTGTTGCTTTAGGCAAATTAGAAGATGGTAAAAGTATAATATTAAATGACAGTATTAAAATAAATAACATACATAATATAAAAATTTATCCAAATTCAATAGATAATAGAGATAAAGTAAATGTAATGAAGGTTGCATATAAGAGTGCAAAAGCGTTTAGTAGTGATATATCTCAAGTAAGTGTTAGTTATTCAGATAAAGACCAAAAAATATTAATTGCAAATACTGAAGGGATATATGTTGAGGATAGAAGAATAAGAACGAGACTTGGAATAAGTTCAGTTGCATCTAAAGGCAATGAAAATCAAACTGGATTTGAAGGACCAGGAGGTTGTAAAGGATTTGAGATATTTGAAGAAATAGATCCAGAATACTATGCGAAAGAATCAGCTAGAGTAGCACATACTATGTTGCATGCTAAAAATTGCCCAGCAGGTAATATGATGGTAGCAATCGATAATGGATTTGGTGGGGTAATTTTCCATGAAGCTTGTGGTCATTCTCTGGAAGCTACATCAGTTGCAAAAGGAAACTCTGTATTTGCAGATAAATTAGGTCAACAGATTGCTTCTACAAAGATTACAGCTATAGATGATGGAACAATACCAAATTACTGGGGCTCTATGAATATAGATGATGAAGGAAATCCAGCTCAGAAAAATATACTAATTGAAAATGGGATATTAAAGTCTTATATGATAGATAAACTTAATGGTAGACGAATGGGAATGAATCCTACAGGAAGTTCTCGTAGACAAAACTATAAATTTGCTCCAACTTCAAGAATGACCAATACTTATATTGCTGCTGGAGAAGATAAACCAGAAGAGATTATAAAGTCAATACCAGATGGACTTTATGCTAAAAAAATGGGTGGTGGCTCTGTAAACCCTGTAACAGGAGAGTTTAATTTTGCAGTTTCAGAGGGATACTTGATAAAAAATGGAGAAATACAAGAGCCAGTTAGAGGAGCTAGTTTGATTGGAAAAGGTAGTGATGTACTTATGAATATAGATATGGTTGGGGATAACTTAGAACAAGCTCAGGGGATGTGTGGTTCATCCTCAGGAAGTATACCAACTAATGTAGGTCAGCCTATGATAAGAGTAAAAGAAATTACTGTAGGTGGAAGATAGGAGGGATAAGTATGGAACTTAAAAGTTTTAAAGATATATTATTTAAAAAAGCTCTAAGCGAAGGATTTGAAGAGTGTGAGGTATACTATTATACAGGAGAAAATCTAAGTATAAATATATATGAAGGTGAAGTTGAGAAATACAATCTTGATAAGTCTTTTGGTTTGTCTTTTAGAGGAAAAATAAATGGAAAGATAGGTTACTCTTATACAGAAATTTTAGACGATAAAGCTGTTGATATGTTGATAAAAAATGTAAAAGATGGAGTAAATACTATTGAAAATGAAGATGTACAATTTATATATGAAGGTGATAAACAATATAATGAGGTAAAAACTTATTCTAAAGAGCTAGAAAATTTAGAAGCAGATAAGTTGATTGATTTAGCCTTACAAATGGAAAGAGAAACTAAAGCTTATTCAAACAAGGTAATAAATTTATCTAGATGTACTCTATCTTATTCTGTATCAAGTAATGGTATATATAATACTAAAGGTCTTGATTTAAGTAATAAGACTAATATGCTTATAGGATTTGTAGTTCCCATTATACAAGACAATGAACAAAAATATGATGGAGTAGGGTATAATATAGCAACTTCTATTGAAGAAATAAAGCCTTATGAGATAGCAAAACTTGGTGTTGAAGATGCTTTATCTAAGGTAGGGGGTAAGAGTATACCATCAGGTAAATATAAAACTATATTGTTTAATGAAGCTATGGTGTCTTTGCTTAGCACATTTTCTGGAATATTTAATGCAGATTCAGCTCAAAAAGGATTATCTTTATTGAAAGATAGAGAAGGAGATATGATAGCATCTCCTATAGTTACAATAGTTGATGACCCACTTTTAGAAAATGGTATGGCATCTACTCCTTTTGATTAAAAAATAGCTACGCACACTCGTGACTTTAGTCGTGAGTTAGTAGCTAAAGTAGTCAGCATATAGGGAAACTTATATGTAGAGATAGGATGGAACCTATCCAATACTACTTGAATTGCTGGAAACCCCTAAAGCTAACCAAACTAAAACATAAGGATGAAATAAACCTAAGTGTGAAAGTTACGAAAGTAGAAAAAATTGGTTAGATGGTATAAGGTTAAACCCTAAGTACTTTAAAATGGGCAATCAGCAGGTAAGCTCCGAATAGGAGAAACTTCAACGACTATTCCTCTTGAGGGAAGTACACTACAAGCTATTGGTAGTGGAAGTGGGTAGACCTTAACGGATAACGCCGAAGGATAAGATATAGTCTGTGCTTACATGAAAGTGTAAGAAGTTCATAAGAGAACTGCATAGGTAGTAGCGAACTTATGTGAACGACAACCTCAAAAATGATAAAAGTTAGGACTTACGGTTCTTACATATGTTATTTAAAAATAAATATAAAAACCTTTAAAATACTTGTTTAAAAAAATTTACCTTGTTAATATTAGGATGGGTGAGTAAAAATTGAAGTAGCTCAGATATGTATAAATACCATATAGTATGGTGTGTAAAATATAGACATCCAGTATTACATAATCATAAAAAACAAGTAAAGTGAGGTGATAGTAGTGGAAAAATCTTATAAGTTTAGGATGTATCCAAATAAAAAACAGCAAGAGTTAATTAATAAAACTTTTGGATGTTGTAGATTTGTATATAATAAATATCTTTCTAAAAAAATAAAAATTTATGAAAACAATAAAGAAACTTTTACTTATAAACAATGTAGTTCTGATTTGACCAACTTAAAAAAAGAATTAGAGTGGCTTAAAGAACCTGATAAATTTTCACTACAAAACACCTTAAAAGATTTAGAAAACGCATATAAAAAATTCTTTAAGGAAAATACAGGATTTCCTAAATTTAAATCAAAAAAAACTAATAGATTTTCATATAGAACTAACTTTACAAATGGAAATATTATGTACTGTAGTCAATATATAAAATTACCTAAGCTTGGTATGGTTAAAGTAAGGGATAAACAAATACCTCAAGGAAGAATACTTAATGCTACTATATCCAAAGAACCAAGTGGTAAATATTATGTATCATTATGTTGTACTGATATAGATATTGAAGCATTTGAAAATACTAATAATCAGATAGGTTTAGATTTAGGAATTAAAGAATTTTGTATCTCAAGTTGTGGAGACTTTATAGAAAATCCTAAGTATCTTAAGAAGTCATTAAATAGACTTGCTAAATTACAAAGAAAACTATCGAGAAAAACAATTGGTAGTTTAAATAGAAATAAAGCAAGATTAAAAGTTGCAAGACTTCAAGAACATATAGCTAATCAAAGGAAGGATTTTCTACAAAAACTATCTACTAAATTAATACGAGAGAATGATATTATTTGCATAGAAGATTTACAAGTAAAGAATATGACTAGAAATCGTAAACTATCTCGCTTAATTTCTGATGTGTCATGGTCAGAGTTTGTTCGTCAATTAGAATATAAGGCTAATTGGTATGGTAGACAAATTGTAAAGGTAGGTAAATTCTTTGCAAGTTCACAAATATGCAATAAATGTGGGTACAAAAACGAGGAAATGAAGAATTTAAATATAAGAGAATGGATTTGTCCTTGTTGTAATGTAACTCATGATAGAGATATAAATGCAAGTATAAATATACTAAAAGAAGGATTAAGACTAATAAGAGTTTAAAATAGATAACTTATGTAAGAACCGTAGGAACTACGGGGATAGCCTGTGGAGAATTGGTAAGACATATTTTAGTATGCTAAATTCTATGAAGCAGGAACCCTGTGACTTTAGTCATGGGAGGTTCAGGATGAGGGCGTAGCTACATTTAAAAAAGAAGTCATTTCAAATGGAAAGCTTATAACTTTACTTCATAATTTAAAGACGGCTAATAAGGCAAGTGTAAAGACTACAGGAAATGGAATAAAATCTTCATATTCATCACCTATAGGTATACATCCAACTAATTTCTATATAGAGAAAGGGGATAAATCTCTAGATGAAATTATGAATTATATAGGTGAAGGTTTGATGGTTACTAGTTTCGCAGGTCTTCATTCAGGTGCAAATTCAGTAACAGGAGATTTTTCTTTAGCAGCTAAAGGTTTTTATATTAAAGAAGGTAAAAAAGTATTTCCAGTAGAGCAAATTACAGTAGCAGGAAACTATTTTGACTTGTTGAAAGATATTGAAGTTATAGGGGATGATTTGGAATTTCCAATGAGTAGTATAGGTTCACCTTCAGTTGTTATTAAAGAATTATCAGTAGCAGGTAAGGATGAATAATTAAAAATAATTGTATAAGTAAAAAGCCATATTAAATAGAATAATTTTAGATGAAAAGGTTCATGTAGGTCTATTTAAAAAAGCAATAGAAAAATATTGTAGATAAACTCAAAAGTTTAGTTATTCATCATTTTATTCATATATATAAAATTACTATCATACATTTTCTTGAAGGGAGTTGCTATTGATATGTATTATGTATATGTAAATGATATAAATATAGCAGTTTATGATTTAAATCCGAGTGCTAAAAAAACAGTACTTTTTATACATGGTTGGCCATTAGGACATAAGATATTTGAATATCAAACTAACATACTGCCAAAACTCGGATATAGAACAGTTTCAATTGATTTAAGGGGTTTTGGTAAATCTAGTGCAACATCAGGAGGATATACTTATAGCCAATTAGCAGATGATATTTATAAGGTAGTACATGCTATTGGATTAAAAGATTTTACTCTTGTTGGTTTTTCAATGGGAGGAGCAATTGTACTTAGATATATGAGCCTGTTTCATGGATATGGAGTATCAAAGTTGGCATTGTTTGCTGCTGCTGCACCATCATTTGTACAAAGACCTCCAGAGTTTCCATATGGCATGACACGTGAAGATGTTAATAAACTGATAGCTCAGGCATGTACTGATAGACCAGCAATGGTAAGCCATTTTGGAGAAAAAGTATTTGCATCAAATCCACCTGAAAGCTTTAGAAGGTGGTTTGACGATATTGGTTTTAGAGCATCAGGCATTGGTACAATTGCAACAGCAGTATCTTTAAGAGATGAAGAATTATTTAACGATTTAAAATGTGTAAGAGTGCCAACAGGTATCTTTCATGGAAAACTAGACCAGGTATGCCCATATGAGTTTGCAGTTTTTATGAATGAAAAAATAGAGAATTCAACTTTATATACTTTTGAGTATAGTGGCCATGCTATATTCTATGATGAACTCAAACTATTTAATCAGGAATTTTTACAGTTTTTAGAGGGATAGAAATATTTTAGAATATTTAAAATAAAGTAATATTATATAAAGTGGTATAGATGAAGTCTTATGTCACTTCATATACTATAGACAAATGGGGTTTTAGAACTATCACTAGTTCTGAGACCCTATTATTATATGTTCCTAAAGTTAAGTGTTATGTATATTATTTAGAAAAAATTTCTTTATAAATAATATTAATAAATATATAATCGAAAATAAAAATAGATACTTATCTGAATAAAGTATGTGTTCACTCATTTATTTGTATACCCTTGTATAGGACTGATATAGCTGCTGATATAAGTATTATACCCATAAAAGCAGGAGAAGCATGACCAAATAATACATAGATTTGACCTCCAATAATAGGTCCAATTATTCTTGCTAAAGATTGAATTGACTGGCTACCTCCTTGAATTCTTCCTTGTTCACTAGAATCTACAGATTTGGATACCATGCCGTTAAATGAAGGTCCAAAGATTGAATCACCAAAGCCAAATATAAACATTCCAATAATAAAAAGAGGATAGAATGAGAATAAAGCTGATGTGGCTATAAAACAGTAACCTGTAATCTCTGAAACCATTCCTAGAATTACTATTTGTACATCACTAAGCTTTAACAAAAGTTTTGGCATTATAAAGCCTTGTGAGATTATATCTTGTATACCCATAATTGAAAACATAAGTCCAATTAGTGTAGGTCCCCAACTAAAAGTATCTAATGTAAATTGAGAGAAGATAGCCTGCAAAGAGCCATTGGGTATCCAAAGTAAAAATCCTGATATAAGCAACCTTTTTAATGTCTTTATTGAAAGTACATTCGTGAGTTGCGTGAATGGGTTCAATCTCACCAATGTAATCTTCTTAAGTCTATTAGTTTTGTCAAGGCTCTCAGGCATATAAAAGAATCCATAGATAAAATTTAATAAAGTAATTGTAGCACCAAAATACATAGGTACAGAATAACCAAATCTTGCAAGTAATCCACCAATAGTGGGCCCTATAGCAGCACCTGCACCTGCAACTGCACTAACCCATCCAAAGTATTTTGTTCGTTGTTCTATAGGAGTGATATCTGCAAAATATGCGAAAATAGTACTTATACTACCTCCTGTTAGACCTTCTATTATACGTCCAACAAATAATATCCATAGAGCTCCTCCTATACCAAAGACTAAGTATCCAATTGCAGAGCCTAAGAAGCATATTAAGAGTAAAGGGCGTCGACCATATCTGTCACTCAAAGCTCCAAGCCCAGGAGCAGCAAAAAATACACAGAATGCATAAATGGATGTAAGTAGAGTAACGACTATAGCTTGATTTTGAGGATTAGTTATATAAGGCTGTACTAAGAATGGGACAACAGGATTTATAATACTGAAGCCTATTCCAAAAAGAAACACAGACATAAGACCAAATGTTAAAGCCTTTTTATTTAGAGTTTGTTCTGTGTTTTGTTTATTGTTTGATTTAAATTTGAACATTTAAATTCTCCTTTCAAAAGTTGATTTTGATTCCTTAGAAACATATTTATCGTACCAACGTTTTGTTTCTTTGTCAACAAAAAGTGGAAATAAAAAAGCAACCTGTTCTCATTAGAGTCTGGTTGCCTGTAATTTTATTCATTTGAATTTATTCTGATTTAATATCTATATCAAGTTTTTTAATCTCTGAGTCCAAATGCTTATTATATTTTTCTACAAGGTTAATCATACTGTTAAGTTGTTCTTCTGTTACATCTTCAAATACAGTTTTATCTCTTTCTTGAAATTCTCTATGAAGTTCCTCATGAACCCTATTAATTGCTTTTCCTTGCTTAGTAAGCCTAAAATAGATTTCTTTTTTATTATCCTGTTTTTGATAACTTTCAATATAGCCTTTTTTCATGAGTTTTTTAGTTACTTTACTCATAGCTCCTCTAGTCATATAAAAAGATTCTGCAAGTTTTGTTACGTTGGAATCTGTATTTTTTGCAATGTATTCTATACAATGTACCTCAGAAGGTTTATAATCCTTAAGAGCTTCTTCCATCTTAGACTTATTAAGCCAAGCCAGTTTGTTAAATAAGTTCCTAAAGCCTGTTATGACTTGTTCTTCTTTATTCATGAACCGTCCTCCAATTCGTTGATGCATTAACAATATTATATTAAATTTTTGTTATTATTTCAACAACGTCAAAATAATCATACTAGAAATTAAATGATATATAAAAAAGACAGCATACACAGGCTTTTTGTAGAAAATAATACCAAATGATATAAAATATGATTTTTAAGATTTAAAACTTTTTCAAAAAGTGCTACAATAGACCAAATTATTAGTTTCTATATTCACTAAACAGGAGGTGATGGTATGAAAAAACATAATATTTTATTTATATCAACAGATGACAAAATAAATATAGATACATCAAAACAGTTAGAAAATATATTTGGAGAATTTTGTAATATAGATAACTTGGTCTATATAGATAGAATTGATATTGAAGTATTAAAGTATGAGCTTATAGTATGTTCAGATAATGAGATAAAAGAACATATACACAATAATATCGATAAAAATATACCTATTGTAATAATACATCGTACAATAAACATTGAAAATATAAACCAGATAATAAGTATAGAAAATGATTCTGAAGTTATGGTCATAGATGATTATAAAGAGTCAGCAGATGAAACAACCAAGATAATTAGAAAACTAGGCCTAATTCATATTAATCTAATACCATATTATCCAGGATGCAATAAGTCTAAATGTGAAATTGGGATTATTACAGGAAGTAGAAATAATGTACCACAAAATGTGAAGCAAATAATTGATATAGGGGATAAAATAATCGATATAAATACAGTCATAGAAATCTTTACAAAGCTGAACATATCTATAGATAAGTTACATATTATTAAAGAAAAATATAATGAAGATACAGTAAGTGGATATAGGTATTATACAACTATGAATAAAACTATGAAGAGTTTTTTGGAGATTATTGATGAAGGTATTGCTTCTATTGATAATCTAGGAAAGTTTATATATTGCAATAAAGTATTTTCTAATCTAGTTGGGATAGACCAAAATGAGATTATATCTAATAATTTTATGGATTTATTTAGTGATAAAATTATTAAAAAAATATTTTTTCAAGAGGATGAAGTTAGTGATGAAGTAGTGAGTCTAAATAACAAAAAACTCATAATTAATAAAGTAAATGTGTATGAAAATAATGAACGTATAAAAAGTATTATAAGTATTAAAGATATAAGTGCAATTCAGATACTTGAGGATAAGATTCAAAATAAATTTCAGACAAAAGGCTTTGTATCAAAGTACACATTTGATAATGTTGTAGGCGAAAGTAAAATAATAAAAGAAAAGATTAATATTGCAAGAAAAATAGCATCTACAGATTTTTCTGTGTTGATACTTGGTGAAAATGGAACAGGAAAGGAAATATTTGCTCAAGCAATACACAATGAATCTCTAAGAAAAGATAAGCCCTTTGTTGCAGTAAATCTATCTTCTTTATCAGATACACTTATTGAAAGCGAACTTTTTGGTTATGAAGAGGGAAGTTTTACAGGAGCTATAAAAGGTGGGAAAATAGGGATATTTGAAAGAGCACATACAGGAACAATTTTTTTGGATGAGATAGGTGACATCTCTCTAGATGTACAACAAAGATTGTTAAGAGTCTTACAAGAAAAAGAAGTCATGAGAATGGGAGGAAGTAAAATTATACCTGTGGATGTTAGAATTATAGCTGCAACAAATAAGGATTTAAAGAAAAAAATCAAAGAAGGTTCTTTTAGAGAAGATTTGTATTATAGGATTAATGTATTGCATATAGAAATACCTAGGCTTAGAGAACGTAAGGAAGATATACCTCTTATAAGTAAGTATTTCTTGAATGAAATAAATAGTAATAAGTGTTTTACAGAAAAGTCGATGCAGGTATTAAAACTGTATGAGTGGCCAGGTAATGTAAGAGAACTTAAAAATTTGATTTATTATATAGACACCATAGTGGAGGAAGATAGGGTAGACTATGAGCATTTGCCAGAACAATTTAAATTTGAAAATAACAATACTCTAGTTAATGAAAATTTTGATTCAATTATACTAGATTTTAAACAATCAAATTTCTTTAGTGAGAGTATTTGTATATTGATGAGTATAGAAAATTGGAATAATAAAAATATATCCTTAGGAAGAAATAAATTACAAGAAATTTTAAAAGAAAGAAGTATAACATTAAGTGTAGACCAAATTAGAAAAAGAATAGATAAGTTAAAAAATCATGGATTACTATCATCTGGAGTAAAAAAACAAGGGAGCTTTATAACTGATGAGGGAAAGAACTTTATATCATATGTAAAATTTAAGGGGGAAATATAGGGGATTAAAAATGAAAAATCCCCTAAAAATCCCCTAAGATAATCTTAGATAAATAAAATTATTTCAAATATTGAGATAATTTAAAAAATATTGAATTAAAAATAAAAAATATTATTTCGAATAAACAGTAGTAAATCGTCATTTTACTACCGTTTTTATTTTTTGAAAAATTTAATGTGCAATTAAAACTTATATTTTGGCATATCAATTGCTATATAGTGAAAATATAAAAAAATTGTAAAATTTGGAGGATGTTGTTATGAAGTCAGCTTATAAAGGATATGAAGCTTATAGTTATTTAGAAAAGGGAAAAGATATCTCATCTATTGAGATGTGTAAAGGAGATAAGAGAGTAGAAGAGTATCTTATCGAGTTAGATGATGTTCAAGAAGCTAAAGTTAAAAGTATAGTAGATGAAAAAGTATTTATATCTCTACATGAACATCCAGTTTTATTCCCAGAACATTTAGAAAGAGATATATTTGAATACAACAGAGAAGGAAAACAAAGATGTGCCTATGAAGCATTGTCAAGAGGATATTATGATGCTATATTTGATAATTTAATGGATGGTGTGTGCACAATAACATCAAATGCTGGATGGAAATGGGATGATATACTAATTGATTTAGGTATGAGGTTATGTGATTTAGCACACCAAGATTTTGTTATAAAGTGTGAAAAAGTGGAAGACATATATAGAGCTAAAAGTGAAGGTAAAGTGGCATTGATACCAACACTAGAAGGAGCAGCACCAATAGAGAATGAACTTGATAGAATAGATATATTATATGGATTTGGTATAAGGTTAATGGGTATCACATACAGTGAATCCAATGCATTAGGCTCTGGATTAAAAGAAGAGAAAGATGGAGGTCTTACGAATTTTGGTAGAAAAGCTATTGAAAGAATGAATAAGATTGGTATGGCAATAGATTGTTCTCATGTTGGAGTACAAACAACACTTGATGTTATAGAGTATAGTAAAGACCCAATAATATTAAGTCATGTTGGAGCAAGAGGCTTATGGGATACGAAAAGATTGACTCCAGACGAAGTGTTAATAGCATGTGCTAAAAAAGGAGGAGTTATAGGTGTAGAAGCAGCACCTCATACTACGATAACTGAGAAAAATAAAGAACATTCAATAGATTCATTTATGGAGCATTTTGAGTATATCAAAAACTTAGTAGGAATAGACCATGTAGCATTTGGTCCAGATACAGTATATGGTGACCATGTAAAATTACACTCAGTATTAGCTGCTAAATTTGATATAAAAAAGATAACAGGTACAAAAGAACATCCTAAAGTAGAATATGTAAAAGGGCTTGAGAATCCAACTGAGACTTCAAAAAATATTGTTAGATATTTAGTAAAAAATGGGTACAGTGATGAGGAAATAGAAAAGGTACTAGGAGGAAATATACTTAGAGTGTTAAAGCAGGTATGGAAATAAGTAAATAGAGTAGAAGTATTAATAAAAGTTGAGGATTTATAGGGAGGTTTTATAAATGGATTATTTAAAATTAGCTAATCATCCACTCTTGTGGATAGCAAGTACAGTAGCAGTATCAATAGTAGTGGTACAATCCCTTATATTTGCTATAAAGTCTTGTAAAGTTGGTAAAACAATGGGAATAACAGATAAACAAATAAAATCAGCTGTTAAAAGTAGTGCTATTTCAGCTATAGGACCTTCAATGACTATATTTGCTGGAATGGTATCGCTTATAGTTACAATGGGTGGACCTATAGCATGGATGAGGTTATCGTTTATAGGTTCTGTAATTTTTGAATCTATGTCAGCAGGGTTTGGAACAGATGCGCTAGGTATAACTTTGGGTTCTCCTGAAATGACAGAATTGGCATTTACAAATGCAGTTTGGACTATGATACTTGGTTCTTTAGGATGGATAATATTCACGTTACTGTTTGGGCATAAATTGGATAAGATAACTAATGTTATATCTAGTGGAAAGAAATCATTTATACCAATAATATCTTTAGGAGCGATGCTAGGTTCATTTGCATATTTAAATGCTGATAGGGTATTACGTTTTGATAATGGAACAATTGCATGTATAAGTGGGATGGCTATAATGATAATATTATGTATGATTGAAAAAAAGAAAAATATAAAATGGTTAAGAGAGTGGGGGCTTACAATATCAATGTTCAGTGGAATGATAATAGCTTCAGTAATATAAAGGGGGAAGTTTTATGAGTAAAGTAAAATCTACATACAATGAAGAGTACTTACCTTTTATGATAAGGTATGGAAGATTGACATTATCTTTAGGTATTATAGCAGCTTTGGTTCCTGGAATAATTTTAAGTTTTGGATTTGGTATTATGCCTCCAATATCAGCATTATTGGCAAGTACAATGGCAATTGTTAGCATGAGTGCTCCAAACTACATAATAGAGCCAGTTTCTTATTCGCCAATTTTAGGTATACCAGGAACTTATATGAGTTTTCTTTCTGGAAATATATCTAATATGAGACTACCATGTTCAATAGCAGCTCAAAAGGCAGCAGAAGTTGAATCAGGAACAGAAGAAGGTTCAATAATATCTACAATAGGTATAGCTGTATCTATTTTAGTGAATATAAGTATATTAACTATAGGAGTAATTCTAGGAGGAAGTGTATTATCTAAGATTCCAGCTGAAGTAGTAGAAAAACTAAATTTAATATTACCAGCTTTATTTGGGTCTGTATTTGGACAAGTATTTTTACAAGATAAAAAATTAGGTATAGTAGCAATTGTAATATCTGTATTAACGATTACACTATCAAAGCAAGGTATAATACCACAGTCTTTAGTAGTTCTTATATGTGTATTTGGGACTATATTAATTGCAAGAGCTATGTATAAAGATAAACTTAGTGATTAATAACATTTAAATGATAATAAATTCTTAAATATTATAATTCAGTTTTAATGTACAAAAAGTTACAGAAAAAATTACTTAAAAGTACAGTTTTAGGGAGGGAATATCTTGATATACGATTTAATCTTAAAAAATGGATTTATAGTAGATGGTACTGGAGATGTTGGTTTTTATGAAGATATAGCAATTAAAGACAATTTAATAGTTAAAATAGATTCTGAGATAAATGAAGAAACAAACAAAATAATTAATTGTCATGGAAAAGTTATAACTCCTGGATTTATTGACCCTCATGTTCATGAAGAGATAGTAGCAATACTAGATGGCAAATTTGAAAAATTCCTAAAACAAGGAGTTACAACAACTATAAATGGTAATTGTGGGCATTCTATAACACCATATTCTTCTGAAAATGTATATGAATATATGTATAAAAACGGCTTATTACTTGAAGAAGAGAAAAAATATCTTATAGATAAAAATAAATATTGGAATAATTTTACAGAATATTGTGACCTTATATCTAAAAGTGGCATTTCTATCAATATGGGATTTTTATTGGGGCATGGAACTATAAGATGGAGTGTTATGGGAGGCTCTAAAGATAGGCCACCTACAGAAGAAGAAAAAAAAGAAATTACAAATATAATAAATGATGGTATGAAAAGTGGGGCTTTTGGAATATCTACTGGATTGGCATATATTCCAAGTAAGTATGCTGATATCGATGAACTGGTTGATATTGCAAAGTTAATTAAAGAGCATGATGGTATATATACATCCCATATCAGAGATTATATAGGAAGATATAATGCAGTAAAAGAAACTATAGAGGTTGGTCAAAAAAGTGGGGCTAGAGTACAAGTATCTCACTTAAGCCCTGTTGAAATAGAAGCCTTTGATGAGATATTAAGAGCTAGATACAATGGCGTTGATATAATGGTTGATACAGTACCAAGAAGTTCTGGTCATTGTATGAAGAAGAAAAGAGTGATTCAATTTATTATGGCAATATCATCTAGCTTATTTGAACTAGGTATGGATGGAGTAATGGATGCTCTTAAAAATGAAGAAGGAAGGGCACTTATATTAAAAGAGGCATTTATACTTGGAGATAGAGGAAGTATAATACTTCTAAACACTAAAGATACTGATATGGAAAAAAAATCAATACGTGAAATAGCCATTCAAAAATGTGTTGATGAAGATACATTATTA
The DNA here is from genome assembly GCF_056716065.1 of Clostridioides sp. LIBA-7678. NCBI lineage: Bacteria > Bacillati > Bacillota > Clostridia > Peptostreptococcales > Peptostreptococcaceae > Clostridioides > Clostridioides sp. LIBA-7678. The sequence continues at coordinate 3,420,723 of NZ_CP196987.1, read as the reverse complement.
CTTGATTTACTTTTATATGGAGATGAAGAGCTTATCTTTTGTTTAGGGGGGATGTATAGAGCTGATTTCCCAGATAAATTACATGATAATAAAATAGTTGACAATCCATTTGTTATGGTTGGCTCAGATTGTTTGTTTAGTGTAGGTGGAGATATGTCATGGTTTGAACTACAAAGAAGAGGAGCCTTTCCAATTTTCTTCAATATGTATAGAAAATCAGGTGTAAGGCTAGAAGAAATTGTAAGAAGAGTTACTTCATTACCGGCTAGACAATTTAAAATAAAAGATAGAGGTATCCTTGAAGAAGGAAAAATAGCTGATATAGTTGTTATTGATATAGAAAACTATAGTTATCCTAGGTCAGAAGAAGTTGATTTCTCAAAACCACAATTATTAGCTAAAGGTGTTGAATATGTAATTGTAAATGGTAAAATCGCATTGGAGGAGGGGAAGGTCACTGATATTCAATGTGGTGAAGTATTAAAAAAATAAATTCTTGAAAATAATAGGAATTTATAAATAAAATAAGTATCCAATAAGTAAAGACGAAGTGTGAAATTTATTTAAATAAAAATCATATTTCGTTTTTACTTTTAGTAATAAAATTTAATTTATTTTAACAATGGTGAAGATGAATATAAAAAAGATACAAAAAATATTTTCATTATACAATGAAAAATTAATATTTTTAATCGTTAAATTATGTAGAAAAATTAGATAAATAAATAATTATATCGCTTTGGAAAAAATGTTTTATAAATAAAAAATGATAAAATTATAACGGCTATATAAAAACTACATTAAAGGAATAATTATATATTTTACGACTTAAAGGTCATAGAAATAATTGAAATTATGTTGTATATATTAAAATAATATAACATATAGTTAGAATTTTAGAGATATATTTATTAGTCATTAGTATATGTAAAATGTAGTATTTATTTATAGTATGACAGTTGTTTGATGGAGAATAATTCTAACTGGTTAAGAAGGGGGCTTGGTGAGTGTTATATATTATGTTTATTGTAGGAATATAACATGTAAAGTTGCATTAGATTGAGTTGGAATTGTTTATATATATCTTATAAAGTTGATTGTAAATGATAAAAAAATAACTATAATTTAAGAATTAAAGAATTTTAATACTAACTTTATTCTACAAAATAAGTATTAATTTTATTTTAAGAAATTCGAATAAAGAAGAAAATAAATTGTCAGAATAATCTTGACAGTCTAAAATTGTGACTGTATAATACAATTAAAAATCGGATTAATTACCTAATTTACAGAAAATAAAAATAATGCTAAGGCAAACGTTTTATTTTTTTAGTAAGTAATCCTCCGCCACTCCTTAAATTAGAGCTTTTCTAATTTCAAAATGTATAACTAAAACTTCATAATTTAACTGTGCAATATTTATTAGGCTCTAACTTTTAAGGTTACTAATAATTTATTACATAGCTCCATACATTTGGCGGCAATGGCGGGAGCGATAAGGGGTAAGATATGGAAAATTACAAGTATGGATTTAACGACAAGCCAAAGCTTCTAACAGCAATACCGCTTAGTATGCAACATGTTTTTTCTGCTTTTGCGGGTACTATGTCTGGTGCTATTTTAGTAGCTGTTGGCATGGGTCTCTCACTAAGTGAGACTGCATTTTTGATTCAATGTTCGATGTTGATTGCAGGAGTGAGCACCATACTGCAATCTATGGGGATTGGGCCAATAGGGTCACGGTTACCAATTGTTACTGGTGGTAGTTTCACCTTTGTAGCACCATTAATTGCCTTAAGTACGAATAATGATGTCGGTATTGCTGGAGCTTTTGGGGCAGTACTTGTAGGAAGTTTAGTCTTAACTTTAGTAGGACCATATGCAGTAAAATATTTGCATAAATATTTTACACCTACAGTTACAGGAAGTGTTGTTTTAGCAGTTGGGTTATCACTTATGAGTTCTTCATTTGACTATGCAGTATCATTTGATGTTCATAGCCCTGATGTAGTTGCTAATTTTTCTTTGGCTATATTTACACTGTTATTGACACTAATTTTAAATCAATTTGGAAAAGGTTTTCTGAAAGTGGCATCCATAATAATTTCAATAGTGATAGGGTATATAGTAGCAGTGATATTTGGTATGGTTGACTTTTCTAGTATGGCACAAGCAAATTGGTTTGCAATGCCAAGACCTGTATTTTGGGGACTGGAGTTTAACTTAGGGGCTATTGTAACCATATGTACGATTCATATTGTGACAGTTATGGAGATAATAGGAGACACTACAGGTGTTGTCAGCTCTGTTGAAAATCGATTACCTACACAAAAAGAATTGATGAGAGCAGTAAGAGCAGATGGAGTTGGAAGTTGCTTTGCAGCTTTGTTCAACGGGCTTCCAGTTATATCAGGTAGCCCAAACATAGGCATAATCTGTATGACAGGTGTTGCAAGTAGGTATATAGTAGCACTTGGAGGAGTAATAATAGGGATTTTAGCATTTTTTCCAAAGTTTGCACAAATATTAGCTTTAACGCCAAATCCAGTTATTGGAGGAACATTAGTTATGATGTTTGGAACAATTGCATCATCAGGTATTAAAGTTATTGGTATGGGTAAAATGACAAATCGTAACATAACAATTTTAGCAGTTTCATTAGGTATTGGTATGGGTGGTTATTTTAATCAAGCTGCATTAGCATTTTTACCAAGTATAGTAGTCACTTTAATGACTGGTATATCTGGAACAGCTTTATTATCTCTAATACTAAATATCATATTACCTAAGGAAAAGGAAGATGTAGTTGAGAGTGAAGTAAGTTGTAAAGCTTAGAGAACGTAATTCTAAAGGATATCCAAGAAGGAGCGCCTTGCTTCTATTTTTTTTACCAAAAATAGGATTGAACTTTGAAGGAAACCCAATAGCTTATAAATACAATCTGAAAGGATATCCAAGAAGGAGCGCCTTGCTTCTATTTTTTTTACCCAAAAACCTTAAAAACTTGAATAATCAAAAGATATGATACTCATTTTAATAAAAGTATAATCTGAAAGGATATCCAAGAGGAGCGCCTTGCTCCTCTTTTTTTATCAATAATTAGAGGATTTTGTGTAAAAAAGAGCTTAAATAATACAGACAAAGTAATTAAATTTAAAATTTCATAGAGATATACATAATTAAATTCTGTAGGTGGAAGGTGAAGGTTATGGAGGTTATTGAACTTGATATAAATGGCAGAGTGAGAGAGGTAGCCATAGAAAATAAGTGGACTTTACTTTATGTCTTAAGAGAAAAATTAAATCTAACTGGAAGTAAATGTGGATGTAGTACAGGTGATTGTGGAGCTTGTAAAATAATTTTGGATGGAGAAGCAGTGAATTCATGTCTGATTTTAGCAAAAAACGCAGTGGGTAAAAAAATCATGACAATTGAAGGTTTATCAGATGGAATCAATATACATTCAATCCAACAGGCCTTTATTGATTGTGGAGCTGTACAATGTGGATATTGTACTCCAGGTATGATAATGTCAGCAAAAGCTTTGTTGGATAAAAATCCAAATCCTTCTGAAATGGATATTAGAAAGTCCATAGATAATAATCTTTGTAGATGTACAGGATATGTAAAAATTGTCGAGGCTATACTTTTATCAGCAAAAAGAATGGGAGGTGTAGCATGTGAGTAGTGAACTGAATGTTATAGGTGAAAGAGTTCCAATAAGGGATGCTATGCTTAAAGCTACTGGTCAACTTAAATACACTGCAGACATGAAAATCCCCAATATGCTATATGCTAAGGTATTATTTAGCCCTGTGGCACATGCAAAGATTAAGAGAATAGACACATCAAAAGCAGAAAAATTAGAAGGAGTAAAAGCTATAGCTACATATAAAAATTCACCAAGAATAGCTTTTAACAGTGCAATGAGGTTTTATGAACATGAATTGCCTGAAGTTGAATACATTTTTGATGACATTGTTCGTTTTGTGGGGGATAAAGTTGCAGCTGTTGCAGCCGAAGATTTAAAAATAGCTGAAAAAGCACTGAAACTTATTGAAGTCGAGTATGAAGAATTGCCTTCAGTATTCGACCCAGAAGAAGCAATAAAAGAAAATGCGTATCCAATACATAAAGATGGTAATAAACTTACAGAAAATGTGCAGGAATGTGGAAATGTAGAAGAAGCTATGAAAAAAGCTGATTACATCTTTGAAGATAAATATAAACTTCCAGCTATACATCATGGAGCTATAGAAACTCATGTTGCTATTGCAGACTATGATTATAGTGGAAAACTTACAGTCTATAGTCCTAATCAAAATACTTTTGCTTTTAGAGTAATATTATCTAAAATATTTGAATTGCCAATGAATAAAGTAAGATTGGTAAGCCCAGCTATTGGTGGCGCTTTTGGAGGAAAATTGGAAATTACTATTGAGCCAATAGTAGCTTTACTGGCAAAGTTATCAGGCAGACCAGTAAAACTAGAGCTTAATAGGAGAGAAACTATGGCTTCAACAAGAACTAGACATGGTGCAGTTGTATATCTAAAAACAGGTGCTATGAAAGATGGGCAAATTATAGCGCAAGATATGAAAGTTATTACAAATACAGGAGCATACACATCAAGTGCTCTAAATGTAATAGGAGCTATGAGTCATAAAGTATTTAAATCATATAAGATTGAAAATATGAGATATACTGGGATACCAGTGTATACGAATACTCCAATTGCAGGAGCTATGAGAGGATATGGTTCTCCACAAGCTTTCTTTGCTCAACAATCACAACTAAATAAGATTGCAAAGAAACTCAACATGGATATTTTAGATTTACAACTTAAGAACTTAGTTGAGCCTGATGGAATAGACCAGAGATTTAAAAGTCCTCATGGAAATCCAAGACCAATAGACTGTATAAAGAAAGGAATGGAAATGTTTGAATGGAAAAAACAGATTAAACAGCAAAATGGTTCAAGTGGGAGATTCTTAATCGGCATAGGTATGGCAGTTGGTTCACATGGAAATGGATGCTTTGGGGCACATAGAGACATGACAGCTTTGATGCTTAAGATGAATGAAGATGGTTCAGCTGTATTATATACAGGTACTCATGATATGGGAAATGCATCTGTAAGTGTTCAAGTGCAGATTATATCTGAAATACTTGGAATAAGCCAAGAAAAAATAGAGTGTATACAAGCAGATACAGAAGCATCACCATGGAATCTAGGTGACTATGCAAGTAGAGGAGTATTCGTATCTGGAAATGCAGCTTTAAAAGTTGCTAACTCAGTAAAAAAACAACTTTTAAAAGAAGCATCACAACTTCTAGAAGAGGATGAAGAATGGATAGAATTAAAAAATGACAGAGTTTATTCTATTAAAAATACTGATAAAAATGCTACATTGTGTGATGTCATGATACATGCACAAAAAGTAAATTTAAGGGAAATTATTGGAGTTGAGACATTTTCTTCAGACACTGGTGCAAGTTCATATGGTGCACATTTTGCTAAAGTTGAAGTTGATACAAAATTAGGAGATGTAAAGGTACTTGAATATGTAGCAGTACATGATGTAGGAAAAGCACTAAATCCAATGTCTATAGAAGGTCAGATTGAAGGGGCAATTCAGATGGGAATAGGATATGCTTTGACGGAGGAACTTGAATTTGATGATAGAGGAAGAATAAAGACTAATTCATTTCGCTCATACCATATGATAAAAGCAAGTGAAATGTCTAAGGTAAAAGTAGGCATGATAGAATGTGGAGAACCTGGTGGTCCGTTTGGAGCTAAGAGTATAGGAGAATGTTCAGTAGTACCTTCAGCACCAGCAGTGTCAAATGCTGTGGCTAATGCACTAAAGTGTGACTTTTATAGTTTGCCATTAAAGAAAAATACTTTATTAGAAAATATAAGTATTTAATCTTGTCTTATAAAAAATAAGAAACCATTTAAGATGTTTTAGAGATTGTAGTAAGGCACTTTTTTCTAGCTGTAAATATAAATTATGTGAATGTAAAGGGTGTGGTGGTTGTGGATTTAAGATTTAGAGATAAGGTTGTTGTGATAACAGGAGCGGGTCAAGGATTAGGGGCAGGTTTTGCTTTAGATTTTGGTATAGAAGGGGCAATTGTAGTTTTGATTGGAAGAACTAAAAGTAAGTTGGATAATATTGCAGACAAAATCATCAAATCTGGTGGTAGAGCATTCGTTTCAGTTTGTGATGTAAGTAAATCCAAAGAAGTAGATAATTGCTTTAAGAACTTAATAGAAAAGTTTGGGACTGTAGATATCTTGATTAATAATGTTGCAATTCATAAATCATGTCCAGTAATTGATACTACTGCTGAAGAGTGGAATTCTCAAATAAATACAAATTTGAATGGAACTTTCTATTGTACGAAAGCTGTTCTAAAAGCAATGATAGATAAAAGATATGGAAAAATAATAAACATTAGTTCCACAGCAGCAAAGCACTTTTTTCCAGGGTTTGGTGCATATTCAGCTTCTAAAGGAGGTGTGGTAAGTTTTACTCAAACTTTATCTGAAGAAGTAAAAGAATATGGAATTAATGTAAATGCAATATATCTAGGAATGACAAATACAGAATATACAAGAAAACGATTTGACTCTGATGATGCAGTTACAATACCACTTGAAGAAATGTTGCAAGTAGAAGAAGTATCAAAGGTCGTAACTTTTTTAGCATCTGATGAAGCTAGTCCAATAATGGGAGCTGCGATTGATGTCTGTGGAAAAAAAGCATAAATAAAATATATTGAGAGGTATGAAAATGATAAGTTTAAATAAAAAGGCGATGGTAGTAGTAAGAGAAATATTGGAAGATGCAGAATCATTAGGGTGTGAAGTCATCAAGACAGATTGTGGAGCAACCATAATTGATATGGGTTTAAATTGTAGTGGAAGTTGGAAAGCAGGTGTTTTATTTACTAGAGTTTCTATAGGTGATTTGGGGATAGTAACATTGGGAGATTTTAAACTAAATGAAGAATACTCTTTTTCATCTGTTGAAGTATTCATAGATAAGCCTTTAATTGCATGTATGGGTTCACAGATTGCTGGATGGAAACTCGGTGAAGGAGAGTTTGCGACTATAGGGTCAGGTCCAGCAAGGGCTTTAGCAAGAGTTAAATCAGATTGGTATTTTGAAATGACTCCATATAAAGATGATTATCATGAGGCAGTCTTGTGCATTCAAGATATAAAATATCCTGATGAAAAAACTATTTTAGAAGTTGCAAATGCTTGTAAAGTAAAACCAGAAGACACATATATATTGATTTCACCTAGTACGTGTATTGTAGCATCAATGCAAGTATCAGCAAGAATCATTGAGCAAGTATGCCATAAAATGTTTGAAAAAAACTTTGATGCAGGTCAAATTGTACTTGCAAGAGGAAAAGCACCAATAGCACCAATAGTAAAAGACGAAATTAAGACTATGGGAAGAATCAATGATGCATTAATTTATGGTAGTGAAACTGAGTTTTGGGTAGATTCAACTGACACTGATATTGCAAAAACTATACATCAATTGGCGGGGAAAACATCATCTCCAAATTATGGAGAATTATTTGAGGATGTATTTGAAAAAGCAGGAAGAGATTTTTTCTATGTAGACCATGATGTACATTCGATTGGCAAAATACAGATACACAATATAAATACTGGAAAATCATTTTCATCAGGAGAGATAAATTATTCAGCTCTTGAAAGAAGTTTCTTAAAATAAATGATTTAAATTCTATTAATTTAGGGGGAGACAAAATGGTGTTAGATAAAACAAGATTAGAAAAATTATACCGTGATATGGTTATGATTCGAAGATTTGAAGAAGTAATAGAAGAGTATGCTGCAAATGGTACCATACCAGGATTTGTTCATTTAAGTATAGGTCAGGAGGCTTGTCAAGCAGGTATAGTAGATGCACTTAGAAAAACAGATTATAAATTTCCAGACCATAGAGGACATGGGACTATAGCACTTTGTGGAACCGACCCAAAACTTGTAATGGCTGAAATATTTGCTAAAGCTACAGGTATAAATGGTGGCAGAGGTGGTTCAATGCATATAAATGATATTGAATGTAGAAATATGGGATTCAATGGAATACAAGGTTCTACTATGGTAACTTGCTTAGGCACAGCTTTTGCATCTGTATATAAAGAAACTGACGATGTAACAGCAGTATTTTTAGGAGATGGTACTTTAGGAGAAGGTACTTGTCATGAAAGTCTTAATATGTCAGCTACATGGAAACTACCAATAATATACTGTTTGCTTAATAATCAGTATGCTATATCTACACACTATACAGATTCTCATCCTCAAAAAGAACTAAAAATATGGGGGGAAGGATACGAGATTCCAAGTTATAGAGTGGATGGGAATGATGTAGAAGCAGTAATTGAGATAGTAGAAAAAGCAGCAGATAGAGCAAGAAAAGGTGAAGGTCCAACATTAATAGAGTTTCTTACTTATCGTTGGCAAGGTCATTTTGCAGGAGACCCAGCAGCATATAGACCTGAAGAGGAAGTTAAGTATTGGAAAGACAGAGACCCAATAAAACTAACTAGAAAAGTACTTATTGAGAGAGAAGGTATGTCAGAAGATGTACTTAAAGATATTGAAGAAGAAATAGAGGCTGATGTTCAAGAAATGCTAAGATTCTCATTGGAGAGTCCATCACCAGATATTAAAGATGCAGTTACACACACATATGTTGATAGAGAGGTGGAAATAAGATAATGGGAAGAAAACTTTCGTATGGAATGGCAATAAATGAAGCACTTCATCAAGCCATGGAAAATGATGATAGAGTTTTTATATTAGGTGAAGATGTTGCTAAGATGGGTGGAGATTTTGGAATTACTAAAGGAATAATGGCTAAATGGCCAAATAGAATCAAGGATACAGCTTTATCAGAGTCAGCTATATTAGGATTATCAAACGGAGCAGCTCTTTGTGGATTAAGACCTGTACCTGAGATAATGTTTGCAGATTTTTTAGGTGTTTGTTTTGACCAACTTGTAAATAATGCAGCAAAACTTAACTTTATGTTTCAAGGGAAAGCTCATTGTCCAATTACTGTTCGTGCAGTGCAGGGAGCTGGTATACGTTGTGCATATCATCACTCAGTTTGTGCAGAATCATGGTTTATGAATACTCCTGGACTTGTAGTGGTTTCACCAACAACACCTTATGAAGCTAAGGGAATGTTATTATCAGCTATAAAGAACGATAATCCAGTATTGTTTTTGGAACATAAAATGCTATATAACGTTAAGGGTGAAGTACCAGTTGAACCATATGAGATACCTTTATATGAAGCTGAGATTGAGAGAGTTGGCAGTGATGTTACAATAGTGGCTACACAAATGATGTTAGGTCTAGCACATAAAGCAGCAAATGAACTTCAAAAAGAAGGAATTAGTGTAGAGATAATCGACCTTAGAACTGTTTTTCCTTATGACAAAAAAACTATAGTAGAATCAGTAGCAAAAACTAGCAGATTAGTTATTGCTCAAGAAGGACCAAGAGTAGGAGGATGGGCAGCTGAAATATCTGCAATGATAAATGAAGATGTATTTGAGTATCTAAGTGCACCAATAAAAAGAGTTACATCAATTGATGCTCCAGTGGCATATGCACCAGTTTTAGAGGATTTTGTTTTGCCAAAACTAGAAAACCTAATTAAAGCCTGTAGAGAAGTTATGCAATATTAATCAAGGGGGGATAAGTCATGATTACAGAGGTTAAAATGCCAAAGTTTGGTCTTTCTATGGAAGATGGGACAATTGGTACATGGTTGATTGAAGAAGGTACCATTGTAAATAAAGGCGATGAACTTTTAGAAATTGAAACTGATAAGATAACTAATACAGTTGAAGCAACAGAAGATGGAGTACTAAGAAAGATACTGTTTGAAGAGGGAGAAGTTGTAAATTGTGGAGAAATAATCTGTATAATTGCAGATGCAAATGAAGATATTAGTGGACTTAATCCAACAGTTAAAACAAATATAGAGAAAGAAGAAGATACTCCAAGCTTAGAGCAGATAATAGAGGTAAAAAATTTGGAGATAGAAAAGAGAATAACTCCAAGAGCTAAAAAAATAGCTGAAGAAAAAGGCATTGACTATTCAAACATAGAAGGTACAGGAATACATGGAGCAATAACAATTGATGATTTGAAAAACTTCATGAATAAAAATCTAGAAGAAAAGGTAATTGAAACTAATCAAAGTGAAGTAGTTGAAAAAGGAGTACGGCAAGATGCTACATCTATTCCTCAAATTAAGAGCGCTAAGACAACTATAAGGGAAAATGATGTGGTAACTAAAATGACTCAAATGCAAAATATAATAGCAAAAAAAATGCACGAAAGTTTGTTGACAACAGCTCAAACTACGATTGCTACTGAACTAGAAATTACAAATCTAACTAAAGTATATAAAAGTTTAAAAGAAAAATATAAAAATGCAGGTATTAAACTGAGTTATACAGCTCTTATAATAAAAGCTGTAGCTCAAGCTCTTGAAAATCATCCTAAACTTAGAACACAAGTGTTTGATGAAAATCATTTTAAAATAAATGATGAGATTAATGTAGGTGTGGCTGTAGACATTCCAAATGGATTAGTAGTACCTGTAATAAAGAATGCAAACTTGAAAGACTTAAGAACAATATGTATAGAACTAAGTGATTTAAGTGAAAAGGCTAAAAATAATCAATTAAATCAAGATGAGATGAGTAATGGAACTATTACTATAACCAATTTAGGTATGTTTGGAATAACATACTTTACTCCAGTATTAAATACACCAGAAAGTGCAATTTTAGGGATTGGAAGTATAATAGAAAAAGTTCTTGTTAAAGAGGGTGCATTTTATGCTGGTTCTGTAATGAATATGAGCTTGACCCATGACCATCGAGTGGTAGATGGAGCTCCTGGAGCACGCTTTCTTCAAGAAGTTACTCAAAATCTCTTAGATTTTAGATGGATGTAAAATAATATTATAAGCACCACAGTAATCGACAGATAGTTTGTTATGCGTTTCTCGAAAGATTTTTTCTCTCCAAACTATCTGTCAAAATTAAAGTATGGCAGAAAATTATATGGAGGTTACTGCATGAGAAAAGTAGATTTGATAATTAAAAACGCTTATCTAATTTCAATGAATACGGAGAGGGAAATATTAAAAGATGCTTGTATAATAATTGAAAAGAGCAAGATAATTGATATAGGAAAAGCTAATTTGTTAGAAAAATATATTTCAGAAAAAACTATAGATGCTAAAGGTAAAGTAGTTTTTCCTGGATTCATAAGTACTCATTCTCATCTATTTCAGACTTTATTAAAGGGATTAGGAAGAGATAAATTATTACTAGACTGGCTTGATAGTTCAGTTAGAAGAGCTATCCATAAGATAGATGATGAATGTTGCTATTATGCAGCATTAACAGGGTGTATAGAAGCAATTAAGACAGGTACAACTACTATACTTGATTATATGTATTGTCATGGAAAAGAAGGTCTTGATGATAGCATAATACGAGCATTTGAAGACTTAGGAATAAGAGGAATACTGGGAAGAGGATTTACAGATACAAGTAAATTTCCTGAGGAATTTGGTTGCACTTATCATGATACAGAGCAAAAATTCTTTGATGATGTCAGAAGATTAAATAAAAAATATAAAAACCATTCAAGAATTGGTATGGCATTGGCACCTGGAATTATATGGGACAACACTGAAGATGGCTATAAAGAGATAAGAAAGATAGCTGATGAGCTTAATATACCAATAACAATGCATTTACTTGAAACTGAAGATGATGATAAATATTGTTTAGACGATAGAGGTATGAAAACTGTACCATATCTTGAAAAAATGGGGATTTTAGGCCCTGATTTTATTGCAGTTCATTGTATACATATGTCAGATGAAGACATAGAGTTATTTAAAAAATATGATGTCAAAATATCTCACAATCCTGTATCTAATATGGTTCTAGCAGCAGGAGTTGCACCAATTCCAAGGTTTATAGAAGAGGGATTAACTATAAGTCTGGCATGCGATGGTTCGGCTAGTAATGATACTCAAAATATTCTAGAAGTAATGAAGATGACTACATTATTACAAAAGGTTACTCATAGAGATGCAAAACTCTTACCTTCATCAAGTGTACTTGAAATGGCAACCTTAGGGGGAGCAAAATCTATAAATAAATTAGATTCACTAGGTTCAATAGAGGTAGGAAAAAATGCCGATATTGTAATTTATAACCCATATAAAAGTTCAATTTCTATACCAATTCATGACCCGATTAGTTCACTAATATATTCCTCTACTCCAAATAATATAGAAACTTCTATTATAGATGGAAAAGTGGTTATGGAGAATAATCAGATAACTACTATAGATGAAGAAAAGGTACTATATAAAACTCAACAAATAGCAAGTAAATTAATAGCTGATATTGGTCTAGGTAATGTACAGTGGGGAAAAAGAATTTATGGATTGTAAAACAATTAAGAGAGGATGGTAAGAGTATGAATAATCTTGAATTTTTCAGTATACCAAGAGGTAATTTAAAAATAGATGTATTAAATAGAAATGAAAAGATATTAAGTACAATAAAATCAAATTCTAAAGAAGATGTATGTATACCAGATGTTATAGAGTATTATACGGAATTATTTTTTCCTCAGGTAAGTGAAAAAAGACCATATACATTTTCTTCTATGGTTTTATCTTCTGATGGAAAGATGGCATATGAAGATAATAAGGCAGGCCCCTTGATTGGGAAAAATAATTTTATAGACCCAGATGGTGCTCTAGCAGATTTTTGGGTTTTAAATGTATTAAGAGCATGTTCAGATGCTGTGATTATTGGAGCTAGAACTTTACAAAATGAACCAGGAATAACATGTCATGTATTTGACGAAAGTCTGACACAACAAAGAAAAGATTGTTTAAATAAAAAATATCAACCATGTGGGGTAGTAGTTTCTTTTGATGCTACAGATATTCCATTTAATCACTATACATTTAATGTTGATAAAAGCCAAGAATATAAAATGGTTATAGCTACATCTCCAAACGGCTGGGAGTATATAAAAGAAAACTCTCCTCTAAAACATGTGTGTATAGGAAGTTTTAGTTCAATTGAGGATGTTGATGATTGTACATTTGAAGAATTATATAAAGATTTTGATGTTTTTCCTGTGATTATAACTGGAAAAGATAGTACGCCAGATTCTGAGGTGTTGCTTTATGTACTTAAAAATTTAGGTATAGAAAAAGTGTGTGTAGAATCTCCTTCATATTGCACACATTTGATAGAAAATAAGTTATTGGATGAATATTTCATAAATTATTCGATGGTATTTGTAGGTGGAAGAATGACTCCAGGTTGTACAATAGCTTATAGCCATTTAGAGCATCCACATTCAGAATTATTGACAATAGGAATTCATAGAAATAATTTTATTTTTACACGTCAAAAACTTCATTATGATATTAAAAATCAAATAGATTTAACAGGATATAAATATTGATAACAAAATTTTGGACATAGTGAATTAATATTTATGATTTAAAAGGAGGAATAGTGAAGATGAACACTGATTTAATTGTAATTGGTGGTGGACCAGGAGGATATGTTGCGGCAATTAGAGGAACTCAACTTGGATTAAATGTTGTAATTATAGAAAAAAATGAACTTGGAGGTACTTGCTTAAATACAGGTTGTATCCCCACAAAGACATTATTTAAGGATGCACAAGTTTTAAATTATTTTAATCATGCTGAAGAATATGGTATAAAAGTTGACAAATATGAACTAGACTTAGAAAAAGTACAATCAAGGAAGAAAAAGGTGGTAAAAACTTTAACCAGTGGCGTAAAAGGACTTTTAAAGGCTAATAAAGTAGTAATAGAAAAAGGTGAAGCAAAACTAATAAGTAGAGATTCTGTAGAAGTCAAATTGGAGGATGGGTCTAAGAAAATAATTAAAGGTAGAAATATTTTAATTGCATCTGGTTCAAAATCTTCTAAGCCACCAATAAAAGGAGCTAATTTAGAAGGTGTAATAACAAGTAAAGAAGCCCTAAAAATGAATAATTTGCCTAAGAAAATTGTAATCGTTGGAGGTGGAGTTATAGGAATTGAGTTTGCAGGAATCTTAAATGAATTTGGTTCAGATGTGACTATTGTTGAGTTTTTGGATACTATAATTCCTATGGTTGATAAAGAGGTATCCTCTAGATTAAGTAAATTACTGAATAAAAGAGGAATTAAAATAATAATTTCATCAAAAGTAGAAGAAATATATAAGAATGGTGAAGGATTAGTTGCAGAGATAAGTAAGAATGGAGAAAAAACAAAAATAGCCTGTGACAATATACTTATATCAACAGGAAGGGAACTTGATGTAGATGGGTTAAACCTAGAAGGTATAGGCATAAGATATGATAAAAAAGGAATAAAAGTTGATGAAAATTATTGTACTTCTGTACCAGGAATATATGCAATTGGAGATGTGATTGGAGGAGTGATGCTTGCACATGTTGCATCTGAAGAGGGGAAAGTTGCTGTTGAACGAATGGTAGGAGAGAAAACGAGTGTAGATTATAATTTAGTGCCAAATTCAATTTTTACTTTTCCAGAGGTGTCTACAGTTGGATTATCTGAAGAAGAAGTTAAGGATAAAAATTTAGATTATGTTGTCAGTAAATTTCAGTTTTCTGGAAATGGGAAGGCGCTTACAATGAATGATTCAGAAGGCATGGTTAAGATAATTGCTTCAAAGGATAAAACTACAATATATGGCGTTCATATTATAGGACCTAATGCTAGCGATTTAATACATGAGGCTGTGGTTGCAATGAAAGCTATGTTGACAGTTGAAGAAGTTGCAAGTATTATGCATGGACATCCAACTTTATCAGAAGCTTTTTTAGAAGCATCCATGGGAATATTAGATAAATCAATACACATGCCACCTATGAGAAAATGATGTTGTAATAAATAAATGTAAGAATAAGAAGTGGTTATATATAGGTAAATTAAGTTGAAAATAGTTGTATAGAAAAAATAGTCAAATATTAAAGAAGGAAGTATATAATATGAAATTAAAAGTATTTGAAAAGCCTTTGTTTGTTGAAGAACTAACTTTCAGGGTAAATATCAACTTAATAGAAAAATACTTACAATTAGATTATGAAATTTGGGTTAAGGGTTTAGAATTATTAGAGGGATTTGCTGGTTCTGAGATATGGATTAGTGAAAGTAATCCAGGAGAAATAACATCAATAGTATATTGGACTGATTATAAGTATTATAAAAATATTGATAAAAATTGGCTCTATGCTAGAAAGAAAAAAATGTCTGAACTGATGGGTGAGGGAAATTTAGAGTTTATAAGGGCAGAACACGAAATCAATAAAAGGTACAAACTTGGAGAGTACAAAGAATAAGATTGAGTGCCACTAAAAACTATACATAGATAATATTGTGGTCAAAATAAATATCGT
This sequence comes from Clostridioides sp. LIBA-7678, assembly GCF_056716065.1. Lineage (NCBI taxonomy): Bacteria > Bacillati > Bacillota > Clostridia > Peptostreptococcales > Peptostreptococcaceae > Clostridioides > Clostridioides sp. LIBA-7678. The sequence continues at coordinate 3,405,152 of NZ_CP196987.1, read as the reverse complement.
TCAAGTTAGCTGATATGATGGGAGCTACAACGATTGTTACTATTAGAGCTATGAATAGAGATGTTACAGATAAAGAATTAGAGTCTGCTACAATGGGAAATGTATTAACATATATAATAGTATCTATATTTAGTTCAATACCAACTATACCTTCATGCATAATAGGAGGTGTTACTTTAGCCGATGGATTTATAATAGGTTCTCCTAGAATTTATTTGTTGATATATAATTTAAATAACCCCTTTTAATGTTTATTAGATAGCCTATCATAAATATTAAAAGGGGTTATTTGGTATATAAAAATTATTTGTAATAAAGTAAGATATATTAATAAATATGATAGAATATATATTATAAATTAAATTTTAGAAATATAAGGGGGGAACTTTGAGTTCTTATAGATTTCTTATATTATAAGAACCAATACTTTATGCGGGATTTATTAAATGTAACACTTATAGCAATACTTGTTTTGATAAATGCTTTTTTTGTAGCTTGTGAATTTGCTATGGTAAAGCTTCGTAGTTCTAGGATAGATACTATGATAGCTGAAGGCAATGATAATGCAATAAGATGTAAAACAATAAAAGACAATTTAAACTCCTATCTTTCAGCATGTCAACTTGGAATAACACTCTGTTCACTTGCATTAGGTTGGATGGGAGAATCTACAGTTAAAGAGTTAATTTTACCAATAATAAGTATCTTTAATCTTAGTGAAAGTATTATATATACCATATCAATTTCTATTTCATTTTTAATTATAACAATGGTAGAAGTTGTAATAGGAGAATTGGTTCCTAAAGCTTTAGCACTTTATAATACGGAAAAAATAATGTTAAGGACATCTTTTTTATTAATAGGATTTTACAAGTTAACATATCCAGTAATATATTTTTTCAACCTAAGTACTGATTTATTCCTTAAACCATTTGGATATTCACAAGCTGATGAGGTTGATGAGCCACATACAGGTGATGAAATAAGGTTATTAGTGGAAGAAAGTTATAGAAGTGGTCTTATAGATGAATCAGAACAAAGATTTGTTGATAATATTTTTGAATTTGAGGAAAAGAAAATTAGAGAAATAATGGTACCTAGAACTGATATGGTATGTATATATGAAAATGACTCAGAAGAAAAGATATTATCTACTTTAAAAGAAGAAGGTGTCACAAGATATCCAGTATGTAGAAAAAATAAAGATGATATATTAGGCTTTGTACATATAAGAGATTTATATAATCAAAAGATAAATGAAAATCAAATTGAACTGAAACAAATATTGAGAGATATTATATACATATCTGAAAACTTAACTATAGATAAGGCTCTTGAGAGAATAAGAAAAGAGAAGCTTCAACTTGCTATAGTAGTTGATGAATATGGTGGTACATCTGGAGTGGTTACAATAGAGGATATACTAGAAGAGATAGTTGGAGAAATTCAAGATGAATTTGATAAAGAAGAGACTCATATTAAGAAAATAGGAGCAGGTTCTTATTTGGTTGATGGAACTGAGTCGATTAACTATATTAACAAGTATTTTGGGCTTGATATAGAACATGATGGGTTTGACAGTATAGGTGGATGGATATCCTATATGCTAGGTTCAAATATTAAAGTAAATCAAAGTGTGACTTTTGAAAACTATAATTTTACAATATTAGAATTGGATAAATTGAGGGTTGTAAAATTAATCATAAAAAGTGTAATATAATTATATCAAAAAATATTGGAGGAATTGTATGCAAAAAGTAGAAGGAATTATTTTTGATATGGATGGAGTTTTGTTTGATTCAGAGAGAATATCTCTTGAATTTTGGATAGAGACATTTGAAAAGTATGGATATACTATGACTAAAGAAATATACACATCAGTTATGGGAAGAAATCGTAAGGGTATAATAGAAGGTCTTACAAATATATACGATAGTTCTGTTCCAATAATAGATTTGTACGATGAAAAAACTAAAAACATGATTGAATTTATGGATAGAGAAGGAGCACCTATTAAATTAGGAGTTAATGAATTAATCTCATTCTTAAAGGAAAGTGGATATAAAATGGCTGTTGCAACATCTACAAAAAGAGAAAGAGCAGTAAAGAGGTTAGCCAAAGCAAATTTAAAAGAGTACTTTGATGCTATAGTATGTGGGGATGATGTTGTAAACTCTAAGCCAAATCCAGAGATATTCTTAAAAGCAGCAAAAAAAATAAATATAGAACCACAAAATTGTATTGTTATAGAGGATTCCCCTATGGGTGTGGAAGCTGCATATAATGGTGGTATAAGATGTATAAATGTACCAGATTTAAAAGAACCAGACGAACAGATTAAAGCACAATCACATAAGATACTTGAAAACTTACTAGAGGTTAAAGAATACCTAAAAAGTTTGAATTCTAAAACATGTAATAATCTATAATATAAAATATTAGATTAAATAAATTAAATATAATTTCTTCGATTTAGAATAAATCCATGAATATGAGAAAAAATAATTATAAACAATTAGGAGGAATATTCATGGATAATGCAGGTTCTCTATTATATTTTTTATTTAATTTTTTCTTGTATGGTTTTATAGGTTGGATAATTGAAAACTTATACAGTTATTATACACAAGGACATTTTCAAGAGGATGGATTTTTAAATGGCCCATTTAAACCAATGTATGCAATTGCAATGTCGATTATAATAGAAGTCTCAAGATTTATTGACCCAAATAATATATTTGCATTGCTTTTATTATGTTTAGTGGTACCAACAACAGTAGAATACATTACAGGTATACTTATGAAAATATATTTTAATAAGGTATATTGGGATTATTCTGATTACAAGTACAATAGTAGAGGAATAGTATGTTTAAAGTTTTCTATGTACTGGACTATACTGACTTTTATTGGGGTAAGATATTTTCAAGTATATATAATTGACAATTTGTATCGACTTATAATGCCTTATTGGCCAATTCTTGCAACTGTACTATTGGTAGCACTGTTTGTAGATGAAATTTTTACTATAAAACTATTGAGAGGAAATAGAGATATAGTGGAAAGGTAACTTTAAAAGTATAGGTTAAACTTAGATTGTAGTAGAAAGAAAGCTATGTTAAAATGATGAAATCATTTAAAATTAGCTTTCTTTTTTATTTGATGAATTTATTTGAGAATATTATAATAGGTTATAAAGTTTTCTATTTCAATCAAAATAAAATATAGAAAATAGGGAGTGATTTATAATGAGTAAAGTAAGATTTGGCATTATTGGGACAAGTAATATAGCAAAAACATTTCTAAGAGCTGCTTTTAGGATTAAAGAATTTGAATTGGTTGCTGTATATTCAAGGGATTTAGAAAAAGCTAAGGAATTTGGAGAGCCATATGGAGCAAGCATTTTTTTTGATGATTTAGAAAAAATGGCTAAATCAAGTGATATAGATGCTATATATATAGCTTCTCCAAATGCTATACATTCAAAACAAGCTCTTACTTGTTTAAAATACAAAAAACATGTACTTTGTGAGAAATCATTAGCATCTAATTTAAAAGAAGTAAAAATGATGATAGAAACAGCTAGAGACAATAATGTACTTCTTATGGAAGCTATGAGAATTACATGTGTTCCAAACTTTAAGGCAGTTAAAGAAAACTTATATAAAATAGGAAAGATAAGAAGATACTTTGGAAGTTATTGTCAATATTCTTCAAGATATGATAAGTATAAGAATGGAATTATAGAAAATGCTTTTAAAAAAGAGTTATCGAATGGTGCATTGATGGACATAGGAGTGTATTGTATACATCCAATGGTAAATCTATTTGGAGCTCCAAAATCAGTAAAGGCAACTTCTCATATACTTCAAACTGGAGTTGATGGAGAAGGCTCAGCTATATTTAAATACGATGATATGGATGCAATAATTCAGTATTCAAAAATAGCTGATTCTTATATACCATCTGAGATACAAGGAGAAGAGGGAAGTATAATAATTGAAAAACTGAATCTATTTGAAAAAGCTATTATAAAGTATAGAGATGGAAGAGAAGAAGATATATCTATTTTAAAAGAAAAAGAAGAGGAAAAACCTAGAGAAATAGAAGGTATGTACTATGAACTTGTTGAGTTTATAAGTCTTATAAATAACAATAAAATAGAGTCTAAAATAAACTCTTATGAAAACTCAATAATTGTAATGGAACTTATGGATGAGATAAGAAGACAATGTAATATTGTTTATCCAGCTGATAGTATGTAATTTATATTGTAAAGTATTGATAATATATAAAAAAGTGTGAGGAGATGTATATGTATAATATAAAGTGGGCTATATTGGGACCTGGGACTATTGCTTCAGAGTTTACACAAGCTATGAATGAGTTAAATTGTAGTATGTATGCAGTTGCTTCAAGAAGTATCGAAAGAGCTGAGAATTTTGCAAACAAGTTTGGGATAGAAAAAGTGTATGATGATTATGATAAAATGTTAAAGAATGAGGATATAGATGTAGTGTATATATCTACTCCACATTGTAACCATTATGAATATATAATGAAAAGTTTAGAAAATGGAAAACATGTTTTTTGTGAAAAAGCTATAACAGTAAATGGAAGCCAACTAAGAGAGATTGTAACCTTAGCTAACGAAAAAAATTTGATAGTGGCAGAGGCAATGACTATTTATTACATGCCTTTATATAAAAAATTAAAAAACATAGTAGAGTCTGGAAGTTTGGGAAAAATTAAAATGATACAAGTATCTTTTGGAAGTTGTAAAGAGTACGATGTTAATAATCGATTTTTTAGTCAAGATTTAGCTGGAGGGGCATTACTTGATATTGGTACATATGCACTTTCATTTACTAGATACTTTATGTCAACTCAACCAAATGAGATTTTAACAACTGTTAAAAACTTTGAAACGGGTGTAGATGAACAATCTGGAATAATTTTAAAAAATTCTAATGATGAGATGGCTGTAATATCATTAACTATGAGGGCGAAGATGCCTAAAAAAGGTGTTGTTGCAGGTGAATTAGGATTTATAACTGTAGAAAATTTCCCAAGAGCATCGAAAGCAACAATAACTTATACAGATGATGGAAGAGTTGAAAATATAGAATGTGGATATACAGAAAAAGCTTTAAAATATGAAATTGAATATATTAATAATTGTATCTTGAATAAAATAAAAGCTGATACTATAGAATTGTCTGTAGATGTTATGAACTTAATGGATGAGATAAGAAAACAATGGGGATTAAGGTATACTTTTGAGTAAATTTAATTTTAGATTAAGTTAAAATGTATACATAGTTAAGTATTAAAATGTCAAATTATAAGTATAAAAAAGTACTAAGAGGAAACTCTCTCTTAGTACTTTTTTTCTGTTTTTTTTACAATTTTGTAACAGTATCAAAAAAAGTTTTGGCGATTTTATTACAATTTTGTAGTTGAATATATACATCAAAACTAATATGATTAATAATAACATAAATTTGAATATTTTTAGAGGAGAGAAAATATGAGAAAATTGATATACTTTATTACTCCGTTTATAATAGGCGTAGTATTTTTATTTGGGCTAGACAAATTTCTTGATTCTAAAACTGATGAACTTTTGAGGGAGAAAAATCTACTTCCAATTATGGATGATACTTTAAGTGATATAAAGGACAAAGGTGTTACAGCAAATAATCATTTTTTAAGAGAAAAGGATATTATGATTTTGGGGTCATCAGAACTTGGTAATTCAACAAAACAACATCCGAAGTACTATTTTAATACGGATAGGAGCAAAAACAAGGTGTTTGCAATTGGGAGAGCCTATACTCAGACATTACAAGATGCTGCAATATTAGGAAGTATGAATCCTAATATTGATAATAAGAAAGTTGTCTTGTTAGTTTCTATGCAATGGTTTATGGAGAAAGATGGGGTAACAAGCCATCATTATCAATCTAGATTTTCACCAATACAATTTTATAGATTTTTAGATAATCCAAAGATATCTAAAGAAAACAAGATTGAATATGCAAAAAAATCAAGCAAACTATTGTGGGGAAGTGACGAGTATAAAGCAGAAGCACTATATGCAAAGCTATATGAACCTAAGACCTTGTCAGAAAAAGCTGAGAAGGTGATTTTAGAGCCTTATTTTCAAGGAAGAAAGTATTGTATAGCTCTTAAAGAAAAAGGGATACTTTATAAAAAATTAATTAGGCTAGATGAAAGAAGAAAAGGAAAAAGAAAAGGGTCAATAAATTGGTCACATGAGAGAAAGAAAGCTATTGAAGATGCTAAAAAAAGAGTTGGTAAAAATCCATTAAATATTGATAAATATTATTATCAAATGCATTTTAAGGATGGTATAGAACAATTTAAAGGAAGAGACAAAGACGTAGACTTGTTAACTTCTAAAGAGTTTGACAGTTATAAACTTATGCTAAATGTCTGTACTGACTTAGATATTAAGCCAGTTGTTGTACTAATCCCAAGTATGGGTAAATTCTATGATTTGACTGGTATATCTGAAAAAGAAAGAGACCAATACTATGATAAAGCACAAAAGATAGCAGAAAGTAAGGGTTTTGAAGTTCTAAATCTTAAAGATAAAGGGTCAGATAAATATTATTTAAGAGATGTAATGCATCTTGGTACGAAAGGATGGGTAGATGTCTGTGAGAGATTATTTAAAATATTTAAAGAGCAATAAAGAATTGGTAACTAGTATTTGTTTAACTATGGTTATAATATTGGCGATAGGAGTACTAACATTTACTCCATTTAAAGAATTGCCATTTATTTATAACGGATTTTAAAGGAGCATTTTTATATGAAAATTATTGAAGGAATAAAAAAATATTCAAATACAGATAGAATAGCACTAATGTGTAATGGAAATAAACTTTCTTATAAAGATTTAAATCAATATTCAGATGCTATATCAGTTTTTCTAAAAGATGTATACAAAGAAGAAGATACTCCAATAGTGATTTATGGAAATAAAGAAAATATGATAATGGCGTGTATGATAGGAGCTTTAAAATCAGGTAGAGCATATGTACCTCTTGACATTAGTTTTCCAATAGATAGAGTTTTTGAAGTTACTAAAGAGATAAAACCAAAGGTATTATTTAATTTTAGTGATGAAAAAGATTTTGGAGATATCAATGTAATTGATATGAACAAGCTAAATGACATAATAAATGAATATCAAGGAAAATCATTACATAAAGAAAACTGGGTAAAAGATGATGAAAATGCATATATACTATTTACTTCAGGAAGTACAGGAAAGCCAAAAGGGGTTCAAATAAGTTCAAACAATTTAGATAGCTTTTCGGATTGGATAAGTCCATATCTAAATATAGATGGAAGTGAAAAAGTAATAATGAATCAAGCAGCGTATTCTTTTGACCTTTCAGTTACAACTATATATCCTGGTCTTATTCATGGAGCGACATTATTTTCAATATCAAAAGATGTATTAGCAGATTATAAAGAGCTATTTAGACAGTTTAGCATGTCAGATATAGCTGTATGGGTGTCAACTCCTTCTTTTGCAGGTGTATGTATAACAGAAAAAGAATTTAATAGTAAAATGCTTCCTAAACTTGAGTCAATGATATTCATAGGAGAAGCACTTTCAAAAAATCTTACTAAGGAGCTTATGAGTAGGTTCCCAAATACAAGAGTCATCAATGGATATGGACCAACTGAAGCTACTGTTGGTGTAAGTGTAAATGATATGACTAAAGAAGCCATAGATGATGAAAAAAGTCTTCCAGTTGGATATCCTATGTCAAACTGTAAAATAAAAATACTTGGTGAAGATGGAAATGAGCTTGAAGAAAATGAAAAAGGTGAGATTATAATAATTGGACCATCAGTTTCTAAAGGTTACTTTAATAATAAAGAAAAAACTGACGAAGTATTCTTCTATGATGAAATAGATGGTGTAAAATGGAGAGCTTATAAAACTGGAGATATGGGATATCTTCTAGATGGAAATATATACTATTGTGGGAGAAAAGATTTTCAAATAAAATTAAATGGATTTAGAATTGAAATAGAAGATATAGAGAATAACTTAAGAAAAGTACATAATGTAAAAAATGCAGTAGTTTTACCAATATATAAGGATGAGAAAATTGCTTACTTAAAAGGTATTGTTGAGTTAAATGAAAAGAATGATTTAAGTAACATTAAAAATGGGATGATAATAAAAAAGGAATTGGGAAAATATATACCTTCATATATGATTCCAAGAAATATTTCAATAATCTCTAAGTTTCCAACAAATATCAATGGTAAAATAGACAGAAAGAAACTTATGGAGGAAATTTAATGATTTTTTCACAGTATGGAGATTATTTTTATCTTTATATATTATTATTAACATCAATACCAGCAGTGATTTTAGGTCTAATGGGTAAGAATATAAAGTATTATGGTATGTTGGCAAGTTTATTTATGATATTCTTAATTGTAGGGATGGATGTCCAACTAAAATACCTAGTAATATTTATTATTCTTGAAGTTATAATAGTTAAAGGATATGAATATGTAAGAAGAAAAACTAAAAATAAATACATATATTGGGGATTCTTGTTTGCATCAATGCTCCCAATAATAATAAATAAAATATCTCCAGTTACTTCTTTTGGGATAATTGGATTTATTGGAATATCATACTTAAATTTCAGAACTATACAAATGGTTATTGAAATTTATGATGGAGCTATAAAAGAAGTTAAAATTTCAAAGATGCTTTATTTTATGCTATTTTTTCCAACATTAAGTTCTGGCCCTATTGATAGGTCAAGACGTTTTGAGCAAGATTTGGAAAAACAAATATCTAGAAAAGAGTATCTAGAAGAATACTTACTGCCTGGAATAAAAAATATTGTTATGGGTATAGGTTATAAGTTTGTTATAGCATTTTTGATAAATACATATTGGGTATCAAGAATACCTAAAGATATGAGTTTTATAAGTATTTTAAGTTACATGTATGCATACAGTTTATACTTATTCTTCGATTTTGCAGGGTATAGTTTGTTTGCTATAGGTGCAGGATACATATTTGGAATACAAGTACCAATAAACTTTGATAAGCCATTTATAAGTAAAGATATGAAGGAATTCTGGACAAGATGGCATATAAGTCTTTCAAGATGGTTTGGAGATTATATTTTTTCAAGATTTGTTATGTCATCAATGAGAAAGAAAAGATTTAAGAAAAGAACTACTGCTGCTCATGTAGCTCAGATGATAACCATGATAACGATGGGCTTTTGGCATGGATTAACATGGTATTATGTTGCTTATGGAGTATATCAAGGGCTGGCACTTGTTTTGACTGATATATATCAGAGAAAATCTAAGTTTTATAAAAAACATAAAAAAGAGAAATGGTTCGAGAGAGTTCAAATTTTCATTACATTCCACATTGTATGTTTTGGATTACTGATATTCTCAGGTTATTTAGCTTAATTTTAAGGAGGCAGATTTATGCAAGAAACAGTTATAGAAATATTTGAAGATGTATTAGGGACTGATGAGATAAGAGAAGATTTAGACCTTAACTTATTTGAGACAGAGCTTTTAGACTCATTAGCTATAATTGAAGTTTTACTTGAAATTGAAAATAGACTAGGAATAGAACTTCAACCAACTGATTTAGAGAGAAAAGATATGTCTACTGTAAATAATTTAGTAAAATTCTTGGAAACAAGAAAATAAATTAATAATTAAGTTTTAACTATTAATTTATAAAATAAAGTTTTATAAAGTCCATCTGATATTAATATTTGATGGACTTTTTTTATTATAATATACATTATTTTAAATTGAGCTTTAATTGAGTGAAAATGTTTATCATGGAATAATAATTTTGTAAAGGTAGGTATTATTGTAATATTATAGGAGCAAAATATACATATTTAGGAGGAAAAGTGATGTCTTTAAATTCAATAGATAGAAAAAAAGAAATACTTAAATTATTAGATTCAAAAGGTAAAGTAAATACAAAAGAGTTAGTAAAAAAATTAGAGGTATCATCAGAAACAATAAGAAGGTATTTAGAAGAGTTAGAAAATGAAAATAAATTGAAAAAGGTTTATGGTGGTGCTATAAAAATAAATTATGGGGTGATTGAACCAGCACATATAAAGAGAAATAGTACTAATTTGGATAAAAAACAGAGTATTGCTAAATATGCATCTAAATTTGTGAATGATAATGAATCAATTGTCATAGATGAAGGTACTACTAATTTACAAATTGTGGATTATATAGTATCTGTAAAAAATTTAAAGGTTATTACAAATTCTTATCCTGTACTATCAAAGTTGATTTCCTATGAAAGTCAAGGTTTATTTGATGGGGAGGTTATATTTATTGGGGGAAAAGTAAATTTAAAGCATCAAAGAACAGCATGTCCAATGTCAATAGATACTATGAGAAATTTATATGTGGATAAAGCCTTTATATCTAGCGAAGGTATACTTGATAGCTTTGGAATTAGCAGTATAGACCAAAATAAAGCATTATTATCAAGAGAATATATAAAAAATTCAAAAGAGAGTTTTATATTGTGTGATAGTTCCAAAATTGGAATTGTCAGTATGTATAAGATAGCAGATTTAGAAGAATTGGATTTTGTGATTTGTGATACAGAACCTCCAAATGAATGGAGAGATAAATTAAATGAAATAAACATAACATGGATAGAAGCAAAATAAATACAATAAAATTATAAAATGTAACTAGCTCATAGATTTATATGAAAAAGGAAATTTCAACTTATAATTTGGAGTTTTGTGAAGTTTTTATATAGAATAGTAAAAACAAGTATAACCAAGTAAAAACAACTAAAAACATAAATTTAATATACATTTAACCTGAATATGATGTATAATTAACATGTAAAAGTTATACTTTAAAAGTAAAAACAATTAAAAACACAAAAATTCTAAAAGAATCTATGGAGGCTATAAATATGAAAAAGATATATGGAGAAAAAATAAAGGTAGTAGTATTTGATTGGGCTGGAACAACAGTTGATTATGGATGTTTTGCACCTCTTAATGTATTTATAGAGATATTTAAAAGAAGAGGTATAGATGTAACAATGGAAGAAGCAAGAAAACCTATGGGAAAATTAAAGATAGACCATATAAGAGAAATGTGTGAAATGGATAGAATAAAAAACCTTTGGTCAGAAAAATTTGGCAAAGCACCAACTGAAGAAGACGTAAATAAGCTTTATGCTGAATTTGAGCCAATGTTATTTGAAACATTAGAAGAATATACAACTCCAATTCCTCATGTTGTTGAAACTGTTGAGAAACTAAGAAAGAATGGATTAAAAATAGGTTCTACAACAGGTTATACAAGAGAAATGATGAACATAGTCGAACCAAATGCAGCAAAAAAAGGATACTCACCAGATTTTCTTGTAACTCCATCAGAAGTATCTCAAGGAAGACCATATCCTTGGATGTGCTATAAAAATGCTGAAGCTCTAGGTGTATCTCCTATGAGTTCTATGGTAAAAGTGGGAGATACAATCAGTGATGTAAAAGAAGGCGTAAATGCAGGAATGTGGAGTGTTGCTGTAATAAAAGGTTCAAGTGAGTTAGGACTTACACAAGAAGAAGTGGATAACATGGATAAAGAAGAACTAAAAGCTAAGATGGATGCAGTTTCAAAGAAATTTAAAGAAGCAGGTGCACATTTTGTAATAGAGACTATGGCTCAATTAGAAGATGTCTTAGTAAAAATAGAAAATGAAACTATTAAGTCAGACTTTGTACCAGAAAATGATTACATATTGCTTACACCAGGACCACTATCTACTACTAAATCAGTAAGAGCATCTATGCTAAAAGACTGGTGTACTTGGGATGTTGAATATAATGATTTAGTGCAGGATGTTAGAAGAAGATTAGTGTCTCTAGGAACAAAAAATACAGATAAGTACACAAGTGTATTAATGCAAGGAAGTGGAACTTTCTCAGTAGAGGCTACAATAGGCAGTACTATCCCAGAAAATGGTAAACTTCTTGTAATTGCAAATGGGGCATACGGAAAGAGAATGAAAGATATATGTAATTATTTAAATATAGAATTTATTGATTGTACATTTAAAGATGTAGAGGCAGTTGATTTAAATGTAGTAGAAAATTTATTGAAGGAAAATAAAGATATAACACATATATCAATGGTTCACTGTGAAACTACTACAGGTAGATTAAATCCTATACAAGAAGTAGGAAAACTTGCAAAAGAATATAATAAAATTTATATAGTTGATGCTATGAGTAGTTTTGGAGGAATTGAGATTGATGTTGAAGACTTTAATATAGATTTTCTAGTTAGTAGTTCTAATAAATGTATACAAGGAGTACCTGGATTTGGTTTTATAATAGCTAACAAAGAAGAATTAGCTAAATGTAAAGGTATAGCTAAGTCATTGTCTCTTGATGTGTATGCACAATGGGATACTATGGAGAAGAATAATGGTAAATGGAGATTTACTTCACCTACACATGTTGTAAGAGCTTTTTATCAAGCATTATTGGAGTTAGAAGAAGAAGGTTCTGTTGAAAAAAGATATGCTAGATATAAAGAAAATCAGTTTACAATAGCATCAAGATTAAAATCTTTAGGTTTTGACACTTTGGTAAATGATGGTGCTCAATCACCTGTAATAACAACTTTTTTATATCCTAAAAATGCAAAATTTGAATTTATGGAATTTTATACGTATTTAAAAGAGAATGGATTTGTTATTTATCCAGGAAAATTGACTGATATAGACACGTTTAGAATAGGTAGTATAGGAGAAGTTTATCCAACTGATATGGAGAGATTGGCTGATGTAATCGAAAAATTCATCAATATGTAGAATAGGATTAATTGTAAATTATTGTAGAATTTAGAGAATAATATTTTAGAGGTTTATATAACAAATATATATAAAGATTGAATAATAGGGATGTATCTCACTTAAATCATAAATCTAAATAATTTAGATTTATAGTTTGAATAGAGTGTTTTCCCTATTATTTTTTTATTATTTATATAAATTAAAATAGAACTTAAATGAAGGTTGTTTTACTGAATATAATTATTATACTTGACAACGTAACAATGTTTTGTTATATTAGTTTTAAGGATAAAATACATTAAGGAAAGGATATCATTATGAATGAAGGATTAAATTCACTAAACTTTAATGGAGTTGGAAAGTGTAAAGGTGGAATTTTTGATAGTGTTAATGTAGCAGGAACAGGAAAGATAGAAGGAAATATAAAATGTAGTAAATTTGATTCTTCTGGTTCAGCAAAAGTGCTTGGAACAACAGAATGTAATGAATTTTTTACATCAGGTCTAAGTAAAGTAGAAGGAAATATATTGGCATCAAAAGTGGAGATATCTGGACTTCTTAGATGTACAGGAGATATTAATTCTATTGAAATTGATACGGGCGGAATTATTAATGTCGAAGGAAATATAAAGTCGGATATTATTCATGGAAAAGGATATTTAAAGGCCAATGAGAATATAGATTGTGAAAATATCAATTTAAGTGGAATTTTAAATTGTAACGGATTTTTAAACTGTGAAGAAATTAATATTAGTTTGAATGGAATTTCTAATTTTAATGAAGTTGGAGCAAGTAGGATAAATATAAAAAAAGGTCATGGAGACTATTGTAAAAAGTTTCGTATGTTGGAGAAAAAGCCTATAAACTTTGAAAAAGTATCTTCAAATTTAATAGGTTTAGGTCTATTATCAATTAGAACATATAGAGAAAGTAAGTTATTTGCAAATATTATAGAGGCAGATGAAATAAGCTTAGAAAATAGTGAAATCAAGGTTGTAAGAGGCAAAAATATTAAAGTAGGTAAAGGTTGCTATATAGAAAGTTTGGAGTACAGTGAAAGTATAGAGATTGATGAAGATTCAATAGTTGCTGAAATAAAGAATATAAATGAGACAGTAAACTTAAAGAAAGATAAGTAATAAATGGTTTTAAAAATAAAATTTAAAATGAGGTAATAATATGGAAAAAGGGTCTATAAAAATACTTGGAGAAGGATTTATAAGTAGCGGGGAATATGAAAGCATAAAAATCATGGGAAGTGCTAAATCAAAAGGAAATATAACAAGTGATGAAGTAAAAGTGTTTGGAGATTCAAAGTTTGAAGGTGATATAAATATAAAAAACTTTGTTGTAAATGGAAAAACTGTTATAAGAGGTAATCTTAAAGCTGAACGTGTAAGGGTGAATGGTCAACTTAGTATAGATGGAGATGCAGAAATAGATGACTTGGTTATAACTGCTCAACAGAAAGTTGATGGTAAACTGAAATGTAATAATGTTACAATAAAAGGACAATTAAGTGTAAATGAAAATATGTATGCACAAGATATAAAAATATATGGTGAAATGAGAAATAAAGCAAATATAGAATGTGAAGATATAAAGGTATATGGAGCTATAAAATGTGATGGTCTTTTAAATGGAGAAAATATATATGTTTATTCAGGAGGAGGCTCTTATTGTAAGGAGATAGGTGCAACTAATATACAAATAGGAAGAAGTAAAAATGCTTTTCAATTGATTAAGATTATCAATATTTTTTCTGGAAAATTTAAATGTGATTTGATAGAGGGAGATACTATTGAATTAGAGGATGCATCAATAAAAGATATACGTGGGAAAAATATATCTTTAGTAGATAATTGTGATGTTGGAAATATTGAATACAGTGATAATTTATCAGTTTCAGATAATTCTACTGTAAAAAACAGTATAAAGGTGGGCTAGAGAAACTATGGAAGAATTAATATCTAAGAAAGATTTACTGAGCAAAACTAATATATCTTATGGGCAATTATATAGATGGAAGAGAAAGAATATTATACCAGAGGAATGGTTTATAAAAAAATCAGCTTTTACAGGTCAAGAGACTTTCTTTCCAAGAGATAAAATACTAGAGAGAATAGAACTAATATTATCTATGAAAGAAGAGACTTCTCTTGATGATATTGCAAATATGTTTATGAAAAAAGATACTAATAAAGAGTTTGATATTGATTTTATTCTCAGTAAAGAAGTCATATGTAATTACACAAAAGAAATATTTCAAAACTTATATAAGAAAGAACAGAATATAGGTAAAAAAGAACTACTTATATTGAATATAATAGAGAAATTTTTAGTTAAATCAACGATAACCTTTGAAGAATTAAAATTAATAGTGAACATAATAGAAGAAAATTTTACAGCAATATACAATGAAAATGGTAAAATTTATTTATTTAGAAAGTTTGGAGTTCCATTTGTAGTGGGATGTTTAGATTATAAAAAAGTAAGGTTTGAAAAAGATGTAGTTAAAATTATTGAAATCGATTTGATGAAAGAAATAAATGATATTAGTATAAGATTATCATAGTAGGTTATCCTATCTAATTATCTCATATAAATTTAGACGATGTATTATAGTTTTGAAGGAATAATAAAATGAACCATAAAGGATTACTATAAATGTTCAAAGTATATTTTATATCTATAGTAATATTTATGGTTCATTTTATTGTTATCAAGATAATATGGTATTTATAAAAATGTTTGCTATAAATATCATAGATTATTTAAATACAATGATTATCTTAGTCTATTCAAATAATGAGTTTTTAAAATCTAAGAAATATCCTTGTGGATGAAGACATACAGGACAAGCCTTTGGTGCTTCTTTACCAACATGTATATGTCCACAATTTGTACATATCCATTGAATATCTTCATTTCTTCTGAATAAAGTACCTTCTTCTAAGTCAGTAGCATATCTACCAAATCTATCACCATGAACTTTTTCTATTTCAGCTATGTTTTCAAATAATTTAGCTATAGCTTCAAATCCTTCTTCACGTGCTGTTTTACCAAAATTCTTATATACATCATCCCATTCTTGAAGCTCATTATGTTGTGCAGCTTTAAGATGTTGTGCTGTTTTGTCGTATAAATCTACAGGATATGCTCCTGATATACTTATGTTTTCACCAGAAAATTCTTTTAATTTAGTAAAAAATTGTTTTGCATGTGATTTTTCTTGGTCAGCAGTATAATTAAATAAAGATTCTATTATATACAACCCTTCTTTTTTTGCTACAGATGCAGAAATATTGTATCTATTTCTAGCTTGACTCTCTCCTGCGAAAGCTCTTAATAAATTTTCTTTAGTTTTACTATCTTTTAAATTCATATTCTACCTCTCTATCACAATAAATTTTTACAATATTTAATTCTTTTTATTTATTATTCCAATAGAAGATATAATTATGCTAAGTTTAGTCAGCATTTTTAAAATTGTCATTGATTTTTTTTAAAATTCTAAGAAATTCTTGTTTTTCATTTTCTGTAATATTATGGTATGCAGTGTCTTTTACTTGTGTTGAAATACTGTCAAAAGTATCCTCTATAAGTAATGCCTTTTTCGTAAGTTTTATATATGTAATACGCTTGTCATTGGCACATTTTTGTCTTTCTATATATCCTAGATTTATGAGTTTATTAACCAACACTGTGACAGTGGACTTATCCTTTCCTATTTTAGTTGCAATTTCCTTCATTGTAAGTATTCCATTGTTTTCATAAAGTGCAGTTAAAATATTTCCATGAGTAGGTATTAATTCATCTAGACCATTTTGACTAAGTTTATTTTCAATGAATTTAACCATATTAGCCTTTGTTTTACTTATGAAATGTATAATATATTTATCTTCCATAAATTAATCTCCAATCCTTAATTTATTTAAATTAGTTTGACATAAAACTATTTATAAACTATAATTAGTTTAACATAAAACTAATTGTATTGGGAGGAAATTTATGAATAAAAAATTTAAATCATTATATATTACAGAAGAAGAAGGCGGTTTTAAGAGAAATATAATTGAAAGAGAAATAGATTCATTACCAGAAGGAGAAGTTATAATAAAGGTAAAATTTTCTTCTCTAAATTACAAAGATGCACTTTCTGCAAATGGAAATAAAGGTGTTACTAGAAAATACCCACACACACCAGGAATTGACGCATCTGGGATAGTAGAGTATAGTAGTTGTGATGATTTTAAGGTTGGAGATGAAGTTTTAGTAACAGGTTATGATTTAGGTATGAATACTTCTGGTGGTTTTTCAGAATATATAAGAGTTCCTTCTAGCTGGGTAGTGAGACTTCCAAAAGACCTTTCATTGAAAGAAGCAATGGATTATGGTACAGCAGGATTTACAGCAGCTTTATCTGTATATAAATTTATAAACTCTGTAGATAAAGATATGGGAGATGTATTAGTTACTGGTGGTACTGGAGGAGTTGCAGTAATTGCAGCTAAAATATTGATTAAATTAGGTTATTCAGTTGTAGTTTCAACAGGAAAATTAGAAGAACAGAAAGATGTATTATTAAATTTAGGTGTTAAAGATGTTATACATAGGTCAGAAGTGGATGATAACTCAGGTAGACCTCTACTTAGACCAAGATGGGCTGGAGTAATAGATACAGTAGGAGGTAATACTTTATCAACAGCAATAAAGACAACTAATTATTGTGGAGCAGTGACAACTTGTGGTAATGCAGGTGGAATTGAGTTTACAAGTTCAGTGTATCCATTTATCTTAAAGGGAGTTACTTTATATGGTATAGATTCTGTAGAATGCCCAATGAATGTAAGATTAAAGATATGGGGTTTATTATCTAATGAATGGAAATTAGATGATTTAGATGATATGGTAAATGTAGTATCATTAGAGGAATTAAATAATAGTATAGATTTAATAATGGCAGGAAAGCATGTAGGAAGAACAGTAGTTGATTTAGAAAAAATGTAGATAGCCAAATTAAATTTATAAATATAATTTTAGAATATTAAGAAAAAATGAGATACCTTAAAGTTATTTAGGAGTATCTCATTTTGATTTTTATGTAAAGGATTATTCATGAACAATTAATTCAAACACATCAGGTCTTGAATAATGACCTTCTGAGTCAAAATCTAATCTACTAAGAACTATCTTTTCTAGGTCTAAATCAGCTATTAACATTTCTTCTTTATTGAAAATAGGCCCTGCTACATATTTTCCAAAAGGGTCAACTATACAGCTTCCTCCTGGACACATAATTTCTGGTTCTACATCTAATTCTTTATAGTAATTAAGGTCAGTTGGATACATATTTTTTTCAACATATTGATTACATCCAATAACATAACATCTTCCTTCTAAAGCAATATGTTTCATAGTTGATTGCCATTCTTCTCTTGAGTCTGCAGTAGGAGCTATATAAAGTTTTACTCCTTTAGCATAAAGAGCTGTTCTAGCTAATGGCATATAGTTTTCCCAACAAATCAAGCCCCCCATTTTTCCATATGGAGTATCAACTACTGTAAGAGTACTTCCATCTCCTTCGCCCCAAATACATCTTTCTGTTCCTGTAGGTTTAAGTTTTCTGTGTTTACCAATAAGTTTACCTTCTGGAGAGAAAAACAAGTTTGTGCAATAAAGAGTACAGTTTATATCATTACCATCTCTTTCTGTTATACCCATTGATAAGTATACTCCTGCTTCTTGAGCTGCTTTTCCTAATAAATCTGTTGTAGCGCTAGGAACTGGCACAGAATTATCATAGTATCTTTTCCAATCTTCTCTACCTTCCATCGTTCTACTTCCAACAACAAATCCAAATGAAAGACCTCTTGGATATGCAGGTATGAATGCTTCTGGAAAAACTACAATATTTGCCCCTTTTTTACCAGCTTCTTTAATTAATCCCAATGCTTTTTCAACTGTTTTTTCTAGGTCCATTATAATTGGTGATGCCTGAACAACAGCTATTCTTACGTTTTTATTTTCTTTGTTCATAAAAAACCTCCTGAGAATATTTAAATTTATTAATTTGAACAGACTACATCAAATGATTTTGATAAGCAAAGTATTTATATTCTGAATAATGATGTAACTGTATACTTAAAATGATACATCATGATTTGAAAAATTACAATTGTGCAAAAACAATCAAGTTCAAATATTTAATTTCACTATTTTACAACCCCTTTTTTAGCTATATAGAGCTCATTAAATTGTCTTATTTATAATGAATAGTATTTATTTCTTAGCGAACAATAATTAAAAACAAAAATTTTGAATGAATAAAGCCTAAAGAAACAAATTTAATACAACATAATATAATTAAAAAGAAAATAATAAAGAAAATTTATAAAATAGACAACCTAAGGAGAATTTTATGAAAGAAAAAATTTATTACAATGGAAATATCATCACAATGGAAGATTCAATATGTGGAGATGCTATTCTTATAAAAGATAAAACAATAAAAAAGATAGGAACAAAAGAAGAAATACTTGCTTTAAAAAATAAAGATACAGAAATTATAGATTTAAAAGGTAAGACATTGATGCCTTCTTTTATTGATTCACATAGCCATTTGATAGCTTTTGCTACTACGCTAAAATTAATTCCTTTAGAAGATGCAACTAGCTTTAAAGATATAGTAAAAAAAATACAGGATTTCAAAGAGAAAAATAACATAAAAAAAGGTGAATGGATAATTGGATTTTCATATGATAATAATTTCTTAGAAGAAAATAGGCATCCAGATAAAGATGTACTTGATAGTGTCTCTTCAGAAAATCCAATACTAATTTCACATGCTTCTGGTCACATGGGAGTTGCAAACACTCTAGGATTAAAGCAACTTGGTGTTACTCATGAAACACAGGACCCTGAAGGTGGACATATTGGTAGAATAGAAGGAAGTAAAGAACCAAATGGATACTTAGAGGAAAATGCATTTTTTAATGTATCATCTAAAATAAAACAACCATCACCAGATGAGATTTTTAAATCAATTGAAAAAGCACAGGACATATATCTAAGTTATGGTATTACAACAGCTCAAGAAGGTTTAATGGCAGAGAATCAGTTTAATCTTCTAAAAGCTATGGCAGGTCAAAAGAAATTAAAGATGGATATTGTAGGATATGTGGATTTGAAAAAAAGTAAGTCTATAGCAGATGCAAATAGAGATTTTGTAAAGAAATATACAGATAGATTTAAAATAGGTGGATATAAGATATTTTTAGATGGTTCTCCACAAGGTAAGACAGCTTGGTTAACCAGACCATATGAAAATTCAGATGATGATTATTGTGGATATCCTATATATAAAAATGAAGAAGTAGAGGAATTTATAAATACTTCACTAAAAGAAAAAATGCAACTTTTAACTCATTGTAATGGAGATGCAGCAGCAGACCAGTTGATAGATTCATTTGAAAAAGTTTTAAACTTAGAAGAAAAAAATAATAAAAATGGTGCAAGACCAGTTATGATACATGCTCAAACAGTAAGAGAAGACCAAATCGATGATATGAAGAAAATAAGTATGATACCTTCATACTTTGTGGCTCACACATACTATTGGGGTGATATTCATATCAAAAACCTTGGAGAAGATAGAGCATTTAAGATTAGCCCACTTAAGACAACTATAGAAAAAGGTTTAATTTACACTCTACATCAGGATACACCAGTAATAGCTCCTAATATGTTTGAAACAGTATGGTGTGCTGTTAATAGAATTACGAAAAGAGGTGTGCAAATAGGAAAAAATGAAAAGATAAGTCCATTAGAAGCTTTAAAGGGCGTTACTATAAATGCAGCATATCAATATTCTGAAGAAGATAAAAAAGGTTCAATTAAAGAAGGTAAACTAGCTAATTTAATAATAATAGATGAAAACCCACTTACAATCGACCCTATGAAAATAAAAGATATTAAAGTATTAAAGACTATAAGAGAAGGAGAAGTATTATATTCTTTAAAATAGATGTAAATTATGTGAGATTGTTACCATATAAAAATAGACTTAATTAATAAATAGGTAGAACTAAATAAGATTGTAGTTAAATCAACAATTTATTAAGTTGAAGATTTATCAGTATAATCTTATTAATTCTACCTTCTTAAATAAATATGAATTTATTGAGTTATCTATGTAGTATGTGAGATAATTAAGTAGATAATAGTCTATGAAACAATTATGTATATTACTTTACTTTCAATTTCATTAGGATTTCCCCATTTATGTCTCATGCCAAATGGAATTTTGACACTATCCCCTTCGTTTAGTTGGAATACATCATCTTCCAAGTTAAGTTGAACACTTCCTTTAAGAACATATGCTACTTCATCTCCATCATGTCCATTTTTTTCTTTACAATAAGATTTAGGAGCTAAGTTCATAATTGCAAACTCAAATTCATTAAATGGATTGCTTGATAACATTTCATATAAAATATCTTTTGAGTCTGGCAGAATTAATATTCTTCTTTGATTATTTCTAACAATTAGCTCCAGATTATCTATAGAAGGAATAAAAAAATTGACTAATGGTACATTTAAAGCATTTGAAATTGATTTTAAAAAACTTATGGATGGATTTACACTTCCTTTTTCTATTTGGCTTATTAATGAAGGTGTAACTTTAATTAATTTAGACAAGTCTTTTATACTGAGATTCTGTTTTTTTCTACATAAAGTCAATTTCTTACCTATATTTGAATTGTTCATTTAAATCCTCCTATTAAAATAAATGATTTATAAAGAATTATATCATAAGGTAAAAAAATTTATATGAAAGCGAATAATTACATAAGATTGATAAAGAAAAAGTCAAAATAGATAATTGATTAGCAAAATCGATATAATTATAATGAAGTTAACTATAGAGATAGTAATCAAAAATTAAATTCTATTAATTTAATTAAATATAATTTGACAATATATAAAAAAGTGAGTAAAATATAACTAAATAAATGAAATAAAAAATATTTCTTAACCTCAGACAGAAAATATATTATCAAAATTATTTGAGATTAAGAGAGAACGTCCAATCTTAAGTACTGAGGAGGAAAAAATGCTTGATATAAAAAGAATAAGAGAAAATTTAGATTGTATAAAAAAAGCTATGGAAAGAAGGGGTGAGAAAGCCTTTAGTCTTGATGAAGTAGTTAAGTTAGATGATGAAAGAAGAAAAATTCTTCAAGAAGTTGAAGTCATGAAAAATGAATTAAATACAGCATCTAAAAATATGCCAAATCTTATAAAAGAAGGTAAAGATGTAGAAAATGAAAAGGCTAAGTTAAAAGATTTATCTGATAAGATTAAAGTTATAGACCAAAAGCTCAAGGAAGTAGAAGATAAGATGGAATATTTGTTAATGAGAATACCAAATGTACCCCATCCAGAAGTGCCACAAGGTGAAACTGATGAAGATAATGTTGAAGTAAGAACTTGGGGAGATACTACTAATTTTGACTTTAAATCTAAAGCACATTGGGAAATTGGAACAGAACTAGGTATACTTGACTTCGAAACAGCAGGTAAAATAACAGGTTCAAGATTTACTCTTTATAGAGGATTAGGAGCTAGGTTAGAAAGAGCCTTATTAAATTTTTATTTAGACACAAATACAACAGTAAATGGATATACAGAGGTTATTCCACCATTTATGGCAAATAGAAATAGTTTTCTAGGTACAGGTCAACTACCTAAGTTTGAAGAAGATATGTTTAAAATAGAGGGATTGGACTATTTTTTAATTCCGACATCAGAAGTTCCTTTGACCAACATACATGCGAATGAAATACTTAAATTTGAACAATTACCAATAAATTATACAGCTTATACTCCATGTTTTAGGTCAGAAGCTGGTTCTGCTGGAAGAGATACAAGAGGATTGGTAAGACAACATCAATTTAACAAAGTAGAAATGGTTAAAATAGTAGCACCAGAAGAATCTTATAATGAGTTAGAAAAGCTTACTAACAATGCTGAGAATATGTTACAATTATTGAAATTACCATATAGAGTAGTAAAGATATGTACAGGTGATTTAGGATTTACAGCTTCTTTTAAATATGATGTAGAAGTTTGGATGCCAAGTTATAATAGATATGTTGAGATTTCATCTTGTTCAAACTGTGAAGATTTCCAAGCTAGAAGAGCAGGGATAAGATTTAAAAGAGATAAAGATTCTAAAGCTGAATATGCACATACATTAAATGGCTCTGGATTAGCTATTGGAAGAAGTGTTGCAGCTATATTAGAAAATTATCAACAAGAGGATGGTTCTGTAGTTGTTCCTGATGTTTTAAGACCATATATGGGAGTTTCTATTATTAAATAAGAGTAAATTATGTACTTTTAAATAATACAATAAACTAGAAGAAATTAAAAAATAATAATAAATATAAAAAAGTGTACAAACTAATGAATATTGATATAGTGAGCTATCATATGAAAGAGTATGTACATTTTTTTATTTATTAAATTTACTGAAAGATAAATAATTTACAAGTAGAAAGGAATCTTTTATGAAAATTCAAAAGACAGAGTGGGGATATATCGAATGGAAACATACTTATGATGAAAATAATCCTAAACAAGCTATGAATATATATATTGCAGTAACTATGCAAGGTAAAAAACATTTTAACCATGTTCATTATGGTCAAGAACAGATGATATATATTTTAGAGGGGGAAGGTTTGTATATCATAAATGGAGTATGGAAGCCATTTTATCAAGGGATGATTTTTTATATAGAATCTGGTAGTACACATGAAACTATAAATACAGGCGATAGACCAATAAAAGAACTTATTGTTTCAAATAATGTAAATGATGCGGGAGAGAGTGAAGTCATAGATATTAATCCTAATAAATATCTAAAGAAAACTTTGATTAATTATAGCGAAAGTACTTTAAACTTATATGCAGCAATAGAATCAATTCGTGGTCAATTTATAGACCCATTTAAAATTCCATTGATTATATATGATGATTCATGGAATATAGTTTTAAAAAATCCTTACTTTCCTTTATTTTGCTTTGAAAAATGTAATCCTATGAAATTTCCTCAAAATTGTGATTGTATGAATCGAAAAAGTAGTAACCAATTTGTATGTAAGCATGGGATAACAGTATATAACATTCCAATACTGTATAAAAACAATAGTATAGGTGTCATAAGGGGTGGATATGTATTATTATCTGATTTAAACTTAGATACAACACATAGTAATTTATATGATATACCAGAAGGTGCTGCTAGAAGTATAAAACGTCTCTTAAAACAAATATCTAAAAACATAATAAATTTTTGTTCATTCAATGATATAAGAAAGGATTTGCAAGAAAAGGAGAATACTATTGCAAGAACATATCATTATGGAGAGCAACTGGAAATGAATTTAAAAGTAGCTCAAGATATGGTTACTAACTTAAGGATAAATCATCATTTTTTATTTAATACCCTAAATTCAATGGCAAGTATAGCACTTGATGATGGTAGTTATGATTTATATAGTGCAATAATAGATTTATCTAAAATGTTTAGATATACAATGAAGTCTGATTTACGATTTGTAGAATTAGAATCGGAAATATTATATATTAAAAATTATTTAAACTTACAGAAATTACGCTATGGAGATGCACTTAAAGTAAATTATCTTATTCCTAAGAAGCTATACAGTCTTTCTGTACCTTTTAACTTTATTCAACCTATTGTAGAAAATGCTTTTACACATGGGTTTAGAGATATTGATACGGAAAAAAGAGTAGAAATAATTGCAAGAGTAGATTCTGAGTATGCGATTATGGAAATTCATAATAATGGAACTATTTTAGAGGAAAATAGTATAGACAAAATAAAAGCAGGTATTCGTAGTAATAATGGTCATGGATTGTCTTTAATATATACAAAGTTTACATCTGCTTATGGAAATGACTTTGATTAAAAAATAGCTACATACACTTGTGACTTTAGTCATGAGTTAGTAGCTAAAATAGTCAGCATATAGGGAAACTTATATGTAGAGATAGCATATAACCTATCCAATACTACCTGAATTGCTGGAAACCCCTAAAGCTAACCAAACTAAAACATAAGGATGAAATAAACCTAAGTGTGAAAGTTACGAAAGTAGAAAAAATTGGTTAGATAGTATAAGGTTAAACCCTAAGTACTTTAAAATGGGCAATCAGCAGGTAAGCTCCGAATAGGAGAAACTTCAACGACTATTCCTCTTGAGGGAAGTACACTACAAGTTATCGGTAGTGGAAGTGGGTAGACCTTAACGGATAATGCCGAAGGATAAGATATAGTCTGTGCTTACATGAAAGTGTAAGAAGTTCATAAGAGAACTGCATAGGTAGTAGCGAACTTATGTGAACGACAACCTCAAAAATGATAAAAGTTAGGACTTACGGTTCTTACATATGTTATTTAAAAATAAATATAAAACCTTCAAAAAACTTGTTTTAAAAAATTGTACTTGTTAATATTAGAGTGGATAATGAAAAATGGAAGTGACTTGAATATGTATAAATACCATATATTATGGTGTGTAAAATATAGACATCCAGTATTACATAATCATAAAAAACAAGTAAAGTAAGGTGATAGTAGTGGAAAAAGCTTATAAATTTAGAATGTATCCAAATAAAAAACAGCAAGAGTTAATTAACAAAACTTTTGGATGTTGTAGATTTGTATATAATAAGTATCTTGCTAAAAAAATAGAAGTTTATGAAAATAATAAAGAAACTTTTACTTATAAACAGTGCAGTTCTGATTTGACCAATTTAAAAAAAGAATTAGAGTGGCTTAAAGAACCTGATAAATTTTCACTACAAAACACCTTAAAAGATTTAGAAAACGCATATAAAAAATTCTTTAAAGAAAATGCAGGATTTCCTAAATTTAAATCAAAGAAAACTAATAGATTTTCATATAGAACTAACTTTACAAATGAAAATATTATGTACTGTGGTCAATATATAAAATTACCTAAACTTGGTATGGTTAAAGTAAGGGATAAACAAGTACCTCAAGGGAGAATACTTAATGCTACTATATCCAAAGAACCAAGTGGAAAATATTATGTATCATTATGTTGTACTGATATAGATATTAAAGCATTTGAAAATACTAATAATCAGATAGGTTTAGATTTAGGAATTAAAGAATTTTGTATCTCAAGTTGTGGAGACTTTATAGAAAATCCTAAGTATCTTCAGAAGTCATTAAACAAACTTGCTAAATTACAAAGAGAATTATCGAGAAAAACAATTGGTAGTTTAAATAGAAATAAAGCAAGATTAAAAGTTGCAAGACTTCAAGAGCATATAGCTAATCAAAGGAAGGATTTTCTACAAAAACTATCTACTAAATTAATACGAGAGAATGATATTATTTGCTTAGAGGATTTACAAGTAAAGAATATGACTAGAAATAGTAAACTATCTCGCTTAATTTCTGATGTGTCATGGTCAGAATTTGTTCGTCAATTAGAATACAAGGCTAATTGGTATGGTAGACAAATTGTAAAGGTAGGTAGATTCTTTGCAAGTTCACAAATATGCAATAAATGTGGGTACAAAAACGAGGAAGTTAAGAATTTAAATATAAGAGAATGGATTTGTCCTTGTTGTGATGAAACTCACGATAGAGATATAAATGCAAGTATAAATATACTAAAAGAAGGATTAAGACTAATAACAGTTTAAAATAAATAACTTATGTAAGAACCGTAGGAACTACGGGGATAGCCTGTGGAGAATTGGTAAGACATATTTTAGTATGCAAAATTCTATGAAGCAGGAATCCTGTGACTTTAGTCATGGGAGGTTCAGATGGACATAAAGTCAAGTGATAAAGAGGGTACTTACATAATGATTAAAATTCCTATTGAAAATTGTAAGGAATATGAATAGAGCTTGTTTAAAGTTAATGAGTTTTATAAATGTTAAGAAATATATTAGATGTTTTTATGTTGTTTTATATATCTTACTTTTTTATATTATTAAGCTAAAAGGGAGGAATTCTCATGAGAAGAGCACTAATAATAGATGATGAAGAAGCTGTTTTAAAAATAATAACACACTTTATAGAAATGAAAGATATGCCGATAAAGATTGTTGGTAAAGCAACATCTGGTGATGAAGCAGTAGATAAAATAATTGATTTAGAGCCAGACATAGTGTTTATAGATATTCAGATGCCCATATATAATGGGTTAGAAGTAATAGAAAAAACATCTCACCTATCTAAAAAAATAAACTTTGTGGTAATAACTGCCTTTGATTATTTTGAATATGCACAAAAAGCCTTGAGATTAAATGTGAAGGATATACTTCTTAAACCATTAGACATGAACGAGTTTAATAAGACTATAGAAAATATTATTGGTTATCAATATACCAATAATAATTTATTAAATGAGATACTAGAGTATATAAATTTAAATTATAGTAAGGATTTAAAACTAAATGATTGTGCTAAGTTATTTTTAACTAATCCATCTAATATATCTAGGATTTTTAAAAGTAATTTGAATACAACTTTTATATCATATCTAAATCATATAAGAATAGAAAAATCAATTGAGTTACTTGAAAATACTACAAAAAGTATAAATGAGATTGCAGAAATGGTTGGTTATAATAGTCTAAATAATTTCTACAAAAATTTTAAGATAGAAAAAGGAATGACTCCAAAGGTCTATAAATTAAATACTAAAAATTGAAATTGATAAATAAAAAGTCAATATAGATAATTGTTTGAGAGTGTCTGAATAAGTATACTTTAATTATAGTAAAAATTAAAGCGCTTTAAACATATTTAATAATATTTAACCTTATAAAAGCTATACCTATTTATATAAAAAAATATATATAAATAAAAAAAAAGATATACAAAATAAGAAAGTAAATCAAATACTGTTCCAAAAAGACAGAATTTTCATTTAATTTACTAAGGATTTATATTTGTTGAAGAAGGTAACTTTATAATGGAGGTAATTTAATATGTCAGACAAAGTGAATGTGAAAAATATTATCTGTATTGCAGGAGCTTATTTAGCAACGGCAATTGGTTCTGGATTTGCAACAGGTCAAGAAATACTCCAATTTTTTGCCTCTCAAGGGTATATGGGTCTAGTTGGAGCATTAATATCAATGGTATTATTTTCATTTCTTGGTGCTGAAGTTATAACTAGAGGTAGAGAATTAAAACTTAAGGAACCAACTAGAATTTACACTTTTTATTGTGGAAAAATTTTAGGAAAATTTTATGAATGGTTTAGCCCAATATTTTTATTTGGAATTCTTATAGTAATGATTTCAGGTGCAGGCTCAACTTTAACTGAATACTATGGCATAAATCCTTATTTGGGAAGAGTTTTAATGGCAGTAGCTACATTAATTACAGTATCTATGGGTCTAGAAAAATTAGTAGGTATACTTGGTCGTATTGGACCAGTAATAGCAGTATTTACAATTGCTGTTGGATTAATAAGCTTATTCAAACATTTCGATGGGTTATCTATGGTTGGAGAAGCTATGAAGAATATTGAAGTTACAAAAGCATCAGGAAGTCCAATAGTTTCAGGCGTAATATATAATACATTAAATATTATTGTAATGATTGTTTTTTTAACAGGTATGGGGGCTTCTATTGAAAGTAAAAAGGATGCTTTCTGGGGAGGTCTATTAGGAGGAGTAGTATTTATGACTGCTGGAATTGTTATGTATTTAGCTATGATTTCAGATATAGGAAATCTATATATGAAAGAAATACCATCACTTTATTTAGCAGATAATATATCCCCTATTGTAGGTGTGCTTTTCTCAGTTGCACTTATATTAGGTATTTATACAACAGCTGTTCCACTTTTATGGTCTGTAACTAATAGAATAGTTGAAGATGAACACCCTAAATTTAAACTTGTAACAACAGTAATAGCTATTTTGGCTTGTATAGGTGGTTTTTTACCATTTGGTAAACTTGTAAATATTTTATATCCATATACAGGTTATATGGGACTTTTGATTTTAGTTTGTATGGTATATAAAGCAGTCACATGTAGAGAAAAATCAACACAAAGTCAGGAATAGAGGCACTAATGAATAGTTTCTAGTTAAAGAAATTTTTATATAATCTAAATTTAAAAAGTCAAAATAGTTAAATAAATTGCAAGATATGATAATATATTTAATTTAAATAATGTAGTAAAATATAAATATAAACAAAGTTAAATTAAATTTATAAAAAATATCTTTATGAATATTAGTAACTTATATAATTTGTAGTTAAATTAGCAAAAAAATTAAAAAATAAAATTTTGGAGAGGTG
The DNA here is from genome assembly GCF_056716065.1 of Clostridioides sp. LIBA-7678. Classification (NCBI taxonomy): domain Bacteria; kingdom Bacillati; phylum Bacillota; class Clostridia; order Peptostreptococcales; family Peptostreptococcaceae; genus Clostridioides; species Clostridioides sp. LIBA-7678. Next base: position 3,375,849 of record NZ_CP196987.1, on the reverse strand, counting down.
TTAGTATGCATGAACTTATTTTAATCTCAGAAAAGTATAAAGAAGATATTTTAGATTTTTTTACAGATATTCATATGCACCCCGAATTAAGTTTTAAAGAATTTAGGACTACGAAAGCTATAAAAGATTTATTAGTAAGTTTAGGTATAGAGATATTAGACCTAGGAATGGAGACAGGAGTAGTAGGATTATTAAAAGGAAAATACGATGGTCCTACAGTAGCATTAAGAGGAGATATTGATGCTTTACCAATATATGAAGAGGTTGATATTGGATACAAATCAAAATATGATGGTATAATGCATGCATGTGGACATGATATACATACATCTTGCCTTGTAGGATGTGCATATGTATTGTCTCACATTAAAGATAGTCTCCATGGAAATGTAAAGTTTATATTTCAACCAGCAGAAGAAGTTAATAAAGGTGCTAAGATGCTGGTTGAACGAGGAGTAATGGAAAATCCAAAAGTTGATGCTATATTTGGTCTTCATAATCACCCAGATATACCTTGTGGAAAAGTGGGTGTTAAGTTAGGTGGATTAATGGCAGCAGTAGATACCATTAGGATAGAAGTAAATGGTTTTGGAGGTCATGGAGGTATACCAAATAGAACAATAGATCCTATAGTAGCATCAAGTGCAATTATAATGGGTATTCAAACCATAATAAGTAGGAATATAAGTCCATTAGAACCAGCTGTTATATCAATAGGTACTATAAATGGAGGAACTGCAAATAATGTAATTTCAGAAAAGGTAGATATGACAGGTACATGTAGAAGTTTTAGTAATGAAGTACGAAAGAAAATATCTGAAAATTTGGAAAATATAGTTTGTGAGATAGCTCGTGGATATCAAGCAACTGCAAAGTTAGATTATTTATTTGACCTACCAGCTGTTATAAACAGTAAAGAGATGTACACAATAGCTTGTAAGTCTGTGTGTGATTTGTATTCAGAAGATGCCATAGTTGATCCAATACCTTCTACAGGAGGAGAAGATTTCTCTATATTTATGGAAAAAGCACCAGGATTTTTTTACTGGTTAGGAGTAGGCAACAAAGAACAAGGTTGTATGTATCAGTGGCATAATCCTAAATTTAAAGCTGATAAAAAGTCTATATTAGTAGGTACAAATGTACTATGTCAGTCTGTTATAAATTATATGGATAAATTTAAAAAATAAAATTTAAGCTAGAGTGTTTCTGGAGATAAAGTTTATGGGGGTGATTAGTTTGAGGAAAATTAATTCACAAGAAAAAAACAAAGATAGTGGATTATTGATGAGAGCATTAAATGTTGTAGAGAGAGCAGGAAATAAACTTCCAGACCCAGTAACCATATTTTTATTACTATGCATAATTGTTTTAATATTGTCAGCAGTTATATCTAATTTAGGAGTAGAAGAAATACATCCTTCTACAAAAGAAGTTGTAAAGGTAGTAAATCTATTAGAGAAAGAGCAGATTCAATCCTATTTAGGTAGTATAGTTACAAATTTCCAGTCATTTGCTCCATTAGGATTAGTATTGGTTACAATGCTTGGAGCAGGTGTTGCTGAGAAATCCGGATTTATGGAAGTGTTAATGAAAAAGGGGATAAGTAAAGTTCCACAAAAACTTGTAACTGTAGCAATTGTATTTGCAGGTATGTTATCACATACAGCAGCAGATGTAGGATTTATAATATTACCACCACTTGCAGCACTTGTGTTTTTAGGAATTGGAAGACATCCTCTTGTAGGTATGTTTGCAGCTTTTGCAGGTGTTGCAGGAGGATTTGCAGCAAATGTTATGCTTAGTACCACAGATGTATTGCTAGCTGGATTTACAATACCCGCAGCTCAGATGATGGATCCATCTTACCAAGGCAATCCAGCGATGAACCTTTATTTTGCTTTTATATCAGCAATAGTTTTAACTTTCGCAGGAGCATTTGTAACTGAGAAATTTATAGCTCCTCGTTTTTCAAAATATAATGATTTAACAAATAATAAGGATATACAAGAATTGAGTGAACTTGAAAATAAGGGTATAAAATACGCTTTATTATCATTGTTAGTAGTAGTAGTAGTGATAGTTGTTTTATGTATAGGTGACAATGCATTTATGAAAGATCCAGAGACAGGTTCTATACTATCCAGTAATGCACCTTTAATGAAAGGCATAGTTCCTATAATCACTATCATATTTTTAACTCCAGGATTAGTATATGGAAAAGTAAGTAAGAAGATAAAAAACGACAAAGAATTAGTATCTATGATGGGTAGTAGCATGAGTGATATGGGTGGATATATAGTCCTAGCATTTATAGCATCCCAGTTTATTAATCTATTTAATCTTAGTAACTTAGGAACAATTTTATCAATCACAGGAGCAAAATTACTGGCAGAATCGGGGATACCTAGTTATGGATTGATAATAGGATTTATATTGTTATCCGGATTTATCAATTTATTTGTAGGAAGTGCTTCTGCAAAATGGGCTATTTTAGCACCTATATTTGTTCCAATGTTTATGCTACTAGATTTCAACCCAGCATTAACTCAAATAGCTTATCGTATTGGAGATGCTTCAACAAATCCAATAAGTCCACTTTTCCCATATTTCCCAGTTATATTAGCTTTTGCTAGAAAATATGACAAGGATATAGGTATAGGTACTGTCATATCGAATATGATTCCATACTCAGTAGTATTTACATTAATAGAAATAATAATATTATTGCTATTCATGGGTATTGGCATACCGTTAGGACCTGGTGGAGGAATATCTTACACTTTATAGACATTTATAATAAATTTATTAATAAAGATTAAACCAATAAAATATATTCTTTAATTAAGAAGGGGTGTTATTATGTTAAAAACAACAAAAATTTCAGACCCAGAGTTATATAACATTGTGGCTGGGGAGTTGGTTAGACAAGAGCATAATATTGAAATGATAGCTTCTGAAAGCACAGCACCAACAGAAGTACTTGAATTAAGTGGATGTGTATTTACAAATAAAACTGAAGAAGGTTATCCAGGTGCTCGTTTTCAAGCAGGTTCTGAAGAAGCAGATAAACTTGAAACTCTAGCAATCAAACGTGCAAAAGAAGTATTTGGAGCAGAACATGTAAATGTACAACCATATTCAGGTTCTACAGCCAATTATTGTGTATATTCATCAATATTAAAACCAAATGATACTGTTTTAAGTATGCGTCTTGACCAAGGTGGACATTTAACACATGGTAGTACAGTTAACTTTTTACATGATATTTATAAATATGAGTTTTATGGAGTAGACCCAAGTACTGGACGTATAGATTATGATGCTCTTGAAGCAAAGGCAAAAGAATGTAAACCAAAGCTGATAATTGCAGGAGCAAGTTCATATCCAAGATTAATAGACTATGAAAGAATATCAAAGGTTGCAAAAGAAGTAGGGGCTTACTTTATGGTAGATATGGCACATGTTGCAGGATTGGTAGCTGCAAAAGTAATTCCTAGCCCTGTACCTTATGCAGATTTTGTTTCTTCATCTACAACAAAAACTTTCTGTGGACCAAGAAGTGGTATTGTACTTTGCAAAGCTGAACATGCAAAGAAACTTGATAAAGGTGTTTTCCCAGGAACATTAGGTTCTATACATCTTAATACAGTTGCAGCGAAAGCTTTTTCGCTATTATACTTGAGTACAGATAAATTTAAACAAATAATGGAACAAGTGGTAGTAAATGCTCAAACCTTAGCATCTGAACTTATTTCACATGGTTTTAGCATTGTAAGTGGAGGAACTGATAACCATATAGTTATGGTTGATTTAAGAAGCAAAAATCTTACAGGAAAACAATTTGAAAAAGCTCTTGAATATGTAGGAATAACAGTTAATAAAAATGTTATACCTGATGACCCACAGTCACCATTTGTAACTAGTGGTGTTCGTATAGGACTTACATCAATATCTCAAAGAGGTCTTAAAGAGAAAGAAGTTATACAGATAGCAGGAATAATGAATAAGGTAGCAGAAAATATTGATAATAAGGAAGTATTAGATGATTGTAAAGTAGAAGCTCAAGAGCTTATATCTAAGTTCCCATTATATCCAGAAGGGTATTTTGAAGATTAAGTATATTGGTTTATATAACCCACAACTTATAAATCCTATAACATAAAACCTAATAATATATAATTACTGTAAGGGGATGCCTCAAAATAAAAATTTGAATCATCTCCTTTTTTTGTACAAAAACAAAAAGATGCTTTTTAATAACTTCTAATCTATATGATACTTTCTATGTAGAAAAGCAAAACCTATATTATACTTGTGGCAAATATAGGTGTTATAAACACATGGTACTATAATTATAGATTATAATAATTATTATACTGGTATAGTTATTAGAAGAATATATTAGTTATTGATATTTAAGGGAAAAATAGGTATGTTATTGTCAACAAGAGATAATCGCATAATCCACTTAATCCTTGTGAAACACAAATTGATATCTCATTGTGGAAAGCCATACTTGCATGTTATAATGTTATAAAAAATAAATTTGGAGTAATGTCATGATTGAAAACTATACTTTGTGTGAAATTGAGGAATTAAAGAGAAAAATACATGAAAACATTAATGTAAACGATGATGTTGTTTGTGGGCTTTGTGATAAACTGATTTCGCTTGCAAAAGAAAGTAAAGATTGGCAAAATGTGGCTTTTGGATATATATGGCGTGCCGATTATTATTTCTATGTAGAATCAAATATGAAATGTGTATCAAAAGAATTGGAGTACGCACAAGAGTATATCAATGAAAAGAATCCAAGTGAGTTATTAGAAAAGTTTTATGCATTATATAGTTTACTTTTTTCAAATTCATATGATAAACAATCTGCATTTAAATACACTTTAAAAGCTCTGGATGTTTCTGAAAAATTAGATATCAAATACCGAATTGGTGTGAATTATGGAAATATTAGTGCTTATTATTTGGACTATGAACTATATGATGAAGCATTGCTTTATTTAGATAAAGCGATGGAAGTATTACGCTCTTTGCCAGATACAAAACCACGCTTTCTGAGAATACTATTAATTAATTTCATTAATGTATATTTAAAATTAGGTAAACTTGAATTTATGAAATCAACTATTGAAGAATTGAGTTCACTTCCCCTTGAAGATAAAGATTTAAAATTATATGTTGATTATGCATATTTGCTTTATTATTCAGAGATAAAGGATGAAGAAAAGAGTTTATATTATTTACAGGAAATGTTCAATGATGGAATTATGACTTTTCCAAATCGAATTTATATTATAGAGTTTTTGATGAATGCATTGGAATCAATGATACATATTAAAAATCAAATCAAATCAAGTGAATTATTACAAGCCTTACGAGAGCTAATAAAAGAAGATGAGCCAGAGCCTTTATTGAAGTTGTGTAAGTTGAATATTCAGTACTCACAGAGGTTTGAGACAAAACAAGAACTATATTACCATTATCGTGAGTACTACGATTTATATTTAAAAGCACAGGCTCAAGTAAATCTATTAAAAATCGAAGGTTTAGTTGCAAAAATTGAATTAAATAATACCTATACTAAGTATAATCAATCAAAAAAAGTATTAAAAGAATTGTGTGACCTTGTAAATTATGATGAATTGACTAATATATATAATCGTTATTATTTTAATATTAAGCAAGATGAAATTATCAATAGCAATAAATATACAAATATTGGTCTTGCAATATTTGATATTGATTACTTTAAAGAATACAATGATTATTATGGGCATTTAGCAGGAGATGAAATATTAAAACAAGTAGCTAGTACCTTAAAAGAGAAAGCAAATGAAAAAATGGCAGTCTTTCGCTATGGTGGAGACGAATTTATCTGTCTTAGTTGGGATTTGAACTTTGAACAAATGGATGAATATGTAAATCAAATAAAAGAAGCAATAAAAGAAAAAAATATTGAACATATACATTCACGATGTTCAAAAATAATAACATTATCAATTGGCTATGGAAATAAGACCGTTTCAACTAAAGTGGATTTACTTAATTTATTTGATGAAGTGGACAAAGCACTATATGTTGTAAAGAATAATGGTAGAAATAACTCTAAATCAATAATTTCTATGGAAGGGGTGCATAATGAATAACTATAATGTACTATTTGAACACACTCAATTGATAATTGAGCGAATTCAGCACCGTTTCGAATATAGTCTTAGATTTAATAAACATGATTGTGATAGATTATTGACGATATCAGAACAGTTAAACTGTTTCTATGGACAAGCATTAGCTCATGTGTATTTAGCACAATATTTTCAAATGAAATGGGATGTAGATGCTTATAATTTTCATTCAGAGAAGGCAAGAGAACTTGCTGAGAATAAAAACTATTTTGATGTTTTAATTGAATATTTTAAAATAGAGGGTTTACGAAATATTACTATTTGTGACGAAATAGCAGCACTTACTATATATTTAAAAGGTATTCAAACTGCTTATAAAATTAAAGATAAAAAATCATGTGCTATTTTCTATAACAATATTGCAGACATATTTTACACAAGTGGTGTATATACAGTTGCAGAGCAATTCTATACAAGAGCATTAGATGTTATAAAAGAGGTTCCTATAAAAAATGTGGTCTTTTATTACAAATCTATACTTGTCAACCTATTACATCTTTATTGTGTCCAAGGAGAATTGGATAAAGCTAGAAAATATCATGAGGAATGTTTAAGTGTAAAATGTGAAGTTGGCATTTTACCTTTGTTATTTATGGAAGGGGAAATACGTCTCTTATTATTAGAAAATAAGGAAATAGAAGCATTACATAAAATAGATAATTTGATAAAAAAGTTGATTAAAAGTAAAGAGAATGCGTTTTTACTGAAATCTATTTATTTAAATCTGATGGAATTTTTACTTTTGTTGAAGAGAGAAGAAAATGCAGCATGGTGTTTAAAACAATTAGATACACTGTATAAAAATGCAGATCAGGATATAATGATAAAGATTCAAGAATTACATGTCCAATATGCAATTTTATTTGGTCATGAAACTGATGAACTTTATGAAACTTTTTACGAGACTATATTAAAAGGGGAAATGGCAAGTAAAATATCAACAAGAGAAAGCTTTAAAAGCCTTATTTCTCTATATGAAACGGAAAAAGAACAGAATTTCATGTTGAAAAAGCAAGCTAGTTTACAAGTAGTAGCAGATATAGATGAACTTACAAAAATTTATAATCGAAGATACAGTAGTAAAGTTATTAGTAAATTAATACAAGATGATGGGACTTTATTTATTGGATATGTTATGGTTGATATAGATTTTTTTAAAGAATATAATGACTACTATGGTCATTCAAAAGGCGATGAGGTAATAAAAGAAGTTGCTAATTTATTAAAGAAGAACTTGCCAGACAATGCTTTTGCTGCACGATATGGAGGAGATGAATTTACATGCATATTTGTAGATAGAAGTGATGATGAAATTATTACATTTGTTAAGTCAGTTCAAAAAGAACTGAAAGACAAAAATATTGTACATTTAAAAAGTAAAAATTCCAAACAGCTCACTTTATCTTTTGGGATATATAATGAGATGCATGTGCATGGTTGTGATGAATTAACTCTTATTAAAAAAGCTGATTTAGCTTTATACCAATCTAAAAAGAAGGGAAGAAATGTATATACAATTTTTAAACAAAGGAGTCAATCGTGATGGAAACTGAAAAGAATATCACCTTAAAGCACGATATATATGATACTTCATATATTTTGGAAAAATATTGTGATATAAAAGGTAGCGAGGAAAAATATGCATTAATACAACTAAACCTTAAAAATTTTCGCTATTTTAATACAAAGTATGGAAGTCAAGCAGGAGATGAAATCCTGACATTGGTCTTTCAAAAAATAATGATGTTTTTGGAAGAAAAAGAATATACTGGATACCTATATGCAGATAACTTTGTTCTTTTGTTAAAGTGTGATGACTCTAACTATCTTATATATGAACGATTGATACCACTAATAGACATATTGTACCGCATAGATGATGAACGAATTTATAGAAATCTTTTTATGTCTATGGGGATTTATGTGATTGTTGACCCAAAAGTCACATTTTATGATGCATTAAATTATGCAAATCTGTGTAGAAAAGAAAGTGAAACTTTATTTAATAGAAGCTCTTGTATAGAACTTTATGAGGAATCTTTTTATAAGAGTTATATGGACCGTATGAAACTGGAAATAGATACAGCAGATGCATATAAAGATTATGAATTTGTTACATACCTACAACCAAAAGTTAGACTAATAAATGGAGAGATTATAGGTGCAGAGACGCTACTTCGTTGGTTTGATAAAGATGGAAATAGTATACCATTATATAAATTTCTGCCTATTTTAAACCAAAATGGATACATTAAATTAATTGATATTGATACTTTTGAACAGATGTGTCAGTATCTGGATACAAGAATAAAAAACAATCAGAAGGTTGTGCCAATAAGTTTTAATATTTCAAAGTCATATTTTTATGATCCAGATATTGTTCAAGACTATATTGATGTGTTTGAAAAATATAATATTCCAAAGGAATATATTGAAATTGAATTTATGGAGTCAATTTCTTTAAATGATACTGAGCATCTGAAAAAAATAGTATCAGATTTCAAGGAATATGGGTTTACATGTTCACTAGATGATTTTGGCGATGGATATTCTTCTTTCAATGTATTGCTTAATGCCCGTTTTGATATTATTAAGATGGACCGTCAGTTTTTTTTAAACAACTTAAATGGTAATAGTAATTTAGTAATAAAGACCATTATAGATTTAATTCATTCTTTAAAGATGAAAGTGATTGCTGAAGGTGTAGAGTCTGAAGAACATATAGAGTGTTTAAAAGAATATGGGTGTGATATGGTTCAAGGCTATTATTACTATAAACCTATGCCAATTGATTCATTTAATATGATATTGGATTCATAGAGTGACTTTAAGTAATTATAAAAATTAATTATTTGTGAGGGGGAGAAATATGAGATTCAAAAAGATTATAACTCTATTAGTAGTAGCTATGCTTGCACTTAATTTGGCTGCATGTGCTACATCTAAGTCAGGAGATACAACACAAGGTTCAGTGTTTCAGGGGACTCAAGGAAAGGATATGGTAACATTAAATGTTACATCAGAGCCTACAGAATTGAATCCAATGAGAATGAGTGATACTATTGCCCAAAGTATTCTCTATCATTGTATGTCTGGGTTTACAAAGTTGAATGATAAGGATGAACCAGTAGCTGATTTAGCAGAAAGTTGGGATATAAATGATACTGATACAACTTATACAATGCACTTGAAAAAAGATGCAAAATGGTCAAATGGAGACTCAGTAACTGCAAACGATTTTTACTATTCTTGGATTACACAGATGAAACCTTCTACTGGAAGCATATTTGCTGCATATCTATATAAGAATATTAAAAATGGAGAAGCTTTCTATAAAGGAGAGGTTGACGAATCACAGCTTGGATTAAAGGTGCTAGATGACTATACATTAGAAATTCAATGGTCTCATCCAATGCCTAATGGTTTGTTTTATTTGTCACAGCCATACTTCTTGCCAATAAATCAGAAGGCATACGAGAAAATTGGTGATAAACAGTATGCTAAGGACGCTGATAAAATGGTGACAAATGGAGCATATAAAATAACAGAATGGGTACATGATGACCATATTACAATGGAAAAATCTGAGGAATATTATAATGCATCAAAAATTAATATTCCTAAAGTAAAGTTGGTTATGATAGGAGATGCAAATACTAGTTTGAATGCATTTACTGCTGGAGAAATTGACCTTTGTAGCCTATATAATGAGCAAATTAAACTTGTGAAAGAAAAAAGTAAAGATGCTGTTCAATCATATATAGATGGAGGGTCTTGGTATTTAAGTTTTAATACACAAGATAAGTATCTCTCTAACATAAATTTAAGAAAAGCACTTTCATATTCTGTTGATGTGCAGAGTCTGCTTGATAATGTAATTAATGACGGTTCTATAGCAGCGGATGGTTTTGTACCAGATGTTATAAAAGGTGCTGAGGGCACAAGTTATGCAGAAAAACGTGGTAGCCTATTTAAATACAACAAAGGTAAAGCAAATGAATACCTTGATAAGGCATTACAAGAACTTGGTATAGATAAAAAAGATATTAAACTTGTATTTTGGGCATCAGATACAACATATAATCAGAATCAGGCTGCCTATCTGCAACAACAATGGAAGGAAAATCTTGGACTGGATGTAGAACTTAAATTTACAGCAGTGAAAGCTTTGTCTGAAGCAATGACAAATGGTGATTACAGCTTTGCGATGGATGGATGGGGACCTTCTGAAAATGATGCAATTACATTTTTGGAAAACTATACAACAGAAAATATGAATAATCATGTAAAGTATTCCAATCCAAAGTATGATAAGTTGATTGAGGATTCTATTAATGAGAGTGATTCTAAAAAACGTCAAGAGATATTGATACAGGCAGAAAAAATTCTAATAGATGATATGGTTATAGGACCAATGTATTTTACGTGTACTACTTATGCTGTTTCTGATAAATTAGTTGGTCTAGTACGTACACCATTTCAATTCTTTAACGTTTTAAATGCACATATTAAATAAATAATAGGACAGGAGTAGACAATATGTCTTCACAAATGAGATATATCGGTAAGCGCCTTCTTTATTCGGTACTTACTGTTTGGGTTTTGATTTCCATTACATTTTTACTGATGCAGATGCTTCCAGGAGACCCTTTCTCTGGTGTTAAGGTACTTAATCCTGATGTAAAAGCTGCTTTAGCCACAAAGTATGGTTTAGATAAGCCTATATTGGAGCAGTATGGAATATATGTGAACAACTTGATACATGGAGACCTTGGTTCCTCAATTGTATCTGGTCGTCAAGTAACAGATATCATAGCCCAGGCATTCCCAGTTTCTTTGGAACTGGGAATACGGGCTTTGATTTTTGCAATCATTTTGGGTGTTTTGTCAGGGATAGTAGCAGCTTTGAAGCATAGAACAAAGTGGGACACATTGACGATGATTTTGGTACTTCTTGGAGTGTCTGTTCCATCATTTATTATGGGCGCACTGTTACAATATTTTTTTGGAATCGTATTATTTCAATTTACAGGTATTCGTTTTTTTGCAATTATAGGATGGGGAAGTGAAAATAGTAAGATTTTACCTGCATTTGCGCTAGCTTTTGGATCTATGGCAAGTATTGGAAGATTAATGCGTTCTAGTATGCTTGATGTACTTAGTCAAGACTATATTCGTACAGCAAAGGTGAAAGGAATTAAGAAAAAAGACATTGCCCTTCATCATTGTTTACGTAATGCATTAATGCCAGTAATAACAGTTCTTGGTCCTATGACAGCAGTCCTATTGACTGGGACATTTGCTGTGGAGTATGTATTTTCTATTCCAGGTCTTGGAAAATACTTTGTAGACTCAGTGCAGGCCAATGACTATCCAGTAATTATAGGAACAACATTGTTCTTTGGTGTGTTTCTTGTGTTGTGTAACCTAATCGTGGATATTTTAAATAGTTATATAGACCCCCGTGTGAAATTAGGAGGTGAGGAAAATAGATAGTAATAAAAGAATACTTGTTAATGAAGATTTTGCTTTTGCTGATGGTTGCAATTCAGATATGTGTAATAACAAGCTAGTACGCCCATCTATGAGCTTTGCAAGAGAGACTATATTCATATTGTGTCACAATAAAATTGCAGTAGTATCGTTTATAATGATGCTTATTTTGATTATAGGTTCAGTGTGTATTCCGATATTTTGTAATTTTGATTTTGCATCTCAGAATGTGGCGTATGCAAATAAACCTTTTTTTAGCAAAGACCCAACTAGTGGTCTTACTCATATCTTTGGTACAGATAATCTCGGGCGTGATATTTTTGTACGTATTTGGTATGGGACACGAGTATCACTTTTAGTAGCAGGAGTTGTAGTTATTATAGATGGCATAGTAGGAGTAGTATATGGTAGTATTTCTGGATATATAGGTGGAATGGTTGATAATGTAATGATGCGTATATTGGAAATCATTAGTGGGATTCCATATCTTGTTGTTGTGCTTTTACTTATGGCAGTGCTTCCACAAGGAATTGGAACCTTGATTATAGCCTATACCCTTGTGGGATGGACTAGTATGGCACGATTGGTAAGAGTGCAAGTAGTTTCTCTTATGGAGAGAGAATTTATAATTGCTGCAAAAACTATGGGAGCAAGTATGAGGCGAATTATTTTCTGTCATCTAATTCCTAATATGTTAGGGATAATAATTGTCCACATGACATTGAGTATTCCAGAAATTATATTTACAGAAGCATTCTTATCAATGTTGGGAATGGGAGTTCCACCACCATATCCATCACTGGGAATCATGGCAAATGAAGGTGTCGCTGTTTTTCAGACTTATCCAGTAAGGTTTGCAGTACCAGGACTCTTCATTTGTTTGATAATGCTTTCTTTTAATCTCTTAGGAGACCAACTTCAAGATGCCATAAATCCTAGATTAAGGAGATTTGCTGATTATGGACGATATTCTAAGAATTAGGAATTTAAATGTATCTTTTGAGATATATAATGGAACAGTAAGTGCAGTTCGAGGTGTTTCACTTACTATGAATAGAGGAGAGATTCTTGCATTGGTGGGTGAAAGTGGTTGCGGTAAGAGTGTAATGGCACAATCCATTTTGAAGTTGAATCCTTCACCACCAGCTAAGATTATGGGTGAAGAATTGAAACTTATGAACTTTGATATTTTGAATGCATCAGAAAAAGATATGGAGCAAATAAGAGGTAATTTAGCAAGTATGGTTTTTCAAGACCCTTTAACTTGTTTGAATCCTACTATGAAAGTAGGTAAGCAGATTACTGAATCTCTATACCGAAAAGAAAAAATGTCATTATCTGATTGCAAGCAAGAGGCAGTTAGATTACTTGAAATGGTACAGATACCAAATGCCGCTCTACAAGCAGAACAGTATCCTCATCAATTTTCAGGAGGAATGCGACAACGTGTAATGATTGCTATGGCTTTGGCATGTAATCCTAAACTACTTATCGCAGATGAACCTACAACAGCCCTTGATGTTACGACACAACTGCAAATCTTGAAACTTATTGCAAAAATTAGAAAAGAGATGGGAACAGCTGTGCTTTTGATTACTCATGACTTTGGAGTTGTGGCAAATTTAGCAGAACGTGTAGCAGTAATGTATGCTGGAAAGATTGTGGAAGAAGGTAATGTAAAAGATATTTTCAATAGAGCAACACATCCATATACACAGGCATTATTAAGAACACTTCCTACCTCAGGTGATATAGGTAAAAGGATATCTATATTGGGAAGTCCACCTAATTTATCTGATTTGCCAGTAGGTTGTTCTTTTTCAAAGAGATGTCCATATTGTATGCAGATTTGTTTGAGAGAAGAGCCACCTTTGTTTAAAGTGTCAAATAGCCATAGTGCTTCTTGTTGGCGTCTGCATGAAAGTTTTCCAAAGGAGGTATTGGGTGATGGAAAAATTACTTGAATTAAATAATGTATCCAAGAGCTTCTCTTTAGGAAGAAAGCGCAAGAATATTGTTGTTAATCATGTGAACCTAACTATTTATAAAGGTGAGACTTTAGGTCTTGTTGGAGAATCTGGTTGTGGGAAATCAACTCTTGCAAGAATCATTATGGGCGTATATCCATCAAGTGAAGGTGAAATATTATTTCAAGGCAAAAAGCTAGAACTACATCGACAGAGTGCAAGAAAAGAATTTGCACAACATACACAAATGATATTTCAAGACCCATACATGTCTTTAGACCCATATATGACCATAGAATCTATTATTGCAGAGAATTTGAAAGTTCATGGCATGCTAGATAAAAATGCAAGGACACAAAAAGTATATGAATTGTTAGAAATGACTGGGCTTTCACGAGAATATGCAGGACGTTTTCCACATGAATTTTCAGGAGGGCAAAGACAAAGGATTAGTATAGCACGTGCACTTGTAGTTCAGCCGAATTTCATTATATGTGATGAACCAGTGTCAGCGCTTGATAATTCTATTCAGAGTCAGATTATAAATCTTTTATATAAACTAAAGATGGAGCTTGGTCTTACTTATCTATTTATTTCACATGACTTGAGCATGGTACGTTATATTTCTGATAGGATTGCTGTGATGTATGCTGGTAGAATTGTGGAAATTGGAAATGCTGAGAAGGTTTACAATACACCTTTACATCCATATACACAGATGCTCTTGTGTGCAGTTTTGACTACGAATCCTAATAATAGAAATATACTAGAGGAAGAAATGGATGTACAAGATGAAGTTGAAAGTTTTTCAAGTTGTGAAAAAGGATGTCCTTTTGTGAAACGTTGTAAAGTATCAACAGAACGTTGTGGGAAAGAAATGCCAGAATTATTTGAACACAAGAAGAATCATCTAGTTGCTTGTCACATGACAAGTGAATGATTTAGCTATTATAAAGAAGCAATAAAGAATAACATATAAAAATTTAAAAGAGGAGTTGAACTTAAAATTTGATTAGAAAAAATCAATTTTAAGACAACTCCTTATTTTTTTTGAGAAGTAATATACAAACTATCATAAGCATATAATTCTCTATAGATAATTAACAAGGGGGATAAAGTTATGAGGTATTATAATAAACCTACCAAAGAAGTATTAAAATACTTAAAGACAAATCCAGAAGTTGGACTTGATGATAATGAGGTGGAAGAGAGGAAGCTTAGATATGGATTAAATGAATTTACAATAAAGGAAGGCCGAACATTTTGGGACGAGTTGGGGGAAAGTCTGACAGAACCTATGATATTAATTCTTATAGGAGCAGCAGTGATAAGTTCATTTGTGGGAGAATTGCATGATGCATTAGGTATCTTAGGAGCTATCTTTATTGGGATTTCCATAGGTATAATAACTGAAGGGAAATCTAAAAAAGCTGCTCATGCTCTATCAAAATTAACAGAGAATATAGAGGTAAAGGTACTTAGAAATGGAAAGATAGTTAAAATATCAAAAAATGATTTAGTACCAGGAGATATTGTATATATAGAAACAGGAGATATGATACCAGCAGATGGAAGGCTTATACAATCTATAAATCTAAAACTTAGAGAAGATATGTTAACAGGAGAATCTGATGATGTAGCTAAAAATGCTGATGCTATATTGGATATGGAGGTAGTTTATTCTAAAACAGAAATAATCGAACAAGATACAATACCTGCAAAACAAATCAATATGGTATTTGGTGGAACTCTTGTAGCATATGGTAGAGGGATAATGGTTGTTACTCACATTGGTGATAAGACAGAAATGGGTAAGATAGCACAGAACTTATCAAATGATGACCAGCAAACTCCACTTCAAATTAAATTAGGTAAGTTAGGGGCTAAAATAGCAGGAATATCAGGAGTAATAGCTACTTTATTGTGTATGTTTATGATTATACAAATGCAAAGAAAAGGACTGTTAATTTTGGATACAAGCAGTATCTTGTCCTTTTTACAATCATTGGAACCTGCTAAGAATGCGTATATGGTTTGTATTGCTTTAATAGTTGCTACTGTTCCAGAGGGTCTGCCAACCATGATAAATATTACTTTAGCTATAACAATGCAAAAGATGGCAAAGATAAATGCTTTAGTAACTAAGAAAGAGGCTTGTGAAACTATAGGTTCTGTTTCCGTAATATGTTCTGATAAGACAGGTACTTTAACACAAAATAAGATGATGGTAGAAGTAGCATATGTTGATGGTAAATATATAAGTAGTGGAGAATATCAGAGCAATAGTTATTTTGAACAAAACTGTATAGTAAATTCAACAGCAGATATAGAAAAGGAAGACAATTCATTTAAATATATTGGAAGTGCAACAGAGTGTGCATTACTTTTATATCATAACGATAAAAACTATAATGAAATGAGAAAACAAACTTATTTAATATCACAAATCCCCTTTAGCTCAGAAGAAAAGAAAATGTCAACATTAATTCGTCAAGAGGATTCGGATATACTGCTTTCAAAAGGAGCTCCAGAAGTACTATTAAAGAGATGTTCTTATGTACAACAAGGAAAAAGTATTGTCCCAATAACTCCCAAAATAGAAAAAGGTATTCTCGATGAAATTAAAAAACTACAAATTAAATCTATGAGAACATTGGGGTTTGCTTATAAAAAGATGACTAAATCTAGAACAGAAGTTGCAATAACCTCAGAAGGAGAATTGAATTTAATCGGAAACCCAAGAGGGTATGAGAAGGAAGAAAATTTAGTGTTTAGTGGATTTGTAGGAATAGTAGACCCATTGAGAGCAGGAGTTAAAGAGTCTATTGATAAGGCATTTAATGCAGGTGTAGATGTAAAAATGCTTACAGGTGATAATATCAATACAGCAACTGCTATTGGAGATGAATTAGGATTATTGAATGATGGCAAGAAGGCAGTTGAAGCAACCTATATAGATGTGCTGACAGATGAAGAGTTAAGAGAAGAAATAAAAGGAATATCTATTGTAGCAAGAAGTAAACCAGATACAAAGATGAGAATAGTTTCTGCACTTCAAAAAAGTGGTGAGGTTGTAGCCGTAACAGGTGATGGTATAAATGATGCTCCAGCTCTTAGTCAAGCAGATGTTGGTATTGCTATGGGAATCTCAGGTACAGAAGTATCTAAAAATGCAGCAGATATAATATTGACTGATGATAGTTTTAGTACAATAGTAGAGGGAATAAAATGGGGAAGAGGTATTTATGAAAACTTCCAAAGATTTATACAGTTCCAGCTTACTGTAAATATAGTAGCATTTATAATTGCTATAATATCTCAACTTACTGGTAAAGATATGCCATTTACTACGATACAATTATTATGGGTAAATATAATAATGGATGGTCCTCCAGCTCTTGCATTAGGATTAGAACCTGTTAGAGATTATGTGTTGAAAAGAAAACCAATAAATAGACACTCTGGAATAATAGCTAGGTCTATGTCTATAAATATTATTATAAATGCTATCCTTATAATTACAATTGTATTTACACAATCAGCTTTTAATATATTGGGAGCCACACCAGATGAACAAGGTACTGTTATATTTTCTTTATTTGCATTCAGTGCCCTTTTTAATGCATTGAATTGTAGGGAGTTTGGCTTTAATAGTACAATACCTAATTTCTTTAAGAATAAGTTGGCATTACAAATAATAGTCGTTACAGGTATAATCCAGATAATATTTACACAAGTATTCCAGAGTTTCTTTAACTCTGTTTCTTTAGATTTTAATATGTGGATAAAAATAATACTATTTGCATCAACTATTTTAATATCGAATGAATTTGTAAAACTAGTCCTTAGAACGCTAAAAAATAGCAGAACTAGAAATCTTAGTATCAAAAGTTAATTTTATAAGACCGCAAAGTAGAATATATCATGACTTTGCGGTTTTGTGTTTTATACAAGTATCTTTCTTTAATGTTTCTTTATATTACAATTCAATTATAGATGGTGTATGACATACAAAAGGTAAAAAATCGTGAATGACTTGATTTGTTTTAATTTTCATATAACTAGTAGTAGTCCCATCACTACATCCATACCATTCTTCATTGACAACATCCTTATCAAAAACAATTTGTATAATATTATCATTGTCAAGTATAGCACTGAAAATAGTAGCTGCGCCAATTTTAGTACCTAACATCTTTTCCATCAATTCAGCAGGAGCAAAAGAAACTCTAGATACTCCTAATGCATTGCTAAAATTAGCTGACTTAAAGGGTTTATCACCTGGCATAATAAATAGATAAAAAGCTGTTTTTTGTCTATTGCAAAGAAATAGAGTCTTTACCATCTTCATATCTAATTTTTTATCAATCTGAACACAATCCTCCATTGTAATTGCTTCGTCTGTGTCAACACGTTCAAATTCAATATTCAAATTTTGTAATATTTTATATACCTCTTTTTGTAATGGAGTATCAAATTTAATAGGTGCTTCTGTATAAATATCACTTACAAAAAACATGATTTCTTTCATTCCTTTCCGTTTAAAATCCTATGTGCATAGTGTATCATAAGGTTATAAATTATAAAAGCGAATGTTTATCATATAAAATATGATAAAATCAGATGGATGTGAGATATACATAGTATAGATATGAATATTCAAAAATATATGACATTTGTTAAGACTTCCAACACTTCCAGAGTTTGAGACTATTTTTTTAGAACAAGATAAATTATCAGAATAAAATATAAAAACAATTAGTTGAAAAAATACTTATAAAAAGATACTTATTCAGAATTTTAAATTAAAATATATTATAAATAAAAATCATATTATAAATAATACTTGGGAAAAATAATACCATAATTCTAAATAGTATGTACAAAGCTTGATATAAATGTATTAACTTGTTTATAAATACAAATTTAGATTAATGTTACTATTAATATGGTGTATAGTGATAAACAAATTAAACATAATAAATAAAAAGAATGTAAGTAATAAGTTTTTATTTTAATATAATAAGCTTTATTATTTATAATCATGTTGAAGGAGAAATATTATGAAAAATTTGTTTATAATATTATCTATAGTTATAATTATGTCCATCAGTAATTTTTCATATGCTTTTTATGATACAAATTTAGAATATGAAAAAAATAATTCAAAAATAAGTGAAAATACAAGTAAGTATTATGAAGGTAAAATTGAACATATATTTGTACATCCATTAATCGTATATCCAGAAATGGCATTTGATGGTGATTATGAATCTAAAACATTTTCTAAATGGTTTGTTACTACAAAAGAATTTAAAAAAATATTGAATAACTTATATCAAAGGAACTTTATACTTGTATCATACAAAGATGTATATGAGGAAAAAGAAGTTGGTGGTAAGAAGTTAACAGTAAGAAAAAAATTATTGTTACCAGAAGGAAAAAGACCAATTATTATATCTATAGATGATATAAATTATAATCAATATATGTTAGGTAATGGAATAACAGAAAAAATTGTCCTAGATAGAAATAATGAGTTAGCTGGATATATTAAAAAACCAAATGGTAAATATCTTATTAGTACAGAAACAGAAATGGTTCCTTTAATTGAAGATTTTGTAAAACTACATCCTGATTTTTCTCATAATAATGCAAAGGGAGTTTTAGCAGTAACTGGATTTGAAGGTATTTTGGGTTATAGAATTCAAAGAGATTATCCAAATAGAAATGAAGAATTAAAACAATGTAAGAGAGTAGTCTATAAGCTAAAAGAAAATGGATGGGAATTTGCTAGCCATAGTTATGGACACCCAAATCTCAAAAAAATTTCTCTAGAAAAGCTTAGAGATGATACTATTAAATGGGAAAGAGAAGTTCAATCAGTCGTTGGAAAAACAAAAATATATATACCTCCATATGGTGAGTTTCCTAATGAGTCATCTAAAGGGTTGGAGTATCTTCAGTCAAAAGGATTTACGATTTTTGCAGGTGTAGGTCCAATATCATATGAAAAAATTTATAAGGATAAAAATTTAGTTATTACTGATAGAAGAAACATAGATGGTATTACTCTACTAAATAAGAAAGAAAAATTTTTAGATTTATACAATGCAGATAAGGTTATAGATTATAATGCTAGAAAGGTTAATAAATAAGTATGAAGGTAGAAAGAAAGTTTACTAGAAATCCAATAAATAGTATTTAAACAGATATGGTAGAAAGGAATAAATTTATGAAATCGAAAAAATGGATTAGTATGATTTTATCTATAGCAGTAATAAGTGCTCTTTTTGTAGGTTGTACAAGTAATTCTAATTCTAGTGTAGTTTCAAATGAAAAAATAACATATGAGATAAAGTCAACAAAAAATAATGACAACGAAATTGAATCTAATAAATTTAGTTTGGGAACATCAGAAATGGTTGTAAGGGGGAAGACCATACCTTTTAAGATAGAAGGTATAATATCAGCTCCTAAAGATATAAAAGAAAAAGCACCTATAGTGTTAATTTTTCATGGGCAACATGGAGATGGAGAAAATGATTTTGAAAATGGATTTAAATATCTTACTGAAGATTTAGCTAAAAATGGTATTATAGGGGTGTCTATTGATACTTCAGTAAACTATACTTTTCAGTATGGAGAACCTGTAGAAAATGAGAGAATAACATATCTGACTCAAGCTTATATAAAAGCTTTTCAAGATGCATATGATGGCAGTAAAAATGGATTTGGAATATATCTTAAAGACAAAGTTGATTTAGATAATATTGGTCTTATAGGTCATTCTGTAGCTGGTTCTGGGGTATTAAAAATAGCACAAGACCAAATACAAAAAGGATTTAAAGGGATAAAAGGAATTATATCACTTACACCAGCCTATAATAGTCCAATAGAAAAGTTTCCAGATGTACCAACAGCAATAATAGTATCAGAATATGATGGAGATGTTATCCATAGTGGGGATGATGTTTTTTATGATATATCATTGGATAAAAATAGAAAAAGTCCACTAGGACTAACTTATTTAGTAGGTGGAAATCACAATGCATATAACTCAGTTTTAGGAGAAAAAGAATTTTCTCCACCACGAGATACAGATGGCACTTATCCTGAAAAATTAGGGAAAGAAGAACATAGAGAGTTCTTTTCTAATTATGCAGTTGACTATATGAAATCTATTTTTGATTTTGATGATAGTGAATCTCCTATTTTTAGTAAAAATGGATTGCCATCTAAAATGTATGGGTATCAGACATTAAATAAAGTTAAATATAGCGGTTCTTTAGAATTATTCAACAAAAAGTCATTTGAAAATATAGACTCAAGTAATGTTGATACAAAAGAGTTAGTTGAGTCAGAACGATTAGATAAAGATACTGCAAACCTTTTTAGTAATATAAGCTCAAGTGAAAATTTAGATTTATTGCAAGTTGATTGGAAATCTAAAGATGGAAAAATAGAATTGCCCTTAAATAATAAAAATTTAAAAGATTATTCTGCATTAAAATTTAGATGGGCGTTAAATTCTCCTAGTGAGTTAAATAGTAAAGATAAAATAGTTTCATTTAAACTTAGCTTAGTCGATTCTAAAGGAAAAGAAAGTAGTGTAACTTTGGATAATGATAAAGTGTCTGCTATGAAGTATTTTGAGGGTAAAGCTGTGAGAGACGAATATGTAGAAGGTAAATTTATGGAGTTTTGGTCAAGGTATACTCCAATAAGTGATACAATAATACCTATTGATAAGTTTAAAAATATAGATTTATCTAATATAAAGGGTGTTAAAATTGAATTTGAAAATCCAGAAACAGGTTCGATTATGTTAAATAAAATAGTTGGTATAAAATAGTAATACAAGTCCTAGATGAAATTATAAAATATCTAGGACTAGTTTTATTAGAATCCAATAATTTAAGCTAAGAATACATTGCATTTATAATAAATGTATAAAATTAGTAATATCTTATTGATATATGAACTTTTAAGAATTTTATAGACGAATTATGTTATCATAAATAAAGATATAAATTCTAAAATTTGTCAGTAAAACAGAAGACAAGGAGGTAAATTTTATGTTTTCAAAAATCCTGGTCAAAACATTTATCAAAGATAGTAAAAACGTTCAAAATAAAGATGTTAGAAATAAGTATGGGTATGTAG
The DNA here is from genome assembly GCF_056716065.1 of Clostridioides sp. LIBA-7678. Lineage (NCBI taxonomy): Bacteria > Bacillati > Bacillota > Clostridia > Peptostreptococcales > Peptostreptococcaceae > Clostridioides > Clostridioides sp. LIBA-7678. Next base: position 3,354,020 of record NZ_CP196987.1, on the reverse strand, counting down.
CTGGAGTAGTAGGTATATTATCTAATTTACTTTTATTTGTAGTAAAAGTGTCTATAGGTATGCTTACATCAAGTATAGCTATAATGGCTGATGCATTTAACAATCTTTCTGATATGGCATCCTCAGCGATAACTATGATAGGTTTTAAATTAGCAAGTAAGCCAGCTGATAAAGAGCATCCTTTTGGACATGGAAGAATAGAATATTTATCGGCGTTAATTGTGGCGTTCATGGTAATGTTGGTAGGACTTCAATTTATAAAGTCATCTGTGGAAAGGATAGTAAATCCAGTACCTATAAAATTTGAAGTAATACCACTTATACTTTTAATTGCATCTATAATGATTAAAATTTGGTTAAGTAAATTTAATAAATTTATGGGAAATAAAATTGACTCCTCAGCCTTAAAAGCAGTTTCACTTGATGCTTTAGGAGATGTATTTACATCGAGTTGCGTAGTTATATCATTTGTCATAGCTAGATTTACTAGTTTACCTATAGATGGATATGTTGGTATTGTAGTATCACTAGTAATACTTTATGCTGGATTTTCTCTTGTAAAAGATACTATAAATCCTCTTCTAGGAGAAGCACCAGATGAAGAAATGGTAAAATCTATTATAGAATCATTATTATCTTATGAACATATTATAGGTACACATGATTTAATAATTCATAACTATGGAGTTGGACGATGTATAGCATCTATACATGCAGAAATTCCATCAAATATAGATATAATGGAGATTCATGAAATTATAGATAATGCTGAGAGAGAAATATCTGAAAAATTAGATATGTATTTAGTAATTCATATGGACCCTATATGTCTCGAAGATGAAGAAGTTATGTCAGCAAAAAAAGAACTTGAAGAAATACTTAAGAAAAATAGTCTTGTAAAATCTATGCATGATTTCAGAATAGTTGGAAAGGGAAGTAAGAAAAATTTAGTGTTTGATATAGTAGTTAATCCTTCTGAATTCTCTAAGAATATGTCAGAGGAAGAATTAAAAGAAGATATAACTAAATTGGTTAAGGAGATGAATCCTGAATATAATTGTGTAATTGTTGTAGATAAGGATTTTATTTAATGATTAATTAAAATTATTGTAAGGAAAAAAATGTAAAATATATAGACAGGAAGATGTTGGCATAATATAATATAGATATGTAATTGTATCTAGTATGAATATAACAATTTTAATTGTTTTTTATAAAATATTATAGAGATGTTGATGTATGTTCTATCATTGGGCACCTTATGGACATACTGAGTCAGTGGTGCAACCGGCTATGGATATAAATTTATTTATTTTCATGGCTTTTTTTATATAATTTTTTGCTTAGAATTAATTTTAATGGGATATAAATAGAAGTTTATAAATTATAGATAGCGTAGAGGGGAGAAATCTATATGGGGAAGAAGAATAAAAAGGCATTATTAATAAGTTTAATTATGATTTTAAGTATGGTAGTATCTACAATCTATCCAACCTTATCTTATGCTTCAGAATTAGGAGATAACAGTCAGATTCAAAATAATTCAACTAGTTCATCAAGTGGAGAAGAGAAGCCATCAGATAACAAAAAACCAGAGCAGACTCCAGAAGGAGAGAAGCCATCAGACAACAAAAAACCAGAGCAGACTCCAGAAGAGGAGAAGCCATCAGACAACAAAAAACCAGAGCAGACTCCAGAAGAGGAGAAGCCATCAGACAACAAAAAACCAGAGCAGATTCCAGAAGAGGAGAAGCCATCAGACAACAAAAAACCAGAACAGACTCCAGAAGGAGAGAAGCCATCAGATAACAAAAAACCAGAGCAGACTCCAGAAGAGGAAAAGCCACTAGATAATAAAAATATAGAGCAGACTCCAAAAGAAGAAAAGCTGCTAGAAGATGAGAATTTGCTGAAAACGTTAGAAGAAGAACTTAATGAAGAGAATGAAGATTATGGATTTATTATAAAAATTAATAATAGTACAATAGAAACTGAATCAATGAAAAAGATATCATTTAATTTAACTTATACTCCAACATCAAAGGGAATACAAGCAGGTGATTCAATAACTTTCAAGGTGCCAGATGTATTTAATAAAGTTAATTTAGATTATACAAGTGAATGTTTCGACAAAACAGAAAGTAATGGAGAATATACACTTACATTTAGAGAACTTCCTAATGGTCAAAGTGTAATGCAAGGAAAAATAGGTCTAGAAGCATACGTTAAAAGGGTTGATGAAGAGACAAATACAAAAATTCATATTGAGACTACTGGAAAAATAGAAAGTGGAAGTGGAGATGTGGATGTAGAAATAAAGCCTGGAGATAAGGGCGAGGAAGAAGAGTCTAAAGGAACACTTAAGAAACTTGTTGAAGGAAAAAAATCAACTACAGTATTTATGCCAGTTAAAAATAAAGATATAAATTATAGCATACTAGTAAATGAGAAACAGGAAGAATTGAAAGATATTACTTTGTATGATGAGCTTCCTGAAGGATTGACACTAGTAAATGATTCTGTAAGTGTAGTAACAAGTGATGGGAAAGAAGTAAGTGATTTTAATATTGAACAAAGTGCAAATTCTATATCAGTTAATTTTGGAAATATAGATAAAGCATATACTGTTAAATACAAAGCTAGAATTAGTGATGAAAATGCAAAACATGATAATAAATATAAAAATGTAGCTAGGATAGAATCTGATGGTAAGAAGGTACAAGAAGATGATGCTACTGTAAGTATCTTTGATAGAGGTAGCGATTATCTTTTGACTAAAGGGCATTCAGGAGTAACAAATATTACTCAAGTTGGCCAAGTAATAAACTATCAGATTTCAGTAAATGATGATAAGTCGCCAATAAGTAATGTTGTTATAACAGATAATATACCAGAGGGTATGAGATTAACTACAGCAGGAGAAGCTGGACATGATTTTAGAGTAGTAGAAATTCCAATGAATGGTAACTGGACTCCTTGGAGTAAAGAAAAAATCGCAAACAATATTTCATATAAAATAGAAGAGAAAAGAAATGAAAGCGGTCAAGTAGATAAAGTTATAACTGGATTTACGATTAATCTTAGTAAAGAAGAAGTAGAATCAAAGTTTTATATAGCTTATACATTAAAGGTTATTAGTATTGAAGATAGTTATACAAATAGAGCTGTTCTTGATGCAAATAACAGTCAAGTTGATAAAAGCGATGAGATAAGTTTTAAGAAAAACTCTGGATTAATAAGTGCAAAAAAAGAAGTTGATAAAAAAGTTTTAAATAACAATGATAGTCAAATTGTTAAATACAAAATAAATATGTCAACTTATGGAGTTTATGATGCAGGGCAAGTAAATCTTTTAGATGAAGTAAACCCAGCTCTAAAAATATCTAATATAAAATATTCTGATAACCTTGAGTTTAAAAAAGAAGCTGGAGATGGAGAAAATACTGTAAGATTAGTAAATAAATATGAATTTAAGCAGATAAAAGAAGGCGAACCTGTACAAAGTTGGGTTACATTCGATGCAGATTTTACAGATGTAAAAGTTGGAGAGACTATACAAAATGTAGCTCAGATTAATGGCTCAAGTCCTCCTGGAGTAGAAACTACTAAGCAAGGTTATGCTTTTGAAGCTAAAAAAGTAGATTCTTTAGATAAAAAGGCACTTTCAGGTGCTAAGTTTAATTTAGAAGATGTATATGGAAATGTAGTAGTTAAAGATTTAGTTAGTGATGAAGATGGTATAATTCAGTCTAGTGTAAAAAAACCAGGAATATATTATTTAGTGGAAATAATAGCTCCAAGTGGATATGAAAAACTAAAGGATAAAGTCAAAGTTAATATTGATAAGAAAGATATTGGTAGTATTGTGGATATTGGAAATATAGAAAATATAAAACAAGAAAATCCACCAGTAAATCCACCAACACCACCGAATCCAGATAAACCAGTAGTAAATCCACCAGTACCACCAAACACAGATAAACCAAAAAAACCATCAAAACCATCTGACACAGATGAAATAGTAGTAAATCCACCAGTACCACCATCAGATGATGTGGTAAATCCTCCAATACCAGAGGTAGTAAATCCACCAATACCACCATCAGATGAGGTAATAGAAAATCCTGTTAAACCAATTGTTCCAATACCAGAAGTAGTAAAACCATCAGTATCAGAAGAAAAGAATAATAAAGTGAAAGATGACGCTATAGTAAATCCTCCAGTACCACCAAAGACAGGAGATAACACTACAATTACTGGAGAAATACTATTAGGTCTAGGAGCTATTGTGGGACTTATTATATTAAGAAGAAACAAAAACACAAATTAGACCCTAACATTATTAAAATATAAGTAATATTAAAAAATATCTTCTAAAACAATATTTAAGAGTGAAAATATTGTTAGAAGATATTTTTTTTTGAAAGATTATGTAAAAAAATAATAATGTTTTAGAAAAAAAATCCAAAAAACTATAGACAATTAGAAATATATAAGCTATAATATAAATATAAAATTAAATGAGGCAAAACTAGGGAAACCTAGTCACGCAAAGCTATAGGGGCTAAAGTTTAGTAAACTACGCCAGCCAGTTGCCGAAAAGAGTAAAAATTTCTTTTTGTATATACAAAGATACTCTTGGGTATCTTTTTTATTTTGAAATTTATTACTCCCGGCCTAACTCAAAGGAGGGAATAATATGAAAACAAGTAAAAAGTTATTAATCGCTATAATGTCAATATTCTTAATAAGTTCAGTTCCAGTAAGTGCACATGCAGATAATGTAAATGTACAAAAAAATAAAGAAACACTTAATCAAATAGTAGTTCTTCCAGCTGGAAATTACAATAAAAATGAAGCTAACGCTATGGTAAGTAGATTAGCAAATATAGATGGAAAATATTTAAATGCTTTAAAACAAGATAATTTAAAAATAAAATTATTAAGTGGAAAATTAACAGATGAAAAAGAATATGCTTATTTAAAAGGTGTAGTTCCTAAGGGTTGGGAAGGCACTGGAAAAACTTGGGATGACGTTCCTGGTTTAGGTGGAAGTTCAGTAGCTCTTAGAATAGGATTTAGTAACAAAGGTAAAGGTCATGATGCAATAAACTTAGAATTACATGAAACAGCACATGCAGTAGACCATATAGCATTAAATGATATTTCTAAATCAGCGCAATTTAAACAAATATTTGCTAAAGAAGGACGTTCTTTAGGTAATGTAAATTACTTAGGTGTATATCCAGAAGAATTCTTCGCAGAAGCATTTGCATATTATTATTTAAATCAAGATACGAATAGTAAATTAAAAGCAGCTTGTCCACAAACTTATAGTTTTTTACAAAACTTAGCTAAATAGAGAATTTAAAAAATTTAAAATAAATATAAATTAAGAGATGCTATTATGATAGCATCTCTTTTATATTTCCTTTAAGACTAATAAATTTGTCTTATGTATGATTAGATAGATTATAAGTTACTACTCCTTATACAAGGCTTCAACGTGCTTATTATGTGCTTGAGTAATTATCGTAGGTATAATAGAAATTATTGAACCAATTACTATCAATAAAATTCCTATAATCATGTTAATGGGTATAATTTCTTTAAGTATTAATAATGCTAGTATTGGAGAGATTACTGGCTTAAAGAAGAATACTAAAGACGTAAGACTAGTAGATGTAGCCTCCATTGCCATAAAGTAAAGTGCATAACCAACACCTGTGACGAATACAAACACATAAATCATAATAGGCATATTGTGTAAAGTATAGCCACTAAAAATAGGGATATTTGCAAATACATGGAGTTTATTTTTATTTAAAATATCTGCTATAAAATTAATTTTAGTAAGCAAAACTAATATTAACATTTCTAAACTTCCAAATATAAAACTAAAGCAAGTTACAACTATCCCACCAAATTTTAACGTTTTCCTTTTACCGAATACAGTATACATTGAAAAAATGATAGCAGAAGATAATGTCAGGAATATTCCACTAAGAGTTAATTTTGTATGCAATGGATTTATGATAACTATAATTCCAAGCACTTCTAATATAAGTGAAATTACATTGTGCCTATATATTTTCTCCTTTAAAATTAAGTAAGCTAGAAGCATTACAAATACTGGATTACAACTAAACAAAACAGCAACTACAGATGCTTTTGTGTTTAGAACAGCCAGCTGGTACAATGACATACTCACAACTACACACATAAAACCTAGAAATGCAAAGTATTTTAGGTCTGATTTTGTAATAGAAAGATTAAGAGATTTTAATCTTTTTATGGCAAAAGGTAGTAAGACTAAACCACCAACAAAAAATCTTGATAAAGTTATTTGTAAGGGATTAAAGTCATTAGTAACAGTTTTTAGACTAATTTCCATTGAACTAAAAAATAGGGTAGTCAGTATGATATAAACATAACCTTTTTTCAAGTCAAACACCTCCTTGTAATTTATATTAGTACTATAGATTACAATATTCAAGTATATTGGTATAATATGGTATATAAAATATAGTACATAAAATTATAAACTACCTTAGTATAGAATACTTAGATTCTAAACTAAGGTAGTTAATTATTTGAATTACCTTATTTAATTATTTTAAATTATAAAGTTTAGCTAATTTTTCAAATGCTGGCAAAGAGCTTTTAACTTTGTCATAAGACACACAATATGATACTCTAAAGTGGCCTGGACAACCAAAAGAAGAACCTGGTACTAATAATAAATTAAACTGTTTTGCATCATTGCAGAATTTTTTATCATCTTCAATTGGAGCTTTTGGGAATAAATAGAATGTACCACTAGGTTTAACACAAGAAAATCCCATATCTATTAAGCTATTATATAAAAGGTCAAAATTCTTTTTATAAATATTTACATCAACTTCAGCATCTAAACTTCTTGCAATAACTCTTTGGAAAAGAGAAGGAGCATTTACAAATCCAAGTATTCTATTTGCAACATTTAATGAAGACATAACATCATCAAAATCATCCATTTGTCCATTAGCAACAATATATCCAATACGTTCACCAGGTAGAGATAATGATTTACTATAAGAGTATCCTATAAATGAATTTCTATAGTATTTTAGTACACAAGGTACTTTAGCACCATCATAAATTATTTCTCTATATGGTTCATCAGAGATTAGATATATGTTTGTATTTAATTCTTTTTGCTTTGAGTCTAATAGTTCTCCAAGGTCTTTTAATAATTCTTCAGAATAGATAACACCAGTAGGATTATTTGGAGTGTTTATTATTAAAGCTCTTGTTTTTGAAGTAATGGCATTTTTCAACGCATCTAAATCTGGTTCAAAAGTTTCTATATTTGTAGGTACTTCTATTAATTTTCCATCATAGTTCTCTGTATAGTTTTTATACTCACCAAAATATGGAGCAAAAGCAATAACTTCATCATCAGGATTCAAAAGAGTTTTTAAAATAATATTTAGACCACCAGCAGCACCACAAGTCATAATTAAATTTTCTCTTGTAAGGTTTAACCCGTCTTTTTTATTTATATGTTCAGCAATAGCATCTCTTACATCTTCATATCCTGAATTATTCATGTATCCATGAACTAGATTTGGAGATTCTTCATTTAAAATATCATTTATAACTGCTTTAATAGTCTCTGGAGGTTCAACACTTGGATTTCCTATACTAAAATCAAAAACATTTTCTTCTCCATAAATATCAGAAAGTTTTTTTCCTTCTTCAAACATAGCTCTTATAACAGAGCTATTTGCAACTAAAGTTTGCATTTTATTAGATATCATATGTAACACTCCTTTTTATAGATTTATATTGCCTATGTATATAGTACCATATTTTTACAGAATTTAGACAATTTTCGAAAAATTATTTATTTGAAAATATAAACTTTTATATAAAATATATTTATGTGTGCTAAGTATTAAAAATTCCAGTTTCAACTTAATCATAATTATTTAGCAAAAGAGTTTTATAAAAAATTAATAAAAGTTATGTTAATAAAGTAAAATATTCTTGACTAGATTAATTGTTTAATATAATATAGTTGATATAGTCAAATAAATTGAAATTATAGAGGGGAAATTTAAGATGGATTTTAGAAATTTACAGTATGAAAGTTTATCGTATGTTATATGTAATTTACAAAAAAACTTTAAACTTTATTGTGAGAAATGTTTAAAGCCATACAAACTTACGAATGGTTTGTATTTCTATTTAATTTATATCAATAAGAATAGAAACTGCTCTTTAAATGATATTTCAACAGAATTTGAAGTTGACAAAGCGCATACAACAAGAACTATATCTAGATTAGAGCAAGATGGATACATAGAAAAAATCCAAAATCCCAATGACAGCAGAGCTTTTCAGCTGAGAGTAACAGATAAGGGTGAGGAAGTCTTAGGAGATATAAAAAATATATTTTCAAAATGGGATAATAATATAAAAAAAGAATTTTCAGATGAAGAGTATAGAGAATTAGTTAAGAAATTACATATAGTAAAGGATATAAAGACAACAGTGGAGGAAGAATAGGATGTATTGCAATCTTTTAAAGCCAATTAAAATTGGAAATTTGGAATTAAAAAATAGAGTATCATTTGCACCTACAAGCATGAGTCTTAAATTTGAAGAAAAAATTAAAAAACTTTGTGATATTGCCAAATCAGGTGTAGCTCTGATTACTTTGGGAGATGTATCTGTTAGACCTAGCTTTCATAAGATGGCTTTGAGTTTATCAGATGAAGAAGGAGTAATGAAGTATAAGAAAATTGTGGATGAAATACACAATTCTGGTGCAAAGGTATCTGCACAGTTGTTTTGTTCAGATTATGATATTAATTTAATTAAAGATACTATGAAGGCAGGAATTACTTCACATGACGATATTAAAAGAATTATGAGTGATGGAGTAAAAGATTACATAACAAATATGCCAAAAGAAGAAATTAAGAATATTCTAGATTTGTTTAAAGTAGCAGCATTGAATGCAAAAAAAGCTGGTTTTGATATGATTCAGATTCATGGAGATAGATTGATAGGAAGTTTTTCTTCAAGTATATTTAATAATAGAAACGATGAATATGGTGGTACATGTGATAATAGAAGTAGATTTGCAAGTGAAATAATCAGGAGTATTCGAAATGAGATTAAGGATATTCCAATAGACTACAAACTTGCAATAAGACAAGAAAGCCCTCATTATGGTAATGCAGGAGTGCTACTTTCAGAGGTTGAGTATTTTGTGAAGAAATTTGAATCATCAGGCGTAAATAGTTTTCATGTAACACTTGCAAATCATTCAAAATTAGAAGATACTATACCAACTAAGAGTCATCCTTATTTTAAAGATGAAGGATGTTTTTTATATTTGGCTGATGAAGTGAAAAAACACACAAATCTTCCAGTGTGTGGAGTTGGAAAATTATCTAGTCCAGATTTTATAGAAAATATTATTTTAAATGACAGGGTAGATATGGTTTCTATGTCAAGACAATTATTGGCAGATAGTAAGTGGTTACAAAAAGTAAAAGATGGAAGAGTCGAGGATATTAAAAAATGCTGTTATTGCAATAAGAAATGTGCAGATGCATTACAAACACGTTCCCAGTTTGGATGTATATTAGATTAGACTATGTTTATAGAAATTAAAAAACATATTCATAATTAATATGTTTTCGCTAAGATGAGATAAGTGTATAGATAAAGAGGAGGATATATCATGAAAAGTTTAATTTTATATTCAAGTTTAACTGGAAATACTAAAAAAATTGCTTATTCTATATATGATGCAATACAAGGAGAAAAAGACATTAAAAACATAAGTGAATTAGTTGATGAGAGTATTAACTATGAAAATTATGATATAGTATTCCTAGGATATTGGGTGGATAAAGGAATTTGTGATAAAAATTCAAAACAAGTACTTGAAAATATTCATAACAAAAAGATAGCTCTATTTGGAACAATGGGAGCTAGTACAAAGGGAAGTTATGGTGCTAGTATTATAGAAAAGGTTGAATCAATCGTTTCAAAAGATAATGAAAACTTAGGTTCATTTATATGCCAAGGGAAGATAGCAAAAGAGTTAAAAGTAAAATATGAAGAGATGTTAAAGCTTCATCCTGAGAATGAGCATATTCGTGAACAGTTAAATAATCATGAAGAGTCTCAAAGTCATCCAGATGAGCAAGAGATAAGTGAAGCTATCATATTTGCAAAAGATGTGATGAGTAAGGTTAATACTATTATGTAATAGTTATACTCTAAGTTTATAGAATCTATAGTCTAATAAAAAAGCATGGCAAATGATTTGTTATGCTTTTTTTTATGAAATCAAAAAAATAATAAAAATACTTGACTATAAACCTTGTTTATAGAGTACTTTATAGAAAATAATATAGTTTTAAATATAGAAAAATAGAGTATTGTATAAAAATTTATAGTAGATAAGGAACTTGATTTTAAGATATCATAAATACTTCTACATAAAAAATGAATGGATATAAAACTAGAGCATAGTTATAGTTTAGCAGAATGGGAAGGAGATGTTTAAAAATGACAATTAAAGAAGTTGAAGAAAAAACAGGATTGGCTCGTTCTAATATTCGTTTTTATGAGAAAGAGTTTTTAATTAAACCAATTCGTAATGAAAATAATGGATATAGGGAATATTCAGAGGAAAATGTGGAGGACATCAAAAAAATTGCATATTTACGTACATTGGGAATCTCTATTGAGGATATCCGTAATATTATATTACAGAAAATCTCTTTATATGAAGTTCTTGAAAAACAAGAGCAAGTTCTTAAAACTCAAATATCCGATTTAGAAAATGCTAAAAGTATGTGTGAGAAAATGTTAAAGTCTGAGGAATTAACTTATTTAAATTTAAAAGTAGAAGAATACATAAATAAGGTGCCAGAATACTGGAATAAAAACAGACCTATTTTCAAACTAGATTCTGTAAGCTTCTTATATATGTGGGGAGGAAAATTTACATGGGGAGTTATTACTCTTGCATGTTTGTTGATTGCAATAATAGTATTTCCAAAGTTGCCATCCCAGATTCCTGTGCAATGGAATAATGGAGTGGCTAATTATGTAGATAAAAAATTTATTTATGCATATCCTGTTATTTGTGTTGTGTTTAGATTTCTTTTACGTCCATTTATATGGAGATGGTTACAAATACATACTTTTCATATTGATATTATTGCAGATTATTTAACTAATTTTGTGTGTTTTGTAGCTTTGTCTGTAGAAGTATTCTCTATACTTTTTATATATAATATTGTCGAACATGTTACAGTAATTCTCTTTATAGATGCACTTGTATTTATTGTTCTACTGATAATAGGATGGTATAAACTGCTTAAAAAAAATAATTGAATTTAAAAAATTAGTAACAAGTGATGATATAAAAAATAGCCACTACAAATTATAGTTTGTAGTGGCTATGATGATATATAATTTTTTATTAACTAAATTAAATATCTACATATTATTTAAAAAAGACAAGAAGTCAATTTTATATATTTTTTTTGGTCTTCCTCTTTGGTTATCAAGTTTTGTATTTACAATAGTAGCAATTCCAGATTTATATAAGATACTTAATATTCTATTTGCACTTCTAAGAGTTATATTCATATAGTCTGATAGTATTTCTGCTGAGACATTATTTGAATTTCTATCATTAATCATGCACATAATTTTAGATACATTAGTATTAGATAGAGGGATAAAAGAAGCAACCTTATTAGCTAATGAGCTTTCTTCAATATCATGATAATTCTTATTTGAATATAAAGGTCCTATTGTATTATTAGTATCATTTACTATAAAAGTACAGTTTCCACCTAAAGAAGCAGATTTACCATTAGCTTGACGAGCATTCTGTTCTGCATGAATATTTGTATTTCCAATACCCCAACCAATATTTAAGCTATACTTAATTTCTTTTAAATCTTCTGAAATAAAAAAGTCTGTATAATTATTGGTCATATTATTTAACATTTCTTTAGTGGTATGTATCTCTATTTTCATATCATTTTTTTTGACTTGAACACCATAAAAACCATTTCTTGATAGCGAATCTAAGAGAGTATTATATATTTGGTTTTGTATCTCATCATTTTTAAATATCAAATCTTCATTTATATACTCTGAACTGTTTACTGTAACTATGCAAGTTGCAGATTTATTTTTGTCTAAGTTTTGTAATGTTATTTCGTTTACTAAAGATTTAAATGTATTTAAGATTGATTCTGTAGATGGAACCATATAAATACAATCGTGTCCAAGTTTATTAAGTTCACAACTAATGATGTAATTTCTAGTAAAAGAAAGGTTAATCTTATTATTTTTCAATAAATCCAAGTGTATCTCCAGTAACTTATCATTTAATTTCTTAAAGTCATACACAGGTTGAGGGATTTTAAAATCTTTAATTGTATATGGGCATTTATTAGAATCTATTAATGAATAGATATCATAATAATTATTGTCTTCTCTTAAAAAATCCATGAATGATTTTGTAAAATCAATATCTTTATGGCTATTTAATAGCTTAAATAAGTATTTATAAAAATCTCTTTCATCAAGTTTTAAAAAGTTCAATGGTACTTTTATGTCCTTTATGTTTATTACAAGTTCACTATATGGAACTATACCACTACATACAAATCCATCGAAATTGTCTACTTTCTCATTGTATATATTAGGTAAATTACTAAAAGGATTTTCTCCTTTGAGTTCAATAAATGTAATTTCACAAATATTTTTTAGTTCTTTAAGAGCTTGTTTGTACTTGTCTGACATAAAATAAGATGTTGTTAAAAATCCAATTTTATATTTCATAAAACCTCCTTTAAGATTTCGAGAGTATTATAATCAATCAATTTATATCCTCATTTTATAATAGTAGATAAAACGCGTCAATTTATTTTACAAAACGAAAATTAAAAGAAAAATCAGAAAATATAAAAAATACAGAAAAAAATGTTGACTGATAAAAATAATTGTGATATTTTGTATTTAAGGACTAGTCTTTTAAAATTTCCTAAAATAAGCTTAGTTTTAGGAAATAAGTATATTTTATTAAAGAATGAAGGAGATTATTATGAATACATATTTAAATGAGATTTCTGAGTTTGTTGATGAGAATAGAGAAGAAATAGTTTCATTATGGAAAGAGATTGTCAATATGGAAAGCTATACACATTGCAAAGAAAGCGTAAATAAGTTGGCTGATAGATTAAAGCTTGAGTTTGAAAAGGAAGGTTTAGATTGTGAGCTAGTAGATGTTGGAGATAATGGTAGCACACTTATAGGAACACTTGGTTCTAATATAGATAAAAAGCCAATAATTTTTTCAGGACATATGGACACTGTGTTTGAAACAGGTACATTTGGTAAAAATCCATTTAAAATAATAGAGGGAAAAGCATATGGACCAGGTGTCTTAGATATGAAAGGTGGAATAATAATTGCTTTATATGTTATCAAAGCTTTAAATAAAATAGGGTATAAAGAAAGACCAATAAAAATAGTATTTTCTGGGGATGAAGAGATAGGACATAAGGATTCAACTGGTGGGGAAGTTATATTAAAAGAAGCAAAAGGTGGTCTTTGTGCTTTTAATATGGAAACTGGATTAGTAGACAATAGCTTGTGTGTAGGTAGAAAAGGAAGAATAGGATGTAATATACATGTAAAAGGTGTAGAGACACATGCAGGTAATGACTTTGAAGGTGGAAGAAATGCCATAGAAGAAATGGCAAATAAGATATTATGCATACAGAAATTGACCAATCTTGAGGTTGGAACTACAGCAAGTGTAAGTGTAATTAAAGGAGGAAGAGTATCAAACTCTATTCCAGAAGATTGTAATATAGAAGTAGACCTTAGATTTGAAAAAGTGGAAGAAATGGAGAATGTCAAAGAAAGAATTAGAGAAATATGTAAAGAAACTTATATAGATGGAACTTCTACAGAAGTTGACTTTATAAGCGAAATGATGGCATTTGAGACTACAGAAGATGTTATGAGATTTCATAAATTTGTAAATACAGTATCAAAAGAAAATGGATTTGGAGAATTAGATGCTAAGAGACTTGGAGGTAGTTCAGATGCTAGTTATTTGACTATTGCAAACGTTCCCACAATCTGCTCTTTTGGTGTAAGAGGAGAATGGAATCATACATCAAGAGAATACGCATTAGTAAATTCGATGTTTGAGAGGGTGAAATTAATTTCTACAATTATTTTAAATTTAGATAAATTTTAGGTATAAAGGGGGATTTTATATGGATAAAACAACTGGAGATAATAAGGTAACATGGAAAGGGTATCTGTCTTTATTTATATTGATAGTATTATTTTCAGGAATATTTAAGGATAGTCAAGGATTTCTTAAAGCACTAGATTTTGCAAATCTTACAGGTTCATTTGGTACTATCTCAGATGGTGTAGATTTTATGGGGAAAGGAGGAACTGGAGCAAAAGATGGATTCTTATTTGCACTGACTTTAATACCAACTGTCTGTTTTGCTGTAGGTCTTATAGATGTAGTTGAGTCTATGGGAGGAATGAAAGCAGCATCAAAAATATTCAATCCATTGCTTAGACCTATACTTGGTATACCTGGTATAGCAGGTATAGCATTTGTATCTTCATTTACTAGTTCAGATGTTGCTTCAATAATGACAAAAGAATTGTATGAAAGTGGAGAAATAACTGATGATGAAAGAACTATATTTGTAGCATATCAATATGCTGGTTCAGCTGTTATATTAAACACAATAAATACTCAAGCTCCACTTTTACCAATAGCATTATTGGCATTAGGCCCAATAATCCTTATAGAGATATTCTGTAAGATACTTGGTGCTAATCTAGTTAGATTAATTATAAGTATAAAAAATAAAAAGACTAAGACTAAGGAGGCTGTGTAGTATGAGTCAACAAACTAATGGAAATGCAATTGTAAATAGTAAACCTAAGAAAACTGCTGTTGAAACATTTATGGGGGGAGCAAAAAAAGGTTTCTACATAGGTGTTGAACAAATATTACCAGCTATGATAATGGGTTATGTAATAGTACAGTTTTTACAATTAACTGGACTAGTTGATATTTTAGGAAGTGTTTTTGGACCAGTAATGGGTATTTTTGGACTACCTGGAGAATCAGTTGTAGTTTTGATAGCAGCGTTCTTTGCTAAGGCAGCAGGAGCAGCTACAGCAGCAAACTTATTTGCACAAGGTCTAATTACTGCACCACAAGCAACTATATTAATTATGCCATGTATGTTAATGGGTACTCTAGTTGGTCATTATGCAAGAATAGTACTTGTAGCAAATGCTAGTACTAAGTATAGAGTGTTATTGCTGGCAGTTCCAATATTTGATGCAGTAGTGGGAATGTTGATAGTAAGAGTTTTACTTACTGTTATGGGATTAATGTAGATAAAATAAAATTATAACCTAATTATAAAGTATGTATGAGAATCTATATATGCAGAAATTGACAAATATAATAATTATATACTAATTAAAAAAGAAGAGGTTATCTCAAAATAGAGATAAACCTCTTCTTCATTGTTGAAATGATGAAAACATATTTTCTTTTTACATTTTTAATGTCGATATTATAATAAATACATTTTGAAATTAATATAAATATGTTTTTAAAGTAGAATTTGTTGTGAATTTCCACGTATATCCACTTTGATAACTTTTTCTATTGTATCTCCTCTAAAACCTAGCAAATTACTTGTCAAGTTTGCAGTAGAACAAGAATGATTAGGTATGATTCTTATTCTATCACCAATTTTTATATTAGTTTCACCATTTACTTTAATTTTTCCAACTTCTTCTGAAAGTGAATCAATAGTAAGTTCTGGATGTCCACAAACTCTGCCATAGCCAACAATACTACTATTTCCATGTGCACCTTTATCAAGTCCAAGACACTTGCTTCCACAATCTACTAAATAATATCCACTGCTATTTTTTGAGATTACAGTGCACATAACAGTAAGAGCACACATATCTTCAGTAGCACAACCTAGACCTATTTGTATAGCATCGTAGTATACATAGTTTCCAGGTCTTACAGCAGTTATAGTTTTAGAAGCAGCTTCAGCTTCAACTGTTGGAGTACTACCAGAAGCTACAATTTCTACATTGAATCCATTATCAGTTAAAGCCTTGCATGCTTTCTCTAAAGAAGAATCTTCTTGAATACACACATCTGGAACTCCTTCTGGGGAACTACAGCCATAGACTTGTCCTGGATGTGAGCTTATACCAACGATTTTTATGTTTTCTAGTTTTGAAATTGCAGTAGCAAGTTCAACTACTTTTTCTGGCTCAATTCCAAAACGATGTAAGCCACAATCTACGATAATAAGTAATTTACATTCAACTTTAGCCTTAGAAAAAGCTTCACTGTAAGCTTTAGCACACTCTAGATTATCTGTAGCACATATTAAATTTATTTTTGATGCCATAGATAAGATTCTATTTATATTTGCATCTCCCATGTAAGGGTAAGCCAACATAATATCTTCAAAGCCAGATTTCATTAAACATTCAGCCTCATCAAGTGTTCCAACTAGAAATCCAGTGGCTCCTGCATCTTTTTGAAGTTTTGCAATATAGGTACTTTTATGCGTCTTAAGCATAGGCCAAAGTTGCTTATTATTCTTTGAACAAATTTGTTGAACTGTATCAATATTCTTTTCTAACTGGTCTAAATCTAGTAAAAAACTTGGAGTAGCAATTTCTGAAATTTTCATGTCATTTACCACCTTTCAACAAAAGTAAAATTAACTATAAGTATTAAAGTCATTATGTTAAAATAATAGCTTTACAATATTAATAGCTTATAATTATATTATAGAACCAGTATTAAGTGAGAGCAATGTTTATTTAGACTAATTGGAATTTTCAATAAATTATTGTGTTTTTAAATTATTTATATAATAATTTTTAAAATTAATGCCAACTTTATTTAAATTTGTTTTAGGAAATATTAATAGGGTATCATTGAATGAGTAAAAAAGTGATATTTACATAGAATAATCACACTATAAATATTGGAGGTATTAAATATGAGAAAAGTAGTACTTTACATTGCAATGAGTTTAGATGGATATATAGCTGAGGAAAATGGTAGTGTAGGTTTTTTAGATGAGATATATCCAGATTTTCAACAGGAGGAAGATTATAATACTTTCTACAATACAATTGATACTATTATTATGGGAAATTCAACATATACACAGATTGTAAATGAACTTAGTCCTACTCAGTGGTATTATAAAGGTAAAGAATGTTATGTATACTCAAATACAGTTAATGGAACAACTGAAAATGTAAAGTATACAAATTTAGAACCCCAAAAACTAATTGAGCAACTTGGGAAAGAGAATAATAAAAAAGATATTTGGATAGTTGGAGGAAGTGACATAGTAAAATTATTTATGAAAGATAATCTAATTGATGATTATTATATCTATATAATGCCAATAATATTGGGTAAAGGTATTCCACTGTTTAAATCTGGTATAAACAAGACGAATTTAAATTTTAAGAGACTTAGTAATATTGGAGAACTTGTAAAATTAGAGTACAGTAAAAAATAAGAATAAAGTACATGCCAATTTGTTATAACTTTATGAAATAAAGCATTTAAAAGACTTTTGGCTAGATGAATTGACATTACTTGCCAAATGTGTTAACATATAAGCGACTTGTCGGAGGGTGTATTAAAAAGAATATGCTGGAGAAGAGAGTGCGTTAACTCTTTTCTCCTTTTTTTATAAAATTAAGTATTTATAAATTTGGTATTATTATGTAATTACACTACCTCAAAAACTAAGAAAGGAGAAAAATATGAAATTAATTTTAAGTTATTTAAAGAATTATAAGTTGTTAATAGTATTAAATATACTGGCTATATTTAGTTTTGCATTAGTTGAATTGGGTATTCCAACAATAATAGCTAAAATAATTGATAATGGTATAGCAAATCAAAATATAGCTTACATAAAACAAATGGGAATAGTGATTGTTATTATTTCTGTTATAGGAGTTGTGGGTAGTATATTGTTGGGTTATTGTTCTGCAAAGGTGTCAACAAGTGTAACTAGAGATATAAGAAATGATATATTTAAAAAATCACAAGAATTTTCACATACTGAATATAATAAGTTTGGAGTTTCTTCAATGATTACAAGAACGACAAACGATGCATTTCAAATTCAGCAATTTGTGAATATACTACTAAGAACCGCTTTATTAACACCAGTCATGTTTATTATAAGTATAATAATGACTATCAGAACAAGTGTAGAACTTTCAATGGTATTAGCTATATCAGTACCTTTTATAATTATTGGGGTAGCAATAATAGCAAAGGTATCTCAAGCTATATCTTTAAAACAACAAAAAGGATTGGATAAATTAAACCTTATATCAAGGGAAAATTTAACAGGAATAAGAGTAATTAGAGCTTTTGGAAATGATGATTATGAAACAGAAAGGTTTGAAAAAACAAATACATATTATGCTAATGTTTCTAAAAAATTATTCAAGCTTATGTCAATTACTCAACCAGCATTCTTTTTACTATTAAATATAGCCGTTTTGGTTGTGTTTTGGATTTCAAGTGAAAAGATAAATATTGGAGAACTTCAAGTTGGACAATTGGTTGCGTTTTTGGAATATCTTTTTCATGCTATGTTTTCAATTATGCTTTTCTCGATGGTATTTATTATGTATCCAAGAGCAGAAGTGTCTGCAAATAGAATAAAGGAACTTTTAGATGAGGAACCACTTATAAAAAATCCTGAAAATGGAATCAAAGATACTGAAAATAAAGGTATTATAGAATTTGATGATGTAACTTTTACTTATCCGGATGGAGAGGCCTCAGTACTTAAGGATATTTCATTTACTGCAAAAACAGGTGAAACAGTTGCTTTTATAGGAAGTACTGGTAGTGGAAAAAGTACTCTTATTAACTTGATACCTAGATTTTATGATGTAACAGAAGGTAGTATTAGGATAAATGGAGTAGATATAAGAGAATATGATTTGAAGGCCTTAAGAAAGAAGATAGGATTTATACCTCAAAAATCATTACTATTTACTGGTAGTATAGCAAACAATATTAGATTTGGTAAACATAAGGCAGGAGAATCAGAACTAGAATATTCAGCAAAAGTTGCGCAAGCATATGAATTTATATCAAAAAAACCTAGAAAATTCGATGAATTAATTAGTGAAGGTGGAGCAAATGTATCAGGAGGTCAAAAACAGAGACTTTCTATTGCAAGAGCTATTATAAGAAGACCTGAAATATATATTTTTGATGATAGTTTTTCTGCACTTGATTTTAAAACTGATGCAATACTTCGTTCTAAGTTAAAGAAAGAAACAAAAGAGGCAATTGTATTGATTGTTGCACAGAGAATTAGTTCTATTATTGATGCTGATAAGATTATAGTACTCAATGAGGGGCAAGTTGTCGGAATGGGAACTCATAAGGAACTATTAAAAAATTGTGAAATATACTATGAAATTGCAACATCTCAGTTGAAAAAGGAGGAATTGGAATAATGAAAAAGTCTAAAGGTTTTAAAAAAACAATTGGTAGACTTCTTCCATTTGTAAAACGATATAAATTTTCCTTTATTATAGCTATTATATGTATAATTTCAGCAGCCACTATGAATGCAATTGCTCCTAAAACAGAGGGATTAATAATAACACAATTAACTAAAGACGTAATTCGTATAGCGAAAGGAATACCTGGAGCATCTGTAAATTTTAATTATGTAATAAAAATATTGGTGCTTTTAGCATGTATATATGTTGCCAATGCAATTTTCACTTATGTTTCAAGTTTTTTACTTACAAATGCTATCCAAAATACGATGAGAGATTTAAGAAATGAAGTAGAAAATAAGATAAGAAGATTGCCAATTAGTTACTTTGATAGTAATAGCTTTGGAGATGTGTTAAGCCGTATATCAAACGACGTAGATACAATATCAAATGCCCTACAACAGAGCTTCATGCAAATTGTAAATTCAATCTTAGTAATAATCTTAGCACTTTCAATGATGTTTACAATTAACACATATATGGCAATTATAGCCCTTTTTATAATTCCAATTAGTTATTTTGTATCCAAGTTTATAGTAAAAAAATCACAAAATAGATTTTCATTACAGCAAAATGCTCTTGGAAAACTAAATGGAAAAGTACAAGAAATGTATACTGGGTTTAATGAGATAAAATTATATGGAAAAGAAGAAGACTCTATAAAAGAATTTAAAAAAGTAAATCAAGAACTTTGTGAAAATGGATTTAAGGCGCAATTTATATCAAGTATGATGAATCCAATGGTTTCATTAGTAACTTATTTTGGGATTGCAGCAGTAGCAGTTGTTGGTTCTATATATGCAGTAAGTGGAGGAATAACAGTCGGAAATTTACAGGCATTTGTACGTTATATATGGCAGATAAATCAGCCTCTTTCACAAATGACACAATTGTCAACTGTAATACAATCTTCTTTTGCAGCAATAGAGCGTGTGTTTGAAATCTTGGATGAAGAAGAGGAAATACCTGATGCTGAAAATTCAATTAAGATAGAAGATGTAAAAGGTAATGTTACATTTGAGCATGTCAATTTTGGTTATGGAGAAGATGCAACCTTAATAGAAGATTTAAATGCAGAAATAAAAAGTGGTCAGATGGTAGCTATTGTTGGACCTACTGGAGCAGGTAAAACAACATTAATAAACTTATTGATGAGGTTTTATGATGTTAAGAAGGGGGCTATTAAAATTGATGGGGTAGACATAAGGGATATGAAACGTAAAGATTTACGTTCGATGTTTGGTATGGTACTTCAAGATACATGGCTATTTAATGGAACCATTTTTGAAAATATAGAATATGGTAGATTTGGAGCTACTAAAGAAGAAATTATACAAGCAGCAAAAGTAGCAAATGTGCATCATTTTATAACTACTCTTCCAGATGGATATAATATGTTCTTAAATGAAGAAGCATCTAATATATCTTTGGGAGAAAAACAGCTTTTAACCATAGCTAGAGCTTTTATATCAGACCCTTCAATATTGATACTTGATGAAGCTACTAGTTCTGTTGATACTAGATTGGAACTTATGCTTCAAAAAGCAATGAGAAATCTTATGAATGGTAGAACTAGTTTTGTTATAGCACATAGACTTTCTACGATTCGTAATGCTGACTTGATTTTAGTTATGAATAATGGAAGTATTATAGAGCAGGGGAATCATGAAGAACTTATGGAAAAAGGTGGATTTTATGAGAAGCTTTATAATAGTCAATTTGCAGATACAGAATCTGAATAGATAGCATAAAAATTTTTATAGAATTTTGTAATAAATTTAAATATTAATAATATAATTAAAAAGAGTATCAGTAAGTTATTTTTGTAAATTTACTGATACTCTTTGGTTTTAAGAGTAAAGGTACTTATAATTCACAACTAGTCTTGCTACATCTGATAACCAGAATTACAGTACTTTTCTTTTTTACCTTTTTGTTCTCTGACATATAATAATTCGCTTAACTTATCAATGTAATAACAATCATCACTTATGCGAATTAAACTAGTCAGATAATAACCATCTTTACTTCTAGGAATCTTTTTATTTATTGCTAAATCAATAGCTGTCTTTGCTGCTTCAAAATGCTTTAAATGTGTGTGACCTTCTTCAAAACTCTTTCTAGTATTATAAACTACATAACCTTTTTTTACTTGAAAAACTATAAATTCTTTCTTTTCATATATTTTATTAAACATTCAATCAGCCCTTCTCAAGATAGTTTTATAGCATAACATTAGAAGCTCCTAAAAAATTTTACAAAGAACATAAATATTTTATAAATTATAAAACTAAAACTATAATTTATAAAGATAATTTTCTTATTACCTATATGATAATACATATAGATTAAAATTAAATTATCTTTAAGTTAAACCAAAGTAAAATAAAAGACTAGTTATAATATTTATATGAAAAAGTACAAAATATAGTATAAGAATATAGAAAATTTAATTTATTTATTTACAATTTTTATTTCCATATGTGTACTTACCTTCAGATACCTTGTCATCATGGAAATATATTCTTTCACAGCTTTTATCTCCCCATAGAATGTTTTTTGTTATTTTGTGGGATGTATCTCCTGTAAATACTTCGGCGACAGTAGTATCTGTAACATCACAATAAAGAGATGCAAATTTTTTAAACCAAGGATTTTCCTCAAATCTTGAAAGCCAGGAAGCACCATAAGGGCAATGCAACTCTTCAAATTCAGGAACCCAGCCTAAGAATGGAACATCAGTTGTGCTAATAATATTGTCTGCAATTAATTCCTCTCCATTTTCATGAGCTCTTTCTCTCATAGCAATAGCTCTTTCTTCAGACCTTTCAAACAAAACTTTCTTTAATATTTCGCTAGTTTTATCTTCTCCAAACTCTTCAAATAACACTTTGGAAAAATAAAAATATAAGTCACCAAAATGCTTACATGCCATACGAACTTCTTCAATGGCATAATCTTTGTCGATTGTTTCATTAGTTACAACATCTTCGTTCAAAAAAATCACTCCTTAAAATAATATTAGTTACACTATAATTATAGATTATTTTTTATAACTAGGAAATTAATTTAATATAAATATAATTTTACCAAAGATGATATTAAAATATTTTATTGTTGCAGAAATCTTCTAAATTAATGTATTTAGGAGTTTCCATATGAACGAGTGTCGTTCTGTAAACATCTTCAATACGTCCATTCGCGATATTATTAAAAATATCTGTATGTTCTTTTAATGTTGTTTCAAGTCTTCCATCATGTGATAATGAGTCAAGAGCTAGTTTTTTTATTCTGTACATATAACTGTTAAACATCTTATCAAATTCAGTATTTTGAGCATATGAGACTATTGTTGTGTGAAATAATGTATCGTATTCAGCAAATGAGTTTAAGTTTTTATCACCTAATAAAATCTCTTTTTGTTTATCTAAAAGAGATTTTAATTTACTTATAGTTTCAATTGCTCTAGGTTCTTTGTATTGACTTGTAATTAAAAAAGTGCAAAATCCTTCTATTGCAGAGCGTATTTGGAATATCTCTACAATTTCATTTGCTGTAATTTGATGAATTCTAAAACCTTTACTTGGAATTATATCTATAAATCCATCTTGGCTAAGTCTTTGAAGAGCATCTCTTATTGGCGTTCTGGAGATACCTATTTCACTAGCAAGCTTTGTCTCGGAATATATTTCATTTTCTACTATTTCTCCAGACAGTATCAATTCTTTTAAGTAGTCATATGCTTGTTCTTGTAATCTTTTAAATGTAGCCATATATAATACCCCCTAAACAATATAAAAATACAAAAACTTATATAATTTTAAGCATACAACATAGTAAAAATAAGGTCAATCTTTTGAAATCTAAATTATATATAAGATGACAAAATATGAAAAATTGTTGGATAGTGATATATGATTTATATTAGAACTAGAGTAATTTAAATATATAAATTATATGAGAAGTAGAGTGTAGTATTTTTAATTAATAGTATGTATTAAATATTATATAGAATAACTAAATATAATAAAAATGTATAAAAAATATAATTTATTGTTAAAATAAATACTTTTAGAATTTATATTGACCGGTATACTGGTGTGTAGTATACTCTAAATCATAAAAAACCGTTTTCAAAAATGTGAAGATATGGAGGAAGATAAAATGAAGTTAGGATTTATTGGATTAGGAATAATGGGAAAACCAATGGCAAAAAATTTATTGAAAGATGGATGTAATCTTTTTGTGTATGATATTAATAAATCTGCTGTGGATGAACTTATATCATGTGGAGCAAAATATGCAAGTGTTTTAGAAATGGGTAAAGAGTGTGAGATAGTATTTACAATTCTTCCAAATGGAGCTATTGTACAAGATGTATTATTTGGAGCAGATGGTTTGACAAAGACTCTAAAAGAAGGAAGTATAATAGTGGATATGAGTTCAGTTACTCCTACAGAATCTGTTTTATGTGCAAATAAGTTAAAAGAAATGAACTTCGAATTTATAGATTCTCCAGTAAGTGGAGGAGAGCCAAAAGCAATTGATGGTACACTTGCTTTTATGGCTGGTGGCAAGGAAGAAATCTATAAAAAAGTAGAACCATTTTTTAATATAATGGGGAGTTCATCTATTTTAATTGGAGATAATGGAAGTGGAAGTGTTACAAAACTCACAAATCAAGTAATAGTTAATTTGACAATAGCAGCAGTATCTGAGGCATTCGTACTTGCAGCAAAAGCAGGAGCAGACCCAGAAAAAGTCTATAAGGCAATAAGAGGAGGTCTAGCTGGCAGTACAATATTGGATGCAAAGATACCAATGATTATGAATCGTGACTTTAAACCAGGTGGTAAAATATCTATTAATCTAAAAGATATTAAGAATGTAATGCAGACAGCACACAATTTAGATGTGCCACTACCTATGACAAGTCAACTATTAGAAATCATGCAGTCACTAAAAGTACATGGGCATTTAGAAGATGACCATGGTGCAATAGCACAGTATTTTGAAAAATTAGCAGGTGTTGAAATAAAGAAACACAATGATTAATTTTAAATACATTGATGTAGTAGTAAATACATATTATTAAGATTAGATTATATAAATACAGCAAAGTTAAGTTATCATAATAAAGAAAAAATAAGATTGATAAAATAATAAAGTAGAATGATAGAGGGGTAAAAATTATGATTACAGGATATGGACTTTTGATAGCATTTGTTATATCTATAGGAATTTTACTTGTATCGATTATTAAGTTTAAAGTAAATCCATTTTTAGCATTACTTATAACATCGATAATTACAGGTTTTATGGTTAGAATGCCTATAAATGAAATTTCAACTACAATATCGACTGGGTTTGGAAATACATTAGGAAGTATAGGTATTGTAATTGGACTTGGAATAATATTTGGAAATATTCTTTCAGAGTCAAGAGCTACAGAATCTATTGCAAAAGGTTTGTTAGCTAAAACAGGAGAAAAAAATAGTGCATTAGCTGTAACTACAGCAGGATTTTTAATCTCAATTCCAGTTTTTATGGATGCAGCTTTCGTTATAATGATGCCTATAATTAAGTATGTTTCAAGGGTAACTAAGAAATCTCTAATGGTCTTTGTATGTGCATTAGGGGTTGGGACTATAGTAGGACATGCACTTGTAATACCTACACCAGGACCTTTGGCAGTTGCAGCAAATGTAAATGCGAATGTGGGTAGTTTTATACTTTATTCTATAATTGTTGCTTTTCCAGCTGCTCTTGTAGGTGGATGGCTTTATGGAAAACGTTTTGAGAAATATCCGTCCTATGCAATTGATGAGAATGATAGAGAAAAAAATTTAGAACAGGGAGAAGATAGCATTAAGCTTGAAAATGATAACTCTTCTGAAGTACCAGGTTTTGGAATTTCTATGTTCTCTTTATTATTTCCAATACTTCTTATACTTGTATCAAATGTGTTTAGTATGTTTGTGGAAAAAGGTTCTAAAATTAGTGGAATACTTGCATTTATAGGAGATAAAAACATAGCAATACTTCTTGGGATATTAGTAGCAATAGTATTTTTAAAGAAATACATAAGTAAACCTATGGGAGAAGTTGTTATCGAAGCTGCCGATTCAGCTGGTTTAATACTATTAATAACAGGCTCAGGGGGAGCATTTGGTAGTGTTATAAATGCAAGTGGTATAGGTAATTTCTTAGTTGATACTATGTCTGGTCTTAGTATATCAGTTATAGTACTTGGGTTCTTGTTAAGTGCACTACTTAGGATTTCTCAAGGTTCTGCTACTGTAGCCCTAGTAACGACATCGTCAATTTTAGGGCCTACGATTTTGGCAACTGGTATGTCACCAGTTTTAGTAGGGCTTGCTATATGTGCTGGAGGAGTTGGTTTTTCTCTTCCAAATGATTCTGGGTTCTGGGTACTCTCAAGATTTAGTGGGTTATCAGTTAAAGATACTTTAAATTCTTGGACAATTGGAGGAACTATTGCTGGTGTTGTAGCATTTATAATGGTTCTATTACTTAGTGTTATAAATGGAATTATACCACTTCCAGGATTATAAATAATAAACTATTGAGTTATATTATATAGGTTATATTCAGATTACATAAATTACATAAAGGGGCGTTTTAAATGAGAGAAGTAAAACCAATTAGCATAGATATACTTAATACTTTTAAAGAAGTAGATGAGGATAAATTAAATGAACTTCTTGCAACTGAACTTAAAAATTTAGATAGAAAGATAATCGTATTAGATGATGACCCAACAGGCGTGCAGACTGTTCATGATATTTCTGTTTATACTGATTGGGACAAAGATAGTATAGAACAAGGTTTTAATGAAGAAAATAGTATGTTTTTTATACTTACTAATTCAAGAGGATTTACTGTTAATCAAACAACAGAAGCACATAGAGAAATATCAAAAAATATTGTGGATGTATCTAAAAAAACTAATAAGGATTTTATAATTATAAGTCGTAGTGATTCTACAATGAGAGGACACTATCCTCTTGAAACCGATTTGTTAAAAAGTGAAGTAGAGAAATTATCAGGAAAGACATATGATGGTGAAATAATAATGCCATTTTTTAAAGAAGGTGGCAGATTCACTATAGATAATATACATTATGTTAAAGAAGAAGAAATGCTTATACCAGCAGGGATGACTGAATTTGCAAAAGACAAGTCTTTTGGTTATAAAGCTTCTGATATAGGTGGGTGGTGTGAAGAAAAGACAAATGGAAAGTACAAGTCTAATGATATGATATACATTTCTTCTGAAGAGCTTAGAGGACTAAAGATTAAAGCTATAACAGAAAAACTTAAAATGGTTAAAGATTTCAATAAAGTCATTGTAAATGCAACTGACTATGTAGACGTAAAGGTATTTGCAATTGCATTTATACGTGCAGTAAATAGTGGAAAAGAGTTTATGTTTAGAAGTGCTGCTGCTATAACAAAGGTTCTTGGAGGAGTGAGTGATAAGGCATTACTTACTAAAGATGAGTTAGTTTCAAAAGATAATACTAATGGAGGGATTATACTTGTTGGTTCACATGTAAATAAGACCACTCAGCAATTAGAAGAACTTAAAAATTGTAAATATCCGATAGAATTTATAGAATTTAATCAACATTTAGTTCTACAGGTAAATGGTCTAAAAAATGAAGTAAAAAGAGTTATACAAGTAGTAGAAGAAAAAATAAGTAGTGGAAAAACGGTTGCTGTTTATACTAGGCGAGAGCGTTTTGATTTAGATACAAACGATAAAGATAAACAACTTATGATTTCTGTAGAGATATCAGATGCTGTTACTAGTATAATTGGTATGCTTAATGTAAGGCCTAACTTCATTATAGCTAAAGGTGGGATTACATCTAGTGATGTTGGTACTAAAGCACTTAAAGTAAAAAAAGCTACAGTAATGGGGCAAATAAAACCTGGTATACCAGTATGGATGACAGGTAAAGAAAGTAAATTTCCTAATATGCCATATATAATTTTCCCTGGTAATGTTGGAGAAGTCAGTACACTTAAAGAATCTGTTGAGATACTGATGGATTAGAATATCAATGGATTAGAGTATTTTATAAAAAATACTCTAATCCTTACTATTATGTATTAATATTTTTATTATTGAATTTATATTATGTTTATTAAACTATTTATCTTTTTTTATTGATTTAATGTCTTCTTTGATTTTATTCAAAATATCTTTATGTTTATTAGAGCTAATATTAGGGAATGCTTTGATAATACGTCTATGAAGTAATTTGTGGTTAGACAATAAATTATTAAGTTTATTTTTAAGTTCATCAATACGGTTTCTAACATAACGATAGTTTTCTTTTTCCTTAAGTATTTCAAATCTATCTTCTAAAGTCTCAAGTCTATTTTCAATCAAAGACTCAAGTTTGTTTTCAATAGTTTCCTGTGTAATAAGTTTGTAGTATTCTTTTTTATCTTTTAATTCTTTAATTATAAGATTGATTTGTTTTAATTTGCCATTTAATTGTAAGATTGTATGTACTGTAATTACTAAATCTAAAACAAAATAAACTTCTATATATATAGCCAGTATAGATAGTATATTTTTAGGGATAGAGTTAATTAAATCAACTACAATAGGATGTACTATAAGCATTACAATTAATGATAATACACCAAACATAAGTGAATTTTCTAGACAAACTCTGCCATGAATATTAAATTTGTGCTTAGAATAATCCCACCAGGTCATATTAAATATTTTTTCTAATGCAAAGCTTGTAAGATATTCCATTATACTAGTTATAATTATACTAAATAAAAACAACAAGGGAATATTGTGTACAAAAGGAGTTAATGTAGCAACTATCGCTAATGCTCCAAAGCCATATATAGGACAAAATGGTCCATTTAAAAAACCTCTATTTACAAATTTCTTTTGTAAAATTGAACAATATGTAGTCTCACAACACCATCCTATAAAACTATAAATTACAAAATAAAGAAATTGAATGTAAAATATACTCATAAGCACCTCATTTCTAGTTAATATAACACTATATACTCGATATTTTATTTTTATGACTAATTTATTTAAAATTCAATTTACATATTGATTATACCAATTTATAGAAATTTATCAAATTTAATTACAGTTATAATATTATATATGATTATAATAATGAGATTTTATTCAAAATAAATAAGGGTGTCAAGTATAATCAAACTAATAGTTGTAGATACTCTACACTATGTTAGTTTAGTCATATTTGACACCCTTATATTTATTTATATTGTGATTATTTACATTTAAAGCTAGAACAACATGTTTCAACATAAAGATTTACTCTATCAGTTTCAGGAGCAACCAATATATTGTCAAGTGTACATAAACTACCATCTTTATTGTATTCACAGTTTTTTACACTACAAACTAATTCTTCACAATTTCTATTATTAACATTGCTTGATAGATTGCTGTAAATAGACTCATCTAAAAATGAACTACAACAAGTATGTCTATCATTGTGAGCTTTTTCACCATTTATAAAAATTTTATCTGCATAACATATATGGCTATTATTATGTGAGCAGTTAGTTACATTACAATTTATTCTTTCCAAAGTTATTACCTCCTAAACGATTATTTATTATAAATTATGTCCATATAATTACAAGAATATAACCTTTAAGAGAAAACTCTCTTTTATAAAATATCTATTCTTAGAGTAATTTGAAATGTAAATATATTTTCTTCTAAAATTTACCTAAATTGTATAAAAACTTACAGCTTGGAGAAAATAATAGAAAAAGGAGGCGTAATCAATGTTTGAAAAGAAGAAAAAAGAATTATTTCCTTGGAAAATATCTGCCTTAATACTAGTAGGAGTATTTGTATTAAGTAGTGGAGTTTATATAGGGACAAGATTAAAACATAATGGAGTTCAAACTGGTGAAGTTGTAAGTACTAGTGCGAATATGAATGAAAAGTCAAAAGAAGCTTTTGGATTAAATAAAAATTGTGAAGTTTGGCTTCAAAGTGAAGGCGAAAATGAAACTAATTATAAGAGAACACTTACAATGGCTGGGATAGTTCCAGAATCATTATTAGATAAGACAAAATCAGAAATAGTATCATATTTTAAAAAAGAGTATCCAAGTAAAGAAATAAAGAGTATGGATAAAAATGAAATCGTACTAGTAGAATCTAAATATAGTGACACTAAAGATGTACAAGCAATGAATGCCACTATAAAAGGTAAATATACGATTGAAAATGATAATGGAAATATAGCATTATATAAATATGATAATAGTGGAAATAAAACCTTAGTAGAAAAAACAAAAATAAGAATAGATTCACTTCCTAAGACAGTTCAAGATGAAATCAAAAAAGGTGTAGTTATGGATACTGAAGAAGATGCTTATTCAAGATTAGAAGACTTTGCAAGTTAATACTAAGTAAGTTAATATTAAAATTGTAGTCACATTTAATTCCTATAAAATACCATAATTTATTTGTACTAAATATAAAAGTTATACTGAAGTAAAATCTTGCTTTGGTATGACTTTTTTATTTTATTTTATATTTTACATATACCATTTTATGATTTGTTAATATTATTTATGGTATAATAATTTAGAACATAAGTTTTTATGAGAAATACATTTTGGTATTTCTTTTATTTTTAGGGGGAATTTAAAAAAATGATAATATTGGGGATTGACCCAGGTATAGCTATAGTTGGATATGGTATAGTTGAATACAAAAATAGCAAGTTTAAGGTAATAGATTATGGAGCAGTGACAACACCTGCACACATGAATATATCGAGAAGATTGGAACTTGTATATAAAGGAATTGATACAATCGTAAAGAATTACAATATAGATGAAGTTGGAATGGAAGAATTATTCTTTAACAAGAATGTAAAAACAGCTATAACAGTTGCACAAGCTAGAGGTGTTACTATGCTTGCATGTGCTCATAATGGGAAGCCAGTGTATGAATACACTCCACTTCAAGTAAAACAAGGTGTAGTTGGATATGGAAGAGCAGATAAGGCACAAGTTCAACAGATGGTAACTTCATTTTTGAGTTTAAAAAAGGTTCCAAAACCAGATGATGTTGCAGATGCCTTAGCTGTGGCTATTTGCCATGCTCATTCAAATAAGCTTGAAAAAACTCTAAAGAATATAGGTGGTAAGTATGTATAGTTATATAAAAGGTACAATAGAAGAGATTTATATAGATAATATAGTTATTGAAAATAATGGTATAGGATATAAGGTAAATGTATCATCCAATACAATCATGAATTTACAAGTGGGAGAAGCTACAAAAATATATACTAAACTAATTGTGAGAGAAGATGATATGAGCCTTTGTGGTTTTGTAAGTAGGGAGGAACTTAAGATGTTTGAGTTACTTACATCTGTATCTAAGATAGGGCCTAAGGTGGCACTTTCAATACTATCATTTGCATCACCAGCACAGTTAGGAGCGTATATTTTAAGTGAAGATATTGGAAAATTATCCAAAGCTCCTGGTGTTGGGAAAAAGACAGCAGAAAGAATTGTCTTAGAACTTAAAGACAAGGTAGACAAAAACAACATAGAATTTGAACCAACATTATTATCACAAAAACCTACCTTAATATCTCAAGATGAGTCTGTGGATGCACTTGTAGCTTTAGGTTATACATTATCAGAGTCAAAAGATGCAGTTCAAAAGTGTAAAAAGGATGGCATGGATACAGAAGCCATTATAAAGAAAGCACTTACATATATAATGAGTAAATCTTTGAAATAACATTTACATCTTAAAATAATATTTAAAGTATGAATGTAGATTTCAAAATATCGAAGTAGATTTCCAAAAGTACGAGAGGAGGGGTATAAATGCAAGGTTTTGAAGATGAAAATAGAATAATAACTTCTACAATGAAGACAGAAGATATAGATATAGAAAATAGTCTAAGACCAAAGACTCTAGAAGATTATTTAGGTCAAGAAAAATCCAAAGAGCAACTTAGCATATTTATAGAGGCTGCTAAATCAAGAAATGAGCAGTTAGACCATGTGCTTTTATATGGACCACCAGGTCTTGGAAAGACTACTCTAGCTAGCATAATAGCTAATGAGATGGGTGTAAATTTAAGGATTACATCAGGTCCTGCAATAGAAAGAGCTGGAGATTTGGCAGCCATACTTACAAACTTAAATGAAAATGATGTCTTATTTATAGATGAGATACACAGAATCAACAGAAGTGTTGAAGAAGTTTTGTATCCAGCGATGGAAGACTTTTGTTTAGATATAATAATAGGAAAAGGGCCATCTGCAAGGAGTATAAGGCTTGACCTTCCTAAATTCACGCTTATTGGGGCTACAACAAGAGCTGGTATGCTTACAAATCCACTTAGAGATAGATTTGGTGTTATTTGTAAATTGGATTACTATACAGTTGATGAGCTTTCAAAAATAGTCCTTAGGTCATCACATATCTTAGATGCAGAAATACAATCTAATGGTGCTTTAGAGCTTGCAAAACGTTCAAGAGGGACTCCAAGAATAGCAAATAGATTATTAAAAAGAGTTAGGGATTTTGCACAAGTTAGAGCTGATGGAAAAATAACTGATGAGGTAGCAAAAGATGCACTAGAACTTTTAGGTGTTGATAATTTAGGTCTTGATTTTGTAGATGAGAAGCTTCTTATGACTATAATAGAAAAATTTAGAGGGGGACCAGTTGGTCTTGATACATTAGCAGCTTCTATTGGTGAAGATAGAAATACTATAGAAGATGTATATGAGCCATATTTGCTTCAGTTGGGCTTTATAAATAGAGGGCCTAGAGGGAGAGTAGCTATGCCATTAGCATATGAACACCTAAAGATTCCATATCCTAATGAAAAATAAAAATAGATTATATAAATACTTATAAAATAGAATAGTCATTAAATTTAAATATTTCTAAAATGGGTAAAAATTCAAACATATCCACAAAATGGTAATTACACCTGTAGATACTGTGGATAAATACACTGAAAATTGTGTGTACTGCATCTATATATTGTGGATA
Organism: Clostridioides sp. LIBA-7678; assembly: GCF_056716065.1. NCBI lineage: Bacteria > Bacillati > Bacillota > Clostridia > Peptostreptococcales > Peptostreptococcaceae > Clostridioides > Clostridioides sp. LIBA-7678. The sequence continues at coordinate 3,321,238 of NZ_CP196987.1, read as the reverse complement.
AGACGTGTATATCGTGGAAAAATATCTATATATTGTGGATATAATGTATGCTAAAAAGAGTAATTTCTTGATAGATTATGGTAATATTGTGGAAAATAAGTTGTTTTTTTGATATTATTGTAGCTAGAGAAATTTTAAGAGAGGAAGTTTAACATTGAAAACAAGTGATTTTAAATTTGACTTACCACAGGAACTTATAGCTCAAGTTCCTATAGAAGATAGAGCTAGTTCAAGATTGATGGTACTGGATAAAGAGACAGGAGATATTGAGCATAAAGTCTTTAGAGATGTAATAGAATATTTAAATCCAGGGGATTGTTTAGTTCTAAATAATACTAGAGTTATACCAGCTAGATTGATAGGTGAGAAGCTTGAAACTGGAGGAAAAATTGAGTTTCTATTATTAAAAAGAACTGAGGAAGATACTTGGCAAGCTCTAGTAAAACCAGGGAAAAGAGCAAAAGTAGGTACTAAGTTTTCTTTTGGAAATGGAAAGTTAATTGGAGAAGTTGTGGATTTATCAGATGAAGGCTCAAGAATTATAAAGTTCCATTATGATGGGATTTTTGAAGAAATCTTGGATGAACTTGGAAACATGCCACTACCTCCATACATAACTGCTAGATTGGATGAAAAAGAGAGATATCAAACTGTTTATTCAAAACATAATGGTTCAGCAGCAGCACCTACAGCAGGATTACACTTTACAGAAGAACTATTAAGTAAAATAAAAGAAAAAGGTGTGGATATAGCCTTTGTAACTTTACATGTTGGTTTAGGTACTTTTAGACCAGTAAAAGTAGATGATGTTTTAAATCATAAGATGCATTCAGAATATTATATGGTTAGTCAGGAAGCAGCTGACAAAATAAATAGAGCAAAAGAAAATGGAAATAATGTAATCTGTGTTGGAACTACTAGTTGTAGAACTATAGAGTCAGCCTGTAATGAAGATGGAAAGATGGAGGAAACTAGTGGATGGACAGAGATATTTATATATCCAGGTTATAAGTTTAAAGTTCTAGATAAGCTTATTACTAATTTTCATTTGCCAGAGTCTACATTGATAATGCTAGTAAGTGCTATTTGTGGAAAAGATAATGTTTTAAATGCATATAATGAGGCTGTAAAAGAAAGATATAGATTCTTCAGTTTTGGAGATGCTATGATTATAAAGTAGGGAGGTAATTGATGCATAGTTTACAAAAACAAAAAAAGAATAACCCTATATTAAAGATTGCTTTTATATTTGAACGTGTGTTAGCAGTGGTAGTTTTAATAGCTGTATTTCTAGGGACTGTAGATGTATTAAGACTTATGTGGGGAGCATATATAGTTGACTTTCAAAATCCGGTACAATACAGTCAGCTTAACGACTTCTTAGCACAAATATTACTTTTAGTGATAGGTGTTGAACTTGTAGTAATGCTATCACTTCATATACCAGGAGCATTTATTGAGGCACTACTTTATGCTATAGCTAGAAAAATGTTGTTACTTCCTAAAAATGAAGGAATGATAGATGTTTTAATAGGTGTTATAGCTATTGCAGGACTTTTTGCTATAAAAAAGTTTTTAGTAACAAAAGACAAGAGTGCTCTTAATATAACGAGTATACATGATGAAGAAGCGATTAAAGAACAACAGGAAAAAGATGATAAAGATAAATCTATTTAGAAAATGTACTAGATAAATAGATTATTACAAGAATATATTAAAAAATAATGAGAAATAAATATTACTAAGGAGAACTTTATGTACGCAGTAAGATACGAATTGATAAAAACTTGCAAACAGAGTGGTGCAAGGTTAGGAAGATTACACACTCCACATGGAATAATAGAAACACCAATATTTATGCCAGTTGGGACTCAAGCAACTGTCAAATCTATGACACCAGAAGAACTAAAAGAGATTGGCTCACAAATAATACTTAGTAACACATACCATTTATATATGAGACCAGGTCATGAGCTTATAAAAAGAGCAGGTGGACTTCATAAGTTTATGAACTGGGATAAGCCAATACTTACAGATAGTGGTGGGTTCCAAGTATTTAGTTTAGGGCCTCTAAGAAAGATAAAAGAAGAAGGGGTAGAATTTAGGTCACATTTAGATGGTTCAAAACATTTTCTAACTCCAGAAAAGGCTATGGAAATACAAAATGCGTTGGGGTCAGATATAATGATGGCATTTGATGAGTGCGCACCATACCCAGCAGATAGAGAATATGTAAAAAATTCGTTAGAAAGAACAACAAGATGGTTAAAAAGATGTAAAGATGCCCATAATAATACAGATAAGCAAGCTTTATTTGGTATAATACAAGGTGGAATGTATAAAGATTTAAGAGAGCAATCAGCAAAAGAGATAACTAGCATTGATTTACCAGGATATGCTATTGGTGGACTTAGTGTTGGAGAGCCAAAGCCACTTATGTATGATGTACTAGAACATACAACTCCATTTATGCCAAAAGATAAACCAAGATATCTAATGGGAGTTGGTAGCCCAGATGATTTAGTGGAAGGTGTTATAAGAGGAGTAGACATGTTTGATTGTGTTTTACCTACTCGTATAGCTAGAAATGGGACTGCAATGACTAGTCAAGGTAAAGTAGTAGTAAGAAATGCAACTTATGCTGAAGACTTTACTCCACTTGACCCAGAGTGTGATTGTTATGCTTGTAAAAACTATTCAAGAGCTTATATAAGACATCTTATAAAAGCAAATGAAATATTAGGAGCTAGATTAATAACTACTCATAATCTTCATTTTTTACTAAATTTAATGAAGCAAATAAGACAAGCGATAATGGAAGATAGATTACTGGATTTTAGAAATGAATTTTTTGCAAAATATGGCTATGAAATATAGAGTTTGGACTATTAATTATAATCATTTTAATATATAATATTCAATAGTACTCAAAACTAAAAAAGTAAATACTTATATAGATATTTACTGCGTTTTACAAAAGAGTATAATTTATGAAGGAGTGAAAAATTAATGCCACAGCAACAAATAATGATGAGTATAGGTCTATGGGTAGTAGTAATAGCAATCTTTTATTTCCTAATGATTAGACCTCAAAAGAAAAAAGACAAACAATTAAAAGAAATGAGAAGTAGCCTAGGTGTAGGAGACAAGGTCGTTACAATAGGTGGAATAGTAGCTAATGTAGCTAAAGTTGAAGATGATGTTGTAATACTAGAGTTAGGACCAAATAGAACTAAAGTTCCATTTGAAAAATGGGCTATAGGTACAGTTAAATCTAAAAAAGAAGAAATAGAAGAAGAGTAAATTAGTAATTTAAAAGCCTTTTCTCGAATATATATTAATTTGAGAGGAGGTTTTTTTTATGGGAAAATCTAATTATATTTTTAAAGGTCTAGGGTATGCGTATATAATAACTTTGGCTGTTTTATTAGTGTATAACTTATTTTTGACATTTACAGATATTGGTGGGGATAATATAACCATGGTTTCATCATTTATAACTACCATTTCTGCAGCTATAGGTGGTTTTTATACTTCAAAACACATGAAAGAAAAAGGTCTTATATATGGACTTTTGGTTGGACTTTTGTACATAGTATGTATTTTTTTAACTGTGTTTTTAGCACAAGAAAAGTTTGTGTTTGAAGTAGGAATGATTTATAAGTTATTGTTAATATCAGCAGCGGGAGGTATTGGAGGCGTATTGGGTGTCAACTTTAAATAGAGTTTATATTAGAGTAGTTTTATGATATAATCAATAGGAAACAATTAGAAATGGAGGCGTTGAAAATGGAAAATAAACATGTAAAAACTTTATCTCAAGCTACTTTAAAGCAAAGTGCTGCAAAAGGTGGATGTGGAGAGTGTCAAACTTCTTGTCAATCAGCTTGTAAAACTTCTTGTACAGTTGCAAATCAAGAGTGTGAAAGATAGAAAATTATTGACTTAGTTATTTTCAAGAGGATACTTCAAAATGATTCTATTATCATTGAGAGGTATCCTCTTTTGTTTTACAATACTTCTTATAATAAATAGTAGTCTTAAACTTTGTAAAATAGTTTAAATTAGTGATGTATATTTAATTTAAATAGAGAGGATTAATTAGTAAAAATTGATATGATAATGTGCTCAAAATATGGATTTTCATACAATTATTTTAAAACTTATACTAGTAAATTATGTAAACTTATAAAATGTATTGATAAATAATATTATATATAATATTATTTATATGTGGGAAATACGAATATAAAAAAATTAAAAAACAATATTCGGAGGACATAAATATGTTGAGCAACAAGAAGAGAAGTATGGCAATAGTAATGGCAGGAGCCACAGTTATGAGTGCAGCAGCACCAATATTCGCAGATAACACTGTGTCAGAAAATGTTGATAAAAGTTACACAGTAAGTGCGAAAGATTCTACTAAATTAATTGAAGAAGTTAGAAAAGCATTAGAAATTAAGTTTGAAGAGACAAAAGCAGGAGCAAATGTAAATGACAGAGTTTATGATATAAAAGTAGACAATATAACTTTAACTAATGCAACTCAATTACAAAACAAAATAAATGCATTAGTAGAAGGACAAAGTTTAAAAGTTACAATACAAGACAAAGGTCATCAAACTCTAGGTGGAAAAGTAGTTGACTATAAAATTGAAAACTACAAAACAGCCCAAGAAATAGTAGATGCAGTTAATGCTTTCAATGCAACTTTAGCAGAAGATTCTGATAGTAAATTAACAGCAACAATAAAATCTACAAGCTCAGTTGAAGTAAAAAGAGCAAAAGATTCAAAAAATGTTATTACTATAAATGTGGGAGACCAACACTTAGATTTCTCAAAACAAATAATATCAGAAGAAAGTACTTTTGAAGGCTATGAAAAGAAATATAGTGATATAGAATCAAAAGAATTACATACAATAACAGTTAAAAATGCAGATTTACAAGATGTATCAGCAGAAGATTTATTCGATGGAGTTAGATTGACTACATCAGGAAGAGAAATAGTTAATAAAGTTAAAAATGGATATTCTTTAACATTTGAAAATGTAGCTATACTTACTCAAGAGCAAGAAGATAGTGATGATAAAGATAAGCCAGAAAAATCAAGCTTTGATATGATTTTAAGCAAGACAAATGAAAAGCCAGAAACAATAAGTATATCAAGTAAAAATCATAAGTTAGTAAGAGATTTACACAAAGTATTAACTGATGTTAAAGATGGAAAAGAATTAAAGGTAGAAGTTTTATCTGGAGATTCAAGATTTACAACAGCAGTAGAGGTTAGTAAAGAGAGATTTAATGATGGAGCAGCCGAAGCAATAATCTTAGTTGGAGAAGATGCTATAGTTGATGGATTGGCATCAGCACCACTTGCATCTCAAAAAAATGCACCAATACTATTATCAAAGAAAGATTCATTACCATCAGAAATAGAAGCTGAGATATTAAGAGTACTTGGAAGCAACTTATCTTCTAAGAAGATATATATAGTAGGTGGAGAATCTAAAATATCAAAAGAAACTGAAGAAAAACTTGCTAAGTTAGGTGTAAGTAAAGTTGAAAGAGTTTCTGGAGAAGATAGATTTGAGACTTCTTTAGAAATAGCAAAACAATTAAAAGATACATTTAAAACTGCTTTCGTAGTAGGTGGAAATGGAGAAGCAGATGCTATGAGTATATCTGCTAGAGCTGCTCAATTTGGTGCTCCAATAATAGTTACAGGTAACGAATTGGATGCTAAAGCTGAGAAGTTATTAAATGGAAAAGAATTAGAAATAGTTGGTGGAGAGAACTCTGTATCAAAAGACGTTGAAAACAAATTAGTTGAAATAGATTTAAATAATAAAGTTGAAAGATTAGCAGGAGAAAACAGAAAAGACACTAATGCTAAAGTAATCAACAAGTACTATGCAGGAGCAACTAAAGCATATGTTGCAAAAGATGGTTATGTAGGTGGAAATGGACAATTAGTTGATGCACTTACAGCAGCACCACTTGCAGCTAGTGCAAAGGCACCAATAATATTAACTACAGAAGAACTTTCTAAGTCACAAGAAGAAGTAGTTGAATTAAGACTTAAGAATGCTACTAAGTTAGTACAAATAGGTGAAGGAATAGCTAAAAATGCTATTGAGAAAATAGCAGAAAAAATAAACTTATTTACTAGAAACTAATAGTATATAAAATTTAAATTTGTAATTTTGTTTAGATAATGTTTAGCTAAGTAAGATATAATATAGATAATAAATAAGTATAAACAATTAAAATAGAAATAATGACAAGATGGTATCTTAAAATAAGTTAGGATACCATCTTTTTATTGTTTTTGATTATTATATCTTGTGGTAGATGTTATCTTAAGATATTTATTTAAAAAACTTTATGTATTAAGAAAGGTTATAGAAAATAAATACTTATTAAACTATATTGTTTTAAGTATATAACTTAATAAAACTTTTGAGCCTATCACTTAATTAAAGAAAATAAGTTATAATGTTTTGAATTTATGAATAATAAAAACTTTAATTATATTGTTTGAGTTAGATGGATAACTATGGTATCATATATAAAATATGGTAACAAAATTGTAACTTTTTATTAAGTCTAAGTAAAATCAATATAACAAAATTATAAAAACTAATATTGGGGGTAAAAAAATATGAAGAATAGTAGAAAGATATTTGCTATAGGACTTACACTATTTTTAGTAATGGTAAATACTCCTAGAGTAAATGCACTCACATCAGTTGAACAAATAAAAGGAATTGACAGATATGAGACAGCAGCAAAAATAGCAGACAAACAAAACTATAATACAGCAATACTAATCAATTCGGATAATAGCTTGTCAGATGGCTTGAGCGCAAGTGGTTTAGCAGGAGCATTAAACGCGCCTATTTTAATGACAAAACAAAATCAAATCCCAAATACTACAATGGAAAGATTAAATAAAGCAAAGAATGTATATATAATAGGTTCAGAATCAACTATCAGTAAAGGTATAGAAAATCAATTGATATCTAAAAATAAGGTTGTAGAGAGAATATTTGGCGAAAATAGATTTGATACAAGTGTAAAGATAGCTGAGAAAATCAAAGAAATTAAACCAATCGATAAAGTAATTATAGCTAATGGAATCACAGGAGAAGCAGATGCAATAAGTGCATCACCAGTAGCAGCAAGAGATGGAGTACCTATAATACTTACAGATGGAAGCAGTGTAGGATTTGATACAACAGGATTAAAGAGTTATGCACTTGGTTCTAGCGAGATAATAAGTGATGAACTGGTTAAGAGTACAAATTCTGTTAGATTGGGTGGTACAGATAGATTTGACACAAATAAAAGAGTTATACAAGAATTTTATAAAGACAGTAAAGAATTTTATTTAAGTAAAGGTATGCAACTAACTGATGCATTGGTAGCTTCTACAATAGCAAAAAATGCACCTGTGGTTTTAGTTGAAAATGGTAGCAATAAGAGTATTTTAAGTGGTGCAGATAAATTAACTGTACTAGGAGGAATAAATCAGAATGTCATCAAGCAATGTATAAATCAAGCCTCACCAAATCAACAAGGATTATACTATAATCCAAATGATAAGGTGTTTAAGGACAGAATAAAGGGAAAAATATATGCTCTTACAAAACAATACAGAAAAGAAAATGGAGTAAGAGAGTTATCTGTAGCAAGTAGATTAGAAGGTTTAGCAAATGACTGGTCTAATTTAATGGCAAATAAAAAGACTTTATCTCATACTATAAATGGTAAAAATTCGTATTCTACTTTTTTGAAATACTTAGATTGGAGTGAGATTAAGCCTGGATACATTTCTGTTCAAGGGGAAAATATAATTAAGTATAAAATACCAGATAAGCCTGTATATACAAATAGGGATGCAGATGATATAGGAAACTTTATTTTTAATGAGTGGAAGACCAATCCTGAGGAAGGTACAAATATGTTGCATAAGGGATATGAGATAATGGGATTTGGATTAACTATGACAGGTGATAAGACTATATATGCAACACATGAGTTTTATGGAAGATATAAAGAATAAGTATTTACCAAGATTTAGATATTTTGATAAGAATAATATATAAGTGCTGGAAATATGTAATAAGATAATAATTAGAAAATAACGTATAAGTAATGTATTTATAATGAGAAAGAATATTTATATTAACATAATAATATAAATATTCTTTTTTTGGATTTTAACATAAAAAATTTGTATTAAAAAGTTTAAATATAGTATAAAATGGGTATAAAAGCATTGAAAATTAAATGGCAAAATTAGGGAAATCTAATGACGCAAAACTATAGGGATTAAAGCTTATAAAGCCATATCAGCCAGTTGCTAAAAAGAGCAAATTCTTTTTATTCATAATAAAGATTCTCTTTGAGTGTCTTTTTTTATTGTCTGAAACTATAGCATTTAAATTCATGGAAAATTAAAGATTTATTGAGGGAGGATTGTTATTTCATGAAAAAGGCAATATCTTGTGTACTAGCAGTATCTATGTGTAGTGCACCATTGAATGTTTTTGCAGAGCCTATATTAGAGGGAAAACTAAGGGCAGTTGAAAAATCAGTTACAGAAAAGCTAAAGGGGAATCTAGAAGTGGATTTAAATTTTTCACTTCCAATCAAAAATAATGAATCAGAAAGTATAACTGATATACAGCTACAATTAAAAGATGGTAATAATAATAGTGGGATAATAAAACTTGGAGGTAAAAATTTAGGAAGTATAAATATAGGAACAGATACTATAGACTATACTATCAAAAAATTATCTGCCAATAGAAGTGAAGTAAAAGATAAAGATGAAAATATATCATATTATAATATTATGTTCAGCAATTTACCTGTTGGAAAATACAAGGTAGAAGTCTCTGGAAGTGGATTTAAGAGTAAAGAAGTTAAAGATATTGATATATCAAATTATTCTCAAAGGGTTTTATTAAGTAATAGAGCAAGTGTAGATAATAAAAATAAACCTTTAAACTATGAACTATTCTTAATGGGTGATGTAAATGGAGACGGCAAAGTAGATAAAAATGATTATAATGAAGTTCTAGAAAATATAGATTCAAATAAAAAAGAATATGATTTAAATAGAGATGGAAAGGTAGATATTGCTGACCTAGACTATGTGCATAAAAATCTAGGACAAAATGAAAATGCAAATAGTCTAGAAAGTATAGTACCTACCAATCCTATAGTAGATACAAGCAAAGTAATATTAGAAAAAAATACTGATACAGATATTCAAGGTACTGTAGAAGATTTATTTAGTGGAGAAAGTAGTGGAGTTACAATATCTCCAGCAAATAAAGAGGATAAGATATCAGAAGAAAAACCAGCAGTAATGGATATAGCTTTATCAGAAGCTCTTGATATGGAAGTTATAAATATTAAAGCTCCTGAAGGGAGTGCTCCAGCAAAAGGAATAGTTGAGATTACAGATAAAGATGGTAATGTTCAAGAGATTCCTTATGAAAACAAAGAGTATGTAAAAACTTTAAAAGAGGAACAACAAGAAGAAGTAAATAATAAAGAAGAAAATACAGAACAACCTGATAATAACTTGGATAATACTCAAGAAGAAAAGAATGATAAAGAAGAATCAAATTCTAATACAAATGAACAAGAAAACAATAATAAGGAAAGTAATGATAAAGAAAGTTCATCAACAGATAAATCTGATTTAGACAAAGATACACCAAAAGAAGATAATAATATTAGTAAAGATGATAACTCTACAACATCTACATATAGTAGGTCAGCTTTAGAAACATATGCAGATGTTCAAAATAGCGATATAGTGATAAATCTTGGAAAACAAGTAGCAGTGAAAAAGATAACTATAAAAATAACAGCTACAACAGCCAATGATAGAAATCTTGCAGAAATATCTAAAGTTGAATTTTTAAATAATGTTTATAAAGAAATACCAAAGCCAGATATGAATATACCTAAAATTAACAGAATAGCAACTAGTACTGCTGTTGGAAATGAAAAGGTATCTTTTTATTGGAACAATGAAGTTAATGTGTCTGCATATGAACTTATATTAGACACAATTGATAGTAAAGGAAAAGTATTATCAACTAAAAAATTACAAACTAGCAAAAATTCTATAGAGGTTAGAGATATAGATGCGTATGGTCTATATAGAGTTAGCATACAGTCTTTAAATGGCGATTGGTCTAGTGGATATAAAGAAGCTTCACCAAGCAATTTAGATGGAGTACCAGAAAATGTGGACTCAAACTACAAGCCTATACAATTTAGCCCAGACAGTATAATAGAGTTTCAAGTTGTTCCAGATACAAGACCAGAGCCACCAGAAGGCATAAGCATTAAAGGAAGATTTAAAGCTCTTGATGTAAGTTGGAAAAATCATAAACAAGCTAAAGATTTTGACTTATATTACAGAGAAAAAGGTTCTAATGGTTCTTGGATAAAATACAATGATAAGCTTATTCGTGGAACAAGTTCAAAAATAGAAGGGCTTAAAGATAATACAACGTATGAAGTTAGAATGACAGCTACTAATCACTTAGGTACTAGTGGAATGTCTAAGATATATCTAGGCACAACTGAAAGTGTAGATGCACCAACAACACCTAACTATAGATTGATTAATACTCCTAAATCTGATGCTGGATTTGGAATACCAACTAATCATATAATAGATGTTACTTATCCAGCTGGATATGATACAAAAGAATATAGTGATAAAAATCCATTTAACAAATTTAATGTAGTTGATGGAGACTTTACAACACACTGGACATTCCCAAGTTATAATGCAGCTGAAGGAACAAATAGAGGACCAATCATAACTTTTGATAAAGCTTATACTATGGATACTTTTATGGCTACACCTAGATTTGATGTTTCTGATAAGACAATAAATGACTTTGAGATACAATATTGGGATGAAAATGGTCAACTACATAATTTAGGCGATGCACCTTTTGAAACAAAGACAGACCCTGTAAATAATAATAAATACGTGATGGTTAGATTAAAAGAACCAATAAATGCGACTAAGATACAAGTTAGTGTTTGCTCGTCTTATTCATATAAATCTAATATATCAGAGCTTAAATTCTATGAGTATGACAGTATAGAAAAAGAGGTAAGAGATTTATTTACAGACGATTTACAAGTCGAATTAAAAGAAGGTATAACTCAAGAAAAAATAACAGAACTAAAAGATAGACTTAATACTCCAGATACAGCAAGTGGAGAATATCATCCATATAAGACTGTTATAGAAAGAGAATTAAAATTAGCTCAAGACTTATATAATGATAGAGCAACACTTACTGATGTGACTACTGTTAATCAAGATATAAATGTATCAGGAAAATATAAAGATAAGAGTGGAAACTATACTATTAAGTCGAATAACTTAGGTATGGGAAATGACTGGCAGGCATTGGGAGTAGCTGCTAGAGCTGGAGATGAAATTACGATATATGTTGGAAGTAAAAGTGGTAAGACTCCTAAGTTAATCTATACACAATATTATGGAGAGTCTGGAGCATATAAGAGTGGAGAAATAAACCTTAACACTGGTAAAAATGTAATTCAGTTGAGTAAGCTTCACAGCTTAGATGCAGAACGTGGAGGAAGCTTATATATAAGATACCCTTATGATACTCCAAGTGGTGGAGATATAAAAGTGCGTGTAGCAGGAGCTACTAAGATACCACATCTTAACTTAAATGGAATGATAAACGACAATAGCCCTGAGGGGGTTTCTAAATCTAAAGAAAAAATAAAAGTTTATATAGAAGAATTAGCTAAATATAAGAATGAGATAAAAGGAGAACCATACTATCCAGGCACAAATATTGGTAATTCATATGGATATTCAGAAACAACAGGTGTATTAAATACTACTGACATTGAAAGTGACAAAGTAACATTAAACGTTCCAGCAACAGCTGTATATCAAGGAATATCAAAAGGAAATTATGATTTAAACACACAAGTAGATAGACTATATAACAGTATGCTTGCATGGGAACAAATTATGGATTTAATATACTCTGAAAGAGGCGTATTTAAGACACAAGATTTAGATGGTAATGGAACTATAGACGATAATGAGTTTAATATAACTAAAAATGATATGGCTCCAAAATCTCGTATGAACATAAAATATCAAAGAATGTTTATTGGAGCATTTATGTATGCTTCTGGTCTACATGTAGGAGTGGAATACGGCTCAGTTCCAGGGCTTATGAATGGAGTACCTTTCCAAATAGATGCTAATGGAAAAGCTAGTGGAGGAAGTTTATTTGGATGGGGAATAGGTCATGAGATAGGACATGTTACAGATATAGGTAAGATGACATACAGTGAGACTAGTAACAATGTACTTGCACTACTTGCTCAGACATTTGATGATGAGACACATTCAAGACTTGAAGGTTCTACAATGGATAAGATATATGAACATGTTACTTCAAATAGTTTGGGAATACCAAGTAACGTATTTGAAAGACTTGGAATGTTATGGCAATTACATTTAGCATATGACGATGATTTTACTGGTTCAATGTTAAAGAATAATTCAGATGCTGATTTAGGTAATGATTCATTCTATGCTAAAATTTCTAGAAAATATAGAGCACTTTCAAGTGATGACCCAATAAATAACTTACCAAAAGACCAAATGCTAGTTGCTATGGCATCAAGTGTCGTTGAAAAAGATTTAAGAGATTACTTTAAGGCATGGGGAGTAGAGATTACACCAGAGCTAAACAGTATAATGGATAGTAAGAAGTTTGAAAAAGAGACTAGAAAGATACAGTATGTAAATGATGAGGCTAGAAGAAATATTTTAAATGAAAACATATCTAACATGGCAGAAAATACTAAGGTAAGTGCTAGTTTTGCTGATGGAGTGCAAAGTGGCTCTTTAGTTAAATCTAATAAGATAGCTATAGATTTAGATGTTGATAAAGACAAAGATAAAATATTAGGATATGAAATAATAAGAAGTGATGGAAACTACTTAGATGGTGAAAATGGAACTCAAGTAAAATACAGAACAGTAGGTTTTGTGGATGCAAAAGGAAATAGTAAAGCTCAATTTACTGACAATATATCTCCTCTTAATAACAGAGCATTTACATATAAAGTAGTTGCATATGACTATCACTTAAATCCAACAGACGAGTTTGAAGTTGGTACTGTAAAATTATCTGATGAAGGAAAAATTAATAAGTCAGCATGGTCATTTATAACAAATACTGTTTCTGATGGTGACATTAGAACTGAAAATGACTCACATGGACCACTACAAAATCCTGAGATTGATAATATAAAAGATAATGATGCAAGCACTACTTATAAAGGAAAGAGAATTAGTAAAGCTGAATGGAACAAAGACCCACAAAAAGACCCAGATATAAATGTAGAAGAAAATCCATATATAATAGTAGATATGAAAGAGACATTACCTATAGTTGGATTAAAGTATACAAAACCAAAGACAGAAGCTAGAAAGTTTTCACTAAAAGGACTGTTTAGTCTTAGAAAGGATACTAGCACAACATATAGTCCATTGACTACTTACAAGATACAAGTAAGTAATGATAAAAAAACTTGGGAAGATGTGAGTCAAGGAACTTTTGAATATGGACAAGACTTAGTTGGTGGAGGAAAAGACCAAGACAATGAAGCTAGAGTTACATTTAATAAAGATGGTAAGCTTTGGACATATCAAGCTAGATATGTAAAATTAATATCTAACAATAAGTCTAATATAGAAGTTGCAGAGTTAGATATAATAGGGCCTCCAGGCGACAATATAGAGATTGGAACAGTGAATAGTGTAGACCAAACTCGTACTAATGGAATTGGAAAGTTAGCAGAGGATTATATATATCAAAGTGATGACCCTAATACAAGTGAAGATGAAACAGCTAAGATTCCAGTAGGTTCAATAATAATTACAGGAGAATATAGTGGAAATCCAGCATTTAACTTACCATTACTTGTAGATAAAAACAATAAAACTATCTCTGGAGAAGCTCTTTTATTTGCAGAGGTGCCAAAAAATGGACAATTAGGTGAGATAAGTAAAGGAACATGGGTTTATTATATGCCAAAAGAAGACTTCAACTCTTTAAGTGATAAGGTTAAGGCAGAACTTTATAGATACAATGACCTTCAGGGAGATACTCCAGTAGGTCAAAGATTTGTAAGTGATACAATGTATGTACCTGTGGGAGCTACAACTTATGATGAGTTAAAGACGATAAGTCTTACTGATAGTAATAGTAAAGCTAGAAAGGCTACAAGAAGTACTATTGATGTGAGTGATAAGAAGGTAATTACTGTGAATAATAAAGTAAAGAGTAATATTGTCAGAGATAAATAGTATGTGAAAGTCTGAAAAGACTAAGATATCAGTATGATATTGGGCATTTTGTGTGAGTAGTAGCTAAAAAAGTTTTGAAAAAGCAATTTATCAAAAATAAAGCATATATAATGTAACTATAAATTTAGGGTAATTTATAAATTAAATATAAGAAGCTAGATGGATAAAGGATTTTATTCATCTAGCTGATGATAGATAAGGACGGGTGTTAATGAGTAAAGGAAAATCTTTTATAAGAACTATTGCAGTGTCGAGTATGGCAGTAGCTATAACTGGAAGTGCGACATGTGCATATGCTGCTCCAGTGTTGCAGGGAACAAAGACGTATGAAAAGGTAAATACTATAGATATTTCTGTGGAGTCAGTAGAGAATATAGTGTATTCGTTTCAAGCTAGTATAAAGGTGCAAGGTGAGGTTGAAGTAATAGATAATGAACCAGGTCAAAAGATTAAGTGGTCTGATAATATATCAAAGCAGATAAAAAATGAAAATGCTAATGCAACTTGTAGAGCAGATTATAATAAAGGAAGTAATACAACTACATTAGATATATATGTTACATCAAGTGAAGATTTACTAGATGGAGATGCATTAAGCATAGGAAGGATTTCTGTAAAGAAATTTGGTGGTAATTCAAATGCTGAGTATAAAGTATTAGGAAATGGGACAAATGTTAAGCCAGCTTTAAAAATCGTTACATATAATAATAAGTCTGTAGACTTTGAAAGTATAAGTTCTAGTGAAGGCTTAGTATTCACTCTTGTCAATGAAAATGAAGTAAAACCAATTGGTGGAAGTGGTATTAGCAAAACTGACCCTGAAAAATATAAGGTTGAAAAGAGTGAGGCATTAGAATACTTATTAAATAATATTAGAATAAAATACTCTGTTGTTAGTAAAGAAACAGAGGAAAGTGGTTCAAATATAGTATTAAAGCTTGGATTATCTCAAAAATCAAGTAAAGGAAGAAAGGCTACAATAAGTAAGTATGTTGAAGTTACACTTCCAAAAAGTTTAGAGTATGTAGTTGATAATGAGCTAGCTAAACCAGATGAGTTACTACCAGACGGTTCGGATGACAATAATAATGGTGGAAATAATAATTCAGGTGGTTCATCTGGAGGTGGTAGTTCTAGTGGAGGAAGTTCAAGTGACTCTACTTCTAATGTTACAGTAAAAAAATTAAAAGGTGCAGATAGATTTGAAACTGCTGTTAAAATATCTCAAAGTGGCTGGACAAAATCAGATACAGTTGTAATAGTAAATGGAGAAGACAGAAGTATGGTGGATGGGCTTACTGCTACACCACTTGCTAGTGTAAAAAATTCACCTATTCTTTTATCTTCAAATGATAAGCTTCCTCAAAAAACAGTAGAAGAAATAAAAAGATTAAATCCATCAAAAGTGGTTGTAATAGGTGGAAATAATTCTATGCCAAATGCAGTAGTTGAAGCAATTAAGGCTATAAATTCAAAAATAGCAGTACAAAGAATAGGTGGAGATACAAGATATCAGACTTCTATTAATATAGCAAGAGAAATTGATAAGACAAATAGTGTAAGCAAGTTATATATAGGGGCAGGAAATGGAGAAGCTGATTCATTATCAATAGCATCATTAGCTGGAAAGGAAAAAACTCCAATAGTACTCACACAAAAAGATGGTGTAGACAATGAAGCTGAACAATTTATCAAATCTAATAAAGTATCGAATGTATACTTTGTTGGTGGAGTAGAAAAGATATCTAACAAGGCTATTGAGCAAGTTGGAAAAATAACGAATAAAGATGTATCAAAAAATAGAATAGCAGGTCAAAATAGACAAGAGACAAATGCTAAGGTAATAGATAAATTCTATTCTCAATCTAAACTTGATGGAGTTGTAGTTGCTAATCAAGATAAGCTTATAGATGCTTTAGCAGTTGGACCATTTGCAGCTAAAAATAATTCGCCAGTTGTACTTGCTACAAATACGTTAGATAAATCACAAGAAATTTCGTTGAAAAATAAAAATTCATCTAAGTTATTTGAGATAGGTGGAGGAATAGCTTCATCTGTAGTAGATAAGATTAAGAGTTTAATTGAATCAAAATAAATATCAAAGTAAATATAAATAAGTAAGCTTAAAATAAGAATGTATTTAGATATAAATTATATATCTAAGTACATTCTTATTTTTATTTATATTGTCTTAATAATATTATAGTGAAATATGTATTATAATTTAAGTGGAATTAAATTTAACTTATAAAATGATGTAAATTATATTTATTAGTGAAATATATTTTATAAATATTTAAAATATAACTAGCGATGGTTTTTGAATTTTTAATTAAATAAAATATTAATATATAGACGGAATATATTTATATAAGATATACTTTATAATATACAAAAAATAACAAAATAATTAAAAAAAGTAAACAGAATATAAATATAAAACATAAAAATCATCAGGGGGATATGAAAATGAATAAAAAAATATTATCATTAGGTCTAGCAGTATCATTAATCTTGGTAAACTTCAAAAGTGTAAATGCATCATCAGTAGTAGAAAAAATATATGGCAAAGATAGATATGAAACAGCAGCAAAGATAGCTGATAGACAAACTTATGAAACAGTAATTTTAGTAAATACAGAAAAATCGCTTGCAGATGGATTAAGTGCAAGTGGGTTGTCAGGTGCCACAAAAGCACCAATATTATTTACACAAAAAAATAAGATACCAACAGAGACAAATAGATGTCTAAAAAATATCAAAAAAGCATACATAATAGGTACAGAAGATACTATAAGTAAATCAGTAGAAAAAGAACTAGATTCTAAACATATAGAAGTAAAAAGAATTGGTGGAGAAGATAGACTAAAAACAAGTTATCTAATAGCTAAAGAAATAGCAAGTATAAAAAAAGTGGACAAAGTACTATTAACTAATGCCTATAGTGGAGAAGCAGATGCAATGAGTGTATCATCAGTAGCTACTAGAGATGGAGTTCCAATTATACTTACAGATGGAAAGAGTGTGCCTTTTGATGTCAAAAATGTTCAGTCTTATTGTATAGGGTCAGAAGAGATAATGAGCAGTTCTTTAGTAAAAAACACAAACTCAGTTAGAATAGAAGGAACTGACAGATTTGAAACTAACAAAGAAGTAATAAACTACTTTTATAAAAATGTAGATGGATTCTATATATCGGATGGATATCAGTTAGTAGATGCTATAGCAGCTGCACCCCTGACTAAAGAATATCCAGTAGTATTAGTAAATGATGGTAGTAATAAATCTGTGTTGGAAGGAGCAAATCATATAACTTCTGTAGGAGAATTGAGTGACAAGGTGATAGAACAATGTATAAGTGCTTCAAAGTCAAATGGACAATCTCCAACAATTACAATAGGGACAACAGAGCTATATAAAGGTGAAAAGTTTGACAGTGGTAAGTTAAACATAGTTGCTAAAGATAATACTGGGAAGGTATTGCCAATAAAAATTGATGGGTTTATAGATACAAATAGAGTAGGTACATACATATTGACATTAAAAGCTACAGATGAGTGGGGTAAAAGTACAGAAAAAAGAGTTCAAATAGAAGTTTTAGATGATAAATCTAATGATTACAATAGCCCAGAATTCAAAAAAATGGTATCTACTGAAATGTATAATTTAATTAATTCTTATAGGAAAGAAAAAGGTAAAGAGCCTTTGGTAGTGTCTAGTAAGCTAGAAGGTATGGCAAATGCATGGTCTAAGTATATGATGGATAAAAAAGTTTTTGCACATTATATAGATGGTAAAAATGCGCCACAAGTATTTTCTGAATTTGGAATGAGAAGTGAAGAGAATATAGCATATATTTATATCAACTCTAAGGATGTTCAGACAACTCAAGATGCAAAAGATTTGGCAAAGACTATATTTGAAGCGTGGAAGAAGTCTCCTGAATACAATGTAAATATGCTTAGTAATGAGTTTTACAGTACTGGGTTTGGGATTTATATACTGTCTGATGGTCAAGTACATGCTACTCAAGAATTTTTAAATGGCAATGAAGGTAGCTTGTAAAAAATACCAAAAATCTTGTTTTTTTATTAATTTACTGATATTATAAAATGAAAATCACATCTAAAGTACTTTTTGTAATCTGTTTTGTTATTGCTTTTATAGATTATGGTATTTTAGGTGTTTTTTATTTTAGCAATTTATAAGTTTTGAGGGAATGACTACTGAGGATGTAATTTATAATGAGTTGAATTATATAAAAATTAGTAGGAGGAGTTCGATGAAGGTAAATAAGAGAATATTATCGATAGGATTGGCAGTAACATTAATGATGGCAGGTGCACCAAATATTAATGCATTTTCAGGTATAGAAAAGATACAAGGGAAGGATAGATATGAGACTTCTGCATTAATAGCTGACAAACAAATATATGATACAGTTATACTAGTAAATACTGATAATTCTATAGTGGATGGATTAAGTGCAAGTGGATTATCAGGGGTGGCTAAAGCTCCTATAATGCTGGTAAAAAAAGATAAGATACCAACTGATGTTGAAAAAAGATTAAAGGGTGTTAAGAATGCTTATGTTATAGGAACAGAAGATACTATAAGTAAATCTGTAGAAACTCAACTTAAGAATAAAGGGATTGAGGTTAAGAGAATTGGTGGAGAAGATAGGATAAAGACTAGTTATCTTATAGCAAAAGAAATCTCTACTATTAAACCAGTAAATAAAGGTGATAAGGTATTTCTTGTAAATGGATATGCAGGTGAAGCTGATGCAATGAGCGTTTCATCTGTGGCTGCTAGAGATGGTGTGCCTGTTATACTTACAGATGGAAAGAGTGTTCCATTTAAAGTTGATGGTGCTCAGTGCTATTCCCTTGGTTCAGAGGAAATAATGAGTAATGAGCTTGTGAGTAAGACTAATTCTGTTAGAATTGCTGGAAAGGATAGATTTGAGACTAACAAGAAGGTTATACAACGATTTTATAAGGGAATGAAGAAGTTTTATGTTTCTCAAGGGTATAAGTTAGTTGATGCTGTGGCTGGCGCTCCATTAGCTAAGGACAAGCCTATAGTGCTTGTTAATGATGGAAGTGATAAGAGTGTACTTAGAGGTGCTGATGAAGTTACTTCTTTAGGAGGGATAGATAAGAAGGTTGTTGAACAGTGCATTAGTTCTGCATCTGATAAAAATACACTGCCTACGATAACTGCTAATAATGTTGAGATTTCTGTAGGAGATAAGTTCGATAATAGTATGTTGAATATAGTTGCTACTGATTATTATGGAAATGATTTAAAGGCTAGTATTGATGGAAATGTGGACACTAGTAAGGTAGGAACTTATGTTTTAAAAATAAGTGCTTATGATAATTTTGGTAAAAAGTGTGAGATTAGTGTAAATGTCAAAGTAATTGTAAATACAAATACAAACGACCCCAATAGTTATGAGTTTAAGTCAATGGTTTCTAATGAAATATACAATCTGATTAATTCTTATAGAAAAGAAAAGGGCAAAAAAACTTTAAAAGAATTGGAATCTTTGACTGGAATGGCAAATGCATGGTCTAAGTATATGTATGAAAATGAAATATTTGCTCATGAGATTAATGGAAAAAATGCAGCTGAGGTATTTTCTGGGTTTGGAATGAGAAGTGGTGAAAATATTGCATACTTACCTATGAACACTAAATCTGTATATGGAGATAAAGAAGCAAAAGAGATTGCTAATTCTATCTTTGATTTATGGAAAAAGTCTTCAAAATATAATGATAATCTGTTAAAAAGTGAATTTTACAGTTTTGGATTTGGTATGTATGTATCATCAAATGGTGAAGTACATGCTACAATGGAGTTTTTAAATAGCTGATTTAAAATAAAAAATTAAATTTATAAATAATTTTAATTTTAAATGCCTGTAAAAAGTAAAAAAAGAAAGAAAAATGTTGGAAAAAACTTCTTATAATTTTGCATAAATTATTGAAAAATTATTTTAGATAGTCTATCATAGAGATGTGAGAAATATTTGGATTAATATGAACATGAAATTTTAATGTACATAATAAGAGATGTAATTTAATATAATGTTGGGAGGAATTTTTAAATGAAGAAAAGAAATTTAGCAATGGCTATGGCAGCTGTTACTGTAGTAGGATCTGCTGCTCCAGTTTTTGCAGCAGCTTCAGATGTAATATCACTACAAGATGGTACAAATGATAAGTATACAGTATCAAATACTAAAGCTAGTGATTTAGTAAAGGATATTTTAGCAGCACAAAACTTAACAACAGGTGCAGTTATTTTGAACAAGGATACAAAAGTTACTTTCTATGATGCAAATGAGAAAGATGCTTCAACTCCAACTGGGGATAAAAAAGTTTATTCAGAACAAACTTTAACTACAGCTAATGGAAATGAAGATTATGTAAAAACAACTTTAAAAAATTTAGAAGCAGGAGAATATGCTATTATAGATTTAACTTATAATAATGCTAAAACTGTTGAAGTTAAAGTTGTAGCAGCTAGTGAAAAAACAGTAGTTGTATCTAGTGATGCAAAGGATAGTGCAAAAGATATAGCTGAAAAATATGTATTTGAAGACAAAGATTTAGAAAATGCATTAAAGACTATAAATGCTTCAGATTTTAGTAAAACTGATAGTTACTATCAAGTAGTTCTTTATCCAAAAGGAAAGAGATTACAAGGTTTCTCAACTTATAGAGCTACAAACTATAATGAAGGAACTGCATATGGTAATACACCAGTAATATTAACTTTAAAATCTACTAGTAAAAGTAATTTAAAGACTGCAGTAGAAGAATTACAAAAACTAAATGCTAGTTATTCTAATACTACAACTTTAGCTGGTGATGACAGAATACAAACAGCTATAGAAATAAGTAAAGAATATTACAATAATGATGGTGAAAAAGCAGATCATTCAGCTGATGTTAAAGAAAATGTTAAAAATGTTGTGTTAGTAGGTGCAAATGCATTAGTAGATGGATTAGTTGCAGCTCCTTTAGCAGCAGAGAAAGATGCTCCACTATTATTAACTTCAAAAGATAAATTAGATTCATCAGTAAAATCTGAAATAAAGAGAGTTTTAGATTTAAAAACTTCAACAGAAGTAACAGGAAAAACAGTTTATATAGCTGGTGGAGTTAATAGTGTATCTAAAGAAGTTGTAACAGAATTAGAATCAATGGGATTAAAAGTTGAAAGATTCTCAGGTGATGACAGATATGAAACTTCTTTAAAAATAGCAGATGAAATAGGCTTAGATAATGATAAAGCTTATGTAGTTGGTGGTACAGGACTAGCAGATGCTATGAGTATAGCTTCAGTTGCTTCTACTAAATTAGATGGTAATGGTGTTGTAGATAGAACAGATGGACATGCTACTCCAATAGTAGTTGTAGATGGAAAAGCTGATAAAATATCTGATGACTTAGATAGTTTCTTAGGAAGCGCCGATGTAGATATAATAGGTGGATTTGCAAGTGTATCTGAAAAGATGGAAGAAGCTATATCAGATGCTACTGGTAAAGGAGTTACAAGAGTTAAAGGTGATGATAGACAAGACACTAACTCTGAAGTTATAAAAACATATTATGCTAATGATACTGAAATAGCTAAAGCTGCAGTTTTAGATAAAGATTCAAGTGCTTTAAGTAGTGATGCAGGAGTATTTAATTTCTATGTAGCTAAAGATGGATCTACAAAAGAAGATCAATTAGTTGATGCATTAGCAGTAGGAGCTGTTGCTGGATATAAACTTGCTCCAGTTGTATTAGCTACTGACTCTTTATCTTCTGATCAATCTGTTGCTATAAGCAAGGTTGTAGGAGAAAAGTATTCTAAAGATTTAACACAGGTTGGTCAAGGAATAGCTACTTCAGTTATAAATAAAATAAAAGATTTATTAGATATGTAATAAATTTCATTAATACAATAAAGGACTCCTTATATAGGAGTTCTTTATTGTATTAAATATTTAGCAAAATAAAAAGGAGACTAATATTAGCCTCCTTTTTTTGTGAGAAATACTTAAATATAAAAGAAATAATTATTTATTTAAGTAAACCTATTATACTATACTTAAAAAAAAATGTCTACTTATCTATAATTTTAATGTATAATAGTATTTGAAAAGCAAATAAGGAGGAACATTATAAATGACAGTTTTAGATAGAATTGTAGATAAATCAGATGAACTAGAAATTAAAGTACTGAATTATATAGTTGATGATATAGATACTTTAGAACCCAAAATGGAATCTTTAAGTGATGAAGAATTAAAAAATATGACAAATATATTTAAAGATAGATTAAAACAAGGAGAAACTTTAGATGATATATTGCAAGAAGCTTTTGCAGTAGTTAGAGAAGTTTCTAAGAGAGTACTCGGAATGCGCCAATATAGAGTTCAATTAATCGGTGGGATAGTACTGCATCAAGGCAAAATAGCAGAAATGAGAACTGGTGAAGGTAAGACACTAGTTGGGGTTGCTCCCATATATTTAAATGCCCTTTTAGGAAAAGGAGTACATGTAGTAACTGTCAATGAATATCTAGCACAAAGAGATAAAGAAACTATGCAACCAGTTTATGAATTTTTAGGATTGAGTGTAGGGGTTATTACAGCTAATTTATTACCAGAAGATAGAAAAAAACAGTATAATTGTGATATAACTTATGGTACAAATAATGAATTTGGATTTGATTATCTAAGAGATAATATGGTAACTAGAAAATCTGAAAAAGTTCAAAGAGAGTTATATTACTCTATAGTAGATGAAGTAGACTCAATTTTGATAGATGAAGCAAGAACTCCGCTTATAATCGCTGGTAGTGGAAAAGAAGATACTAAGTTATATGAACTTGCAAATGCTTTTATTAAAACTTTAAAAGAAGAAGATTATGAAATAGATAAGAAAGAAAACACTATATGTCTTACACACACAGGTTTAAGTAAAGCAGAGACTTTTTTTGGTATAGAAAATATAACTCACATAGATAATATAGAGATTTATCATCATACAAATCAAGCATTAAGAGCACATAAATTAATGGAGAGAGATGTTGAGTATGTTGTCCAAGACGAAGAAATACAAATAGTAGATGAATTTACTGGTAGGATATTAGATGGAAGAAGGTATACAGATGGTCTTCACCAAGCTATAGAAGCAAAAGAAGGGGTAAAAATTAAAGATGAGTCTAAAACATTAGCAACAGTTACTTTTCAAAATTTCTTTAGACTATACGAAAAACTTTCAGGAATGACTGGTACTGCAAAAACAGAAGAAAGCGAATTTGAATCAATTTATAAATTGAATGTTGTTCAGATACCAACAAATAAACCTGTTATAAGAGCTGATTTACAAGATAAAGTATTTAGAACAGAAGATGCAAAATATAATGCAGTTGTAGAGGAAATAATAAAGATAAATAAAACTAAGCAACCAGTATTAGTAGGTACTGTTTCAATAGAAAAATCAGAGATGCTTTCAAGTATGTTAAAAAAACGAGGAATAAAGCATGAAGTTCTAAATGCCAAACAACATGATAAAGAAGCTGAAATTATATCAAGAGCTGGAAAGTTAGGTTCTGTTACTATTGCAACTAACATGGCAGGGAGAGGAACTGATATAGCACTAGGTGCAGGAGATAAAATTGAAGAAGAAAAAGTAAGAGATATTGGTGGATTATATGTTATAGGAACTGAAAGACATGAATCAAGAAGAATTGATAACCAACTTAGAGGTCGTTCTGGACGTCAAGGAGATCCAGGAACATCTAGATTTTTTGTTAGTTTAGAAGATGAAATGATAAAGTTATATGGTGGAAAAGGAATTGAAAAGATTTTAAAAAGAATGAATGCTAAAGATGAAGATGCAATTGAGAGTAAATCATTATCTAAAGCTATAGAGAGAGCTCAAAGAGGAATAGAAGGTAAGAATTTTGAGCAAAGAAAAAATGTACTTAAATATGATGATACTATTAATGAACAAAGAAAAGTTATATATGAAGAAAGAAATAGAGTTTTAAATGATTTAAATATATCTGAAGATATACAAAAAATGGTTAGAGAGATAATAGAAGACACAGCTAAGAAATATTTATCTAATCAAAGGGATTACTATAGTTACTTTAAATCTTTATATAATGATTTTATGCCTCCAAATACATTGTTGATTCCAGGTGTAGATAAAAAAAGTGTGGATGAAGTTGTACAACACACATATGAAATATCCAAAAGAGTTTATGATATTAAAAAAATGGCAGTTGGCATAGAAAAAATAGAAGAATTAGAAAAGAGAGTTTTATTACAAGTAGTTGATACTTATTGGATGGATCATATAGATGCTATGGATCAATTAAGACAATATATAGGTCTGAAGTCATATGCGCAAAAAGATCCATTTAAGGAGTATGCTTTAGAAGGCTATGATATGTTTGAAGAACTAAATAGAAAAATAAGAACAACAACAGTACAGTATTTGTACAAGTTTGATTAATTAAAAATACAATTCAAAATAGTTTTTATAACTATTTTGAATTGTGTAAAGTAACAATGTATGATTTAATTGTTTAACTTAGAAAAAAGAAGCTATATTTAAAATAGTTATTATTTTAAAATATAGCTTCTTTTTGTGTGAGAAATACGGAAAAAAGAGATGATTGAAATTTCTTTCTTCCTTTTAATATTATACTATAAAGAGTATTAAAAGTCTATTAGTTATAAGTGGTAAAATAAAATAAAATTACAAAATTGTTACTTTTATGTATACATAAATCAATTCCAGTATTTTACATGGAAAAAAATGATTAATTTTTGTATAATGAAATAAATATTCTAATAGATTCAGAGTTATCATATACATTGAAATAATATTATATTTATATTATAATTTATAGATAATAAGTAATTTTAAAAGTTTAAATAGAAATATAGATAATTCATTATCTTAATAAAGTTTATCTATACAATATCAACGGTTTTAATGCTATGTGTGAGGATTTTAGAATATTGAAATTTTTATAATTACAATTTGTCTTAGTACTTAAGTTATTTAGGATATAATAGTGTTAAATGAAATATATTAGAAAATGAAGGGAGTACAAATTATGAATATACCAAAAAAAATTATATCATTATTGACAATAACAATAATGTTAAGTAGCTTATCTTTAGATACAGTAAATGCTTCAACAAAAGAATCTTTAGTTGGTAGTGGAAGATGGGAAACAGCTATACAAATAAGCCAAAATGGTTGGGAAAGTTCAAAAGAAGCAGTATTAGTCAATGATAGTTCAATAGCAGATGCATTATCAGCAACCCCTTTTGCAAAAGCTAAAAATGCTCCAATTTTATTAACACAAAGTAATAGTATAGATAGAAGAACTAAAGCTGAATTAAAAAGGTTGAATGTGTCAAAGGTTTATTTGATAGGAGGAAATATTACACTGAGTTCAAATTTGGAAAATGAATTGAAAAGTATAAATATAGACTCAGAGAGGATATCTGGAGATAGTAGATATTCTACTTCTTTAGAACTAGCTAAAAAAATAGATAGTATGAGTAATATTTCTAAAATTGTTGTTGTAAATGGGCAAAAAGGTCTAGCTGATGCTGTAAGTGTTGGAGCAGCAGCAGCACAAGGAAATATGCCTATAATACTTTCAGATACTACTAATGGAATTAGTACTTCAAAAGATTTTATAAGTAAAAATAATATAACTACGTCTTATGTAGTTGGTGGTAATAATTCTGTATCTGAAGACGTTAAAAATTCACTTCCTAATGCTAAAAGAATTTCTGGAGAAAATAGAAACCAAACTAATGCAAAAGTTATAGAAGAATTTTATAAAGGTACAAACTTAAAGAATTTATATATAACTAAAGATGGTATGAAAAAACAAGGTGATTTAATTGATTCTTTAGCTGTTGGTGTGTTAGCGGCTAAAAATAGTTCTCCTGTTCTTTTGGCAGGTAATAAATTGGACTCTGTCCAAAAAGATATACTAGATACCAAAGTTTTTGATAAGATTACACAAGTTGGTGGAAACGGAAATGAAGATGTATTTAAGTCAGTACATGAAATTCAAGAAGAAACTAAATATACAGTCGAAACAATTTCTGAACTTGATACAGCTATAAAGAAATCAGATGCTAATGATATCATAAGATTCAAAAATGATGATAAAATAACAGGATCGATTGATATAAGTACAAAAAAAGCTATAACAATTGAATTTAATGGGTTATATAGTGGAAAAGTAAATATCAATATGCCAAATGGAGATATACATAACTATGGAGATATGACAGGTCAGATGGATATTAAAGATATAAAAGCTGAAACCTTGATAAATGAAGGGTCAATTAATGAGGTAACTATATATGATCCAAATGGTTGTAAAATAGAAAATGAAAAAGATGCTGATATCTGGAAAATAACATTACTGGATACATCTAAGAATACTTACATAAATAACAGTGGAACTATAACTAAAATAGTTAGTGATGCATCAAATACAACTATAAAAAATTCAGGAAAGATTGATTTAATAAGTGGAACTAAGTCTCCAGCAGTAAGTGGCAATCAAGCTACTGATGAAAATATAAAAGATAATGATGACAAAGAAGCAGGTGGAATCTATGTATATGTAGATCCATGTTCTCCTCCAAAAGAGGGAAAAGTAATGCTAAAAATACCAAAAGAACCTAGAAATTCTAGTTATAAGATATATTACAGAATAGTGAAATATAGACCATCTGCAATGAGTATAGGAACTACAATATCAAAAAGTAGTTGGACTCAAGTAACAACTACAGATTCATTTATGATTAGTGCACCAGATGGATATTATGTAGAAGCTGTAGAAATCTATGATTCTGATAGAAAGGTAAGTAAATGGGGAAGATCAGGAAGTATAGATGATGGATATAACAATACAACTTCATCAGCAACATTAAAAAGTTATAAATAAAATAAATAATACATGATGTGAAACTATATGATGATCTATGTATATTTATTAGGATATAAAAATTTGTATGAGATAAATCAAAATAAATAATATAAAAAATAGGTTATATAAACTTATTACAATAGATTAATTATTGTAAGGTAGCTATATAACTTATTTTTGTGGAAAAGTATAGTGCTAAGTTCAAAATAAATATACTATTTTTAATATTAAATTTTTAAAATTATTGCTCAATAAAGTTTTAATAATTTGAAAAGTAGTGTATACTCATTTTATGGAGAATCTTAGTGAAATGAGAATAAATGAGGAGGAAATGGTAAGTTGAATATAACTAATAAGTGTGTTTTAGGAATATCTGTTTTAGCAATTTTGATTTTTGGATTTTCTGCGTTTCAAGGAAGTGCTCAAATTGCTGAGAGAAAAAAGGATTATAATATATATCTTGAAGCCAATTCTGACAAGGAAGATACAAAAAATTCTTTAAATAAAATAACTGAATTGGAAAAAAAATATGGTGAAAGTGATGCATTAAGTTTATCTAAAGTTGAGTTATATAAAAAAGCTAATGATTATAAATCTTTACAAAATGAAATAGAAAAGGTCTATAATAAATATCCACAAACAAGAAAAACAGCATCCTTTATACTTTTGTACTCTGAAACAGCATTGCAAAATGGAGATAAAGAATTAGCAAAACAGATGATTACAGAAGCAATTCAGTTAGGAGCTCAAGAAAATTATAAAGATAGGGTAGATAAGGTTTTATCACAATTAAAGTAAAAGGAGAAAGATATGTTAGATAAATATTATAATAGAGGAAAAATTGAACAAGTAGATAAAATTATTTTATTTATTTTATTAGCTATGATGTGTGTTATTCCAATGATAGTTCATAGCTATGATTCTACAAATTATAGCCCAATTTTTACACTATCAATATATTCTTCAGGGCAAAGAATAGAAATATTTAACTTTTATAAGACAGCAGTACTTTATTTAGGAACATCTATTGTTTTTCTTTTTTTCATGTACAAAATAGTATTTCTTAAAGAAAACTTAAAAAATAGAAAAATAAATATATTGTTACTTATACTTACAATAGGGGTAATCTTTTCAGTTATTGTTTCAGACTATAAAGATATAGCTCTATTTGGTAATATTGATAGATTTGAAGGTTCATTAGCTTGGTTTTGTTACATAACTATATTTTTTATTTTATATAATATCAAAATAGATGCAAAAGACCTTAAGTTATTTTATTTTGGATTGTTTCCATTTATGATTATAAATCTATCTTTAGGTTTATTTGAATTTTTTGGAGTAAATATATTAGACTATAAAATTGTTAGATTGATTCTTGGTGGTGGTGAATTGTCAGGAACTTTTTGGACCACTTTGTATCATTATAATTTTATGAGTGGTATAGCTTCAGTTATTTTTGGGGTAAGTTTACTTTACATACTACTTGAAAAAAATATGAAACGAAAAATATGGATATTATTAGGTGAAGTAATGTCTTTTACAATGATATTAACTTCAACTTCATCAAGTGGATTCATTACTATGATAATATCAATTCCTATTATATTAATTTTAGCATGGCGATTTGTAGATAAGAAAGATTTTTATGTGTGGGTTGGTATTACTTTTATTATAAATTTAATTATATATATGGTGTTAAATTCATTTAATTCTAAAATCTATGAAGAATCATTTTCTATATTTGGGAAGTTAAATAGTATATCCGCATTTATAATTCCAGGATTAATTTTAATAATTATTGCTATTTTAATGATTATAAAATTTGTAAATAAAAAGAAATTCTTTAATTATACAACAATACTATTTGTAGGAGTTATATCTATAGGATTAATACTATTTTCCTATAATTTATATAAAGAAAATAAAGCTATAGAAGCAAATCCAAATACAACTATAACTAGAATAGCAGATTCTAAAACTTTTCAAAAAGTTAATGAACTGAGTACTGATAGATTAAATATTTGGGGTAAAACAATAGAGTTGATTGATAATCCAATATTAGGTAATGGATTTGATACATTACCTTATAAAATAATAAGTGAGGGTAAACATGGAACTCTTAACTCATTTGGTGATACTATAGATAAACCACATAATTGGTACATAACAGTACTTTATGGAAGTGGTATTGTAGGATTAGTTGGATTAGTTGGAACAATATTACTCTTAATAAAAGGTGCTTTTTATAGTTGTGTTGATAGGAAAGAAAATAAATATTTATACATATTTACTATAGGCGTATTAGCATATACAATACAAGGTATATTTAATGATAGTTTTACAGGTACATCTGTGATTTTTTGGGTGTTTGCTGGATTGGTAGCTAATCAGATACTTAGATTTGAAAATTCAAAAAATGAATTCTAGAAATTTTTATTTATTGATTTTAATTTAGAGGAGATAGAATAAATTATGAAAGTAAAAATAGCATTAATTTCAGAAGCATTAGGAGGTGGAGTGAGAAGACACATAATAGATCTTATGAAAAGTTTAGATAAAGATAAATTTGATATTTATTTTCTATATAACTCCCATAGGGCAGATGATGTAATGCTAGAGGAGTTCCCAAACTTAATAAATCTAGGTATTCATTTGATAGAGATTAAGAGTCTAAGTAATAAAATAGGCTTAAATGATATTGTCGCATTTAAAAATATTTATAGTGTATTAAAAAAAATAAATCCAGATATAGTACATTGTCATAGTTCAAAAGCTGGTGCAGTAGGTAGAATTGCGGCTAGACTTATTGGAGTTAAGTTTGTATATTATACACCACATGCATATGTTTTTCAAAATATTTATTTATCCAAAATAAAAAAAGAAATATATATATTTATAGAAAAAATTTTAAGTAGATATTTTACAACTAAAACTATAAATGTTTCTCTTGGAGAGAAAAATTATGCACTAAATCATAATATAGATAAATGTGATAAATTTATTGTAATTTACAATGGTATTAAGGAAAATAACAGTATAGGCAATATTTTTATTAAAAATAAATTAGAGAGAGAATTTAAAATAGATACACAAATTATGACTATAGGTGTTGTATCACGAGTTGATGAACAAAAAGATCCTGTTACATTTATCAATATAGCTAAAGAAACATTAAATAAATATTCAGATGTGAAATTTATTTATGTTGGAGATGGTGATTTATATAAAACTATGAAAGAACAAGTATTACAAGAGGGATTAGAAGAAAAGATTATATTCACAGGCTTTAGAAAGGATACAGAAGATATATTGGGTATTTTTGATATAGTATTAACTACATCATTATATGAAGGAATGCCATATGTGTTGATTGAATCTCTTGCTTCATCATTACCAATTGTTGCCACTGATGTTGTTGGAAATAATGAGATAGTTGTTAATAATAAAAATGGCTTATTGTTTGAAGTTGGTAATCATATGCAAGGATTTAATTGTTTAGAAAAATTGATTGAAAATAAGGATATGATTGAAATCATGAAATTAAAATCTTTAGAGATATATGAAGATAAGTTTACTTTGGATGTAATGATGAATAAATATGAAAAATTATATAATATCAATTGATGTAATTGAAATAAAGTAAAGAATAGGTGTGTGTATGAATAAATTAAAGATAATGTTATTAGGTTTTTATAAGTATAAAGACCTTTTATATGAACTTGTAACAAGAGATATTAAAATTAGATATAGACGTTCAGTTTTAGGTCTTTTATGGACTATATTAAATCCTATTTTAATGATGTTAGTAATGACAGTTGTATTTTCACAACTATTTAGATTTGAAATTGAAAATTATCCAATATATTTTTTTGCTGGAAATATATTATTTTCATTTCTAACAGAATCTACAACAAACTCTTTGCACTCTATGATAGAAAGTAGTAGCTTAATTAAAAAAGTTTATATACCTAAATACTTATTTCCTCTATCAAAGGTAATATCCAGTTTAGTAAATTTATTTTTTTCGTATGTTGCTATGATGATTGTTATGATTATTACTAATGTACCTTTTAAGTTTACCATGTTACTTTCTCCAATATTAATTCTATATATTAGTATGTTTGCTGTAGGTTTAGGTCTGATTTTATCAACTATGATGGTATTTTTTAGAGACATAGCACATTTATATAGTGTAATAACTTTATTATGGATGTATTTAACACCAATTTTTTATCCTATATCTATATTAAAAGAAAAAACTGTTTTAGCTTTAACATTGAATCCAATGTATCATTTTATAACCTATTTAAGGAATCTGGTACTATATGGAACTGTCCCAAGTTTTCAAGATAATATTATTTGTTTTTTAATTGGAGTGACATTTCTATCATTTGGATTATTTGTTTTTTATAAAAAACAAGATAAATTTATTTTATATATATAATGAGGTGTGTATTTTTGGAAAATATTATTGAGGTTAAAAACGTGTCTATGATGTTTAATAAAAGCCCTGAAAAAGTTGATAATATTAAGGAATATTTTGTTAGATTATTAAAAAAGCAACTTATGTTTGAAGAATTTTGGGCTCTTAATGATTTATCTTTTTGTATCAAAAAAGGAGAAGCAGTTGGAATTGTAGGTTTTAATGGGTCTGGAAAGAGCACAATTTTAAAGATTATTGCTCAAGTAATGAAACCAACAAAAGGAATTGTTGAAGTAAAAGGAAATGTTGCACCATTAATAGAACTTGGTGCAGGGTTTGATGTGAATCTTTCCGCAAAGGAAAATATATTTTTGAATGGAGCAGTGCTTGGATATAGTAGAAAGGACATGAGGATTAGATTTGAAAGTATTATAGATTTTGCAGAACTTTGGGATTTTGTTGATACTCCACTAAAGAATTATTCATCTGGTATGGTAGCTAGGTTAGGTTTTTCTATAGCTACATCAATTGTTCCAGATATACTTATTGTAGATGAAGTTTTAGGAGTGGGAGATTATAAATTTCAAGATAAATGTCAAAAAAGAATGAATGAGATAATATCAAGTGGAACAACAGTTATCTTTGTTTCTCATACAATTGATCAGGTTAGAGAATTATGTAATAAAGTGATATGGCTTGAAAAAGGAACGTTAAAAATGATTGGAGATACAAAAGAGGTATGTGATAAATATATGGGATTAGTATAAGGAGCTGAATACATGCATGAATATAAAATTAGTGCAATAGTTCCAATATATAATGCAGAAAAGTATATAGAACATGCAATTCATCATTTCTAAATCAAAGTATAGGTTTTGAAGTGATGGAAGTAATTTTAGTAGATGATTGTTCTACAGATAGAAGTGGATTTATCATAGATGAATATGCAAATAGATATGATAATATAAAAATAATAAATTTGGAAAAAAATAGTGGCTTGCTTGGAAAACCAAGAAATAAAGGTCTAGAAATTGCAACATGTAAATATGTAATGTTCTTAGATCAAGATGATTTTTTGATGTAGTTGTATCATTTGAAACCATTGAATATATAAGTCAAGATCAATAAACGAAATTTTTAAAAGAAATTAAAAGAGTTCTTAAAAAAGATGGGATATTAATTATCTAAACACCAGATAAATATGTATCAACAGAAATTATAAATAATAATAAAGAGAATATCTATCATATACATGAATTTGAAGGAAATGAGTTTAAAGAATTTTTAGGTGTGTTTTTTTCAAATATAAATATACTCTATCAAAACATTGTAGAAATGTCCATTTTGAGTGAAGAAAATAATGTTAATGGCAGATATCATGTTTTTACATCGAAAAATTTCACATCTGCAAAACTACCACAAATTATGATAGCAATATGCTCTAATGTAGATATAAAGAGTATATATGTTCTACAGTACTACAACGAAATGTTTAGAAAGATTAAATATGGAGTACTGTATTAAGATTTAGGTAATAGGTTTGTGGAAGAAAATAAATTATATGAAATTATGGAATTTAAAAACAACAACTTTAATATTAAGTTTTCACTTAATTCTAATGATGTAAAAGAATTAAGATTTGAACCGTGCTAATATCCTTGTAAGATTAAAAATTTAATGATAAAATCTAACTTAAATTTAAAAATAGTTCCTAAAAATGATACATACTCAGATGAAAATGAAAATATATTTATGCATTCAGATCCAATCTACATAATAAAATCAGATGAAGATAATTATGATATATACAATGTTAAAGAAGTTGAAATAAGTGGAGCTATAGTTAAGATATCCGATATTGAACTTCAAAATTATTACAGTGAATGTTTAAATAATGAAAAAATTAAAAATGATAAAATAATGAGATTATTAGATGATAATAATTTAGAGCTTGAAAGAAAAACATTAGAATTAATACAAACTGAAAAACATTTCAATGATATAATGAATTCTAAAGCTTGGAAGATATTAATATCGATAAGAAAATTGAAAAAAATCTTTTATAAATAATAGGGAGTAAATTAATGAAATTACTAGATAAGGCTATATATTTAAAAAAGGCATGTTTAACAAAAAATAAAAAAAATATATTAAAGAAAGTATATTATTCTATTAAAAAAGGTGGTTTAAAAAATCTAAAACAAGATATTTTAGGTGTTATGTATGCTGCTTACAAGGAAGACAATTTGTATAAAAAAAGAAAGCACATATATATAAATCAACAAGAAGAAAAAATCATTTTAGATGATGTATCTGGAAAAATATCAGTTATAGTTTGTACTTATGGTAACTTTGACAATATAAAGCGTATAGAAAAAAGTTTGGAAGAGCAAATCTATAAAAATTTTGATGTAACATATGTTATATCTGAAAAGTATAGAAAAAATATAAACGATGAAGGTAAAAAAATTTATTATTGCGAAAAAATTGATGGGTCAATTTTAAATGAAGTTATTAAAAAAGTAGAAAATTCATATTTTTTAATAATTGATGTGGATGATTATCTTCCTCCAAATGCACTATTAAATTTTGGAAAGATGTGTCAAAATAATGATTCTATTTTAATTTATAGTGATGAATGTTTATATGATTTTGATAGTGAAGAGGTAAAAAAATATTTTTTAAAGCCTAAATTATCTACAATCTATTTTTACAATAAATTATATATAGAGCATTCTGTACTATTAAAAAAGAAAGAATTTATGGCGTGGGGAGGCTTTGACAGTAAAATTGAAAATTTAGACTCTTTGTTAAAATATGCTACTTTAAAAGTTTTAGAGTTTTCAGATAGAATAATACATATAGAGAAGATATTACTATTAAGAGATGTGAAAGAAAACAATGTATGTGATTATACTTATAACTCAAGTATGATAAAGAAACATTTAAATAATATAGGGATAGAAGCAAATGTTAGGCCAAATTTTACTTATGATTCTTATGATATAGATT
The DNA here is from genome assembly GCF_056716065.1 of Clostridioides sp. LIBA-7678. Taxonomy (NCBI): domain Bacteria; kingdom Bacillati; phylum Bacillota; class Clostridia; order Peptostreptococcales; family Peptostreptococcaceae; genus Clostridioides; species Clostridioides sp. LIBA-7678. The sequence goes on along the minus strand of NZ_CP196987.1, from coordinate 3,286,388 downwards.
TACCAATAGAAGAATTAGAAACAATCTCTTTATTAGTAATTAGTGAATGTAAAGATGATACATTGAAGTGTGTTAATAGTATTGTATGTAATACAAAATGGATAAACTTTGAAATTATAGTGGTTGCAGAAGATAATGTGTGTGAGTGTGTTTATAACGAACTTTCATATTTAGATAATTTAAGATTGTGTAAATATGGTGGTAATTTAAGTTATGCTGAAAAATGTAATTTAGGAAACTCTAAAGCAGTTGGAAAGTATATAGTTATTTTAAAAGATTTCATATCTATGAAAGATGATAATTGGTTAAGCAATATGGCTCAATGTTTTAGCTTTAAAGATGTTGGTGCTGTATCTCCAAAAATTATTAATAAACATGAAGGAATAAAATATTCTGGAATTATTTCTGGAGGATACGGTTTTTTCCCTATTCCATTTGATGGTGAAAAAAATATATTGTATAAGGGATATAATGAAATATCTTTTACTACAAGAGAAATATCAATTTTATCTTCAAGTTGTTTTATGATTAAAAAAGAATTATTCAATAATATTTGTGGATTTGATGAAATAAATACACCAAATGAGTTTTCAAATGCAGAATTATCTTTTAAAATTCAAGAACATAATAAAAAATGTATATTTTGTCATGATAGTTTAGTTATTTCAATTAAAAAATATGATGAATATGATAGTTGGTATAATATTAAAAGTAAATCAGGATATTTGCATATGTTGAAAAAATGGAGTAATTATTTATCTGACGACCCATATTATACAAAAACGATGCAAATACAAATAATTAACAATTTTCCTTATAACTTTAATATATTTCAAAATAGTAAAATTAGAGTTAATGATGATAATTTTTCTGGAAGAAATATTTTAATTATTAGTCATGAATTATCAATGACAGGAGCTCCAATAACATTGCAGTATGTTGTGAAGGCACTTATAAAAAATGGAGATTATCCAGTTGTTCTTTCGCCTAAAGATGGAAAATTAAAGGATGAATTTTTAAAAGAAGGTATTCCTGTTATAATTGATGATTCTATATATGGAACTGATAATTGGATGAATCTTGCAGAAAATTTTGATATAATTATAGTAAATACTATAGTACAATATCTTAATATAATCGAACTAAGCAAAACATCAATACCAACTTTATGGTGGATTCATGATGCTAGAGAAGGGTATGAACTGTATATGAAAGATATAATACCTAACAAAATTGGAGATAATATTCATGTATTTTGTGCAGGAATCTATGCAAAAAATGTGTTGAATGATTATAGGCCATCCTATAATCCAGATGTATTTTTATATGGTTTACCAGATTTTTCCATGAATGTACCAGAGATTCCTAACTATAAGTTAGAAAATGAAGAAGAAAGACTAATATTTGTAAATGTAGGAACTATTGAAAAAAGAAAAGGTCAAGATGTATTAGCTAAGGCTATTTCTAGTCTATCTACATCTTATATAGATAAATGTAAATTTATTTTTATTGGCAAGAAAATTTCTGATAATATTTATGACAGTTTGATTGAAATTAAAAAAAGTTTTCCTGAAAATATAGAATTAATTGATGAAGTAAAAAGAAGTGATATTATGGATATTTTCAATCAAGCAACATGTATAATATGCTCATCTAGGGATGACCCAATGCCTGTTTTTATGACAGAAGGAATGATGATGTCTAAAATATGTATTTGTTCTGAAAATACAGGGACAGCTACATTGATTGAAGATGGGAAAAATGGATTTGTTTACACTAATAATGATCATAAAGAATTAGCTGATAAAATTATGTATGTTATTGAAAATAGTGATAAAATTGATTCTTTAAAAAGAGAAAGCAGAAAAACCTATGAAAATTATTTTGCTATGGATATTTTTGATAATAATTTATTAAATATAATTTCTGATATTATTGACTAAATCCTTATATAATACATAAATTAAATTATTTTTATTTTAATAATTTTTAAAAATAAATATAGGAGGAAATATATGAGTTATATTAATAAAAAAGAGAATGAAAAATATAAAAAAGTATTTTACTTTCTTGTTCCAATATTGTTAATTTTGATGTGTTTATTGAATCTAGGGTTAAAATCTTTTATAGGCATGTCAATTATTATTATGATAGTAACTTGTATCTATGCTTTATTCTATCTTGCCTTAAAAATGAGTGGAAGTATAGAGACATTAAAAGCACTTAACAGTAAAGAAAAAAAATATATATTATTATTATCTATTATATCTATAATATTTGTATATTCAGAAATAAGTAGAGATAATTTTATATATTATGGTGATTTTTCTAATTTTTGGAGTTTAGCATTACAACAAATGGAGAGTTTTATAAATAATCCATTAATTGCTCTAAAAAATTCATACATTAGCATATGTTCTGCAGAACATAATATCTTTATGCCAACTATTATAGCTATACCATTAAAAATTTTAGGTGGAAATTATATAAGTTATGTTCTATTATTAGAAATTATGTTTATTATCCCAACTTGTGTTATATATGCACTTATTACAAAAAAAATAATTATTAAAGCGAATTATAAAAATATAAACTTTTCAATATTATTTTTATTTTTTTTAATATTACCAAGTTTATATTATCCTACATTAAATGGCTACATAGATATTGTATGTGTTTTTATAGTTTCTTTATGTATACTTTTAACAATGGAAATTGATTTTTTGAAGTTTGATAAGAAAAAGTGTATAGTTCTTTCTGGTTTATTATTGACTTTAGTTTTAATGAGAAGAGCATATGGTTATTGGGCAGTAGGATATGTATGTAGTTTATTTATATATATGATTTTTAATATTTTAACAAATATAAAAGATTATAAAATAATTATTAGAGCATATATGAAAAATTTTATATTTATTTTTATTATTTGTAGTTTTATTTTGGTGATATTTTTCCCTCATTTTTTACAAAATATAGCAACTAGTAATATAAGGGCTGTTCATTCAGCATGGAATATGACTTCTCCAAAAGAAAAAATAATGGAATTTGTAAATTATTATGGTGTGTATATGATAATATTATCAATATTATCAGTGATAGTAGCATTTAAAAATAAGTATTTAATGAGATTTGTAATAGCTAATATTATAAATATATTAATTGTTATAATATTATTTTCTAATATACAAATGGGACCTCATCAATACTACCAGATTACAGGGCAATTGTCTTTACTAGTTATAATTACTATATTAAAATTATATAATTCAAAGCTTAATAAAAAAAATATAATAATATTTTTTATTTGTATTTTGCAAGTGGGTAATTTTTTATATGCATATAAATTTATTAAAGCATATAAATTTGAAAAATACTTGTTCACAGAAAGAATATATGAACCAAGAAAAAGAGCTGATATAGATCAAATTAATATCCTTTATGCAAAAATAGAAAGCTTAATAAAATCAGATAGTCTTATTTATATTTTATCAAGTTCAGATGTATTAAATGATGATTTAATACGATGTCTTAAGCTTCCAGAAAAAATAAGTTTTCAAGATAAATTAACTAATAGCTATCAAGTAGATTTAAGAGATGGTTTTCCAATTGAATTTCTCAAGTCTGATATAATTATTGTTCCTGATCCTATACAATACCATTTAAAACCTAAGGATCAACAAGTTGTAATAACACTTGCAGAAGAAATGTTAGATAAAAATTCCATAATAGGAGATAATTTTAAATTAGCAGATAGTACATTAATAGAAAAAAATGTAAATGTAAAGATTTATGTAAAAAATAAGGAATTTTCATTAGAAGAAATAAACTATTTAGAATCTAAATTTGAATCTTCATATAAAGATTACCCTAACTTATTTAAGGATAGATTTGAAGAATTTAAAAATCAAAGAGATTTAAGATAAGTTTTTTAAAACTTAATTTATTATGATTTAAAGTATTGAAAGGATAAAGTTATGAAAAAAATAAGTGTAATTGTACCATGTTTTAATGAAGAAAGAAGTGTACATATTATGCATAAAAAAATTACTGACATGTTTAGTGAAGAGTTAAAAGAGTTTGATTATGAATTAGTTTTTGTTGATGATTACTCTGTTGATAATACTAGAAATGAGTTAGAAAAAATATGTATAAATGATAAAAAAGTAAAAGCTATTTTTAATGCTAAAAACTTTGGATTTAACAGAAATGTTTTTTATTCATTAATGCAAGGGAGTGGAGATGCAGTATTTTTGGTGTTTGGAGATTTACAAGATCCACCAGAATTACTTTTAGAATTCGTTAGAAAATGGAATCAAGGTTATAAAGTTATACTTGGCCAAAAAATAAAAAGTAAAGAGAATAAGTTTGTATATTTTCTTAGAACTATATTTTATAAAATGATGGATAGCATATCACAGGTAAAACAAATACAACATTTCAATGGATTTGGTTTATATGATAAGGATTTCGTTAATGTAATAAAGACTATTGATGATCCACAACCATATTTGAAAGGTATTGTTGGAGAGTTTGGAATGAAACAATGTATTATAAAATACAATCAGGAAAAAAGTGCAAGAGGGAAGTCTAATTTTAATTTCTTCAAATATTATGATGTTGTTATGTTGGCAGTCACTTCATATACTAAAATATTAATGAGAATAGCTACATTTATAGGTGGATTTGTAGGTATAATTAGTCTAATAGTAGCAATAATCATTTTTATAAATAAAATTTTAAACTGGGATACATATCCAATTGGAATAGCTGCGCTAACAGTTGGAGTATTTTTTATAGGAGCAGTGCAATTATTTTTCATAGGGATTCTTGGAGAATACATATTGAGTATTAATACGCGTACATTAAAAAGACCATTAGTAGTAGCAGAAAAAAAAATTAACTTTGAAGATGGAGATATAAAAATTGAAGAATACAATAATTAAAATTGTTGAGTCTTGGAATAATAGTGAAGGAAATATAAATTCGATAGAAGATATAAAAAACTGGGTAAATGATTTGAATAAATGTATTAGTGTTAATATAAATAAAATAAGTCTATGTGATAGTGGTTTTTGGTACTATAATAACCTTGAAGGTGAAATTGTAAATATAAATAAAACTTTTTTTTCAATCAAAGGAATTAAAAAAAAGGTAAATGATAAAATAATTTTAGAACAACCTATAATCATTCAAAATGAAATTGGATACTTAGGTATATTGTGTAAGGAGTTTAATGGAGTGTTAAACTTTCTTATGCAAGCTAAAATTGAACCTGGAAATTTAAATAAAATTCAAATTTCGCCAACAATACAAGCGACTAAAAGTAATTTTACCCAAAAACATGGTGGCAGTAAGCCAAAATATTTGGATTACTTTATAAATGCATCTAACTATGATATCATAGTGGATCAAATTCAATCTGAACAATCTTCTAGATTTTATAAGAAAAGAAATAGAAATATAATTATAAAAGTTGATGAAGACATCGAAGTATTACCAAATTATAGATGGATGACATTAGGTCAAATTAAAATGCTGATGAAAATAGATAATATGGTAAATATGGATACTAGAACAGTAATTTCATGTATTCCATTTTCATCTGTCAAATTAGATGATTTACAGTTTAAGAAAATATATAATTTGTTTAAAGATAAAGCTTTATTTCATTCTATTTTTTATGGTGAGAACGAAAATTTGTTGCCTAAAATTTATCACCATATGAATAATTATAAAATGTTTGATAATAGCAAGATAGAAATTGTTAGTTTAGAAAGTTTAAATTCATGGGAAATGAAAGAAAAAGAATTTGTATCTAAAAAACCATATAATTTTAAAGTGGTATTTTGTGATATTTCAATTGAAGGAAGAGAAGTAAGTCAATGGACACAACCATTATTTGAAGCAAATGGAGTAGCGATATTTGGTCTTTTAATGTGCAATGATGAGGGAATAAAAAAATTTTTAGTTAATTTAAATTCTGAAATTGGATGTTTTGATTCAATTGAATTAGGTCCAAGTGTTCAAATTGAGCCAATTGATAAAAATAGGACCTGTAATGAAGTAACAAATTTATTTTTTAATTGTTTGGATTCTAGAAAAAATATAGTTTTTGATAATTTATTATCTGAAGAAGGTGGTAGATTCTATCATGAACAAAATAGAAATGTTATTATTGAAGTTGAAAAGTCAGATTTAATAAATGTACCAGAAGGATATTTATGGATTGATTATAAGTCTTTAAATACAATGGTACAATTTAATAATTGTTTAAATATTCAATTAAGAAATTTATTATCTCTTTTGGAGGTGTAAGATTGAGAAAAATAAAGATTGGTGTTGTGGGAGCTTCAGACATTGCTTTTAGAAGGTTTATGCCAGCTCTTATTAAGAATAATAAATTTGAGTATATTGGGATTGCTTCAAGAGATACTGAAAAAGCACAGAAATTTAATGAAGCATATGATGGACTAATTTTTTCTAATTATGATGAAATTATTTATAGTGATAAGGTAGATGCATTATATATACCTTTACCACCAGCTCTTCATTATAAATGGGCTTATAAGGCTTTAAAAAAAGGAAAGCATGTTTTTTTAGAAAAACCATTTACAACAGATACTGATGATACTATTAAGTTAGTAGAGTTAGCCACAGAAAAAAAACTAGCTTTACATGAAAATTACATGTTCAAATTTCATAGTCAATTAAAATATATTAAAGGATTAATTGATGACAAAATTATAGGCGATATAAGATTAATTAGTATATATTTTGGATTTCCAATGAGAAATTCAAATGATTTTAGATACAATAAACAATTAGGTGGAGGAGCTTTGTTGGATTGTGGCGGTTATACAATTAAACTGGCATCTTATTTATTGGGAAATGATACTAAAGTTTTAACATCAAAGTTAAATTATTTGAATGAGTTTGATGTTGATGTTTTTGGTTCTGCAACATTACAAAATGAAAATGGCACTATAGCGCAAGTTTCTTTTGGTATGGATAATTCATATAGATGTGATTTAGAAATTTGGGGTAGTAAAGGTTGTATTTCAACAAATAGAATTTTCACAGCTCCTTCAGACTTTAATCCACAAGTTATTATTAAAATTAATAATGAAGAAAAAATAATTAATTTAGATTCAGATGATCAGTTTTTTAATTCAATTGATTATTTTAGGAATTGTATAAATGATGCAGACACTAGAATCAATTCATATAATGAGATTATAAAGCAAGGTAATTTAGTCCAGGCTATAATTGAAGCTAAATAAAGGAGTTGAAAAAATATGAAAGTTACAGATTTAGGCATAGAAGGTGTGAAGCTAATAGAACCAATTATACATGAAGATTTTAGAGGATATTATATGGAATCATACTCTTTAAGAAGTTTATTGGATATTGGAATAAAAAATATATTTGTACAAGACAATCACTTATTATCTCTTAAAAAAGGAACAATAAGAGGTATCCATTTTCAAAATATGCCCAAAGCTCAAGCAAAATTAGTAAGATGTACTAAAGGTAAAATTATAGATTTTGCCATAGATTTAAGAAAGAATTCTCCCACATATAAAAAATGGGTTTCTATTGAATTAAGTTCTGATAATAAAAGACAGTTATTTATACCTAGAGGTTTTGGACATGCATGTATATCACTTGTTGATGATACAGAAGTACAATATAAAGTTGATGAGTTATATTATTCAGAACTTGATAGAGCTATATCATGGAATGATCCAGAAATTAATATAGAATGGGAAATAGATTCTATTATATTATCTGATAAAGATAAAAAAGCACCATATCTAAAAGATAGTGATGTAAATTTTGTTTATGGAGAATGTGATTATGAATAGAGTTATTGTTACTGGAGCAAGTGGTTTTATAGGCAAGGCTCTTTGTAAATTATTGATAGAAAATAAGGTATTTACATATGCTATTGTTAGAGATATACAAAAAATAAAAGATTTAAAATGCAGTAAATACATTGAAGTTATTGAAGCAGATTTTAGTACATATGAAAAAGTTATATCTAATATAAAAGGAGATATAGATGCATTTTATCATTTTGCATGGGATGGTACATATGGTCAAAAACTTACAGACTATGAATTGCAATTAAATAATATTAAAAATACTTGTGATACTCTAATATTAGCTAGCAAGATTGGTTGTAAAAAATTTATTCTAGCAGGAACAATTAATCAACTTGAAATAAAAAAATATATTAATATGGAAAAGTGTGAACCTAGATTAGCCTGTGTTTATGGCACTTCTAAACTTGCATGTGAAATGATGTGTAAAACTTTAGCATATAACAATTGTATAAATTTTAATACAGCAATTATTAGTAGCGTATTTGGACCAGGAGATAGATCTAAAATGATACAAAATGTATTGATTAAAAAATTTATTGATGGTGAAAAACCCAAATTAGTTAAAGGCGATCAGTTATATGATTGGATATATATTGATGATGTTGTTAACATGTTATTTGAGATAGGTAAAAAAAGTGTAAACTTTAGAGAATATTACATTGGAAATATTGAATTAAAAACATTTAAAGAAATAATTCTAGAAGTTAAAGATATTATTAATCCCAATTTGGAAATTATATTTGGAGAACTAAAGGAAACATCAGTTATAGATTATTCTCAAATTAATTTAAATTCAGTATATGAAGATACTGGATATTTACCAAAATGCGATTTTAGAGAAAGTATTTTAAAGACAGTAGAATGGGTAAAAACATTGAATTTCTAGAGGAGTGAGAACATGTTTGATGTTATAGTAGTAGGAGCTGGATTTTCAGGTAGTGTAATAAGTAGAAAATTAGCAGAAGATAAAAATTTAAAGGTTTTACTTTTGGAGCAGAGAAATCATATAGCTGGAAATATGTATGATGAAATTGACGAATATGGAGTTTTGGTACAAAGATATGGACCACATTCATTGACTACTAATAAACCCTGGATTATAGAATATCTAAGTAAATATGGGGAATGGTTTGAACATGATATAAAGGGGTTTAGTTTTTTTGATAATAAATATATTAGATTACCTTATAATTTTAAAACTATAAAACAATTATTGCCTTTAAATGAAGCTAATTATGTAATAAATAAATTGCGTGAAAAGTTTAAAGGTAGAGATAGAATTTCTATCTTTGAGATGATTGAAGATGAAGATATTAAAATTAGAAATTTTGGAGAGTTAATTTTTGAAAAGGCATATAAACCATATGTTGCAAAACAATGGGGATTAAATACAGATGAGATAGATAGAAGTGTTTTAAATAGAGTGCAAATGACATTATCATATGATGAGCGTTATATAAATAAAGATTTTCAGTATATGCCTCTTGGAGGATTTACAAATATATTTAAGAATCTATTAGACCATAAGAATATAGATGTAAGACTGAATTGTAATGCTATAGAAGATTTAATTTTAGATGAAGAAAATGGTTTTGTCACACATAAAAAAGAAAAAGCTAAGTGTATAGTTTTTACAGGTGCAATAGATGAACTATTGAATTGTAAATTTGGAAATTTACCTTATAGGTCATTGGACATAAAATATTATACGGAAAAAACTGATGCTTTATTGCCAGCAGATATAGTCTCCTATCCACAAGTTAAGGGCTATACAAGAAAAACTGAATATAAAAAATTTAATGGACAAAATTATAATCCTTATACTACAATATCAATAGAATATCCTTTAGAATATAATAAAGAAAATAAAATAGGAAATATGCCATATTATCCAGTTATTAATGAAAAAAATAGGATGCTTTATGAGAAGTATCATCATGAATCTAAAGTATATAAAAATTTGTTTTTATGTGGTAGATTAGCTGAATATAGATACTATAATATGGATGATGTAATAGAACATGCATTTGATGTGTTTGATGACATAGTAACGTATTTGGAGAAAAATAATGAAGATTAATTTTAATAATTTATTAGTTAAGTATAGAGAAGGAATTGCATATATTATATTTGGTATACTTACAGTAATAGTTAACACTGCCGCTTTTATTTTATTAAACAGTAGTTTTTTGGGTATTCTTGAAGCAAACACAATTGCTTTCTTTATAGCAGTATTATTTGCCTATTTTACAAATGCTAAATATGTTTTTAAAACGAAGAATACTTTAAAAAAATTTATTACTTTTTTAGGAATGAGGCTTTTTACACTTATTTTTGATAATCTTGGAATGTTACTTTTAATAAATTCAGGAATGGATGAACTTATATCAAAAATAAGCGTGAATTTTTTTGTTATATTATTAAACTATATTTTTAGTAAATTTATGATATTTAAAAATTAAATTTGGAGGAGTATATTATATGAAAGGAATCATACTTGCAGGAGGATCTGGCACACGTTTATACCCACTAACAAAATCTGTATCAAAACAGATATTACCTATATATGACAAACCTATGATATATTATCCTTTATCAACACTGATGCTTGCTGGTATAAGAGATATATTAATTATATCAACTGAACGAGATGTTTCTATGTTTGAAAATTTATTGGGAGATGGCAATGACTTGGGGATACATCTAACATATAAAATTCAAGAAAAACCAAAAGGATTAGCAGAAGCTTTTATTATAGGTGAAGACTTTATTGGAAAAGATAGAGTTGCTTTAGTGCTTGGGGATAATGTATTTTATGCAAGGGGATTCTCTGAAATGTTGCAAAACGCTGTAAATATAAAGTATGGAGCAGTGATATTTGGATATAATGTCCCAGACCCAACACAATTTGGGGTAGTAGAATTTGATAAGAACTGGAATGTAATATCATTAGAAGAAAAACCAAAAAATCCAAAATCTACATATGCAGTTCCTGGATTATATTTTTATGATAATGAAGTAGTTGAAATAGCTAAAAAAATAAAGCCATCTGAAAGAGGCGAATTAGAAATAACAAGTATAAATAATGAATATTTAAAAAGGAAAAAGTTAAAGGTAGAACTTTTGGGTAGAGGTATGGCATGGCTTGATACAGGAACATCAGAAGGGCTTCTTGAAGCTGCCAATTTTGTTTCTATTGTACAAAAAAGACAAGGTCTTTATGTTGCATGTATAGAAGAAATAGCATATAGGAAAGGTTATATAACAAAGAATGATTTAATTAAATTAGCTAGTCCTATGTTAAAAACTGATTATGGTAAATATCTTATTCGTATAGCGGAGGAATAATTAATGAAAAATATTTTAGTTACAGGAGGAGCTGGTTTTATAGGGTCTAATTTTATTAGACATATGTTAAGTCTATATGACTATAATATAATAAACTTAGATTTACTTACATATGCTGGAAACCTTGAAAACTTAGTAGAATTTGAAAATTATAAGAATTATTTTTTTATAAAGGGTGATATTACAAATAAAATGCTAATCGAAGACATATTTGATAAGTATTTTATTGATACAGTTGTGAATTTTGCTGCGGAATCTCATGTTGATAGAAGTATAAGTAATCCAGAAATATTTTTAAAAACAAATGTTTTTGGGACTCAAGTACTTTTGGATGTAGCTAAAAATAAATGGAAATACAATCCAGATGATAAATATTGCTTTAAGTTTATGGATGGTGTTAGATTTATACAAGTTTCAACTGATGAAGTTTATGGAACATTAGGAAAAAAAGGTCTATTTACCGAAAAAACACCAATATCTCCTAATAGCCCATATTCTGCATCAAAGGCAAGTGCAGATATGTTTGTAAGAGCCTATTATGAGACATTTAAATTGCCTATTAATATTACAAGATGTTCTAATAATTATGGGCCATATCAATTTCCAGAAAAACTGATACCATTAATGATAAATAATTGTGAAAATAACAAACTATTGCCTATTTATGGTGATGGTATGCAAATCCGTGATTGGCTTCATGTAAAAGACCATTGCAGAGGAATTGATGTTGTTTTGCATAAAGGAGAAGTTGGAGAAGTGTATAATATTGGTGGAAATAATGAAAAAGCAAATATAGATATAGTAAAAATTATAATCAAAAGACTTAATAAAAATAAAGGTTTAATTACTTATGTAGATGATAGGCCAGGACATGATAGACGATATGCGATTGATAATACAAAAATAACTAGAGAGCTTGGGTGGAAACCTTTATATACATTTGAAGATGGTATATATGAAACTATAGATTGGTATGTAAATAATAAAAGATGGCTAGAAAGAGTCGTTTCAGGTGATTACTTAAAATATTATTCTAACATGTATGCCTTGTCTTACAGATAATAAGGATTTTAAGTGTTGCCTTGATTTATTTAAATCCTATTTTTTGATTAAGATTATTTTACAAAAAATTATAAATTATGATAAAATGATTAGGTAAAGAAATATAATTTTTAGAAAAAGGTGTTTGTATGATAAAAGAAAATCAGAAAATCCTAAATAGAATACAAGTTATGTTGGATATGGTGGCTATAGTATTTTCGCATCTTCTAGCATATTATACAAGGTTTCATATTCTAGAGGGAATTAATTCTATTGGATTAAAAGGATACATATCAACAGCTTTATTTTCTCTACCAATGTATTTTATATTGTATCATGTAGTTAATCTATACAATACAAAGAGAACTATTAATGTATATAAAGAATGTAGATCTATTGTAAATGCTAATATATTTGGAGCACTAATCTTAATCCTAATATTGTTTATACTTAAATTGATTAATTACTCTAGATTGGTGCTATTACTGTTCATATTTTATAATATAACATTAACTAGTTTAATTAGAGTAATAAAAAGATTTTTATTGAGGAAGTATAGGTCAAAAGGTTTTAACCAGAAACATTGTTTGATAATTGGAACTACAAGTATGGCCAATGAAATTACAGATAAGATAAATAAAAATAAACAGTGGGGATATAATATTGTTGGATATTTAAGTGAAGAAAAAGAAGTGAATAATATAGTTGAAAGAAATAATATATTGGGTAATCTAGATAATTTGGAAGATGTTTTGAAGAATACATATTTAGATATGGTCTTTATAACATTAGCTCCAAAGGATTTTATTAAACTAGAATATATAATAAAACAATGTGAAAAAGCTGGAGTAAAGACCAATATGGTTCCTTACTACTACAATTATATACCCTCAAAGCCATATATAGATGATTTAGATGGTATACCAATAATAGATACAAGACATGTGCCTTTAGATAATTATTTTAATAGTGCATGTAAAAGGTTATTTGACATACTTTTTTCTATATTTGCTATATTATTAATATCTCCAATAATGTTAATTACAATAATATTAATAAAATTAACATCTCCAGGACCAATAATTTATAAGCAAACAAGAGTAGGTTTAAATAGAAAGAACTTTGACATGTATAAATTTAGATCCATGAGAGTTCAAGAAGAAAAAGTAGAACAAACTCAATGGACCACTAAAAATGATCCTAGAAAGACAAAGTTGGGGTCTATAATTAGAAAAGCAAGTATAGATGAACTACCACAATTTTTCAATGTTTTAAAAGGTGATATGTCAATAGTAGGGCCAAGACCAGAAAGACCTTTTTTTGTAGAAAAATTTAAAGATGAAATCCCAAGATATATGATAAAACATCAGGTAAGACCTGGAATAACTGGATGGGCTCAAGTAAATGGATATAGAGGGGATACTTCAATAGAGAAGAGAATAGAACATGATTTATATTACATAGAAAATTGGACATTTTTATTTGATATAAAAATAATATTTTTAACATTGTTTAAAGGGATTTTAAATAAAAATGCATATTAGAGTGACAAGTAATATTTTTTATAAATATAAATATAAGGAGAGATACATTGGAATATGTAAATTTAATATTTTTTTCTATGATACCAGTCATAGAGCTTAGAGGAGCTATACCTATGGGATTGGCATTAGATTTAAATCCATTATTGGTATATCTATCATGTTTAATTGGTTCTACTATAATAGGTATACCAATATTGCTAACATTTAGATATATATTAAATTATTTCAAATTGAAAGGATATTTTAAGTATTTAATTGACTTACTTGAAAATAAATTACGTAAGAGAGCAAAACAATTAAAATCTATAAGTGTAATTGGAATAATTTTATTTGTTGGAATTCCACTACCAACTACAGGAACTTGGAGTGCGGCTGGAATTGCGTCATTACTTGAAATGAGATTGAAGGATGCAATTTTAGGCATATTTTTAGGGAATGCTTTATCTGGAGGTATTGTATTTGCAATATCGTATCATATATTTTAAGAAAAGTTAAAATAATAAATATTTATAGATTTTACATCTTTTTATATAACATTTTGTTATAAGTAAAATATCATATAAAAATAAATACAGTTATTTGTTATTAAAATTATAATATTAGTAGATTTTTATCAAAAGGGAGGATATAAGATTGGTAGAAGCAACTTTATTTTTTTCACCACATCAAGATGATGAAACTTTAAGCATGGGAAATGCAATAATTGAACATGTTGAAAAAAGTGACACACATGTAATACTATGTACAGATGGTAGTAAATCAATAATAAGAAAGGTATTAGATGATGGAGGATCATGTTCATATCATATAAAAGATATACATAAATATTCTCTGCCAGAAGACGAATTCTCAAAATACAGAGATGAAGAGTTTAAAGATAGTTGTAAGGAAATGGGAGTTAAAGAAAGTAATATACATATAGAAGAAAATAGAGCTCATGATGGGGAATTAAGTAAAGAAAAAGCAAAAGAGATAATATTAAAATATCTGGATGAATATCCAAATGCAAAAGTAAAAACAGTTACTCCATATAAAGCTAGTGGAATACATGAAGATCATAGAGCATTGGGTGAAGCAGCATTAGAGTTATATGAAGAGGGAAAAATAAAGGATTTAAGGTTTTATGTAGAACCATATGATTATAACGACTTCAAAAAAATTAATCTAAATGTAGATGTATGGAAGGTATTAAATAGCCAAGAAAATAAGCTGCTAAGTGCTATGAACGCTTATAAAAAATGGAATCCAGAAAATGGGCAGTATGCAATAGGATATCATTCTGTAAAATCACATTTTGATGAATTAGAGAAAAATAATATTCAATATGTACATGCACCTTAAAATCTAATGTATTTATATTATTTGAATATTATAAATAAGCCTATTGAAATAATAGGCTATTTTTTTGTTTAAGATTCTTAAAAATTATCATTTTACTAAATAAATAGTTTATAATTATGACAATAATATTAGTAATCACTTTGATTATAATATTATTTGCAAATAGTAAAACAATCATTACACATATAATTAATCTTTCAATAAGACAAGAACATAATTCAGAAACTAATAAAATATAAAAGTTCTTTAAATAAGAAATCATCTCAATACTCATACTTTTGAATACAAAAAATTTATTTATAATATAGGCAAATAAAATAGTAGATATTCAAGTTAAAGCATTTTTAAGAATAAAATTAAATGAAATAACTCTAGTAAAGAATAAATATGAAACTATATTTACAAAGGGGCAAATACTCCAAGATTAACAAATCAATATATTTTAAGTTATTATAAAAATAAAACTATAATATTCTATAATTAATATGAACTTATAATCCATATTTTATCAAAATAAAATATGACCTCGATTTAGAAATCTGATATAATAAAAATTAAATACATACAAGGGGGTAAATATGAGAAAGTACAAATCAAAAAGATTGTCAAAGCTACTGGCATTGTTGACAGTTTGCTTTTTAATAGTGTCAACAGTACCTGTATCAGCAGAAAACAAAAAAACACTAGATGGAGTAGAAACTGCAGAATACTCTGAAGCGTATCTTCAATATCTAGAAGATGTTAAAAATGGAGACACAGCAAAATATAATGGAGTAATACCAGTTCCACATGAAATGGAAGGTACAATACTTCAAAATAAGGGAAGAAGCACTCTTCCATCATCATACAAATCG
Source organism: Clostridioides sp. LIBA-7678 (assembly GCF_056716065.1). Lineage (NCBI taxonomy): Bacteria > Bacillati > Bacillota > Clostridia > Peptostreptococcales > Peptostreptococcaceae > Clostridioides > Clostridioides sp. LIBA-7678. The sequence continues at coordinate 3,270,374 of NZ_CP196987.1, read as the reverse complement.
AGTGCATCATACAATCCAATAAACTCAGGATTGACAACACCAGCAAAAAATCAGGGAAATCTTAATACATGCTGGGCATTTTCTAGTATGTCAACTTTAGAATCATACTTAAAGTTAAAAGGTTATGGAACTTATGACCTTTCAGAAGAACACTTTAGATGGTGGTCAACTGGTGGAACATATGGGTGGAACTTAGACGATATGTCAGGTAGCTCAAATGTAACAGCTATAGGATATTTAACTGCATGGGCAGGTCCTAAGCTAGAAAAAGATATACCATATAATCTTAAATCTGAAGAACAAGGTGCAACTAGACCTTCAAACATGGATACTGCATCTACACAATTTAATGTTACAGATGTTGTTCGTCTTAATAAAGATAAAAATACTGTAAAAAATGCAATAATGCAGTATGGTGCAGTTACATCTGGATACGCACATTATTCAAGATATTTTAATAGTGATGAAACTGCTTACAATTGTAATAACAGAAGTATGCCTTTAAATCACTCAGTAGCCATAGTAGGATGGGATGATAATTATTCAAAAGATAACTTTGCTTCTGATGCTAAGCCAGAATCAAATGGAGCTTGGTTAGTAAAAAGTAGCTGGGGAGAATTCAACTCTATGAAAGGATTCTTCTGGATTTCTTATGAAGACAAAACTATTTTAACAGATACAGATAACTATGCAATGAAATCAGTATCAAAACCAGACAGTGACAAAAAAATGTACCAACTTGAATATGCTGGTCTTAGTAAGATAATGTCAAATAAAGTAACAGCAGCAAATGTATTTGATTTCAGCAGAGACTCTGAAAAACTTGACTCAGTTATGTTTGAAACAGACTCTGTAGGAGCAAAATACGAAGTATATTATGCACCAGTAGTAAATGGAGTTCCTCAAAATAACTCAATGACAAAACTTGCAAATGGAACAGTATCATACTCTGGATACATAAATGTGTCTACTAACTCTTATAACCTTCCAAAAGGGAAAGGTGCAATAGTAGTAGTTATAGATAACACAGCAAATCCTAATAGAGAAAAATCAACTTTAGCATATGAAACTAACATAGATGGATACTATCTATATGAAGCTAAAGCAAACTTAGGTGAAAGTTACATACTTCAAAACAATAAATTTGAAGATATAAATACATACAGTGAATTTTCTCCTTGCAACTTTGTTATAAAAGCTATAACAAAAACATCTTCTGGACAGGCTACTTCAGGAGAATCTTTAACTGGAGCTGACAGATATGAAACAGCAATTAAAGTTAGTCAAAAAGGATGGACTTCTTCTCAAAATGCAGTACTAGTAAATGGAAATGCAATAGTGGATGCTTTAACAGCTACACCATTTACAGCAGCAATTGATTCTCCAATCCTTTTAACAGGAAAAGATAGCTTAGATTCAAAAACTAAATCAGAATTACAAAGATTAGGAACTAAAAAAGTTTATCTAATAGGTGGAGAGAATTCTTTAAGTAAGAATGTACAAACTCAACTTAGTAATATGGGTATATCAGTAGAAAGAATTTCTGGTAGTGATAGATACAAGACTAGTATATCTCTAGCTGAAAAACTAAACAGTATAAAATCTGTTTCACAAGTTGCAGTGGCAAATGGTGTCAATGGGCTCGCAGATGCAATAAGTGTTGGTGCAGCAGCAGCTGACAACAATATGCCAATAATACTTACTAATGAAAAGAGTGAGTTACAAGGTGCTGATGAGTTTTTAAATTCATCAAAAATAACTAAATCTTATATAATTGGTGGTACAGCTACTTTATCATCAAACTTAGAAAGCAAGCTTTCAAATCCAACAAGACTTGCAGGAAGTAATAGAAATGAAACTAATGCTAAGATAATAGACAAATTCTATACTAATTCAGATTTAAAATATGCTTTTGTTGTTAAAGATGGTTCAAAAAGTCAAGGTGACTTAATAGATGGACTAGCAGTAGGAGCATTAGGTGCTAAAACTGATTCACCAGTAGTTCTAGTTGGAAATAAATTAGATGAAAGTCAAAAGAATGTTCTTAAATCTAAGAAAATAGAAACTCCTATTAGAGTTGGTGGAAATGGAAATGAAAGTGCTTTTAATGAATTAAATAGTCTTTTAGGAAAATAATAAATATAAAGATAGTAAAGCTATACATTTTATTATTAGAAAATATTTAATATAAGTTTATAGATATAAAGTAACAAAATGGAGTGTCTCAAAATGAACTTTTTAGTTCATGAGGCACTCTTTTTGTATGAAATAAAATATATTTTTAGCATTTCAACAATGAAAAAGAGGTTTATCTCTATTTTGAGATAGCTCTTTTTTTATTGAGTGAGGAAAAATGTAATAAATTTAAACTGTAAAATAGTGTAAAGATATTTTATAATATAAATATAGTAAGATTTTAAACAAAATAAGGGGGAAATGATAATGAAAGCACCAAAAACTATTTTAACAACATTAACAATAGCGCTTACTTTAAGTAGCATTTCTATAACTTCATCATATGCACTTACAGAGGAAAAAATAATAGGTAATGGAAGATATGAAACTGCTGTAAAGATAAGTCAAAAGGCGTATAGCTCGAGCACTAATGTAGTACTAGTTAATGATAAGTCATTAGCAGATGCTCTTTCGGCTACACCATTTGCAAAAGTTAAAGGGGCACCAATACTTTTAACAGAAGATAATAAGTTGGATGATAGAACTAAAGCAGAGATAAAACGTCTAGGAGCTAAGGACATTTATTTGATAGGTGGTACTACTGTTTTAAGTAAAGATATAGAAAATCAATTGAAAAGTGAAGGATTTAATGTAGAAAGAATTAGTGGTAATGATAGATATGAAACTTCATTGATTTTGGCTAATAAATTGAAAGACATAAAAGATGTTAAGGAAGTGGCTGTAGTAAATGGAGAAAAAGGTCTAAGTGATGCTGTTAGTGTTGGAGCACCATCTGCTCAAAACAACATGCCTATAATATTATCTAGTCCCAAAGATGGAGTAGAACCATTTGAAAAATTTATAAAAGATGAAAAAGTTATAAAGGCATATGTAATAGGAGGTACAAATTCTGTATCAAGAGCTATAGAAAAGACCCTTCCTAATGCAGAAAGATTGAGTGGAAAAGATAGAAATGAAACTAATGCCAAAGTAGTAGAAAAGTTTTATACTGATACAAGTTTAAGTAATCTATATGTTACTAAGGATGGAAGTAAAAATGAAAATCAGCTTATAGATTCATTAGCAGTTGGAGTATTAGCAGCTAGAAATGAGTCACCAGTTGTTTTAGTTGGAGATAAACTAAATACAAAGCAGAGAGATGTACTTAGTACGAAAAAATTAAGCACTGTAACACAAGTTGGTGGAAATGGAAATGAAGAAGCTTTTGATGAGATTAAGAGTATACAAGATAAGACTGTTTTTGAGGCAAAAACTGTTGAAGAATTAACTGATATGATAAATATTGCAAGTCCTAATGATATTATAAACTTTAATCCAAAAGAGGATACTGTAAATGAAGCTTTTAGAATGGTAACAAATAAGCCAATAACTATTAACATAAAAGGCGATTGCTCAAAAACGGTTACAGTAGATATGCCTAATGGTGAAGTAAATAACTATGCTACTTTAGTAAATGTTATAGTTAGAAATATTGGAGAAGGTGGATTTAATAATCATGATACAATAACTATATTGTCAGTTCGTGACAAAAATGGTAGAGTTATAGAAAATACTAGAAATTCAGATATAGAAACAATGATGATATTGGCATCTGCTAATGATACAAAATTAATTAATGATGGTTATATAGGAAAGCTTATAGATAACTCATCTAACAGTGACATTACTAATCATGGAACTATAGATAAAAAAGTAAATCAGGTTGAGGATTTAGAGGCTAAGGTTGATTCAATAGAAAAAACTATAGATTCTATAAGCCAGAAAATTAATAAGATACAAGATATATTAGATAAACTTGGATTTCTAAAGAAGTTTCTTAATTAAAAAGATGTATATTTAAGAAAGCTATATTTTAGACCTATATGTGAAGATATATAGTTATATAGATTCATAGCTAAAGCTAAATATACAGTTAAATCTTGGGGGAGGTAATATGGAGAGTGGATTTGAAGGTAAATTAGATACAAAAATTATGAAAAACAGAGTTAAATCAATAGATATAATAAGAGGGCTATCAATAGCCCTCATGATAGTTTGCAATAATCCTGGAACTTGGATGAGAATGTATCCTCAGCTAAGACATGCTATATGGCATGGTGTAACACTTGCAGATTTTGCATTTCCTTTTTTTGTTATATCTTTAGGGGTTACAATTCCAATATCAATAAATAGTAAACTAAAAAACAATAAGTCTACATTAAGCATAATACTCAGTATATTTAAGAGAAGTATTTTACTTATATTATTTGGATTTTTCTTAAATTACCTAGGAAATCACGACTTAAGTACTGTGAGAATACTTGGAGTACTTCAACGTATGGGACTAGTTTATTTTGTAACTAGTTTAGTATACTTACTATTAAAAAAATTAAATGTAGGAAGTACTATGACAATAATTATATTCTTATGTATATCTGCATTTATAATAATAGGTTATTATGTAGTTGCAAAACCATATGGATTCGAGTTAGAAGGTTCTCTTGCACAATTGGTGGATTTCCATTTTTTTAAAGGTCATTTATACAAACCAGATTTTGAACCAGATGGATTCCTAACTAGTATAGTAGCAATTTCTTCAGGTATGTTGGGTTGTATTATGGGATGTGTACTTTTAAAAGAAAACATAGGAGAATACAAAAAATTCTTTAAAATATTAGTTATGAGTATTATTTTGCTAATATGTGCTTTTATCTTTAATCAATATTTTCCATTTAATAAGAGATTATGGTCTAGCTCATTTGTACTTTTAATGGCTGGAAGTTATGGTATATTACTGGCAATATTTTATTTCATATGCGACATCAAAAATAAGAGTAAAATATTCACACCAATAATAGCACTTGGTAGTAGCCCGATTTTTACATATATGTGTCTTGAGATACTAAGCCATGTTTTTTGGAATCTTCCAAAACTTACAGATAAAGTCAATTATCCAACTACTTTGGTAGAGTGGGTTACATATGAACTTATAACACCTTGGGCAGGTACAACTTGGGATTCGCTAGTATTTTCTTTCTTGTATGTCTTATTCTGGGTTATAGTAATGTCCATTATGTATAAGAAAAAAGTATTTATCAAAATTTAGTGTGATGTTTTTTTAGACAGGAATTTCTTTGTTTTTGTTTAAATATACAGAAAGTATCAGATATAATACAAGTTTCCTCTAGATAAAATTTAAAAATCATGCCATAAAAGATTACAAAAAGATTACAATTTGTAATCTTTTGTGCTATAATGAAAAAAGATTTACATAATATTGAATTTATGTAATATAAAACAAGTTCAAGACGAATTAAAAAAAGATTTAAAGGTTTAAAAATCTAGGGGGGATATAATGAAAAAGAGTACAAAATTATTAGCAACAGGAATGTTGTCTATAGCAATGGTGGCACCAAACGTGGCTTTAGCAGCGGAAAATACTACTGCAAATACAGAATCTAATTCAGATATTAATATAAATTTACAAAGAAAAAGTGTAGTGTTAGGAAGTAAATCGAATGCAAGTGTAAAGTTTAAAGAAAAATTAAATGCTGATTCGATAACATTAAATTTTATGTGTTATGATATGCCACTTGAAGCTACTTTAAATTACAATGAAAAGACAGATACATATGAAGGTGTAATAAATTATAATAAAGACCCAGAATACTTAAATGTATGGGAACTTCAAAGCATAAAAGTAAATGGTAAAGATGAGCAAAAAGTTTTAAACAAAGAAGATTTAGAATCTATGGGATTAAATCTTAAAGATTATGATGTTACACAAGAATTTATAATAAGTGATGCAAATTCAACAAAAGCAGTAAATGAATATATAAGAAAAACTTCTGCACCAGTAAAAAAACTTGCAGGAGCTACTAGATTTGAAACTGCTGTTGAGATAAGTAAACAAGGTTGGAAAGATGGAGCTAATAAGGTTGTAATAGTTAATGGAGAACTGGCAGCAGACGGAATAACAGCTACTCCACTTGCTTCTACTTATGATGCACCAATATTACTTGCAAATAAAGATGATATACCAGAAAGTACAAAGGCAGAATTAAAACGTCTAAATCCAAGTGATGTAATAATCATTGGTGATGATGGTTCAGTTTCACAAAAGGCAGTATCTCAAATTAAATCTGCTGTAGATGTGAATGTAACTCGTATTGGTGGTGTTGATAGACACGAAACATCTTTACTTATAGCAAAAGAAATAGATAAGTACCATGATGTTAATAAAATATACATAGCAAATGGTTATGCTGGTGAATATGATGCTCTTAACATTTCACCAAAAGCAGGTGAAGACCAACAACCTATAATATTATCTAATAAAGATTCTGTACCACAAAGTACATATGATTGGTTATCTTCACAAGGTCTAGAGGAAGCTTATTATATAGGTGGTAGCCAAAGCTTATCATCAAAACTTATAGACCAAATATCTAAAATAGCAAAAAATGGAGCTTCAAAAAATAGAGTTTCTGGTGCAGATAGACATGAAACAAATGCAAATGTAATTAAGACTTTCTATCCAGACCAAGAGTTGAGTGCAATGTTAGTTGCAAAATCTGACATAATAGTTGACTCAATAACAGCTGGACCTTTAGCGGCCAAATTAAAAGCTCCTATACTTATAACTCCAAAAACTTATGTTTCTGCATACCATACTACAAATTTATCAGAAAAAACAGCAGGAACAGTATATCAAATAGGTGATGGAATGAAGGATAGTGTTATAAGTTCTATAGCATCTAGTCTATCAAAACATAATTCACCTACAGAGCCAGAAAACCCAGGAGATGCTGCAGGAAAAACTGTAGTGATTGACCCAGGTCATGGGGGTTCTGATTCAGGAGCAACAAGTGGATTAAATGGTGGAGCACAAGAAAAGAAATATACTCTTGATACAGCGTTAGCAACTACTGAATATTTACGTTCAAAAGGTGTAAATGTTGTTATGACTAGAGATACAGATAAAACAATGGCTCTAGGAGAAAGAACAACTTTATCAAATACTATAAAACCAGATTTATTTACAAGTATACATTACAATGCATCTAATGGTGCAGGTAATGGTGTAGAAATTTTTTATAAAGTAAAAGATAAAAATGGTGGGAAAACTAAGACTGCTGCATCAAATATATTAAAAAGAATATTAGAAAAATTTAACATGCAAAATAGAGGAATTAAAACAAGAACACTTGCAAATGGAAATGATTACCTATATGTTTTAAGAAACAATAATTACCCAGCAATACTTGTCGAATGTGCATTTATAGACAATAAGAGCGATATGGATAAGTTAAATACTTCTGAAAAAGTAAAAACAATGGGAACTCAAATTGGAATAGGAATAGAAGAATCTGTAAAGTAAAACAAAAAATATTAAAGCAAAATATATCATCTCCTGTTATAATGTAAAATATAACAAGGGATGATATATTTTTGTAAAGAATCAAATTGTTTACAATGACGTTTATTGTATTGATAATCTGCTCATTATTGAGTATAATATAGAAATAAGTCAAAAATAAGATAGAAATAAGTTGAAATTAAGAATTAAAAAAATTTTTATTCCAATATGGAGGTAACTATGTCTGGATATACTAATGATGAATGTGAAATACCTAAAGTTAAAAGCTATCCAGGGGCAGATAAGGAAATTGCAAGCGAGATTGACTATAGCATAGTAAAAGGAACAGTTTTATTTGACTTGTACCAGAGAATTATGGATTTAGTTTTATCTATAATAGGACTTGTGATAGGTTTACCTTTAATAGCAATATTTGGAATTCTTATTAAAATAGAGGACAAAGGACCAATAACTTATAAGCAAGAAAGACTAGGAAAATGCGGAAGAAGATTCTATATATATAAATTAAGATCTATGAGAACAGACGCAGAAAAATTTGGCGCACAATGGGCTGAAAAAGATGATCCTAGAATAACTAAGGTTGGAAAGTTTATTAGGAAAACTAGAATTGATGAGATTCCACAGCTGTTTAATATATTAAAGGGGGACATGGGCTTAATAGGCCCTAGGCCAGAAAGACCAAACTTTACTGTTCAATTTAATGAGGAAATACCTGGATTTATCAACAGGCTTGCTATAAAACCTGGACTTACAGGTTGGGCACAAGTAAATGGTGGATACGAAATCACTCCTGAAGAAAAACTTAAAGAAGATATTTACTATATAAAAAATAGGAGTATATTACTTGACTTTAAGATACTCTTTAAAACTGTTAAAGTAGTATTGACAGGAGATGGAGCTAGATAATTTTAAAATATTAGATTACTAATCAATGAAAAAGCTCTTTAAAAAAGAGCTTTTTTATTGTCAAAAAATACAAAGAAGAAAAGGAATGAGAACTTATGATTAAAAAAATTTCTACTATATTGTCTTTAGTTTTGTTAATCTCTATTTCTACAATAGGAGTATTTGCAGATACAAAGCCTAAAAAAGAGTTGATAGAAGGAAGTATACCAGAGATTTCTACAGAGCTAAATAAACGTGTATTTAAGAATTCCAAAGAAGTAATTCTTGTAAATGAAGATTCAATTGTAGATAGTATAAGTGCAACCCCTTTAGCATATGCAAGAAATGCCCCAATAGTTGTAACTAAGAGCACAAATCTTGGTAGATTAACAAGAAATTATTTAAAAGAACTAGGTACAGATAAGGTTACGATAATAGGTGGCTTAAATGCAGTATCTAAAGATGCTGAACGTAATATAGAAAGAATGGGAATGAAAGTAGAAAGAATAAGAGGGAAAGACAGATATGATACATCCTTGAAGATAGCTAGAGAAATGTATAGAACAGTAGGATTTGATAAAGCATTTTTACTTAGCTCAACTGCAGGATTAGAAAATGCCATATCTGTGTATTCTTATGCAGCTAAAAATGGAATGCCAATAATATGGGCTAAAGATGAAAGTTTTGAAAATCAGATTGAGTTCTTAAAAGGTAAGAACCTTGAAAAAATATATGCATTAGGTGATTCAGAAAAATTTATTTCAGATATTGATTCTAGCTTAAAGAATATAGAAGGAATAAAACAAATAAATAAGTCAGATACAAATGTTGATTTAATAAAAAAATTTTATGATGAAAAAGATGTAAAGAAAATCTATACTGCTAGTTTAGATTTTGGTAGTAGAGCAGATGCAAACGAATATATTTCTTTAGGAGTAGTATCAGCTAAAGAAAATATGCCAATACTGATTTGTAGTGATAATTTAAGTCATACACAAGATAAGTTTTTGAAAAATAGTAATATAAATGATGTAATTGAAGTTGGATATACAGTAGGGAATTATAGCCTATTAAAGAATATATTTAATCTAACATTTTTATCTTCTATAATATTAATATTATTATTACTATTGATTACATTTAGGGCACTTAGATATGATTCAAGATAGTCTTTAATTTATAAGGAAGCTTTTCATAGGTTAAATTTATTTAATCAGAATAATGTTTATAAGCAGTTTTAAAAGTTCTACTTTTAGAGTTTAAATAGATAAGGAGAAAGAAAATGTCAAAAACAGCTAAAGCAGCATTGTGGATTATGGCAGCCACTATGTTTTCAAAAGTATTAGGTTTCCTTAGAGAACTTGTACTTGCAAATTTCTATGGGACAGGTATGTATGCAGACGTATTTGTATTAACATTAAATATACCTGGTTTAATCATAGCAGTCATAGGCTCTGCAATTGCTACAACTTATATACCTATGTACTTTGAAACAAAGAAAAGACTTGGAGATGAAGGTGCTTTAAAATTTACTAATAATGTTTTAAATATATGCTATATAATGGCTATAATAATAGCTATTCTTGGGCTTTTATTTACAGAGCAATTTGTTACAGTATTTGCAGCAGGATTTAGAAATGACCCGGCTAAGTTCCAAGCAGCAATACTATTTACTAAAATAATGATTTCAGGAGTTCTGTTCCTGAGTGGAAGTAAAATATTTAGTTCATTTTTACAGGTGAATGACAGTTTCGTAATTCCTGGTCTTATAGGAATTCCATATAATATTATAATAATAGCAGCAATAGCATTAAGTGCAGGTAAAAATGTATGGATACTACCAGCAGGAGCGCTACTTGCTATGGCAAGTCAACTATTATTTCAGTTGCCATTTGCGTTTAAGAAGTCTTACAAGTATAAGCCATATATAAATTTTAAGGATGAGTCTATAAAAGAATTAGTTAATCTAGTATTACCTATGTTAATAGGGGTAGCTGTTGGACAGTTAAATATATTTGTCGACAGGTTATTGGCAACGACTTTAGGGGATGGAAAGTTGTCAGCTCTTAACTATGCAAATAGACTAAATGAGTTTGTTATGGCATTATTCGTAACATCAATAATAACAGTTATATATCCTAAGCTAGCAAAGATGTCAGGTAAAGATAATAAAGAAGGATTTATAAGTACTATTGTAAAATCATCCAACTGTATCATATTGGTGGTGCTTCCTATATCTATTGGAGCTATCATATTAGCAGAACCTTTAGTTAGAATCTTATTCCAAAGAGGTAAATTCGACGCATTATCAACAGACCTTACATCTATAGCACTTAGATTATATTCACTAGGTTTATTAGCGTGTGGAGTAAGAGATGTTTTATATAGGGCATTTTACTCTCTTGCAGATACAAAGACACCAATGATAAATGGAAGTATAGCTTTAATAATAAATATAGTTCTTAATTTAATATTAATAAGACCACTTGGGCATGCAGGTATTGCTATATCCACTAGTACTTCAAATATAATTACAGTTATATTATTGTTTATATCTCTTAAAAAGAAAAATGGATATTTTGGAGGAGATAAAATTATAAAGACTGGTCTAAAAAGTTTGGTAGCATCAGGAGTAATGGCAGTAGTCACTTTATTAATATATAATAACCTATATGCATTTATGGGTGTGGGAACAATTAAAGAAATCATATCAGTTGGAGTAGGAGTATTAGGTGGAGCTTCTGTATATACGATATTGATAGTTTTATTTAAAGTAGAAGAGATGGACTTAGCTTTTGAATTTTTAAGAAAAGGAAAACAAAAACTACTTAAAAGATAGACACTTACATTAGAAAATTAAAATAAAGTCAGAAAGGATGAAAATATGGATTATAAGAATAATTATGAAATGTGGTTAAATTCTCCTTATTTTGATGAACAAACGAAAAATGAGCTATTAAGCATAAAAGATGATGAAAAAGAAATACAAGATAGATTCTACAAAAACTTAGAGTTTGGAACAGGTGGTTTAAGAGGTATAATAGGAGCGGGAACTAATAGAATCAATATTTATACTGTTAGACGTGCGACACTTGGAGTTTTAAATTATATCATAAAGACTCAAGGAGAAGAAGGAAAACAAAAGGGAATAGTTATAGCACATGATAGTAGATACATGTCGAGAGAGTTTTGTATAGAAGTAGCAAAGACTCTAAGTGCTTATGGTGTAAAGGCTTATATTTTTGAAGAATTAAAGCCTACACCAGAACTTTCTTTTGTTGTTAGATACTTAAAGTGTGCTATGGGCGTAGTAATAACAGCAAGTCACAATCCTAAAGAGTACAATGGATATAAGGTATATGACTCAGATGGGGGTCAAATCTGTATAGATATGGCAAATGATATAATAGCAGAAGTCAATAAGATTGATGATTACAGTGTTATTAAGAGTTTAGATTTTGAAGAAGCTTTATCTAAAAATTTAATAACTATATTAGATAATGAAGTAGATGACGAATTTATAAAAGCTGTTAAGAAGCAAGTGTTAAGACAAAATATAATAAATGAATATGGTAAAAAATTAAAAATAATATATACACCTATTCATGGAACTGGAAATAAGCCAGTAAGAAGAGTCTTAGATGAATGTGGATTTGAAAATGTGATGGTGGTTAAGGAACAAGAATTACCAGATTCTAATTTTTCAACAGTTAAGTATCCTAATCCTGAGGAAAAGTCAGCATTTAATATAGCTATTGAAATGGCAAAGAGTAATAATACTGATTTGGTAATAGGAACAGACCCTGATTGTGATAGAGTAGGGGTTGTTGTAAAAGATTCAAGTGGTGAATATATAGTCTTAAATGGAAATCAAGTTGGCTCACTTTTAGTTAGATATATAACAGAGAGTTTAGTTGAAGAAAATAAACTTCCTAAAAACAATCCTACAATAATAAAAACTATAGTTACATCAGAGTTAGGTGCAAAAATAGCGAAGGCTTATAATGTAGATTGTTTAAATACTTTAACAGGATTTAAATTTATAGGAGAAAAAATAAAAGAATTTGAAGAAAGTAATGATAGAAGCTTTATAATGGGATATGAGGAAAGCTATGGTTACTTAATTGGAACTCATGCTAGAGATAAAGATGGTGTTGTATCTTCACTTATGATATGTGAAATGGCAGCATATTATTCTTCAAAAGGTATGAACCTGTATGAAGCTATGATAGATACATATAATAAATTTGGATATTATAAGGAAGAATTAAAGTCAGTTACTTTAAAAGGTATAGATGGAATAAAAAAAATAAAAGAGATGATGCTTTACTTTAGAAGTGTTAAAATAGATAATGTGGCTGATGTAAAAGTAGATAAGATTTTGGATTATAAGGATGGAGTAGATGATTTACCTAAATCAGATGTACTTAAATTTTTACTTGAAGATGGTTCTTGGATAGCTATAAGACCTTCAGGTACAGAACCTAAAATTAAATTTTACTTTGGAGCAAACTCAGACAACCAAGAAGATGTAGAATTAAAATTGAAAAATTTAATATCTTATATATTAAATGTAGTGGATTCTATATAAAAAGCTAAGGGGAGATAAACAATGAAAGTATACAATGTCATAATGGCTGGAGGAGGAGGAACTCGTTTCTGGCCACTTAGTAGACAAGAAGTACCTAAACAGCTTATAAATTTAAGTGGAGAAGATGCTTTAATAAATGAAACTATAAACAGAATAGATTCTCTAGCAAAAAAAGACGATTTATTTATAGTAACTAATGAGAAGCAATTGGAAGCTTTAAAAGATACAGTAAAAGATAAATGTTTAGATGGCAACATATTGCCAGAACCATGTGCCAGAAATACAGCAGCAGCTATAGGTTTTGCAGCTTTTAACATAATGAAAAAATATGGTGATGGTGTTATGTGTGTATATCCAGCTGACCATTATATAAAAGATGAAAAAGAATTTAAATCTATATTAGAAAAAGCTATCTATATAGCGGAAAACAATGATAAACTAGTAACTATTGGTATAACGCCTACATTTCCATCAACAGGATATGGATACATAAATTTTAATAGAGAAAACACAATAGAAAATGTTGCATATGAAGTAGTGGAGTTTGTAGAAAAGCCAAATTATGAAATTGCTAAAGAATATGTAAACTCTAAAAAATATGTATGGAATAGTGGAATGTTTGTATGGAAGGTATCTAAAATATTAGAAGATTTTAAGAGGTACTTACCTAAAGTATATGAAAAATTAGAAGAAATCAGCAATTACTTAGGTACAAAGGAAGAAATAGAAAAAATAAAAGAAATATATCCAACAATACAATCAATTTCCATAGATTATGGTATTATGGAAAGAAGTAATGATGTTATAGTAGTTCCTGGCGATTTTGGGTGGAATGATGTTGGGTCTTGGGATTCTCTAGGTGCAATATATCCAACTGATAATGAAGGTAACATCAAAAGAGGTGAAAATATTACTATAGACACTAAAAATTCAATTATATATTCAGATGACAAATTAATATCAACAATAGGTATTAGTGATTTGATAGTAGTATCTACAAATGATGCAGTTATGGTTTGTAGAAAAGATAAAGCTCAAGATGTTAAAAAGATAGTAGAGCAATTAAAAGAAGAAGATAGACAAGAATATATGTAGGAGGTGTTCATTTGATTCCTAAAAAAATACATTATGTATGGTTTGGTGGTCCAAAAGGAAATATAGAAAATATATGTATAAATTCTTGGAAAGAAAAGCTTCCAGAATATGAGATAGTAGAGTGGAATGAAAAAAACTTTGATATAGAGAAGGAAATAAAAGGAAATAAGTTTTTGGAAGAATGTTATAAAAGAAAGCTTTGGGCATTCATATCTGATTATACAAGAATAAAAGTACTCTATGAACAAGGTGGAGTTTATATGGATACAGATATGCAAATACTAAAGGATATAACTCCTCTTTTAGAAAATAATAGGCTAATCTGTGGGTATGAAGATGATAGAGAATATATAAATGGTGCTATAATAGGTGTAGAAAAAGGACATCCTTTTTTAAAAGACTTATTGGAGTATTATGAAAAAGAAGTACTTACTTCTTCATTGTTTACAATACCAAAGATAATGACTCATCTTATGGAAAAAAATTATAAGAAGATTGACCCAAATAATTATGAAGAAGGCATTCGTGTCTATGATAAAGAATATTTTTATCCTTTTGGATTTAAAGAAGACTTTACACCAGAATGTATAACAGAAAACACTTTTGGTATACATTGGTGGGGAAAAAGTTGGGCTAAAAAGAGAAATTATTTCTTAGAAAGCAAACACTTAACAGGTGCAAATAAGATATGGAAGTGTTGTAAAATATTTGCAAGTAATACTTTACGAAACTAAAAGGGAGAAAGTAAAATGAAGACTTTAAATGATGATAGAAATATTGTGATAAACAAGTATATTTATACATTTATTTTGTTTATTATATTACTTAGAAAGTATATGATATCAATACTTAGAACAGATATACCTATAGGTGGCTTTACATCTTTGTTATTTTATGCTTCTATTGGACTTTTGTTTATACAATTTATTATTCGTAAAGAACATAATATTGTAGAGATTGTTTTGTTTATAATTTCTTGTGTGTTATATGTTTTTACAAGAGAGGGTTCAATACTGGCAATAATACTTCTTGCAATAAGTGTAAGAGATATCGATGATAGTTATATTGTAAAAAGCTATCTACTGATGAATTTGGTTTTTATAATATTCTGCATACTGTTAGGCAACGTATTTCCATATATTGCACAAGTACCAGAAACTCACTACAGATTGATTGGAGAAACTTATGTACCTAGAGAGACTTTTGGATTTGCAAATCCAAACTCAGTGTTCTTGTTCTCACTTTCAATTTATGCAGCTTATATTTTCTTAAGATTTGATGATTATAATAAGTATGACAGAATAATCTTGATAATATTAACTGCATTTGTTTATGTACAAACTATGAGCAGAACGGGTGCTGTAACTATAATAGGAGCATTAATATTTGTGGAATTTCTAAGAGCAATAGATTTTAGAAAGCATCCCATTATAGCAAACTCAATAAAAATTTTACCAATACTGTTTTTGTTTGGTTCAATAGCAATAGGAACTGTATTCTCAGGCATGACTATTTTTAATAAATTATTAGCATCTAGGCCATCACATTGGCATGCTTATCTAGTTGAAAGCGGGAAGCTTTTTACTTTATTTGGAAATAAGTATGATGAGGCTATAAAATTAGCACATCCATTAGATAGTTCTTACATCTATATATTAGCACTTTTAGGTATTGCATCTTTAGTATTTTTTATGTACTTGATTTACAAAGGATTAGATATATTTATCAAAAATAATCAAAAAAAATATATAGCTATAGTAATGATATTTTTAATATATGCATTAGCAGAAAATATATTACTTGAAGCAGGTTATAATTTTACTATTTTAATTTTGATAAAACATATTATAAATAAAAATCCAGGTAGATTTACATTTAAAGAGATGCTGAGTTTTAGAAAATAATGAAATTTAGGAGAGAGTATAAATGTTAGTATCCTTAGTAATGCCAACATTAAATAGATATGATGACATAGATTTATTAATGAAAAGTTTGGAAAATCAGACCTACAAAGACTTTGAGATTATAGTTGTGGACCAAAATGAGAATGATAAAGTTAAAAAAATAGTTGATAGATATAATAATAGATTAAGCATTAAATATGTAAAGAGTGATAAAAAAGGATTAAGTTATAATAGAAATATAGGCATTGATATAGCTAAAGGTCAAATCATAGGATTTCCAGATGATGATTGTGAATATGAATTTGATACCTTAGAAAAAGTTATAAAGTTTTTCGAAATGAATAAAGAATATAAGTTATATAGTTGTAAGACTATGGACAGAAATAAGATAGATGCATTTAAAAAAATGAGTGAAGGAACTTGTGATATTACAAGTTCCAACGTTTTAAATACTATAACATCTATAACTTTTTTTGTTGACTTTGAAGAGAAAGAATATACAAGATTTGATGAAAAATTAGGTGTTGGTGGAGAATTTGGTGCTGGTGAAGAGATAGATTATGTTTTAAATTTATTGAGCTTAGGATTTAAAGGAAAATACTTTGGAGATGATATAATTTACCATCCAGCAAAAAAACATTCTAAATCTAAAGAAAAGTATCAAAAAGATTATAACTATGGAAGAGGTTTTGGAGCACTTTGTAAAAAAGAAATAGTTTATAGAAAGAATTATAAGTTTGTAAAGGTTATGGCATCAAAACTTGTAAGAAATATAGGTGGTCTTATATTGAGTTCCAACAGAGATTATCATAGTGCCACTATAAAAGGAAGAATTAATGGATTTAGACAGTATAAGTTATAATGAGGATGGTGTTTATGAATAAGGTTAAATTTTTAATAAATATGCTTTTGGCTTTTTTTATGTATCCATTTAGTAAGCATAAGTTTAATGGTAGAAATATCTGGCTTATAGGTGGACATTCAGGAGATATATACAATGATAATGCGAAGTTCTTTTATGAGTATATGTTGAAGGAGCATAATGATGTAGAGACTTATTGGGTGGTAAATAAAGACAGTAAAGTATTCGATAAAATTCCAGGCAAAAAATTAATAAGAGGAAGTGTAGAAAACTATCTATATTATTACAATTCAAAAGCTATAGTATTTTCACATGCGCCATCAGCAGATATAGCACCATATAACTTTGCTGTACCTGTTCTTAATTATTTTCATAAAAAGACAGTAAAAGTATTCTTAAATCATGGGACTATAAGTTTTAAAAAAAGAAAACCAATGAATAAAAAATTCAAAAATATTATAGACAATCTATATAAAAGCTATAATATAGTTACAGCAAGTTCTGAATTTGAAAGAAATGTTATGGTAAATGATTGGGGAATGTTAGATGACTCAGTTTATATAATTGGAAATGCAAGATATGACAATTTACCTACAAATGAAGTTGCACAAACACGAGATATATTATATACTCCTACATGGAGAGATTGGATAAAATTTAGTTCAGGAAAATTTACAGATACAGATTATTTTAAAAGTATAATGAATTTTTTGAATGATGATAGGTTAAATAAAATACTAGATGAGAAAGATATAAATGTAAAAATTTATATGCATCATCTTATGCATGAGTTTATAGATGACATAAAAGAAAATATAACAGGAAAACGAATTGTGTTTTTAGACAAAGGGGTAACTCTAGCAAATGAAATTAGAAAATCAGCTGCAAATATAACTGATTATTCAAGTGTAGCTATAGACTTTTTATATATGAATAGACCTATACTGTTTTACCAATTTGATTTGGAGGAATATATGGAAAAAGTTGATTCATATATAGATTTGAAAGGTGAAATGTTTGGGTCTTTAGCTTATAATAATGATGAAGCTGTGAATAAACTTATTGATATTATTGAAAATAATTTTGAGGTTATGGATGACCAAAAAAATGAGAGAAATAAGTTTTTCAGATATAATGACAATAAGAACTGCAAGAGGATATATGATTGTGCAATAAGTAAAATTAAATAAATATTTTATAAATAATGAGGAAGGTAATATGAAGAAGAATTTAGTATCTATAATTACTCCCATGTATAATTCTGAAAAATTTATTGAAGCAACCATAAAATCAGTATTAAACCAAACTTATCAAGAATGGGAAATGTTAATTATTGATGATTGCTCAACAGATAATAGTCCTAATATAGTCAAATCTTATATGCAACAGGATAGCAGAATAAAATGTATAAAGACTGAGACTAATAAGGGTGTCTCTAATGCTAGAAATTTAGCACTAAGTAAGGCAACAGGACAATTTATAGCTTTTTTAGATAGTGATGACCAATGGAATAGTAGTAAGTTAGAAAAACAAGTAAACTTTATGTTAGAAAATGATTATGTAATATCATTTACTTCATATGAACTGATGGATGAAAATGACAAAAAATTAAACAAGGTAATAAAAGTACCACCTAATGTAGATTATAGGAGATTATTGAAAGGAAATATCTTAGGATGTCTTACTGTTGTAATTGATAAGTCTAAACTAGATTTTGAAATAAAAATGAGTGGTGTAAGACATGAAGATTATGTTTTATGGTTATCTATATTGAAAAGAGGGCATATTGCCCACGGAATAAACGAAGTTTTAGCATTATATAGAAAGTCTAGTAATTCACTAAGTGGTAATAAAATAAAAGCTGCCATGTGGACTTGGAATATATATAGAAATATAGAAAAAATACCTCTATACAAAGCTGTATACTACTTTATTAATTATGGAATAAATGGAATCAAAAAAAGTTAGATAGAGAGGAAGATTTAATTAATGTATAAATATAAATTTACTGTATTTACTCCAACATATAATAGAGTTCATTTACTTGAAAATTTGTACGATGATTTAAAAGCTCAAACTTATGACTTCAATGATTTTGAATGGCTGATTGTTGATGATGGAAGTGAAGATGGTACTAAAGAATTAGTTGAAAAATTTATATCAGAAAATAAATTAAATATAAGATATATATACAAAGAAAATGGAGGAAAACATACTGCAATAAATCTAGGTGTAAAAAATGCAGATGGAGAACTATTTTTCATTGTAGATAGTGATGATGGTTTAATTAAAGATTCTCTTGAAATTGCTAATGATGAATGGAATTCTGTAGAGAATAAAGAAGGATTTAGTGGAGTTGTTGGACTTTGTGTATACCCAAGTGGAGATTTAATAGGGACAGAAATGCCTGAAGATAAGAAAATATGTCACTTTGCAGACCTATATTTTAAGTACGGTGTTAAGGGAGATAAAAGTATAGTATTTGTAACTGATGAACTTATAAAATTTCCTTTTCCAGAAAGAAAAGAAGTGAGATTTTTACCAGAAAGTGTAGTATGGAATGAAATGTCTAAATACTATAAAGTTAAATGTGTAAACAAGCCTATGATAATAAGAGATTATTTGGATGATGGTTTAACAAAAAATATCTTAAGTAAAAATTCGTTAAGAGGTAGAGCATTAGAATTTTTATATTTGATAAATCAAAATACATATCCTTTAGGTAGATATCCATATATGTGGATAAAAAATTACATAAATTTAGCTAGATATTCGTTATTGTCTGATAGCCATTATTTTGGAGAAATCAATAAAATATCTGATAAATTGTTGTATTTAGTATTATTCCCATTAGGATATTACAAATATATTGGACAAAGAAAATTAGTATCTAAGTAAACTTGTTGGTATAGTACTGCTAGTTGCTATATAAGGAGAGTAAAAATATGAATGAGCCTTTAGTATCGATAATTACTCCTGTATATAATTCAGAAGAGTTTTTATCAGAGACAATAAAGTCAATCCAAAATCAAACTTATAAAAATTGGCAGCTTTTATTAGTGGATGATTGTTCTAAGGACAATTCAAGTGAAATTATAAAAAGTTTTCAAAAAGAAGATGCTAGAATAAAATATATAAAGCTTGAAAAAAATTCTGGAGCTGCAGTATCTAGGAATGTAGGAATTAAAAATGCGGAAGGACGATTTATTGCATTTATAGATAGTGATGATTTATGGGATAGTAAAAAGTTAGAAATTCAGATAGGATATATGTTAAAAGAAAATATCGGATTTTCTTTTACATCTTATAGATATATGAGAGAAGATGGAACAAAAACAAGTAAAGTTGCAAGAGCTCCTAAAAAGATTGACTATGAAGGACTACTTAGAAATACTATAATAGGGTGCTCTACCGTAGTCATTGATAAGAATATCGTAGGCGAATTTAATATGCCTTTGGTAAGAAGAGGACAAGATACTGCAACTTGGTTACAATTACTTAAAAAAGAAGAGTATGCGTATGGTATTTATGAAGATTTAGTAAATTACAGATTAGTTGGAAATTCTATATCTAGTAATAAAATAAAAGCATTAAAAAGAACTTGGAATACTTATAGAAATGTTGAAAATTTAAGTTTGCCAAAAAGTCTATATGTATTTTGTTTTTATGTCTTTAATGCTATCAAGAAGAGAGTATAAGTTTTATATACTTGGAGGTAAAAATAATGAAAATAGCTATAGCTGGGACTGGATATGTAGGATTGGTTACAGGCGTTTGTCTAGCAGAAGTAGGTAATGAGAATATAATTTGTGTTGATGTAGACGAACAAAAGGTTAAATCAATGAAGCTAGGAATAGCTCCTATATATGAAGAAGGCCTAGAAGAACTTATGGTTAAAAATTACAATAGAGGAAGAATAGATTACACTACTGACTATAAAAAAGCTTATGAAGATGTAGATGTAATATTAATAGCTGTAGGTACACCAGAGAGAAGTGATGGTTCAGCTAATTTAGATTATATAAAGGCAGTTGCAAAGCAAATAGCTGAAACTGTAACGAAAGATACTCTAGTGGTAATAAAATCTACAGTGCCAATTGGTACAAATGAAGAAATAGAAGATTATATAAGTAGAAATTTAAAAAATGATGTAAAAATAGAACTGGCATCTAATCCAGAGTTTTTGTCACAAGGAACAGCAGTAAGAGATACTTTACATGCCTCAAGAATCGTTATAGGTGTAGAAAGTGAATGGGCTAGAGACATATTACAGAAAATTTATGAGCCTTTTAATCAACCTATAATAGTTACAAATAGAAATAGTGCTGAAATGATAAAGTATGCATCAAATAATTTCTTGGCACTTAAAATATCATTTATGAATGATATTGCAAATCTTTGTGAAATAGCTAGAGCTAATGTAGAAGATGTGGCTTTAGGAATGAGTTATGATGATAGAATTGGAAGTAAGTTTTTAAAGGCAGGTATCGGGTATGGAGGTTCTTGTTTTCCAAAAGATACAAAAGCACTTCATTGGTTATCTGAACATAATGGCTATGAACTAAAAACAGTAAAGGCTGCAATCGAAGTTAATGAAAGTCAGAAGCTTAAATTAGTTAGAAAAGCATCAAAGTTAGTTGAGAGTTTTCAAGATATGAAGGTTGCTGTACTAGGTCTTACTTTTAAACCTGATACTGATGATATAAGAGAAGCACCATCTATACCAAATATAAAATATTTGCTTGAAAGAGGAGCAAGAGTAACAGTATATGACCCAATTGGTGTCAGCAATACTAAGAAAATATTTGGAGATTCTATACTTTATGCCAATTCTATAGATGATACAATAGAAGATGCAGAGATATGTTTTATAATGACAGAATGGAAAGATGTCTTAAATTATGATATACATAAGTATAAGGAAAAGATGAAAAATCCTTTAGTTCTTGATGGAAGAAACTGCTATAAGGTTAAAGACATGGAAGAACTTGGGATTGAGTATTATTCGATAGGAAGGTAAAGATTATGAAGACTGTTTGTTATTTGGCTGATGGGTCAAATCCTCATACTTTAAAATGGTGTAGTTTTTTTAAAAATAAAGGATATGATATTCATGTAATCTCTCTGAATGGAGGTCACATGGAAGGGATAGAAATTTATGACTTTGGTTCTAATGTAGAAGAACTAAAGAATGAAAAAATTTCTAAAAAAACAGGATATTTAGGCTCAATAAAAAAAATAAAGAAGTTAGTGAATGAAATAAAGCCAGATATATTGCATGCACAATATGCAAGTAGTTATGGATTTATAGGAAGTTTACTTGGGTATCATCCATATATTATTTCTGTTTGGGGTACTGATATTTACGATTTCCCTAACAATGGTTTTATACAAAAACAAATTATAAAGCATAACTTTAGAAAAGCAGACTATATTTTTTCAAATAGTAGAGATATGGCTAAAGAGGCTAATAAATATACAGCAAAACATGTAGATGTAACCTTTTTCGGAGTAGATATGGATAGATTTAAACCTATGGAAGTAGAAAAAGAAGAAGCTTTTGTAATAGGAATTATAAAAAGTCTAGAAAAAAAATATGGAATAGAATATTTAATACAAGCTTTTAAGATGTTGAAAGATGAATATAAAGATAAGAGAATAATTCTTAAAATAGGTGGCTCTGGGAGCCAGATGGACAACCTAATAAATTTAGCTAAGGAATTAGGTGTAGAAGAAGATGTTCAATTCTTAGGAAGAATATCTCCAGAGAATGTCAGCAAGACTTTTAATTCTTTTGATGTAACTGTGTTTCCTTCTTTAAGAGAGGGATTTGGTGTGGCAGCTATAGAATCAGAAGCCTGTCAAGTACCTGTAATAGTTACGAATGTAGGTGGACATCCAGAATCTGTATGGGAAAATGAAACTGGCTTAATTGTAGAACCAAAACAACCAGAAGAAATAAAAAATGCAATAGTAAAATTAATGGAAGATGATGAACTTAGACTTAGTATGGGTACAAAAGGACGTCAGTTTGTTAAAGAAAATTATGAAGTTAATCTAAACTTTAATGATATAGAAAAAATTTATGACTCTATATTAGATAAACATAAAAAATAAAATTAAAAAATACAGCAAAAGATAGATGTTGTTGGCTATGCTTAGGTGCGTAGCTTTTGCTGTTTAATGGAGGGCTTCTAGTTATGCGAGAAGGTATAGATTTAGAGAAAGAAAGCTTTTTTAATAAGCTTTTTAAGAAATATAAATTTAGACAATTAACATTATTAATTCTAGATATTTGTAGCGTGCTAGTAGCATTTCGAATGTCTTTAAGTCTTACAGGTAATTTAAATGTATTTACTATTAATGATGTAATAATTTCAGTTTGTATATATATTGTACTTCATATAGTATCATTTAGATTATTTAAGTGTTATAACACATTATGGAGATATGCAGGCGAAGAAGAAATTGTCTCTATTTTTATTGCAACTTTAGCCTATTTAATACCAGCTTATATAATCAATAAATTATTGGGCTTTGACTATCCCATAATGTTTTATGTATTAAATACAATATTTATTATAATGTTTACAAGTGGTGCAAGAATAGCGTATAGAGCTATAAGAATAGTCATGAATAAGACTTATTCTAGAGGAAAGGTTTCAAATATCCTTATAATTGGTGCAGGGGATGCTGGAGAAATGGTTATACAGGAGTTAAAAAGAAATCCAGAACTTAAAAAAGTAGCAGTGGCTATAATAGATGATGATGAAAACAAGGTTGGAAGAATAATTCATAATGTAAAGATTGTAGGGACAACTTCAAATATAAAAGATGTAGTCGAAAAATACAATATAGATGAAATAATCTTTTCAATTGCAAATATAGAAAAATATAGAAAAAAAGAAATTATTGATATATGTAAGAATACTAATTGTAAAATAAAGACAATACCAGGAATTTACGAAATTATAGACGGAAAAGTAGATATAAAACAGATTAGAGAAGTAGATATAGAAGATTTATTGGGGAGAGAGCCAATAAAAACAAATTTAAGAGAGATAAGCAATTATATTGAAGGAAAAGTAATTCTAATAACTGGAGGTGGAGGCTCAATTGGTTCAGAGCTTTGCAGACAGATTGCAGGATTTAATCCTAAAGAGCTTATTATAGTTGATAATTATGAAAATAATGCTTATGCGATACAGCAAGAATTGATTAGAAAATATAGAAATAAATTGGATTTAAAGACGATAATAGCATCAATAAGAGAAGAAAAAAGAATGGATGAGATATTTAATAAATATAAGCCAGAAGTAGTATTTCATGCAGCAGCACATAAACATGTTCCTCTTATGGAATCAAGTCCTGGTGAAGCTATAAAGAATAACATATTTGGGACTTTAAACATAGCAGGCTTATCCTCAAAATATAGAGCTAAGAAATTTGTTCTTATATCTACAGATAAGGCTGTAAATCCTACTAACATAATGGGAGCTACTAAAAGGGCAGCTGAAATGATTATACAGACTATTAATGCTGAAAGTGAGACTGAATTTGTTGCTGTTAGATTTGGAAACGTACTTGGAAGTAATGGAAGTGTAATTCCACTCTTTAAAAAGCAAATAGAAGATGGTGGGCCAGTTACAGTTACACATCCAGATATCATTAGATATTTTATGACAATACCAGAAGCAGTAGGATTGGTTATACAAGCTGGAGCTATGGCTAAAGGTGGAGAAATATTCGTGCTTGATATGGGAGAGCCTGTAAAGATATTGGATTTAGCGAAAAATTTGATTAAATTCAGTGGATTTGAGCCAGATGTTGATATAAAAATTGAATTTTCTGGTCTTAGACCAGGAGAAAAATTATATGAAGAACTACTTATGTCAGAAGAAGGTCTATTGGATACAGAGCATAAAAAGATTTTTATTGGAAGACCAATATATGTTGATAGAGAAAAAATAACAAAATACTTAAAACTTTTAAGAGAAATTACTAACAATGAAGAAATTGAAAAAATAGATAGTGTTATGAGAAAATTAGTGCCAACTTACATTAAACCAGAAGATGCTAATGCCAAGGAAATTGCAATAACTCGGGAGAAGTAGAATATATTTCTAATTTGTAACCAGGGGGAGCAAAAAGAAACAAATATATGAGAAAAAGAAACAAAAGATTACAAAAAGATTACAAAAAGATTACAAAAAAGGTTGCAATTTATTTTGATGTAAGTTAGAATGTTAATTAGGAATTGGAAACGAAGGAACAAAATGTTAAATTTTCGAAAGGATTAGGTATTTGAGATTATGATGAATATTAAAAATAAAAAACATATATTAAAAAAATTTATAGCTATGGTGTTAATAGCAGGAGTTGTCACAGTAGAAGCAGGAGCAATAACAGCTAGTGCGGCAGAGCTAACTAATTCACCAATGACTGCAACAGTAGACCAATGTGATTTCTTAAATCTGAGAAGTGGAGCTAGTGCAAATGACTCAGTAGTAGGAAAGATAAACACAGGAGACAAAGTTGAGGTTTTAGAATTACACTCAAATGGATGGCTTAAAATAAAAACAGTTGACAATGTTACAGGATGGGTAAATGGAGACTATTTAACTATTGAAGGTGGAAATGTAGATGCAAAGGTACAAAATGTTTTAAACTTAGCATTTAAGCAACAAGGTAAGCCATATAGATGGGGAGCAACTGGACCAAACTCTTTTGATTGTTCTGGGTTCACTTCTTATGTCTATAAAAATGGAGCAGGAGTTAATTTACCAAGAGTATCAAGATCACAAGCAACAGTAGGAAAGAAAGTATCAAGAGCAGAATTAAAACCAGGAGATTTAGTTTTCTTTGGTTCAGGTGGTTCAATTAATCATGTTGGATTGTATGTAGGAGATTCTAAATTCATACATTCACCACAAACAGGAGATGTAGTAAAAGTTACTAGCATGGCTCCAGGAACAAATTATGGAAGAAGACTTATAACTGCTACACGTGTTTTACAATAATAATATAGATTTACATAGGATTGAATATTAACATTAAGTATGTAGAGTTACATTTAATGTTTTACATAAATATTGAAACGGTTAGTAATATTAAAATAGCAATGAACGTTATAAAAACAGCAAAGAAGATAAATTTCTTTGCTGTTTTTTTTATAATAAATTATCTCATATTATAATCAAATATTAAATATAAATTTTAACTATATTATTCAATATTTGACAGATAATATGAATTTTAGATATACTTAGTAAGGAGTATATTGTAAAAAAAAATAAATTTTAGAAATTAAGGGGGATGAAATGAAAAAAATAAGTATATT
This sequence comes from Clostridioides sp. LIBA-7678, assembly GCF_056716065.1. NCBI lineage: Bacteria > Bacillati > Bacillota > Clostridia > Peptostreptococcales > Peptostreptococcaceae > Clostridioides > Clostridioides sp. LIBA-7678. The sequence goes on along the minus strand of NZ_CP196987.1, from coordinate 3,244,142 downwards.
AGTATTATCACTTATAATGACGCTTACAATGTGTAGTGTAAGTTCATTTGCTGATTCATCAAATGATAAGGAAATGAGAGCTGCTTGGATATCTACAGTTTATAACTTAGACTGGCCTAAGACTAAAAATAATGAAGCCAAGCAAAAAAAGGAATACACAGATTTATTAGACAAATTAAAAAGTTCAGGGATAAATACAGCAGTGGTTCAAGTAAGACCAAAATCAGATGCTTTATATAAATCAAATATAAATCCATGGTCTGAATATCTTACAGGGACACAAGGTAAAGACCCTGGATATGACCCATTACCATTTTTAATAGAAGAAGCACATAAAAGAGGTATGGAATTTCATGCATGGTTTAATCCATACAGAATAACTATGGCAGATGAGAGTATTGATAAATTACCAGCTAACCATCCAGCAAAGAAAAATCCAAGTTGGGTAATTAAACATGGAAATAAGTATTACTATGACCCAGGTTTGCCAGAAGTTAGAAAGTACATAGTTGATAGTATAGCAGAAGTTGTTCAGAATTATGACATAGATGGTGTTCATTTTGATGATTACTTCTATCCAGGAGTAAGTTTCAATGATAATGCAACATATCAAAAATATGGAAATGGACAGAATAAAGACAATTGGAGAAGAGAAAATGTAAATACTCTACTTAGAGATGTAAAAGCATCTATAAAGAGTATAAAATCTAATGTTGTATTTGGTGTAAGTCCAGCTGGTATATGGAGAAATAAGAGTAGCGACCCAACAGGTTCAGACACATCAGGTAATGAAAGTTATGTAGGTACATATGCAGATACAAGAGCTTGGATAAAACAAGGATTAGTTGATTATGTAGTTCCACAACTTTATTGGCCAATTGGTCTTAAAGCTGCAGATTACTCTAAATTAGTGGCATGGTGGGCTAATGAAGTAAAAGGAACAAACGTAGATTTATACATAGGACAAGGTATATATAAGCAAGGTCAATCAAGTTATAATGGACAAAATATAGCAAAAGAAATAGTACAACAAGTAACATTAAATAGAAAATATAGTGAAATAAAAGGTAGTATGTATTTTTCAGCTAAAGATATAGCAAATAGTACTTCTATACAAAATGATTTAAAGAGTTTATATTCTAGTAGTAATGAAGAACCAGTTACTCCACCATCAAATGTTAAAGTGGAAAAATTAAGAGGTAATGAAAGATATGATACAGCAGTAGCAATAAGTAAAAAAGGTTGGGCTACAAATTCAGATACAGTAGTATTAGTAAATGGATATTCTATAGTTGATGGCATAACATCAACACCACTTGCTACAGCAAATGATGCTCCTATATTATTAGTAAATAAGGATAATATACCAACATCTACTAAGGATGAGATAAAAAGACTTAATCCAAGCAAAGTTGTTTTAATAGGAGGAAATAACTCTATTGGAGATAAAGTTGAGAATGAAATAAAGGATACACTATCAAATGTGTCAATAAATAGAGTTGGCGGTTCAGATAGATATAGTACATCTTTATTAATAGCAAAGGAATTAGTAAAAACTAATCCAGTAGAAAAATTATATATAACAAGTGGTACAGGTGAAGCCGATTCTCTTTCTATAGCTTCAAAAGCAGGAGAGGAAAAGCAACCAATAGTATTAGTATCAAAAGATAATGTAAGTGATGATGTTTACAACTGGATATCAGACTTAAAAGTAAAGGATGCTTATTTTATAGGTGGTAATCTAAGTATATCTGATTCAGTAATAAATAAATTAGATAAGGTTATTACAAATGATGTATCTAAAAATAGAATAGCTGGAGAAAATAGAGAAGAAACAAATGGAAAAGTAATACAAAAATTCTATCCAAATGCTGAATATCCATCAATGTTTGTAAGTAAAAGTAATCAGTTAGTAGATGCTTTAACATCAGGTCCTTTAGCAGCTAAATTGAAATCACCAGTAGTTATGCTTGGAAATAGTGTAACATCTGCTCAGAAAACTGCCTTAGAGCCTAAGAAAACGACTCTAGTATATGAAGCAGGTGATGGTATAAATCAAACTTCATTAAATACTTTCTTAAACTTAGTTAAGTAATAGAAAAATTTGTTTGAAATAGAGCCTATTTTATAAAGATAAAATGAGGATTATAGATATAAACTAGAAAATAAAAAAGAACTATATACACTTTATAATCAAGCATCATAATGACTTGAAGATAATTATGTGAGATAGTTCTTTTTTAATGTTTAATCTTATATTTACAATAAACTTTATGTTAAATTTCTTATTCTTTAAATTCTATATCATTAAATATAAAATCATGTAATATGTCTAATGTATCTGGGTCAAATCTCAGAACCCATCCAGCTTTTCCATATATACCACCTGTACTGTGAATTTCATCATCAATAGGGAATTCAAATTGCTTAACATTCAAGTCGCCCATTTTTAAAACTTGAGCTCCTAAAGAAAGTATCGCATTAGGTTTCATGTTAGTTTTAACATATGGAAGAACAGCATCTAATAAACCTGGATATTTAGTGACAGGTAAAGTTTCTGTTTTCTTGATTATAGCCTGTATAATCTGTCTCTGTCTGCCGTCTCTAGCAAAAGCTGTATCGTTGTGTCTGATACGTGCAAAAGATAATGCTTGGTATCCATTTAAAGTTTGTTCTCCTGATTTTTTAATGTATTGTATGCTACCTTTATCATCACTCTTATTCCAACCATAAGTTTCAGGAATAAATTTATTTAATTCTTGTATTTCACCTTTTTCAATGGTAACTTCAACGCCACCAATAGCATCAATTATATACATAAATGATTCGAAATTAACACAAGCATAATTCTGAATATCGATATTAAAATTCTCTTCAATTGTTTGTATTAATAAATCAGCTTGTCCATAAGCATAAGCATGAGTAAGTTTTTGTTTACCATGACCAGGGATGTCTACATAACTATCACGAGCTAATGATGTAAGTTTTATATCATTGTGTTTGTTATCAATAGTAAGTATCATCATAGCATCTGACCTTGAAGAATCTTCGTTTGGTCTAGCATCTGTTCCCATAAGTAGTATGTTAGTTATTCCATTTTCATTTTTATGGTCATTATTATTTAACAAATTACTATCTATGCTCGAGTCATGAATAGCAGATAATTTATAATAAAAATATCCATAGACGCTTATAGGGAATATTACTACCAAGAAAGCCAGTAGTATAACAAATTTCTTTAATTTTGACAAAAGTACCCCTTCTTTCTTCTTTTTCCTGTATATTTTTTAATAGCATACACTTAATTATATTAAAGTATTGAGATATATTCAATACTTGTTTCAGTTACAAAAAAAAGACAAAGATATAATTTATAAGAAAATTTGTCAATTTATATATAATTAAAAGTATATGTAATATATTAAAAAAATTTAATTTATATTTTAAAATAAAAACACACCTCACAATTGCAAAGAAACTTGCATTTGAGAGGTATGTACTTACTATAAAATTATTGATTTGTTTTAGATAAATACTTATTCTTCCAACATAATGTCCTCAAATATAAAATCATGCATTGCGTCTAATTCATATTCTTCAAAAGGAATTACATAGCCTGCATCACCTATTTTTCTACCATTTTCAGTAGAAAGAGGGAATTCCATAGATTTAAGGTTTAAATTTCCTATGCTCAACAAATCTTTTCCTAAAGATATTATTTCATTAGGATTCATATTAGTTTTTACATATGGAAGTATTGTATTAACTAGATTAGGATATTTAGTAACTGGTAAATCCTTAACACCATTTATTAAGCTTTGTATAACACTTCTTTGTCTTCTATCTCTTTGGTCTGTACTATCATTTTTTCTTATACGAGAAAATGCAAGTGTTTGGTATCCATTTAGTTTTTGCTCACCTGAGTTTCTTATATATTTAAGAGAACCTTTGTCATCACTTTTATTCCACTTATAAGTTTCAGGTATAAACTTGTTTAATTCTCTTATTTCACTCTTATCAACAGTAACAGTTACTCCACCTAAAGCATCGACTATATCCATAAAAGAGAAAAAGTCAACTACAGCATAGTTTTGTATGTCAATTTCGAAGTTCTCCTCTATAGTTTCTATCAATAAGTTAGCTTGTCCATATACATAAGCATGTGTTAGTTTTTGCTCTCCATGTCCTGGTATATTAACATAAGTATCTCTATTTAATGAAGTCAATTTAAGGCTTTTATTTTTATTATCAATAGTCAGTATCATCATGGCATCTGAACGAGAAACTTCTTCTCCTGGTCTTGCATCTGTACCTAATAATAATATATTTGTGATACTTTCTTCATTTTTATAGTCATTACTACTAAGCGCCTCTGTATTTATACTATCATCTTGGATAGTTTTTAGTTTAGTAAAAACATATCCATATATGCTAACAGGAAATGCTATAACTAAAAGGGCTAGAAATATAACGAACTTTTTGAGTCCTGACAATAATATCCCCTACTTTCTAAATTTTTTAATTACACACAGTTAATTATATTAAAAATTTGTTACATAAGCAATAAAAAACACAATAAATTAGCATAAGTTTGTCATAATATAATTATTTTTATAATGTTTTAAAGAAGAAAGTGTGTAGTTATTATTAATTTCCTTGGAATATAATTATATTATGACTTAAATTTTTATAAATGGATGTACATATTGAAAAAAATATTTTCCTAGATGTACTTATATCAACTTACAAAATGAGCAAATTGTAATTTAAAATTTTTAGTGTATAATAGGAATTGAAAATTTAAACTGATAAAAAATAATAAAAAATAATCATAAATTATATAATTTGGGGGAGGAAATATATGATAAAATTAATAGCAACAGACTTAGATGGAACTTTGTTAGATGAGAAGAGCGAAATAAATCCAGAGTTTTATAAAGTATTTGAAAAATTAAGAGAGAGAGGGATAATGTTTTCAGCTGCAAGTGGTAGACAGTATCAGAATCTTATAAAGAAATTTGAAGATATAAAAGATGATATGATGTTTATCTCAGAAAATGGAACATTGGTAGTATATAAAGGAAAAGAAATATTATCAAATCCTTTGGACAAAGAATTAGTAAATGAAATTATAGATACAACAAGAAGCATAGAAGGTAAGAAAATCGTAATGAGTGGTAAAAAATACGCTTATATAGAAAGTAAAGATGAAGCGTTTATAGATGAAGTTAGTACTTACTATGCAAAGTTTAAAGTTGTAGATGACTTGACTAAAGTAGAAGGAGATATATTAAAGATAGCCGTATTTGACTTCAAAGGTGCAGAACATAATAATAGTATCTACTTTGAAAAGTTTTCTGATAGAGCTCAGGTATGTATTTCTGGAGTAGAATGGCTTGATTTAACTGCAAAAGGTGCAAATAAAGGAAGTGCCATAAAAAAAGTACAAAGAATGCTAGATATAAAATATGAAGAAACTATGGTATTTGGCGACCAATTGAATGATGTAGAAATGATGAAGAGTGCTTATCATAGTTATGCCATGGAAAATGCAAATGAGTATTTAAAAGAAATTGCTAGATTTAGAGCAAAAAGAAATACTGAGAATGGCGTTGTAGATAAGATAAAAGAGGTCATGAAAATAGGATAGCCATTTATAGTGGGGGTCTAAATGAAAAAGATTATTTTGGCTGGTATAAATGATAAGTTAAAAGTAGCATATAAATTGCAACTTGAAAAGGTATTGGGAGATGTTGCAAAAATAGAAGCTTATGATATAGAAGATTCAAACTTGTCAAATTGTGATGTTATAGTAGCGATGAATTATTTAGATGAACAGATAGTAGATAAATGGATAAAGAGAAATAAAGAAAAATTAGTTTTAGTAAAAACTATGTATACTAAAGATGCAGTGGAAAAGTTGAGTAAAATTCCAAAAGGAAAAAGGGTTCTCATTATAACTCCTGAATGGATATATACATTAGAATGTATAGCAATACTAAAAAAGTTAGGGATAAATCACATTGAATTTATACCATACAACAAAGAGTTGTTTGGTGTGCATATAGAAAATGTAGATACAGCAGTTTATTTGGGAGAAGTTTTTTATACACCAGATTTTGTTACAAATTTTATTGATATTGGTTGGAGAGAAATTGTATATAATGGATATTTACAAATATTGGAAAGACTAGAAATAGACCCAAGTGTAGTATCATCTAAGTTAAAAGTAGTGAAAGAAAATGTATATAGTGAAGATGAGATTGATATTAAATCTATAATGGAAGATTTGAAATATAAAAATCGAGTAAGACATTTAATTGATTCGATACCAATAGGGATGATTATTTTAAATCAAGATAAAACTATAGAGCTATATAATGACTATGCAAGAAAATTACTTAATATAAAGGAAAGTAATATAGGAAAAAATTTAAGTACAATTAAGCCACTACTAAATATATACAACTTATTTAAACGTACAAATCTTAAAAAGAATATATATTACTCAGATAAAACTTTAAATAAGGAATTTATAGTCAGTAAAAACAATATAAACTTTATGGGTAAAAATTATCAAGAGTCTATATTTATAGATGAAGTGTTTGAAGCATATAAAGGAAATACTGGAAAGATAAATAAATCTTATTTGGCTAAATATACGTTTGATGATATAGTGGGAAACTCTAAGAAGAATAAAGAAGTTATAGAATATGCTAAAAAATATGCTAAAATAGATTCAACAGTACTGATATTAGGTCAGACAGGAACAGGAAAAGAGTTATATGCTCACTCTATTCATAATTATTCAGATAAAAGGAATCGACCATTTATATCTATAAATTGTGCAGCAATACCAGATGAACTACTTGAAAGTGAATTGTTTGGGTATGAAAGTGGAAGTTTTACAGGGGCTAGGTCTCAGGGTAAAAAAGGTTTATTTGAAATAGCTAATGGTGGAACTATATTTTTAGATGAAATAGGAGATACAAGTCAATTATTTCAAGTAAAGCTTTTAAGAGTACTTCAAGAAAAGGAAATAGTTAAAATTGGTGGATATGAAAAAATTAGATTGGATATAAGAGTAATTGCTGCTACTAATAAGACTATAAATGAACTTAGAAATTCCAGTAATTTTAGAAAAGATTTATTTTACAGACTTAGTACTTGTATACTCAGTATACCTCCACTTGAAGAGAGAAAGGAAGATATACCTGTGCTATGTAATTATTTTTTAGCAAATATGGGATATCCTTATAAAAAAATCGATGACGAATTAGGAAAGTTTCTGTACAAATACAACTGGGATGGAAATGTACGAGAATTAAAAAATTGTATTGAATATGTTGGAAACTTTGGTGGTGAATTACTTACAATAGATGATTTGCCTATGATATATAAAGATTCTTACCAAAATAAGTATATTGAAGATAAAGAATTTACTTTAAATACATATGACAATAATCAAAACAGAGCATATGAAAATAACATGCTTAATGATACAGATTCTGAAGTTAATGATAATATAGAAAAATCTTATAATGTATATTTTGAGAACTTAGGCCATCGAGATAATCTTATAGCATGTGAGATTATGAGGATATTATATAAAGAAAATTGTGGAAGAAGAATGATAGTAAAGAAATTACAATCAAACAATGTAAATTCAAGTGAACATAGTGTTAGAGTAATTATGAACTTTTTAGAGTCAGAGGGATATATCGGAAAGAGTATTGGGAGAAATGGGAGCCATCTTGAAGAAAAAGGGGAGAAATGGGTTACTAAAAACTTATAAATAGAAAGTAAATGGGATATCGATTTAATGATATCCCATTTATTTTTTTTGTTTACAATATTATTTATTTAATCAGGATAATTAAAATTTTAAAAAAGAGTGTTTGTAAGTCTTACAAGACTTACTGAGATTAAAATCTACTTACTTGGCACAATCATTGCTTATATAGTAAGTCACAAGTAAAAAATAATTATTCCTAGGAGGGTTTTAAATATGAAAAATGATTTAATTAGTTGTGTTGATAAACATAAAAAATATTTAGTAGAAATGGCAAAAGGAATCTGGGAAAATCCTGAGACTTCATATGAAGAATATTTTGCAAGCGGTGTACAAAAGAAGTACTTAGAAGAAAGTGGATTTAGAGTAAATACTGTGCAAGGAATAGAAACTGCCTTTGTAGCAGAGTTTGGAGAAGGTAGACCTGTCATAGGGATATTGGGAGAATATGATGCCTTACCAGGATTATCTCAGAAAGTATCTTTAATTAAAGAAGCTATAACTGAATCTGCTCCAGGTCATGGATGTGGTCATAATCTGTTGGGAGTAGGAGGAGTAGGAGCAGTAGTAGCATTAAAAGAAGTTATGGAGAGGGATAATATCAAAGGAACTATAAAATATTTTGGATGTCCAGCTGAAGAAGGTGGAGTAGGAAAATGTAATATGTATAAAAAAGGATGTTTTAGAGATATAGATTGCGCTTTTAGCTGGCATCCTTTTGATGTAAATAGCCCTTGGAGACCAACTAGTTTATCAAATTTTTCTATGAAATTTAGATTTAAAGGAATTACTTCTCATGCAGCACAATCTCCACATACTGGTAGAAGTGCACTTGATGCAGTTGAACTTATGAATGTAGGTGCTAATTATCTAAGAGAACACATACTGGACTCTATACGTATGCACTATGTAATAACTAATGGAGGAGAAAGACCAAATATAGTTCCTGGTTATGCAGAGTCATGGTATTTCTTAAGAGGTAAAAAAGCATCAGATGTAAAGAGTACTCTTGATAGATTGGTAAAAGTTGCTAAAGGTGCAGCGATGATGACAGAAACAGAAATGGAATATGAAGTTATAGATGCAATGTATGATTATTTACCTAATCAAAGTTTGACAGATGTTGTATCTGAGAATATGAGATTGGTAGGAGCACCGAACTTTAAAGCTGAAGATTTAGATTTTGCTCACAAATTAGCAAATACAATTACAAAAGAAGAAAGACGAAATGTAGCAACTTCATTTCAAGGAAATCTTAATATAGTAGAAAAATATCTACATGATGATATTGCTGACTTTGAAGATTATAAATACAAAAATGTATCTGGTTCAACTGATGTAGGAGATATAAGCTATATAGTACCAACTGCACAATTTGCTATGGCGGCATGGCCTATTGGTACAGCAGCACATACTTGGCAAGCTTGTTCATCATCTGGTTCTAATGTAGGTTTTGAAGCAATGTTAAGTGCAGCGAAAGTGCTTGCTTGTTCTGCATATGATATCTTGATGGACAGAGAAAAGCTTGAAAAATCAAAAGAAGAGTTTACAAAATCTTTGGATGGATTTGAATATAAACCATTGGTATAATCTTTATTTTAAAAATAGAATTATACCTTAAATAATAAATTAATCTTAAAATCACTAAAATTGGGGGGTAAAAAATGGAATCAAATAATATATCTAATTCACAAAAAGGGTTTTTTAGAGGATGGTTAGTTGTATTTGCTGGCTTAATACTAATGATATCTGTTTATGGAATAGTAAATAATTGTGCAAGTTTATTTATAAAACCTGTAACAGAAGACCTAGGTTTTTCTAGGTCTGAGTTTTCTCTTTATTATACAGTAATTGCTTTGTCTACCATGGTAATAGCGCTCTTTATGGGGAAATTAGCAAAGAAATTTAAACTAAAAAATATAATTCTTGTAGGGTGTGTGTTAGCAGGAATTGGTTATATAGGATATTCATATGCAAGCAGTATATATGTTTTTTATTTAATGAGTATATTTTCAGGCTTGGGGTTAGGTATGACAACTCTAACTCCTCTATCAATAATAATAAGCAATTGGTTTGTAGAAAAAAGAGGTCTAGCATTAGGTTTAACTTTTATGGGAAGTGGAGTAGGTGGTATGATATTTAATCCTATAGCTAACTATATAATATTAAACTACAGTTGGAGACAATCCTATTTAGTGTTAGGAATAATAATATTAGTCACAACTATACCAGTAGTTTTGATATTTATGTCTGAAAAACCAAGTGATAAAGGTTTATTGCCATATGGATATAGCAATTCTTCTGAAAACGTTTTAGACAATTCTGTAAAAGGAATCATGCTTGGAGATGCTGTAAAAACTAAAATATTTTGGATTATGGTTGTAGGATTAATTTTGATTACAATAATAGCTATGGGAGTACAAATGCATATTGCATCTTATTTGACTGATATAGGGTATTCTCCAACTTTTGCAGCAAGTGTTATATCTATAAACATGGGAGTAGTTATATTAGGCAAAATACTTCTAGGATATGTATTTGATAAAGTTGGATGTGAAAAAGGTGTTATATTTGTTGGATTACAAGTATTTCTAGGGGTATTGGCTCTATTATTTGCTAGTAAGTATCCAGCTATAATAGTATTTATTATATGTTGGGGAATTGGAAACTGTATGGGAACTATTGTACCTGCTCTTATCACATCAGAGATATTTGGCAAAAGAGATTATTCAACAATAGTTGGTGTAGTAAATGCAGTAGTTTTATTGGGAGCAGCCTTAGGTTCAGCTGTTACAGGAAAACTATATGATATGTCTGGAGGATATACATTGGCATGGATGACATACTTGGTATTGACTGTAATTATGGTTGGATTGATATTAATAAGTCTAGTTTTAGGAAAAAAGAAAAAGCTAAAAGAGGTTTAAATTATACTAATTAAACAAATAAAAAATATCAATGTAATTTTTAATAAAATAAATTTATTTATATAAAAATTACATTGATATTTAATAAACATCAATAATGATATTTATTTTTTTATTATACTCAGTATTTTGTTTTCTATTTGAGAGGCATTTTCAGCAGAGATTAGATAAACATATCTGCCTGCTTTCTCAACTATAGTATTATTTGCTATTTCAGAATTGCTTTTTTCTCCATGTCCTTCTCCAAAAGGTGCTTGTATCATGTCTTTTTTATAATTTTCTAGAGTTTTATAGATTTTATCTACATCGTCAGTTTTTATGACGATAATATCTTCTAGAGATAATTTTTCAGAAGAATTAATTACAAAACCTTGAATGATGTCCTCTTCCACATCATTGAAATAGTTAAATTCCTTTGCATCAAAGACTTTTGATTCTTTTACAAGTAAATCAGAAGATTTTAATGACTTTTCAATTTTCGATGTAGAAACGTTTTTGTAATCACCACTTGAAGAACAACTAACCATTCCAAATGATAAGATTATCGAAAAAAACAATATTAAAATTTTTTTCATGATAAACCTCCAAGTTTTTTAAACTCTATCTTAAATTAGTTTACTACATAATTATATAAAAATAAATGTATTTAATGTTACAGTTTTGATTAATAATGTAATATTTTGATAATAATACCTATTAAGAGGTGATTAGAAATGAGAGTACCAAAACATGTAGGAATTATCCCAGATGGAAATAGAAGATGGGCGAGTCAAAATGGTATGACAAAAGATAGAGGATATGAAAGTGGAATAAATCCTGGACTGGAATCTTATAGATTATGTAGAGATTTAGGTTGCGAAGAAGTAACTTTTTATGGATTTACAACTGACAATACAAGACGTCCATCGGTGCAGACAAAAGCTTTTACAAAAGCATGTATTGATGCTGCAAATATATTAATAGATGAGGGTGCAGCTTTATTAGTTGTTGGAAATACGAAATCTCCAATGTTTCCAGAAGAATTATTACCATATACTAATAGAATTCAAGCTAGGGAAGGTCAGATAAAAGCAAATCTATTGGTGAATTATGGCTGGTATTGGGACCTGAATAATATATCAGGAGTAGAAAATGTAAATAAAAATAACATACAGGATTACATACAGTCATTTGATGTATCAAGATTAGATTTGATAATCAGATGGGGTGGAAGAAGGAGATTAAGCGGTTTTTTACCTGTGCAATCGATTTATGCAGACTTTTATGTTATAGATAATTATTGGCCAGATTTTAGAGGTGATGATATAAAAGATGCCTTTAGCTGGTATGATACACAAGATGTTACTTTAGGTGGATAATTAGAGAATTTTGATGTTTTAGGTTGTAGAATGTTTTAAATTATTGAAAAAAAACCTTCTTGGTGGTAAAATAACACTAATATTATGAAAAAATAACACTAATATTATAAAAAAATGTGAAAATTTATACCAAGAAGGGTGAAAAAATGTCAAAAAGCAATAATAATAGTAATTCAAGAAACAAATCTAAAAATACCAGCCATCTGAATAGAAAAAAAAGAAAATTAAATAAGAAAAAATTAGTAGTGTTGGTTTGCTTTACGATGTTATTTTTATTTATTGCATTTAAAGTTACTCAAGGTGTAGTGGCTTTAGTAAAAGGGATGGATAAAAGCAATAAAACTAACCAACAACAAAACGTTGAGTCAGAGCAATTTGACCTTGGCAATGAAGAAGAAAATAAAAATAAAAAATATACTGTATTCATAGACCCAGGTCATGGAGGAAATGATAAAGGGACCCAAAGTAAGACTAGTAACAGATATGAAAAAGACCTAAATTTACAAATTTCAAAGAAATTAGCAAATAAATTAGCTAAACAGAAAGATATTCAAGTTGTAGTATCTAGAACTGATGATACATATGTATCGCTGATGGATAGAGTTAATCTAGCGAAAAATAGTTCTGCTGATGTGCTTGTTTCTATTCATTTAAATGCAGAGAAAAATGGAAATACAGCAACAGGTATAGAAACTTGGTATAGGAATAAAGCTACAGATGGCTCAAAAGATCTTGCACAGTCAGTGCAAAGTACTATATCATCCTATGTTAAAGTAAAGGATAGGGGTATAATTGAAAACAACTTTGAAGTACTTAGAGAATCAGATATGCCTGCTATATTGATAGAGTGTGGTTTTTTAACGACACCATCAGAAGAACAAAAAATAATAAATGAAAAATATCAAGACCAACTTACAGAGGGTATTGTTCAAGGTATACTTTCATACTTAGATTCTAAAGGGAAAAAATAAATTAAATTCATGTTTATGTATGGATTTACTTAAATATGAAACTGTATACTTTGGATTAAATTTATTCTGTTGAATTGTATCAAAAAATACTATTTGAATTGAAAAACTATGAAATTAGAAACTATTTTACATATATCTAATCTCATAGTTTTTTTGTTAAGAAAGTAAATATTTATGAAATTTAAGAAAGTAAATTTAATATAACATAGTTATTTATTTGTGATGTTAACTTACATTGATTTACTATCAATTGTGCTTTATAATTAATATAGAAAAAGTTTGATTGTAAGATAATTTAAAAATAATATAGGGGAATTTATATGAATAAGAATAGTATGACAAAAATTTACAGTTTAAATAAAATAATTTTTATCATAATCGGAATTTTGGGAATAGTTTTACTCACAAAGCATGTTGGGATAGATATAAAGGTATTAATTTTACTTTTATTAATATTATTTACTATAAATATATTTATTTCGTATCTTAAAATCAAGCTATATGAGGATAAAATTAATTTAGAAATAGTAAATAATTCAGATAAGATTATGAATATTACTAAGGATGAGAACTTTTTAAAACATATTCAAAATTATATTATTAGCAATAAGAAAGAAAACTGTGTTATGGCTTGTTTTGATTTATGTAGACTTAAACTTATAAATGATATATATGGTTATGAGTTAGGGGATGAAGTATTAGATAATATTTCAAGCAATCTAAAAAGTTATTTTGGTGAAGAGGCTATTTATGGAAAACTAAAAAGCGATGTTTTTATATTAATAATAAAGCTTGAAGACAGAGAACAAAAGATTCCTTATTTGGTAAATCTCATTAGGAATAAAATTGTGACATTAAGTCAGATTGATAGTTTTAAAATGAATATAAATGTTGAGGCATCAATTGGAATTTATAGATTTAATGATGATAAAGTTGATATAAAAAAAGCTATGGACAATGCTGATATGGCAAGGATTAAGTCAAAAGGACTAAAGCATATAGAATATGTAGAATTTGATTCTGCAATGGAAGAAGAAATACAATCACTTATGAAAATAGAGCAAGATTTATTCTTAGCTATAAAGAACAAGGAATTTGTAATCCATTATCAACCCAAAGTTGATTCGAGTACAGGTAAAATTATAGGTTCAGAGGCATTAATAAGATGGATACATCCGTCTTTAGGTATGGTTGGACCAAATAAGTTTATTCCTATAGCTGAAAGAAGTGGTCTGATAAATAATATTGGTAGATGGCTAATTCAAGAAGTATTTGTTACTATTGATAATTGGATTTCAGAAGGTATAAATGTCTTACCAGTTTCAATAAATCTTTCCAGGGTGGAACTATACAAAAATGATTTAGTAGATTTTTTTAAATCAATGTTTAATACATATAATGTGCCTAAAGAACTCATAGAAATAGAAGTTACAGAAACAACAGCACTAAGAGATGTAAAATTTATAAGTGAGAGGCTTTATGAGATTAAATCTCTAGGTATAGATATATCATTAGATGATTTTGGAGTAGGCAACTCGAATTTTATTAATCTTAAGGGGATACCACTAGATGTTATAAAAATTGATAGGTCGCTTATAATGGATATAGTTACAAATACAAAGACAAAGTTTATGGTAAAAGCAATTGTTAATCTTTCACAAGATTTGAACTTAACTGTTATATGTGAAGGTGTAGAGGATATGGAGCAGGTTAAAGTTTTAAACGAAATGGGATGCAATTTAATACAAGGTTACATATATTTTAAACCTTTAGATGAGATTAGTTATAAAAGAATTCTTACTGACAGAAATTATGTAAATCTAGAAGATACTCATTTAGATAGATACATGGCAGTTGAGGAGGCGGAAGAATGATTTCAGAAGATGTAGATTATTCAATAAGAATTATAAGAGCTATATTTAATAATGGAGAAGATAATCCAATAGATGTTAAAACAATATTAAAAAGTGAAGATATACCAATACTAACACTGTATAAACTTCTTAGAAAACTTTGTGCAAATAATGTACTTACTCTTAATAAAGAAGATGGCAAGAAATACATGTTAAATGTATCATTGGATACAATAAGTTTAAGAACTATTGTAGAATTAATTGATGGAAAAATATATATAAATAAATGTACGAGATATGTATCCAATTGCAGTAATTGCTTAAAAGGTTGCAAAGTAAATCGCGAGTTACTAGAAATAGAAAAAGAAATCTATAAACTTTTATCAAGAAAATCTATAAGACAAATACTAGAATAATAAATTTTCAGCTATGATAATAATTGGAGGTTTTCAGCTATGGATGATATATCTCAAGATAATTTTCTACTGTCTAAAGAGTATGAGAATAGTTTAGATGTAGATACTAAAAAAGCAAGTGGAATATACTATACTCCTAAAATCATTGTCGATTATATTGTAAAAAAAACTTTAAAAAATCACGATATAATTAAAAATCCATACCCACGAATACTCGATATTTCTTGTGGGTGTGGAAATTTTCTTTTGGAAGTATACGATATTTTATATGACTTATTCGAGGAAAATATCTATGAATTAAAAGAGAAGTATGATGAGGCTTATTGGACTGTTGATAATATACACAGTCATATATTAAATTATTGTATATATGGTGCTGATATTGATGAGAAAGCTATAAATATATTAAAAGACAGCTTAATAAACAAAAAGGCAATAAATGACTTAGAGGAATCTAATATAAAGATTAATCTATTTTGTTGTGATAGCCTTAAAAAGAACTGGCGATATAAGTTTGATTATATAATTGGTAATCCGCCATATATTGGTCATAAAAAACTTGAAAAGAAATATAAAAAATTTCTCCTAGAAAAATACAGTGAAGTTTATAAAGATAAAGCTGATTTGTATTTTTGTTTCTATAAAAAGATTATAGACATTTTGAAACAAGGAGGAACTGGTAGTGTTATAACTCCAAGATATTTTTTAGAAAGTCTATCAGGTAAAGATTTAAGAGAATATATTAAATCAAATGTTAGAGTTAAAGAAGTAGTAGATTTTTTAGGTGCAAATATATTTAAAAATATAGGGGTATCTAGTTGTATACTTACTTTTGATAAGAAAAAATCAAAAGATAAATCAATAGATGTATTTAAAATAAAAAATGAGGATATATGTATAAATAAATTTGAAACACTAGAAGAACTTTTAAATAGTAGTAACTTTGATTATTTTAGTATAAATCAAAGTTTGTTGTCTGATGAATGGATACTTGTAAATAAAGCTGATGGAATTTTTTATAATAAGATACAAGAAAAATGCAACTATAGTTTGGAAGATATAGCAATAAGTTTTCAAGGAATAATCACAGGTTGTGATAAGGCATTTATTTTAAGTAAAAATGATGTAAAATTGAACCTTGTGGATGATAAATTTTTAAAGTGTTGGATAAAAAGTAAAAATATAAATAAATATATAGTAGATAAAAGTGAATATAGGTTAATATATTCAAATGATATAGAAGATGAAGAAAAAAATAAGAAAATACTTGATGAGATTATAGGAATATACAAGTCAAAGCTAGAAAACAGAAGAGAATGTAAAAATGGAATAAGGAAATGGTATGAACTTCAATGGGGAAGAGAAAAGCTTTTCTTCGAAAGAAAAAAAATAATGTATCCTTATAAATCAAAAGAAAATAGATTTGCTATAGATTATGATAATAACTTTTCAAGTGCAGATGTATATTCTTTTTTCATAAAAGAAGAATATTTAGATAAATTTTCATATGAATATCTAGTTGGAATCTTAAATTCTAGCATTTATGATAAATACTTTAAAATAACTGCTAAAAAGATGAGTAAAAACATATACGATTACTATCCTAATAAGGTTATGAAGATAAGAATTTTTAGAGATAATAATTATGAAGAGATAGAAAGTTTGTCAAAGGAAATAATATCAATTTTATTAAACAACTCTGTGGATAAAGAAAAGGTAGAAAGATTGCAGATAAAAATGGATAACTTAATAATGAATTCTTTGGGTATATAAGCATCTGTAGATATAAAGAAAATCACGGTATGTTAATTATTTATCTAAATTTTGAATAAAAAGTTAACCATATAAAAAACATTAAAGATATATACTTTTAAATGGTTTTTTGATAAAATAAAAATAAATTTGTACAATTTTATTTTTCTCCAATAACTAAAAATAGTTTTTTGAATTAATATTTGCTGAGAAATAGAAATCAGAAACGTTTTTAATATAGTAGGTGATAATATGAAAGGATTAGTTTTAGAAGGTGGAGGAACAAAAGGTGCCTATCAAATAGGGGCATATAAGGCTTTAAGAGAGCTTGGAATAGAATTCCAAGGAGTAACTGGGACATCAATTGGTGCTTTAAATGGAGCATATATAATTCAAAATGATATTGAAGTAATGGAAGATATTTGGTTAAACTACGATTATACTCACTTTATGAATATGGATAAAGATACTTATGAGAAATTTAAAAATGTAGATTTCACTACTAAAAATATCAATGCACTTATTGAACTTATAAATAAGGCTAGAAAAAATGAAGGCATAGATATAAGCCCTATGAGACAACTAATGGAAACTACGTTAAATGAAGATATAATACGAAAATCAAAAAAAGACTTTGGACTTGTTACAGTGTGGTGGGATAAAAAGATTAATCCACATCCAATGTATATAGAAGATATGCCACAAGGGAGATTGATTGATTATTTAATTGCTAGTTCTAGCTTGCCTATTTTTCAATCAAATATGATGGATGATAAATTATATCTTGATGGAATGTTTTGTGACAATATGCCAATAGGACTTTTAGAAGACAAAGGGTATGAAGATGTTGTTGTAATTAGGCTGATTGATGATTTTCTTGGAAAAATGAATTTAAATAAACATCAGAATATAAATATAAAAACTATAATACCATCAGAGTATTTGGGAGGTTCTCTAAATAAAGACAGAGACAATGTAGAAAAAAATATTCGATTGGGTTACTTAGATACTATGAAAGCGTATGAAAGATGTAATGGGATTAAATATTATTTTGATGTAGAATATAAATACAATGAAGAATATTGTTTTGATAAGTTTAGAAGTATGAGTAATGAAACTGTGCAATTTATTTGTAATTTATTAAATATAAAGAGAGATGTTTCTTTAAGAACTATTATGGAAAGTGTAATACCAAAACTTGGTGAAGTACTTGGCTTACCCAAAAATTTTTCATACAAAGATTTATTTTACTGTATATATGAAAAAAAACTTGAAGAAAATAGCATAAATAGAATAAAATTATATGATTTTAACAAAGTTATATATGTTGTAAATACAAATATTGATTCTAATAAAAATTTAGCTTCTAATTTTGAAATTAGACCTAAAATTAGTATTAAAAAGAACAAAAATATAAAATTATTGACAAATTGTATTATAAAAGACTTAAAAAATCAAAGTTAAATAAAAAACAAAAAAAAATTTGTAATTATACTCGAAAAAAGTGTATATTAGTAGTATAATATTTTTGTAGCACTAGTGGGAACAAAAAATGACCATAGGACAAAAAAGTACCACTAAGTACCATTAAAGTAAAAAATAGGAAAACAATTTTAAAAAATATAAAATGTAAAGTCTATAGGAGGATTTAAAAAATGGAAAAAGTAGTTAGTATCAAAAATGCAAGTGGATTACATGCTAGACCAGCAGGAATGTTTGTTAAGAAGGCTGCTGAGTTCAAATCAACAGTAGAGGTTGTAGCAAAAGACAAGACTGTAAATGCAAAATCAATAATGGGAATAATGAGTTTAGGTTTAGCTCAAGGAGAAGAATTAAAGTTAGTTGTAAATGGAGACGATGAAGAAGTAGCTTTAGCTGCAATGGTTGAATTAGTTGAAAGTGGATTTGGAGAGTAGATATAATAATTTTTTTAAGTTTGATATTTATAATCTAATCATTACTTAAAGTAAAAGTAACAGAGAAGCATTAAACATATACAGATTGACATTTGTAGATATTTAATTTCTTTGTTACTTTCATGTTTATTTAATCAGAAGATTAAGACTATTGTTAACTGGGTATGAAAATACAAATATTTTAGAATATGAAATAAGATATTTTTAATCATAAATTTAGTATGAAAATACAGAAGATATTTTTTAGGAGGTAGGGTTATGGCTTACAAAGGAATAGGTGCTTCTCCAGGTGTTGCTTTAGGGAAAGCGTTAGTAGTTGAGCATAGTGAATTAGTAATTGAAAAAAAATCTATAGATAATGTTGAAGCGGAAATTGCTAAATTAGAAAATGCAGTTGCAGTTTCTAAAGAAGAATTAATAAAGGTTAAGGAAAAGGCTTCTGAAGAATTAGGAGCAGAAGAGGCAGAAATATTTGAAGCACATTTATTAGTTTTAGAAGACCCAGAATTAATTGGTTCTGCAATAGACAAGATTAAAACTGAAAATGTAAATGCAGAGTATGCTTTAAATGAAATAAAAGAGATGTTTGTTAGTATGTTTGAGTCTATGGACAATGAATATATGAAAGAAAGAGCAGCAGATATAAAAGATGTTACAAATAGAATACTTAGACATATATTAGGAATTAAAGTTGTTGATTTATCTGCTTTAAGTGAAGAAGTAGTATTAATAGCACATGATTTAACTCCATCAGATACAGCAACTATGAATAAAAAAATGGTTTTAGGATTTTTAACTGATATAGGTGGAAGAACTTCTCATACAGCTATTATGTCTAGAACTTTAGAAATAGCTGCAATCGTTGGATTAAGTGATATAACTTCAAATGTTAAGGATGGAGATTTTGTAGTCTTCAATGGAGATACTGGTGAAGTAATCGTTAATCCAGATGAAGAGACTATAAATAAATATACTGAGTTAAAAGCTAAATATGAAGAAGAGAGAAAAGCATTACAGTTATTAAAAGGAAAAGCATCTGTGACTTTAGATGGAAAGCATGTAGAATTAGCTGGTAATATAGGAACTCCGAATGATATAGAAGGTCTAATAAAGAATGATGCAGAAGGTGTTGGTCTTTATAGAACAGAATTCTTATACATGGACAGAGATTCTTTCCCAACTGAAGAAATACAATATGAAGCTTACAAAGCTGTACTAGAAGGAATGGATGGAAAACCTATAGTTATAAGAACATTGGATATAGGTGGAGATAAAGAATTAAGTTATTTAAGCATGGAACCTGAAATGAATCCATTCTTAGGTTATAGAGCAATAAGACTTTGCTTAGACAGAAAAGATATATTTAAGACTCAATTAAGAGCTTTATACAGAGCAAGTGTTCATGGAAAACTAAGAATCATGTTCCCTATGATTTCCTCTTTAGAAGAATTATTACAAGCTAAAGAAGTTGTAAAAGAAGTTTTAGCAGAGCTTGATTCTGAAGGTATAACTTACGCTAAAGATGTAGAAATTGGTATGATGATAGAAGTGCCATCTGCTGCTGTAATATCTGATGTACTAGCTAAACATGTAGACTTCTTCTCTATAGGAACTAATGACTTAATTCAATATACTTGTGCAGTTGATAGAATGAATCAAAAAATAAGCTATCTTTATAATCAATTTAATCCAGCTGTTTTAAGACTTATAAAGACTGTTATAGACAATGCACATAAAGAAGGTAAATGGGCAGGTATGTGTGGAGAATCTGCTGGAGACCAAAAAATGATACCAATACTTTTAGGTATGGGATTAGATGAGTTCTCTATGTCTCCAATATCAATACTTCCTGCTAGAAAATTAATAACTTCAGTTAAAGAAGCCGATATGAAAAAATTAGCTGATGAGGTACTTAATATGGGTACTGCTGAAGAAATAAAGAAATATATTGAAACTAGTTTTAATATGTAATTATTAAATTATATCTATATAAATACTTATTTATGTAGATTATAGATAGTAAAAAATTATTTAATGAATAAGTAAAAGCCATAGTTTGTTCTATATACTATGGCTTTTTTATTGTATAATTTAAGATATTATAATATTTATGGTTTGGTATTAATAATATAGTCTGCATCTAATAAATATTTAATGGAGGTATACAATTTGAAAAGTAAAAACACAAAGGTATTTATCATAGCTATACTCATTTTGAGTTCTATAATATTATATTTAAATACACAAAACAACCTAATAAGTAACAAACATGATAAAAAAGTATATTTAGATTTAAAAGATACAAAAAAAATAGAAATTTACAATAAGATTAGCCAAGAAAAAGAGCATAAGCCAATTTTAATTTCAGATAAACATTTAATAAATGAAATATTAAACTATTTAAATAATGTAGAGTATTATGATGGTGAAGATAGGAATGAGATTATATTAAAAAGTCAGAGTATAAATTTTTATAATGGTGATGGAGAACAAAAAATTATAAATTACTCATATGATAGTATACATAATATTGGAAAGATTGAATATGATAATGAAAAATTTAATGTACCACATGATTTTTTTAGATTAATATCATCACTTGAAGAATTTAGACCTCAATATTCAAAAGTACCTAATGATGTAAATGAACTTTTTAAAAAGTATAACTGGACACCAAGTTTTCTAATATCATCTCAACAAAAAACAATTCCAAATAATTTTAAGTATTCATCAGAAGATACAGTAGAGATGATGTACTGGGCATATAATATAGAGCTATCTAAAGATATAGGGTTAGATTTTTCAAACTTAAAATCAAAAGAGATTACTGCTGAGATATATAATTTAAATGAACCGCTATCAGATGAACTTGAAGATACTCTATTAAGTACTAGAGGTATAATAATAAGGTATGAAGGAAAAATTGTAGGTGCGTATATTGATTCTGGAAGGCATGAAGGGAATGCTATTAGCTTAAAAAGACATAGTTTTAAGGAAGTGACAAAAGAAGACTTAAATACATGGGTAGATGATAATTGTATAGATAAGTCAAATTCTTTATATATAGAGGTATCAAAGTTAAGTAATGAGGATTTAATAAAAATGTATATAAAGGCTATAAAAGAAAATAATACAAAGGTTTTATTAACTACTATGGATGTAGAAAGTAAGATAAGTACTCTCTTCATTAATTTGGATAATCATAAGCTTTTTAATGATACTAAGTTTGGGATGAATTTACCAGATTATATTAATAATGATAAAATTGTATATATGGAAAAGATTGATTTAAAAGAAAATGATAAGAGATGTTATAATGTTATATTTGGGGGTAATGATATAATGAGTGACACTGGAAGAGGAACTTTCTCAGATATTAATATTGATATTGTAAATGAAAAGGGAGTGTGGAAAGTGTCTGGCTTTACAAAATAAATCTAAAATAAATATTGTTAAAAATTAATATTGTATTGAAAAATAATTAAAAGTATTTAATAATAGAATTAAGGGAAGACTAAGTTTATAAATAAAGGATAATTAAATAAAAGTTAATAAAATAAATGTGATATCCAAATAAATCCTGAATCTAATTTGAGTTTTAATATAGATAGTCTAAAGTTTGATTATTAAAGATTTAATTGTAAGTGGTTACAGTTGATGATATTGATATAGAGATTAAAGTTTAGAATAGAAAGTTACCTTAAATTTAAAAATGCAAGATAACACAATCTAAAAATTATAATCACTCAATGGGTTTATGGATTTATTTGTTTATTATAAATAAATGGGAGTAGAATTATCTACTCCCATTTTGTATACTATTATTAATTTAATTGGTAATATGAGCTAAACTTGTAATTCTAGTTAAGACTTGCTGCATTAGTAGTAAATAATTCTTTAATAGCATTATTTCTAGCAGTTAAATCATTATTAGAATTATTTGTTTTTTTCATAATTACTGAGTAACGCTTTTTATTTATAAAAAATATTAAAATCTTATCATCGTCAAAATTGTATTCTTTGTATCTATCAATAGACTCATAACCTAAGTTTAAAATGTTCTTATCCTTTATACTATCTACATCTAAAATATATGATGGGTCAGCCTTTAGTAATATATTGATTAAACATTTTTCTTCACCAGCACAGAATAACTCCATCTTATTTGATATGGATTTAGATTGTTCTGAAGTTATTTTTGCAGGAATAAGGTCATTATTATCATCTCTTAAAAGATAACCATGTGTGTCTTGTTGATAAACTAAATTAACCTTTTTCTTAGGGACATTGATTATTTTATCTAAATGCACATAATGATGATTTTCAACAAATCCTTCATTTAATATTTCAACAAAGTTGTCAATCTTACCTAGACAAAAAGATTCTATAGATTCTTTACAGAATTTATTTGTAAATGGGATTATGCTTACGTTTTCCTCGTCTGTATTCCATGCTATGGCATAATCTAACGAATATACTTCTTCCTCTATATCTGCAAAATTAAATTGTACTATGTTTCCTTTCAAAATTACTCGACCTCCATCTTTATAATATATTTAATATACTTTATAAAACTTATATTATATTTAAATAATATCATAAATTGGATAATTATGATATAGTAAATAATAAAAAATTTGAAAAAAATCACTATAAATGAGTAATAAATATAAATAGTGTATACTAATGGGATGGAAAATGTCCACTATTAACTTTATTACCCCACATATGTAAAATAAATTTATTAATGTAAAATATAATCTGTCGACAATGAATAGACTTTTAAAGGAACTTAATATAAAATTAATTAAATAAATACTTAAAAACGATTTACTTTAATGATAAAATCGTATTAAAGGAGGTTAATTTTATGGATATAAAAAATAAAATTAAATCTATATTTTTACCAGAAAAAGATGACTATTTAGATGATGAAGAATTTGAGGATGATATAGAGGATAATGAGGAGAGTTTAAAGCAAGACAATAAAGTACATTTAAATGACTTAAGCAGAGTAAAAAATGATTACAGAGAATTAAAAGACATAGAAAATCAGACAGTAGAAATGTGTTTACTAGCAGTAAAACAGGATGGGACTATAATTGAGTTTGTAAAAAATAAGACTTATAGGGTATGTATGGAAGCCGTTAAACAGACATACAAAGCTCTTAAGTATATAACAAATCAGTCTGAGGA
Organism: Clostridioides sp. LIBA-7678; assembly: GCF_056716065.1. Lineage (NCBI taxonomy): Bacteria > Bacillati > Bacillota > Clostridia > Peptostreptococcales > Peptostreptococcaceae > Clostridioides > Clostridioides sp. LIBA-7678. Next base: position 3,219,961 of record NZ_CP196987.1, on the reverse strand, counting down.
TATTTGTATAGAAGCCGTTAAACAGAACTACAGAGCTTTATATTACATAAATGATAAGACTGATAATGTACTAATTGAGGCTATAAAACATGCATCTACTCATGATGTTATGGAAGTTTTTAAATTTGTAGAAGAGCAGACTGAAGATGTATGTCTAGCATTTATAGAAATGGCATCAAAAAATGATGTTGCAGAAATACTTAAAGACATAAAAGAGCAAACTCCAACTATATGTTTGGAAGCAGTAAAAAAAGATGGAAAATCTTTAGCTTATGTTAAAGAACAAACTTCAACTATATGTTTAGAAGCAGTAAAAGAAAACTATAGTGCTCTACCTTGTGTGGAAGAACAAACCGAAGAAATATGTATAGAAGCAGTAAAACAGAATGATTTTGCATTGTATTATGTAAATGAACAGACAGAAAAAATATGTATAGAAGCAGTTAGAAGAAGTTATATGGCACTACAATATGTAAAAAAACAGACAGAAGATATATGTATGGAAGCAGTTAGAAATGATGGAAGAGCACTACAATATGTAAAAGAACAGACAGAAGATATATGTATAGAAGCAGTTAGACAAAATGGGAAAGTCTTGCAATATGTAAAAAAACAGACAGAAGATATATGTATAGAGGCAATAAAAGATTCATTTGAAGAACTTCAAATAAAAGAAATATTAAGCTATGTAAAAGTTCCAACAGAAAGAGTTTTTGTAGAAGCAGTAAAACAAAATGGAAAGGCTCTTAAATATATAGAAAATCAGACAGAATTAATGTGTATAGAGGCAGTAAGAGAAAATTATAATGCTTTACAGTATGTAAAGAAACAAACAGAAAAAGTTTGCTTAGAAGCAGTAAATCAAAGTTATGAAGCTCTTAAATATGTGAAAGAGCAGACAGAAGAAATTTGTTTAAAAGCAGTGAAGCAAGATTACAGAATGTTGAAATATGTAAAGAAACAAACAGAAGAAGTATGTTTAGAAGCAGTAAGACAAAACTATAGAGCTTTGGAATTTGTTGATAATCAAACAGAAAAAATTTGCTTGGAAGCAGTAAAACAGAATAGAAAAGCACTACAATATGTAAAACAAAAACAAAGTTGAAATATATAGAAAAATATATGTAAAGGCACCTAGCTTATAGTAATAAGTTAGGTGTTTTTATGTATATAAAAAATAGTAAAAGTATTTTATTATAATTATTTTGTTATATAAAGAATATCTAAAGACTTATATAGGTCTTTTTTTGACCAGTTTTACAATTTTAGCAACTAGTTTTGTAAAGTATATTGAATTTTCTCAAAAAAGAAGGTATTCTATGTATGTAAAATTTTTTTGGAGGTAAAAATGTTTAAGAAATCTGCTGATAAAATGACATCTGTTTTAATTTGTAATAATATGATAGATAATAATGAATCAAAAGTTTATTCTTATGGATTTGAAATATTGATAGCTTTTATAGTTAATGTAACGACCATGCTGCTCATAGGTTTTTTATTTGGCAAATTTACATATATATTGTTTTTTTTAATGTGTTACTGTCCAATAAGACAGTTTTCAGGTGGGTATCATGCAGACAATTATTTTAGGTGCCTATTGACTTTTGTTTTTATAATTTTGTCTACAATATTAATTATAGAAAATCTAAATTTATACTTATTTAAAAATATCATTATGGTTACTGCAAGCATTAGTTGGGTTGGGATTTGTATTCTCTGTCCAATAGAACATAGAAGTAATCCTATAAGTGATAGAGAAAAGTTAACTTACAAAAAAGTTGCTGTATTTGTATCTACAATAATATTATTAATGACAGTTTTAAGCTTTTTATTGAATGTATTTGTAGATTATTTCATATATAGCGCATTTGCTATGTTTTGGATTTTTATAATGTTGGTATTAGGGAAATTAAAAGCTAAGAATTTAAGTAAAATATGTGTGAGGGAGAATTAAGTTATGAAGAAGTTTTTTGTAAAATTTATGAAGTTTGCTAGTTCATTAGCACTTAGCACTGCCATCTTGTCAGCTAATAGTACTTGTCCATGGATTATACATCAACCTAAAGTTCCTAAAGAAATTAAGAATTTAAAGAAGATAAATTAAATAGAAGCAATTATATAAAATTATTATAAAAAGAAATTATTATATTTTAATAAGGTTAAAACTATATAAAGATTAGATATAAATTTTATTTTAAGGCATATAATATATATTTGATGGTGTATTATTGTGCCAATTTAGGGGGATGTAGTGTATCCAATGAAATGACTTACGAGTAGTAAGTCATTTTTGTATTGTATGTATTTTAGATAAACTTATGATATAATGAAGGGTAAAGTTTAATTAAAACAATAAAAAACTTTAGTATAGATAGTAATTTAGGAGGTAGGTTATGAGTATGATACATAAATTTTCTATGAATGGATATAATATCGTTTTAGATGTGAATGGTGGAGCTGTTCATGTATTAGATGATGTTGCATACGACTTATTAGACTTTTATAAAGAAAAAAGTAAAGAAGAAGTATTAGATATATTAAAATCTAAATATCAAGAAGAAAAAATAAATGAAGCATATGAAGAAATATCAAACTTAGAAAAAGAAGGTCTTTTATATACAGAAGATACATATCAATATCATCCAAGTTTTGTACATAGAGAACCTGTGGTAAAAGCTTTATGTTTGAATGTAGCCCATGATTGTAATTTAAAATGTAAATATTGTTTTGCAGCTCAAGGTGACTTTGGAGGAGAAAAAGAACTTATGAGCTTTGAGGTAGGTAAGGCAGCAATAGACTATTTGATTGCTAACTCAGGCACTAGAAAAAATTTAGAGATAGATTTCTTTGGTGGAGAGCCTTTGATGAATTTTGAAGTTGTAAAACAGTTAGTTGATTATGGTAGAAGTATTGAAAAAGATTATAATAAAAATATAAGATTTACAATAACTACAAATGGTGTACTATTAAATGATGAGATTATAGACTATATAAATGAAAATATGCACAATGTAGTTTTGAGTTTAGATGGAAGAAAAGAAATTAATGATAATATGAGACCAACTTTAAATGACAAAGGAAGTTATGATATTACATTGCCAAGATTTAAAAAACTTGTGGAAAAAAGAGCAAAAGATAAATATTACTATATAAGAGGAACATTTACAAGAGATAATCTGGATTTTGCTAAGGATGTTATGCATTTTGCAGATTTAGGATTTAAATTAACATCTGTAGAGCCAGTTGTTGGAGATGAAAGTAATCCATATGCACTTAGAGAAGAGGATTTATCTAAGATATTTGAAGAGTACGAAAAGTTTGCTGTAGAGTATGCAGATAGACAATTACAAGGCGATGGATTTAAGTTTTTCCATTTTATGATAGATTTAAATCAAGGACCATGTGTAATAAAAAGAATAACTGGATGTGGAGCTGGAAATGAATATCTTTCTGTAACTCCAAATGGAGATATATATCCATGTCATCAATTTGTTGGAAATGAAGAATTTAAAATGGCAAATATATTTGATAAAGAAATTGTACTTCCAGAAAGTTTAAAAAATATGTTTAGAGAAGCTCATGTATATACTAAAGAAGATTGTAAACAATGTTGGAATAAGTTTTACTGTTCAGGTGGATGTCATGCAAATGCAATAAACTTTAATAATGACATATCAAAGCCATATGAATTAGGATGTGAAATGCAAAGAAAACGTACAGAGTGCTCTATAATGATACAAGCAAAGTTAATGTTAGAAGGAGCAACTAACTAAATTTATATTTTAAAGGAGTTGTTTATATATGATTAGAGATTATTTGGAAGATAAACCTTTAATTGATGAAAGTGTATTTGTGGCAAAATCAGCAGACATAATTGGAAATGTCAAAATAGGTAAGGATTCAAGTGTATGGTATAATGCAGTAGTTAGAGGAGATGAAGGTCCAATAACTATTGGAGAAAATACTAATATACAAGACTGTTCTATAGTACATGGAGATGCAGATACTATAATTGGTAACAATGTAACAGTTGGACATAGGTCAATAGTTCATGGTTGTAAAATTAGTGACAATGTTTTGATTGGTATGGGTTCAATAATATTGGATAATGCTGAAATAGGAGAATATACTTTGATAGGAGCAGGTACATTAATTACATCTAATAAGAAGTTCCCACCAGGTGTTTTAATAATGGGCTCTCCTGGTAAGGTTGTTAGAGAACTTACAGAGGAAGATAAAAGATATATTGATGAATCATATAAATGGTATCTAGAAGCAGCACAAAATCAAAAATATTAAATTAAAGAGTGGTTGTTTCAAAACATACTTAAATCTGTTTTGAGGCAACCACTAATTTATTTTATTAAAGTTAGCTGATATTTTAGTTTTCAAAAAGTATTTGATTAAGATAGGTATAAAATGTCAAAAATAAAAATTAACTGAGTTAAATAATTTTAATAAAATTACTAGTATATGTGATAAAATTAAATATTAAAGAGGATATAAGACATTAGTATATAAATTGGTAAAATAATGTCTTATATAAGATAAATTAAGGTGTAAGTTTTCGGGTATACCTATTTTAGGAGTGAAAATATTTGAGAATAAGTTATAGAAACTTAAAAAGATATAGAGAAATTGGATATGTTTTAATAAAGTATGGTTTTAGTTTTATTGTAGAAAGATTAAATATAGAAGGAATAGCTTATAAAATACCACTGTTTGACCCTCCAGAAGAAATAAAAAATATGACAACTGGTGAGAGAATAAAAAGAGTTTTAGAAGAGCTAGGGCCTACATATATAAAAATAGGACAGATATTAAGTACAAGAAAAGATTTATTAGACCAAGATATAATTGATGAAATATCAAAACTTAGAGATGATGTAGAGAAATTTGATTCAAATATAGCTATTGAGATATTTAAAGAAGAAGTAGGATTAAGTATAGAAGAAATATTTTTAGAGTTTAAAGAAGAACCAATTGCAGCAGCTTCGATTGGCCAAGTTTATGAGGGTGTTCTTAGAACTGGAGAAGAAGTAATTGTAAAAATTCAAAGACCAAATATAGAGAAAATAATAAAATCTGATTTAGAAATTCTTAGAACGATTGCAAATACTCTAAAGGATTTAAAAAAGGATTTTAATTTAGACTTAGTACAAATGATTGAAGAATTTCAAACTCAATTAATGAGAGAGCTTGACTATACTTTTGAAGCTATAAATGCAACTAAATTCTCTAGAATATTTAAAAATAGTGATGAGGTATATATACCTAAAATATATCCAGAATATAATACTAAGAAAATTTTAGTAATGGAGAAGGTCAATGGTACAAAATTAAGTGATGTAGAAAAAATAAATAGGTTAGGTTATAATACAAAAACTATTGTTGAAATAGGAGTAAGGTCTTTTTTTACACAAGTATTGTCTCATGGATTTTTTCATGCAGACCCACATCCAGGTAATATATTTGTAGTTGCTAAAAACAAGATAGCATATATAGATTTTGGAATGATTGGAATTATTGACAATAAAACACTGAATCAATTAAATGAAATTGCATTAGCAGGAGTGGAAAAGAATGTCGACAAGATAATATACTTGTTAATAGAAATGGATGCGTTAAATGGAGAGGCAGATATTAAAGGTCTTAGACAGGATTTACTTTATCTAATACATTATTACTATGATATTTCTATAGAAAAAATAAATGTAACAGATATATTAAATGAACTGTTTAGATTTTTTAGGCAGTATAAGATAGTCATGCCTGCACAGTTTGTGACACTTGCTAAGACTGTTATAACATTAGAAGGAACAAGTAGAACTTTAAATTCAGAGTTTTCTTTTGGTTCTATGGGAAAAGAGTTTATGAAACATCATTATAAGAGTAAATTTAATCCTAAAAATGTCGTTTTAAGTTCAAGACAAAATGTAGAAGAAATATTACTCGATATAAAAACTATTCCAAAACAGCTAAAAGCAATCTTAAAGAATGTAGAAAGAAATAATATAAAAATGCAAATTGAAGACGTAAAAATGACAAAATTAGAAAATTGCATATTAGAGTTAACGTCTCAAATATCACTAAGTTTAGTGTTAGCATCAATTATAGTGGGTTCTTCCCTTATAATTGCATCTCCAAATATAGAAAATAATATTTGGATAAAGTTTACTGCTATAGGAGGTTTCTTTATATCTTTTATAATAGGACTTTGTCTAGTTATAAGGAGTGTTAGGTCAAAATATAAAAAGGATTAGGGGGAGTTGAATTTGAAAAAATGGATATTGAAATATAAAGGTAAGATAGAGGAAAGTGAATTTAGCAAAAAAATTAATATTTCCCCGGAAATCTGCCAAATTTTAAAAAATAGAGGAATATATACTGAAAAAGATTCAGAAATATTTATGAATCCATCTTTAGATTATTTAAGGGACCCTTTCTTAATGAAAGATATGCAGAAAGCTGTTGATAGGATAAAATCAGCTATTGAAAATAACGAAAAAATTTGGATTTATGGAGATTATGATGTTGATGGTGTGTCATCTACTTCTATTTTATGTATATATTTTAAAAGTATAGGGTATCATGTGGATTACTATATCCCAAATAGATTAGAAGAAGGATATGGTATAAATGAAGAAGCTATTAAGCTTATAAGCTCTAGAGGTTGTGACCTGATTATAAGTGTTGACTGTGGGATTACATCGGTATCTGAGGTTAATATAGCGAATGATTTGGGTATAGATGTTATAATAACAGACCATCATGAATGTCAAAACGAGATTCCACCAGCTTTTGCAGTAATAAATCCAAAACAAGAAGATTGTAATTATCCATTCGATTCATTATGTGGATGTGGTGTAGCATTTAAAATGATTCAAGCATTAACTCCAAAAGAAGAATTTAAAACTAGTATGTATGATTATTTAGAAATAGTAACATTGGCAACTATTTGTGATATTGTACCACTTATAGACGAAAATAGAATAATTGTAAAAAATGGTTTAAAATCAATGAAAGAAGGCAAAAATATTGGATTAAGAGAGCTTATAAAAGTTTGTGGTGTAGAAAGTGATAAAATAGGTTCTTCTCATATAGGTTTTGCAATAGGACCTAGAATAAATGCTTCAGGTAGATTAGGATATTCTTATTTAGGTGTTGAGTTGTTTACCACTCAATCTAAAGAAGAAGCTATAGAAATAGCCAATATATTAGAAGAGAAAAATAATGAAAGACAGATGATAGAGGCTAAGATGTATCATGAAGCTGAAGAAATGTTAAAGTCTAATAGCAGATATAATGATGATAAAGTTTTAGTTTTAGCTAAAGAAGGTTGGCAACATGGAATAATAGGAATTGTAGCATCTAAGCTAACTGAAAAATACTATAAACCTACAATTCTTTTAGGCATAGAAAATGGAGAAGCTACTGGTTCAGCAAGGTCTATAAAAGGATTTAATGTATTTGAAGCTCTTGTAAAGTGTAAGGACTTAATGACTAAGTTTGGTGGTCATGAGCAAGCAGCAGGGCTATCTTTAAATTCAGATAATGTGGAAGCTTTAGCAAATGAAATAAACAAATTTGCAAATTATAATTTAACTGAAGATGATATGATAGAGAATGTGAATGTTGAATTTGAACTACAAGAAAATGTAATAAATCTAAATCTTGTAGAAGAATTACATAAGTTAGAGCCTTTTGGATTAAATAATCCAAATCCTAGATTTATAGTTAGAAATTATATTTTAAAAGATTTAAAGGTTATAGGAAAAAACCAACAACATCTAAAATTAAGTATAGAAAAAGAAAAAAGCTATGAATGTATAGGATTTAACATGAGTCATTTAAATTCATTGTATAAAGTAGGAGATAAAGTAGATGTATTGTTTCAGTTAGATGAAAATAACTATATGGGAAATAGAAAAGTACAGTTTTTACTTAAAGATATAAGATTAGCTCGACCTAAAAGTGCAAGTAGTGACAAACTTTCACTGAAATTAATGTCAAAAATAATACCAAAAGATACACAAAGCTTGTATAATATATCTGTATCTGATTTTGATTTATTCGATGGAAATACTGATATAAATATATTTGATTATTTTGAAAAAGGTACATTAATAATATCGAATTCCATAAATGGATTTTATAGAGCAGTTTCGGATATATCACTTGTAGATTTAGATTTTAAGATAAATTACAATATTATTGAAGATATTAGCAAAAATACTGATAAATTAGAGCTTATATTTTCTCCTAATATTGATAAAATAGACTTAAAAAGATATAATAATATTATTCTTTATGATTATTTATACAATAAAGGCGAATATTCGTATATATATGAGAATAAAAGAGAAGAAAGTGAAATTATAAAATATTATAATAAAACAGACCTATTATATTTAAAGAATGTAGTTAGTAATATAGTTCCATCAAGAGATGAATTTATAACAATTTATAAGCAAGCACTCACAAAAAAAGAAATTGATTTGGATATGGTAAATATAAAGGGAACTTTTAATGTAATTCCATTAAAGTTTTTTACGATATTGAATGTGTTTAGAGAATTAAATTTACTTGACTTTAATTTAAATTATGAAAAAAATTCTGTACTCATAAGAATATTGCCAAAACCACAGAAAAAATTAGATTTAAATGAGAGTTTAATACTCAATAATCTAAAAAATTTAGAAAAACAATATAATAGCAGTTATTAGGAGGCGTTTCCCATGGATTTAAAAAACTTTATAAGGAATATTGATGATTTCCCAAAACCAGGTATAGATTTTAAAGATGTTACTACTCTATTTAAAGATGGAGAGGCATTTAGATATGCAGTAGACTCTATAGTTGAAGAACTAAAAAATAAAGGTGTAGATTTAGTAATAGGGCCAGAAGCAAGAGGTTTTTTGATGGGTACACCTGTAGCGTATGCTTTAGAAGTAGGATTTGTTCCAATTAGAAAACCTGGAAAGTTACCAGGAGAAGTTGAAAGTTATGAGTATGGCTTAGAGTATGGTACGGATACTTTAGAAATACATAAAGATGCAATTAAAAAAGGTCAAAAAGTAGCAATAGTAGACGATTTATTGGCTACTGGTGGAACTATGGAAGCTGCTGCTAAGCTTGTAGAAAAATTAGGTGGAGAAGTAGTTTCTATGCAATTTTTAATTGAGCTAGAATTCTTAAATGGGAGAGAAAAATTATCTAACTATAATGTTAATTCTCTTATAAAATACTAGTACTTTTACAATAGTTGGTATAGCACCAACTATTTTCATATATATTAAAATTTTATACAAAATAGGTGGTTATATGCATGATAAAGAATTACAAGAAATAATTGAAAAAATAAAAGTTTATGCACCTAATGCAAATTTTGAGATGGTTGAAAAAGCCTATAATCTTGCAAAAAAAGCGCATGAAGGACAATATAGAAAATCTGGGGAACCATACTTTATTCATCCATTAGCAGTAGCAAATATTTTGATAGAGATGGAATTAGATATTGAAACTATAACAGCTGGTTTACTTCATGATGTTGTAGAAGATACGGAATATACCTATGAAGACATAACAAAAGAATTTGGCAAAGAAGTAGCGGATTTAGTTGATGGAGTAACAAAACTTGGTCAAATAAAATATCGTTCAAAAGAAGAAACTCAATCTGAAAACCTAAGAAAAATGTTTTTGGCAATGGCGAAAGATATAAGGGTTATACTTATAAAACTTGCTGATAGATTGCACAATATGAGAACCTTAAAATATATGCCTCCAGAGAAAGCTAAATATAAGGCAAAAGAGACACTTGAAATTTATGGAGGGATAGCTCATAGATTAGGGATTTCTAAGATAAAGTGGGAATTAGAAGACAGAGCACTGAGATTTATGGACCCAGAAGGGTATTATGATTTAGTTGATAGAGTATCAATGAAGAGAAGTCAAAGAGAAGATTATATACATGGAATTGTTGAACTTCTTAAAGATAAGTTTAAAGATTTAAGTATACCATGTGATGTATATGGTAGACCGAAGCATTTTTATAGTATTTATAGAAAGATGCAAAAAAAACACAAGACTTTTGAAGAAATTTTTGATTTAACAGCTGTAAGAATACTAGTAGATAATGTAAAGGATTGTTATGCAGTTCTTGGTATAGTTCACACATTATGGAGACCTATTCCAGGCAGATTTAAGGACTATATAGCAATGCCAAAGCCAAATCTCTACCAATCGTTGCATACTACTGTTGTAGGTCCTGATGGAGAGCCTTTAGAGATACAGATAAGGACTCATGAAATGCATAACATAGCTGAAAATGGTATCGCGGCCCATTGGAAATACAAAGAAGGTATTTCTAGTAAAGAATCAAAAGTTGAAGAGAAACTTCAGTGGTTGAGACAAATGATGGAGTGGGAAAAAGACTTGAAAGACCCACAAGAGTTTATGGATGCACTTAAAGAAGATGTATTTAATAGTCAAGTTTACGTATTTACTCCAAAAGGAGATGTAATTGAATTACCAGCAGAATCAACACCTATAGATTTTGCATATAGAGTTCATACAAATGTAGGGAATAAGTGTGTAGGAGCTAAAATTGATGGAAGAATAGTTCCTATTGATTATAAGCTTCAAAATGGTAATATTGTAGAGGTACTTACATCATCTAATTCTAATGGGCCAAGTAGAGATTGGCTTAATATAGTAAAGACACCAAATGCTAAAAGTAGAATTAGACAATTTTTCAAGAAAGAAAGAAGAGAAGAAAATGTCGACCGTGGAAATACAATATTAGAAAGAGAATTTAAGAAGCATGATATACCACAGAAAGACCCTCTTGTTGAAAAATATATGGCATTAGTTGCTAAGAAATTTAATCAGCCAAGTGTTGAGGATTTAGTTGCTACTGTAGGTTATGGTGGTATAATGTCATCTCAAGTTGTATCTAAAGTAAAAGACTTATATTTAAAAGAAGTTAAAAAAGTTAAAAAAGAACAACAAATACAAGAAGAAGATTTAAATAAACACAATATAAGTGAAACAGAATACAGTAAAAAGAGAAAGAAAAACGCATCACAAGGAATTATAGTAAAAGGGCTTGATAATATCTTAGTAAGATTTGCTAAGTGTTGTAATCCTCTTCCAGGAGATGAAATTGTAGGATATATTACTAAGGGTAGGGGAGTAGCTATACACAGAGCTGATTGCCCAAATGCAAACAATAATGGGGATTTCTTCCAAAATAGATTGGTAGAAGTTTCATGGAGTTCAGCAGGCAAAGGTAAGTTTGAAGCAGAGATTCAAATAAAGGCTGTTGACAGAAGAGGAATTGTTAATGAAATAACTCATATTGTTGCAATGGATAAACTTAGTTTAAATGGAATAAATGCAAGAAAAGGTAAAGATAGCATTGTAAGTATAAACTTACTTGTAGAAGTTAATGACACAGAGGAATTAAAAATTCTAATGAAAAAATTAAAAGCAATTCCTGGTGTAGAAAGTATTTATAGAATGACAAATTAGAGTTAAAATAATAGGGAGGAAACTATGAGAGCAGTAGTACAAAGAGTATCTTCATCTAAAGTTACAGTAGATGAAAACACTATAGGTCAAATAAATAAAGGGTTACTAGTATTATTAGGAGTGACTCATGATGATAAATCAAGTGATGTAGATTATATGATTGACAAAATATTGAATCTGAGAATTTTTGAAGATGAAGATGATAAAATGAATTTATCTCTAATGGATATAGGTGGAGAGCTTTTAGTAGTATCTCAATTTACTTTATATGGAGATTGTAGAAAAGGAAGAAGACCTGGATTTAGTAATGCGGCCAAACCAGAACTTGCAAATAATCTGTATGAAGAGTTTATAAAAAAAGCAAAAGATAAAGGTGTAACAGTTGGTACAGGTCAATTTGCGGCTCATATGATGGTAGAATTAACTAATGATGGTCCAGTAACAATACTATTAGACTCAAGTAAATCTTTTTAAGGGGGAAAACTTTAATGGTTATAAAAAAATTTGTAGATAGTTATTTTGGAGTAAATACTTATGTATTAGGTGATGAAAAAACTAAAAAATGTGCAGTTATAGACCCAGGTGGAAGTTTAGTAGATACTCTAAGTTTTGTAAAAGAAAATGAATTAAATATCGAATATATAATTCTTACTCATGGACATGGAGACCATATAGGATATGTTAAAGATATTAAAGATAAAACTGGTGCTAAGGTAGTTGCACATATTGATGAAAAAGAATTATTAAATGATAAAAATAAAAATCTAAGTTATACAATGAGATGTGGAGCACAAGAGTTTGATGCAGATATATATGTAAATGATAAAGACAAGCTTGAACTTGGTGAATTAAAAATGACTTTCTTACACACTCCAGGACACACACAAGGGTGTATGTGTATAAGAGTTGAAGATGAATTGTTTACAGGAGATACTTTATTTGCTGGAAGTATTGGTAGAACTGATTTGTATAGTGGAGATTTTCATCAAATGGAAAAATCGCTTAAGAAATTATGTAAATATGAAGATGCTGTTAGAGTATATCCTGGTCATGGACCAGCTAGTACTCTAGGGGTTGAGAAGAAGACAAATCCTTATATGTAATTTTATATTAGTATTAAATAATGTATCAAATATTTAATAACTGTATTAGAGATGGGGTTCTTCTACTGTTAAATAGAAGGAGTTAAGTTGATGTTATATGTTTTTTTAAAAGGACATGATTATAAGTATGAAGTAGCAGAACTTATAAAATTGTTTACTAATGAATTTAAATTTAATGACTCTGATAAATGTGGTAATAACATGGAGTCAATGTATTTAATAAATAGGTTGATTTATGAAAATGGAGTCTTGTTTTCAAGTACTGAGTATTATGAAGATGAAAACTTGAAGTATGAATCAATACAAAATATAGAAAATATAAATCTTGAATTTTTAAATGGATTTGATAATAGCAAATCAATTGAAGAGTTTTTGAATAAGTTAGATAATGAAAGTAAGAGAAACTTTAAAAAACTATGTAAAGAAAGCATCAAAAAAAGCATGTTTATAGTGCTTAAGCAAATATTTAATTCTTATGTTCCATGGGGAATTTTGACTGGTATTAGACCAGTCAAAATTGTCCACAATCTAATGGATAAAAACCTAGATGGTAATAGCATAAGAACCATTCTAAAAGATAATTATTTTATAATAGATGAGAAAATAGATTTAGCTCTTGAAATAGCCAAAAGAGAGCGAGTATTTATGTATCCTATAGATAAAAATAAAATTTCTCTTTATGTAAGTATTCCATTTTGTCCAACTAGATGTGTATATTGTTCATTTCCTTCAAACTCATTAAAGCAATTTGGGCATTTGAAAAGAGAATATGTTTATAAATTGATTGAAGAAATCAAGGGATTTGCCAAGCTTATTAAGGATACTAATAAAGAAATTGAAACTTTATATATTGGTGGGGGAACTCCTACTACATTGGATGAGGAAGAGTTAGATTTGCTTATAAATTCATTGTTTAGTGAATTAGATTTAACTAAAATCAAGGAATTCACTGTAGAAGCGGGTAGACCAGATACCATTACAGAGCAAAAATTAAAAGTATTAAAAAAACACAATGTAAGTAGAATTAGCATAAATCCTCAGACTATGAATGATGAGACTTTAGTTAAAATTGGAAGAGAACACAAGGTTTCTGACTTAGTAGACTGCTTTAATATGGCTCGTAGAATGGGATTTGATAATATAAACATGGATATAATTTTAGGTCTTATAGATGAGGACTTAAATATGGTAAGGAATACATTGGAAGAAATAAAAAAACTTTCTCCTGAAAGTCTTACAGTTCACACATTAGCTATAAAGAGAGCATCTAACTTGAATATAAATATGGATATGTATAAAGAACACCTAACACAGTATGAAGAAATGGTAAAAATGATAGATTTATCAATGAAGTATGCAAAAGATATGGGATTAAACCCATATTATATGTACAGACAAAAACATATGTTAGGCAATTTAGAAAATATAGGTTATGCTAAAGAAGGATATGAGTGCATTTACAATATACAAATTATGGAGGAAAAGCAAAGTAACTATGCATTAGGTGCAGGTGCTATATCAAAATTTGTTTATGTAGATGAAGATAGAATTGAAAGAGTAGAAAATGTAAAAAACGTTGAACAATACATTGCAAGAGTAGATGAAATGATAAAAAGGAAGAAAGAAGAGGTATATAAAAATGTTGACTAAAGCTCCTAGAGGAACTAAAGACATAACTCCAAAAGAGGCTTATAAATGGAGTTATGTAGAAAATAAATTTAGAGAAATATGTGCTTTATATGGATATGAAGAAATGGTAACACCTATATTTGAACATACAGAACTTTTTAAAAGAAGTGTTGGAGATACTACAGATATAGTTCAAAAAGAAATGTATTCTTTTAAAGATAAAGGAGACAGAGAAATTACATTAAAGCCAGAGGGAACAGCAGGTGTAGTAAGGGCATTTATAGAAAATAAATTGTATGCAGATACTCAGCCAACTAAGTTATTTTATGTTACACCTTGTTTTAGATACGAAAGACCTCAAGCTGGAAGACAAAGACAATTTCATCAATTTGGTATAGAAGCACTTGGAAGTGACACTCCTTCAATGGATGCTGAAATAATAGCATTAGCTGTTCAATTTTTTAATGAAGTTGGGCTAAAGGATTTAATAGTAAGCATAAATTCAGTTGGTTGTCCAGTTTGTAGAAAAGAATACAATGCTTTATTAAAAGAATATCTTGATTCAAAAGCAGATGTATTATGCGAAACTTGTAATGAAAGAAGAGAAAAAAATCCAATGAGGGTTATAGATTGCAAAAATCCTACATGTAAGGAAAATATTAAGGATATACCATTTATTGCAGACCATTTATGTGATGATTGCAAGACTCACTTTGCGAAATTACAAGAATATTTAAATGAAATGGATATAAACTTTGTAGTTGATAAAACAATAGTTAGAGGACTAGACTATTACAGAAAAACTGCCTTTGAAATTATATCTAATGATATAGGAGCGCAAAGTACTGTATGTGGTGGAGGTAGATATGATGGTCTTGTTGAGCAACTAGGAGGACCAAAAGGTATAAGTGGGATTGGATTTGGATTAGGAATTGAAAGACTTTTACTTACACTTGAAAACAATGGTATTGAAATAGAAAATCCACAGTCTACAGACATATTTATAGTAACAATAGGAGAAGAAGCAAATACAAAAAGCTTTAACCTATTAAAAGAATTGAGAAAAAATCATATAAGTGCAGATAAAGACCATATAGAGAGAAGTGTCAAAGCACAATTTAAATATTCAGATAAGATAAATTCTAAATTTACAATAGTAATTGGCGATGATGAGCTTAAAAATGATACTGCAACATTAAAAAATATGAAAACATCAGAGCAAATTACTGTAAAATTAAGTACATTAGTTGAAGAATTAAAACAAAAGCTGTAAAATAAGAAAGTATGATGTTTTGCATATTAGATAATAATATAGCATTAAAATTAAATAAAATGGAGGTAGTATCTTGGAAACTTTAAAGGGTCTAAAGAGAACTCACTACTGTGGAGAGTTGAGAGAAAAGAACATAAATGAAGAAGTTGTACTTATGGGATGGGTACAGAAAAAAAGAAACTTAGGTGGTCTTGTATTTGTTGATTTAAGAGATACAAGTGGATTATGTCAAATAGTTTTTGATACAGATGTAGATAAAGAAGCTTTTGAAAAAGCTGAAAAATTAGGAGCTGAATTTGTAATAGCTGCAAAAGGAAAAGTATGCGAAAGACAATCTAAAAATCCTAATATGCCAACTGGAGATATAGAAATATTTGCCACTGAACTTAGAATCTTAAACAAGTCAGAAACTCCACCTATTTATATAAAAGATGATGATGATGTTTCAGAAGCATTAAGATTAAAATATAGATACTTAGATTTAAGAAAAGCATCTATGCAAAGAAACTTAAAATTAAGACATAAAGTAATGAATATTACAAGAAATTACTTATCGAATAATAGATTTTGCGAAATAGAAACACCATTTTTAATTGCACCAACTCCAGAAGGAGCAAGAGATTACCTTGTACCAAGTAGAGTTAATCCAGGTAAATTTTATGCATTACCACAATCACCACAATTATATAAACAGTTATTAATGGTAAGTGGTATGGATAGATATTTCCAAATAGTTAAATGTTTTAGAGATGAAGATTTAAGAGCAGATAGACAGCCAGAGTTTACACAAATAGACTGTGAAATGTCTTTTGTTGAGCAAGAAGATGTTATGAATATGATTGAAGGATTGCTTGAAGCTATATTTAAAGAAGTTTTAGATGTAGAATTAACACTTCCACTTCCTAAGATGACTTATGCAGAAGCTATGTCTAGATATGGTTCAGATAAGCCAGATACTAGATTTGGATATGAATTAACAGATATATCTGATGTTGTTTGTAACTGTGGGTTCAAAGTGTTTGCGGATGCTACACAGCCAGGAAAAAGTGTTAGAGGTATAAATGTAAAGGGTAAAGCTGATGATTTTACTAGAAAGCAAATATCATCATTAGAGGAACATGCTAAAACATATAGAGCAAAAGGTCTTGCTTGGATGAAAGTAGGACAAGAAGGAGTAACTTCTCCAATAGCAAAATTCTTTAATGAAGAAGAAATGAATGCTATACTTACAAGAATGAATGCTGAAGCAGGAGATTTGCTTTTATTTGTAGCTGATAAAAACTCAGTAGTATTTGATGCTTTAGGACAAGTTAGACTTGAAGTAGCTAATAGACTTAACATGTTAGATAAAAATGTATATAATCTATTATGGGTAACTGAATTCCCTGTTTTTGAAGAAGATGAAGAAACAGGAAAATTCTCAGCAATGCATCACCCATTTACATCACCTATGGATGAAGACTTAGACAAGTTAGAAGAAGGTGATAAAGCATCTTTAAGAGCTAAAGCTTATGACATCGTATTGAATGGTTATGAGATAGGTGGAGGAAGTGTTAGAATATCAAATTCTGATGTACAATCAAAAATGTTTAAAGCACTTGGTTTTACAGAAGAAAGAGCTAATGAGAAGTTTGGATACTTATTAGAAGCATTTAAATATGGAACTCCTCCTCATGCTGGTTTAGCTTTTGGTCTTGATAGACTTGTTATGTTACTTGCAGGAGCTGACAATATAAGAGAGGTTATTGCATTCCCTAAAAATCAAAATGCTGTTTGTCCTATGACAAATGCTCCAACATTAGCAGAAGATGAGCAATTAGAAGAATTAAGTATAAAAGTTGATATAAAAGACAACGAATAATATATAGTTATAAGAAATTAAAATGTAAAAAGTCTGGATATAAAGCATATTTATATTCAGACTTTTTTAGTTAATCTATTTTTTCTTTTTTATCTATTAAGGTTATCTTTATCTTTGGTCTTTTAGCCATATTTTTATACATCCCCCTTGTATTTTTATTTAATATAAAAAGACTATAATTATAGCTTTTATTTAAAGATTTTTAAAATAGTTAATAAGAAAGTCTTTAAATAATAACACAGCTTTAGATGTGTAATTTTCATTAAACCATGATAGATTTAAGTATCTTTTAAATTCAATATCTTTTATATGTAATAGTTTAATTTCTGGGTCTTTAGATAATCCCCATGATTTTCCACATATAAATCCAACACCTTGAAGTGATTTTATGAGTGCATAGATTGTATATGGTGAATCGCATTCAAAGGCTATTTTTGGTTTAAAATTAGCAGATTCACATAGTATATCTATTATTTCTCTATAGTTCTCACCCTTAGTTATAACTATGAAGTTTTCATCAGAAACTTCACTTAGGTAGACTTCATCTTTTAAAGATAAGTTGTGGTTAATTGAAATACCTAGTAATATCTCTTCACAAGTTAAGGTTATATTATTTTCTGAATTTATTTTTGTAAATGAAGAAGATATATACAAATCAAAATCACTTTTCTTGTAAGAAGATGGCAGAGTATGTGAGACATTAAAAGTAATGTTAGGATATAGTTTTCTAAAATTACTTAAAAGTGAAGGTAGTACATTAGCTGCTGCAGTAGCTAATATTTTTACTTCTCCTGAGTTCTCTAAAGAAGTATCTTGTAATTCCTTTTTTGACATTTCTACCAAATCTAAAATACTATCCACTCTTTTTAAAAATAATTTTCCATATTCATTTAATACAATATATCTTCCTTTTCTATCAAACAACTTGACTCCAAGTTCTCTTTCTAAAGAAGATATGGTCTTACTTAAAGCTGGTTGTGCTATATTTAGTTTTTGTGATGCTTTTGTTATGTGTTCCATTCTAGCAACTGTTTGAAAGTACTTAAGATGCAATAAATCCATAATATAAAATACACCTCTTTTAATATGACTTGAGTTATATCAATTTGATAATTAACTATATATTATACATTATAATATAAAGCTTGTATAATAAACTATAGTATATCAAAAAGTTAATCACATAGTTAATTATGTATTATACATAATCTAATTAAAAAAAATGAGTCCAATATATAATTAATTAAAGAAATAATGCTGAAAATTTTAATTATATAAAAATATATCTGAGAAATAAATTGTATATCAAGCAAGGTAAAAAATTATTATAGAAGTTAAGATATACTAAAAATAAAATTTTATTTATATTATTTAATATCTTAGAGTAATGATATTAGCTAAATTATTATGTTATACTATTTTAAATAGGAAAAATTTAGATACTATAATTTTAGGGGGAGTTAAGATGAAATTAACTAAATCAATATCATCCGTATTGTGTTTATCTCTAGTTTTAAGCTTATCACCAGTGTCACATGCAAATGAAATAAGTAGAACAACATTGGAAAATACTTTAGTAGGTCAGGATAGATACCAAACTGCTATTGAAGTAAGTAAAAAAGGATGGAGTAGTGCAAATGAGGCTGTAGTTGTAAATAGTGAATCTATTGTAGATGCATTGTCTGTAACACCATTTGCAAAATTAAAAAATGCTCCTATACTATTGACAGAAAAAAACAATCTAAATTCACAAACTGAGAAAGAATTAAAGAGATTAGGAGTTAAAAAAGTTTATATAATTGGACTATCTAGTTCTGTATCAAATGATGTACAAAAACAGTTAGAATCTAATAATCTAACTACTGATAGAGTTGGTGGTAGTGATAGATATCAAACAGCCTTGAGTATAGCTAAAAAGATAGAGGAATTAAAAGATATATCAGAAATAGCTATAGTAAATGGATATACAGGTCTTGCTGATGCAGTTAGTATAGCTTCTGTAGCTGCGACTAATGGAATGGTTATACTTCCAGTGTCTGATTCATCTGGAATATCTAGCTTTAAAGATTTTATAGAATCTAAGAATATAAGTAAATCATACATAATAGGCTCTACTAATGCTGTATCAGATAAAATAAAACAAAGCTTACCTAATTCTGAAAGAATAGGTGGAGCAGATAGAAATGAAACTAATGGTAAAGTAATAGAAAAGTTTTATACATCCAATAAATTAAATAATGTATTTGTAGCCAAAGATGGAATGAAAAAGCAAAATCAACTTATAGATGCTCTAGCAGTAGGAGTGCTGGCATCAAAAGAAGATTCTCCTGTACTTATAGTAGGGGAACAATTAAGTACAACACAAAAGAGTGTATTTTCAAATAAAAGTGCTACCTCTATAACTCAAGTTGGTAGTGGAGGGAATGAGAGTGCATTTAAAGAATTAAAAGAGTTACAAACAAATAGTACTAATAAGAAAGTAATGTATGTAACTAATACAGATAAGGTGAATATAAGAAGTGATGCTACAATAGAAGCTTCTGTTATAGGATATTTAAATAATGGTGATGAAGTAGAAGTTTTAGAAGTATTAAAAACAGGATGGGTAAAAATAAAATACAATGAAGATATTGGGTATGTTAGTGGGTCTTATCTGACAAATAATAAGCCTGATAGTAGTAATGAAAATGTAAAAATAAAGTATGTAAAAGAAAAAGACGGTCTTAATGTTAGAAAAGGACCAAGTACAGAAGATGAAAAAATAGGACATCTTTCATATGGAAGTAAAGTGGAAACAATAGAAATGTTTGCTACAGGATGGGTAAAAATAAAATATAGTGGTGGATATGGTTATGTAAGTAATGATTATTTATCTGATACACCAGTTATTTAATTATAAATAATAGTAAAAGAAACTGCTTTAATATATGAAGCAGTTTCTTTTTTATAAAATTTTAAGCTTTGTGGTTATTTCTATTTGGATACCTTAATTCTAGGATTAATTATTATGGATATTGCTATCATACAAATACTTAAAATCCAGTGAATAATTCCAAACTTAGATATCAATAAATTCAATCCTGCTATAGTAAATAAACAATATTTAATTAGAATTAAAAGCGAATTTATAGAAATACCTTTTATTGAAAGTATTCTAAATCCTAGGAAAGACATTCTAAGCCCTACAAATACCAATAATATACCTGTAATATCTTGAATTAAGTAATAGTATTCAAAGTTCATACTTAATCAACTCTTCTCTGGGCAATGTCAAATATCTCTAACTCTTCAATTTCATCATCTGTATATGTAAGCATAGTAAAGCCAGTTACACCATAAATAAATGAAATTATAGGAGTAATCCAACTTAAGAAACAGTATGGTATAAATTCTAGTGGACTTACACCAAGAGTTTGGGCACAGAAAACAGCATTTGAATTCCAAGGTATTAATGGTCCACCAAGTGTGGCTGTATCTTCTATAATTCTAGATAGATTCTGTGGTTTTAATCTAAACTCTTTGTATATTGGTGACATTAAAGTTCCAACAAATACTGAAGTAAACATCATTGATGAGCTAAATGCATTTGCAAAGTAACTTACTATAAAGGTAGACCCAACCAATTTAGTTCTAGATTTTCCTATTTTAGTTATCATAGGCTGAAGTAGTACCTCTAAGAAACCAGTTTTTTGGAGAATACCAGCAATAACAAAAACTACAAAGACTAGTAAAACGGTTTCAGCCATGCTCATGATTCCCCCACGATTTAATAGCTTGTCAGCATAGGCAAATCCAGTATCGATAGTAAAACCTGATAGCATATAATTTAAAATATCGCCTATTTTTTCTCCTTCTTGAAATACAGCTATGATAAGCCCCATTATAGCTGAACTTAATATAGATATAATAGGAGGTTTTTGTAACAATAGAAGTAATAATAAAAACATTATTGGAATCATTGCTACTAAACCAATATGAAAGTTTGAATTTAATACATCTTTAATTTGGTTTATTTGAATATAGTCAATAGTGTTATTTGAATATTTTAAGCCAATTACTGTATATAGAACTATACATATTACGTATGCAGGTCCTGTTGTGTAAACCATGTGTTTCATATGTGTAATCACATCTGTCTTACAAACTGCTGCAGCTAAGTTTGTAGAATCTGATAGGGGAGACATCTTATCTCCAAAGAAAGCGCCAGAAATGACTGCACCAGCTGTTAAACCAAGAGGAATACCCATGCTAGTACCAATACTCATCATTGCTATACCAGAAGTTCCAAGAGTTCCCCAAGATGTACCTGTAGCAACAGAAGTAAGTGAACAGACTATTAATGTTGTAAGTAAAAAATATTTGGGTGTTATTATTGTTAGACCGCTATACACTACTGTTGGTATCGTACCAGCAGCTATCCAAGCTGCTATTAGTACGCCAACAGAAAGTATAATTAAATTTGATTGAAAGGCATCCTTACCAACCTCAAATCCGAAAGCCTCTATTTCATCATTAGTGTAACCAAGCTTCATAGCAGCAGGAACTACTATAAGCCATGAAAGTAAAAACATTATAGTTATAGAGGCATTAAATACAACTATACCAATTGATGTTAAAGCTATTATTGCAAGCATTACTAACAAGGAATATCTAAATGAAGGTCTTTTTCTTTCTGTATCTATTTTCATAGTGCAAATTCTCCTTAAATATTTTAGTTGATTGCATTTTTTATTCTTATAAGAGCTTCTTCAAGCATACTTTTTGGACACGCTAAGTTTATCCTTTGATACCCTTTTCCTCCAATGCCAAAACTATTTCCTTGATTTAAGGCAATCTTACCTTTTTTAACAAGTATACTTTCTAGTTCATCATCACTCAATCCAAGTTCACTAAAGTCTACCCATAATAAATAAGTTCCCTCTGGTTTTCTAACTTTAAGTTTTGGCATATTTTCATTTATATATTTTATAGCAAAATCTATATTGGATTCTAAATATTCCAAGAATGATTCTAACCAAGGTTCACCATTATTATATGAGGCCTCTGTTGCAACTAAGCTGAAGCAGTTATTTCTTTTTATATCAATTCTAGTGAAGGCATTATCTAACAACTTATAGTCTTTTTCATCAGGTAGTATCACATAAGATGATTGAAGACCAGCTATATTAAAAGTTTTAGTTGGAGCCATACAAGTAATTGTATTTTTTTCATATTCTTTAGAAATAGATGCCATAGGGATATGTTTATGTTTTTTTAATATAATATCACTATGTATTTCATCAGATATTACTTTTACATTATGTTTAAGGCAAATGTCTCCTAGTTTTTTTAATTCTTCTTTTGTCCATACTCTACCAACTGGATTATGAGGATTGCAAAGTATAAACAATTTTACATCTTTAATCTTGCTTTCAATGTCTTCATAATTCATTACATAATTTCCATCTTCTAGTTTTTGTAATGGGCTTATAACCAGTTCTCTATTATTATTTTTCACAACGCTATTAAAAGGACTATAAACTGGTTCTTGTATCATTATTTTGTCGTTTTCTTTTGTAAGTTCGTTTATTAAAAGACTTATAGCTGGTATAACACCTGGGCTATAAACTAACCATTCACTTTTAATTTTCCAGTTATGTCTTCTATCTAGCCAATTTACTATCGATTCATTGTAAGAATCTGTTCTTGTTGTGTAACCATAAATCTCTTGCTCTAGTCGATTTTTTAAAGCATCAATTATACAAGGGGCAGCTTTAAAATCCATGTCAGCTACCCACATAGGAAGTAAATCATTGGTTCCATATTTTTTATCCATTTCTGACCATTTAGACGAAAAATTATTACTTCTATCAACAACTTCATTAAAATTATAATTCATTATAAAAACCTCCAGTAATTTTAAAATTTATGTTAATAATATTAAGCAAACAACATGCCAAGATGGATAATAAAAAGTAATTAACAATAAGTTAATATTTGATATTAAGTAATTTCAAAGTATAGAGCAATTAAAAATATTAATTATATTTAGAACTTTGTGGAAAAGCTTATTTCGAATAAAGTTTCATATGTATGAAAATATAAATAAATGGGGTTAAGCGGTTTAACAGTTTAACTTATTAGACCTGTTTATATTTTTTTATAAATTCAACCCCTTTTGATGTTATAACTGAACCACCACGACCAACAAGTATGTCTACAAGTCCAAAGTCTTGTAATTCTAGAAGTATATTTCTAATCTGTTGTTCTGTCAGAAATCTATTTTCATTTAAAGCTATTTTGTACAGACTTTTTCTGCCAATTCTTTCTTTTAAATCATAAGCCTTCTTTAAATTGTCCAATATGAATAGGTATTCCTCTAAAGGTCTTTTAAAGTTATAATCATGTTTTATTAAGTTTTTGTCTTTGTTAATGTTTAATTGATATTTTACTGTTTTATCTGTTACTTTGTTACAGACAGTCCTACTATAATTTGAATCTATAGTATCCAATATATATTCAGGTAAGTCACAAATTTCTATAACATCTTTTCCTAAGTAGCAGAAGTATTCTCCTAAATTTCTTAATTCCCTTACATTTCCTTCCCATTTATACACTTTAAAGATTTCTTTTACTTCTTCACTTAGAATAAAATTACATGGAATATCATACTTTAGAGAATTGAAAATCTCAAATATATCAGTAGGTCTTTCTCTAAGAGGGTGTATTTTAAGAGGAAGAACGTTTAATCTAAAGTATAAATCTCTTCTAAACATGTCTTTAGATACAAGTTCTTTTAAATTTCTATTAGTAGCTGCAATTATTCTTACATCAATATCAATGACATTGTTTGAACCAATACGCCTTACTTGTTTTTCTTGTATAACTCTAAGTAATTTAGATTGAGAATTTAAATCCATTTCTCCAATTTCATCCAAAAATATAGTTCCATTGTTAGCTAATTCAAATAAACCAATCTTTCCACCTTTTTTAGCACCAGTAAAAGCACCTTCATCATAGCCAAATAGTTCGCTTTGTAATAAATTTTCTTGAAAAGTACTACAATTTACTGCTACGAAAGGACCATCTTTTCTTCTAGAGGCGCTGTGAATAGATTGAGCAAATAATTCCTTGCCAGTACCACTTTCACCAATTATTAAAATAGAGGAGTTTGATTGAGCCATGCTATTGGCAATTTTTTTTGTATTAATGGTTTGTATACTAGAGCCTAATATATCATCAAATGTATATTTACTGACATTACCTGAATTGACTAATTGTGCTCTTAACTTGGCTTGCTTTTTTTCTAGCTGAGAGAATTTGGTCATTTTCAATATAAATCCATCAAATACATTTAATTGTATATGTTTAATCTCTAAATTTATATCTACATGATTTATTTTAATTAATTTTTCATAAAATGGAGCTTTATTGGTTAATATGTTTTGAAAATTTATTTCTCTTATACAATCACCAATAAATTCATAAATCATTTCATTTGCATTTATAGATAAAATTTTTCTAGCCATATGATTGTAAAATTGAATTATCCCATCATTATTGGTGCATATAATTCCATCATCAATTATAGATAATAATAAATCAAATTGCCTTTCAAATTTATTTGCATCTAATAGTAACTCACCTGTACTATAGCTTGTAGGTATTATTTTCTCTACATATTTTTTTATTAAGTCATCTTTTATTAGATGTTTTAGTTTAGTTTTTGTAGCAATTTCAACTATACAACTTAAATCTATTATTCTATATTTCAAGTCTATAACTTCACAATTTTTAACTTTAGGTAAGATTTTTTCGCCAGGAGTTAGTATTATAGCATCTGTAGGAGTAAATTCTATCTCTGGATAACAAGGTAGGATATTGATATTGTCTATTCCTAGTCTATGTATTAAAGATATTGTCTCTATTGCCATATCCTTACTTAGATTATATACATAAATAATTTTATCTTTTTCTAATCTTGATATCATATCTATACTGTTCTTTTCAAATGTTAACTTAGGTACAATAATTTGAGCATCATGATGGGATAATTTTGCTATTTCATCATATTTTAAATAAGCAGACAATAGTATCAGACTTTCTTTAAAAAATCTTAAATTTCCTTCTTCAAATGAGTATAAATTTATTTTTATATTGTTACCTAAAAATTGTCTTATTTGGTCTTCATAAATTTCTCCAGCATCTTTTTTTAAACTTACAATAGCTAATTCCATTTGTTTCATTTTAACCTCTCATACAAATTTGACTTATTTTAGATTATATAACAATTAAACTAGATATAAATAATTTTGTTTAATTGTTATTATAAATTTATTATAGATTATATATGGAAGTAAAAGAAATCGCTAAAATTATTCCTTTTATTTTTGTTTTTTGTATCTATTTGGTATAATAGTATTAAAGCGTATAATAATTTAGGCAAAATTTTTTAAGAGGAATATTAGAGGAGAATATAATATGAAAAAATGTCTTTACTGTAATAGGGATATAAAGTCACCAAATAATAAATTAGCTATACAATATGATGACAATACAAATATATATCCATGTCGTGCAGAATGTAAGGAAAAAATTGAAGAATATATAGCGAAAAAACCTACATATAAATTTATAAATATATTAGAGGTTCTTTTAGGTGTGGGTGGAATATTTTGTTTTTTGAGTAAATGGACTATTGCAGCCCAAGTTGTACTTGGAATTGATGCATTGGTTATATTTTTATTTCCATTAGCAGGATTTAAGATGAATGGAAAGTTAAGTATGGAACAAACTAAGAATCAAAGTAGGTCTATTGCAATATCAATTTTAGCATTTATAGTAGTAATAACTGTATTGTATTTTAAACAAATTGGTAAGTAGAGCATAATTGAATAAGACATCATTAGAGTATGAGGTGAGTTTATGGAAGAAAGAAAATTAGCGCCAAACAATGAGAGAGAAGCTCTTATAAAAAGATTAAAGAGAATAGAAGGTCAAGTAAAAGGGATACAAAAGATGGTAGAGCAAGAACGTTATTGTGTTGATATACTGGTTCAAATATCTGCTATAAGGTCTGCTATAAACAGAGTGGGCACGATTATACTGGAAAATCATATAAAAGGATGTGTAGCAGAAAGCATCAAACATGATGATGGTGAGCAAACTGAAGAGATGATAAAAGAACTTATGGATACTATAAATAAATTTACAAAATAAGGAGGCGGTTAGTTATGAATCAACAAGGATTTATTATGGAAATTGTTGATGATAGAACTGCAAAATTAAAAATGCAAAGACATTCAGCTTGTGCTGCTTGTGGAAAGTGTGCTACTACAGATTCGGCAGAGTCGAAGGAAATATTAGTAGAAGTAGATAACACAATTGGTGCAAAAGTTGGTGACCATGTAGAAGTAAGTATGGATAATATGAATGTATTAAAAGCAGCTGTAATGGCTTATATAATACCACTTATAGCACTTCTTGTGGGAACAATAGGGACTTACTATATATTAGGTGCAATAGGAGTAACATCTGGTGTTGAAGCCATAAGTGGATTGGTTGGAATCTGTCTTACAATACTTTGTTATCTGTACTTAAAGAAGAATGACAAAAAATTCAGAGATAGTAGAGAGTTTATACCAGTAATAACAAGAATATTAATTGACCTTTAAAATAATTAAAAAAAAGCAATGTACTTTTTGAATAAATACCCAGTGTGTATTTGCAAAACTTTAGTACATTGCTATTTTTGTGTTTTATTTCGATTTTCTGTATGGAATAAAGTTTTTTCTGATTTTTAAAAGATTCAATGTTCTTACAAAAGAAGTTACAACTAATACACCTAATGCTATTGCAGCACTTAAAAATAATGCATCTGTACCTTTTGACATGGCCAAAGAATAATTTTTTTGAATCAAAGATAACATTGTATTGTACAATCCAATACCTGGTATTAAAGGAAGTATACCTGGTATTACGAACACAATAGCTGGTTGCTTTAATTTTCTAGCTAAAGTCTCACTACATGCTGAAACTAAAGCAGCAGCTATAAATCCTGCAAAAACTGCATTTGTAGTAAAATTAAATAAATAAACATACACAATCCAGCCAATTCCACCAGTTATTCCAGCTGGAAGAAGTAGATAAAGTGGAGCATTAAAGAAAACAGCAAATCCAGCAGTTGCAATGCCTGAAAATAAAAAATGTAAAATCATTGACATATCAGTCATTAGAAAGGACCTCCTATTCTATACCATGTATCAAGAACAAAACCAACTCCAGAAGCAATTGCAATAATAATCATAGCTGCATCAAAAGCACGAGAAATTCCTGATATTAAATTACCTGATATTAAATCTCTAATAGCTTTTATAAAGGCAACTCCTGGGAGTAGTGGCATTATAGCACCAACTATAAGCATCTTAGGGTCATTTAAAATGCCTATTTCAACTAACAGAACTCCTGAAAGTGCAATTAAAAAAGAGGATACTAAACAGGAAAATGCAGATATTGCACTTATCTTCATAGTTTTATCATAAGTAATCGCGGCAAAGATTGCTATTATAAATGTAAGTATAAAATTTAATACATAATTCCCTCCAAGCAAACAAGCAAAACAAGCAGATGCAATTCCTGTACAAGAGTAAAATAACCACAAAGGATAAGGTTTTACATCTTGGATTTCATAAAGACGTGCAATGGCATTATCAATATCATATTCTTTGTCGCTTACAAATTCTCGAGAAAAACTATTTAATAAAGAAATCTTATTTAAGTTTATACCTCTTGATTGAATCGTTTTCATAAATGAAAAGCCATCAAATTTTTCATCAGAAATAATTATTACTGTAGGAGTTGTAAAAATATTTACATGATAAAATCCTCTTGACCTGCATATCCTAAGGACACTGTCTTCAACCCTAGATGTTTCAGCTCCATTTTTTATCATAAGTTCCCCTACAAATAGAGCTAATTTTAGAATATTTTTCTTATATTCAAGCTCCTCATTTTGATTCATAAATACACCTCCAAATTAAAAACCGTAATATTGAAATTATACCAAATTTCTAAGCAATATTCCTTAATATATATATAAATTATATTATCTTTTTTTATTTAAAAATAGTCACATTTAAATTATATCCAATTAAAAGAATTAGACAATATTATTTATTATATTTTAACTTAAAAATAAAGAAAGTAACTATGTTAAATATAGAAAAATAGCAAAACACTTGACTATTAATTTGTAAAGGACTATAATAATAAATTATCATATTGATAAAAACGAAAATTATGAAATGTCTGTAAAAATAAAAATTAAATAATAACTAGGAGGAGTAATATGTTTGAGAACTTGAAAAAAGCGGACCCTGAGATTTATGAAAGTATGAAAAGAGAGTTAAAAAGACAACAAAGAAATATTGAATTGATAGCATCTGAAAACATAGTATCAGTTCCAGTGATGGAGACTATGGGAAGCCATCTTACAAATAAGTATGCAGAAGGTTACTCAGGAAAAAGATATTATGGTGGATGTGAGTACATAGATGAAGTTGAAACTCTTGCAATAGATAGAATCAAAAAAATATTTGGAGCAGAGCATGCTAATGTTCAACCTCACTCTGGAGCAAATGCAAATATTGGTGTATATTTTGCTATGTTAAAACCAGGTGATGTTGTTATGGGAATGAATTTATCTCAAGGTGGACATTTAACTCATGGTGCTCCAGTTAATATTTCTGGTCAGTATTATAAATTTTATGAATATGGCATAGACAAAAATAGTGGACTTATAGATTTTGATGAAGTTAGAAAAATAGCGCATGAAGTAAAACCTAAAATGATAGTTGCAGGAGCAAGTGCATATCCTAGAGAAATAGATTTTAAAAAATTTAGAGAGATAGCTGATGAAGTTGGAGCATTGCTTATGGTAGATATGGCTCACATAGCAGGTCTTGTTGCAGCTGGTCTTCACCAAAATCCATGTGAAGTGGCTGATTTTGTTACAACAACAACTCACAAAACTTTAAGAGGGCCTCGTGGAGGAGTTATTCTTTGCAAAGAAAAGTATGCTAAAGCTATAGACAAAGCAATATTCCCTGGAATTCAAGGTGGGCCTCTTGAGCATATAATTGCATCTAAAGCAGTTTGTTTTAAAGAAGCTTTAAGTGATGAATTTAAAGAGTATCAAGTACAAGTTGCTAAAAATGCAAAAGCTCTAGCTGAAGAACTTATTAAAAGAGATTTTAAATTAATTTCTGGAGGTACAGATAATCATTTAATATTATTAGACTTAACTAATAAAAATATAACTGGTAAAGCTGCAGAAAAAAGATTGGATGATGCTTATATAACAGCTAATAAAAATACAATTCCATTTGACCCAAATGGTGCTCTTGTTACAAGTGGGATAAGACTTGGTACTCCAGCTGTAACTACTAGAGGTATGAAAGAAGAAGATATGGCGATAATTGCTGAGGCCATAGACCTATGTTTAACTTATGATGAAGAATCTAAGGCTAGAACATTAGTTGTTGGATTAACTGAAAAATATCCTTTATATGAAGAATATAATATTATGGATTAATTATAAAGAATAATTAAATAAAGTATGTTTAAATAATTATAATGATTGTGTATGTATTTGAATATATAGATATAAAACCCAATTGGTATAGGAGATAATCTTCTATATTAATTGGGTTTTATACTTTTTAATTAAAACTTTAAGATTTCTTAAGAATTATACTAGGTTTTTCTAAAGATTTAAAGTCTATACTTATAAATATAGTAATTAGAGGAAAAGAAAGACTTTAATGAGGAGGGAATCTTATGAAAGTATTAATTCTTACAGGAAAATTTGGTATGGGTCATTACTCAGCATCAAATTCTTTAAGTGAAGATATAAAAACAAAATTTAATAATTCAGAAATAATAATTAAAGATATATTTGAATATATTATGCCTAACTATTCTGATAAAATGTACAAGACTTTTTCTATTCTTGTAAATCGGGGAAGTAGTCTTTATAATTTATTTTATAAATGTACAGAAAATGGAAAGAAAGATATAAAATTTACTTTTTCAGATTATTTTTTAACTAAATTAGACAAGTTACTTAATGAAATACAACCAACAGTAGTTATTTCAACTTTTCCATTTTGTTCACAATTAGTATCAAGATATAAGGAAAAGTATAATTCAAATCTTCCTTTGATAACATGTATAACAGATATAAGTAGTCACTCAGAATGGATTAGTAAAAATACAGATTGTTACTTAGTAGCTAGTAAATCTACGAAGGAAGAACTTGTTTTTAAGGGAATAGATGAAGAAAAAGTTAAAGTTAATGGTATTCCAGTAAAAAAAGAATTTAAAAAAATAGAACATATAAATCACTCAAATAAAAAAAATATACTTATAATGGGTGGAGGTTTAGGGTTACTGCCTAAGTCAGAACAGTTTTACAGTGAATTAAATAGTTTAGAAGGAGTAAAAACCACTGTAATAACTGGTAATAATAAAAAAATGTACTATAAGTTATCTGATAGATATGAAAATATAGAGGTAGTAGGCTATACGAATGAAGTATATAAATATATGAAAAATGCTGACCTTATTATTTCTAAACCAGGTGGAATAACTCTATTTGAAACTATTTATTCAGAACTTCCAATATTAGCATTTAATCCATTTTTACAACAAGAGATAAATAATGCTGATTTTATATTGAATAATAAGATTGGAAGAATACTTGATAAAAATAAAAAATACTATGTAGATGAAATAAAAGATTTAATTTATGATGATGCCACTCTTCAAGAGATGAGTAGAAATATGAAAGAATTAAAAAAACAGTTTGATAACAATACATTAGAAAATATTTTATTTTCATTTGATGAACAAGGAGAGTGTATAGAATGTATGTAGTAGGTTTAATTATAGTTGTTGCATTGATTTTTTTGGTACATTCAATTATACCTACATATTATAACAAACTATTAAATAAAGATGTATTAAAAATTATGACTAGAGAAAATGAAATTGCACTAACATTCGATGATGGTCCAGATAAGAGATATACAGAAAAATTATTAGATGTTTTAAAAGAAAATGATATAAAAGCCATGTTTTTTGTAGTTGCAAAGAATGCTGAAAAAGAGTCTGAAATTATAAAAAGGATGTTAAGAGAAAATCACATAGTTGGTCTACATTCATTGGAACATAAGAATGCATGGCTTTACAGTTATAATTATGTTAAAAAAGATTTTATGGAAAGTGTAAATATAATGAAAAATTTAGGTGTAGATATAAACTATTATCGTCCACCATGGGGTCATACTAATATATTTTCAAATTCATTTGTTAAAAAATATAATCTAAAAATGACATTATGGGATGTAATGGCAGAAGATTGGAGCAAAGATAGTACTGTAGAGATTATTATAAACAAATTAATGAGTAGGACAAAAGAAAATTCTATAATTTGTTTGCATGATGCGGGTGAAAATTCAGGTGGTGCAGTAGGTGCACCTGAGCGTACTATTGAAGCTTTGAAGATAGCCATTCCAAAACTTAAAGATAGTGGTTTTAAATTTGTAGCACCAGAAAGGATGTAGCTATGATAAGTAAAACTGAAAAGAAAAATAAATGCCTAGGTAGTGTTGCTTTTTTAGTTTTACTAATGGGCATAACAGGATACTTTGTTTTTAGAGGGCAATCAATTGAATCATTAATAAAATCATTAAAAGGCGCAAGCCCTATGTTTATACTAATTGGATTTATGATGATGATTATATATGTTGCTTGTGAAGGTATAAACATATATTTAGGTGTAAAAGCCTTAAAACAAAAAACTACTCTTTTAAAATGTATGGGATATGCTTTTATTGGATTTTATTTTAGTTCAATTACACCTTCAGCCTCAGGTGGTCAACCAGCACAAGTTTATTATATGAAAAAAGATGATATAAATATATCTTACTCTTCACTTATATTATTAGTTATTGTTGTTATTCATCAAGTGGTTATATTAGCATATAGTGGAATAATGTTCATTATGGAACGTGAATTTATACTAAACAACGTAAGTGGTATGAATATTTTACTAATATATGGTGTAATAACAAATGTAGCTCTTGTAGTTGGAGTAATCGCAATTATATTTTCAAAGAGACTGGTAAATAATTTTATAATATCAATAACAAACTTATTAGGAAAGTTAAGAATAATAAAAGATGTTGAAGGTTCAAGAAAAGTTATAACTTCTCAAATTGAAGAATATGTTAAAGGTGCCCAATATATAAAACAGAATCCAAAGCTTGTAATACAAATTTTAGCTATAACGATTATACAAATAACAGCTATGTTTTTAGTACCATTCTTTGTATACAAAGCTTTTCATCTATCAACATATACTGTATTTGAGATATTGGCAATACAATCACTACTAAATATTGCTGTTTCATCATTGCCATTACCAGGAGCTGTTGGAGCTTCTGAAAACAGTTTTATGACATTGTTTAAAATATTTTTCCCAGGTCATTTACTAGTTCCAGCAATGTTACTTAGTAGAGGAATAAGTTTCTATGCATTTGTAGCTATAAGTGGTTTGATATGTATTATAGTACATGTAAAATCTTCTGAAAAAGTTAAATCAGTAAAAAAAGTCATTTATGCAAGATAATATTATATAGATTATTTTTATAAGTATGTCAATTTATGTATACATGTTAATTGAATAGTAAATGTATTTACAATAGTAGAAAGTATTAAAACGTGTGACATTGCTAAGCTTTTGCTAATAAAGTATAATATTTTATATAGTTTGAAATATTTAAGAAATATAGCAAAGAAAGGAGCTTAGTGATGAATAAAGAGATTCCAAAAAAAATTTTAGTAGCTGATGATAATCCTGAGATTAGAGAAATTGTAGAGATACTTTTAACTGGTGAAGGTTATGAAGTTGTTATGGCTACAAACGGGGAAGAAGCTGTAAACTTAGTAGATAGTACGATTGACTTGATTATTTTGGATGTTGTCATGCCTGTAAAGACTGGGTTTGTTGCATGTAATGAAATTAGAGAAAAAACAACAGCCCCAATCTTATTTTTGACTGCAAAAACTCAAGATTCTGATAAAGTTATTGGATTTTCAGCAGGAGGAGATGACTATTTGTCAAAGCCTTTTTCATATTCTGAATTAATTTCAAGAGTTAAGTCACTACTTAGACGTTATTATATATATCAGGGAAAGGAAAAGGAAAGAGAGCCAAACATATTACATACAAAAGAATTATATGTCAATTTAGATACTCAAGATGTTACATTGAATGGAGAACCTGTATTTTTAACAACCATAGAATATAGTATTTTAGTACTTATGTTAAAAAATAGAAAGAAGGTTTTTTCATCTGAAAATCTATATGAAACTATTTGGGATGAACAATATTTTTATACAGCAAATAATACCATAATGGTTCATATTAGAAATTTAAGAAAAAAATTAGAAAAAGACCAAAAAAATCCACAATACATAAAAACTGCATGGGGGAAGGGGTATTATATTGATTAGCAAAATTAAGCCATCAAAGTTGGGTGTTATACTATTGATATATGTAGTAATCTCAGCTGCAGTGGCTTTTATTTTAAATATACCACTTTACTATACTGTTGAATCTATAGTAAAAGACGTGTCAGAAGGAAAGGTATATTTTAAAAGAGAAGTAGACCAACTTATGGATGATTTTCAACTTTATGTTACTGAGAATAATGTAAGTTCAAATGATGGAGATAATATAGCAAAATGGAATGGTGATAACTGGTTTGTTTCTATGAAGATATACAAAGGAAATAAGGTTTTTTATGATACATTATACTATCCTAATGAAGTACCAGATAAAAGTGAGGAAAATGAATTTTATAGTAGTTCTATGGCTAGAAATTATGAAATACAATTTTCTAATGTTAAAGCTGATATAGTTGTAATAGCATTATTTAGATTCAGATTTCAAAATTTTATAGATGCAATCTCTATTACATTTATGGCACTTACATTTATTATAACATTCCTGCTATTATTAAGTAGAAAGATAAAATACCTAAGGAAAATAGAGATGGGTATAAAGATAGTGGAGAGTGGTAGTTTAAAGTATAGAATTCCAGTCAAAGGGAATGACGAATTATCATCACTTGCATCTAGTATTAATGAGATGAGTCAAACATTAGAGCATCAACTTATAAAAGAAAGAGAAATGAAGAATAAAAATAAAGATATAGTAACTTCAATATCACATGATGTTAGGACTCCATTAACATCAGTAATATGTTACTTAGATTTAATTAAAGACCATAAATATAATAGTCCTGAGCAACTAGAACAGTATATAAAAAATGTAAGGTCTAAAGCATATCAAATAAAAGATTTAACTGATGACCTTTTTACCCATTTTGTCAATTCAGGAGAGGAAGTTTCCAAAGAATATGAAAAGATAAATGCAAATGAATTTATTTTTCAATTGCTTTTAGATAGTTCATATACATTGGAGGAAAAAGGCTTTCATATAACCATAGAGAATGAACTTTATAATCAGTATCATATTTATGTAGATGTAACACAATTTAGGAGAATATTTGATAACTTATGTTCTAATATAATAAAATACGCTAGAAAAGATAAACCAGTAGTATTTTTAATTAAAGTTGAAGATTCTAAATTATTAATTATACAAAAAAATAGAGTGAGTAATTTTTCAAAAAATGTAGAAAGTTTTGGAATAGGTATAAAAAATTGCGAAAAAGTAGTTGCACATCATAATGGGAGTATAAATGTAAACTCAGATGATGAAGAGTTTTCTATTGAAATATCTATCCCAGTAAAGAAATTATAAAAATTTAAATTTTATATTGTACAGTTAATAATTGTGTATCTATGAGCAAGTAACAAGTTAACTTACAAGACCATATAATATTATTATCTTAAAAAAAGGGGACATAATAATATGGTTTTGACAGGAGCACATTATATTTACATTGTATTTATGGTAATTATATTAATTACTATGATTATGAAAAAGGATACAATAGTACCATGTATATTGGGTGTTTTTTTCATGGGATTATTCTTTGAGAAAAATATATTTGGGGCTATAACAGCAGTATTCAACTCATTTATTATATCTTTAAATGAGTTGGGACCAATTATTTTAATTATAGCTATTATGGTTGCTTTATCTAAAGCATTAGAAGCCAATAATGCTATACAGTATATGGTAAGGCCATTTTCAAAAGTTATAAAAAATTCTAATACTGCATTTTTTGTAACTGGATTTGTCATGTTAATTCTTTCATGGTTTTTCTGGCCAACTCCAGCTGTTGCTTTAGTTGGAGCTGTTTTTTTACCTGTTGCTATGAGAGCTGGATTACCAGCAATTGGTGTTGCAGTGGCATTAAATTTATTTGGTCATGGTCTTGCTTTATCTACAGACTTTGTCATTCAAGGGGCTCCAAGTATAACAGCTGGTGCAGCAGGAGTTGCAGTATCATATGTTATAAATGACGGTATGATTCTATTCTGGGTAATGGGAATTGTAACGATATCTATGGCACTTTATACATTGAAAAGAGACATTAATAAGGGAATGTTTAGAGAAGAACTCAAAGATTTTGAAAGTGAAGAAGTGGAAGAGTTTAATGGAAAATCTAAAATAGCAACTATTTTAGTAGCTTTAGGATTTCTTGCTGATATAATTGCAATGTATGCATTTGACCTAAAAGGAGGAGATGCTTCAGCACTTTTAGGTGGTACAGCAGTGTTTTTAATAATCATTATAAATACCATAAATTTTGGAAAAGATAGTCTTGAAAATGTCTGTGAGAATATAATTGATGGTTTTGTATTTGGTATAAAAATATTTGGAGCAATTATACCAATAGCAGCATTCTTCTATATGGGTGAAGTTGCACCTTTAACAGGCGTATTTGGAAAAGTATTAGCACCAGGCTCACAGGGCTTATTATCAGATATAGGCATAGCTCTTTCTCAAACAATACCGCTTAATAAGTTTGCTGTATCAGGTATAGAAACTATAGTAGGAGCAATAACTGGACTTGATGGTTCTGGTTTTTCTGGAATTTCATTAGTAGGCTCACTTGCTTCTGTGTTTGGAACAGCTATCAATGCAAGTGTTGGTGCATTAGCTGCATTAGGACAAATCAGTGGTATTTGGGTAGGGGGAGGCTGTTTAGTTCCTTGGGGACTTATCTCAGCAGCAGCAATTTGTGGAGTCAGCCCAATAGAGTTAGCAAAACGAAATTTTGTCCCAGTTATAACTGGGTTGATTGTAACAACTATAGTAGCAATGTTTATTATTTAGTTGAGTAAATAAGCATTAATTATATGCAAGTTTAAATAAACCTTGATTATATACAAATAAAAAATAGAGGTATAGCTGTAATTTATAGTAATGATTTTACTAACATTAAGCTATACATCTATTTTTTATTGATATTCTTCTATTAAATGATTTATATAGAAGATATTTTTATATTGTACTTTATAATGCTTAATAGACTATGTCAATTTGTAGATTTTAGATACAATTTAAAGTATTAATATTAATACTTTAAAAGTTCAAACTCATATCCTAGCTTTCTTGAATCTGATATAATATTATTTAAAATTTCTGTACTAGTTTTGGAAACTGCATGTAATAGCAAAATAGAGCCATCATGTAAATTATCCATTATTTTCTTATTTGCTTCTTCATGTGATGGTTGTTTTTCAGTATCCCAATCCCTGTATGCAAAACTCCAAAACACAGTCTTATATCCTAAGTTTTTAGTCATTGCTAAACTTTTCTCTGAGTACTTGCCCATAGGAGGTCTGAAAAATTTAACCATATCTTTTCCAGTTGCATCCTTATAGAGTTTTTCAACATCAGAGAATTCACCATTAAAGCTTTTTAAATTACTTGTTTTTGTTGGCATAGATGGATGAGATTTACTGTGATTTCCAACTATATGTCCTTCAGACACCATTCTTTTAACTAAGTCTTTATTTTCCTTTATGTATGGAGATGTAACAAAAAAAACTACTTTAACCTGATTTTGTTTTAAAATATCTAGTATCTTTGATGTATATCCATTTTCATAGCCCTCATCAAATGTAAGGTATAAAGTTTTCTGGCTATCTTTTTTAGGTCCATTATATATGGCATCATAGTCAGAAAATTTAAAATCAATGTCAGTATTTACCTCTGGGGTCTTATGTTTAGTGTTTGGTATGTAAAACCAATCAAGAGTGGTGTTATCTAAAGAGGATACATCTAGTTTGTCACTATCATTATTAATAGTATCTTGTTTTGATGGTTTATCTGTTCCATCTGAAACGACAACATTGGAAGTATCCTTATCGCTATCTAATTCTTTATTATCTTCTTGTGACTGTGTTTCTTTATTTTGGTTTGTATTTTGTTTGCTCTGTGAATTTGAACATCCAACAATAAAAAAAACAGATAGACAAATTAATGCTAAAAAATATAATATCTTTCTAAACATTTTGAAGCTCCTTTCTAAATTAATAACAATTGTACATAGTATCATTATAATTGTAAATTCTTACTAATAATAGTTACATCTTTGAAAATAAAGTCATGATAGTATTACAAATAGATGAATAATCGATAAATTTAAGAAAAAATGAAAAAAGTAGTTGACCATACTAGAATAAGATGTTATTATAATAAATGTGCTCAACAAGAAGTAAAAAAATAACAAGCACAAAGAAGCAAATTAAATGAAATGAACTTTGAAAATTAAACAGTAGGTTAATTTATAAAACAAGAAACAAACCATAAAGCCAGATATTTTGATAACAATAGTATCTGAGCCTGATAAACTTTTATTTGAGAGTTTGATCCTGGCTCAGGATGAACGCTGGCGGCGTGCCTAACACATGCAAGTTGAGCGATTTACTTCGGTAAAGAGCGGCGGACGGGTGAGTAACGCGTGGGTAACCTACCCTGTACACACGGATAACATACCGAAAGGTATGCTAATACGGGAT
Source organism: Clostridioides sp. LIBA-7678 (assembly GCF_056716065.1). Classification (NCBI taxonomy): domain Bacteria; kingdom Bacillati; phylum Bacillota; class Clostridia; order Peptostreptococcales; family Peptostreptococcaceae; genus Clostridioides; species Clostridioides sp. LIBA-7678. The sequence goes on along the minus strand of NZ_CP196987.1, from coordinate 3,181,515 downwards.
AACATATTTGAGAGGCATCTCTTAAATATCAAAGGTGAGCCAGTACAGGATGGACCCGCGTCTGATTAGCTAGTTGGTAAGGTAACGGCTTACCAAGGCGACGATCAGTAGCCGACCTGAGAGGGTGATCGGCCACATTGGAACTGAGACACGGTCCAAACTCCTACGGGAGGCAGCAGTGGGGAATATTGCACAATGGGCGAAAGCCTGATGCAGCAACGCCGCGTGAGTGATGAAGGCCTTCGGGTCGTAAAACTCTGTCCTCAAGGAAGATAATGACGGTACTTGAGGAGGAAGCCCCGGCTAACTACGTGCCAGCAGCCGCGGTAATACGTAGGGGGCTAGCGTTATCCGGATTTACTGGGCGTAAAGGGTGCGTAGGCGGTCTTTCAAGTCAGGAGTGAAAGGCTACGGCTCAACCGTAGTAAGCTCTTGAAACTGGGAGACTTGAGTGCAGGAGAGGAGAGTGGAATTCCTAGTGTAGCGGTGAAATGCGTAGATATTAGGAGGAACACCAGTTGCGAAGGCGGCTCTCTGGACTGTAACTGACGCTGAGGCACGAAAGCGTGGGGAGCAAACAGGATTAGATACCCTGGTAGTCCACGCTGTAAACGATGAGTACTAGGTGTCGGGGGTTACCCCCCTCGGTGCCGCAGCTAACGCATTAAGTACTCCGCCTGGGAAGTACGCTCGCAAGAGTGAAACTCAAAGGAATTGACGGGGACCCGCACAAGTAGCGGAGCATGTGGTTTAATTCGAAGCAACGCGAAGAACCTTACCTAAGCTTGACATCCCAATGACATCTCCTTAATCGGAGAGTTCCCTTCGGGGACATTGGTGACAGGTGGTGCATGGTTGTCGTCAGCTCGTGTCGTGAGATGTTGGGTTAAGTCCCGCAACGAGCGCAACCCTTGTCTTTAGTTGCCATCATTAAGTTGGGCACTCTAGAGAGACTGCCAGGGATAACCTGGAGGAAGGTGGGGATGACGTCAAATCATCATGCCCCTTATGCTTAGGGCTACACACGTGCTACAATGGGTAGTACAGAGGGTTGCCAAGCCGTAAGGTGGAGCTAATCCCTTAAAGCTACTCTCAGTTCGGATTGTAGGCTGAAACTCGCCTACATGAAGCTGGAGTTACTAGTAATCGCAGATCAGAATGCTGCGGTGAATGCGTTCCCGGGTCTTGTACACACCGCCCGTCACACCACGGGAGTTGGAGACGCCCGAAGCCGATTATCTAACCTTTTGGAAGAAGTCGTCGAAGGTGGAATCAATAACTGGGGTGAAGTCGTAACAAGGTAGCCGTATCGGAAGGTGCGGCTGGATCACCTCCTTTCTAAGGAGAATTACCTACTGTTTAATTTTGAGGGTTCGTTTTTACGAATACTCAAAATTAGCACTTTAAGCAACATAATAAACTGAACGAATGTTAAGTTTGTTTGTTGGCACTGTGCATTAGCACTTTAAGCAACGGGATTTATCCGTTGGCGACGTGCGTTAGCACTTTGAAAACTGCATATATATTTAGTGATATGACATCTAATTTGTAATATATAAAGCTGATAACTTTTAAAAATTATCAAGTTGATAGACTTTAATCTATCAAACCTTTTTAACTGGTCAAGTTATTAAGGGTGCAGGGCGGATGCCTTGGCACTAGGAGCCGATGAAGGACGTGATAAGCTGCGATAAGCTTCGGGGAGTTGCACGTAAACTTTGATCCGAAGATTTCCGAATGAGGAAACTCACTTAGAGTAATGTCTAAGTATCATTAAGTGAATACATAGCTTAATGAGGGGAACTCAGGGAACTGAAACATCTAAGTACCTGAAGGAAGAGAAAGAAATTCGATTCCGTAAGTAGCGGCGAGCGAACGCGGAAGAGCCCAAACCATTAAAGTTTTCTTTATTGGGGTTGCGGACATATCATAACGAAGAGGTATCGTAATTGAAGAGGTTTGGAAAGACCCACCACAGAAGGTAATAGTCCTGTATGTTAAACGAGAAGACTTTAGATATGATCCAGAGTACCACGGGACACGTGAAACCCTGTGGGAAGCAGGAGGGACCACCCTCCAAGGCTAAATACTACCTAGTGACCGATAGCGTATAGTACCGTGAGGGAAAGGTGAAAAGAACCCCGGGAGGGGAGTGAAATAGAACCTGAAACCCTGCACTTACAAGCTGTGGAAGCACATTTCTTGTGTGACCGCGTACTTTTTGTAGAACGGGCCAACGAGTTACGTTAAGTAGCAAGGTTAAGCACTTAAGGTGTGGAGCCGTAGCGAAAGCGAGTTTTAACTGAGCGTTCAGTTACTTGACGTAGACCCGAAACCGGGCGACCTACCCATGAGCAGGATGAAGCGAAAGTAAAATTTCGTGGAGGTCCGAACCCACGAGCGTTGAAAAGCTCGGGGATGACTTGTGGGTAGCGGTGAAATTCCAATCGAGCCCGGAGATAGCTGGTTCTCCCCGAAATAGCTTTAGGGCTAGCCTCAAGGTGAGAGATACGGAGGTAGAGCACTGAATGTCCTAGGGGGTATTGCACCTACCGAAGACTATCAAACTCCGAATGCCGTCATCTTATACTTGGGAGTCAGACTGTGGGTGATAAGATTCATAGTCGAAAGGGCAACAGCCCAGATCGTCAGCTAAGGTCCCTAAATGTAAGTTAAGTGGTAAAGGATGTGGGATTGCACAGACAACCAGGATGTTGGCTTAGAAGCAGCCACTCATTCAAAGAGTGCGTAATAGCTCACTGGTCGAGTGATCCTGCGCCGAAGATTTCCGGGGCTAAAACTTACTACCGAAGCTACGGCATCATTATGATGGGTAGGGGAGCTTCCCATACGGGTTGAAGCATGACCGTAAGGACATGTGGACAGTATGGGAGTGAGAATGTTGGCATGAGTAGCGAGATGTGGGTGAGAATCCCACAGGCCGTAAACCCAAGGTTTCCAGGGGAAGGTTCGTCCGCCCTGGGTTAGTCGGGACCTAAGCTGAGGCCGAAAGGCGTAGGTGATGGACAACAGGTTGATATTCCTGTACTACCGATAACCGTTTGAGAGATGGGATGACACAGTAGGATAAGCTAAGCACACTGTTGGTTATGTGTGCCCAAGCATTGAGGCAGTCAGAGTAGGTAAATCCGCTTTGATAATGCTGGGATGTGATGGGGAGCGAAATTTAGTAGCGAAGTAGCTGATTTCACACTGTCAAGAAAAGTCTCTATCGAGGTTAAAGGTACCCGTACCGCAAACCGACACAGGTGGGTGAGGAGAGTATCCTAAGGCCCGCGAGAGAACTGTTGTTAAGGAACTCGGCAAAATGACCCCGTAACTTAGGGATAAGGGGTGCCACCATCCGGTGGCCGCAGAGAATAGGCCCAAGCGACTGTTTACCAAAAACATAGGTTTCTGCTAAGTCGCAAGACGATGTATAGGAGCTGACGCCTGCCCGGTGCTGGAAGGTTAAGGGGATCTGTTAGAGCAATCGAAGCAGTGAACTTAAGCCCCAGTAAACGGCGGCCGTAACTATAACGGTCCTAAGGTAGCGAAATTCCTTGTCGGGTAAGTTCCGACCCGCACGAAAGGCGTAACGATTTGGGCACTGTCTCAACAACAGACTCGGTGAAATTGTAATTCCGGTGAAGATGCCGGATACCTGCGACAGGACGGAAAGACCCCATGGAGCTTTACTGTAGCTTGACATTGGGTCTTGGTACTACATGTACAGGATAGGTGGGAGGCTTTGAAACCAGGACGCCAGTTTTGGCGGAGCCATCCTTGGGATACCACCCTTGTAGTACTGGGACTCTAACCATAGGCCATGAATCTGGTCTTGGGACACTGTCAGGTGGGCAGTTTGACTGGGGCGGTCGCCTCCCAAAAGGTAACGGAGGCGCTCAAAGGTTCTCTCAGTACGGTCGGAAATCGTACGTAGAGTGTAAAGGCAAAAGAGAGCTTGATTGCAAGACATACAGGTCGAGCAAGGATGAAAATCGGACTTAGTGATCCGGTGGTTCTGCGTGGAAGGGCCATCGCTCAACGGATAAAAGCTACCCTGGGGATAACAGGCTTATCTCCCCCAAGAGTCCACATCGACGGGGAGGTTTGGCACCTCGATGTCGGCTCATCACATCCTGGGGCTGTAGTAGGTCCCAAGGGTTGGGCTGTTCGCCCATTAAAGTGGTACGCGAGCTGGGTTCAGAACGTCGTGAGACAGTTCGGTCCCTATCCGTCGCAGGCGTAGGAAATTTGAGAAGACCTGTCCTTAGTACGAGAGGACCGGGATGGACGTACCTCTGGTGTACCAGTTGTTCTGCCAAGGGCATGGCTGGGTAGCTATGTACGGAATGGATAAGCGCTGAAAGCATCTAAGCGCGAAGCCAACTTCAAGATAAGATTTCCCACCGCAAGGGTAAGACCCCAGAAAGACTATCTGGTTGATAGGTCGAAGGTGTAAGTGCAGCAATGTATTTAGCTTATCGATACTAATAGGTCGAGGACTTGACCAAATTATTTGATGTTCATTCAGTAAAATATATGTGTAGTTTTTAGAGTGTTAATTTAAAAAAATAAGTTTGCTGGTGTGGCTCAACGGTAGAGCAGCTGACTTGTAATCAGCAGGTTGTAGGTTCGATTCCTATCACCAGCTCCAGTAAAGACTATGTTTTTGGCATAGTCTTTTTTTATTGTCTAATATATATTATTTTATAGTACATATTTTTAGTAATTTATGAGTTATTTACATAGAAAATAACACAGTCTAAAATACTTATTTTAGACTGTGTCTAGAAGTTTTGAAATATCTCTAATTTGAAACTAATTTACCATGAATCACCATTCTAGCATCGTCAAATTCGTAAGTACAAGTAGAAAGTGTGACTATTTTATCATTAACATTTACTTTAATAGGTGATTTATGCAATGATTTAGAAGTAATATCTTTTATGTAATTTTGGTAATCTGATTCACTGTTAAAACTTGTTTTTAAATAGTCATAATCTGATTCTACAATGTAAGCAGAAAAGACATCATATAAAAATTCTTTTCCATTAATGATAATTTTTATTTGATTATTTTCTTTAAAAAATGTTTCATCTTTAAAATTATTTAGATTGTTAAACATAGTTTTATTTTTCATATTATGTCCATATATTATGACATTTTGGTCCTCAAGAGATTTATTTCTATAATCCATAAATAATGTACCTGAAATAGAATCTTTTTTATAAAAATCTTTATCTAGATAATAAGAATTATCTTTAGATTGTACAACTGGATAATTTATATTTGTATTCTTAACAGAAAGCCAAAACTTAAAATCACTGTTTATTTTTGATAAATCCTCTTTTTTATCTTCTTTTTTTTGAAGTTCAGAGGATATTTTAGTGTCATGATTATATTTGGTAAGTTTTGAGTATATATTAAATCCGCTGTAAATTATTACTAATATTAGTATGATGTTAATTATTATTTTATATGATTTTTTCAATATTTCACCTCAAGTCAAAATAGTTTATATACTTATATTACACTATTTTTGAAGAAATTTAAATTTTTAGTATAATATGTCTTTGACATATTGAAAAATTTATGTTAACATAACTAAGTAAAATGAATATTAAGTAAGCCAGATAATCGCATGTAGTCTTACATGAGGAAAGTCGGAGCTCCATAGAGCAGGGTGCTAGGTAACGCCTAGTGGGAGCGATCCTAAGGATAGTGCAACAGAAATAAACCGCCACTTTTATGTGGTAAGGATGGAAAGGCGAGGTAAGAGCTCACCAGCAGCTAGGAGACTAGTTGGCTATGTAAACCCCACCTGGAGCAAGACCAAGATAGGAATGAAGAGTGCTGCTCGTACTCTCCGGTAGGTAGGTCGCTTGAGCTTATTGGTGACAATAAGCCTAGAAAGATGATTATCTAATACAGAACTCCGCTTATAGACTTGCTTAATTCTTTTGATAGTCAAAACATCAGTTTAAACTGATGTTTTTTTATTTGTAAATTTGTCTAATCTACTTTTAAAATTTTGAGGAATATTGTAATATAAGTTAGTACAGATATTAAAAATGGTATAATATAAGATAGATGTAAAAAGAAAAAGTAAAATGATGTAAATAATATGATATGATATAAGATGTAGCAAATTTAATAGATAATTATTTAAATATCATAATCAAATTAGCGATTTTGTACAATGTGAATATTACAATAAAATAATTGATTTAAGGAGTGAAGGTTTTGAGTGAAAATAATATAATAAGAAACACTGTTTTAAATGTCACAGCAAGTTTTTTAAAACAAGAGTCTAAGATAAATGAAAAATTAGATGGTGTTTTGGAAAAGAAATTTGAAAAAGTAGAATTTAATGAAGCAAAATATGCTGAACTTTTAAAATTTAATATATTGTTTTATAAGACATTAGCAAGAAATACAGAACCACTTATTGGAAAATGGATAGTAGATAAGTACATACCTGAGATAGATGAATTAGAAAAAGATTTAGAATTAACTACAGCTAAATGTAGAAAGTATGTAAATAAGGCGATGAAAGAAGGTTTAGACTCTCTAAAAGCCAATGATTTAAATAGTTTTTTAGCATATGATAAAATGGAACTATCAGAGAGAAGAAGACGTTTAGAAAAGGATTATAAGGTTTTAAACTTATATAAAGACCTTCTTAACATATCACTTAGGAAGATAAGTTTAGAAAAGAAAGAATGTGGAAGTTTATTTCTTAAAAATCAAGCTGATGCCAAAAGAGAATTAAAAAGAGAGATTATATTCTGTGTAAATAAGATATTAGCTAGTAATAAAGATGTAGTATCTAAGAATGAGCAAGAAAATAGTGGACAAGATAGAGTGGAAATAAAAGCAACAGAAATTGAAGATTTACAATTAGGTAAAGATAATTCAGAAAATGATACATTATTAAATGAAGTTAAAAAATCAAGTGTAGAACAGGAATCAAATACAAATGATATAAACTTAAAGTTTATGGATAAGTTAAATAGTTTAAATAATGAGAGTATATCTCAAACTATAAACAATGAATATAAGAAGTTGTGTGGTTTAGAAGAGCTTCATTCTGTTGAAGGATATGGCTTTGGTAAAGATACTATTAAAGATTTTGCTTGTGCAACAATTGCGTTAGAATTTTTAAAGAGAAGAAATAGAGACCTTATAGAAGGTGCAATGAGATTAACTATAATTGGAGAATTTGGTGCTGAGAATTTTAAGCAATTTGTAGACTATGTAATTAAAAATAAAACAGAAATTAGTGACGATGTATGGAATGAAGCCCATAATCTAATAAAAGACAGCTACAATGAATTAGAAAATCATGAGATTGCATCAAAAAGGACTAGAAAAAATAAAGATATCGACATTGAAGAATATATTTATATGATAAAAAATGCAGATAAAGATATTTGTTTTAGAAGTAGTATTTCTATAGAAGATGATGTTAAAGATGAGACTAAAGAAGAAGTAGATAATCGTGATGAAAATATAATTGATGTTGTAGAAGAAAAAGAAAATGCAGATAAAGAAGATAATATTGATAAAGAAGATAATATTGATAAAGAAGATATAACTGAATCAGCAAATAAAAAGAGCAAAAAGAAATCTAAATTATTTGGATTCATGAAAAAAGAAAATAAAGAAGAAAAAATTGAACAAGAAGTTGAGCAGGAAGAAAATAATTTAGATAACATTTCTTCTGATGTAATTTTAGATAAACCTATTGAAAATAATCAAGAAGAGTCAAAAGAAATGAAGCAAGAAGAATCAGAAGAAGTAAAACAAGAACTAGAAGAAGAACGTAGTGTAAAAATAGAAAAACCGATAGATAATGACTTAGATGAAAAAGTATCTTTAAATAGTGAATCTAAACTTGAAAAAGAAAGTAAAGACTCAGAAGAGAAAATAGTAAAAGAAGAAAAATTAGAAAATGAAAAGTCAGAGAGTGAAAAGTCAGTAATAATACCTATTAATAAGAAAGAAAGAGGTAATAAAAAATCAAAACATTCCTCTAATAATAAATCTAAAGATAATAAGGTAGAAATTAAAAATCATGAATCAAATAAAGATGATTTTGTAGATGAAGAAGAAGTAGGTTCTAAGAAGAGTAGAGTAAAAGAAACTATTATAGCAGTAGTTATAGTAGCGATTGTTGGTGTGGGTTACTTTATAACAGTAGGTAATAACAAGAAAAATGAGAAAGCTGTTACTCCAAAAACATCAACTCAGCAACAGGCTAACAACAAACTAACAGAGGAAGAGAAAAAAGCAAAAGCTGAGCAAGAGAAAAAGGAAGCAGAAGAGAAGGCAAAAGCTGAAAAAGAAGCAGAAGAGAAGGCAAAAGCTGAAAAGAAAGCAGCAGAAATGGAAGCATATAAAGATGGTAAAGGTGTGTATTATACTGTTTATGCTGGTTCACTTAAAGTTGAGAAAACAGCAAAAGAAACAGCAAAAGAATATGAAGCTAAAGGTATCTCTTCAACAATAATTCAAGAAAATGGATATTATAAAATAAAAATAGGTGATTATTCTCAATATGGAGAAGCACAAGAAAAATGTAATGAGTTAGCTAAGAAATCTATTGATACATATATAGCGATGTATGATAAGTATTATGATTATAAATTAGAAGATTTGAAAGAATCAGCTCCTTCATTGAGTGCTGAAGAACTTAGACAAAAATATGAAGATTTAAGAAGTGAGTTAAGAAATAAATCTGGATATCGTGAATATGTTAAACATTTAGATAAACTTTATGAAGAAATAGTTGAAGGTGCTTAGGATATTATAAAAAATAAGGAGAAATTATGTCTCAAAATAAAGAGTATTAAAGGATATTATTTATTTTGAGGCATTTTGTTCACCTTTAGAGAATACTTATAATTTTGTTTAGGTGGTGAAGGTATGTTGAAATTAGGAGAAAAAATCATATATGAGCTTTCAGATGGCTTTGAGCTTAATGGTATCAGTAGATACTCAAAAGAATATAAAAAACTTCATATAACAAATTTAGGTAATATAATAATTAGCAAAGCAGATGAAGTTAATGATGATACAGGAGTAAAATACATATATAGTTTTTCAGATAATAAAGAAAAATTAGAAGCAGTTTTAGAAGGTTCTAACATAATTGTTTATGGAAATAACTTACCTTTTTATATAAAAAGTGAAAATTCAAGTAAGAATGTTACAGCAAATCTGACTATGAAAATAACTGTGGATGAATACGATTTAATTTGTAAGAGTCAAAGAGAATTTATATTTTATCTAAAGGATAATATGACTATATTAAGTTTAGATGACAATAAGTTTTATATGGGTGGAATAAATAAGGATAATGAGAAGTTCATATTTATTAGTGGCAAAAATAGATTTGAAATAAACTTTGATGATATAGAAAGATATATTTTAGAAGATAAAAGGGTATCTTTAAAAGGCTATTTTCATATGGAAAGAGAAGGGCTTATAGTAAGGTCTGTATCTATATTCAATAACAATATAGAGAATATAGTTCCATCTGATTTAAATGAAAAGGTTAGAGATAATAAAAAAATAGGAAACCTACCTAAAGATTGTGATATAGTATTTTGTAAGATATCAGGAAATATAGATGGATTTGATTACAAAAACACAAATATGCTTTTAGTAAAATATCAAGAACAATTAATTTTTATAAATAAGAAGTCTAAAAAGACTATTGTAAAGTCAGCAAGAGATAACTGTTCAAAGTTGAATTTTGGAGAAGATATTATATTATACGACAATAAGAATGTCTTCAACTTACACATAAATGATAAAAATAAAGAACTCATGGAAATAGATGATTTAAATGATATAGAAAATGAAATAGTAGGATATACATTAAAACATGCTCCATTTTTTATTCAAGAAGATTTCGATAGTTTGACTATTCTAAAGTCTTTTCAAAAAGAAATTATATCTATAAAAAATAGTGATGTAAAAGATATTGTAATTAATAAAGAGCTTGAAAGTGAAAATTCTAATTTTGTAGAAACAGAAATAAAATTTAATAATCAAAAACTAACTTTGAATCTAAGTAAAAATATGGTTCAAAAACTTATGCAAGATGTATTTATATACGCAAAACAACCTCTACTTAAAGATACATCCATTGAAGTGTTATATAAAAACTGGTCTAAAGCTATGAATGATATGATAATATTTAATTTCTTTGGAAATATTTATTATATGAAGTATGAGTTTGATAAAGTTCTCAAAAAAGAATTAAATGATGAAATAAGAATAGATGTTATAAATGAACTTTATAAGCAAGTACAAGAACAAAGAAACAATTTAGACTTATTATCAGCTTATATGCCAAGGATTTTAGAAAATCAAGAAATAGAGTTATTTGAACAATATAATGTTAAGCTTGATATGCAGGTATTTAAGCAGATTAAAAATTTATTATTTGATTTATCATACAACATCAGTAGTTATTTAGATGAAGTTGAGAAAAGCTTAGACAACATTATATTTGTAATATCAGGAGAGGATAAGAAGAAATATAATTATAGAATGCTAAAGGAAAGTGAAAGTGCAAGTATTGATGTATTTTTAAAACAAGCTATATCTAGATTAAATCATTTGGTGGAAAATATGTATCCTTATTATGTGGATGAAACTAGTAGGGAAATGTTTAAGTTATTTGAAGTTTTATGGAAAAGCTACAAAAATATCAATGATGATAGTATAAAAGAAATATTATTCGAAAGAATAACAAATACATATGTATTTAGACAATTGACATTAAATAATGGAACAAATGAAAGAAGAAAAGACATAATTAAAAAAATATATAATTCTGTTGATTATGGAGCAAATAAACTAGATGAAAATATGTTTTTCACAGGAGGAATAAAGTATGTCAAGTAAATACAATGTTTGGAATTTTAACTATGAGTTTTTAGGATTAAACTCAGGAGATGAAAAAAATAATGAAGTTTATTATGAGATTGATTTAGACGAAATTTTAAATGAAAATTATATAGGTGAAGATATAGATGGAGATTTAGATACTGATGGAAATAGTATTTTAGGAGAATTGATATCTGAAATGGATATAGATGAAGATGTAAGTGTTGATATGACATATCAAGAACTAGAAGTTGATTTAGAAGATTTAGATTCTTATTTGGATGATGATATAGATAGTGATATTAAAGGTATCTTAGATGAAATTTAGTGCCTATATAAGTTTTTGATAAAAATATAAACAATAATATATTAACTCATAAAATTAAAGGTAGATGAAATTTCATCTACCTTATATGGTCTTAAGATATTAATTATTGGGATAATATAGAATTTGAAGAAAAAGTATAAATATGGTATATTAATTTGGTACAAGAGAAAATTTACAAAGAAGGGTGAAAAAATGAAGATGACAGTTAAAAAAGCGATAATACCAGCAGCAGGTTTAGGGACTAGGTTTTTACCAGCAACAAAATCACAGCCCAAAGAAATGCTTCCTATAGTAGATAAGCCAACTTTACAGTATATAATAGAAGAAGCTATAGAATCAGGGATTGAAGAAATTCTTATAATAACAGGTAGAAATAAAAAATCTATAGAAGACCATTTTGATAAATCAGTTGAATTAGAATTAGAATTAGAACAAAAAGGTAAGACTGAGATGTTAGAAATGGTAAGAGATATATCAAATATGGTAAATATTCATTATATAAGACAAAAAGAGCCAAAAGGTCTTGGGCATGCAATTCACTGTGCAAAAAGCTTTATAGGTGATGAACCATTTGCTGTATTATTAGGTGATGATATAGTAGACTCAAAAGTTCCTTGCCTAAAACAATTAATAGATACTTATAATGAGTATAAAACAACTGTTCTAGGTGTACAAAAGATATCTAAAGAAGATACTAATAAATATGGTATATTAGATGTGAAACATATAGAAGAGAGAGTATACAAAGTTAAGGATATGGTTGAAAAACCTGCAATTGAAGAAGCACCATCAGATATAGCTATACTTGGAAGATATATAATAACGCCTGCAATCTTTGATATATTAGAGAAGCAAGCACCTGGTAAGGGTGGAGAAATACAACTGACAGATGCGCTTCAGACTCTAGGGAAGCAAGAGGCTATTTACGCATATAACTTTGAAGGAAAAAGATATGATGTAGGAGATAAGATTGGTTTTTTAGAGGCGACAATAGACTTTGCATTAAAAAGAGAAAATCTAAAAGATGATTTAATGGATTATATGAGAAAAAAAGTAAGTGAAAAATAAATATTAGAAAAGAGGTAATTACTATGGCAGTTTTAGTAGCTGGGGGAGCAGGGTATATAGGAAGCCACACAGCAATAGAACTTTTAGAATCAGGTTATGAAGTTGTTATAGTTGATAACTTAAGCAATAGCAATTCAATAGTCGTTGATAGAATTAAAGAGTTATCTGGAAAACCAATAAAATTTTATAATATTGATATCAGAAATAAAAATGAAATGCATGTTGTATTTAAAGAAAATAATATTGAGTCAATTATACATTTTGCAGCTTTAAAGGCTGTTGGTGAATCAGTAGAAAAACCAATTGAATATTATAGCAATAATCTAATAAGTACTTTAAATTTATTTGAATTAATGAGAGAATATGATGTTAAAAAATTTGTATTTAGTTCTTCAGCCACTGTATATGGAGACCCACATACTTGTCCTATATTAGAGGATTTCCCACTTTCTGTAACTAATCCATATGGAAGAACTAAGCTTATGATAGAGCAGATGTTAGTAGATATATCGAAGGCAGACGATTCATTAGATATAGCACTTCTAAGATACTTTAATCCAGTAGGTGCTCATAAGAGTGGTAGAATAGGTGAAGAGCCAAATGGAGTTCCAAGTAATTTAATGCCTTATATAACAAAAATAGCAGTAGGTAAATTAAAAGAATTAAGTGTGTATGGGAATGATTATCCAACACATGATGGGACAGGGGTTAGAGATTATATACATGTATTAGACTTAGCTGCTGGTCATGTAAAAGCATTACAAAAATTAGAAGAAAATCCAGGTCTTGTTGTTTATAATTTAGGAACTGGGAAGGGCTATAGTGTTCTCGATTTAGTCAAAGCATTTTCTAAAGCAAGTGGAAAAGAAATACCATACAAGATTGTAGGAAGAAGAGCTGGAGATGTAGCTATGTGTTATGCAGATTCTTCTAAGGCAGAAAAAGAGCTTGGATGGAAAGCTAAATATGAACTTGAAGAAATGTGTCAAGATTCGTGGAGATGGCAAAGTATGAATCCAAATGGATATGAGGAATAGAATAGTATTAAATGTATAAATGTAACAAATTTGTAAATATAAGGGATTGGTAATTTTATGTTATAATTAGACACATGTAGTAATGTTTCTAAAAGAGGGGGAAGTTATAGTGAAAAAAAGTCTAAAAAAGTATTTAGTACTAGCACTGACTTTAGTTTTAGTATTTGCATGTGGTGTACCAGAATCAAGTGCAGCTAGTAAGCATGTAATTATAGTAAACTCAAGAAAAAATACTCTAGGATACTTTGTAAATAGTAAACTTGTAAAAGAGTTTAAAATTGCAACAGGGAAAAAAGGTTCAGAGACACCAACAGGGAAGACCAAAGTAGTTAATAAGATAAAAAATAGACCATATTATAAAGGTAATATACCTGGAGGAAGTCCAAGAAATCCATTAGGAGATAGATGGATGGGACTAGCGTTAAAAGGAACTTATGGAGATACATATGGAATACATGGAAATAATGATGAGAGTTCTATAGGAAAGCATATTTCTGGTGGATGTATAAGAATGCATAATAAAGAAGTTAGATGGTTATTTGACCAAGTTCCAGTGGGTTCAGATGTAATTATAGATTATAGTAATGATAGTTATATAAAAATAGCAGCAAAATATAAGATAAATTTAAACCAAACAGGATGGAAAACAGAGAATGGTAAGAAGTATTATGTAAAATCTGATGGAACATACCAAAAAAATAGTTGGTTAAAAATAAATGGAAAAATGTATTATTTTGATGCTTCAGGAGTAATGCAAACAGGATGGAAAACAATTAACAACAAAAAATATTACTTGGGAACTGATGGAGTAAGAGTATCTGGATGGAAAGTAATTGATGGAAAGACTTATTACTTTAATGCAGATGGGGTAATGCAAACAGGATGGCAAGAAAAAGATGGAAAGAAATACTATCTAGATGCTGATGGATTAGCAGTTATAGGATGGAAAGAAATAGATGGTAACAAATATTACTTTGACAAAACAGGAGTAATGCAGACAGGATGGCAACAAATAGAAGGAAAATCTTACTATTTAGATAAAGATGGTAAAATGCTAACTGGCACTCAACAAATAGAAGGAAAAGATTATACTTTCAATGAAGATGGAACTATAAATCCTACATGGGACACAGTTATAGGAGCAAATAGATTTGATACAGCTAAGAAGATAAGTTCAGTTGGAAATTGGAATGCTGAGAGTTCAGATACTGTTGTATTAGTAAATGGTAATGCAATAGCTGATGGTATAACAGCTACTCCTTTGGCAAGTAGTTATAACTCAACAATACTTCTTACTAATACAGATAAATTACCATCTGAGACTATTGAACAAATGAAGTTATTAGCACCTAAAACAGTAATATTGATAGGTGGAGAAAATGCAATAAGCTCTAAATTAGAACAAGAAATAAAAACTACTTTTAATACAGAAACAAAGAGAATAGCAGGTCAAGATAGATACCAGACTGCTACAAAAATAGCTACAGAACTTGGAAGTAGGGAAGAAATAAAAACAGCTTATATGGTTTCTGGAAGTGGAGAAGCAGACGCGCTATCTATAGCTTCTAAAGCTGGAGAAGAAAAGCAACCTATAATATTAGTTAAAAAAGATGGAATAACTGAAGAATCTTATGCATGGCTAACAGAAAGAAAATTAGAAAATGCATACTTTATAGGTGGACCAAGTGCAATTAATGATTCAACAATAGCAAAAATGAACGAGATAACTACTGAAGATGTTTCAGGAAATAGAATATATGGAAATAGCAGAGTAGATACTAATGCGAAAGTAATAGAGAAATTCTATGGAGATGTTGATTTACAGGCTATATTAGTTAGTAAATCAGATACTTTAGTTGATGCTTTATCAGCTGGACCATTAGCTGTAAAACTACATTCACCAATAGTTTTAATGGATAATTCAGGATTATCATCAGAACAACAAAGAGTATTTGCAAATAAAAAAGTTGAAACTCCTTATCAAATTGGAGGAGGAGTATCTTATATAGTAATGGATAAATTAATGGATATTATTGGAAAATAATAGAACTATACATTGAGAAATAACTATAATTGAGATGTGAAATCCAATCGCCAAAGGCGTTGATTGTTTTTACATCTCAATTTTTTAGTTTAAATTTAAATTTAAGTTATATAAAAATCTTGGAATATTTTTAAAACTCATATAAAATGGATATAGATGCTATCATCATATGTTAAGAGGGTGAGTGAGATTACAAAGAAAAAATATATAATGTTTATCGATGAAAGTGGAAGGGCAGATATAAATCATGAAGACCCATTTACATTAACAGGAGTAATTTTTGAATATAAATATGCAGTGAGTCAAGGAGATTATGTCTGTTCCTTAAGGAAGGAAATGGATGTATTTAAAGAACAGTGCTTTGGGACTAGTAATATAGGAATACATTTGACGGATATATCGAGAAAATCAAGAGCTTTTGAGAAGTTTGATGATTCACAGATTAAGTTTTTTTATGATGAGTTGCCCTTATTTCTATCTAGATTAGAGTGTATTATAATATCAGTAACAGTAGATAAAGCTAGATTAAAAAAATATTATGCGCCTTCAAAAGAACCTTATGTAGTGGCTTTTATACATGTACTTCAGAACTTTTATTCGTTTGTAAATAATGAAACTGTGGAATCTGCAAGAATAGTTATCGAATCAAGGGATGATGTATCAAATTTAAAAGTACAAAAGGCATTTTTCGATGTTTTTAATAATGGAACAATATATTTAGACATAGATGAAGAATTAAGAGATAAGGTTAAAGGGTTTATAATTGCTAAAAAGGAAGATGTAGATTATAGAGAAGGTTTGGAGATAGCAGATATTTTATGTAATCCTCTTAGTAGAGCAAGAAGAGGATTAATAGAAGCTAATCCAAAGTGTATGCAATATGGAGAAAAAAATAAAATATTTAAATCTATAAGAAATAAGATATATACTCCGACTAGTGTGAATGACATAAGAAATTGGGGATTCAAAGAGGTTCCTATTATAGAGCCTGTTGGACCATGGCTTGAAAAAATGAGATAAACAGTATTGACAAGTATTACAAAGTCTGTTATAATGTAAATAACTTAGTTATTCAGGAACTGGAACTCAGTTGCTGTTGTATAACGATAATTACTGAGACTCGGATGCCGACTGTCAGTTAGGAATCTATACTTTTAAAAGTATAGATTTTTTTATTTTATAAAAATAATAAAAGAGGATATTTGAAAATAACCCCTTTATCAATAAATTATAGCTGAGCGTTTTTAATGACAAAATTTTTAAAGTTTTTAATTGCAGGAGGTAAATATCTATCTTTTATAACCGCTAAATAGAAATTTCTTTCCCAACTTGGGTGAACAATCTGAATTACTTTCACTTTTGTAAAGCTGAGCATATTCATATTTGGGACTACTGCAATTCCAAAATTTTTTGCAACTAATCCAGCAATGACTTGGTCTTCTTCTACTTCATAGACTATGTTAGGTTGTTGATTTATTTTTTTAAACATATCATCAATTATATATCTAAGCCCACTTCTCTGATTAAATACTATTTGAGGATAAGGTATGGTTTCTTTTAAGTCTATAGTATCCTTTGCAGCTAATGGGTGGCTATATGGTACAATTAATACTAAATCTTGTTTAGCAACAGGTATAAATTCAATTCCCTTTTCTTTTTCAAGTTTAGAACAAAATGCAATATCATATTTTCTTTCTTTAAGACCTTGAATAATGTCTGTAGTTACACCAGTATGGAATTTAAAATCTATTGATTTATCAGGATTAGATTTTAAAAACTTATGTACTATATCAGGGATAAAGTCAGTACCAAGTGTTCTAAGGAAGGCTAAGTCGATTTGCCCTTCACCAGTGCCAGTTATTTTTAATGATTTTACACTTGAATCTAAAATTTCTAATGATTTTTCCACATCTTTTAAAAATATTTTTCCATATTTAGTAAGGACTATATTTCTACCTTCCTTTTCAAATAGAGCCACTCCAAGTTCACTTTCTAGCAAAGATATAGCATGACTTAAGCTTGGTTGTGTTATAGATAAATTTTCTGCTGCTTTTGTATAATGTTCTAAATGTGCCAGTGTAACAAAATAGCGTAGGTGGTATAAATTCAATTTTTGTTCATCCTTTCCTGAGTATTTTTATTTATATATTTGGAGAAGTTGACCTTTAAGATATTTTCACATTTTTATTATATATGATTATGTAGTAAGAATAAAAGCTTTTAAAGAAATTTATCGTTTTTTGTCTGAAATATATGATAAAGATATTTATATCATGCGCTAGAAAAGTAAAATAATTATCCTGTAAATAAAATCTATAAACAAAATCTATGAATTGATAGGAAATTATCAATTTGTTATTAATAAAGTCTCATGGTACAATAAATTTATAAAATCTAGATAAAGATAAATCAAAAAACACTTTTGTTTTTAAAGTTAAATAATACTACTAGTAGGATAATTAAAAATATAAAATCAAAAACACTATTGTTTTTAAAGAAAATAAAGGGGGCAAATTTAACTCATGAATAATCAAAAAAATCTTAATATTCCAATTACAATTAGTTCTTATACATTAGGTACAGAAGTTTCATTCCGTGATAGAGTACGTATTGCGAAAGAAGCTGGTTTTGATGGTATTGGATTACGAGCTGAAAATTATGTAGATGCAAAACATGCTGGCGTTACAGATGAAGAAATGCTTGCGATTCTTGATGAATATAATATGAAGGTTACAGAAGTAGAATATATAACTCAATGGGGAACAGAAGAAGATAGAACAGAGGCTCAAAGAGAAAAAGAACAAAATGTTTATCATATGGCTCGTTTATTTAATGTTAAACATATAAATTGTGGTTTATTAGAAATGATACCAGAAGAACAAATTATAAAAGCACTAGGAGAATTATGTGATAGAGCAGGAGAGCTTATTATAGGTCTTGAGTTTATGCCATATAGTGGTGTACCAGACTTAGCTACTGCATGGCGTGTTGTTAAGGGATGTAATCGTGAAAATGCAATGCTTATATTAGATACTTGGCACTGGGCTAGAGCAAAACAGACAGCAAAAGACCTTGCACCTGTTCCAGCAGACAAGATAGTATCAATTCAAGTATGTGATGTTTTAGAAACTCCTTATGAAAAACTTAGAGATGAATCACTACATGACCGTTTGGCTCCAGGTGAGGGATATGGAAACACAGAAGAATTTGTGAAAATAATAAAAGAACACAATATATCACCAAGAGTTATAGGGGCAGAAGTAATATCTGATTCTTTAATATCTAAGGGATTATCAACTGCTGCTGAAACTGTGTTTAATGCAACTAAGAACGTTTTAGATAAAGCATGGCCTGAAGTATCTCCAAAATAAATCTATACAATAGAAAAATATACAAGTATTATAATATGAAAATTTTAAATTGAAACTTGAAAGGAAGGAAAACCTTATGAAGATTAGTTCTATGTTTACACCTATAAAAATTGGTTCGATGACAGTTCCAAATCGTTTTGTAGTTCCTCCGATGGGAAATAATTTTGCAAATACAGATGGGACTTTAAGTGAAACCTCTAAGGCTTATTATCTTGAACGTGCTTTAGGTGGTTTTGGATTGATAACAATAGAATCCAGTGTTGTAGACAAAAAAGCAAAAGGAGGTCCCCGTAAACCTTGCTTATATGATGATAGTACAATAGATAGTTTTAAAAATGTAATAGATGCTTGCCATAATGCAGGTTCAAAGGTATCTATACAATTACAACATGCTGGTTCTGAGGGAAATGAAAAAATAGCAGGTCATCCATTAAAAGCTGCATCTGCAATACCTGCATCGAATGGTCGTAACACACCATTAGCAATAACGACTGAAGAAATATATGAGCTTATAGAATCTTATGGAAATGCTGCATTACGTGCACAAAAAGCTGGTGCAGATGCTGTTGAGGTTCACTGCGCTCATGGATATTTAGTTAGTAGTTTTATATCACCAAGAACAAATAAGCGTGTAGATGAGTTTGGGGGATGTTTTGAAAATAGAATGAGATTAGCTCGTCTTATTATTGAAAATATACGTAAAAAGGTAGGAGATTCTCTAGCAATATTATGCCGTATAAATAGTACAGATGATATCTTAGGTGGAATTGATGTACATGACAGTTCAGTAATAGCAGCATATCTAGAAGATTGTGGAGTAGATGGACTTCATGTATCTCGTAGTATACATATACATGATGAATATATGTGGGCTCCTACAGTTTTACATGCTGGATTCAGTGCAGAATTAGTCACAGAAATAAAAAAAGCTGTTAGTATACCTGTAATAACAGTTGGACGTTATACAGAACCACAATTTGCTGAATTAATGGTTAGACAAGGTAGATGTGATTTAGTAGCATTTGGTAGACAAAGTTTAGCTGACCCAGGAATGCCTAATAAGGCTAAAAATGGAAAGCTAGATGAAATGATACCATGTATAGCATGCTTGCAAGGATGTGTACCAAATATGTTCCAAGGGAAACCTATAGCCTGTCTTGCAAATCCTATATTAGGTCATGAAGCAGAACTTAAACCAGCTGAGATTAGTAAAGAAGTACTTGTTGTTGGTGGAGGCGTTGGAGGTATGCTTGCAGCATGGATATGTGCTAAAAGAGGACATAATGTAACTTTGGTTGAAAAATCTGAAATGCTTGGTGGTCAAATGCGTTTAGCTGCATATCCTCCAGGTAAGGGAGATATCACTAATTTAGTTAGAAGTTACATTTCAAAATGTAATCAATATGGTGTAAAAATATGTACTAACACAGAAGCTACAGTAGAACTTATAAAAGAAAAATCACCTGATGCAGTTATTATAGCTACTGGAGCAACTCCACTTGTACTTCCTATACCAGGAATTAATGACTCAGGATTAATACATGCTGTAGATCTTCTTGATGGTAAGAAAACTTGTGGTAAAAAAGTACTTGTTGTCGGTGGTGGAATGGTTGGTTGCGAAGTAGCAGCTTTCCTTGGAGAACAAGAGCATGAGGTTACTGTCATTGAGCTTAGAGAAGAAGTTGGTGCAGATGTAATTTCAGAGCACCGCAAGTTCCTTATGAATGATTTTGAAAATTATAATATACATACTGTTACTGGAGCAAAAGTCGCTAAATTCTATGATGATGGTGTTGATTATTTACTTGCAGATAGTACAGAACATGATTTAAAAGGATTTGACTCAGTAGTACTTGCTATGGGTTCTCGTAATTATGACCCATTAAGCGAGGTTGTAAAACAATTTGTAAAAGAAACTCATGTTGTTGGAGATGCAGTAAAAGCACGTAGAGCATTAGATGCAACAAAAGAAGCATTTGAGGTAGCATTAAATATATAAATAATAAATAAATTTTTCTTTGCAAATAGTTGAATAGATTATTTGCAAAGAAAATGATAATATTGGGAGGAAAAGATAGTTATGGAAATTTCAGGTAGAACAGGATTGTTTGCATTAATAGGTACACCAGTTGGTCATTCTAAATCACCAGTGATGTATAACTATAGTTTTGAAAAATTAGATTTAGATTATAGATATTTAGCTTTTGATATTACAGTAGATAAGGTAAAAGATGCACTTTCGGCAATAAAAACTTTTAATATAAAGGGTGCTAATGTAACTATGCCATGTAAATCTGCTGTTACAGAATATATGGACGAACTTTCTCCAGCAGCTCGTATAATTGGAGCATGTAATACAATTGTAAATGAAGATGGAAAGTTAGTTGGTCATATAACAGATGGGGTAGGTTATGTTCGTAATTTAAAAGAAAATGGAGTAGAAGTTAAAGATAAAAAGATTACAATTATGGGTGCTGGTGGTGCAGCAACTGCTATACAGGTACAATGTGCATTAGATGGTGCAAGAGAAATATCTATTTTCAATGCTAAGGATGATTTTTATAAAAGAGCAGAAAAAACAGTTGAGAATATAAAAAAAGAAGTACCAGAATGTGTTGTTAACCTATATGACTTGGATGATATAGAAAAGCTTTATGAAGAGATAGAATCAAGTGATATATTGACAAATGCAACTCTTATTGGTATGAAACCTTATGATAATGAAACTAATATAAAAGATGTTAGTGTTTTAAGAAAAGAATTGGTAGTAACAGATGTTGTTTATAATCCAAAGAAAACAAAAATGATTGAAGATGCAGAAGCTAATGGATGTAAAGCTATTGGCGGATTAGGAATGTTATTATATCAAGGAGCAGAAGCCTTTAATCTATACACTGGATTAGAAATGCCTGTAGAAGAGATTAAGGAATTGTGTTTTAAATAGTAATTTACAAATTGTCATAGTGGGTTATATATCACAGTCTAGTCAGGTTTAAAGGTTTGACTATACTTTAAACCCATTATGGTGATGAGTTTATTGTACACAAAAATGTTAATAAATTAACAAGAATAGGAGAAGAACTATGAACAATAAAAAGTATTATCCTACTGCCATAGCATTGTATTTTTCATATTTTTTACTTGGTATCGGAATTTCAATTTTAGGACAATATAAACCAGAATTTTCATCAATGTGGGGGGCTAAAACATTATCAGATGGTACATTAGATGTAAGTATTGTTTTAGCTGTTATTGCCGCATTAGGATTGGGTAGACTTATATCATATCCATTTGCAGGGCCTATTTCAGATAAGTATGGAAGAAAAGTAAGTGGACTTATAGGAAATTTTCTACATGCAATTTTCTTTGTTGGAATTGTATTTTCACCAAATTTTTATGTAGCATATGTATTTGCAATAATTGGGGGAGCAGCAAATTCATTTTTAGATACTTGTGTAACTCCTTCTTGTATGGAGATATTTGCTAGTTTGGGAACAATAGCTAATATGTTTACTAAATTTACAATAGCTTTAGCACAATTTTTACTTCCTTTTATAATTGGATTTGTCGCAGCAAATTCAATATCATTTAAAGTTATTTTTATAGTGACAGCGATTCTTATTGTTATAGATGCAATTTTGATAGCGATATTACCATTTCCACCAGCTAATAATGTTACTGATAATAAAGGAAAAACAGTTAAATCAGAAAAGATGAAATTTACACCAACAAGTATAGCTCTTGTTTGCATTGGTTTTACATGTACATCAACATTTGTACTATGGTTAAATTGCAATCAGGAATTGGGAAAATTATATGGCATGGCCGACCCTACAAAAATTCAGTCTTTCTACTCAATGGGAGTAATATGTGCAGTATTAATAACTTCTGTACTTATTAAAAAATATATTAAGCCAATAAGAATACTAGTTATATATCCTATAATAGCCTTATTTATGTTATTAATAGTATATTTTGTTCAAACACCAACTATTTGTATGCTAGGAGGATTTGTAATTGGTTATTCAGCAGCAGGTGGTGTTCTTCAATTAACCACATCAACAGCAAATGAAATGTTTCCAACTAATAAAGGAAAAATAACGTCTATAGTTATGATTGCATCGAGTATAGCAAACTATGTTATATTAAACATAGCAGGTATTATTACAAAATCAGGTGGAGTAAATGGACCAAAATATGTTGTATTATTTAATGTGGCTATAACTTTTGTTGGAATTTTACTTGCCTTATTTGTAAATATGAGATATGGAAAAGAAAAAGTGTATGATTATGATGTTTAATATTAGTATAATATAATTGTAAGGATTTTTAATTTTATCCAGTTTGAAAGCTGAGGTGTCACTATGGAAAATATAGAAAAGATAAGAGAAAAAATAGATTTATATGATGATGAGTTTATAAATTTGCTTGAGAAAAGAATGGAATGTATAAAGGATATTATAGATATTAAAAAAGAAAACGGTCTGCCTATTTTACAATCAGAGTATGAAAATAAAAAAGAAGTGGCATTAATTAATAAATTAAAGGGTAATAAATTTGAAAATGAAATTATAGATGTTTTTAGATATATGGTTAAAACAAGTAAGAGGATACAGGCTAAAAATTTATTTTCTTATAATATAATGCTTGTTGGATTTATGGGTGTAGGTAAGAGCACTATATCATCATACTTGAGTCATTTATTAGAGATGGAAAGAGTAGAAACCGATTTATATATAGTAGAGCAACAAGGTATGAGTATTTCTGAAATATTTGAGAAGCTAGGGGAGGAGTATTTTAGAAATCTTGAAAGCCAAACTCTAATAAATTTGCAACAAAAGAAAGGTCTTGTTGTTTCTTGTGGGGGAGGGATTGTACTCCGAGATAAAAATGTAGAATATATGAAAAAAAATGGAAGGGTTGTCTTATTGACAGCAAGCCCAGAAACTATTCTTCAACGTGTTAAACATAGTGATGAAAGACCGATACTTAATAATAATATGAATGTAGAATTTATATCTGACCTAATGAAAAAACGAGAATCAAAATATATGGCATCTGCAGATATTATTATCAATACAGATAATAAGACAATAAAAGAGATTTGTGAAGAGATGATTGTAAAGTTAACTGAATTTGATAGATAAATTTAACATTATAATAGTCTTATATTAAAAAAATTAGCATTTAAACAAATAAGGGTATTATTTACTGCTAGAATATAAGGTATTTACATAATAAATCTTACTAATATTACTAGAATTTCAAATTCTAGTAATATTTTTTTGTGTAGAAATGTAAACTTGTTGAAATAAGTAGTATAATCAATATAAATTACATCATGTAAAGGAGGATAATTTAATGGGCAGTATTTTTAAACAATTGCAAGAAGTTGAGGGTTATGATGGATACAAAGAATACTTTGAAATGAATTACTTATGTATATATGAAAATATACCTTTAAGAGAACAAGTAGAGCTTGCAAATAATCTAGTAGATGGAATTTTAAGTATGTATAAAAGTGAATCTAATGAAATCTATTTATTGGAGAATAATAATTTTAAACCTCTAATTTGCTATTTTGAAATTTTTATAAAAAAGATAAACACTTTGGTAAAAGAAATGATGATTGATAAGAAATGGTTATGTAAGCTAACTAAAGAATTAATATATAAAAGTGAAAAGGCTGAGTATGTAAAACTTGGATTAGTTTTAAGTGAGAAATATTTAGAAGTGGAAAATATAAGAGAAGTTGTAGATACATTTTCTAAATCTGGAGAATATGTATTTTATTTGAGTAATACTATTAAGAAACTAGAATTCTACAATACATATTTATTTAATTTATCTAAAAAAGCTACCGGCTCAATAAAAGTATTTGCTATTGTTAACATGGAGATTTTGGATTCTAAAATAAATTCCTATTTGATTGAGGAAGGTTACAAAGATACAAAATATGAACGATTATTGATTAATTATATTGTTTCTATTATTGATTTATATGAATATCTTGAAAGAAGAGATTTAGATAGAGAAAAAATAAATAACTTAGCACATCTGATATGTAACTATCTATTAAGTGTAGAGTTTAAATACATAGGAAATAAAGTTATATTAGTAAATCAATTTTTACCAATTGTAGTGACATATGGAACTACCTTTAAAAGTTTATATTCAATTTTTTTAATAGCTATAAATGTCTTGAAAGATGAAAATATAGAATGTGATAAAGTCGAATTCGAGAAAGAAATGAATGCTGTCTTACTTAGTGAAAAGTGGAAGGACATATATTTTGAAGCATTAAAAAATGCAAATGGAAAAACAGAAGACATGATAAAAATGTCAGAAATTTATGCTATAAATCTATCCTTTGATGATTTGTTGCCGTATTTGGATAGAGATATTAGAGATTTTGAAGTATATTGGTATATATCTAAAAAAGGAGAGACGAGTTCTAAATTAAAATTATTAAACTTTTTTGAAAAGAAATTTAACCTAGATGATTTAACTGGGAAAATGGAAGATATAGAAAAAGATAGATTAACACAAGAATATTATGATGATATGTTATTTTTTATTGTAATTAAAGGTAGTAATTCACTATATCCACAAGGGAAAAATATATCTTTAAAAGGTATATTTGGAAATATAAATGAAGTAAGAAAAGAATCTATAAATATTTTAAAAAGATACAGAGAAAAATTATCTCTTGAAGAGTTGAAAATAGTTAAAGAAGCTTACGAAAAAGAAAGAAATATAAGACTGAAGGATGAACTTAGAAGATTATTATATGAAAGCAATAATTTGAAGAAAGAATTTGTAAATATTGAAAAAATAAAAGTGGATGAACATGGTAAGGATATATACTTAACTTCAGTAGCCGTTGCTGGTTCAAGGTTTAGAAATAGAGAATGTCTTGAAAAAGAATTAGAAAAGAGTAAGATATATTATCTAAATAGAGAGAAAGATAATTTGTATGATGAAAATGCTATTAAAATAGTTGGGGAAACTGGGTATGTAATAGGCTATGTTCCAAGAAAAGATAATTATATTTTAAGTAACTTAATAGATGGAGGCAAGTTATTGTATTGTAGAGTAACTGAATACAATTTATATGAAGATTATATCTATGCAAATGTGTATTTAAGTTATAAGGATGTAATTGAAACAGTTGAAAATTCTCTGAAAATGGTATTAGATAAGAGAAAAGTAAAAGTTATAAACTAATAATCCTATATATTGCTTAAGAATTATATTATAAACAGTAACATTTGATATTATCTAGTTGAAATATAGAAAAATTTAAAATACAATGAATATATAAATAATTTTAATTTGCAATCTGTAAATATGGTTTTAATTTGGGGGAATAAATACATAAGTTTTATAAGTAAAATAAATGAATAGTAAATATTTAAAGAATTTTATATTTATATTGTTTATTAAAAATAGGGGGAGAACTTATGAAGATACAAAAAAAAATATTTATTATTCTTATATTGGTTTCAATAATTCCATCAATAATTATTGCTGGAATTTGTATACACAAGTTTACTAAAAATTCTAATGAATTGATGAAAAATAACATTAAAACAGCTACAATAATACAATCAAAACGTTTAAAGAGTTTTTTTAGTCAAAAAGGGATTACATTAAAAACGACTTCTCAAATTGCTGAAATTCAAGAGTATTTATCCAATGAAAATAAGAAAATTATAGTTGATGGAGTAAAACAAGAAAATATAAATAGTATACTAAAAGATATTAATAATAAAGAAAAATTTTTGCTTAGAATGTCACTTATTGATAAAAATGATGTAGTAGTAGCATCAAGTGATGAAAATATTATTAATAAAAAAGCACTAATGTCAGGTTCAGGATTTAAAGGCTTACCACAAGATAGTTTAAAGATTTCTAACATAAATAATAAGAAGAGTTTTTATATAAGTAAAAGAAACTTTGTAATAGGGTATCCAATTTGGATTAATAATGAATATCAAGGTTTTGTATCCTTTATTGTAGATACAGACTATATTAAAAATATAATAAATGATATACCTTCTTTTAATGCTGGTAAAATGATTGTAATCGACCCTATAGGAAATGTAGTAGCCAATGATGGTAAATATAAATATGAAAATATAATAGATGATGAAAGTTTTTTTAAAGAATGGGATTCTAAAAATTTTAAAAATAATCCAGATGGATTTATAAGTTACTCTGAAGACCATATCAAAAATATTGGATATTATTCTGAGGTATCAGATGGATGGTTTATATTAAGTACTGTAGAGGCATCAGAGATAATGAAGCCAATTGACAAGGCAATAATTGCTGTATTACTTTTTATGATTTTAATTATATTTTTTATATGTATAATTTCTGTATATGTAAAAAAACACTTTTTAAATCCTATGGGTAAATTACTTGAGGGGATAGAAAAAATAAAAGATGGAGATATGAGTATAAGATTTAATCTTGATACGAATAACGAGTATGCTAAAATTACTACTGCTTTCAATAGTCTGATTGATACTATGGTCAATAATTCTGAAGAACTAAAAAGAATAAATGATGATTTAAAGGTGCTTACTGCAAATATTCCTGGAGGAGTATATAAATACAGTTGTGATGGAAACTACATATTTAATTTTGTTAATGAAGGATATCAAAACCTATTGGGATATACAAAAGAAGAGCTTGAATTATTTTTTGATAACAAGTTGTTAAATGTAATATATGAAGATGACCGTGAAATAGTGAAAGATAAATTAGAAAGGCAACTAAAAAGTGGTAATATACTTGAAGTTGAGTATAGAGTAGTTCATTCAGATGGAGAGATACGCTGGTTATTAGATAAAGGACAAATAGTAAAAGATAAGCATGAACATTCGTGGGTATATTGTGTTGTGATTGATATTACATCAAGTAAGTCGGCACAAGAACGATTAGATGTAAGTGAAGAGTGTTATAGAATTGTTATGGACCAAGAGAATAACATTGTATTTGAGTGGAACTTAAATACAGATACAGTAAATATTTCTGATAAATGGGAAAAGAAATTTGGATACAAACCAGTAAGAAATAATCTAATTGAGAATATGCTAGAAAAGGAAATGATATACAAAGATGATATAGAAAAGTGTATAGAACTTTTTACTAGAGCTATGGATGGTGACAATTCATATAATGAAACAGAACTTAGGTTTAGAAAAGGAAAAAATGAATATATTTGGTGTAAAGTTAGATTATCTAGTATTATTGATAAGTATAATCAATGTACACGTGTTATAGGTGTTGTTGCAGATATAGATAAAGAAAAAAGGAAAAACGATGAATTTAAAAATAAAGCACAGAGAGATTTACTTACAGGATTATATAATAAAATTACAACAGAAGATTTAGTTAGAACTTATTTAGAAAATGAAGGTAAGGAATGTCGTAGTGCATTGTTTATAATAGACATTGATGACTTCAAGGGGATTAATGATAATCTAGGGCATTTATTTGGAGATGCAGTTTTAAATGATATAGCATCTAAATTTGTAAATATTTTTAGAGACAGTGATATTATCGGACGTATAGGAGGAGATGAGTTTTTAATTCTTCTAAAAAACTTGAATTCAGAAGAAATACTAAAGCAAAAAGCAGATGAATTAATGAGTTTATTTAGACGTTCATTTACAGGTAAAAATAAAGATTATAAAATTTCTGGAAGTATAGGGATTGCTATTTATCCTCAGCATGGTAAAAATTTTAATGAACTTTTTAGAAGTGCAGACAATTCATTATATGTAGCAAAAGACAAAGGTAAGGATTGCTATTGGATATGTGAAAGTAATAGTCAAACTATGGATAGTGAAATAATAAGAACCAAAAGCTTTACTTCTGTATTAGGTGGAGAAGAAGATATTGATGAGGCATATAAAACAAAATCTACATCTAAACAAAATCTTTCTGAGTATATATTTAGAATTTTATATGAATCCAAAGATGTTGATACTGCAGTAAATTTTATCTTGGAGCTGGTTGGTAGGTCATATAATGTAAGTCGTGCATATGTGTTTGAAAATTCGGATGACAATACTTATTGTAGCAATACATTTGAATGGTGTAATGATGGTATTGAACCAGAAATAGAGAATCTCAAAGAAGTGTCATATAGTCTAATTGGAGATTATAAGCAATATTTTAATGAGAGAGGAATTTTTTATTGTAAAGATATATCTACACTTAATGGTGGATTATATGAAATATTGGAAGCACAAGGGATTGTTTCTATGTTGCAGTGTGCAATCTTAGATGAAGGAGAATTCAGTGGATATGTAGGGTTTGATGACTGTAATGGAAATAGATTTTGGACAAAGGATGAAATAGAATCCTTGACCTTTATATCAGAAATATTAAGTGTATTTTTGATTAACAAACATAAACAAGATAAATTAATAAAATCTTATGAGACTACAAAGGTAATTATGGACAATTTGAATTCATGGACTTATGTAATAAATAAAAATACTTATGAACTATTATTCATAAATCAAAAGACATTGAGTATTGCCCCAAATGCAAAGATAAATCAATTGTGTTACAAGGCATTTTGGGGGAGAGATGAGCCTTGTGATATTTGTCCAATGAATGGACTTAATGAAGAAAAAAGGTCCTGTACAATTGAGATGTATAATGATAATCTTAATGTCTGGAGTAGTGCAAATGCTTCATATATAGAATGGAATGAAGAAAAAGGAGCTTGTCTAATGTGTTGTAATGATATAACTAAGTATAAAGTTAATGAATATAAAGTTTAATATATAACCTTTTCTTGTTGCTATGTAAGAAAAATATATAGCTAAATTATTTTTGAAGCAGATAAAAAACAATTGTTTTGTATATATGATGTATAATCAAAGTTATATATTCATATTTACAAAACAATTGAAATTTGTATTATTTTATAATTTTAAATTTAGAAGGAATTTTAACTTCTGCTTTTTCTTTTATTTTAGAAGCTTGTTCTTTAACCTTATTTAACAATTCAGACTCATTTACAACCAATACGTTTCTTTCTTTCATTAGCCATTTACCATCACAAATTGTAGAATCTACATTTTCACTAGTCATAGAATAAACTATATTTCCAATTGGATTATGCATTGGTAAGGAATGAATTGTATCTGGATTTAGAATAATCATATCTGCTTTTTTTCCTACTTCAAGGCTACCAATTTCTTTTTCCAATAGAGCACATTTTGCTCCATTTATAGTAGCCATTTCTAATACTTCTTCAGCAGGAATGACTGTTGGATTTAAAGTTCTACCTTTATGTATTAATGAAGTTAAATACATATCCCTCATAAGGTCCATTCTATTATTTGAAGGTGCTCCATCAGTACCAATTGAAACTGGTATTCCTTTTTCTAACATTTCAGGAATTGATGCAAATCCTAGAACTACTTTCATAGCTGCAGCTGGATTATGAGAAACTTTTACATCGTGTAATCTAAATAAATCAATTTCTTTATGAGTAAGCCAAACTGTGTGAGCAGCTAAAAGATTTGGACCTAATATACCTAATTTATCAAGATACTCAACTGTTCCAACTCCATTCTTCTGTTTTACAAATGAAATCTCATCAGCTATTTCAGCAATATGCATATGTATACCTGTATTGTACTTGTCAGCTAGTTGTTTAGTCTTAATAAGTAATTCGTCTGTTGTATTAAAAATAGTTCTTAATGCAAACCATATTTTGATTCTTTCATTAGATGTATTATTAAATTTATGGAATAGGTCTAATTGAGTATTGATTTCTTCATCTGTAGTTTTTTGCCATGCTTCGGGAAGTCCATCTCCTGTATCCATAACTGATTTAGCTAAACATGCTCTAAGTCCAGTTTTGTCAACAGCTTCAACCATAGCATCTACATATTGACCACCAGATTCCAAAAATGTAGTAACACCAGATTTTATCAACTCAATACAACATGCAGTGGATGAGATTAATGAATCTTCATAATTAAAGCTACTTTCAAATGGCCAGATTCTTTCTCTAAGCCAAGTTAAAAGTACAACATCGTCTGCAAGACCACGTTCTAATTGTTGAGATAAATGAACGTGTGTATTTACTAATCCTGGCATTAATATTTTTCCTTTAGCATCGTATATCTCAGCATCTTTATCAGCAATGTTGCTATCAAATTTGCCAACCTTTTTTATAATGTTGTTTTCAATAAGTATACTTCCATTCTCGTATACTTCTCTATCCGCATTCATAGTAATTAGATATGCATTTTTTATAAGTAATTGTGACATAAGTATCCTTCCTTTTTTATATATTTTTGTATCCACATATTATGATAATAAATTTTCTATACAAAGTTAATAGCAAAATCATTTTTATATGTAAAATTGATTTTGCTATTCATAAATTAAAAATAAATAAGATTTTATTTTATATATTTTAAAATATTAACTTAGAACTAAATTTACAACTGCAAGTAAACCTATAACCCAAAGTGTAATACTGATTTTATTAGTTTCTTTAGCTACAACATGCATTATTATGTATGAAATAAATCCAAAGCATAAACCAATACTTATACTATAAGTTAGAGGCATCAATAAAACTGTAACAAAAGCAGGTACTGCTATTTTGCTATCAGCAAAATCAATTTGCTTTATACTTTCGAACATGAACACACCAACCATAACAAGTGCAGGTGCTGCGGCGTAAGTAGGAACTATACCAAGCAATGGTGTAAATATAAGTGTGGCTAAGAATAAAGCTGCTGTTACTACAGAAGCAAGTCCAGTTCTTGCACCTGCTGCTATACCAGAAGCAGATTCTCCAAATGTTGTAACTGTACTAGTTCCTAAGAATGAACCTATTAAAGTAGAAGAAACATCTGCATATAACATTTTTCCTAAATCTTTTATTTCACCATTCTCATCTTCAAGACCCATTTGTTTACAACAAGTAATAAGAAATGCTAATGAATCAAACATATCTATAAACATGAAAGAGAATATAGGTCCAATTAATGAGAATTTCAATGCTCCTATAATATCTAATTTAAAAGCAATTGGTGCTATACTAGGTGGTTTTGAAATTATTGCTGTTGGTAATTCTACAAATCCAAATATAATAGATATTATTGTTGCAACAACTATACTTATTAATATCCCACCTTTAACCTTCTTATATTCTAATATTGCCATTAATATAAGAGCAAAAAGAGCTATTAAAACTGTTGGTGTAAAATCGGCAAGTGAAACTATAGTATCTGGGTTTGCTATTATAACACCCATGTTTTTTAAACCAACAAAAGCAAGGAAAAGACCTATACCTGCTGAAGAAGCTACTGCTAATTCTCTAGGAATAGCGTCTGCAATGGTCTTTCGAAGACCCGTTACTGCGAGTGTAAAGAATACACAGCCAGATAAAAAGACTACTCCAAGACCTGTTTGCCACGGGATTCCTGCTCCTATAACCAAAGAGTATGTGAAAAATGCATTTAATCCCATACCAGGTGCTAGAGCGAATGGAGCATTTCCTAAAAGTGCAAATATTAGTGTACCAATGGCTGTAGCTAATATAGTAACAGTTATAAGTGCGGCTTTATCCATACCAGCTTCAGATAATATTGCTGGATTTACAAAAACTATATATGCCATTGTTAAGAATGTAGTAACTCCACCTATCACTTCTGTTTTAAGGTTAGAGCCACGTTCGCTAAATTTAAACATTTTGTCTAAAAAGCTCAATGATGAATTATTTCCATCTGGTTGTACATTGTTAGTATTTGGTACCATTTTTACCTCCAAAAAACTTTAAGATATAAACAAAAAAATATATATTCATATAGATAGAATAGAATATATATTCAAAGTTGACATTCTATTCATAGAAAACTCATTTAAGGTGAGTTTGTAGAAACTATTAGACCATATTACTAATATTATATGAACATTTTCTATTTGTTTTTCTGTTGTATTATATCGTAATATTGTATTATTTACAATAAATTTAATAAAATTATTCGTTTTTTTGTCGATTTTATAAAAAATTAAGGTTATTTATTATTAGAAATTATTCTTTTTAATAATAAAATATGTATGGACATAATATGAGCCATGTTCATATGCCTTATACTATTAATGGAAGTTTATTATAGATAAGTTTGTGATATAATTATAAATGTACTGAATACAAGAATATTTCGTAAAAACTTTTTAATATATCAAATATATATATTAAGTTAATATATTAAATAAAATGGTGATAAAAAGAATATAATTTATAGTGGAGGGGAAAATGACTAAAGTTATTAAAGTACAAAAGCCTAAATTTACAGAGGAATTAGAATCTATTGAAAATCTTGAAAATATGCTTGATGATATACTTAATGATGAAAAAATATTTAATAAAATTATAGAAAATGAAATTATAAGTGATTTAGATGCTATAAGAGTTAGTTTTGAGTCTTGTATATTTAGAAATGTATCTTTTGAGAATTGTAATCTAAAAAAGATTGATTTGCTGGATGTAGTATTTGAAAACTGTAATTTATCAAATACATTTTTTGATGAAGGAAGTATATATAGAGTTGAATTTAAAGACAGCAAATTGATAGGAGTTAGATTTGATGATTGTATACTTAAAAACGTTCTTTTCAAAGATGTTTTAGGTAAGTATTCTAACTTTTCATTCTCTAAATTTAAGGTGGTTTCTATTTTGGATTCAAATTTTGAGAATTCTGTATTTCAAGAAGTAAAAAGTGATAATCTGGTATTCGAGTATACAAATCTTAAAAAAGCCAATTTTAATGGAAGTAAACTTTCTGGTGTAGATTTTACTACTAATAATATTGAAGGAATTGAGGTTGGAATAAACGATATTAGAGGAGCTATTTTTGATGTATCACAAGCAATTGATTTAACAAAATTGATGGGAATTATAATAAAATGAAAAAAATATTCATAAAATAAATTGGGAAAACGTTAACAATATGTGAATTTTTACCAGATTGACATTTTTCTGAAAATAAAGTAAGATTATCTTAATATTCAAAATATTTTCAAAGGGGGTAGTTTGGTGTGAGTAAGCAGATGAGAGATATTTTTGTGGTTGGTTTTGCTTTATTTTCTATGTTCTTTGGCGCAGGAAATCTTATGTTCCCTCCATTTTTAGGAATGGAATCCGGCAAAGACTGGTTAATTCCTCTTATTGGCTTTGTTGTTGCAGATGCTGGTATAGCAATGCTTGTTATTATAGCAACAGCAAGATGTAAGGGAAGCATGGATGATGTACTTAGGAGAGCTGGTAAAGGATTAGCAAGAGTAATGAGTGTAGCCGCTCTAGCATGTTTAGCACTTCTTGTTATACCAAGAACTTGTGCAACAACATATGAGATGGGTATTATACCTATATTTGGAGACCATGGACCAGCAGCTAAAGCGATATTTTCAGTGATTTTCTTTGGATTAACTTTAGCATTTACAATTAGGTCTTCTAAGGTTATAGACATAATAGGTAAGTATTTAACTCCAGCGTTATTATTAGTATTATTTGTTTTAATAGTAAAAGGTATAATTTCACCAGCAGGACCTATGAGTCCAGAACATATGATAGATAGAAATCTATTTGGTGAAGGTATATCACAAGGTTACCAGACAATGGATGCTCTAGGTGCAGCCTCTATGGCAACTATAATGTTAATGTCTATAGTGGGTAAAGGATATACATCAGATAAGGACCAAATTGGAATGACTATTAAAGCTGGTTTTGTAGCTTGTGTATTTTTAGCATTAGTATATGGTGGTCTTACTTATTTAGGTGCAACAGTTTCAACAATATATGATACTAGTGTACCTCAGGCATCTTTATTAGTTGAAATAACTAGTATACTACTGTATGGTCAGGTAGGAAAGATAATTTTAGGTATAATTGTAGCACTTGCCTGTCTTACTACTTCTACAGGTTTAACAGCATCAATATCAACTTATTTTGAAGGAATAAGTAAGGCAACTTACAAACAACTAGTTATAGGTATATGTGTGGCTAGTATGCTTATATCAAATTTAGGTGTTGACTCTATAATAGCTATATCAGTTCCAATCCTACAAACTATATATCCTGTTTTATTAGCAATAGTTATCATGGAGTTGGCTGGTAAAAATATAAAAAATGATAATGCATTTAAAGGTGCAGCATATGTTACGTTAGTGGTTAGTGTATTATCAGCTGTAAATGGAATGACAGGAGCTGTTCCATTTATACAAAGCTTACCACTTGCAGGTTTGGGCTTTAACTGGGTAATACCAGCTATATTGGGTGGAATAGTTGGTAACTTCATAAAAAGCAACAAACAAGTAGCATAATAATTTGTAATTAATTTAATTTTATAATATATAATTTTTTTAGTACTATGGGTAGGTTTAATCAAAACCTAATCTACCCATAGTACTTTTTAGATTGAAGTATAATAATATGTATATAATTTTTTATAATATAATTTTTCTTTGAAGTATGATAAAATTAGTAATAGTGATAAGAAAGTACAAATTTAGGAGGTTTTAACTAATGCTTAGAAAAATAACAGCATTTATGCTATCCATATGTTTAATTATTGGACTTACAGGCTGTAGTTTGATTGCAGGCAAGCAAGATAAAAAGGAAATTATAGATGACTTTAAAGTTGCAGTAGTAACTCAACCATTATCTGAGAACAAAGTACAGTATAATATAGTAGAAAGCTTGGCAAAAGAGTATGAAGAAGAGAATAAAATTGATAAAGACAAAGATGGTAAAGCTAAAGTTAAGCAAACTATAAAGCATGTTGTATTACCAGAAAACTTTACTTCTAATATAGATAACGCTATAAATCAAATAGTAAAATTGGCTGATGATAAAGAAATTCAGGCAATTGTAGTATCTACAAATCAAGCAGGTCTTTTACCAGCTTTACAAAAGGTAAAGGAAAAGCGTTCAGAAATAATAACTATTTCTGCACCTATGGGAGATGACAAGAATCAATTAAGCCAGTATGTTGATGTGAATTTAGGGGCTAATATAGAGGAAAGAGGAAAGTTATTAGCAGAACATTCAAAAGAAATGGGAGCAAAGGCTTTTATTCATTACGCTTCTAAAGATGATTTAAAAGATGCTAATATAACCAAAAGGCTAGAGAAGATTAAAGAGACTTGTAAAAATATAGGACTACAATTTGTACAAGTGGATACACCAAATATCAATAATGAAGAAGATAAAAATAAGGTTAAGCAGTTTTTAAATGAAGACATTGAAAAACAAGTTAAAAAATATGGAAAAGATATAAATGTATTTGGTGTAAATGAGATTATGGATGAAGTTATTTTAACTAAGGCTTTAGAGTTAAAGTATATAGTTGCAGAACAAAGTAATCCATCACCAACACAAACATATCCTGAGGTTATGGGACTAAAAATATCTAAAAAAGATGCTCAAAATTATAATAAAATAAATGATATGATAAGTGAAAAAGCTAAGGCTGCTGGTATGTCAAATAGGCTTGGAGGATATCCTATGCCAATGGATGCTTTTATACCAGCATTAGCAATCCATCTTGCTACTGAAATGGTAAAGGGAGACTTAACACAAGAAGATGTAAGTGCTCAAGATTATTTAGAGGGATTTGTAGAATTAAAATTTGGTATTGGTTCAGAATTTACACCTTTAACAGAGGTACTTTATAATTATCAATTAGTAGTCTTAAATCAATTAATCTATTAATATTAAAAGCTATGTTATTAGTAATAAAATACTAATTTCATAGCTTTTTCTGATAATAAATAAGTTTTATTATTTTATATAAAACTCTATATAAAAATAAAATCTTAGGATTATATAAAACATGATAAAGTAAATATGAATTACTATAGATTTAAATTATATTATTTTCTATTATTTTTGTGCCTTTCTCAGTTAAAGTGGAACCTTTTCTTCCTTTGCCAGAAAATAAGTATCCATTGAGTGTTAAATATTCTAGCATACTTCTTACTTCATATTCTGTGACATTATATTCCATAAATTTCATTAGTTTTGTTCTACCCATAGGTTTTATATATAATGACTTTAAAATAGAAATACATATGTTTTTGTCATATTGACTTAAATCATGAAATATAGAGACATTATTTGATACAGGATGATTATTTAATTTTGAAGATATATTTTGAGGTAAATCATTTATTGTAAGATAATTAGAACCCATGTAAGCCATATATTCAATACAATTTCTCAATTCTCTAATATTACCCATCCAAGTGTAGGAATTTAGAGTCTCTAAAAGATACTTATCCAGTTTAACATTTTTATAGGGAAGCTCTTTTAAAAATGACTCTAAAAGAAGTGGAATATCTTCTAATCTATTTCTAAGAGGAGGTAAGTCTAAAGTAAACATACTTATTCTATAAAATAAGTCCATCCTAAATTTATTTTCTATAATTAATTTTTCTAAGTCTTTATTTGTGGCAGCTAATATTCTTACATCAATTGGAATGATACTTGTACCACCAATTTTTCTAATTTCTTTTTCTTGTAAAACTCTTAGAAGTTTAACTTGTAAGTTGTGTGGCATATCTCCTATTTCATCTAAAAATATAGTTCCAGTATGAGCTAATTCAAATAATCCTTTTTTTCCGCCTTTTTTAGCACCAGTAAAAGAACCATCTTCATATCCAAATAGTTCACTTTCAAGTAGTTCACTTGGTAATGAAGCACAATTTATAGCTACAAAAGGTTTATTTTTTCTATTTGAATGATTGTGTATTGATTGAATGAAGGCCTCTTTACCTGTACCTGTCTCACCTGTTATTAATATAGGATTATCTGTAAGAGCCATTTTTTTTGCTTTTTCAATACAATCTTTTATAACAGAGCTATTTCCAATAATATTATTAAATTTATATTTAGCTACATAACCTCTTTTAACAGAATCACTTCTTATTTTTTGTTCTAATATCTCGATGTTATTTACATCTTTTAATGTAATTAAACAACCTTCTATATTTTTATAAAGATAAAATGGTTTTTTAGAAAGTATGAATTTTTTATCTATTTCATCGATGTATATAATCATATTGTCTATATTTAAATTTTTCGTAATTTTATGTAAAAAACTCTTTGGTAGATAATCCATTAAAGATGGAGATTTTATGAGTTTTTCATCTAGTTCAAGCATACTAAGTAAAGATTTATTTACAAAAGTAACTTTATTGAAAGTATTAAAAAATATTAAACCATCTCCTATTTCATCAATAGTCATGTAAAGTATTGTTTTTAGCTTAGATATATTATCCAATGATGTATTTAAAAAGTCATGACTGAGTGTTTCCTTAGATAATTTATATAATTTTTCTATAAATTTTTCATTTTTTAATTTTAATACCACTAGTAATGACATATATGTATCTAATGAAATTTTTCTCCATCCTAAGTCAACTATGTTTTTTATGTATTTTGGTATAAATCTAATTTGCCCTGGTGTTATAGCTGTATCCAAATCATATATTTCATCACAATCTGGATAGGTTGGTACAAAATCTATATGATTTATCCCGATTTTATATAGGTAGGTAGCCATTTCAAACGCTGATGTTTTATTAGTGGTCATAAGTAATGATTTTGTACCAGGAGGTAGTTGCATCATTTTTTCATAACCAAGCTTTGAAAGTGCTTTTGTTCCATGAATAATTTCAATATCTTCTTTAAAATGTTTTATTAAAAAATTACTAGTTAAAGGTGATAAAGAAAGTACAACATCTCCTTCTAAATTTTCTTTTATGCCATCGAGTATATTTTGTGTTTCTATGATTATCTCATCTCCAAAAAAGTTTATTAACTCTTCTTTGTAATGATTACTATTCAATTTATCGTATGTTATAAGGATTAATTTCTTTTTATCCATGCTATTTCTCCTAACAAAGTAATATTTATTTTATTTTTTTAAGTACAAGGTAAGTTATATTATACATCAAATAATATGATAAATTTAGAAATTCGATTTAAAAAAGGTTTTTATAGGTTTTTATCCTATAAAAACCTATTTATAAATATTTTTTGATAAATAACTAAGGCATATTTTTATATTAAGAAGTGTATTTTAATAAGTAATAAAAAAATAATGTATTTAAATACTTTAGAAGTTAGCAATTATAAGCAATTTATTATATGGGATAAATTTACAATAAAAAAATGGATATAAAACCCTTATCATTAAATTGTTGGCACAAATTTTGCTTATTAAAGAGATATACTAATAAATCTTAATTAAACAGGAGGGAGAATTTAAATGAGCAAATTGGAATCAGCAACAGAAAAAGTAGAAGTAAAATGGTATGGGTATGTAGCATTAATTTTGGGTGCATTATTCTTTTCAGGAATATTTAAGGATGCGTCAGGGCCATTAAAAGTATTGGATTTTAATAATGTACTGGGTTCTTTTGGAACATTAGGAACTGTTAATGATGGTGTGGGTACATTAGCTGCAAATTTTAGAGGTGATGGAGGTACTGGTCCTAGAGATGGATGGCTATATGCATTGACACTAATACCATCTGTTATGTTTGCACTTGGAATAGTTAGAGTTATAGACCATTTAGATGGGATGAAGGCAGCTCAGAAGCTTCTTAGTCCACTATTAAAACCGTTATTAGGATTACCTGGATTTGCAGGATTGACTTTGATAGCTAGTTTACAATCTACTGATGCAGCTGCATCTATGACTAAAGAACTTAAAGATGATGGATATATAGACGAGAAACAAAAGGCTGTATTTTGTGCATTTCAATTTTCAGGTGCATCTGCAATCACAAACTTCTTTGCTTCTGGAGCAGCATTGTTTCCATTTATCGGAGATGTTCCAATCTTTATACCACTTGCTTTAATATTAATTATGAAATTTGTTGGAGCAAACTTACTTAGACTATATTTAAATAAATTTGACAAGGGGGAAGCTTAATATGAGTGAAGTAGCAAAAAAAGAAGTAAGGGCTAAAAAAGGGAATGTGATAGACGCATTTATTGGAGGAGCTAGAAATGGATTTCAAATAAGCACAAATTCAATGGCTCCAAATGTTATCTTTGGTTTTGCTATAATTTCTATATTTAATTTAACAGGTCTTTTGGATGTGATAGGAACAATATTTACACCTGTAATGAGCATATTTGGACTTCCAGGTGTTGCAGCAACTGCAATAATGACAATATTTATATCAATGGGAGGAGCATCTGGAGTAATAGCAGGTCTATTTACAGCAGGTCAGATAAGCCAAGCACATGTTGCAATTCTTTTACCAATGTTATTGCTTTCAGGTGCTCAGATACAATTTATGAGTAGACTTTTAGGAACTGCTGAATTAAAGACAAAATATTATCCACATATGTTTGTGATAGCAACTTTAAATGGTTGTATTGCAATGCTTATAATGAATTATTTCGTAGTATAGGTAAGTATAATAAAAGTTTTATATAAATATAAGGTTTACATTTTAAGGAGGAGTTTTATACTATGGAAACTAATAAAGATTATATTGAGTACGTACATAGGGTGTATGATTATTTACATACTATACCAGAAAAAGGGTTTGAAGAATATAAGACATCTGAGTTTGTTTTAAAGGAACTTGAAAAAATGGGTTTTGAAGATATTAATAAAGGCATTGCAGGAACTGGTATTATAGTAACTATAGATTCTAAAAAAGAAGGACCAGTATTTGCTATAAGGGCAGACATGGATGCGTTGGAATTTATAATAGATGGAGAAAAGAAAATGATACATGCTTGTGGACATGATGGTCACACTTCCATGCTTTTAACAGCTGCAAAACTAATAAGAGAAAGAAATCTAGTAAAGAGAGGTACTTTAAAAATACTTTTTCAACCAGGAGAAGAAAAACTATATGGTGCATTAAGAGTAATCGATTCTGGCTTATTGGATGATGTGGAAGAAATGGTAGGTATGCATTTAAGACCTGGTCAAGATTGTAGACTTGGAAAGGCAATACCTGCAATGTATCATTGTGCTAGTTGCATAATGGAGTTTACGATTAAAGGTGTTACTTGTCATGGGTCTAAACCACACTTAGGAGTAAATGCAGTAGATGCTGTTTGTTTGGCAGTGAGTGCAATAAATGCAATAAGAGTAAATCCAGCTGTACCAAACTCCATAAAAGTGACAAATATATCAGTTAAAGGAGAAACATATAATAATATACCAGATGAAGCATTTATGGCTTTAGATATAAGAGCAGAAAGTAATGAGATAATAGAAGAATTAAAAGAAAAAGCAATACATGCTGTAAAAACTGCTGCAAATTCTATAAATGCAGAGGCTATGTTACTTTCAAAGGATGGAGTGCCAGCAGCAGAGTTTGATGAAGGGCTTGTGAAATTGGCTGAAGAAACTATAAAAGATATATTGGGAGAAGATGCGTCTATAGGTACATTTAAGAATTCTGGTGGAGAGGATTTTCACTACTACACACAAAAACTAAAATGTAAAACTACATATATTGGATTGGGAGCTGATGCTACACCAGGATTTCACAATCCAAATGTGACATTTGATACAAAGGCTTTGGAATATGGAGTTGATATATGGTGTAGATTAGTTGAAAAGAGATTGGGTAATATCTAAACTAATGATTCTACATTTACAAATTTAGAAGTTATAGAAAAGATTGCTTATGTCAGTTGAAATATAATTAATATAAGCAATCTTGTTTTGATATATTGAAACTATTTTTACAACATTGAAAAAAACTATAACCATAAAAACAAGTATATTTTAAATCTATTGGACAAAAAAGTGTTACTATTATAATATGTAGAATTGTAAAATAACACCAAATTACATCCAGTTATATACTAAATAATTATAAAATTTGTATTTTTAGGAGGGGTAAAATGAGTAAATATAATTTTGACCAAGTAATAGATAGAGTAGGGACAGATTGTGTAAAATGGGATTTTAGAACTAATTGTTCACCAAAAGCACAAAAAGATGGTTTACCTTTTTGGATTGCAGATATGGATTTTGAATGTGCAGAGCCAATAATAGAAGCATTACATAAAAAAGTTGACCATAAAATATTTGGATATAGTTCTAATGATAGTGAAGAATACTTTAATGCAGTTTGTAGCTGGTACAAAAGAAGATTTAACTGGGAAATAAATAGAGAAAATATTGTATTTAGTCCAGGAGTTGTACCAGCTGTTGCTATTTTAGTAAGAATATTAACTGATTCTAATGAAGGTGTAATAGTTCAAAAACCAGTGTATTACCCATTTGAAGCAAAGATAAAAAGTAATAATAGAGAAGTTGTAAACAATCCTCTGATATATGAGAATGGCACATATAGAATGGATTATGCTGATTTAGAAGAAAAGGCTAAGTGTAGCAATAATAAAGTACTTATACTTTGTAGCCCTCACAATCCAGTTGGTAGAGTATGGAGAGAAGATGAATTAAAAAAAGTTGTAGAAATATGTAAAAAATATGACTTATGGATAATAGCTGATGAAATACATTCTGATTTAATTAGAAAAGGATTTAAACATACTCCTTTACAATCATTATGCCCAGAGTACAAAGATAAAATAGTTACATGTATAGCACCAAGTAAAACGTTTAATCTAGCTGGAATGCAATTATCTAATATAATAGTGAATAACAATGATTTAAAAAAGAAATATCAAGAAGAGGTCACAGCTGTTGGAGTTGGAACTTCACCAAATCCTTTTGCTATTGTAGCTACTATAGCAGCATATAATGAAAGTGAAGATTGGGTTAATGAATTGAATGAATATTTAGATAATAATATAAGGTTTATTGATGAATACTTAAAAGAAAATTTACCAAAAGTAAAACTTGTTTATCCAGAAGGAACGTATTTAGCATGGTTAGATTTTACTGACTATGGATTAAATGAAATAGAACTTGAAGATTTAATGTTTAAGAAAGCTAATGTATTATTTGATGAAGGCTATATATTTGGAAAACAAGGAATAGGATTTGAAAGAATAAATGTAGCATGCCCACAGTCTTTATTAAAAGAATGTATGGATAGATTAAAGGCTACATTTGAAAATTTATAAGTATAGGTAAAAATTTATAGGATGCATAGAAATAAAAAATATTAAACTTGACAAATTTTAACTAATCACTTATCATACTATTATGAATAAATAGAAAACATAAGAGAGTTAAATTTTATTAGATTAAATTCTTAAAGACTTTGAAAGGAAGAGTAGTTATAGAATGTAGTTAAAGCGAGTTGGTGATGGTGTGAGACCAATATGAAGTCTATAATGAAGAACATCCTGGAGTTGCTAACCGAAATTTTAAAATAGTAGGCTTAGTCGGAACCAAACCGTTATCATATTGGGATGTATCGAGTAATATCTGTACATTATGAGCTGGGTTTAAATTTATTTTAAACTAATCAGGGTGGTACCGCGGAAAGACAACCTTTCGTCCCTTTTATATAGGGATGAAAGGTTTTTTTAATGGAAAAATATATAAATATAGGG
The DNA here is from genome assembly GCF_056716065.1 of Clostridioides sp. LIBA-7678. Lineage (NCBI taxonomy): Bacteria > Bacillati > Bacillota > Clostridia > Peptostreptococcales > Peptostreptococcaceae > Clostridioides > Clostridioides sp. LIBA-7678. The sequence goes on along the minus strand of NZ_CP196987.1, from coordinate 3,138,188 downwards.
AGTGAATAATATGAGTACAATAATACCAAAGGATTATAACAGTAGTTTGAATGTAATTGATACACAAGTAGCTATAAAAAAATTAAAAGATTTTTTTGAAATGAGATTGAGCAATGAACTAAATCTAATAAGAGTTTCTTCTCCATTATTTGTATTGCCTGAAACTGGTGCAAATGATAATTTAAATGGAGAAAAGGCTGTAAGTTTTGATATACCATTTATGAATAAAAATGCAGAAATTGTTCAATCACTTGCAAAATGGAAGAGATTAGCCCTTAAAAAATATGGTTTTGAAGTTGGCAGTGGTTTATATACAGATATGAATGCGATAAGAAAAAATGAAGAGTTAGATAACATACATTCTCTTTATGTAGACCAATGGGATTGGGAATTGGTAATAGATAAAAGTAGTAGAAATGAAAATACTTTAAAAGATGTTGTAAAAAGACTATATGGAGTATTTAAGGATACAGAGATATTTGTATGTAGCATGTATGAAGGAATAAAAGAAATCTTACCAGAAGAAATAACTTTTATAACATCACAAGAGTTAGAAGATATGTATCCAGAATTATCTCCAAAGGAAAGAGAAGATAAAATTGTAAAAGATAAGAAAGCTGTATTTATAACTCAAATAGGAAAGACACTAACATCAGGAGAAAAACATGATGGAAGAAGCCCTGATTATGATGATTGGGAATTAAATGGAGATATACTATTTTATAACCCTGTTTTAGATTCTGCATTAGAGCTATCTTCAATGGGAATTAGAGTTGATGAAGAATCTCTTGATAGACAACTTAAACTTGCTGGATGTGAAGATAGAAAAGAGTTTGATTATCATAAGATGCTTTTAAATGGTGAACTTCCATATACAATTGGTGGAGGTATTGGTCAGTCAAGAATATGTATGTATTTCTTACAAAAGGCTCATATAGGAGAAGTACAGGTTGGAGTATGGCCACAAGATATGATTAAAAATTGTAGTAGTGCAGGAATTGAATTGTTATAATTTGAATATATACTAGTTGATAAAATTTATATATAATATACTCATCAAATTAATTATATCGGTTATAATGTAGAATAACCTATAATTATAAGAGGTGATAAATATGGAATTTCTAAAAAGAATGGTTAATATAATTTTAGATTTTTTAAAAAAAATTTTAGTGAGATTTAAAAATGCTAAATTTGGTTTGCTTTTTATATTTGATTTACTTAAACTACCTGATTTTATGACGGATAAAAGAATCAATATAGTCTATAAAGTAAAAGTAGTTTCCGTTTTAATTTTTACTATATCTTACTTTGTATCTGGAGTTGATATAATTCCTGAGATGCTTACTGGAGCATTTGGATTTATAGATGATATTATAGTATTAATTTGGAGCATAGGTATTGTGAATGAAGAAATTAATAGATATAGAAATATAACAAAAAAAGATAAACATTCAAATATAATTGAAAATGTAGAATTTTCTATAAAAGATGAAGAAGAATAACAATTTATATATGTTATTCTTTTTTTTATTAACAAAAAATGGCTAAATTGTTGACGGAGAGGTAAAACTCTATTATCATAATAAGTGGATATCCAATATTTAACTAAGTATTCAATGTACAAGAATGCTTAATTTAAAAAATTATGGAGGGTAAAATATTATGAAGAAGAAAATAGGTTTAGTGCCCAAGCTAATCATCGGTATCATAGTCGGTATTTTAATCGGAAGTTATGCACCAGAAATAATAGTACAAATACTAGTAACAGTTAGTACATTATTCTCAGCATTCTTAAAGTTTGTAATACCATTTATAATTATAGGGTTTGTAACAGCAGGTATAGCAGATTTAGCAACAGGTGCAGGAAAATTATTAGGAATAACTACAGCAATAGCATATGGTTCTACTCTAATTGCAGGATTATTATCATTTGCAGTATCTATGCTAATTTTCCCAAATTTTATTGATGCAAGTGTAGCAGGACAAATTGGAGACCCAGAAGCAGGAATGTTAGCTCCAATCTTTACAATTCCATTAGAGCCTATGGTAGATGTAACAGCAGCAATTGTGTTTGCATTTGTAATGGGACTTGGAATATCAGCTTTAAGAAATCATGGAAAAGGAGAAGTCTTATTTAAATTCTTCCAAGAATTCCAAGAAATTGTAACGAAAACGTTGTCAACAGTAATTATACCTTTATTACCTTTATACATAGCAGGGACTTTCGCAAATATAACTATAGCAGGACAAGTATGGACAATATTAGGTGTATTCTGGAAAGTTTACTTAGTGGTAATACCTTTACATTTTGTATATATGGCATGTCAATTTACCGCAGCAGGAGCATTTTCAGGAAAAAATCCAGTAAGAATGTTAAAAAATCAAGTACCTGGATATTTAACAGCTATAGGTACTCAATCTTCAGCAGCAACTATACCAGTTAATGTTGGTTGTGCAGAAAAAAATGGAGTAAGTAAGCAAATCAGAGAATTTGTTGTGCCTCTTTGTGCAACAATACATTTATCAGGTAGTATGATATCAATAACAGGGTTTACAACAGCAGTTTTAATGATGAATGGTATGCCACATGGAATAGGTGTATTATTCCCTTATATTGCAATGTTAGGTATAGCAATGGTTGCAGCACCAGGGGCACCAGGTGGGGCTATAATGAGTGCACTTCCTTTCTTACCAATGGTTGGAATACCATCAGATGGAGGTCTTGCAAGTTTAATGATAGCTTTATACTTAACTCAAGACAGTTTTGGTACAGCATGTAATGTATCAGGAGATAATGCAATAGCAGCAGTTGTAGATAAAATAAATGATGGAATGAGTAAAAAAGGAAACAAAGAAGAACAAAGTGCTTAGTTTGTTAATAAACAAAAATGAGTTATCTCAAATAGAGATAACTCATTTTTTATACTTATAGAATTATATAATAAAGTAATTTTTTTATTTGAAAATTGATTTAAGAGATGATATTAATAATTTATTTTCATTAGGTTTTAATATACATACCCTGAAGAAATATTCATCTAGCCCATCAAATGAATAACAATCTCTTATTATTATTTTTTGTGGAATTAGTTTATCACGAAGAGCTTTAGCAGTAAATTCCTTTGTTTTAATTTTACATAATATAAAATTACCTTTAGTATCATATACGTTTAAATTTTTTATGCTTTTAAGTTCCTTAATTAAATAATCTCTTTCAGTATTCATTAAAGAAATCGTACTTGATATAAAATTCAAATCACTAAACATGATTTCTCCCATTTTTGAAGCGATTATATTTATATTCCATAAGTCTAGGTTTTTATTTATTTCATTTTTAACCTTAATGTCAGATATAAGACCATATCCAAGTCTTATACCAGGTGTCGAAAAAAACTTTGATGTACCCCTTATAACAAATAAATTAGAATAATCATCAACTAACTGAGTACAAGAATATATGTTTGTATCAGTAAATTCTACATAAGTCTCATCAATCATTAAAAAAGAGTCTGTGTTTTTTAAAATTTCTCTTACTTGTATTTTAGTAAATGCAAATCCAGTAGGATTACTAGGGTTGCAGATGATAACCAAATCATAATTTTTAGCGTTAATAGTTTCTATAAGATTTTCTAAATTTATGTTAAAATTATCTTCTTCTTTGGCGAAGTATTTATCTATAGAACAATTAACTTTAGATAGCTCTTTTTCATACTCTGAATATGCAGGGGAAAGTAAAAGAGCTTGTTTAGGGTTGATTGTATGTATGAATGATGAGATTAATTCTGTAGCTCCACTTCCAAGGACTATATTATCTATAGAACATTTGCAGTAACTTGATATAGAAGTTTTTAAGTCTATGTAATCAGGGTCAGGATACATAGATACCATATCTATATTGTTTACAATGTATTGTTTGGCTAAACTTGATGTACCAAAAGGATTTATATTTGAACTAAAATCCATAAATTCTTCTTTTGAAAAGCCATACTTACTAGATAAACTATATAAATTAGCTCCATGATTTGTGCTCATAAAAGTACCTCCAAAAATAAAATTATATAATTGATAAAAATAACTGATTAATACATGTACATATAGATTATAATACAAAGGAATGTTTATTCCAAATTTTTAAGATAAAAAGCAAAAAAGTATGGATAAGCTGTTACTTTACGTTTAAAAATGATGAAAAATATTTTAATTGATATTTTGGTATGCTATAATATATAGGTTAATAGATGGAAAGCGGGAGGGTATAAGATGTACAAAATTACAGGAAAAATGTTGACAGAAGAACAAATAAAAGAAAAAGTTTATGAATTAGGAAAAAAAATAGAAGAAGATTTTAAAGGTGAAGATTTACTAGTAGTAGGTATCCTTAAAGGAGCTAGTGTATTTGTTTCAGATTTAATAAGATGTATAGACTTAGATGTAAATATAGATTTTATGAGCGTTACAAGCTATGGCAGTTCAACAGAATCTTCTGGAACAGTTAAAATATTAAAAGATTTAGATGTAGACATTGAAGGAAAAAATGTATTAATTGTGGAGGATATAATAGACTCTGGATTGACATTAAGTAACCTAGTCGCAGCTTTGAAGACTAGAAGCCCAAAATGCCTAAAGCTATGTACTTTACTTGATAAACCTCAAAGAAGAAAAGCTAATATACCTGTAGACTATGTGGGATTTGTTATTGAAGATAAATTTATTGTTGGATATGGAATAGATTATGCTGAGAAGTATAGAAATTTACCTTATATAGGTATAGTTGAGGATGTAGAATAAGACTTAAATGTGAATTAAAAGCACTAATCTCTAAGGGATTTAGTGCTTTTTAATTAAGTATATAAAATATTAGTAAAGGAGACCTCTATATGGATATTCAATTAAGTATATTATTATTTTTCCAAAATTTAAGAAATCCAATTTTGAACTTTATATTTCTTGTATTCACAATAAGTACAGAAGCACCACTATTAATATTAATTACAACAATCATTTACTGGTGTATAAATAAAAAATGTGGGCAGAAAATATTGTTTGCTATAATTGGAAATTTTGTTGTGAATTTAGGAATCAAAGAATTTGTAAAAGCTCCTAGACCAATAGGAATAAAAGGTCTTGAGTCACTGAGAGTTTCTACTGCTGGTGGTTACTCTTTTCCAAGTGCTCATACTCAAACTGCAACTACATTTTGGGTTAGTATTATGACTATATTTAAAAAGAGATATATTCATTTAATAGGTGCATTAATGGTATTAGGTGTTGGTTTATCTAGACTATATTTGGCAGTTCATTGGCCTATAGATGTAATAGCTGGGTGGACCTTAGGTATATTTTTTACAGTTATATTTGTAAAAATATTTGACTATATTGACGATAGTAAAAATTATATTTTTCTTGTGGTTTTACTTATACCATTTGTTATAATAGCTATATTTTTAAATAGCCCTGACTATTTTGAAAAATTTGGTATCATAGTAGGGTTTATATTTGGATATATAGTTGAAGATAAATTTGTTAGATTTAATACAGACAATAATAACAAAAAAATTAATTTTAGTAGTAAAAATAAAAATAGTAAAAATATAATATTTTCAAGAATATGTAGGTTTTTGGTTGGGATAGTAACAATAGGCATGTTATATATGGGGATTAAAGTATTTATTTCAATGTTAATTGTTACTTTAAATCTAAGTGATTCTAATAGGAGTATAATTTTTATGAACTTTATTAAGAATACTGTAGTTGTTTTTTATGGTGTGGCAGGAGCTCCTGCATTATTTAAACTTTTGAAGCTAAATTAAGCTAAACTACTTTATTAATAGTTTAACTTAAAAAATTAAGGGAAGAAAAGAGTGATTATTTGAAGAAGGTAGTAGTAATAGGTGGCGGACCAGCAGGGATGATAGCAGCATCAACTGCATGTGAAAGAGGATTTGATGTAACATTGATTGAGAAAAATCATAAATTAGGTAAAAAACTTGCAATAACAGGAAAAGGTAGATGTAATATAACTAATGCTTGTGATATAGAAGAATTAATAGAAAATGTTCCTACAAATGGAAAATTTTTATATAGTGCTTTTTATACTTTTACAAATGATGATGTAATAAGCATGTTTAATAATCTTGGTGTAAAAACTAAAACAGAAAGAGGAAAAAGAGTATTCCCAGAAAGTGATAAAGCATTTGATGTTGTAAAGGCTCTTGAAAAACAACTCAAAAACAAAAAAGTAGATATATTATTAAATTCGAAAGTGGAAAAAATAATATCTAAAAATAATAAAATTGAAAAAGTAGTTTTATCCAATAAAAAAGAAATTAAGTGTGACTCGGTTATAGTAGCAACTGGAGGATTAAGTTATCCACTTACTGGTTCTACTGGTGATGGATATAAATTTGCTGCTTCACAAGGTCACACCATTGTAGATACAAAACCATCCTTAATTGGTATTGAAGTGCAAGAAGGCTTTATAAAAGATTTGGAAAAGTTATCATTAAGAAATGTTGAGATAAAAGTATTTAATAGCAAACAAAAGAAAGTTTACAGTGATTTTGGAGAACTTGAATTTACTAAGTTTGGCTTAGATGGACCTATAATTAAGTCTGCAAGTTGTAGAATGAAAGATACAACTAAAGAAAATTACACTATATTCTTAGATTTAAAACCAGCACTAGATGAAGAAAAGTTGGATAAAAGAGTTCAAAAAGATTTTGCAAAGTATACAAATAAAAAATTTGAAAAAGCATTGGATGATTTACTTCCAAAAAAACTTATACCTATAATAATAGATTTGAGTGAGATTAATCCAGATACAGTTGTTCACCAAATTTCTAGAGAACAGAGAAAACACTTAGTGCATTTACTAAAGAATTTAAAGTTTACTGTAAAAAGGTACAGACCTATTGATGAAGCTATAATAACTTCTGGTGGTGTAAAAGTAAATGAGATAAATGCGAGTACAATGGAGTCAAAGCTAATAGAAGGTCTATTTTTTGCTGGAGAGATAATAGATATAGATGCATATACAGGAGGATTCAATTTACAAATAGCTTTTTCTACTGGATATTTGGCAGGTTTTAATTGCTAAAAATTACCTGAATTAAAAATGTTTAAAATCACATAATATTATCAGCAACACAAAATAAATTAAACAGAAGGAAGGTAATCAACATGGCAAGTAACAATAACAACAACAGAACAGTAGTACCAGGAGCAAAAGAGGCTTTAAACCAAATGAAATTAGAAATAGCTAACGAACTTGGTATGAGTAATTATCAACAAGTTGATAAAGGAAACCTTACTGCAAGAGAAAATGGTTATGTAGGTGGATACATGACTAAAAAATTAGTTGAAATGGCTGAACAACAAATGGCTGGAAAAAGCAACAGATAGTTAATAAATAATTATTTATAACTATTAGGCTATTAGTTTAGCTAAAGCTATCTCAAATATAGAAAGTAATTTCTAAATTGAGATAGCTTTTTTTTATTAAATTTTACACAGGTGCATTTTTATGTAATAAATTTTAGTAATTTGGATAAAATAATACAAACGAATATGTTACATAAGGAGTGATGTAAAATGAGTAGTGTAAATTTTGAGGATTTAAAAAACAAATTTATTAATAGTGATTTAGATGAAAAAATAAGAATATACACAACAACAGAAGGTTTATCAGTAGAACAATTTAAAGAGCTATTAAAATATTATCCAATACAACATTTATCTAAATTAGAAAAAGCTCTTGGATAATAATCTTTAATTAAAAAATTAAAAAGGCAATTTATTTAATATTAAAATAATTCTTATTAAATAAATTGCCTTTTTATAATAGCTTTATATTATCATACTTTTGATATATAATTATAGATTCTCTCATTTCCAAGCTCAATAGACCCAGTATTAATTAGAGTAACGATTCCTTCTATATCCTTAGGAGTTAAGTATTTATATGGAATCAATAAATTATAACCTGTATCATTTAGTAAGTTTTTTAATTGGATTATTTGAGAGATATTGAAACACTTTACAGTCTTAGTAGATTTTTTTCTAGAGTTAGATAAATTTTCATTTTGTATTTTTATCAAAGTTTCTATATAGTCTATATAAGATAACTTAAAGTCGTATTCCTTAATTATTTTTTCATCAAGTATACTACTAATGAAACCTTGAGATAATATATTATCTGCAAATTTATCTGCCGTTAATTTACCAGATGTTATACCTTTTTGGTATTTTCTAAGTATTTTTTTAGTGTAGCAGTATATTTTATTTCTTGTTTCTAAATCAAGTTGTTCTATTTGCACACAACCACTTCCTTTTAATTGTAAAAATATTTATTTTTAGAAATCTATACTTAGTCTATAAAGTTTAACTAACTTATTTACAATAAATACTAAATTATAAAATATTTGTTATTTTTTATTATTACCAAGTATAAAAAATATTATAATTGTAAAACTTACAAATATATGTAAAATATTTAGGAGTGATGAAAATGTTAAATGGGATAATAAAGCTTTTTTATTCTGAAATTGTAAAAACAAAGATTAATAATTTAGATTCAAGTGGATATTCTTTAAGAGATGAATGTAAAGAAATCAGAAATATAACTTTAAAAATAGACAGTGTATTTTTTAAACTTTTAAAGTTAGTTTTTGGTTCAATATTACTTATGGTAGCTTTTAATTTAAACTTGATTTTGGGCATGGGTGTATTTTTAGTAGGTGTAGTTTATATTTTATATAAAAGAAATATGGAAGAACAAGTAAAAGAGCATATAAATAATGTAAAGAACAATATAGACATATCTAAAATTACTTTTATGGATGAAAAAGGAAGAACAGGTCTAAATGCATTAATTACATTGCTTCTTATAGGATTATTGACAGGATTTAACTGGATATTAGTTGCTAGTTTTGTCGTTGTTTTTGTTTTTACTATGAAGAATGTATGTTAAAATACTAATAAATAGTTTAATATATAGGGGGAGAAATTGAGTATGACTAATGGCAGTTATAAAATGAAGAATTTAGTGGAGATATCCGCTATGGTGACGGAATCTACGGATTTTTTTAATATAAAAGATGACATAATAGAAAAGATGTTAGAGGTTGTTCACCCTACAAAGGCATGTGTAAATCTATTCTATAAAAATGATTCTAAACATGCCTACTTAGTATGTTCACAAACCTTAGAATATGTACCTCAAATTTTTCCAATTAATAGTCTTAAAGGTGCAAAAATTGATTTTGACACATATCCAGAATATATACATGAAGCTGTAAATGAAAAGAAGATAATATATGTAAAAAATGTATTTGAAGATTCTAGAGCTGAAGGTGAACGAGATTTAGCAAAATCTGAAGGTTATATTGGGAGAATAGTTTTTCCTTTTATAATAAACAATTTAGTTGTTGGATTTATGACTTGTTTTTTAAAAGAGGAGGATTATTTAACAGAACAAGATATAGACTTTATATCTTCTGTTGCATCACTTCTGAGTTTATCAATAGAAATAACTAATAAAAATAATAATGTACAAATTTTAATTGACAAGTTAAGAGGTTCGATAAGTGCTATAAATGAAGCCACTAAAAAATTATACCTTAATAAGAGTATAGATGGATTTTTAGAAAATTTAAGTAAACAAGCTTGCAACATTACTAATAGTAAAGAAGCTTTAATAATTATAACTGGCCATGATAATAAGGATAAAATATTTAGCTGTTATAATACTGAGCAAAAAAAGAAAACTAATTTATACCCTATGCTTGACACATTTTTGAAGAAAGAGTCATTAGGAGGATATCTAAATAACTTAAAACCATGTTCAAAAAAAGGAATAAACTTGGAAAGTTATATATATTATAAACTTCAGGATAAGAATGAGACTATAGGATGTATAGTTTGTGCAAATAGCAAAAACTATACTAGTGATGATTTAAATATTCTTAGTATATTATCCAAACAAGTTTCTGTTGGGATGCAATTATATGAGCATAATGAAAAAGAAGTGAAACATAAGGTTCTTGAAAATGAGTTGAATATATTAAATAAACAGCAACAACTTATTATGGACAAAGGAAAAATGGATTGTAATGAAGATAAAGAACTGTATTTTTATCATAAACCAGCGAGAGTAGTAGGAGGAGATTTTTATTATGCCACAAAAGTAGATGATGAACATATAGTCTATATTGTTGCTGATGTAATGGGACATGGAATGGTATCAAATTATGTTGTTGCGATGATAAAAGGTGCTTTTAAAGTCTTATGTAATCAATATAATACACCAAAAGAAATAATGACACATTTAAATAGCATGTTATATGATGAGTTTGATAAAATGGGTGTATTTACAACGTGTTTGATAGGTATTATAGATACTAAAGAAAATATTATTACAATATCTAATGCTGGTCATTATAGCCCTGTATTCGTGAAGAAGAATGGGACAATAGAAAATAATTTGAATTGTAAAAAGGGGATACCTATTGGAATAATGGAAGATGCTACCTATGAAAATAATACTCTTTCAATGGAAAATTATGCAATGGTATGTATGTATACTGACGGAATTTTAGAGATAAAAAATACGTCAAAAGAAGAATATGGTATAAATAGATTAGAAAACTTTCTAAAAGAAAACTTTAGATTAAATCAGCAGTTAATAGTAGAAAATTTAAAATTAGATTTAAAGAATTTCTCATCAAAAGATAATTATGATGATGATATTTTAATAGTTATGTTAAAGGATAGGTAGATTGATTATGGATTTAAATGATAAAAAAGAACTTAAAAGTCCAGAGATTATTATAATAAATGGAAGCCCAAGAAATAATAAAAATTGCAGTTTTATAGCAAATGAAGTGAAGGTTAAGTTAGAAGAGAGTGGATTGAGTAGCAAAATATTTAATATATATGATATGGATATTGAATATTGTACAGCATGTGGATTTTGTGAGAAAACAGGTTTTTGTAAGTTTAATGATGACATGAAACCATTATATAAAATGTTTGATGAGTCAAAAGGAACTATAGTCATAAGCCCTGTGCATTTTGATTCAATCTCAGCTAAATTAAAAACTGTTGTTGATAGAACTCAAGCTATATATGCAAGTAAATATGTGTTAAAGAAGCCTTCAATTGATAGGAATAAGAAGCGTGTTGGTATGTATATTGCAATAGGAGGTAGTAAATCCTATGATTCACAATTTAAAGGTGGACAGATTGTCATGGATTTTTTCTTTAAGAGTATAAATACTAAACTTTTACACAATATATATTTAAATAATACAGACAATATACCCTATATGGATAATCAAGAATTTAAAGATATAATATATAAAAATTTAAAGATATATATTGATTTAATATAATTTGATTTTGTAGGTAATATTATGTATAATTGTATTGCAATAATTTAAAATAATTAAAAGGAGGGAATTTCAATGAAATTACCAATAGCATTATCTAATAAACATGTTCATTTAAGTCAAGCTGATATAGACGTATTATTTGGGGCAGGTCATGAATTAACTAAATTTAAACCATTATCTCAACCAGGACAATATGCCTGTGAAGAAAAAGTAGATTTAGTAGGCCCAAAAGGAACTTTAAAAGGAGTTAGAGTATTAGGACCAGCTAGAGCTCATACTCAAGTTGAAATATCTTTAGCAGATGGTTTCCCATTAGGAGTAAAAGCACCAATAAAAGAATCTGGTGATATAGCTGGAACTCCAGGTGTTAAATTAGTAGGACCTGCTGGAGAAGTAGAAATGAAAGAAGGAGTTATAGTTGCTTCTAGACATATACATATGAGCAATGAAGACGCTGCTAAATTTGGTGTAGCTGATAAGCAAATAGTAAAAGTTAAAACTTCTGGACCAAGAGCATTAGTATTTGAAAATGTATTAGTAAGAGCTAGTGATAGCTTCAATCTAGAAATGCATGTTGATATGGAAGAAGGAAATGCAGCTGGTGTTAAAAATGGAGAGTTAGTAGAATTAATAGTTGACTAATATTATAAATGAAGTTTATGCTAGTGGATGTTCTATTTGCTAGCATATTTTTTTAAATGTAATAAATTTCTATCTGATAAGTTTAATCTATTAGATTAATTTATAAAATAAAGGGGTATTATGAAAAATATAATAAAAACTTACAAAAATATGATGTAATATGGTAAAATTATATATATAAAAATTTACATATAATAAAGATAAATATTTTGACTTTGTACTAATATATACAAATAGATGAAAAAGTTTGAAAAATCTAACTTAATTTATTATATATTGTATACAAAATTATGAAAAAAACTTAACATATTTAATTTAAAAAAAAATCTACTTAAATATGTAATTAATTTACAATTTTCAAAGGAATTTTATCTAATCTGTAGTATTATATTAGAAGATAGAGTATTTGCGCGACTATATGTGTGTTTATATTTTTGTTGTGTAAATTATATGTAAATATAAAAAATAGACTTGTTATAAACAAGTACAATTGTAGCTATCAAGGAGGATACATATTATGGCTAAGTTTATGAAAACACTTGATGGAAATACAGCTGCAGCTCACGTTGCCTATGCGTTTACAGATGTAGCAGCTATATATCCAATCACACCATCTTCAACTATGGCTGAAGTAGTTGATGAGTGGGCATCACAAGGAAGAAAAAATGTATTTGGACAAGAAGTTAATGTTGTTGAAATGCAGTCAGAAGCAGGAGCAGCAGGAGCATTCCATGGTTCTTTACAAGGAGGAGCTTTAACTTCTACTTTTACAGCATCTCAAGGTTTATTATTAATGATACCAAACATGTATAAAGTTGCAGGTGAGTTATTACCAGGAGTATTCCATGTAAGTGCTCGTGCTTTAGCATCTCAAGCTTTATCAATATTTGGGGATCATCAAGACGTTATGGCTGCTAGACAAACTGGATGTGTATTATTAGCTTCTGGTTCAGTTCAAGAAGTAGCTGATATAGCACCAGTTGCACATTTAGCTGCAATAGAAGGTAGATTACCATTTATACATTTCTTTGATGGATTCAGAACTTCACATGAAATCCAAAAAGTTGAATTATTAGAAAACGAAGATTACGCAAGTTTATTAAATTTTGAAGCAGTTCAAGCATTTAGAGATAATGCATTATCTCCAAATCATCCAGTTACTCGCGGTACTGCTCAAAATCCAGATATATATTTCCAAACTAGAGAAGCTTCTAACAAATACTATCAAAATATAGTAGGTATAGTTGAAAAATACATGGAAAAAATGAGTAATTTAACAGGTAGAAAACATAGTTTATTTGATTATTATGGAGCAGAAGATGCTAAGTATGTATTAATAGCTATGGGTTCTGTAACAGAGACAATAGAAGAAACTATAGATTACTTAAATGCTAAAGGAGAAAAATACGGTTTAGTTAAAGTTCATTTATATAGACCATTCTCAATGAAACATTTCTTAGATGCTATGCCATCTACTGTTGAAAGAATATGTGTACTTGATAGAACTAAAGAGCCAGGTGCAACTGGTGAACCATTATACTTAGATGTACGTGATGTATTCTATGGAAAAGAAAATGCTCCTATGATAATAGGTGGAAGATATGGATTAGGTTCAAAAGACACTACTCCTTCAGATATAAAAACTGTTTTTGATAACTTAGTTTCAGAACAACCTAAGAATGGATTTACAGTAGGTATAGTTGATGATGTAACTAATACTTCTTTAGCTCCTGCTGAGCCAATTAAAATAGCTTCTAAAGGAACTATAAGATGTAAGTTCTGGGGATTAGGTTCTGATGGTACTGTTGGAGCTAATAAACAAGCTATAAAAATAATCGGTGACCACACTGAAAAATATGCTCAAGCTTACTTTGATTACGACTCTAAAAAATCTGGTGGTATAACTATGTCTCACTTAAGATTTGGTGATACTCCAATAAGAGCAACTTATTTAATAGATGAAGCTGACTATATTGCCTGTCATAAACAATCATATGTTTATCAATATGATTTATTAAAAGGTCTTAAAAAAGGTGGTACATTTGTACTTAACACTATATGGGACCAAGCTGGAATTGAAGAAAACTTACCAGCTCATATGAAACAATATATAGCTAAAAATGATATAAAATTCTATACAGTTAATGCTGTTAAACTAGGACAAGAAATAGGTCTTGGAAATAGAATAAACATGATAATGCAATCTGCATTCTTTAAATTAGCTGAAATAATACCAGAAGAAGATGCTGTTAAATACTTAAAAGATTCTATAGTTAAAGCTTATGGTAAAAAAGGTGAAAAAATAGTTAACATGAACTATGCTGCTGTTGATGCAGGAATAAATGCTTTAGTTAAAGTTGAAGTTCCAGCTGCTTGGACAAATGCTGTTGATGCAGATAAAGAAGAAGTAAAAGAGCCAGAATTTATAAGAAATATATTAAGACCAATGACTGCACAAGAAGGAAATAACTTACCAGTAAGTACATTCAATGGTATAGAAGATGGAACATTCCCTTGTGGTACTTCAGCTTACGAAAAACGTGGTATAGCTGTTGATGTTCCTGAATGGATAACAGATAACTGTATCCAATGTAACCAATGTTCTTTTATATGTCCTCATGCATGTATAAGACCAGTATTAGTTACTGAAGAAGAATTAGCTAATGCTCCAAAAGGATTTGAAACTAAAAAAGCATTAGGTAAAGGATTAGAAGGATTAAAATATAGAATTCAAGTTAGTCCACTTGACTGTACAGGATGTGGAAACTGTGCTGACATATGTCCAGCTAAAGAAAAAGCTTTAGTTATGAAGCCAATAGATACTCAACTTGATACAGAGTTAGATAATTGGGCATTTGCAGTAAATCCTGAAAAAGTTGCTCCAAAAGTAGATGTTATGCCTGCAAATACTGTTAAAGGAAGTCAATTTAGACAACCATTAATGGAATTCTCAGGAGCATGTGCTGGATGTGGAGAAACTGCATACATCAAGTTAGTTACACAATTATATGGAGATAGAATGATGATAGCTAATGCTACTGGATGTTCTTCTATATGGGGAGCTTCTGCACCATCAACTCCTTATACTTGTAACCATGAAGGTAAAGGTCCATCTTGGGCAAACTCTTTATTTGAAGACAATGCTGAATACGGATTTGGTATGTACACAGCTGTTAAACAAATAAGAGCAAAAATAGTAGATGCTATGACAGAATTAGTTTCTATGGATATCTGTGAAGATGCTAAAGCAGTATTTACAGAATGGTTAGATTCTAGAAATGATGGAGAAGCTTCTAAAGTAGCAAGTGCTAAAGTTGTTGAATTATTAGCAAAACCATCTTGTGATTGTACAGATGCAAAAGCTAAAGAATTAGTAAAAGCTATAGAAGATAGAAAAGATTATCTAGTTAAGAGATCTCAATGGATACTAGGTGGAGATGGTTGGGCATATGACATCGGTTACGGTGGATTAGACCATGTTCTTGCATCTGGTGAAAATGTAAATGTACTTGTATTTGATACAGAAGTATATTCAAATACAGGAGGTCAAGCTTCTAAAGCTACTCCAGCTGCTGCTATGGCTAAGTTTGCTGCAGCAGGTAAGCAATCTAGAAAGAAAGATTTAGGAATGATGGCTATGACTTACGGAAACGTATATGTAGCTCAGGTTGCTATGGGTGCTGATAAAAACCAATTTATCAAAGCTGTTCTAGAAGCTGAAAAACATGATGGACCATCTTTAATAATAGCTTATGCTCCATGTATAAACCACGGATTAAAAGAAGGTATGGGAAGAACTGTAGCTAATGAAGCACAAGCTGTTGCTTGCGGATACTGGCATTTATACAGATTCAATCCAGAAGTAAAAGCTGAAGGTAAAAACCCATTCACTTTAGACTCTAAAGAACCAACTGCAAGCTTCAGAGATTTCATACTTGCACAAGTAAGATACTCTGCTATAGCTAAGCAATTCCCAGAGCAAGCTGAAGGATTATTTACTAAAGCTGAAGCTGATGCTAAAGAAAGATATGAAGGATATAAAAAATTAGCTGAATAATATTAAAATGTTATAAGCTTATGTAAAATATAGATTTGATAAAAAGAGGCTGTCTTGAAATAGAGATAAGCCTCTTTTTTATTGTTGAAATGATAAAAATATATTTGATTTCATACAAAAAAGAGTGCCTCATGAACTAAAAAGTTAATTTGATACACCTCCTTTTCAATTCTCATATCTCCAATATTTTTCGACCGATGGTCAGATTTTCTTTATTGTATCATGTTTTCGACCAGTGGTCACTTTTTGAGCCTATGTTATAATACAATATGAAGGGAATGAGTATGTGGATAAGAAGGAATTGAAGAAGGTATATTCAAGTGTGAATATACTTTAGAAGTTTCAGAAATAGTTTTATCTATTTTCACGTTTTTACTTGACCCAGGTATTTTTACTTGAGATAAAGAAGAAAGAAATCGTAAATTAAAAGCATTAAGTTTAATTTTAGAAAGAATTTTAATGGCACCTAAAGGGAGTTTTGATTTTTTTACGAATGATTTTTGAAGTACATATTAGTAAATGATGTTTATACTGTATTTATTTGTATTTAATAGTTTTGAATATAGATACAAAAGAGTATCTCATTTGTGATTTTATTTAATCATTTAGAGATACTCTTTTGATATATGGGAAAAGAGCATTTTATCCTACAAAGATTTGTGTCCAATAAAGTGAACCACCACTTTTTTGAGCTACTCCAACACCTATTTTACTAAAATTTGGATTTAATATATTTTTTCTGTGACCTTCAGAATTCATCCACGCATTTACAACTTCTTTTGGAGTTTTTTGACCCATAGCTATATTTTCACCAGCTGTTTTATAGCTTATCCCAAACTTTTTCAACATATCGAATGGAGAACCATAAGTTGGAGAATTGTGTGAAAAATAATTGTTATCAATCATATCTTGAGACTTCTTAGTAGCAACATTTGATACAGAAGAATCAAGAGTAAGAGGATTTAATCCAGCTTTAGATCTTTCTATATTTACTAAATCAACGACTTCTTTTTGGTAAGCTGAAAAATTTCCATTTGTAGAACCTGAATTATTATTATCTTCAGGCTTATTAGATTCTGAGTTGTTGTTATCCTCAGGTTTATTAGTAGAGCCTGAATTATTATCTTCAGGTTTGTTAGATTCTGAGTTATTATTGTCTTCAGGTTTATCAGTAGAGCCTGAGTTATTATCATCTTCAGGTTTATTAGTAGAGCCTGAGTTATTATTGTCCTCAGGTTTATTAGTGTTATTGCAATTCTTGTCATTATGGTTCTTATCTTTACAAGAATTATCTTTATCAGGTTTAAGCTCTGGTTTTACAGAACAATTTGGTTTTGCTGAAAATTTGTATTTAGTATTACTGTATACTAAACTTTTGTTACTTAGATTTACATTGTTTTCAAGCGATGAAGCACTTGCAGTAACAGCACTAGATGCTGTAGCTAAGGTTAACACTCCCAATGCTAACATAGTTTTTAATTTTGTTGGTATATTTTTTTTCATTATAAACACCTCTCAATCTAAAAATTCTAAAAATGTTACTAATTTGTAACCTTTAGTGTAGGGGGTACCCGTGCATTTATACTAACATAAGAATAAGCATTTTTTCACTGTAAAGATATGTAAAAAGAGTATACATGGAATAAACAGGCATATTTAAGAAAGTTTAATAATTTGTCTCATAAAGCTACATAGTATGAAATCACTAGCTTTGAGAAAAATATATTTTTATAATGATTTTATGATGTAAATTTATGGTTACGAAAAAAAAATTATATAGCTATTGAAATTTATTTAATATACATTTTAATGCAAATAGTAAATTTTCATTATTGAAATCTTTGAAAAATAAGAAAGTCATCTGTTCCAATAGATGACTTTTTATATGGTAAATTATAATATACTTTAGTTTAATACATCAGTAATCCTAACGTAATTACGATAATTTCTGCTATTAATGAACCAACTGCAACTACAATGAAAGTTTCTTTAAATCCGGTTTTATGTGTTAACTTAGATAAACTTAAGAATGTAAGAAAAACACCACTTTGTGGAACTATAGTAAGTATATTTGAAGCTATTGTAGCAACACGATGAATTAATTCTGGATTCAGACCAGTGCTTAAATAATAATTTGCGAAGTTTGGCATTACTATTCCTAATGCACCAGAAGATGAACCTGTTATTGCTGACATTGTTGAAGTTAATACAGTAAGACTTATAAGTGGGCTACCTGGTATTGACATAATAAGTTTGCTGAATACATTAAAACCTGGTGCAGTCATTATTACTGCTCCAAATGCAACAGCAGAAGATGTTGCAAATATAGGTCCAATAGAACCACTAGCTCCTATACTCAATGTCTGTATTTTGGATGATAAAAATTTACGGAATAAAAATGCAGATAAAAGGATTGCAACTATTAAAGCTATGTAAATTACATTTTTTTTCAGAAATTCTGAGCCAAAAGTACTTCCTACTATTGCTATAATTACAAGTGCTAATAGAGGAAAGATGCTTGCAAAAAATCCTGGTAATTCTCTATCTAGAGATTCTTCTTCTGATTCTGAAGTATAAGTTGCATACGTTTCACCCTTTTTAATACTTTTATTCAGAGCGTATTTCATGTAGATAAGACCAAACACAGCACAACCTATACTGCCTGCAATACTTGGTATAATAGCTGCAGTAAGAGAAGTATTTAGATATTGAATAGGAATAACATTTTGAATGGCTGGTGTCCCAGGAATCATAGTCATTGTAATTGTAGCAATTCCAAGCCAAAGAGGAATTTGAATAAGATTCCAAGAAATATCAAGTTTTTTAAATAGAGTTCTTGCAAGTGGAATGACTGCAAACATAACTACAAACAGACTTATACCACCATATGTCAATATAAAGCTTACTATAAATATCGCAACTAAAACTCTATAAGGATGTTTAGAGCCAAACTTGTTTAAGATAAAATCTGCTATAGATACAGTGGCTCCACTTTCCTCCATAAATTTAGCAAGTATTGAGCCTAATAAAAATATTGCAAAATAGCTCATTATATAATTGCCAAGTGCTCCCATGTAATTATTTTTGCCAGCACCTAGCATTGATGTTACAACATCCATTTTATTTAAGAGAACAACTATTAAGGTTGCTATTGGAGCAGCTATAGTTATATGAATTTCTTTAACTGAAAAATATATAATAGCTATTATACCAATAATTATACCAATTGGTGCTATAATACTCATAAACATTCCTCCTTATTAGAGGGACTTGAAGAACAGTTTCTTCAAGCCCTAAATATAAAATAACTACTGTGCAGTATATCCTCCATCTAGTATGCACGCTTGTCCTGTAATTCCTTTAGCTTTATCACTTGCTAAGAACATAGCATAATCTGCAATTTCTTGAACATCTAATAGACGTTTTTGTGGCACAAGTGGATATAAAACTTCTTCTAATACATTTTCTAATGGGATGTTACGAGTTTTTGAAAGGTCATTAAACTGACCTCTAACAAGTGGAGTATCCACATATCCAGGGCATAAAGCATTAACTGTTATACCAGAATCAGCAGCTTCAAGGGCAGCAACCTTTGTTAATCCTATAAGTCCATGTTTTGCTGAGTTATAAGCAGCCTTACCAGCAAATCCTATTACACCATTGATTGAAGCCATATTTATTATACGACCAAATCCTTGTTTTTTCATTATAGGGAATACTTTTTTAGTAGCTATAAAAGGTGCTGTTAGCATTATTTTTATCATAAATTCAAATTTATCAGTTGGGAAATCTTCTATCATAGAAACATGTTGAAGTCCAGCATTGTTTATTAATATATCTAATTTACCGTACTTTTCAACAGTTTTGTCTATAGCATGGTTAATTTCTTCTTCTTTAGTTACATCACACTTTACATTCATGCAATCATAGCCTTCTTTTTTTAGCTCTGTTGTAACTTTGTCTAAAGCTTCTTGATTTATGTCAGAGAACATTACTTTAGCACCATTTTTTAAGAATGATTCAGCAATTTGTTTACCTATTCCACTTGCAGCTCCTGTTACGAATACAACTTTGTCTTTAACCATTTTCATTTCCTCCAATTTTATTTTATTTTTATATTAATATTTTGAATAATATAAATTTACATCTAATACATTTGTATTTTTAATCACTTTAAACAGCTGATATGCTTCCATTTAATGAGTCTGATAATATTAAAGGTGCTTCAGTAGCAGAAATAACATCATCCAAAGTGAAAGCAGGGTTTATTTCTTTAAGTAAAATTCCATCTGGTGTCACTTCCATAACGCCCATTTCGGTAACTATCAAATCTACAGCATTAGTTGCAGTAAGTGGAAGAGTACAATTATTTAATATTTTTGCAGAACCTTTTGAAGTATGTTCCATTGCTACAATGACTTTCTTAGCACCAGTTACTAAATCCATAGCTCCACCCATACCTGGAACCATCTTGCCTGGAATCATATAGTTTGCTATGTTGCCACATTTATCAACTTGAAGTGCACCAAGAACTGTTATATCTACATGACCACCTCTGATTATTCCAAAAGAGGTAGCGCTATCAAAGAAACACCCTCCAGGAAGTATCGTAACTGGTTGGCCTCCAGCATTTACAATGGTTTCATCACTTAGATTTCCATCTTCAGCTACTCCTAAACCTAGAAAACCATTCTCAGATTGCAAGATAACGTTTACATCATCTGGAATATAATTTGCTACTTTAGTTGGTAGGCCTATACCAAGGTTTACAACAGTTCCATCTTTTAATTCTTTAGAAACTCTATTTGCAATATATTCTTGCATTTCTAATTTATCCATTATAAATTACCTCCTTCAATGATGTAATTCACAAAAATACCTGGTGTAGTAACTTCATTTGGGTTAATATCACCAATTTCAACGATTTCATCTACTTCAACTATTGTAATCTTGGCAGCCGAAGCCATTAAATTATTAAAATTGTTCATAGAACCTTTATAAACTAGATTACCTGCTTTATCAGCCTTTGATGCAAAGAGAAGAGCAATATCTGCATGGATTGGTTTTTCAAGAAGGTATTCTTTATCATCTATGACAATTTTTTGTTTTCCTTCTTCAACAAGAGTACCAATCCCAGTAGGTGTTAATATACCTCCCAAACCATAACCAGCTGCACGTATTTGTTCAGCAAGAGTTCCTTGAGGAACCAATTCGACATCTGTTTCATTATTATTCATTTGTCTACCAGTTTCTTTATTTAATCCTATATGAGAAGCAATTATCTTTTTGAATTGCTTATTCACAACCATTTTTCCAACACCTTTGTCAATAAAGCCAGTATCATTACAAATTAGTGTTAAATCTTTTATATTTTTATTACACAAATAATCAATCAAATTTTCTGGTGAACCATTAGCCATGAATCCACCTACCATTATTGTATCTCCATCTTTTACATGAGATAGAGCTTCATTGATGTTAACTATTTTATTCATATTTCCTCCTATCGTAAAACTACCATTGATATTCCTTGGCCACCACTGATACAAAGTGTTGCAAGACTAGTCTCAGTTTTACGTTTTTGTATTTCATAAAGTAGCGTAACGAGTATTCTAGCGACATTTGACTCTATTGGATGTCCTAATGCTATTGCACCACTATTAACATTTAATTTTGATGAATCTATTTGAAGTTCATGTCGAATAGCTATCTTTCTTGAATGATAATTAAAAATTTTCTGAATAAAAAAATTATAATAAAGTACTTTTAATACAAGCTTGCTTTTAAGTATTTCAATTATTTTTATCCCTAATGCTTTATGTTTTCCTGTCTCTAATTATAGATTACGGCGAAAAAAGCATTTTGTCTAAGTCTAATTTTTTATATAGTGTATAAGAAAAATTTATAGGACAGAAATTTCTGCCATGTTTAGAAAAATATTTTGTTAAAATATTAATGAAATTATGTTGATTTTCCTATAGAATATTACTATAAGAAAAAATATAATCTAAACTATATTTTTAAGAAAGGGGGTTTAAAATGGATATAAAACAGTTAAAATATTTTGTTGAGATAGTAAAATCTGGTTTTAATCTATCAATAGCATCTAAGACACTTCACATATCTCAACCAGCGTTAAGTCAAATCATAAAAAATTTTGAAGAGAGTGAAGATGTATACTTATTTGAGAGGTACAAAGGCAGGTTAAATGGCTTAACACCAGCAGGAGAGAGATTTTATGTAAATGCAGAACATATTATAAATGAATACAAAAACATGATGGAAGATTTAAGGGAAGATTCAGTTCAATTTAAAGGTAAAGTTAGAATAGGAATACCGCCACTTATACTTGGAATAGCCTTTTCAGATGTAGTTGCACAGTTAGTTGCAAACAATCCAGATATAGAATTTGATATAGTAGAGAAGGGAGCATATGATTTAAGCAGAATGCTTATATTACAAGAATTAGATTATGCGGTATTATTACATCCACATAAAATCGATAAAAGTGTAGTGACTGAACATGTACTTCAAGAAGATGAGCTTACAGCTTTTTTAAATGTAAATCATCCACTTGCTAAAAAAAATAAGATAGACTGGAACGATTTGAATGAGCAGTTACTTGCAATATTTAATCCTGCTTTTATGATACATCATAAGCTAATGCAAAAATTTACTGATGAAAATGTTAAGTTAAAAAGATATATAATGTCTGGTTCATGGGATTTTCTATTGTTATCAACTACAAACTCTGATTTTATAACCATTCTACCATCACCAGTCCACAATTTCTTTGAGAATAGTAAAATTATAGAAAGACCATTTAATCATCCTATTACATGGAAAGTTGTATTATGCAGACCTAAGAAAGAACGTTATAGTCATGTAGATGAACATGTATTTAAATTTATTATAGATTTTTTTAGTAAAAAAAATTCGTGAGAGTGTTATTAAAATAACAATAAAAAGCAAACAAATTTTAAAAAATTACAATAAACTATTAGTTTTTTATTTATATATTTAATAGACAATAATAGGTTTTACATATCAGAATAAATTAGTATTGAAAATTATAATATACAAAATATATTTTCTAAAAATAAAAAATAAAAACAGTGAGTATCTGTAGATAGTCATTGTTTTTATTTTTCTATATAAAAGTTATTAAGTATTACTAGAAAACTTTTTACTTATTATAGTCAAGCTCATAACTGTTAAAAATATAAGTAGACCTGGAAATACAGCTAAATATAACTTATCAAAAATATGTCTTTGAGCATCTTGAAGCATATTACCCCATGATGCAAGAGGTAATTGTATTCCAAGACCTAAAAAACTAAGAGCGGATTCAGTTAAGATAGCATTAGCAATATTTAATGAGCCTGCAACTACAATAGTTTCTTTTAAGTTTAAAACTATGTGTCTTAATAGGATATTTCTAGTTTTAATACCTGTAGCTTTAGCAGCTATACAGTATTCATTTTCCTTTATTTTTAATGTTTCTCCACGGACGATTCTTGAGACTTCCATCCAACTTAAAAATCCAATAATTAGTATAATAGTGGAAACTTTAGGTGTCAAATAAGTATTTAACACAATCAAAACTAAGAAGCTAGGGATACTCATAAGCATATCTACTATTCTCATTAAGAATTGGTCCAACTTACCTCCAATATATCCACTAATAACACCTACAGCAGTACCAAATACTATAGAAATAACCATGGATAAAATACCAACACTAAGTGAAATTCTTCCACCATAAAGAGCTCTAGAGAAATAATCCCTCCCAAGTTCATCTGTACCAAAAATATGCTTTAAACTAGGTTCTTGAAGTTTGGAAGTAGTGTCAATTGCATTAGAGTCTATATTTAATATAAAAGAAGCTATGATTAATATGATTATTATACTAAGAGTAATGCATGCAAAAGCAAAGGATTTGTCTTTTTTTAATTCTTTTAGAATATTTGTAAACATAATCAGAAGCCTCCTTTACTAGATTTAATTTTAGGGTCAATTAATAGATATAATATATCAGCTACTAAATTTCCTAAAATTAAAAAGAGTGCTGATAACATAGTTATTGCCATAATTATGGTATAATCTCTTGAAAAAATTGAATCAATCATTAATCTACCCATACCTGGCCAAGAGAAAACTACTTCTGTAACAAATGCACCAGTAACTAATTTTTGTATACTCATACCAAGAATTGTAACTAATGATGTCAGTGAATTTTTCAAGACATGTTTGAAGAGTATGATTTTTTCTGATAATCCTTTTGCTCTTGCTGTAACAACATACTGTTTTTTTAATTGTTCACTTACACTAGCTTCTACATAATTTGTGAAAATAGCTGTATTATATAAACCTAAAGTTATTACAGGTAGAATTAAATGTTTTACTAAATCTCCAAAACTATCATTTCCAATAGTATGCATACCTCCTGATGGAAAAATATTAAACTTAACTGAAAAAATTGAGATGAGTATCATGCCTATCCAAAATGAAGGAATAGAAACACCTATATAATTAAAAATAGATGATATTTTACTAGTTATTGAATTTTTATTTACAGCTAAAAATATTCCGAGAGGTATAGCTACTAATATTGAAAATATTAAAGAAGTTCCCATAAGAATAAATGTATTTCCCATCTTTTCCATAATTTGTTCTGTAACAGGCATATGGTTTATATAAGAAATACCTAGATTTCCACTTAAAGTGTTTTTTAACCAACTTAAGTATCTTATGTATACTGGTTTATCAAGTCCCATGTTAACTCTTATATTTTCAATATCTTGTGCAGACATTAAAGGATTTATATAAGCATCTGCTGGGTCACCAGGAGCTAATTCTAAAAGCCCAAATGATAATATAGATATTAAGATTAACATAGGTATTAAAACTTTTACTCTATTTAATATTAATTTCAACATAAATGAATTCTCCTAATTAAAGGAGATGTCTCGTTTTAGAATAATAAAACAATGCAATGGACACTAAGTTCAAAGTTGCCATATTATTTTTAGACATCTCCCTTTTTAATTAATAATATAAAATTTTACATAAATTATTCTACATATAGTTTAGACCAGTCTTCAAATAATATTGCAGGAGATGGTTTAGCATCTTCTATTCCTTTTAAACTTTTTTGAGCTGCCATTAAATTCTGTTCATAATCTATAGTATAAATAGGTGCATCTTTAGATATATCCTGTTGTATTTGTTTGTATATTTCTTTACGTTTTTCTTTGTCTAATTCAGTAAATCCTTTTTCCCATAAAGCATCTATTTCAGTATTAGAATATTTAGTTTGGTTACAATATTGACCAGTTTCAAACATACCTCTATATGGATTTGGCTCTAATCCCCAAGCATATCCATTTACATACATATCACATTCAGTACCATTGCTAAATAATATATTGAAGAAAGCTTTACTTTCATAAGGAACTATTTCAGCTTCTATACCAATTTTTTTCAACTCTTGTTGAGCTACTAAAGCATAGTTTTTATGTCCAAATCTGCCTGTGTTATAACCTATTTTTAATTTATCAATTTTAACACCACTCTTAGCTAATAGGTCTTTAGCTTTATTTGTATCTTGCTTATATTCTTCAACACCTTCTTCAGTGTAGAAGTCTGCTTCTGGAACTAATATAGATTTAGCAGGTACAGAACCCTCTTTTCCATATGCTGATTCTATCATTTCATTTCTATTCAAAGCATATGATAATGCTTGTCTTACTTCTTTATTAGCCATATTTGCTATATTTTGGTTAAATACAATATAATTTAATCTTTCTTCACTGTAAGTGTAAGTCTGTAAGTTTGAATTTGATTTTGCTTTTTCATATCCTTCAGCAGATGTCTTCATAAGTGAAATTTCACCATTATTTAAAGCTGCTTCTTGAGATGCTTCATTAGGTATTATTTTTAATGCTATAGAGTCTGCTTTAGGTTCTCCACCGAAATAATCTGCATTTTTTTCAAATACTATGCTTTCACCTTTTTTCCATTCTTTAAACTTGAATGCCCCAGAACCAACTGGATTATTGTTTTTTTCTGACTTAGCTATATTTGATTCTCCTTCAAAGATGTGTTTAGGTATTGGAGCTATTTTAGATATACCATACAAGAAAGATTCACTTGCAGTTGGTAAGGTAATCTTAACAGTTAAATCATCAACTTTCTCTACTTTAACTGGTTTTTCGCCTATCAATAAGTATTGTCTTGATGGTGAATTTTGTTTTTCATCTAAAACTGTATTAAATGTGAATAAGACATCTTCAGCAGTTATTGGTTTCCCATCATGCCATTTTAAATCAGATTTTAATTTTATAGTTAATTCTTTACTATCTTTAAAATCTACTTTTTCTGCTAGATAATTTACTAAATTTCCTTTTTCATAAGTATAAAGAGGAGCATAAACTATATTTGACGCAAGAGAATCTTCTTTAACATTTGCAAAAGCTCCATTGATTATGTCAGGGTCACTTGCCATAGGGATTACAACAGTTCCACCAGATTTACTTTCTCCTCCTCCACTAGACTTGTCTTTATCATTAGAACTACAAGCTGTGAATGTAAACATTAATGCCGAAACTAAGATTAATGATGCCAATTTTTTAAATTTCATATTCTTATAAAACCTCCATAAAATAATATTTGACGCATATTTTTCATTTTATAATAAGAATCATTATTAAATCAACACATATAGAAATTAACTATCATACTGTTTTAATTGATAGAAAAAAAGAATAAAATGTAATAAAATGTTGTAATTTAAAATTTTATAAAATACAATCAAAAAGTGTATGTTATTTTAAGCAATTTCACTGAGAGGAGAAAATAATGAATAAAACACTAATTGAGGTTAGAGACTTAAAGGTCTATTTTCATACAGATAAAGGCATTGTAAAGAGTGTAAATGGAGTAAGTTTTAATATAAATGAAGGTGAAACTATTGGAATAGTTGGAGAATCAGGATGTGGTAAATCTGTAACAGCTATGTCTTTGATGAAGCTACTTCCAACATCAAAAATAGAAGGTGGAGAAATAATATTTCAAGGTAAAGACATTTTAAAGATGAATGAAAATGAACTTATGGGAATAAGAGGCAATGAGATATCGATGATTTTTCAAGAGCCAATGACATCTTTAAATCCAGCATTTACTGTGGGAAATCAAATTATTGAAGGAATTATGTTGCATCAAGATTTATCAAAAGAAGAGGCTAAAAAAAAGGTAATAGATATGATAAAGCTAGTAGAAATACCAAGAGCTGAAGAAATATATAATTCATATCCACACGAGTTATCTGGTGGTATGAGACAAAGAATAATGATAGCTATGGCTTTATCCTGTAATCCAAAATTACTTATAGCTGATGAACCAACAACAGCTTTAGATGTTACTATTCAAGCTCAAGTTCTAGATATAATGAAAAATATAAAAGAAAAATTAAACACATCTATAATGATGATTACCCATGATTTGGGGGTAGTTGCAGAAATGTGTGATAAAGTAATAGTAATGTATGCGGGCAAAGTTGTAGAAGTAGCAGATGTTGTTGAATTATTTAAAAATCCAAAACACCCTTACACTATTGGACTTTTAAAGTCAAAGCCTATTCTTGGAGAAAATAAAGAAAAAAGATTGTATTCAATTCCAGGACAAGTACCAAATCCAATTGGAATACCAGATTCATGTTACTTTAGTGATAGATGTGAAAAAGTATGTGATAAGTGTAGGACTCAGATACCTCCTTTAATAGAATTGAATAGTGGTCATAGTATTGCATGTTGGTTATATAAACAGGAGGAGATATAAATGAAAAAAGAAGAAAGTTTATTAAAAGTAGAAGGGCTTAAAAAGTACTTTGAAGTTAAATCTGGATTGTTTAATAAGGAAGTCAAATATGTAAAGGCAGTTGATGGAGTCTCTTTTGATTTGAAAAAGGGAGAAACTTTGGCTATAGTTGGAGAATCAGGATGTGGAAAATCAACTGCTGGAAGAACAATTCTTAGATTAATTGAAAAAACTGAAGGAAAAGTTGAATTTAATGGTATAGATATATATAAGTTAGAGAAGGAAGAACTTAGAAGATTAAGACCAAAAATGCAAATGATATTTCAAGACCCATATAGCTCATTAAACCCAAGATTAAATGTAGAGCAAATAATATCTGAGGCAGTTATAGAACATAATTTAGTACCAAAAAATGAAATAAAAGATAATATATTAAATGTTGTAGAAAATTGTGGTCTTTCTAAGTATCATTTAAACAGGAAACCAGGCGAGTTTTCTGGAGGTCAAAGACAGAGAATCGGTATAGCAAGGGCATTAGCATTAAATCCAGAATTTATAGTTTGTGATGAACCTGTTTCTGCATTAGATGTTTCTATTCAATCTCAAATTATAAATTTACTTATGGATTTACAAGATAAATATAAACTTTCATATTTGTTTATATCTCATGATTTAAGTGTAGTGAATCATATTGCACATAGAGTATGTGTCATGTATCTAGGTTCTATAATAGAGATTGCAACGAAAGAAGAACTTTACTTGCATTCTCAACATCCATACACAAAAGCACTTATGAGTGCAGTACCAATACAAGACCCTACAATTAAGAAAAATAGAATTATATTAAAAGGGGATATACCATCTCCAACAAACCCACCAAGTGGATGTAAGTTTCATACAAGATGCCCTTATTGTAAAGAAGTATGTAAAATAGAAGTTCCAGTTTTAAAAGAAATATCAAAGAATCATTTTGTCGCATGTCATCTAGTATAGATATTTTCAAAATTAAATCTGAGATATATAATAAGAAAAATAGGATAAATTGAAAATTTTTTGATGCTAAAATTATATGCTATTAATATTAAGTTAGTTGATATATAAGTTTAATCTATAATGTAATTATTGAAAAGAGGGGTAGACATGTCAATTTTAGTAACATTGTTAGGGTTATTGGTTTGCACAACAATTTCAACTGTACTTAGTAAAAAGTGGAACAGTATTCCTCTTGCAATATATCAAATTGTATTAGGAGTTATATTGTCTATTTTGCCATTTAAATTTTCATTTTCATTTAACCCAGAAATATTTGTAATATGTATAATAGCTCCATTATTATTTAGTGAAGGTCAAAATGTATCGAGAAAAGAGCTGTTAGAACTTAGAAAGCCTATTTTACTTCTTGCATTTGGTCTAGTTTTGACAACAGTATTTGCAGGTGGAATCTTTATACATTTTCTTATTCCTGAGATGCCTCTGTCAGTTTCATTTGCTCTAGCAGCAGTAATATCTCCAACTGATTTAGTGGCAGTAAAATCAATCACACAAGGATTAGATTTCCCTAAAAATATGATGAGTATACTTGAAGGTGAATCTCTATTAAATGATGCTGCTGGAGTAGTAGCATTTAAAGTTGCAGTGCTTGCAACAGTTACAGGAGCATTTTCAATAAAAGAAGCAGGGATTCAATTTATAATTACTGCTTTTGGAGGAATAATATTAGGATGCCTTTTAGGATATATAATTATAAAAATAAGACTTAGTTTACATAAGTGGAATCTGGAAGAAATTCCAATGGTAATAGTTATACAAATAATGACTCCACTTTTTGTGTATTTTGTGGCAGAAGAAGTAGGAGTATCTGGAATTCTAGCTGTTGTAATGGCAGGAATAGCCCATGGAATTGAAAAAGAGCATTTACAAAATACAACTACTAAACTAAGAATAATATCAGACAATACATGGTATGTTTTAGAGTATGTATTGAATGGATTTGTATTTACATTGCTTGGTTTTTTATTACCAAGCATATATATAGGTCTTAGCACTAAAAATGAAAATATGGCATTGAAATTGACTTTTATTGCTGTTTTAATTGTACTTATTTTATTTGTAATAAGATTTATATGTGTATATTTATGGCATGATTCTTTTATAAAAACTAAAAAGAATCCATTAAATAATTTCTTTATAGGATTTTTAGGTTTTAAGAATGAAGAAGTTGTAAAAGACAGTATTTCTAGATGTAAATACTCATTAATAGTTGCTACTTGTGGTGTTCATGGTACCTTTACACTAGCAACTGCATTATCCATACCATTTTATTTAGCTAATAAAGATATATTTCCGATGAGAGATACTGTTTTATTTATATCATCAGAAGTTATTCTTATAAGTTTAATATTGGCTACAATTTTATTGCCAAGATTATTAAAAAATAATATACAAGAATCAGAACATTTACTATCTGATAAAGAGGCATATCAATTAATTTTGAAAGAAGCTATTTTAAAACTTAGTAATGAAAAGGCACAAGAAGTACAACCAGTTATACATGATTTAAATGAACAGTTGGTAGACTCTGAAAAGGGAATATTAAATACTCCAGATAACAAACTTATAAGTATGATGATTGCACAAGCAGACCATCAAGGTTTGTTGGCTGTTCAAAAACTATTAGAAGTTGGAAAAATTTCTGATAGAGCTTTTAAATTGTATAGGTTTTATATTACAAAATCAAGAAAATCTATTCAGAAGTCTATATTTAAGATTGCAAGGCTAAAAATAAGTATGTGGATTATAGATAGAAAAGTAAAACTAGAAGTAAAAGAAAAAATTACAAAAATAATATCCGAAAATAAAGAAATAATTAAAGAATTTCACCATGCATATGCACTTTCTACTAAAACTGCTATATCTTTTATAAATGGAAATACTGATGAAAACAACAGACATGAGTCCATAATAGTAATCAGATTTTATAATCGTTACTTGAATTGGCTGACTAGAAAGATTCAAAATGATGATAAGTTTGAAGCAAAAGTAGAATACTACAGGCTAATGGCAATCCAAAGTGAAAGAGATAGTGTTCAACAATTAGTTGAAACTAAACAAATATCAAGAGAAGTCGCTAAGGAGTTATTGGAGAATATTCTTTATGATGAGATGATGATGATAGAATCATAAAAACAATGCGATATAGTGTGTGTTCTTTGATATTAAAATTAATGTTAAAAAATAGGAAATAGTTTTCAATAATTTGCTTGACAGATATATTTATTTATAATAGAATAAAACCATAAATTGAATACAATATTTATTAGCATTAACAAATTGGATTGTTACTGGAAAGCAGGCAATACCTAAGTTAAGATATACAGGTGAATTGTATCTTAATTTAGGTGTTTTTTTATGAATAAGTGAATTTGTATTTTGGGAGATATATTGATTATGATTATTCAACAAATTTATAATAATAATGTTGTATTGGTTCTAGATGAAAATATAAAAAAAGAATTGATATTAACAGGATGTGGGATTGGATTTCAGAAAAAGAAAGGTCAAGAAGTAGACAAAAGTAAAATTGAAAGAACCTTTGTTATACAGGATGAAAGTTTTGTAGATAAAATTGGAAAACTGGCAAGCCAGGTTGATGAAAAATTTTTTGAGATTAGCACAGATATAATTGCTTATGCAGAGGGAATCTTGAATACTGAACTTTATGAATATATTTATGTAGCGCTTACTGACCATATTGCATTTGCTATTAAAAGGTATAATGAAAATATAACTATAAAGAATGATTTACTACATGAAATAAAAAGAATACATAAAAAAGAATATGAGATTGGTAAATGGGCTGTAGATTATATAAATAAAGAATTTAATGTACAATTTCCACTTGATGAAGCTGGTTTTATAGCCATGCATATAGTAAATTCAAATTATAAAGGAAGTTCAAAGGAATCTCTATTAATTACTAAAATAGTAAAAGACATACTCAATATTATAAGATACTACTATAGAGTTGAATTTAGAGAAGATGATATAAATTATGATAGGCTTCTTACTCATTTGAAGTTCTTTGCAAATCGCTTGGTAAAAAGAGAAGAAATAAATGATGCAAATAATGAAATTATAGATATAATAAAAATAAAGTATGAAAAAGATTATAACTGTGCATATAAAATAAAAACTCATGTAGAAAAGAATTACGATTACTATGTAAGTCAAGATGAATTACTGTATTTAACATTACATATCAAAAGAGTTATATCTGTATTAAACTCATAATAAAAGGGAACTCGATACAAAATATATAGGTTAAATATATTATTTAAAAGTTAATACAAAATAATAATTTTAAAACATTAAGATTGTTACTGATGATGCAGGCAAGACTTAGGTTTATAAAAAAATTATAATAGTTTATTTTTAATTCTGAAATTAGGTTAATATAGATTTATTTATATTAGCATAAGTTGGATTTTGGAATTAGGTGTACTAATGTAATTTTTTATAAACTTAAGTCTTTTTTATTTAAAAAATATAAAATAATAAGGAGAGAAGAGTATATGAAAAAAATATTTGGTATTTTACAGAAAGTAGGGAAATCTTTGATGCTACCAGTTGCATTACTTCCAGCAGCAGGTATATTACTTGGTATAAGCAATGCTTTAGCAGGAGATGCATTATTAGCTCATTTTCCAGCTTTAGCTAATCCTACATTTCAACTTATAATAAGTATAATGGAAAGTTCAGGTCAAATTATATTTAATAACTTACCACTTATATTTGCAGTTGGTGTAGCTGTAGGTTTGACTGAAGGAGAAGGTGTTGCAGCATTGGCAGCCATAGTAGGTTTTTTAATTCTCAATACATCTATGGGGGTTATGACAGGTGTTACAGAAGGTATGATAGATAATTCTATGTATGCAAGTATTGTTGGAATACCAACGATTCAAACAGGTGTATTTGGTGGTATCATAATAGGGATAGTGGCTGCTTATCTTTATAAGAAGTTCTATAAAATTGAGTTACCTCAATATTTAGGTTTTTTTGCAGGTAAAAGATTTGTTCCAATTGTTACTTCATTAGCAGCCATAGCAATAGGAATCATATTGTCTTTTGTTTGGCCTCCAATACAAGAGGGATTGCTTAGTTTCTCAAAAAATGTCATAGAGACAAATCAAACACTAGCAGCGTTTATGGAAGGTTCTTTAGAAAGACTATTAATACCTTTTGGTTTACATCACGTTTTTCATAATCCATTTTGGTATCAATTTGGAGAATACATAAATAAAGCTGGTGAACTTGTAATGGGTGACCAAAAGATATTCTTTGCCCAACTTAAAGATGGAGTAACCTTCACATCAGGTACTTTTATGACAGGAGCATTTCCTTTTATGATGTTTGGTCTTCCAGCAGCAGCGCTTGCTATGGTACATGAAGCAAAGCCTGAAAAGAAAAAATTTGTAGCAGGTATAATGGCATCAGCAGCATTGACTTCTTTTTTAACAGGAATAACTGAACCAATAGAGTTTGCATTTTTATTTGTAGCACCAGCATTATTTGCAATACACTGTTTATTTTCAGGTTTATCATATGCAGTGATGCAATTATTGGGAGTTAAAATTGGTTTTACATTTTCAGGAGGACTAATAGATTTCTTGTTATTTGGTGTACTCCCTAATAGAACTCCATGGTATTTAGCTATTTTAGTAGGTCTTGGGTTTGCAGTATTATACTATAGTGTATTTAGATTTATGATAAGAAAGTTCAATTTAAAGACACCAGGAAGAGAAGATGAGTCAGAAACCAATGTAGGTACTGTTGAAATGTCTAAAAATGAATTAGCATCAGAGATTTTAGTTGCCCTAGGGAATAAAGAAAATCTAAAGAGTCTAGATGCTTGTATAACAAGACTTAGATTAGTTGTAAATGATATAGATAAAGTAGATAAAGAAAAGCTAAAATCACTTGGAGCAGCAGGTGTTATGGTTATTGGAAATAATGTTCAAGCTATATTTGGACCTAAATCAGATGTAATAAAGTCTGACATAAAGGATATAATAGAAGGAAAAATAAAAGTTGAAGACAAGAATATTAAAGATACATATAAAAATAAAGTGGGAAAAAACAATACAGAAATCGTCAACATGGGAGATTCTTTATTAGAAGAAGAGGTTTATGCCCTTACAAATGGAGAGTTACTAGACATAGAAGATGTGCCAGACTCTGTATTTTCAAGCAGATTGATGGGCGATGGATTTGCAATTAAATCTGATGATGGATTAATATATTCACCAGTTGATGGAACTATTGGAGTTGTATTTCCAACTAAGCATGCGATAATAATAAAATCTAAGAAAAGTGGAGTAGAAATACTTATACATTTAGGAATAGAAACTGTAAACTTAGAAGGTAATGGATTTGAAGTATTTGTGAATGTAGGAGATGAAGTCAAAGCAGGGGATAAGTTAGTGAAAATGGACTTAGAGTATATTGAGAAAAACGGTCTATCAGTAATAAGCCCTGTAGTATTTACTAATTTAGAGCAAAATCAGAAATTAAGCATTAAAAAAGGAAGAATCATAGCAAAAGAGAAGAATCGTGTAAGCATAGTAAGAGATAATGTTGAAAAGATTGGATAGATATATAATATTTTAATTTATTTTAAAATATTAGCAACCATGAGATATTAGTAAGATGAATAGACTAATATCTCATGTGTTTATTAAGACAACATTTATAACAAATAATTTACTCATCTAAAAGAGTAATATCTAAAGGGCTTTTATTGTTTATATAGTTTTTGGGAGATACCCCATAATACTTTTTAAATGCTCTTACAAAACTAGAATAATCGTTGAATCCACATTTACTACAAACTTCGCTCATAAGATTACCATTAATTATTAATGATTTTGCCAAAATTAATCTTTTCTGGACTATATAATTGTGTATGGATGTCCCAGTATAAGACTTAAACTTTCTCATAAGATAATATTTACTTATAAAAAATTCAGATGATATGCTATCTATGGAAAGCTTATTATCTATATTTGAATTTATATAGTTTAATATTTTTTTTATAGTTTCATCATAAAAAACATCTTCTGTTGATTCTGTATTTTCACTTTTTAAGAAAATTCTATTTAAGAATATCATAAGTTGTATAAACAATGTGTTTCTCAATAGTTCATTTCCAAATTCATTGTTAGATTCAGAAATATTTATTTGTTCAATAAAAGTCTTAATGGATTGAATATCATGTATATTTAAACGTAATCTATTACATTTATTTTCTGTGGCTATTTTAAAACATTTTTCTAAGTCACTAGTAATATTACTATTTTTTTTCATAAATTCTGGACTAATCCATATTGCAATTCTCTCATAAAATACATCTGAATCTATAACTGGTTTATGGATTTCATTATTACTGATAAAAAGTATATCCCAAGGTTTTAGTTTATAGGGAATTCCTTCAACAAAATAAGTGACATTTCCATCTATAAATATAATTATCTTATTAAAATCATGATTATGGTATTCAAATTTTATATCTTTTTTGTCTCTAATATTAAATATTTTAAAATTATCATTTAAGTACCCAATTTTTTTATCCATAGCTTTTATATGAGACCTTTCTTGAGTTATATTATAAAAAATTATAGAGCATTTTTTGCAATATTTCAAGCATTTTTAACCATTCACATAGTAAAAAATTCTTAATATAATATTATATGTAGTGTAATTTTAGCAGAAAGAGTTTAAAGGGAGGAAAGCATTTATGAAATTAAATGATATTATACAAGGTTTGGATATAGTCAATGTCAAAGGTGAATTAAATATAGATATTAATAATGTACAATATGATTCAAGAAAGGTTACAGAAGGTACATTATTTGTATGCATAAAAGGATTTGTGTCAGATGGTCATAAGTATATAAAAGATGCTATAGAAAAGGGAGCAAAAGCCTTTATTGTTGAAGAAGATGTAGAAATAAAAGGATATACATTTATAAAGGTAAAAGATACAAGAAAAGATATGGCAAAGATAGCTGACAATTTTTACAATCATCCATCTCAGAAATTTAATGTTATAGGAGTTACAGGTACTAATGGAAAAACTAGTATAACTACTATATTAAATGAGATATTAACTTTAAATAAAAATAAAGTTGGTCTTATAGGAACTATAAAAATTTTTGATGGTGAAAAAGACATTGTTTCTAGTTCAACGACTCCAGAAAGTATAGATT
The DNA here is from genome assembly GCF_056716065.1 of Clostridioides sp. LIBA-7678. Classification (NCBI taxonomy): domain Bacteria; kingdom Bacillati; phylum Bacillota; class Clostridia; order Peptostreptococcales; family Peptostreptococcaceae; genus Clostridioides; species Clostridioides sp. LIBA-7678. The sequence goes on along the minus strand of NZ_CP196987.1, from coordinate 3,102,015 downwards.
TACAATATCATTTTAATAATATGTTAGATAATGGATGTGATTACTGTGCGATGGAAGTTTCATCACACTCATTGGCATTAAATAGAGTTGATGAGACAGACTTCAAGGTGGGCATATTTACAAATTTAACACCAGACCATTTAGACTTTCATAAAGACTTAGAGGACTATAGAAAAGCCAAAGAAAAGTTGTTTTTTAAGACTACTATGGCAAATATAATAAATATAGATGATGAAGGTGGAAAAAAGATATATGAAAATATAAAAGATTTAAATGTACCTTGTTACACTTATGGTGTTGATACTAAAGCTGATTTTATGGCTAGAGATATAAAATCAGATTCGGATGGAGTATCTTATAGGTTGATAACACCTTCTTATGAAGAAGTTATATTTATACCTGTTCCAGGGATGTTTACAGTATATAATACATTGGCAGTTATAGCTGCTTGCTATGTACTTGGCATACCTAAGCCAGTGTATAAAGAAGGTCTTAGACTTTCTAATGGAGTATCAGGAAGGTTTGAAACAGTTCCGAATGATAAGGGAATCAGTGTAATTGTAGATTATGCTCATACTCCTGATGCACTTGAAAATGTATTGAAAACAACTCAACAATTTGCAGAAGGAAAAATAATTTCTGTGTTTGGATGTGGTGGAGATAGAGATACTGAAAAGAGACCTTTAATGGGAGCTATTGGACAAAAGTATTCTGATTTATGTATTATAACTTCTGATAATCCAAGAACTGAAGAACCAGAAGCAATAATAAAAGATATACTTGAAGGAATTGATAAGAAAAAAGAAAATTATCATGTTGTTTCGGATAGAAAACAAGCTATAGCAGAGGCTATAAGTATGGCAAAGAAAAATGATGTTGTTATCATAACAGGTAAGGGACATGAGACTTATCAAATTATAGGTAAAGTTAAGCATCATTTTGATGATAAAGAAGTTGCAAATGAATGTTTAAGTAAAATGTAATATGAGAATCTAATAAAACAAGACATCTAAAAATGTAATATCAAAATCTATTTTGATATTACATTTTTATTTTGTATATGGAAATTATTGTAAAATAAGTAATACAATAATAGGAGTTCTAATATCTACATTAATTAATTTATTATTGTAATAAAGTTTATAATTTTGTATAATTACAGTAAATATGGAAAAATAAGTATCATTATAAAATGCTTACAGTAATTGACATAAAATAATAATTATATGTAGAGATTCTAGAAAGGCAGGAAGCATAATGTTAAGTGATGCAAAAAATAATAGGCATGGTTTGTCCATAATTGCCGTAATAAGTATCTTAGTAATTACAATTTCCTGTTTGATTTATGGTTCAAGGTTGAATAAGACATTAGGTGAAGAAACGAATCAATATCTTTCAGAAATAGCAAATCAAAGCGTCAATGTGTTGAGAAAACAAATTAATGGAGATATAAAGTTATTACAATCAATTTCAATATTTGTTGAAGGAGAAGGGTCTTTTGAAGTAGATAATATCCTTTCTATACTTAAAAGAGAAGCTGTCAATAGCTCATTCAAAAGAATGGGGGTTATTTTACCAAATGGCACAGCATATACTACGGATGGTCATATAGAAGATTTCTCGAAAAGGGATTATTTCTTGAAATCAATGCAGGGAGAAGTGGCCATAACAGGTAAATTAAAAGATGTAATAAAAGATAATGAAAATGTTAATAGCGACATTAATGTATATTCTGTACCAATTTATAAAGGTAATGAGGTTAAAGGGGTCATATTTGCCACACATAACACCAAGTTGTATGAAAAGATTCTTTCTGTGCAAACCTTTAATGGAAGAGGATATTCTTATATAGCTAAGAGTAATGGAGATATTGTTTTAAATCCAAGTAGTAAAAATGCTAACACTAATAAGGAAAATTTATTTACTTATATTGGTAAAAGTGATGCCTTATCAAAGCCTACTCTTAATAACATGAAGTCAAACATAAAAAATTTTAAGTCTGGTTCATTGAGTTATAATATGTCTGGAAGAGGATATTATTTGAGTTATGCACCAATAGGAATCAATGATTGGTATCTTTTTTCTGAAGTACCTAAAACTGCTGTATCTGAGAAGTCATATGCTATTATAAAGCTTACATTATCAGCATGTGTAGTTTTGATTATAATATTTACTGCATTAACAATTTACATATTGTTTATACAAAAAAAGAGTAAGGAAAAATTAGAAGATTTTGCTTTTAAGGACAACGTTACAGGTATCGGAAATTCAAATAAATTTAATCTTGAGGGTGGCAAATTTTTATCATCTCATGAGAAGAAGAATCTAGTTTTAATTTATTTTGATGTGGATAAGTTTAAGCTAGTAAATGATAGGTTTGGATATGAAGAAGGAGATAGAGTATTAAAAGAAATAGCAGAGATAATTAAGAGTATGTTTAAAGAGCAATCTGTATTTTCAAGAATTTCAAATGATAATTTTGCAATAATATTTGAAAAGAAAAACAATAGAGAATCAGTTATTGGAATATGTGAACTTATACGTAAAAAAATGTCAATGATAAAAACTAGCCTAGGAGTAGAGCTAAATTTAATTCCATCGATAGGAGTATACTTTGTTGAAGAGGGAGAAACAAATATTTCTACCTGTCTTGATAAAGCTATGATTGCAAAAACTACAGTAAAAAGAAAATATTTAAAAGTTTATGAAATTTATGCTGAAAACTTAAAAGAGACTCTCATAGAAGAACGTGATATTGAACAAGAAATGCATGATGCTTTAAAAAATGAACAATTTAAAGTTTATTTACAACCTAAAATTGAATTATCAACTGCTAAAATTGTAGGTGCTGAAGCTCTTGTACGTTGGCAGCATCCTAAAAAAGGATTAATAAGTCCAGGTGTGTTTATTCCTATTTTTGAGAAGAATGGTTTCATAACAGAATTAGATATGTTTGTATTTACTCAAGTTTGTAAAAATTTTAAACGTTGGGAAAATGAAAGTTTTCCTACATTTCCTATATCAATAAATTTATCAAGGGTGCATCTTGAGAACCCAGATTTTATATTTGAGCTTGAAAATATAACAAAAGAATATGGGATTGAACCAGATTTAATTGAAATTGAGCTGACAGAAAGTGCAATTTTTGATAATACAAAAATATTGTTTAAAATAATGCAGGATTTAAAGTCTGTTGGATTCAAAATTTCTATGGATGATTTCGGTTCAGGTTATTCTTCCTTGAATATGCTTAAAGATATGCCAATTGATGTATTAAAATTAGATAGGGAATTTTTTATAACAGTAGGAGATATGAAAAAAAGTCAAATTGTAGTTTCAAGTATTGTTCAAATGGCAAAGCAGCTTGATATAAAAGTTGTTTCAGAAGGAGTCGAGACATTGGAGCAAGCTGAATTTTTAAGAGTTATAGGTTGTGATATGGCTCAAGGCTTTTTATTTGCTAGACCAATGCCAATCGAAAAATATGAAAAACTAATCTTAGATAGATATATTGTAAAAGGAAAAGAAACAAATTAAATAAATTATAAAACATAACATAAAAATTTATAAAAAGTGAACCTTGTTTAATCAATGCTCACTTTTTTTATATAAAAATACACTATTACAAGAATCTAAATTGTTATAGGAATTAAATGATATTTTAAAAGAAATATATGAAATATTCTGATATAAACAGTTTGATAGTATGGTTTATGCAGTTAAGTATATTAAACATTATTTGAAAAATTGGGAGGATAAATTTGGATAATATAATAATTAGAGAAATGGAAGCTGATGAAAGAAGGTTTGTGTGGGAACTTGGTAAATCAAGCTTTGGATTGGTTGAAGGCCTGGCATTCAAGAAACCAAAAGATGCTTTTCTTGCTATAGTGGATGGACATATTGTTGGGATGGCTTCTTATAGAATTTTTCATGCAAAAAATAGTCAAAAGATTGGTTACTTAGAAACAGCCTATGTAAAAAAAGGTTATGAGGGTAAAGGAATAGGAAGTAAGCTTTATAAAAAGGTAACTATGTTTTTAAAAGAGCAGGGTTGCAAAACAGTAACTGCCACTGTAAAAGATGATAATGTTGCGTCATGGAAGCTTTTTGAAAATAATGGATATAATATTATGAGTTTTACACAGATGTTACAAAATTATGGGCTAATTGGGACTGTACAATTATGGATACACAGCACGCTTTTTATTGCCTCTGGGTTTCATCTATGGAGTACTTCAGCACAAAAAAGCAATTCATCAATTCGACAATTAGGAACTTACATAATTTTGAACTTATTGATATTGTTTCCTATTTTATTGTTTGATAATAATTTAATTGATTGTAGCGTCATGGTAGGTGCATTTTTTTCTTTGTTGATTATTTCCTTAATTAGTGGAATGTTTGCAACCTTAATTTTACCCGAAAAATGGATATTTACTGTTACACGAGGTGGATTGTTTATATCATTATTGGTGACAGTATTAGGTGGTATATGGCCAATGATAGGTAGATTTTATCCAAAAGACTACAAATCAACTGCTAGCTTTAGACGCAACATGGCTATTGAAGGATTATTTGAATGGTTAGGATTATTGTGTTTTGTTTTATGGATAGCAGTTGTAGGAAAATCAGAATTTAGTGAATACATAGTTTCACTTGGAAAGACTTTGTTGATTTTACATAGTATACCTTTTTATCCATTTGAATGCTTTGGTGGAAGGCGTATTTGGGATTATAGTAAAATACTTTCAGTAGCAACAGTAGTAATTTCTATAGGTATATTAAATCTATTTTAGAAATATAATTTTATAACCAAGACTTGAGGCTAAAGTCTTATTAAAAAACAAAAAGTAACTTTTAAATTTAATTGTTATATGTAATAGATTAGATTTTATCATACAAAAAAGAGAGTTTTTCATTGTGATTATTAGAAATCATTTGGAATAACTCTCTTTTTTGCAAAGAATCTATATAATTATTGTAAGATAATAAAAAATTTCATTATTATAACTATAATATCCTAATCATAGTACTTACAATAGCCAAAGTCTACAAAGTTAATAATTTTAAACATTAAATCTAAATAATATAACATCTCCATCTTTAACTATGTATTCCTTACCTTCTAATTTAACTAATCCTTTTTCCTTAGCAGCAGCCATAGTACCATGCTCAACTAAATCATTAAAAGCTATTGTTTCAGCTCTTATAAATCCTCTTTCTATATCAGAATGTATTTTTCCTCCTGCTTGAGGTGCCTTACTTCCAACCTTTATAGTCCATGCTCTAACTTCTTTTGGACCAGCAGTTAAGAATGAAATTAAACCAAGTAAAGCATAAGAAGATTTTATAAGTTTGTCAAGTCCTGATTGTTCAAGACCTAATGTCTCTAAAAATTCTTTCTTTTCTTCAGGAGAATCAAGTTCAGAAATTTCTGCTTCTATTTGTGCACATACAACAACAACTTCAGCATCTTCTGTTTCGGCAAATGCTTTAACTTGTTGAACATACTTATTATTTTCCCCATTATCAGCCAAATCATCTTCTGATACATTTGAAGCGTATATTACAGGTTTAGATGTAAGTAAATCTAATGAATTTACGAATACCTGTTCATCTTCTGTAAATTGCATAGTTCTTACACACTTACTTTCCTCTAAAGTAGACATGATTGATTTTAGTAAATCAAGTTCAGAGCCTAAAGTCTTATCAGCTTTAGCAGCCTTTTGAGTTTTATGGATTCTTCTTTCAAGAATTTCTATATCAGAGAAAATTAATTCTAAGTTTATAGTCTCTATATCACGAAGTGGGTCTACAGAACCATCTACATGTATAACATTTTCATCTTCAAAGCATCTAACAACATGGACTATTGCATCAACTTCTCTTATATGTGATAAAAATTTATTTCCTAAACCTTCTCCCTTAGAAGCACCTCTAACTAAACCAGCTATATCACAAAATTCTATAGCAGTAGGGACTATTTTTTCAGAATTATATAATTCTTGTAGTTTGTTCAATCTTTCATCTGGAACAGATACAACTCCAACATTTGGGTCTATCGTACAAAAAGGGTAATTTGCAGATTCTGCACCTGCTTGAGTTATTGCGTTAAATAGTGTGCTTTTACCTACATTCGGTAAACCAACTATACCTAATTTCATATTAATCGTCCTCTCTCTTATTCTTTTTTATATTCTTTATATAACTTTAAACAATCAATCTATAGGATTGCAAAATTGTTTTAATTATAGACATACATATTGATTATACATCATATATATTAAGCTTGTAAACTAGACTTTAAAGCAGATTGATTTAAATAATATTTGAATTTAATTTAAATAAAAATATTGCTTTTAGAAAATAATAAAAAGGATATAATTAAATAGAAGGTTGTTATATGTTAGTATATATAATTAGAAAATAAATAAATTTCAATTTAAAAATTGATGTTTAAATAAAAATAGGAGGTACATATGGTTAATACTAAGAAAATAATAAATTTAGGTAATAATATTAATCTTACTTTGATAAAAACAGAGAAGTTTAAATCAAATCTTATAAGTTTGTATGTTCAAAGAATCCTTGATGAAAAAGAAACTACAAAAAATGCTCTAATTCCAGCAATAATAGCAAGTGGAAGTGAAAAATATCCTAGTGCAAGAGCAATATCTAATAAGCTAGATGATTTATATGGTTCATCTATGGGAGCTGATGCTGTAAAGCGTGGAGAGAGACAAGTATTGAGTTTCAAAATAATTAATATAAGTGAAAAATATTTAGATGAGAGTATATTTGAAGAAGTGGTGGAATTTTTTAATGAAGTGATAAATAACACTCTTGTTGTAGATGGTGGATTTAAAGAAGAATATTTAAATATTGAAAAAGAAAATTTAAGAGAAAAAATACAATCAGTAATAAATGATAAAAAAGAGTATGCACAAGATAAATGTATTGAATCTATGTGTAAAGGTGAAAGATACAGTATAAGTGAATTTGGTTATGAAGATGAAATAGATAGTATAACTTCAAAAGATTTATATGAACATTATAAAAATATACTTAAAACATCACCAATAGATATAGTTGTAGAAGGTGATTTTGATGAAGATAAGGTTGTAGATATAATAAGTAAGAATCTAAAATTTGAAAGAGAAGATATTATAGATATACCAAGAGCTGATTTTATAAAAAATGTAGATGAAGTAAAAATTGTAGATGAACAAATGGAAATAACTCAAGGTAAACTTGTTATGGGTTACAGAGCAAATGTTGATTATGCAGATACAGATAAATATTATGCTCTTGTTGTTGGAAGCAATGTATTAGGTGGCGGACCTCATTCTAAATTATTTGTGAATGTAAGAGAAAAAGAAAGCTTATGTTATTATGTATTTTCTTCGATAGAAAAGTATAAAAGTATTATGTTCATATCTTCTGGTATAGAAACTAAAGATTATGATAAAGCTGTGAAGTTGATAAAAGAACAAGTAGAAAGTATAAAAGCAGGAGATATATCTGATGAAGAATTAGAAAATAGCAAACTTGCTTTAGTTAACTCTATGAAATCTATAACAGATAATATAGGTGGGATGTCTGATTTTGCTTTTTCTCAGTCTATGTCAAAGACAAATTCTGAAGTAGAAGACATAATATCTAGTATAGAAAAAGTTACTAAAAAGGATATAGTCGAAGCTATAAAAGGTATAGAGCTTGATACTGTATACTTTTTAAGAAATTAATGGAGGAAATGTCTATGGAAAAAATAGTTAATGATATATTGAGAGAAGAAGTTTATTATGAAAAATTGCAAAATGGACTAGATGTATACTTTATGCCTAAAAGAGGCTTTACTAAAAAATATGCTATTTTGGCTACTAATTATGGTTCAAATGATTTGGAATTTATACCAATTGGAGAAGATAAAAAAATTAGAGTAAATGAAGGTATAGCACACTTTTTAGAGCATAAGATGTTTGAACAACCTGATGGAGGAGATGCATTTGATAAATTTTCTAAATTAGGAGTAAGTGCAAATGCATTTACTAATTTCACAATGACAGCATACTTATTTTCTGCTACTGAAAATTTTTATGAGAGTTTAGAACATTTAATTGACTATGTCCAAACACCTTATTTTACAGATGAAAATGTTGAAAAAGAAAAAGGTATAATAGCCCAAGAAATAAAAATGTACAATGATGACCCTGATTGGAATGTATACTTTAATTGCTTGAAGGCAATGTATGTAAATTATCCTGCTAGAATTGATATAGCAGGTACAGTAGATAGTATATATAAGATAACTAAAGAAGAACTGTATAAATGTTACAATACTTTCTATAATCCAGGAAATATGGCTTTATTCGTTGTTGGTGATTTGGATGTAGAAAAAGTTGTAGATGTAACTAAAAAAGCAAATAACTATGATGTAGATAAACTTTCTAAGAGTATAGAGAGATTTTATCCAGAAGAACCTAAAAGTGTAAAAGAAAAAGAAGTCATAGAAAAATTCCCTATATCTATGCCTATGTTTAATATAGGTTTTAAGGATAGTAATGTTGGTTTAAAAGGAAAAGAACTTCTACGTAAAGAGATTGTAACTGATATACTTGTAGGTATGTTATTTAAAAAAGGAAGTAAACTTTATGAAGATTTGTATATGCAAGGATTAATAAATGAAAATTTTGGAGCGGGATTTTCATCTCAAGTAGATTATGCTTTTAGTATAATAGCTGGAGATTCTAAGGAACCTAAAAAAGTAAAAGATATAATTATTGAGTATATAGAAAACTCAAAAAAAGAAGGTTTATCTAAAGAAGAATTTGAAAGAACTAAAAAGAAGAAGATTGGTTCATTTATTAAGTACTTTGATTCAATAAATTTTATAGCAAACAGTTTTATATCTTATGTATTTAAGGATATAAATATATTAGATTATTTAGATGTTGTTAAAGACATTACTTTTGATGAAGTAGAAGAAAGATTAAAAGAACACTTTAAAGAAGAGTATTGTGTTATTTCTATTGTAGAACCTAAATAAAGATTTACTTATAATAAGAATAACAAGATAAATATTAAATTGTTAGTTTGAATACTTATCTTGTTTAAATAAGAAATAAATTTATAAAATATATTTATGTAAATTAAGTTGAAAAATTTAAGAATAGTATATAAAAATGTATAAGAGGTTGGTGCATAAATGTGCCAATCTCTTTGATTTTAAAGAATTTTATAGTAATCATATTGGTATAATATATGTAATATATTATGAGTATTTGTAGAATTAGTTTTAATATTTTTTGTAGAATTAACATTAATATGTTATCATAATTTAGTATAATTACAATTAATTGTAAAGATAAGTATATTGCTTTGGAAATATTTTTAATTAATACGAAGAGGTGGAGTTATGGATAGAGTGGCATTTACACTATTTGGAATAGACATAATGTGGTATGGAATACTTATGGCATGTGGAATGATTCTAGGAACTTTAATTGCAATAAAAGAGTCAAAAAGAGTAGGAATTAAAGAAGATGATGTATTAAATATAGCTATAATAGCAATTCCAGCAGGACTAATCTGTGCAAGAATCTATTATGTAGTATTTAATTGGAGTTATTATGCTCAAAATATATCTCAAGTCTTTAATTTTAGAGGTGGTGGACTTGCTATACATGGAGGTTTAATTGGTGGAATATTAGCTGGGTATATATACACTAAAGTTAAAAACATTAACTTCTTAAAAATGGCTGATACAGTTATACTTGGAATGCCTTTAGCACAAGCTATAGGGAGATGGGGAAATTTTATTAATGGAGAAGCACATGGAGGTGTTACTAATTTACCTTGGGGAATAATGGTAGATGGAGTAAAGGTACATCCAACTTTTCTATATGAATCTATATGGGATTTTGGTATATTTATAGTTTTATTGCTGTTTAGAAAAAATAAAAAGTATGAAGGTCAAGTTATAGTTACTTATATAACTTTATATTCAATAGGAAGGTTTTTTATAGAGGGATTAAGAACTGATAGCTTAATGTTAGGACCACTTAGAATGGCACAAGTTATAAGCCTAGTTGGAGTGATTGGTGGTATAATTGCACATATTTATTTATCAAATAAAAATAAAAAAAATATTAGTGAATAATAGTTTAAATAGTGAATTTAAGGGAGGTAACTATGGAATTTCATCATGTATCAGTTCTTTTAAATGAGTGTATAGAAAATTTAAAGATAAAGCCAGATGGAGTGTATGTAGATTGTACTATGGGAGGAGCAGGTCATTCTAGAGAGATAGTAAAAAAACTATCAGATAAGGGATTATTTATAGGCTTTGACCAAGATAAAAATGCTATAAACACAGCAAGAGAGAGATTGAGCGAATATAAAGATAGAGTAAAGTTTGTTCATAGCAACTTTGAAAATATAAAAGAGGAATTAGAAAAAATAGGAGTTTACAAGATTGATGGCGTGTTGGCAGATTTAGGAGTATCATCTCATCAACTTGATGAAGCAGACAGAGGTTTTTCTTATATGCAAGATGCACCACTTGATATGAGGATGGATGTTAGATGTGAGTTTTCTGCATATGATGTTGTAAATACTTATACAGAAGATGAACTTGCTAAGATAATAAAAGATTATGGAGAAGACAACTGGGCTAAACGTATAGCTAAATTTATAGTTGAAGAAAGAGCAAATAAATCAATAGAAACTACAGGTGAATTGGTAGATGTAATTAAAAAAGCTATTCCTAAAAAAGCTAGAATAGATGGACCTCATCCAGCTAAAAGAACTTTTCAGGCTATACGAATAGAAGTAAATAATGAACTTGGAGTAATTACGAAGATGATAAATGATGCTTCTTCTATAATGAATGAAGGTGGAAGAATATGTATAATAACATTTCATTCATTAGAAGATAGAATAGTAAAGAATGCATTTAAATATCTAGCATCAGATTGTATATGTCCACAACATTTACCTATATGTCAGTGTGACAAAGAATCTGAGGTAAAAATAATAACTAGAAAACCAATATTACCTAGTGATGAAGAAATAGAAGTAAATCCACGTTCAAGAAGTGCTAAGTTAAGAGTAGCAGAAAAAATATAACTTATACAATTTAGGATTAAAAAGTAAGTTTATGTAAAGAAGAGCTATTATAAGCAATTAAAAAGTATGATAAATTGTGTAGTATTAGAAGGTAATTGTGAAACAATTGATATTATAAGGCATATTTCTGTTATTGATATAAGTGATTAAGATTGAGATATAAAAATATGGAGATATATAATATAATGAAGAGATTATTAATAAAAAATAGATAAACTAGTTACATATTGTACTTATGGAAAAGATTATCTGAATATAGTATAAGTAATAAAAATAAATAAAAATTAGTAAATAACCTATAGATTCAATATAAGAGTATAAGTGAATTTATAGGTTATTTTGTTGTGTATAGAAAAAAGTACAATTAGATTGTGTATTAGTGTATTAATTTAGCGATGGAATTTTAGAGGAAGAGATATGATTAATAACAAATATAGTATAGAGGAAAATTTAAAATCTATATTATCGGGGTGATAATTTGAAAAAAAATTATAAAATACATAATCTAAATGAATATAAAAATAAGAAAAAGAATAATTATAAAAAGAGAAATAATAAAAAAATAGGGGCTAAATATATTTTATTGATTGCAACCTTTACAGTAATAATATTGAATCTATGTGGTTATTCAAAAATCTCAGAAATGAAGTATGACATTTATTATTTACAAAAAGATTTAAGAAAAAAAGAGATAGTACTAGAAGAACTAAAGGCAAAAGAAACTGAAAAAACATCGATAAAAGAAATTGAGCTAAAGGCAAAAGAATTGCTCAATATGGACTATCCAAAAGATGGACAAATAAAGTATATAGATGTGGATAACTAGGGGGAATAGATTTGAGAAAAGTAAAGAGGATAAGTAAAAAAAGACTGGTACTCGTTCTTATTCTAGCATGTGCATTGTTTTTTTGCCTTGTTATTAGGACTGGATACCTACAACTTATGAAAGGTAACTGGTTAAGTACAAAAGCATTAGAACAACAAACAAGAGATATACCAATAGAACCTAAAAGAGGAACTATATATGATAGAAATATGAAAGAGTTAGCAGTAAGTGTAACTAAGTATACTGTCTGGTGCAAACCTGTAGAAGTAGAGGATAAAAAGGAAGCAGCACAAAAGGTAGCTGACATTTTAGATGAAGATTATAAAGACATTTACGCTTTAATAAGCAAAAAAAATATGGCTCTTGTAAAAGTCAAAAGATGGATAGATGATGATAAGGCAAGCCAAATAAGAGATGCTAAACTGGGTGGAATATGGGTAGCAGAAGATAATCAAAGATATTATCCATATGGAAACTTTGCACCATATGTACTAGGACATACTTCTTCAGATGCAACAGGTATATCTGGTATAGAGATGCAATATGATAAAAAATTAAAAGGAAAGCCTGGAAAATTGATAGTGAGTACTGATGCTTCAGGAAGAGAAATACCACAAGGAATGGAAAAGTATTATGAACCTGTTCAAGGGAATGGACTTGTTTTATCTATAGACGAGGTAATTCAACACTATACTGAAAAAGCAGTACAAAAAGCTTATGAGATAAATAATGCAAAAAAGGTTACTGCAATAGCTATGAATCCTAAAACTGGTGACATACTTGCTTTAGCATCAAAACCAGACTACGACCCTAATGATTCGAGAACACCAATATATCCATATTATCAAGAAGAACTTGAAAAATATAATGATAAAGAGAAAATAAAAGGTTATTATCAAATGTGGAGAAATCCAGCAGTAAGTGATACATATGAGCCAGGTTCTACATTTAAACTTATCACATCTTCTAGTGCACTTGAAGAAGGAGTGATTAAAGATGGTGAAAAATTCACATGTACAGGTAGTGTAACTGTTGGAGGAAGAAAGATTAAATGTTGGAGACACTATAGACCTCATGGAACACAGGAGTTTAAACAAGCAGTACAAAACTCTTGTAACCCTGTATTTGTTGAGTTAGGAAGTAGATTGGGTGTTGGAAAAATGTATGATTATATAGAATCTTTTGGTCTTATGGATAAGACTGGTATCGATTTACCAGGAGAAGCTAAAGGAATACTGTATAATGAGAAAAATGTAGGTCCAGTTGAATTGGCTACAATATCGTTTGGTCAATCTATATCAGTGACACCAATACAACTTATAACAGCTATATCATCAATAGCAAATGGCGGAGATTTAATGCAACCAAGAGTTGTAAAATCTTATACTGATAATAAAGGTAATATAACTGAAACAGTAAAGCCAAAAAAAGTAAGAAGTGTTATATCTAAAGAGACATCTAAGAAAATGTTAGAAATTGCAGAGTCAGTTGTAAGTGAAGGTGGAGGAAAGATAGCGTATATACCAGGATACAGACTTGGTGGAAAAACTGGTACAGCTCAAAAAGTTATAGATGGTAAGTATGCACAGGGAAAATATATATGTTCATTTGTTGGAATAGCACCTTGTGATGACCCACAAATTGTAGTTCTTGCTATTGTTGACGAGCCAACAGGAGTGAGTGCATTTGGTAGTACTACAGCAGGGCCAATAGTAAAAGAAATAATGAACGATTCCTTAAAATATTTAGGAGTTAAACCTGTATATAAAGAAGAAGAGAAAGCTGAATATGAAAAGAAACAGGTTCAAGTGCCAGATGTAAGAAACCTAAAAATTGGTGATGCTGTGAAGGCTTTAGAAGATGCTAAGTTAAAACCAGATTTAGATACAGATATAGAGCTTCCAGAGAATACAAAGGTAAAAGATATATTCCCAAAACCTGGAGTAAAAGTTAATGAGGATTCAAGTATAACACTATATTTTGAGAAGTAAAAAGTAACAGATAATTAACATATACCCATAAACATCTTCAAAAAAACAGAAATATAGTATATAATTATAAAGTTAAGAGTTATCGTAGGCAATGTATATATAACGGTATACATTGCCTTTTGTTGCTAAGACAATATAACTAAAGGTTTTAAAGGAGGAGTTTGATAATGGAGTGCTTAACAATAAAAGAGTTAGTACTTGCAACTAATGGGAAGTTAATATATGGAGATTATAATGACTGTGTAAGTGATATAGTTATAGATAGCAGGGAAGCAAATGCCCAAAATGCATTTGTAGCCATAGTTGGAGAAAATTTAGATGGGCATACATTTATGAAGTCTGCATATGATAGTGGATGCAAAACTTTTATAAAAAGTGAAAGTAATGGAATAAAATTAGAAAGTTCGGATATAAATTTAATAGAGGTAAAAGATACATCTTTAGCTCTAGGAGATATCTCAAGATATTATAAAGAAAAATTTAATATTCCATTTATAGGTGTTACAGGTAGTGTAGGAAAAACTACGACTAGAGATATGATATATTCTGCTATATCCGCAAAACTAAACATATTAAAAAATGAAAAGAACTTAAATAATCATTTTGGAGTTCCATTGACTTTATTTAATCTAAATAAAGAACATGAGTGTGCTGTAATAGAGATGGGAATGTCTGGATTTAATGAAATAAAATATTTAGTAGATATAGTAAATCCCAAAATTGCAGTAATATCAAACATAGGATTATCACATGTAGAAAAACTAGGTTCACAAGAAGGTATTTTAAAAGCAAAGATGGAAATCACTTCTAATTTTGATGAAACAAATACTTTAATTGTAAATGGAGATGATAAGTTTTTATCTACATTAAGAGAAAAAGAACATGTGTATAAACTAAAAACATTTGGATTCAACAAAAACAATGATATTTATTGTGAAAGTTATACTATGGAAGAAGATAGTCTTACATTTATATGCGTTATAGATGGAAAAAAAGAGGAAATATTTATACCAACAATAGGAGAACATAATATATATAATGCTATGTCTGCAATATTGGTTGGAATGTGTCTAAATATTTCTTTAGATTATATAAAAAAAGGTTTAAAAAATTTTAAAGGGACAAAAATGAGACTAGACATAATAAAGAATGAAAAATTAACAATAATTAATGATTCATATAATGCTAGTCCAGATTCTATGGATGCTGCTTTAAAGATACTTGGAAGATATAAAGGTAGAAGGGTAGCAATACTTGGAGATATATTAGAAATGGGTGAAATTTCAGAGTATGGTCATAGATTAGTAGGAAAATCATCTATGAATAATACTGATGTTATAATAACTATAGGTGAAAATTCAGTGTTTATTGGAGAAGAGGCAAAACAATTAGGATTTGATACAGCCAATATATATCACTTTGAGAATAGAGAAGAAGTACTTAACAAGTTAGATGAATTAGTAAAAACAGGAGACACTATTTTAGTAAAAGGCTCAAGAGGCATGAGATTAGAAAAAATAGTCGAATATCTAAATAAATAAGCTTAAACTAATGAGTTGATTGACAAGGGAGAGGAGTTTTACGATGTTAGGAATAACAGAGCTTACGTACACCGCATTGATTGCGTTTTTAATAGTAATTATAATAGGACCAATATTTATACCAATGCTTAGAAAATTTAAATTTGGTCAGACGGTTAGAGATGATGGACCTCAAACACATCTAGCAAAAAATGGAACACCTACTATGGGTGGAATTATAATGATAGTGGCAATTCTAATAACTGGACTTACAAGAGTAAAAGTTAGTCATGATATGGCAGTAGGTCTTATATGTATTGCAGGTTTTGGTTTTATTGGTTTTTTAGATGACTTTATAAAAATAAAGTTAAAAAGATCACTTGGATTAAAAGCATATCAAAAAATAATCCTTCAAGTTGCATTATCTTTTTATGTTGCTTTTTATCAGTATACATCATCATCAAGTGCTTCACAACTTATGATACCATTTACAGATTTTGTAATAAATGTTGGAATATTATATATACCAATAATGATGTTTATAATCGTAGCAATAGTAAATGCTGTGAATTTAACTGATGGATTAGATGGATTGGCATCAGGAGTAACTTTAATAGTTTCTGTATTTTTTATGCTATTTGCAAGTTCTATTGCTGGAAACACAGAAGTTGCAGTTTTAGCAGCAGCAACTGTTGGAGCATGTTTAGGCTTTTTAGGATTTAATTCATATCCAGCGAGGGTATTTATGGGAGATACGGGTTCAATGGCATTAGGTGGTGCAGTTGTAGCATTTTCAGTTCTAACTAATTCAGTGCTTATAATACCTATAATTGGAGGAATTTACTTTGCAGAAGCTCTATCAGTTTTGATTCAAGTTGGATATTTTAAAGCGACAAGAAAGAGATTCTTTAAGATGGCTCCAATACACCATCATTTTGAACAATGTGGTTGGCCAGAGACAAGGGTTGTATTCGTTTTTTGGATTATCACAGTTGTTTTAGCTTGGATAAGTATAATAGCAGTATTTTAGAGGTCTAGGGGGAATTAAAAATGAACTTAAAAGGAAAAAAAGTTTTATTAGTAGGACTTGCGAAAACTGGCATATCTACAATTAAACATTTAGATAAATTAGGTGCAAGTATAATAGTGAATGATATTAAAGATGAAAATAAATTGAAAAACATACTTGATGAATTGAAATCTATAAATGACATAGAATACATATTAGGACATCATCCAGAGGATGTAGATAACATAGATATGGTAGTAGTATCTCCAGGAGTACCACTAGACCTTCCATTTATCTTGAAATTAAAAAATTCAGGCAAGTATATAATTGGTGAAGTAGAATTAGCTTTTAAATTATCAAATAATCCAACTTTTATAGGGATTACAGGTACAAATGGTAAGACAACTACAACTAGCCTGGTAGGAGAAATTTTTTCGAGAGCAAAAAGAGATACATATGTAGTTGGTAATATAGGAAATCCTGTAATAGATACTATAGAAACTTCAAATGAAGAGTCTGTGCTTGTAACTGAACTAAGCAGTTTTCAACTTGAGAGCATAGATGAATTTAGACCTAAAGTAAGTGCTATATTAAATATTACAGAAGACCATTTAAACAGACATCACACTATGGAAAAATATATAGAAGCAAAAGCAAATATATTTATGAATCAAACTGCTGAGGATTTTTGCATATTAAATTATGATGATGAGATAGTAAAAGGTATGGCTGACAAATGTAATGCTAAAGTAATTTACTTTTCAAGAACTCAAAAAGTAAATGGAGGAGTATATTTAGAAAATAATGACATAATAATAGATATAGATGATAAAATCAAGTTTCTAAATAAAGATGATGTAAGTTTACCTGGAGGTCATAACTTAGAAAACTGTATGGCAGCTATAGCAATAGCGTATGTCTGTAATGTTGACTTAGAAGTCATAAAGGATGTATTGATGACATTTAAAGGAGTTGAACACAGACAGGAATTTGTAAGAAACTTAAACAATGTAATATATGTAAATGATTCAAAAGGAACTAATCCAGACTCTACTATAAAAGCTGTTCAGTCTTACAATAGACCTATAATACTTATAGCAGGAGGAATGGATAAAGGCAGTAATTTTGATGAACTTTTTGAAACTGCAAAGTCATATGTTAAATCAGTAGTCTTGTTAGGAGAAACTGCATCAAAGATAGAAAATTGTGCCAAAAATAAAGGATTTAATGACATACATATAGTAAAAGATATGGAAGAAGCAGTTAAGACTTCTCATGAGATTTCAAAAAGTGGAGATATAGTGCTTCTTTCACCAGCTTGTGCAAGTTGGGATATGTATGAAAGTTTTGAAGTAAGAGGAAAAGACTTCAAAGATAATGTAAACAATTTAAAATAATCTCTTACCTCTAAACTTACTTAAATGGAAGAATGGAGGTATATTAGTTGGATGCCTAAAGAAAATTTGAAAAAACAAATTGACATAAGGATGAAGACTGAATTTGATGGAGTAGTATTTTATACTACTATGCTTTTAGTATTTGTAGGAATAGTTATGGTGTTTAGTGCAAGTTTTATACAATCTTCATTTAAACACAATGATGCGTACTATTTTCTAAAAAAGAATGTAATATATGCTATACTTGGGTTTATAGTTATGATTATTACATCAAGGATAGATTATAGTTTTTGGAAGAAAAATGCTACAGCAATTGGAGCTATAGCAGTAGTATTATTATTGTTAGTTCTAACCCCTTTAGGGATAGAAGCAAACGGAGCAAAAAGATGGCTAGGAATAGGTGCTTTAACATTTCAGCCTGCAGAAATAGCTAAGTTTGCTACAATAATATTAACTGCAAAATTAATTGAGAAAAATTATGATAAGATAAAATCTTTGACAAAAGGTGTTGTACCACTTCTCGTAGTTCCAGGGATATTTTTTGCGTTGATAATACTTCAGCCAAATCTATCAACAGCAGGTACTGTAATTCTAGTTACATTTGTAATGATATTTGTTGCTGGGATGGATATGAAAATTGTATTTGCTATGATTGGAAGTGGGGCTGCTTTATTTGCTGCATTAGTAATTGCTGAACCTTATAGGCTTAGCCGTGTTACATCGTTTTTAGATCCTTTCCAAGACCCTCTTGGTAAGGGGTATCAGGTAATACAAGGTTTATATGCACTTGGTTCAGGTGGATTGTTTGGTCTAGGCTTAGGAAAGAGTAAACAAAAGTATTTTTATATACCAGAGCCACAAAATGACTTTATATTTGCTATAATAGGAGAAGAGTTAGGATTGATTGGTTGTATAATAGTTATTATGCTATTTGTAGCCTTAGTCTACAGATGTGTAAGAATAGCTTTGAAGACTTCTAATGTATTTGCTTGTATGGTTGTCATAGGTATAGGGGCACAAATTGGAATACAAGCAGCTTTAAATATAGCAGTTGCAACATCATCAATGCCAGCTACAGGTGTAGCACTACCATTTATAAGTTATGGGGGAACCTCGCTCACCATCTTTATGGGAGCTATAGGTATAGTGTTAAACATCTCAAAGCATGTCAAAATTAATTAACAGGAGATGATGATTTGATGAAAGTTTTATTATCAGGCGGTGGAACTGGAGGGCATGTGTATCCAGCTATAGCTATTGCTAACAAAATAAGAGATGAGCATCCAGACGCTGAGATAATTTTTGTTGGGACGGAAAAAGGAATAGAATCAGAAATAGTTCCTAAGTATGGATTTGAATTAAAGACTGTAACAGTACAAGGATTTAAGCGAAAAATAGACTTCGATAATGTAAAAAGAGTTTTTAAGCTTTTTAAAGGTTTAGAACAATCAAGAAAGATTGTTAAGAAATTTAAACCAGATGTAGTTATAGGAACTGGTGGATATGTTAGTGGACCTGTTTTATTTAATGCATCTATGGGGAAAATACCAGCCATAATACATGAGCAAAATTCTTTTCCTGGTGTAACTAATAAGATTCTATCTAAAACAGTTACAAAGGTACTTACAAGTTTTGAAGATTCACATAAAAGATTTCCAGAGACAGCAGAAGATAAATTAGTTTTTACAGGAAATCCAGTTAGAAAAGAAATTTTATTATCAAGAAAAAATATTGCAAGAAAGAATCTTGCAATAAGTGAAGAAAAAAGAATGGTTCTTTGCTATGGTGGTAGTGGAGGCTCAAGAAAAATAAATGATGCAATGAGACTTGTGATAAAGAACATGGTGAATGAAGATATAGCTTTTATATTTGCAACAGGGAAAAGCTATTATGATGAGTTTATGGAAAGTATCGGTGATGTAAATCTTAAGCCATACCAAAAGGTTGTACCTTACTTAGAAGATATGGCAAATGCACTTGCAGCAAGCGATTTAGTTATAGGTAGTGCAGGAGCAATTTCATTAGCTGAAATAACTGCTCTTGGAAAGCCATCTATAATAATACCTAAAGCATATACTGCTGAAAATCATCAAGAGTATAATGCTAAAAGTATAGAAAAGCAAGGTGCAGGAATTGCAATTTTAGAAAAAAATCTAACTCCAGAGAGCTTAAATACAGCAGTATTTAAACTTTTAGGAGATAGAGAACTTTTAGTTGATATGGCAAATGCAAGCAAAACTATAGGGAAACCAGAAGCCATAGACCTTATATACGATGAGATAATAAAAGTATATAATTCAACACAAAAGTCCTCATCTAAAAAAACAAAAAAAGAAAAAGTTGCTGAAGAAGTAAAAGAAATAAAAAAAGAAGCAACTCCAAGTATAGAAGGTCAGGCTAAAGTGATAGGAATAAAGAAAAGGTAAATCAATATTTACCCCTAATTTATAATATATTAGATTTTCTAAATTATTATAAATTAGGGGTTTATTTGTATGTACACAAATTTAAAGGTATGAAATGTATATAGTATTTTGTATTTATTTTGATGAAGTATTGATTTATTTATATTTATTTATATTTTATTTAGATGTTTTGTAATAAAATGAAAAAATTTGACTTTAAATATTATAATTTTCTTGTAGGGAAAATAAGCTCTAAAGGTGTATTTATTAACCAAAGGGGTTGATTATATTTGAAAAAGAAAAGGAAGTTAAATACGAATAATGTCATGATAGTTTTAGTATTTATACTTATGCTATCCTTTGGGATATGTATGATTGTAAAAAGTGATTTATTTGATGTAAAGAAAATAGATGTAATAGGAAATAAGAGAGTGACTAAATCAAATATAATGAAAGAACTAAATATAAATACACATGAAAACATCTTTGCATATAATTTTAAAGATATGAAAAATGAACTTATGAAAAATCCATATATAGAAAATGTAGAAATAAAAAGAAAATTTCCAAATAAAATAATTATAAGTTTAAAAGAAAAAGAAATATTTGCAGTATTAAAGAATGTAGACAATTATTGTTATATAGATAAGAAAGGTAACTTGTTAGAGGAACTTAGGGGTTCTAATGAAAGTAAAAAAGATTTAATAGTAGATGTTGATTATAGTGTTGATGATGATAAAACAATAAAATTTAAAAATTATAAAACTAAAGAGAACGTATTTAAAACTTTAAATTCTTTAAAAGAAGAAGGACTTTATAGAAAAATAAATTATGTAAACTTAAGAAAAGAAAGCAATGTAGATATGCTTACAAGAAGTAATATAAAAATCTTACTTTCTAATGATGATAACTTAGATTATAATATATCTAGGGTAAGTAAAATTCTGATTGACCTGCAAAATAAAAATACAAAAGGAGGGACTATAAATCTCAATTATGGAAAATTAGCTGTGTATAGTCCTGAAGGATAGACAATTGTAAGGAAGTGATATATTGAAAAGAAGATTTATAAATAAAAGCATAGTCATAGGAAGTATTGTATTGGGTGTTCTTGTTAGTTTACAACTTAAAATTATTAATATAGAAAATAGAGGGATGACAACTTTTAAAAGAGGAGAACAACTTACAGAAGAACTCAAATCTCTAAAAAAAGAAAAAGAGGATTTACAGTCAGAAATTAATAGTGTGAAGAAAGATATAGAGACTTATAGAGGTAAAAATGACGAAGGAGAGCAAGATATACTTAAGTCAGAAATAGAAAAATATGAGACCTTGGCTGGATATACAGATGTTGAAGGAAAAGGTATAAAAGTTGAGATAAATTCTGCAAAAGACTTGGGAAGTTCTGATAAAAACGATAGTATATTATATAATTATGATTTATTACTATCAATGATAAATAAATTAAATTCAGCACAAGCAAGTGCTATATCTATAAACGGACAGAGAATAGTTTCTAATACATACATGTATTTAAAAGAGGATAAGCTTTACATGAATGACACTGTCATAAAAGAACCAATTATAATAAAGGCAATTGGTGATTCTGATACATTAGCTTCTGCACTTAATATAAAATATGGTATTGTCTGGGAAATAGAAACGTATTATAATGCTAAGGTAAAAGTAAGTAAGGAAGAAAATGTAGAAATAGATGGCCATGGTGATATAAACAAAGTGGAGAGGAAATAATAGTATGAAAAAGAAAATGATTATATTAGGAGCGTTCATATTAGGCATTTTCATATCAACTTATATAAAGTCACTAGACCCAAATAAAGTGTATATAACATTGAGTCAGACTGAAAATATTGAAAGTGAGATAGAAAATACGAAGAAAGAAATAAAACATTTAAAAGAAGTACTTAAAAGTAACAAAAAAACTTTAAATGAATATAAGGAAGCAAAAGAGAATGGAAATGAATCTATCCAAACACTTATGAAAAAAGAGCTTGAGGAAGTTAAAGAATTAAGTGGTTATTCAACTGTTACAGGGCCAGGTATAACTGTCACTATGAAAGATAGTGATAGAGAGTTAAAAGATGGGCAGAATCCAAATGACTTGATTATACATGATATTGATATTTTAAGAGTTTTAAATGATTTAAAAAAAGCTGGTGCGAAAGCAATTTCTATAAATGGAGAAAGAGTACTATCAACTAGTAAGATAAAATGTTCAGGAGCCACTATTACAGTAAATGATACTACATATGGACAACCATTTATAATAAAAGCTATAGGAGATATAGATTTATTGAGTGCTGCTATAAATTCTCCAGAATCATATGCTAAATCTCTTAAAGAGATATATGGAATCAACATAAAAATACTGGAAAATAATGGTAATAAAGTGGATTTATTCGCAAAATAAAGCGAAAAATATAAAAAAATAAAGAAAAAATAAGAAAATTTAATAAAAAGGATTGTAATATACTTGCGTTTCAAAGTAAAATAAAGAGGTGAGGATTTATGATATGGGTTTTAGGAGGATTAGCATTTGGTGTAGTAGTAGGTTACTACATTCCATTTACATATTCTATGGATTATTCCATATATATGTCAGTAGCTATTCTTGCAATAATGGATTCTATTTTTGGAGCGATAAAATCCAGTTTTGAAGATAACTATGACAATGTAATTTTTGTTACTGGTTTCATAGGGAATGCTATATTAGCTATATTATTGACTTATATAGGAGAAAAATTAGGTGTTTCTCTTTATTATGTTGCTGTATTGGTTTTTGGTATGAGATTATTTAATAATTTATCCATAATTAGACGTTATGTTGTTAGCGATATTATGAATAAAAAACGTAGAAATTAAAGAGCATTTGATATATATGTAAATTATTTTATACTCAAGAGTAATATTTGACAATATAAGTAAGAAAATTAAAAAGGAAAATTTACGTTTTTGTGGAATATGTTACTTAAAGGTTAACAAAATAAAAGAAGAAAATGATATAATTAATACATACGATAACTTTGAATCATGAGAGAAGGGGGTTTATGATGCTAAACTTTGACGTAGAATTAGAAGAATGTGCACAAATTAAAGTAATAGGTGTAGGTGGCGGTGGAAACAATGCTGTCAATAGAATGGTAGAAGCGCAATTAAAAGGCGTTGAATTTATATCAGTAAATACAGATAAACAAGCTTTATATACATCAAAAGCTGAATATAAAGTTCAAATAGGAGAAAAATTAACTAGAGGACTTGGTGCAGGAGCAAATCCAGAAGTAGGAAAAAGGGCTGCTGAGGAGAGTAAAGACGAAATAGTAAAATTGCTTCAAGGAGCCGACATGGTCTTTGTTACAGCTGGAATGGGCGGTGGTACTGGTACAGGAGCTGCTCCAGTAGTTGCAGGCTTAGCAAAAGAAATGGGTATACTTACAGTAGGTGTAGTTACAAAACCTTTTGCATTTGAAGGTAAGATAAGAATGAAGAATGCTGAAGGTGGAATAGCAGAACTTAAGTCAAAAGTTGATACTCTTATAACAATACCAAATGATAGACTTTTACAGATAGTACAAAAAAATACTTCAATGCTAGATGCTTTTGCAGTTGCAGATGATGTATTAAAACAAGGTATACAATCAATTTCTGACCTTATAGCAGTTGAAGGTTTAATAAACTTAGACTTCGCAGACGTTACTACTATAATGAAAGATAAAGGTCTTGCTCATATGGGTATAGGTAGTGCTAGTGGTGAGACTAGAGCAATAGATGCTGCTAGACAAGCTATTCAATCTCCACTTCTAGAAACATCAATACAAGGAGCTAAGGGAGTTCTTCTTAATGTTACTGGTGGACCTAACTTAGGATTATTTGAAGTTAATGAAGCATCTACTTTAGTTATGGAATCCTGTGACCCAGAGGCGAATGTTATATTTGGTGCTTCTATAAAAGAAGATTTAGGTGATGAAATAATGATTACAGTAATTGCAACAGGATTTGAAGGATTACAAAGTGGTGTATTAGACTTAGACACTAAACCTAAGTCAAGCATACGTTCTTCATTGAACACAACAGTAAAACAAGCTGTAAAAGAAATTGAAGAAGAAGTAATTGTTGAAGAAAAAATAGAAGCTCCTAAAAAAGCAAGTATAATTGAAGAAGACGATGATGAGAGCATGGAGATACCTACATTCCTAAGAAGAAGAAGATAATATGGAAATTTATAAAGAAGTCAGTAGACTTCTTTTTATTTTGCCTAATTTAATCTCCTAAAGCATAAAAATACATTTCAATATTTTGAAATGTAAAAGAAGTTTTTTAATAAGTGAATAAAAACAACACATATAGAAAAAAATGATAGTTGTAAGAGTTAGTATAGTTTTTTATGATTAGACAAGGGTAGTCTTATTTGTTAATATTAAATCTGAATTAAATTGTAAATATTTGAGGAAAAAGACAAATTAAAGTCTGAAAGGGGATTAAGCATGATTAAGCTAAAAAAAATTCTTTCTTTAGTGATGGTAAGTGTTCTATCAGTATCAATTCTTGCTGGGTGTTCAAAAAAAGAAGATTCTAAGGGTAAAGATGGTAAAGAAAAATTAGTTGTGTGGTCTGCACCATTGACAGACCATGATGCAGATGCATGGAAACCAATATTAGAGAAATTTGAAAAGGAAAATAATTGTGAAATTGAATTCCAAATAGTTCCATGGGATAACTATGCAGAAAAATATGCAACTGCAATAAGTGCAGGTGAAGGACCAGACATAGGATACATGTATGCAGAGATGTTTCCTCAATTTATAGAAATGGGTGCAGTTGAAGATTTGACACCTTATCTAGAAAAATCAGGAACTTCAGATAATTACCTATACTTAGATAATGCAAAAATGATGGGTGGTATTTATGGATTACCTATAGAAGCTGCTAATCCAGGAGTACTATACTATAATAAAGATATACTAGAAAAATTAGGAGAGAAACCTCCAAAAACATGGGAAGATTTTAAAAGAATATGTGAAAAAGCAACAAAAGATACTGATGGAGATGGAAAAATCGACCAGTGGGGTCTTGCACAAGGTTGGGGTTCTAAAGTATTTGGAAGCTTAAACTGGAACTGGTATCCTTATTTATGGCAAGCTGGTGGAGATATATATAATGATGATTTAAAATCAGTTAAATTTAATAATGCAGAAGGTTTAAAAGCTGCAAACTTTATAAATGATATGAAAAAATATATACCAGACAATGCTTTATCAAAAGATAGTAATGAAATGGTTGAAAGTGTATTTGGACCAGGAAAAGCTGCATTTACTATAATGTTATCTTCTGCTGCTACAAGTACTTTTGATAAATCGTTTCCAGATTTAAACTGGGGATATGTAACTTCATTAGAAGACAAGACAGTTGGTAGTTTTGCTTCAGTGGATGATTTAACATTAATGTCAGCATGTAAAAATAAAGAACTTGGATTTAAACTTCTTGAGTATATGTTAAGCAAAGAATCAATGGAAGCTTTCCATAAAGAAATACCAAGAGCTCCAGTTGCAAAAGGTGAAAAATATCAAGGAGACCCAAGATTTGAAGAAATGGTAACAAAAGATAAAGATATGTATAGACCATTGACTGTTGGGCCTCATGGAGTAGAGATATATGAATACTTATGGAAACAACTTCAAATGATGATAGCTGGAGATATAACTCCAGAACAAGCACTAGATGATTCTGCAAAATATGCAAACGGATTATTAGCACAATAATATAAATTTGAATTTATAGACTATGTAATTTGATTTTATACAAGTAAAAAACTTACTTGATATATTATTAAATTACATAGTCTTTTTTTATAAAAATATACCCCAAAAAGAACTAATAACTTCTACCTAGATATATTAGATTCTACAAAAAAGCTTATTTGTTTGATACTAAAAAAATATCTTTTGGCGACATAAAGTATAAGACATATATCATTGTTACTTTTAAATAGAATTTGTTTTGGATTCGACCATCAAAAGTGACATAAAATTTTGTACATACTATCTTATAATATGTTTAAAGGTTTTAAGGGGGGATACATGGTGTATATTGAGTACTATGTTATAGAAAACCTAGTAATAAATTATATTATTATAAGTTGTACTTCTATTCTCACTAAAAAATACAATCCTAAAAAAAATAAGTTATTGGGGGCTAGTTTAGGAGGTGCCTATTCTGTTGCTTATTTGTATCCATCAATGAACATATTATTCACAGTACCATTCAAAATAATAATTATGAGTATAATAACTTTAATTTCATTTAGAAGTAAGAGTAAAAAAGATTATATTCATGTAGCATTAGTTTTTTATCTAGTAAACATTTTTATTTCTGGAAGCACTTATTTTATAATTTATTTTACAGGAATAAGTCATTTAAAAATATCTTTCTTAATTGCATGTACTTATGTAAGTTGTGAACTATTAAAGTATATTTATAAAGACTTGAAAATGCTTAAATACATCAAGGAACTTACAAAGACTATAAATATAAACTTGTTAGAAAAAAGTTTTTGTTGTAAAGCCTTAGTGGACAGTGGGAATTTATTAAAAGACCCAATAAGTCAAAGTGATGTAATAATAGTTAAGTCAAGTGTGTTAGAAGGGTTTATTCCAGAAAATCTATTAAATATTGACTATGAAGATATAGATATGAAGAAAGCACAAGAGATTATAGGGAGTCTAGATGATAAAACTTCAGGCAGGGTTAGGATAATACCTTATAAGCATGCTGGAAGTAATAAGACAAGCATCATAATAGGTTTAAAAGCTGATTATGTAGAAGTAGATGAGCAGAAGATAGGAAATATAATACTTGGTATCTCAAATTTTAATGATAGAGAATATGGAGCAATAATGAATCCAAATATATTGCCTGGATTTTAGGTGAAAATTTAAGGGGGACAAGGAATGTTACGATTGAAAGAAAGAATTATAAGCTTTATTACTATGTTAGGTATTAAATTAAAAATAATAAAGCCAAAAGGAATATATTATATGGGAGGAGCGAATATACTTCCTCCTCCATTAAAACCAGAAGAAGAAATGGAAGTTTTACAAAAACTAGAAACAGATGAAAGTGTAAAATCAATTTTGATAGAAAGAAATCTAAGATTAGTGGTCTACATATCAAGAAAATTTGAAAATACAGGTATAGATGTGGAAGACTTGATTTCTATAGGAACTATAGGTTTGATAAAAGCAGTGAATACTTTTAAACTAAACAAAAATATAAAATTGGCAACTTATGCTTCAAGATGTATAGAAAATGAAATATTAATGTACTTAAGAAAAAATAATAAAAAGAAAACAGAGGTGTCATTTGACGAACCTTTAAATATAGATTTGGATGGAAATGAACTCTTGTTATCTGATGTTTTGGGTACAGAAAATGATGAAATATACAAAATAATTGAAGAAGAAATAGATAGAGATTTATTAGTTATGGCACTTGACAGATTAAGTGACAGAGAAAAGCAAATTATGGAATTAAGATTTGGTCTTATAGATAAAGGTATCGAAAAAACACAAAAAGAAGTTGCTGGAATGCTTGGAATATCTCAGTCTTACATATCTAGACTTGAAAAGAAAATAATTTCAAGGTTACAGAAAGAAATGAAAAAATTTGTATAATGCTAAATTAATTCTTCTTAAAAAGTATAAAAAAATTGGAAATGTAAATAATTTCAATAGATGAATACTTTTGAGAGAGGACTGAAAATGTATGCAAATTAATAAGGTTGAAATATGTGGTGTTAATACATCGGAACTTCCAGTTCTTAAAAATAAGCAAATGAAGGAACTTTTATTAAAAATAAAAAGTGGCGACGAAGAAGCTAGACAACAATTTGTAAGAGGGAATTTAAGATTAGTCTTGAGTGTAATAAAAAAGTTTAACAACAGAGGAGAAAACATAGACGATTTATTTCAAATAGGTTGTATCGGTCTTATAAAAGCTATAGATAACTTTGATTTAAGTCAAAATGTAAGGTTTTCAACTTATGCTGTTCCTATGATTATAGGAGAAATTAGAAGGTATCTAAGAGACAATAACCCAATTAGAGTGAGTAGGTCATTAAAAGATATAGCATATAAGGCACTACAAGTTAGAGAAAGATTAATTAGAACAAATTCTAAAGAACCTACAGTATCAGAAATAGCAAAAGAATTAGAATTAGAAGTTGAGTCAGTTGTAATGGCACTAGATGCCATACAAGACCCTATATCTTTATTTGACCCAGTATATCAAGATAATGGAGATGCAATATTTGTTATGGACCAAGTTCAAGACAAAAAAGATACTGATGAAAATTGGTTGCAAGAAATATCACTTAAAGAAGCTATTAAAAAATTAAATAGTAGAGAGAAGTTGGTATTAGATTTAAGGTTTTATAAAGGAAGAACACAGATAGAAGTTGCTGATGAAATCGGTATATCTCAAGCACAAGTATCAAGAATTGAAAAAAATGCTTTAAAAAATATGAGAAAGTATGTATAAGTAATCCCTGGACTGTAAACATTATTTTAAATTTAAATGACCTATATAGGTCATTTTTTTTTACTCCAATACATATTTATTTTTAAAGAAAGGGTGAGTATAATATGATTAGAGTTTCTGATATAATGGAAAAAGAAATTATAAATGTAAAAAATGGAAAAAGGATGGGATTCATAATAGACATAGATATGGATATTCATGAGGGAAAGGTAGTCTCATTTACCATCTTTGGAGATGGAAGTAGAAATTTTTTTTCAAGAGGAGGGGATGAAGAAGTTATATTTTGGAATGATATACTTAAAATAGGTTGTGATACAATAATAGTAAATATAGGTTCAGAGTTAAGCTTAGATGAATTTGAGATATAGTAGTTAAAACAAAGGAGGAATATATATGCAATGTCCTTATTGTAATTATAAAGAATCAAAGGTAATAGATTCTAGACATACAGATTTAAAATCTATCAGAAGAAGACGTGAATGTGAATCGTGTAAAAAGAGATTCACTACTTATGAGAAAATAGAAACAACTCCTTTAATGGTTATTAAAAAGGATAATAGTAGAGAGTATTTTGATAGAGAAAAGATAAAGTACGGGTTATTAAAAGCATGTGAAAAAAGACCTGTATCAATAGAAGATATTGAGAGTGTAGTTGTACATATTGAAAATGAAATAAATAAATGTTTTATAGAAGAAATTGAAACCAAAAGAATTGGTGAGATGGTAATGGACAAATTGAAAGACTTAGATGAAGTAGCTTATGTAAGATTTGCTTCTGTTTATAGACAATTTAAAGATATAAATACTTTTGTAAATGAGCTTAAAAGTATACTAATAGAAAAAGGAGACAAATGATGAAAGATTATATAAATATAAAAAATGTACAAGATATTAAAGAGTATGTTGATTTAAATGGTAACTGTAAAGAACTTGACGAAAAGTTAAATTCTATAAATCTAGTTATAACATGTAAGAATATAGATGCAAAAAGTAAAGAAGATATGTTAAAAGTATGTAAAGAATGTGATTTAAAATTTGAAAACCTAACTAGTAATTCTCAAATACATTCAGATATAGTTAACATAGTAAATAAAGATACTATAGGAAAGAGAATAGATGGAGATGCACTTATAACAAACTTAGAGAGAGTACCTCTTTTATTATTTACAGCAGATTGTGTACCTATATCAATCATAGATGCTAAAAATAAAGCCATAGGACTGGCTCATGCAGGTTGGAGAGGTACTTTTAGTAATATAGGTCATAAAACAATTAAATTAATGTCTGAATGTTATAAAACCGTTCCTGAAGATTTAGTTTGTATAATTGGTCCATCAATTGGACCTTGTTGTTATGAAGTATCTGAGGATTTGGTAGAAAAATTTAACACAATTCTTACAAATAATGATGAAAAGTTCTATATAATAAAAGAAGGAAGTTACTATTTAGATTTATGGAAAATTAATGAATATATGCTGAGATGTAGTGGAGTGAAAAAGGAGAATATAATAAATTTAAATTTATGCACTAGTTGTAGAGCAGATGAATTCCACTCTTATAGAAAACATAATAAGGCATCAGAACGAATAGGAACGGTACTACAGATAAAATAGAGAGGAGCTTTTTAATGAATACTAAAGTGCTTGTTATAGACGATGAAATGCATATAGTTGAGCTATTAAAATTCAATTTGGAGGTGTCAAATTACGAGGTTAGTTATTCATATGATGGGTTTGATGGATTTATAAAAGCTAAGGAAATTAAACCAGATTTAATACTTTTAGATTGGATGCTACCAAATATAAGTGGAATAGAAGTTTTGAGAAAAATAAGAAGTGATAAAGATTTAAAAAATATTCCTGTTATAATGCTTACTGCTAAAAATATGGAAAATGACAAGGTCGAAGGACTTGAAATAGGTGCTGATGACTATATAACTAAGCCATTTAGTATAAAGGAGTTGTTAGCTAGAATTAGTTCTGTGTTAAGAAGGTATAACTTGACTAGCTTAGGTGAAGAAAATAATATACTTACTACAGGTAATTTAAAATTAGATTTATCAAAGCATGAGGTCACTAAAGGTTCTGAAAAGATAGAGTTAACACTTAAAGAATTTGAATTGTTAAAATTATTAATTCAAAATAAAGGTAAAGTACTTTCAAGAAATTATCTTTTAGATAAAATATGGGGGTATGAATACTATGGAGAAACTAGAACAGTAGATGTCCATATAAGATATTTAAGAAAAAAAATAGAAGATGAAGATAAGTCAGAAAAATATATAGAGACTATAAGAGGTGTTGGATATAAAATAGATTAAAAAGGTTATATTTTAGGAGTGTTATCTTGTGGAAGAATTAAATAGCATATATTTTTTTATTGTTATGTTATCAATAGCTATTGTGATATTATCTGTAAGATATACAATAACATTAAGAAAATATTTAAAAGAATTTATATATGTCTCAAAAAAAGTAAGTAATAATGAATACCATGCTAGACTTAACATATCAGCTAAAGGAGAGCTTGGAGAATTAGCTAGAAATTTTAATCATATGATAAAAAATATGGATAAAACATTAGAAGAAGTACAGTATAAACATCTACAGTTAAGGTCTATATTAAAGAGTATATCGCATGGAATTTTAGCTATAGATGTAAATGGAAATATACTTCTTATAAATGATGAAGCAAAAGAAATGATAAAAAGTGAACCAAATCAATTGGTAGAAGGACACAATATTAATGTTGTAATAAAAGAAGAAGAAATATTAAAGCAAATACTTAGATTTATTGGTTCTAAAGATAATGAAACTGCAAATATTACGACTAAAGACGATATAGTATATAAAATAAAAGTAGACCCAGTGTATCTTCAAAACACCAATAATGTAATAATAGGTTCTATAGTAAACATAGAAGATATTACTAAAAAAGTTAAGCTTGAAAATATGAGAAGTGATTTTGTCGCAAATGTAAGTCATGAACTTAAAACACCTCTAACATCTATAAGTGGGTTTGTTGAAACACTAAAGTCAAATGAAAACATAGATGTAAATACTAGAAATAGATTCTTGGAAATAATAGAAAGTGAATCAGATAGATTAAAAAGATTGATTGATGATATATTATTATTATCATTCGTAGAAAATAAAGATACCCTTCTTATGGAAAATGTTGTGGTATATGATGTATTTAAAGAAGTATATGAAATAACACAACATTCAGCTAGAGAAAAAAATATAGAAGTCCTATATAAATGTGATGACAAATCAATAAGCATATTATCTAATAGAGATTATATAAAACAAGTATTTTTAAACTTAGTTGACAATGCTATAAAATACACTCAGGATAATGGGATTGTACAAGTTGTAGTTTTAAAAGATGAAGAAAAAATAGTAATTAAGGTTATAGATAATGGTGTAGGTATACCAAAAGAAGATGTAGAACGTATCTTTGAGCGATTCTATAGAGTAGATAAAGCAAGAAGTAGGGATGTAGGAGGAACGGGTCTAGGATTGGCTATAACTAAGCATATAGTTAAATCGCTAAATGGATGTATAAAAGTAAAAAGTGAGCTTGGTATTGGTAGTGAATTTATTGTTACAATACTACAAAAAAATTTCCTTAAATAGAAGGAAATTTTTTTTGTTTTTTGCACAAACTATATAAGAGAAGGAGCTGAGAAAATGGAAGAAAGTTTATTGAATGCAAATTTATTTAGACACTCTTTTATAGTTGCATTAGTTGTAGGAGTATTATGTAGAGGATTAGTTTTAAGAGTTACAGACAAACAGTACCCATCAAGACCACAAGATTATTTAGAACAGATAATAATATCAGGGCTTTCAGCTTCATTAGGTGCGATAGCATTGCCTGCACTTATAGATAAAGAGTTTTCAGCATTGACTTTTTTTGCAGTAGCAATACAACAATTTCAAGGACTTGCAGAACAAGAAAGAATAACATTAAAGAATATTGATAATGAAGAATTAGTTCCAAAAGGAGATGCTTATGTTGAAGAAATAGCATCTACCTATGAATCTAGAAGTTATATAAGTCTCTTTTCTGCATTAGTATCTTCTATAGTTTACATTGTTTTTGCAAGAAAGTATGACCTTAGCTTTTTTTATTGTACAGTATTAGCTATTGTATCAGGAGCTCTTGTTGGTTTAATTTTTAGAAGGTTTTTAAGAAGGAATAGCATAGCAGACATAGCAGATATAGTTCCTGCAAAAATAAGCTTTGAAGGGCCTATTTTAACAGTAAATGGAGTAATAATAACTAATATAGGTCTAGAAAGTACAAGAGAAAAATATAAAAATGAATGCCTAGCTATAGAGGTTATACCAAGAGACTTAGGTGCATTTGGAATAGTAAATGATGTAGGGCAAAGACAAGCTATAATACATAATCTATTTATTCATATGGGTATAGATAAAGATGTAGATGAGGTTGATATTGTGGCTATATCTAAGACTAATCTAGAAAAAAGTACTGTGGTTATACCATATATGCCAATACTCAAAGATATAGATGTCATGATAGATGTAGTAAAGAGTACACCTATTATAGAAACATCAAAAGGGAAACAGAGTGATTTTTCTAGGAAGACTTTGTAGATTTACATGTAAAATTTTAGAATAAATATTTTAGGAGTGATTTAATGGATAGAGTATTTTTTGTTGCTGTTATTATTGGTATGACATCCAGAATTATAATGTTAAATTTAGACCAAAAACAGTACCCAACACAACCAAACGTTTTGCTATCTCAGCTTATATTAGCATTTGTCGCTTCTTCATTAGGAGCGTTATTAGTTCCAGCTCTTATAAATCGTTCTTATACATCTATAACATTTTTATCTCTAGCAGCAGAACAATTTAGACAAGTAAGAGCTAATAGAAGGAATACATTACAAAACTTAGAGGAAGTTCAACTTGTAAAGAGAGGCGCTGCATTTATAGAAGAGATAGCTAGAACTTATGAAGTAAGAAATTATATGTGTATAGTTACATCCTTTTTAACAATAGGATTGTATTATGTAATACTTGCAGAAACAAAGATAAGTGAAGGCGTAAGTTTGATAATAAGTTCGGTTTGTGGATTAGTATTAGCCTTTATACTAAAAAAACTCCTTACTAGAAAAAGTATTGGAGATATAGCTGATGTAATGCCTGCTGAGATTAGTTTTGTGAATGAGTCGATATTGAAGGTAGGAGATTTAAAAGGTATAACAAATATAGGTCTAAAAAGTGATAGAGAAGTATATATTAATAGAGGTGTAGGAATACAAATAATTCCTAAAAATAAAGATTATGCTAATGCTGGAATATTATTTGATTCAGGTCAAAGACAAGCAATAGTATACAATATATATTCAAGATTAGGTTTATATGGAGATTATGGAGAACCTTCATTTGTACCATTACCTAGAAGAAATAAGGATGATGAAAGTATAATGATTGCTTATTTACCAATAGATAAGAATGTAGAAAAAGTAATGGAAGCTGTAAAGTCATGTCCAATACTTTCAAGTTCTAAAGGTAAAAACTTATCCCTAAAAAATTATAAAATAGGAAAGAAAGGAAGTGCATAAGATGGGAATGGATATAGGTTTAAACGAATATACCCTAGCTATAGTTACTTTAGATAAGAATATGAAAAATGGTGGAGGTTGCCCAATATTTTATGCAAACGATGAGAAAGACTTACAAAATAAGGCAATGTTGATGTCTAAGTGTGTAGGTGGAATGGTTCATGATATGACAAATGGAACGTTAATCATAGTAAAACATTAAGGTTATAAAATATTTCTAACAACAAATAGTATTCAAATTTTTAAAATACTTAAATTTGAATATTATTTGTTTTAATCTTTTTTATAGCTAGTTACTTATATTGACTATTAGAATTAAAATGTGTTATTATGACATGAAATGCTTAAAAATGCTATTATAAAATATAATAAACTTACAAACCGTATATGAAAATATATTATAATAAGCTTTGATGAATACAAAAGAGTGGTGAAAAAATTGGAAGTAAATGTAAAAAAAATAAATAACATTATAAGTAAGGTTTACAAAGATAGTATTGCAGAAGAAATGGGTATAGAAATAGGAGATTTACTTATATCTGTGAATGAACAGCCAATACATGATATAATAGAGTATAGATTCTTACTAAGTGATGAATATCTAGAAGTAGAAATACAAAAAAAAGATGGCGAAGTCTACATATACGAGATAGAAAAAGACTATGACGAAGATTTGGGTGTTGAATTTACAAATCCAATAATTGACCAAGCTAAAAGTTGTAGAAATAAATGTATGTTTTGTTTTATAGACCAGTTGCCAGAAGGAATGAGAGAAACTCTTTATTTTAAAGATGATGATTCGAGACTATCTTTTTTGCAAGGGAATTTTGTTACACTTACAAATATGAGTGAAGAAGATATAAATAATATCATTAAATATAGAATAAGTCCTATAAATATATCTGTGCATACGACTAACCCAGAATTAAGACAAAAAATGATAAGTAATAAATTTGCAGGAAAATTATATGGTATAATGAAGAGATTGGCAGATGCTCATATAGAAATGAACTGTCAAATTGTTTTATGTCCAAGTATAAATGATGGAAAAGAATTAGAGAGAACAATAAGAGAATTAGCTCAACTTTATCCATACGTAAATAGTGTTGCTATAGTACCAGTTGGAATTACAAAACACAGAGAAAATTTAGCAAACCTAGACATATTTGATAGTGAAGGTGCAAGTAGGACGATAGAACAGATACACAATATGCAAAAAAAATATCTTAATGAAATAGGGACTCGATTTGCCTTTTTATCAGATGAATTTTATATATTATCTAATAGAGAGTTACCTACATATGAAGAATATGAAGGTTTTTTACAGTTTGAAGATGGTGTAGGAATGATACGTAAGTTAAAATCAGAAATCGAAGAATATTTAAATACATTACCAGAAAAAATTCTTAAAAAAGAGAAAAGAGTTTCAATAGCTACTGGTCATTCTGCATATGAATTCATACAGAGTATGGCAAATGCTATGATGGACAAGTTTAAAAATCTTCAGGTAGATGTGTATGAGATAAAAAATAAATTTTTTGGAGAGACAATAACTGTATCAGGTCTTTTAACAGCTAAAGATTTAAGAGAGCAACTTGAAAATAAAGAATTAGGAGAAGCTCTTTATATAACAAGAAGTATGCTAAAAGCAGATGAAGAAATTTTCTTAGATAATATTGAATTAAATCAATTAGAAGAACTTATGAAAATAAAAATTATCCCATGTTTGAATGAAGGAAAAGACTTTGTGGATAAAATTTTAAAATAGAAAACAAAAGATGGAAGGAGAAACAACATGAGTATAAGTAGGCCAGTTGTAGCTGTAGTTGGGAGACCAAACGTTGGTAAGTCTACAATATTTAATAAATTTGCAGGAAAAAGGATATCGATAGTTGAAAATACACCTGGAGTTACAAGGGATAGAATATTTGCTGAAGTAGAGTGGTTAGATAAGTATTTTACATTAGTAGATACAGGAGGAATTGAACCTGATAGCGAAGACATAATATTATCTCAAATGAGAAGTCAAGCTATGCTTGCAATGGACATGTCACATGTAATACTTTTTATAGTTGATGGTAAGGCTGGAATAACAGCAGCTGATAAGGAAATTGCACAGTTACTTAGAAAGACAAAAAAACCAGTAATATTAGTAGTTAATAAGATTGATAGTCAGAGTCAATTTGACAATATATACGATTTTTATGAATTAGGATTTGGAACTCCTTTTGCAGTTTCAGGAGCTAATAGTATGGGATTTGGAGATTTATTAGATGAGATAGTTGAAAATTTTCCAGCAGGATTAGATACAGAGTATGAAGAAGATATAATAAGAGTAGCCATAACAGGTAAACCAAATGCAGGTAAAAGTTCTATACTTAACAAAATACTTGGAGAAGAAAGAGTAATTGTAAGTCCGATTGCGGGTACTACTAGAGATGCAATTGATACTTATTTTGAGAAGAATGGACAGAAATTCCTTTTGATAGATACAGCAGGGCTTAGAAGAAAAAGTAAAATATATGAGACAATAGAAAAATACAGTGTAATAAGAGCCATGAGTGCTGTAGATAGAGCAGATGTAGTATTAATTGTAATAGATGCCTTAGAAGGTGTAACAGAACAAGATACAAAAGTTGCTGGTATAGCACATGATGAAGGTAAAGGATGTATATTTGTAATCAATAAATGGGATTTAATAGAGAAAGATAATAAGACTATGAGTAATTACACAAAAGATATAAAAGAAAAATTCCCATTTATGATGTATGCTCCAATTGTGTTTGTTTCTGCAAAGACTAATCAGAGAATGAATAAGATATTGGATACAGTTGAGTATGTATCAAATGAACATTCTAAGCGAATATCGACTTCAGCATTAAATGAGGTAATTGGAGAAGCAGTAATGTTAAATCAACCACCATCTGATAAAGGTAGAAGGTTAAAAATTTACTATGGAACTCAAACAGACATTAGACCTCCTAAGATTACATTGTTTATAAATGATAAGGACTTAACTCATTTTTCATATCAAAGGTATCTTGAAAATAAGATAAGAGAAAACTTTGGATTTGAAGGAACTTCCATAAAATTTGAGTATAGACAAAAAAATAAGAAATAAATATTTAAAATATAACTAAAAGGGGGAATTTCAGTGGAGATATTTAGTTATATAATTATCGCTGTTGTTGCATATCTTTTAGGCAATATATCGACTTCATACATAGTTGCAAAGCGAATTGCTGGAGTTGATATAAGGACTCAAGGTTCAGGTAATGCAGGTTCAACAAATGTACTTAGAACACTTGGAAAAAGAGCAGGAGCAATGACATTTTTAGGAGATGTTCTTAAAGGTGTAATGGCTGTGTTAATATCAGAGCTTGCAGCAAGATTAGTTGGTATAGATACTCTTTTAGCTGGATATCTGGCAGTTATATGTGTTGTAGCAGGTCATAATTGGCCAGCAGTTTTAGGGTTTAGAGGAGGTAAAGGTGTTGCAACTTCGTTAGGGGCAATGCTTGCTGTAAATCCAGTAATAACACTAATGTGTCTAGCAGTATTTATATTGGTGGTAGTTATAACAAAGTATGTTTCATTAGGTTCTGTCGTAGGAATCGGATGTTCACCAATATTTATGATTATAGTAAAAAATAAAGCTGGTTTAATAGTAGCTTTGTTTTTAACTGCATCAGTAATATACAATCATAGAGCAAATATAAAGCGATTATTAAATGGGACAGAGAGAAAGATTGGTCAAAAGAAAGAATAGTAAATATATTATACTCAGGTGGTGTTAAACATGGAGAAAGTATGTGTATTAGGTACTGGAAGTTGGGGAAGTGCATTAGCTTTAGGTCTTGCAAAAAAAGGTAACGATGTGAGTATGTGGACTCGAAAAGAGGAACAAGCTAAAAAAATAAATAGGACTAAAGAAAATACAGACTATTTACCAGGAGTATTATTTCCAAATAATATAACTATAAGTACTGACATAGACAAAACTATAAAAGATTGTAAAGTGATAATTTTAGCAGTTCCATCACAGGCTGTAAGGAGTACTTGCCAAAAAATAAAACCATTTATAAAAGAGGGACAAGTTATTGTTAATGTGGCAAAAGGTCTTGAAAAAGGTACTGGACTTAGATTATCTCAAGTCTGTGAAGAAGAATTACCACAAAATCCATACGTAATACTATCTGGGCCATCTCATGCTGAAGAAGTAGCAAGAGAAATCCCTACTACAGTAGTAGTAGCTTCTGAAGATTTAAAAATAGCACAGATGATACAAGACTTATTTATGAGTCCTAAACTTAGAGTTTATACGAATCCAGATATAGTTGGAGTAGAACTTGGAGGAGCATTAAAAAATATTATAGCCTTTGGAGCTGGAATATGTGATGGATTAGGATATGGTGATAATGCAAAAGCTGCTCTTATGACAAGAGGTATTAGTGAAATGAGTAGACTTGGAATTGCTATGGGAGCTAATGTGTCTACATTTGCAGGTCTTTCAGGTATAGGAGATTTAATTGTTACTTGTACAAGTATGCATAGTAGAAATAGAAGAGCTGGTATACTTATAGGTCAAGGTATGAGCCTAGAAAATACTTTAAAAGAAGTAAAGATGGTTGTAGAAGGTATAACTGCTACTGAAGTAGCACACGATGTAGCTGAAAAATTGAATATAGACATGCCAATAACTAATGCTATATATTCTGTAATAAACAAAGGTTCAGATCCTAAGGAAGTTGGAATAGAACTAATGATGAGAAGTAAAAAGCATGAAATGGAAGAAGTCGTTTTAGGTGATGAGATATAAGTCATTGTAATACAAAATAAAAAATAATAAATTTGTTTTAGCCCTCTTTAATATAAAGAGGGCTATTTTAATTTTATATAGCATAGTCTATGTATATACAGTATAATAAATTATTTTATATGCAATTTATAGTTATCATGATTGTCATTATATCTTTTTAATATAATGGATTTTAATAAATTTAATCCACCTTAAAGTTTACCAGTTTCTGTATGTAGGGGAAATTAATATTGCTAGTCTTTATTTTTCTATTTTAAGAATATTAACCCCTAACTCTAAATATAATTTAATAAGATTAGATGTATAGGAGGAATAATATGAATAATAACATATACGAAGATATATCCAAAAGGACTCAGGGGGATATATATATTGGAGTAGTGGGTCCTGTAAGAACAGGAAAATCAACTTTTATAAGAAAATTTATGGAAAAGTTGGTTATACCAAACATAGACAATGAGTTTAAGAAGGATAGAACAAGAGATGAGATACCTCAAAGTGGCTCAGGTAAAACTATAATGACAGTAGAACCAAAATTTGTACCAGCAGATGGCGTAGAAATTAAAATAAAAGACACAGTATCTCTGAAAGTAAGAATGGTAGATTGTGTTGGATACATAGTTGAAGGAGCTTTAGGGCATGAGGAAGGTGGAAAACAAAGATTGGTATCAACTCCTTGGTCACAAGAAGCTATGACATTTGAAAAAGCAGCAGAAATAGGAACTAAAAAAGTTATAAAAGACCATTCTACAATAGGGGTAGTTGTGTTGACAGATGGTTCAGTTACT
The DNA here is from genome assembly GCF_056716065.1 of Clostridioides sp. LIBA-7678. Classification (NCBI taxonomy): domain Bacteria; kingdom Bacillati; phylum Bacillota; class Clostridia; order Peptostreptococcales; family Peptostreptococcaceae; genus Clostridioides; species Clostridioides sp. LIBA-7678. The sequence goes on along the minus strand of NZ_CP196987.1, from coordinate 3,061,975 downwards.
GGTATTGACAGAAAAAGTTATGTAGAGCCAGAAGAAAGAGTTATACAAGAATTAAAAAGTCTTAAAAAACCATTTGCTGTTGTTTTAAATACACTAAGTCCAAAAAGTGAGGAAACAAGTATGCTTAGAAATGAATTGGAAGAAAAGTATGAAGTTCCAGTTCTTCCAATGAATGTAGTTGAAATGGAAGAAGATGATATAGAGGAAGTTATGGAAGCTGTATTGTATGATTTCCCACTTACAGAAATAAGAATTAATTTACCTAAATGGGTTGAAGGTCTAGAAAGAAATCACTGGATAAAAAGTAGCATAATAACAACATTAAAACAAAGTATCATAGATATAGGAAAAATAAGAGATATAGAAGGAATTATGCAAGGATTTTCTGAGTTAGAGTTTTTGGAGGATACAGGTGTTGATAATGTAGAGTTAGGAGAAGGCGTTATAAATATTGATTTACAGACAAAGCAAGATTTATTCTATAATGTCCTTGAAGAAAAGAGTGGATTTAAAATTGAGGGAGATTATCAATTGCTTAGTCTAATAACTAGATTATCTAAGGTTAAGAATGAGTATGATAAAATAGAAAGTGCTTTAGTAGATGCTAAGATAAAAGGATATGGAGTAGTAGCTCCTTCTCTAGAAGAACTTAGTTTAGAGGAACCAGAAATAATGAAACAAGGAAAACAATATGGTATCAAGCTAAGAGCTAATGCACCATCACTTCATATTATAAAGGCAGATATATCTACAGAAGTTTCTCCAATAGTTGGTAATCAGAATCAAGGTGAAGAGATGATAAAATATCTTATGGAGGTGTTTGAAGAGCAACCAGCAGATTTATGGGAATCAAATATGTTTGGTAAGTCACTTCATGATTTAGTGAAAGAACAATTACAGAGTAAATTGTATACTATGCCAGAAGAGATAAGAGTTAAGATGCAAAAGACTCTACAAAAAATTGTAAATGAAGGAAGCTCTAATATTATAACTATTTTATTATAAGAATATAAGCTACTTATTAAAGTTAAACGATTGTTTACTTTATTAAGTAGCTTTTTATTTATAAAAATTGACAACAAGTGCTAATTATGGAAAAATTATATATATAAGATACATTTTTCAACATTATTATATTAAAATATTAGGAGTAAAAGATGAAGAAGTCTGAAATATTTATTTTTGTAAGCATAATAATACTCTGTTTTGTAATTTATCCAAACAAGGTATTTGGACAAGAGGATAATTGTTTTGAAGATTTTGAAAGGTGGGTTCAAGAAAATAAAAATAACAAAGAAGAAATAGTTTATACTCTTCCTTGTGATATGGTAATAGATGAAGAGTTTAGATTTTATATTCCTTATGACAGTAATTTTACAATAGATACCAACAAATATAAAATACTGATAAAAAATCATGGAAGATTTATTATTGATGATAATGAACTAAATATAATAGGTGAAGGAGGAAAAGAAGGAGTAATACATGTAGAAACTGGTGGAAGTATAAGTATCGGTATAAATAACATAATTGCTACTGATGGGACAGCCTTATACGTTGAAGAAGGAGGAGACTTATATATTAAATCATCCTATGAATCTGTTGAAAAAATAAAGGCAAATGGAAAAGATGCAATAGGAATTTATACTGAAAATGATATTAGAATATTAAATAAGGATATTGAAGTGAATGGAGAGAGTGCTATAGGTGTTTATTCTAAAGGTGATGTTGAGATAGAAGAATCTTCAATAAAAGCTTATAGTAGTAGCAAAGAAAATGGATTATTAAGAGCTAATAATAAGGCTGTACAATCAATTGTATCAGAAAGCAAGAAAGTTTATATAATTGATAACTCTAATGAGCTTATGCCAGCTATATCTGAAGATTCTGGCTATAATATTATAACATGTTGCCATAGGGGAATTGATGTATTTAGTGAAGAAATAAAAGTAAGTAAAGATGATAAAATAGAAGATATAAAATTTCCGAAAGATATGGTATTAGAAACATCTAGTGGTAATCAACTTGATATAGATGTAGAATGGGATTTTACTGGTTATTATGAAAAGTTAAAAAAAGAAGAAACTTTTAGTATAACAGGAAAGTTTAAAATAGAAACATTAAATAGAGAAAAAATTGTAATAAATGATGATGTTGTTCCTATTTTGGACATATCTGTTGCAGAGAAAAAACCAATAGATAATTTGGAATTAGATTATCAAAACACAAGAGATGGATATGTAGCTGTTTTGTATTTTGATATGCCATACAATGCAAATAAAGTTTTTGTTGAATATTCAGCAGATGGAATCAATTGGACATCTGAGGAACAGGAAGATATTAGAGACCAAGCTATACTTTTTTTTGAAGATTTTAAGCTACGTTGTTTTAGAGTAAGAGTGGAAGGCGGATTAAAAGAAGGTTATTCAAATATGGTTTTTAAACCAGGATTTATAATGGGTGGTGGTGACAATCAAGAGACACCAGATGATGAAAAGGGAAATGATGATATTGATGGTGACCGTGGCGGTGGTGGTAGAGATGACCCAGATAGAGAAAATGATGAATTTGATTTAGATGATAATAAGGAAAATGATAATTCCACTGAAGAAATACCTGAAGATTCTAACAATATAACAAATTTCAATAATGAAGAAAAAGATAATATTCACCAAGAGGATGAAAAAAATGATAAGTCTAATGAAGATATTATAGAGAAAGATAAAGAAACTAATAAGACTAATATCAATAACAGAGATAATGATATTAAGAATGATGAATTAACTATTATAGACAAGTATGAGAATCGTTTAATTCAAATATTAAAAAGAGATTATGAAGAAAATCAGGAAAGTAAAAACACAACTGATAGTAAAAAAATATCAAATGAAAAAGAGACTTTTAAATTAGATAAATTTAATAATAGCTCAAACTCTACTTCTAATTCACATAGTAAAACTCAGAATTTTCAAGGTAGGAGTGTTATTTGGGGTGGAATTATAGTATCAGTTATGTCATTTTCAATAGTAGTAGTAAATCCTGGTATCATAAAATATGTAGATAAATTTATAAAACATAAAAAATAGACAGAATCGTTTAAAGCATTTTAAGCTTATTAAAAAATTAATAGGAGAACAATATGAATAAAATAAATAAAATTTTTCTTCTTATAAATTTATTAACTATAATTTTTATAATTTTACCAAGTAAGAGTTTCTCACAAGAAAATAATTGTTTAGAAGATTTTAAAAATTGGGTTGTAAAAAATGAAGATAATAAGAAAGAAATAGTTTATACTCTTCCTTGCGATATGATAGTAGATAATTATTTTGAATTTAGTATTCCATATGGAACTAATATTACAATAGATACAAATAAATATAAGATACTTATAAAAGATAAAGGACATTTTAATATTAATGGAAACAAGCTAAATATAATTGGAGAGGGTGGAAGTGAAGGAGTAATACATGTAGAAAAGGGAGGAAAATTAAATATAGGAATAGATAATATAGTTGCATTAAATGGAACTGCGTTATATGTTGAAAAAGATGCAAATTTGAGTATAGATAAATATTATGAGGAGATTGGAAATATAAAAGCAAATGGAGAAAATGCAATAGGAATTTATTCGGAAAATGATATTAGAGTAGATTCTAAAACAATTGAAGCTGATGGAGAAAATGCAATAGGAATTTATTGTAAAGGAGAAGTCGAAATAGAAGATACCTCAATAATTATACATAGTGGTAATAAGAAGCAAAATGTATTATTGGAAAATAAAAAAGTTAACTCGATTGTATCAGAAGCAAATAAGATTTATATTATTGGAGAACAGAATACAATTACTCCAGATATACCTCAGAATAAGAATTACGAGATAGTAAATTGTAACTATAGAGGGATTAGAGCTTTTGAAAAAGAAATGAACATATCAAAAGAGGATAAAGTAGAAGATATAATATTACCAGATAAAGTACGTTTAAGAACTTCTAGTATGAACTCTATAGATTTAGATGTTGAGTGGGATTTATCAAACTATTATAATGATTTAAATAATAATACAGAGTTTATTATAATAGGTAAATTTAAAGAAGAAGATTTAAATGAGAAGAACATAATTGTAAACAATGATGTTATTCCTGTTTTACATGTCTATATTGTTAATAAAAAACCTATAGATGATTTAGAAGTATCTTTCTTAAATTTTAAAAATGGTTATCTAGCTATACTAGATTATAGTATGCCATATAGTGCTAAAAAAGTATTTGTGGAATATTCAGAGGATGGTGTAAATTGGGTAAGTGAAGAATTAGAGAATATTAGTAATCAGGTTATGCTTGATTTTGAAGATTTCAAGTTACGATGTTTTAGGATAAAGGTAGAAGGTGGATTGAAAGAAGGTTATTCAAATGTGTTTTTAAAGCCTGGATTTGTAATGGGAGGAGGAGGTAATCAAATTACACCAGATGATGAACAAGAAGTCGATGATGATAGTGGAGACCGTGGAGGTGGAGGTAGAGATGACCCAGATAGAGAAGACCCAGATAGAGAAGACAATAAGATTAATTCAGGTGTAAATAATAAAAATAACAATAATACTGATGAGCAAAGACCATTAGATTCAAGTAATGTCACAGAAGATAATGGAGAAGAAAAAAATAATAATCTACAAGATGAAGAAAATAATAAGTCACATGAAAAACATACTGAAATAGATAAAGAAATACACAAAGAAAAGAGTGAAGAGAATATCAATAATAAAGTTAAAAATAATAATTTGATTGAAAAAAATAAAATTGAAAATAATTTAGAACAAGACCTAAAAGAAGGTTATAAGGAAAATAATGAATTTTCTAAAAATACACATAAAGATAAAGTAATTTTAAGTAAGACAGATGGTATTGAAGTAAATAATTCTAATGATAAACTAAAATCTATTTCAAAGCCATATGATAAGACTCAGAGTTCTAAAAGTGAGCTTATAATTAGAGTTAAAATCATAGTTTTAACCATGTTATTTTCAGTAGTAGTAATAAATAGGGATATTATAAAATATATAGATAAAATTATAAGATTAAGAATTAATAAATAAAATACATTAAAGAGACATAATTTTACTTGACAGAATAATCAAATAGGAGAAAAAAATGAATAAAAAAAATAAGATATTTCTTCTTATAACTTTATTAGTAAGTATTTTTATAATTTTACCAAAGAAGAGCTTTTCTCAAGAAGACAATTGTTTGGATGATTTTAAAAATTGGATTGTAAAAAATGAAGATAATGAGGGAGACATAGTTTATTCTCTTACATGTGATATGGTAATAGATAATTATTTTGGATTTAGTATTCCCTATGGGACTAATATCACAATAGATACAAACCAATATAAAATACTTATAAAAGATAAAGGTAATTTTAATATTAGTGGTAATAAGTTAAATATAATTGGAGAAGGAGGGAATGAAGGTGTAATACATGTAGAAAGGGGAGGCAAATTAAATATAGGAATAGATAATATAGTTGCACTGAATGGAACTGCTTTATATGTAGAGAAAGAAGCTAAATTAGTTCTAGCTACATATTATGGAAAAACTGGTAATATACGTGCAAGTGGAGATAACGCAATAGGAATTTATTCAGAAAATGATATTAAGGTAGAATCTAGAATAATTGAGGTTAATGGAAAAGATGCTGTAGGTATTTACTGTAATGGAGAAGTGGAAATAGAGAGTACATCAGTAATTGTTAATAAGAATAACCAACAAAACACAATCGCAAATAATACAAAAGGCGAATCAATTGTATCAAAAACTAAGATTGTTTATATCATCGGTGATGGGAATGTAATAATGCCAGACATACCACAAGATGAAGATTATAATATTATAAGATGTAATCTTAGAGGCATTAGTGTATTTGAAGAGGAATTGATATTAACAAAAGATGATAAAATTGAGGATGTAGAGCTCCCAAAAGAAGTAAGTCTAAAAACTTCAAGTGGAAAAATTGCAAATATAAATGTAGAGTGGGATTTATCAAATTACTATACTGATTTAAATAAAAATCTAGAGTTTATTATAAGAGGTAAATTTGATGAAAATATTCTAAATGAAAAAAATATAGTATTAAATCAAGATGTTTTTCCAGTTATAAATATCTCTATTAGAAATAAGGAGCCTATAAATAATTTAGTTGTGTATTTTAGAAACCGAGAATATGGTTATACAGCTGTCTTAGATTATGACATGCCATATAATGCAAAAAAGGTATTTGTGGAATATTCTGATGATGGTATAAGTTGGATAAGCAGTGAACTAGAGTATATTACAAATCAAGTCATAATTAATTTTAAAGATTTTAAGTTGAGATGTTTTAGAGTAAAAGTAGAAGGTGGATTAAGAGATGGGTATTCAAATATATTTTTAAAACCTGGATTTGTATTAGGAGGGGGGAATAATCAGATTACACCAGATGATGAACAAGAAAATGACGATGCTGGTGGTGACCGTGGAGGAGGAGGAAGAGATGACCCAGATAGAGAAGAAGATAATAATAGTAGTAATGATGAAAAAACTCCTAATACTCCAAATGACAACAATATAGAATCTGATTCTAGCAGTACTACAAGTAAGAATCCTCCAAAAGATAACGATGATAATAATATAACTAGTGATGAAGAAAAAGATGAGATTTTAAAAAATGAAGATGAGTTAAAAAATGAGGATAAATCTAATAAAAGTTTTATCTTAGAAAATGATAATAAAGGCCTAAAACAAAAAACTGTATTTAGCACTAATAATCAATCATATTTTTATAATGAAGATTTTTATAATGACAATTTAGATATGAATAATAATCAATCAAAAACAAATAATCAAGTAAATCACAATAATGAAAAAAAAGATGAAACTAATACTAAATTATCACCTAAAAAATATAGCATTGGAAAAGAGAGTTTCATTTTAATTGGAGTGTTAAGTTTAACTATGTTTTGCTCTATATTGATTGTAAATCCTGGCACAAGAAAAAATATAATTAGATTCATAAAAATAAAAAAATAATTTTTAGAAAGGTATTGCTTATCAAATTATGAGTTTGTTAAGTGATACCTTTCATTATTATGAAAACTATATATTGTTATCAATAAAATGTACAATACATATAATTTGACTAAATAGTATAAAAATAATAGAATATTGAAAAAAAATTGACAAATGAAGGTATAGGTATTAAAATATATTAAATATATACATAAAAAGTGATTTACTAACAAATAAATGAAATATATGCTAATAAAAAGTTCAATTTGTAAAAATGTAAGATTTATAAAAAAATAAGGGAGGATATTATCATGAGAGCAATTTTAACAGTAATTGGAAAGGACAAACCAGGTATAGTAGCAGGAATCAGTGATGAGTTATTCAAGCAAAATATTAATATAGTAGATATTTCACAAAAGATATTACAAGAGTATTTTACAATGATTATGATAGTTGATTTAGAGAAAGCATTAAATTCTTTTGAGCAAACGGTTGAAGACTTAATAAAAAGAGGAAAAGAATTATCAGTAGATGTAAAAATTCAAAGAGAAGAAATATTTAACTCAATGCATAATCTGTAAAAAACAGTAATAGGGAGGTGATAATAGTGAATGTAGGAAATATACTTGAGACAATCAAAATGATAGATGAAGAACAATTAGATATAAGAACTATAACTATGGGGATTTCTTTATTAGATTGTATAGACCCTGATGGAGATAAGGCTAGAGAGAAAATATATAACAAGATTATGAATTCTGCTAAAGACTTAGTAAAAGTTGGAAAAGAAATAGAGCGTGAATATGGTATTCCAATTGTAAATAAGAGAGTATCAGTAACTCCAATATCTATTATTGCAGGTGCAACAGATGAAAGTGACTATGTAAAGTTTGCACAGACATTAGATAAAGCTGCAGAGGATTTAGGTATAGATTTTATAGGTGGATTCTCAGCATTGGTTCAAAAAGGGTATACAAAGGGTGATAAGATATTAATTAAATCAATTCCAAAAGCCTTGGCAAGTACAAATAAGGTATGTGCTTCAGTAAATGTAGGTTCTACAAGATGTGGTATAAATATGGATGCAGTAAAAGAAATGGGAGAAATTATAAAAGAAACTGCAGAATTAACGAAAGATGCAAAGGGATTTGGTTGTGCAAAACTAGTAGTATTCTGTAACGCAGTTGAAGATAATCCATTTATGGCAGGAGCTTTCCATGGTGTTGGTGAAGCTGATAGGATAATAAATGTCGGTGTAAGTGGTCCTGGGGTTGTTAAAAGAGCCTTAGAAAAGGTAAAAGGAGAGCCATTTGATGTTGTAGCAGAGACAGTTAAGAAGACTGCCTTTAAAATTACAAGAGTTGGACAATTGGTAGCAAAAGAAGCTTCTAGTAGACTGGATGTACCATTTGGAATAATAGACCTATCATTAGCACCTACACCAGCTATTGGAGACTCAGTGGCAAATATATTAGAAGAAATGGGTCTTGAAGTTGTTGGTACTCATGGTACTACAGCAGCGTTGGCTCTTTTAAATGATGCTGTTAAAAAAGGTGGAGTTATGGCTTGCTCACATGTTGGAGGTCTAAGTGGTGCATTTATACCAGTATCAGAAGATGCGGGTATGATTGATGCTGTTATCAAAGGTGCTTTGAGTATAGATAAGCTTGAAGCAATGACTGCTATTTGTTCTGTAGGTCTTGATATGATAGCTGTTCCAGGAAGTACTACAGCAGGTACACTGGGAGCTATGATAGCTGATGAGGCAGCAATAGGTATGATTAATAATAAAACTACAGCAGTTAGAATTATACCAGCTCCAGGATGTGACGTAGGTGATATGGTGGAATTTGGAGGTCTTTTAGGGCGAGCACCAGTAATGCCTATAAATACAAATTCGTCTGAGTTATTTACTCAAAGAGGAGGAAGAATTCCAGCTCCTATACATTCATTTAAAAACTAAGTATGTTTACATATAGTAATATTTAAATAAATATTTATAAGATTGAATTAAAGATATTCATATATTATATTAAAAATTATAATTAAAACAATAATTCTAAAAATTATTTATTAAAATTATTTATTAAAATTATGATAATAATAAAGCGATATATAACCTAGTAAAATGGTCATATATCGCTTTATTTTAATACTATCTAATTAATATAAAATTTTTTATGTATTTTAAAAGTTATGCTATCTAATAGTAATTATACTAATTTTTGATGTTTGGTATATCAACTAAATAAAAAACTAAATTAAAAAATAAAAAAGTTAAAAAATAAAAATTTATCTAAATATTCAACACACATAATAATTATAAATATAAATAAAAAATAAAACGCTTGCAATAAATAAAATTGCTACAATATAAAACTCTACTATTTAAAATATTGACTTAAAATATAAATTTATAAATCTTATAAATTTAAGCAATTTCTTCTTCTACATCAGTACCACGTATTTTGTCAGCAGTAAGAACTTTAAAGGTACTGAATATTTTTGAGCCTACAAATCCTGCAATTACATTAAATAAAGCACATAGTCCAGCTGTTATAAGAACTTGATTAACTGGATTATAAGCAAACATTATAGCAAATCCAGCCACAGGTGTAGCTGTACCTGGTGTCATGTTTACAAGACCCATCAAAGCTACAATGATACCAGAAAAAGCTCCTCCAAAGAAATTAGTAGAATATATTGGTATTGGATTAGCTGAAATTATGTCTGATTGAGTCAGGGGTTCAATAGCAACAGATATAATATCTTTTTTAGAACCTAACTTTAATCTTGCGAATAGTGTTGAGTTCATAAAAGCTGAACCAAAAGCTCCTAATGCTCCTATTGCCATAGGAAGACCAGTAAGACCGATTATAGATGTAAGAGCCATTGAACTAAGTGGGGATGTTCCAACCACTGTTATCAGACCTCCTAATATAATTCCCATTATTATAGGGCTAATATTAGTAGCCTCTATTAGAACTTGTCCAATTTGTAATAGTGTACTATTAACTAATGGGTCTACATTTGATGCTATAAAACGAGATAGTGGAGCACATAAAAGTATTACAACTACTAAATCTACTCCAGGTGGTACTTTTTTCTCTATAAACTTAATTAAGAAAGAAACAAAGTATCCAGCAACGAATCCAGATAATATAGAGAAATCTAAACATGATAGTCCTATTAAAACTGCATAAACTGGGGATACTCCTAAAGCTAAAGGTACAAGTATAGCAGCAGCAACTCCACCAAGACTACCATTAGCAGCACCAACACTTCTAAAAAATTCCATACCTAGAACATCACCAAGTAAAGAAAGGTTGAATGCCTCTACTAAAAAAGTAGCACATGCAGCATTTGCTAAGGCTCCCATAGCTTTCATACCATATGGAGCTTTGTAACTAAAAATTGTGAAACAACATAGAACCAATAAAAGTAAACCTGTTCCTAATAAAATTTCTGACATAAGAAAATCCTCCTTGTATTTTTTTTAGGACATAAACCTTTGTTGTGATAACGTTATCCTAATGCATGAATGCCTAAATGAATTAATATCAACAAAACAAAAGTCATTTTAAATTTTAATTGGTTTTATATTGCATCTAAAAATAAAAATAACTATAAAAGAATATAAAGTAAGTTTGAGATGTAAAATGTAAATTAAACTTATACTTTATAATATAATTATATATAAATAATACAGTCTTGTATAGGAAGATTGATAAAAAATAAATTTAATATGAAAAAAACAATTATTAATACATAAAATATTAGTCTATAAAAAAGGAATAAACATTTTTTAGAAGAAGTACTTATAATGATAGAAATTTTATAGGGGGAGAGTTTTTGAAAAAGATTAAATATACCAGATTGATGATACTTGGTATTCTTATATATTTAGTATTTAATGTTTTAGTAATGATTATTAGCAAAAATGTAGATACATTGGTATTAAAAGTAGAAAAATTTGATGCAAAGATTCATGTAGAAGGAAATATAGAAAAAGATGCTAATGACCAAAGCAATTATCTATCAGCATACATAAGTAAAGAAGATTCTAAGAACTTTGAAAAAAATCAAAATGTAGCAATTGAATATCGTAAGAAAAAAATAGATGCAAAAGTTTACAAAATATATAAAAATAATAATAAAATAATGCTAAAATTAAAAATAAGTAACCAAATTGTTTCAAATCAGGATACAAGTGTCGAAGAATTTGATATAATATATAATCAGATGGAGTGTTTAAAAATACCTAAAACTTCTATAAAAACAAAAGACAATAAACGTGGTGTATATGTAATTGATGAACAATCACAAAGTGTAAAATTTGTCATATTAGAAGGAATAACTTATGAAAATGAATCTTCTGTATTTGTGGATTATTATAAAAATGACATAAATGGGGTGACAAGTGTTAATCTATATGACAAAATAATTTTAAGACCTAATTGTATAAACACAAATATAAGGATAAAGTAGGTGATAGTAATGGGTTCTATTAAAGATAATTTATCTGAGATAAGAAGTAAAATTGAAAAGGCTGCAAAAAAGGTAAATCGAGATAGCGAAGAAATAACCCTTTTAGCAGTCACAAAAACTGTGGATGTGGATTTAGTTAATGAGGCAATGAATGAAGGAATTACTTCTGTTGGTGAAAATAAACCACAAGAATTGGCTAGAAAGTATGATATTATAGGTGACAAATTAAACTGGCACTTGATAGGAACTTTGCAAACGAATAAAGTTAAGTACATAATAGATAAAGTTTGTATGATACATTCTTTAGATAGAATTGCATTATGTGAAGAGATTCAAAAACGTGCAGAGCAAATAAATAGAGAGATAGATTGCTTAATACAAGTGAATATATCTAAAGAAGAATCTAAGCATGGACTTGATAAAGATGAAGTTATAGATTTTGTCAAAGAAGTGTCAGAAAAATATAAAAATATAAAGATAAAAGGTCTAATGACAATGGCACCTTTTATAGAAGATGAAAATGAAATAAGAGGTGTATTCAAAGGTCTTAAAGATTTATCAACACAAATAAAAGAGCTAAATATACCTAATGTAGAAATGGATGCTTTGTCAATGGGAATGAGTCATGATTATGAGATTGCTATAGAGGAAGGGGCTACCATTGTTAGGGTTGGAACATCAATCTTTGGAGAAAGAAACTACAATAAAAAATAATTACTCAAATCTGAATAAATTCTAAGGAGGAAGTTAATAATGTCAAATGGAATAATATCTAAATTTAAGAACTGGATAGTTGATGAAGAAGAAGATTACATTGAAGAAGAATATGAAGGTGGTATGGACGATATAGTTCAAGAAGAAGAAATAAATAGTGGATTTAGTACTGCAAAAGCAAATAAAATTGTAAATTTACATACAACAAGTCAAATGAAAGTTGTAATAGTTGAACCTAAAGTTTATGATGAAGCTGCAACTATAGCAGACCATCTAAAACAAAGAAGGGCAGTTATAGTGAATTTGGAAGGGTTGACTAATTCTGAAGTTCGTAAATCTATATTTAACTTTATGAATGGAGCAGTTTATGTTTTAGATGGAAGTATACAAAAGGTTTCTAAATCAATATTTATACTAGCTCCTAACAATGTGGATATAGATGCAAATATGAAAAAAGAATTAGAAAGTAAAGCATTCTTCCCTTGGCAAAATAAATAGTAAAAAGGCGGTTAATATATGGGAACAATAAGAATTGCACTTTATTATCTTTTGGATATAATAGCATGGATGATAGTTATAAAAAGCTTGATGACTTGGTTTCCAAATGGAAGACAAAGCAAAATTTTCGAGATTTTAGAAAATCTTACAGAGCCAATAGAAGGACCAATAAGGTCAATAATGTACAGATACACAAACGGACCTATAGATTTTTCTCCTTTAATTGCAATAGTATTATTGATGTTCCTAAGACAATTAGTATTGGTTATATTCTAAGGTGATAGAATGGATAAATTAAAATTAACAAATCACATAAAGGATATAGACTTGAAAAATAAAATGTTTAAAGTAATAGACAAGGCTAATAGTTGTATAAAAAACTATGATGTTAAGTTTACTGAGTTTCTTAATCCATATGAAGTGAAAAATGCTGTAGCGATATTAAATTCTACAAATGAAATAAAATACAGTGTGGATGGAGGTTATGAACAAGCTGAAAGAAGCACTGTATTTATTTATCCATTTTACATGGAATATGAGGATATAGAAGATACTCTTAGATTTTTACAGATAGAAGGGAATTTCAAATTTAAAAATATATCTCATAAAGATTATTTAGGTGCAATTATGAGTCTAGGTATAAAAAGAGAAAAAATTGGAGATATAATTATACATGATAGCTTTTGTCAAGTAATTGTAAGTAGTGATATTTGCGATTTTATAATCGTGAATTTGGAGAAAGTTTCAAGAAATAATGTAATTGTAAAGGAAATTTCCAGAGAAAACATTGTTAATAGTTCTTCAAAATATAAGGAAGTATCATTTACAGTATCTTCAGATAGGTTAGATTGTGTCATAAGTGGTCTTTACAATATATCTAGACAAGATAGTGCAAAATACATAAATGGAGAAAAAGTCCATGTCAATTATGAAAAGATAACTTCAACCTCTAAAATAGTTAAAAATGATGATTTGATTTCTGTTAGAGGCAAAGGAAGAGCTAATGTAACACAAATAGGAGATATTACTAAAAAAGGTAAAATAAAAGTTCAAGCAAGATTAATTGTATAAGGACTAATTTAAATTATAGCTGGGAGGAAATGTAATGCTAACTCCAATTGAGATAGAAAATAAAGAGTTTAAAAAAGGTTTAAGAGGGTATAGAGATGAAGAGGTTGATGAATTTTTAGACATCATTAAAGAAGATTATGAATCTCTATGTAGAGAAAATACAGCTCTTAAAGAAAAATTAGGATTATATCAAGACCAAGTAAACAAGTATGAAAATATTGAAGAGACATTAAAAGCTACTCTAATAACTGCTCAAAGTGCAGCAGAAGACACTTGTAGCGCGGCTAATAAAAAAGCTAAAATAATTGTTGAAGAGGCAGACTTAAAAGCTAGACAAATTATAGAACAAGCCAATAATCGTGTTATAGAGATAAGAAAAGAGTATGATGCTTTAGTTAAAGAATTTAAGATATTTAGAAATAAATTTAAATCACTATTAGAAGATGAGATAAGAAGTGTTGATGAAATTTTTTATGATGTAGATGAAAAATGTGTAAATGCATTTGAAGGAACAACAGTGTATAATTATAGTAATGATGAAGCTGCTACAACTCTAGAATAAAGCTATGATTTATTGGATTTTTAGGTGAAATTATTGTAGAAGTTTGAGAAATCTATAACAAAAATTTAAAATAGGATAAAAATGTGAGAAAAATAGAAATTATTATATTTTTCAAAAATATATTGACTATTCAAATTATTTGTTATAGAATTTCATATAAACACAGATAAATTTTTAAAAGCGTTGATAGAGACAATTATCTTTAGATAATTTTACAGAGAATTGGGTATGCTGAGAACCAATGAATTTATAAAGGTAAAAATCACTCTTGAGCTGCAGGCTGAACGATTAAATTCTATTAAGCTGTGCCGGTTAGTACCGTTATACTATTAGAGTGTTATATGTGGATAGCATTAAGTTCACATATAGAATTAGGGTGGTAACGCGATTTATAACTCGTCCCTTTGTTTAAAGGGGGCGAGTTTTTTAGTATTTAAATTTATGTGAAAGAATAAAAAATTTTGGAATTATAATATTTATAGGAAAGGGTGATTTATATGGCGAAATTTAAGCCATTAGTGGACAGTTCAGTAAAACAAGCAGAAGCACAAGTTTTTGATTATTGGAAAGATATAAATATACTTGAAAAAACTTTAGAAAAAGGGGAAAATGACCCAAGTTTTGTATTCTATGAGGGACCTCCTACAGCCAATGGAAATCCTGGAGTACACCATGTTTTATCTAGAACACTTAAAGATTCAGTTTGTAGATATAAAACAATGTCTGGTTATCAAGTAAAGAGAAAAGCTGGTTGGGATACACACGGATTACCAGTTGAAATACAAGTAGAGAAAGAATTAGGTCTTACTAGTAAGCAACAAATAGAAGAGTATGGAATAGCTGAGTTCAACCAAAAATGTAGAGAATCAGTTTTCTCATTTGAAAAACAATGGAGAATAATGACTGAGAGAATGGCTTATGAAGTTGATTTAGATAATCCATATATAACTTTAGACAATAACTATATAGAGTCTGTATGGTGGATACTTAATAAATTCAACAAAGAAGGATATATCTATGAAGGGCATAAAATACTTCCTTATTGCCCAAGATGTGGAACTGGTCTTGCTAGTCATGAGGTTGCACAAGGATATAAAGAAGTAAAAACTAATACAGTTATAGCTAAATTTAAGAAAAAAGATGCTGAGGAATATTTCCTAGCATGGACAACAACTCCATGGACTTTACCATCAAATGTTTCATTAACAGTAAATGCTGATGTTGATTACTTAAAAGTTAAGAAAGGTGACGAGGTATATTATGTATCTAAACCTTTAGCTAATAAAGTACTAGGTGAAGATTATGAAGTTTTAGAAGAAATGAAGGGTAAAGACTTAGAAGGATTAGAATATGAACAATTAATGCCTTTTGTAGAAGTTGACAAAAAAGCATTTTTCATTACAGTAGGAGATTATGTAACTACTGAAGATGGTACTGGAATAGTTCATACAGCACCAGCATTTGGTGAAGATGACTATAATACAGGTAAGAGATATGATTTACCAGTTGTACAACCAGTAGATGAAACTGGTAAATTTACAGCTACTCCTTGGGAAGGTAAATTTGTAATGGAAGATGGGCTAGATGTTGAAATAATAAAATGGCTGGCTTCTGAAAATAAATTATTTAGTAAAGAAAAAGTAGTTCATAACTATCCACATTGTTGGAGATGTCAAACTCCACTAGTATACTATGCAAAACCAAGTTGGTATATAGAGATGACTAAACTTAAAGATAAATTAATAGAAAATAACAATGGTGTAAAATGGTTCCCAAGCTTTGTAGGTGAAAAGAGATTTGGAAACTGGTTAGAAAATCTAAATGACTGGGCAATATCAAGAACTAGATATTGGGGAACTCCACTTCCTATATGGAGATGTGAATGTGGTCATACAGATTCAGTAGGTTCAAGAGCTGAATTAGCTCAAAAAGCTATAGAAGATGTAAATCCAGAGACAGTTGAACTTCATAGACCATATGTAGATGATATACATTTAAAATGTGAAAAATGTGGAAAACCAATGACAAGAGTAACAGAAGTTATAGACTGTTGGTTTGATAGTGGGGCTATGCCATTTGCTCAACACCACTATCCATTTGAAAATAAAGAGAACTTTGACCAATTATTCCCAGCTGATTATATATCAGAAGGTATAGACCAGACTAGAGGTTGGTTCTACTCATTACTTGCAGTATCAACATTTGTATTAGGTAAAGCACCATATAAGAGTGTGTTAGTTCCAGACCTTGTACTTGATAAAGAAGGAAAGAAAATGAGTAAATCAAGAGGAAATACAGTAAACCCAATGGAGTTATTTGACCAATATGGAGCAGATGCATTAAGATGGTATCTACTATATGTTTCTCCACCATGGACTCCAACTAAATTTGATATGGATGGATTAAAAGAAATACAAAGTAAATTTATAGGAACTATGAAGAATGTATATAACTTCTTCACTTTATATGCAAATACAGATGATATAAATCCAACTGAATTCTTTGTAGAATATAAAGATAGACCAGAACTTGATAGATGGATACTATCTAAGTTTAATAAATTAATGAAAGATGTAGAAGAAAATTTAGCTATATTTGAATTAAATAAGACTTTAAGAATGATACAAGATTTCATAAATGATGATTTATCTAACTGGTATATCAGACGTTCAAGAAGAAGATTCTGGGCAACTGAGTTAACAGAAGATAAAAAGGCAGTATATAATACAACTTATGAATTATTACATGGTCTTTGCAGAGCTATAGCTCCATTTGCACCATATATGTCAGAAGAAATGTACAGAAATCTAACAGGAGAAGTATCTGTTCACTTAGCTGAATATCCTAAGCCTAATGAAGAATTAATGGATTCTAAATTAGAAGAAAAAATGGATTTAGCTAAAAATCTAGTTACTTTAGGTAGAGCTTCAAGAGAAGTTGAAAGAATAAAAGTTCGTCAACCATTACAAAAAGTATTAGTAGATGGTAAGTTTGAAGATACAATAAGTGATGTAGTTGATTTAATAAAAGAAGAACTTAATGTTAAAGAGGTAGTATTTGCTAAAGACTTAGATGAGTACATGAACTTTAGTCTAAAACCAAACTTTAAGGCAGCAGGACCATTACTAGGTGCTAAGATGAATTTATTTGTAGTAGCATTAAATAAATTAAATGCACATGAAGCTGTTAATAAACTTGAAAATGGTGAAAGTTTAACAGTTGATTTAGATGGTGAAGCTTTTGAGTTTAATAAGGATTTAGTGTTAATAGGTATAACTGCTAAAGAAGGATTTAATGTATCTGTTGAAAACAATCTTTTCGTTATACTAGATACTAAGTTAACTGAAGAATTGGTTGATGAAGGTTATGCTAGAGAATTTATATCTAAAGTACAGCAATTAAGAAAATCTAATAACTTTGAAGTATTAGATAATATAGTGATAGATTACTGTGGTGATGATGAAATTGCTAAGGCTGTTGACCATTTCGATGAATATATCAAGTCTGAG
The DNA here is from genome assembly GCF_056716065.1 of Clostridioides sp. LIBA-7678. Taxonomy (NCBI): domain Bacteria; kingdom Bacillati; phylum Bacillota; class Clostridia; order Peptostreptococcales; family Peptostreptococcaceae; genus Clostridioides; species Clostridioides sp. LIBA-7678. Next base: position 3,044,087 of record NZ_CP196987.1, on the reverse strand, counting down.
ACTTTAGCTTTAGAAATAAACAGAGTGGATGATAAATCTTTAGAAGAACAAAACTTAAATGACCATATGACAGGTATAAAAGTTACAAAAAAATAAAAATAATAGTTAGTTAATTAAAATCCCTATAGAAATTAGTTTATAAATTTCTATAGGGATTTTTTAATACAGTATAATTATCTATTCAATAAAATGTTGAAATATTCCAAAATTTACAGTAAATAAATCTATATAAATCATATAAATTATTTATAGTATGTGATAGAATATTAGTGAATAAACGTTTAAGTGAGGATGAATAATATTTTAGAGTAAACTACTTCTGATAAATTTATTTATAAATTTATTGTGTATAATGCAGGGTGGTTTATTTATTATGCAAAGGGGTGCGTTTTGATGTATGGTGAAAGTAAAAAGCTAAGTATTGATAATAACATATTTTTACAATATGGTCTTATTATATTGGGTATGATTCTATCAACCATAGGAATAAATTTATATCTAGCACCAGCCAAGTTATTAAGTGGAGGAGTAGCTGGGATTTGTGTTATATTATATAAGTTATTTGGTATAAATCAAGGAATATCCAGTTTTTTGATGAATATACCAATATTTATTATAGCTAAAAAGTATTTTGATAATAAATTTTTGTTAATAAGCTTTGTTAATATGCTGTTATTTTCTGTTGCTCTTGGATTAACACAGGATATTGCTAAATATTTTCCAATAGATGACACTATGCTACAGTGTATTTATGGTGGTGCCTTAACTGGAATAGGTATGGGGTTGACTTTTAAAGCAAGAGCTACTGCTGGAGGTCTTGACATAATAGCAGCTATAATGAAAAGAAAGTACGATATACCTATGAAAAATACATTTTTATTTATAAATTTCTTTGTAGTATGTGCAGGTGCATTTTTATTTGGAGCTAAGTTGGTAATGTATACTTTAATTGCTATGTATATAATTTCTTTTACAATGGACATAGCAAAGGATTGTTTTGATAGAAAAAAATCTATACTTCTAATATCTAATAAATATGATGAAATATCCAAAGTAATAATGAATAAGATGGGAAGAGGAGTAACTTTTCTAGAGGCAGAAGGAGCATATACACAAAATAAGAAAAAAATGATTTATTGTATAATATCTGCAAATGAGATAGGTAAATTTAAAGATTTGATTTATGATATGGATAGTGAGGCCTTTATTTCTGTTAATAATGTGGAAGAAGTAAAAGGAGGAGGTTTTAAAGATAAGTTTCTTTAAAATGTCAATGTTAAAAAATACCATATGTATTGTGATTGCATCTAGTTAGATGTATACTATAATTAATGGGGTACATGAAGTACTCAATAATATACTAGGAGGTATAAGAATATGTTAAGAGAGAGATTTGTAGTAAGAAATCACCATAATCCACACACAAGTGGATGTTGTGGAACTGGGGGAGAAGGCTGTTGTGGAGGAGATAATCATGAGCATTCACATCAACATTCTCATAGTCATGGGCATGGACATGAACACGTAAATGGTGTAGGTCACGACCATAATCATGAGGATGGTTTCTCAGGGACTCATGAGCATAGTCATGAGCATGCGCATACACATGGGCATGAACACTCAGATGGACATATGCATGAACATAAATAGAGATATTTAAAATTTATAAAAGATTTTTATTTTGTGATTCCATGAAGGTTTAAATAAAAATTAAATGTTTTAAATAAAATTATTAATAATAAATAAGAAAGTGAACTGTTAAATTCAAAGAATTTAATAGTTCACTTTTATTACATATTAAGCATTAAATTTAAATCCAATGGTTAATTAAAAAAGAAGCTATATTTTCATAAGGTATTTTTTCTGTCCTTAATAAGCTTTGGACAACTAAACCATCTACTATAGACATAAGTAAGAAGGAAAATGATTCAGCATCTTGTTCATTTTCACTTCTACTGTATTTTTCTAAGGACTCAACAATTTCAGATTTAAGAGTAGTTCTCCATTCAATATATTTTAATCTCATTCTTTCTTTCAAATCATCATTTGAAGTAATTGCTTCACAAATAAGATACATATGTACTCTACCACGACTTTCTATAGTAGATATTTTCTCTAAGATTAAATTAACCATTTCTATTTGAGAATTTTTTGATTTGACGTTTTTTACACAGTTTAATATAGCACTGGTTATAACTTCTAAATGAGTGTCTGCAATATCATATATAATATCATTTTTAGATGCGTAGTGATAATACAAAGTACCTTTACTTATATTTACATCTTTTGCAATATCAGCAAGACTAGTATTTTGAACTCCATTTTTGGCTATTAAATTGGTTGCAGATGATAAAATAGCCTGTTTCATATTGTTTGTTTTCATAAAACCTACCTTTCTATGTATATTTATAACAAATTAATAACATTATAAGCTTATGGATATTTATTGTCAATAAAGCAAGAATCTATATCTATTGACTTTTTTTCGTTCAAAATATAAAATAGTAATTAAATCGGTCGTACGACCGACTGAATAAATAAAAACAATATCTTATAGTGAGGTTAATATGGATAAAATAAAATTGATAGTGGATAGTGCATGTGACTTACCTAATGATATAATAGAAAAATACAACATTGAAGTTGTTGGTTTAAATGTATCTTTTGGAGAAGAAAGTTATATATCTGGAAAGGAAATAGATAATGAAACTTTCTATAGAAAAATGAGTGAAAGCAAAGTACTACCAAAAACATCATGTCCTTCACCTGATAAATTTTTAGAAGCATATCATTGTCAGGAAGAAAGTATATTGGTGATTAATATAAGTTCAAGATTATCTGGTACTTATAATAGTGCACTTTTGGCAAAAGATATGTTTGAAAAGGAAGGGAACAATAAAAAAATTGAGGTTATAGACTCACTTAGTGGGTCAATTGGAATAGGACAACTTGTGTTAAAAGCAGCAATATTAATCAAAGAAGGAAAAGAAATCGAAGAAATTGTTTCAATAATAGATAAATACAAAGATAATCCACCATTTTTGGGGACTTTAGAGACATTAGAAAATGCTATCAAGGGTGGAAGAATAAACCCTATAGCAGGAAAAATTATAAATACATTGAATTTTAAGGCTATAATACAAGTTGCAGATGGCATTGTAACTCCAATAGATAAGGCAAGAGGTGAAGGGAATAGCTTGAAAAAGTTGATTAATTTGGTAGAATCCAAGATTAAAGACAGAGAAGAAAAGGTCTTATTTATAGGACATGCAAACTGTCCTGAGAAGGCTCAAAAAGTAAGGGAAGTTATGGAGAAAGATGTAAAATATAAAGATGTTGTAATCTGTGAAGTTGGCTCAGTTATGGGTACATATACTTCAAAAGGTGCAATTTTAATTACTGCTATATAAATCATGATGTGAAAAATTGAAGCCATATAAAAATGCTTAAAGCATTTTTATATGGCTTGTTTTAATTTTAGTAAGTTAATTTTATAATTAACCAACTACACATATTTCTTTATCATATTTATTTAATATCTCACAACCATCTTCAGTAACAAGTACTAAATCTTCTATTCTAACTCCAAATTCACCTGGTAAATATATACCTGGTTCTATAGAGAATATCATTCCTGGTTGTACAGTATCTGTATTTATAGAAGATACATCTCCCTTATCATGAACTTCAAGTCCTATAGAGTGACCTGTTCTATGAGTGAAGTATTGTCCATATCCTTTTTCAGTTATGTAATCACGAGCAGCAGCATCTATATCACAGAATCTAACTCCTGGTTTTACAATAGCTTCAGCTCTCTTATTAGCTTCAAGAACTATTTCAAATATCTCTCTACCTTTTTCAGGTATTTCTTTATAGAATACAGTTCTTGTCATATCAGCACAATAATTGTCTTTTATACAACCTATATCTAATATTATTGCATCCCCTGGTTTTACAAGTGCGTTTCCAGGCTCACCATGTGGGTTAGCTCCATTAGGTCCAAATCCTATAATAGGGTCAAATGAAAATCCATCAGCACCTAAATCTTCATATATTTTAGATAATTTACCAACAAGTTGTTTCTCTGTAAGTTCACCAGAAACAGTAGCTTTAAGTTGCTCCATACCCTTGTCATTTAATCTTGAAGCTATTCTCATTAATTCTTTTTCTTCTTCATCTTTACACATTCTTAAAGTATCTATTATATAAGATGAATTTACAAATTTGCTTCCTCCACCTAATTCCATTAAGCTTAATAAGAATCTAGCTGGCCAGTTTTTATCAACACCCATAGTAGCATTTTTGTCTATATGTTCAGTTATTATTTCTACTGGATTTTGAGTATCATTAAACCAAATCATTTCAACACCTAAATCTTCTGTAACAGGGAATAATTCATTTATAAATAATTTATTATTTCCATTTAAATTTAGGTATAATGCTAATAATCTTTCGCCTGGGTGGATTAGTGCTCCTGTTAGATAAAATATCGAAGTAGGGTCACTTACCAACATTTGAGAAATATCATCTTTTTTCATTTGTTCAAGTACAGCATTCAATCTTTGAGTCTTCATAATAATTTCCTCCTAATCAAAATTTAATACAAATCAATTTTAGCATTATTAAACAAAAAAGAGTATACTTTTCTTTTAGAAATATAAAAAATTTTTGTTATATATTTTTTATATTAAATTTAATCATCACTTTTACATTAAATATAGAGGTAAATTATTTTTTATTGTGAAAAATTTATAAAAATAATAAATAAAAGATATAAATTTGTGATTTTAAGTTTTTTATATCATCATGAAAAATAACAAATAAAATTTTATATTAAAATAATATTGAAACAATTTTAAAAATTTAGTATGATTAGAATTAAAGTGGCAGAGCTTTTGAGATTTACCACTTTTAATAAAATTTGATTTCAAAGTATTTAGATTTTTTTAATAAAAGACCTTAATAATTTAAAAACTCTGAATGCTATTGATTTAATGACAGTGAATCTGTTTTATCAATTTTGAAATCAACTTTTAACTAATTAATAGAGAGGAGAATTTAAATTAGGATGGAAAAGAAAAAAATAGGCCTGTGGAGTTTGGTATTTATGAATGTATCAGCTTTATATGGTATCAGATGGATAGCTAAATCTACAGCATCAAGCTTTGGTTTAGGATTAGGTGCAATACCTATGTGGTTATTATTCTCATTTATATATTTTGTACCAGGAGCTTTAATTTGTGCTGAATTAGCTTCTACATATCAAAAAGGCGATGGAGGTTTATATGATTGGGTTAAGGAAGCCTTTGGAGAAAAATATGGATTTTTAGTTTCTTGGCTAAATTGGACAGCTAAAATATTTTGGTATTCTTCATTCTTAACTTTTTTAGCAGTAAATGTTTCTTATACAATAGGAAATCCAGCACTTGCAGATAATAAGATGTTTGTACTTATATTATCTTTAGTAATATTCTGGGCATTATCTCTTATAGCAACTAAAGGAATAAGTTTTACAAAGATATTTACTAATACAGGTGCATTAGGTTCAACAATACCAAGTGCTATACTTATAATATTTTCATTTGTAGCAGTATTTGTATTGAAAAAACATGATATAGCTTCAACATATACAATAGCTTCAATGACTCCAAAGCTTAACATGGATGCATTTGTCGCTATATCAGCTATAATGTTTGGTTTAGCAGGAGCAGAAACTGCAGCTAACTTTATAACAGAGATAGATAAGCCTGAAAAGAACTTCCCTAAAGCTATATTAATATCAGCTGGGATAGTAGCTTCATTATATGTATTAGGTTCAATTGCAATAACAATGATAATACCACCAGACCAAATTACTGCTTCTAAAGGTGTATTGGATGCACTTGCAGCTGTTTGTCAATCTTTAGGAATAGGCTCTTGGTTGGTTCAATTAATAGCTTTTGGTATAGCTTTCTCAATACTAGGAGCAATAGTTCTTTACATAGCATCACCAATAAAAATGTTATTTGGTAGTGTCAAAAAAGGAGTATTCCCAGATAGCTTAGTAGAAGTAAATGAACATAAAATACCTTCTAAAGCTGTTATACTTCAAGCAATAATAGTTACTATAATATTATTAGTGACTACATTAATGCCTTCTGTTGATGCTATATATAATGTTCTTGTAACTATGACAGCATTAACTGCTTTATTCCCATATGTGTTATTATATGCTTCTTATATTAAATTAAGAAAAGAGAGACCAGATGAAATTAGACCTTATACTATGGCAAAATCAACAAGTACTTGTATAGGTTTAGCGAAAATGGTTCTAGTAGTAACTGTAGTTGGTATACTATTATCTGCAGCACCAGTTATGCCTACATTCGCTGAAAATATCATATATGAGATAGAGATGATTGGTGGAGGTCTTCTAGTTATACTATCTGGTATATGGTTGTGGAATAGATATGAAAAGAAAACAGCTAAATAAAAATGTATTTTAATAATTTCTTTTGGATATTATAATATATAGTTGACAATTTATAGTGTAAGGAATATTATAAAATAAAGAAATTAATAAATTTAATCCTGTGATAAGAAATAGTAAATAAATATACTTTTGTACAGAGAGTTAAGGGTGCTGAGAACTTAATAAAAAGTGTTTATTGAATGGGTCTTTAAGGAGTAAGGTGAAATGTAGTTTAAGGCTACAGAGTATCTGATATCGTGTGTGCACGTTACAGCATATATTGAGATATATATATTCAACTTTGAGTATATATAAATTTAGGTGGTACCACGGAAAATATATCCGTCCTATTGATTTAGGACGGATTTTTTAATATAGAAAATTTAGGAGGAAAAATGAACGTAATAGGAATTATAGGTGCAATGGATGAAGAAGTAAGTATTTTAGTTAATTTAATGGATATTAAAGAAACTGTAAAAAAAGCTAGTTTAGAGTTTCATCAAGGAACATTAGAAGGAAAAAATGTAGTATTAGTAAAATGTGGTATAGGTAAAGTTAATTCTGCTCTTTGTGCACAGATACTAATAAGTGAATTTAAAGTTGATGCTATTGTTAATACAGGTGTAGCAGGTGCTTTGAACGAAAATCTTGATGTTAATGACATAGTGATATCGACTGATGCTATACAATATGATATAGATACTACAGCATTTGGAGACCCTAAGGGAGTTATACCAAGAATGAAGACTTCTGTATTTAAAGCAGATGAAAGACTTATAGATGCTGCTTACAAATCTTCTGTAGAGGAAGTAAAGACTCACAAAGTACTGAAAGGAAGAGTCGTTACAGGAGATAAATTTATAAATTCTAAAGAATTAAAAGATGAATTAGTAAATGATTTTGGTGGGTATTGTGGAGAAATGGAAGGTGGAGCTATAGCTCATGTATGTTATCTAAATAATACTCCATTCGTAATAATAAGAGCAATGTCTGATAAGGCAGATGGAAGTGCTGATGTTACGTATGATGTATTTGTACACGATGCTGCCAACAATTCTAAGGATATAGTTTTAAATATGTTAAAATCAATATAAATATAAGGAGGTACAAGTAAAATGAGTGAAAAAAAAGTTATATTTAGTGGTGCACAACCATCAGGAAAAATGACTTTAGGAAATTATATAGGAGCTATAAAAAACTGGACTGAACTTCAAGATAATTATGATTGCTATTATAGTATAGTTGATTTACATGCAATAACAGTACCTCAAGACCCTAAAGTTTTGAGAGCTAATGCTATAGAATTGCTTGCTCAATATATAGCTTGTGGATTAGACCCAGAAAAAAATACTATATTTATTCAATCTCATGTTAAAGAGCATGTTGAACTTATGTGGGTATTAAGTACAATGACTTATATGGGAGAATTAAGCAGAATGACTCAGTTTAAGGATAAATCACAAAAAAGTGAAGCAAATCTAAATGCAGGTTTGTTTACTTATCCAGTCCTTATGGCTGCTGACATATTATTATATCAAACTGATTTGGTTCCAGTTGGAGATGACCAAAAACAACATTTAGAGTTATCTCGTGATTTAGCAAATAGATTTAATAATAGATTCTCACCTACATTTGTGGTTCCAGAAGGATACTATCCAAAAGGTGGAGCAAGAGTAATGAGTTTACAAGAGCCAACTAAGAAAATGAGTAAATCTGATTCAAATGAAAATGCCTTTATATTATTAGCAGATGATTCAGATACTATAAAGAGAAAGATAAAGAGAAGTGTTACTGATTCTTTAGGTGTTGTAAAATATACTGATGAGCAACCTGGTATTAAAAATCTACTTGATATATACTCTAATTTAAGCAAAAAGAGTGTGGAAGAGATTGTAAACATGTATGAAGGTAAAGGTTATGGAGTATTTAAAGAAGATGTGGCTGAAGTAGTAGCAGAAAGTTTAAGACCTATAAGAGAAAGATATGTGGACCTTCTTAATAATAAAGATTATTTAGAAAAAATATATAGTATGGGAGCAGAAAAGGCTGAAAAACAAGCTAGAAAGACTCTTAGAAAAGTTTATAAAAAAGTTGGTTTTATAGAAAGAAGATATTAATGGTTAACTATAGATAAACATTTATCTTTTTAGTTAAATAAATTATAATAATAAATTAAAAATAATATTTATTTATGAAAAGGTTGTAAGTAGATTTGTATAAAAATACATTTACATACAACCTTTTCTTATCAAATAAGTTTAATAATTATTAGAAGATTTACTTAGATTCTTTTAATTTTCTCCATAAAGTACTTCTGCATATCCCAAGCTTATCAGCCACTATTTGTTTATTCCATTTATATTCATTTAAATAAGATAAAATAATTTCTCTTTCCATTACTTCAAGGGTATCTCTGTGTATCTTAATAATCTCCTTACTTTCTTTTTTGTCTTCTATAACATTATTTTCCATAACATCAGTTGTATTTTCTAAACAATTATAAATCAAATTATTATTATTATTTTCTTTGCCATAAAGAAGTACAAATCTATGAATAGTATTCTCTAATTCTCTAACATTACCTGGCCAATTATAATTTGTTAATATATCCAACTCATGTTTTTCTAAATATGGAATGTTTAATTTGTATTTTTTTGAATAGTACTTTAAAAAATGAATGGATAAAATCTCAATATCTCTCTTTCTATCAGAGAGAGTAGGTAAGTTCAAATTTAATATATTTAAACGATAATACAAGTCAGTTCTGAATTTATTATTGCGAGTTAATTTATTCATATCTTGATTTGTAGCTGCTATTATTCTAACATCAACTGAAATTATAGAATCTGAACCTATTCTATTAAATTCTTTTTCTTGTATTACCCTTAACAATTTACTCTGGAGAGAAATTGGTAGAGAATTAATTTCATCTAAAAAAATTGTTCCTGTGTGAGCTAGTTCAAATAAGCCTTTTTTTCCATTTTTTTTTGCACCTGAGAATGCTCCTTCTTCATAACCAAAAAATTCACTTTCAAGAAGATTTTCAGGAATTGCTCCACAATTTATAGGTACAAAAGGTCCATTTTTTCTGTTACTTTCATTATGTATACTTTGTGCTAATAATTCTTTTCCAGTACCACTATTTCCAGATATTAGAATGCTTGCATCTGTTGAAGCATAGATGCGTGCAGAATTAATAACATTTTTAATAGCATTACTTTTTCCTATTATATCATCAAAATTATACTTTGCTACAAATCCTTTAGCATTCAATTTTGACCTAATTTTCTGTTCTTGCTCTTGAATTTTTTCAACGTTATGGAAACGTAATATCTTTTCTGCAAAACCACTTTCATTAAGATTGGATTTTTCTATCAGAAAATTTGACTTATCAATTTTGATTATTTCTTTGTCCTTACCTTCTTTATTTAAAAAATCAGCTATTGTGTTGTTTATGTCAACAATTTTTTTATTAAACACCTGAACATTTTTAATACCTAAGATATCTTCTAAGGTTGAGTTAATCAGTACCACTTTATCACCATTAATTGCCATGACACCTTCTGATATATAGTTTACAATTAATTTTAGACTTTCTAATTGTTTTCTTTCTTTTTTTCTTACTTTAATTATAGAGAGAGCTTGTTTTATAGCTTCAATTACAGAAGTTTTACTTGATTTAACAAATACTACAGGCATTTTATTTGATGTACCACTTTCTAATGCAGCTATTCCTCCGCCCACCATTGCATCCATACCATCGAATTTTCCACAAATTACTTGGTTATGAATGTCATCTATAGTTTCAAAAGCATATATTTTAAGTTTATGTAGATTAAGGATATTTTTAATTATGTCAACTTTGTCTGTTATCAATTCTATTGTTTCTGAATGCATTATAATGCCTATATTATCACCATATATCTTTGCAGAATTAACCGCATTTATAATATCAAAGTAATCAGGCTCCATTCTAATTATAACTGTATTTTTAAATATTTTACTTATGTGACTTGCCACACCACCTCTACTAATTATTACTTCAGGATATGAATACTCTGTAAAAAGATTGTTTAATTTACTTATTAAATAATCATTTATATTGTATCCCTCAATTACAGTTGGATATAAATTCATTTCATTAAGTATCTCAGATAGTTGGGATTCAAATCCCTCATAAGGAGATAAAATCACCAAATCTTTTTCTAAATTGTTTGTTTCTGAATTAGTTATTTTCAATTTAATCACCTTCAAATCGTAATAATATGTCTAAATCAAGCCTTTAAAGTGTATCTATTAACAATCATTATATATATGTTTGTTTAATTATTCAACAAAATGTTTTATAAGATTATATAAATAAACATTATTGATTTATAACTATAATAAATATTAAACATAGAATACCCATTTGAATCTATTTCAAAGAGCTGGAATAGCATTGATGAGCAAGAAAACGATTTTTTAAAAAAATATTTGGCATACTTGTTGCTTATTATACTGTTGAAAGACTTAATTACATTTAGATAGGAGAAATATAATATGATTGATTTAAGAAGTGATACACTTACACAACCATCAGAAGAAATGTTAAAAATGATTCTTTTAGCACAAACTGGAGATGCGGGTAGAGAAGATGAGTATGGTAGAGGAGAAGATAAAACAGTTAATGAATTAGAAGATTTTGCAGCACAATTAACTGGAAAAGAATCTGCTGCATTTTTTCCTTCAGGAACATTGGCAAATACTACAGCAATCCTTACATATTGTAAGCCTGGAGATAAGGTACTTGTAGATGAAAAACAACATATTTTACTTAGCGAAAAAGTGGTTTTTGATTCACGTTTTGGACAGTTGTTGCCAATTAAATTTAAATTAGCAGAAGATGGTATTCCTGATAAAAGTGATATCATTAGACTAATTAAAACAAATAATATCAAATTGATAAGTATTGAAAATACACACAATTTTGCAGGTGGTAAATGTATACCTTTGGAAGATTTAAAAGAATTAAGAAAAGTATCTATAAAACATAATATTCCTATTCATATGGATGGAGCTAGACTATTTAATGCATCTATTGCAACAGGGGTTGATGTAAAAGATATTTGTAAGAATGTGGATTCAGTTATGTTTTGTATTTCTAAAGGTTTAGGTGGACCTATAGGTTCAATTTTATCTGGGAGTAAAGATTTCATAGGTGAAGCTAGAAAACTTAGAAAGCTATTAGGTGGTAATATGAGACAAGCTGGCATAATAGCTGCTACTGGAATCTATGCTCTAAAGCATAATGTAGAAAGATTAGCTATTGACCATAAAAATGCAAAATATTTAGCCGATAATTTAAAAGATATTAAGGATATAAATATAGACCATAATGTTCAAAGTAATATTGTCATTATAAATATAGGCAAATCTAGAGTAGCTCAAGAGGAGTTTTGTAATAAATTATTACAGAATGGTTTGAAGGTCACAGTATTGCCATCTGGAGAGATTAGATTAGTATTTTATAAAGGAATTACTACTGAAAATGTAAAGCAAGCTGTGAAAATCATAAAACAAGTTTTAAATGAAATATAAAAAGTTATAAAAAAGATTAGTGTTTATAAAAGTTATTAAAAAACGTATAAAGGGGTGGCAAGTTTTATGGAAAAGGTAGATAATAATAAAAAATATATTATTTTAGGTATACTATTTATTGCTTGGTTTGTAGGGTATTGTGATAAGATGGCAATTAATGTTGCTGCAATACCAATAAGTAAAGAGTATGGTCTAAATCCAACACAAGTGGGTTTTTTAATTAGTTCATTTTCTTTTGGTATGGCCATTATGTCCCTTTTTGGAGGATACTTTGCTGATAAATATGAATCTAAAAAATTGATTATAGTAATAGTATCTATATGGGCTATATTTTCTACACTTACAGGTATGTCATGGTCATTTGTTTCTCTTATGGTGATAAGGTTTATGTATGGATGTGCAGAGGGAATATTTCCACCAGCAAGTTCAGTTACAATAGCAGAGAATTTTAAAAAAGAGCAATTTGGAAGAGCAAAGTCTTTTCTTATATCAGCAGGTCAGTTAGGGACTGCTTTTGCGGGTTTAATTATAGCGTATTTGGCATTTTCTTATGGATGGAGAAAAGCATTTTTCATTTTTGCCATAGCTGACTTAATAATTGCTTTGTCTTTGTACTTATTAAATAAAAATGAAAAAAATACAGGTAAGAGTACACAAAAAACAAAATCAAAGAAGGTTCCTCTTAAAGAAGCTTTTAAAAATCCTATTGTGTGGAAGACACCAATTATTCAATTTGGCGTAGGATTTTTAATGTGGGGATTAAACTCTTGGTTGCCACAATACTGGGTGAATGTCAAACATTTAGATATTAAAACTATGGCTACTTATTCAATGATACCAGCACTTGCATCATTTGTTTTTGTAAATATATCAGGATGGATTATTGACAAATATTTTGTTGGACGTGAGAAAATAGCTATTATTGCTTCTCTAATTATAATGTGCATTTCTGTTTTCTTAATGTATAATACTGGAAGTATTGTTTTAGGATTTATATATCAAACGATTGCTAATTTGGGAGTATGTTGTCTGAGCCCAGCATTTTATACATTAGTGTTAAAATATGTTCGAAAGGATTTAGTTGGTACAGCAACTGGATTTATAGCTTTTGGGTCATCTGTTGCTGGAATTATTGCACCATTAATAATGGGTCTTTCAATTACTCTTCTTAAAGGGTCTTATATAGCAGTTTTCGGAATGATTATAGTTATACTTATATTATGTATATTTCTTGCAGCTACAATTAATACACGTGAACAAGCTGAAAAAAACATGAATGAGCAGAATTTGTAGTGAATAAGGTTTTTTAATATTTGGAATGAATAATATTTATAAAGGGAGTGTGTATTATGTATTATAATTTTGAAAGAATTGATGAAGTAGAATTTAAGAAAGAGCTTATTAAGGTTCGCAGAGACTTACATAAATATCCAGAATCAGCATGGACTGAGTATCGTACTACTGTAAAAATAATTGAAATGTTTGAAGAATTAAAAATTCCTTATATGTATGGAACTGAAATTCATTCACCTGAACATATGCTTGGAAAGCCTGATATAGACATTCAAGAAGAGTGCATTAAACGTGCTATCAAAGAAACTGGAAGAGAAGATTTAATCAATAAAATTGCTGGAGGATTTACAGGAGTAGTTGGTATTATTGAAGGAAAACAAACTGGTCCTACTGTTGCAATTCGTTTTGATATTGATTGTAATGATTTGATAGAAAGTGACGAACCTGGACATGTTCCTGTAAAGGAAGGTTTCAATTCAGAGCATCATGGATGTATGCATGCCTGTGGTCATGATGCACATACTGCTATTGGATTTGGGACAGCAAAGATTTTATCAAAATACAAAGACAAGATTAAAGGAAAAGTTATGCTTATATTTCAACCTGCTGAAGAAGGTGGAAGAGGTGCAATTTCTTTAGTAGAAAAAGGAATTCTACATGAGGTTGATTACATATTTGGTGGTCATATTGCAAATGTAACAGGTAATTTAGGAGCAATAGCAGCTGGTAGTTATGGATATCTTGTTAGTAGTAAATTTGATGTCTGTTTTGAGGGAAAATCAGCTCATGCAGGTAATTGTCCAGAGGTTGGTCATAATGCCCTTGCTGCGGCAGCAACAGCAACACTAAATATGCTTGCTATACCTAGAACTGGAAAAGGTGCAAGTCGTATTAATATTGGAGTGTTGCAAGCAGGTACAGGGCGTAATGTTATCCCTGATAATGCTATTTTGAAAGCTGAAACAAGAGGTATTACAAATGAAATTAATGAATATATGCTTGAAAGTGCAATTAGAGTATGTGAATCTTCTGCATTAATGTATAAGTGCAAATATAGTCTAAATTTTAAAGGAAAATCTGCTGATTCTTATTGTGATAAAGATTTTGTAGAGTTTGTAGCAAAATCAGGTAAATGTATTGATGGGATTAAAGAAATAGTTGATTATGCTGATTTGGGTGCAGGAGAAGATTTTACATTTATGATGAATGATGTTCATAAGCATGGTGGAAAAGCGACATATCTTCTACTTGATGCTGAATTAACTGAAAAACATCATAATAGAAACTTTGATTATAATGAGGATATTATACCAATCTCTGCCATGTTATACTCTAAAGTTGTTTTAGATATCTCATCCAACTATTAAAGTTGTTATAAAAAATTAAGATAAATATAAAATGGGGGCATATCAAACAGAGAGTAGCCCCTATTTATATGTAAATGTTGATAAACTTAATTTTACATATATAGAAATATACATAAAAAAAGATGAGCTTCTGCTCATCTCAAAGGGGTTAGATTATTCTTACTTTGGGGAAAGTAGAATAAAGGTAAAAGTTAACTAACGTTAACTTTGTCTTTTTTGCATATCACTACTGAGCATAAAAAAATCAGAAAACCATAGCCTTCTGAACTAACTTTAAATATGTACTTTATACCCAATATGTAATTTATGAGTTAATTTTAACTCTTATAATAAAAATTGTCAATAATATATCAAAAAAACATTTTTTAAATTTATATAATTAAACAGATTTATGTTTCTATATAGATGATATGATACAATAACTATGGAATTTATTTTTATGTATTTAACTTACAGTAAAAATAATAAATTTAAAGTGTATGAATAGTTACTTTTTAAGAGGGAAAATATGAAAACATCAATTTTAATAGCATTAATAGAAAAAACAAGTCTTATTGTTGTATTATTTCTTCTGATAACAAAGTCAAAAACGTTTAAGCAAATATTTCAAAAAGAAGAATACAGTTTTAATGATTTGGTATGTATAGCATTAGTTTTTACCTTTTTGGCTATATTTGGTACTTACAATGGTATAAATTATATGGGTTCAATAGTAAATACCAGAATAATATCTATAGTATCAGGAGGTGTTTTATTTGGACCAATGGTAGGTATTACAGCAGGGGTTCTTTCTGGTATTCATAGATACTTTATGGATATTGGAGGTATAACATCTGTCCCATGTCTTTTATCAAGTATCCTAGCAGGTGTATTGTCTGGATTTCTATACAAGAGGATACCAAAACAACATAGAGTAATATATGGCATACTGGTAGGTATGGTTTCTGAAAGTTTTACTATACTACTTATATATTTAATATCGCATCCACATTCTTTAGCGATTCAAATAATTGGTGGAATATATTTGCCTTTAATTGTTGGACAGATTGGAATAGGATTTGTTATATCCATAGTTGAGGGGATTGAAAAAGATAAAAAGGATATAGAAGCAAGAAATAAAGCAGAAATAAAGGCACTTCAAAGACAGATTAATCCTCATTTTTTATTTAATTCCTTAAACACAATAGCTTCATTTATAAGATTCAGTCCAGATAAAGCCAGAGAACTAATAATAAATTTATCAACTTATTTAAGATATAATCTGGAATATAGTGATAATTTAATAGATATAAATAAAGAAGTTGAGCAGGTCAAATCTTTTGTAGAGATAGAAAAGGCTAGATTTGGAGAATTATTAACTGTATCTTATGATATAGATGATGTAAATATAAAGATTCCAAGTTTGATTATACAACCATTGGTGGAAAATGCAATAATACATGGGATTTTAGAAAGTGGTAGAGCTGGTACAGTAAAAATATCTATAAAAAAATTACAATATTCATTAGAAAATACTGTAAGAATATCAATTGAAGATGATGGTATAGGTATAAGTGAGGAAATCATAAATAATGTATATCAAGATAATATGCCTGAAAATAAGATTGGGCTTTATAATGTGCATTTAAGACTCAAATTAATGTATGGAAATGGGCTTAATATGAGAAGAACTGACAATGGGACTTTGATAGTATTTTATGTAAAGGAGTAGTAGGATGAGAGCTATAATAGTGGAAGATGAGTTTCCAGCAAGAAAGGAATTGAGATATTTTATTGAAAATAAAAGTAGCATTGAGGTAGTGAGTGAATTTACTAATGGTATAGAGGTGTTAGATTTTATTCAGGAAAATAAAATAGATGTAATTTTCTTGGATATAAATATACCTCATCTTGATGGTATATTGCTTGCAAAAACATTGAATCAATTTAAATCGAGACCTAAAATTATTTTTATAACAGCGTATGAAAATTATGCAGTTGATGCTTTTTCTTTGGGTGTATTTGATTATGTGCTTAAGCCATATTCTGAAGAGCGAATAATTTCTATGCTGAATAAGTTAGAAAAAAGTGAAATGAATAGTACTGAACTATCTAATGATAATAATAATTTATCCAATGACAGGAAAGATATAATAAATCAAAATATAGAAGAAATAACACATAAAATTAGTCTTTGGAAAGGTGACAAACTGGTTGTAATAGATATTGATGATATATATTATTGTGAAGCCAATGAAAGGCAGACATTCATATATACAGAGAAAGAAAAGTTTATATTAAAAGAAGGAATTTCAGAAGTAGAAACTATGGTAAATGATAAAGCTTTTTTTAGAACACATAGGTCTTATATCGTAAATTTAAGCAAAGTAAAAGAAATTATACCATGGTTTAATAATACATACATATTAAAATTAAAAAATAGTGATTATGAGGTAACTGTAAGTAGAAGTAAAGTAAAAGAATTTAGGTTATTGATGCATATATAAAGTCATTTCATGTACTTAAATATGCACTTAATGTAATTAACATTTATATTAGCATAAAAAAGTATTACTATTTGAACTGGAAATATTTTTCTTAAACTTATAAAAATTTATAAAGCAATTATACAAAAAACTAAGGGGATGAATTTATGGTAAGTTTTTTAGGTTCAATAGTAGTACTTATAGCAGGGTATTTTATCTATGGTACATTTGTAGAAAAGGTTTTTGGAATCAATGATAAAAATCAAACTCCAGCTATAGCTTGTAGAGATGGAGTAGATTATGTTCCAATGAAATGGAAGAGAATCTTTTTAATTCAATTTTTAAATATCGCAGGATTAGGACCTATATTTGGTGCTATACAAGGAGCATTATTTGGACCATCAGCATTTTTATGGATTGTATTTGGAACAATCTTTGCAGGTGGAGTACATGATTTTGCTTCTGGATATTTATCAATGAAGAATAAAGGTACATCTGCATCAGAGCTGGTAGGTCTTTATTTAGGTAATGGTGCAAAAATAGCAATGAGAATATTTAGTGTTATTCTTTTAGTACTGGTTGGAGTTGTGTTTGTAACAGGTCCAGCAGGATTATTAAAAACATTGACAGGTATAAATACGCAAATATGGGTTGGGGTGATAATTCTTTATTATATTATGGCTACTGTTTTACCAATAGACAAATTAATTGGTAAAATATATCCTGTATTTGGAGCTGCTTTGTTAATTATGGCAGTAGGTGTAGCAGGAGGATTAATAATAAAGGGATATAACATACCAAATATAAATTTACAAAATATGAATCCAAATGGAACACCTTTATTTCCATACTTATTTATAACAATAGCATGTGGAGCAATATCAGGTTTCCATGCAACACAATCACCACTTATGGCAAGATGTGTTGAAAAAGAGAGTGAAGCAAGACCTGTATTTTATGGGTCAATGGTTGCAGAAGGTATAATAGCTTTAGTTTGGGCAGCAGCAGCTATGTCATATTTCCATGGTATACCTCAACTTAATGTAATATTTAATGATGGTGGAGCAGCAACAGTTGTAAATACAGTGTCTGTTGGATTGATGGGTCCTATTGGAGGGGCTTTGGCTATACTTGGAGTTATAGCATGTCCTATAACTTCTGGAGATACAGCATTTAGAAGTGCTAGATTAACAATAGCAGATGCAATGAATTATAATCAAGATGCAGTTAAAAATAGATTTTTAATAGCTTTACCATTGTTTGCAGTTGGTGTTGCTCTTACATTTATAGATTTTAATATAATTTGGAGATATTTCTCTTGGGCAAATCAGACATTGGCTATGATAATGTTGTGGACTGGTTCTGCATATTTGGTTAAAGCAAATAAAAATCATTATATAACTACATTACCAGCACTTTTTATGACTGTAGTTACATTTAGTTACATAATGCAGGCAAAAGAAGGTTTTAGATTGCCAGTTAATATATCTAATGGAATAGGTATTGTTGTTGCAATAATCCTGGGACTTTTATTCTTTAAAAAGGCTAAAGATATCAAAGAACAAAATAGTCATAAATTGGCAAGTTAGAGAAATGTTTATTATAAAAAATTAAAAATTTATATTTAAATTATGTTCAAAAAATTGTAGGTAAATTTAAAATTTACCTACAATTTTTTTTATCAAATCTTATTTTTTACTGTATGTTTAATTTAGTTTTCCACATACTATTTTTATGATATAAATATGAAAATAGAGGTGTTGAAAATGGATACTAAAAAATATAAAGATAGATTATTAAAGGAAAAAGAAAAATTAACTAATTTAGTAGTAGATATGAAAGACAATACTTTATTTGGAGATACGACTAAACATACAAGCGAAAAGTATTCATCAGGAGAGCTATCTAGTTATGATAATCATATAGGAGATATGGGAACAGATGTATATATGCAAAATATGCAAAATAGCTTAATAAATCATGAAGAAGGAAGAATGTATCAAATAGATTTAGCCTTATCTAAAATAGAAGATGGAACGTATGGGATTTGTGACTTATGTCATAAAAAAATAGATTTAGAAAGATTGGATATATTACCAGATACAAATTTATGTAATAGTTGTGCTAATAAGAATGATGATTTATTAGGAGATGCAAGTGAAAATCCTGAAGTTGAAAATACTAATTTTTATTCTGAATACTTGACTGATTTGACTGATTTAAATAAAAATGAATTATTGAAAGACTAAAAACTGACATCACATATTATTCAAGTGAATTGGAAAAGAGGTAATGACATGAAAAAGGTAATATGGGGTATATGTATATGTTTATTATCACTAGTAGGTGTGTATACATATAATCATAATCAAGATAACTTAAAAGAAACTTATAGTTTGAGTGATAGTAAAATCAGTGATTATGAAGATGTGATAATAAAAAAAGGAAATGATGATGAAAAGGTTATAGCTTTGACCTTTGATGATGGTCCAGATGAGGTCTTTACACCACAAGTACTTGATATACTAAAGAAAAATGATGTGAAGGCAACTTTTTTTGTGGTTGGAGAAAAGGTAGAATATAATAAAGAATTATTAAAAAGACAGTATGATGAGGGACACGAGATAGGGAATCATACGTTCACACATATAAATGTTGCAAAAAATAGTTATGGTAAGGTAGAAAAAGAAATAACAGACACACAAAATGCTGTAAAAAATGTAATTGGAGTAGAACCCAAAATATTTAGACCTCCATATAGAGCCATGAGTAAGAGTGTTTGTGATATTATAGTTTCTAAGCGTATGAACATAATTCTATGGTCAAACTTAGACCCTAGAGATTGGTCTAATCCTGGGGTGGGAAGTATTATAAATACTATTCTTACAAAAGTTCAAAATGGTAATATAATACTTTTACATGATTATAATAATAAAAGAAATGATAAGTCACAAACTATACAAGCCTTAGAAGTAGTAATACCTAAATTAAAAGAAAAAGGATATAAATTTGTAACAATATCAGAACTTATAGCTCACTTAGATAAAAATGAACAAGTACAAAAATAAAAAATACTTATTAAAATATTAATGATGTTTGTATTGCAAATTTACAAGCATCATTAATATTTTAAGATAGTTGCTCTTTGGAGTATTTTTTTTGTATAATAGTAATAGCGTGTTTCAAATAAAATTGATTTTTAAATAATTTATAGGGGGAAAAATAATTGCTATATGTATTAATAATAATTCTACTTATAGGATTAGACCAACTGTCTAAAATATGGGTATTGAATAATTTGGTAGATGTATCAACAATACCAATAATAAATAATGTATTTCATTTAACTTATGTAGAAAATAGAGGTGCAGCATTTGGATTACTACAAAATAACCAATGGATATTTATAATAGTTGCATTACTTGCAACAGTATTTGGATTATATTATCTTAATACAAGAAAAGTACATATATTTGGTAAGCTGGGTATTATATTAATAATATCAGGAGCATTAGGAAATCTAGTTGATAGAGTTAGACTGGGTTTTGTAGTAGATTATTTCGACTTTAGGATTATATGGGAATATGTATTTAATATAGCAGATGTATTTGTAGTTGTAGGAACTGTATTTTTATGCATATATGTTTTATTTTTTGAAAGTAAAAGTAGGTGATTTAATGGATGAAGTAAAAGAGTTTTTGGTACTTGAAGAAGAAGAAGAGATTAGACTTGATGTTTATCTAGCAGAGCAACTAGGTGATATGTCACGAAGTTATATACAAAAAATTATAAAAGATGGTAAAGTAAAGGTTAATGATAAGGTAGAAAAGGCTAAGTATCTAGTTAAAGAAGACGATAATATTGTTATAGAGATACCAGAACCTAAAGTTTTAGAAGTTGTAGCTCAAGATATTCCAATAGATATTGTATATGAAGATGATGATGTTTTGATAATAAACAAACCTCAAGACATGGTTGTTCATCCGGCTCCTGGAAATTATGAAAATACATTGGTAAATGGGATTTTATACCATTGTAAAGATAAATTATCATCAATAAATGGTGTTGTTAGACCAGGTATAGTTCATAGGATAGACAAAGATACTTCTGGTCTTCTTATGATAGCTAAGAATAATTATGCACATAATTTTTTAGCAGAACAATTAAAGGAACATACTATAACTAGAGAGTATGAATTTATATGTTATGGTGTGGTTAAAGAAGATAAAATAACTGTAGACAAGCCTATAGGAAGAAACCCTAAAGATAGGCTAAAAATGGCTATAGTAAAAGATGGTAGAAATGCAACTACGCATTTTGAAGTAGTAGAAAGATTTGATAAATTTACTCATATGAGGGCTAGACTTGAAACTGGTAGAACTCATCAAATAAGAGTTCATGCTTTGTCTATAAATCACCCGCTTTTAGGTGATAGTGTATATGGTCCAAAAGAAAATAAATTTAAATTAAAAGGACAAACTTTACATGCTAAGAAGTTAGGATTTATACATCCTACTACAAAGGAGTATATTGAATTTAATTCAGAATTACCCGAGTATTTCAAGGAAGTTA
Organism: Clostridioides sp. LIBA-7678; assembly: GCF_056716065.1. Taxonomy (NCBI): domain Bacteria; kingdom Bacillati; phylum Bacillota; class Clostridia; order Peptostreptococcales; family Peptostreptococcaceae; genus Clostridioides; species Clostridioides sp. LIBA-7678. The sequence goes on along the minus strand of NZ_CP196987.1, from coordinate 3,022,359 downwards.
TTAGAAAAATTAAATAAGAGTTTGTGTGGTACTATAAATCATTTATTTGTTTTTGTATAAGTGATAAATTTAGTGAAATTTAACTAAAATATTTTATATTAAAGTATTTTGCTTAAAAAAGCTTGAAAAATTTGAAATATAAATATATAATTTGAGTTAATGGATTATAAAAATTATCTTTAAACGATACAGAGATATCGTAAGACAATTGCTAAATTAGACTGTATATTTTTATATAAGAGCTTCTTGTCTTGTGATGAGGAGTTTTTTGTTGTTTAAATTGAAATTTTAATTAAGAATAAAATTATAAAAATTAAAAGAAAGGAGTAGACTTGTCAAAAATATATATTATATATTTGACAATAATTATGATATGGTAGAAAAAGCTCAATTAATGGATGAAAAAGCAATAGTAAGAGCAATTACTAGGATAAGTCATGAAATAATTGAAAGAAATAAAGGTGTAGAAAATCTAGTTTTAGTTGGAATAAAAACCAGAGGTGTACCAATTGCAAATAGAATTTCTAAAAGAATAGAACAAATAGAAGGAACAAAAGTGGATACAGGAGATATTGATATAACCTTGTATAGAGATGATTTGGAAAAAATTGATGTGGAACCTGTAGTTAAGGGAACGTATTTAGATTTTAATGTAAATGATAAGACTGTGGTTCTAGTTGATGATGTTTTGTATACAGGAAGAACTGTGAGAGCAGCGCTGGATGCTATTATTGATATAGGAAGACCTAAGTCAATACAATTGGCAGTATTAGTGGATAGAGGACATAGAGAGTTGCCTATAAGAGCAGATTATGTAGGAAAAAATGTACCTACTTCTAGACATGAAATTATATCTGTTAGTTTACTAGAAATTGATGGAGAAGATTCAGTTACAATCAAAGAATAATAATTTTAATATATTGTATAAAAGCTTAGCATTGAATAGTCAGGGAGGAGGATAAAGCTTACATAGATTGCACAAAATAAATATTATAATTTTATGTATGTGTGTCTTAATGTAGTCTTTATTCTCCTTTATTTGAGTTTTTAATGTCGTAAAATGTAAAAAAAGATAAGTTTTATGATAAGTATATAGAGATTAAAAAATAGAATCTAGGGAATGATAATTAATTAAAAGATATTAATTAAACAGAGGATTTATTTATATATAATAATTTTGGAGGTTTTTATGAAAAAAACGATAATGTCTTTACAACATCTATTAGCCATGTTTGGAGCGACGGTATTAGTTCCCATTTTGACAGGCTTCAATCCGTCAGTTGCGATTTTCTGTGCTGGTGTTGGTACATTGATATTTCATTTTTGTACAGAAGGAAAAGTACCTGCCTTTTTAGGTTCAAGTTTTGCATTTATACCAGTTATACTGGCTGCTAAAGAGGCATATGGTGGAGACTTAGCATATGCTCAAGGTGGTATAATAGTAGCAGGATTAATTTATATTATAATGTCAATTATAGTAAAAGTAGTTGGAGTAAATAAAATTAAATTGTATTTTCCAGCACAAGTTACAGGAGCTATGATAGTAGTTATAGGATTAAATTTATTGCCAACAGCTTTTAGTATGGCTTCAGCAAATTTTGTAATAGCATTTATAACTTTAGCAATAGCAATTTTAACTAATAAATTTGGTAGAGGATTTATAAAGCAATTAGGAATATTAATAGCTGTTTTTTCTGGCTATATAATATGTTTAATATTAAATTTAGTAGATGTAACTACAATTACAGAAGCAAGTTTATTTGCAATACCTAATTTTACAATACCTAAGTTTAGCTTGGGAGCAATTGTAATTATATCTCCAGTTGTATTAGCTGTATTTATGGAACATATAGGAGATATGACTACTAATGGAGCTGTAGTTGGTAAAAACTTTATAGAAAATCCAGGTTTAAACAGAACTTTACTTGGAGATGGATTTGCAACTATAGTTGCAGGTTGTTTAGGTGGACCAGCTAATACAACCTATGGAGAAAATACAGCTGTACTTGCTATAACTAAAAACTATGACCCTTCAATACTTAGACGTACAGCAGTCTTTGCTATATTACTTGCTTGTGTAGGTAAGTTTGGAGGATTTCTTCAAAGTATACCAAGCTCAGTTATGGGTGGAATTAGTATAATGCTATTTTCAATGATAACTTATGTGGGATTAAAAACTATAAGAGATAGTTCTTGTGTAGAAAGTAAAATCAATTTGTTAATAATAGCAGTTATATTACTAATAGGTCTTGGAACAACATACCTGTCTAATAAAGGTATATCCATAGGGATACCAATAACAAGTACAGTAAAGATAACAGGTCTTAGCTTAGCTGCAATTGTTGGAATTGTATTAAATAGAATTTTAAATAATAAGGATTTTAAAGTTGAAGAATAGTAAATAATAACTTGTGTAATTTTAAATAATTAAATTTATATAGACATTTGTAATTAATGTTGATATAATGGTTAAAAATAAATGAAAGAAAGGGCAAGGTAACTGGGACAATGAGAATATAATCTATTTTTTATAATTTAAAGTATTGTAATTTTTGAAAAGCCTATTTTGGTGGCTTTATTTACGATGCTTAAATTAAGGAGAGTAGATTATAGTCTATACGTTTGTTTGTTATGCCTATTTATGTAAATCTCTCCTTATATTTAAGTGTGTTAAGGAGGGATTTTTTTATGTTGTTAGTAAAAGTAGAAAATTTAAAGAAATATTATTCTGATAGATTAATTTTAGATATAGATAAGTTTGAAGTGTCAGAAGGTGAGAAAATAGGTTTAGTTGGTTCAAATGGTCAAGGAAAAACAACTTTATTAAAGGCAATATTAGGTGAAATAGAAATAGATAAAGGTCATATTCATCTTACAGATAGCTATTCTTATATAAGCCAAAGTGAGAATAACATTGAAATGTGCAGTAATAGTAAAGAAAAGAGTATTTTAAATGCTCCAGATAGATTTGAAGAGTACTTATCAGGAGGTGAAAAAATTAAGCTAAAGATAGCAGATGCGCTAAGTGATAAGAAAAGTATATTAATAGCTGATGAACCAACTTCAAACTTAGATAAAAAAAGTATTGGTATTTTAGAAAATATGTTTAAAAGGTATGAAGGTGCATTATTATTAATATCTCATGACAGACGTTTCTTAGATGAGTTATGTACAACTATAGTGGAGTTAGAGGATGGAAAATTAAAAGCTTACAAAGGTAATTACACTGATTATTTAATGCAAAAAGATGAAGAAGTAAAAAGAGCTGATTTTGAGTATCAGGAATATGTTAAAGAGAAAAAAAGACTTGAAAAAGCTCTTTTATACAAAAAAGCTTTAAGTGATGGTGTAAGAAAAACTCCAAAACGAATGGGCAACTCAGAGGCCAGATTACACAAAATGGGTGGGCAAACTAATAAGAAAAAATTAGACTCAAATGTGAAGGCTATAAAAAGTAGAATTGATAATCTTGAGATAAAGAATAAACCTAAGGTCTCCACTGAAATGAAGATTAAGATTCAAGATGGTATGGAGATAATTAGCAAAAACTTAGTAGAGATAAAAGATATGACTTTAAATCTAGGAAATAAATGCCTACTAGAGAATGTTTCTTTTAAAATAAAAAGAGGCAAAAAAATAGCTTTATTAGGTGAGAATGGATGTGGAAAAAGTACTCTGATAAAAGAAATATTAAGTAATAAAAATGACTGTATAAAAATAAATAACAAGGTAAATATAGGTTATTTCGACCAACATCAAAATATCTTAGATGAAGAAAATAGTGTTTTATACAACGTTAAGGTTAATAGTTCATTTGATGAGTCTTTTATAAGAATAAATTTAAATTTATTTGGATTTAATGGTGATGATGTCTACAAAAAGGTAAAAGTACTAAGTGGTGGAGAAAAAGTAAAAGTAGCACTATGTAAAATAATATTGGAAGATAACAACTTTTTAGTGTTTGATGAACCAACGAACTACTTAGATATAAAATCTATGGAAGCACTAGAAAAGGCATTGATAAATACTGATAAAACTATGCTTATAGTATCTCATGATAGAATATTTACATCACATATTTGTAACTATATTATGGAAATAAAAAATAATAAAATAAGAGAGTTTGATTGTTCTTATGATGAATATATAATCAATAGAAATAAAAAAACTCCGAGTAGAGAAAGTAAAACTAAAAAAGAAAATCTTTTAGTATTAGAAAATAGACTTACAAATATTATCTCTATGTTGTCTATAGAAAAAGATAATATAAAGAAAGAACATTATGAATCAGAATATAATGAGCTGTTAAAGCAAATCAGTAAAATAAAAAATAGTTTGTTAGAAGATTAAATGTATCTTCATCATTTTAGCAATGAAAAAGAGGCTATCCCTATTTTGAGATAGCCTTTTTTCATTTGACAGACAATGTATAATTATTTGATATCAAATCTTGTATTTAATTTAAAATTTATTCTGATTTAACTTTAAGCTTGGCTACCATTTCTTCTTCAGGAGTAACATAAATAGTACTATTAGTCTCATAAATAACCATCCCTGGTTTAGAACCACTAGGTTTTTTTACATTTTTTCTTTTAGTATAGTCTATAGGTACCTGAGAAGAAAGCTTTGACTTACTAAAAAATGCTGCTAGCATTGCCCCTTCAAATATAGTGTTATCAGGAACTTCTTTACCAGCACATTTTATTATTACATGAGAGCCAGGAATATTCTTTGTGTGCATCCACAAGTCATCATTATCAGCAAGTCTTAGTGTAAGATAGTCATTCTGTTTATTATTTTTACCAACTAAAATCTTAAATCCATCAGAAGAAATAAACTCATGAGGTTTTGTAGAAGGAATAGTATCTTTTTTACTGTTCTTCTTTTGAGCCTTGATATAACCAACCTTAGCAAGCTCTTCTTTTATATCTTGTAATTCAGCTAAATTTTCGCAGTTTTCAATACTTAAAATTATATTTTCCAAGTAATCTATTTCTTCCTTATTTAATGAAATCTGATGAGATATTTCAACTTTAGCATGTTTCATTTTATTATACTTTTTAAAATATTTTTGAGCATTTTCAGATGGTGTCAGGTTTTTATTTAATTCTATAGTTACATTCTTACAATTTTCATCATAAAAATTAGCAACTTCAATACTCTCCATACCTTTTTCTACCATATAGATATATGAAGTAATCAACTCTCCTTTTACCTTGTAAATATCTGCATTTTCAGACTCTGATAATTCTTCCTCTTGTTTTTTTAGTTTATTATAAAGTCTATCGAGTTTAACTGATATACTCTTCTTTAAGTCAGATGAACGTTGATTAATTCTATCCTTAATATCTTTAGTTCTATAAAAATCTTCTAGAATACGAGACATACTATCTTTATTGATATATGATAAATCACTAAATAATGTAAGATTTACACAACTGAAATCTACTACTTTATCCACTTTTTTATCTATAACAATACAAGGTGAGTATTTGCTAGCATTTATAGCACTGAACAAACTACAAAATTCTTTGTATAAAGAATCAAACTGTTCACTAGTTACATCCTTTATAGAAGTACTTTGATTTATATTTGCTCGGCAACAGATTTCTTTTGCTATAGTAGGGCTTATGCCTAGAAATTTAGAATATATAGACTTAAAAATAGGTCCTTCAAATTCATTCAAGTTATTAATAAACAAATCTTTAGATATACTCTCAAGAGGGTTAAGTTTATCTTGTTTTGGTGGCAACGAATAGCTATGAGCAGGTAAAACCTGACGCACTCTACTTATGCTAAAAGGTACTCTTTTTATTGAATCTATAATTTTGTCATCTTCATCATGAGTTATTATTATGTTGCTGTGTCTTCCCATAATTTCAATCATAATATTTTTAGTTGTCTTTTCTTTTAGTTCATCCAAAGATTCAATACTTATCTTTATTATTCTTTCAAAACCTATTTGAGAAATTTCTACTATGTTACCACCTTGTATGTATTTTCTAAGTAACATACAAAACATAGGTGCTTTTAGAGGGTTTTCTTTTTGATAATTACTTGTAAGATAGACTCTAGGATTTGAAGCACTTGCACTTAAGACCAATCTAAAATTTTCTTTATTATTTCTTATATTAAAAATTACCTCATCGTCTTCAGGTTGATGTATTTTATCTATTTTACCACCTGTAAGTTTTGATGATAATTCATCTACTATTGAATGTATAACTAATCCATCTAATGCCATATATAGCACCCCTTTCTTTGACCAAAATAGTCAGTAAATTAATTATACACATAATATATGCTTTGTGACTAGGGGAAATTTAAACAAGATAGTAATATTTAAATTGAATAATTATTTATGCTTATTATGAAAGGAAATACTATATTTTAAAATTAATAATTTAAAGTTGATTAAATGTAAAATAAATATAGTATAATTATTGTGTAAAGTATAAGTTATTATATATAAGCTTTAAAAAATAAATCAATTTTAAAGTGTAATAGTATATAAATTATGAAAGAAGGTTGAAAAAATGAAATTTATTGATTTAAGAAGTGATACTGTTACTATGCCTACTGATGAAATGAGAGAAGCTATGGCAAAGGCTCCTGTTGGAGATTCAATCTTTAGGGATGACCCAACTGTAAATAAACTTGAAGAATTAGCAGCAGCTAAAGTTGGAAAAGAAGATGCTATTTTTCTTCCAAGTGGAACTTTTGGAAATCAACTAGCTTTATTTACTCACTGTCTAAGAGGACAAGAAATCATTATTGGTAAAGGTTATCATATTGTAACTCATGAAGTTGGAGCACCTGCTGTAATAGCTGGAGTTCAACTTAGAACTATAGATGAAGATGAAAATGGAGCTCTTAATCCTGAACTTGTTGAAAAGGCAATTAGAAGAGATGACATACATGAACCACAAACAGGTCTTATATGTGTAGAAAATGCGTATTCAGGCGGAACTGTTGTGAGCCTTGAAAATTTAAAAGAGATTAAAAAGATAGCTGAGAAACACAACTTACCAGTACATCTTGATGGAGCAAGATTATTTAATGCTGCCTTAACTTTAGGTATAGAAGCTAAAGAAATGGCAAAGTATTGTGATAGTGTTATGTTCTGTGTATCAAAAGGTTTAGCTGCACCAATGGGCTCTATACTTGCTGGAAGTAAAGAATTCATAGCAAAAGCTAGAAGAAAGCAAAAAGTTATGGGTGGGGGAATGAGACAAGTTGGTATAGTTGCAGCTGCTGGTATCATTGCCATTGAAAAAATGACATTAAGATTAAACGAAGACCACGAAAATGCAAAGTATTTAGCCTGTGAATTAAATAAAATAGATGGCATTGAAGTAAACAACATTAATCCAGATATAAGCATGGTATTCTTTAAAATGAGTGAAGATGTTATAAAAGAGGATGTTTTAATAAAAGAACTTTTTGACAGAAATATAAAAATTAATAAAATGGAAAATGGTGAGTATAGATTTGTAACTCATGTAGATATTACGAAAGAAGATTTAGACTATGTTTTAAAAACACTTAAAGAGTTAATAGGTGTATGTTAATATAAATCTACAAAAAGAGAATTATAGATAGTTATTAGACATTTAATTATAAAATTCATAGACAGTTTAAATAAAACATACATAAAATTCATATAGAAATATTATTATATAAACATAGAAAGAACTAGCTTAAAAACATAATATAATTACCCTAATTGTAATGGCAACTCTCCCTCACATCCTCAAATTATAGTTGTCATTACAAAACTTTTCCCATAAATTATAAGTTTATGGGAATTTTTTTATGTTATAATAGTTTAAGTGTTAATTTACAAAGGAGCGATACTTATGAAATTTTGGAAACTACATGGAATAGGTAATGATTTTATTGCAGTAGATGGAAGACTCGACAATATAGATTCATCAAATTATACTGCTTTAGCAAAAAAAGTATGCCATAGAAGATTTTCTGTAGGAGCGGATGGCTTATTAGTCGTAAAAGATTCAAAAGTTGCAGATGTAGAAATGGTATATTACAATTCTGATGGCTCAAGAGCAGCCATGTGTGGAAATGGTCTTAGATGTTTTTGTAAATTTGTTTATGATAATGGAATAGTAAAAAAAGAAAATTTTACAGTAGATACATTGGATGGCATTAAAGATATAAAAATAAATCTTACAAATGGTGAAATAAATTCCATAAGAGTTAATATGGGAAAAGGAAGTTTTATAGCTAAAGATGTTCCAGTATCTACAGATAGAGAACGTTTTGTACAAGAAAGTATAAAAGTTCTAGATAGGGATTTTATGCTTACTTCTATGTTGATGGGGGTTCCCCATACAGTAGTTATAGTAGATGAGCTAGATGTGGATGATGTTTGTAAATATGGAAAAGAGATTGAAAATAATAAAATATTTCCTGAAAAAACGAATGTAAATTTTGTAAAGGTAGAAGATAAGTATAATATACATGTTTACACTTGGGAGAGAGGTTGTGGATATACTTTAGGATGTGGGACTGGTATGACTGCATCAGCAATAGTATGCAATTTACTTAACATGGTAGAAAGTAGCGTAAATGTAACTTCTCAAGGAGGAACAGTTAAAATAGATGTAGGAGAGTTCTCTTATATGACAGGTCCAGCAGTAAAAATATGTGAAGGTGTTTTGGAGGATTAATTAATGGCTATAAGTATGACTGGTTTTGGAAGAGGGGAATACAAAGATGACAATTATTATTTTTTAGTGGAATGTAAAACAATAAATCATAAGTATTCAGATATAAATATACGTCTTCCAAGAAAAATTTCATTTTTAGAGGATAAAGTTAGAAATTTAGTAAAAAATTATGTAAAAAGAGGAAGAGTAGATTTATACATAAAATTTGACTTATTAGGCAAAGAAGATGTAAACTTAAACTTTGATGAAGGACTAGCTTCTCAATATATAGAGATACTAAAAGGAATAAAAAATAAATTCGATATTATAGATGATATTAGTGTTATGAATGTTGCAAGGTTTCCTGATATTGTAAAAATAGAAGAAAAAGAAGATGATGAAGATTTATTATGGTCAATGTTGAATCAAGCTGTTGAAGATGCATTAATAAAATTAAAAGAAATGAGAAGCGAAGAAGGTAAAAAATTAGCAGAAGATATTACTATGAGATGTGATTTATTAAAAACTCATATAGAAGAAATTGAAAAATATTCAAGTAGTGTTGTAGAAGATTATAGAGAAAAATTGAATTTGAGAATAAGTGAATTATTGGATGACCCAAGCATAATGGATGAGAATAGATTAGCACAAGAAGTTGCAATATATGCAGATAAAAGCAGTATAACAGAAGAAATAGTTAGATTTAAAAGTCATATAGGTCAACTTAAAAACACTATATTTAAAGATGATTCTATAGGTAGAAAAATAGATTTCTTAATACAAGAGATGAACAGAGAGACTAATACTATAGGCTCAAAGTCATCTGATATAAATATAACTAATTTAGTAGTGGAAGTAAAAAGTGAATTAGAAAAAATAAGAGAACAAATACAAAATATAGAGTAAGAATACAATATTAGAAGGGGAATGCTTAAATGTTTGCGAAAAAAGGATTATTGCTAGTTGTATCAGGACCATCAGGTGCAGGAAAAGGTACTATTTGCAAAGAACTACTTAAAGAAAATGATACAATAAAACTTTCTGTATCAGCTACTACAAGAAAACCAAGGACTGGAGAAGTTGATGGAGTAAATTATTTTTTCATAAGTAAGGAAAAATTTGAAGAAATGATAAAAAAAGGTGAGTTTTTGGAGTATGCTCAAATTTATGATAACTTTTATGGAACTCCAAAAGCAGCAATAATGGAATGTTTAGAAAAAGGGCAGGATGTGCTATTAGAGATTGAAATGCAAGGAGCAAAACAAATAAAAGAAGTTTGCCCAGAGGGAGTATTTATATTTGTACTACCACCATCACTTGAAGAACTAAAAAATAGAATTGTTGGAAGAGGTACAGAAACAGAATCTGAAATAGAAAAGAGATTTAGTTGTGCATATGAAGAGATTAAAATGATTAAGGATTATGATTATTTTATATTTAATGAAGATGTAAAAACATCTGCTAAAGAAATAGAAGGTATAATATCATCTGAAAAGAATAAAGTTAGCAGATATAAAAATATTATAATAGATAAATTCAAGGAGGAATTATAATTATGTTAAAACCATCTATCAATGAGGTACTAGAAAAAATAGACAACAGATACTATTTAGTAGGGACTGTTTCAAAGAGAGCAAGAAAATTAATTGATGGAGAAGAACCATACGTTTCAAATAAAGCTAAAGAGAAGCCTGTATGTGTAGCCACTAAGGAAGTTGCAAGTGGAAAAATAACATATAGATTGTTAACAGAAGAAGAAATCGAGATAGAAGAAGCTAGACACCATGCTGAGCAACACAAACAAATTTCAGAAGAGGAGTAAGGTCATGCTAAAAGATAAAACTGTTGTAATTGGCATAAGCGGCGGAATAGCTGCATATAAAGCTTGTGATGTTGTAAGTAAGTTAAAAAAACTAAATGCAAATATCCATGTTATAATGACAAAATCGGCAACAGAATTTGTTAAACCACTTACACTTCAATCGCTAAGTCAAAATTATGTAGTAGAAGATATGTTTGAAGAACCAAGGACTTGGGAAGTTGAGCATATATCATTAGCAAAAAAGGCAGATTTATTCTTAATAGTGCCAGCAAGTGCAAATATTATAGGAAAAATTGCAAATGGTATAGCTGATGATATGTTGACAACTACTGTTATGGCAACTAAAGCACAAGTTTTGATAGCACCAGCTATGAATACTAATATGTATGAAAATCCAATTGTCCAAAAAAATATTCAAACTTTAAAGGACTTTGGGTATAAATTTATTGAACCAGAAAGTGGAAGACTTGCATGTGGAGATATTGGAGCAGGTAAATTGGCTAATCCAGATGTAATAGTGGAAGAAGTCTTAGCTAATATGACTAAAGAACAAGATTTAAAAGGTCAAAGTATTATAGTTACAGCTGGTCCAACTGTAGAAAGTATAGACCCAGTAAGATATTTAACTAATAGGTCTTCTGGGAAAATGGGATATTCTATAGCAAGAGAAGCTATATATAGAGGCGCTGATGTAACATTAATATCAGGTCCTACAAATCTTTCTATCCCACAAAACCTTAAAAAATTTGTAAAAATAGAGTCAGCACAGGATTTGTATGAAGCAGTAGTATCAAATCTAAGTGAAAATAAAATAGTAATTCAAAGTGCAGCAGTTGCAGATTACAAACCAAAGACATATTCTGACAAAAAGATTAAAAAGAAGAATGATGATTTATCAATAGAACTAAGTAGGAATTATGATATTGCTTATGAAATAGGAAAAATAAAAGAAGACAGGATATTAGTAGGATTTGCAGCTGAAACTAACGACCTTATAGAACATGCCAAAGGAAAAATAAAAAAGAAAAATCTAGATTTTATTGTGGCAAATGATTTAACTAAAGAAGGTGCTGGTTTTAGAACTGACACTAATATTGTAAAAATAATAGATGTAGAAGGAAATATTACTGAGTATCCTAAAATGAAAAAAGAAGAAGTAGCTAATGTTATTTTAAATAAAATTAAAGCGTTACTTGAGAAATAAGAACTTTTTTAAATATGATATTTGTGTATTTTATCACAGCTAAAGTAGCTGAAAGCTGCAATTTAATTTTAGCGAGTAAAAACTCGCAAATGTCAGTTAAATTGTAGTTTTCAGCATTTATTTTGCCATAAAGTATAAAATATAATTAATAGTTAACTATTAAGATATAGTTAATATTATTAATGACTTGAAATTTTTTATAAATACTGAGATTTTTGATATTTTGTAAAATATATTAGAATATGAACAGTAGATTAAATTTAAGTAGAGGTTTTACAATGAAAAAATATGCAAAGGTAATAGTGAGAAGTAATACTATATACACAGATAATTTATTTACATATCAAATTCCTGTATTTTTATCGGAATCTATAAGAATTGGACATAGAATATTAGTGCCATTTGGAAGGGGTAATAAACCAACAGAAGCCTTTGTATTTCAATTTACAGATAATTTAGAAGAAAAAATAAAGACAAAAGAAATAATTGATGTATTAGATGAGAATCCAATATTTAGAGAAGAAGACTTGGAATTGGTTTATTGGATGAAAAATAGATATTTGTGCACTTATATAGAATGTATAAATTTAATATATCCAAAAGGATACAAATTAAATAATTATAAGGTAATATTATTAGGTGAAAATTTAATTGAGTTAAACGAAGCTCAATTAAAGGAAAAGATATTGACCTTAAGTGATAAAAATAGAGAAATAGTAGAAAAAGTAATTGATAGTAAAGGAAAAATTAAGGTTGATAAGTTAAAATATATACCAAATCTAAATAGTTCTTTGTACACGATGAATAAAAATGGAATTATAAAGTTATGTTGGGAATACAAAAATCACAAAAATGAAAAGAAAGTATGTTATATATCTTTGAGCTTGGAAAGTGATAAAATTGATGATTATATAGAACAAAATAAAATAAATGTGGGAAGCAAGCAAAAAGAGATATTAAGTTTTCTTAAAAATAATGAAAATGTAGAGATAAATGATTTATTAGACTTATTAAATGCTTCAAGACAAAGTATAACTTCTTTAAATAAAAAAAAGTTAATAACATTAGAGTTTAAGGATTATTATAGAGAACCAAAAAGTATTTACAAATCTGCATCAAAAAGTATAAAATTAAACAATGAGCAACAACAAGCGGTTGATGAGATAAAGTCGAATATGTTTGTGGATGATAAAAAACCATACTTAATTCATGGCGTAACAGGAAGTGGAAAAACTGAAGTTTATATGGAAATAATAGAATTTGCATTAAATCAAGGTTTAGATAGTATATTTTTAGTTCCTGAAATAGCATTAACTCCTCAAACAATAGATAGGTTGAAGAGTAGATTTGGTGATTTAGTAGGAGTGTTTCACAGTAAACTATCTGAAGGAGAAAAGCACGATGTCTATAAAGCTGTAAAAGCAGGTAGAATAAGAATTTTAATTGGAGCTAGGTCAGCTCTATTTGCACCTTTTAATTCTTTAGGACTTATAATAATTGATGAATTTCATGAGTCATCATATAAGTCTGAGAAGAATCCAAAATTTAATGCTATAGAGGTAGCTAGATTTATGGCATTAAAAAATAATTTAACTCTTATTTTAGGTTCAGCTACTCCTTCAATTGAAGAATATTATAAAGCAAAATCTGGAGAATACAAACTCATAAATATAAAAAATAGAGCAAATGATAAACCTCTTCCTAATATTGAAGTTGTAGACATGAAAGAAGAACTGAATAAGGGAAATAGGAGTATATTCAGTTTTAAACTACAAAAAGAAATAAGTCGTGCAATTGAAGAGCATAGTCAAGTCATACTATTCTTAAATAGAAGAGGTTATGCAAATTTTGTATCTTGTAGAAAGTGTGGGTATGTGTTCCAATGTGAAAATTGTGATATATCTTTAACTTATCATAAGAAAAGTAACACTGGAAGATGTCACTATTGTGGTTATGAGAAAGAAATCCCAAAGGAGTGTCCTGAGTGTAAAAGTCATTATGTTAAACCTTTTGGAGTTGGTACTCAAAAGATTGAGGAAGAATTAAAAAGCATTTTTCCAGATGTAAGAACATTACGAATGGATAAGGATACAACTTCAAAAAAAGGTGCTTTAGATGAAATACTAAATAAATTTAAAGATAAAGAAGCAGATGTACTTATTGGGACGCAGATGTTAAGTAAAGGGTTAGATTTTGATAATGTAACTTTAGTGGGTATTTTATCTGCAGATATGATATTAAATTTTCCAGACTTTAAAAGTTTTGAAACTACATTTCAGTTGATAACTCAAGTCTCTGGAAGAGCGGGGAGAGCTGATAAAGAGGGAAAAGTAGTACTTCAGACCTATGACACTGAACACTATGCTATTAAGCATGCTATTGAATATGATTATGAGGGTTTTTATGAAGATGAGATAAAAATAAGAAAAGCGTTTGGATATTCTCCTTTTAATAACATGTTGAGTGTAGTTGTTAGTGGGGAAGATGAAAGGTTAGTAATAAAAAATATAAAAAATATGCATGCATCATTGATTTATTTATTAGAAAAAAGGGGTATAAATGATTTAGGATTTATATTAGGTCCAAACCCATGTTCAATATCAAAAATAAATCAAAATTATCGATGGCAGATACTCTTTAAAGATGAAAATATTGAAATTAATCTGTTAAAGGGTATAATAAAATATATATGTATAACAAAACGAGATTTGATATTTGATAAAGATATCAATGTATCTATAGATATTAATCCAAACAGTGTATTATAAATTTAGGAGGAAATATAATGGCTTTAAGACAAATAGTTCAAATAGGAGAACCAGTATTAAGAAAGAAATCAAAAAAGGTTGAAAAAATTGATGAAAAAATAATACAATTATTAGATGATATGGCAGAAACTATGTATGATGCTGATGGTGTTGGATTAGCTGCACCTCAAGTTGGAATTTTAAAAAGAGTAGTAGTAATAGATATTGGAGAAGAACTTATAGAACTTATAAATCCTGAAATAATAGAAACATCTGGAGAGCAAATAGATGAGGAAGGATGTTTAAGTGTTGTTGGAGAAGCTGGAGATGTTCGAAGACCAAATTATGTAAAAGTTAGAGCTTTAAATAGAAATGGTGAAACTATAGAGCTAGAAGGGGAAGAACTTTTAGCTAGAGCATTTTGTCATGAGATAGACCATTTAGATGGAATTTTATTTGTTGACAGAATAGAAAAGTAGTAGGAGTTGATTTAATGAAAATAGTATTTATGGGGACACCTGATATAGCTGTTCCTTGTTTACAAAAAATAATAGATGAAAAGTATGATATATTAGGTGTTGTAACTCAGCCAGACAAACCAAAAGGAAGAGGTAAAAAACTGGGAATGAGTCCAGTAAAAGAGCTTGCAATTGAAAATAATATACCTGTATATCAACCAATCAAAGCTAGAGATGAAGAATTTATAGATACAATGAAATCTTTAAATCCAGATGTAGTAGTAGTTGTAGCTTTTGGACAGATACTTCCAAAAGAGATACTAGAAATTCCTAAACTTGGATGTATAAATGTTCATGTGTCTTTGCTTCCAAAATATAGAGGTGCGGCACCTATAAATTGGGTAATAATAAATGGTGAGGAAAAGACTGGTGTTACAACTATGTACATGGATGAAGGTTTAGATACTGGAGACATGATATTAAAAACAGAAGTAAATCTTGATGAAAATATAACAGCAGGAGAACTTCATGATAAAATGATGAATATAGGTGCAGAAACTTTAAAGGAAACATTAAAGTTAATTGAAGAAGGCACTGCACCAAGAGAGGTGCAAAACCATGAAGAATTTTCTTATGCCCCAATAATGAATAAATCATTAGGAAATATAGATTTTTCAAAAAATGCTATGGAAATACACAATTTAATTAGAGGTGTAAATCCATGGCCAAGTGCTTATACTACTTATAATGGTGTTACAATGAAAATTTGGAAAACTAAAGTATTAGATGAAAAAAGTACAAAAAATGCAGGTACAATAATTGATGTAAATAAAGATGGTATAAAAGTTAGTACTAAAGATAAGGTACTTTTAATTGAAGAAATTCAGATGCCAAATAAAAAGAGAATGTTGGTTGGTGAATATATAAAAGGGAATACTATAGAAACTGGTTTAGTATTGGGTTAGGTGAAAACTATGACAGATATAAGGAAGTATTTAACAAGTGTTGGGATTTTAATTTTAATATTAGGGATTTTAATAGGAGTTGTAAACTTTTTTATAATGAGTTTAACTCAAATATTTTCTTTAGCAATAAATATTATAATAATATCACTAATACTTATAATACTATGTTCAACAATAATTACTTATAGAGTAATTAAAGGTAAGAATGTTAACTCAAATATAATGAAAATAAACTTTAAGATTGCCAGTTGCTTATTTCCTATTGTATCTTTCATTGCATCATCATTTGGTATGTCAAAAAGTGAGATTAGAAGGATATATATAAAGTTAAATAATGAATATATATACAGTAATAAATATAATTTTAATCCAGAGGATATAATAATTTTAATACCTCATTGTATTCAAGAGAATAGTTGTAAATTAAAAGTTACTAATGATATAGATAATTGTAAAGAATGTGGAAGATGCAACATAGGAGAATTAACTAAGTTAAAGAAGAAAAGTAAAGTAAAAATTTTTGTAGCTACAGGTGGAACTTTAGCTAGAAAGATTATAATAGACAATAAACCTAAAGCTGTTATAGCTGTTGCATGTGAAAGAGATTTAACATCTGGAATACAAGATATAAAAAAAATTCCTGTTTTAGGTGTATTTAACAAAAGACCTAATGGACCTTGTGTAAATACTAATGTAGATATGATAGATATTGAAAAAGCTATAGATTTTTTAACAGGAAAATAAACTAACTTGTAATTAAACTGTTTTTAAGCTATATGAATATTAAGAGGATGTGTAAAAATATATTTTAGGAGAGTGTTATTTATGTACCCTGTATATGGCGGGTTTTGGGGATTTGACCCTACGATGATTATATTAATTCCAGCTATACTATTCACTGCATATGCGCAATTTAAAGTGAGTTCAACAACAAATAAGTATTTGAGAGTAAAAACACGTCGAGGATATACTGGAGAACAAACAGCAAGAAGAGTACTTGATTCAAATGGTCTATATGATGTAAGTATAGAAATGGTTAGAGGTCATTTAAGTGACCACTATGACCCAAGAAGAAAGGTAGTAAGGTTATCAGAAGATGTATATTATGGTTCTTCTATAACTTCTGTTGCAGTAGCTGCACATGAGTGTGGTCATGCAATGCAGCATGCTAAAGGTTATGCTCCTCTTCAAATAAGAAGTAGCTTAGTGCCAGTAGTAAATTTTGCATCAAGTATATCTTGGTTTCTAATATTTATAGGATTTATTATGGCTGGTCCGTTTTTAAAAATCGGGATACTATTGTTTTCAGCTTCAGTATTATTTCAGATAATAACATTACCTGTAGAATTTAATGCTTCAAGTAGAGCAATTGTTCAACTTGGAAATTTAGGGATTATAGATGAAAGTGAGTCAAGACAAAGTAGAAAAGTACTTTCAGCAGCTGCTTTAACATATGTTGCAGCAGCATTGGTTTCAATACTTCAATTACTTAGATTGTTACTAATAGCTCAAAGAAGAGATGACTAAAAGTAAAGTGGGTTGTTTAGAAACAACCCTTTTTTATGTTTAATAAAAGGGAGAAATTTATATGGACGCAAGAGAAATTGGATTTAAAGTATTATGCGATATAGAGAAAAACAATAACTATTCAAATATTGCAATAAACAAACATTTTAAAAACTTAGAAATAAGTGATATGGATAGAGGACTTGCAACAGAATTAATCTATGGAGTAATAGAAAATAAGTATTATTTAGATTACATAATCAATAAACTTTCAAAAATAAAAGTAAAAAAAATGTCAACTTATGTTAAAATCTTTTTAAGAATGGGAACATATCAAATTTTATTTTTAGATAGTATATCAGATTATGCAGCAGTTAATGAAACTGTAAAATTAGCTAAGAAATACGATAAAAAATCTTCTGGTTTCATAAATGCTATTCTTAGAAATGAAATAAGAAGTAAAGATACTATAATGGACATAACTGAGGAAGATAGTGTAAAATACCTATCTATAAAGTATTCTTATAATTCTTGGATTATAAAAAATTGGATGGATAATTTTGGACAAGAATTTACTGAAGATTTATTGGAAGCAAACAATGAAAAGCCGAGTATCTATATAAGAACAAATACACTTAAAACAAGTAGAGAAGAACTTATTGAAAAATTAAATGCAATGGGTATTGTATGTTTTAAAGTTCCTATGGTAGAAGAAGCTATTAAAGTCGAAAAAATGAAGAATATAGAAAAAAATGAATTATTTAAGGCTGGTTTATTTACAATTCAAGATATAAGTTCTATGATAGTAGGGAAAGTAATTAATCCAAAAGAAGATTCATCTGTTTTGGATGTATGTAGTGCTCCTGGTGGAAAATCTACCCACTTAGCTACTTTGATGAATAATACTGGTAAAGTAATAGCTAGAGATATTTTTGACCACAAATTAAAGCTTATAAAAGCTACTGTAAATAGGCTAGGTATTAAAAATGTATGTATAGAAAAGTTTGATGCTTCTGAAATTGATGAAAATAGTATAAGTAAATTCGATTATGTTTTGGCAGATGTTCCTTGTTCTGGCCTTGGCATAATAAGACGTAAGCCAGAAATTAAGTACAAGAAAGAAGAAGAATTAAAAGATATTACTTCTATACAAAAGCAAATTTTAGAAAATGCATCAAAGTATGTTAAAATTGGTGGAAATTTAGTATATAGTACATGTACAATTCAAGATGTGGAAAATATAAATATAATTACTTCTTTTATTGAAGACAATAATAATTTTGAATTAACTCCAATTGATACAATAAATGTAGACTTGGATAATCAAGATAAAGGATATTTAAAGATATATCCTAATATTCATGGAATAGATGGTTTTTTCATAGCAAAATTAAAGAGAATAAGGTAGTGAAGATAATGGAAAAGAAAAAGGTAGTATTAAAAAATTTTACTGAAGATGAACTTAAAGAATTTATGAAAACTATAGATGAAAAGCCTTTTAGAGGAAGTCAAATATTTGCCTGGATATATAAGGGTGCAAAAACTTTTGATGATATGAATAATATACCAAAAAGTTTGAGAAATAAATTAGAGGAAGTCTCATGTATAGGACATATAGATATAGAATTAAAATTAGAGTCTAAAGTAGATGGTACAAAAAAATATTTGTTTTTATTAGATGATGGAAATATAATAGAAACTGTGATGATGGATTATGATAGTAGGGTTACTGTCTGTGTTTCTAATCAAGTGGGTTGTAGAATGGGATGTAATTTCTGTGCATCTACAATGGATGGATTGATTAGAAATTTAGAACCTTGGGAGATTTTAGACCAAGTTATTAAAATTCAAGAAGATACTGGAAAGAGAGTATCAAATCTTGTATTGATGGGAAGTGGCGAGCCACTTGATAATTTTGAAAACACAAAACAATTTTTAAAGATAATTAATGAAAAAAATGGACTTAATATAGGGTATAGACACATAACTCTTTCAACTTGTGGGATAGTACCTAAAATGTATGAATTGGCAGACTTAAAAATAGCTATAAATTTAGCTTTATCACTTCATTCACCATATGACGAAGAAAGGCGAAAAATTATGCCTGTAGCCAATGCTTACTCCATTAAAGAAATATTGGATGCATGTAGATATTATATAAAAAAGACGAATAGAAGGGTCACATTTGAATATTCTCTTATAAAAGGAGTAAATGACTCAGAACAAGAAGCAAGGGCATTAGCTAAGCTCCTAAAAGGTATGCTTTGCCATGTGAATTTAATTCCAATAAATAAAGTTGAAGAAAGAGAATATGAAAAGCCTGATAAAGCATTTATTTATAAGTTTAGGGATAGTTTAGAGAAAAATAATATACCTGCCACAGTTAGAATGTCTATGGGTTCTGATATTAGTGGAGCTTGTGGGCAATTGAGAAGAAAATACAAGTAATTTGTAAGGAGGAAGTCGTATGGTTTATAGTTGTGCCTCCCATATAGGTAAAATAAGAAAAAACAATGAAGACTATTGTGAGGGAGAAGTTATAGATACAGAACATGGTCCAATAGGAATATTTGCCATAGCTGATGGAATGGGCGGACATAAAAAAGGTGAGGTCGCCAGTAAATTAGCAGTAGAAAATATAATTGATTTTCTAAAAGAAAACTTATTACAGCATGATAATGTAAAAATAGACTATATAGATGATATATTAAAACAGGCTTATAATAATGTAAACTCAATTGTGCACAAAAAATCTATGGAAGATATAGAATTTGAAGGAATGGGAACTACATTAGTTACAGCTATAGTGTATAATAATGTCTTATATGTGGCAAATGTTGGAGATAGCAGATGTTATTTGTTAACAGGTGAAAAATTTGATAAAATAACTATAGACCATTCCGTGGTTGAAGAACTTATGATGGCTCATGTTATTACAGAAGAGGAGGCAAGAAGACATCCACAAAGGAATAGAATAACTAGAGCAATTGGAACAGATGATATGGTTGTTGTAGATATTTTTAAGAAAGAAATTAAAAAAAGTGATATAATACTTCTTGCGACAGATGGATTAACTGGGTTTATTGACGATGAAGATATAAGAGATTTAATATTAGATTATGAATACGAGAGAATTAGTAATATAAGTGAAGAATTGATAAGTATGGCCAATGATGTTTCTGGTAAAGATAATGTTTCGGTTATAGTGATAAAAGTATAATTAGGACGGTGATATTGTGGGAGATACAATTTTAGGAAATCGATATGAAATCATCAGAAAGATTGGTGATGGAGGTATGGCCTTTGTATATGAGGCTAAAGACAGGTTATTAAATAGGACCGTTGCGCTCAAGGTACTTAGACCTGAATTTGTTGATGATGATGAATTTTTAACAAAATTTAAAAGAGAGGCAGAGGCAGTAGCGAGTCTTTCTCATCCAAATATAGTAAATGTTTATGATGTTGGTGAAGATGGAAAAGTTCACTACATTGTAATGGAGTTTGTAGATGGTAAGAACTTAAAAGAGATTATACAAGATGAAGGTACATTAGATGAATATACTGCATTAGATATAACAAAACAAATAGCTATGGCACTTAGTGCTGCGCATAAAAAGGGGATTATACATAGAGATATAAAACCTCATAATATTCTCATATCCAATGAAGGAAGAGTAGTAAAAGTAGCTGATTTTGGTATAGCTAAAGCTGTCTCAAACTCAACAATGACCAATATTGGGAGTATAATTGGTTCAGTACATTATTTTTCACCAGAACAAGCCAAAGGTAAATTTGTAACTAATAATGCTGACTTGTATTCTTTAGGTATAGTTTTATATGAAATGTTGATAGGAAAAGTTCCATTTAGAGGAGATAGTCCAATTTCTATAGCTCTTCAACATATTAATGATGATATAGATTTTACATCAGAAGAAAAGGTTAGGATTCCACAAAGTGTAAGAACTACAATAAAAAAGCTTACAGAAAAATCTAGTGCAGATAGATATCAATCTGCTGAGGAATTGATAGAAGACATTGAGTATATAGAAAAAAATATTGATTTAGATTTTATAAAAGAATATGATGATTTTGCAACTAAGAAAATTGATGAAAAGGAAATTAATAAAGTTGTAAATCCAATACTTGCAAAGCCAGCTCCCGAAAAAGTAGTCAAGCCTGTTGAAGTTGCTGATTTGGATGAAGATGATGATTACTACGATGATTTTTATGAAGACGATGATGATGAAGATGAAGATGAGGAAGAGATAATGAGAGCTAAGAAGAATCAGAAACCGAAGAATACTCCAAGTAAGAGGGCTAAGAAAAAGAAGAAAAAACAGGAAAGTCCAAAGTCTAGAAAAAGATTAAAAGTAATAGCTGCTATTTTAATAGTGATATTATGTGCTCAAGTATTCTTAGCATATAAATTTTTATTTGCAGGAGGATTTGGGAATAAGTCTTTAAGTGTTCCTAATCTTGTAAATATGACTTTAGAAGAAGCTCAAAGTACTGTTGAAAAAGAAGGATTATCCTTAAGTGTAAAAAGTGAAGAATATAGTAGTGAAGTAGATGAAAACTGTATAATATCACAGACACCTGAAGGAGGAAGTACAAATGTTAAGAAGGGTGATACCATAAATGTTGTTGTAAGTAAAGGTGCAAATCAAGCTTCTGTTCCTAATGTAGTAGGACTCACTTTGAGTAATGCAAAACAACTTATTGAAGAAAATAATTTAAAAGTGGGAACAGTTAAGTATGAGTATAGTTCAATATATAAAGAAGGTACAGTTTTAAATCAAAGTCCAGGAGCTAGTTCATCAAGAGCTCAAGAGGGTGATGAGATAAACCTATATGTGAGTAAAGGCTCAGAAAAATCAAATACACAGACACCAACAACACCAGACAAAACACCAACAACACCTGATGATGATACAAAAACACCTGGTTCAAACTCAGGAAATAATGGTAGTAACTCAGGAGGCTCAAACTCAGGAAACAGTGGAGGAAATTCAGGAAATAATGGTAGTAACTCAGGAGGCTCAAACTCAGGAAATAGTGGCGGAAACTCAGGAAATAATGGCAGTAACTCAGGAGATAATGGAGATAACTCAGGAGGTTCAAATTCGGGCGGAAATGGAGATAACTCAGGAGGCTCAAACTCAGGAAATAGTGGAGATAATTCAGGAGGTTCAAGTTCAGGAGGAAATGGAGAAACTCCATCTGGAACTGGCGGAAATATCGGTAAAACAGAATAAACATTAGCAAAATAAGAGCTGTCTTTTTATGGAAACTATTTTCTTTAAAGAGGCAGTTTGTTTTGTATAAAATATGAAATTGGTTATAATAAAGGAGAAAAGTATTTATGATAAATAAAACAGTTTTAATTACAGGAGGAGCTAGAGGTATTGGTAAAGCTATGTCTGAAGCTTTTGCAAAAGAAGGATATAATGTATTAATAAATTTTAATAAGTCAGAAGATGAAGCTAATGAGTTATATACTAAATTAAGTGAAAAAAATTCCTATGTAAAACTTTTTAAAGCAGATGTTTCAAATAGAGTAGAAGTAGAGAATATGATAGATTACTGTGTAAAAGAATTTGGTGGATTGGATGTACTTGTAAATAATGCTGGTATAAGTCAAGACAAGTTATTTACAGATATAACTGATGAAGACTGGGATAGGATGATGAATATTAACTTAAAAGGATGTTTTTATTGTTCACAAGTGGCTTTAAAATACATGATATCAGAAAAAAAAGGGAATATAATTAATATATCTTCGATTTGGGGAATATCAGGTGCTTCTTGTGAAGTGCATTATTCTATAACAAAAGCAGGTATAATAGGGATGACAAAGGCATTAGCTAAAGAAGTTGGACCATCAAATATTAGAATAAATAGTATAGCTCCAGGAGTCATTAATACTGACATGCTATTTGAATATAATAGTGAAGATATAAATGTTCTTGTAGAAGAAACTCCATTAATGAGGTTAGGTACTCCAGACGATATAGCAAATTGTGCTATTTTCTTAGCATCAGATAAATCAAATTTTATCACTGGTCAGGTAATTAGCCCAAATGGAGGATTTGTTATTTAAAAAAAATGTGGTATTATATAAAAATAGGAAATAATAACACGATATACTGCTAATGAACAGTATGTGTTTATATAAATTTTATAAAGGGAGGCATTTGATGCTAGAAGGAAAAATTATAAAGGGGATTAGTGGATTTTATTATGTAGATACAGATAATGGTATTTATGAATGCAAGGCTAGAGGAATCTTTAGAAAGAAGAAAATAACACCTTTAGTTGGTGATAGAGTAAAAATAAGTATTGTTGATGAAGAAGAAAAAAAAGGTATTTTAGAAGAAATAGATAGTAGAGATACAGAACTTATAAGACCTCCTATAGCAAACGTGGATAAGGCGTTAATAGTATTTGCAATAAAAAATCCTAAACCAAACTTGTCTCTTTTAGATAGATTTATAGTTTTGTCAGAAAAAGAAAATTTAGAAACTGTAATAATCCTTACAAAAGCAGATTTAGATGATAATGATACGTTAGAAACTGTTAAAAATATATATGAACTTAGTGGATATAAGGTTATTCCAGTAAGTAATATTACTAAGTTAAATATAGAGAAAGTAAAAGAAGAATTAAAGGAAAATGTTGTAGTATTTGCAGGCCCATCTGGAGTTGGAAAATCAAGCTTATTAAATGAAATAGATGCGAACTTTAAACTACAAACTGGAGTAGTAAGTGATAAAATAAAAAGAGGAAAGCATACTACTCGCCATGCAGAACTCTTAAAGTTGGAATTTGGTGGAATGGTTGCAGATACACCAGGTTTTAGTTCGCTTGCACTTGAAGACATAGAAGAAGTTGAGCTTAAAGATTATTTTATAGAATTTGATAAATTTAATGATTGTAAGTTTGGTTCAAAATGTATTCACGAAAATGAACCTAATTGTGCTATAAAAGAAGCTGTTGCAAATGGAGAAATATCTAAAGAAAGATATGATAGTTATATACAGCTACTAAATGAAATAAGACAAAATAACAGTAGGAGGTATTAGAAGTATGATTAAATTAGCACCATCAATATTATCAGCAGATTTTGCGAAATTATTGGAAGATGTAAGAAAGGTAGAGAGTGCAGGATGTGAGTATCTTCATATCGATGTAATGGATGGACACTTTGTACCAAACATTACATTAGGTCCACTTGTAGTTAAAAGCTTAAAAAAAGAAAATATAAATATGGTATTTGATGCTCATCTTATGATAGAAAATCCAGACCAATATATTGAAGAGTTTGTAAAAGCAGGATGTGACATAATAACTGTTCATCAGGAAGCTTGTGTGCATCTACATAGAACTATACAAAATATAAAATCACATGGAATAAAAGCTGGTGTTGTACTTAATCCAGCTACACCAATAGATACTATTAAGCATGTTCTACCTGATTTGGATATGGTATTATTAATGTCTGTTAATCCTGGATTTGGAGGTCAATCATTTATACCTTGTGTTCTAGATAAAATTAAGGAGTTAAAAGCTATTATAGATAATCAAGGCTTAAACATCGATATAGAAGTTGATGGTGGTATAAGCCCTAAAAATGTGGCTGAAGTTGTAAAAGCAGGGGCTAATGTAATAGTAGCAGGTTCTGCAATATTTGGAAGTGATGACATTCAAGAAACAGTTAATTTATTTAGAAAGAATGCTTCTCTTGAAGAATTGGTTTAAATTTAATAATGAAAATATGTATTATTTTAAATGGAGAAATTGAAGATTACGAAATTACAAGAGATATTATAACTAAAGAATGTTATGACTATATAATATGTGCAGATGGAGGGGCAAATCATGCCTACAAAATGGAAATCATGCCAGATTATATATTAGGCGATTTAGATTCAGTGGAAGAAGAAAAGGTAGATTTCTATAGAAACAAAGGTGTTAAGTTTGAAAAATTTCCATCTAAGAAAGATGAGACTGATACAGAGCTTTGTCTTTTTTTAGCTAAGACTCTTAAAGCAAATCATATTGATTTTTTTGGAGCTTTAGGTGGAAGGATTGACCATACAATTACCAATGTAAATCTATTATACTATCTAAAAGAAGATGGTATATATTCTAGAATACTATCAGATAAAGAAGAAATGTATATAGTTATGAATGAGGAAATTACCTTATATGGCAATGCAGGTGACACTATTTCTGTAATAGCTGTAAAAGGAGATGCTAAAGGGGTAACACTTACTGGTTTAGAATATCCTCTAGATAACTATTATATGAAATACTCTGTGCCTATTGGAATGTCAAATGTTATGCTAAGTGATTCTTGCAGAATTAAAGTAGAGCAAGGGTGTGCACTTGTAGTTAGAAATTTATAAAATCGATTTTGACAATTGATTTTATATTACAAAGCAGATACAATCAAGTAAAATATATTTATGATTGTATCTGTTTTTTAGTATATAATTATAAATATATGATAAATTTTGGACATAAGGGGGATTTTTTTGTGGTAGATAGTATTATTTTTGATTTAGATGGAACATTATGGGATTCAACTGAAGAAGTATGCAAGGTCTGGCAGGATGTTTTAAATAAACATGAAGATATAGACTTAAATGTCACAAGAGAGTTGTTTAGAAGTGTTATGGGTCTTTCTTTTGATGAAATAGCTAATCGTTTATTTCCAAATCTAAATGAAGAAGAAAGAAAGAATTTATTGAATGAATGTTCTTTAAAAGAATGTGACTATTTATCTGAAAATGGAGCTAAGTTATTTGACGATATAGAAGATACTCTGAAATTGTTATCCCAAAAATATAAATTATTCATAGTAAGTAATTGTCAGGCTGGATATATAGAATCTTTTTTAAAAGCACATAAATTAGAACAGTATTTTATAGATTTTGAATGTCCTGGAAATACTGGTTTGCATAAAGGTGAGAATAATAAGCTTATAATCGATAGAAATAAATTAAGTAATCCAATTTATATTGGAGACACTCAAGGTGATGCAAATAGTGCTAAGTTTGTGAATATACCTTTTATATATGCAAAATATGGATTTGGCAATGTGGATGGATATGAATATTCTATAGACTCATTTAAAGATTTATTAGAACATGATATATTAAAATAAGGTGAGTTTAAAGATTATATTAATATAATAAAAAAGTTATGGGGGGATTTAAAAATGGAATTACAAGATACTATTTTTAAAAGACAAAGTGTAAGAAAATTTAAAAATGAAGATGTTTCAGATGAAGATATTTTAAAAATGATAAAAGCAGCTGGAGCAGCTCCATCAGGGAAAAATATTCAAAACTGGCATTTTGTAGTTATAAAGAGACGTGATTTAATGGAAAAAATCGCAGATGTAATAACTAAAAAACAACAAGAAATACTTGTAGAAATGGATAAAGTATCAGTAGAAAAAGCTAATAGATTTAGAAAGTTTGTACCAAACTTTACATTATTCTACTTAAAAGCTCCAGTTTTAGTATTAGTTTTTACAAAAGTATATAATCCATCAGGATATTATGAATTAGAGCTTATAGATGCACCTAAAGAGACTATAGATAAGTTATTTATAAGAAATCCAGGTATGCAAAGTTTAGGTGCTGCAATTGAAAACTTTACATTATCAGCAATTGAATTAGGGTATGGCTCTTGTTGGTTGACAAGTCAAAACTATGCAGCAGATGAGATAGAAGCTATTTTAGAAGCAGAAACTGGATTTGAAAAGGGAGAGTATTTTTTAGGTGCAATGTTAGCTCTTGGAGTACCAGAAGACAACCTAAAGAGTCCATCTAAAAAGCCAGTAGAAGAAATATGTACATTTATAAAGTAAAAATAATGATTTTTATAAAAATAAATTAAAGTAAAAATAAGTATGTTAAAAGTTAAAAAGTAGATTTTATTGATATTATATTTCAAATCATTGATTTGATTAATACAATAAGAGCTACTTTTTTTGTGTATATTAATGCTGAACGTTTTAAATCTTTAGAAAATCTTTAGAAAAGTATGTATAATATCTTTAGTTTTTAACTTTAATATTAAGTATATAAACAAAATAAAACAATACTAAATTGTGCTAGAGGGAGGTTTTTAAAATGGGAATTAAGTTCAAATAACTGAAATCAAAAGATATAAATCTATAAAAAAATGGAAAAACTTCTATCATATTGTATAATCATAGATGTAAAGAAAACTTTCAAACTAATTAATAAAAGGAGATTAAAATGAATTCATATAATATTTTGGTGGTAGAAGATGAGAAGGAAATAGCAGATGCTATAGAAATATATCTATTAAATCAAGGATATAATGTTTTTAAGGGGTACAATGGAGTGGAAGGGCTTAAAGTTATAGAAGACCAAGAAATACATTTAGCTATAATTGATATAATGATGCCTAAAATGGATGGAATAACACTTACAATGAAACTTAGAGAAAATCATAACTTCCCAGTAATAATGTTATCTGCAAAATCAGAGGAAGTTGATAAAATAATGGGACTTAACATAGGAGCAGATGATTATGTGACAAAGCCTTTTAAACCATTAGAGTTATTGGCTAGAGTTAATTCACAACTTAGAAGATATACTAAGTATCTAAACATGATTGGAGATAAAGAGCAAAGTGTAGAAACTAGTGACAGTGTATTTGTAATAGGTGGATTAGAATTAAATGAAAACACAAAAGAAGTTAGTATTGATGGAAAATATATAAAAACAACTCCTATAGAATTTAAAATACTAAGTTTACTTATGAGAAATGCAGGAAGAGTTTTTTCTGCTGATGAAATATATGAAAGAGTTTGGAATGAGAATGCTGTAAATACAGATACAGTCATGGTGCATGTTAGGAATATAAGGGAAAAAATAGAGATAGACCCAAAAAATCCAAAATATTTGAAGGTGGTGTGGGGTGTTGGATACAAAATTGAAAAAATTTAAAGATAAATATATAGTTACTATTATAGTTTTTATACTCATGTTATCAGCATCATTAGGTATGATTAGTCAATATTCTACTATACAAGCAGGTGCTAAAGGTGGAGCTAAGAATCCATTTGAACAAGAAGGTTTTGTAGATGATATATATAAAGGTAGTTATGTTTTATATCATAATATGAAAGAAGATCAAGAAGGTAAAATGATACAACCATCAAAACTTTTTATAAATGAAGAGACTATAAACTATATAAAAAATGTAAGTAAAGAAAAAAACTTATATGATGGTTCAGAAAGCTATTATACAGATGAGAGTATTAATGCAGATTTTAATGAAAACTTTGAAAGTTGGGAGTCTTTTATTAATAATTCAGGAAAAAATTTAAAATATTATTTGATTGATAAAGAAAAAAATTTCGAACTTTTCAATGAAGATAAAGAATTAAGGGCTCTTGATACAACAAAGAATGATAGTTCAGGAGAAAATTCTGATGAAAGTCAGGCAAAAAATACAACAATGAGCAATGAAGAGAGACAAAATAAGCTTAAGGATATAAAGGATAATTATAGATTTTATGTTGCAATGAATTTTGATAAAGATGGAAAAGTAAATGTTGTCGATTCTTATGGAGTAAATCAAAAAGTTATTAACCAAATGTTGCTATCTAAAGCAAGAGAAGATTTAATGAATACCAATTTAGGTGGAAATTCAATTTCATATAAACTAACACCAATAAAAAATGTAACAGTAGTATATGCTGTGCCTAAAGTAATAAGCAAAGATGATAGTACAGAGTATGGTTATGGAAGTATTTATAACAGTGATAATATAAGTGCATATATAAACAATGTAGAAAATAATTCTTATTATAAAATTTCTGGAATGATTTTAAAAATTATATTAGCTATAGTCGTGATTGTAGCTTTGGCATTTCCATATAGAAAATCTAAGGAATTAATGGGATTTGATACATTATCAAAAATACCATTAGAGATACTTTTTATTGCTATTGTTATTGTACAGGGGATTGTAGACTTATATCCAACTGGAATAATAAGTGGTACCTTGAATGGAAATTATGTAGAGTATCTAATAAATAATGATATAAGTGCTAAAATGGCAAGTATATTGGTAAGCTTGATGAATCTAACTTATTGGTTTGTAATATTCTCAATAATATTTGTATTTATAACACTTTTAAAACATATTTTAAATGTTGGAATAAGAGAGTATTTTGTAAAGAGTACTATAACAGGAATGTTCCTTGTATGGTTTAAAAAAGTAGGAAAAAAAGCTATTAATCAAATTAGAACAATAGATTTGAAAGAAAAACCAAATAAAACTATAGTTATAATTCTTGGAGTAAACTTATTAATTATAGTTATAATGTGTAGTATGTGGTTCTTTGGGATAATACTAGCAATAATTTACTCAATAGTTTTATTTAAAGTACTATCTGATTATTCTAAAAAGACAGTATGTGAATATAATCAACTTTTAGATGTTACGAAGAAAATTTCAGATGGAAACTTAGAAGTAAATATGGAAAAAGATTTAGGATTTTTTAATCCTATAAAAGATGAACTAGGAAATATTCAAACTGGGTTTAAAAAAGCTGTTGATGAAGAAGTTAAGAGTCAAAAGATGAAAACAGAGCTTATATCAAATGTATCACATGACTTAAAAACACCTTTAACATCTATAATCACTTATATAGATTTATTAAAAGATGAAAATATAACAGAAGAAAATCGTAGATTGTACATTGATACATTGGATAGAAAATCACAAAGATTACAACATTTAATAGAAGATTTGTTTGAAGTAAGTAAGGTAAATAGTGGAGATGTACATTTGAATATAGTAAATGTGGATATTGTATCTCTAATGAAACAGACACTTTTAGAATTAGATGACAAAATTACAGATTCATCTCTAATATTAAAAAATAATTTTTCTAGTGAAAAGATAATATTACCACTGGATAGTCAGCGTACATTTAGAGTATTTGAAAATCTTATAATGAATATAAGTAAGTATGCAATGCCAAGCTCAAGAGTGTATATTGATATTTTAGAAACAGATAATAAAGTAACTGTTATGCTTAAGAATATGTCTGCAACTGAGATTGATTTTAGTGTAGATGATATAATGGAGAGATTTGTAAGAGGGGATAAGTCACGTAATACAGAAGGCTCTGGACTTGGTCTAGCAATAGCAAAAAGTTTTGTAGAGTTGCAGGGTGGAAAGATGAATATAAGTGTGGATGGTGATTTATTTAAAGTTACAATTACTTTTAATAAAAACTAAAGTAAATTTTTATAAGTACAATATTAAAATATAATTACAATTTGTTAAAATAAAAACGGTGAATCCTAATATATAGGATTCACCATTTTTGGTCTGTAGAATTGAGTAACTTACTAATTATCTCTTGTATATATTACTATAGCATCTCTCAAAAACTTTGCTAGCCCAGGCTGTTCTTTATCATAGTATGATGTAAAGCGTTCATCATATACATACATCTGCGCTAAAGAGGCATGAGCTTCCTTAGAATATGTATTCCAAGTGTAACTCAACCACTTATGATGTAATCTTGCAACTTCCTGAGAAAGTTCATTAGAAGCATCACCAGTTTTAAAAGCTTTCTTGAGTTTAGCAATTATTTCAATACTTAAGTTTTGCCAATCTTCATAATCTTGTTTAGACATATTTTTAAATTTTTTATTTGATGCATCTACTGCATCCTTACCATATTTTTCTCTAATTTCAGTTCCATAATTTTTTTCATTTTCATCAATCATTTTTTCTTTAAAACCTTCAAATTTTTCTATATCTGTCATATTGTATTTTCCCTCCCTTAAAGCTATAGTTTTATTTACATTTTCTATTAACAAGTCAATTTGTTTTCTTTTAGCTAGTAACTTGTTGTGATGTTCTTTTAATGCATTTAGACTGTCAAAAGTTGGTGAATTTATAATATTCTTTATATTTTCTAAGCTAATGCCTAACTCTCTATAAAAAAGTATTTGTTGTAGTTTATTAACTTCATTTTGACCATATATACGATAACCTGACGAATTTATTTTAAGTGGTTTAAGAAGTTCAATTTCATCATAGTATCTAAGTGTTCTAGTGCTTATACCAGCTATTTTGCTTAATTTTTGAACTGTATATTCCATGAGTAATACCTCCTATAAATTAAATATACACTTTTACGCAACGTCAATGTCAATATATTAAAATATAAAAATTCATATCTTTTAATAAAAATATAAAAAAATATCTTTACTGGATATTTTACACACAAGTGTCAATACTCACTAGTGAAAATTAAAAAAATAATATTTATAGATTTTCTTTATTGAAATATAGAGAGTCTGTAATCTAGGAGGAACTGTATGAATTTAAAAAGAAGCAACGAAAAACGAGAAGAATATATAAGAATGTATTCAGATAAAGAAAGTTTTTTAAGTTTGATTCAAAATTTTACAAGTGTCTCAATAGCAAAAGAATTAACTCTTAAAAATATATAGTTAGAAACATCTTTTATATGTGAATATAAAGGAAAGGAAGTTGATATAATATATAAGGTTTTTTCTAAAAATCATAAGGTATCACATTATATAGTACTGGAGTTTCAAACAGAAATGGATACTGATATTGTACCAAGATTAAAATCATATAGAGAGCAAATTTGGAAAAGCTTTATTATGAAAAAGAGTCTTGAAGAAATTGAAGACAAGAATTTTAAACTTCCCAAAGTTATACCAGTGGTTTTATATAGTGGACCTGAAAGATTAAGCAGAAAAAGAGGTATTTTAGATATGATAGAATCTATATCAGAGGAGAGTAATAATTCTAGTATAAAAAATTAAAATTACATATTATGTTTGTTGGTCTAAAATGGAAAACTATCGCATAAACTTGAATATGAAAATATTTATAGATACAAGTTCTATGTGGAGGTGTTCCATGAGAAATAACAAGTCTAAGGTATTGCTAGGAATACTATGTCTGGCAACAGGAATGGCTGTAATTTTGTCTATGTTGCTTCCTGGCTGGATTTGGTCAGCACTTACCGCATTAATACTTATTGGATGTGGAGCATTATTATTTTTTTGTTAAAATAATTTTAACTATAAAGTGTGGGGTGAGTATTGATGAAAGTAGTAACAATAAAGTTACCAAAATGGATTTCAAATATAGTCTTAAAATTCATGAGAAAGAGTAAAAATGATTAAATTAAAAAGCCTACTTACGGAAGTAGGCTTTTAAACGTGGTTACTAAGCTCTTTCAATCTTACCAGAACGTAAACATCTAGTACAAACTTTTACTCTCTTAGGAGCTCCATCTATAATCGCTCTTACGCTTCTTAAGTTAGCTGACCATGTTCTTTTATTATGTTTATTTGAGTGTGATACTTGGTTTCCAGAAACCTTACCTTTACCACATACGCTACATACTTTTGCCATCTACGCACACCTCCTTAAAATGATAACTATTTAAAGACTAAAAACATATTTATATTATCATAAATAACAAAAATTTGCAATAGAAATATATATTTGCCTTACACATATTGAAGAATTTCTTATTATCATATAAAATTATATATATAATTTTATATAAAGTAAATATATTTGGAAAATAATTATTATTTTTCTTTGAATATATATACTATAGAAGAAATTTTATCCAAAAACTTTTCTAGGTTTAAATTATACCATATTTATAGTATGATATGATTATAATTTTATATAATAAATAAGTAAAAATAGTAAAAAATAAATTAAGAAGTATTTTTAATAAAAATAAGCTTAAGGGGGTCAACCATGAGTGCAAAGGTAACGAATCAATATGGAAGTATAGAAATAGATAATCAAGTAATAGCTCAAGTCATATATAGAGCTGCAATGGAAAGTTATGGTTTAGTAGGTTTAGCGTATAAATCTAAAGGAATAGTAGAGTTATTAAAAGGCGAAAACGCTACTAAAGGTGTTAGAGTTGAAGAAGTTGAAGAAGATGCCATAGCAATAGAACTTTATGTTATAATACAATATGGCACAAATATATCTACTGTTGCCAATAATATAATAGATAGAGTAAAATATGTAGTTGAAAAAATGACTGGCGTAAGAGTCACTAGAATTGATATTAATGTACAAGGAATAAGAGTTAAGTAATTTCATAGGAGGAAACAAATGATTCAGTATATAGATGGTAAAAGGTTAAGAGAGATGTTTATTTCAGGTGCAAACAATCTCCAAAACAATAAAGATTTGGTTGACAAGTTAAATGTATTTCCTGTACCAGATGGAGATACAGGGACTAATATGTCATTAACTATATCTTATGCCTTAAAAGAATTAGCAAAAGTGGAAACTGATAACATATCGGACATAGGAAAGGCATTATCTAAAGGTTCTTTAATGGGAGCTAGAGGAAACTCAGGAGTTATACTTTCGCAAATAATAAGAGGTATAGCTAAGTCTATAGAAGGAAAAAGTAAATTATCAACAGATGATTTAGCAAAAGCTTTTAAAAATGGTTCAGATACAGCATATAAAGCTGTCATAAAACCAATTGAAGGAACTATACTTACTGTAGTTAGAGAAAGTGGCGAATTTGCAATAAAAGCTGCCAAAAAAGAAAAAGATATAGTAAAGTTTTTAAGTATGCTTGTAAAGGAATCTAATGCTTCATTAGAAAGAACTCCAGACCTTCTAAAAAATCTAAAAGATGCTGGTGTAGTTGACTCTGGTGGAAAAGGTCTTGTACTTATATACGAAGGAATGTTAGCTTCTATAAAGGGAAATGATATAGAAATAAAAAATGCTAACTTGGATGTTAATACTTCAGCAAGTATGGATTTTGCAAAGAGTACTACTAGTACAGATGATATAAAATATTGTTATTGTACAGAATTTATACTAGAAAGTTCTAAGGTAGAAGACACTAAAATAAGAGATATAATGATGGCTTATGGTGATAGCTTAGCAGTAGTTGGAGACGATGGAGTCATAAAGGTACATGTACACACTAATGACCCAGGAAATGTGCTTCAAGAAGCTCTAAAGTATGGTCAATTATTAACTATAAAAATAGAAAACATGAAGTTACAACATGAAAATACATTATTAGATGTAGAAGAGAAGAAAGAAAAAGAAGAGGAACCTTTAGAAGAAGAAAAAGAGTTTGGGTTTATAGCTACTTCTATGGGTGAAGGATTGGCAAATATATTTAAAGACTTTGGAGTTGACCATATAATAGAAGGTGGTCAAACTATGAATCCAAGCACAGAAGACTTTATGAATGCCATAAATAATATAAATGCTAAAAATATATTTATTTTCCCAAATAACAGCAATATAATAATGGCTGCTAATCAAGCTAAAGAATTGAGTGAGAAAAATATAATAGTTATACCTACAAAAAACACACCTCAAGGATTTGCTGCATTAGTAACATTTAATGGAGAGTTAAGTGAAGATGAGAATAAAGAAGCTATGATGGATGCTTTAAACTCAGTTAAATCAGGTCAAGTAACTTTTGCTGTTAGGGATACAGTAATGAATGAAATTGATGTTAAAGAAGGTAATATAATTGGAATTGCAGAAGGGAATTTATTATCAGCAGGAGATTATGTGGATGAAGTAACATCAAACCTTATTGAAAAGTTGGTTGATGAAGATACTGCTATAATAACATTATTCTTTGGTGAAGATGTTACAGAATCTCAAGCAAATGAACTACGTACTTCTTTAGAAGAAAAGTTTGAAGATGTAGATGTAGAATTATATTATGGAGGACAACCTCTTTATTATTACTTAATTTCAGTTGAATAATGATTATAAGAACCTGTATGACCAAGTAGCTTTTATAAAGTTGGTTGTACAGGATTTTTGTGTAGTAGGTGATATATTTGTTGGATTTATATAAAGATGTTCAATATGTTAAGGGGATAGGACCTAAAAAAGCTGATAAGCTGAACAAATTGGGAATATTTACTTTAAAAGACTTATTGTATTATTTTCCAAGACAGTTTGAAGATAGAAATAATCTAAAAAAAATAGCACAATTAGAGGATGATGAGAAAGTTACAATAAAAGCAGTCATATCAAGTATAAATACGTTTAGTCCAAAAGAAGGTATGACATTGACAAAAATTGATGTAAAAGATGAGACTGGTTCAGCTAAATTGGTGTTTTTTAACAAGAGTTATATAAAAAATACATTTCGTCCAGGTGATTCAATATTAGTTTTTGGTAAGGTTAAGAAAAAATTTAATAATTTAGAGCTTACATCATGTGAGTTAGAGTATCTTACTAATTCACCTAAGAATACGTGTAGATTTATGCCTGTGTACCAGCTTACATATGGTGTTACAAATAAAGAAATTATGAGTATAATTAGAACAGTACTTGAAGATAAAGAACTAATCATACAAGAATATATGCCAAAGAGAATTATAGAGAAGTATAGACTATGTAATATAGATTTTGCAGTTAGAAATATACATTCTCCAAGCAATAAAGAATCATTAAAAATAGCTTTATATAGAATTGTATTTGAAGAATTACTTATACTACAACTTGGATTATTTGTATTTAAAAGTGGAAGAAATAAAGAAGATGGAATAAAATTTGAAATAAGTAAAGATTTAAAAAACATAATAAGTTCTTTACCATTTAAATTGACTAAAGCTCAAAATCGAGCATTGGATGAAATTATACAAGATATGGATTCGGATAAAATAATGAATAGGTTAGTTCAAGGTGATGTAGGGAGTGGTAAGACAGTAGTAGCCCTTTTGGCACTTGCAAATTGCGTTTTAAATGGATATCAAGGCGCTTTGATGGCACCTACAGAGATATTAGCAGGACAACACTATATTTCTCTTACTGAATCTCTGAAAGATTTTGGAATAAATGTAGGCTTATTAATAGGTAGCCTTACAAAAAAACAAAAGGATACAGTATTAGAACAAATCAAAAATAATGAAATTGATATATTGATAGGAACACATGCACTAATAGAAGACAAGGTTGAATTTAACAATATTGGTTTAGTTATAACAGATGAGCAACATAGATTTGGTGTTATGCAAAGAAGTAAGCTTTCAATGAAAGGTGCAAATCCAGATATATTAGTAATGACAGCTACACCAATACCTCGAACTTTAGCACTTATACTTTATGGAGATTTAGATATTTCTATTATAGATGAACTTCCACCAGGGAGACAACCAATAGAAACACTTGCTATCGAAAAGAATAAAAGAGATAGAGCCTATAATAACCTTGTAAGAAGAGAGGTTGAAGCAGGCAGACAGGTATATATTGTATGTCCTTTGGTAGAAGAAAGTGAAGCCATAGAAGCTAAATCAGCTGTTGAACTTGTAGAGGAATTAAGAGCTGAATATTTCCAAGATTTAAGGCTTGGGTTGCTTCATGGTAAAATGAAGTCAAGTGAAAAAGACGAAGTAATGGGTCGTTTTAAAAATAAAGAAATAGATATTTTAGTATCAACAACAGTTATAGAAGTTGGTGTCAATGTGCCAAATGCAACACTAATGATAATAGAAAATGCAGAGAGATTTGGACTTGCACAATTACATCAGCTTAGAGGACGAGTTGGGAGAGGAAGTCATAAATCGTATTGTGTACTAATTTATGATTCTAAAACAGAGGTATGCAGACAACGAATGGCTATAATGGAAGAGACAAATGATGGTTTTAAGATTTCAGAGAAGGATTTAGAAATAAGAGGGCCTGGCGAGTTTTTTGGAACAAGGCAACATGGACTTCCAGAACTCAAAGTAGCAAACTTGTTTAAACATATAAAAATATTAAAGTTAGCTCAACAAGAAGCTAGATATATATTAGGTGAAGATAATAATCTACAATTGAAAGAAAATATGCCACTTAAAAAAGAAATTATAGATAAATTTAAAGATACATTGAAAGAAATTTCATTAAATTAATTTTAGATTATGTTAAAATATTATTAATGTAATAATGTGCTGAAGGGAGATTGTCATATTGAGAGTAATTTCAGGAAAAGCGAGAGGATTAAAACTAAATACTCCAAAAAATGAAGATGTAAGGCCAACTACAGATAGAGTAAAAGAATCTCTATTTAATATAATAAATTCATATATAATGGAAAGTGAAGTTCTGGATTTATTTGCTGGGACGGGTTCTTTAGGAATAGAGTGTTTATCTAGAGGAGCCAAGGCATGTACTTTTGTAGATATCAGTAAGGAAAGCATAGATATTGTTAAGTCTAATATAAAAAAGGCAAGAGTTGAAAATGAAAGCATTATTTTAAACCTAGATTTTAAAACTGCTGTAGACAAGCTTAAATCACAAAATAGTAAATTTGACATAATTTTTATGGACCCTCCATATTATAAAAATATGTTTATAGAAGCTATTGAAAAAATTGATAATTCTAATCTGTTGAATGAAGATGGAATAATAGTTGTAGAACATGATACTAATGATTTGTTTCCAGACAAAATATGTAAATTAGAAAAAACTAGAGATAAGAAATATGGAAATACTACATTAACTTTTTATAAGATGGAGGCATAATATGGAAAATAAACCTAGAAAAGCTATATTTGCAGGAAGCTTTGACCCAATTACTAATGGACATTTAGATATTATTTGCAGGGCTTCTAAGTTATTTGACGAATTACAAATAGGAGTATTAAATAATCCTAATAAAAAAGGTCTATTTAGCTTTGATGAGAGAGTAAAGCTTATAGAAAAAAGTACAAGCCATTTAAATAATATAAAAGTTGTAACTTTTGATGGTTTATTAATAAATTACTGTCAGGAAAATGGGATTGGAGCGCTAGTTAGAGGTGTGAGAAGTGGTGCTGATGTTGATTATGAACTTCAAATGGCTCATATGAATAGAGAACTTAATCCAAATATAGAGACTATAATTTTACCAAGCTGTACAAAATACTCATTTATAAGCTCATCTTTGATAAAAGAGGTTTTGCTCTTTGATGCTGATATAAAAAATTTGGTTCCAAAGATTGTTTTGGAAGAATTAAAGAAAAAAACTACTGGGGGTAATTGATATATGAAGATAGATTTAGAAATGATTGAACTATTTGATCAATTAGAGGAGATATTCAGAAGTGCCTCTACGATTCCTTTCTCACATAAATGTACGGTAGATAAAGACGAAGTTTTAGCCATAATTAACGACATAAGAACTTTGATACCAGAGGAAGTGACGCAAGCAGTATGGATTAATAGAGAAAGAAATAAAATAATAAGCCAAGCTAAGCAAGATGCTGCAAATATAGTTGAACAAGCAAAAAAAGAAGCTGAAAGAATACAACAAGAGTATCATGAGAATATAGAAGAGTTAAAGAAAAATTCTGAAGATGTGGTAAAAGCATATGTAGAATCAAGTGAACCTGTTGTTCAAGCAGACCAAAGAGCTAAGGAGATAGTTGAGAGAGCTGAAAGAATAGCAAATGAGATAAGAATTGGGTCAATTGAATATGCAGAAGATGTGCTTTCTAGTGTTGAGTATAATCTGAAAGAAATATTAGAAGAAGTAAAAAGAGATAAGAATGAACTTAGACCTAAAAAGTAAATTTTAAATGAATAAAGTGGGGCTATCATACAAATAATTTTAAATGATTTGTGATAGCTCTTTTTTATTATAGAAATTCTTTTAGATTAGAGTTAAAATGTGCAAAATTATAAAACCATGTGCAATTATTTGGTATGGAATTATATATAGAAAATATAGATAATAAAATTAAGGAGGTAGTATGAAAGAAAGGGCTAAAAAAATATTAGGTTTTATTATTAAAAATAATAATGTAACATCACAAGAATTACAAGAAAAGTTTAATGTATCAAAGAGAACTATTTATTATGATATCTTAGCTATAAATGAACAACTAGGAAAAAATGGTAATATAAAAAATGTAAAACACAAATTTACATTTGAAGGTAACTTAGTTAATGCAAGAAAAATAATTTCAACTGAAGAAGATAAGTTTTTGGATAGTGACTATAGAAGAACTTTTATATTAAACAAAATATTACTTGGTGAAAAGATATCTATAGAAAAACTAACAAATGAAATGTTACTTTCAAAAAATACAGTAGTGCAGACAATAACTGATGTAAAAAAATACCTTCAGACAATGGGATTGAAACTAGAATATAATGGAAAATACAAAATTATAGGTGATGAATATGCTATTAGAGAACTATTTTTATTACTTACACAAGAAAATGTACTAGAAATTAATTGTATAAGTGAGGAAGTCACTAAATTTGATACAAAAGGATGTATAAATCTTACAGATTATTCTTTATTAAATCTAACTAAGTTTACAGAATTTGTAAATAAAAGGATAAGAGATGGGAAAACATTATACTCATATAAATACCTAAATGAAGCTAAAAAAATTAGTTACTTTAATAATTGTAAAGACCTTCTATGTGAAGAAGCAAATGAAAATGAACAGGCTTATGTATGTACTTATGTAAGTTCACTACCTAGTTTAAATAGTGAAATTAAGGGAGATGTTGTTGAAGAATATGTAGATAAACTTATAGACAAGTTTGAAGTGAATACAGCAATAAAATTAGAAAGTAAGCATGAATTTAAGAAAAACATTTTAAGACATCTACATTCTTCTTACAACAGAATAAGATTTAAGTTCCCTATTAGCAACCCCATGCTAGATGAAACTAAGTATAAACATGAGTCACTTTATAAAATTATAAAATCAATTATAGAGAATGAAGAAGAGTTTCCTATATTTGAGGGCATAAGGGAAGAGGAAATAGGGTTTATAGCAGCATACTTTGGTGGATACCTAAGAGGGTCTAGAGATAATGGTCTAAGAAGAAATAAAGTCTTATTAGTTTGTCCTAATGGTCTTATGGTATCGAAAAGTTTGGAAATACAGCTATACAAATATATACCAACTATAGAAATAGTTGGGATAGTGTCTATTAAGCAACTGAAAGAAGTAAAAGTATACTACGATTACATAATTACGACTATCGATATACAAGATGTAAGTAATGTAATAGTTGTAAATCCTCTTTTAACAGCATCAGATATTCAATTACTTATGAATAAACTCATAAGTGTAAAGGAAAATGATAAATATTTCAATCTTGAACTAATAATGCAAGTTATAAGAAAAAATGGAGTTATTAATAATGAAGAAGCACTAAAGTCTGATTTATTAAACATAATACACAAGATAGATGAAGGAGAGATGTATCAACCAATGTTAAAGGAATTAATTAATGAAGAAAGAGTTAACATAGTAAGTAGTGTTAAAGATTGGAAAGAGGCAATAAAAATAGCCTCAGAACCCTTATTAGAAGATAATTCTATAGAAGAGTTATATGTAGAGAATATGATAAAATCAGTTGAAAAATATGGACCTTATATTGTTTTAGCTGACAGATTTGCTCTACCACATGCAAGTTCTAAAGAGGGAGTAAACAAGCTAGCGATGTCTTTACTTATAGTAGAAGAAGAAGTTGACTTATTAGGAAAGCCAGTAAACATATTCATGGTACTGGCTGCTATAGATAATACTACTCACATTAGAGCATTAGCATCACTATCAGAGATGATGTATGAAGAAGAAAATATAAAGTTAATAATTAATAGCAATAAAAGTTCAATACTAGAGCTTATAAATAAACAAAATTAGGAGGACTGAAAAATGAAGATATTAGCAGTATGCGGATTTGGTGTAGGTTCATCAATGGTGTTAAAAATGACAATACAAAAAGTTTTAAAGCAGTTAGATATAGAAGGTGAAGTAGAAAATACAGATATAAACTCAGCTAGAGGAACAGATTGTGACTGTATATTTACAAGTCAAGAATTATTAAATGAATTAAAAGGAACTTGCAATGTGCCAGTATATCCAGTTAAGAAGTATATGGATTTATCAGAAGTTAAAGAAGTTGTTCAAACTTTTTTAAATGATAAGAAATAGTATAAATTTTTAAAAATAAATTTAAGATAAGTAAAATAGAATAAAAGATTACTAAAACTGAAAATAGTAAGAGGGAGAGGAGGAATTTAGTGGTACAAAACTTAAACAGTTGACCTATCACTAAAAAAATATAATGCTTGATTTTATTTCAAATAATATTTTACGTAATCCATCTATGCTAATTGGATTAATAGCAGCATTTGGTCTTATATTGCAGAAAAAGAAAGCATCAGATGTCATAAAGGGGGCATTACTTGCAGCTTTCGGAATCATAATCATGGAGACTGGAACAGGCATGTTAGTCAGTTCAATAGCACCAATTAATGGAGCTTTCCAGAGTATAAGTGGTGGTGCAGTAACAAAAGGTTTAAGTGATGTCACTTTTACTGCAAGTTATGGGGGGATTATAGGTTTAGCCATGTTTGTAGGTCTGGCTCTTCACTTAATGATAGCGAGGTTTACACCTATTAAGACTATTTTTTTAACAGGTCACATGCTTTACTGGTTCCCATTTATATTTGTAGCATCAGGAGTTGAAGCGGGATTAAGTGGTGGAGTATTAATAGCCTTTGCAGCAGTATTATCAGCACTTTACTGGTCAATAATGCCTTGGTTATTAAGAAAGTATGTATTTGATGTTATTGGAGACGAGTCATTTACACTAGGACATCCATCAGGTTGTCTAGCGCTTATATCAGGATTTGTTGCTAAGTTAGTAGGAAATAAAGAAAAGTCTACAGAAGATATAAACATACCTCAAAGTATATCATTCTTTAGAGAAATATCTATAAGTGGAGGAATGGCAGTATTTCTAATGTTTATAGTTGTTGGAATAGTGATACCAGATGCGTTTAAAGATGCTAATGAATTTATTGGAACATATGCAATAAAACAAGGTCTTTCTTTTGGGGCAGGTCTTATAATAATGCTTCATGGTGTAAGAATGTTAATAAATCAAATAATGCCTGCATTCCAAGGTATATCAGAAAAAGTTGTGCCAAATGCGCTACCAGCTTTTGACTGTCCAATATTATTTAATTATAAGCCAAATGCTGTATTAATAGGATTTTTAGTTGCCATGTTAACATCTACAGCTATGATTTTAATATGTAACTACTTTAATGTATTTAATATGTTACTTATACCACTTGTTATAACTTCATTCTTTGAGTGTGGAGCAGCAGCTGTAATAGGAGAATCACAAGGAGGCATACGTGGAGCTATAATAGGTACAGCTGTAGCTGCAATATTTATGGTAGTTTTAGTAGGAGTATCTGCTGTAATTTACTCAGGTACTAT
The DNA here is from genome assembly GCF_056716065.1 of Clostridioides sp. LIBA-7678. Classification (NCBI taxonomy): domain Bacteria; kingdom Bacillati; phylum Bacillota; class Clostridia; order Peptostreptococcales; family Peptostreptococcaceae; genus Clostridioides; species Clostridioides sp. LIBA-7678. Next base: position 2,979,678 of record NZ_CP196987.1, on the reverse strand, counting down.
TCAAAACTGGATACTAATATTTGGTGGTAATGACCTTTCTTTATTTGGCATAATCAGTAAATTTATGGGGTCATTATTTGGAGGAGTATTATAGACATGGAATTTAAATACATAAGTGAGATAAAGAGATTAATCGATATAATAGAAAATGAAGAAAAAGCCAATATGGAAAGAGCAGTGGAAATCCTTGTTAAAGCAATAGAAAACAAGAAAGCAATATTTTCTTTTGGAGCTTCACATGCAGGAATACTAACAGAAGAATTATTCTACAGAGCAGGTGGTTGTGTTCTTATAAATCCAGTATTTGCGAAATCTTTGATGTTAGATACAGCACCTATAACCCACACTAGCAAGATGGAAAGGTTAGAAGGATATGGTTCAGCCTTAGCTGATAAGACTCCAATTAAAGAAGGAGATGTAGTTATAATTCACTCAGTATCTGGTAGAAATCCAGTAAGTATAGAATTTGCTATAGAGGCTAAAAAAAGAAATGCAATAGTAATATGCATAACCAATTTAAGTTACTCAAAGAGTGTATCATCAAGACATTCTTTAGGGAAAAATCTTTATGAAGTATGTGATTTGGTAATAGATAATCATGGTCAAAAGGGAGATGCTTGTGTAGAAATAGATGGTCTAAATCAAAAAGTTAGCCCAACTTCTACTGTAATTGCAACTACTGTTATGAATTCTATTATAGCTCAAATTACTCAAGAACTAGTTAACAGAGGATTAAAGAATCCACCAATTTTTTATAGTGCAAATATAGATGGTGGAGATGAATTAAATAAGAAGATTTTTGAAGAGTATAAAAATGTAATTCACTACGAATATTAAGGTGAAGGATATGTTTTAATAAATTCTAAAGTATTATAACAATATAAATAAGTAGTATAAAATAAAGAGGATATCTCAAAATAGAGATAAGCCTCTTTTTAATTGTTGAAATGATGAAAATATATTTGATTTTGTACAAGAAAGAGTCCTCATGAACTAAAAAGCTCATTTTGGGAAACGTTGTCATAGAAAAAAACTATAATAAAAAAAAGTGCATAGAAAAAACTGATTAGACAATAAATACACGCTTTGATAATATTTTAAATGGAATAAAATATGTAGAATTATAATGAAAAATAAAATAAGATGGAGGGAATAAAATTGGGTATGTTGAAAAAATTATGTTCACTAGCTATGGTGGCAATTATGACTACAACTCTTATAACAGGGTGTTCAAGCGGGAATGGAAAAGATTCAAAAAAGGATGGAGAAAAAGAAAAGTTAGTTCTTTGGATGCCACCAGTAGAAGATAATATGAAGGAAGTTTGGGACCCTATTTTAGATAAATTTGAGGAAAAAAATAACTGCGAAGTAGATTTACAGATAATTCCTTGGGACAATTATTCTGAAAAATTTGCAACAGCTATAAGTGCTGATGAAGGTCCAGATGTGGGATATATGTATGCAGAAATGTATCCACAATTTATACAAAGTGGCGCAGTAGAAGATTTAACTAACTACGCAACTAAAGAAGACAAAGAACAATCTATTTATATAAAGACATCTGAAATGATGGGTGGAATGTATGGAATGCCATTCCAAGCAGCAAATCCAGGTGTACTGTACTATAACAAAGATATCTTAGAAAAAATAGGAGAAAAACCTCCTAAAACATGGGAAGATTTTAAAAGAATCTGTAAAAAAGCAACACAAGATACTGATGGTGATGGAAAGATAGACCAATGGGGATTGGCTCAAGGATGGGGAGCTAAAACTTTTGGTAATTTAAATTGGAACTGGTACCCTTACTTGTGGCAAGCTGGTGGGGATATATATAATGATGATTTAAAATCAGTTAAGTTTAATAATAAAAATGGTTTAGATGCAGCAAATTTCTTAAAAGAATTACAAGCATATGTACCTGAAGATTCTTTATCTAAAGATAGTAATGAAATAATAGAAAGTGTATTTGGTCCAGGAAAAGCAGCATTTACAGTAATGCTATCTTCTGCTGCAACAAGTGTATTTGATAAATCATTCCCAGACTTAAATTGGGGATTTGTAACTGGATTAGAAGATAAGAAAGCTGCGACTTTTGGAGCAGTAGACCATTTATCTCTAATGTCATCAGCAAAAAACAAAGAACTTGCATACAAACTAATACAACATATGTTAAGTGTTGAATCGATGACAGAATTCCATAAAGCAATACCAAGAGCACCAATAACAAAAGGTGAACCATATCAAGGTGATGAAAGATTTAAAGAAATGGTTGAAAATGACAAAGATATATATAGACCATTGGTTGTAGGTCCTCATGGTGTTGAAATATATGAATATTTATGGAAAGAACTTCAAACAATGATTTCAGGAGATAAAACTCCAAAACAAGCATTGGATGATGCTGCAAAATATTCAAATGATTTATTAGCACAATAAAAGTTTACAGCTGTAAGACGTTTTATAGTATCTTGCAGATTAAAATTAGCATTGTATCATAGTACAATGCTAATATTTATATTGGAGAGGATAAAATGGAAAACTTAGTTAGAGATTTTGAAGGAAATTCAAAAAAGAAAAGAATAAGATTGAATATTAAACCATATATCTATATATTGCCATTAGGTATAATTTTAGTGGCATTTTATGTGATACCAATAATAATGTCAATATATTTTAGCTTTACAAAGTATAACATTATTAGTCCAGCTACATTTATAGGTTTAGAAAACTATAAAAAGTTGTTTACAGATGAAACACTAAAAGTATCTATTATAAATACAATTAAATTTACTATTGTTGTAGTACCATGTCAGACTATTTTATCATTGGTTTTGGCGGTTTGGATTACTGGGAAGGGAAATAGTAAAATAGCTTCATTTGCTAAAGGTGCAATATTTATACCAGTATTATCATCTATGGTTTTGATAGGTATGGTATGGAGAGCTTTATTAAATGGTGAAGGTTCAATTGTATATCAAGTATTAGGTGTTTTTGGCATAGAGTCTTCCAAACTTTTAGGAGACAGTAAGACCGCACTACCTACACTTATGTTTATATCTATGTGGAAAAATATAGGGTATTTTATGGTGATTTACATTTCGGGAATAATGAATTTACCAAAACATTGTTATGAAGTGGCAAAGGTTGATGGAGCTACAAAACTTCAAGAATTTATGAAAATAACAGTTCCTTTATTGAAGCCAACGACAATAATGGTTGTGTTTTTAGGAACTATATGGTCACTACAGGTATTTGACTTAATCTATACTGTGACTGGTGGAGGACCAGGGATATCTACTATGAGTATAGTTATGCATGCTTTTAACTTGAACTTTAAAAATTTTAATTCTGGATATGCAATGACTGTAGCAAATGTATTATTCTTGTTGATAGCTGTAGTCTCAATTTTGCAGAATAAATTTGTAAGACGAGATAGTTCAGATATTTAGAAAGGTAGGTACAAAATGAAAGCAACAAGAAGATTATTGAGTGACGGTTTGTTATTATTTATAGCATGTGTAAGCTTGGTACCTTTTATATATATGTTGATAATATCTTTAAAGGTAACATATAATTCATATAATTTAGATATATCTTTTTCAACAGTGACACTACAAAATTATATAGATATATTTACTAAGAAAGGATTTACACAATACTTTTTAAATACAGCGATAGTATCTTTTTCAGGTGTAATATTAAACTTAGTATTTAGTACACTAGCAGGATATTCTTTTGCAAAGATGGATTTTAAAGGTAGTGATAAGTTATTTTTATTTATGATAATGACTTTAATTATACCATCTCAAGTTACAATGATACCACTTTATATAATAATGAAACATTTAGGCTGGATAAACAGTTACCTTGCACTTATTATGCCAATACCAACTGCATTTGGTGTATTTATAATGAGACAAGCTATTTTAGGAGTACCAAAAGAGCTATTAGAGTCAGCAAAAATAGATGGTTGTTCGGACCTTAGGATTTTAATACAAATAGTGCTTCCTCTAATTAAACCAGCATTAATTACATTAGCAATATTTACTTTTATGGGAGCATGGAATGAATTTATGTGGCCTCTTATAGCCACAACTAAAGATACAATGAGAACATTAACAGTTGGATTATCAACTCTTAAGACATTCCAGATAACAAACTATGGACAAATGATGGCAGGTGCAACAATAACATTTTTACCTCCATTTATTTTCTATTTGATTTTACAGAGTAAATTTGTAGAAGGTGTATCTCTGTCAGGAATAAAGGGTTAGATATTTTAATTTAAAATATAAAATAGAATTATGTAGATGTGGAGGAGTTTAAAATATGGAGATTTCATATGTATTGAAGGATTGTACATTTAAACACAATAAATATTCAGTTATAGAAGCTGATACTTGGGAACCTAAAGATTTAGATATTGTAGTAGCTAAGGGGGAGAAGTTTGCTTTTCAAATTATGCTAAAAGCGACAGAAGAATTTAATTGTACGATTGATGGAAGTAGTACTATATCATGGAAAGGTCTTGGAAATAGAGTAAGACTTAAGTTAAATGTACCTAATGAATTAGAAAATGATTTTAGTATCAATATAATGGGATATGTTCAAGATGATACAAAAGCATTTGTAAATGATGCTATTTTGAGAGATAAAGATGTATTAGTAGAACAACATTTACCTCAAATGTTTTGGATTGAAGGTCAAGTACCTGAGGACTTTACAGAAAATAACTTTAATATAGGTATTGATGTATTCAAAAGCTTTGGATATGAAGATGAAGAAAAAGTTTGTACTATTGATGTACCTGTAGAAGTAAAAAATGTTGTATTAAAATCTTTAGATGAAAGCAGATTCTTTTTGGATTTATGGCAACATCCAAGTTGTTTAGCCAGAATGTATAAGGTTGAATTATGGTCTGATGTCCATTTTGAAATAATTGATAACTATTTAAAAGAACTAGCTTCTTTAGGAGAAAAAGTTGCAACTGTGATAGTTTCTGATTATCCATGGGCAGGGCAAAGTTGTTATAAAGTTTATAAAAATCCATCAAACTTATATGAATACAATATGGTGAGTGTTTCAAAAGGTATAGATGGAAAGATTAAATGTAATTTTGAAAGTATGGACAGGTATATAAATATAGCTAATAAGCATAAAATGGCTCAGGAAATAGATTTATTTGGTTTGTTGGGCAATTGGTGTGCTGGTGAGTTTGGAAACCCTATAGAAGGCTATAAAGACCCAATAAGAGTAAGATATTATGATGAAAATGATAAGGTATTTAAGTTTATAAATAATACAGGAGATTTAAAAGAATATATAGGATTAGTTTTAAATCACTTAATAGAATGTGGGTTATGGGATAGAGTTAGAGTGATAGCTGATGAACCAAATAATCCAGAAGTAGTAAAAGAGTGTATCGAGTTTATAAACTCTACTGTAGATGAATATAAAGTTAAGTACAAATCAGCAACACATGACCAAAATTTCTTAGATAGAGCTAAAGATGAAGTTGATGATATGTCAATAAACTTAAAACTTACTATTCAAAATTACAAAGATATAGACAAGTTAAAGAAAAAGGTTAATGATAAGGGTGGAATATTAACTTGGTTTGTATGCTGTTTTCCAGAGAAGCCAAATAGTTTTATAAGTTCTCCTTTTGTGGAAAATAGAATAATAGGATGGTATACTTATTATTTTGGTCTTGATGGATTTTTAAGATGGGATTACAATTTATGGACGGAAGACCCTTGGAGGGATGCAAGTTACAAATTCCCTATTTGGAAGGCTGGAGATATGTTCTTTGTTTATCCTGGAAAAGATTTAAAGCCAGTTAGAAGTGTTAGAATGGAGAATTTAAGATTTGGAATACAAGATTTTGAATTATTTACTATGTTGGAAAAAGATAAGGGAAGAGAATATATAGAAGTTGAACTTATGCAAGAACTATTAAATAAAAAAGAAAATGCTGAGATTAAAGGTTTTGGAAACATAGAACTAGGATATTCACTTGATAATTTTGGATATGATAAAGTTAAAAAACAAGTGTTAGATTTATTAGATAAATTGTAAAAAAATAAAAGGGGCTGTCGCATGGGCAAATTAAATTTGTTCTGTGAGAGCTCTTTTTACTTATCTTAATAGGTATATTTTTAATTATTTTATATATAGTTTATTTTCTAAGTAAAATTATGCATGACAAATATAAGGTATAAAAATACCATTTTTTCAGATAATATTTGATTATAAATAATAAATTTAGAATGCTTTTTTTAAAGTATGAAGATATATTCCACATTTATTTTTTACTATTTTATTGTGTAGCCTAGAAATGTTATGAGCTATCGCTACAATAATACACTCTGATAGAACATTTTCTTTACCTCGGCTTAAAAATCTTCTAAATTTCATATTTTGTTTTACTTGAGCGAAAGCTCCTTCTGCTTGTATACTTCTATTCACTCTAAGTTCACACCCCTCCGGGCTCATAATTCTATTTAAGTTTTCTTTCCTTTTTTCATGAAACAACTTAGATACTTGTAAGTTTTTAGTCCTATTTTCAAGAGAAATCTTACTATTACTTCTCTTAATGCAACTACTTTTATATTGACAATCATGACATTCTTCACAAGTGTAACAAGTTATTTCGCTTTTATAACCTGTTTTTGACTTTCTATTTATTATTTTATTAGCAAGTAGTTTTTTATTGTTTTTACAAATATAATAATCATTTTTTTCATCATAATCCATGTTATCAATATGTCCAATATTATTTTTATATTTTCTAGTTTTACTAATTTCATAATTTGCAGGTTTTATGAAAGATAATTGATTATTACACTCTAAAAATGTATAGTTTTCCTCACTTTCATACCCAGAATCAGCAACTATTTTAGGATATTTGAATTTTGCATAGTCCTCAATCGATTTTAAAAACGGTATTAATGTTGTCGTATCAGTAGGTTGATGTCCTGAACTTACCCAAACTATATATTCTGAATCTACACCAAATTGTATATTATATGCTGGTTTCAATTGTCCATTTTTCATATGGTCTTCTTTCATTCTCATGAAAGTTGCGTCATTATCTGTTTTAGAATAACTATTCCGTTCACCCATTATATGAAGGTCTTTAGTATACTTTTTCAATCTATCAATATAATTATTTAATTGCTCTATAGATTTTTGAACCATAGATTTTTTCTTTCCTTTTCCATGAACAAATGTTATATTTAATTCTTTTGATATTTTTTTTAGTTTCTTTAAAAGTTTCTTCAAATGGTAGATTTTTATTTTATCTTTATAAATTACTTTAATACCAAAATCAGTTTCACATTTTAATATGAAGTCAGATATATTACTCATCATTTTAGCTATATTTTTATTTATAGCTTTTTTCCAAACAAAAGTATATCTATTTGCAGATGACTCTATTTTTGTGCCATCAATAAATAGAGTGTCCATTGAAATCTCCTTACTATCTCCAAGAAAGTTTGTAAACTGTGCAATCAAAGTTTTGCTTATTGGTGAAAAATGAATACTACGGAATCTTGCAATTGTTGAATGGTCTGGAGGTGAGGCTCCGCCTAGAAGATACATAAAGTTAATATCTCTTTTGCATGCTTTCTCTATTTCTCTTGAAGAATAAATACAGTTCATGTTTGCATATATTATAATTTTCAAAAGTTGTCTAGGGGTTACTTTATTTACTCTAACTCGAGAATAAGTCTTATATAATTTTTCTAAATTCATCTCCTCAATAATTTGACTTAATAACCTTACAGAATCATCTTTTGGAATCATGTAATCAATATTTAGTGGTAACTTAAATTGATAATTATCACCATAAGTAGTATAATCAGTTTGTATAGTATTTTGTTTTAGCATACAATTATTATACAGGAATCCCAAGCTCTTTTGAACTTGGGATTTATTTTTTTATACAAAAAAGGGCGTAGCACTATTTTATAGTGCGACAGCCCCTTTTTTTAGATGTATCAAGTATTTTTAAATTATAATCAATGTAAAGTTTATAAATGAGAATAATTATATATAACATGATGCAATTTAATTTGTTATAATAAAGATTGCATAATATTATGTAGAAAATAATATTGTTAGGGGGAGAGTAAGATAAAAAGAATAGGTGTTATTATAATATGTTTTTTAAGTATAGTGTTTGTTTGGTTTTATTTTATAATAAGAGGAAATAGTGATACAGTCACGATGCAACGAGGCATAAATATAGGTAATGCACTAGAATCACCCAAAGATTTTCCTTGGGATGTAAAAATGTCAAATAAATTTTTTGATGATATAAAAAATGCAGGTTTTGATACAGTACGTATACCTGTAAGATTTTCTGATTATACATCAACTTCTAAAGATTTTAAAATTGATGAGGAATTTTTTAAGAAAATTGATGGATATATAAACTATGCGTTGGATAAAGATTTAATAGTTGTGTTGGATTTGCATCATTTTGAGGAAATTATGAAAGAACCAGAAGTTAATAAAGATAAGTTTTTAAAAATATGGCAACAGATAGCTAATAGATACCAAAGATACGATAAAAGATTGGTATTTGAATTGTTAAATGAGCCTAAAGAAAACCTATCTTCGCAGTTATTAAATGAATACATTAAAGAAGCAGTAAATATAATTAGAAAAACTAACCCTAAAAGAACCATTATAGTTGGACCATACAATTTCTATCAAATTGATTATTTAAATGAATTAAATATTCCTAAAGATTCTAATATAGTAGTTTCTTTTCACTATTATGAGCCAAATGATTTTGCATTCCAAGGAAATATATACCACAAGGGCTTTGAACACTTGAGCAATATTACTTGGGAAGGAACCGATGAACAAATGGAGTATATAAGAAAAAGGTTTGATATTGTGGAAAATTGGGCAAATAAAAATAAAGTAAAGGTTTTTCTGGGTGAATTTGGAATAACAAAAGAAGCACCAGAAGCTTCAAGAAAAGCTTGGGTAAAAGCTGTAAGAAAAGAGGCTGAAAAAAGAAATTTTTCATGGGCTTATTGGGAGCTTGCTTCTGGATTTGGAATATATAATCAAACTGAAGGGACTTGGGATAAAGATATGTTAAATTCATTAATAGAAAAGAGATGATTTTTGTGAAAAAAAATTCAAAGAAAATACTTATAACTTTAACTATCATTACTAATATCATATATATTTTTTGGAGAATTTTTTATACAGTGCCTAAAGAAAAGGGGATGTTTGCATTAATATGCGCTATAATACTTCTTTTTGTAGAGATACTAGGAATGATGGAAATGTTTGTACATTATTATGGTATGTCAAATATTGAGTGTCCTGAAAAGCCAATTATAAGTGAAGAGCTTTATACACATGTGGATGTATTCGTTGCAACATATAACGAATCTGTTGATTTAGTGAGAAAAACTATAAATGGATGTATCCATATGCAATATCCAGATAAGAAAAAGGTACATATATACATATGTGATGATGGAAATCGTGAAGAAATGCGTATTCTAGCAGAAAAAATGGGGGTTAATTATATAACTAGAACGGAAAGAGAAGGAGCAAAAGCTGGGAATTTAAATAATGCAATGAAACATACAAACTCTCCTTTGATTGTTACATTTGATGCAGATATGATACCAATGCATGATTTCTTGATTGCTACAATACCATACTTTTTGAAAAATGAGCAAGCTAAAAAAGATGGAAAAGAAGAGGAGTATGAAAAAGTTGGTTTTGTGCAAACGCCACAAAGCTTTTATAATCCAGATTTATTTCAATTTAATCTGCACTCTGAAGGTAGAATTCCAAATGAGCAGGATTATTTTTATAGAGATATTCAGTTGGCTAGAAACAGAACAAATTCTGTAATTTATGGTGGTAGTAATACTGTTATTTCAAGAGAAGCTTTAGAAGAAGTTGATGGATTTTATACTAATTCCATTACAGAAGATTTTGCAACAGGTATATTAATTCAAAGCAAGGGGTATAGATGTTATGCTATTCCAGAAGTACATGCATCAGGTCTATCTCCTACTGACTTAAAAAGTCTTATTAAACAACGTGAAAGATGGGCACGTGGGTGTATACAAACTGGTAGACGACTAAATATTTTATTTAGGAGAGGTTTAGGTTTTTGGCAGAAAATAAGTTATATTTCTTCAATTACTTATTGGTATGCAAGTATAAAACGATTTGTATATATAATGGCACCTATATTATTTTCTGTATTTAATGTGATTGTAGTAAAATGTACACTACTTCAAGTATTGGTATTTTGGTTACCTATGTATATTCTAAGTAGTTTATCTCTTAAAATATTTTCTCAAAACATAAGAAATACTAGATGGACCAATATATATGAAACTATAATGTTTCAGTCTTTAATGCCATCAGTGATACTCGAAACGTTTGCAATATCCAAAAATAAATTTTCAGTCACAAATAAGAATAAGTTAGAAGAAAATAAAATGTATAAGTTTTTACAGGGTATCCCGTATTTTATTTATATAGTGTTATCTATAATAGGAATTTTAAAAATGTTTATATCAATATTTAAAATAGGTTCAATGACATATTCAGTCGTCTTGTTTTGGCTAATAGGAAATCTTTTCAATCTTGTTATGGCTACTTTATTTATATCAGGAAGACAACAATTAAGAAAGTCTGAGCGTTATGTTGCTGAAATTGAATTTAAGTTAAAGCAAAATTCTTATGTACTTTCTTCAAAGACAATCGATATATCAGAAAATGGATTTGCATTTTTGTTAGATAAGCCAGAATATATTTGTCCAGAAAAAGAGTTTGAAGTAGAGTTTAGAGAAAAATCAGGAAATGAGACGTATATAGCTAATATGAAAGCAAAGATTGTTAATGTTGTAGAAGTAAGTTCAAAATGGAAATATGCAGCCTATATTACACATATTGAAGATAATGAAGTAGATAACTGGATGTGTATTGTTCATGATAGAATACCTACTTTACCAATGACAATATCTAATCAACTAGGTTTCTTTGATGACTTGCAAATTAATGTAAAAAAACGTATTGAAAAAGCTAGAACATTATCACGAAGAAGTCCAAGAATCAATATGAATTTTCATATGGATGTGGAAAATATAGGCAAATTAAGAATGGTAAACTTTAATTATCAATATGTATTATTAAATTTTGAGAATAAAAATATTTATCCTAAAGAAGTAACATTGGAAATTAATGAAAATATTGTGTTAGAATGTGATTTATGTGAGGGCAAAACCGATGAAAGAGGTATTTTATATAAAGTAAATAACATTGACAGTATAATGCAAAATTTCTTTTTAAGAAATGAAATGATGGATTGGATATTACAAAATAAGACAGTTGTTGTTTCAGAACCTAGTAAAAAGAAAGAACAGAGTAATGATGAGTTTGAACCCATGGAATATATTTAGGAGAGATGAGATGAAGACTTTAAAAGTGTTTTTTTGTTCTGTGAAATATCTTATTTTGGTGTTTGTTTTTTTAATAAATGCTACTTTTATAAGTTCAGCAACGAGTGACAAAATATTAGATTTATCTTTTAAGAAGATAGATAATGACCTAAGTTCTAAGATTATACATGAAGATAGAAGTATAAAAATAGAAACAGATAGTTCTAAAAATGATAAGGAACATTATTTATATATTTATCAAAATATAAAAGAAAATTGGAGTATGTACCATAATTTTTATATTGAGATTCAAAATAAAAACAAAAGTTCTCAAAGAATAAATTTAAGTATACAAAGTAAGAATATGCTTGAGTTTAGGTTAAAAGAAGGAAGTGAAGTATTTTTTGAAGATAAAAATATAATATATTCAGATAGAATAAAAGATGGATGTATAGAAGTGCCAGGAGAGTTTGATGGTAAAATCTATGTGAATTTTAATAGTTTTATAAATGATAAGGATAATATATTACTGGATTCAAATATGCTATCAAATGTTGTCAGTTGGGGGATTACATTTATCCCATCTGATGAAGAACATAATGTTATTGCTATAAAAAAGTTATCTTTATTGGTTGAGGAGCAGTTAGAATCTTTGCATAACATTAAAATAATTGGTGATGAAGAAGTACAAATACCTGTATTGGGTCAAAGTATAAGTCAGTACGAGGTGCTAGGTCTTGAAAGTAATTCAAAAATTAAGTATTCTCTTACTGAAAAACAAGATAATGTAAATATATCTCAAACAGGTAAATTAACATTAAGTAATAAAGCTAAACCAGAACAAATTATTTTACAAGTTAATGTTGATGAGAAATTTAAAGTTGGAAAGAAAATAAAATTGACTCAGTCTTGGAGTATTAATCAAAAAGATAAAGATGGTGTTCCATATACATTAGTATCTCCTAAACAATCACCAACAGTACAAGATATGAAAAAGATAAACTTTATGAACAATATTATAATATTTATTCAAATTTTATTTATATCTTTAGTAATAATATGTTTTGGAATATATTTGTATTGGAAAAAACGCTCAAAAACTAAGTAGAGAGAGGAGGTTTGAGTGTGTTATTTTCAAGCTTAATTTTTTTATTTTATTTTCTGCCAATAACTTTAGTATTGTATTATATGTTTAGATTTAATCGAACTATACAAAATATGATATTGCTTGTTGTTAGTCTATTTTTTTATGCTTGGGGAGAACCGAAATTTGTTGTTATTATGGTAGCTTCTATAATAGTGAATTACATATTTGGTTTACTAGTAGATAGATATAGGGAAAGTAAAATAAAAGTAAAAGTTTTTTTAGTTTTAATGTGTGTATATAATATAGGTGTTTTATTTATATTTAAATACCTAGCTTTTGCACTAAGAAATATTAGTGAACTTATTAGTACTGAGTTGACTATACCTAGTATTGTTTTACCTATAGGAATTTCATTCTTCACATTTCAAGGGATGTCTTACGTTATAGATGTTTATCGTAGACATGGAGATGTTCAAAAGAATCCTTTTTATGTGGGGCTTTATATAGCTTTTTTTCCACAATTAATAGCAGGGCCTATAGTTAGATATGAAAGTGTAGCAGAACAAATTCATAATAGAAAAGAAACTTGGAACAAGTTTTCCATTGGGACTTGTAGGTTTATAACAGGTCTAGGTAAAAAAGTATTAATTTCAAATAATATGGCTATAGTAGCAGACTATATTTATACCATGAATAGTCAAGGAGAAATAGCTACATCACTTGCATGGCTTGGTTCCATAGCTTATACCCTGCAAATATTCTTTGACTTTTCTGCTTACTCAGATATGGCTATAGGTCTAGGTCTTATGTTTGGATTTAAATTTGAAGAAAACTTTAATTATCCATATATATCAAAATCAATTACTGAATTTTGGAGAAGGTGGCATATTTCTTTAGGAATGTGGTTTAAGAGTTATATCTATTTTCCGCTTGGAGGCTCTAGAGTGGCAAATAAAGATATTATGATTAGAAATATGTTTATAGTATGGTTATTTACTGGAATATGGCATGGAGCAGAATGGACATTTGTAATATGGGGAATTTTAAATTTTGTTTTCTTAATTATAGAGAGATTTATAATGCTTGAAAAAATTGAAAATCGTAATTTTATAAAGCATGTTTACACGTTATTAGTAGTTAATTTTGGGTGGGTATTATTTAGGTCACCTAATTTAAAAGAAGCATATAATTATTTTAAAGCTATGTTTGGAGGAAATGGAGCCATATGGAGTGATTATACATATATGTTTTTGAAAGAATACTGGATTTTCTTTATATTTGCATTTATTTTTAGCATGCCTATTGCGAAGAAAATCAATAAGTTTGTTGTTGAACAGGCTAAATACAGTATGCTATTTAATGTGTTTTATCCAATATCGGCAATTTTATTATTCTTTATTTCTGTGACATATTTAGTAACTGGAAGCTATAATCCATTTATTTATTTTAATTTTTAGTTAAGGGGGAAAAGTATGAATAGATTTTTTAAAGTAAGATTAATAACAGCAATCATATTCTTAATTGTTTTATTCGCTTTCTCTATCTTTAATATTTGTTATTCTGGAAAAGATATGATACAGGAAATAAAAAATTCAGTTGCTGAGAAAAGTAGTCTAAAAGATACAATATCATCTATTGATAATACCGTAAATGATAAAGTAATATATAAAAACACATTTATTGAAACTTATGGATATTTACAAAAACTAATGGGTAAAAATGAGTTTTCAAAGTTTAGTGTTGTGAAGGATACTTCTGGGAAGATGCATTATACATATTTTGCTAAAGCTCCAAATCAAGTTGGAGTACTAGCAGATAGGGTGAGAAAATTCTCTGAGGAGATGAACAAACAAAACACTAAATTAGTTTATTTAATGACTCCAGATAAATATATAAAAGGAGTGACAAAATTTCCAAAAGGGATACCTTATTCTTATAGCAATGAGACTGCAGATAATTTTTTAAATCAACTAAAAAAGTACAATGTCGACTATATTGATTTTAGGGAAAGTATTTTAAAAAGTGGCATTCCAAAAGATGATTTATTTTTTAAAACAGACCATCACTGGAAAGTAGAAACTTCTTTTTGGGCGTTTGGTGAACTAGTTGAACAACTTAATAAAAAATACAGTATGAATTTAGATGAAAATCATTATTATAGAGATAAGGATAATTATAATTCAATTGTATACCCTAAATCATTTCTTGGTTCTATGGGAAGAAAGACTGGTATTTTGTATGGTGGTATAGATGACTTTACATTGATTTATCCTAAATTTAAGACTGATTATACTTATTATACAGATTCTAAGTCACAGAAATTTGAATTAAAAGGAAGGTTTGAAGAGAGTCTGATATTGTCATATCCTTTTAATGCAGACCTTAATTTAATGGATGGTCAATCTGATAAGTATTTTACTTATTTATTGGGAAATAGACCATTAGTTAAAATAAAAAATATAGAAAATCCAGAAGGATTAAAAGTGCTATTTGTTAAAGACTCTTTAATTGTACCAACAGCCGCATTCTTTTCTTCTGTTTGTTCAACTATAGATATGATAGACCCTAGATATTATGATGGAGATATTTTGGAATATGCAAAGTCTCAAGACTATGATTTTGTTTTTATATCTGTATATCCTCAAAATCTTACAAAAGAATTCTTTCCATTTTGTGAGTAAATTTGTAAATAAAATAAAAAATAAATGGGAATGCCTCATGAACTTTTTAGTTCATGAGGCACTCTTTTTTAGATGAAATCAAATATATTTTTATTATTTCAACAATGAAAAAGAGGCTTATCTCTATTTTGAGACAGCCTCATTTATTTTCATGCTTATTTTAAGAAATATTTTTTTTACTAAATACTTCTTTATCGACTTTTCCAAGTGATTTTCCTACAGTAATTGATGATACCATAGCACCATTAACATTTATCATTGTACGTCCCATATCTAATATAGGGTCTATTGCAAGGATTCCACCAACTAATGGAAAATAAGAGCCAAGGCCAACTCCAGATATAACAACTGAAACTGCCATTGTAGCAGTTCCTGGAAGTCCTGCTATTCCAAAAGAACTAATTGTTATAACTATTAACAACATAACATAAAAGCTTATGTCCATGTTTACGCCAGCCATATTAGCAAGTGTAACAGCCATTAAAGCAGGATATATACCTGCACAACCATTCATACCCATATTTGCACCTAGACTTGCTGTAAAGCTTGATACACCCTCATCAACTCCATGATTTTGTACTAAGCTTTCTATCGTTACAGGCAATGTTCCTAAACTAGAACGCGAAGTAAATGCTAGAAGCAGAGCTTCTGTTGAATTTTTTATATAAGTAATGGGATTTAGTCCATTTAAAGTTATAAAAATTAAGTGTATAACAAATAATACCGCAACTGATATATAAAGTGCTAATATAAAATGTAAAACAGATACTATTGAGCTAATACCTTGTGAAGTTATTGTATTTGCAAGTAGGGCAACTACAGCATAAGGCATAAATTTGATAACAGTCATAGATACACTTACAATTATTTTGTAAGATGCTTCTATAAAATCTATAAATGGTTTTATCGTTTCAGAATGTTTTTTGTTTAATCTTTTTATTGATGTAGCTATAAATGTAGCAAATATTATTGTAGCTACGATATTTCCATTTGCCATAGCCATTACAGGATTTGATGGAAGTAATCCTCTTAAAGTATCCACAAGAGAATTTATTTCTTTAAGTTCTTGAGTTCCTCCTAAAGCAGGTAGATTAACTCCTACACCTAACTTCATTATATTTGCAACTACAATTCCAACAATAGCAGCTATAGCAGTAGTAGTAAGAAGCATACCTAAAGACCTAAAAGTAAGCGTCCCAAGATTATTATCTTTCATATTAATAATTACCTTTATAATTGATAAGAAAACTAAAGGTACTACTAACATTTTTAATAAGTCCATAAATCCAGAGCCAAATAGACTATACCATTTACTTACTTCTTGTAGCCAAGTAACTTGAGTTGTATCATTAGGAAAACCAGCAAAAGCTTGAATTATAATTCCTAATATAAGTCCGAGTATTGTAGCATATATTGTTCTCAATGAAAATTTGATTTTTTTCTTTTCAAATTGCCTAACAATAAAGAATGTACCTAAAAGCAAGATTATAAAAAAAATCGTTTTAAAATCTGTAATCATAAGAAATTGTGATAAGAATGAACTTTCCAATATTTTTTCTCCTTTATCTAAAAATAAATTTTTCTAAGTCTAAATAATATCAATATATTAAAAAAATGTCAATATTATATCATAATTTACTAAAATAGAATAAATTAATTTAATTTACGTAAATGTGATTAAATACAGAAAAATAGGGTATAATATGTGTTTAAAGAATTTGACTTTGGGTAAGAAAAGATAAAATAGCTTTTGTGAAATTTGATTTCAAACAAAATGATGTGAAAAAAATAACAGCAATTTATTATAAAGATGTGTACATAGAATATATATCAAATGAAAAGCTCAAAATAAGTAAAGAAATTAATTAGACATCAAAGGAGAGATAAAATGAGAGTAATAATAATTGGAGGTGTTGCAGCTGGGATGAGTGCTGCAGCTAAATTAAAAAGAATAAAACCTGAATATGAGGTTGTTGTTTACGAAAAAACAGAGATAGTATCTTTTGGTGCTTGTGGATTGCCATATTTTGTTGGTGGATATTTTGATGATGCTAATGACTTATTAGCAAGAACACCTGAAAAACTTAGAGAATCTGGAATTGATTTAAATATATTTAAAGAAGTTATTGAAGTTGATAGTGAATCTAAAAAAATAAAAGTAAAAAATATAAAAACAGGTGAAATACATGAAGATTACTATGATAAATTGATGATAGCAACTGGGGCAAGAAGTATTATGCCTCCTATAAAAAATGTAGAATTGAAGAATGTTTCTATGTTAAAAAGTTTAGATGATGGAGAATATTTAAAAAAGATTTTAAGTGACAAAGAAAATAAAAGAGTTACAATAATAGGTGCTGGATTTATAGGATTAGAAGCAGTTGAGGCATGTAAGAAGTTAGGCAAAGATGTACATGTAATTCAATTGGAAGATAGAATATTACCTCAAGTATTTGATAAGGAAATTACAGATGTTTTAGAGGAAGAAATAAGAAGACATGATGTTAAATTGCACTTGGATGAAATGGTTGTAGAGCTGTATGGAGAAGATAAAGTAGAAAAAGTTATAACAAATAAAGGAGAAATAGATACAGATGTAGTAATAATTGCTACTGGTGTTAGACCTAATACAAAGTTTTTGTCAAATACTAATATAGAAATGCTAAAAAATGGAGCTATAGTAGTTGATGAGTATGGAAGAACTTCTGTAAAAGATATATACTCTGCGGGTGACTGTTCAACCATAAAGAATATAGTAAGTAATGAAAATGTATATGTACCTTTAGCAACTGGAGCTAATAAATTAGGTAGGATAGTAGGAGAAAATCTAGGAGGAAGAGAAGTTTCTTATCAAGGTTCACTATCTTCAAGTTGTATAAAAATTATGGATATGGAAGCAGCTTCAACTGGAATTACAGAAAGACAAGCTAAAGCTTTAGGTATAAATGTTAAATCTAAATTTATTTCTGATTATAATCAAACTCATTATTATCCAGGAAGAAATAAGATATATGTAAAACTTGTTTATGATGCAGATACAAAAGTTATTTTAGGAGGACAAGTGGCTGGGTTTAAGGATGCTGTACAAAGAGCAAATGTATTGGCAGCTGCTATTTTTGGAAAAATGACCACAAATCAGCTTGGAATGTTAGACTTGTGTTATGCTCCTCCATTTGCAAGAACCTGGGATGTGTTAAATGTGGCTGGAAATGTATCTAAATAATATTATTTAGATTATAGCCAACAAGTAATTGAAGGAATGAATTTACACGAAAATATTTCTATAAATGTAAAATTCATTCCTAAGTTTTTGTTAATAAATATAAATAGATATTTATTCATCAAAATTTAAGTGTAGGCTTAGCCTATCTTCTCCAAGAATTGTATTTTCAAAAACATTAGTGGCATTTTCTAAGTACATATTAGGCATATCTAATGATGGACTAAAATGTGTTAATAAGAGTTGTTTAACATTTCCTAGTTTTGCAAGATTTGCAGCTTCTCTAAAAGTCATATGTTTGTTTTTAACAGCTTTTGATATATCTAAATCATCGCCATACATAGCTTCACATATGAATAAATCGCTATCTTTTATAAAGCTTGGTATTGATTCTATAGGTCTTGTATCAGTCGTAAGACTTATTTTAACGCCCTTTCTTGATTCTCCTAAGACCATATCTGGAGTGTATTTTTTTGAATTTAAAACTACACTTTGACCTTCTTGGAGTTTTTTCCACAATATTTTAGGAACTTCATTTCTAGTTGCCTTATCTATATCAAATTTAGGATTTCTTCTAAAATTAAAACTATACCCTAAACACTCTATGGAGTGTTCTAAATCAATTGTTGAAATTTCTACATTTCTTAAAAACTCATTATCTAAAGTAAAATTACCTTGAGGATTTTCTATGATTTTTAAAGTATATGGTATATATTCTACTAAATTTCTCATAGAACGAATACAATCAACTATTCCAACTGGGCCAATTATAGTTAAATCACTTGTACGACCACTATTTCCAATCGTTGATAAAAGTCCTAAAAGTCCAAATATATGGTCACCATGTAAATGGGTTATACAAATCAAGTCTATATCTTTAAAGCCACATTTTTTTAGCTTCATGGATACCTGAGTGCCCTCACCACAATCAATTAGTATTTTTCTACCTTTATAGTTTATGAACACAGAAGATAGAAATCTGTTTGGCATAGGGACATTTCCACCACATCCAAGTAAAGTTAAATCTATCATTTTTTCCCCTTTCTAAAATTAACACAAATCTGTTGTTTGTTTTTATTATAATATCCTATTATAATTATTTTAACATTAAATATATCAATAAATGTATATTTGAGTCAAGAAATATTGTCAAATAGTTTTTTGTATTGAAATATATAAAAACTTTACGAGAAGAAATTGAATTTTATTTTTAGAAACATTTAAAGGAGGATAAATTAATGAAAATATTAAAGAAAATAACTATTTTGTCATTGATTACATTAACTTTGGTTGGATGTAGTAATGGAGAAAGTAAAAAAACTATTGAAGGTTCTAAGAAAACTCAAAGCTCTAAAGAAGATGAACAAGCAATAATAGTACATAAAGATGCAAATATATTGAAAGATAGGTATGAGCCACCAAAAGGTTTTAAAAGAGTGGATGTAGAAAAAGGTAGTTTTGAATCATTTCTTAGAAATACTAAGTTGAAAAATTATGGAGAAAAGGTAAAGTATTATGATGGCAGAACTAAGGAATCAAAAGGCATTTATGATAGTGTATTCGATGTTGATATTGGTAATAGAGATTTACATCAATGTGCAGATGCAATTATGCTTATGAGAGCTGAATACTTATATCAGAATAAAAGGTATGACGAAATAAGTTTTGATTTTGTCGATGGTTTTAAGGCTAAGTATTCAAAGTGGGTAGAAGGATATAGAATTTCAGTAAAAGATAGTGGTTCAAGTTGGTATAAATCAACTGAATATTCAACATCTTATGAGAGCTTTAGAAAGTTTATGGATATAGTATTTGCTTATTCAGGAACTTTATCTCTTGAAAAAGAATTGAAACCTGTAGAAGTTGATGATATGAAGATAGGAGATGTTTTTATAATTGGTGGAAGCCCAGGACATGCAAGTATAATTATGGATATGGCAGAAAATGAAAAGACTGGAGAAAAAGTATTTATGATAGCTCAAAGCTATATGCCTGCACAACAAACTCAGCTTCTTATTAATCGCAAAAACGCAAACCTAAGTCCTTGGTATAGTTTAGACTTTAAAGGTGATTTAACAATACCTCAATGGACTTTTAAAAGAGACCAATTGAAAAGATTTTAAAATAATTTTATATAAAATAAAAGAAAAATACATATGAGAAAAAATGTAATTAGATTAAAACTAATTGGATATGGACAAAATTAAATTGATAGATAGATATTAAAGGTTATGTTAATTAATCTTATGTATATTTAATATTTATCTAAAAGGTTTTATGTAAAATATAAATTTTATCTAAAGCTAAAACTAATTTGAGGAGGATAATTTATATTGAAAATTAGGAGATATTTAATTTTGGTAATTATAATTCTAATTACAACAAGTCAGAGTGTTATTTCTTATGGGCTAGAGCAAATTGAAGAAATAACTATTTTTCACACTAATGACATACATGGAAGATATGCTGAAGGTAATGAACATATACAAATAGGTAATCTAGCTACATTGAAAAAAGACACTCCAAACTCAATTTTAGTAGATGCAGGAGATTGTTTACATGGACTTCCAATAGTAAATATGGACAAAGGGAAAGAAGCAATCGAATTGATTAAGTGTGCTGGGTATGACTACATTACTCCTGGTAATCATGACTTTAATTATGGAAAAGATAGATTGTTTGAATTATCTCAAATGGCTAGTTCAGGAGAGAACAATTTAAAATTTTTATCATCAAATATCCTCAAAAATGGTGAAAAAGTATTTGATAGTAATGATATAAAAGAAATAGATGGTATAAAGATAGGATTTTTTGGACTTACAACTCAAGAAACAAAGAGCAAAACAGGATTTAAAAATGTGGAAGGATTGGAGTTTACAAATCCTATAGAGAATGCAACAGAGCAAGTAAATGAGTTGAAAGGAAAAGGTGCAGATGTAATAGTTGCAATATGCCATATTGGTACTAATAATTTAAGTAAGCCAAATAGTATAGATATAGCAAATGAAGTCCAAGGTATCGATTTAATTATTGATGGGCATAGTCATACTAAGTTTGAAAATGGCAAGCAAGTTGGTGACACATTGATTGTAAGTACAGGACAATATCTAGAACATATTGGCGAAGTAAAACTAACACTTAATACTAGTGATATAGAAAATATAAAAATAGAAAATAAATCAGCTAGATTGATAGATAAGGAAGAAGCATTAAAATATGAATTGGATGATAGTATAAGTAAAAAGATTGATGAAATAAAAGAACATCAAGAAAAAATATTAGATAAAGTTATAGGCGTAACAAAAAATACTCTAGATGGCTCATATGAAAATGTAAGGACAAAAGAAACTAATTTAGGTAATTTAATAAGTGATATTTTACTTGATAAGACTAAGGCTGATATTTCTCTATTTAATGGAGGAAATATCAGAGATACAATAGAAAAAGGGAACATAACAAGAAGAGATATTGTAGATGTATTTCCTTTTAATAATACGATAGTTACCAAAGAACTTACAGGAGCACAAATTAAAGATGCATTAGAGCAAGGAGTAAAACTCTATCCAGAAAAGAATTCAGCCTTTTTACAAGTAGGAGGAATGTCATATTATTTTGACCCAAAACAAAAAGAAGGAGAAAAAATAACGGATATTTTAAAAGATGGAAAAACATTAAATTTGGATAAAAAGTATGTGGTTGCAACTAATGATTATATAGCATCAGGTGGAGATGACTTTAGTTGCTTTTCAAAAGAGCCAGTATTAAAGGATTTCGGAAATTTAGAGAGTATGGTAATTGAATATATAGAGTACAAAAAAGAAATATCACAAAATATAGATGGAAGAATTAGTATCAAATCTAAAAAAGAGATAGCAAGTAATAATCAAGAGAGTGAATTGATAGTAGGAGAAAATAAAGAAAATATTAGTGATAATGAAGGTAGTACATCTAATAATGATATAAAAAATTCTGATAGTTATAAAAGTAAAAAAACAGATAAAATAAAACCTATAGAGAGTTCTAATACAGGAGTATATAAAAGAGAAGCTAAAGAGAAATCTCCTAAAACAGGAGACTTAGGTTTTTCAAATAGTATGATTGTATTTATAGTATCAAGTACATTACTATACTTATTAAACTTTAATCAAATAGGTTTAAAAAACAAAAAGTCAAAATAAAAATTAATAAGTAAGAGTTAGCAAATAAAAATTTAATCTTAGACACTAATAAAAGTGCAAAGGTAATTAGTTGTATAAATACTAATTACCTTTGTTTTTTTGTGTTTAAGTATATTTATATCTAAGTGAAATCCAATTAATAATCTATAAATATTTATAAATTAATAAATAAAATGATTTTACTAGTATGATATAATTTAGCTAGTATGTATGATAATGGAGGATAGAAGGATGAATAATATATTACTTTTGGAAGATGATAAATCTTTAAATAGGGGAATTAGTTTTAAACTAAAAAAAGAAGGATACAATGTTTTTAATGCATTTAGCATAGAAGAAGCAAAAAATATTTTCGTAAAAGAAGAGATAAATTTAATTATTTCTGATATAGGTCTTCCTGATGGAAGTGGTTTTGATTTTTGCGAGGAGATTAGAAATAAAAGTGATGTTTACATAATAATGCTAACAGCCCTTGATGAAGAAGTAGATATTGTCACAGGATATGATTTAGGTGCAGATGATTATATCACAAAGCCATTTAGTTTGATGGTATTGATATCCAAAGTGAATGCACTTATGAAAAGGGTAAATACAGTAAAAAATTATACTTTATTAGTTTGTGATGATTTATTTTTTTATTATATAGAAAATAAGTTGATTATAAAAACAGATAATAAAGAAGAAGAGATAATTTTGAGTAAAACAGAAACTAAACTCTTAAGATATCTTATGGAAAATTCAATGCAGACGTTGACGAAAGAACAACTATTAGAATCTCTATGGGATAATAGTGGAAATTTTGTAGATGATAATACTATTGCAGTAAATATAAGAAGACTTAGACAGAAAGTAGAAAAAAATCCATCTGAACCTAAGTATATAAAGACAGTAAGAGGGGTTGGATATATGTGGGGGGAAAGGAGTATAAAAAAATGTTAAAAAGTATGAATCTCAAAGATAACTTCAGTATGAGAGATGATTATATAATGAGAAGAGTTATTGGATGTTCTGTTTTATCTGTGCTAATAATAACACTTATGTTTATACTCTTTGAATACAATAGATTACATAAATTATATGAATATCAAATAAAAAACACCCAAAGTATTGTAGGGGTATTGATTGATAAATATCCCAATGATGAAATAGATATAGTAAAATCTATTTACAATTCTGACTATAGTAAGGTAGATATTGGAGAAAAAGCATTTAAAAAATTTGGATATGGATTAGAAAATAAAATGTCAAATGATAAAAATTTTGGACTGTACTTAAAATCTTTTTTTAGAGAATCAGTTCTTGTTTTTTTAGTAATGTTTATAGTTGTTACAAGCATAATCTATTATTTTATAAGATACATAAATAAAAGATTGAGTAAAATTTACTTTATAGTAGATAAGATGTCACAAGAAAATTACTTGAAAGACACTACTGACCTAGAAGATACTGGTTATCTAGTAGAGTATAATGAGTATTTTAAAGAAGGTACATTTAGCAAAATAAATAACTGCCTATATGAGCTGAATAGAAGCTTAAAGATAAAATTTATTAAATTGGAGAAAGAAAAAGAGAGTGTGAAATCATTAGTAACAGATATCTCTCATCAACTAAAAACTCCTTTAGCATCATTAAAATTGTATAATACATTGCTTATAGAAGAAGAATTAGATGAAGACGAAGCTCAAGAATTTCTATTAACTAACAAAAATTCTATAAATAAATTAGAAAACTTGATAAACTCTTTGGTTAACATATCAAGACTAGAGATTAGTATGATAAACATAAAAAAAGAAGATAATGATATAAAAAATACCATTTTAAATGCTATAAAAAGTGTAGTGCCTAAAGCTAAGATTAAAAACATAACATTAAATATAAATGAATTCGATAGTAGAATTATACCTCATGATAAAAAATGGACTGAAGAGAGTATTTTCAATGTATTAGATAATGCTGTAAAATATACACAAATAAATGGAGAAATAAACATCTCTGTAGAAGAAACTGTTAATTATTTTAAAATTATAATAGAAGATAATGGTAGTGGGATTAAAAAGAGTGAGTTCAATAACATATTTAAACGTTTTTATAGAGGTATATCTGAGGAAGTTGAATCTATAGAAGGTAGTGGAGTAGGATTGTATCTAAGTAGAAAAATATTAGAAGAACAGGGTGGAAATATTATAGTTTCTTCTAAAGTAGGGGTAGGAAGCAAGTTTTCTCTGTTTCTTACAACTATGTAATATTAAATGAAAGGAAAATGTAAGCCTCTACATTTATTATATAAGTATAAACAGCTCCAAAAATAAAACGTAATAAAAAATGGAGTAATATAACTTAGAATGAGAGGATAATTTTATGAAAATACTATATACTGAAAACTTATCAAAACATTATGGAACAGGAGAGAGCTTAGTAAGAGCTTTAGATAATGTCAACTTAGAAATAAATGAAGGTGAATTTGTTGCAATAATAGGAAAATCAGGTTCTGGAAAAAGCACTCTTTTACATATGATTGGAGGTCTTGATATACCTACATCTGGGAATGTATATATAGATAATAAAAACATATTTACATTAAAAGAAGAAGAACTTGCTGTATTCAGAAGAAGAAAAATAGGATTTATATTTCAAAGTTATAACTTGATACCATCTCTTAATGTGTGGGAAAATGTAGTGTTACCAATTGGTCTAGATAGTAGAGAAGTAGATGAACAATTTATAAAAGAGCTTTTAAAATCATTGGGACTTGAAAATAAACACGATGTTTTGCCAAATACATTATCAGGTGGTCAACAACAAAGGGTGGCAATAGCAAGGGCATTAGCTACAAGACCAGCTATAATACTTGCAGATGAACCAACTGGAAACCTAGATTCTAAAACATCTGATGAAGTTATGAGTATTCTAAAGTCTATGTCTAAGAAATACAGTCAAACTTTAGTTATGATAACTCACGATGATAGTATAGCTCAAATGGCTGATAGAGTTATATTTATAGAAGATGGTAGGGTATCAAAGGTTGGTGATAAAAATGATTAATACTACTAAAATAGCAAAAAGTAATCTAAAGCAAAATAAATCAAAAAGTATTCTAATAATAATTACTATAATACTTTCAACTTTAATGCTTTCATCTATTGGAATTTATATTGTTGATGCAGGAACCTATCAGAAAGAAAATACTATAAAGTATTCAGGTAATTATCAAGGTATATTAGCTAATGCGGATGAAAAACAAGCTAATATATTGAGTAATCATGCAGATGTAGAGTTAACTGGTAAAATGAATGGAGTAGGTTTTGAGAGGTTAGAAGATGATTCAAATATTTCTCTAGCATACATGAATGAAGATGCTTTAAAATTAAATAATTTTGAGTTTGTCAAAGGGAAGTTACCAACAAAAGAAAATGAAATTGTGTTAGATAGAGGAGCTTTAAAAGCACTTGGTTATAGTAACAAAAACTTAGGTGAAAAGATAAAAATATCTTATAATGATTATAAAAGCGATAAAAGAATTGAAAAAGAATTCATTATAACTGGAATTTTAAAAACTAGTGAAATATCTGAAGCAGGTAAATTTTATTCAGCTATTATATCAGAAACATATATGAAAAATACTAGAGATATGTCACAAGAAGATTTTAATATATATGTGAAATTAAATGATAAAAGTAATTTATCGATAGAACAAGCAAAATCAAAATTAAATAAGGTTGCTAATGATATAGGATTGGATACTGTTAATGTAGCTGTAAATGAAAATTATATAAATGCTTTAAAACCTGATATGGAAACAATTATGGGTGGAGTATTTGTAGGGCTAGTAATTGTATTGTCTAGTATTTTAGTAATATACAATATATTCTACATTTCAATTGTTACGAAGGTTCAAGAATTTGGAAAGCTTAGAGCAATTGGTGCGACTAAAAAACAAGTAAAAAATATAGTATTTAAGGAAGGTTTTATCTTAGCAGGGATAGCAATACCAATAGGAACAATCTTAGGATATGCACTTTCAAATATTATAATAAAATCAGTTATGGATATAGATATAAAATCATCACAATTACCAGTTATATTATTGGTTATAATAATAAGCTTTATGTCTGTTGTGTTATCACTTTTAAAGCCAATGAAAGTAGCATCAAAAGTATCTATAGTTGATGCAGTAAGATATACTGGAAATAAAATAAGTAATAAAAATAAGAGAAAAGGTTATAAAAATATAAATTTAAAGAGATTATCACAAGCTAATTTAGAAAGAAATAAAAAACGTACTTACATGACATTGGTATCTCTTATATTGAGTGGAACTATATTTATAACAGTATCAACTGCTTTAGAAAGTTTTGATGCTGAAAAGATGGCAAGAGCAAATTTTCCTTATGACATAGAGGTTAGACTTGCTGGTTATGAAATGGATAGTGATAAAAATCCTAAAAATAATTTGAATATTTTGCAAATGAATAATCCTTTAAGTAAAGACTTTTTAAATCAAATAAAAGATATAGAGGGAATTAAAAAGATAGAGTCTGCAAGAAGTGTAAAGGTTGGAATGGATGATTATGATGTTGAATTTAAACATGACCTTTTACAGAGTATAGATGAAAATGATGTCAAAGCATTAAATAATAATTTAGTAGATGGAAAAATAAATTTTGAAAGACTGCAGACAGGAGATGAAATAGTAATTACTCATGTTGATACAGCAAAAGAAATGGGAGTAAAGGCAGGAGATAAAATAAAATTAACTCTATATGATGGAGATAAAATAATAAAAAAAGAATTTAAAGTTCAAGCAATAGCTATGGGGTCTCCAAGCTTTGGCATAGGAAAAGATTTTATAGATAGAACTTTGAAACATGATTCAACAAGTAGTTTAGGAATATATACAGAAGAAGGAAAGTATCAAGAAATAAAAGATAGTATAAAGAAAATCGCTAAATCTAATGGTTTTTTAGAGACAGATTTTTTAGATAGTAGAGTAGAATCAAATAAGGCTGTTATTTCATTTATAAAGATAATGGGATACACTTTAACAGGTATAATAGGTGTGATTGGATTTATGAATCTTGTAAATACAATGATAACTAGTATAGTTACTAGAAAGAAAGAACTTGGTATGCTTCAAGCTATTGGTCTTACTAATAAACAATTAGTAAAAATGCTTAACTCAGAAGCTATATATTATACTTCTAGAATGATGATAGGAAGTATTTTATCTGGAGGAATATTAGGATACATTGCTGTTATATTTCTAAAAAAGACTGGATTATCTTATGCAACATATGCTTTACCAATAGTACCAATCATATTGATGGCTGTATGTATTCTTATAGCTCAATTTATAACAACATATTTAATAGGAAAAAGTTTCAATAAAGAATCACTTATTGATAGAGTAAGATATAGTGAATAAAATATGGATATTTAATGGGTAGTTTTTAAGTAATAAAAAGAAGAATATAAAAAGTTAAGTAAATAGATTAAAATATATAGATACAGAGTAGATATTCTAAAATGATATTTGCTCTGTATTTTATTGTGCAATGTCTAATAGAGGAGATTGTTTATAGGGGAAATGTATTGGTACAATTTTAAAAAAACATAAAATTGTACCATATAAAATGAAAATTTTGTATAATAATCGTATAGAAAATAAAAAGGAGCTGAATATATATGAACAATAAAATTAATTATGCACCAGGACCAACAGAAACTAGGGAAAATGTAAGATTAGCAAGAGCAGAGAAGACAACAAACCCAGATATAGATGTTGATTTTGTTGAATTTTATAAAAAGACATGTGAAAAGTTTGGTAATATAGTTGGTACAAAAAATGATGTTTACATATTGAGTGGAGAAGGTATATTAGGGCTTGAAGCTGCCTGTGCATCACTTACAGAAAAGGGAGACAGAGTCCTTGTAATTGATAATGGGATATATGGAGAAGGTTTTAAAGATTTTGTAACAATGTATGGTGGAGAGTATGTGCTTTTTTCAAGTAAATATACTAAAAGTATAGATGTTGATGAATTAAAGGCATTTTTAGATAAAGATAGTAACTTTAAGTATGCAACAGTTGTACACTGTGATACTCCAACTGGTGTATTAAACGATGTAAGTAAAATATGCCCATTACTTAAGGCATATGGAATATTAACTGTAGTTGATTCTGTAGCAGGTATGGTTGGAGAGAGATTAAATGTAGATGAATCTAAAATAGACATAATATTAGGTGGTTCGCAAAAAGCTATCTCTGCACCAGCAGGTCTTACTATAGTTGGGATAAGTAAAGATGCAAAAAATTGTATAAAGAATAGAAAAACGAATGTAACAGGTTTTTATTGCAATTTAAATATATGGGAAGGTTATTATGAAAAAAAATACTTTCCTTATACAATGCCAATAAGCGACATAATAGGTCTTGATAAAGCTCTTGATAATATATTAGAAGAGGGAATAGAAAAAGTATTAGATAGACATGAAAAAATAGCTTATAGTGTCAGAAAATCTATTGAGGAATATGGTCTAGAATTATTTTTAGAAGAAGGGTATTCTAATACAGTCACAGCTATAAAAATTCCTGAAAGTATAGGAGCTTTAAAACTTACCAAATACATGCTTAAAAATTATAATACGCTTGTTGCAACATCATTAAATCAATACATGGACACTATTTTAAGAATAGGTCATATGGGAGAAAATGCTAATCTAAACAAAATAGAACATATACTAAATATTTTGGATAAAAGTTTAAATACATTAGGATTTAAAGGAAATGGAAGTTTATTAGATTTATTTAATAAGTATTATTTTTAATAGTTAGACAAGGGGGATGAAGCATGGAAATTATAGCTAAGCAAAAATTTACGACGAAAGACATGGTAGAAACTTCACTATTAATAGCTTTAGTGTTTATTGCAACCAAATTTATAAATATAAGATTGCCAATATCTATAAATGGTGGGCTTGTTCATTTAGGAACAGCAATGTTATTCATATCAGCGATAGTATTTGGAAGTAAGAAAGGTGCTTTATCAGGTGCTATTGGTATGTCACTTTTTGATTTAATATCTGGATGGACTCTATGGGCTCCATTTACTTTTATAGTTAGAGGTATCATGGGTTATTTACTTGGAAAGATTGTATGGGCAAATGGCAAGAATGGAAACAATTTTTTAATAAATGTAATAGGAATAGTTGTTTCATCAATTTGGATGTTGTTTGGATATTATGTAACAGAGGTTATACTTTATGGAAATTTTGTAGTACCTCTTACATCAATACCAGGTAATTTAATGCAAGTATTAATAGGTCTTATAATAGCACTTCCTATTTCTAAAATTTTGAAAAAATGCATGAAATGATAATAAAGTATACTAAAATTTTCTGATAGCATAAATTATATTGTATAATATTAAGGTGAAGTACATAATAATAAAAATATTTTAGGATAGGGGCTAACTCAATATGTTATCAGTTACAAGATATTCAGTTAGAAGTGCTCGTTTAAAGCCATGGGTAAAGTTTATTTGGTATCTTAAGACAGATGAAAATATATTGTTAAACAATAAGTTATTACCAACAGATAGTATAGATATTATTCTTAATCTTTCCGATATTATAAAATATAAAATTGGAAACCAAAACTATACAACTAGTAATATACATTTTAATGGAATAAGAGACAAGTATGGATTTATCATTCAACGTGGAAATATACGTGTTATGGGAATTTCTTTTTATCCATTTGGTCTTTATCCATTTTTAAAGGTACCAATTTCAGAATTTAATGGTCAAATTGTCAATCTAGAACAAGTATCAGATATCTTTGCAAAAAAGTTGGAAGACTCTTTAAATAAAACATCATCAGTAGAAAAGTATGTTTTATATTTAGAAGAAGTGTTATTATCTATACTAGAAGAAGGTTTGATTGAAAATAAATCTGTAAAAATTTTGGATTCATTTATATATGACAATAGGTATAGTAATATAAAATCTTTTTGTGATGATATGAATATAAATATTAAAACTTTGGAAAGAATCTGCTTAAAATATACAGGATATACACCTAAAATTTTAAAGAGAATATGTAGATTTAAAATGGCAAGTAATCAGCTTATTCGTACCTATAAAAATAATGAACTTTTTGATTTTATCTATGAAAATGAGTACTATGACCAAGCACACTTTATAAAAGAATTTAAAGAATTTTCAGGGACATCACCAATTAAATTTATTAGTGAGAATAAGACTATTAAAGAAAATATAAGGTATAGTTACTTGTAATTACACTGTCGATTTTTTACAATACCTCTAATTTAGTTTTTGATATGATATAAGAAAAATAAATTGGAGGTTTTGTATATGAAAATTATTACAGAGATAGTGGAGTTTAGTGTGGAAGAAAACTTGTCAAAAGGGGAGTTTATAGAGATTGTAAATGATTTAGAAATGAAATTTCATTCTATACAACCTGGTTTTATTGATACTGAGCTTTTACATGATGAAAAAAGCCAAAAATGGATTATGATACAACATTGGGATTCTATGGAAGACCTTAAGAATTCTTCTAGTAAGATGTTTAAGGAGTCTTCAACTGAGAAATTTAGAAAAGCTTTAAAAAGTCAAACTGTTAAAATGAACATAATACCACAAATTAAAAGCTGGAAATTATAGTTTTAAATCTAAAAAGTAATTAAACCACAAAAAAATAAATTAGCCAAATAACATTTTGTATTAAAATTGTTATTTGGCTTTTAGTATCTATTTTAATATTTAAATATTGTTATCTAAAAGAACTATTGCTGTACGAGAGGCAATAGGTAGTTTTGAAGATGGTGGGGCTGAGCTAAAATAGACATTATAGTCTAGTAAGTTTTCTTTTTTTGTGTTTCCTCCAAATTCTATCATATCAGTGCTTAGTACTGTCTTGTAGTTTGTATTTTGAAATTTTGAAATATCAACTGACTGTATTAGATTAGGGTGGAAATTAAATATAAATAAATATTTGCCTTTACTGTATACTAAAAGTTTTTTATCATTATCCATATGTATAAGTTCGTAGCCATTTTGGATAAAAACATCACTGTATTTTGTAAGTTCAAGCATAGCTTTATCAAAGTTTAATAATTGTTTATATTTTAAAGTATCATTTTCTGAAAGGCTCCATTGCCTTCTAGCATACTTATAACTCCAATTGTTTCCTTCTCGTGGAAAATCAATCCATTCAGGATGTCCAAATTCATTTCCCATAAAATTTAGATATCCTTCACCAGCTAGAGAAAAAGTTATTAATTTGATTAGCTTAATTAGAGAGATAGCTCTATTTATAATATGATTATTTGAGTTTATTTCCATGTTCCAGTACATTTCCTTATCAGCTAGCCAAAAAATAATTGTTTTGTCACCAACTAATGCTTGGTCATGAGATTCACAATAACCTATATTTTTTTCACCAGGGCGTCTAGTTGTAAGTTCATACCACATTTTACCCAAATCCCAATTTTCATCAGATAAGTTAGAAATAGTTTTTATCCAAAAATCTGGGACACCCATTGCAAGTCTATAGTCAAATCCAATTCCACCATCTTTTATAGGTATACACATACCAGGCATTCCACTCATATCTTCTGCAATACTTATTGAGCTAGGTTTAATCTCTTTTATCAATTCATTTGCAAATTGGAGATATGTTATAGCCTCAATATCTGTATTCATACTAAAATATTTTTTATAACTATCAAATGAAACTCCAAGACCATGGTTATGATATAACATTGAGGTTACACCATCAAATCTAAAACCATCAAAATGATACTCATCTAACCAAAATTTTATATTTGAAAGTAAGAAATGGATTACTTCAGGTTTACCATAGTTAAAGAGTTTTGTACCCCAAGCAGGATGATTTCCTTTTGGACCTGAGTGGAAGAATTGATGTTCACTTCCATCAAACTCATTTATTCCCTCTAGAGTATTTTTTACAGCATGAGAATGAACTAAATCTAATAAAACAGCAATTCCCATGGAATGAGCAGTATTTATAAGATTTTTTAAGTCTTCAGGAGTACCAAACCTAGAAGAGATTGCATAAAAATTTGAAACTTGATACCCAAAAGATGCGTAATATGGGTGTTCCATAATAGCCATAAGCTGAATAGTGTTATATCCAGATTTTTTTATTTTAGGAAGTATATTTTCAGTAAACTCACTATAAGTCCCAATAGATTCATTTTCAGTAGCCATACCTATATGACATTCATAGATTAGTGGAGAAGTTATGCTTTTTAAGTCAAACTCATTGTCAGTCCAAATAAATGGAGTCTCTGGCTGCCATACTTGTCCATTAAATCCACCAAAATCTTTTTGAATTACTCTTTTTATATATAGTGGTATACGGTCAAATGTTTTTCCATTTGCAATGACTTGTACTTTTACCTCTGACTTATGAGGTAAACTATCTTTGTTGGGAATAAATATTTCCCAATTACCAGAACCAATTTTTTTTAGAGGATGAGATTTTCTATTCCAATTATTAAAGTCACCAATTAATGATAAACTGTCTGCATTTGGAGCCCATTCCCTGTAAAACCATCCATCATTTGTCTGATGAAAGCCATAGTAAAGATGAGCATTTGCAAAAGAACTAAAATCTTTATAATTGGTTAATAATTTTGCTTTAACATCTTCATAATGTTTCATTCGCTTTTTTATATCAGATTCAAATGGCTGTAGGTATACATCAATATCTAAAATTTTAAATCTTTTTTGACTTTTCATTTTGTTTCTCCTCCATAATAAATATTACATCTAAAAAATAATATTTATCTCATACTATCTTCTCTATATAATTGATATATATTATATAATCCTAATAAAAAGCTTAAGCCACCAATGATTAATTTCATAATTTACCTCCTTAGTATTTACACTTATATATCATATTCATCAAAATTTAAAAGTTTGTTTAAAACTCTTTTAATAATATCATAATCAAAGCCTTTATAGGAAAGATGTTGAGAAATTTTTTGATATATTTTCTTTTTATCTTCCTTCTTTACCCTCTCAAACCTTTTCTTTGCTAGATACATAGCATTTTCAAATTCAGTATCCTTATCCAATTCAGACACAGCTTCATCAATTGTACTTCTATTGATACCTTTATTGTATAGATTTTGCTTAATTCTGTTTTTGCCACATCTATTTAAATTAACATTTGTATTAACTATTTTTTGAGCCAATACACTATCATTTACGAGATTATAATTTTTAAGAAAATCTATAACTCTATCAATTATGTTTTCATCAAATTCTGCTGATAACTTTTCTTTTATTTTTTTTTCGGACTGGTCAGCATGAGATAAAATATTTAGTGCTTTATTTTTAGCTTTTATATACATTTCATCATCCAAAATAGGTTTTAACTCCTCTTCATTTATTTCATTCCCTTTTTTTAAGTTGAATGTATAAACAAGTTCTTTAAATATAGCAATAAAAAATTTATCATCTACATAAATATTAACTCTATCATCATTTCTTTTTTGTTGTTCTATCTTAGTAATTATACCCATAAATCCTCCCTTTTTGTATGTAATTATATTAACAAAAGCAACTAATAAAATTTAATAAAAAACTTACATTTATATGTTATATTTTATCAAAATTAAGACAAAATAGTAAAAAGTTATTTTTATTAAAAAGTAAAGTAAAAACATGTTAAATAATTATTTTTTAAAGCATTTTTTATCATATAAATATAATTATATACCAAAAAAAATAAATTATAAGCTTTAAGAAATAAAAAATAATGGTACAATAGTATTATAACATTAAAAGGAGACAAAATATGAAAAGCGAAAATCTAGTTAAGAAGGCGGAGTTGAAAAATACTGAAAAACTAGAGAAATTTAATCGCCATAAAGGCAAAATCAAAATAGGTATATTGGGAGGTACTTTTGACCCTATACATTATGCTCATTTAGCAACAGCAGAGTTTATTAGAGACAAGTATGACATTGACAAAATTATCTTTATACCATCAGGAAATCCACCACATAAGTTATGTATCACTACAGACAAGTATGATAGATATAATATGACACTTCTAGCAACTGAAAGCAATGAAGATTTTTTAGTTTCAAAAGTAGAAATCGAAAGAAAAAAAAGGACTTATACAATAGATACATTAAAATACTTGAAGAAAAAATACAAAAATGCAGATATTTATTTTATAACAGGGGCAGATGCTATTTGTAGTGTTGAAGAGTGGAAAGATGTAAAGAAAAACTTTGAGTTAGCTACCTTTATAGCTGCAACTAGACCAGGAATTAGTTTATTAAGGTCACAAGAGACTATAGAAAAACTAACTAAAAAGTACGATGCTGACATTATAACAGTTTATGTTCCATCACTGGATATATCATCCACATATATAAGGGAACAGCTAAATGAAGGCAAGTCAATACGTTACTTAGTACCCGAAAATGTAGAAAATTATTTATATGAAAATAAACTATATCAATATGGAGATGATTAAATGAACTTAGAGAATATTAACCAGAGACTAAATCAAATGTTACCAGTGGGGAGGCTTAGCCACTCAAAAAATGTTGCAAAATGTGCTGAAAAATTATGTGAGATTTATGGGTGTGACAAAGAAAAAGCTTGTTTAGCAGGAATGATTCATGATTGTGCAAAGTATTTAAGTGATAAAGAAATAGAAGATTATGTAAATAAGTATGAAATATACTTAGACCCAATAGAGGATGGAAATCGCTCTCTATCTCATAGTGTAATTGGGTCATACATATGTCAGTATGAGTTTGGAATAGAAGATGAAGATATTATAAATGCAATCAAATATCATACAACAGGAAGAGAAGATATGTCTCTTTTAGAAAAAATAATTTACATAGCTGATTTAATTGAAGAAGGTAGAAAATTCCCAGTTGTAGATACATTAAGAGAGTTGGCATATGGAGGAAAGCTTGATGAAGCACTTTTAACTTCTTTTAATAATACCTTAATGTTTGTTATTAATAAAAAAGAAGAGATACATCCAAGAACAGTTATGGCAAGAAACTATCTAATTAAACAAAAGTTATTATAAAAAACATACATAAAGGCAAATATATTAATAAATTTAAAATTGACTATGTTACAAAGTCGTATTAATATGTTACAATAACTAAGTGTATTTTAATTAGGAAAGTGAGGAATTTTATATGACAGTGGAACAAATGACAAAAATAGCATATGATGCCATAGAAGATAAACTGGGTCAAGATACAGTTATAATAAATATAGGAAAAGTTTCTAGTTTGTGCGATTACTTTATTATCACTACAGCATCTTCTCAGAGACAGGTAAAAGCTATTGCTGATAATGTAGAAGATGAATTAGCAAAACTAGGACTAGAGCCAAGAGGAAAAGAAGGACAAAGCACTCAAACTTGGGTACTTCTTGATTATGGAGATGTAATGGTTCATGTATTTAATGAGGAAAACAGAGGATTTTATAATTTAGAAAAATTATGGAAAGATGCGCCTTATATAGATATTGACACATTAGCATAAACATGATAATATATGTTATTATAGTTAGAAAATTTCAAAAATTATATTAAATTGAATAGACTAGAGCAGTAAAAGATTATATTTTTTCAGAGAGTTAGTGGAAGGTGAGAACTAATATTATATAACTTTGAACTTACTAGATTGAAATCTATTCTCCATAGCTGGATTAAAAGCTATCTAAGAGAGTCTATATAATGTAGACTAATTAGGGTGGTACCGCGAAGATTTATCCTCGTCCCTAAACGTAAGTTTAGTGATGGGGATTTTTTATTTTCAAGGCATTATTTGGAAATTATAAGTAAATAATATTAAATAAGGTAGTTGAACACAACTAAAATAGGAGGCAAAATATGAGCGTATATAATTTTAAAGAAGTAGAATCGAAATGGCAAAAAATCTGGAAAGACAATAAGCAGTATAAAATGGATACAGCACAAACTGAAAAACCTAATTATTACACATTAGAAATGTTCCCTTATCCATCTGGAAAGATACACATGGGTCATGTTAGAAACTATTCTATAGGTGATGTTGTCGCAAGATTCAAAAAAATGGAAGGGTATAATGTACTTCATCCAATGGGATGGGATTCTTTTGGTTTGCCAGCTGAAAATGCTGCTATAAAACATGGTATACATCCACACAAATGGACAATGGAAAATATAGAAGAAATGAAAGAACAATTAAATTTATTAGGTCTTAGCTATGATTGGGATAAGGAAGTAGCAACTTCAACTCCAGAATACTATAGATTTACTCAAGAGATATTTTTGAAGTTTTTAGAACATGGGCTTGCATATAAGAAAAAATCTTATGTTAACTGGTGTCCTTCTTGTGAGACTGTTCTTGCAAATGAGCAAGTTGTTCAAGGAGCATGTGAGAGATGTAAAGCAACAGTATTAAAGAAAGATTTGGAGCAATGGTATTTTAAGACTACTGAATTTGCAGAAGAATTACTTAATGATTTAGATACATTAGATGGATGGCCAGAAAAGGTTAAAATAATGCAAAAAAACTGGATAGGTAAGAGTACAGGAGCAGACTTAGTTTTTGATATAGATGGAACTGATAAGTCTATGACAGTGTTTACAACTAGACCAGATACAACTTATGGAGTTACTTATATGGTACTTGCTCCAGAACATGAGTTAGTTAAAGAATTGGTTGCTGGTACTGAATATGAAGCAGAAGTTGAAGCTTTCGTTCAAAAAATGCATACAATGACAGAAATAGAAAGAACAGCTGCTGATGTAGAAAAAGAAGGAATGTTTATAGGTAGATATGTTATAAACCCTTTAAATGGTAAGAAGGTTCCTTTATGGATAGCTAATTATGTATTAGTTGAATATGGAACTGGAGCTATAATGGCAGTTCCTGCACATGATGAAAGAGATAGAGATTTTGCTGAGAAATATAATTTAGATATAATAGATGTAATAACAGAAGATAACAAAATAATAAATTCAGAAGAGTTTAATGGATTAGATGCTTCAGAAGGATTTGAAGGAATAATAGATAAATTAGAAAAAGAAGGTAGAGGAAAGAGAACTATTAACTATAGATTAAGAGACTGGTTAGTTTCAAGACAAAGATACTGGGGTTGTCCTATACCTGTAGTTTATTGTGATGAGTGTGGAATAGTTCCAGTTAAAAAAGAAGATTTACCAGTTCTTTTACCAACAGATGTTGAGTTTACTGGAAAAGGTGAATCTCCACTTACTACTTCAAAGCAATTTATGTCAACAACTTGTCCTCACTGTGGAAAACCAGCTAGAAGAGAAGTTGATACTATGGATACATTTGTAGATTCTTCTTGGTATTTCTTAAGATATGTGGATAGTAATAATGAAAGTGAGCCATTTAGTAAAGAGTTAGTTAATAGATGGCATCCAGTAGACCAATATATAGGTGGAGTGGAACATGCTATAATGCACTTATTATATGCAAGATGGTTTGTAAAAGCATTTAAGAGCATGGGTATGGTAGATTTCGATGAGCCATTTAAAAACTTACTTACTCAAGGAATGGTTCTTATGGATGGTTCTAAAATGAGTAAATCTAAAGGCAATACAGTATCACCTATGGATATAATTGATGAGTATGGAGCAGATACTGCAAGACTTTTCGTATTATTTGCAGCACCACCAGAAAGAGATTTAGACTGGTCAGAGCAAGGTGTTGATGGATGTTTTAGATTCTTAAATAGAGTTTATAGATTGGTTGATGAGTTAGCAGATGTAGTTAAAAAGGATGTAGAGTTTGGAGAATTAAATTCTCAAGATAAAGATATGAGATATACTATACATTCTACACTTAAAAAAGTTACTGCTGATTTAAGTGAAAAATTTGGATTTAATACTGCTATATCAGCTCTTATGGAATTAATAAATGATATGTATAAATATAAAGAATTAGATAATATAAATGAAGCAGTTATAAAAGAAGGTGTACAAACTATAGTAACTATAATAGCACCATTTGCACCTCATTTAGGTGAAGAATTATGGACTATGATAGGTAAAGATGGAAGTGTATTTGATATAGACTGGCCTAAGTATGATGAAAAAGCTTTGGTAAAAGATGAAATAGAAGTTGTTGTACAAGTTAATGGAAAAGTTAGAGGAAAATTAACTGTTAACTCAAATATATCTAAAGAAGAAATGGAAAAAGTAGCTTTAGAAGATGAAAAAATAAAAGGATTAGTTGAAGGTAAAACTATAGTTAAAGTTGTTGCTGTACCTAAGAAGTTAGTCAATGTAGTTGTGAAATAAATTAAAACTATAAGATAAAATAAGACCCCTATTACAAATTAATTAAAAATTGTAATAGGGGTTTATTATTTTAAGATTTATTATAATTAACAGTAGATTCCTTTTTCAAAGAAGTCTTTGATTTCATCAAGATTATCAGTTTTCCCAAGTGCTAATATAAGTTTTATTCTAGCTTTTTGACCTGGAAGGTCTCCACCAAATATACATCCAAGATTTTTTAAATCTCTACCAGAACCATAATAACCATAGCTATCAAACACTCTACCTGAGTGGCATCTAGAAACTATAACAACAGGAAGTCCTTTTTCTCTAGCATATTCAACTCCAGAAAGCATATGAGGAGGAATATTACCTCTACCCATTGCCTCAATAACTATACCTTTATATCCACTATCAACAGCAAATCTTATAAAATCTGCATTCTCTCCTACATATGCTTTAAATAAAGCAACTTTAGATTCTACCTTATCAGTATCTATAATTGTTCTATTTACAATATCTCTTGTAAGAACAAGTTCATTGCAGTCAATTATTCCTAATGGACCACTAGTTAAAGATTTAAATGTATTTAAAGAAAGAGTATTTGTCTTAGTAGCCTCAGAAGCTAATAATACTTCGTTATTTAGGACTACAAGAACACCTTTGCCCATAGCATCTTTAGATACAGCAGTACAAACTGAAGCAGATAAATTACTTGAACCATCATATCCAAGCTCAGAGCTACTTCTCATAGCACCTGTGACTATTACGGGTTTAATGTTATCAATTGTAAGGTCTAGAAAATAAGCTGTTTCTTCTAAACTATCTGTACCATGTGTTATTACAACTCCTGTAATATCTTTTCTTGCTAATAAATCATTTACATAATTTTTTAATTCCATCATTCTATAAGGCGTTATATGAGGTCCTGGAATTTCATCAAAGTTAAAGACCTCCACATCTGCGACTTTATCAATATTGGTAACCATTGATAATATTTGTTCCCCCGATAAAGTTGGTATAGCAGCTCCTACTTTATCATCCACTGTCATAGATATAGTTCCACCAGTAAAAACTATGGCAACTTTTTTCTTAATACTCATACTATTCTCTGCCTTTCATAAATAAAATTTATAATTCCGATAGGATTATATCAAAAAAAGTAGCTAAGGTCTACATAAATTCTTTTATTCATATA
This sequence comes from Clostridioides sp. LIBA-7678, assembly GCF_056716065.1. Classification (NCBI taxonomy): domain Bacteria; kingdom Bacillati; phylum Bacillota; class Clostridia; order Peptostreptococcales; family Peptostreptococcaceae; genus Clostridioides; species Clostridioides sp. LIBA-7678. Next base: position 2,939,546 of record NZ_CP196987.1, on the reverse strand, counting down.
ATTTAGATATTTCAGTGTAATATAACTATTTCTTAGTTTTTTGCCATTCAGTAATGTAACCATTTAGTATTTCTCTGATAGCTTTTCCTATCTTAGTGTAAGCCTCATCATATAAATTTGCTAGAGATATTCTGATTGACCATTCAGGACCATAAAATCCATTTCCACTAAGTAAGACTACAGAATAGTCATTAGCTAATTTATAAAGAACATCCACTGGAGCAGAAATTTTACTTATAAATTTAAATAAATCTTCTCCATAGTTTAATTTAGCCCATTCTTCAATATCAAATTGAGTATAATATGCAGCATTATTTTTACTTTCATTGATTGGAAGCTCTAAAGCTTCAAACAATAGTTTTTGACGTCTATGACAGATACTCATATTAAGTTTTTTGTAGGCATCAACTTTGTCAATTAAGGCAAATGCAGAGAAAAATGCCATTTGTACTTGCTGAGGAGTAGAAAGACCAGCAGTATGATTAAGAGCAACAAGTCTACTATCAGCAACAACTCTTTCCATAAATGAAAGGCTAGAAGGATTAAGACTCATATCACTGTAACGCTTATCTACTGATTTTTTTAATTCTCCAGTTAAATCATTTATTTTCTTATCAAAAACATTTTTTTTATGAAGTGCAAATGTACCAAGTCTCCATCCTGTAACTCCAAAATATTTTGAATAAGAATAAACCCCAACAGTGTTGTAAGGAAGTTTTGACATCAATGATGAAAAGTCTTCTACAAAAGTTCCATACACATCATCTGATATTATCATTAAATCTTTGTTATAATTCTCAATCACATCTATTAGGTTATTACAAGATGTGTCATCCATAGCTATAGATGCAGGATTATTAGGATTAACAACAAATAAAGCTTTAATAGACTTGTCACGAAGTTTTTCTAATTCTTTTTTAGTGTATTGCCATGTATGAGCACCTTTTTCATCAACTGCATTAGCATTTATATTTACAACTTTAAAATCATAACGAGGAAGATTAGGTATTTCAAGATAAGGTGTAAATATTGGAGTCATCAAAGCTATAGTATCACCTTTTTTTAGTAGTTCATTAGCCATTAATGAATCAAAAATATAACACATGGCAGCTGTAGCACCTTCAACAGCAAAAATCTCTACATCACCATATTTACCTGATATATCATATTTCATTTCTTGAACCAAGTAATCATGCACTATTTTTTCCATATGAGGTAACATTCTATCTGGAAGTGGATAGTTATCACCAATAATTCCATCAGCTAGTTCATGAACAAATTCATCTCCATCAAATCCAAGTTCATTTATACCAAAGTTTATAATATCTCTAGCTAAGTATGCTCCAGGCATATCTATATTTTCATTTATAAATTTAAAAAATCTTTCTTTTATACCTTTCTTTTGAGGCATTCCAGCCAAATGACCTAAATCCCAATTAGAACGAGTTTCAGTAATAGCAAAATGACCAAAAGTAAAAAAGGCTTCTCTAGCAGTTGAACAAATCCAATTTGGATTACCACGACCTGCATCAAGTAACTCTCTGTTATTTTCTTTTGCAGTGTATTTTGCAATATCTATTAATTTGTCCTTAAATTCAAAAGGGCTTATTTTTCCATATATGTTTTTGATTTCTTTATAAGTATTATTTTTCATGTTAAATTCCTCCTTATGTAATAAGTTTCACATTTTTATAATAAAATAAACAAGTTAGCAAAATGATTATACTTTAATTATAATAGGTTTATAGAAAAAGTAAAGTATAAAATTAAAATGATTATTCTATTTAACCTTATTAAATATATATTAAAATAAAAAACACCTTTTAATAAAAAATGATTGTTATATAAAAGAAATCTTCAATTTTATTGGTATTTTAGTTTTTTTATTATATTTTATTATTAATGTATAGTTTTCTAATTTTGAATAAAAATAAAGTAAAACTTTCTTTTAAATTGAAGTTGTTTAGTAATATATGTTTATTATTATTTTGTTAACTTTAATAAGATTAAAAAAAGCCAAAAAAATAGTTTGTAAGTAAATAAAATAATATAAAATACAAATTTTAATAAAAAAAATAAAGAATACATTGTTATTTTGATAAAATTGTAAAATATATTTTTAAATTATCATTTAATGTAATTTAAACGAATTGAAGATATGTGTTTATTGTATTCAATTGTTGTATTTTTAGTTTTTTTGTGATTAATTAAAAAATTATAAAAATCGTTTACATGTTGATTTTTAAAAAAAAAAGATATAGAATTATATAGAAAGTAATAAACAAAAATTGGATTTACGGGAGTGGAATAAAATGATAAACGTTACCTTAACAGATGTGAAAGAAGCTAGAGAGACCATCAAAAACATAGTAAAAAGAACTGACTTACTTGAAAGTGTTAAACTTAGCGAAAAAACAGGAGCAAATGTGTTCTATAAATGTGAGAATCTTCAAAAAACAGGTTCTTTTAAATTAAGAGGAGCTTGTAACAAAATAGCAAGTTTAACAGATGAAGAAAAAGCAAATGGAGTTATAGCTTCAAGTGCAGGAAATCATGCTCAAGGTGTTGCATTAGGGGCAAAAATGACTGGTATAAAATCTACAATAGTAATGCCAGCAACTGCACCTTTAGCAAAAGTTAGTGCAACTAAAGGTTATGGAGCAGAAGTAGTTTTAAATGGTGCAGTTTATGATGACGCGTATGCAAAAGCTGTTGAAATACAAAAAGAAACAGGAGCAACTTTCTTACATCCATTCAATGATAAATATGTTATAGCAGGACAAGGAACTATATCTCTTGAGATTTTCGAACAATTAGACAATAAAGTTGATACTATATTATGCCCAGTTGGTGGAGGTGGAATCATCTCTGGTGTAGCTGTAGCTGCAAAAGCATTAAATCCTAATGTGAAAATAGTTGGGGTTCAAACTGCAAATATACCTTCAATGAAAGAATCAGTTAAAAATGGAAAAGTAACAACAGCATTTAATGATACTACAATAGCTGATGGTATAGCTGTTAAAACTCCAGGAGATTTAACTTTTGAAATAATAAACGAATTAGTTGATGAAATAGTTGTGGTTGAAGAAACAGAAATTGCAGAATCAATATTATTTATGATGGAAAGTCAAAAAATAGTTTCAGAAGGTGCTGGAGCTGTATGTACAGCTGCTATATTAAGTGGTAAGTATGTACCAGCAAAAGATGAAAATGTAGTTTGTATAATATCTGGTGGTAACATAGACATAAATACATTATATAGAATAATAGGTGTTGCTTTAGCTAAAGAAGGAAGAAGATATTCATTTAGTACAATTATGGAAGACAAGCCAGGAAACTTTGCTGAATTAACTAGAATAATAAGTGAGAATGGTGGAAACATTTTAAGTGCTAATCAAGGTAAATTATCAGCAGGAGAAGCTCTAGGAAAACAAAGTGCGGAATTTATACTAGAGACAATAGATTATGACCATATAGCTAAAATAAAGAAAGCTATAGAAGACAAAGGTTTTAAAATTATAGAATTATAGTAAAAAGTGTATATAATATACAAGAAAAATAGTATAATAGTGTATGAAGATACATTTTATATGTATCAGATTAACGAATTAGGAGGATTTTAAAATGAAACATGAAGTAATACATACTAATGATGCACCAGCAGCTTTAGGACCATATTCTCAAGCTATAAAAGCTGGAAACTTATTATTTGTATCTGGACAAGTTCCTCTTGTACCAGAGACTATGGAAGTAGTTGAAGGAGATGTACAAGCTCAAACTGCTCAATCTTTAAAAAATCTTAAAGCTATATTAGCTGAAAGTGGAGCTGATTTTTCAAATGTAGTTAAAACTACAGTATTTATAAAAGATATGAATGAATTTGGAGCTATAAACGAAGTTTATGCTGAATATTTTGGAGAAAATAAACCAGCAAGAGCTTGTGTAGAAGTTGCTAGATTACCAAAAGACGTTAAAGTTGAAATAGAAGTAATAGCTGTATTATAAGAATATATAATTTGGAACATGTAGCTATTAGATTAGGCATGAATTCTTGGGTATTTTTATCCTAAGGATTCATGCTTTTTTTGCAGGTCTTTTATCAAAATGTATTCACAAATATAGGACAATCTATTAAAATAAAGAGTGATATTTTTAGAAGAAGGAAGTGATACAATGAACATTATAAATAAAATTTTTTGGCAAGAAGATAGAATTAGTATGATTACAAATCATTTAGAGGCGGATAAACATAGCCATTGGATGTTACAACTATTTATAGGAATAGAAGATAGCATTGAAATAACAGTCAATGAAAAATTAGTTAAATGTAATTGTATCGTAGTAGATAAAAATATCTCTCACTCATTTTCAACAAGAAAAAAAGTTTATTATTCTGCTCTTATTGAACCTACATCTATATTTGCAGAACAGCTTACCTCAAAAATGAATGATTTTGGATATTGGATATGTGAAAAAGATGGATTAGATGAATTACGTCAACAAGGAACTTTTTTGACATATCAATCCAGTAAAGAACAGTATTTAAAGTTTATGAAAATGCTTAACAACTATTTGAATTTCCCTGCAACTATCAAATACTATGATGATAGAATTACAGAATTGCTTCAATTATTACATACTTGTAATTGTGATAATCATACGATTTCAAACTTTGCAGATAAAGTGGCACTATCAGCAAGTAGATTATCACATTTGTTTAAAGAGCAAATTGGGATACCTTTAAAAAGCTATATTTTACTTCATCAAATGGAGTGTGCTTTTGGAGAATTGCTTTCTGGGAAAAATGTTACTGAAGCTTCTATGATTGCTGGATTCGACACTCCATCACACTTTGCAGGAACAGTTAAGCGTATGATGGGAATGCCCGTTTCTTTATCTTTAAAAGATAGCGAGTTTTTGAAAGTATATTAAATATTCTCGTTATATAATGAAGTTGTATTAAGAAAGGGGATTTATTATGAATAAAGAATATTTAGAAGAAACCAAAATGCTAAACTATAGTGACCCACAACTTAAGTTTTTGGTATCACTTAAGAAGTGGTTAGATTTAGATGATTTTCATAAAATAAAATCTATTTATGAGTTTGTCCAAAATGATATTTTATTTGGCTATAATGCTTCTGATATGTTGAAGGCAACACAGGTACTAAATGAAGGTATGGGACAATGTAATACAAAAGCTACTCTTTTAATGGCATTATTGCGTTCAGTGAATATCCCTTGTAGGCTTCATGCTTTTAATGTAACAAAAGACTTTCAACGAGGTGCTACATCTAAATTGATTTCATTATTAGCACCAAAATATATTCTTCATACTTGGGTAGAGGTATTTTATCAAGATAAATGGATTGCTCTAGAGGGAGTAATAACTGATAAAAAATATTTAGAAGCAATTCAGAAGAAATTTATTAACCAGAATGGAACATTCAAAAAGTATGCAATAGCCACAAATGATTTGAAAAACACATCTATTGATTGGGATGGTAAAGATACTTTTATTCAAAAAGAAGCTATAGCATATGATTATGGTGTTTTTTCTTCACCAGATGTATTTTTCTCTACTCATTCACAACATCTATCAAAATTAAAAAACTTCATCTATGTGCATCTTATTAGAAAAATAATGACAAAAAATGTATGTAAGATTAGAAACAATTATTTTGGCAAAAATAACTGAGTGTTCAATGTATAGAGCCTATATAGGAAAATATAGCATAATTAAAAATATGATGATTAAAATAAATAAAAAGGAGTTATCACATAGCAAACTTAAACTGTTCATGTGACAACTCCTTTTTTATTAACTTCTTTTTGTTAGCCTCTAATAATTTGACGTTCTTTTATAAAACATATAGAAATAACTAAACCAATAAATGCAAGAGTAGCAGCTGTTGAAAATGCAACATCCATTCCATGTATGTTAGACAGAATAGCTGAACTCATATGAGCTTTTTTTGTAGCAGATGTCATTATAGTAATAAGTACAGCAGAGCCTATAGCACCAGATATTTGTCTAAGTGTACTATTTATTGCTGTAGCATGAGATATAAGTTCCCTATCCAGAGTTTTAAGTCCCCAAGTAGTTAATGGCATTAGAACTAGTGAAATACCAATCATACGTATACAATACATTAATGATACATGAATTAAAGAGGTATCTTTACCTAAAAAAGCAAAAGACAAAGTTCCTAAAAATAAACAGCCAGTTCCTAATATTGATAAAGCTTGAGGTCCATATTTATCTAAATGGCGACCTGCAATTGGATTTAATGCAACCATCAGTATAGCACCTGGCATCATTAAAGAACCTGAAACTAGTGCAGAAAAACCTCTTACAGATTGTATATATAGAGGAATCATTAATGTAGCAGACATCATTGAAGCATACACAATCATAATCAATACTGTAGAAATTAGGAATGGTTTGTTTTTGAAAACTCTTAACTCTAAAAATGGTTCTTTAGATTTTAATTGGCGTAATGTAAATAATATTAATGATATAATTCCTATAATTATTGGTAAATATGTGGCAATATTAGTCCAGCCATAATTACCTTGATTAGTAAATCCAATCAATAAACCACCAAATCCTAGAGAAGATAGTATTATTGAAGGTATATCCAATTTTAGTTTTTGAGCTTCTCCAACATTTTTCAATAGAATAAATGAAAGTATAACATCTAATATAGCTATAGGTGAAAGAAGTAAAAATAAACTATGCCAACCAAATGAATCTACCAACCATCCAGATAAAGTTGGTCCTATAGCTGGAGCAAATCCTACTGTGATACCAACTAAACTCATAGCTGTACCACGTTTTTCAACAGGACATAAATAGAGTATAATGACCTGTAGTAGTGGCATTAAAGAACCAGAACCAACTGCTTGTAATACACGAGCAACTAGCATAGTTGAAAAGCTATTAGAAAAAAGTGCAATGACACATCCTAGGGAAAATATAGTCATTGATGTAATGAATAATTTTCTAGTACTAAACCTATTTATCAAGTAAGCTGTTGTAGGTACAATAATACCTGCAATAAGTAGATAAATTGTTGTTAACCACTGACCAACATCAGCAGTAATTTTAAAATCTGACATTATATTAGGTAATGCAGTTGATAATAATGTCTGGCTAAGAGAGCTTATAAAAGCACCAGTCATTACGATTGCTATTATTAAATTTCCTTTTTTGTTATTACTTTGGGTTTCCATGATTTATAACGTCTCCTTTTTTAATTGATTTTTAATACTGTTCAACAAAAGTACTTTTGGTCTCAAAATGTCTTCTTTTTCTAAGTATGTAATCATTGCATCCATGATTAAAGAATCATATTGTTGATTTTTTTCCTCAATATATAATTTTTTTGTTGCCTCTAGTAGCTTGGGGTTTTCAAGGAGTGAAGTATCCGTTTTTATTAGTTCCTCTATATCTTGTATCGTTTTAAAAAATAGCGATTTATTATGAATGGAAAAGTAGGCTTCATCTTCTTGTTCATATAAAAACATTGATTTTTCAATTAAAGGATTTAGATTATTAATATTTTCTACAACTAAATCTAAAATTTGTATAGTGAATTCAGCAATAAAGTATACATTCACTTCTCTTTTTTGTATGTGAATAATATACGTAAACTGATGAATTAGTGCATCCAATAAGAAAACTAAATCGAATATATTGTTTTCTATTTTATCCCCATAGTTATCGAATAAACTGAGTTTGTATTCATTCAATAAGTTAGCTCGAGTTTTTTTTTGTAATTTACTCGTAGTATTACGTTGCGCCTCAGAAAAGTTTTCTCTTATATAGGTGTTTATAGTAGTTCTAGAAAAAATATTTTCCCATACAGCAATTATCTTTCTTCTTAACTTCTCAGATGATGGAATATCCTTATTTTCATTAATGGAATGTATAATTTCCAAGAATTTTTCATCATAATAATTGATTATTTCGCAGATAAAGATTTCTTTAGTTTCAAAATTTTTATAAAAAGTAGCTTTAGACATTTTACATTCTTTTACAATATCTAATATCGAAGTATTTTGAAAACCTTTTTGGTCAAAAATTCTTTGTGCAATAGTTATAATGAGCCTTTGTTTATCTGTCACTTTACTATCTCCTTTCATATAAAAACATAAAGTACTAAAGAGTACTTGTGAGTTTCTATAGATATATTATACACTATTTGGAAAAAAAATCAATATATGTACCATTAACCTGAGAATTTTGAAAAATTTGTTGTTGTTTTTAGTCATATAGAGAAGAAATTAAGAATTTCGTAAGAATACTTTAAATATATTGCAATAAATTAGTGGTATGATTATACTAAGAAAGAAAATGTCTTGAAATTTTTCTGTATCAAATACTAATTATGGAGGTGTAGTATATGAAAAAGAAAACTTATATAGCCATAGTTTTTGCTCTATTTATAGTTTTTATAGGAATGTTTATTGATAGTTCTAGTGCAGGAAAGAAAATCATAACATCTGAATTAAGTAAATACAGGAAGGGCGTAAATGTATTATCAATAAATAATATTATAGTAGCAAATAAGGAGTATAGCTTACCTAAAGAATATTCTCCACAAGAAAGTAGTGAAGCAAAAGATGCTTTTTATAAAATGAATAAAGACGCTCAAAAGTCAGGTTTAAATTTAAAAGCTTTTAGTACATATAGAAGTTATGAATATCAAGATAAACTATTTAAGTCGTATGCGAAAGAACATGGTGAAAAAGAGGCAAATAGATTTTCAGCTAAGCCTGGAGAAAGTGAACATCAAACTGGACTTGCTTTTGATATTGGAGGAAATGACCAATCTAGTTGGGCAAATCAGAAGTTTAATAATACAAAAGAAGCTAAGTGGTTGTATGAAAATGCATATAAGTATGGTTTTATACTTAGATATCCAAAAGGCAAAGAGAATATAACTGGATATATGTATGAATCTTGGCATTATAGATATGTTGGAACTGAACATAGCAAAAACTTTGCAATGAATGATTTGACTTTAGAAGAATACTTACATTTAAATTAAGTTATAGTTTGTTAAATTTAGGTTAAAATAAAAAATAAGCTAGACTATTAATTACATAAGGTGATATAATGTAAATACAATTTAAGATAACTACTCGAAGGGGAGTAGCTTACACGAAAGTGGTAATTAATCGTCAAGACAGTAGAAATACTCGGTTAATTAGCAAGGAATTCCTTGATAGCAAGACCTTCAAAATAAGCATTAAGTATGTTTGTTTTGGGGTCTTTTTTTATTCAAGGAATTTTTATTTAAAAAAATTTAAATTTCAAGTATACATAAGAGCCCCCAAACATAAAATAAATTTATTAAAGAGGAGGGCAACAAATGTCTTACAAAAGTACTTATCAAGAAGTAATTAAAAATTTAGACTCAAGCTTATCTGGTTTGAGCAAAGAAAAAGCAGAAGAGCTGTTAGAAAAAAATGGAGCTAATGAATTAAAAGAAGCAGATAAAGTTCCTACGTATAAGCTTTTCTTAGAAAGTTTTAAAGACCCACTAGTAATAATTCTATTAATAGCTGCTTTAGTACAAATATTTTTAGGTGAAACTGTAGAGTCTATAATAATTTTTGCAGTTATTATCATAAACTCAGTTTTAGGTGTCGTACAAACGAAAAAAGCAGAAAGTTCATTAGAAAGTTTAAAAAATTTATCTGCACCAAATGCAAAAGTAATAAGAGACAATAAAAAAATGACAATTCCAGCAAAAGATTTAGTAGTTGGAGATATTGTATTCTTAGAAGCTGGCGATTACATACCAGCAGATGGAAGACTTATGGAAGCACAATCTCTAAAGGTGGTAGAAGGTATGTTAACTGGAGAATCAGAGCCAGTTTTAAAGCATACAGAGCAAATAAGTGAAGATGTAAGCTTAGGCGACCAGAAAAATATGGTATTTAGTGGTGCTGTAGTTGTTTATGGTAGAGGTTCTTTTGTAGTAACTGGAACAGGTATGAATACTGAAATGGGTAAAATAGCTGGCCTTTTGGAAAGTGCTGAAAATAAACTTACACCATTACAACAAAAAATAGAAGACTTTAGTAAAAAACTTGGTGTAGGTATTGTAATACTTGCTCTTTTAATATTTATAATTCAAGTGGCAAGAAATTACTTTATGGCTGGAAATGGTGAAATGACACAGATAATTCTCGATTCATTCATGTTCTCTGTAGCCGTGGCAGTAGCAGCTATACCAGAAGCTTTATCATCGATAGTAACTATCGTATTAGCTGTTGGAACAAACAGCATGGCAAAAAAACAAGCTATAATAAGAAAATTACCAGCAGTAGAAACTTTAGGTTCAACAAGTGTTATATGTACTGATAAAACAGGTACTCTTACGCAAAATAAAATGACAGTTGTTGATTATTACATGTATGGAACTAATAATGATGAGTTAAATAAAGAAAAGGTAAACTATTCTTATCATGCTAAATTATTGACTATGGTTTCCACACTTTGTAATGATTCTCATATAACTAGTGATGGTAAAGAAGTTGGTGACCCAACAGAAGTAGCATTGATAAATTATTCAAGTAAAAATGATTTAGATTATGATAAATTAAGAAGTAAGTATGTTAGAATCAATGAAATTCCATTTGACTCAGATAGAAAGCTTATGTCTACTGTAAATAGCATATATGGAGATTATATAATGTTTACAAAGGGTGCACCAGATATTGTATTTAGTAGATGTAAATATGCTTTAAAAAATGGTTCAAAAGTAGATATAACAGATGAGATAATAGAAGAATATAAGCATAAAAATGAAGAATTTTCAAATAGAGCACTTAGAGTATTAGCTTTCGCAATAAAAGATGTTCCAGAAGAAGGCTTTACACCTTCAATTGATGATGAACATGATATGACATTGGTTGGAATAATGGCAATGATAGACCCACCAAGAGAAGAAGTGATGGATGCTGTAAAAGAAGCAAAGAGTGCTGGGATAAAAACTGTTATGATAACTGGTGACCATAAAACAACAGCAGCAGCAATTGCAAAAGAAATTGGTATAATGGAAGATGGGGATTTAGCTCTTACTGGAAAAGAACTTGATGCTTTGAGTGAAGAAGAATTATATGAAAAATTGGAAAATATAAGTGTGTATGCCAGAGTATCACCAGAAAATAAAATTCGTATAGTAAAAGCGTGGCAACATAAAAACAATATAACTGCTATGACTGGTGATGGTGTAAATGATGCACCAGCATTGAAACAAGCAGATATAGGTATAGGTATGGGAAGTGGTACTGATGTAGCAAAAGATGCCTCTGCCATGGTACTAGTTGATGATAACTTTGCAAGTATAGTAAATGCTGTTGAGGTTGGTAGAACAGTATACAGCAATATAATAAAAGCAATTACTTATTTATTTGCAGGAAACTTAGGAGCTATAGTAGCTATATTGTTTGCAGTATTTGCAGGTTGGTCGAATCCATTTACAGCTTTACAACTTTTATTTATAAACTTAGTAAATGACTCTTTACCAGCAATTGCGTTGGGGTTTGAAAGGTCAGAAAAAAATATAATGGATAAACCTCCTAGACATCCAGATGAAAGTATACTAGCAGGAGGGACATTGAAGGCAGTAGCTATAAGAGGTTGTATAATAGGTGTAGTTACAATTATTGCACAGTATATAGGATTACAAGTATCTCCAGAACTTGGAGTAGCTATGGCATTCTCAACATTGATATTAGCTAGAATAATGCAGACATTACCTGCACGTTCTAATAATCAAACCGTAATAAAATTAGGTTTTTTTAGTAATAAGTATGTTATAGGAGCAGTTGTAATTTGTTTTGGGCTTTACTCTTTAACGCTAATACCAGTATTAAGAGGCATATTCTCTATACCAGAAGTGTTTGGACTATATCAATTAGGAATTTGTCTAGGTCTAGCATTGATTTCATCAATACTAATGGAGCTTAATAAGTTAATTAACAGAAATACAGTAAAATAATTTAAAAATTAAAGGGGCATATTGATTTTAACAATATGCCCCTTATATAATTTACTCTATATTATCGATTATTTGGAATGCTTTTATAACTTCAGGAAGTTCCTTTTCTTCTGGCATTCTAAATCTTATAAAATTTTTATCAAGTCCAGTGAAGTCACTACCAGATATAACTCTTATTTTTAACTTTGCAAATTCTTGTTGTAAATCTATGTCTTTGTTTTTATGTTCAACTGTCATTATTGATACAGTATCATTAGTTTCAGCTATATTAAGGTTTTTCCAAGGAATTAATAATTGATTTTTTATAGCTTGTGTTTTTTCCTTTAATTCTTCTATAAATTGAACATCATCTAGTAAATTGGCTGCAATACTACGAGATATTTCAGATACTTCGTAAGGAGTAGAAATCTTTTTAATAGGGTCAACAAGTTCTTTTGGAAGAACTGCATATCCTGCTCTTAATCCTGCTAAACCAAAACCTTTTGAAAATGTTTTTAAGACAATTACATTATCATAATTATTTAGAAGTTTTACAGCTGAATTTTCTTTTGGCATGTATTCACCATAAGCTTCATCTACCATAACTGCGATATTATATTTAGATGCTTCTTTTACTATATTTTCAATTGATGATAAAGGTATAATTTGTCCTGTAGGATTATTTGGATTGTCTATGTAAATTACTTTATATTCTGGATTTATTTTTTCAATAAATTCTTTTTCATTAAATTTGAAATTATCCTCTTTCTTTAAAAGAACATAATCATAAGTAGCACCATGCATTTTTATATCTGTTTCATATTCAGAGAACTGAGGAGAATATCCTAAAACCTTATCTCCTTTTTCAATAAATAGTCTATTTAAAAGGTAAATAACATGTATAGAACCATCTGCCAAACAGATTCTATCAATATCTAATGTTATAAAGTCTTTCCAATAATCAACTATATTGTCTTTTAAGGCAATTGAATGAGGGTATCCTCTTATCATATCAAATTCTAAAGCATTAAAAGCTTCTACAGCTTTATTTGAGTAAGAAACTGTATTTATACCTTCACCACAGTCTATCTCAAATACATCTTCTGAATGTCCAGATTCTATTGCATAACTTTTTTTCAACTGCATTTCAATAGCTTTGTTAATTTTTAATTTCATAGTTCATCACTCCTTATTTAGTCAATAATAAATGTTATAAAAGTCGCTAGATTTAAAATATTTTGAAAATATATAATAGTAAAAAATGAATATAAATATTATAATAGCTCACTTTATTTAATATGATTATATATCATATATTGTAAAATTTCTAGCATTATAAGACTATAAATTGAAAATATTCAGAAAAATACTACAAGAAACGATTTATTTTTCTCTTAAAAGGGGTTAAATGAATGTTATTAATTTTGTAAATTGAAATAGTTTAAGTAGAAAGTTATGATATAATTTAATAAGGGTAATTCTTTAGATTATATTAAGGAAATAGAGGTATACAATAAAAAGTTATGGAGTTGGATTATGGGATATAAATTAATTGTAACAGATATGGATGGAACTTTATTAGGAAATAATCATAAAGTTACAGATGAAAATAAAACTGCACTACAAGAAGTTATAGAGAGTGGTATTAATGTAACTTTAGCAACAGGAAGAGCCTTCGATTCAGCTAAATGCAATGTAGATTTTCTTAAAGAAGATATGCCAATAATAGCTTGTAATGGTTCATTGATAAGAGAGCAAAATGGAAATATAATATATTCAAATAAAATTGACACAAAAACGTGTTTAAATATATTAGATGTATTGGACAAATACGATATTTACTATCAGTGTAATAGTATAGATTCCATGCTTTCAAGAAAAATAGAGGGACGTGAGGACAAGTTAAGTATATTTTTAGGTAATGAGACAAAAGTAATTGTAAAAGACGATTTAAGAGAAGAAATCTTAAAAAATGATATACTAAAATTTGTAATCATAGAAGAAAAAAATCCGTCTATTTTAGATGATATAAGAAAAGAATTGATAAAGGTTCAAGGCATAAAGATAACTTCTTCGTGGCCAAACAATATTGAAGTTATGAATGAAGGTGTTGATAAAGGCAATGCAGTTAAATTTTTAGCTGAAAAGATGAACATAGATAGAGAAGATATAATTGCATTTGGAGATAATTATAATGATATAGAGATGATAAAATTTGCTGGTCTTGGAATAGCTATGGGAAATGCAGAAGAATTAATTAAACAAGAAGCTGATTATGTTACAGATACCAATCAAGATAGTGGAGTTGCAAAGGCAATTTATAAATTCTTAGAGTTAAAAAAAACACTTAACTCTTAAAAAATGTATATACAGGAAAAAAGAGGTTGACTATTTTATTGATAGTAATTATAATACAAATAGATAAAACATAAAAAACTTAGATTCAGTGAAGAAGAGAGTAGGTATAAAGAAAATCTCAGCGAGTTAGGAATGGTGTGAGCCTAATGATAACACTTTATATTGAAAAGAGCTTTGGAGAATACTACTTGAAATTTAGTATGGTAGTAGGTAATCTCGCCTTAAGAGAATAGAGTGGGTAAACTTTGTTTATCAACTAGAGTGGTAACACGGAATATTTCGTCTCTTGGTCTTTTTGACCAAGAGATTTTTTAATTTTAACTTAGATGTAAATATTATAATTAAAATAAAAAAATTTAAAATATGAGGTGAAAGGTATGAAATTATGGGGTGGACGCTTTAGAAAAGCGGAAAATCAACTTATGGAAGAATTTAATAAATCTTTTGGTTATGATTGTGTACTGTATAAAAAGGATATTGAAGGAAGTATAGCACATGTTCATATGCAAGTAAAATGTGGTCTTTTAACAGAGGAAGAAGGAAAGACTATAACAGAAGGCTTAAAAGGAATCTTTGAAGATATAGAAAATGGAAAGTTAGCATTAGATGGAGAATATGAAGATATACATAGTTTTACTGAGATAAATTTAATTCAAAGAATTGGCGATGTTGGTAAGAAACTTCATACAGCACGTAGTAGAAATGACCAAGTTGCAGTTGATATGAGATTGTATGCTAAAGAAAAGGCAAATGATTTGGTAGATTTAATATCTGAATTTAAAGCAACTATAAAAGATGTTGCTGATAAAAATCCAGTGATAATGCCAGGTTATACTCATCTTCAAAGAGCACAAGTAGTAACATTTAAACATCATTTGATGGCGTATTATAGTATGTTTGATAGAGATGAGAAAAGAATAAAAAATGCTATAGAAATATTAGATGAATCACCTTTAGGTTGTGGAGCTTTGGCAGGAACTACACATGATATAGATAGAAATATAACTTGTGAACAATTAGGATTTAAAAAAGTAGTAGATAATTTTATGGATGGAGTAAGTGATAGAGATTATTTATTAGAGTTAATGAGTGATTTTTCAATTATAATGATGCACTTAAGTAGATTAAGTGAAGAGTTGATACTTTGGAGTTCTCAAGAATTTGGATTTGTTGAGATAGATGATTTATATACTACAGGAAGTAGTATAATGCCTCAAAAGAAAAATCCTGATGGAGCGGAACTTATAAGAGGAAAGACTGGAAGAGTATATGGAAATCTGTTTGGTCTTTTTACAGTAATGAAGGGTATACCATTAGCATATAATAAAGATATGCAAGAAGATAAAGAAGGTTTTTTTGATAGTGTACATACTATTGAAATGTGCATACAGATAATGGATAGAATGATAGCTACATTAAAAGTAAATGAAGACAAAATGAAACAAGCAGTAAAGAATGGATTTTTAAATGCAACAGAAGTTGCTGACTACTTGGTTAAAAATAATGTTGCTTTTAGAGATGCACATGGAATAGTAGGAAGTATCGTTATATATTGTGAAGACAATAAAAAGGCAATAGAAGATTTAACATTAGAAGAATTACATAAGTTTTCAGATGCATTTAAGGAAGACATTTATGACTTTATCGACTATGAGAGTATATTAAATAAAGGAATAAAAAAGAATTTAAAATAATATATTAAATTTCAAAAAGCTGTAAATTTGGGTGATGACATTCAAATCTACAGCTTTTTTTATTTAAAAATTTATTGTATATAAAAGTAGTAAGTTTAAAAAGAGTAAGATTGGAAATAAATATAAGCAAAAAAATTATTATTGAAATGATAATTAATATCAATAAGTATTGACAAATTTATTTCAAGATACTATTATATATAATATAAATAATAATGAAAATCAATATCAAATAAATAGGAGGAAATCTAATGAACTTATTAGTGATTGGTGGTCATGAAAGAATGGAAAAAGATTATATGGTTATGGCCAAGAAAAAAGGTTATAAGACAAAGGTATATACGACTATGTCTTCTAAATTAAATAATTCTATAGGAAAACCAGATGCAGTTGTTATACTCACATCAACAGTTTCACATAAGATGTCTAGAACGGTTGAGTCTCAAGCTAAAAAACAAGATATATTAATTGTAAGACATAAGAATAGTAGTAAGGTAGCATTTAATGAATGTCTAGATATGGTCGATGAATGTCTTGGAAATTGTTCAAAATGTAAACTTAATGATAAACAAAAACAGAAAAATACATAAATTTAAATTAAAGGTACTGTCATAGTATTTTATATTTAATAATCTTGAGAGCTTGTCTAAATAAATTAAATACATATTACTATAACAGTACCTATTTTATAAGAAGAAACAGATTTAATTTTTTTCTTATAATTACTATTTTTTCATATTTCTTTTGGATTTTTTTCTGTTATTTTTTTTATTTTTCTTCTTGATGATTGAAGCTATTATAAATAAAATTAAAAGTACTAAAATTCCTGCAACAATCTTAATTAAAGTCATTAAAGTATCATTACTAGTTATAAATGGAATACTACTGTCAAGGTTGTTTTTTGCAACTAGGTCTATACTATTTTCTAGCTTATTACCATTGTATATATTTAAAGTACCAACCTTAGCTCCTTTTTTTATAGGTAAATCAATTTTGTTTAGTTCTGTTTTAACATCATAGTTACTTTGAGATTCATTTTTTCCTAAAAATATCTTATAACTATTTTTTGGTTCATAAACTAATTCATGCTGTTTTGTAAATAATACTTTTTTAGTATCAGCATATTTTTCCTTATCAACAATAGTGGCACACTTAAAATTATCAAATCCATAATCAATCAAGATTCGTGAGTCTAAATATAAATCGGCATTAGTTGAGTTAAATACAGCAGAGATAACTCTTCTTTCATCTTTTACAGCACTAGATAAAAGACATTTACCAGCAGCATCAGTAAATCCAGTTTTTATACCATCAACTATATCATATTTTATATCTATAGGTTGACCTTTATATGTAATCTTAGCATGTGATGTCAAAAACTTATTAGTGTTTACAAAATATCTTTCATAAGGGTATGCTTTTGTAGCCTCAAATTTAAGTGATTTAGTCTTTACAATTTGTCTAAAAATATCATTATGCATGGCTTCTCTAGCTATAAGAGCCATATCATGAGCTGTAGTGTAGTGATTAGGGTCAGGCAATCCATGAGGATTATTAAAGTGAGTATTATTAGCTCCAATTTTTTTTGCCTCAGAATTCATAAGGTCAACGAATTTTTGTACATCTCCACCACCCACATATCTAGCTAATACAAAAGCGGCATCATTAGCAGAATGAACTAAAAGAGCGTTTAGTAACTCTCTTACAGTAAAGGATTCTCCTTCTTTTAGATACATACTAGAACCATCTATTTGAGGTAGATTTTTAATCTCTATTACTTGATTTAAATCTTTAACCTTTTTTAGAACTATGCAAGCTGTCCATGCTTTAGTTGTTGAAGCTGGATAAAGTTTGGAATCTCCATCTTTATTGTATAATATTTTTCCAGTTTCATAGTCCATTAAAACTGCATGTTTGGCAACTATAGCTGGTTCATCATCTGCAAAAGAGATATTAGAACTTCCTAAAAATGAAGTGAATATCAATAAACAGATTAATAAAAGTGATAAATTTCTTTTCATTGTGAACCTCCAAATTTTAAATTCATCTTTTAGTATAGCATATATTTGTCAATAATTAAAAGAAAGGAGTGGTTAATATATGAAAAAAAAGGTAAAGTTTATTTCATTTTTTGTTTTCTGTTTTTTAATATTATCTTCAGTAATCGTTTATAAATCGAATATTTTTAACGATGATATTTATGTTGTAAGTAAAAAAAATTCACTTAATGAAAAAAAACATAATGTAGACAACTCAATTAAAACTGAAGAGGATGGTCACAATAAAGTAGTCAAAGACATAGATAAAAGTGTTCAAAATAAAAAAATAACTATATACATAAGTGGAGCAGTAAATAGACCAGGTATTGTAACCATAGAAACAGATAAGAGACTTTATGATGCTGTAGAATTATTAGGAGGAACAACGAGTGAAGCCGATTTGAATGGAGTTAATTTATCTATAAAGCTAGAAGATGAGCAACATTACATAATACCTAAAATAGGGGAGATGGTATCTGTGACAAGTAATAATGATTCCAATGAACCAAATCAAAACGACGAATTAAAAAAAGAATCTAAAACCAAAAATAATAAAAATGCATCTAAAGAAGAAAAAACAAATATAAATGTAGCAACAATAGAAGAACTAGATTCTCTTCCTGGAGTTGGAGAAGCTACTGCTAATAAAATTTTACAGTATAGAGAAGAAAATGGACAATTTAATTCAATCGAGGACATAAAAAATGTAAATGGTATTGGAGATAAAAAATATGAAAATATAAAAGATTTAATTTGTGTAGACTAAAATATAATACAAAACTTACTTATAGATATGGTATTATAAATATGTATGTATATGTGTGTATATGTGGAAATTTAGTAAAGGAGGCACTTTTATGAAAAAAGAACAAAAAAAACTTACAGAGATGACAACAGCAGGTGGTTGAGCCGCTAAAATAGGGCCAGAGGTTCTGGCATCAGTTTTATCTCAATTACCTAAAAATGATAATATAGAAAACCTATTAGTAGGATTAGATACAGCGGATGATGCTGCTGTTTATAAATTAAATGATGATATGGCACTTATTCAGACCTTGGATTTCTTTACACCAATGGTGGATGACCCGTATGTATTTGGACAAATTGCCGCATCAAATTCTCTATCAGATGTATATGCTATGGGAGGCAAACCTTTGGTTGCAATGAATATTGTTTGTTTCCCATCATGCCATGATATGGATGTGCTTGCAGAAATATTAAAAGGTGGATTTGATAAAGTAAAAGAAAGTGGAGCACTTTTAGTTGGAGGACATACTGTAGATGACAAGGAGCCTAAGTATGGTCTTTCAGTTTCTGGAATTGTAAATCCAGATAAAGTTTTATCAAATGCTACTGCAAAGCCTGGCGATAAGTTAATTATAACGAAACCAATTGGAGTAGGTGTATTAAATACTGCTATGAAAGAAGGTATGGTAGAACAACACATAGCAGATAAAGTAGTAGAAATAATGATACATTTAAATAAATACGCAGCAATGAGTTTTGATAAATTTGATGTAAATTCAGTTACAGATATAACAGGGTTTGGTTTACTTGGTCATACCTTAGAAATGGCTAAAGCTTCTGAAGTAAGTATTGAAATTGAATCAAACCATGTACCAATTATTGAAGGTGCAATAGAAATGGCACAAATGGGAATTATACCTGCTGGCATGTACAAAAACATGCATTATGTATCTAAAGATGTAGAAGTTGTAGGTGATGTGGAAGTAGCAGTTCAAGATATTTTATACGACCCACAAACATCAGGAGGACTATTAATTTCTGTAAAAGAAGAATTTGCAGAGGAACTTGTGAAAGATATGAAATTAAATGGAGCGATAGAAGCAAAAATTATAGGTTCTGTAGTTCCAAAAGGGGAAAAATATATTACCGTTTTATAAAATATTATAGAGAAAGAGTGATTGTTTTGAGCAAAAGAGAATTATTTGCAATGTTACCTTCAGTTGATGAAGTATTAAGTGATAATAGAATTGTAGAAATAATAAATGAATATCCAAGAAGCTTAGTTTTAGAATCTGTTAGAGAAGTAATCGATTTTAAAAGACAGTTTATATTAAGATTGAAAGAAGATGCGTCAAATTCTGTAACAATAGAGTTTGATGAAATAATAGAATCTGCGATAGACAGAGTTAAATTAAATTATTCACTATCATTAAAAAAGGTTATAAATGCAACTGGTACAGTTGTTCACACAAATTTAGGGAGGTCTTTACTTAGTGAAGATATAAAAGATGAATTATGGTGTGCCGCTTCAAGATATTCAAACTTAGAATATGATTTAGACAATGGAGAAAGAGGTTCAAGATATTCTCATTTAACTAGCACAATAAAAAGACTTACAGGTGCAGAAGATGTACTAGTTGTAAATAATAATGCAGCAGCAGTACTTCTTGTACTTAGCACAATGGCTAAAGGAGGAGAAGCAATCGTATCTCGTGGAGAATTAGTTGAGGTAGGTGGCTCATTTAGAATTCCAAGTATAATGGCTCTTAGTGGTGCAGAACTTGTTGAAGTTGGTTCAACTAATAAAACTCATTTAAAAGATTATAAAGAGGCAATTACAGAAGATACAAACGTATTAATGAAAGTTCATACAAGTAACTATAGGATTATGGGATTCACAGAGAGTGTTTCTATAGAAGAGTTAGTTAATTTAGGTAAAAAATATAAATTACCTGTAATAGAAGACTTAGGAAGTGGAGTATTTATAGACTTATCAAAATATGGGTTATCTTATGAACCAACTGTATTAGATTCTATACGACAAGGTGCAGATGTAGTAACATTTAGTGGAGATAAGATGCTTGGAGGTCCACAAGCAGGGATTATAGTTGGCAAAAAAGAATATATAGAAAAAATGAAGAAAAATCAGCTTACTAGAGCTCTTAGGGTTGATAAACTTACAATATGTGCTCTTGAAGCAACATTGAGAATGTATTTAGATGAAACAAAGGCAATAGAAAGTATACCAACTTTAAAAATGTTAACATATAAAATAGAAGAATTAGAAGCAAAAGCAAATAGGCTATTTGAAAAAATAACTGCATTAAATTTGAATGCAATTATAAATATAGAAGATGGATTTTCACAAGTGGGAGGAGGGTCTATGCCTCTTGAAACTATAAGTACAAAGGTAGTAACAATAACTCCTGAACATATGAATGTGTCAGCTTTAGAAAAGAAGTTAAGACTTAGTGAAGCTCATATAATAGCTAGAGTATATGATAATAAATATGTATTAGATGTAAGAACTATATTTGATGATGAGTTTGATGTAATAGTTGAAGAATTAAGAAAAGCCTTTAATTAAATAAATTTGAGGTAATATTGATATTAAATTTAATTTGTAATTAGAAGTATTGAAGTTTTGATAGGGGGCAAAAAATGAAAAATGTAGTAATTGGAACAGCAGGTCATATTGACCACGGAAAAACAACTCTTATAAAAGCATTGACTGGAAGAGAAACTGATACATTAGATGAAGAAAAAAAGAGAGGTATTTCAATAAATTTAGGATTTACTTATTTTGATTTACCAAATAAGAAAAGAGCTGGTATTGTAGATGTACCAGGACATGAGAAGTTTATAAAAAACATGTTGGCTGGAGCATCTGGTCTTGATATTGTATTACTTGTTGTAGCAGCAGACGAAGGAGTTATGCCACAAACAGTTGAGCATTTAGATATTTTAAGTTTTTTAAATATAAAAAATGGAATAGTGGTTCTAACTAAGTCTGATACTGTAGACGAAGAATTTAGAGAATTGGTAAAAGAAGACATTTGTGAGAAAATAAAAGGAACTTTTCTTGAAAACGCAGAAATAATTGAAGTTGATTCTGTATCTAAAAAAGGTATAGATACCCTTATTGAAAAAATAGATAAAATGAGTGATGATATAGAGGATAAAAACGAAAATTCTCCATCGAGACTTAATATAGACAGAGTATTTTCAATAAAAGGATTTGGTACTGTAATAACAGGAACTTTAATAGAAGGAAAGATAAGTATAGAAGATGATTTGGTTATATATCCACAAGTATTAAAAACAAAGATAAGAAGTATACAAGTTCATGGAGAAAATAAAGATACAGCTTATGCAGGGCAAAGAACAGCAATCAATATATCAAATGTAAAAGTTGAAGATATAAATAGAGGAGATGTTTTGGCTGCACCAAATTCATTAGAAGAATCAATGATGCTAGATGTGAAATTATCACTGGTAAATCATTTAGACAAAGGGTTAAAACATTGGGATAGATTAAGACTGTATCATGGCACTAGAGAAATACTTTGTAGAGCAGTTCCATTAGATAAAGAGTTAATCGAAAGTGGAGAGAGTGGTTATGTTCAGTTAAGACTTGAAGAAAGTATAGTGTCCAAAAAAGGTGACACCTTTGTAGTTAGACGATATTCTCCAATGGAAACTATTGGTGGAGGTGTAATAATCGACCCATCTCCTAAAAAACATAAGAGATTTGATGAAAAGGTTATAGAAGCATTAAAAATAAAAGAAAAAGGCGAACTTAAAGATATAATAGAAGAATATCTAAAAAGAAACCTAAAAAATTATCCAAATATAAAAGAAATAATGAGTTATAGTGGTGCCCATGAAGAGCATGTAAAAAAAGCTCTTGAAACACTTATATCAGAAAGTAAAGTATTTATTATAGGTAATATGTATATGCATATAAATCAATATAATAAATTAAAAGAAAATATAGTAAATCTTTTAAATGAATACCATAAGAAATATAGATTGAGAAAAGGAATATTAAAAGAAGAAGTAAGGTCTAAAATAGAAAGTAATTTTAAGACTAGAGAAATGGATATTTTGTTAGAAAGATTATCTACAGAAAATATCATAAAAATAGAAAATAATATAGTATCCCTATTTGATTTTGAGGTTGTTTTAAATGACAAACAAAAAGAAATAGCAAAAAAGATAGAAAAAAGATTAAAATCATGTGGAGTTTCTTCGATATTGACAATAGATGAAGTTTCTGAAGGAAATAATAACTATGCTGAAGTATTAGAGTCAATGATAGGTAATAAGGTAGAGAAATTAGATGATTTGTATATAATGGATAAAGGTATTTATGAAAATGCAAAGGATACCTTAATAAATTATATAAAAGAGAATAAAGAAATAACACTAGGAGAATACAGAGATTTGATTGATTCTAGTAGAAAAAATTGTATGATTATACTGGAAAATTTCGATAGAAACAAGATAACTAAGAGAGTAGAAAACAAAAGAATTTTGTTTTAGCGGAAAATGTCTGTTTTTGCTTTGAGGTATAAAGAAGGAATTATAATGTCGAGTATCGTATAAATTAATTAGTATAAAATATTAATTAAGAGGAAGTGTAAAGTATTGAAGAATATAATACCTGATGTAAATCCAGATATAAAAGAAAGAGAAGACATGAGCCTTTTATTTATAATAATGGGCTCAGTACTTTTATTATTTATTATAAAAGATATAGATAAATATGAAACTTTATTACATGCAATATATGCTACATTTTTAATAGCTACAGGAATGGTTATATTTAATACAACTAAGTTTAAAGTAGATTCATTTTCTACATTTTTAGGATTAATTTTTATAGCTACTGGGGCATTAGAATGTGTATATTTATTTAATTGCTTGGGAATTAGAACAGAGTCTGTGATTGAGACTAATATCACAATATCAGCAATAACCGACTTATTTCCTATACTTGGTGTATACTTAAGTTTTAAATTTGTTAGGGATAATAAACAAATCAACTCTAGTGTAGTTTTATTCATAGCAAGTGTTACTTTAACTGTAGCATCTTTATTCATAATATCTAGAATGTTTAATTATCTAGAAAATGATGCATTACAATATGCTTTAGGAGTTATAACATCTGTATTCATGATAATTACTGCTATTGTAAGTGGCATTGAATTAAACTCAAGTTCAAATGAAAGCAAATGGGAATACAATGAAAAAAAGTTTTTTAATAGAATAATAATAATAATAATCTTATCAAGGGCTCCAAATTTATTACATATGGTGATTGCTGATAGGCATATAGAGGAGATATTATCTCAGATAATAATAAATGTAGCCTTATATTATTTATATAATTACATAGTATCTAAGAATATTAAGAAAACAGCATTAGAATTGCATGATACAAATGAAGAGTTAACAATAAAAACGGAGAGCTTAAAAGAAAAAAACAAAAAACTAATTTATGAAACAGAAAAGATAGAGGAGCTTAAAGGGATACTTATAAAAAGAGAATCTAGACTCCAATCTACCTTGGATGTTGCAGTAAATAGCATAGTTGTGTTTAGTAAAGATGGAGTAATTACATATGCAAACAAGAGTTTTAGAAATATTTTTGGAGATTATAAAGAACAGGATAAATTAGGCGATAAAATAAAAAATTTCCACGATTTAATAGATAGTATTCATTCTGTATTTGACAATGAAAAGAATGTGGAAAAGTTTATTAATACTAGTGATAATAAGGTTTATCAAGCTATATTTGCTCCTTTAATTATTACTTCACAAATAGAAGGGGTATTATGTGTATTAAAAGATAAGACTAAGAAAAAGGAATATGAACGTAAACTTATTGAAGCCAATAAGAGAAGTAGAGATTTTTTAGAAAGTGTTGGAGATGGGATAGTAGTACTTGAAGGTAGCAATAAAATATATGTGAATAATGCATGTAGAGAAATTTTTAAAAATAATTTGGAAAGTATTGATTTTTCTTCAATATGTAAAGGCAAAGAAAGTGCAGAAAAAAGGTATTTAATAAATGGTGAGGTAAAGTATGTTGAAATGAGTTTTTCTCAGTATACTAATGCAGGTACAGATAAAACTATTATTGTGATACGTGATACTACTTCTCGAAAAATATCTCAAATAAAACTTGAAGAAAGTCAATCATCTTATTCAAGGTTTATAGATATATTACCTGATGGGATATGTTTACTAAAAGATGACTTGAGTGTAAACTATGCAAATAAGTCATTTTTAGATATGCTAGCTTTTACAAATATAGATGATATAAAAGATTCTAACATTAAGCTATTAATGAATGCAAATACTGAAGAAAAAATGAAATTTACTGATAATATGTCTAAGGTTTTAAATGAGAATAGGAGTATATCTTTACTAGAGTATGAGTTGATAAATAGTTATGATGATATAGTAGAAGTAGAATTAAGTGCATTACCTTTTGCTATATATAATACTAGATACATAATGCTTATTATAAAAGACTTGGCACATAAAAAATATTCAGAACAAGCAGAAAAAGAACTTCTTGAAAGATTTAAAACAGATAAAATAAAAACTGAGTTTTTTGCAAATATGTCTCATGAGTTAAAAACTCCACTAAATGTTATATCAAGTTCAAATCAATTAGTAGACTCTTTCTATAGAAGTGAAAAGATAAAAGATTACAATAATAATATTAAATCTCATGTAGATTTAGTGAGACAAAGCTCTTATAGGCTTCAAAGACTAATAAATAATATTATAGATTTAACAAAGATGGAGTCTGGATTCTATACATTAAAACTTGCAAAATACAATATTGTATCTGTAATAGAAGACCTATTTATGAATATAGAAGAGTATACAAGTAGAAAAGATATAAAGATTCTGTTTGATACAGAACTTGAAGAAATTAATGTCTATATAGACAAGGTTGAAATTGAGAGAATTATATTGAATCTATTGTCAAACTGCATTAAGTTTACTGACAATGGAGGATGGATATATGTAAATATTTATTATAAAATAGATAAAGTAATCATAAGTGTAAAGGATACAGGAGTTGGAATCCCTCAAGATAAACTAGAATTGATTTTTGAAGAATTTTCACAAGTTGATAAGACTTTATCTAGAAATACTGAAGGAAGTGGAATAGGGCTTGCTATAGTTAAGAATCTAGTAAGTCTTCATGGTGGAGATATAGAAGTAATAAGTGAAGTAAACAAAGGAACAGAATTCTTGATTTCACTTCCAATGAAGAGTTTTAATAGTGAACATTATACAGAAGACAAGAGAATCTATAATATTGAAGAAAAAATAAAAATAGAATTTTCTGATATATATTATTAAAGACTCTTATAAGCAAATCCTAAATCAAAATACTATATGTTTTAGTAAGTATTTTATAAAAAATAGGCTATCATAAATTAAGCTATTATGATAGCCTATTTTTAGTTATATTTTTTATCTAAATATGAGAGCATATAATCTCCAAATTACCTTCAAAGCTAAAATCTCCAAAGTTATTTGGTAATATAAAATGCATACCCTTTTTTAAATCATATTCTACCGAATTGTGTATTAGTTTTCCATTACCTTCCAATACGCTATATAAGGAAAAAGGTGTATCGTGTGTAAAATTACATTTTCCAAAGATATCTAATTTATAAACGCTAAAAAATTCATTTGATACAAATGTTGTACATTTAAAGTCTGATGTTGATACAGTTTTATAATCAGTATCAAGATTTATATGAGGAACATTCGTAACATCTATGGATTTTTGAACATGAAGTTCACGTTTGTTGCCTGAATTATCAGTTCTATCATAATCATATACTCTATAAGTAGTGTCTGAATTTTGTTGAGTTTCTAAAATTAATGTACCTTTGCATATGGCATGTATAGTACCACTAGGAACGTAGAAAAAATCTCCTTTTTTTATATTAACTTTTCTAAGCAGTTTGTCCCATTCATTATTCTTTATCATATCTACAAATTCTTTATGAGATTTTGCATTATGACCTATTATAATTTCTGCATCATCAGAACAATCTATTACATACCAACACTCTGTTTTTCCTAATTCTCCACCTTCATTTTTCTTTGCATATTCATCATTTGGATGAACTTGAACGGATAAATTATCATTTGCATCTAATATTTTTGTAAGCAAAGGAAATTTATCTCCAGGTATATTTCCAAATAATTCTCTGTTTTTGTCCCACAATTCAGATAGACTTTTGCCTTTGTATTCTCCATTTTCTATTAAGCAATCTCCATTTTTATGAGAACTTATAGCCCAACATTCACCAGTTGTTGGCGAAGTTATTTCATAATTAAATTTATCTTTAAGTGCAGTACCACCCCATATTCTATCCATAAAAATAGGTTTTAAAAATAATGGTTCCATAATTTTGTTCCTCCTATGATATTAAATTTATCCTACAAATAATTATATATAAATAGATTATAAAATCAATAGTAAAAAAGTTTTGTCCCTTGAAATGACATAAAGTATAAGGAGTTATCAAATAAGATAAACTATGATATATAATATAAAGTTCTAAATTGGAGTGATAATTATGGAATTATTTAAAGAAGAAAGTAAAAAGTATGAAAAAGAATTTTTAAAACTGTTGAAAGAATGGGTGAGCATACCGTCATTTTATGATGACAAAACTGTATCTGAAGATATGCCTTTTGGAAAAGGAGTCTATGATGCATTAAATTGGTTTGAAAATCTAGGTAGAGAAAACAATTTCAAGGTCAAAAATATAGATAATCATGCTGTTCAAATTGAATATGGAGATGGAAAAGAATTTGTAGATATATTTGGACACTGTGATGTTGTAAATCCAGGAGAAGGATGGGATAGTGAGCCATTTAAATTAAATATTATAGGAGATAAATTGGTTGCTAGAGGGGTATCAGATAATAAAGGCCCTATGATAGTAAATTTTTTAGCATTAAAAATGATAAAAAATCTAAATATTGATTTAAAAAGAAAGGTTAGATTAATTGCTGGGGGAAATGAAGAAAGTGGATTTAGATGTATAAAGCATTATTATAGCAAAGAGCCTTATGGTATATGTGGATTTACTCCAGATGCTAAGTTTCCTGTACTAAATGGAGAAAAAGGTGGGGCAACAATAAAGTTAATTTCAGAGATAGAGGATAAGTCTTTATACATAAGTGGCGGAATAGAGTTTAACACAATACCAGATAAAGTATATATAAAAAATATGAAAAATTTGGATAAAGATAATATATGCTGTGATTTTAATAATACTTCAATAAGTTATAATAATGGAGATTATGTTATACATGGCAAAGGTGGACATTCATCTAAGCCTGAGAAAGCAATCAATCCTATACTAGGTGCAATTAAATTTTTATCAGAAAATATTGATGAAGATTGGACAAAAAGTTTGGATAAGTTAATAAATCAAGATAATACAGATGGAAGATTATTTGGTTTAGATATTGAAGGAAAATGTGGAGTTTTATCGATGGTTCCAACAATAATAAACATAATAGATGGAAAATTAGAATTAATTTTAAGTGTCAGATATCCAGAAGTATTAACAGTTGAGGAAATAATAAAAAAATTTAATTTGTATATGAAGACAAATAATATTAATAAATTCGAGATTATTGGGGAAAATTTAAAGCAAGCAAATTATATAGATAGAAATTCAAAGATTGTAAAAACTTTGCATGATATATATATAAAGTACTCTGGAGATTTAAAAAATGATGTTAGGGTAACTAGTGCAGGAAGTTATGCTTCTGAAATGAATAATTCAGTAATATTTGGTTGTGAATTTCCTGATGGTAGTTTTGGAAATGTCCATAGTGCAAATGAATTTGCTAGCTTAGATAGATTTATAACTTCAATAGCCATATATGCAGAGGCGATAGTTGAATTATGCAATAATATATAAATACAAAATGTCCCTTATATAGACATATTATATATACAATTAAAATTTTACTTGATATATAATTGAAATCAAAGAGAAGGTGATACAATGATAACTAAGAAACATGCAGTAATAGTAAAAAGTTTAAGCAATAAAGACGGATATATGACATCAAATGAATTAGCTATCAAATTGGATGTGTCTACAAAAACTATTAAAAGATATATAGCAGATTTAAATAGTATTTTAAGCAAGTATGATTTGGTAATAGATTCTTCTAGAGGTATAGGATATAAGCTAAGTGGCTCTAAAAGCAATATAGCAAGAGCTGTTAAAGAAGCAAATAAATATATTGATGGTTTTTTAGATGACTCTGAAGAATCAAGAATGTCAAATATAATATGTATGCTTATTAATAGAAATTATATGAGTATAGAAGCAATGGCAGAAGAATTAAATCTAAGTATAGCTGCTATAAACAAATTGTCCAGTAAGCTTAAAAGAAAACTTGAAAAGTATGACTTAGTTATAAAATCTAAACCTTACTATGGAAGCTATATACATGGTGAAGAAATTAATATAAGACAATTGATTACTGACTATGCAATAAAACTGGATGAAAAAAGTAAAATCAAGGTGCTTTTAGATGACATTAGTGAAAACGATATACACTGTATAGAAAGTATTTTAGAAAAACATTTAAGAGAGAAAGATACAATAATTTCAGATAAAGATTTTAATCTTCTGCTTTCAAAGATAATTGTTTCTGTGTTTAGAAGTAAGAGAGGACATAGTAACAATATAAATCTAATAGATACAAGTTATAGATTTCATAATTACTCTTTTATAGAAAGCTTAATGAAAGAAATATCTGATAAGGTTGGATTTAAACTTATTGAAGATGAAGTGATTTATATTTCAAATTACTCTGGTGTAATCGCATATAAAGGTACACAAGGAAGAAAAAATACAAGTGAAATTGAGGAACGAATAAATAATGTTATAAATAGTGCACTTCAAGATATATTACTTATTTCTGGAAGTGATTATACGAAAGATGAAGAGTTTATGGTTTCAATATCTGACCATATAAAGAGATTTTTAAATAGGGCTAAAGCTAATATAAAATCTAATAATCCTCTGCTTCATCAGATAAAAGAAAAGTTCCCAATAGCTTTTAATCTAGCTGTGTTTTTATCAAACAAACTAGAAACTGAGTTTAATTTAAAACTTGATGAAGATGAACTTGGATATATAGCTATTCATTTTGCTGCTTCAAATGAAAGAATGAAAAAAAATACTAGTAAGAAGATTTGTATAGTCTGCCATTATGGGATAGGAACAGGTCAACTTATTTCTGAAAAATTAAAGCAAAATATAAGTGACTTAAACGTTGTAGGTGTTTATCCAGTTAGATATCTTGATATGGCTATAAGCCAAGATGTTGATTTAATAGTGTCTACTGTTGAATTAAAAGGTTATGAAAAACCTGTCTTGTATATCGAAAATATATTTGATGATAGCTTAATTGAAAACGTAAACAAAGCATTTTACGAAAAAGAGGAAAGAAGAAAGATAATAAGTAATATGTTTGATGAAAAAGCTTTTTTTAGTATAAAGGCTAGTACGAAAGAAGAAGTTATACTTTCTCTTTCAAACAAACTAAAAGAAAGAGATTTTATAGAAGAAAGCTCAATAGAAAGCATAATAGACAGAGAAAATATCTCATCAACTGAGATAGGAAATCTAGTAGCAATACCTCACACAATTGTGAAGGGAGATAAAAAATCTATAATAGGAGTTGGTATACTTGAAAATCCAATAGTTTGGGATAAACAAGAAGTTCAACTAGTATTTATGGTATTTTTTAACACTAAAGAAAAACATAATTTTTCAATATTTAAATACCTTTATAATTTTATAAAAGATGAAGGTGGAGTAAGAGGAATTATTAAAATATGTGACTTTAATAAATTAATGGCACTGATAGGTAATTAAGGAGGAAATTAATAATGGAAACAAACATATTTAACACAGAATATGTATTTTTAAATGTTGATACTAAGTCTAAAGTTGAGGTTTTAAAATTTATAGCAAAAAAAGCTAAAGAATTAAACTTAACAAATGACAAAAATTTAGTATATGAAGGGTTAATGGCTAGGGAAGAACAATTTACTACAAATTTAGGTGAATCTATCGCAATACCTCATACTAAAAATGATGCAATTGAAAATCCAGCAGTAGTAGTATTGAAATTTACTGATGATGTTGTTTGGAATGAAGATGAAGATAAGGTTAAATTGGCAATAAGCTTACTTATGCCAGGAAAAAGTAAAGAGAATATTCATCTTAAATTATTATCATCTCTTTCAAGAAAATTAATAAATAAAGACTTTAAAGATTCTCTTTTAAAGAGTGATAATGTTGAAGAAATATCTAAATTAATAAATGAAGCTTTGGGTTTATAATTAAACGCTAAGGCTAAAATAAAACAAATAATTAATTGAAAAGTAGGAGGAATTTAAAATGAATAAAAAATTAGTAGCATTATGTGCTTGTCCAATGGGACTAGCTCACACTTTCATGGCAGCAGAGGCAATAGAACAAGCTGCAAAGGCACTAGGTTATGAAGCTAAAGTTGAAACTCAAGGTGCAGATGGTGTACAAAATGAATTAACAAGAGATGATATATTAGGTGCAACTATGATAATACATGCAGTAGCAATAACTCCAGAAGGCATGGAAAGATTTGATGGTTGTGAAGTATATGAAGTTGAGTTACAAGAAGCTATAAAAAATGCAGAAGGTGTTATAAAAGAAATCGAAGAAGATTTAGGAATATAATAAATTTATTGTGGAGGAAATAGAATGGCAATTAAGAAAAAAGTTATAAACAGTTCAGGTGCTTCTACAACAGGAGGAAACAATGTAGGAAAACCTACTCCATCTAATCCAACTCAATCAAAGGGAAATGGAAAATGGAAGGAAATAAGTAAACATATAATGACAGGTATATCATATATGATACCAGTTTTAGTAATGGGTGGACTTATAGGAGCCTTATCTCAATTAATACCATATGCCATATTAGGACTTGACCCATCTGTAGGTATAGTTGATGCTATGAATTCAGGTGATTTTACAGGGTTTAAACTTACTCTTTTAAATATGGCACAATTAATGTCAAATTTCGGATTTACTTTGTTTGGATTTGCAATACCACTATTTGCAGCATTTTGTGCAAATTCTATAGGTGGAAAAACAGCTTTAATTGCAGGTTTTATAGGTGGATATATAGCTAATAAACCTGTAGGTGTGCCACAATTTGTGGATGGTCAATGGACTGAAGTTGTTCCAGTTGCATCAGGATTTTTAGGTGCGATATTAATAGCATTCATAATAGGATACTTTGTAAAATGGTTAAATAAATCTATAAAAGTTTCTCATAACTGGTTAGCTTTTAAGACAACATTTTTAATACCACTAATAGCATCATTAACTTGTATGATATTGATGATATTTATAATAACTCCAATTGGTGGTTTAATTAATGAAAGTATGAAAAACTTCTTAACAGCAGCAGGAGCAGCTGGAGAGTATGTATATGCAACAGCTTTAGCAGCAGCTACAGCATTTGACTTAGGTGGACCAATAAATAAAGCAGCAGGATTCGTTGCACTTGGTTTAACTACAGAGAATGTACTACCAATAACAGCAAGAACAATAGCTATAGTTGTTCCTCCAATTGGATTAGGATTAACAACTTTATTAGATAAAAGATTAGTAGGAAGAAGAGTATATGATAGACAATTCTATCAAGCAGGAAAGACTTCTATATTCCTATCATTTATGGGTATATCTGAGGGAGCAATACCATTTGCACTTGAAAGACCAGGTTTTGTTATACCTTTAAACATAGTGGGAAGTGTAATAGGAGCTATTACAGGTATAGTTCTAGGTGCAATTCAATGGTTCCCAGAGTCAGCTATATGGGCATGGCCTCTAGTTGATAACTTGTTTGGGTATATCATAGGTATAGCAGTTGGTGCTATATTCATAGCTGTAGGAAATATATTCTATAGAAATAAATTAATAAAAGATGGTAAACTTGTTGTGGATTATATAGACTAACATTTAAGTTTATTTATGATAACTTTGGCTGGTAATATTGTTTTAATTAATATTACCAGCCTTACCTATATATTAATTAAAGGTGGTAGATAAAAAATATGAGTAAAATAGAAAAAATAAGAAAGTATTTAGAAGAATATGATATAGAAGGTATTCTTATTAATAGTTCTACCAATAAATTTTACATTGGGAATCTATTTAGTTCATCAGGTTATGTTTTTATAACTAAAAGGAAACAATATATAATAGTAGATTTTAGATACTTTGAAGAAATCAAAAGAAAATCAAATTTATTTGATGTCATCTTAATGGATAAAAACAGAACCTACTTTGATATAGTCAATGAAATTTGCGAAAATCAAAATATAAAAGAAATTGGATTTGAAGGAAGTGAAGTATCTTTTGATTCATATAAGAATATGAGTCAAAGGTTAAGTGTAACTTTAAAATCGGTTGATTTATCTACTTTAAGAAAAGAAAAAGACGATGATGAAATAAAATATATAAAAAAAGCTTGTGAAATAGTCGATGCTACATTTTATCATATAATTGATTTTATAAAAGTTGGTATGACTGAAAAACAAGTGGAAAATGAAATTGTTAGATTTATAAAAGAGTTGGGTGGTCAAAAAGAGTCTTTTGATACTATAGTAGCATCTGGATTGAGAGGAGCATTGCCTCATGGAAAAGCCAGTGAAAAAATTATAGAGTATGGAGATTTTGTTACTTTTGATTTTGGTGCTAAATACAATAATTATTGTTCTGATATTACTAGAACTATATGTATGGGTACTGTAAATAAAGAGTTACAAGAAATATATAATATAGTAAAAGAAGCTAATGAAGAGTGTATAAAGGTTTTAAAACCAGGTATGACTACTGGTGAAATAGATAAAGTTGCAAGAGATATAATTGGTTCATATGGATATGCTGATAATTTTGGTCATAATTTAGGTCATGGTGTAGGTATTATGGTTCATGAATATCCTGCGTTAGCTCCTGAATCAAAAGAAGTATTAAAGGAAGGTATGATTATAACTATAGAGCCAGGCATATATATACCAAATCTTGGGGGAGTAAGAATAGAAGATGATGTACTTATAACACAAGATGGATGTATGAGGTTGACTACATCCACGAAAGATTTAATAGTTGTAAATTAAAAGTGAATTAGACAAATATTTTATAATAAGTAAGATAATTAGAAAAGAAGAGGTAAATTTAAATGTATAATTTTGATGATAGACCAGATAGAGTAAGTGAAAAGTGTAGAAAATGGGATTTAAATATTATAAGAGATAAGTTTGGAGATATTAGAGAAGATTTTGTACCAATGTGGATTGCTGATATGGATTTTAAAATACCAACAGAAATAGAAAATAAATTTATTGAAGCTGTAAAAAGAGGTGTGTTTGGATATACATACTGTTATGATGAATTTTATGATTCAGTTATCAGATGGCAAAATGATATGCATAAGGTAAAGGTAGAAAGAGAATGGATTACATTGACTTATGGAACTGTATCAACACTTCACTATGTAGTACAAGCTTTTTGTCAAAAGGGGGATAGTATAATATTAAATACACCAGTTTATGACCCTTTTGAATCATCAGCCAAAAAGCAAGGTGTAAATATAGTTTGTAATACATTAGATATTATAAATGATAGATATTATATAAACTTTGATAAATTAGAGGCTCAAATTAAAGAAAATAAACCTAAGTTAATGATGTTTTGTACACCACATAATCCATCTGGAAGAATATGGTCGATTGAGGAGATGGAAAAAGTAGCAACCATATGTAAAGAAAACAATGTTATTTTGGTTGCAGATGAAGTACATGCAGAACATATTCATTATGGTGAATTTAATTCAATACTTAAAATTGAAAAAGAGCTTTTAGAAAATGTTATTCTATTGACATCACCAAATAAAGGGTTTAATCTTGGAGGATTAAAGACTTCTTACTCAATCGTTATAAATAAGGATATAAGAGAGATATTCAGAGATAAACTAAAACAAAACTCTATAACTTCTCCAAATGTGTTTGGAATTATAGGATTGATAAGTGCTTATAATGAATGTCGTGAGTGGTTGAGTGGTGTAAACAAATATATAAAATCAAATTATGAACTTTTAGAAGCTTGGGTAGAAAAATATGATAATATAAAATTGATGAAGATGGAGTCGTCTTATTTGGCGTGGATGGATATAAGTGGGCTAGGAATAAGCGCGAGTGAATTTACTGATAAACTGGCTATTGATACAGGAGTATTATTGGAGGATGGAAGTCATTTTGTAAAAGATGGAGAGAATTATGTTAGAATAAACTTAGGAACTCAAAAAGAAAATGTGGTTGAAGCTTTAAATAGGATGGATTTATTTTTAAAGTCTTTATAAAATAATTCTAAAAAACAAGATAAGTAAGTTTTGTTTCAATAATTATAATATTGTTTGAGCGATTATGTATTAAAAAATATGATGAAGAAAATTTTATAGAGTAAAATATAAATTGTTTGTAATAATTACTAGAATGTTATGAAAAGCACCTTTAATATAATAAGGTGCTTTTTTATTGTTGTTAAAGTCTTAAGTTTATCTTTGCCAGTATAATTTATTTCTTATAACATGGTTTATGTAGATTTGTTTTAGATAAGTATATATACCGATGGTAAGAATTTAGAGTATGAGTTTACTACTTATTTAGTTTTTCAATAGAAAAAGCTTTGTCAGTAAGTTTGAAGTTATCTTTTATACCATCAGTTAAGTATACTTTTTTATCCTTAGTTATAAATATAGCATCTACATTATCAATACTATTAATTAAATTCATACCTTTTTCAAGTCCAAGTCCAAATGTAGAAGTAGATAAAGCATCACAATTAATAGATTTATCAGATATTATTGTTACACTACTTAAGCTATTTTCAAAAGGATAACCTGTAGATGGATTTAGCATGTGATGATATATTTTGCCATCCTTTTCTATAAATCTTTCATAAATTCCAGATGTAACAACAGATTTGTTTGTGGTTTCTATATTTCCTATAGATTCTCCATTTTTACTAGTTGGGTCTTGAATGCCGATTTTAAAAGGCTTATCATTTTTACCATTTTCTAAAGTAAATATATTGCCTCCTAAATTAACTAAACCTTTTTGTACACCTTCTGATTTTAAATGGGACACAATTTTATCAGCAGCATATCCTTTAGCTATTGCGCCTAAATCAATTTTCATGTTTTCTTTGGTCAATTTTATAGATTTATTTTTTTCATCTAATACAATGTTTTTATAATCAATTAGAGGCAAAAGCTCTTTTATTTCAGAATCACTTGGAACTTTAGCTTTATCTGTTCCAATTGCCCATAAGTTTGATACTGGACCAACTGTTATGTCAAAATATCCACTTGATAGTTTGGAATATTGTATTGCCTCTTTTACAACGAAAAACGTATCATCTGAAACTTTGACAAAATTCTTTCCAGCATTATCATTTATTTTAGAAACATCACTGCCTGGTATATGAGTGCTCATTTTATTATCAATATATCTTAAAATTGAATCACATTCATTTAAGATTTTATCACTTTTGGATTCTTTTATATTAAATACAGTAACTTCATTTACTGTACCAAGGTAATAGCTAGTTTTACTATATTTAGTATTCTGGCTTGAACTCCTAAAAAATGAAAATAAAATTAATGCTAAAATCAATATCACAAAAATAAATGTGATTTTTTTCTTATTCATGGTATATTCCTCCTATGAAATTGTGTTATTATTTTATTATAACATAATTTCATAGGAGGACAAAAAATGAAGAAAAAAGACATTCTTCTTATTTTAGGCATTTTAGTTGTTATTACAGCATGTTATGGAATAATAAATGTTATAAATTCTAAAAATGCTGGAAATATTGAGATTTATGTAGATAATAAATTGTATAAAACTGTTCCAATAGATGCCAAAGAAGAATTTAAAATAGAGAATAGAGGGGGGTATAATATAGTAAAGATTCATGATAAAGGGGTAGAAATAGTAGATGCTTCATGTCCTGACAAGGTTTGTGTACATACTGGTTTTATAAATAAACCAAGTCAAAGCATAGTTTGTATACCTAATAGAGTTAGCATAAAAATAAATACAAATGAAAAGGATGATAATCAAGAAGATATAATTTCTAAATAAAATAATAAAAATAATTGAAAGGAATTGGTGATAAATATGGTTAACTTAGAAAATGATTGGAATGAATTATTGAAAGAAGAATTTGAAAAAGATTACTACTTAAATTTAAGAAAATTTCTTATAGAAGAGTATAAAACACGTCAAATATTCCCGAATATGCATAATATATATGAAGCTTTGAAACATACTTCATATAAAGATACAAAAGTTTTGATACTGGGACAAGACCCCTATCATGGAGATAATCAAGCTCATGGTTTAGCTTTTTCAGTTCAACCACAAGTGAAAACTCCACCATCGTTATTAAATATGTATAAAGAATTAAAAGAAGATTTAGGGTGTTTTATACCTAACAATGGATATTTGATGCCTTGGGCAGACCAAGGAGTATTACTTTTAAATACTGCTCTTACTGTTAGAGCACATGAAGCTAATTCTCATAAAAATAAAGGATGGGAAATTTTCACAGATAGAGTAATCTCTATTTTAAGCGAACGTGAAGACCCAGTTATTTTCGTATTATGGGGAAGTAATGCACGTAAAAAAGTAGAATTGATTGATACAAGTAAGCATTATATTTTAGAAGCACCTCATCCAAGTCCATTATCAGCAAGTAAAGGTTTTTTTGGATGTAAACACTTCTCTAAGATAAATGAAATTCTTGAAAAGTTAGGAAAAGAACCTATCAATTGGCAAATAGAAAATATATAAAATTAAAAGGTAACAAAATGATAACAAAACAACAACAAACAATGACATTGTTGTAACTTATAGAAATATGTTTGAATAGTTGAAAATACTATGCATACATATTTCTATTTTTTTGTCAAGTTGACAACTCTTGAAAAAATAGTTACAATTTAGTTACACAAAAAACACAAACAAAAAAAGAAATCTACAAAGCAGAATTTTATGAAGCAAAATATATAGTGTAAAAAAATTTGAGGGAGGAAAGTTTATATGAATTTTAAAAAATTGAGTAATGCTAAAGTCTCGGTAATGGCGGTTGTTTTATCAGTTGGGATATTATCAGGGTACTCTGCACTTAATAAACAAGTAACATTAGTAGTAAAGGGAGAAGAAAGAACTATATCAACATTTAGTTCTAATGTAGGAGACCTTTTAGAATCTCAAAACATTAGCTATGATGCAAATGATATAGTTACTTTAGATGAAAACTCAAAGTTATCTAATGGAGATAAAATAGAAGTAATTGATGTAAAAGAAAAAACAGTTGTAGAAACTAAAGATATTCCATTTGAAGTTACAGTTGTTGAAGATGGTTCTTTATCAAAGGGAGACTCTGAAGTTAAAGAAGAAGGAAAATCTGGGAAAAGTGAATTAATATATAAAGAAACTTATCACAATGGAAAGAAAGTAGAAAAGGAATTTGTGAAAAAGGTTGTTAAAGCTGAGCCTGTAAACAAAGTTGTAAGCAAAGGAACAAAAGTAGAGATGCAAGTAGCTTCATCAAGGGGAGAAAACTCAAGAAGAATGGCTTCATCATCATCTAGTAATAGTAGTAGTAACAATGGTAAAAATATGAGAGTAGTAGCAACTGCATATACTGGTCATAGTATAACTGCTACAGGAACAAAGCCTAAGTGGGGAACGATAGCTGTAGACCCTAAGGTTATACCATATGGAACTAAGGTTTATATACCTCAATTTGACATGGTATTTACTGCAGAAGACTGTGGTGGAGCAATAAAAGGAAATAAAATTGATATATTTATGAATGACTCAAAGACAGTTTATAACTGGGGAAGAAAAACTATAGATATACGTATATTAAAATAATTAGATAATTTATATTTATACTGGAAATTATATTTTAATTAATATAGAGAGGAACTCTTTATATATACATAAAATATAATTTCCAGTTTTTAATTTTAAGCACATAATAAAAAGTAAATTTTAACCATGTATAGATAAAAGCTATTTAAATTATAACTTACTATCAAATAAATCTATAAAAATTGTTGCAAAGAGTCAAAATATATGATATTATAGATTTCGTTGAGAAGCATTTCACTATGGGAGTGGATGGGTGCCGGTGTGCCCTCTAGTCTTCAAAACTAGTATGAGGGGTTAAGAGCCTCTTAGGTGGGTTCGATTCCCACGCATTCCCGCCAGTATGTAAAAGGTATCTTTTAATATTAAAAGATACCTTTTTAAATTTATTTTAAGATAATTTATTTTTAATGATATATAATATCTGAGTATTATATAATGTATATTTTATAATACTATTATTGTTTAGATAAAAATCTAGGAGAGTGAAAAAATGGAAAATAATTTTACAACGAGAACTAGTTTTCTAGTTGGAGATGATGGAATAGAAAAACTTAAGAGTTCAAATGTAATAGTATTTGGAGTCGGAGGAGTTGGTAGTTTTACTGTTGAGGCTCTAGCGAGGGCTGGAGTTGGTAATCTTACTATTGTGGATTTTGATGATGTAGATATAACTAATATAAATAGACAAATACCAGCTTTACATTCAACTGTAGGAAAGTATAAAGTAGATGTAATGGAAGATAGAATCTTGGATATAAATCCTAATATCAATATAAAAAAAATAAGAAGCCTTTACAATAAAGATACTAGTGATGAAATATTGACTGAAAGATATGATTATGTTGTGGATGCAATAGATATGGTAAGCTCTAAAATACATCTAATTGAAACATGTGAAAAAAAAGGCTTAAAAATAATAAGCTCTATGGGTATGGGAAATAAATTAGACCCAACTAAAATAGTCGTTACTGATATACACAAAACAAGTACTTGTCCTTTAGCCAAAGTTATGAGGAAAGAACTTAGAGATAGAGGCATTAAAAAATTAAAAGTAGTATATTCAACTGAACAACCAATAGAACTTAAAAAGAAAGTAATGAATGGGAGAAAAGTAACACCAGGTAGTGTATCATTCGTACCATCTGTAGGAGGGCTAATAATTGCATCTGTAATAGTGAATGAATTATTAGAACAATAAGTTTAAATATTTTAATTTATAAGGTTTAAATACGTATTTTGAAGGCTAAAAGTATCAATGTAAAACTATTTTATATTGATACTTTTAGCCTAATTATATTATGCAGTTATAGTTTTATTTTTTTATGTATCTATCTCATATTTATGTTTTGTAAATATAATTTCTCCATCACTATAAAAAACAATATCACCTATTTTATCTGTTCTATAAATCGATACATGGTTTTGTTTCAAATTGTTGAGAACTTCTTTATGAGGATGACCATATTGATTTTTATATCCACATGATATAGCAGCTATATCTGGATTAATTCTTTTTATAAATTCTAAAGATGATGATGAATTACTTCCATGGTGACCTATTTTTATAAAATTAATATTGTCCAGTTCAAAAGAATGTAAGATTTCTTTTTCAATTGATTCTTCTGCATCACCCATAAATAAAAATGAGTTATTATTAAAAGTTAGTTCAAAAACTATTGAATTTAAATTTGATTCTTCTTGTATATATGATGGACTTAATACATATATATTTATATTGTTATCGATATTTAAAATATCATCCTTATAGAGATATTTAATAGAGAGGTTTTTGTCAGTACAAGAATTTATTAGATTTTGATAAGATTCACTACTTGTTGATTGTTCAGTCATATATATAGAACTTACATTAAATTTTTTTATGACATTATCAAGACTTCCTATATGGTCTGAATCTGGATGTGTCGCTATTATTATATCAATAGTTTTTATTTTTTTATGTTTCAAATAACTAGTAACTATATTTCCGCTATCTTCATCACCTCCATCAATTAATATATTTTTATTTGTGGGTGTTTGTACTAAAATACTATCACCTTGTCCCACATCTATCATATGTATAGATAGTAGAGATTTTTTGTCACAACCGCTTAAAAGTGATATTATAATAAGTATTAATAAAAAAATTTTATTTCTCAATAAAAAA
Organism: Clostridioides sp. LIBA-7678; assembly: GCF_056716065.1. Lineage (NCBI taxonomy): Bacteria > Bacillati > Bacillota > Clostridia > Peptostreptococcales > Peptostreptococcaceae > Clostridioides > Clostridioides sp. LIBA-7678. The sequence continues at coordinate 2,898,456 of NZ_CP196987.1, read as the reverse complement.
ATCACTCCAGTCATTACATGTTTATATAAATTTATGATGGGTAATATAAGATATATATGACTTATTATATTTTATATTTTAAACAATATAAATGAAATTAATACCAAAATAAAATTGGAGTTTTTATAGATATAAAATTTAAAAAAATTAAGCAATAAAAAAGGTAGGAGGATTTTATGTTTTTCAGAGATATTGAACTAAATTCAAAAAAGGAGCTAGACCCATATTTTGATTTAGTAGATTATGAAGCTTGTGAGTACTGTTTTAGTACTTTATATATGTGGCAACATGTTTATAAGACAGGATATTATATAGGAGAAGATTTTGCTGTTTTAGTTGGTGAATACGAAGGGGATAGTTTCTCAATATTACCACTAGCTAAAAGAGAAAAACTTCCAGAAGTTGTAGATTTTGTACTTGAATATTTTTCTAAAAATAATAAAAAGATATACTTAAGAGGTATTACTACTGAAGTAGTAGAATTTTTAAAAGAAAAGTATCCAAATAGATTTGAGTATATAGAAGAAAGAGATTTATTTGACTATATCTATGATGCAGAAAGTTTAAGAACTCTAGCTGGTAAGAAGAACCAGAAGAAGAGAAATCATATAAATTATTTCTTAAAAGAATATGCAGGTAGATATGAAGTTAAATTATTAGATAAAGAAAACTTCAATGAATGTTTAGTATTAATGAAAGAATGGGAAAGTAATAAGGAAGAAAATGATGAATTTGATGAAAGTATGGATGATGAATTGATAGGTATCAAAAAGATATTTAACTATTATGACGTACTAAAAGATAGAGTAAAAGTGTTTGGTGTTTATGTGGATGGAAAATTAGAAGCATTCAGTATAGGAGAGCTTTTAAACAAAAATATGGCACTTATTCATATAGAAAAAGCTAATCCTGATATAAGAGGTCTATATCCATTTATAAACCAACAATTTTTAGTAAATGAATTTAAAGATGTTGAATTTGTAAATAGAGAAGAAGATTTAGGTATTGAAGGTCTAAGAAAGGCTAAACTTTCTTATCATCCTTGTAGATTTGTTGAAAAGTACAGTGTTAGGGAGGCTTAGTAGGCTATATGGAGATTAGGTATGCTAAAGAGGAAGAAATAGAAAGTATAAAAGAAATTTGGAGTTATTGTTTTAATGATAGTGATAGTTTTATGAAGTTCTATTTTGAGGATAAGTATAAATATGAAAATACTGTAGTAGCTTTAGATGAAGGAAAAGTTGTTTCCTCTCTTCAGCTAAATCAGTATAAGTTAATACTAAACAATAAGGTATACAATACATCGTATGTAGTAGGGGTTTCCACACTTCCAGAAGGAAGAGGAGCTGGATATATGAGTAAAGTTATTAAATTTACTTTAAATGAATTGTATAAAAAAGGACAATTAGTTTCTATATTAATGCCAATCGATTATAGACTTTATAGAAGATTTGGGTATGAACACTGTTATGACCAGATTGAATATACACTTAATACAGATGACTTAAAAAATTTTAAGTCAAGTGGAAAGATGATAAAAGCTGATGTATCACAAATTGATGATTTAATACAAATAGATAGAGCTTTTTTAAATGAGGTTAATGGTAATGTGTTAAAAGATGAACATTATTATGAAAACTTATTTAAAGAAATTCAAAGTGAAGATGGGCTTTTATACATTCATAAAGGTAATGAAAAAGATGGATATATAGTTTATTTTCTTCAAGGAGACAAAATGTTTGTTAGAGAATTATTTTATAAGAATATAGATGCTCTTAAATCAATGCTTAAATTTATATATAATCACAATACTCAATGTAAGATAGCTACTATATCTGCTCCTATAATAGACAAAATAAGATTTATATTAGACAACCCTAAAGATTGTGAGATAAAAATAAAACCTTTTATGATGGGAAGAGTTATAAATGTAAACAAATTTATAGAGGATATAGTTGTAGATAAGGATATTAATGGTTCGATTAATTTATTAATAGAAGACAAGTTTATAGATGAAAATAATGGTTTATTTAAAGTTTCTATAAAGAATCATAAGGTATCTATAGAAAAATTAGATAAAAAAGCCATAGAAGAGTCTCAAGAAGGCTTTGATATTAAATTAGATATAAATGCCTTAACACAGCTAGCATTTTCGTATATAGATGTAGAGGAAGCTATTTTCTTAAATAATCTGGAAGGTGTTTCAAAAGAAACAATAGAAATACTTAAGTGTATTTTTTCTAAAAAAAATAACTATATAAATGAATATATATAAAAAGAATACGCCAAAAGATTTTCAAAGTCTTTTGGCGTATTCTTTTTATATAATAATTTATATTGTTTAAAAATTTACTATTTGAAAATAATCTAGATAATATGTTTTTATATAGGAGTGATTATAATTCAAATAAGAAGACCTTTATTAATTATATTAATATTTGTAATAGTTATAGCATTTATGACCACAAATAGCAAAAAGAAAGATGAAGAACTTAATGATAAGATAATAACTATACAGGGAGCTGTTAAAGGTAAAAGTGAAAAGAAAAAATACAATCAATATAAGGTAGGTGTTTTTTTAATAAATGATTATTCAAGAAATAAAAATTTGAAAATTGGACAAGAAGTTAGTATTACAGGAAAATTTAAGAGTTTAGACAAGATGAAGTATGATGATTTTGATTATGGAAGATATATAAAAAGCACTGGATATAGAGGTATAATATATATAAATAACTATAAAGTTATTGGTAAAAATAAAATATATTCTTTAGTTGGAAAAATAAAGCTTTATGTAAGTAAGATTTACAGATATTTATATAAGAAAAATTCTGATTTCATAAATTCTATATTATTAGCTGAAGTTGAAAATCTGACTGATGAACAAAAAGAAATGTTCACTAGAACAGGAACTAGTCATGTAATATCTATATCTGGTCTTCATACAGGTATACTTTGTGTAATTATATCTTTTTTATTAAGAGGTATAAATAAATTGTATAAATTATTAATATTGTCGATTTTTATAACTTTATATTGTATAATGGTAGGTGCGTCTCCATCCATAATTAGGTCTATAACATTTGTTGTAGTGTTCTATTTGTCAATATTTATTGATAGAAAAAAGGATGGTATATCAACATTGTCTCTAATAGGGATAGTTTTAATTATGAATAACCCCTATGTTATATATAATGTAAGCTTTCAATTGTCTTTTTTAGCTACACTTTCTATATTAATATTCTATAATAGAATAAATAGTATTGTAAAATTAAGTATGGTATCATTGACAATATCATCAAATATATTAACTCTACCTATAATTTATTATACATTTAAGGGCATACCATTACTTTCAATTATAGGAAATTTGATTATAGTACCATTTGTAGGTGTAATAATGTATTTGAGTATTGCAAGCTTAATAGTATTTAAAGTAAGTGTAGTTATAGCTAAAATTATATCCTTTTTTAATAGTTCGTTGATAGAAAGTATATTTTTTTTACTAGATAAGCTCAGCAACTTAAATTTTGCATATATTAATATAGAAAATCCTAAATTTTATATTGTAGTGATTTATTACATAGGAGTGTTTTTTTACATATTTTACATAGAAGGAAAAGAGATAAAGGAGCAAGAAAATGGATTACAAGGATATTATAAGGAATGTAAAAGAGAATAATTTTGAAAAAATGTATCTTTTTTATGGAAGAGAGTATTATTTAATCGAAAATGCAATAAAGGCATTTAAAGAGAGTTTAAACGAGGGAATGCTTGATTTTAATTTAGATATAATAGATGGAAAGGAAATAGTCTTAAATCAGCTTATAAGCTCTATAGAAACACTTCCATTTATGGATGATAGAAAAATAGTAATAATAAAAGATTTTGAATTACTAAAAGGAAAGAAAAAGAATTTTACTGATAGTGATGAGAAATACTTAATAGAGCATTTAGACAATACTCCAGATACTACCACTATAGTTTTTGTTGTGTATGGAGATGTTGACAAAAGAAAATCTTTAGTTAAGAAAATTGGAAGTAATGGAATTGTTTTTGATTGTGATAAACTTTCTGATATGGATTTATTTAAGTGGATAAAAAAATCTTTTGCTCTAAATGAAGTTATAATAGAAAATTCTCAAATAATGTATTTCATCGAGCAAGAAGGATACAGAGACAAGAGTAGTGAAAAGACTTTATCTGATTTGGAAAACGAGATAAATAAAATAAGTTCATTTGTTGGTAAGGGTAATAATGTAACTAACGAAGTAATTGATAAATTATCTCAAAAAAAAGTTGAGAATGATATATTTAAATTAATTGATTATATTGGAGAACAAAATGCTTCTAATGCAATGAAAATATTGAATGATATGATACAAGAAGGCGAGTCTGTTTTAGGGATATTTTCTATGATAGCAAGACAATTTAAAATAGTGATGCAAGTAAGACAATTACAACTTGATGGATATTCAACAAAACTCATAGCTGACAAACTAAAAATGCATCAATTTGTTGTAGGAAAAGCATTAAAGCAAACTAAGAATTTTTCTGATGATATAATTGTAGAAATCTTAAATTATATATTAGAAAGTGATTATAAAATAAAAACAGGTCTTATAAGAGATACTTTAGCAATAGAAATGTTGGTCAGTAGATATTGTAAAAGAAAAATTATATAAATTAATAATATATAGAAAATAAATAGTAGAGTTATTCTAACTATTTATTTTTTTATTTTTTATTGTATAAATTTACAAAATAAAAAACCCCTACATAGGGGTTATTATATATAAGAAATATAAACTGGTAATTAAGCGTTCATACCGTTTAATTTTTGAGCTAATTTAGCTACTTTTCTAGCTGCAGCATTCTTATGTATAGTTCCTTTAGAAGCTACTTGGTATATTCTTTTTTGAGCGTATTGGAACTTAGCAACAGCATCTTCTCTGTTTCCAGCTGCAACAGCATCTTCGAATCTTCTTATTGCAGTTTTTATTTGAGATTTTCTAACTCTATTTAAAGCAGTTTTCTTTTCGATAACACCTATTCTTTTCTTAGCTGATTTTATATTTGCCACCGTGTTCACCTCCCTGTATTTTTTTATCATATTCATCGTCAACATATTAGATTTTAACAGAAATAAATCTAAAAATCAAGGATTATTATTTATATATTTTAATAATGTTTTTTATTTTGATTTTTTAGATTGTAGATTGTGTATAAATAATTTGCAATATCTTGTTTTTAGATTGGGTTATGTTGTGTTTTAAATATTTTAATGTATATAAATTAATACTTCATTTTTGCAACAAATATTTTGAGATAACACAAACTATTAACATACATTTTGATAGTATTTCCAATTATTATAAGATAATACAAGAAATTGCTCATTTTTATAGATTTAGTAAAAAAATTTATAAAAATATAAAGTTATATGGTCTATTATGATAAATTTTCCATTGATTAAGATGATTTTTTATTTTATAGTCCATTATTTAAAAAGAGAAATAATATATAAGAAAGATTTATATTATTAAAATATAAAAAGAATTATTAACTGTGGAAATTTCGTTATCACTAGTATTTTCTATTTTTTCAATAATATCAAGTGTATCCATATTATTGACTAATTCAGTCATAAACAATATAATTATAATATGACTAATATAGTCATATTATTGGGTAAGGAGGTATCTAATTGAATAAGACGTTTGAAAATCTCAACAAGGAAAAAAAACTACGAATAGTAAATTCTGCAATAGAAGAATTTGCAAGCAAAGGATATAAAAATGCAACGATAGATAATATAGTATCAAAAGCAGGTATATCAAAAGGCTCTATATTTCAATATTTTAAAAATAAAGAAAGTCTATACATATACCTTTGTAATTATCAAATAAACATCATCAAAGACGAGATATTGAATCAAAAAGAAATTAATGAAACTGATTTTTTTGAACTGTACAGACATGCAGTGCATACTAAGTTTAAAATACTTAAGAAAAATCCATATGTTTTTAAATTCTTTAAAACCTTATACTTAGATGATTCAAAAATAGCAAAAAAATGGTTAAATGATATATCTATGAACAAAAATCAATTAGTATTAAGTTTTATGGGGGATTATGATAAGACAAAATTTAGAGATGATATAGATATTGATATGGCAATAAAAGCGATTGAACTTACATTTGATGGATTATCAATGAAATGGATAGAAAAACTATCATATGAGAATTATGAAAAAGATTTGAAAAGTTTATTTGATGAAGTTGAAGATTATATAAATTTTTATAAAAAATTATACTATAAGGAGTAAAATAATGTTTATTGAAATCAATAACTTATGTAAATCATATAAGAGTGAGGATATAGAAACCATAGCATTAAAAAATGCGAATATTTCGTTAAATAAAGGGGAGATAGGTGTAATATTAGGACCTTCAGGAAGTGGTAAATCTACCTTGATGAATATTCTTGGAGGATTAGACAGTGCTGATAGCGGTGAAGTGATTGTAGATGGTATTGATATTGTTAAATTATCAGATGATGAATTAGTTGAATACAGACGAGAAAAGACAGGTTTTATATTTCAGTCATACAATCTTATTCCACATTTAACAGTACTAGAAAATATAGAAATAATACAAAATATTAGTAAATCACCACTTGATATTAATGAAGTATTAGAATCAGTAGGATTAATAGATAAGAAAAATAGATTTCCAAGAGAATTATCTGGTGGACAACAACAACGTGTAGCAGTAGCAAGAGCTATAATAAAAAATCCAGCAATATTACTTTGTGACGAATTGACAGGAGCACTAGATTATGAGTCTGCTATTGATGTACTTTCTCTTGTACAAGAAATAAATAGAAAGTTTAATACTACGATTTTAATAATTACACATAATGCAGCAATAGGTGAAATGGCAAATAGAATATACAAATTTAGAAGTGGAGAAGTTAAAGACTATATTATTAATAATGACCCTATTGATGCAAAGGGAGTGGAGTGGTAATGAAGCTAAATAAAAGTATATTACGTGTAATGAAAGAAAATAGAGGGCAATACATAGGTATGTTATATATGTTGATATTATCAGTATTTCTATTTGTTGCTTTAACTATTACAGCTCAAAACTTAAAGCATAATAAGGACATGTATGTAAAAAATAATGTTCAAGAAGATTTGGAATTTTATACTAGTAACAAAATTGATAATATAAGAGAAATAGAAGATAAGTTTGATTTAAAGTTTCAAGAGACGCTTGTAAAAGAATATAAATATGGTGATAAAACATTAAGATTATTTACACCAAATAAAAAAGTGAATATTACAGCAGTATTAGAAGGTGCTATGCCAAGAGCTGGAGAAATAGCACTAGACCCTCAATTTGCTAAATCTAATAAATTAAATATTGGGGATGAATATCATATTGGAAATTCTTCTTATAGAATATCAGGATATATTGGTATACCAAATTATGCTTATATACTTGAAAAAGATGGAGATGTGATTAATAATCCAAAGAATTTTGGTATAGGTATTTTAAATAAAGAAGATATGGTAAGTGGAGATTATTTATATTCAGTAAAATATAATAAAAATAGAGAGATATATACACAGTCAAAAAATCTTAAAAACTACCTGAACATTAATGAAGTAAATATAATTGATTGGACTTATGCTAAGAATAATATGAAAATATCAATGTTAGATATCGAAGTAACAGCAATAAGTGTTTATTCAGTTATTTTACCTACAGTCATATTACTAATAACAGTTGTATTAATAAGTATTGTTTTAGGTAGAATGATGAAAAATGAGATGGCAAACATAGGTACTTTATATGCTTTAGGTTATAGAAAAAAAGAAATAATGATTCATTACATGAACTATCCTATAATACTCTCAAGCATCTCAGGAGTAATTGGTGGGATAATTGGTATTATAGTACAGAAGTATCTATTTGATTTATTCCTTACGTTTTTCCCAATACCAATAGAAAAAATATCATATAGTCCTATTTATTTTATACTGGGTATAGTTTTATGTATGGTGTTTTCAATTATTGGAAGTTATTTATCAATTAATAAAGTATTAAAATTGTCACCAGTGTTGTTAATGAAAAATGAAAATAAGAGACAAAAGGTAAATATAATTGAAAGAAAGTTGACTTTAAATAATTTAAAATTTAAAAATAAATTTGCTATAAGAGAACAATTAAGGTCAATATCTCGTTTAGCATTTTTGGTAATTGGAGTTTCTATAGCTACAGTATTTTTAATGTATGGGTTTATTGCTAAATGTTCTATGGATTATATGATAAATCAAGAAAGAAATGATGTAATTAGTTATAAGTATGAGTATATATTAAAGCAATTAAGTACAGATAAACCACCTATAGGTGGAGAAGGAGTATCAGGAGTTAAGTTCGTACTTGATAGTGAAATGAATAATGACTTTGAGTTAATAGGTGGAAATAAAAATTCACAGATGATTAGTTTAAAGGATAAAAAGGGAAATGAAATAAGTATAGATGATAACAAGTTTATTATTACATCTATAATGGCAAAAAAATATAACCTTAGTATTGGTGATAAGTTATCTTTTATTAATATAGTTGATGATAAGGAGTATTCTATAAAAATCACTGATATCGCTCAGACCAATTCGGGAGATTATGTATTTACTTCATTAAATAGCTTTAATCAGATGATGGGGTTGGAAAAAGGTTCATATAATGCGATTATGTCAAAAACACCAATTGAAATTAACAAAGATATGGTATATATGATAAATACACCAAACAATATAACTAATATGTTAGAAGACTATATGCAATTAATGTCAGCCTTTATATATGGAATAGCATTTGTAGCATTTATTATAGGTGTAATTATCATATATGTAGTTGCATCTATAAGTATAGATGAAAATAAAAATCATATAGCCCTTATGAAGGTGTTTGGATATAAAAAGAAAGAAATAAACTCAATGATGCTTAATGGCTCAAGAATATATGTAGTCCTTGGATATATTATAGGTGTTCCTATAGGTTACTCTATAATAAAAGTAATATTTAAGATATTTGAATCATTAGATATAGCTTTAGAAGCAAGACTCAATTTATCTTATGTGATAATTGGTTTTGTTATAATAATTCTTACATTTGAAGTATCCAAATTTATGTGTGCTAGAAAAATTGATAAAATATCTCTAAGTGAAGCTCTTAAAACTCAAAAAGAATAGTAGAATAAATTATTTAAATCCACAAAGGGTTGTTGCACTAAAAATTACTTTTTTTAGTGTGACAACTCTTTTCTATACTCCTATATAAATAGATTATTTGATATTTTTATATTTATAAAATGGATTGATAAAAATACAATTTAAGTTATAATTACTATTTATATCATATACTTGAATAATCTAAAAAATTAGACTATAATATTTTTATAGACTAAGGGAAGGGATGAGAAGATGGACATAGCAAAATTGATTTTAAATCCTGTTAGACTTCGTATTTTACAGTATATTAGACTTCATGGTAGTGTTCGAACATCTGACACTGTAAAATATCTAAATGATATACCTCGTGCAACAGTTTATCATCATGTAAAAATTTTAGAAGAGAACAACATGATTGAAGTGGTAAAAGAAAATCGTGTGCGTGGCACTATTGAAAAAGTTTATGCACTAAAAGAATATACAGCAGATATGGAAGGAGAAACATTTGTTGCACTTTCCACAGCATTTCATGTAGGATTGATGCAGGAAATGAATGAGTATTTTAGTAGAAAAGAGCAAGAACATAAAAAAGATAATGTATTTTTTACTTCAGCATTACTATATATGAGTGATGATGAATATGAAAATCTTCTTAAAAGTATGGCTGATTTATTGAAGCCATATGTAGAGCAGAAGCCTAAGTCAAATCTAAAACTTAGAAAACTTTCAATTATATCTTCTCCACCAGTTGATAATGATAAGACAAAATAGCATATATCTCATCTTTATAGAAGGAGGTTACGTATGAAATTTCATGAATTTGGAAATAAAAACAAACCACATATTATGTTGATTCATGGAGGAGGGAATGCTTGGTGGAACTATTTACGACAAGCAGAAGTTTTGTCCAAGAATTATTATGTGATACTTCCTACATTGAATGGTCATGGAGAAGAATATGAAACAACATACATTTCCACTGAGGATACAGCAGACAAGTTGATGGTATATATAGATGAAAAGTGTGATGGACACCTTTTTGCCCTGTGTGGGGTATCACTGGGTGGTCAAATTGTAATGGAGCTTTTATCTAGAAAATCTGATATTGCTAAAAAAGCAATTATTGATGGAAGTATCTGCTACCCAAGACCTACTATGGCACGATTTTGTATTGTTGGTATTCGATTTTTTGGAGGACTTTTATTCAGTGAGAAAGCTTGTCGTTTTCAAATTGCTATGATGCCAAAATTGTTACCTAAAAATATGCAGTATCCAGAGAAAATTAAAAAATATTATATGCAAGATATGCCACATGTCAGAAAAGAAACATTTTACAATATATATCGTACTTATATGATGAAATATACGCTTAAAGAGAGTATAAAAACAACCAAAGCAGAAGTAATGTACTGGTATGGAGAAAAAGAAATGAAATGTGTTAAAAACTCTGCAAAGATGTTTAAGTCTTTTGTTAGTACTTGCCAAATTTATGAAGCTAAGGATTATAATCATGGATATTTATCTCTTTATCTTCCAAATGAATGGTTGGAAATTGCTGAACCATTTTTTCAACAAGAATAAAGGAGTAAGGTGGTTACAGGGTAATCTATATAACGAATGAAAACTTAACAGGAAAATGATAAATAGATGAAAAGGTAGCACCTATATAAATAGTTGCTACCTTTTTACATTTGTAAATAAATGATAGATAAGAAAGTTTACTGACAAATTACTGACCAAACTCAATTTTCTTACATTGAAAGCCTTAATTTTACTTGTTTTAAATAAATTTATAGTTTTTTGTTATAAAATACTAAATTTTGTTAACAATTATAATTAGCATTTAATTTATACTGGAGGTTTATATGATTAGCGTAAGAACAGATTTAGCTTTAGAAGCTAGTGAAATGTGTGAAAAGTCTCAAGAAGGAAGTAGTATTCCTGGTGTAAAAATAGAAACGAAAGAATTAGAAAATTGTATTGTAACAAAAGTTGAAGTAATAGACAGGCAAGGCGCAGAGATAATGAATAAAGATATAGGAAAGTATATAACTCTGGAAAGTAATCTTATGAAGTTTGATGATGATGAGTCAAGAGAAGAAATGATAAATTATTTAAAAGAAGAGTTAGTAGATATATTTGGACAAGACAAAAATAAAAAAACATTGGTAATTGGTCTTGGGAATAGAAATATTACTTCTGATGCGTTAGGACCAAAGAGTGTATCAAAAACACTTGTAACTAGACATCTTTTTAAAAATTATAATAAAGACTATGATGATGATTTCACTGAGGTATCAGCTTTAAGCCCAGGAGTTATGGGTGTTACTGGAATAGAGACTAGTGAAGTAGTAAAGTCATTGGTTGAGAAGGTTAAGCCAGATAGAGTAGTAGCAATAGATGCATTGGCTTCAAGAAAAATGGAAAGAGTAAATTCTACTGTACAAATATCAACAGCAGGAATATCACCTGGTGGAGGTGTTGGAAATACTAGAAAATCTTTAACTAAGGAAACTTTAGGAGTAGAAGTTATTGCAATAGGTGTACCAACTGTGGTTGATGCAGCAACTCTTACTATAGATGTTTTAGATATGGCAATAGACAATTTAATAGCTCAATCAGAAGAAACAGAAAGTTTTTATGAAATGTTAAAAAAACTTAAAGAAGAAGAAAAATATCATCTAATAAAAGATTCATTAGACCCATATGACAAAAATTTAATAGTAACACCAAAGGATATAGATGATACAATCGAAAATCTATCTATAATAATAAGCGAAGGCTTAAATAGGTCTTTACATCCAGGTAGATTAGTATAAAATAAGGAGGAACAATTATGTTTAAAAAATGCATTAAAGTAGTAACCTTGACTTTTATATTAGCATGCATTTTACCAGGAAAATCATTGGCTTTGAATCAAGATGATTTTTTAAAGTTTCTAGTAAATTCATCTTATCCAGAAGCTAAAGTCGAAGGAAATAATACAGAAGATAAAAAGAATAATAAAAATAAAGAAGTAAATAAAGAAAGCAAAAACGAAAATGAAAAATCTGAAGATGTAAGTAAAGTTGATAATAAAAAAGAAAGTGAAAAAGAATATATAAAACTTTATGTTGGTAAAGAGAATGTACCAGATATTGAATCAAAAAATTCTGATACAACTGAAACTAACACTACATCTAGTTCAGAATACAAGGATGATTTAAGAGTAACTAAAGAAAATCCAAGGATTTTAATATATCATACTCATGGATGTGAAACTTATTCAAATTCACCTGATGGAAATTATCATTCAAGAGATAAGAAAAATTCAGTAATGGAAGTAGGAAGTGCATTGACTAGTGCTTTAGATAGTAAGGGATGGGGTGTAGTGCATACAACTAAGTACCATGACTATCCATCTTATAATAATTCTTATGCAAGTAGCTTAAAAACAATAAAAAGTATACTCCCTAAATATAATTCAGTGGACATAGCAATAGATTTACATAGAGATGCTAGGGATTTAACTAATCCAGCCACTAAAGAAAAAGACCATTTAAAATATACAACTATGATAAATGGAGAGAGAGTAGCAAAGTTTTTCTTTGTTGTAGGAGGTAAGAATACAAATAGAGCACAACTTAGAGCTTTAGCAGATGATATAACTGCTTTTGCTGAAAAGAAATACCCTGGTTTGGTGTCTCCAATAGTAGAAAAAGACTATGCTAGATTTAATCAATTTGCAGTTAAGAATCATATGCTAGTAGAAATAGGAAATAATGCAACAAGTATAGAAGAATCGAAAGCTACTACAAAGTATCTAGCTGAGATTTTAGATGAATATTTTAAACAAAAAAATTAGATTGTCAGGTATAATTAGGAGCATGTTAAATGAGCCGATTAGAAAAAAATATAGAAAGTAAAAGTAAATTAAGAAAATATAAGTATATTATGAAAATTGTGTTTTTGATTACTATGATTATAGGGACATCAGTTTGTGTCTTTATAGTAGATAGTAATGCAAAAAGTATGTTAGGTATGAAACAATATGATTTTCCAAGTATTAATTTTGATATAACAAATTTGAATTTTGATATAACAAACTTTGATATAGATGGAATCCTCAAAAAATTTAATAAGTAGTAATAAGTGAATAAGGTTTATTGATTAAAATAAGCCTTATTTTAGTTATATGTTCCTAGTGTAGAAAATAAAAATACATTAACTGTGTCTTATAGGATTTACTTTAAGTTTATGATATTATATAATATTTAGTGTTAGACTTGATAATCCACATATAATGTGGATAATTTTGTTTAATGCCAATTAGTTTATATTCAAAAATTTTAAATTTGATTAAAAAATAGCTACGCATACTCGTGACTTTAGTCGTTAGTTAGTAGCTAAAGTAGTCAGCATATAGGGAAACTTATATGTAGAGATAGGATAGAACCTATCCAATACTACTTGAATTGCTGGAAACCCCTAAAGCTAACCAAACTAAAACATAAGGATGAAATAAACCTAAGTGTGAAAGTTACGAAAGTAGAAAAAATTGGTTAGATGGTATAAGGTTAAACCCTAAGTACTTTAAAATGGGCAATCAGCAGGTAAGCTCCTAAGTAGGAGAAACTTCAACGACTATTCCTCTTGAGGGAAGTACACTACAAGCTATTGGTAGTGGGTGGGTAGACCTTAACGGATAACTCCGAAGGATAAGATATAGTCTGTGCTTACATGAAAGTGTAAGAAGTTCATAAGAGAACTGCATAGGTAGTAGCGAATTTATGTGAACGACAACCTCAAAAATGATAAAAGTTAGGACTTATGGTTCTTACATATGTTATTTAAAAATAAATATAAAAACCTTTAAAAAACTTGTTTTAAAAAATTGTACTTGTTAATATTAGAGTGGATAATGAAAAATGGAAGTGACTTGGATATGTATATTTAGTAAAATACCATATAGTATGGTGTGTAAAATATGGATATCTAGTATTAACATAAGCATAAAAAACAAGTAAAGTGAGGTGATAGTAGTGGAAAAAGCATATAAGTTTAGAATGTATCCAAATAAAAAACAGCAAGAGTTAATTAACAAAATTTTTGGATGTTGTAGATTTGTATATAATAAATATCTTGCTAAAAAAATAGAAGTTTATGAAAACAATAAAGAAACTTTTACTTATAAACAGTGTAGTTCTGATTTGACCAACTTAAAAAAAGAATTAGAGTGGCTTAAAGAACCTGACAAATTTTCACTACAAAACACCTTAAAAGATTTAGAAAACGCATATAAAAAATTCTTTAAAGAAAATGCAGGGTTTCCTAAATTTAAATCAAAGAAAACTAATAGATTTTCATATAGAACTAACTTTACAAATGGAAATATTATGTACTGTAGTCAATATATAAAATTACCTAAACTTGGTATGGTTAAAGTAAGGGATAAACAAGTACCTCAAGGAAGAATACTTAATGCTACTATATCCAAAGAACCAAGTGGTAAATATTATGTATCATTATGTTGTACTGATATAGATATTAAAGCATTTGAAAATACTAATAATCAGATAGGCTTAGATTTAGGAATTAAAGAATTTTGTATCTCAAGTTGTGGAGACTTTATAGAAAATCCTAAGTATCTTAAGAAGTCATTAAACAAACTTGCTAAATTACAAAGAGAACTATCGAGAAAAACAATTGGTAGTTTAAATAGAAATAAAGCAAGATTAAAAGTTGCAAAACTTCAAGAACATATAGCTAATTGTCGAGAGGATTTTCTACAAAAACTATCTACTAAATTAATACGAGAGAATGATATTATTTGCATAGAAGATTTACAAGTAAAGAATATGACTAGAAATCGCAAACTATCTCGCTTAATTTCTGATGTGTCATGGTCAGAATTTGTTCGTCAATTAGAATACAAGGCTAATTGGTATGGTAGACAAGTTGTAAAGGTAGGTAAATTCTTTGCAAGTTCACAAATATGCAATAAATGTGGGTACAAAAACAAGGAAGTGAAGAATTTAAGTATAAGAGAATGGATTTGTCCTTGTTGTAATGAAACTCATGATAGAGATATAAATGCAAGTATAAATATACTAAAAGAAGGATTAAGACTAATAAGAGTTTAAAATAGATAACTTATGTAAGAACCGTAGGAACTACGGGGATAGCCTGTGGAGAGTTTGTAAGACATATTTTAGTATGCAAAATTCTATGAAACAGGAACCATGTGACTTTAGTCATGTGAGGTTCAGATATAAAGAGTTTTTATATAATGTAAAATAATAACTATAAGAATAATTAAGAGGAGGGAATTTTAAGGTGGACAATAAACAAAGTAGAACTAGAAATTTTAGTATAATTGCACATATAGACCATGGAAAGTCTACCTTAGCTGATAGATTAATACAACAAACGGGGCTTGTTAGTGAAAGGGACATGAAAAGTCAATTGCTTGACAATATGGACCTTGAAAGAGAAAGAGGAATTACTATAAAGCTTCAAAACATAAGATTAATGTATAAAGCGAAGGATGGAAATGAATATTATTTAAATCTTATAGATACTCCTGGACATGTAGACTTTAACTATGAGGTATCAAGAAGTTTGGCTGCATGCGAAGGGGCATTACTGGTAGTTGATGCAGCTCAAGGTGTTGAGGCACAAACCTTAGCTAATGTTTATCTTGCTATAGACCAAGATTTAGAAATATTACCAATAATAAATAAAATAGATTTACCAAGTGCAAGACCAGAGGAAGTAAAACATGAAATAGAAGATTTAATAGGACTTGACTCAAGTGAAGCACCTCTTATTTCTGCTAAGACTGGTTTAAACATAGAAGATGTCTTAGAAGATATTGTAAAAAATGTTCCGCCACCTAAAGGAGATAATGAAGCACCATTAAAGGCATTGATATTCGATTCTTACTATGATGCTTATAAAGGTGTTGTAGCTTATGTTAGGGTATTTGAAGGAACTGCAAAAAAAGGCATGACAATAAAAATGATGAACACTAATAAAAAGTTTGAAGTAACTGAAGTTGGTGTTATGGCTCCAGGTCAAACTGAGCTTAGTGAATTATCAGCAGGTGATGTTGGTTATATTGCAGCCAGTATAAAAGATATAAGAAGTTGTCGTGTGGGAGATACAATAACAGATTCAAACAATCCTACAGATGAACCTTTACCAGGATATAAAAAAGCTACTCCAATGGTATACTGTGGTATATATCCAGGAGAAGGAGAAAAATATGAAAATGTAAGAGATGCTCTTGAAAAGCTTCAAGTAAATGATGCTGCACTTGAGTATGAAGCTGAGACTTCAGCAGCATTAGGATTTGGTTTTAGATGTGGTTTCTTAGGTCTTTTACATATGGAGATAATGCAAGAAAGACTTGAGAGAGAATTTAATCTTGATATAATTACGACAGCACCATCAGTTATATACAGAGTTACAAAAATTGATGGAGAAGTTGTAATGATACAAAATCCTGCAAACCTTCCAGAGCCATCTGAGATAAAGATGATAGAAGAACCTATAGTAAAAGGAGATATAATAGTTCCTAAAGACTATGTAGGTGTAGTTATGGAACTTTGTCAAGAGAGACGTGGAAACATGTTAAATATGGAATATATAGATGAGAGAAGAGTAATGCTTCACTATGACCTTCCTCTTAATGAGGTTGTTTACGATTTCTTTGATGCTTTGAAATCAAGAACTAGAGGTTATGGTTCTCTTGATTATGAAGTTAAAGGTTATGTGGCATCTACACTTGTAAAACTTGATGTATTAATTAATAAAGAGCAAGTTGACGCACTTAGTTTTATTGTTCATGAAACTCGAGCATTCCCTAGAGGAAAGGCAATGTGTGAGAAACTAAAAGGTGAAATTCCAAGACATCAATTTGCTATACCTATACAAGCTGCTGTTGGTAATAAGGTTATAGCAAGAGAGACAATAAGTGCGTTAAGAAAAGATGTACTTGCTAAATGTTATGGTGGGGATATATCTCGTAAGAAGAAACTTCTTGAAAAACAAAAAGAAGGTAAGAAGCGTATGAGACAAATTGGTTCTGTTGAAGTTCCTCAAAAAGCATTTATGTCTGTACTTAAATTAGATGAGTAAATTTTTATAAATTTAGATAAGGATATTTAAAAGCTAGAGTGATTTTAGAATTATTTCTAAATTAATCTAGCTTTTTTGTGGTATATTTTAAGTAAACTCATAGAAAATATAAACAAGAGTATATTAAAGAAAAATAAAAAGGTGATATTTATGATTAATATAGAAATTCCTAAAAAAGTAGATTGTATAATTAAAGAATTAGAAAAACATGGTCATGAAGCATATGTAGTTGGAGGATGTGTCAGAGATTGTTTGTTAGAAAGGATTCCAAATGACTGGGACATAACAACTAGTGCTAGACCAGAAGAAGTAGTAGAGCTATTTAAAAAAACAATTCCAACTGGTATACAACATGGCACTGTAACAGTTATGATTGAGCATGAACCATTTGAAGTGACAACTTACAGAATAGATGGAAATTATAGTGATGGTAGACATCCAGATTCAATAGAATTTACAAATAACATAATTAAGGACCTATCGAGAAGGGATTTTACTATCAATGCAATTGCATACAATGCAAAGAATGGATTGGTTGACCCATTTAATGGGTATGAAGATATACGAAATAAGTATATACGTTGTGTTGGAAATCCAGTAGATAGATTTGAAGAAGATGCACTTAGAATGCTTAGAGCAGTTAGGTTTTCAGCACAACTAAGTTTTAAAATAGCTGAGGGGACTAAGCAAAGTATCTACAAAAAATCAGACTTGATTAAAAATGTTTCTATAGAAAGAATCCAAACAGAATTAAACAAAATACTAGTATCTGATTCATCTAAATTAGAATTATTAAATTCAACAGGTTTGTTGAAATTTATAATCCCTGAAATATGTGAACTAGAAGAGGTTACACAACATAATCCATATCATATTTATGATGTACAAAAACATACTTTAATGGCCACAGAAGTAATTGAGGATGAATTATATTTAAAACTTACAATGTTGTTTCATGATTTAGGAAAAAAAGTAACTAAAACGACTGATAAAAATGGAATTGACCATTTTTATAATCATAGTAGAGAATCTGTGAAGATTGCAAAGAGGATTTTAAAGAGACTCAAGTACGATAATTATACTATTAATAAAGTTTTGTTATTAATACAATATCATGATTATAGAATAGAGCCAAAACGGAAAATAATTAAAAAGTTATTAAATAAACTTGAAGATGTTGAACTATTTGAAGATTTAATAAAGGTTAATTGGGCAGATACACTTGCTAAAAATCCAAAATATGCAAAAAGAAAGATATTAAACCTTATTGAGTGTGAAAAAGAATTTAGACATATAATAAATCAAAATGAATGCTTCAATATTAAGGATTTAGCTATTAATGGAAGAGATTTGATATCTATAGGTGTAAAACCAGGTAAAGATATGGGACATATATTAAATAAGATGCTTGAAATAGTTATAAATAATCCAGAACTAAATGAAAAAGAAATACTGAAAGAAGAAGTATTAAATATATATACATTTTAGAATAGAGTATAAAAATTTTAGTTTAATTAATTTAAAAAGCTGAAAATATGGGACTTTTTTAGAAAAATAAATGATTTTTAGAGATTGTTTTAAACATTGAGATTGTATCTTTTTTAAATGTATAGAAACTTAATCTAAAATTAGCAGATTAATATAAAAAAAAACTTTGGGAATACTAAAACCATAATTTATAAAATTAATATTTTATGCACTATAAAACAGTGAGGAGGGACAGTATGCGTACTCAACTACAAAAGACTATTGGTCTTTCAGCAGCTCTTTCTACTGTTGTAGGTATGGTTATAGGTTCGGGAGTTTTTTTTAAGCCACAAGCAATATACACTACAACTAATGGAGCTCCAGGTCTAGGTATTATAGCATGGCTTTTAGGTGGCTTTATAACAATAACTGCAGGTCTTACAGCTACAGAAATCTCAGCTGCTATACCAAAAACTGGTGGTATGATGATTTATATTGAAGAGATATATGGAGAAAAGTTAGGTTTTTTAACTGGATGGATGCAAACTGTATTATTTTTCCCAGGAACATCAGCGGCGCTAGGAGTAATCTTTGCTCAACAAGCATCTGAACTTTTGGGCATGAGTCCAAATAATATGGCTAATGTACTTCCTATAGCAATTGGAGTTATACTATTTTTAGCAGTACTAAATATAATAGGCTCATCCTTAGGAGGGAAAGTTCAGACAGTAGCAACTGTTGGAAAAATGATACCTTTAATTTTAATAATAATTTTTGGATTTATTAAAGGTCAAAGTAGTGAAGTGTTAAGTCCATTTGTAGGTGATGGTGTTAGTGTATCAAACGCACTTGGACAAGTCTTAATAGCAACGTTATTTGCATATGATGGATGGATAAATGTTGGGGCTATATCAGGAGAAATGAAGTCTCCAGAGAAAGATTTGCCAAGAGCAATAGTTGGTGGCTTATCGTTAGTTATGGCAGTTTATATTATAATAAATATAGCTTACCTTTGGGTAGTGCCAGCAAGTGAATTAGCAACAGTTACTTCCCCAGCTACATTAGTAGCAACAAGATTATTTGGAAACTTAGGTGGAAAAGTAATAACTGTTGGTATATTAATATCAGTATTTGGTACATTGAATGGGTACTTATTGACAGGTTCAAGAATACCATATACATTAGCTGAAATGGGAACTTTACCAGCATCTAAAGCTCTTTTAAAAGTAAATTCTGGAGGTTCTCCTGTAAATTCAATATTACTTATAACTGTATTAGCCTGTGTATATGCCTTATCTGGCCAATTTAATCTTCTTACAGATTTAACTATATTTTCAATATGGGTATTTTATGTACTGACTTTTATAGGAGTTATGAGGCTTAGAAGAGAAAAACCTGATTTACACAGACCATATAGAGTTCCTTTATATCCAATAATACCAATCATAGCTATACTGGGAGGTATGTTTGTAATAATAAATCAATTGTTGACTTCAACAGTAATATCTTTAGGTGGAATATTTATAACACTATTAGGTTTGCCAGTTTATTATTATATGAAGAAAAGATAAGTACTTAATTTAAGTTAGATGAATTTGGATAAGAGTAAAAATTAACTTTTATCCAAATTTTTTATAATATTACATAGTATAAGTATTTTATATGTTACTTGATGTGCTATCTTGTTTGATTTATAATTTAGTAATTGATGTTTTAAGATAATTAAAGAAACGAGGAATAAAAAATGTTGGGACTTTATATACATATTCCATTTTGTGTAAAAAAATGTAAGTATTGTGATTTTAACTCTTACAAAATGGACATAGATGCAAAAAAAAGATATATAGAAGATTTAAAAATTGAAATGGAATTGTACAGTAATAAATTATATAAGGATAACAAATACAAGAAGAAAGAAGATTACCATCTAAATAGTGACGATACAATAACGAGTATATTTGTAGGAGGAGGTACACCTAGTATATTGACATCTGATGAAATAAGAGAAATATTTACAAGTGTAAGAGCAATGTTTAATATAGATAAGAATGCAGAAATAACTATAGAGTGTAATCCTGGTACACTGACACTAGAAAAATTAAAAACTATGAAAGATATTGGTATAAATAGACTTAGTATTGGTTTACAAGCTGTTCAAGAACAACATTTGAACTTTATAGGAAGAATACATACTTATGAAGAATTTGAGAAAAACTATAAAGATGCATTAAGTGTAGGCTTTAAAAATATTAATATAGATTTAATGTACAGTCTTCCAAATCAAACGCTATGTGATTGGAAGGAAACCCTTCAAAAAGTTTCAGACCTAAATCCAACACATATATCAGCCTATTCTCTTATATTAGAAGAAGGAACAGAGTTATATAATATGTATGAGAATAATAAGTTTGAGCTCATAGATGAAAATATGGATATAGAAATGTATGAGTATACAATAAACTATCTAAAATCAAAAGGGTATAATCAATACGAAATATCAAATTACTCAAAAGATGGTTATAATTGTGAACATAATATCTTATATTGGGAATGTGAACATTACATAGGTCTAGGAGCAGGAGCTTCTGGTTATATTAATAAGAATAGATATAATAATTTAGAATCTTTAGATGACTATCATTTGAGTTTAACAAAAAGAGAGAAACCAATACAAGAAAATGAGATTCTTTCTGAAAAAGATATG
Organism: Clostridioides sp. LIBA-7678; assembly: GCF_056716065.1. Classification (NCBI taxonomy): domain Bacteria; kingdom Bacillati; phylum Bacillota; class Clostridia; order Peptostreptococcales; family Peptostreptococcaceae; genus Clostridioides; species Clostridioides sp. LIBA-7678. The sequence continues at coordinate 2,876,920 of NZ_CP196987.1, read as the reverse complement.
ATAGAAGAGAAGATATTTATGGGGCTTAGAATGAATAAAGGTATAGAATTTGAAGATTTTAAAAAAAATTTTGGGCTAGATTTTAGAGAAAAATATAATAAGCAAATAGAAATGCTATTAGATAGAAAGCTTATAAATCAGAGCTTTGAGGGAATACAACTAACTCAAAAAGGAAGAGAAATATCTAATAGTATCTTTATAGAATTTATGGAATAATTTTTAAGGTGTTGACAAAATAAATTTATAATGGTATATAATATATATAATCTTTTTAGCACTCGAACTTGGTGAGTGCTAACAGCTAGGAGGCATAATAAGATGGAATTAAATGAAAGAAAATTAAATATCCTCAAAGCTATAGTTAAAGATTATATAGAAACAGCTGAAGCTATAGGTTCTAGAACAATATCTAAAAGACATGATTTAGGTGTTAGTGCTGCTACCATAAGAAATGAAATGGCTGACCTTGAAGAATTAGGGTACTTGATTCAGCCTCATACTTCTGCGGGTAGAGTTCCGTCTGAAAAAGGCTATAAGTTATATGTAAACTCTCTTATGAGTAAAAGCGAATTGGATGATAATGATAAAATTCTTATTGAACAATGTATGAATCATAATATAAATCATATAAAAGAATTGATTCATGAAACTTCAAAGCTATTATCTCAACTAACAAACTATACAACTGTAGCAGTTACTAAGAGTTTAATAAATCAAAGTGTTATAAAGCACATACAATTGGTTGCTATGAATGACAATAATATTTTACTTATAGTTGTAACAGATAAAGGAGATTTAAAAAAAGCTAACCTTACAACTAATGTATATTTAGATCAATCTAAGTTAAACTTGATTTCTGATAATCTTACAAGGAAGCTCTTAGGTAAAAGTATAACAGATTTGGATGATAATCTAATTGCTTTTATTAAATACGAAATAAGTGAGTATTCTGGGCTTATAGATGAGCTTTTAAATGCTTTGAATTCAAATATGAAAGAAGAAGATTTTTCTCTATCATTAAATGGAGCTACTAACATATTTAGCTATCCAGAATTTAATGATGTATTAAAAGCAAAGTCATTTTTAAATATGTTGGAGAAAAAAGAGACAATAGCTGACATAATTAAATCAAAGGGAATACAAAAAGACAATCTAAATATAATAATTGGTAGTGATAATGATTGTGAATTGGCACAGGATTGTAGTATAGTTACAGCAACTTATAATGTAGATAGAGACTTGGTTGGGCGAATAAGTTTTATAGGCCCTACAAGAATGGATTATGCTAGAATTTACTCTATAATAAATTATATGAGTTTATTAATTAATAGAAAGTAAAGAAATTTTAAATTGAGAGGTGTAAAGTCTTGGATAAAAAAAATGAGCAACAGGAAGTAAAAGAAGAAAATGATACTTCTATTAACCAAGAATCTGAAACTCAAGTAGAGTTAGAAGAGGAAATTGTTAATGAAGAATGTAAGGAATCAAGTGAAACAAGTGATGAAAAAGAAGTTGATGATGAAAATGTAACAGATATAAATTCTAAATTAGCAGAAAAAAAATTGCAAGACGAATTAGATGAATCAAATGATAAATATCAAAGACTTCAAGCCGAATATGCAAACTACAGAAGAAGAACTCAACAAGAAAAAGAGACGATAGGTGTGTTTGCAAATGAAAAGATAATAACTGAGTTGATACCAGTTATAGATAGTATGGAAAGAGCCTTAGATGCATGTGAAGATAAGGAAGATACTATGTATAAGGGTATAAGCCTTGTACATAAACAGTTAATGGACACTCTAGTAAAATTTGGAGTAGAAGAAATAGAAGCAGAATCTAAGGAATTTGACCCTAATTTACACCTAGCAGTTATGCAAGAAAGTGTAGATGGAGTTGAAGCAAATCAAATAGTAATGGTACTTCAAAAAGGATATAAGCTAGGAACTAAAGTTATAAGACCTTCAATGGTTAAAGTTTCTTGCTAAGTATAAATTAAAGGTTGATTATTTAACCTAATATAAAATATTCAAATAAGTAAAACTTAATTATATAATTACTCGAGGAGGATTTTAGTCATGGGAAAAATAATAGGAATAGATTTAGGAACAACAAATTCATGTGTTGCAGTATTAGAAGGTGGAGAAGCACAAATAATAGCAAATAGTGAAGGTATGAGAACTACTCCATCAGTAGTAGCATTTACAAAAGATGGTGAAAGAATAGTTGGAGAGCCTGCAAAAAGACAAGCAGTTACAAATGCAGATAAAACAATAACTTCTATAAAAACTCATATGGGAACTGATTACAAAGTAAATATAGATGGAAAATCATATACTCCACAAGAAATATCAGCAATAATATTACAAAAATTAAAATCAGATGCAGAAAGTTACTTAGGACAAACAGTAACAGAGGCAGTTATAACAGTACCAGCTTACTTTACAGATGCTCAAAGACAAGCTACTAAAGATGCTGGTAGAATAGCAGGACTTGATGTTAAGAGAATAATAAACGAACCAACAGCAGCTGCTCTTGCTTATGGTATGGATAAATTAGACCAAGAAAAGAAAATATTAGTATTTGACTTAGGTGGAGGAACTTTTGACGTATCTATACTTGAAATAGGAGATGGAACTTTCGAAGTTTTAGCTACAGCTGGTAACAATAGATTAGGTGGAGATGATTTTGACCAAATAGTAATAGACTATTTAGCGGATGAATTCAAAAAAGCTGAAGGTGTAGACTTAAGAAATGATAATATGGCTCTTCAAAGATTAAAAGAAGCAGCAGAAAAGGCTAAGAAAGAATTATCATCAACAATGAATTCAAACATAAACTTACCTTTCATAACTGCTACAGCAGAAGGACCAAAACACTTAAATATAGACTTATCAAGAGCTAAATTTGAAGAATTAACTAGAGGTTTAGTTGAAAAAACTATGGAACCAACTAAGAGAGCTTTACAAGATGCTGGACTTTCTACAGGTGATATAGATGATGTATTATTAGTAGGTGGTTCTACAAGAATACCAGCAGTACAAGAAGCTGTTAAGAAATTTATAGGAAAAGACCCTCATAAAGGTATAAACCCAGATGAGTGTGTTGCAGCAGGAGCTTCTATACAAGCAGGAGTTTTAGCAGGAGATGTTAAAGATTTATTATTACTAGACGTTACTCCATTATCTCTTGGTATAGAAACTATGGGTAATGTAATGACTAAGATAATAGAAAGAAACACTACAATACCAACTAAGAAATCTCAAGTATTCTCAACTGCTGCTGATAATCAAACAGCTGTTGATATACATGTTCTTCAAGGTGAAAGAAGTATGGCTTATGACAATACAACTTTAGGAAGATTCCAATTAACAGATATACCACCAGCACAAAGAGGAATACCTCAAATAGAAGTTACATTTGATATAGATGCAAATGGTATAGTTAATGTTTCAGCTAAAGACTTAGGTACAGGAAAAGAACAAAAAATAACTATAACATCAAACACTAATCTATCAGAATCAGAGATAGAGCAAAAGATAAAAGAAGCAGAAATGAATGCAGAAGCAGACAAACAAAAGAAAGAAAAAATAGAAGCATTTAACCAAGCTGAATCTACTATATATCAAACTGAAAAGACTTTAAATGAACTTGGAGATAAAATAAGCTCAAGTGATAAAGAAGATATAGAAAAAGCTATAGAAAACTTAAAATCTGTAAAAGACAAACAAGATGCTACAGCAGAAGAACTTAAAAAAGCTACAGATGAAGTAATGACTAAGTTCCAAAAAGTATCTCAAGAAATGTACCAACAAGCAGCTCAAGAGCAACAAGCAGCACAAGGAGCAGAACAACAAGCTCAAGACAATGGACCTAAAGATGACAATGTAGTAGATGCTGACTTTAAAGAGGTAGATGAAGACAAATAAGATATATAATATGTAACACTAAATGATAGATGGATAATATATGATTTATGAAAATCATATAGATGTTAAAGATATATGGACAATATACATCATAAAGAATATAATATATCATAGATTATATAACTTAAAGTAGAATATAAGAATTAATGATAGCTTGTAGTTTATTATTCTACAAGCTATCGTTTTGTAAAATGAAGGTGGTGTCAATTTTTGAGTACAAAAAGGGATTATTATGAAGTCTTAGGCATCAGTAAAGGTGCAGAAGCTCAAGAGATAAAAAAAGCTTATAGAAAATTAGCAATGAAGTACCATCCAGATAGAAATCCTGGCGATAAAGAAGCAGAAGAAAAGTTTAAAGAGATAAATGAAGCTTATGAAGTACTATCAGATGATACAAAGAGAAAAACTTACGACCAGTTTGGGCATGATGGGCTAAATGGTCAAGGAGGTTTTGGTGGCCAAGGAGGATTTGGCGGTCAAGGCTTTGGTGGTTTTGAAGATATGTTTGGAGACATATTTGGAGACATGTTTGGAGGAGGCTTCGGAGGTGGAAGACAGAGAAGAAGAGGTCCTCAACGTGGTGCGGATATAAGACAAAGTGTCACTATATCTTTTGAAGAAGCTGCATTTGGTAAAAAGATGTCTATAAAAGTAAACAGAAGTGAAGAGTGTGAAGAATGTAGTGGAACTGGAGCAAAACCAGGTACATCAAAGAAAACTTGTTCAACTTGTAATGGAACTGGTCAAGTTAGAACTGTTCAAAGAACTCCATTTGGTAATATAGCAAGTTCAAGACCTTGTAGTGCTTGTAATGGAACTGGAGAAGTTATTGAATCTCCATGTAGTAAATGTCATGGAACTGGAAATACAAGAAAAGTTAAGACTATAGAAGTAGACATACCTGCAGGTATAGATGATGGTCAAATGATAAAACTTTCTGGTCAAGGTGAAGTAGGAGAAAAAGGTGCTCCAAGAGGAGACTTATATATCGTAGTTAATGTTAAGTCACATCCACTATTTACTAGGGATGGAAATGATATTTACTTTGAGATGCCAATTACATTTGTTCAAGCAACTTTAGGTGATGAGATAGAAGTACCTACTTTGGATGGAAAAGTTAAATATAGCGTGCCAGAAGGAACACAAACTGGAACTGTATTTAGACTTAAAGAAAAAGGAATCCCTAGAATTAGAGGTAATTCAAGAGGAGACCAGTATGTTAAAGTTGTAGTTGAAATTCCTAAAAAATTAAATGACAAGCAAAAAGACCTGTTAAAGGAATTTGCGAAGGAGTGTGGGTCGAACGTCCACGAAAAGAAAAAAACATTCGGACAGAAAATAGAAGATATGTTTAAGAAAAAGTAATTAAAATGGCCAATATATAATCGTATTTCTGAAATCTTATCTATTTAAGAGATTTTCAATGGATATAGTATGATTTTTATATTGGCTATTTTTATGGAAAAAATAAAAACTGAATATAAATAATTTTCTGAAAAATACTTGTCCCCAAATATATAATATGCTATAATATAATCAAACAACAGAAAGGGGTGATTCCAGTGGGAACGAATGTGGCACTGCCAAATGATGAAGAAAACTCAATTATAATATGTAAGATAAAATTAGATACTTTTAGTGCTATATTAAGTACTGGAAAAACTCACGAGCTGGGATAATTATTGTAATTACCTAGACTTAAACCTTTAATAGTAAAATAGTAATATTCTATAGACAAGGTATCTAATTTTTAAATCTTTTGTATAGTATAAATTAATATTTTTACAAAAGATTTATCTGATTATAATTCAGTTATGAAAAGCTAGTTGTAAATTGATTTTAATATGTATATGTGTAAAGAAATATGTATGTATTATTATTTATTGTACTAGATATGTATGTAAAGAAATATGTATCTAGCTAGATATATGTAAAGAAGTATGCATATGTTGTGTAGAAAGTCAAATTCTATCTACTAAAAGGCATACTTAAGATTTGTTTGATATTTAGTTATAAATAATGTTGTAGATAAAAAATAAGTAGATATAAAGACTTAAAATACTTGTTTTAGATATAGTTTGTTTTGAACGCTTAACAAATTAAAATAATTAATAAAATAGGCATCTTCTCATAGTAAAAATATACTGTGGGAAGATGTTTTTACTTTGTGTATAAGTTGTTATGAAAAATTTGCATAGTGTCACATTTTAATATACTATATATATAATAAAATATAGAGCAAAATTAAATGATTCAAAAGAGAAAGGTGAAAAGGATGTATTATATAGGTGTAGATATAGGTGGAACAGGTATACAAGCAGGTGTAGTTGATAATAATGGAAAGATACTTTTTAGGTCAGAATGTAAAACTGTTATTGAAAAAGGTTTTGAAGGAATACTTAATGACATAAAAGTAATGATTGATAAGTTGCTAGAAGAGAATGAGCTTACTATTAGCAATATAAAATCTATTGGATTTGGAGTACCTGGCTTTATAAATAAAGATGGTTTAGTAACATGTGTAAATTTAAAATGGGATGGAAAAGATTTTAATAATGAACTAAAAAGAATCTTTCCAGAGGTTGAAATTCATGGAGAAAATGATGCAACAGTAGCAGCACTTGGAGAAGCGAAATTTGGAAGTATGAAGGGTGCTAATGTTGGTGTTTTATATACTTTAGGAACTGGTGTAGGTGGAGGAATAGTAATTAATCAAAAAGTTTTTTCTGGAGCACATGGATTAGGCTCAGAAATAGGTCATCAAATTATAGGAGAAAACTATTTTGATTGTAATTGTGGAAATAATGGTTGTGTAGAAACTTTTTGTTCCGCAACTGCAATTATAAAGTATTCTCAGAAGTTGATACAAGAAGGACGAGAAAGTATGATTTTAAATTTAGCAGAAGGAAATTTAGAAAATATAAATGCAAAGATGGTGTTTGATTCATATAGGGAAAATGATGAAGTTGCAATTGAAGTAATAAATCGATTTAAGGAGTATTTAGCTAAAACTTTTGCAAATACAATAAATTCTTTAGACCCAGAAATTATATCTATCGGTGGAGGTATTTCTAAAGCTAGTGATATAATACTCGATGGAATAGAGGACTTAGTAAGAAAATTTGTATTGTACAAAAAAGAAGATATAGCTACAATTACATGTGCAACTTTAGGCTCAGACGCAGGAATTATAGGAGCTGCTTTTTTATAAGGTAAAGGAGTTGCTTACTGGAGGCATGATATATGAGTAAGATAAATGCTAGAAGAACACTTTTTTTGATAGCAATAGGTTCAGGAACTATGCTTAATCCTCTTAATTCGTCTATGATTTCACTTGCTTTACATAGTATACAAAATGATTTTCATATTAGTTTTACAACTGTATCGTGGATTGTCTCAGCGTTTTATTTGGCTAGTGCCATTGCACAACCAGTTTCAGGGAAGATAGGAGATTTAATAGGTAGGAAAGTCTTGTTTTTGAGTGGTTTGATACTTGTGATTTTGTCAGCATCTATAGTACCATTTGTTCAATCATTCTTTATATTGATTTTTATAAGAGTAATTCAGGCTATTGGAACAAGTACCCTATATCCATCTGGGGTTGCTCTTATACAAAATAACATAAAGGAAAGACAATCTTCTGCATTAGCCGTTTTAACTATCTTTGCTTCAACTACAGCAGGGTTAGGGCCAACATTAGGAGGTTTATTATTGGATTTAGGTGGATGGCATGCTATATTTCTTGTCAACATACCTATTGTTATGGTTTCTATATGTCTAGGATATTTTTTATTTCCAAAAGAAACAAAAGAGAAGAACTGTATAAAAGAGACTTTAAAAAATGTATTATCAAGATTAGATATTATTGGTATACTTATATTTTCAATTGCAATGATTTTTCTATTACTATTCTTGTTATCTATGAAGGAGTCTCTTAATTTAGAACAACTTGTATTGGGTGTAATATTGATGTGTATTTTTATTTGGCATGAGCTTAGAACAAAATTACCATTTATAGATATTAGGTTATTTGTAAATAATCCTAAGCTATCAAAGGTCTATTTACAGTTTATTATATTAAATTTCTTTAATTATATTTTGTTTTTTGGTCTTCCTAGTTACTTTCAAGATGCACTACATTATAGTGCAAAATCGACTGGGTTATTTATGTTATTTATGTCTGGTATAGGTATATTTATATCTCCATTAACTGGGAGATGGATAGACAAATCTGGTACTAGATTACCTCTGATGATGTCATCAATTTTTATGTTGATTAGTGCAGTACTTCTTTCAATAGTTTTTGTTCATATACCAGTAATAGGAAAGGGCATTATTTTATCATTGGCAGGTATTAGCTATGGAGTTGGGAATGTGGCATTACAATCCTCTATGTTTAAAGAAAGCCCTTCTGACAGTATAGGGACAGCTTCAGGTCTATTTCAAACTAGTCGTTATTTAGGTTCTATTTTAGCAACAGTTTTACTTGGAATGGTATTTGAAGCAAGTATAACATCAGCTCAATTTCAAATATTAGGTTATGTTATGGTGGTTTTAGGTACAATAAGTTTTTTATTGAATTTTGTTTTAAAGAAAGAATTAAGAACAGTAAAATAGTAGATTTATGGATTTAATAAGTCTAGTGTTTTACACACTTGAAAATATTGTTTGTAAAACATGAGTGATTGATATTTATAAACTTCAAGCTTTTAAATAAAGAATACTTAATAAGTATACAATATTATAAATTAAAATTAAGCAGAACTTTGAACTAATGTTTTGGAGTTCTGCTTAATTTAGTACTTAAATTTTTTTATATAGAAAATAAGATTTGACACTCAGATAAAAAATCATTGCATTTTCAAAATTTTTCAAATCAAATCCAAGTATCTCATTGATTTTTTCCAACCTATATACCAGTGTGTTTCTATGTAAAAACATACTAGTAGATGTCTTAGAGATATTTAAATCATTACTTATAAACTTTATTCCTGTATATAGAAGTTCTTCATCAATAGATTTAATCTTATTAAAGTCTATTAATTTATTGAGTATATTATCTTTATTAATCAAATCAAAAGTTTTATATCTAATGAGGTCAAATAAATTTAAAAATTTATTTTCAGCGTTATCTTTTACAATATAAGGCAGTAAGTCAGAACATAATTGTAATCTAAAATTAAAATCGGATTTATTATCTAACTCACCAAGATAAAAAATATAGGTACTTTGATAAGTTTCAGTTTCAATTATATTTTGTGTAGTTATATTAATATCTAAGTTGTATTTAGAATTTATAATAAAAAAACCATTGTGTTGTATTATATTTATATTATCATATAAGTTATAAAAAATATTTTTTAGATATTCAAAATCTATATGAGACTGATAAATTAAATAAAAGTTACCTTTTAGATTGTCGAGATTATTTTCAACTAGAAAATCAACAACATAAATAGTATTGTTGAAAGTAATTAAATTGCTATTAGAACTTAAACTTTGATTTTCATACGGATAGATATTTATTTTTTTATTAAGTTGTCTTTCTAAAAAACTTTTTAAATCTTCCATAAAGTCTCCTTAAAAATAAGATTATATTCTTATCTTATAGCTAAAGTAGTTTCTTTGTCAAATATGTGTATTCTACTGCTATCAACTGAAAGTGTTAAGTCATCACCAACATTAATTCTGTTTTTACTATCAAATCTAATTGTTATCGCATTTTCACCTAATTTTAAGTGAGCATAAGTTTCTGCTCCCATAAGTTCTTTTATTTCAATCTTTGATTTAAAACAAGTATCTGGGTTGGATTTAATAAAAGTATCTTCTACATGAATGTCTTCTGGTCTGATACCTATAACGACTTCATTATTAATATAATTGTCTTTTATTAAATTGTAGTGTTTTTCCTTATTCAATTTAAGTTTAATATTTTCATTTTGTGCATAGATTTCATTGTTCTCCTCTATTAATATTACATCAATAAAATTCATCTGTGGTGCTCCAATAAATCCTGCAACAAATATATTAGCTGGATAATCATATACATCTTGTGGAGTTGCAATTTGTTGAACTACTCCATCTTTCATTACAACGATTCTATCGGCCATAGTCATAGCCTCAACTTGGTCATGTGTTACATAGATAAATGTAGTTCCAAGCTGTTGGTGAAGTTTAGTTATCTCTGTTCTCATGGCAGTTCTAAGTTTTGCATCTAAGTTGGATAGGGGTTCATCCATTAAGAATACCTTAGGATTTCTAACTATTGCACGCCCTAATGCAACCCTTTGTCTCTGTCCTCCAGATAATGTTTTAGGTTTTTTATTTAAAAGAGGCGTTAAATCTAATATTTTAGCAGCTTCTTTAACTTTTTTGTCTATCTCATCTTTTGATAATTTTCTAAGTTTAAGTGCAAATGCCATATTTTCATAAACTGATAAGTGAGGATATAAAGCATAGTTTTGAAAAACCATAGCTATATCTCTATCTTTTGGTTCTATATCATTGACTAGTTTATCTCCAATGTATAATTCTCCTTCAGAGATTTCTTCAAGACCAGCAATCATTCTAAGTGTGGTTGATTTACCACAACCAGATGGACCTACTAAAACGATAAATTCTTTATCATTGATATCTATATTTATATTTTTTACTGCATTAAATCCATTAGAGTAAAGTTTTGATATATTTTTTAAGATTACTTCAGACATTGTGTTCTCCTTAATATTTAAATTTTAATTATATAGTATCAAATTTTTTTATTCTATTAAATGTGTAAAATAGCCAAACTTTTTTGTTTAATAGTTTAATTACTATTATTTTTACATATAATGTAGATTATTATGTAATCTGTAAAAGAGATTAAAAGTGATATTTATTATTTTTTTAATAAAATTTAATAATATATGGTTTCTAAATTACTGTTTATATACTTAGCTTGGTAAAAATTGAAAAGTATATGTAATTAAGATATTACTATTAAAAATTTATAAAACAAAAAAGTATGATATAATAAAAGTTATGGAAAAACAGGAAGATTACTATAAAGAAGAGAGGTAAACTTATGAATAATTGGATAGAAGTAACTATAAAAACAACAACAGAAGCAGTTGAACCTATAACAAATATACTATATGAACAAGGAGCTGGTGGGGCTGTAATAGAAGACCCAAAAGACTTTCTATTTCAGAAGAAAAATGAATTAGATTGGGACTATGTTGAAGAAGAAGTATTTAAAAAGAATGAAGAAGATGATGTACTTATAAAAACTTACGTTTCAGAAGAAAAAAATGTGATGGAATTTGTCGAAATAATAAAGCAAAAAGTTTTAGGTCTAAAAGATTTTGGTATAGATATAGGTGAAGGAAGTGTATCATTAGACCAAGTAAATGAAGCTGATTGGGCAAATGCATGGAAGGCATATTACAAACCAACAAAAGTAGGACAAAGAGTAGTAGTAAAACCTACATGGGAAGATTATACTGTGCAAGAAGGGGACTTAATAATAGAGCTTGACCCTGGTATGGCATTTGGTACAGGTACACATGAGACTACTAGTATGTGTATAAGAGAATTAGAAAAATATGTGAACAAAGATTCTAAAGTATTTGATATTGGTTGTGGTAGTGGAATACTTGCAATAGCAGCAGCCAAATTAGGGGCAAAAGAAGTTATAGCTGTAGATTTAGATGAAGTGGCAGTAAAAGTTGCAAAAGAAAATGTGATTGAAAATAAGGTAGAGGAAAATGTATCTGTAATGCATGGTAATTTAACAGATGTAATAAAAGATAAAGCTGATGTAATAGTTGCAAATATAATAGCTGATATAATAAAAATACTTGCAAAAGATGTTCAAAACTTTATGAAAGAAGATGCTATATTCATATCTTCAGGTATAATTCTGGATAAAGTAGAAGAAGTTAAAGAAAGTTTAATTGAAAATGGATTTGAAATAGTTGAAGTTCAAAAACTAGGTGAATGGTCAGCAATAGTTTCTAAGCTTAAAAAATAGAGGGTATGGTGGAGTATAATGGACAGATTTTTTGTTGAAAAAAATAATATAAATCTACAAGATAAAACTTGCACTATAGAAGGTGAAGATGTAAAACATATTTCAAAAGTTTTAAGATGTAAGTTAGGCGAGAAGCTTGAGGTATGTGACAAGAATAATAATGAGTATATTTGTGAGATAACGAATATAGATAAAAGTGTGGTTAATTTAAATATTTTAGAAAAAGTTGATATAAATAGAGAATCAGTACTTAAAATAAGATTATATCAAGGGCTTCCTAAAGCCCCAAAAATGGAGATGATACTTCAAAAGTTAACTGAAGTAGGTGTAGAAGAAATAATATTAGTTCAAACTAAGAGAAGTGTTACTAAAATTGATGACAAAAAAGAAGACAAAAAATTTGAACGTTGGGAAAGAATAATTTATGAAGCAGCAAAGCAAAGTAAAAGAGGTAAAATACCAAAACTAAGAGGTATTTTAAGTTTTAGAGAAGCTTTAGAAGATATGAAGAAAAATAATATAAATATTTGCCCTTATGAAAATGAAAGAACAGTTTCAATAAAAGATGCACTTAAAAAGTGTGATTCTAATATAGAGAGTGTTGGAATTTTTGTAGGTCCTGAAGGTGGATTTTCTGAAGAAGAGATAGAGCAAGTACAACAAGATAATTGTAGTGTTGTATCATTAGGGCCTAGAATATTGAGAACTGAGACAGCTTCTGTTGTAGCATCAACAATAACTTTGTATGAGCTAAGTGATTTAGGAGGAGAAAAATAAATTGAAAAAAGTAGCTTTTTATACACTTGGGTGTAAAGTCAATCAATATGAAACTGAGGCTATGTTAGAGCTATTTGAAAAAGATGGTTATGAACAAGTTAATAGTGAAGAATATGCTGATGTTTATGTTATAAATACATGTACAGTTACTCATATGAGTGATAGAAAATCTCGCCAATATATAAGACGAGTTAAAAAGAAGAATCCAGATGCAATAATAGCCGTGGTGGGATGCTATTCTCAGGTATCTCCAGAGGAAATTTTGGATATAGAAGAAGTAAATTTAGTTATGGGTACAAATGACAGAAGAAAGATTGTTGAAGAAATTAAAAAGATAGATGCAAGTAAGAAAGTTAGTACAGTTGATGATATAATGAAGGTTAAAGCATTTGAAGAAATAGAAATCAGTCAAGCTAACGGAAAGACTAGAGCATTTATGAAAATACAAGATGGATGTGACAGATTTTGTACCTACTGTATAATTCCTTATGCACGAGGACGCGTTAGAAGTAGAGATATTGATAGTATAGTCGATGAAGTGAAAAAATTGGCTAATAATGGCTATAAAGAGGTCGTATTAACAGGAATACATGTTGCCTCTTATGGAAAAGATTTAAAAGATAAGGATATTAAACTTCTTGATGTAATAAAACAAATAAATGAAATAGATAAAATAGAGAGAATTAGACTTAGTTCTGTTGAACCAATCTTATTTACAGATGAATTTGTGAATGAAGTTTTAAAGATGGATAAAGTTTGTCCTCATTACCATTTATCACTTCAAAGTGGATGTGATGAAACTTTAAAAAGAATGAATAGAAGATACACAACTTCAGAGTACAAAACTATTGTAGATAGATTGAGAAGTAAAATGCCAAATGTCGCAATAACTACAGATGTGATAGTAGGATTTCCAGGAGAGACAAACGATGAGTTTAAAGAAACATATGAGTTTTTAAAAGAAATAGAGCTTTCACAAATGCATATTTTTAAATACTCACCAAGAAAAGGGACTCCAGCTGCGACTATGGAAAATCAGGTTGACCCTCAAATGAAACATTTTAGAAGTGAGCAACTTTTAAATTTAAGCAAAGTAAATTTTAATAAATTTGCAAATAAATTTATTGGAAGTGAGTTAGATGTTTTATTTGAACAAAATATAGAAGGCAATAAATTTGAGGGGCTAACATCAAATTATATAAGAGTTGTTGTTGAAAGTGACAAAAATATACAAGGTCAGATATTAAAAGTGAAAATAAATGACGTAAAAGATGAATATGTAGAAGGAATTTTGATATAACATGTAGAAATTATAATATTTATAAGATAGGAGGTGGAAAAAATGGATTGTATTTTTTGTAAAATAGCGAACGGAGAAATACCTTCAACTAAAGTTTATGAAGATGATAGAGTCTTAGCATTTAACGACTTAAACCCAGTTGCTCCATACCATATATTGGTAGTACCTAAAAAACATTACGATAGTGTAATTGATATTCCTGATAAAGAGATGGATATTGTGTCACATATTCATGTTGTTATTAATAAAATAGCTAAGGAGAAAGGTTTTGACCAAACTGGATTCAGAATCATAAATAATTGTGGAAGTGATGGAGGGCAAGAAGTTAAACATTTGCACTATCATATTTTAGCTGGTAAAAAGCTTCCTAATTACGAAGCGGGACAAAACTAAACTAAATTATTGAAAAATTGAGTTCCTTCTTGATAAAAATACTTGATAAAAGTAAAAATTTAGTTTATAATAAACAAAGTGTTAGGTTGTAATGCATATTATGCAAAAAGAACATAGTTACAGTCCCAGCATAATTGCGCTATTGGAGGGAGGGAAAAAGAAATGTCAGAAGTAAGAGTTAGAGAGAATGAAACATTAGACAGCGCTTTAAGAAGATTCAAGCGTCAATGTGCAATGTCTGGCATCATGTCAGAAGTGAGAAAAAGAGAGCACTATGATAAGCCAAGCGTTAAGCGTAAGAAAAAAGCTGAAGCAGCAAGAAGAAAAAACGCTAAGAAATAGTAGTAAATAAGAATAAAGAGGTGAAGGGGATGTCCCTTAAGCAAAAGTTACAAGAGGATTTGAAATCTTCTATGAAAAACAAAGATACAGTGAGAAAATCTGTAGTAACTTTAATAAGAGCTTCCATTAAACAGTATGAGGTTGATAATAGAGTCGAACTTGATGAAGATGGAATTATCGATGTAATAGCAAAGCAATTAAAGCAACGTAGAGATGCATTAGTTGAATTTGAAAAAGCTGGAAGAGAAGACTTAATAAAAGAAACAGAAGCTGAAATTGAAGTTTTAAAAGAGTACCTACCTCAACAATTAAGCGAAGAAGAGTTAGAAGAAATTGTAAAATCTACTATATCTGAAGTAGGAGCAACTTCTATGAAGGATATGGGAAAAATAATGTCAGTTATCCAACCAAAGGTTAAAGGAAGAGCTGATGGAAAACTTATAAATAAGTTGGTAAAACAAAACTTACAATAGATTGATATAGCCTAGAGAGAAATCTCTAGGCTTTTTATATTTTTTGAGAATAACAAGTCATATTTGAGCATATCTATAATCAAAGAAAATTTTGAAAGAAGGGGAAGAATTTGATTATATCAGTAAAGGAAATTAGAAATTTTTTGATAAACATATTGATACCATTAATAATAGGTTATTTAAGTAGTGTTTTAACAATGATTATTAGTGGGACAGATATCTCAACCTACTATTTACAGCTCACAAAGCCAAGCTTTGCACCACCAGCATTTATCTTTCCGATAGTTTGGACTATATTGTACATATTGATGGGTATATCTTCATACTTAATATTAAGAAAGGGTTACAATTTACCTAAAGTAAGAGATGCAATCTTTTATTATGGGTTACAACTTGCATTAAATTTTGTTTGGACTATATTATTTTTTGGATTTGGACTTAGATTTACAGCTTTAGTAGACATAATAATAATGATTTTGGTTTCTGTAATAATGATTTCAAAGTTTTCTAAAATAGATAAGAGAGCTGGATACATAAATTTGGTTTATTTGATGTGGCTTGTTTATGCTGGATTCTTGAATTATTTTATATGGTTTATTAATAAATAGAATGTAAAGATTCTGTAAATTACCCTGTACTTTTAATAATATCATATCAAATAAAAAATGAATAGACTATTAAAAAGAATCATTTTCATATACAATAATATTAATTTAAATATAATAAATTTATCAAAATTGTATTTAAAGATTAACATATTAAAGTATTAGAATTGGAAAGGCTTGAAGGGAGAGGTTTTTATGCAAATAATAGTATCTGGGAGACAAATGAAATTAACTGACGGAATAAAAGGATACGTAGATGGAAAATTAAGTAGGTTAGAAAAATACCTTGATCCTGAATCAGAAGTGAAAGTAACAGTAAGTGCGAAAAAGGATAGACAAAAAGTTGAGGTCACAATAATTCCTATTAGTGGGCAAATAATAAGAGCAGAAGATGTAGAAGATGATTTATATGCAGCAATTGACATTGTTTGTGACAAATTAAGTAGACAAGTTGTCAAGTATAAAACTAAAGTTAAAGACAAAGGTCAAAATAATAAGAGCATAAGATTTGAAAATGTTGACTTTATAGATAACAGCAGTGAATTTAATGATTATGATTATGATGATGAAGAAGATGAAAATATAGTTATAGAAAGAAGAAAGAAATTTAATGTAAAACCTATGAGTTCAGAAGAGGCAATACTTCAAATGGAATTGGTAGGACACAATTTCTATATGTTTAGAAATCAAGATAATTTTGAAATAAACATAGTGTATAAGCGTAAAGCTGGTGGATATGGTTTAATAGAACAAGACTAATAAAAAAATTGTATACATTGTAGATTCTATATAAGAAAAATAAAAAGGTAATCATGTTGATTTTTTATCAATATGATTACCTTTTTATTGTTTAAATAATATATTAATTATTAGGGTATTTATTGTATAAAAATTTTAGAACTAATCTGTTATAACATCAATAAAGTGCATAAATACCTATTTCAAGCATAAAATTAATTAAGGGGGTAATGCTTATGTTAGAAATATCCACTGATTTACAGGTAAATCAACCAGTTGTTACTGTTACAGGTAATACGTTTATTAGTATAGAAAATTATCTATCAATACTTGAGTATGAAGTTGACTTAATAAGAATAAAGACCAAAGTTAAAACGATTAAAATATCTGGTGATAAACTTTCGCTTAAGTATATTACTGATAGTGAGATAGGTATAAAAGGAATTATCTACAATATGGAGTATGTTGATTAGGAGGAGATACACTTGATAAGCTTTATAAGGGGATACTATGTTATAGTTGTGGAAGGAGTAGGACTTGAACAATTTTTAAATCATCTTATAAGAAATGGGATAAGTGTTTACAATGTAACTAGAATAAAAAATACTAAAATTGAGTTTCATATAGATAGACAAGATATAAAAGAATTTAAGAATATTTATAGAGGCAGTAAGTTTGAGATAAAGGTAAAACAAAAAACAGGGGTTCCTTTTATTATTAAAAGAATTTATAAGCACAAAGGTATGTGGATTTGTGCTATTCTCTCTTTATTTTTATTGATGTCTACATCGCAGTTTGTGACAGATGTATATATACAATCTCCTGAAGGTATAAAAAAAGAAGCTCTCAGAAGTGAACTTTACAAGGTTGGAGTAAGGCCAGGAGTTTATAAGAAGAGTATTGATAGAAAAGAAGTTAGAGACCATATGATGTCGAAATTTAATGATGTGGCGTATTTATCTATTAATGTAAAAGGAACAAATATATTTGTTACTGTTACGAAAAAAGCAGAATCCCTAAAATCTACAGACCAATCAAATTATTGTAATGTAATTGCTTTAAAAAATGGTATAATAGAAAAGGTAATCCCTAGAAGTGGTAAATCCGTTATTAAATCTGGAGATATAGTACAAAAGGGAGATGTATTGCTAAATGGAGCTAATACAAAATCAATACCAGAAGTATGGGCAAGTACTTTTTATGAATCTGCCAAGAAGGCAAGTTATGTGGACACTGTAAATAAAAAGACAGGAGAAAAGAAAAACATATACACAATAAGCTTTTATGATAAAGAATTTACAATGAGGAAAAATATAAAATATAAAAATTATGTTGTTGAAAATAAAGAAAAAAAATTAGCAATAGGAGATTATACTTTTCCAATAAAGATAAAGACGAGTACCTTCTATGAAACAAAAAAAGTTGAGGTAAAAAGAAATAAAGAAGAGTTGAAAAAAGAATTATCTGAAAAAGCTTTAAAAGAGTTAGAATACATAATCCCAGCTTCGGCTAGAATAATAGATGTAAAACATAACTTTAAGGTTAATAAAAACATGTTAGAATATTTAATAACAGTTCAAACTAGTGAAAATATTGCTAAAATTTATCCTCTTAGTAAATCAGAAGCAGAAAGATTTATAAAGGAAGAAAGTAAACCAAAAGAAGGAGAAGAGGAAGTTCCTTCTAATCCAGAAAAAAGACCATTAAATGATATAAGAAATGACTTTGATGAAGATACTAAAGATAATAATAAAAATAACTCTAATGAAAATAATAGTAATCAAAATAGTAACAACAGTCAAAATAATAATAGTAACAATAACTAATAAAATTAAACTTAAAACTTGAGGAGGAACAATTCAATTGATAATACAAAAAAAATTTACAATAGCAGATGGGAATTTTGAAAGAGAATTATTTGGAAATTTTGATGAAAATGTAAAATTAATAGAGAAAACTTTAAATATAGATGTGATACTTAGAGAAGGCAATATAATTTTAATTGGAGAAGAAAAAAATGTAGATTCTGCACTAAAGCTTATGAATGAATTGCATCAAACTGTATCAAATGGTAAACATTTAGATAAACAGAGTATTTCTTATTCGTTATCCCTTTTACTTGAAGGTAGTGAACAAAAAATAAAAGAACTTGAGGGAACCATTGTTATAACACAAAGAGGGAAAGCTGTTCAACCTAAAACACTAGGTCAAAAAGAATATATAAAGCTTATAGAAAATAATGATATAACTTTTGGCGTTGGACCTGCTGGAACAGGAAAGACTTACCTTGCAGTAGCTATGGCAGTAAAAGCCTTTAAAAGAGATGAGGTTAGTAGAATTATACTTACAAGACCAGCTGTGGAAGCTGGGGAGAGTCTAGGTTTTTTACCAGGGGATTTAAAGGATAAAGTTGACCCATATTTAAGACCATTATATGATGCATTATTTGAAATGTTAGGTGCTGATAAATTTAATAAATATTTGGAAAGAGGCACTATTGAAGTTGCACCACTTGCTTTTATGAGAGGTAGAACACTTGATAATTCTTTTATAATATTGGATGAAGCTCAAAATACCACTTCAGAGCAAATGAAAATGTTTTTAACTAGATTAGGATTTGGCTCTAAGGCTGTAGTTACAGGTGATATAACACAAACAGATTTACCACAAAATAAGAAAAGTGGTCTAATACAAGCTACAGAGATTCTTAAAGGAGTTCCAGGGATTGGGTCTATAATGTTAACAGATAGAGATGTTGTAAGACATGAGTTAGTACAGAGGATAATAAGAGCTTATGAGAAACATGATAAAAGAGAAGAATTTAAAAAAGAAGAACGCAAAAAAATGAAAATACAGGAAAAGACTTTCAAAAGAAAGTAAAAGTGTAGTAATATAGATGTATAGCATTATTAATGAATAAAAAGTAGGTGTAATTAATGGATTTGATATTAGATGATAGACAAGATAAATTAGAAGTAAATGAAGAGCTAATTGAAAAGATAAAGGATATAATCATAGAATGTTTGGATTATGAAGGATATGATGATAATTATGAGGTGAGTCTTTCTTTTGTAGATAATAAAGAGATTCATGAGTTAAATAGAGAATATAGAGGTGTTGATAGAGCAACTGATGTTTTATCATTTCCTCTTTTAAGTGATGATTTTGAGGATGTTGAGTTAGAAGAAGAATCTCTAGGTGATATAGTAGTGTCTCTTGAAAGAGCTTTAGAACAGAGTATAGAGTATAACCATAGTTTTGAAAGAGAAGTGTGTTTTTTAATATGTCATAGTATGTTTCATCTTTTAGGTTATGACCATGATACAAATGAGAATACAAAGGAAATGAGAGAAAAAGAAGAACATATATTGAATAAGTTAAACATAACAAGGGAGTAGTTTTTATGAAACCAGGAAAAACTCGTCAAGGTATAATTAAAGCTTTTAATGCAGCTATAGAAGGGATATTGTATACATTTAAATTTGAAAGAAATATGAAAATACACTATTTAGGCTCAGTTGCTGTGCTTATAATAAGTTTGTTTTTTAATTTCTCAAAATTAGAAATGATAATGTTATTAATGTCTATATGTTTAGTTGTAGTTGCTGAGATGTTTAATACAGCTATAGAAAAGGCTGTTGATTTAGTGACTGATGAATACCATGTACTTGCTAAGATAGCAAAAGATGTTGCAGCAGGTGGTGTTCTAGTGGCAGCACTAAACTCAGTAGTGGTTGGATATATTTTATTTTATGATAAATTGACAGATATATCTGGGATATTAATTTATAAGATAAGAGAATCAGAATTACATATAACCTTGATATGTATATTATTGGTTCTTATAGCTGTAGTGGTCGTAAAAGCATTGACTTCTACAGGAACACCTCTAAAAGGAGGTATGCCAAGTGGTCATGCTGCATTAGCATTTGCTATAGCAACTGCAATTACACTTATGACTGAAAGAGTAGTTGCGTCTACTCTTGCATATATAATGGCTGTATTAGTTGCCCAAAGTAGGATTGAAGGAAAAATACATACATTTTGGGAAACTATAGCTGGAGCTTTGTTAGGTGTATTAATAGCTATACTAGTGTTTCAGCTTGGAATGTTCTACAATTAAAATAAATGTACATAAAATGTTTAAAATAAAACAAATCTGTGCTAATTAAATTTTTATGATATAATGTAGAGTATTAAATAAAAATAACTTTTAATTATTGTATACAGGAGGAGATGTTGTGGATAACATAGAATTGTTAAAGTTGGCAGAAAATGCCAGGCAACATTCTTATGCTCCTTACTCTGGTTTTAGAGTAGGTGCAGCTCTTTTAACTAAGAGTGGTAAAGTTTATACTGGGTGTAATATTGAATGTGCATCATTAGGTGGAACAAATTGCGCAGAAAGAACAGCTATTTTTAAAGCAATATCAGAAGGAGACAAAGATATATATAAAATAGCTATAGCAAGTGACAACTCAGAAAATAATGAGCAAACATATCCTTGTGGAATATGCAGACAGGTAATTATAGAGTTTGGTTCTGATATAAAAATAATAACAGGATATACTAAAGGAGAGGTTTTTGAGCAGGATATAAAGGATTTGTTGCCAAACTATTTCTCTGGAAATGATTTAAAATAGATTTAAAAAATATAAATAATTAAAACAAGAAGATAAATAAAGTTAGGAGACAGTTAATGTTCAAATCAGGTTTTGTCAGTATAGTAGGGAGACCAAATGTAGGGAAATCTACTTTAATGAATAATGTAGTTGGAGAAAAAATAGCTATAATGAGTGATAAGCCTCAAACTACAAGAAATACAATACAAGCAGTATATACAGATGAAGAGATGCAGATAGTATTTTTAGATACACCAGGCATTCACAAACCAAAAAATAAGTTAGGTGAATTTATGGTGAAGGCAGCAACAGATGCCTTCAAAAATGTAGATTTAATATTATTTGTAGTTGATGATTCTAAAAAAATAGGTCCTGGAGATAGAAAGATAATGGAGGACTTAAGAAGTGTTAAAACACCAATAATTCTAGTTGTAAATAAAATAGATCAACTAGACCAAAAAGATGAGTTATTTGATATAATCAAAATGTATGATAATGAAGGTATTTTTAAAGAAATAGTACCAATATCAGCATTAAAAGGAAAAAACACGAATACCTTAATAAAAGTTATACAAAATTATTTAGAAGAAGGTCCAAAGTATTTTCCAGATTATATGATTACAGACCAACCAGAGAGAGTATTAATAGCAGAACTTATAAGAGAAAAAGTTCTTCACTATCTTAATGATGAAATACCTCATGGTGTAGCTGTTGAAATTGAAAAAATGAAAGCAAGAAATGATAAAGAAATAGTGGATGTATCTGCTGTGATATATTGTGAAAGAGATTCACATAAAGGAATAATAATAGGAAAGAATGGTAGGAAACTAAAAGGAATAGGAAAATCAGCAAGACAAGATATAGAATTACTTTTAGGGTCACAAATAAATCTTCAATTATGGGTTAAGGTTAAAGAAAATTGGAGAAATTTACAAAATTATATAAATAATTTTGGATATAATGATAAATAAAGGTGGGTTATATGGATAGGAAACTGGATGCTTCCCAAGATTTATTATATGAAGTAAAATCATTAATTGCTAATAATAAAGTATTGGAGTTAAGAGAATTAATAGAGGAATATCATATAATTGATATATTCGATATAATGGAAAATTTAGAGGAAGACATGAAAATTCAATTATTTGAAGTACTTCCTTTAGATATGGCATCTTCTATATTAGAAGAAGGTAGTGTAGAGTTTTTTGTTAGTATTTTATCTAAGCTTGATGTAGAACACTCAAAAAATATACTTGAACTTATGTCTCTTGGAGATATGGCAGATAAATTAAGTGAGCTTGAAGAAGAAGAGAGAGAACATATAATAAATCTTTTGAATCAAGAAAATGCTGAGTATGTAAAAGAACTGTTATTCTATGATGAAGATTCTGCTGGTGGAACAATGACGACTGGATATATATCTATAAATAAAGACATGACAGCTCTTGAAGCTATAGACCATATGAGGGAAGAAGCTGAAGAAGCTGAAACTATTTATTATATATATGTGGTTGATGATGAAGAAAAACTAGTTGGAGTATTATCATTAAGAGAATTAATAATAGCAAGAGATGCAAATATAGTAGAAGAATTAATGAGTGAAAATATAATCTCTGTTTATGTAGATGAAGATAGAGAAGAAGCAGTAAGATTAGTATCTAAATACAACTTAATAGCAATTCCAGTAGTTGATAGACAAGAAAAATTAAAAGGAATAATAACAGTAGATGATATAATCGATGTAATGGAAGAAGAAGCAACAGAAGATATGTATAAATTTGCAGGAAGTTCAGAACATGAAAGAGAAGTTGCTGAAAAAGAAAATCCTACATTGAAAGAGCAAACAATATCAGCACTTAGAGGAAGATTACCTTGGTTAATTATTACATTAATAGGAGGATTATTAGCTTCCTTAATACTTTCTAACTTAGATTATATAATGAATCCTGTATATGCTCCATTAGTGTTTTTTATACCTGTAGTAATAGGTATGGGTGGAAATATTGGAACTCAATCATCATCTGTTACAGTAATAACACTATCTAATAAAGATTTAAATTTTAGTAATGTGGTAAGAGAAGGTATTGTAGGAATTATTACAGGTCTTTTATGTAGTATAATAACTGGTATTGTGATTTACTTTGTTATGAGAAAATTAGACATTGTACTAATTGTTTCAATATCATTATTTATAAATATGGTTTTAGGTGCAACAATAGGTGCATTTATGCCTGTTCTATTAAAAAAAATGGATGCAGACCCATCTACAGTTTCATCACCAATTATATCTACAGCTCTTGATATAACTGGTATAGCAGTTTACTTTATAATAACAACGGCATTATTGTCAAAAATTGTTTAATAACTTTATGTATGATTTATCCTCTTCTTACTAAAAATATAAGTATAAATGTAAGAAGGGGGTTTTTTAAAAATGAACAATATAAGTTGGGAAGTTTTTAAAAAAACAGGTAGTATAGATGCATATCTATATTTCTGTGATTGCAAAAACATACATGAAGAAATTGAAGAAGTAAGGGAGAAAAAAGAAGACGATGATAATCCTGAACACCCAGGGGATAGTACTTAAAGCTATAAGGTACAAGGAAAGTGACGTAATACTTACACTATTTACAAGAAAGCTTGGAAAAGTATCTGCAATAGCAAAAGGAGCTAAAAAAAATAAGAGCTCTTTACTTTCATCATCACAGTTATTTTCTTATAGCAATTTTACCTTAAAAAAACAAGGTAATATGTACAAGGTTACTCAAAGTGAAATAATAAAGAGTTTTTATAATATATCCTATGATATAGAAGCATTTTCTTATGCTACATATATTACAAAATTAGTTGAGAATTCTATACTTGAAAATCAGACTAATAATAGGCTATTTATATTACTTGCACAGACATTGTACTTGTATACACAGGAGAATACAGATAATAGGTTTATAACAGCAGCATTCGAGTTGAAATTTTTAGACTATATAGGATTTAAACCTATAGTAAATAAATGCATTAATTGTGAATGTAAAATTTTACAAAATTCTGTGTTTAATATCTATGAAGGTGGTATACTATGTAGTAAGTGTAGTAAACTTTTTGATAATAACATAAAATTAGACTTAACAACTATAAGTCTTATGGAATATGTATTAAAGAATGATATTTTAACATGTAGTAAAGCTAAAGTATCAAAATATATAACACATGAGCTTGAAAATATTCTAGACAAGTATTTGAAAGTTTATGTTGATAATATTAATTTTAAATCATTACACGTATTACAAAGTGTAAAAAACAATAAGGGAGTGGATAATGATGAGTAGTAATATAACTATTGAAATGGTTGATTCAGTCTTTGAAAGAGTTCCAGGAGCAACTTATGCAGAAGCAAAAGAAGCATTAGTAGTATGCAATGGAGACGTAATTGAGGCAGTAATATATTTAGAAAATAAAAAAAATACTTGTAATTGTAAAGCAAAATCTGCTAAAGAAACTATGGAAGAAGTGTTTGGTAAAGATGGAGAAAATATAAAACTTCAACTAAAAGAGCTTCTTAGAAAAAGTAGTGTAGTAAGAGTAATAGTTGAGAAAGATGGAAAAACTATGATGAACATTCCTTTAACAGTTGGAGTTGTTGGATTAGCTTTTGTTCCATTAGCTACTTTAGTAGGCTTATCAGCTGCTGTTATAAGTAAATATCGTATAAAAGTTCAAAATGAAGAAGATGGAGAAATCGTAGACTTAGGTGAGTTGAATGAAGAAAAACTTCATGTTTTGAAGAATATGATAACTAATGCTGCTAAAGATGTTAAGGATGTAGTGGTTGACAAAAAAGAAGATGATAAAGATGTAACTGCTGACCTTATGAAAGAAGAATTTGAAAAGAATAAAGAAGACGAAGACGAAAATAAATAGATATAAAGTGACTTTTAAAAAATGAAGAGAAGATAATTATAAGAATTATCACTAACATTGACAAATTTTATAGAATTTGATATTCTAAAAGTTGTAGAAGAACTATTAAAATAGCCTTTCGTGTAGACGAGAGGCTTTATTGTTATAGGAGGGATTTTTATGAATTTTCAAGAGATGATACTAGCGTTGCAAAAATACTGGTCAAAGCAAGGTTGTATCATGATGCAACCTTATGATATTGAAAAAGGTGCAGGAACTATGAATCCAAATACTTTTTTAAGATCACTAGGACCTGAGCCTTGGCAAGTATGTTATGTAGAACCTTCAAGAAGACCAGCAGATGGAAGATATGGTGAAAACCCAAACAGACTATATCAACATCATCAGTTCCAAGTTATATTAAAGCCATCTCCAGAGAATATACAAGAGTTGTATTTGGAAAGTTTAAAAGAAATTGGAATTGACCCAAGTGAGCATGATATAAGATTTGTTGAAGACAACTGGGAAGCTGCTACAGTTGGTGCATGGGGACTTGGATGGGAAGTTTGGCTAGATGGTATGGAAATAACACAATTTACGTATTTCCAACAAGTAGGTAATATTGAATGTGAGCTTGAGACAGGAGAAATTACATATGGATTAGAAAGATTAGCTATGTACATTCAAGAAGTTGATAGTGTTTATGATTTAAAATGGAATGATAAAATAACTTATGGTGAAGTATTTAATAAAGCTGAGTATGAAAACTCAATGTATGCGTTTGAATTATGTGATGCAGATATGCTTTTTAATCTGTTTGATATATATGAAAAAGAAGCATTAAGACTTATGGAAAAAGGACTTGTAATACCTTCATATGACTATGTATTAAAATGCTCTCATGCATTTAATACATTGGATGCAAGAGGCGCAATAGGTGTTAGTCAAAGAGCATCATTTATAGGTAGAGTTAGAAATATGGCAAAGACTGTTGCAGAAACTTTTGTAAAACAAAGAGAAGAAATGGGATTCCCTCTTTTAAAGGACGGTGACAAATAATGAAAAATTATCTTTTATTTGAAATCGGTGTTGAAGAAATGCCATCTAGATTTGTAGGCAGTACACTAGAACAATTAAAAAACAATCTTAACAAATTATTTGATGAAAATAGAATATCTTTTGACAAAATAAGTGCATATGGTACACCAAGAAGACTGACTTTGGTAGTTGAAGGATTGAGTGATAAACAGAGTGACTTAGAAGAAGAAATAAAAGGTCCTGCTAAAAAAATTGCTGTTGATGCGGAAAATAATTTAACAAAGCCAGCATTAGGATTTATAAAAAGCAAAGGATTAAGTGAGTCTGATATATACTTTAAACAAGTTGGTAAAGATGAATATATATTTGCAACTATAAAACAAGATGGAAAAGAGACTTCAGAAGTATTAAAAGATATATTACCAGAGACTATAAAATCTGTAGTATTCCCAAAAGCTATGCGTTGGGGAGGTAAAAATCTTAAATTTGCAAGACCTATAAGATGGATAGTTACATTGTTGAATGACAAGGTATTAGAGTTTGACTTAGAAGGAATAATATCTTCTAATATAACAAAAGGTCATAGATTCTTAGGAGAAAGTACAATAGAAGTAAATTCTATAGAAGACTATCTTGAAAAATTAGAAAAGAATTATATAGTTTTAGACCAAAATAAGAGAAAAGAAATTATAAGAAAACAATGTATAGAAGTTGCAAATTCTTTAGGTGGAGAAGTTGAATTTGATGAAGATTTACTTGAAGAAGTAACTTACTTAGTTGAGTATCCAACTGCTTTTTATGGAGAATTTGATACAGATTATATAAAATTACCAAAAGAAGTTGTTATAACTCCTATGAAACAACATCAAAGATATTTCCCAGTGCTTAAAGATGGAAAACTGCTACCTAACTTTATAGCTGTTAGAAATGGTGATTCTTACAGAATAGATAATGTTAAAGCTGGAAACGAAAAGGTTTTAGAAGCAAGACTTGCAGATGCTTTATTTTTCTATAGAGAAGATACTAAGAGAAACTTAGAAAGCTACATAGAAAAATTAAAAACTGTTGTATTCCAAGTAAAACTAGGAACTATTTATGATAAAACTTTAAGACTTGAAAAATTAAGTGCTGATATACTTGATAGTTTAGGTTTAGTAGATGAAAAGACAGACGCTATAAGAGCTGCTAAGTTATGTAAGGCAGATTTAGTTACTGGAATGGTAGGAGAATTTGACGAATTACAAGGTTTTATGGGAAAAGAATATGCAAAAGTTGGAGGAGAGAATGATGTTGTAAGCGAAGCTATTTTTGAACATTATCTTCCAAGATTTGCAGGAGATATACTTCCTAAAACTAATGCTGGGGTTGCATTATCAATAGCTGATAAGTTGGATTCAATAGCAGGTTTCTTTGCTATAGGGATACAACCGACAGGTTCTCAAGACCCATATGCTTTAAGAAGACAAGCTTTAGGTATACTTAGTATACTAATGGATAGAAAAGTTGCTGTAGATATAAAAGTGCTTATTGAACATGCTTTAGATAATTATTCTGACTTAGATTTTAATAAAGAAGAAGTTGTTGAACAAATAATGAATTTCTTCAATGAGAGAGTGAAAAATCTGTTTAAAGATTTAGGTATAAGATATGATGTTGTTGATGCTGTATTAAGTTCTGATATAAATGATGTTTCTGATATGCATATGAGAGCTTTAGAGCTTAATAATTGGTTAGAAAAAGATGAGTTAGTGGAAATGCTTACTGCATTTAATAGAGTTTCTACTTTAGCTCAAAAAGCAGATTGTGATAAAATTGACGAAATGTTATTAAAAGAAGATGCAGAAATCAAACTTTACAATGAGTTTAAACAAGTAAAAGTAAAAGTTAAGGAATTATTGAAAGATAAGAAATATGGTGTTGCTTTGGATGAATTTGCATCTTTAAGACCAGTAGTTGATAACTTATTTGATTCAGTTATGGTTATGGATAATGATGAAGCTATTAAGAATAATAGACTTGGTTTACTTAAACAAATATATGATACTATGTTAGAGATTTGTGATTTATCTAAAATAGTTTATAAATAAGAAAACTTAAATTACTTATAAAAAATGAGATAGCTTATAGCTATCTCATTTTTTATAAGCAAACATAATAAATTATATCTTATACTTATCAGTTATTTTATTTAAAATATCACTATTAGAATTTATCCACTCATAAAAATCTCCTGAAGAAACTTCAGATATTTTATAAAGTATTTCAGGAATATCACTAGCTTTAAAATCACCTATAGATTTTCCTAATTTAGTTTTGCCTATCTCAAAACTGCCTCCAACAAACAATTCAAATGCATCTGTAGATACACCATCAACACTCTTCTTTTTACCACATAAACCGATACTACCAACTTGATGAACACCACATGAATTTAAGCATCCTGATATATATAATTTAGGAGCTTTATTTAAAATTTCTTCATTATTTTGCAATCTAAAGTAATCTATGATTTCATGTAACATTTTCTGACTGTTTTGTATACCCATTTGACATATTGGAACACCTATACAGGAGATACTTTGTTCTAGTTGAGAATTACAACTAATAGTCTTACTTATTTCCAATATTTTTTTTGCTTCATTTCCATTTAAATTTAAGATGTATAATCCCTCTGTCATTCCTAGTCTAATCATAGGAGATTCAATAATGTCTAATTCTTGAAGTAAAATACTTAAATCCTTTGTCGATAAGATACCTCCAACAGGATGTATATATACAGTGTATAAACCATCTTGTTTTTGAGGTATCAATCTAGAATCCTGAATATCTATTTTAACACCAGGCTTTGAGTAATCTATTTCTTCAACATTGAGTTCAAGGTTACCTTTTTCTTTTTCTGCTTTATAATATTCTTTAAACTTCTCTAAAAATAACTTCTCACCAAGTGTTTCGACCATATATCTAACCCTAGCTTTATTTTTATTTTCATAATTACCATAAGCCATAAAAAACTTAATCATACCTTCAACACAGTATAGTGCATCTGTAGGTTTTATAAGTTCACCAAGCTCTAAAGCGACCTTAGGTTGTTTACCTAAACCTCCACCTAAGAAAACTCTAAAATATGGTTTACCATCTTTTAAAGTAGCCACAAATCCTAAATCTTGTATGCTACAATGAGCAGCATCTGTATAGCAACTAGAATAAGAAACCTTTAATTTTCTAGGTAAATTATATGTAGTAGCATTTTTGATAAAATATTTATCAGTAGCAACTGCATATGGAGTAACATCAAAGGCTTCATCAGGGTCAACTCCCGATAGTGGAGATAATCCTACATTTCTAGGATAATTACCACCACCACCTCTAGTAAAGATGTCGTTTTTTATTCCTTCTTCCATAACATCAACAATGGAGTCTATAGACAAATCATGTAGTTGTATAGCTTGTCTAGTTGTTAAGTGTATTTTATTTAAATCATTCTTAACAGCCATTTCGTAAATTTTATTAAGTTGATGTTTGGATAAAACTCCAGCAGATACTCTAAGCCTTATCATAAAAGACTTTTTGTCCCTTTGAGCATAAACTCCATATCCACCAGAAAAGCCTTTGTATTGCATTTTATTTATCTCTTCATTTAAGAACTTCAAAGAATATTCTTTAAAGTTGGGTAGTTCATTTAACAATCTTTTCTTAAAATTATCCATTGTCACACCTCGTTATTAGTCTTGTATAAAACTGAATCTATTGTATAATAGAGATATATATTATTATTATCTAGATAGGATGAAAATATAACAGTACAATATCATTAAGAGAAAAAATAAGGAAGACATAGCAAGTATTTTGTTTTTATTTTATAAAATAAGTATAATATTTTTGTTTTATAAAATATAATTAAGATAAATAGATAATTTTGTAATTTTAATATATAATATTTAGTAGAGTGTTGAAGTAGCACTTAATATTCGCAGGAGGAGTATTTGTATATGGGAGAAATAATAAATGCATTAGATAGAGCCCTAGACATAATTTTGCTATTGTATCATGAAAAGAGAGAAATGGGAATAACTGAAATAAGTAAAGCTATGGGAGTATATAAAAGTACTGTACATAGAACTTTAGTCACTCTTGAAAACAAGGGTTTTGTTATACAAAACACAGAAAATGGTAAGTATTGGCTAGGAATAAATTTATATGCAATAGGTATGGTTGTGGGAGAAAAAATGTCATTGAATGAAATAGTAAAACCATATACGAAAAAATTAAATCAAGAATTTAACGAAGTGGTTAATGTATCTATATTAGAAGAAAGAGCTCAAGATTCTCCAAGAAGTATAATAATACATAAAGAATATGGCTCAAATCAACTACTCTCAGTAAATCCATCAGTTGGCTCCAGTAGCGAATGTTATTGTTCAGCAGTTGGAAAATGTCTTATGGCATTTAATGATTCTATAGACTTTGAAAAATATAGAAAGACACCAATACACAAATACACAGAGCATACAATTGATAATTGGGATGATATGATGCTTTTTTTAGCAAAAATAAAAGAACAAGGATATGCCATAGATGATGAAGAATTAGAACATGGGCTAACTTGTATTGGAGCACCTATTTTAGATAAAGATAATAAAGCTATTGCAGCAATAAGTTTATCTGGTCCAACTATAAGAATGAGAGAAGGAGATTTTGAGTATAAAATTAAAAGAGTTATGGAAACTGCAAAAAGTATATCTGAGCTTTTTAGATAATTTTTTAATCGAAACAATAAAAAGAGGTTATATTTAAATTGTTATTTGTGAATATCAGTTTAAATGTGACCTCTTTTTATTTAATCAAAAATTAAATATTCTTAAAATTTAAAATGTTGTTGAAATATATAAGCGAATGTGTTATCTTTTAATTAAGCAATACAAAATAGAACGATGTTCTAAAGTATGGAACAATGCTGAAGCATATATAATGTCTATATAAAATATAAATATTATATATTTAAAATTAAGTAAAAAAATATTACATAAAGGGGAGATTTAAGAAATGGAAAAAGTCAAGTTGAGTGTTGAAAGATGTAAGGGGTGTTATCTTTGTATTGAAGCTTGTAAAAAAGATGCAATAAGTCTTTCTGATTACACAAATAAAAAAGGCTTTGTAACTATCAAAGTTGATGAAGAAAAATGCATTCAATGTGGCGCTTGTTATACAATGTGTCCTGATTTAGTATTTGAGATATTATAAACTATATTTTATTGGAGGGGAGAAAACGTATGCAGAGTTTATTAATTAAGGGAAATGAAGCTTTAGCAGAAGGTGCTATACGTGGTGGCTGTAGATTTTATGCAGGTTATCCAATAACACCACAATCAGAAATATTAGAAATGATGGCATGGAGACAAAAAGAAGTAGGAGGAGTATTTATTCAAGGTGAATCAGAAATAGCCAGTGTAAATATGGTTATGGGAGCAAGTGCACTTGGAGCAAGAGCTATGACTTCTTCATCTGGGCCAGGATTTTCATTAAAACAAGAAGGCATCGCATACTGGGTATCAGCTGGTTTGCCAGCAGTTGTAGCATGTGTACAAAGATATGGTATAGGTGATGGATTTATAGGAGCAGGTCAAGATAACTATTGGCAAGCTGTAAAAGGTGGAGGAAATGGAGATTATCATTTAATTGTATTGGCACCTAATAGTGTTCAAGAAAATATGGATATGGCATATGAGTCTTTTGAATTAGCTGAGAAATATATGCATCCAGTGCTTATACTTTCTGATGCTACAATAGGTCAAATGGTAGAGCCTTGTATAGCCCCACCAATGAAAGAGTATGATAAGGATAAAGCTCCATGGGCAGCAAAAGGAACTCCTGTAGGAGAAAAAAATAAAGTTATAACTGATATAACATATTTTGAAGACCAAGATACATGGCAAAAAGGTTATATAGAAAAAATGAGAAAAGTTCAAGAAAATGAACAAAGATGGGAAGAAATAGAGATAGAAGATGCTGATGTAGTATTTGTAGCATATGGGATTTCATCAAGAATAGCAGAAGGTGCAGTTAGAGATGCTAGAGCAAAAGGAATAAAATTAGGATTAATAAGACCAAAAACATTGTGGCCTTACCCAAGAAAAGCATTTAAAAAATTGAATGATTCACTAAAAGGTCTTGTAACAGTTGAAATGAACATGATGGCACAAATGAAGGAAGATGTAATTATAGCATGTGATAATAGATTCCCAGTATATTCAGTAGCAACAGCTCAATATATGGCAGAAGTAAATCAATTGATAGATTTTGCTCAACAGATTATAGATGGAAAAGCTAAGCAAGAGGAGGTATTTTAATTATGGCTAAGAAAGCACCAGCAATAATGATGTGTGAAAATATGTTCTGTGGAGGCTGTGGACACTCTATAGTCGATAGAATTATTGGAGAAGTATTAACAGAAATGGATATATGTCAAGATACAATTATATGTTCAGATATAGGTTGTAATCATATGTTTCAATTTAGTATGAATGTAGATGTTGTCGTTCCACCACATGGTAAAATGGGCGCAGCAATGGCAGCTATGAAAAGAGTTAGACCAGATAAATATATATTTACAATAGCTGGAGATGGTGGAGCTTATGCGATAGGGCTTGGGGAAACTATGTCAGCTGCTACTAGAAATGATAATGTTATATTCCTTGTTATGAACAATAATATGTTTGCAATGACAGGTGGTCAAATGGCTCCAACTACTATAGAAGGTCAATATACAGCTTCTACTCCAAATGGTAGAAATTACGCAGATCATGGTTCAACATTTGATGTTGTAAAAGTTATGGGTAATTTGGATATAGCGTATCTAGCAAGAGGAACAATAACTAACCCTAAAGAAATAAATACAACAAAAAGATACATCAAAAAAGCACTAGAAAAACAAAAAGAAAATAAAGGTTTTTGTTTAATAGAAGTACTTGTACCATGCCCAACAAACTGGGGGTTAAAGCCAGTAGATGCTATGAAGAGAATCGAAAATGAACTTGTTCCAAAGTATCCACTTGGAGAATTTATTGATTAGGGAGGAAATGATATGTTAAATGAAATCATATGTGCTGGTTTTGGAGGACAGGGAGTTCTTACAGCAGGAAAAATTATAATGTATGTTGCATATAAAGCAGATAAGAAAATTACATGGTTCCCATCTTACGGAAATGAGATGAGGGGAGGAAGTGCAAATTGTAATGTTGTTGTAAGCGACGAGAAAATTGCAAATCCTTGTGTAAAAAATCCAGATATATTATTAGGAATGAATAGTGTATCAGTAGATAAGTATGAAAGTTTAATGAAAGAAAATGGTTATATGTTTGTCAATGAATCACTAGTAAGTAAGGATAGAAAATATAGAGAAGATATAAATGTTATAAAAGCACCTGTTACTGAAATTGCACAAAATTTAGGTAATGAAAAAGCCGCTAATATTTGTATGTTAGGTGTTATGGTAAAAAATTTAGATTTATTTACAAAGGAAGAATTTGAAAAGGGTATGTGTGAATACTTTGAAAATCAAGGAAAAGGTAAGTTTAATGCCAAAAACATAGAAGCATTTGAAGCGGGGTATGATTATAAGTGAATATTTTAAATATTTAAAATAATTATTGAAATACTTATTTTTATATGTTAGTATTTAATTAATAAAATATAGAACGTCGTTCTGAGTAGTAGGACGTAACTTTTTAAAACGAAATATCAGAACGATGTTCTACATAGTGAAACTGGGGGTGTTAAATTGAAAGTTTTAGTAATAAATCCTGGTGGTACATCTACAAAGATTTCTGTTTTCCAAGATGAAAATGAAGTTTTGAAAAAAAATATAACTCATACAAGAGAGGATTTAAAAAAATTTTCTAAAGTATTTGATGAATATGACTATAGAAAACAATTAATAGTGGATATCTTAAGTAGTGAGAATCATAGTATAAATTCTTTTGATGCAGTAGTTGGACGTGGTGGACTTATGAAAGCTATAAAAGGCGGCACTTATACTGTTAGTGAAGAAATGATTGAGGATATGAGAAATGAGATAAATGGAGAACATGCCTCTAATCTAGGTGCATTATTGGCTAAGACTATAGCAGATGAAATAGGAGTACAATCATTTGTAGTAGATCCAGTTTCTGTAGATGAGTTTGATGATGTATCAAGGATTACAGGAATTTCAGACATAGAAAAAGCTAGTTGGTTACATGCATTAAACCATAAAGCTGTTTCAAGAAAAATTGCACAAAAACTAGGTGGAAAATACGAGGATTATAACTTTATTGTAGCCCATCTAGGTTCAGGGATATCAATTGTAGCACATAAACGAGGGAAAATGATTGATGGAAGTGGTGGAAGGTCTGATGGTCCATTTTCTCCAGAAAGAAGTGGTGGATTACTTGCATATCCTCTTGTAGAATTGTGTTACTCTGGAAAATATACTCATGATGAAATGGTCGCAAAAGTAAGTTCAATTGGAGGAATGTACGATTACTTAGGAACTAAGGATATGATAGAAATTGAGAATAGAATTAATGATGGTGATAAAAAGGCAAAACTTATAATGGATGCATTTATTTATCAAATAGCAAAAGAAATATCTATGTATGGAGCTTCACTTTCAGGGAATGTAGATAGAATTATTTTAACTGGGGGGATATCACATTCGGAAATGGTAGTTAAAGGAGTAATAGAAAAAGTTTCATATTTGGCACCAGTAGAAACAGTTCCAGGAGAAATGGAAATGGAAGCACTTGCTCTTGGAGCACTTAGAGTACTTAAAGGAGAAGAAATAGCAAAAACTTATTAATATTTAGGAGAGAGAGTATGTTAAAAGATTTTAATAATTTATTAGAAGAGGCTAAAAAGCTTGAACCTGTTATTGTAAGTGTTGCTGTTGCAGAAGATAAAGAAGTATTAAAGGCTGTAAAATCAGCAACAGATTTAAATATTATAAAGCCAATTCTTGTAGGAGACAAGGATAAAATAGAAAATATATCAAAAGAAATTGGATTAAAAGGTCACGAAATAATAGGATGTCAAAATCCTGATGAATCAGTTAAAAAAGCTGTAGAGATAGTTAAGAATAAAGAGGCTAAAGTTCTTATGAAGGGATTAGTTAATACGAGTGTCTATATGAGAGCTATATTAAATAAAGAAACAGGTCTTAGAACAGGGAGATTATTGAGTTTACTTGCAGTATATGAATTACCTCAATATCACAAACTTCTTTATTGCACTGATAGTGGTATAAATGTATCACCAAATTTAAATCAAAAAAAAGATATAATGATAAATGCACTTCTTACTATGAAGAGTATAGGCATGGAAAATCCTAAAACTGCTATACTTACTGCAAATGAAATGGTAGATCATAAAATACAATCTACAGTAGATGCAAACCTACTTGTAGAAATGGAAAAATCAGGAGAAATACCAAAGTGTATAGCAGAAGGTCCGATAGCATTTGATGTGGCATTTGATGCACATGCAGCAGAACATAAAGGTATTAAAAGTAATATAGCTGGTGATGTTGATTTGCTAGTATTTCCAAATATAGAAGCAGGGAATATATTAGGAAAATCATGGCTTAGATTTAATCAAGCCAAGTGGGCTGGTATAGTTTTAGGAGCAACAAATCCAATAATTTTAGGTTCACGTTCTGATACAGCTGAAATTAAAATAAATTCAATAGCATTAGCATGCTTAGCGTCACAATAAGAAATTATTATTAAGGAGGAGAAAGTATTATGAAATATGCAAAAAGAATGGATATGGTAAAAGCTTCAGCTATAAGAGCTTCTCAAAAGAAAATAGCTCAGAAGGTGGCAAGTGGTGGTACTGTTATATCTTTTGCTGCAGGACTTCCTGACCCAAACTTATTTCCAATAGAAGAGATAAGTGAAGTAACTCAAAAAGTACTTAGTGAAAGAGGCAAATTTGCTTTAGCATATGGACCTACTAAAGGTGAAGATGAGTTATTGGAGTTATTAGTAAAAAGAATGAAGGAAGAAGAAAATATTGATACAAAAGCAGAAAATATCATAATAACTACTGGCTCACAACAAGGTATATCTCTTAGTGCTATGATTTTATTAGAAAAAGGAGACATAGTAGTTACAGAAAATCCAAGTTACTTAGGTGCAATAAATGCATTTAGACCTTATGAATGTGATTTTTTAGGAGTAGATACTGATGATGAAGGAATGGTAACAGATGATTTGGATAAATTATTATCTGAAAATTCTAACATAAAGGTAATCTATGTAATACCAACATTTCAAAATCCTACAGGAAAAACATGGTCTTTACAAAGAAGAAAAGATTTTATGGAAGTCGTGAATAAATATGATGTCATAGTAATAGAAGATAATCCTTATGGAGAAATAAGATTTACACCAGAGCCTCTACCTACACTTAAATCTCTTGATACTAAAGATAAAGTATTATACTTAGGTTCATTTTCAAAAGTATTATGTCCAGGGTTTAGAGTTGCTTGGATGTGTGGTAATGTAGACATCATAGATAAAGCAGAACTTTTAAAACAAGGTATAGATTTACAATCAAATCAATTTTCTCAAGTACAAGTAATAGAATTCTTAAAGAAATATAATTTAAATGAACATATAGAAAAAATAAGAGCTGAGTACAAAAAAAGATGTTTATTGATGTTAGATGCTATGAAAAAACATTTTCCAGAAGAAGCTAAATATACAGAGCCAGATGGAGGAATGTTTATATGGGTTGAGCTTCCTGAAAACATAAATGTAGATGATTTATTAGACAAAGCTATTGATGCTGGAGTTGCATACGTTTCTGGAGAGTCATTCTTTGCAAATAATGGACCAAAGAACACTATGAGACTTAACTATACAACTATGTCAGAAGAACAAATAGTTAATGGAATTCAAATACTTGCAGAAGTTATAAAAAAAGAACTCAATTATGCTTGTGAATAAATATAAAAAGTGAGGGCTTAAATATGGGAGAAAAAGGGAACGGTATAAAGTTTGGAAAGTTAATGTTTCAACTTGTTATTATAGCAATATCTTGGGAATTAGTTTATATTATACCATTTATCCAATATACATTATATGATCCAATCTTAAAAGCATTAGAGTGTACAAATACTCAACTAGGTTTTCTACTTACGATTTATGGATTAGGGAATATATTTGGAGCTCCTATAGGGGGTTGGTTAGCAGATAGATTTGATTATAGAAAGATAATTTTAGGTTCTATATTTCTTAATGGATTAGTATCATTTGCATTTGCATTTAACATGAACTATCCGTTTGCAGTTGCAACTTGGGTAGGTTGTGCAATCACATCATTAGTTATGAACTATCCTTCTATGGTAAAAATACTTAGAGTTATAGGAAAAGATAATCAAGGTAAAGTTTATGGATTCAATGAAGCTATGGTTGGAGTTTCTGGCGTAGTAATGGGAGCAATATTCTTATATATTTATACATGCTTTTCAACTCCTGTATTGGGTATGAGATGGGTAATGATATCTTTAGGAATATTATCAATAGTAATGTGTCCAGTATTATGGTTTGTAATTAAAGATGTAGATATCAGAGAAGACAAAGAAGAAGAAGCAAGTGAAAAAATGTCTGCTGGTGATTTTATGACAGTACTAAAATCACCAAACACTTGGCTAGTAGGAATAAGCATATTCTGTGTATATTCATTCACAGTTACAATGTCTTATTTTACACCATATATAACATCAGTACTTGGAGGTTCTGTGGCATTGTCTGGGGCATTAGCAATAATAAGACAACATGGTCTAAAATTGTTTGGAGCACCATTTGGAGGATATTGTGCAGATAAAGTAAAATCACCTACAAAAGTACTACTACCAATATATGTATTTGGTATAGCAGTAATAGTTTTATTCCTAGTATTACCTGCATCTACTCCAATGACTATATTTATAGCTTTGACATTTGTAGTAGGCATATTAGGTTACATGGGAAAAGGTATATACTATGCAGTTCAAGATGAAGTAAAAGTTCCAGTTAAATATTCAGCAACTACTATAGGTATAGCTGCAGCTTTAGGATTTTCACCAGATGTATTCCAATTTGCATTAATAGGACACTGGATAGATACTTATGGTAATAAAGGTTACACATATACATTTATATTCCAGATAGCAATTCTAATAATTGGTATACTATCTTGTTTATATATATTAAAAGTTAAGAAGAAAAGAGAAAGTAAGTTAGAAGCATAAATATTGTAAAAATACCAAATTATTAAGTTTTATAGCAATACTTAAAATTTAAAGTGCAACACACCAAAATGTTATCAAGTTTTCTAGGTTTTAGTATAAAGTTACCCCTAAAGGTCTGGAATTGAGTAGCAATTATCATCTATTTATATATTTACATAAACCTATTTAATTTAAATTAAAAGAATTTCAAAAATAGGTGGTAATTGTACTCAATTTTACACCTCATAATAAATACGAAAATTTAAAATCTAACTATATACTATTCAATTATATATTAATAATTGTATATGGTACTATTTATATAGTAACAGTTTCAGGCTTTTCATTACATGTATTCCAATTTATATTGTTTGATTATTTGTCAAATACATATCGTTAAAAAGTTTATAAATTTACGTTTATATATCGATTAATATTCTTTGTTTTAGAAATAGATACTTATAGTTTTTGGATTAAAAATAATATAAATAGAAGATAGATTTTTTAGATATATTTAGTTGAAGATTATATAGAATGTTGAAACATAGCTATTTAAATTATTGTCTATAAATATAAAATGAATGGTGGTGAGTTAAGTGACCGATTTAGTTAACACCATTAATGGAATTGTTTGGTCACCTGTATTAGTTGCAATGTGTTTGTGTATAGGATTATATTTTTCAATGAAATTAAGATTTTTTCAAATAAAAGATGTAAAAGAAATGTTTACTCTTTTGCTTGAAGGAGATAGTTCTCATGTTGGAATATCTTCTTTCCAAGGTTTTGCTACATCTATGGCAGGAAGGATAGGAACTGGAAATATAGCTGGTGTAGCTGTAGCGATAGCAATGGGAGGACCAGGAGCATTAGTGTGGATGTGCATAATGGCTACATTAGGGTCGGCAACTGCATTTGTAGAATCTACTTTAGCTCAGATATATAAAGATGAGCATGATGGACAGTACAGAGGAGGTCCTCCATATTACTTTGAAAAAGGTCTTGGTTGGAAAAAATGTTCAATTTTATTTTCAGTGGTTGCAATCATAAGTTATACATTTTTTATGCCTGGCACACAATCAAATACTCTATATCTAGCAATGAATCAAGCATTTGGATTTTCAAAAATGACAATAGCAGTTACATCTTCTATTGCACTAGGTATAATAATTTTTGGAGGAATTAAAAGAATTGGTTTATTTGCTGAGAAAGTAGTACCTATAATGGGTGGAGCATATCTTATTATGACATTGGTAATAATCATAGCAAATATAAATCTAGTTCCAGGAGCTATTATTACAATGTTTAAATCTGCATTTGGATTTGGTTCGGTTTTTGGAGGGATGTTAGGTTCAGCAATATCTTGGGGAGTAAAAAGAGGTATATACTCAAATGAAGCGGGAGAAGGTTCTGGAACTTATGGTGCAGCAGCAGCAGAAGTGAGTCATCCAGCCAAACAAGGATTAGTCCAAGCTTTTTCTGTTTATGTAGACACACTATTAATATGTATGGCTACAGGTATTATGATTATAATAACAGGAATGTATAATGTTACAGATGTTTACACAACATTACCAGGTGTAGAACCAGGTCCACAATATGTACAGAGTGCAATAAATACATTACATCCTCAATTAGGTGATATTTTTATAGCAATAGTTTTACTACTATTTACATTTACAACATTATTAGCCTTCTCATACATGATGGAGACCAACGTATCTTACTTAGTGACTAGAATTAAGGCAGAAAAACATGAAAAGCACATAATTAATGTCTGTAGATTTATGCTTATAATATGTGCAGCAATGTGTTGCTTTATAGAACCACTTACAAGTTGGGCACTTGGTGATATATGTATAGGTGTATTAACATATATAAACTTAGTTGGTATATTTACACTAAAAAAACCAGCTATAAAAGCATATTACGATTATCAAAGGCAGAAAAAGATGGGAGTAAAAAGGAGCGATAGAACTTTTAATCCTATAGAATTAGATATAAAAAATGCTGAATTTTGGGAAAGTAAATACATAAAAGAAAATAAACATGAGTTAAATTAAAGATATTTTACAGAGTCCTATACATGTTTTATTTAATTATTTATAATAAAAATTAAATATGAACTTAATATTATGCATGCGAGAAAAACTGAAATTTAAAGTAAATCTATTTAAACTTTTAAATTATTGAAGATTACTTTATGAATTTGAAATATAGAGTATTTATATTTAAAACTGTTATTTTGGATAGTAGTATATAGTAAGATTATTTATTTTAATAGATAGAAAGATATTTGGATATTCATTGTGTGATTAGATTTTACAGTAGTATTATCATTAAATTTTATAAGAAATCTAATAATATTGTTACTGCAGATAGATTATAAGTTCAATATAGTAAATCAAAGTTTATAATAGGATACAAGAATTAATAAATAAATTTAGTGGGAGGTAAGATTGATATGAAAGAAAAAATAACACAAGTGGCGGATTTAAAGAAAGAAAAAATTTTAGGTCTATGTCAATCTTTATATGATGAGCCAGAGATTGCCTTACAAGAATACAAGTCTGCTAAAAAAATAGCAGAATTTCTAAGAGAAGAAGGTTTTGAGGTTGAGGAAAACTTGGCAGGTATGGCAACAGCTTTCAAAGCAACTAAGAAAAATGGCGATGGTCCAAGAATAGCATTTATAGCAGAATACGATGCTCTTCCAGGCAATGGTCATGCATGTGGCCATCATTTGATAGCTTCCATGGGAGTTGGAGCTGGAATAGCTCTTGCAAGTATACT
Organism: Clostridioides sp. LIBA-7678; assembly: GCF_056716065.1. Taxonomy (NCBI): domain Bacteria; kingdom Bacillati; phylum Bacillota; class Clostridia; order Peptostreptococcales; family Peptostreptococcaceae; genus Clostridioides; species Clostridioides sp. LIBA-7678. The sequence continues at coordinate 2,835,752 of NZ_CP196987.1, read as the reverse complement.
AGATACTTACAAAGGAGAGGTAAGTATAATTGGGACACCAGCTGAAGAAACTGGAGATGGAAAACCTTACTTAATAGAACATGGAGTATTTGATGGATATGATGCAGCAATGATGATACATCCAAATTCAAAAACATGTGTAACGCCAGAAATTATAGCAATAGGGGGATTAGATTTCATATTTACTGGAAAAGCATCTCATGCAGGAGCTAAGCCATATAATGGAATAAATGCTTTGGATGCAGTAGTATTATTATATAATAATGTGAATGCATTGAGACAACAATTGGTAGATGGAACTAGAATACATGGTATCATACTAGAAGCAGGAACTGCTGCAAATGTAATACCTGACATGGGAAAAGTAAGACTAGAAATACGAGCAAAAGAGCAAGACTACTTTGATGAGGTAGTTGAAAAAGTAAAAAATTGTGCTAGAGGAGCTGCAATAGCTACTGGCTGTGAACTTGAGTTTTACCATTTTGAGCCAACTTGCCAAGGTTTAAATGCGAACAAGGTTTTGACAGGTATCTTTACAAATATTATGGAGGAATTTGGTATATATAATGACGATGAGCAAGTATTATTAGGTTCAACAGATATGGGAAATCTAAGTCAAATGATACCATGTATACACCCTTTAATGAAATTCTCAGAAAATTGCGAAGAGCTACATACAAAGGAATTTTTGAAAGCTTCTATGAATCCATATGCAAAAAACAGAGTGATTGATGGTATAAAGATATTAGCTTTAACAGGCTTTAGTTTATTTGAAAACCCAGACTTAATTAAAAAGATGAAAGAAGAGTAGACTTTAGATAAAGGGGATTTTGCTATGACTAATAAAACTGAAGGCAAAAAGAGAAAATTATCATTCCCAGATGCATATGTTTTGATGATAGGTCTCATAATATTTGCAGCTATAATGACCTATATTGTTCCTTCTGGAACATATAATAGAGTTGAAGATTTAACTACTGGAAATATGCTTGTGCAAGCAGGAAGTTTTAAATATGGAGAACAACATCCAGTCAGTATAATGGATGTATTTAGAGCTATACCAAGTGGGCTTGGGAAAAATTCTGTAACAGTTTTCTTTGTACTTATTATTGGAGGTGCATTTGGTATAGTAAATTCTACTGGCTCACTAGATGCTTTGATTGGAAGAGTTATTTCTAAAAGTCAGGGAAGCAAAAAAGGCGAGATTATAATTACATGTTTAGTATTGACTTTTGGCTTAGCTGGTGGAGTGGTAGGTATGTATGAAGAATGTATTGCATTCTTGCCTATATTAATGACTCTGTGTATTGCTTTAGGGTATGATGCTTTAGTTGCTGCAGGTATTTTACTTCTAGGGCTTGCATCGGGTTATGGTTCGGCTACTATTAATCCTTTTACTGTAGGATTGGCGCAAGGTATTTCTGGATTGCCACTTTTTTCAGGAATGTGGTTTAGATGGATATTTTGGATTTGCACCATGATTTTACTTTCAACATACATAATTTTTTATTGTAAAAAAATAAAAAAAGACCCAAGCAAAAGTTTAGTAGCAGATATTGATTATAGTCATTGGCAATTAGATAAGTCTTCCATTAAAGAAAAATTGTCTGCTGGAAATATAAGAGTATTAGTTACATTCTTTGGTGGTATACTTGCTTTGATGATATTGATTGTAAAATTTTCTTTGAGTATGTCAGACTTATCAGCTTATTTCTTTGCTTTAGGAATCTTATGTGGAGTAGTCTATGGAATTAGCCCAAATAAAATTGCTTCTGGATTCGTGAAAGGTATGCAAGAAATGGTCTATCCAGCTATTTTGATAGGATTTGCATCTAGTATAGTAGTTATATTAGAACAGGGAGTAATTTTAGATTCAATAGTTCATGGATTGTCATTGGTGTTGAATTATGTTCCTAGAATTTTTAGCGGTGGAGTAATGATGATTATGCAGTCTGTAATTAATTTCTTTATACCTTCAGGCACTGGTCAAGCTATGGTAACAATGCCCCTTATGGCTCCACTTGCAGATGTTATAGGTATACCTAGACAGGTTGCAGTGTTAGCTTACCAAATGGGTGATGGATTTGCAAATGGAATAGTTCCAACACTTGGAGTTCTTATGGCTGGAATATCTATTGCTCATGTACCTTATACAAGATGGTTTAAATTTGCATCAAAGATAATACTTATGGAGTTAGCTTTAGGGTTTATATTTTTGATGATTGCAGTGCAGATTAATTTAGGTCCTTTTTAAAAAGTTAAAAATATATTTATATAGTTTTAAACTAATATATATTATGATTAAACATATTAAATTAAATTATTTATAATATAGCAAATTACATTTAAATATAGTTTCTAAAACAAAAGGTGAACTCTGTGTAGTTCACCTTTTTAATTTAATTTTCTAATTTGTAAAAAAGTTTTAAAAAAGGCTTGACTTGAAGTTAACTTAAGGTTGTATATTAAAAAAAGATACTTATAAGGAGTGTGATGCTTATGACAATTAAAGAAGCTTCAAAACGTACTGGAATATCAGTAGATAATTTACGTTATTATGAAAGGATAGGATTAATACCACCTATTCCTAAAAATAAGTCTGGAATTCGTGATTATGATGAACGTGCTATTCACTGGATTGAGTTTGTTATGAAGTTTAAGAAAGCAGGAGCTTCTTTAGAAGCTATTATTGAATATGTACGACTTGCATGTTCTGATGATGATACAAAAGAAGTACGTAGAGAAATATTGGTAGAAGTAAAGGAAGATTTGACTACACAGATTAATAAACTTCGAGAATGTTTAGATGTTGTTGAGTATAAAATTGAAAATTACTATAACCTATGTGACCCTGTAACACAAAAAATGGTTAGGGAATGGAAAGAAAAGCACGAATATAAAAAATAATATTTGACCTTAAGTTTGCTTAAGGGAATACAATATAAGAAAATAAAAGAAAAGAGGTAATTATATATGAAAAAGGATTTAGGTTCTATAATAGGATTATATCCTACACCATTGGTAGTTGTTGGAGTAGTAATTGATGAAAGCCCTAACTGGATGTTAGTAGGACATTTAGGTATTATTGGGCATGACCATATTATGATAAGTTTAGCAAAATCACATTATACAAATAAAGGAATTAGAGAAAGTAAAGTACTCTCTGTAAATGTTGTAGATGAGTCTATGTTGTCAAAAGCAGATTATGTTGGTTGTGTAAGTGGAAGTAAAATTGATAAATCAAAAGTATTTGAATACGAAATAGGTGATGAAGGAGCTCCACTAATAAAAGAATCAAAACTAAACATGGAATGTTATGTGGATGATATTTATGAAACAAAGGGATTTGAAAGTTTTATATTAAAAATAAGCCATACATATGCAGATGAAGAAATTTTAAATGAAGAAAACAAAATTGATTATGAAAAACTAAAACCAATTTTATTTGAAATGCCTGGTTATACATATTTAAAAACAGGAAATACAGTTGCTAAATGTATGACATTGAAAAATAAGGGGGAATAGATATGAGTAAAAAAAATATTGTATTATACTTTTCAAGTTCGTCAAACACTAAAAGAATTGCAGAAATTATTCAAAAGTATACATTTGCTGATATACAAGAGATATTTACAGAAACACCATACACAAAGGATTATAATGCACTAGTGAAACAAGCTCAACAAGAGATACAGAAGGGGATTATGCCTAGTATTAAAAAAATATCATATGATTTAAGTGATTATGATACTATTTTTTTAGGGACACCTAATTGGTGGAGTACAATTGCACCACCTATAGCAACTTTACTTAACCAGAATAATTTAAGTGGAAAAAATATTATACCTTTTATTACTCATGGAGGTGGTGGAAAAGGTCATGCTGATAAAGACATAAAAAAATTATGTCCTAATTCAAAAGTTTTAGATATATTTGATATTTATGGAAATGGAGGAAATGGCGCAGAAGAAAAAATTATTTCATGGCTTAAAAGAATAAATATGCATGAACAAAAGTAATATTTTAAGTTTGGACACTTAATTTATATAATAGGCACTTAAATAATCCTATATAAATCTAGTACATATTAGATTTTTTAGATTTACAAACTTATTATAGCAAAAAATATCATGAAAGGTTGTAGCCCTAATGATAAAATCAAGTACAAGAGATATATAGGAGGAAATAATATGGAGACTTTAAAAGTAAGAACTCACGAATTATGTGGCACAAACTATGAAATAGGATATGAGTTAGGAAAATCAATTGTAAATATACCAGAGTTGATATGTGAACAAACTAATAAATCTAATGTTGTAACTAAAGAAGAAGAAAACTATATGGTAGAGTTATTTGACAAATATTGCCCAGGACTTAATGAAGAATTACAAGGTTTTGCTGATGCCATTCAAGTAGATAGTAGTCAACTTTTATACTATACTATGACCTATCTTAGACCAGGTTGCAGTCAAGTTGCTTTAACACCAGAATTAACTGAAAATGGGCATGTTCTCTTTGCTCGTAATTTTGATTTCTCACACCATATGGAAGATTTTGCTTTATGTAAAACTAAGGTGGTTGGTAAATATGTACACATTGGAACTACAGTAATGCAGTTTGGAAGAACTGAAGGTATGAATGAATGTGGTTTGGGTGTAAGTCAAACATCTTGTGGTTATCCAGTAGGAGCTCAAGAGGGTATGAGAAAACCTAAAATTGTAGGTTTACAGTTTTGGGCCGTTATTAGATATTTATTAGAAAATTGCAAAGATGTAGAGGAGGCATTAGGATATATAGAAGATATGCCTATTGCATATAACATTAATCTATTACTTGCAGATAAGTCTGGAAATATGGTACTTGTAGAAACTCTAGATGGAAAAAAAGAGATAAAGAAAATAAATGAATTTGGAAATAAGAGAGAATATTTTCTTCACTCTACAAATCATATTCATATTAATAAACTTCATAAATTAGAACCACAGTCTATGAATAATTCTATTCATAGATATAATTTAATTAAAGAATACATAGATAATTCTAAAAAAATTAGTGAGAAGGATTTAATGAATTTCTTATCCTTAAAATATCCATATGGATTATCTTGTAATTATTACAACGATTTTTTTGGAACTTTAAAAAGTATAGTTATGGACTTAAATACAGGAACGTTTAACATATTATGGGGTGGATTAGAAAGTAATATATGGAATAAATACTATCTGAATGACAATATTAAATCTACAACACAGTTAATAAATATAGATATTGAAAAAGCACCTTCTGGTTTTTTTGAATTGATTGAGTAAAAAATACCTTTAATATACCAAAGAGAGGGCAAATAATATGAAGAAAATTAAATTGAATAATAATTTAGAAATACCATTGTTAGGTTTTGGTGTATTTCAGATAACTGATTATGAAGAATGTAAAGAAAGTGTTTTAAATGCGTTGCGTACAGGGTATCGCCTAATTGATACAGCAGCTTGTTATGGAAATGAGAAAGCAGTGGGTGATGCAATTCGTGAAAGTGGTATTCCAAGAGAAGAGGTGTTTATTTGTTCTAAAGTATGGATTCAGGATGCTGGTTATGAAACAACTAGAATATCTTTTGAAAAGACACTATCTAATTTACAAATAGATTATTTAGATTTATATCTTATTCATATGCCTTATGGGGATTACCATGGAAGCTGGAAGGCAATGGAGGAACTTTACCATATGGGAAAAATCAAATCAATAGGTGTATGCAATTTCCGATCTGATCGTTTGGTAGATTTGATTTTAAGTCATGATGTTATTCCATCAGTCAATCAGATTGAATTGCATCCATTCTGTCAGCAGAAAAAATTACGCAATATTATGGAAAATTATGATATTAAGCCTATGGCATGGGCACCATTTGCAGAAGGACAAAAAAATATTTTTCAAAATAGTATGTTGACAGAGATTGGGGTATCTTATAGCAAGACACCTGCTCAAGTTATTTTAAAATGGCTTAATCAGAGTAGTATCATAGCAATTCCAAAATCTGTTCATTTAGAAAGGATACAGGAAAATTATAATATTGATGACTTTTACCTTTCTAATGTAGATATGAAGAAAATTTCTAATATGGATTTGGAAGATAGACTTATTCTTGATATTTCTGATTTAAATGAAGTCTATCGTTTGCATGGAATACGATTTGAACAATAATATTTTCGTGAGAGAAAAAGATATTTTGTATGAGTAAGTATTATGCTATCCTATAGATACTTTATTTTAAGTAATAATCAAATGTTTAGTTCCTTTTTATTTAACTTTATAAACAATTTAAAAATTGTAAAATAAATAAAGAGTATATAGAAATGTATTGAATTGTTTATTATATTTTAGTATATTAACAAAGTAGTATTAATATATATATGTATATTTACAATTTATAAGAATATCTGATTTGAGGAGGTGTCATATTGGACTACTTAAAGTATTTTGAAAAAGCTGTAGTATATATTGAGAATAATCTAAAAGAAAATATAACTGTAAATGATGTGGCAAAAGAATCAGGATATTCTTATTATCATTTGACACGCCTATTCAAGTCTATGTTTGGTGAAAGTGTAGGAAGCTACATAAAAAAAAGACGTTTGGTCAATAGCACAAAAGAACTTTTATACAGTGAAAAAAAGATAATAGATATAGCTATTGATAGTGGTTTTGAATCCTCAGAAGCATTTAGCAGAGCATTTAAGTCTATATATAAAGTTAGCCCTATGGAATATAGAAAAAATAGAATAGATGTATTTGTTGGTAAAAAGAAAAAATTAGAATTAGATTTTATGAAGCATCTTATGGAGAATATAACGATTAAACCAGTTATAAAAGAAATAGATGAAATAATGGTAATTGGTATAAGAGATAATGTGATACTAGAAGATAACTCATTACCTAATTTGTGGGAAAAGTTTAAGAAAGTGCATCATATTGTTCCAAATACTTTACCATCAAGGAGAGCTTTTGGAATTTGTGATGCAACATCTAAAATACATCTAGTTAGTGAGAATATGGAATTTAATGAGATAATAGGGTTTGAAGTTAGCAGTTATGAGTATATTCCAAATTCATTTGTTGCAAAAACTATTACAGGAGGAAAGTATGCGGTATTTACTCATATTGGTAGCTTGGAAAGTTTAGATAAAACTTATGAATATATATGGGGCACTTGGTTTTTGAGTTCAAAAGACGAAATTGATATAAGAGAGGATTTTGAAGTATATGATGAACGATTTTTAGGTCCTGATAATATGGATTCACAAATTGATATTTATATACCTATAAAATAATCTATAAAAAAACTAAAAAATAATTTAATTAAAGGATAGATGCTTATCATAAAGCATCTATTTTTTTATTTCTATAAGATTTAGATAGTATTAATAATAAAATAAATGAAAATAAGTTCTTAAATTTTTAAGAAGAATTTAAAATATAGTCGAAATAAGATTTGTATATTTCTGAAAATTCTAATTAGTACAATTTTTTCCTTCATAAAATTGAAAAAAGATGTATTTATTTATCAAAAGTATTATATTAAAATGATATTAATATAAAAAACATTTATAATAATAGCATATAGTACAGAAAAAAGAAGTAATTTGTAAAATTAATAGCGAGTAATAAAATTAAAAATTTAAAGATATTATAGGGAGGTTATAATTTTATGGAAAACGTTATTACAGGTCTAAGTAAAGGTGCAGAGTGGTTTATTGGTTTGTTTCAGAAGGGAGGAGAACAATTTGTAGGTCTTGTTTCAGGAACTCTTCCAACGCTAATCGTGTTAATGGTAGCTATTAACTCTTTGATTAAAATAATTGGTGAGGAAAGAGTTAATAATTGGGCTTCTAAGCTTGGAAGGAATTCTTTTACAAGATATATTTTACTTCCATTAGTATCAGTGTTTTTCTTAGGAAATCCTATGTGTTATACATTTGGTAGATTTTTAAAAGAAGAACATAAAGCAGGATTTTATGATGCAGCAGTTTCATTTGTACATCCAATTACAGGTCTTTTTCCACATGCAAATGCAGGAGAACTTTTTGTATGGTTAGGAATATCAGCTGGTTTGACTACTTTAGGTAAAGAAACTACTACATTAGCATTATGGTATTTTATAGTTGGTTTAATCGTGATTTTTATAAGAGGTATAATAACAGAAAAAATGTATGCTTTTTTAACAAGAAAAAATAAAGTAGCAAATAAAGCTTAGGAGGTAGTTAAAATGGATGAAAACAAGATATTAAAAATAGAAAAAGGAAGTTCAGGTTGGGGAGGCCCTTTATATATAAAAAAAGAAGGCAATAGAAATAAAATCTTATCAATGACTGCTGGTGGTATCCATGAAGTAACATTAAAAATAAAAGAACTACTGGGTTGTGAGATTGTAGATGGATTTAAAACTGGTGTTTCTGATGAAGAAGTGGCAGTAGTTATTATTGATTGTGGTGGAACTGCTAGATGTGGAGTATATCCAAAGAAAAAAATACCTACAATTAATGTAAATCCAGTTGGAAAAACAGGTCCTCTAGCAAAATTTATAACAGAGGAATATTATGTATCAGATGTTAACCCTAATTGTATAAGTGTTGTAGATGGAGAAGATATGCCACAAAAAGCTCAAGAAAATAAAAGTGAAAATAAGAGTTCCATCAGAAAGCCTGATAATTATGATGAAGTAAAATCAAAAGCACAAGGTGAATATGCTAAAAAGAACATAATACTTTCTATTGGCCAAGGCGCAGGAAAAGTAGTTTCAAAGTTTTATGATGCTGGTAGAGATACTATCCAAATGATAATGAATAATGTAATACCATTTATGGCATTCGTAAGTATGCTTATGGGAATTATTTTAGCATCTGGTTTGGGAGATTGGATTGCAAAGGTAATATCTCCACTTGCTGGTAATATTGGTGGGTTATTGATTATATCAATAATTTGTACACTTCCATTCTTATCACCAATATTAGGGCCTGGTGCAGTTATAGCACAAGTAGTAGGAACTCTTGTAGGTACTCAAATTGGTCTTGGAGCAATACCAGCATACTTAGCACTTCCTGCTTTATTTGCAATAAATGGACAAGCTGGATGCGATTTTGTCCCAGTAGGATTGAGTTTGGGAGAAGCAGAACCAGAAACCGTGGAATATGGTGTTCCAGCTCTATTTTATTCTCGTTTAATAACTGGTCCAATATCTGTTATTATTGCATATGGAGTTGCGGTATTTGCTTTAAGATAATATTTAATGTCAGTATTAGGTTTAAATTTGATTAATAAAATTTAAAATATAAATTTAAGCTAGTCAAGAGTTTTGTTAATGAAAGACTAGCTTTTATACTATTAATCAACTGTAATTATCGATTTAGATTAATACTAAATTTTCCTCTATTAAAGTGAAATTTTATGTATTAATTTGGTTTCAAGTTTGTACTAGAATGAAATCAAGGAGGAGATACAAAATGAATGTAACTGAGAAAATTCCTTCTATTGACCGCAAGATATTTAAAATATTGATTATATGTAGTAAAAAAGAGTTTGTAAGTATCAATTCAATAGCAAATGAACTAAATGTTACAACTAGAAGTGTAAGAACATATATAAAACAATTGAATAAAGATTTAGGGAGTGATATAGCAGTAATTAAATATGTAAAAGGTCAAGGATATAAACTGGAAATAAAAGATGAAAAAGTACTTAATAAGATTATTGATATGAATAGAAAAAATATATTCTCATTAAACTCAAAGGAAGATAGAGTAGAGTTTATACTAAATTATTTGATAGAGCTAGATGGATTTATTACACTTGATAGTTTGGCAGATGAGATGTGTGTAGGAAGAACTACTCTAGTAAATGATTTCCAGTATGTAGAAAAAGTTCTAGCTTCATATAATTTAAACTTAATAAAAAAACAGAATACAGGGATGAAATTACATGGAAATGAACTTGATATTAGATTACTTATATTAAATCAGTTGTATAAGAACTCAAGAAAGGATTTAAATAATTCAAAATATTTTAAAGATATTAAAAAAGAAGAACTCACAAGTTTGGAAGAGGAATTATTGACTTTGTTCAAAAATAATAATTTTTATGTTACAGATGAAATGCTAAGAGAAGTTCTTAACTATATTGTAGTTTTAATTTATAGAGTAAAAGAAAAAAATAGAGTAAAAGAGTATAATGCAAAGTTTGATTTACTCAAATCATATGATGAATACCTTATTGCTAGGGAAATAAAACAAATATTATCAAAAAGATTTGAATGTGTTTTAAATGATGAGGAAATTATTTATTTGACTATACCATTAGTAAGTGGAAATGCACCAGCATCAGAATGTGCTTTAAATAGTAGTAGAATTAATAAAAATATTGATGAGTTGATGGAAAATATATTTAACCAAATATATATTGATATGGGTATTTTTATAAATGAGGATGAATTAAGGATAGGACTAGGATATCATCTTAGTTTTACTCTAAATAGGCTATTATTTAATATAAAATTAAAGAATATATTGCTAGAAGAGATTAAACAGAACTATATACTTCCTTTTAAATTAGCTCAAATAGCAGGAAGAGTAATAGAGCAGAAATATAATTTAGAAGTTTCAGAAGATGAGATTGGATATATAGCAATTCATTTTAGTGGATATTTAGAAAGAAATAGTAGTAGATTTTATTCAATAAAGAAAATAGCAATTATATGTGGTACTGGTCTAGGGACAGCAAAGCTATTAAAAATAAGAGTTGAAAAATTAATAGGTAATAATCCACAAATTGATACTCTTTCAAGTTTTAATTTGAGAAATATTAACTTAGATGAATACGATATAGTTTTTACAACTATTGATTTAGACACATCAAATATAGGAACAATAGTGTTGAAAATAAATACAATATTTGATGAAAATAAACTAAGAGAACAATTAAAAACAGTATTGTGTTTAAGAGAAGGAAATATTGATACCACTAATTCTACAAATTTATTAATAAATAATTTGTTGGATGAAGATAAATTTATGATATTGAATGAAAAGACGATAATTGGGTCTTTGGAAAAAATGATGGACAATCTTATGGATTTAGGATGTATTGATGATAAGTTTAGAGAAAACATAATTAATAGAGAAGAAAAATCTCCTACAGTTTTTGATAAAGGTCTATTATTTCCCCATTCTGTAAATGAAAAGTCAGATAAATTTCTAATGGCAATTGGGATTTTAGAAGAACCAATACAATATGCAAATAGAAGTATAAAAATAATACTTATGACCATGTTTCCATGTGAGAATCAAATGGATTCAGACTTGTTGGTAAAAATTTATGAAGAAGTTTTAAAGATAGGACAAGATGTAAAGTTAACAAATAAGATAAGTAAATGTAGAAGTTTTTTAGAATTTAAAAAAGTGTTACTCAAAAATCTTATGTAGAATCGTACAGAATTAAAAAATAATGTGATTTGTGGAAGGTGTATAAATATGAAACTACTTGTAATTTTATTTGTTGTTTATGTTCTAAATACTATATTTATAATGAAACAGAATAAATTATATTTTAAAACTTTAAATAGAGCTAAAACAAAAGGGGAGATAGTATCTACAGGAAAAAAGAAAAGTTATTTTTCTAAAGGAAGTATAGCTATTATATCTTCAGATTCAGATGGTTTTATAAGGTTTGGAGAAATTTTGAAAGGACGCACAGTAATGGCTAAGTTTAAAGAGATTGAAGAAATAGAAGGATTAGACATATATAGTGCAGAGCAAAGATTTAAAGATGAAGAAAGTATTGTACAAGCTATAAAATTTATAAAAGAAAAAATAAATGTTTCTTTTAATTAACTTAATATAAATATAAATTATCAGGAGGAATGTCATGAAATATGAAGTTAAGATAAGTGGGATAGGCAGTTTAGTTAAAGAGTTAATGGATGAAAGCAATTGTCTTATCATATATGATGAAACCATCAATGATGAAGACTTAAAGGATATATCTGTAATTCATTCAATATCAACATTAAAAAGTGATGTTGAAATAGGAGACACACTTACAATAGGAAATAGAGATTATTGTATAGTTTCAGTTGGAGACATTGCTCAAAAGACTCTTAGAGAAATTGGTCATTGTACAATCAAATTTGATGGGGAATGTGAAGTAAATTTACCAGGAGAAATACATGTAGAAATAGGAAATCCAAATGTAACTATTGGAGATTTAATAACTATTTCTTAATTTGAAAAATAAAATTATTATAACAGGAGGAATGGATATGTTAGATTTAAACAGAAAACTTGCAAAGTTAGAAGAAGAAGGTAAGAAAATAAAAGTAGCTCTTATAGGTGCTGGTCATATGGGAAATGGAATGGTAAGCCAAATGGCAAATATGAAAGGTATTGAGGCTTCTATTGTTGTAGATATAAATTTAGAATTAGCTCATAAGGCATTTACTGATGCAGGAATAGATGAAGCAGTTATAGATAATGTAACAAATGAAAATGATGCAGAACTAAAACTACAAGAAGGAAAAGTATTGACTTGTAATGATTTTCTTGTAGCTTGTAAGACTAAGTCAATAGATGTAGTTATAGATGCAACTGGTGGTATTGCAATTGGTGCAGAAATAGCACTAAATGCTATCTTAAATAAAAAACACATAGTAATGTTAAATGCTGAGACTGATTGTGTTGTTGGACCAATACTTAAAAAATTAGCAGATGATGCTGGAGTAATCTTTACAGGTTCTGCAGGGGATGAGCCAGGAGCTGTAATGGAATTATTCGATTTTGCAGATGCAATGGGATTTGAAGTTAGAGTTATAGGAAAAGGTAAAAATAATAAATTAGATTTAGATTGTAATCCTGATACTGTTAGAGAAGAAGCAGAAAGAAAAGGAGCTTCACCTCATATGATAGCTTCTTTTAAAGAAGGAACTAAAACAATGGTAGAAATGGCCTTAATGTGTAATGCAACTGGATTTGTACCTGATGTAAGAGGTGGTCATGGTATTGAAGCTACAGTGAATGAAGTACCTAAAAAATATGCATTAAAAAGTGAAGGTGGAGTATTAGATAATTATGGTGTAGTTGATTTTGTAAATGGCATAGCACCTGGAGTATTCGTAGTGGTTGCTCATAAATTAAAAGCTGTTAATGATGAATTAAAATATTTAAGTATGGGTGATGGACCTAATTACATATTATATAGACCATATCATTTGTGTAGCTTAGAGACTCCTTTATCAGCAGCTATGGCCGTTTTAGAACATAAGGCTACAATAGTACCTAAAAATGGACTAGTTGCAGAAGTTATGACTATAGCTAAGAAAGATTTGAAAAAAGGTGAGTATATGGATGGATATGGTGCATATACATGCTATGGTACTATAGAAAAGTACGATGTTGCAAAAGCTATGAATGCTGTTCCTATTGGTCTAGTTAGCAAAAAGACTAAAGTAGTTAAAGATATTAAAAAAGGTGAAGTTATAACTTATGATATGGTTGAGATAGAAAAAGATACTACTTTATATCATTTAAGACAATTACAAGAAAAAATATTTGGGTAAGATTTGGTTATAATATAATATAGATACTATTCAAAAGGGGTGATGGTTATTTTTAAATCAGCCCTTTTAAATTTATGTATATTTTTGGTAGGATATTTTGTATGTAAATATATTATAGGTCATTTATAATTGAAAATCTCAATAGTATATTTAATTCAAATTAATTTTGCAACTTTATATTCATATTTTAAATAATATAATTAAAAATTTTAATATAAAATGAATTAAAATGACCAATTATGTATTATAATATTAACTGTAATACTAATATAGTTCTATTAATTAAAGAAATATTCCCCATTAATATATAATAAATATCTTTAAGCAAGAGGACTTAGTAAAAAAATATATCGTATTCAATAAAAAATCTGTTTACAGAATGGTATATATAGTTATATAATATACTATATAAGATGCGAAAAGATAAAAAGTATAGCACAATGAAAGAAGGTGATTATTATTCAGCTTAATGAAAGACAACTAAAAATTATAGATATAGTTAAGGAAAATGAACCAATAACGAGTGAAAGTATTGCCTCCAGCTTGAATGTGACTCGTGCTACACTTAGATCTGATTTAGCTATATTGACAATGACAGGAATACTAGACGCAAGACCAAAAGTTGGATATTTTTATTCAGGAGTTAGTGAAATTAATTTAATTGGTAAAAGCATAAAAGAAAAATCAGTAGAAGATATAATGAGCATGCCTGTACTAGCTAAGAAGGACGAAAGTATATATGATGTAATAGTCACTATGTTTTTATCTGATGTAGGGAGTATAGTTATTATAGATGAAAATGAAGAGTTATGTGGAGTTGTCTCCAGAAAAGACTTGCTAAAAGCAACAATAGGAGGTTCTGATATAAATAAGATGCCAATAGGCATGATAATGACAAGAACTCCAAATGTAGTTACTTTAACTAAAGGAGCAAGCGTTTTATTAGCTTCAAGAAAAATAATAGAACATGAAGTAGATTCGATTCCAATTGTTGAATATAAGGGAGAAGACAAAAATCATATGAGAGTTGTTGGGAGAATATCAAAAACCAACATAACTAAGCTATTCTTAGAAATAGTTGACAATTAAGGAGGTATGCTGGTGAAAAACCTAATTATATATGCAGTATCAGATTCAGTAGGGGAGACTGCACAACAAGTTGCAAAAGCATGTATGTCTCAGTTTTATGTAAATGAAACTTATGAAATAAAAAGATTCCCATACATGATTAATAAAGGAGTACTACTTGAAACATTGGAGAATGCAAAAGCTGAAAACGCTTTGATTGTATATACATTAGTTGATGAAGAGTTATGCAGTATTGTTGAAAGATATTGTGAGAGAGAAGGTCTTAGTTGTATAGACCTTATGACAGATATCTTAAGAGAAATAAGCAAGAGAACAGGAAGAAAACCTAAAAGAGAAGCTGGTATAATTAGAAAATTAGATGAATCTTATTTTAAGAGAGTTGAAGCTATAGAGTTTGCAGTAAAATATGATGATGGAAAAGACCCTAGAGGTGTTCTTCAAGCAGATATAATTTTAGTGGGAATCTCAAGAACATCTAAAACTCCTTTGAGTATGTATTTGGCTAATAAAAATATAAAAGTAGCTAATGTTCCATTAGTTCCAGAAATACCAATTCCTAAAGAGGTATTTGAGATAAATACTAAGAAGATAATAGGTCTTACTAATTCACCTGAAAAGCTTAATGAAATAAGAACTCAAAGATTAAAAGCTTTAGGTCTATCTAGTAAAGCCAACTATGCTAATCTAGAAAGAATACTTCAGGAATTAGATTATTCAGAAGAAATAATGAAAAAAATAGGATGCCCAGTAATAAATGTTTCAAATAAGGCAATAGAAGAAACAGCAGGTATAATCTTAGACATAATGAAAGAAAATGGTCTAAAGATATACAAAGAAATAGAAATTTAATAATGTCTATTAATAAAAATGATATAAATTAAAATAAAAAGATTAATGGGGGATTTAACAATGGAAACTAAGTATGTTTATAGTTTTGGTGAAGGAAGCAAAGACATGAAATCTTTACTAGGAGGTAAAGGTGCCAATTTAGCAGAAATGACTAAGATAGGCTTACCTGTCCCTCCTGGATTCACTATAACAACAGAAGCATGTAATGACTATTATGTTAACAATGAAAGTATAAGAGCAGAGATAATAAAAGAAATAGAAAATCATTTAGCTACTTTAGAAAAAGACTTAAATAAAACATTAGGATGCAATAAGAATCCATTATTAGTATCAGTTCGTTCTGGTGCAGTATTCTCTATGCCAGGAATGATGGATACAATTCTTAATCTAGGTCTTAATGATAATAGTGTTGTTGGTCTAGCAGAAGCTACACAAAATGAAAGATTTGCATATGATAGTTACAGAAGATTCATACAAATGTTTTCTGATGTTGCTATGGAAGTTCCAAAATATAAATTTGAGAATGTATTAGATAGAGTAAAAGAAGCAAAAGGATATACAGTTGACACAGAGCTTACAACTGATGATTTAAAAGAAATAGTAAAAGAGTTTAAAGCAATATATAAAAAAGAAATTAAAAGTGATTTCCCACAAGAACCAAAAGAGCAATTAATGCTTGCTATAGAGGCTGTATTTAGATCATGGAATAACCCTCGTGCAATCGTATACCGTAAATTGAATGATATAGCTCATAACTTAGGAACAGCAGTAAACATCCAATCAATGGTATTTGGTAACATGGGAGAAACTAGTGGTACAGGTGTTGCATTTACTAGAAATCCAGCTACAGGAGAAAATAAATTATTTGGTGAATTCCTAATGAATGCACAAGGTGAAGACGTTGTTGCAGGTATAAGAACTCCTCAAAATATATCAACTCTTGCTGATGTAATGCCAGCTGTATTTGATGAATTCGTAAAAATTACTCATATACTTGAAGGTCACTATAAAGATATGCAAGATATAGAGTTTACTATAGAAAATGAAAGATTATATATATTACAAACTAGAAATGGTAAGAGAACAGCAGCAGCAGCAATAGCTGTAGCAGTTGATTTAGTTGAAGATGGAATAATAGACGAAAAAGAAGCTATAATGAGAATTGAGCCTAATCAATTAGACCAATTATTACATCCAAAATTTGAAGATAAGGCATTAAAAGAAGCTAAAGTTATAGCAAAAGGTTTACCAGCATCACCAGGTGCAGCAAGTGGTAAAGTTTATTTCAATGCTGATGATGTAGTAAAAGCAAGTGAAAAAGGAGAAAAAGTAGTTTTAGTTAGACTAGAGACATCTCCAGAAGATATAGAAGGTATGGTTAAGGCTGAAGGAATCCTTACAGCTAGAGGTGGAATGACATCACATGCAGCAGTTGTTGCTAGAGGTATGGGTAAATGTTGTGTTGCTGGATGTGGAGAAATAAAAGTTGATGAATTTAACAAAGAAATAAGAGCACTTGATGATGTAGTTATAAAAGAAGGAGAATATATTTCTATAGATGGTTCTACAGGAAATGTTTACTTAGGAGATGTTAAGAAAACAGAAGTAGCTTTAACTGGTAACTTTGAGAAATTAATGAAGTGGGTAGACAAACACAAGTGTATGATGGTTAGAACTAATGCAGATAATCCTAGAGATGCTCGTGCAGCTATAGAGTTTGGTGCTGAAGGTATAGGTCTATGTAGAACTGAGCATATGTTCTTTGATGAAGATAGATTACCAGCAGTTAGAGAAATGATATTATCTAATACAGTAGAGCAAAGAGAAAAAGCACTTGAAAAAATATTACCAATGCAAAGAGAAGATTTTGTAGAGTTATTTAAAGTTATGGATGGAAAACCAGTTAATATAAGATTACTAGACCCACCACTACATGAATTCTTACCTCATGATGATGAGACTATAGAAGAGCTTGCAAAATCTATGGGTATAAAAGTAAGTGATATTAAGAAGAGAATAGTTGATTTAGATGAATTTAACCCAATGCTTGGACACAGAGGTTGTAGACTTGCAATAACTTATCCTGAAATATGTGTAATGCAATCTAAAGCTATAATACAAGGAGCTATAGAGGCAATAAGAGCAGGTGTTAAAGTTTCTCCAGAGATAATGGTTCCATTAATTGGAGAAGTAAATGAGTTAAAGATAATAAGAAAAATGATAGTAGATACTGTTGATGCTATAATAAAAGAAGAAGGTGTAGAAGTTCCTTATACTGTAGGTACTATGATAGAAATACCTAGAGCTTGTTTAACTGCTGATGAAATAGCACAAGAGGCAGACTTCTTCAGCTTTGGTACTAATGACTTAACTCAAATGGCATTTGGATATTCAAGAGATGATGCTGGTAAATTCTTAGGTCAATATGTAGATGAAGAAATATTAGAAAAAGACCCATTCCAAGTATTAGACCAAAATGGTGTTGGTAAATTAGTTAAGATGGGAGCTAAGTTAGGTAGAGAAGTTAAACCAGAATTAAAACTAGGAATATGTGGAGAGCATGGTGGAGAACCATCTTCAGTAGAGTTCTGTTATAATGTAGGACTTAACTATGTATCTTGTTCACCATTTAGAGTGCCAATTGCTAGACTTGCAGCAGCTCAGGCATCTATAAAAAATCCTAGATAGTTAATATACTGTAAAATTATATAATTAAAGTAATATCCCCTATATATTTAATGTATCAAATAAATTATTTGTAAGTTAAGTATAGGGGATTTTTATTTTATTATAAAAAGATAACTTATATAACTTAAGGTGAAACGTATTTAATTGTATTGCATATATTATTGTAGAGAGAAATTTTAACTAATAATTAAATTGAGTTTACTGGAGGGGATAAAGTTGACAAAGTGTCCTAAATGTGGAAAGGAAGTATCATCACGTCCAGGTAGTATATGCCCACGATGTGGATTTAAAGTAGCAGAGGAAAGTCTAAAAATGAGATGCCCAGAGCCTAGTTGTAGGGCTTTGGTATCTAGGAGACTAGATTATTGTCCTAAATGTGGATGCAAACTGAAAGGATATAATATTTCTGAATTTGTTAACATGGTAAGATGTAAAATAGATGAGACATTTGATAAAAGATAATTAAATTCAGAGTTAAACTTTTGAGCCATCCATTTTGGATGGCTCTATAAAATCATAAGCTTTTGATTAATCTTCATTTTCTTTAATATTACCTTCATAAAATATGGGATTTTCAAAGAATTTTTGTGTTAAGACCTGATATCCACCAGCTTTTTGGAGTTCTCTTAATGGTCGTATATCATAATATATTACAGATGCAGTTTCTTCTGGGAAGAATCGAGCTTTTTTTCGCTCTTCTTTCAATTTAATCTTAAAATAGTCTCCTGCATAAGCATATTGTCCAAGGAGGACTACAATCTCTGGGTCAAAATTGATTGCTACATTTTTCAACATTAATGAGAACATTTCTGCCAGATAACCAACCTCTATCATTGACAGTTCATCTCCATTGTCTGCCTCTTCAAACACATGTCGAATTAAATCTTTAGATTCTATCCATTGATTTATAGAAGACTTTAAAAGTTTCATTGAATTTTTCTTTAACCTATGGCGAATTCTTTCAGCACTAACCATACGTTCAAAGCATCCCTTACTTCCACAGGAACAAATCTCTTCATCACTGTAATCAACAGTCATATGTCCGATTTCTCCAATAAGAGCATTTCTACCAGTAAGTACAACATTATCAATGTAGCATGAAGAAATTCCTGCCTCTGCATACATGACAACTGTCCTTTTATTACGAAATTCTTCCTCAAGAAGAAGCGCATTTCCAGCCATTCTAACTAGGTTTTCTACTATAATCTCCTGTTTTGGATACAATTTCTCAAGCCATTCTTTTATATTGATATTTCTTCCCCAATGTGGAGCCATCATAAAAAATCTGACAATACCATATTTTTGGTCTACGAATCCAGCGATTGCAAAGCTTATGCCATATAATTCATCATGAGAGATTTCTGCATTTACTAGAATATCTTCAATATGAATTGCTAATTCTTTCTGAAATGTGTCTAATGTATTGTTGTAAGTAGCAGGAATTTCTATTTCTAAGATACATTCATTTTTCATAGTCAAAACTGCAAAATGAATATAGCTCTCTTCAAGAGAGATACACAATATCCTTTTATTACAAGAAAACGAATATAATTCTGGGCGTTTTCCACCAATATTTGTAGAACTGCCTTTACCTGCTGAGACCAAAAGCCCTATTTCTTCAAAACTCTGAATAGCTTTTTTCACTGTAGGACGACTGATTTTGGTCGCTTCACTAATATCATTGACTGATACTTCTGTTGTATTTCTGATGATATCAAGTATTCGTTTCCGATTTAAATATTTTAAGTCTGATGGCATTGAAGCATTTTTCAACTGTTTCTCTCTATTTCCCATAGATTACATTTCCTTTCTTGTTATATTCCATTAGTCGTTACTTTTGTTTAAATATACGATATCATATTTTCTTAATCTTTTCCAGTTCTCTGAGTTGACAATTTAAAAATAAATTTATAAAATAAAGTTACATAACTATATTACATAATATTAAGGGGGTTTCCAAAATGGAACTAAAACCAAATGTAAATCTTAGTATTTACGAAAAATGTTTTACTGCTGTTGATACACATACAGTTGGAGAATTTACACGTGTTGTATTATCTGGATTTCCAAAATTGCCAGGAAATACAATGATTGAAAAGAAAAAATATTTGGAAGAGAATTGTGACCAGTATCGTAAGGCATTAATGTTTGAACCTCGTGGACATCATGATATGTTTGGCTCTATTGTTACTGAGCCAATCCATTCAGAAGCAGATTATGGAGTTATATATATGGATACTGGTGGATATTTGAATATGTGTGGGCATGGAACTATTGGAACAGTTACTGCGATTATAGAAGCTAGACTTGTAGAAGCAAAAGAGCCATATACAGAAGTTGTTTTAGATGCACCTGCTGGTCTAATACGTACAAAAGCAGAAGTAAAAGATGGTAAAGTTGTAAATGTAACACTAACAAATGTACCTGCATTTTTGTATAAGGAAAACTTAACAACTAATATTGATGGAAAAGAGATTACATATGATATTTCATTTGGAGGAAGTTTCTTCGCATTGTGTGATGTTACACAATTTGGTATGGATGTAACACCTGAAAATATTCCATTTCTAACTGATTTTGGTATGAAATTAATTGAACATGCTAACCAAGAAAACGAAATACAACATCCTGAATGTGATATTACTTCTGTTGACCTTGCTGAATTGTATTGTCCTACTTCAACACCTGGATGTGACATGAGAAATGTTGTAATATTTGGTGATTATATGGCAGACCGTTCTCCATGTGGAACTGGTACTAGCGCTAAACTTGCGACTCTTTATAAAAGAGGTAAAATTGGTATTGGAGAGTCTTTTGTATATGAAAGCTTTATTGGTACTACATTTACGGGTGTAATTAAGGAAGAAGCAAAGGCTGGAGATTATTCTGCAGTAATACCTAAAATTACAGGAAGTGCTTATATAACAGGAGTATCTACTTATATTATTGACAATGATGACCCTTTAAAATATGGATTCCAGGTTTCAAAATAGTTTTATTTTTTTAACTGTCAATTATTTTATTATAATAAAGACTTACATAGGTATAAGCTCTAGGTAAAAGGACTATGTCATATGGAACTTAGAAAAGTTATAATGATTTAAAATGAAAATTATTTGATATGAAATTGAAATATTGAATATAGGGAATTAAGTAGATTTATATAAAATAAATTTATAAATTGTATACTAAGAAGACTGTAGATATATTTGTTTCTATATAAATATATCTACAGTCTTTTATTTAATAATAAATCAATTTTCTATATATTTTTATTAAACAACTTTGTGAAAGTTATTTAATACTTTCTATTTACCAGTATTATTTCCAGTACTAAGTATCCAAGGCTTTTCTATACCATTTTTTAGTGAGTTATAGTTTACAATAAGCGTGTCATAGCTATTTTTAGCATCTTCATTACTTACTACTTGTTTTTTATAATCAGTTAGAGTAATTAATCCTAAATCATATCTTAATTTAGTATTTTTTACTTGTTTTTCTGATAATTCAAGTTGTTTTTTAGTAATTTCAATTGTATCTTCTAAAGCAAGTAATTGAGCATAACTGTCAATCAAGCCTTTTTTTAGAGCTTTTTTACTGTCTTCTAATGTTACTAGACCATTTTCAGTATTGTATTTTTGTTGAAGATAATTTGCATATGTAGTAAGCCCTGTCGCATAATTAGTCTTTTCAGCATTATATTGATTAAGAGCATTAATTGCATTTTCATATTCATCAAGTTTTTTATTATACTCATCAAGTGCTTTTATATATGCCTCTTGAGTAGAAAATTTATCTAAAGATGGTTTAATTGGTTTAGGAGGTACAGTAGGTTTTTTTAGTTCAGGTCTATCTGGTAAATCTGCTTTATTCTCATCCTTATCATTAAAACTTTCTTCAGTACGTTCTAAAATCAATTGGTCATACTTTAAGTATTCATTAACCTTACCTTCCATATATGAATCAACTGAGCCACCAACTCTAAAAGATTCAAATCTATATTCTTTATCCAATTGATAATTATTTAAATCTATATTAGTCAATAACTTAAAATAATCTTGATTATTTTTTAATTCTTGAAGCTTTGCTTTTTGAGTATTTTGTAATGTCTGAAGTTCAAGTTCAGCTGACTTAGTTTCTAATGATGTTACTAAACCTAATTCTTTTTTTAATTTCATATCTTTAATTTCTTTAGTTTTTATCTCAAGATTATTTTTCATTTTATCCAACTCATTTTCTCTTGAGACTAAATCATTGTATTTATTAGTAATATCATTGGCTATTTGGTCTTCCATAAATTCTTTAGCCTGTTCACTTTGATTTTTAAGTAACCCCATTTGTTCATATGGAAATGAATTATCACTTTTAGTAAAACTATCAAGCTCATCCTGGACTTCTAGTTTTTCTTTTAACATTTTTATTTCTTCTGATTTCATCTTTAATTTATCACTATTTTTAAGTGCTGCACTGACAGCTTCTCTAGCAGTCAAAATTTCCTTTTCAGATGTTCTTTTAGTTGAGTCATTCACGATAGAGTTATCAACCTTATTTATAGAAGAAGTATTATCATTTGCATAAACTGGCATTAGATTAGCTGTTATTATACCAACACCACATCCGATTGCAACTATTTTACTAACTTTCTTATTCAATACAATCACCCTCCATTCTATTTAAACTTTAGCTTTCAATTTTGGTTTCTTTATTATTTTTCTTTTTATATCACCTATTTTATCTGTTATTTTACCAAATATTTTAGGCATTTTGTCTGAAAACTTATCTTCCCATCTATCAAATATCAAGTATATGGTAGGTATAAGTACCAAAGTTATAAGTGTAGATACAGTCAGACCTCCCATTATAACTATTGCTAGTGGTTGCATTGTTTCTCCACCTTCACCAAGAGATAGTGCTGTTGGTAACATACCTAAAATTGTTGTTGCTGTTGTCATTAGAACTGGTCTTAATCTTGCTGCACAACCAATAGAAACCAATCCAATTAAATCATTGCTACGATTTGTTTTTCTAAGTTGTTCTATGTAGTCAATAAGAACTATACCATTGTTAACAACTATACCTATAAGTAAGATTATACCTAACATACCTACAGTACTCAAACTTTGCCCACTGACTAGGAGAGAAAGTACAACTCCAACAAATGCAAATGGAACACAGAACATGATTATAAATGGTTTACTAAATGATTCAAACTGAGCTACCATTACCATATAAACTAATGCTATGGCTATAACCATTGAGAATCCAAGACTTGCCATAGATTCATTCATCATCTCTGTTTCTCCACCAACACCAATAGAGTAATCTTTAGGAATTACCATCTTGTTGGTTTTTTCTAGTGCTAGTTTAGTAGCAGTACCAGCATCTACATTATCAAGTGTAGCAGTTATATTTACAGAGAAATCTCCATCAGTCCTAGATATAGATTGTAGACCATCTGCCATTTTTATATCTGAAAAAGCACCAAGAGGAACTTCTTTTCCAGTTGCAGAGTTTACTTTTAATTGTTTTATATCTTCCAGATTGTCAATACTGTCTGCTTTAAATTTTAAATTTACATCCACTTTATAGTCATCAATAGTAGCAGTAGTGACTGAATCACCATTTATTGCTGTACGTAGTAATCCTGCAATTTCGGCAGTATTTACACCATACTCTTGAGCTTTATGTTTGTCTATGGTAAATTGAGCTTCTTGTGTTGTATCTGTAAGAGAAGTCTTAACATTTCTAAATCCTTTTATGGAGCTGAATTGTTTTTCGGCTTCTTTTCCTAATATTTTTAATACATCTAAATCAGGGCCTTTCATTTCTAATGTAAAGTCTGCCCCTGTACTTCCACCCATGACACTACTATTTTGACTTACATTTATTTTACAGTCTGGGACAGTGGCAACTCTATCAATTATTTCTTTTTCTATCTCATCGGTAGTTCTTTTTCTATTTTTTTGAGATTCTAATTCAATTGCTATATTTGCTGTATTATTATTTGAATCTGATGTTAAAGTTGTTATTAAAGTTTTAACTTCTGGGATATCTGAAACTTTTTTCTCAGTCATAGATACATAGTAATCATTAGATTCTAGACTAAGACCCTTTGGAAGTTCTATAGAAATTGCCAATGCCCCTTTGTCTGCAGCAGGCATAAAGTCCATACCTATAAAGCTCATTCCAAATAGAGAAGCTATAAAAATAAGTAAACTTGCTATTACTACTAAGCGTTGGTGTCTTAAGCATACACTTAGTAATTTTTTATACCCTTCACTTACTTTATCAAATATAGGGCTATCTTTTTCTTTCATTTTTTCGCTATTTTTACCTCTACTTAATTTTGCAAATACACTAGGAACAAGAGTAATTGCGCCTATGAAAGAGAAGGCTAGAGAAGCTATAAGTGTTTTACCTAATGCTCCAAAGGTTATTTTAGCTATACCTTCTGTAAACATAATAGGTAAAAATATTGCTATAGTAGTCAATGTTGATGCAAGTATGGCATTGGTTACAGTTCTTGTACCCTCAATAGCACAATCATCAATACCCATGCGACCACTTTTCCTATATTTAAATATATTTTCAATTACAACTGTAGCATTATCGACAACCATACCAACTGAAATTACCAAGGAACTTGCAGTGATAAGGTTTAAACTTTCTCCTGTAAAGTATAGAACTGCTATAGCTCCTATTATAGAAATTGGGATTGCTATGGCAACAACTAGTGAAGCTCTTACACTTTTTAAGAAAGCAAAGATTACCACAAAGGCAATAACAGCACTTATAAGCAAGTTGCTCATTACACTATTTATTGATTCACTTATGTACTCACTTGTATCGTTAGCAATTTTAATTTTAAATTGAGGATTTTCTTTATTTAATTCATCTACATATTTATATGCATTTTGCATAACTTTTACAGTATTGGCATCCTGTTGTTTAGAAATATCTATTACCAAACTGTCTTTTCCATTATATCTATAAATACTGTCTTTGTCTGCATATCCATAATCTACACTACAAAGGTTATCTAATCTAACTGTATTTCCACCTTTTACAGGAATTTGAAGCTGTTTTATATCATCTAAAGATTCAAGTTTATCAATTGCTCTTAAAACTATTTTATCTTCACCTTGAGTAATTGACCCATAAGGATATGTTTTATTACTAGATGATAAGATACCCTTTATAGTTGATAAACTAACTCCATAATTTGAAAGAACAGCTGGGTCAGCTATTACATTGACTTGTGCTTTTTCTCCACCTTTAAGGTCTGCTGAAGTTACACCATCTATAGACTCTATTTTAGGTTGAATCACATCCTCAGCATATTTTCTCAATGCCTGTGAACTATTTTCATTTCCTCCAGATATAACAAGCTGACCTATGGCTTGTGCATTCATATCTAATTTTAGAACTGTTGGTTTAGCTGCATCCTCTGGAAGACTAGTCTGTAATGCATCAACTTTAGACCTAACATCGTTCATTATTTCATCTAAATTAGTCCCAAACTCAAATTGAGCAACTACCATAGAAACACTTTCTTGTGAACTTGATATGGTAGTATTTACGTTTGAAACAGCTGATAAACTTTCATCAACTTTTTGACTAACTTGTTCATCAACATCTTGAGGACCAGCACCTGTCCAAGTAGTCATAACCATTACAACAGGTATTTCTATATCAGGCATCAGATTTATTGACATTTTCTTATATCCAATACCACCAAAAACTATTAATACTAAGAAGACCATTATGATTGTGAGAGGACGCTTAACAGAAGTTTGTATAAAATTCATAGTACTATTTCTCCTTTTCTACAGGAAATATCTTAGTTCCATCAGAAATAAGACTTATACCCCCAATAACCACTGTATCTTTTTCGCTTACACCACTTTTGATTTCTATTTTATCCTCTGTTACAATTCCAGTTTGAACTAATTTTTTCTTTGCTATATTATCCTTCTTTGCTATGTATACATATTTCTTTCCTTTTTCTTCGAATATTGCCTTTTTAGGTACTGTAACAGCACCATTTTCTTTTTCAACACTTAAATTTACTTGAGCAGACATTCCTGCTTTAAATTTATTGTTTGTATTATTAACAAGCACTTTAACAGGATATAAAGATGTCTGTGGGTCAACTACTGAAGGTACATAATCTACTTTTCCTAAAATTCTCTGGTCTTCAATTATAACTTCTACGTTTCCATCCTTCTTAAATTTACCTATGTCTGATTCGGCTACATTTAAGTCAACTTCTAATATGTTAGGGTTGGAAATAGTAAAAGCTGGCTGTGATTGTGTTATCATTTCTTTTGCATCAAAGTTTTTAGCCGTTATTGTACCATCTACTGGAGCTGTTAATGTTAATTTATCTAAGTTACTCATTGCCAAATTATATGATACTTGAGCTTGGTCAAGTTGTTTTTTAGCAAGAGCTTTAGCTTGAGGTATACTCTTTGAAGTTGCTGTATCGTATGATTTTTGAGCAGAATCTAGTTGTTGTTTTGATTGTTCTAAAGCAAATTCTATTTTTTTAAATTGGTCTAAACTAATTACTTCCTGCTCATAAAGAACCTTATTATTGTCATAATTTCTTTGAGATTCATCATATTGAATTTTTGCATTATCAAGAGCTGTCTTTGCTTGATTTACTTGTGATTCTAATGAACCACCAGTTGCACTTGAATAACTTGCTTTAGCCAAATCTAATGCTGCTTTACTTTGTTTTACACTATTTTCTAGATCTGGACTGCTTATACTCAATAATTCATCTCCTTTTCTTACATTTTGCCCAAGTTTTACATAAACTTCTTGAACTGTGCCAACAGTCTGTGCAGTAACAGCTGTTTCATCTTTAACCTTTGTAGTTCCTGAAAAAGCATTTGTGTTTTCAATTTCTCCTCCTACTGCTTTTTGAACAGAAACTGCTATTGGTTTCTCAGGTTCAGGTTCTTCTGTTTTTCCACATCCAACTAAAAACAGTGAACTACACATTAAGAAAACTATTAAATATCTTTTCATATCTCCTCCTATTATATATTGCACACTAGCTTGTTGTAGAATTTAAAGTGTCTTATTTTAAGTTTAGTTTTAGGCTAATAAAAAAACTTCCCTTTATTGGCAATTTATAATTCTCTAATTTGATTATAAATTTATAATTATTATGAGTCAATAACTTTTTCTTGTTTTAAATTTATTAATAGTTTATAATTTATACTATATAAATAACGAATGTTTTATTACATTATTTGTTGAAGGGATGTTACAAAGATGGATAACAATAATATACTTAAAATAGCAGACTCTTTCTTAGATTTCTTATTTGTACTTGAAAATAATATATTTAAAGAAAGTGATTTGTTAAAAAAATTTCAAAATAACTCGGATATAATGAAAGCGTATTTTGAAGAATGTCCAATGGCTCCATCGCATGCGAAGGTAATTCTTTATCTTATGACATCGAACTCATCATCAATTTCTCAAATAGCTTCTAATTTAGGAATATTAAAATCAAATATGACACCAATTATTGATAGATTGGTAGAACATGATTTAGTGAATAAATTTCCTGACCCAAAAGATAGAAGAATTCTTAGGGTGGAATTAACGGATAAGGCATTTAAATTGTTTGATGCAGTAAAAGCTATACTTAAAGAGTCTTTAGTAAAGAAACTATCAAATCTTTCTGAAGAAGAGTTAGCTTTATTGGATGAACACACACTTAAGCTATCAGAAATAGTAAAAAAATTAGGTTAGATGTAGTTGTGAAAGTCATAATTAAAAAAGAAAAATTTTTTAAAACAATAAATGTCAGTAGCATAATATTATATATTATACTACTGACATTTATTGTTTTATGAGTATTATTTAATTATCAAACTCTATTTTCCAACTAAAATAACCATTATCTGGATTCTTATTGTATTTTAATGTGGCATCAAACTTATTCCCATTTTTAGAAGTTAAAGACTTTACCTTGGTTTCACCTTTTTTTAAAATGTTTTTGACCATTGTTTTATTAACTTTCTTTTTATAAAGACTTAAGTACTTATCATTTTTCCAAATAACAAATTTACATTCTTTATGATTTTTACAAGCAAACCCTTTATCGAATTCAAGCACATCACCCTGACAAACAGGACATTTACCAAGAGATGGATTATCATCATTATTTTTACTTTCATTTTTGTCATCAGAATCTTTTGACACAGCAATTTCCTTTGTGGAATTAGCTATACCTTTTTTCTGCTTTTTTTCTTTTGTTTTAGTAAATTTTTTAGTTTTTGAATCAAAAATATATGCTTCTGTGTTTATGTTTTTTGAAGTATCGTGTTTTATAATATTGACATTTTGATATATAAAATTAATGATATTAGTAAGATATTCTTTTCTAGTGTATTTTCCTTTTTGAATATCACTCAAACTTTTTTCAAGTTTTCCAGTATAGTCTACATCAAATAAGTCTTTAACAGGGAAAATTTCAACTAAGTTTTTTCCAAGGTCTGTTATAGAGTAAGATTTTCCTTTTTTATTTACATATCCAACTTGGCTTATTTTCTTCAATACATCAGCACGTGTGGCTGATGTCCCTATAGAATATCCTGATAACACTGTTGTATCTTCTTCAGGCACGTTTTTACCACAATTTTTCATGGCTTTTAGAAGAGTGTCTTCAGTATATGGTTTAGGAGGAGTAGTCTGTTTAGTTAATGGTTTTACTTCTAAGACATCTACACTATCATCTTTATTTACAAGTGGAAGTAAATCGTTTTTTTCTTCCTTATTATATACTTCAAGATATCCTTTTGATTTAAGTACTTTACCTTTTGTTAGGAAAGTACAATTATCTACTTCTGTCTTAATTTCTGTATTCTCATATTCAGCAGGAGGCATAAAGTTTGCTATAAACCTATCTTTTATAGCATCATAAACTAGTTGTTCATCTTTAGATAAGCTTTTTGGAATTATATAAGTAGGGATTATAGCACTATGTGAATCTACTTTAGAAGAATCAAAGACTCTTTTAGTCTTGGAAAATTTAATTTTATTTTCATATTCAAGACCAACCTTTAATTTGTCTAAGGTTTGAGATACCTTTGAAGTTAAGCTTTCTTCTAAAAAAATAGAATCAGTTCTAGGATAAGTTATATATCCACCCTTACCATTACCTTCATAAAGAGATTGACAGACATTTAAAACCTTGTCAGATGTAAAATTAGAATACTTAGAAGTTATATATCCTTGAAGTGATGTCAAACTAAAAAGTTTGGGTGCATATTCTTTTGACATAGTAACTTTTTTATCTAGTATTTTACCTGTTTCAGATGTAATTGAAGCTATAATTTTATTTGCATCTTCAAGTGTATCAAATTTACTTTCTTTGCCCTTAACATACTTACCTTTATACTCACCAGCTTCAGCTTTAAAATGACCTTCGATTTCGTAATAAGTTTTAGGAACAAAATTTAGTATTTCCATATCTCTATCATAGACTAATTTAACTGTTGGAAGAATTACTCTACCTATATTTAATAATTTTCCATTTCCATATTTCAATGTAGCAACAGAAGTGAAATTTATTCCAATCAACCAATCAGTGATAAGTCTTGTATATCCAGCTGCTTGAAGATTTCTCATTTCATCTTCATCTTTTAAGTTTTTTATACCTCTTGTAATGTCTTCTGGTGTCCATTCATTTACTAAGATTCTTTTTACTGGTTTTTTATTGTTTGCAAGTAAAAATATTAGAAATGCTATGAGTTCTCCTTCTCGGTCATTATCAGTAGCATTTATTACGTATTCTACATCTTTTCTATTCAAGAGCTTTTTTACAGTATTAAATTGTTTGGTTTTAGAACTATCAATCTTAAATTTAAACTTATCTT
Source organism: Clostridioides sp. LIBA-7678 (assembly GCF_056716065.1). Lineage (NCBI taxonomy): Bacteria > Bacillati > Bacillota > Clostridia > Peptostreptococcales > Peptostreptococcaceae > Clostridioides > Clostridioides sp. LIBA-7678. Next base: position 2,805,629 of record NZ_CP196987.1, on the reverse strand, counting down.
CAGGAACAAATGGAAAATTATTCATTTTCCAAGAACCAGAATATTTATCTTTATCATAATCCTTCATATCATATAATGATACTAAGTGCCCAACTGCATAAGTAATTATATAATCATTTCCTTCAAAGTAACCATCTTGTCTAGTCTTTGCACCTAGAAAGGATGCTATAGTTTTTGCAACAGATGGTTTCTCAGCAAGTACAAGTTTCATAAAAAATCCTCCTTTAAAACACTAATAATTATATTACCACAAAAAAATAAAAAACTTCAAGAGGTCGAAATTTAAGTTATAATATTTATAGAAAGTTGAAAGGAGATATAAAATGTATAATTTGAAAGTAAAAAAATTAAATGATGATGCTATAATACCTAATTTTGCTCACAAGGGTGATGCTGGTATGGATTTGTATTCTATAGAAGAGGTTGTAATACCTTCTGGAGAGACTAAACTTATTAAAACTGGTATATGTATAGAGCTTCCTGCTATGACAGAAGCACAGGTAAGACCTAGAAGTGGACTTGCTTTAAAGCATTCTATTACTGTGTTAAACACACCAGGAACTATTGATGAAGGATATAGAGGAGAGCTTAAAATTATATTAATAAATCATGGGAAAAATGATTTTAAAGTTGAGAAACATATGAAAATTGCTCAAATGATAGTGAAACCTATCTATGATATTAACATAGAAGAAGTGAAAGAATTAAGTGATTCTGAAAGAGGAAAAGGTGGATTTGGTTCAACAGGTTTTTAAAAAGTTACAAAAAAGTTAAAAAATATAGCCATCTTTTAAAAAGGTAAAAGATGGCTATATTGCTGAATTACAGGCTGTTAATAATTAAAATTAATTTATGGTAATTTGTGGTAAATAAATATTGCTATAGACAAATAGTTACAAATTTGTAATAATATTAATATAAAAGAAATAATTGATATTTTAATAGAGTGTCAATTATTTCTTTTATATTTAAAAATTAAATAAAGTTACTAGAAAAGAGGAGATGAGTGGAAAGTTATGAATTTTAATCAAAAGAGAATAGCAGCCAGTATAATGGCAACTGCGATAATAATGCCTACAATGGGGAACTTAGCATATGCCGATGAATCTGGAGTAGAGAGTGTAAGTATAGAAAGTAGAACAATAACAGGGAATGCAGTAAATTTTAGAAAAGGACCAAGTACAAACCATGAATCAATGGGAAAACTTTACAAAGGTGATAAAGTTGAGTATGTAGGAAAAGATGGTTCTTGGGCAAAAGTTAAATATAATGGAAACACAGGTTATGTACATGCAAATTATGTAGGAATAAATAACCTTGGGAATAGTAATGAAAGTAGTGATGCTTCAGTTAAGTCAACAAAAGTTGTTACAGCCAAAGGATTAAATTTTAGAACAGGACCAAGTACAAGTAGTTCTAAAATATCTACGTTAGGATACGGAACTGAAGTTGGATACATATCTGAGTCAAATGGATGGTCAAAAATAAGTTCTAATGGTAGAGTGGGTTATGTTTCAAGCAAATATTTAGGAACTAGTGTAAATGAATCTACGAATGGAAATTCTGGAAGTAGTTCAAATGACCTTGTAAAGGACACAAAGGTTGTAACAGCAAAATCATTAAACCTTAGAACGGGGCCAGGTACAGGTCATTCTAAAGTAGCAACATTAAGCTATGGAACTGAAGTTGGAAGTATTTCTGAAGATGGAGGATGGACAAAGGTAAATCATGACAATCAAACAGGATATGTATCAAGTCAATATCTTGCTGAAAAAGGTTCTATTGATACTTCAACTCCATCTGATTCAACTAACACTCCAAGTCAGGGAGCTGATAGTGTAATAAGTTTTGCAAAGACACTACTTGGAAAACCATATGTATGGGGAGCGGAAGGTCCAAATAGTTTTGACTGTTCAGGATTCACACAATACGTTATGAAAAAATCAGCAGGTGTTAGCATACCAAGAGTATCTAGAGACCAAAGTAAGTATGGAACATATGTAAACAGAGGAGACCTTAGAAGTGGAGACTTAATATTCTTTGATACACAAGGGTCAAATAATGGTTCTGTAAGTCACGTTGGAATATACATGGGAAATGGAGATATGATACATGCATCTTCAGGTTCATCGAAAAAGGTAACAATATCTAATATAAATAGTAGTTACTATTCAAGTAGATATGTAAACGCAAGAAGAGTTTTATAATAATTTTTTATTATAGAACTTAATCAATAGATTTTTCTTTATTGCTTATAATAAAAAAGCAGGTACAATATTAATAGTGTTATAGATTACATTCTATATTACTATTTAATTAGTACCTGCTTTTTTCTTTACCTTCTTCAATTTATAGAAAATAAACTGGATTTATGTTATTTTGTAAATTTTAATAACAACAGTAAATTATAAATTATCAAATAATATTAGTTTATATAAATAAAAATTTTAGAACATTTTTTGGTTTTCTTCTAAGTCGTAAGCATCCATTAAAGCTTCACCAAATCTTTGATAGTGAATTATTTCTCTTTGACCTAAGAATTTTAGTACATCTATAACATCAACATCATCTGTTAGATTTATAAGTTGATAATAAGTCGCAAGTGCTTTTTGTTCAGCAGCCATATTTTCATGTAAATCAGTTACAGGATTTGACATAACGGCTATAGGTCTTACATCAAATGGAACACCATTTGAATCTGTTGGATAAATTCCATATCCATTTTGTGCATAGTTTGAACCAAGACCTGCAGCTTTTAATTCTTCTGGACTTGCATCAGAAGTCAACTGATAAACCATAGTACATATAAGCTCAACGTGAGCTAATTCTTCTGTACCAATGTCTGTTAAAAGTGCACGCATATTGCCAGTAGGCATTGTATATCTTTGGCTTAAATATCTTAAAGATGCAGCAAGTTCTCCATTTGGTCCCCCAAATTGAGTTATAAGAAATTTAGCCATTCTAGGGTCGCAAGTTTTTATATTAACTGGGTGTTGTATAGTTTTCTGATATATCCACATGAATTTTCAATCCTCCAATACTTGATGTCTAATAATTAAATTCTCTGTCCCAAGGCCAAGGTTGGTCAGCCCATTGCCAAGGGCATCTACTTGGAGCGTACCCAAAGTTAGTTAAAGGACCGTATTTATTTTCGTAAGCATATCTAGCTTGCGCAAATTGGTTACATAATGAATTATAAGTGTTGATAGCATTTTTATCATCGGGATGATTGTCTAAATATAAGTTCATATCAACACATGCAAAAGATGTCTCCTGAATTTTTCTCATAAGTTCAGCTCTAGATGAATCTTTCATTATCTTCTACCTCCTCTAAATTTTTTTGGCTTAGCATATAATTCTTTGTTGTACATTTCAGATTCTAATAAGTTTAGTTCTGGGAATATAGTTCCAAATTTTAATGCATCAGAAAGGCAGTACATTTCTGTGAAAATTTGATTATTAATGTATGGTCTAGCCAAAGATGGACCACAATTTTTTTTGATATCTCTAGTCTTATTTTCCAAGTTGAAAACCTCCTTGTTGTGAATAGATAGGTAAGTCTATCTAGTGTATAATATTCAGTCATTTAAAAATCGTTACTCATAATAAAATATTAAATGAGAAAAATAAAAAAGATAATAAAAGAAAGAGGTTATTTATGTTATTATAAGTTTATGTGTTATTGAAAATTATAAATTATTTGCTGAAATTAAAGTGAAAATTATAGTATTTTATAGATGAAGGTAGACTTTTTTGTAAAATATTATTAACATAAATATATGAGGTGATTAAATGAGTGAGCTATCAGGAAAAGGCTGTGAAATTATAGTTCCTTTTGAGGAAAGACTTCCAGTAAGAGATATAGAAAAAAGTATAATAAAAAAATATAGAAAAAATTTATGGTCAAAGTTTATGAAAGCAATAAGAGATTATAAATTAGTTGAAGAAGGGGATAAGATAGCTGTAGCAATTTCTGGTGGAAAAGACAGTATCCTTATGGCTAAAATGTTTCAGGAGTTAAAAAGACATGGACAAGTTAATTTCGATGTTGAGTTTATTGCTATGGACCCTGGATATCATGCAAATATAAGACAATTACTTATAGATAATTGTGAGTACCTAAATATACCAATACATTTATTTGATTCAAGAATATTTGAAATAGCAGATGAAATAGCAAAAGATTATCCATGTTATATGTGTGCAAGAATGAGAAGAGGAGCATTATATTCAAAGGCAGAAGAGTTAGGATGTAATAAGCTTGCATTAGGTCATCATTATGATGATGTAATAGAGACAACAATGCTTAACTTATTGTGTGCTGGTAACTTTAAAACAATGCTTCCTAAACTTAATTCTACTAATTTTGAAGGTATAAAAATCATAAGACCACTTTATTATGTAAGAGAAGAGCATATTATAAGATTTATTCAAAATAGTGGTATATGGCCACTAAATTGTGCATGTATGGTTGCAGCTAAAAAAACAGGAAACAAGAGATATGAAATAAAAGACTTAATAAAAAGTTTAGAGCCAAATTTTAAAAATGTAGAGAAATCTATATTTAAGGCAGCAGAAAATGTAAATCTTGATTCAATACTTGGTTGGCAACAAAATGGGGAGAAACATTCTTTCTTAGAAGATTTTGAATAAAAATAATTAAAAAGAATCACTATAAACAATTGGAAAGGGTGTTTATATTGAAAAGAGTATATGTAGACTTTGAAATGAATATGCCAAATTCTAAATCAAAGAGGGCAGTATTAAATTCTGATATAATTGCAATTGGAGCAGTTATGTATGATGAAAAGACAAAAAATATTGATAAATTTAAATCTTTAATAAAGCCAGTAAGTAATGAAGAATTGTATCCTCATATACAGGAATTAACACATATATCTTCAGAAGAATTGAAGAATGCACCAAATTATGAAGAGGTCATGAGAAAGTTTAAAAAATGGTTAGGCATATTTTCTGAAATTGAAGGAATATATACTTTTGGCAATTTAGATTTGACATGTTTTAATAATACTGATATGAGAAGTTCTAAGAAGAATAATCATCCAAGATTTGTAAATAATATTAGGGATTTATTTATAGATATAAAAGAAAAATATATAAATTGTGGTATGAGATGTATGAACTATATATCATTAAAAAACTTACTTGAATTTGCAAATTTAGAATTTAGTGGAGATGCTCATGACCCATTAAATGACGCATATAATTTATTTGTTTTGGATGAAGCAATAACAAATAATATTGATATACAAAATCTTTTGATAATACGAGATATAATAAGACCACCATTTAACGACATAAATTGTGACTTAGATACTTGTTTTAATAAATTTAAGGAGTCTCTGTATAATAAAGAAGGAAATTATAATATTGTAGATTTTTCTATCGAAATAATAAAAACTGTGAGAATGTACTTATTAACAATCATAAATATAAATATACAAAATTTAGAGGTTATGAAAGATATAAGCAAGAAATTGGATACTATAGATAAACTGAAAGATATAGAAGAAGGTTATTTTTACTTATTAGAAGATGTATATTTTGATATGAAAGATTTGCTAGAAGATTTAATGCTTTATAGAGTGCATGAAGATGAGTATAAGTATGAAGTAGAAAATATAATAAAAATGTTTGATGAAGATTTATATAATGAAAAAATATATATCAATAAAGATAATAATTTAGATGCTGTTAACAAGGTATAGGAAATTATAAATAATATAATAAAATTTGATGACTATGATAATTTTTTATAAGATTAAAGTTAGATAGAACTAAATTGATATAAAAATATATAAAATAATAAAAAATGTGGAAAGGATGTATACTTTCTACATTTTTTTAGTTTAAGAAATATAGTATCTGTTTTATAATTAATATATTTTAGTGATATTTTACTGTTATAAAATATAGAAACTATTTCTTGCGAAAGTAATTGATTTGTTGTATTATAATTTACATGAATATGTAAGACAATTAAAAAAAGTATTATAAGAGTAGATATATTCAAAAATTTAACTATTAGTTTATATATTAAAAGATGAAGGGTAGGATGAAGTCATGAGCTTTAAAGAAGTGAAAATTGAGGAATTACAGTTTAATCCATTTACTAAGATTGGTAAAGAATGGTTGCTAATAACGGCTGGTGATTCAGAAAAATTTAACACAATGACTGCTAGCTGGGGTGGTGTCGGAGTATACTGGAGTAAAAACGTTGTTACAACTTACATAAGACCACAGAGATATACAAAGGAATTTGTAGATAATAATGATACATTTACAATTGCATTTTTTGATGAAACTTATAGAGAGGCTTTAAATATCTGTGGAACTATTTCTGGTAGAGATATAAATAAAGTAGAAAAAGCAGGACTTACACCATATTTTGTAGATGATACTGTAGCTTTTGAAGAAGCTAATATGATTATGGTATGTAAGAAATTGTATCATGATACTATGCCACCAGAAAATTTCGATGCTAAAGAAAATGATAAAAAGTGGTATCCAAATAAGGATTATCACACTATGTATATTTCAGAAATTATAAAAGTTCTTGTAAAAGAATAAATATAGTAAAAAATATGAACTCTATTTGATAGGGTTCATTTTTTTATTTGCTCATAGAAAATCAGTTATCTAGATAAAAAAGTTTATTTGAAATAGTTAAATATGCTTTATAAATAGTTTTATGTTAATTAGAAGCTCAATTTATTAATTTTATTCAATATATTATTATAAAAGTATAAATATCACTTAATAAAAATATATATTGTATTAGGTATTTTAAATAAATTTTTAAAGGGTGATTTATTATGGAAAGTATAACTAGCTATTTTAGAACGATACTATGTGTATTTATATGTTTATCGTCTGCATTTATATTTATTCAACTGGCAAGAGTATTTATTAATAAGAAAAAAGTTAATCAGAAAAATAAATTGAAAAAAGGATTTAGGTATGATAGAGATTTGATTGAAACGAGAAGAGAAGATGTACATATAAAAATTAATAATATCAACAAAACTAAGAGCAACAATAGTAATAAAAAATTAAAAGAAGAAAAAGTATTCAAATATGACAATGGAGACCTGTATAAAGGTGAGTTTGTTGATGGAAAGAAAAATGGATTTGGAATATATATTTTTTCAAGTAATGAAAGATATGAAGGGTTATGGAAAGATGATAAGATGCATGGAATAGGAAAGTATACTTATAGAGATGGCTCAATATATACAGGAGAATTTAAATATGGATTAAAAAATGGTTTGGGAAAATTGACATATCCAAATAATGATATTTATAAGGGATATTTTTTAGATAATAAGAAAAATGGTAAAGGTATATTATATAAAAATGATGGAAATAAACAGGCAGGAATATGGGAAGATGATGAACAATGTAAAAATTTAGACCTTAAAGATTTAAACAATAAGGAGATAAATAATATTTATCGAAATAGATTAAATAATAATAAAGTGAAAATCTAGCGATTATAAAAAAATAATCTTTATTTATAATGGAAAAATAATATATATATGTTGTAATTTGTAAAATCTTTCTATATGGTATAAAATTAAGTATTGATTAGTCTATTACATAAATATAGAATATAAATATATCCATTTGATAATAAGGAGAAGAGATATGAATGAATATGTAGTTGTGGATTTAGAAACTACAGGCTTAGATCCATATAAAGGTTGTGAAATAATAGAAATAGGAATAACAGAAATAAAAAATGACGAAATTGTAAAAAACTACTCAAGATTGATAAAACCTAAAGGTATAATTTCTTCATTTATAACAGAATTGACACATATAAGTAATGAAATGGTAGAAAATGAAGAGCCTCTAGAATTGGTTTTACCTAGATTTAGAAAATACATAGGAAATAGAACTATAATTGCACACAATGCGAAGTTTGATTTAAAGTTTTTAAATTACTATCTTAGAATATTAGATTTAGAACCAATAAACAATTATATATGTACACTAGAATTATTAAAAAAATGTAAAAGTTATAAAGGAAAAAATAAGAAGCTTGAAACAGCTTGTGCTTATTACAATATAGAGAATATAAATGCTCATAGAGCTGACAGTGACACTTTAGCAACTGCAAAACTATTTTTGAAAATAAAAGATGAATATTAATCTTAAATATAGAGAAAATTAGTGAAAATATCCTTTATAAAATTGACCCTTAAACTTACAATTTTGTTCTTTGATTTATTTTGTAGAACAATATATAATGTACCTTAGTATAAAGAAGGGAGACTAAAATGGGTTATTATGATGATGATGATAATAATAAAATAAGACGTAAAAAAGTAAATAATAGTAAAGATAGTAATAAAAAATCTAAACATTCTTATACTTCAACAAATAAAAAAAATAAAACTTCTAAGACAAGCTCTAGTAAAAGAATGAGTGAAAAAGTAGATTCACAGAATCTTATAAAAAGAGAAAGAGATAGTTTTACAAGAGATAATGTAAGACCTTTAAATACAGATTACAATCAAAGAGAAAGAAGAAGAGTTGATTATAAGCAAAGAGAGAAAAAGCTAAAAAGTAAAAAAAGAAAAAAACAAAAAAGGATTAAGATAGCTAGAGCATTGTTATCTATTATGCTAGTTGCTCTGATTATACTTTCAGTAGCAGGTGCAATATTTACAGTTTCGGCTATAAAAGGGTCACCTGAAGTCACTAAAAAATTAATTAGGTCTAAATATATAAGTAGTGAAGTTGTAAGCATAAAGCAAATGCCAAATGACTTAAAGCATGCTATAGTTTCTATAGAAGATGAGAGATTTTACAAGCATAAAGGAGTAGATGTTATTTCTTTAACTAGGTCAGTACTCAATAATGTATTTACAGATACAACACAAGGTGGAAGTACTATAGATATGCAAGTTTCAAAAAATCTGCTTACTAGTGATGATAAAACTATGAAACGAAAAATAAGGGATATGTATAATGCTAAGCAGATGAATAAGATTATGAGTAAGGATGAAATTCTTGAAGCTTATTTAAATAATATGTATTTAGGTAAAAATGCATATGGAGCTGCAAAGGGAGCTGAAGTGTATTTTGGTAAAAAAGTTAATGAGTTAAATTTATCTGAATGTGCTATGTTGGCTGGTATGACAAATAATCCTGCGAGGTATATTGACCATGGAGAGGCTAAAAAGAGACAATTAATTGTATTGTATAAGATGCATGAGCTTGGTTATATAACTGATAAGGAATATAGAATAGCTAAAGCTGATGACACTCCTTTTAAGTCGGAAATTGATTAAGAAAATATAAAATCTAGTGATTTTAGTGTTTTCAGTCTAGTGATATATAATAAAAAACTGTTTTGCCACCATATTGCCACCAAAGTTGTAATTTGGTGGCAATTGTTTTATTGTATAAAATGTAGAATGTAGTATTGTTTTAAATATTATATTATGCTAAAATTTACTTGTATTTTATAAAACAAAAAAATATTTTAGTTTTCTAGGGTTCCGCATTTTATAATGGTCAGGTCCAAGAGAAAACGCACGATTATTGTGTACACGGAAGGATAAAAGCCTGGGAGATATTTAATAATATTTCTCTAGGCTTTTTTGTTTTATATATTTTAAATTTTAGGAGGTATTCTAGTGAAGAGATTTATTATTGAGGATGAGTTCTGGAATCTATTTCCCAGTGCTAAGATTGGAGTTGTTATTTGTAATAATATAGACAACTATATAAGAAATAAAGAATATAAAAAAATGATTTTGAAGGGAGAAGAAGAGGTATTAAAATACTTAAAAGATTCAGAGTTTAGTAATAATCAAGTAATTAAAGTATGGAGAGACGCATTTAAAAAATTTAAAACGAAAAAAGGAGCAAGGTCATCTATTGAGGCACTATTAAAAAGAGTATATAATGGAAATAACATAGGAACTATCAACCCTTTAGTGGATATTTATAATTCTATCTCACTAAAATATGCGCTACCTTGTGGAGGAGAAGATATAGACAAATTTATAGGGGATATTAGGTTAACTAAAGCAGTTGGAAATGAGGAATTTATTCCATTGGGAGCAGATGAAAATACACCTCCATATGAAGGTGAAGTAGTCTATAAAGATGATGAAGGAGCAATTTGTAGGTGTTGGAATTGGCGTGAAGCAATAAGAACAATGCTTACTGAAAGTACAAACAATGCCTTTTTATGTATTGAATTGGTGGATGAAAGTAGATTTGAAGAGTTTGAAAATGCTTTAAGTGACTTAGCTAAAACGGTTCAAGAAAATTTAGGTGGTACATGTAAAATTTCAATTTTAGATACTAATAATAAAGAAGTATTAATAAATTAATTTGGAGATGATATAGTGATGAGTAGTTTTAGCTATAAAGACATCTATATTGAGGATGGTAGAAAAATATTAGAAGTCAATATACTTCCTGAAAAGTACTGTAATTTTGATTGTATATTTTGTCCTATTGGAAGGTCATATAATAAAGTAGATACACCACAATCTTTTGAAAATATGAATGACTCATTGAAAGAATTAGAAAGTATGATAGAAAAGAATGGAGTAGAATTGGTTTTTATTAATTCAAAAGGAGAGGCTCTATTGAATGATAAAATTTACGATATTATTGAATTAATAAAGAGAAAAAAAGTGTCTGTACGATTACTTTCTAATGGGTATTTATTTGGTAAAGCTGAATATATAAAAATAGCTAATACGTGTGATGAAGTTGTTGGAGAGATAAAAACAATATCAGAAGAAGATTTTCAGAAAATTCAAAGACCAATTGTAGGATATATTCTAGATGAATATATTTCAAATATGATTTTATTTAATAGACAGTATAGAGGAACATTTATTTTAGATGTAACAGTTATCAAGGGATATAATGATGATGATAAGTCTATTGATAAGATAAAGAGTATTATTCAGGAATTATCTCCAGATAAAGTAATTGTTGAAAGAATGAATGATGAAAAGTTTAAGAAAAAGCTTGGCATATCTGATGAAAGATTTGAAGAAATTTCAAAGGAATTGTGTAATATTAAAAGTGTTAAAAAGCAATAGATAAATTAAGTATTAATATGGATAATTATGAAGCTAGGGGACATTTATGTTTATATTATGAGATAGCAAAGAAAAGTTATAAATTTAAAACACTTTATAAATAATTAGATTTTATAGATAGAAAATAAAAATTTATAATATAATAAAAGCCCTTAAAATAATAAATCAAAGTATTTTAAGGGTTTTTTACTATATCTTTTTAAATTTTACATCTTTAAAAAGATATAACTCTAAATAAATTTACTCAATGAGGTATGTAATTAATTTAAGTAGATATGTTTGAAAATCTAAATCATATATTATATTCTATAACTTTATCATTAAATCATAATCTAGACTTTTGTTAGAGAAACTTTCAATTAACCTTGACTTACACTTAGCATTTTTTAGAATATAATTATTTAGCCAATAAACAATTGCATTTCCTCTATAATTTAATCCAATTCTAAGTCCATTTTCATATTCCAAGAAAGGATGTTCTTCTTCTGTATTATCAATCCAATTATGGAATTTATCTCTAATTTCGTATTTTTTCAAATTAATGTCATTAGGTACTTTTATGTAACCAGGATTGTAATCTCCACCAAAGCTCACTTTTATAATCACTATTAACCTCCAGTTTTGTTTATTTAAAATTATATCATATTTTACAAAAGCTAAATTTTTTAATAGTATTATACTTTCAATTATTAAGGTTCATAAATAAATTGATATTGAAAAATAGTAATTATTATAAGAATTTTAAAATATAGATATCTTTTTTATTGAAAAATAATCAATATAAAACAGATATATGTATGTAATAAAGGCACAGTAAAGATATCATTAGAATTTATTCATTGATTAGTCTAGTTTATTTTTAAAAAAAGTATTATAATATCCTTTGTGTGCAAATATAGACATTCTTATGAAAAAAATTTAGTATAAAAAAATTACTATACATTATTGTAATTAAACATATAAAAAGTAAAATATTTAGAAAAGTATATTTCTAAATCTAACTTTTAATATGGTATAAAAATTAGAAAATTAACAAAAAATACAAAAATTCACATTTTTTTCATAAATTGTTTGACTAAAAAATTCACGTGTTGTAGAATTATGTTAGCGGGAGTTTTGGGGGAGGTGTAAATAATGATAAAAAAAATACCACAAGCAGAACTAAAAGTAATGAAATTTATTTGGAGAGTAGATGCTACAGTGACATCAAAAGATGTTATTGAAGCAATGGAACAAGAATATGGCTGGAAACAAACCACAACACTGACACTTTTATCAAGGCTAGTAAAAAGAGGATTCTTAGATGCTCAAAAAATAGACAGATATACACATTACACAATAGTGGTAAAACATAAAGAATATTTAAGCTTTGAGACAAAGGATTTCCTAAGCAATATACATGATGATTCTTTTACAAGTTTAATTTCAGCATTACATGAGGATGAAAATTTAGGCAGAGATAAGCTGGATTTTTTAGAAAGTTATTTTGATAATTTAAAGGATGAATAATTATATGTTGTATATCTTTGACAATCTTATACAGACAACTATTATATGTAGTCTTGGTATTTGTCTATTATTATTTTTGAAAAGATATGTGTTTAAGAAGTTTAGTAAGAGATTCAATTATTATATTTGGTTGATAATAGTTTTTAGAATGCTACTTTTTCTATTTAATTATACAATAATGTATGAAGTAAAAGAGCCTAAGAGAAATGTAATAGGTAATGGAGTTACTGACATTTCTATGGGCAATAATATTATGCTGTATTTATCTTATTTATGGATACTTGTAACCGTAGTCATTGCAGTTTATACCTTTGTAAAGTATACAAAATTTAAAAATCTTGTTGTTGATGTATCTTATGATATTGAAGATAATGATGTAAACTGTATCTATAAAAATTTGTTGAAAGAATTAAATATAAAAAAGAAAATTGAGTTAAGAGGTTCTGATGAATTGGTAAGTCCAGCAGGTATAGGACTATTTAAGTCATATATATTCTTGCCAGATTATCCTTATAGTAAGGATGAGTTGACTTGGATTTTAAAACATGAATTAATGCATTTTAAGAACAAGGATATTTTGATAAAGTTTGCAGTGTTGTCTGTCAAAATAATATATTGGTTTAATCCACTTGTTTATATAATTAGCAATAAAGTAAATCTAGATTGTGAATTATGTTGTGATGAAAGTGTTTTGAAAGATTGTTCTTTAAAAGATAAGAAAGAATATGCATTAGCACTTATAAAGTCAATTAAATTGAGTAAGAATTACCATAGTGGAGTTTTAACCACTGAATTTAATAAAACAAACTTAGAAAAGAGACTTGATAGTATTATAAATAGTAATTTAAAAAATGGTATTTTTATAGCATTAATTTTATGTTTATCATCATTAATTACATATTTAGAATTTGAACCAATTAGTTTTGTGACACCAATAAATTATATACGTAAGGAAGCACCAATTGAAAATAAATCTAATTCAGAAGCTCAATTTCATGTAAATGTTGAAATATAACTTAGTTGAAAAAATTCCTATTAAGGGATTTATATAAATGCTAAAATTATCAAGGAGGGTTTTATGTTTAAAAAAGCAAGAAAAATATTAATAATTGCATTGTGTTTGATTATGATAGGCAGTGTATCAATATTTGCGGATACAACAACTGAAAATTTACCAGAAAATAAGGCAACAGAAGAACCTATTTTTACTGTTACTGTTGAAGGTTACACATTTACATATGAAAGTGCTCCACAAGCAGTTAAGGATTCATATGAGAAGACTTGTGCAGAGCTGGGTGTAGAGCCAAAAGCAAGTGATGAAATATTTATTCCAATAGAAGGAATGTCAAAATATAATATGTATAAAGCTGAGGCTAGAAAAGATAGTTTTACAATTAGTTTTTACAATACTTTTTTTGATGTAAGTGGAGCAAAGAATTATCAAGTATATGTAACAACTTATGTTGGATATGGTCATACAACAAGCGGAAACCCAGTACACTTAGTTCAACTTATGATAAATCGTACTGGTGTATATTTAGATGTTGATAGTATTTTTGGGAATAACACATACAATAAAGTTAAATCTTTCCAAAGTAAATATGGATTAAGTTCAGATGGTGTAGTAGGGTTAGGAACATGGAAAAAATTTGCAGATGTTCTAAAATTATATGCATAGATTAAAGCGTCGTTATAAATATATAGTATAATAAAAACACGATAAGATATAATCTTATCGTGTTTTTATTATGAAGAATAATAGTAACAATTTATACTAGACATCAATTTACTTGAAGTAGTTAAAATTGTATTTTAGTTCTAAATTCAATGTTAATTTATATAATATTTTACAATCACTTCCATATAACCCTGCCATCAATATCCTTAATCTCTTGACAGCCAGTCAAAATCATAGTCTCACATAACTCATTTCTAACCTTATCTATAAAAAACTCAACACCATCAATACCACCACCAAAAGAAGCAGTAACAAAAGGTCTTCCCATCAAAACAGCATCAGCACCCAAACCAAGCATCTTAACTACATCAACACCAGTCCTAACACCACCATCAGCAAGTATTGTTATCTTTCCTTTTACAGCCTTAGCTATATCTGGAAGTACCTCACAAGTACCAGGAGTATAATCAAGTACTCTTCCTCCATGGTTTGAAACAATAATAGCACTAGCTCCGGACTCTACAGCCATCAAAGCATCATCCACAGTCATAATTCCTTTTATAATAAAAGGTAATCTAGTAGATTCAACCAATTCTCTAATCTCACTAATCGTCTTAGGAGAAAAAGGATTCTCTTGAAGTTGATTATTAATCAATCCACAAGCATCAAGGTCTACACCAACCGCAAAAGCACCTGCTTCTTCAGATAATCTAATTTTTTCTATTATCTTTGAATTTTTCCAAGGCTTTATAAATACAATTCCATTTCCATCATTATCTTTTAATACATCTAAATTATTCAATAAAAAAGTATCCACATTGGTATCACCAACCATCGCATAAATTCCAGAGTTGGAACAGCCTCTAACGACAGGTTCTATGTATTCTTTTTCAGAAACTTTACCACCCATATTTAATATAGTACCTGATACAGGTGCAGCAAATATAGGAGAACTCATTTTTCTACCAAATAATTCTATAGAAGTATCTGGGTTTGAAACATTATGTATTACTCTCATATTTATCTTTATTTTTTCTAGACTCTTTCTATTTTCAATAAAAGATGAACCACTTCCTTTGCCTCCCATGCCAGGAACATTTCCAGCACAAGCTAATCCATTACAAATTTTACAGACTTTACATGTTCCATTAAAGTTCTCTCTAGCTGATTTTAATAATTCACTATAATTCATATAAAAACTCTCCTTTTCATAATATTAAAATTGAGTAGTACTATATTGAAAATATCTTAATTGTAAGTGTAGAAATGATATTATGATGAGTTAAACTAGATAATACATATTAGATATTTTTTATTGTTGTAGATACTTAAAGTATAGCATATGAGCTAAGTTAATTATAGAAAAATAAATATCACTTGTTCAAGTATACATTTTGATAAACTTTAAAAGGGCTATAGATAGATTTTTTTGAAAATCTATCTATAGTCCTTAAATTTATGTCAATCCTTTTTTTATTAATGAATATATAATATAGAATACAATATACAAAAAAGTTTCTCAAAATGCTACGCTAATCCCCATTTACAGAGCAACATCATTATACTGTGTAAATTTGAATCAACAATATTTTCTCCATATCTAACCATAAAATCATCTAACTGTGTGTCAATAAAAGAATAATATCCACTTATACTATCAATGTAGGCAGTCATTAAGTGTATACATTCATCACTTTTATCTTTATACATATATATCTCCCCCTATATACAATATATAAATTTTAGATACTAAATCGTATCATATAAAATATTTGAGCGTGTCACATCTATGCAGTTCTATATTTATATCCTTATATTAATAGCTAAAGTAAGTTTTGACAATAGGTTTTGAAAAACTGGATATTTAAAGCGTAAACTTGGATTTTGAGACAATTGATTAATGTAAATGTATGACGATATATGTATACAAGATTTAATTAATTGGAGATATTATAAACAATTACTTTTATTAAGGTTATTTAAGTGGTAGAATAACTTGGAGATTAATAATTATAAGGAGGATATAATATGAGTTTATATAAGTTTATATATGATGATAAGGAATATTTGTTAAAAGAAGAGAATTGTAGTGCTTTAATAAATGATGAAGAAAATCCAATTCAGGGAATAACTGTTTCAAAAATAATTGATATACTTAATGAAACAGAAGAAGTTGATTTTGACATAGAATATTATCAAGAAGCATGTCCATTATGTTTGGAAGGTGTTAAAGAAAAGAAAAAGTTCTTTCCTTTCTTAGAATATCATTTTTATATTTTCAGTAAAGATGGAAAATATGTAATAAGTAACATATCTAGTGACTATAAGGGGTTATCTTTTAATAAATTATCAAGAGCAAATAAAGTTGATAATAGTTATATTGTGAGTGTGATAATTTGCGAAAATTGTCAGGATTATATAGTTCAGGTAGAAAATTGTATAGTTTAATGTAAAGTATGTCTTAATTTAGGAGAAATTTCTAAATTGAGACACTGACTTTTTTATCAAATAGTATGGAAAATTACTAATTTTATGAGATAATGTAAGTCGGAGGTGAGTTACAATATATATTAAATGTTTGGAAGAGATAGATGATACAATTTTAGATTTAATGTTTAGGTTAACCTTGAATGAAAGATTATTGAATAATAATGATTTTATTGAAAATAACATTGATGTAGTAAAGAATTCAATCGATTGCTATAAAACTGAACAAAATAGTTTGATGTTATTAAAATCAAATTTTTTGCTGGCTTTATTATATGGTGTTCAAGGGATTAGTGAAAAAATGAAAGAGTATATTTTGATTTCCTATAAATATATTGATAAATACTTACCTAAAGATTATAAATTTCTAGCGAGGTTTTATTCACAAATAGCTATTTTAAGTTTAAAAAATGAAAATATAAATAAGGCAAATTTACATATAGATAAATTTAATGTTATTTGTAACGATAATAATTGTTCGGTTGAAGAGATTATTTTCAAATCACAACTGCTTTATATTAAGGCAAGTAAGTGCATAGAATCTTCTATAATAATTAAAGAAATAGAAGATTTATATATAAAGGTAAAAGAAATTAACGATTTTAATTGTAAAAAAATATATTTTTTTATTGTTGGTAAAATATATTTTTTGTTTTTAGATGATGCTATAGTTGCTAAAGTAAATTTTTTACAGGCAAGAAAATATGCAGATTTATTAAAGGATATGGACGTATCTTCATTATGTAATATAAAAATAGGTGAATGTGAGTGTTCATTTGAAAATCATGGAGGCTCGATAGACTATTTTAATGAAGTAATAAGTAATAAAAAATATATAAATGTAGATACAATACAAAAATATAGAGCGTCAAATAATATAACTAAGATATTAATAAAAACTAAAAACTATCCTGAAGCGATAAATAATTTAGCAAAATCTGAAGTGTACTTAGAAAAAATTAAAAATAATAATTTAAAAGAAACTGAGAAGTTTGGATTATTTATAAATTTAGCTATGTATTATGCAAAAAGTAATGAAAATTCATTTGAACAGTCAATCTGTTATTTAGATAGAGCTAAAGATATCTTAAGTATTATAAAAAGTGAAGAAGAATATATACTGTATGATTTGGAAGTAGTTTATCATCAAGTAAAGATATATTATTGTTTTGGAGATTATAATAGTGCATTAGATACAAGTAAAAAACTACTTGAGAAATCTAAAAATGCTAAAAATTATAATTATGTAAGACTAGCATATAAGAATATATATATGTGTTTTGAAATGATTCAAGATTATGAAATGAGTATGAAATACTTTAAAATGTATTATGAGTTAAAAATGATGTATGTAAAAGCTAGAAATAGAAATTATATAGATTCTTTAAATTATAGGTACGAATATGTTGAAAAAGAAATAAATAACATGAGAAAAGTAAAGAATGATTTAGATAAGAAAAAATATATTGACCATTTGACAAGTGCATATAATAGAGTTTTTCTAAATAATTTTTTAGGAGGACAAGAAGTCAGCGAATATAGTACGGCATTCATGATAGATGTAGACTACTTTAAAAACTATAATGATACCTATGGACATTATAATGGAGATATTGCTCTTAAAAACATAACAACAATAATAAAAAAATATCTAAAAAAAGACATGCTTATAATAAGGTATGGTGGAGAAGAATTTTTAATACTATCTATATGTAAAGATTATAAAAAAAGTAAAATCTTTGGAAGAAAGTTATGTAGAAGTGTAAAAAAGATTTTAAACAATAATTTGACAATTAGTATTGGTATTGATACATGTAAAAATAGTAGTATAGATATAAGTGAGATAATAGGAAATGCGGATAAAGCCTTGTATAAGGCCAAACAAAGTGGCAGAAATCGATGTTTGCATTATCATGATTTTAAAAATTTTTAACTATTTAAATAGGATTGGTGATTCATTTGAAAGGGTGTTTAATAGAAGATTTAAAGAGAAATATAAAAAAGATAGAATATGATATGTTGACTAAATTCTATCTGAATTTGACAGATTTAAACTACATCTTGGATTATCACAAAGAACTTTTAAATACAAAAATAGAAGTTAAGAATAGAGTTTATGTTTTATATTTAATTAGTCTCATAAACTATATAAAAAAAGATAGAGAAGCATCATACAAATATCTGCTGGATTCATTAAAAGACATTAAAAAATTGCCATCAAAAGAGAATGCTGAGATAATATCTAAGATTTATATTTATCTTACACTATCAGCTATTTCTATAAGAAAATATGATAAGGCAAATAACTTTTATTTTTTAGCAAAAAAAAGCATAAAACAAAACCACTTAAACGAGCTATTAGTCTTGTTTAATATGAGTTTATGTGTAGAAATAAGTGCATTATATAAGACTAAAACGGATGTAATATCTTTAGTAGAGGAAGTATCTTTTTTTAAAAATTTAAAAAATAAAGTCCTTGTAAGTAGAGCAAATTATATATTTGGAAGAGTTTATCTTTATTTATTTAATAACTTTATAAAGAGCATGGAGTATCTAATTGAATGCCTAAGGTTGGCTCAAGAAAATAACTTGTATTCTATAGAAGCTTTTTGTAAATGTATAATAAGCTTGTGTTATTTAGAAAGTGGAAATAATATAGAAGCCATAAAATACATAAAAAATGTACTAGATGTTGCACACAATAATAATTCAATATCACTAACTGAAAGAGTAGCCATAAAAATAGACCTTATATGGGCCTATTTAAAGGAAGATATGAATAAAGAAGCAGAAGATATTCTAGTAAAAGCTATAAAGTTGATGAAAGCTGTTGAAGGTGTGTATAAGGATTATTTATACTCATTTATATTTTTATATTCAGCTGAAATCGAGTTAAAGAAAAGTGATTGTAATTTTGAAAAAGTAAACGCCTATTTGATTTTATCAAAAAATATATATAAAAGTTTTGGAGATGTTTTTATATATAATTCCAAACTAGATTATATATATAAATTGTATGGAGATTTATATATAAAATTTGGTAATATAGATGAAGGTATAAGCTGTTATCTAAAAGGCTTAAACTTGGTTAAAAAAAGCTCATTAAATCCTAAGAAAATGTCTATATTTTATGGTCTAATAGCAAATGGATATGAACTAAAAAAAGATTTTAAACTAGCGATAGAATACTATAAAAGTATGGATTGGTATTCTGACAAATGGGAAAAAAATAATTCCTATAAAACATCTCAAGGAATTCATAAACAATATGAACTTAGGCAAAAACAAGAAAGTTTAAGAGCACTTGTAGATAATAATAAAAAATTAGAAAATGATATATTAAAAGATGGACTTACTCAACTATATAATAGAAGATATTTAGAAGAACAATTAGATTCATTTAATGGAACTAGAGAAAAAAATATGGTCGCGATATTGGTAGATATAGATTATTTTAAGAGTTATAATGATAACTATGGTCATTTAGCAGGAGATAAAGTTATAACAAAGGTAACTGATATTATAAGAAATGTATTTATAGACATTACTGAACACATAATTAGATACGGAGGCGAAGAAATTTTAATATTAGTAGATTCTATAAAATCAGTAGATATTGAAGAAATTGATAATATAGAATTATATATTAAAAGAGTTTTTAAACTTCTAGAATTTGAAGGTATTGAACATATGTATTCTAAAGTAAAAAACTATATAACTATAAGTGCTGGAGTAAGTATAAAAAGGTGTCGTAGCAGAAAAGATGCTGAAGTATTAATTGAAGATGCAGATAAGAACCTATATAAGTCAAAAAAAGCAGGTAGAAATCAATACATTATAATTTAAAATTGAGGTGATTTTGTTGCGAAAAAAAATAGGAATTATAGCCTCTGATATTGAATTAAAAGAAAGAATAGAAGAATTATATAAAGAAGATGTAGAAAATGGAACTATAATAATTGACATACTCAATTTAGACTTAATGGAAAATCAAGGACGTATACTTGTTGAAAAAGGTGCTCAAGCTATAATTGGTAGAGGTGGAGGTTATAGTTTAGTAATAGATACAGTAAGTGTACCTGTTATACCTATGAATATGAAATCGACTGACCTCTTAAGAGCAATAGAAATAGCAAAGAGATATTCTAAAAAAGTGGTATTGATTCTTGGAGATAATGAAGTTTCTTTTGATTATGTTGGCTGGAGAAATGTAATAAGTACTGAGATAACTGAGGAATGGTTTGAATCTAAATATGAGATAAGAAGTAAAGTCGTAAAATATATAGACCAAAAAGACGAAGTTGTAATAGTAGGTGGAGGTCTAGCTTGTTCTTTTGCAAGACAATATGGCATTGATAGTGTATTTGCAACTGCTAGTGATGAATCTATAAGAGAAGCTGTTGAGTATTGTAAGAAATTATTAGATACATTAGGTGAAGAAAAATTTAATAATGAAGTTTTAAGAAATATACTTGATGGTATAAAAGATGGAGTAATCGCGATAGATAGTAATGGTAGTATAATTTTGTACAATGAAAGTGCAAAAAACATGCTTAAAGTAGAAAGAAGATGTGCACTCAATAAATATATATTAGATGTATTCCCAAAAATGGAGTGGATGTTAGACTGTTTACATGAAAAAAATGATGTAGAAGATAGAAAGATAAGGAATATAAATAATTTAATTGTTAATACTAGAACTACATTAATAAAAGTAGATAATAGCACTTATGGAGTTTTGGGAATAATACAAGATATAACTAAACTACAAAACTTAGAAAGAAAAATAAGATTTGATTTAAATCAAAAAGGTCTTTATGCTAGATATACTTTTGATGATTTTTTATTTAAAGATAAATTAACTAAAGAATTTATTGAAGAAGCTAAAAAAATTGGAAAAAGTGATTATACAACTCTACTATATGGAGAAAGTGGGTCTGGTAAAGAAATTATAGCTCATAGTATACATAATATAAGTAGAAGGAAAGACAGACCTTTCGTTGCAATAAACTGTGCTACTATAGCAGAGAATTTGCTTGAAAGTGAACTTTTTGGATATGAAGAAGGTGCATTTACTGGTGCCAGAAAAGGTGGAAAAAGAGGTCTATTTGAGCTTGCACATGGAGGAACACTTTTTTTAGATGAAATAAATAGTTTATCTTTTAATATTCAGACAAAACTATTAAGAGTAATAGAAGAACGCCAAATAATGAGGATTGGTTCTGACTATATAATACCTTTAGATATAAGAATCATAGCAGCAACAAATGAATCATTAACTGAAAAAATAGTTATGGGAACATTTAGAGCTGACTTGTTTTATAGATTAAGTAGTTTGGAGATAAATATTCCTCCTCTAAGAGATAGAAGAGAGGATATAATACCACTATTTAATAACTTTGTAAATGAAGTATTAAAGGACGATGGTCTTAATGGAATAAATAGCATAGATGAAAATTTTGTTTTAACTAAAGATGAAATTGATAAACTGTATAATTACAGTTGGCCTGGAAATGTTAGAGAATTAAAAACAATAGCCCAGAAATATGTTGTAACAGGAAAAATTAAATTGAGAAAAGAACGAGATTTTAAAACTCAAAAGGTAGCACCTAGTTCTGAAATAGACAAATTTAATTCTGAAACGACAGCCAGTGTAGAAGTTCAAGATGAAGTTGTAGATATAAGTAAGATAAACGATGGTAAGGTGTGTATAGACATAAAAGAGGTAAATAAGTATGTTGAAGAAAAAATAATAAACATGCTTTTTGCTCAAGGACTCTCTAAAAATGAAGTGGCACAAGTTCTTGGAATAAGTCGTACATCTTTATGGAAAAAGTATAACAAAAATATATAAATACAAATACATATAAAATATTTTGAAAGTAATGTTAATTTTTTAAAACAAGTGTTAAAAAAAATTAACATTACTTTTTTGTAATTTTTTGTTTTTTTAGACAAGTATATATATTTCTAAGAAAAATAACTAAAATACTTAATTTAATAATGAAAAAAATCAGAATTCTAAACAAAAGTAGTTTTACATAAAGTAAAATTTGTTGGCATGCTAATTGCTTAATATATAAAGTGAGAGTAAATACAATTTTAGGGGTGATGGTATGAGTCAAAGTATGGTTGGTAAGCATGCGATGTGGCCAAAAGAAAATGATGTTATATTTAGCATATCTGGTAGAGCTCAAGCAGCAGAGAAGGCTTTAGGCATGGATAATGTAATAAATGCAACAATAGGCGCTCTAATGGATGATTCAGGAAAATTAATAACAATGAAAACTGTATATGAAGAATATAAGGCATTAGATAACTGTGAAATAGGTGCATATGCGGCTCTTGAAGGTCAGCCAGATTACTTAGAAGCAGTTAAAAAAGTATTTTTCAGAGATTACTTACCAGAAGGACATATAAGAGTATTAGCTTCACCAGGAGGAAGTGGTGCAATAAAATTGGCTGTATGGAATTATACTAATGAAGGTGATGAGGTTTTAACATCTGATTGGTTTTGGAGTCCATATGTAAGTATAGCTGAGGAAGCCAATAGAAAAGTAGTAAACTACCAATTGTTTGATGAAAATAGAAGATTTAATTTTGAGTCATTCAAAGAAAAGTTTGTAAATATAGCACAAAAACAAGATAGAGTTTTTACAATTATAAATACGCCAGCTCACAATCCAACTGGATATAGTGTTGCAGATGATGAATGGGATAAAATATTAGATTTATCAAAAGAAATTGCAGAAGATAAAGATAAAAAGATAATATTTTTCGTAGATTCAGCATATATTGACTTTGCAGGTGATGATGATGTATGTAGAAAGTTTTTTAAGAAATTTTCAAATCTACCTGAAAACGTTCTCGTATTAGTTGGATTCAGTATGTCAAAAGGATTTACAGCTTATGGTATGAGAATGGGAGCTATAATTTGTATATCTTCAAGTGAAGATGTAGCTGAAGAGTTCCATTATTCATGTGTTCATTCATGTAGAGCAAACTGGTCAAATTGTAATAGAAGCGCTATGGCAGTATTATCTAACATTGTAAATGACCCTAAAAAATTTAAAGAATATGAAGATGAAAAAGACATATACAAAAAAATGCTAACTAGAAGAGCAGATGTATTTGTAAAAGAAGCTGAAAGAGTAGGCTTAGAAATTCTTCCATATATAGCAGGATTCTTTGTAAGTATACCATGTGATAATCCAAAAGAAGTATGTGAAGAATTGACTAAACATAATCTATTTGCAGTTCCATTAAAAATGGGATTAAGATTTGCAGTTTGTGCAGTTTCAGAAGAAAAATGTAAGAAAGCACCAAGTATTATAAAAGAAGCACTTGAAAGTTTAGAAGTAAAAATAAATAATTAATTTCATTGACAAATTGGGTGGACTATGAATTTAATAATTGTAGATGGAGGGAATTTTATATGAAACAATTGATGACAGGTAATGAAGCAATTGCACGTGGAGCCTATGAGGCTGGTGTTAAATATGCATCCGCATATCCAGGTACTCCAAGTACAGAAATATTAGAAAATATAGCAACATATAAAGATGCAATAGTTGCAGAATGGGCTCCAAACGAAAAGGTAGCACTTGAGGCTGCTATAGGGGGTTCAATTGCAGGAGCAAGAACTATGGCTTCTATGAAACATGTTGGTGTGAATGTTGCAGCTGACCCAATATTTACTTATGCATATACAGGCGTAAATGGTGGTATGGTACTTATTACAGCAGATGAACCGGGAATGCATTCATCTCAAAATGAGCAAGACAATAGGATGTATGCAAAATTTGCAAAGATACCTTTATTTGAACCATCAACTAGCCAAGAAGCTAAAGATATGATAAAAGAAGCGTTTGAAGTTAGTGAAAAATACGATACACCAGTTTTATATAGAGTTACAACAAGACTCTGTCATTCAAAAGGTTTAGTGGAATGTTATGATAGAGAAGAAGTTGAAATTAAAGAATACACTAAAAATGCTAAAAAAATGGTAACAGTTCCAGCAAACGCTCAAATAAGAAGGGGTGTTGTTGAGGAAAGAATGGAAATTCTTAAAAAATTCTCAAATGAAACTGACTTGAACTATTATGAAATAAATGATACAAAAATAGGTGTTATAGCTTCAGGTATGTGTTGCAATTTTGCTAAAGAAGTATTTGGAGAAAATGCATCATATATGAAGTTAGGATTTACAAATCCATTACCTTATGAAAAAATAAAAGAATTTGCAGATAAAGTTGACAAAATATATGTAATAGAAGAAAATGACCCATTTATAGAAGAACAAATAAAAGCATATGGAATAGACTGTATTGGAAAAGATGTAATGCCTCCATATGGTGAAATGACACCAGATGTTTTAAGAAAAGCTATATTTGGGAAAACAAATGATACTATAGAATACAAATCTGAATTAGTAACACCAAGACCACCAAGTTTCTGTGCAGGATGTCCACATAGAGGATTCTTCTATGAACTTGGAAAGAGAAAAAATTTAATAGTTGGTGGAGATATAGGATGTTATACTCTTGGATTTGCTCCTCCATATAATGGAATAGATTATGTTGTTTGTATGGGTTCTGCTTTTGGAACTGCACATGGAGCTCAAAAAGTTCTTAATATGAAAGAAGGAAATGAAAAAAGATTAGTAGGTGTACTTGGAGACTCAACTTTCTTCCATACAGGAATAAATGGTCTTTTAGACGTAGTTTACAATAGAGGAAATTCTATATCAGTTATATTAGACAATAGAATAACTGGAATGACAGGTCACCAAGAAAACCCAGGTTCAGGATATACTTTACAAGGTGCTAAAACTAAAGATGTTGATATAGAAGGATTAGTTAAAGCTTGTGGAATAGAACATGTAAGAGTTATAGACCCTAACAATCTAAAAGAAGTAAATGAAGCATTAGATTGGGCTTTAGCTATAGAAGATGAACCATCAGTAATAATTACAAGATGGCCATGTGTACTTAAAAAATTCTCTAAAGAAGATATAGAAGAATTTAATAACCCATTTAAGACTAAGTGTAAAGTGGACCATGATAAGTGTATTGGATGTAAATTATGTTTGAGAACTGGATGTCCAGCCCTATCATTTGATAAAGAAAATAAATTATCAAATATAGATAGAAATCAGTGTGTAGGATGTGGAGTATGTTCACAAGTTTGTCCAAAACAAGCAATAGTTAAGGAGGAAAAATAATATGACTAAGAGTATACTTTTGGTAGGTGTAGGAGGTCAAGGAACTATACTTGCTAGTAAATTATTAACTATGGGATTGATGGAAGCTGGATATGATGTAAAAATGAGTGAAATACATGGGATGAGTCAAAGAGGAGGTTCTGTTTCCTCACAAGTTAGATATGGAGATTGTGTGCATTCTCCAGTTATAGAAATTGGTGGAGCAGACATATTAGTATCTTTTGAAAAAATGGAAGCTTTAAGATGGTTTAATTATTTAAAACCAGAAGGAAAAGCTTTAGTAAACAATTATAGAATAGATTCTATGACTGTCTTAATCGGAGGAGCTGAATATCTAGAAGGTGATATAGATGAGGAACTAAATAGATTAAATGCAAAAGTTATAAACGCTGCTGATAAAGCTGAAGAACTAGGAAATTCAAAAATAATGAATGTTATTTTATTAGGTTGTCTAGTTAAATCTATGGAATTAGAGTCTATCGATTGGGAAAAAATTATAAGTGAAAATGTTAAACCAAAATTTGTTGAATTAAATATAAAAGCTTTCCATGAAGGTATGGAAATGGTTAACAAATAGTTTATAATATATATAAATAAACTATAGAAATTAAGGTGAAAGGAAGAAAATTATGACTTACAGAATATTAGCCATAAATCCAGGTTCTACTTCTACAAAAATAGCAGTATATGATGGAGAAGAACAAATTCTTGTGAAGACAATAGACCATCCAGCTCAAGAGATTGCAAAATATAATACAATACAAGACCAATTTGAAATGCGTAAAGAAGCTGTTTTGAATATTCTTGAAGAAAATAATATAGATTTGAAATCTCTTAGTGCAATAGTAGGAAGAGGTGGGGTTTTACCACCAGTAAAATCAGGAGCATATTTAGTAAATGAAGAAATGATTGATGTACTTAGACATAGACCAGTGCTTGAACATGCTTCAAATTTAGGAGCTGTTGTGGCACACGCAATATCAGAGCCACTTGGAATAAACTCATATATTTATGATTCTGTTGCAGTAGATGAGCTTATAGATGTAGCCAGAGTATCTGGACTTTGTGGAATGGATAGAGCAAGTACAGGGCATGCATTAAATACTAGAGCTATGGCTTTAAAATATGCTAAAGATAATGGGAAAGATTATAAGAGTTTAAATCTAATAGTAGCTCATATTGGTGGAGGAGTAAGTATTTATCTTCATGAAAATGGAAGAATGGTTGATATGTTATCTGATGATGAAGGGCCATTTTCTCCAGAAAGGTCAGGAAGAGTACCTGCTACAAAATTAGTGGCAGCTTGTTATTCAGGAAAGTACTCAGAAAGAGAAATGACTAAAAAGATAAGAGGTAAAGGTGGTATCGTTTCATATCTAAACACTGTAGATGCTAGAGAAGTTGAGAAGATGATAGCAGAAGGAAATAAAGAAGCAAAAATTATTTATGAAGCAATGGCTTATCAATTGGCAAAAGGTATTGGAGAATTAGCAACTGTAGTGGATGGAAAAGTAGATGCTATAATTATAACAGGTGGAATTGCATATTCTGAAATGTTTACGTCAATGGTTAAAAAGAAAGTGGAATTTATTGCACCAGTAGAAATTATGGCAGGAGAAAATGAGTTAGAATCACTTGCTTTTGGAACTTTAAGAGTACTAAATGGAGAAGAAGAAGCTAGAATTTATAGTGAAAATTAATAAGAACAACTAAAAATGTTTATATATTAAAAAGTGGTATATCCATTTTTATACACGAAAGCTTAGAATATAAGTGAAAGTGTATAAAATATGAATTGCCACTTTTTTTATAATTGAAATTTTATATTAAATTAATGAAGAGTTATGTAAAATTTTGTATTTATATATATATTTTATTGGTATTTATTGTTATTATTATTATGAGGAGTGATTTTTGATGGGAAAAATAAATTTAAAAAGTATGATAAGATTGTTTTCAGGTTTCTTTATATTTGCAATTTCTTCTGTATTGATGATTAATGCGCATGTTGGGCTTATGCCTTGGGATGTGCTTCATCAAGGTTTATCTATAAAATTAGGTATAACTATAGGTCAGGCATCTATAATGGTAGGGGTTATAATCGTTATATTGGATGCAGTTTTTGGTGAAAACATAGGATGGGGAACACTACTTAACATGACATTCATAGGAATATTTATTGATTTAGTAATATTCTCTGAAGTAATACCTCATGCAAGTAACACTTATGTAGGTGTATTTATGGTGGTTATAGGAATTATTTTAGCAGCTATAGCAAGTTTTCTATATTTAGGTGTTTGTCTAGGCAGTGGACCAAGAGATGGTCTTATGATTGCTCTTCAAAAGAGAACTAATAAATCAGTACGCCTTGTTAGGACTGTTCTTGAAATACTAGCTCTAGTTGTTGGTTGGTTATTAGGAGGTTCTGTAGGTATTGGTACACTTGTAAGTGCATTAGGACTAGGATATGTATTACAAATAGTGTTTAGGATGTTTAATTTTGACACAAAGTCGCTTAAACATAGATTTATTATAGATGATATAAAAGAATGGAAAGAAAAGAAAAGAGATGAACATAAGTGTAAATCAAGTATTGCAATAAAAAATGAGCAAAATTAAGTATACCAAAATAGATTTGTGTTTTGTTTAATTTATGTAAAGGTAAGGAGATTTGGAAATGGAATTATGGGATTTATATAATACTGATGGAATTAAAACAGGAAAAGTTATAGAAAGAGGTAATTCTATTGAAGAAGGTTATTACCATTTAGCAGTTGAAGTATGGATTGTAAATAGTGACTCTCAGATTTTAATTCAGAAAAGGTCTAAAAGTAAAAAGACATTACCAAATATGTGGGGAATGACAACTGGATGTATTGTTTCTGGAGAAGATAGTTTGGAAGGTGCAATTCGTGAAGCAAAGGAAGAAATAGGGATAGATATATCTAAATATGAAATGAAAGTTTTTAGAAGTATGATTCATGGTGATACTCTTTGGGATGTATACTTTGTTAAGAAGGAGTATGATATATCAAAAGCTATTTTGCAAGAAGAAGAAGTAAGTGATATAAAGTGGGTAAGTACAGACAGAATAAGACAATTGATAAAGGATGGTTTATTTTTTGAATATCCAGAAATATATGAATTACTATATGATATAGATAATAATAATTTAAACTTATAATATGGAGCAGATTTTAGTATAAACATAATTGTATAGAATTATCTTCTCTAAATTTTAATATTGTTTTATGAAGAATTAATAAGTTGTTTTGAAAGCTTTTTGATTATTTTTAGAATTAGAATAAAAAAGAGTGACACTGTAAAGTCATAAAAATTTGGGGAGGGTTTAAACTGTGAAAGATAACAAAGAATTGACACATGATGGCTCAAAATATAAAATTGTTTCTATATCTGTTGTAGTAATTATTTTAATTACGTTCTGGTACATGTTAAATATGGTGCTTTTAACATTTATAATGACTTTTATTTTCTATAACTTACTTGTAGCCATAAGAAAACGAATTAATAAAATTTCCTCTAGAATTATTC
Source organism: Clostridioides sp. LIBA-7678 (assembly GCF_056716065.1). Taxonomy (NCBI): domain Bacteria; kingdom Bacillati; phylum Bacillota; class Clostridia; order Peptostreptococcales; family Peptostreptococcaceae; genus Clostridioides; species Clostridioides sp. LIBA-7678. Next base: position 2,776,081 of record NZ_CP196987.1, on the reverse strand, counting down.
CAGATTCGTTGATAATTGTGGTGTTATACTTACTATTTGCTATATTACTGGTATTGATTAGTTATGCAGTTGTACCAATAATTATAGTCCAACTTACGGAGTTGAGCAGGATTTTTAGTGATTTTGATGTAAATCAATTTGCTCAATCTCTAGGTCCAAAACTTTATCCTGTTGTTTCAAAGTTAGATTTTAATAAATATATTTCACAGGCAGGGCTACTTATAGCATCAACAGCAACAAAGGTTGGAAGCTTTGGAGTAAATATATTGTTAGGCTTCTTACTGAGTTTGCTTCTTTTACTTGAAAAAAATGATATCAAGAAATTTGGAAATAAACTTGCAGATAGTAAGATTTCTTTCATTTATAATTCCCTTGTATTTTTCGGAAAGAGTTTTGTGAAAAATTTTGGTGAAGTAATGAAAGTACAAGTAATGATTGCATTTATAAACTCTGTTGTTTCCATGATTTTTTTAGGTTTTATGGGATTCCCTCAAATATGGGCTTTAGGATTTATGATTTTCGTGTTAGGTCTTATTCCAGTGGCAGGAGTTATAGTATCATTAATTCCACTAACTGTAATAGCCTTTAATATAGGTGGGATAACAAAAGTACTTGGAGTTTTGGCAATGATTTGTATAGTACATGCAGTAGAAACATACATATTGAATCCTAAACTGATGTCAAATAGAACAAAACTTCCAGTTTGCTTTGTGTTTATTATTTTACTTGTAGGAGAGCATTATTTGGGTGTATGGGGATTATTAATTGGAGTTCCAATATTCATGTTCCTTATGGATATTTTAGGTGTTAAATTTACTTCTAGATAATATATTACAATAATAATTTATTTTATGAATGCGACTCATAATTTAATTTAAAAAAGAACCTATAAATGGACATCATTAATAAAAGAAGTCTGTTTTATAGGTTCCATTTTGATTTTTATAAATACTATAGAATTAATAACAAGAAATTTATTTCATTTCAAAAGTTTCACAACTTGCATTTCCTGAATTTATATGAACTTTTTCAGCTTTACAAAGTTCATTTTTATTGTATTTACATTTTACAGCTTCACAATGGATATTGTCTGTATCAACTTGATTAGTATCATTAGAACGACTAGTTATTCCAGAAGTATATTTGTCTTCAAAAGAAGCACAATAAGTGTTTCCTGTAGTAGTTGCTTGCATTCCATCTACTTTTATGCTCCCAGCATAACAGTATCCACTAGTATTATAAGCACAATTAGTAGCATCGCAATTTAAATTATTATTTTTCATAAAATAACCTCCTAAGTTTTATTTAAACTTATTATGTGAAGTTATTTAAATTTTATACACCTATTTACAATTACATTTATCACATTTAACAATTACATCTTTTGAAGTTTCTCTTCCTAAATTTCTATTGACATGATATACATCTGTATTTTCAGTTGAACCACATATAGAACATTTGAAATTGTTTTCTAGTAAAGTCCTTTCTCTAAATAACTTCCAGTACATAGAATTGATGTAATCATTGTAGTTCACCTTGAGGCATGTTTCAAGAAAGTTTATGTATAGATTATCTAAATCTCCTGTATCTAATTCTGTATATTCTGGTTCAAAATATTCACAACATCCTCTAAAGTCAGGCTTAGTATCTGAAATAACACATCTAATATCATATCTATAGTCTAGGCTGGGCCCCTTGAATGAAAGATGTGTACAAAAAGAACAAGATGTCTCTGGTAGATTTTTTTCAAGTTCATGTAATTTATTATTCATAAGTATTCCTCCAAAAAAATTTATTTTAAGTATATAAATGTGTAGATTGTTTTAAAACTTTTATTTATTTATATTAGAAATTCAGGATAAATATTCCAATAAAGAGTAAATACCTAGTTATTTATGTGTTAAATAAAAAAGAGACAATCTCTAATTTGAGATAGTCTCTTTTTATGATTTTTATATTAAAAGTTTAATTTAAGTGTAACTCTGGTTAATTTTAGTCAGCTAGTTTCACATCTGCTTTGTTTTTTAACTTTCTACCATAGTATACAGTTAAAACAGCGTATAATACAGTAAATATAGCAGCTAAAATATAGGATATGTTTATACTTAGATTAAATCCAATTTGAGCATTGAATATATAACTAAATATGATAAAAGAATAAAACATACCTGGAATTAAGCTTATAATATAATTTTTTTCTTTTATTATAAGATAGACTGTAATCATCGCAAATGCAAATATAGCGATGGTTTGATTACTCCATGAGAAATATCTCCATAATATATTAAATCCAGAAGCACTGAGTTTTGCAAATATAAGGATGGCTATGACAGGGATAAATATACAGATTGATAGTATAACACGATGTTTCTTTTCCTTTTGGTCATAATGAAAATAATCAGCAAGCATTAATCTTAGAGATCTTAAAGCTGTATCTCCAGAAGTTATTGGTAAAATGATAACACCTATTATAGCTATGATTCCACCAATAGAACCAAGTAAATCTCTTGCAACTAAGCCTATTACATCAGGAGAGCCTATCAATTCCTTAGGTATACCTTTATTGTAAATACCCATAGCAGCTGCAGCCCAAATCATTGCAATTAAACCTTCTAAAATCATCATATTATAAAAAGTAGTTTTTCCTTCTTTTTCATTTGAAACTGATCTTGCTATAAGAGTGGCTTGAGTTGAGTGAAACCCAGAAACTATACCACAAGCAACTGTAACGAAGAATGTAGGGATAAGAGGAATTCCATCAGGATGAATACCTTTCCAATTTGCAAGACTTAGATTAGCTAAGTCATAACCTTGTGTAAATATTCCGATTCCAACACCAGCAGCAGATAAAAGTAGTATTGCCCCAAATATTGGATATATTTTTCCTATAATCTTATCAATTGGGAAGAGTGTTGCACATAAATAATATACAAAAATAATTCCATAAACTATCCATACAACTGGATTATTTATAGTTGACTTCATATTTAAGATTTGTGTAACAACCAAATCTCCAGGTGTGTAAATAAAAACTGCACCAACTAAAAGCATTAATAGACAAAGGAATATATTATAGACTTGAAATACTTTATTACCTAAAAATCTACTGATAAGAGAAGGCATCTGTGCTCCTTTTTCTCTTATACTAATCATTCCACTCATATAATCATGTAAAGCTCCTCCAAATACACAACCAATAGGGATTAGTATAAATGCTATTGGGCCAAACAATATACCTTGGATAGGTCCTAGAATTGGTCCTGTACCAGCTATATTAAGCAATTCAATGAGACTATTCTTCCATTTTTTCATTGGAACATAGTCTACACCATCACTCTGAGCAAGAGCAGGTGTTTTTCTGTCATCTGGGCTAAATACTTTTTCACAATAAGCACCATATAAAGCACCTCCTATTAGTAATATAGCCAATCCAATTAAGAACGTTGTCATAATATCACCCCATTTATAAAATTTTTGGATTCTGTATACGTATTGAAATAACCTACAAATTCTATAAAATACTAAAAGTAATATAATTTCAGAAATTAATACATACACATAATCATGTACTTAGTATACATGTGTTTGGTAAAATTTTCAATATTATAGCAATAAAGAATATAAACAAAATTCTGATAATATTTTACAAAAAAATTAAAAAACATAAAAAATAGTTTAAATATATAAGTAAAAAAGATAAATCAATTGATAATGTAAATGTCTATATCTTAACAATATTAAGAGGTCTAAAATTCTTGAAGAAAGAATAGTCAAGTGATATAATGAGTTTACAGGTGTATATACACTAGTACATATAGAAAGCGGTGCAATTATGGATAAAGATTTAACATATCAAATCAAAGAGCTAAAGAAAGAAAAAAATGCAATAATACTTGCCCATTTTTATCAACCACCAGAAATACAAGAATTAGCAGACGCAGTTGGAGACTCATATTACTTAAGTGAAATTGCTAGAGATTGTAACGAAGATGTGGTTGTATTTTGTGGAGTAAGATTTATGGGAGAAAGTGCTAAGATATTATCACCTGAGAAAACTGTATTAATGCCAGTAAGTAACGCTGGATGCGCTATGGCAGATATGGTAGATGAAGAAGGCGTGATAAAACTAAAACAACAGTATCCAAATGCTTTGGTTGTATGTTATATAAACTCTACAGCTAAAGTCAAGGCACATTGTGATGTTTCCGTTACATCGTCCAGTGCAATTAAAATATTAGAAAACATAGATAATAAAGAAATTATATTTCTTCCAGATAAAAACTTAGGAGGATATATTGCAGAGAAATTTCCAGATAAAGACTTTATATTTTGGGATGGATATTGCAAATACCACAATAATATAAAGACTGAAGAAATAATTGAATTAAAAGATAAGTATAAAGATGCAGAAGTGTTGGTACATCCAGAATGTAAAAAAGAAATAAGAGATTTAGGAGATTATGTAGGCAGTACATCAGGAATAATAAAATATGCTACTAATAGTGAAAATAAAGATTTTATAATAGCAACTGAAGAAGGAATATTACATGAATTAAAGAAAAAGAATCCTAATAAAAACTTTTATATCCCTGGAGGAAGAATATTATGTACTGATATGAAAAAGACAACATTAGAAAATTTATACAGTACACTTAAAAATATGGAAAATGAAGTTACTGTAGAAGATGAAATCATGGAAAAGGCTTTAAATTCACTGCTTAATATGCACAGATTAGCAGAAGGATAGAGGGATAGACTTATGAATTTAGAACAAGATGTTTTAATAGTTGGAAGTGGTATTTCAGGGTTATATTGTGCATTAAATTTAGATAAAAATTTAAATGTATTAGTAGTATCAAAATCTACAATTGAAAACAATAATACATATCTTGCACAAGGTGGAATTTCAACTGCTAGAAATATTGATGATATAGAGTCTTTTGTGGAAGATACAATGAAGGCTGGTCAGTATAAAAATAGAGTTGAAGCAGTCCAAGTTCTTGCAGATGAATCTATTGAAAATGTAGGACAAATAGTAGATTATGGTATGCCTTTAGATAGAGAAAATGGAGAAATAGATTACACTAGAGAAGGTGCTCATAGTGTAAATAGAATAGTTCATAGTAAAGATAATACTGGAGAGGTTGTTTTTAAGACTTTATTAAAAGAAGCTAAAACTAGAGAAAATATAACTCTTATAGAAGATGCGTATCTTTTAGATATATTAAAAGATGGTAATAAGTGTATAGGAGCTAGAATTTTTAAATCTCAAAGAGAAATTCATGTTTTTTCAAAAGTGGTAGTTTTGGCTACAGGTGGAATAGGTGGACTTTTCAAAAACTCTACCAACCAAAGACACCTTACAGGTGATGGAATTGCTATAGCTTTAAAAAATGATATAAAAATAGAGAACTTAGAGTATATTCAAATACATCCAACAGCTTTCTATGAAGAGAATAGTGAAGGCAGGAGAATGCTTATATCTGAATCACTAAGAGGAGAGGGAGCTAAACTTTTAAATAAAAATAAAGAAAGATTTGTCGATGAACTTCTTCCTAGGGATGTAGTTTCAAAAGCTATTTTTGAGCAAATGGAAAAAGATAATTCACCTTATGTATATCTAGATGCAACACATTTAGGTAGTGAATACTTAATTAATAGATTTTCTTTCATTTACAATGAATGTCTAGCTAGAGGAACAGATATAACTAAAGAATACATAAAAGTATCACCTGCACAACATTACTTTATGGGTGGAATACATGTGGATTTGGACTCAAAAACATCTATGGAAAATTTATATGCAGTTGGAGAGATTAGTTGCACAGGTGTTCATGGAGCAAATAGACTGGCAAGTAATTCTTTACTTGAAGGGCTTGTATTTTCAAAGAGAGCTGCCAAAAGTATAAACTCAGTCATGGATGAGATAAAAGTTGAATTTATAGATATACCAGATATGGACATAGATATAGAAAAGATAAAAAAAGAGAATAAAATATTAGTCATAAAAGAAATTGAAAGAACAAGTGAGGATTTTGGCGATGAATTATTTGATTAAAAAATAGCTACGCACACTTGTGACTTTAGTCATGAGTTAGTAGCTAAAATAGTCAGCATATAGGGAAACTTATATGTAGAGATAGGATAGAACCTATCCAATACTACCTGAATTGCTGGAAACCCCTAAAGCTAACCAAACTAAAACATAAGGCTGAAATAAACCTAAGTGTGAAAGTTACGAAAGTAGAAAAAATTGGTTAGATGGTATAAGGTTAAACCCTAAGTACTTTAAAATGGGCAATCAGCAGGTAAGCTCCGAATAGGAGAAACTTCAACGACTATTCCTCCTGAGGGAAGTACACTACAAGTTATTGGTAGTGGAAGTGGGTAGACCTTAACGGATAATGCCGAAGGATAAGATATAGTCTGTGCTTACATGAAAGTGTAAGAAGTTCATAAGAGAACTGCATAGGTAGTAGCGAACTTATGTGAACGACAACCTCAAAAATGATAAAAGTTAGAACTTACGGTTCTTACATATGTTATTTAAAAATAAATATAAAACCTTCAAAAAACTTGTTTTAAAAAATTGTACTTGTTAATATTAGAGTGGATAATGAAAAATGGAAGTTACTTGGATATGTATATTTAGTAAAATACCATATAGTATGGTGTGTAAAATATGGACATCTAGTATTAACATAATCATAAAAAACAAGTAAAGTGAGGTGATAGTAGTGGAAAAAGCTTATAAGTTTAGAATGTATCCAAATAAAAAGCAACAAGAGTTAATTAACAAAACTTTTGGATGTTGTAGATTTGTATATAATAAATATCTTGTTAAAAAAATAGAAGTTTATGAAAGCGATAAAGAAACTTTTACTTATAAACAGTGCAGTTCTGATTTGACCAATTTAAAAAGAGAATTAGAGTGGCTTAAAGAACCTGACAAATTTTCACTACAAAACACCTTAAAAGATTTAGAAAACGCATATAAAAAATTCTTTAAAGAAAATGCAGGATTTCCTAAATTTAAATCAAAGAAAACTAATAGATTTTCATATAGAACTAACTTTACAAATGGAAATATTATGTACTGTAGTCAATATATAAAATTACCTAAACTTGGAATGGTTAAAGTAAGGGATAAACAAGTACCTCAAGGTAGAATACTTAATGCTACTATATCCAAAGAACCAAGTGGTAAATATTATGTATCATTATGTTGTACTGATATAGATATTGAAGCATTTGAAAATACTAATAATCAGATAGGTTTAGATTTAGGAGTTAAAGAATTTTGTATCTCAAGTTGTGGAGACTTTATAGAAAATCCTAAGTATCTTAAGAAGTCATTAAATAGACTTGCTAAATTACAAAGAGAACTATCGAGAAAAACAATTGGTAGTTTAAATAGAAATAAAGCAAGATTAAAAGTTGCAAGACTTCAAGAACATATAGCTAATCAAAGGAAGGATTTTCTACAAAAACTATCTACTAAATTAATACAAGAGAATGATATTATTTGCATAGAGGATTTACAAGTAAAGAATATGACTAGAAATAGTAAACTATCTCGCTTAATTTCTGATGTGTCATGGTCAGAATTTGTTCGTCAATTAGAATATAAGGCTAATTGGTATGGTAGACAAATTGTAAGGGTAGGTAAATTCTTTGCAAGTTCACAAATATGCAATAAATGTGGATACAAAAACGAGGAAATGAAGAATTTAAGTATAAGAGAATGGATTTGTCCTTGTTGTAATGTAACTCACGATAGAGACACAAATGCGAGTATAAATATACTAAAAGAAGGACTAAGACTAATAACAGTTTAAAATAAATAACTTATGTAAGAACCGTAGGAACTACGGGGATAGCCTGTGGAGAATTGGTAAGACATATTTTAGTATGCGAAATTCTGTGAAACAGGAACCCTGTGACTTTAGTCATGGGAGGTTCAGTATTGATAGAATGATACAGGATGCTTTAATAGAAGATGTTCCAAGTGAAGATATAACAACTAATTCTATTGTGGATGAAAATTCTAAGTCTACTGTAGATTTAATTTGTAAGCAAGATGGTATAATAGCTGGATTAGGTGTATTTAAGAGGGTTTTTGAGATACTTGGAAATGTAGATGTAGAGTTATATAAAAATGATGGTGATAAAGTAGAAAATCGTGAAAAGATAGCTGTATTAACTGGAAATACTAGAAATTTACTTGTAGGAGAACGTGTGGCATTAAATTATTTACAAAGAATGAGTGGTATAGCCACTACTACTAGTAAATATGTTGAAAAGCTTGAAGGTACAAATACAAAGTTGTTAGATAGTAGAAAAACAATACCTAATCTTAGAATATTAGATAAATATTCTGTAAAAGTAGGTGGAGGATGTAATCATAGATTTAATTTATCTGATGGAATTTTGCTTAAAGACAATCACATTGGAGCCGCTGGTGGTGTCAAAAACGCAGTTGAACTAGCTAGAAAAAACACTTCTTTTGTTAGAAAAATAGAAGTAGAAGTGGAAACCTTAGATATGGTAAAAGAAGCTTTAGAAGCAAAAGCAGATATAATAATGTTGGATAATATGAGCTTAGAAATGGCAAAACAAGCCATAGATATTATAAATGGAAGAGCAATTGTAGAATTTTCTGGGAATGTGAATTTAGATACTATAGAATCTATAGGAAATATTGGAGTGGATGTTGTTTCTGTAGGAGCACTTACACACTCTGTCAAAGCTCTCGATATAAGTATGAAAAATCTGAGAAATATATAAATTTGATATTGATATAAATTTAATTAAGATAGACTCCATAAATTTACATAGTAAATTTATGGAGTCTATCTTTTATTTATTAAAATTAATAAAAATATAGAAAAGTTTAATTAATAATTTAATTTATATAGAAAAATACTATATACACTTTTGATGATATAGTTATTATCTATTTTACAGATAAATACAAAAGAACTTATAATATAATTGTATATGTAAAAATTTGTATAAAATTTAGGAAAGAATTGGATGGAGGAATAAAAATGAAAGTAGCATATATCTTCAATAGTACTAATGTACATAAAATTTTAGATAAAATGATAATACCACAATTAGAACAAGGAACTCATGGAGTAGATGTTCTAGGGATGTTTTTCTTTATGGATAATACATTATTCTTATCTAAAGGGAATCCAATAGGAGAAAAACTAAGTGAATTACATAAAAAAACGGATATGATAATAATGGCTTGTGACCAATGTGCTATAGAGAGAGGGATAGAGAATAACTTGGTTGATGGGGCTACGATTGGATGTTTTCCAAACTTATATGCTTGTTTAGGTAGTGCAGGTATAGACCAAGTCATAACATTATAAAACAGTGCGGTATACAATCCATGGGAAAACTTATTTTCTGTGGATTATTTTAAGTCAAGGATAAATTGTTTGAGTAGGGGATGAACAAATGTCTAAAGTTTTAGTTGAATTTATAAATACTTGACCATCTTGTGATGAGCATGGAGTGTTTATAAAAAAAATGTCAGAAAAGTATACTGATAAATTGGAAGTGAAACTGTATCAGGCAGGTAAAGATTTTTCATATGTAAAAAAATATGGAATTATAACAAAAGGAACTTTAATAATAAATCAGAAAAAAAAATATGACAGATTAAATAAAGATACAATTGAAAAGGCGATAGTAGAAGCTATAAATAATAGTTAAAAGTTTAAAATTAGGAGTATCAAAAATGAATATATTAGAAATTGTTTTAAATGGGATTAAAGAGACTATAGTAGCTTCTATAGTTACATTGAATGGAGCATCAGGATGGCTTATGATAAGTTTTATATTAGCAGGTGTACTTCACAATGTTTTAACTCCAAAAAGGTTTCAAAAACAACTTGGAAATAAGAAATTTTCTTCTTTGATTAAAAGTACTATCTCAGGAATGTTTTTACCAATATGTAGCTGTGGAGTAATCCCACTTGGTATAAGTATGTATTATTCCGGAGCATACCTAGGACCAGTGCTTGCTTTTATGACATCAACTCCAATAATAAATCCAATAGCTGTAGTTCTTTGTCTAGGTCTTTTGGGGCCTAAAGTTACAATTATTTATCTAATAGCTGGTTTTTTAGTGCCATTTTTAGTAGGATTTTTAGGAAATTGTTTTGGAAAAGAAGAATTATCTTTGCATAATGATTCAGATGAAGATGTAATAGAATTAGAAGAAGAAAAGAGAAGTTTTATAGAAAATCTGATTGATGGTCTTAAATGGTCTTTTGGAGAGTTAGCTCTTACTATTAGTAAATATGTAGTAATGGGAATGCTTTTTGCAGGTTTTATAACAACAATTTTTCCAAATAGCATAATTCAAAAATATCTAGGTAATCCAGGATTGATATCTCTTGGAAGTATAGCAATACTTGCATGTGTCATGTATGTGTGTGCAGTAGGACATATTCCATTTATAGCGGCTCTTGTTGCAAGTGGAGCTTCTCCTGGGATAGCGATAACGTTTTTAATAGCTGGAGCAGCTACAAACTTACCAGAACTTATAAGTATGTTTAAACTTATTGGGAAAAGAACTGTTATTATATATTCAGTAACTTTGACACTATCCTCAATAATAATTGGATACATAACAAATTTACTTTTAGTAAATGACAATTCAGTAAATTTAGATACAACAAATTCTTCAATACAGTTGGCAAATAAACTAATGTTAAATATACCAGATAGTTTTGAATATGTGTGTACGATTGTAATTATTTTATTTGCATTTAAATCAATAATACCAAAAATGAAAGAGGTCATAGGAAATCATGCTTAAAAAGATAGTTATAATATCCTGTATAGTAGTAGCATTAATAGTTTTATCAAAGATAGTGGATGATAACCTTGAAGAAGATGCCTCTATTCCAAATGTGAATAAAGAAACATTGGAATATTTTAGAAAAAATCATAAAGAAAATATAATAACTTGTGATGAAGAAGATTTAAATAATGATGGGAAAAAAGATTTAGTAGTTATATATAAAAAAGGTAATAATTCAAATGAAATGGTAGTGGTAGTTTCTGACAAAAACAGTCATTACATAACAAAACCAATACCAGCACCTATAGAGAATCAAACTATAAATTTTAAAAATATTGATGATGAACCACCAATAGAAGTAATTGTGTCAGGTTCTAAGAATGGTAATGTAGGGTATGCAATTTATAGGGTAGAAGGCAACAAGTTTGTTGATTTATTTGGAGAAGATATGGACAAATGTTGCTAAAAATAAAAATAATACACAAAGGTGGGAAATTTAGATGAGAGTATCTAAGAAGATTCAAGCATTAATCTTAGTTAGTGTAATGGGGGCATCTATACTAACAGGCTGTAGTAGTAAACCAAAAGAGAAAGAAGAAGCAAAAGCTGGGAAGGATGATTATACAATAACAGTAGGGTATTATAACTGCGACCATATGACTGCTGGACCAGTAGCAGAAGCAGCTGGAATATATAAAGATTTAGGTCTTAATGTAAAAACTGTTGGAAATGGTAAAGTTCCTGAAGCTATGGCAGCAGGGAAAATGGATGCCGGTTATATAGGAACAAAAGGTCTTGTGGGGGCTATACCTAAAGGTTCACCAATAACAATAGCAGCTAATAATCATACTGGCGGTTCTGAATATTTAATAGTTTCAAAAGATATAAAAGAACCTAAAGATTTACTAGGTAAAAAAATTGCAACAGATATGAGTGATTTCTTATGGACAAGTGATTATGGACCAGAAACAGGTCTACCAACTGACCCATCAAAATATGAAATTGTAAATATGGATTCAGATAAAGATAAATACTTAGCTCTTAAGACTGGAAAAATACAAGCATTTACATCTTGTGACCCTTGGGGTTCTGTAGCTGAAAATGATGGTGCAGGAAAAATAATAGCATCTACTCAATATAAAGAAAAAGCTAATGGTAAAGAATATAACTGTTGTTCATTCTCATTAAACAAAAACTTTATAAAAGAACATCCAGATTTAGCAAAAAAATTGGTTCTAGCCCATACAAAAGCAATAGAATACATATATACAAATCCAGCTGAAGCTGCTAAGATATTTGCAAAATATTATAATGTAGAAGAAGAAGTTGCACTTAGAACTATTTATAAAAAGACAGTTGGAGAAGGTAGAACACTTACTTGGAAAGTTACAGGAGAAGAATATAAAAACAATTTACAAATGTATAAAGATTTAAAAGCACTAGATGATATACCTAAATATGAAGATACAATTGATACAAGTTTATTGGATTCTTGTGGAGCAGATGATTTTGATAAATTTATAAAAGAAAAAGTTAATCCAGAGTTTCCTGAAGGTATGAGTTATGAAGATTGGAAAGCAAAGGTATTATAAATAAATGGAGAATATAAAAAATATAATAATACTTTTTATTATTGTTTTGGGAAGTATATTTATAATATTTTTTAATTTTGAAGATAAAGAAGAAATAGAAGGAAAACTAAGAATAGGGGTATCTGATGATACCTCTGGTTTTGTAATAAATTATATGGTAAATAGAGACTACTTTGAAAATATAAAAGTAAGTGATGTAATGGATACTTTTACAATTAATGATTGCTGAGCAAGTACAATGCAATGGGCTCTGAGTTCAGAGGAAATAGATATAGCAATTATATGTAAAGATGCCGCAAAACAGTATGTAAATGCAACTAGTGGATTTGAAATTGTTGGCACAGTAGTTCAAAATTCAGATGTATTCTTATTAAGTAATAGCAATCCTAAAAAAATTGGAATCATTCAAAACAGAAATTATCAGTCAGAATTAGTGAAGAAATATTATGAAAATGTAGAAATATCTCCTTTATTAGGGACTGCATTAGCATATGGATTAGAAAGCAATCTAGTAGATGGTGTTGTAATAGACTGTATAAAATCAATCGGATTAGAAGGTACAAGAAAATCTACAACTGAATTGGGAGATTATGATACTTATGTTTTAGTTGTAAGCAAAAAATTTAAAAAAAGTAAAGCATATAGTGATTTTATAAAACTTTACAATAAAAGTGTTGATGCTTTAAATAATGAATCTACATTTAAGAATACACTGAAAGAGTACAAGAATATAAGAAATATAGATATGGAGGAAATAAGAAATTGGAAATTAAAGTTTCTAAAGATAAAAGAGATAGATTAACTAAGAAAAAATCTGATAGTAGTATGGATATTCTATACAAGATAATACTCTTAGTCATTATATTTTCAGTTTGGCATTTTGCGGCAAAAGATATAGGAAGCTCTTTATTACTTCCAATGCCAGTAGATGTAATAAAAGGTTTCTTTTATTGTGTAACAGATGTAGAGACAGTTACTAATCTTTTTATAACATTACAGAGAGTACTCAAAGGGTTTATGTATGCGCTATTATTTGGGCTTCCAATAGGGTTTATCATGGGATTTTCTAAAACTTTTGAAAAAGTTTTATCTCCAGTCGTAGATTCTGTAAGACAGGTTCCTATAATGGCATGGGTGCCTCTTACTATAGTATGGTTTGGTATAGGAGATGGCCCAACAATATTTTTAATAGCTTTTTCAGGAGTTTTTCCTATAATCTTAAATACTATTCAAGGTGTAAGAGCAATATCAAAAGATTATTATAATGCAGCTAGAAGTATGGGGGCATCGCCATTTGTAATATTTACAAATGTAATAGTGCCAGCGTCTCTTCCTGATATACTAACTGGTTCAAGAATAGCTATAAGTACAGGATGGATGTCTGTTATCTGAGCGGAGTTTATAGCTACGAGTGCCGGTCTCGGTTACTCAATGGTACAAGCTCAAACATTAATGCATACAGATGTATTAATTGGGCTTATGATATTTGCAGCTTTAATAGGATTTATAATAGATAGAGTATTAAAGTTTATAAATAAAATCCTTTGTAGATGGAGGTTTGCAGATTAATGAAGTTAAGTGTAAGAGATATAAATAAAACATTTGTAAATAATAAAGTACATACAAAGGTTTTAGAAGATATAAGTATGGATATAGAAAATGGTCAATTTGTTTGTCTTTTAGGGCCATCAGGGTGTGGAAAAACGACTCTACTTACTATAATAGGTGGATTTCAAAAATCAGAAAGTGGAGATGTTTTTATAAATGATAAAAAAGTTAAAAAACCAGGTATAGATAGAGCTTTCATATTTCAAAATTATGCTTTATTTCCTTGGAAAACTATAAGAGGAAATGTTCTATTTCCTATGAAACAACAGAAAATACCAAAGGAAAAAAGAGAAGAAATGTTAGAAGAACTTTTAGTTATGTCAGATTTAAAAGGGAAAGAAAAATTGTTTCCTCATCAATTATCTGGAGGGATGAAACAAAGGGTTGCTATGATAAGAGCCTTGGCATGCAATCCAGAAGTATTATTAATGGATGAACCATTGGGAGCAGTTGACTTTCAAATGAGACAAAACTTACAAGAAGAGCTAGAAAGAATATGGACAAAAAAGAAAATAACTGCATTAATGGTAACTCATGATGTTGACGAAGCTGTATATATGAGTGATAGAGTTATTGTAATGTCAAGAGATAAAGGAAGAGTTATTGACGATATAAACATAGATATTCCAAGACCTAGAGTTAGAGGAAGTAAAAAATATGAAGAATATAAGAATAGATTAACTGATACTTTATCGAAGTGTTATGAAGTTTAAAGAGGAGTAGATATGAGTCAAATAGAAAAATACAATAGTTTGGATAACGTACAACAAAAAATAAGACTATCTATTATGGATGTAATAATAGATAAAGGTTCTAGTGTTACACTTCAGGAAGTGATTGAATATATAAGTAAAAATTTGAAGTTAGAAAAGGAATATATAGAAAATACATTACAATATTTTATTGATAAAAATATAATGGTTGTTGATGAAGATAGTATAAATTTTATATATCCTGTATCAGCATTACCAACTAATCATAAAGTAACTTTGAGCGATGGGCGAAGTTTTAGTGCAATGTGTGCTATAGATGCTATAGGAACTTCTTGCACATTTAATCAAGATGTAAGAATAAATTCTATGTGTAGTGTTACAGGGAAAGAAATAGAAATCTTTATAAAAAACGAAAAAATTGAATACGTCAATAACCCACATTTAAGAGTGCTTCATATAAATCTTGATAAATATTCAAACTGGGCAGCAAGTTGCTGAAATATAATGAATTTCTTCTGGACGAAGAATGATTTTGATGCTTGGATAAAAGAATATGGTTTATCAGATGACGATGATGTATATTGTTTAGATATTAATGAAGCAATAGTAGAATCATATAAAATATTTAAATTGAAACAAAAAGTATTATCCTAGATATACATATATGAAAAACTAAAACAACCTTTAGCTAAAAATATTAGATAATATTTAATCTATATACTTTTATTATCAAGTATATAGATTAAATAGAATTTAAAGCTAAAGATGTATTTTTAGTTTTTTATATGTTTAAATAGCTCTATTAAGTATATATTTATTTATAACCTTTGCAACTCCATTTTCGTTATTGGTATCTGTAACATAATCAGCAATTTCTTTTATACTATCACGTGCATTTCCCATAGCTACACCAAGACCTGCATACTTTATCATATGTTGGTCATTTTCTTCATCACCAACAGCAATAGCTTCTTCTATAGGAATATCTAAATTAGTACACAATGTCTTAAGTGCAGTTCCTTTATTAGTAGTTTTACCTAAAAACTCTAGATAAAAAGGAGCAGACCTTACTATAGTATATTTATTGAATAAATTTTTAGGTAGCTGTTGTATAATTTCTTCTAATCTTTCTGGTTCATCAACTATCATAATTTTACAGATTTTAATAGATTCATCAATTTTATCTTTTTGTATATATTTAACATCTATATCATTTAATTTAGCTTCATGAAGAGTATACTTACCAGGAATTTCGTTTGGTGTAATTAAATTGGTCATTGTATTTATGTGTATTTTGGTATTATATTTTTTACAAACGTTATTATATATAAAATCAAAGTCATCTAAAGTCATTTCCACATCATGTATAATTTCTTCACTCTTGACTTCTTGAATAACGGCTCCATTAAAACATATAACATAATCACCTTCATCTGTTAAGTTTAATTGATTTAGAAGTGCTTTTACACCAGGAAGAGGTCTGCCTGTTGTTATAACAACTTTGGCACCAGCCTTTTTTGCTTCTTGAATAGAATCAAAGACCTCAGGAGTAATCCTTTTTTGTGTGTTTAATATTGTTCCATCAATATCTAATGCGATTAATTTGTACATATCAACCTCCAGTAAATTATATACTCAATTTTCCTGTGAAAACGTTGACACAACTAGTGTTGAACAAAATTTCAGTGGAAAATATGATTAGTTTTGTATACTATTATACCAAGAGATAAGCAATTTAGAAAGTTTAATAGTATTAATTTTTTGATAAAAATATTATCTATATAATATGTATATTTAAAAAGTAGATTTTTAATTGTTTTGTAAGTATCAATTATAAAAATGCTATCGTTTGCATTATTATATAAATAGAAGTATTTGTTATAAAAGCTACGGTTTTTATATGAATGTTTTTCTAATAATATACATGGTAGTTGATTTTATATCACAAAATATTGTAATTATATCAATCATATGTTATTATTCAACATGATTACAATGTAAAGAATATTTAATATATATAATAATTTATAAATTAGACTTAGGCAGTATATAAAACTATGTATATCGAAGATATAAAAGTATGATATAAAGATATAAAATAAAGTTGCAAAGGAGCGTTTTAAATGAAGTTTTCACAATTTAAGTATGAAAGACCCAATTATGATAGTATAAAAAAAGAATTTTTGAAGTGTGTAGAAGGTATAAAAAAATCCTGTACCTATGAAGAACAACAAGAAAATATACATAAGATTAATTTATTGAGAAATAAAATAGAAACGTTGTCAAATATAGCATCAATAAGATACAGTATAGATACACTTAATAAATTCTATCAAGAGGAAAAAAATTACTGGGATGAATATTTGCCTTTGTATGAAGAGTTAAATTCTTATTTTTATGATGTTGTAATAAATTCAAAGTTTAAATGTGATTTAATAAAAAAATTTGGGAAACAATTTTTCACAATAATAGACTATTCTCTGAAAAGTTTTTCTAAAGATATAATAAGTGAATTGCAAGAAGAAAATAAATTGTGTTCAGAGTATACTAAACTTTTAGCATCAGCACAAATAATGTTCGATGGAGAAGAAAGAAATTTATCTAGCATGGGAAAGTTTATGTACTCTAATTGTAGGAAGACAAGAGAATTGGCCAACAAAGCATATTATAATTTTTTTGAAGAAAATGAATCAAAATTTGATGACATATTTGATAAATTAGTTAAACTTAGAGATAAGATATCTAAAAAATTAGGCTTTGAAGATTTTGTAGAGCTTGGATATATCAGAATGATGAGAAGTGACTATAGAGAAGATATGGTAGAAAATATTAGAAAGCAAGTATTAAAATATGTTGTTCCAATGGCCAATGAGCTTTATAAAAAACAAGCTAAAAGACTTGGTCTAGAAAACTTAAGTTACATAGATGAAGACGTGGAATTTTTAACAGGAAATGCAAGATTAAAAGGTGATTCAAAGTACATAATTCAGAATGGGCAAAGGATGTATAGTGAACTTTCAAAAGAAACAGAGGAATTTTTTAATTTTATGCTAGAAAATGAACTTATGGATTTAGAAACAAAGAAAGGAAAAGGAGCTGGAGGTTATTGTACCTACATACCAGACTACAAGTCACCATTCATTTTTTCTAACTTCAATCAAACTTATGATGACATAGATGTATTAACACATGAAGCAGGACATGCGTTCCAGTTATACATGTCTAGATGGATTGATATGCCAGAGATTAATTTTCCAACACTTGACAGTTGTGAAATTCATTCAATGAGTATGGAATTTATAACATGGCCATGGATGAATCTGTTTTTTAAAGAAGATACAGATAAATATAAATTTACTCACTTGTCGACAGCCGTCAAATTTATACCTTATGGAATAATTGTTGATGAATTTCAGCATTATGTTTATAAAAATCCTAATGAGGATAAAGCAAAAAGAAAAGAAAAATGGAGATATTTAGAGAAAAAATACTTACCTCATAGGAACTATGACAATAATTCTTTTTTAGATAGAGGGTGTTGGTGGTTTAAGCAAGGTCATATATTTAAAAATCCATTTTATTATATAGACTATGTACTAGCTCAACTTTGTGCATTACAATTTTGGAAAAAAATGATTCAAGATAGAGATGCAGGATGGCAAGATTATATAAATATTTGTAGAGTTGGAGGAACAAAATCATTTTTAGATATTGTAAGTGTGGGAAATCTACATTCACCATTTGATAATGACTGTGTTAAGTCTATCATAGGGGAGGTTAAATCTTGGTTTGATGAAGTAAATGATAGCAAATTATAAAAAATTATGAGAATTTTACCATATAAAAAAGAAAAATTAAAGAATATGTAAAAATCAAAGGGATGATACACAAATAGTTATATTTTTAATCAGTTTGAGAAAGTAAACCAAAAAAGGTTTGTACTTAAAAAAAAAAGAAAATACAGGAAATATGCAATATCAACACTTGGAAAAAAAGTAAAAATGTATACAAAATACATATAAAAAAACTATTGCAAATTTTATAGAATGTTTATATACTTAAGTCAACAGAGATAGAAAAAAGCTATTTATAGAAAACAAAGGATAAATTGCTTAATTTTCAATTTTCTGATAACTTAATAATCCGGATGAAGAGTATGGGAGACTGCTTTATAAAAAGCGACCGAAGGGACAAATTTAATCCTATTTACCCAAAAGATTAGATGAAATTCTCAGGTAAAAATGACTGTACTTGGACGGGGCTCTGAAAATGATTTTAACAGGGAAGACAAATTGGGAGATTTGTTTTTCCTGTTTTTTATTTATCAAGTAATAAATAAAAGATTGAAAGAGAGTAAAAAAATGATAATAATTACAAATAATCCAAAAGTAAGAGAAGAAGTTCAAGAAAGAGAAGTTTTGTTTAAAGACACAACTTATATTGGTATCTTAGAAGCAAGTAGAGATTTGATACATGAAGGATATGAACTTTTATCTCATCCACTCTATGGGAGTGTAAAACCAAATGAAACACCTTATAGAACTATTATACTAAAAAGAGGAAATCGTTTGGATATAAACTCTTTAACCTTAATTGAAGAAGCAATCATCACTGCAAGTAAATTTCAGAATAATAAAAAGACTCCAAAATGGACAGAAAGTGTTCAAGACGACTTTAGAGTAATTGATTATGATATATTTTATAATACAATACAAAGAATGCAGTATGAATAAAAAAAATTGTTAAAAAGTTATTAAAGCAGCCTAAATATTAAATCTAATTTAATATTAAATAAAATGAGAAATCTAATTGGGGAGGATAAGTCAAAATGGAAAATGTATATGACTTAGTAATAATTGGTTCAGGACCAGCAGGGCTTGCAGCAGGGCTTTATGGGGCAAGAGCAAAGTTGAATACTCTAATCCTAGAAAAAGACAAAACTGGTGGGCAAATTGTAATAACACATGAAATTGCAAATTATCCAGGGTCAGTTCCAAATGCAACAGGACCAAGTTTAATAGCTAGAATGGTTGAACAATGCAAAGAGTTTGGAGCAGAAATTCTAAGAGATAACATTGTAGATACTGAGCTAGATGGAGATATAAAAGTTTTAAAAGGCCAAAAAGCAGAGTATAGAGCTAAAGCAGTAATAATAGGAACAGGAGCAACTCCAAGAAAAATTGGTTGCCCAGGGGAAAAAGAACTTACTGGTAAAGGTGTTTCATATTGTGCAACTTGCGATGCAGATTTCTTTGAAGACTTTGAAGTGTTTGTTGTAGGTGGAGGAGATAGTGCATTAGAAGAAGCAATGTATTTAACTAAATTTGCTAGAAAAGTAACAATTGTACATAGAAGACAAGGATTTAGATGTGCTAAGAGTGTTGAAGAAAAAGCAAAAGCTAATCCAAAGATAGAATTCTTATTAGATACAGTAATAGAAGAAATCAAAGGTGATGGAATATTAGAGTCAGTAGTATTTAAAAACAAGATTACTGGAGAAACTCATGAATATTTTGCAGATGAAGAAGATGGAACAATGGGAGTATTTGTTTTCGTTGGATTAGATGCTCAAACTGATTTATTCAAAGGTAAAGTTGATATGGACGAAAAAGGTTATATAATAACTGATGAAGACATGAAAACTAACATACCAGGTGTATTTGCAGCAGGAGATTGTAGATCTAAAACTCTAAGACAGGTTGTAACGGCAACTAATGATGGAGCAATTGCATCTATAGTAGCTGAGAAATACATTGATGAAAAGTTTGGAAATTAAAAGTCTGTAAATTAAATTTAATAAATAATATTTAAAATAAAATAAAAATTTCAAGGGGGAAAAATAAAATGTTAGATTTAGATAAAGCTACATTTGAAGAAGAAGTTTTAAACGCAGAAGGTTTTGTATTTGTTGATTTCTGGAGTGAAGGTTGTGAGCCTTGTAAAGCTTTAATGCCAGATGTTCATAAATTAGCTGAGACTTATGGGGACAAAATAAAATTCTGTAAGATGGATACAACAAAAGCTAGAAGATTAGCTATAAAACAAAAAGTATTAGGTCTTCCAACTATGGCTATATACAAAGATGGGGAAAAAGTAGACGAAGTTACTAAAGATGATGCTACAGTTCCTAATATAGAAGACATGATTAAAAAATATCTTTAAGATATTGGAGAAATATTAACAATAAAGTAAAAATATGTTTTAGTCTGAAGATAATAAGATAAAAGAGGTTTTTATATCCAAGTTTGTTAAAAAAATAATTTTAAATAAAATAATTTTTTTACAGTAAATATTTTTTAATAATATAACAAATATTTAAGACATAAAAATACTATATTATAAAATTATCTTTAATAAAAGTTATAAAATGATATAATTTTGAGAAAAACTCAAATGCATATACACAAATTAAATAACAGGAGGTGCAAGTATGCGTCTTGAATTAGGGAAAATCTTTATAAAAGATATTCAATTTGGTGATGTAACAGAAGTAAAAGATGGAGTATTATTCATCAATAAGCAAGAGATGCTACAAGAGATTGGTGGAGATGAGCATATAAAATCTATAGATATAGAATTAGCTCGTCCAGGTGAAAGCGTAAGAATAACACCTGTAAAAGATGTTATCGAGCCAAGAGTAAAAGTTGAAGGTAATGGGGGAATATTCCCAGGTATAATGTCTAAAGTTGACACTGTAGGAGAAGGAAAAACTCATGCTTTAAAAGGTGTAGCTGTTGTAACTACTGGAAAAATAGTAGGTTTCCAAGAAGGTATAGTAGACATGACTGGAGAAGGAGCTAAATACACTCCATTTTCTAAATTAAATAATGTTGTAGTAATAGCTGAACCTATTGATGGTTTAAAACAATATGCTCATGAAAAAGCTGTTAGAATGATAGGATTTAAAGCAGCAATGTATTTAGGAGAAGCAGCAAGAAATCTTACTCCAGATGAAGTTTCAGTATATGAAACTAAGCCTCTTCTTGAGTCAATAAAAGAATATCCAGAACTTCCAAAAGTAGGATATGTTTACATGCTTCAAACTCAAGGATTATTACATGATACTTATGTATATGGAGTGGATGCAAAACAAATAGTACCAACTTTATTATATCCAACAGAATTAATGGACGGAGCAATTGTAAGTGGTAACTGTGTTTCTGCGTGTGACAAAAACCCAAGTTATGTTCATATAAACAATGGAGTTGTTGAAGACTTATATGCAAGACATGGTAAAGATATAAACTTTGTAGGTGTAATTATAACTAATGAAAATGTTTACCTAGCAGACAAAGAAAGATCTTCAAACTGGACTTCTAAATTATGTAAATACTTAGGATTAGATGCAGTTATAGTTTCACAAGAAGGTTTTGGAAATCCAGATACTGACCTTATAATGAACTGTAAGAAGATAGAAATGCAAGGTGTAAAAACTGTTATAGTTACAGATGAATATGCTGGACGTGATGGAGGTTCTCAATCACTTGCAGATGCAGATGTAAGAGCTGATGCTGTTGTAACAGGTGGAAATGCTAACCAAGTTGTAGTACTTCCTAAATTAGATAAAGTAATTGGTCATTTAGAAGTAGTAGATGTAATAGCTGGTGGTTCTGATGGAAGCTTAAAGGCTGATGGAACTATTGAAGTTGAAATACAAGCTATAACAGGTGCAACTAATGAAACAGGATTTGGTCATTTAACTGCTAAAGGATATTAAGAAGTATTTTATTAAACGATTGAGTAATGTTAATTAAACATATTATAGATAAATTATAATAAATGTTATAGATATAAAAAAATATATTAGAAATATAATAAGGAGGATTATTATGAGTTTACTTAGTAATAAAAAGGTTCTTATAATAGGTGACCGTGATGGTATACCAGGACCTGCGATAGAAGAATGTGTAAAAACAGTAGAAGGAGCAGAGGTTGTTTTCTCATCTACAGAATGCTTTGTCTGAACTGCTGCTGGGGCTATGGACTTAGAAAATCAAAACAGAGTTAAAGAAGCTGCTGATAAATTCGGAGCTGAAAATGTTGTGATTTTACTAGGTGCTGCTGAAGCCGAAGCTGCAGGTCTTGCAGCCGAAACAGTAACTGCTGGGGATCCAACTTTCGCTGGACCACTTGCTGGAGTTGCTTTAGGATTAAGTGTTTACCATGTTGTAGAAGAACCAATGAAAGCTTTATTTGATGAAACTGTATATGAAGATCAAATAAGTATGATGGAAATGGTTTTAGAAGTTGAAGAAATAGAAGAAGAAATGTCTGGTATAAGAGAAGAATTTTGTAAATTTTAATGCCTAAAAGCAAAAGGGGTGAAACTAAGAGATGGGAAAACTAAAAGCGGTACATTATATTAATCAGTTCTTTGCTGGTATAGGTGGAGAAGAAAAAGCTGATACTAAGCCACATGTGGCAGAAACTTTACCTCCAATAAGTTTACAACTTGATAAATTATTAGGTGAAGATATTGAAATAGTTGGAACAGTAGTATGTGGAGATAGCTACTTCAATGAAAATATAGACAGTGCAAGTGAAGAAGTTTTAGGAATGATAAAAGGTTTTGAACCACAACTTTTCATAGCTGGTCCTGCATTTAATGCTGGTAGATATGGAGTTGCTGCTGGAACAATAACTAAAGTTGTAAAAGATGCTTTAAATATACCAGCCCTAACAGGTATGTATATTGAAAATCCAGGTGCAGATATGTTCAAAAAAGAAGTTTATGTAGTAGAAACTTCTGATTCTGCAGCAGGTATGAGAAAAGCACTTCCTAAAATAGCAAAGCTTGCAGTAAAACTTGCTAATGGAGAAGAAATTGGAACTCCTAAAGATGAAGGATACATAGCTAGAGGAATAAGAGTTAATTATTTCCATGAAGACAGAGGTTCTAAGAGAGCTGTTGACATGTTAGTTAAGAAAATAAAAGGTGAACCATTTGAAACTGAATACCCAATGCCAAACTTTGATAGAGTTGACCCAAGTAACGCTGTAAAAGATTTATCAAAATGCAAAATAGCTTTAGTTACTTCAGGTGGTATAGTTCCAAAAGGAAACCCTGATAGAATAGAGTCTTCTTCAGCTTCTAAATATGGAACTTATTCTATAGCAGGAGTTATGGATTTAACAGAAGAGACTTATGAAACTGCACATGGTGGATATGACCCAGTGTATGCAAATTTAGATGCAGATAGAGTATTACCTGTTGATGTTCTTAGAGATTTAGAAAAAGAAGGTGTGATTGGAAAATTACATGAAACTTTCTACACAACTGTAGGTAATGGTACATCTGTTGCAAACTCTAAAAAATATGCTTCTGAAATTGGAGCGGCATTAGTGGCTGATGGTGTAGATGCAGTAATATTAACTTCTACATGAGGTACTTGTACTCGTTGCGGTGCAACGATGGTAAAAGAAATAGAAAAAACTGGACTTCCAGTAGTTCATATGTGTACAGTAGTACCTATTTCATTAACAGTAGGGGCTAATAGAATAGTTCCAACTATAGCAATACCTCATCCACTTGGAAATCCAGCGCTTGACCCTACAGAAGAAAAAGCCTTAAGAAGAGGCCTTGTAGAAAAAGCATTAAACGCTTTAACTACAGAAGTAGATGGTCAAACAGTATTTGAAAAATAAAAATAACACACACATATATTATATAGATAAAAATATAAACACACACTAAAAATAAAAAATAACTATACACAAAAAAATAATATAGATTTCATGAATGGGTAAATTGGAGTTATTCATTCATGAAATCTTAAAAAATGCCAAAATACATAAACAATAATAGAATCAAATATACAACAAAACAAAAATAACAACAATTAGAGTCTTTAATTAAATTAAAAAATAAGTGTTCATAAAATTTATGGAGGTGCACAAAATGACTTATCCAGTTTTAAAAGGGGCAGGCTATGTACTTATTCATACTCCAGATATGATAGTGCAAAATGGAAGTACTTGTACAGTTGAAAGAGCAACAAATCCAGATTCAGAATTTTTAAAGGAAGTAAGCAATCATATAAGAAGTTACGAAGATGTAGTTAACTACATGCCAAATCAAGTTTATATAGGAAATAGAAGACCAGAGGAATTAAGAGATTTACCAATGCCATGGTGTGAACAAAAGATTGAGGGAAATAGAAATGGTAAATTTGGAGAAATAATGCCTCAAGATGAGTTCATAGCTTTAATGCAAATAAGTGATGCATTTGATTTAGTAAAATTATCACAAGAATTTATTGATGAAGTAAAACCAAAAATCGAAAACAACTACCCTGAAATTGCTCCATTTGTAAGTAAATTAAAGGGTGATGATATAGAAGAAGGTAAAGAATTAGTAGCAACACACATAGCAGAAGGATTATACCATAATGGAAAATTCATTGGTTATGTAAAAAGAGCACATGATGTAGATGTTAACCTAAATGCTCATACAATGTTTGAAAATTTAGTAGTAAAAGCATCTGGAGTTTTATCTGCTATTCAAATGCTAAGACATAGCAAAATAGACCCTGCTGAAATAGATTATGTTATTGAGTGTTCAGAAGAAGCTTGTGGAGATATAAACCAAAGAGGTGGAGGAAACTTTGCTAAATCAATAGCTGAGATAGCAGGACTTCAAAATGCAACTGGTTCTGACACAAGAGGATTCTGTGCAGCACCAACACATGCATTAATTCAAGCTGCAGCCCTAGTAAAAGCTGGAATACACAAGAATGTAATGGTAGTAGCAGGTGGAGCAAGTGCTAAACTTGGAATGAATGCTAAAGACCATGTTAAAAAAGGACTTCCTGTACTTGAAGATGTTGTTGGAGGATTTGCAGTACTTGTATCTGAAAATGATGGAATAAATCCAGTTATAAGAACTGATTTAACAGGCAAACATACTGTTGGAACTGGTTCTTCACCTCAAGCAGTTATGACAGCACTTATAACTTCAGGTCTTGATAGAGCTAATTTAAAAATAACAGATGTCGATGTATACTCTGTTGAAATGCAAAACCCAGATATAACTAAGCCAGCAGGAGCAGGAGATGTTCCAGAAGCAAACTATAAAATGATAGGAGCACTTGCTGTTAAGCGTGGAGACTTAGAAAAGAAAGAGTTAAAAGACTTTGTTTCTAATAAAGGATTACCAGGATGGGCACCAACTCAAGGACATATACCATCAGGAGCTCCTTATATAGGATTTTTAATAGATGATTTAACTACAGGTGAGAGAAATAGAGCTATGATAGTTGGAAAAGGTAGTTTATTCTTAGGAAGAATGACTAACTTATTTGATGGAGTATCTTTTATAGCTGAAAGAAATACAGGTATTACTGAAGAGACTTCAGGAATATCTAAGGATGAAATTAAGAAGATAATAGCTGAATCTATGAAAAAACTAGCACTAGACATGTTAGAAGAATAGGGGTGAGGATATGTCAAAAAAAGTAATCGCAGATGTATTCTTAGAAGTAGCTAATGCAATAGAAAGCGGCGAATTTGGCAAAAAAGTAAAAATTGGTGTGACTACACTTGGAAGTGAGCATGGTGTAGAGAACATGGTTAATGGTGCACAATTAGCAAAATCTAATTTATTTGATATAGTACTTATTGGACCAAAAGTAGAAACTGACCTTGAAGTAGTTGAAGTTAATGATGAAAAAGAAATGCATTCAAAAATGGAAGAATTATTAGATTCAGGATACATTGATGCTTGTGTTACTATGCACTATAATTTTCCAATAGGTGTATCTACAGTAGGTAGAGTGATAACTCCAGCCAAAGGAAAAGAAATGATACTTGCAACTACAACAGGAACAAGTGCTACTAATAGAATAGAAGCAATGGTGAGAAATGCCATTTATGGTATTGCTACAGCTAAATCAATTGGGAATAAATGCCCAAAGGTTGGAATACTTAATGTAGATGGAGCAAGACAAGTTGAGAAATGTTTAAAAGAATTAAAAGATAATGGATATGACATGGAGTTTGCTGATTCAATTAGAGCAGATGGTGGCTGTGTAATGAGAGGTAATGATTTACTTGTAGGTGCACCTGATGTTATGGTTACTGATACATTATCTGGAAATATATTTATGAAAGTATTTTCTTCATATACTACAGGTGGAGATTATGAGGCTCAAGGCTTTGGATATGGTCCAGGGGTTGGAGAAGACTATGATAGAAGAGTTCTTATAGTATCAAGAGCATCAGGTTCTCCAGTAGTAGCAAATGCACTAAAATACGCCTATGATGTTGTAAAGGGCGATATAAGTAATGTTGCAAGAAGTGAATTTGAAAAAGTTAAAAAAGCAAAATTTGATGATATTATATCTTCTCTTACTAAAAAAGAAGTTAAAGCTGAAAAAGTAGAAGTTAAAATGCCAGATAAAGAGGTTGTTACTCGTCAAATAGCTGGTGTTGATATAATGGATTTAGAAGATGCAGTATCTGAGTTATGGAAAAATGGAATCTATGCTGAAAGTGGTATGGGTTGTACAGGTCCAATAGTTTTAGTAAATGAAGCTAAAGGTGATTTAGCAGTTGAAACTTTAACTAAAGCTGGATATACTGCAAAATAGGTAGGAGTATATTAAAAGATGTGATTTTCTAATTGATAAGTTGGGAAATGTTTATGTGTACTCTTTAAATATAAATTTATTTTTTAAGTGATAATTAAGTATTTATAAGGTTATGGTTTTAAAAATCATAACCTTATTTTTGTATTTTTTCTAAGAAATATATATCTATTCTTAAATTATTTTTACAAAGCCCTAATATGTCCTTTTCTGATAAATTGTTTAATTTAAACAGTTCTGTAAAAAGTAATTAGAAGTTAGACTATAAAAAGATATCTTGTTGTGGAGGATATTAATTAAGTTTTATGTATAAAGAAAAATTATTTAAGTATAGAGCATTTAGTCAAAAAAGAATCAATAAATCATATCAAATAAAA
Source organism: Clostridioides sp. LIBA-7678 (assembly GCF_056716065.1). Lineage (NCBI taxonomy): Bacteria > Bacillati > Bacillota > Clostridia > Peptostreptococcales > Peptostreptococcaceae > Clostridioides > Clostridioides sp. LIBA-7678. The sequence continues at coordinate 2,748,382 of NZ_CP196987.1, read as the reverse complement.
TTGATGTGACTGTTGACAAAGCAATATTAATATAGTACGATAGACACATCAAAATATTTTGATATGAGAGGTGAAAAATGATGATTAACTATAAAGATGATGCAAAAATATTTAAAGCTCTTTGTGATGAAAAAAGACTTTTAATTCTCGAACTTTTAAGGAGTGGAGAAAAATGTGCTTGTGTTTTAATTGATAAAATGAATATTGGTCAATCTGCACTATCTTATCACATGAAAATATTGTGTGAATCAGGAATAGTATCACCAAGACAAGATGGAAAATGGACACATTATAGCCTTAGTAAAAAGGGCAGTGAATATGCTAGTAAGCGTTTATTAGAAATCACAACACCTAATACAGATACAGAATCTTGCAAATAAAAGTCATCTACAGATGGCTTTTATTAAAAAAAACATATCAAATAAAATTGATATGAAAAATAGAATGGAGGAATTGTTTTGGAAATATTACAAATAGCCATACTGTTTTTTCAAGACCAAATTCTTGGCATGAAATGGCTAAATAGTCTTATTGGCAACACATTATCATTTTTAGGATTAGATAATACTACACGACTAGGTGGTAGTGTTCAATTCTTTTTTTATGATGTTATAAAAATCACTATACTTTTATGTATTTTGATTTTTATTATATCTTATATACAAAGTTATTTTCCACCAGAAAGAAGTAAGAAGATTTTGGGTCGCTTTCATGGTATTGGAGCAAATATTGTTTCTGCTCTATTAGGGACAGTAACTCCATTTTGTTCATGTTCTTCTATACCACTTTTTATAGGTTTTACAAGTGCAGGGCTTCCTTTAGGAGTTACTTTTTCTTTCTTGATTTCATCCCCTATGGTAGATTTAGGTAGCCTTGTACTTCTTATGAGTATATTTGGTGCAAAAGTTGCAATTGCCTATGTGATAGTTGGACTATTAATTGCAGTTATTGGTGGTACTATTATCAAAAAATTGCACATGGAAAAATATGTTGAAGATTTTATACAAAATGCAAGTCATGTAGATATTGACTCACCATCTTTGACACGAAAAGATAGAGTTCAATATGCAAAAGAACAAGTTAGTGAAACATTTAAAAAAGTATTCCCTTATATTTTAGTAGGTGTAGGAATTGGTGCTATAATTCACAACTGGATTCCAGAAACTTGGATAGAAACAATTCTAGGTAGTGACAATCCGTTTGGTGTTATTTTAGCAACATTAGTTGGTGTTCCTATGTATGCAGATATTTTTGGAACAATACCTGTTGCAGAAGCATTGTTAATTAAGGGTGCACAATTAGGAACTGTACTTGCATTTATGATGGCTGTAACAACATTAAGTTTACCATCTATGATTATGCTTAAAAAAGCTGTAAAACCAAAATTACTGGCTTTATTTATAGCTATCTGTACAATTGGTATTATCGTGGTTGGTTATTTGTTCAATGTTTTGCATACATTTTTAATATTATAAAAACTAGGAGGAAATTAAGATGAAATTATTTGGTAAAAAAGAAGAAAAAAAATCATGTTGCTGTAGTGGAGATTGTACATCAGAAACTATGGAACATGCAGAAATGACAAAGAAAGAAGATGGAATCAAGGTTCTAGGCTCTGGTTGTGCAAAATGTATAGCTTTAGAAAATGCAACATGTACAGCAATTTCAGAAATGAATTTAGATTTAAATATTGAGCACATAACTGATTTTACTCAAATTGCTAGCTATGGAGTAATGAGCACTCCTGCACTTGTTATGAATGGCAAGGTTGTATCATATGGTAAGGTATTAACAATTGATGAAGTGAAATCAATTATAGAAAGGGAAAAACATGGTAGCCTATAAACCTAAAGTAGCTTTTATCTGTGTTCATAACTCTTGTCGAAGCCAAATAGCAGAAGCATTAGGAAAGAAACTAGGTTTAGATGTTTTTGAAAGTTATTCAGCAGGTACTGAGGTGAAATCACAAATAAATCAAGATGCTGTACGTTTAATGAAAAAAATTTATAATATAGATATGGAAAAAGAGCAATATTCAAAGTTATTAAAAGACATACCCGAAGTTGATATTGTTATTACAATGGGGTGTAATGTAGAATGTCCATATATTCCATGTATATATAGAGAAGATTGGGGAATAAATGACCCCACAGGGAAAAGTGATGAAGAATTTATCTTTGTGATAAATGAAATATTAGATAAAATATTGTTACTTTCCAAAAGAATCAAAATGAATAGTACTAATTAAAATATCAACTTCTCTTTTTTATACAATTATTAATCTTGCTTATAAGCAGTAAATTAGTAATATAATATTGAACTAGATTCGTATCAAACACTAAAAAATTAGATAATGTTATTAAAATACCTGAAAATACAATAAATAAAATAGATACGATATTTTATAATAATTTTCAAATTGAAGATATGAAGAAAAAGAAAAATATTTGGAGCAAATATTTCTTAATATAGCAAATATATATTAAATAGGAGAGTTGAAAATGTCTAAAATAGTAGCATTTGTAGGAAGCCCAAGGAAAAATGGTAATGTAGATACAATAATTAATGAAATAATTAAAGGAGCAAACAAAAATAATGTTGATGTAAAAAAGTATTACTTAAATGATATGAATATAAAAGGTTGCCAAGGATGTTTATATTGTAGAAAAAATTATTCATGTTCACTTAAAGATGATATGATTCAAGTATATGAAGATATAAAAAAAGCTGAGTATGTAATTATAGGTTCGCCAGTTTATATATGTCAGGTATCAGCTCAAACCAAGTTATTATTAGATAGACTTTATCCACTTACAACAATAGATAAAGGTAAACATATACCTAGATTTGGAAATAAAAAAATAATCATGGTTTATACTCAAGCAGCACCTTTATCAATATTTTTTAAAAGATATTTTAGATATACAAGTAAGCATCTTAAAGGAATGGGTTTAAATCATTATAAAACTATAATTGCTACTAAAGCATTTGAAAAAAATTCAATTGAAAATAATCCTAAAGTATTAAAAAAAGCTTATAACATTGGATTTAAAATATCAAAGGATATTAATATATAAAATCTACTTCAGATATTAATTGAAAAACGGTAAATATTGTAATAATTCCTTATCTTTCTTATAATTATATTTGTAACTATTTTACTTAAAATTTTCATATAAAAATTTGAATTATCAACATAAACACTCTATTTATGAGCGATTTCATAACCAAAAAACATTCATTTTCAATATAGTCATAAGGAACGAGGTTTTTGTAAGTACTAAATTTTGGTTAATCCACATATATAATGAAAAAAATTCCTCATAAGTATTGACAAAACTTATGAATATATCTTAGATAAAACTAATGAAATCTTAAAATAAAGTTAGAAAGATATGAAAAAATTTTAGAAATAAAGTATCTATTAGATAAAAAAGAACACTAATTAATGATATAATATAACTGAGGTAAAATTTATTATTTGGAGGCAAAATCATGAGCAAAGTAAAAAAAGTAGTTGAATTATTGGAATCCAAAGGTCTTGATGCACTATATTTAACAAAGAAGACTAATGTAAATTATATAAGTGGTTTTCCTGATGAGGAAGCATATGCAGTGATTTGTAAAGATGGTAATTTCTTAGTTACTGATAGTAGATATATGGAACTTGCAGAAAATGTTTGCGAAGGTTTTGAAATTATAAATTGGCATAACTTTGACAGAAGTGTGGCAAAAGCAGTAAAAAGCGTGTGTGACAAAGTAGGTATAAAGAAACTTGGATTTGAAAGAACTAATATAGTGTTTGATAAATACGAGGAACTTAAAAATCTGATTGAGAAAGATAATGGAGAATTAATACCTACAGAAAATATTGTAGAGACATTAAGATATGTAAAAGATGAAGAAGAAATCAAGAATACAAGAAAAGCATGTGAGATAGCAGATAAGGCGTTAGAAGAATTGATTCCACATATAAAAGCTGGAGTTAGTGAAATTGAATTGGCTACAAAATTGGAGTATTTTATGAAGATGAATGGAGCACAAAATATAGGTTTTGAGACTATATTGATATCAGGTGCAAAGACTTCATTACTTCATGGTAAACCTAGTGATAAGGTCATAGAAAAAGGAGATTTTGTACTTATAGACTATGGAGCTATGTATAATGGTTATATATCTGATACAACTAGAACTTTTATAGTTGGAGAAGCTTCTGAAAAGCAATTAGAGGTATATAATTTGGTTAAAGAAGCACAACATGTAGGTGTTGAAAACATGAAAGTTGGTGTACATGCTACAATTCCAGATGCTGAAATAAGAAAAGTTGTTAAAAAATATGAAGATTATTATTATCAAGGTATAGGGCATGGAGTTGGTAGAGATGTTCATGAAGAGCCTTTCATTGGTAATTATGGTGATAAAACTATAGAAGAAGGATGTATAATAACAATGGAACCAGGTATTTATTTCCCTGGATGGGGTGGAGTTAGAATAGAAGATACTGTTCTGATTACCAAAAACGGACCAGAAAGACTTACTAAATTCCCTAAAGATTTGATGATTTTAGACAAATAATTTGTTTTTTATATATATTTTTACATAAAATATAACATAATCTCACCATTAAGCTCTCTTTACATATTATAGTAAAGAGGGCTTAATTTTATTGTGAGAGGTGATAATATCCATGTATAAAAAACGTAAATTTATAAAAAATATAAAAAAAGCCTGGTATAAAATCAAACTAATTGACAGATGTCTAATAATTGTAATGGCAATACTCATGTTTCAATCTATATACACTTTATTTGTCAATGAAGTAAATTCACAAGATACTACAACCATTGATGTAGTAGTAAGAACAACTTCAGCAGCTATATTTGGATACTTTTTAAGTGCTAATTTTATAAAGAGACCTTCAAGAAAATATATAAATACTGATGTATCTTCAAATCTTTTTATAGATGATAATTCAGCTAATAAAGGTCAAGAATCAAATCAAAATAATGTGATGAATGTCAAAAATACCATTGGATTTACTTCAGAGACAGATAATTATGAAAATAAAGTATCTGCTAATAAAATTGAAGGTATTGAAGAAGGAGAAACCAGTGAATTACAAATTATTATAGCTACTGTAATTTGTGTTGTAGCATTAATAGTACTTTTTATCGTGAGGAATTTTACAACTATAGCTCCAGCTTCTTTAGGTACTATTTCACAGATGAGAGATTTTGTATCAGGATGCGTGGGTTTTTTGTTAGGTTGTCCAAGTAGACCTGATTAAAAACATGATTAACAATTAAAAAATATTGTTAGAAGTATCAGTATAATAATATTTAGATGTAAATGTATACAATTATAATTTTCTGAGATTATATATTTTATTTTTATGCTGATACTCTACAATATTTATGGTGTATTATTTAAATTAAATATTGTATTTATATAACATAAATGAAACTAATTTATATGAATAGATGCCATATATTCAATAAAAAGTCTCATACTATGAGATATGTACTGATTTCTTCTCCAAAGAACACCAATATTTGCAGTAATTGCACGCTCTAATGGAATTGAACAGAGATTTTCTGTATTTTGAAATATTTCTTTATACAATATTGTTGAAGCTAAGTTATTTTCTAATAAATAACGTATAGTAGAAAGTTGATTTGAATGCAAAATTATATTTGGTTTAGCTTTTTCAAGCCTTTTTGTTATAATTTTATAATGATAAGAACCTTCAGATAGTATGACAAAAGGTACATTTTTTAACATATAATTTGAAATAATAGGTTGTTTTGCCAATTCATTTTTTGGATTTGTAACTAAATACAATTCTGTTTTGTAGATTGTTTTTGAATCTATATCATCATAAATATCACTATCGATTATGCCAATACAAAAATCGAGTGAAGATTCTTCAATCATTTTAGCTCCAACAAATGTTGGAACTTCAAAGATTTTAAGTTCTATGTCTGGATAAATTACATTAAATCTAGGAAGTATTTTTGAAAGTAAAAAAGTACCTAAGACTGTAGGAATGCCTATTTTAAGAGAGGCCTTTCTCTTTTTTCCTAAGTCTAGTGCATCACTTTGAAAATCTTCAAATTGTCTTGTAAAGTTTTTTGATTTGTCTAAGAAAATATTTCCTTCAGGAGTTAATTCTATTTTGTTTCCTATTCTGTAAAAAAGCTCAAAACCAAGTTCTTTTTCCAATTCTTTAATAGCTAATGTTATGGATGGCTGGGAAATATGAATACTTTCAGCAGCTTTGGTCATGTTTTTATATTTACAAACTGTTTGAAAATAATATAAATAATTTATATTCATTGGATATTAATTCCTTTCATTTATGTATTAGTGACAAGTATATAATTAACGACAATATAAGTTTTGTATATTGTTGTAAAAAAATAGGATAGTTTTAAACTATCATATCATAAGTTTTTGATATTTTCAATCTATTAAGAATAGTGCTATTATTAAATTAACAAAAGAAAATAGCTGATATACTTTGATGACAATCAATTTGTAATCGAGTTATAGCAACGAATATTAAAAATTTAACTATTTAAAAATAAACAATTATTTTCGAGACTAGATTGTTAATTAAATCCTAAAGAAAAAGATTGATATTAATAAGGGAAAATTTTTTTAATTAGTAATGTTAATTTAATAACAAAATAAAGTTTTAGGGAGAAAGGAGAAATATATTTTTTAGTAATAATTGTTAATTTAATAACGATGAAAGGGAGTGATTTAGTGAAGTTTGAGTTAATGGATTTTTTAATGAATCCTTTTGTCCTTATGTTTGCTGCTGTAATTACAGGAATTTTATTTGGAAAGATTAAATTTGGGAAGTTTAATTTTGGGGTATCAGGAGCATTATTTACAGGATTATTTATTGGGTGGCTTGCATATAGCTTGGGGAATTCAGTAATAGCAAAAGGAGAAACGGCAGCAGGGTATAAGGCAGCAACTGTCATGATGGGAAATGGAATTATTTCTCCTGACTTCTTTGATTTCTTTTTGATAATATTTGTTGCAGCAGTTGGTTTATTAGCTGCAAAAGATATGAAAGCTGTATTAAAGAAGTATGGAGCACGATTTGTAGTTTTAGGAGTTCTTATAACTTTTATAGGAGGTTCTATGACTTATGCAATGACTTTACTATCAAGTAACAAAGGAAGCAGTGCTTATGAAGTTTCTGGTGTTTATACAGGGGCATTAACAAGTTCACCTGGATTAGCTGCTGCTCTAGAAACAGCTGGTAAACATGCAGAAGATGTATCAAAGGAGTTTGAAAAAGCTTCAATAGAAGATAAGAAAGAAATTTTAAAAGTTGTTGACCCAGAAGGAAAATTAGATGTAAATACAACTACATCACTAACTCAAGAGCAAATAGATAAATATATTGCGTATGCTGAAGCAGGTGTTGGTATAGGGCATGCAGTTGCATATCCTTTTGGAGTTTTAATAGTAATATTAGGTGTAAATTTCCTTCCAAAAATATTTAGGATGGACCTTAAAGAAGAAAGAAGAAAATATGAAAAAGAAATGAAAGAAGCAAGAGAGAGCGTTGCAGGTAAAACAATACCAGAAGTTCCATTTAATATAATAACATTTTTCTTAACATGTTTGGCTGGATATTTAGTAGGAGGAATACATGTATTTATGGGACCATTAGGATACTTCACATTAGGAGCTACAGGTGGTTCACTAATTGTATCTCTAGTACTTGGATATGTAGGTAAGATAGGGGCAGTAAATTTTAGAATGGAAGAAAAGGTTTTAAACATTTTAAAGCAGATAGGTCTAGTGTTTTTCTTAGCAATAGTTGGATTAAGATATGGTGGTAAAGTAGTTGATTCAATTATGACATCTGGTATGCATCTGGCTTTTGTAGCAATAGTAGTGGGTGTTACAGCTATGATGATAGGATTCTTAGTTGGTAAATATATATTTAAATTAAACTGGATTTTACTATCTGGAGCTGTCTGTGGTGGTATGACATCAACTCCAGGTCTTGGAGCAGCTGTTGATGCTCTTGACAGTGATGACCCAGCAGCAGGTTATGGAGCCACGTATCCATTTGCATTGTTAACTAAAGTTATATTGGTTATAGTTTTACACAAACTTCCAATGTAAATAAGACTTTATATGGGGGGATATTTATGAATAATGAAGGCGTATTTGAAGAATTAAGAGAAAGATTAAGAAATGAAAAGTTATGTGATTTAATTATGAATGCAGATGAAGCTGCTAAAATTGTAAATGATGGAATGGTTGTTGGACTTAGTGGATTTACACCTTCAGGTTATCCAAAAGCAGTGCCATTAGCAGTTGCAGAAAGGGCTAAAAGAGGAGAAAAGATAAAGTTAACTGTGTATTCAGGTGCATCTTTAGGCCCAGAGGTAGATGGGGCATGGTCAGAAGCAGGTATAATTGAAAGAAGGCTTCCTTATCAGACTAATTCTACACTTAGAAATAACATTAATAAAGGTGTTGTTAATTATATAGATATGCATCTAAGTCATTCTACTCAATTTTTAAACTATGGAACTATACCTAAAGTAGATGTAGCTATAGTAGAAGCACTTGCAATAACCGAAAATGGAGATATTATACCTACCAGTGGTATTGGTAATTCACCTTCTTTTATAAAAAGTGCAGATAAAGTAATAGTTGAAATAAATCTTTCAAAACCAATGGAAATGGAAGGAATGGCAGACATATATATTACAGAAAATCCTCCACATAGAAAGCCAATAGAAATAAATCATCCTAAAGATAGAATTGGAACAACATATATACCTTGTGGCTTAGATAAAATTGCAGGAATCGTAATCACTAATATGCAAGATAAGACACGTCCATTAGGTATTGTAGATGAAGCTTCAAAAAAAATATCAAATAATATTATCGCTTTTCTGAAAGAAGAAGTAAAGTCAGGTAGATTGTCAAAAAATCTACTTCCACTTCAATCTGGTGTAGGAAGTGTAGCCAATGCTGTTTTATATGGATTATGTGAATCTGAATTTGAAAATTTAACTTGCTATACAGAGGTTGTGCAGGATTCTATGTTAGATTTAATAAGAATGGGTAAGGTTACAATGGCGTCTACTACGTCTGTAAGTCCATCACCAGAAGGGTTAATAAAATTTGAAGAAGATATTGATTTATTTAAGGATAAGATTATATTGAGACCTCAAGAGATTAGTAATAATCCAGAAATAGCTAGAAGAATTGGAGTAATTGCAATGAACACTGCAATTGAAGTTGATATTTATGGAAATGTAAATTCTACTCATATTATGGGTTCAAAAATGATGAATGGAATTGGCGGTTCTGGTGATTTTGCTAGAAATGGAGCAATAACTATATTTAGTACTGAGTCAATTGCAAAAAATGGTGATATATCATCAATAGTACCTATGGTATCTCATGTAGACCACACTGAACACGATGTAATGGTAATTGTAACAGAACAGGGATATGCTGATTTAAGAGGTCTTGCGCCTAGAGAAAGAGCTATAAAAATAATAGAAAATTGTGCTCATCCAGATTATAAAGAACAACTTAGAGATTATTTAAATAGAGCCTGTCAAAATGGAGCAAAACAAACTCCTCACATATTGGATGAAGCTTTATCATGGCATAGTAAATTTATGAATACAGGTACAATGAAAAAGTCTGAAACTTTTAAAAGTGCATTATAAAAATATTTAATAAATGGGAGGCAGATTTAAAATGGAAAAAGCAATAGAAAACTTTGAAGATTTAAGTAAAGAATATATTAATGGTTATATTGAGAGAGCTAGAAAAGCTCAAAGAGAGTTTGAATGTTATACTCAAGAGCAAGTAGATAAAATAGTAAAGATAGTTGGGAAAGTAGTGTATTATAATGCTGAATACTTAGCTAAACTTGCTGTAGAAGAAACTGGAATGGGAGTATATGAAGACAAGGTAGCTAAAAATAAAAGTAAAGCAAAGGTTATATATAACAATCTAAAAGATAAAAAATCAGTTGGTATAATTGATATAGATAGAGAAACTGGAATAACAAAGGTAGCTAAACCAATTGGAGTAGTAGCGGCAATAACTCCTTGTACAAATCCAATCGTTACACCTATGAGTAATGCAATGTTTGCCCTTAAAGGAAGAAATGCAATCATTATCACACCACACCATAAAGCAATTGGATGCAGTACTAAAACTGTAGATATGATTAATGAAGAATTAGAAAAAATAGGAGCGCCAGCAAATCTAATACAAATACTTGACCAACAATCAAGAGAAAATACAAGAAATTTAATTTCATCAGCAGATGTAGTAATTGCTACTGGTGGAATGGGAATGGTGAAAGCCGCATACTCAAGTGGAAAACCAGCACTTGGAGTAGGTGCAGGAAATGTTCAATGTATTATAGATAGAGATGTAGATATTAAAGAAGCAGTACCTAAAATTATAGCAGGAAGAATATTTGACAATGGTATAATTTGTTCAGGAGAGCAATCAGTGATAGTAGCAGAAGAAATGTTTGATAAAGTAATGGATGAATTTAAAAATAATAAAGGTTTTATAGTTAGAGATAATGCACAGAAAGAAGCTTTTAGAAATGCTATGTTTATAAATAAAGCTATGAATAAAGATGCAGTAGGTCAATCTGTTCATGCAATTGCAAAAATTGCAGGTGTTGAAATTCCAGAAGATACAAAAATAATAGTAATAGAAGCTGATGGTCCAGGAGAAGAGGATATACTTGCAAAAGAAAAGATGTGTCCAGTTATATCTGCATATAAGTATAAAGATTTTGAAGAAGGTGTAGCTATTGCAAAAGCAAATCTAAATGTAGAGGGAAAAGGGCATAGTGTATCTATCCATTCAAATACAGTTAAAAATATAGAATATGCAGGAGAAAATATAGAGGTATCAAGATTCGTTATTAATCAATGTTGTGCTACTAGTGCTGGAGGAAGTTTCTTTAATGGTCTTGCACCTACTAATACTCTAGGTTGTGGCTCTTGGGGAAATAACAGTATTTCTGAAAATCTTGATTATAAGCATTTAATTAATATTTCTAGAATTGCTTATTATATGCCAGAAAATGAAGTTCCTACAGATGAAGAACTTTGGGGATAGGATTTAGAAAAAAATATTAAGAAACAGACATAAGAAGGAAGTATTATAATTAACATAAATAAAAAATTTTATAAAAAAAGGAGTGGTTTTATTATGGCATTAATGACAGGAGCTCAATATATTGAAAGTTTGAGAAAATTAAACACTAAGGTTTATATGTTTGGTGAAGAGGTTAAAAATTGGGTTGACCATCCTATGATTAGACCATCTATAAATTGTGTAGCAGCAACTTATGATTTAGCTCATGACCCAGAATATGCAGACTTAATGACAGTTACTTCAAATATTACAGGCGAAAAAATAAATAGATTTGGGCATCTTCATCAAAGTACTGATGATTTAGTGAAAAAAGTGAAAATGCAAAGACTATGTGGTCAAAAAACAGCTTCTTGTTTCCAAAGATGTGTTGGTATGGACGCATTTAATGCAGTGTATTCAACAACATTTGAATGTGATAAAGCTCATGGAACTAAGTATCATGATAATTTTGTAAAATACTTAACTTATATACAAGAAAACGATTTAGTAGTTGATGGTGCTATGACTGACCCTAAAGGAGATAGAGGATTGTCACCTAGTGCTCAACCTGACCCAGATATGTTTCTTCATATAGTAGAAAGAAGAGAAGATGGTATAGTTGTAAGAGGAGCAAAGGCACACCAAACTGGTTCAATAAATTCACATGAGCATCTTATAATGCCTACTATAAGTATGACAGAAACAGATAAAGACTATGCTGTATCATTTGCAGTTCCTTCAGATGCTGAGGGTGTGTTCATGATTTATGGAAGACAATCTTGTGATACTAGAAAATTAGAAGAAGGCGCAGATGTTGATTTAGGAAATAAAGAATTTGGTGGTCAGGAAGCTTTAGTAGTATTTGATAATGTATTTGTTCCAAATGATAGAATTTTCTTATGTGGAGAGTGGGATTTCTCTGGTATGTTAGTTGAGAGATTTGCTGGATACCACAGACAAAGTTATGGTGGTTGTAAAGTAGGTGTAGGTGATGTAATAATAGGAGCAGCAGCTTTAGTAGCTGATTATAATGGAGCAAATAAAGCTTCACATATAAAAGATAAATTAATAGAAATGACTCATCTTAATGAAAGCTTATATTGTTGTGGTATAGCATGTTCATCAGAAGGGCATAAGACAGAAGCTGGAAACTATCAAATAGATTTACTTCTTGCAAATGTATGTAAACAGAATGTAACTAGATTCCCTTATGAAATAGTAAGACTTGCAGAAGATATAGCTGGTGGTCTTATGGTTACTATGCCTTCAGAAAAAGACTTTAAATCAGACCTTAAAGTTGGAACAAGTGGAATGACTATTGGCGAAGTATGTAATAAGTACTTTAAAGCTTCTTCAGTAGCTTCAACAGAAGAAAGAATGAGAATATTAAGATTCTTAGAAAATATATGTCTTGGTTCATCTGCTGTTGGTTATAGAACTGAATCAATGCATGGAGCAGGTTCACCACAAGCCCAAAGAATAATGATTTCAAGACAAGGAAATATAGGTCAGAAAAAAGAGTTAGCTAAGACAATTGCAGGGATAAAAAAAGAGAAAGCTCTAAATTTATAGGAAATTTACAAGTTGATATATAAAAGGGAAAAGTATATCGATTTTAATTAATGAAAAAATACATGGGATAAGAAATAATTATAAAATAGTAGTGGATTGTTAGATAAAGATATTTTTAGAAGGAGAATTTACACGATGACCTGTGGAGTTAGATTTTGTGGGGGCTGTAACCCTAGATACGAAAGAGGGAAGGCTCTTACAATAATCAAAGAGCACTTCGATGGTAGAGTAGATTTTAGTATAGCACAAGAAAATGTGGAATATGATTTGTTACTTATAATTGGAGGATGCGCAACTTTATGCGCATCCTATCAACAATATAAAGTAAAAAATGAGTGTATTAAGATATGGGATTTTAGCCATATAGAAAGAGCTATAAATATAATTGAATCAGCAATTTGTGAAACTTAAAAAAGAGCTAAATGGGGGGATTTCATTGAATTGGCAAGAATTGTATCAAAGTAAATTATGTAGTGCTACAGAGGCCGTAAAGCAGATTAAAAATGGGGATACTGTAGTATTTGCACATTGTGTAGGTGAGCCTCCTGCACTAGTAGAAGCTATGATTGAAAATGCTGAGCAATATAAAGATGTTGAGATTAAACACATGGTAAGCTTAGGTAGTGGTGGATATACTTCTAAGGGGATGGAAGCTCATTTTAGAGTAAATCCAATGTTTGTAAGTGGAAATGTAAGAAAAGCAATTGAGAACGGAGATGGCGACTTTACACCTGCATTCTTCCATGAAGTACCAAAGTTAATTAGGGAAAAAAGATTAAAATGTGATGTTGTGTTAGCACAGGTAACTCCACCAGATGAACATGGATATTGTAGTTTAGGTACATCAGTTGATTATACTTATGAAGCTATTAAAACTGCTAGAACAGTAATTGTTCAAGTGAATGACCAGTTTCCTAGAACTTATGGTGAAGTAATTCATGTATCAGAGTTTGATTATATAGTGGAAAAATCACAACCTTTATATGAATTACAACCCGCAAAGATTGGAGAAGTAGAAGAAGCAATAGGTAAAAATTGTGCTTCATTAATTGAAGATGGTTCTACTTTACAACTTGGAATTGGTGGAATCCCAGATGCAGTTATGCTATTTTTAACGGATAAAAAAGATTTAGGTATTCATTCAGAAATGATTTCAGATGGAACTTTAGCTCTTTATGAAAAAGGTGTTATAAATGGCAAATATAAAAATTTTGATAAAGAGAAAATGACAGTTACATTCTTAATGGGTACTAAAAAATTATATGACTTTGCACATAATAATCCAGCAGTTGAAGTTAAACCTGTAGACTATGTCAATCATCCAGCAGTTATAATGAAACAGCATAAAATGGTTTCTATAAACTCTGCTATACAAGTTGACCTGATGGGACAAGTGGTTGCAGAAGCAATGGGACTTAGACAATTTAGTGGTGTTGGAGGTCAAGTTGATTTTATACGTGGAGTCTCTATGGGAGAAAATGGAAAAGCAATTATAGCTATGCCTTCAATAACTACAAAAAAGGATGGTACAGTGATTTCAAAAATCGTCTCTATTGTGGATGAAGGTGCACCTATAACAACATCAAGAAATGATGTTGATTACATTGTAACAGAATATGGTATAGCAGAGCTAAAAGGAAAATCTCTTAGAGAAAGAGCAAGAAATTTAATTAATATAGCTCATCCAAGTGTAAGAGAAAGTCTGGCGTTAGAATTTGAAAAAAGATTTAATGAGAAATATTAATAATAGAGGGGTGTTAATAATGGAAGCACTTAGAGTAGTTCCAAAAATATTTTATTTTGATACATTTAAAGAATTCAACGAAGAATTTAAAATAGGAAAAAATGATTTAGTAATTACTAATGAATTTATATATGAGCCATATATGAAGCCTCTTGGAATAGATACAAATCTAATTTTCCAAGAAAAGTTTGGAACAGGTGAACCATCTGATGAAATGATAGATTCTATGACAAAAGAAATGAAAAAGTATAATTTTGATAGAATTATCGCTTTTGGAGGAGGAACAATAGTTGATATATGCAAGATATTAGCACTTGATGTTCCAGAAAAGTCTATTGATTTATTTGAAGGAGACGTAGCACCTAAAAAAATAAAAGAGTTAGTAGTAGTTCCTACAACATGTGGTACAGGTAGTGAAGTAACAAATGTAGCCATTGCAGAATTAAAATCCAAGCATACTAAAAAAGGGCTTGCAGTAGAAGAAACTTATGCAGACTATGCAGTCTTAATTCCAGAGACAGTAAAGGGATTACCTTATAAATTCTTTGTTACAAGTTCAGTAGATGCTCTTATACATGCAATTGAGTCTTATCTTTCTCCAAAAGCAAGTCCATTTACAGAAATGTATTCTTTACAAGCAATAAAAATGATTATGGATGGGTATAAACAAATAGTTGAAAAAGGTGATGAGGAGAGATTTAATCATCTTAAGGATTTTGTTCTTGCATCAAATTATGCAGGAATCGCTTTTGGAAATGCTGGTTGTGCAGCAGTTCATGCTCTATCTTATTCAATTGGAGCAGCTTTCCATGTTGCTCATGGTGAAGCAAATTATCAGTTCTTTACTGAAGTATTTAAGATGTATTCTAGAAAAAATCCTGATGGAAAAATTACGAAATGTACAAAAATTTTAGCAGATGCTCTTGAATGTGACCCTAATTGTGATGTTTATGGAGAATTAGAAAAGTTTTTAAATAAATTAATAGCTAAAAAAGCCTTAAGAGAATATGGAATGGTAGAAAGTCAAATAGATGAATTTACAGATAGTACAATAGCTAATCAACAAAGATTACTTGCTAATAATTATGTAGAGCTTAGCAGAGAAGAAATAAGAGAGATATTTGCAAATCTTTATTAATATAAATTTTCATCAATATGTATAGCAAAGATAAACAATGCTAATTATATTTATATAAAAATAAAAATGAGGGAACTTAAATTTAATTAAAGTTAAGTTCTCTTATTTTTATATGGAGTTAAATATAAGTATATTTTTAATTTAAAATATACCTATATTTAAGTCTATTACTTTATTTGAAATAATTTGTAGAAATTCAAATTCCTTGACAGTAATAAGTAAGTAATTGTATAATCAAACTGCAATATATTAATAATATTAATGAAAATGAAAGGATATAAACTATGTATAAATCAGAAAATTTTTCCAAAAAATCTGTGTTGATAAATTCATTTTTAAGTAAATTTTTAAAAATAGTTGGATGGGGTTTAGTAGGTTTATTTACATTATCTGCCTTAGTACTTTCAACTATTTCTATTATAATTGGGTGGGCTGTAATACTTCCTATTCAAGTATGTGCAGTGTTTTTAATCATAGGTGGTGTTTGTATTTTTAAAGGAAAGAGATTAGGAGACCAAATTTCTCGTTATAAAAAATATTGTACAATCATAAGTAATAGGAATATTATTCCAGTAGAACTTATTGCAGAAAGTACATCTAAGTCATTAAATTTTATAATAAAAGATGTACAAAAGATGATAGACAAAAACTACTTTATAAATACTTATATTGATAAAAGAAGTAATCAAATTGTGTTGACAAATGAAGATTTTACTCCGCCAAAATATGAAGATGTAGCATATGAAGTTAAAGAAGAAGAAAAAAACGATGAAGTTAATGAAGTTGATAAAATTATAAATACTGGAATGAATTATTTAACACAAATAAAAGAAGCTAATAAAAATATTAAATCAGAATCAATGTGCAATAAAATTGTACAAGTAGAAGATGTTACAAGTAAAATATTTGATGTTGTAAAACATGACCCATCAAAACTTACTCAAATACAAAAATTTATGGACTATTATCTTCCAACTACTTTGAAGTTATTGAATTCATATCATACATTGGAAGAACAAGGTATAGATAGAGAAAATATAACAACAACTATGGAAAGTATTGAAAATACAATGAGTACAATTGTAATAGCTTTTGAAAATCAATTAGATTATCTATTTGAAGATGAAGCAATCGATATATCTACAGATATTACTGTTTTAGAAAACATGTTAGTTCAAGAAGGATTAACAAGTGGTAAATTTTAACTTCAATATAAAAAATATTCTGTTATTTTTGAACAATTAAGTAGTTATAGAGTATGGAATATGCAGTATATAAGTTAATAAGTACTTTATAAAGGAAGAGGAGAGAAAGATATAATGAATAATTTAGATGATATACCAGTTATGCCAACTTTAACACTTGACCCATTTGCAGAGGAATCAAATACAAGTGATATAAATAATTCTGACCTATTAATGAAAAAGGATGAAAAAGACCCAGAAGAAGAAAAGCTATCTGAATCTGAACGTAAGATGGTGAAGGAATTTGCAGAAAAAATAGATATTACAAATACAAATATGATTTTACAATATGGAGCTGGTGCTCAAAAAAAGGTAGCAGGGTTTTCTGAAACAGCTCTAAAGAGTGTTAAGACTAGAGATTTAGGGGAAGTTGGAGATATGCTTACAAATCTAGTTACTGATTTAAAAGCATTTTCAGCAGATGAAAAAGAACAAGGTGGTTTTTTAGGAATCTTTAAAAAGGCAAATAATAAAATCTCAAATCTAAAAACTAAGTATGATAGTGCAGAGGTAAATGTAGACAAAGTAAGTAAAGAACTTCAAAAACATCAGGTTAAAATCTTAAAAGATATAGCTATGCTTGATAAGATGTATGAGCTGAACTTAGCTTACTCAAAAGAACTTACTATGTATATTATAGCAGGAAAACAAAAGCTAAAAGATATGAAAGAATATGAAATGCCAAAATTAAGAGAAAAGGCTAGTTTATCTGGTTCAACAGAAGATGCTCAATCTGTGAATGATATGGTTTCGCTTTGTGACAGATTTGAAAAGAAGATTCACGACTTAGAATTAACTAGAATGGTATCTCTTCAAATGGCTCCACAGATAAGACTAGTTCAAAATAGTAATAATTTAATGGCAGAGAAGATTCAATCAACTATAGTAAATACAATTCCATTATGGAAAAATCAAATAGTACTTGCCCTTGGGATTTCTCACTTAAATCAAGCCATGAAAGCTCAACGTGAAGTTAGCAATATGACAAATGAGCTTTTATTAAAAAATGCAGAAACTCTAAAGATGGGTACAATAGAAACAGCAAAAGAATCAGAAAGAGGAATTGTAGATATAGATACAATTAAGAAAACTAATCAATCTTTAATATCAACTATTGATGAAGTAGTTAAGATACAACATGATGGTAGAATAAAGAGACAAGAAGCAGAAGTTGAACTATCAAAAATAGAAAATGAACTTAAAAGTAAGCTTCTTGAATTTACAGTTAAATAAAAGCTTATATTAAAATAAAAAAGTGTAGCTGATTTTATAATCAACTACACTTTTGTTTATATTATAAATTTCTATTATCTTTTAACATAACATCATGAGCTCCACCTTCAACTATACTAGTAGAAGATACAAGTGTAAGTTTAGCATTCTTTTGAAGCTCAGGTATGCTAAGAGCTCCACAGTTACACATAGTAGAACGAACTTTACTTAAAGAAAGAGTTACATTGTCCTTTAAAGAACCAGCATAAGGTACATAAGAGTCAACACCTTCTTCAAAAGAAAGTTTCTTATCTCCACCAAGGTCATATCTTTGCCAGTTTCTAGCACGTGCAGAACCTTCTCCCCAGTATTCTTTCATGTAACTACCATTTATGTTAACTTTGTTAGTTGGACTCTCATCAAAACGAGAGAAGTATCTACCAAGCATTATGAAATCTGCACCCATAGCTAAAGCTAAAGTTATATGATGGTCATAAACGATACCACCATCAGAGCAAATTGGAATATAAATACCTGTTTTTTCAAAGTACTCATCTCTAGCTTGTGCAACTTCAATTATAGAAGTGGCTTGTCCACGTCCTATACCTTTTTGCTCACGAGTAATACATATAGAACCACCACCAATACCAACTTTAACAAAGTCAGCACCAGCTTCAGCTAAGTAAAGGAATCCTTCACGGTCAACTACATTTCCAGCTCCAACCTTAACTGTATCACCATATTTTTCACGAATAAAATCAAGAGTTATTTTCTGCCATTCAGAAAAACCTTCTGAAGAATCTATACATAAAACATCAGCACCAGCTTCAACTAAAGCAGGAACACGTTCAGCAAAGTCTCTAGTATTGATACCAGCCCCAACTACATATCTTTTAGAAGAATCTAAAAGTTCAAGTGGGTTTTCTTTATGAGAAGAGTAATCTTTACGGAATACCATATAAACAAGATTACCATTGTCATCAAGTACAGGAAGAGAATTAAGTTTGTGGTCCCATATAATGTTGTTTGCTTCTTTTAAAGTAACATCTTTGTTAGCATAAACAATGGATGACATAGGAGTCATAAATTCACTAACTTTAGTATCTAAATCCATACGACTTATACGATAATCACGACTTGCGACAATACCTAATAATTTACCAGTTGAAGTTCCGTCTTCAGTAACAGCAACTGTAGAATGTCCAGTTTTTTCTTTTAATTCAAGTATGTCTTTTAGTGTATTCTCAGGTTTAATATTTGAATCACTTACAACAAAACCAGCTTTGTGAGACTTAACACGTGCTACCATAGCAGCTTCACTTTCAATACTTTGAGAACCGTATATAAATGAAATACCACCTTCTTTAGCAAGTGCAATAGCCATCTTGTCATCAGAAACAGATTGCATAATAGCAGAAGTCAAAGGGATATTCATATAAATATCTGCTTCCTCGCCTTTTTTAAATTTAGTAACAGGTGTTTTTAAACTTACATTAGCAGGTATACAATCAGTAGAAGAGAAACCTGGAACAAGAAGGTATTCACTGAAAGTATGTGATGGTGTATCAAAATAAAACGCCATTTTTTAATCACTCCTTATATTTTTATACTTTTTATAATTGATAGTATTAATTATAACTTATTCTTTAATTTTATTAAAGTATTTTGTCAAATATTGAGATTTTTGAAAAATTTAAACTATTTTAATTGAATTTGTTTAATATATATTGCTTTATAGGGTAAAATTGTATATTAAATAATGTTTAATGTTGTATGGTAGCTAATTAGAAATTAATATCTAATTAGCTATACATTGTACTTATACACTTTATGTTGACAATATTTATATAGAGCGTACAAATTTCAAAAGCACAGGTCAAATAAGTCTATATTAGTATATCCAAAAGTACCTCTAATAAAATTATTTAATTGAATTATTATTGGTTTTTATATTAAATTTAAATATTTTATAAAAATAGTATTATTTGCAACACTAGATACTCTAAAATACTACATAAATAAAGTTAAACAAAAACTAAAATGACAAATGTCATTATCTTAAGTGACATAGAAACGATTTCTTAAAGTTGTTACTAGAAAATATAAACTCTATAATAAAAGTATAACAAAAGGGAATCATATCGATATAGAATATAATTCAAATGGAGGTAAAATTATGAGCAGTTCTAATCAATCGACAATAAAGACATCTATACAGAGAATAGGAAAATTTTTAAGTGGTATGGTAATGCCAAATATAGGAGCTTTTATAGCATGGGGTCTTATAACAGCATTATTTATACCAACAGGGTGGATGCCTAATGAGAAATTAAGTACTATAGGTGATCCAATGATAAAATACCTTTTACCGCTATTGATAGCTTATACTGGTGGTAAGGCAATAGCTGGACAAAGAGGCGGAGTAATAGGTGCAGCAGCAACGATGGGTGTAATAGTTGGAGCTGATATACCAATGTTTATCGGAGCTATGATAATGGGACCATTTGCAGGATGGGTAATCAAGAAATTTGATAAATTTGTAGATGGTAAAATACCAACAGGATTTGAAATGTTAGTAAATAACTTTTCAATAGGTATAATAGGTATGCTTCTTGCAATATTAGGATTCTATGCAATAGGGCCAGCAATAGTAGCAGGTACAGCTCTTATAGAATCTGGAGTTCAATTTATAGTTAGCAAAAGTTTATTACCTTTAGTTTCAGCATTTATAGAACCTGGAAAAGTATTGTTCTTAAACAATGCAATAAATCATGGTATATTAGGACCTATAGGTATAGCTGAAGCAAAAGAAGCAGGTAAATCTATAATGTTCTTATTAGAAAGTAATCCTGGGCCAGGTCTAGGAGTTCTATTAGCATACTGGATGTTTAGTAGAGGAAGTGTAAAACAGTCAGCGCCAGGAGCTGTAATAATACATTTCTTTGGTGGTATACATGAAATCTACTTCCCATATATATTAATGAATCCAGTTCTAATATTAGCTACAATGGCAGGTGGAGCAGCAGGAATATTAACTTTCTCAATATTAGGAGCTGGGCTTGTAGCAGCACCATCACCAGGAAGTATATTTGCACTTATGGCACTAGCACCAAAGGGAGGATTACTTCCAGTATTAGCAGGGGTTGCAGTGGCAACAGCTGTATCATTCTTAGTAGCAGCACCATTTGTTAAGAAAGCTTCAGCAAATCAAAGTGAAGAAGATGGTACTTTAGAAGAAGCTAAAGCAAAAATGAGTGACATGAAATCAGCAAGTAAAAATTCTGATAAAAACATTGATGAAAAACAACTTGAAGTGAATGAAATTAAGAAGATTGTATTTGCATGTGATGCAGGGATGGGTTCTAGTGCAATGGGAGCTTCTAGATTTAAAAATAGAATAAAAAACTTAGATTTAAGTATAGAAATTACAAACTCATCTGTTGATAACCTTCCAGATGATACACAGATAGTAGTAACTCATAATACACTAGTTGAAAGAGTGGCTAAGAATAATTCAAGTGTTGAGATAGTTTCAATAAACAACTTTTTAAATGACCCAAATTTAGATGCATTATTTAAAAGATTAGAGTCTAAATAAAAATAAAAAGTACCACTGATTAGGAGTGGATAATTTGAAAAAAAAGAAGATTACATCTAGACAAAAAAAGATAATACTAATGATAGTAGAAAATTCAAAAAAAAATATTCCAATAACTATCTCTGAGATTGCAGGTGAGTTAGATTTAAGTTCAAGAACTGTGCTTAGAGATATGTCTGGAATTGAAAAATGGTTTGATGAAAATGATTTTAATTTTGTAAAAAAACCAGGAGTTGGGTTAATATTAGAAGAAAATATAGAAAATCAAAACTTTATAATTGAGTTATTAGAAGAAGAAAAAATAGAAAAAGAATATAGTAAGGAAGAAAGAAATTTAATTATATTATCAAAGCTACTGATTTCTAACGAGCCAGTAAAATCTTATTATTTTGCAAAAATATTAAAAGTATCAGAAGGGGTACTTAATAATGATTTTGCTTCAGCAAGCAAATGGCTGGAAAGATTTGATATTGAGCTTGTTAGAAAACCAGGGCTTGGTGTGTACTTAAAAGGTCAAGAAAAAAGCTTTAGAGAAGCATATGTAAATCTTATATATGATTCATTCAATGAAAAAGAAATATTAGATATGGTTAGAAATATAAGTGAGAACATACAGACGGATAAAGCAATAGAAATTTTAAGTGAAAATAGACTTTTAAACTTAATGGACAGGTGCATAATAAGAAAAGTTGAAAGTACATTAACAAAGAAGCTTTCAGATTTAGATGTAAATTTAGCTGATAGTGCATATATAGGTCTTGTAGTTCATATCTCATTGGCTTTACAGAGAATAAAAAATGGTGAAAATGTAACTATGGACCAAGAGTTTCTAAAAGAATTATCTATGACAGAAGAATTTAGATTAGCTCAAGAAATTGTAAAGGGTATGGAAATAGACTTTAATATGGACATACCATTAGATGAGGTTGGATATATAACTATGCATATCAGAGGTGCAAAGCAAAGGTCATCCTCAAATCATAAAGCTTTAAACTTAGATGATATAGAAGTAATGGATATTACAAACAAGATGATAGATTTAGCTGAAGATGAATTTAAAATAAGTCTTAAAAATGATGAAAGATTGTTTAAAGACTTGGCTAATCACTTAGGTCCTTCTATAAATAGATTAAATATGGGCTTAGAAATAAGAAATCCTCTTTTAGAAGAAATAAAAACTAAGTATTCATATGCCTATAATGGTGTTGAAAAAATTTCTAAAATTATAAAAGACAAGCTAAATGTAAATTCAATACCTGAATCTGAAATAGGATATATTGCAATGCATTTTGCATCAGCCATAGAAAAAAACCTAATGATGTATACCAATATAAATATTGTTGTAGCATGTCCAACTGGAATAGGTACTTCAAGGTTCTTATCAACTAAGATTGAAAATAAGTTTCCTAACTTAAACATACTTGAAACCATCTCAGCTATAAACATAGATGAAGAGTATTTAAGGGAAAAAGATGTAGACTTAATTGTGTCCACAGTTGAGTTAAATACAAACTTAGATTATATATGTGTAGGTACATTTATGAGTTTAGAGGATGAACAGATAATCAAGGAAAAAATAAAATCTATAGCTCAAAATAAACTAATTAATTTAAATGTAAAAACCGATACTAAAAATAAGAATAAAGTTTATGAGCAGATAACAGAAAGTATGAATATAGGAAAAGATATTCTTCAATTTTTAGAGGAAGTTCAATTTGAAAAATTTAAAAGTAAAGATTTAAGTGAGCTTATTGTAGATTCATCAAAGATATTTGCAAAGTCTAGTGAAGATATAATATCTATAAAAGAAGCATTAGAAGAAAGATTAAAAATCTCAATTCCATATATAGAAGAATCAAAAATTTTATTGTTGCATTGTATGAGTGAAAGAATAGATATTATGAAGTTAGCAATAATAAAGTTAGAAAACAAAATCATGCTAGATTCAAATGAAGAAATAGATAATGTAGTCTTTATGTTGCTTCCTAAAAATTCACCTAGCTATCAAAGACAAATAATGAGTGAAATAAGTGGTTCACTAATCGACAATATAGTTTTTACTAATAAAATAAATAAATTTTCTATAGAAGAAATGATATTAGAAGTAAAAGATATAGTTTTTAATTTTTATACAAACAGATTAAAAACATTTATAGATAAATAAAATTAATATTAAAAAAGGAAGGTTGATATTATGAGTAAAGTATTAAATGAGAATAATATATTTTTAGGATTAGATAGTGTTTCAAAGGAAGAAGCTATAACTTTAGCAGGAAGAAAATTAGTTGAAAATGGATATGTAAAAGAAGAATATATACCAGCTATGTTAGAAAGAGAAAAAGTAATGACTACATATATGGGAATGGGTGTTGCTATTCCACATGGTGTAAATGAAGCTAAAAAAGAAATTTTATCTTCAGGAATAGTCATATTACAATTTCCTAATGGCATAGATTTTGATGGAGAAAAAGCTTACTTATTAATAGGAATAGCTGGTGTTGGAGATGAACATTTAGAGATATTATCTAATATAGCAATCGTTTTGGATGATGATTTAACAGAAAGACTAAAAAATTCAAATGACAAACAAGCTTTTATGGAAGCTTTTGCCAACTAATCTTAGGAGGAACTTAAAATGAAAAAGGCAATTCAGTTTGGAGCAGGAAACATTGGAAGAGGATTTATTGGAGGTTTATTAGTTAAATCAGGTTATCATGTAGTATTTGCTGATGTAAATGAAGAAATATTAAATTCGATAAATAAAGATAAAAAATATACTATACACATAAGAGATGTGGAATGTATAGATGAAGTAATTGATAATATAAGTGCAGTTTCATCTATAAAAGAAGAAATAATAGATGAAATTGTAGAAGCTGAAATAATAACTACAGCAGTCGGACCTTTAGTTTTAACTAAAATAGCTTCTACAATTGCAAAAGGTATAAAAACTAGAAAAGAAAAAGGCTTAACAAGTAAATTAAATATAATAGCTTGTGAAAATGCAATATATGCAAGTTCTTCACTAAAAGAGGAAGTTCTTAAGTATTTAAATAAGGAAGAAGTAGACTATTTAGAAATGTATGTTGGTTTTCCAAATTGTTCAGTTGATAGAATAGTTCCTCCAGGCAAAAATGAAAATCCTCTTGATGTAACAGTTGAGAATTTCTATGAATGGAATGTTGAAAAACAAGGATTTAAAGGAGATATACCAAATATAGTTGGAATGAATTTAGCTGAGAATCTTATGGCTTATATAGAACGTAAGTTGTTTACACTAAATACAGGACATGCTATAACAGCTTATATAGGATATTTAAAAGGATATAAGACTATAGAAGAAAGTATAAAAGATGAATACATTTGTAATATAGTTAAAAACGCTATGGTAGAAAGTGGAGAAGGTTTAATTAAAAAATATAACTTTGATTCCAAAGCACACTATAAGTATATTGAAAAGATTCTAAATAGATTCAAAAATCCATATCTTAATGATGATGTAGTTAGAGTTGGAAGAGAGCCACTTAGAAAATTAAGTGACAAAGATAGATTGATTAAACCTTTAATGACAGCAAAGTCATATGGATTATCAGTTGACAATCTGATTCTTGGAATAGGTGCAGCACTTCATTATAATAATAGTGAAGATGCTCAAAGTGTTGAATTACAAGAATTGATAAAGTCTGATGGAGTAAAAAAAGCCATTGCTAAAATAGCTAATATAAATGATGATGAACTTTTAGATAATATTGAAAAAAGCTATGTATCTATGGAAAATTTGTAAATTTGCTTGAAAAAATTGAATTCTTATAAATTATTTATAGGATATTATTCTACACAGTTTGAATTATTTGTTGAATAATAGAGAATTATAATATATAATTAAAAAGAATAAATTAATATATTTACCTGTATATTTTTGATAATATGGTTCAAATGTTTCTACTAAGCTACCATTAATAGCTTGACTACAGGAGTGAAGAAGATATAGTTTATACTTATTTTAAATTATATATTAAGTTAATTACTTTGAATTTTAAGCTCCTGTCTATGATATAGACAGGAGCTTTTTTAGTATTTTAATATAAGATACTGATAATACATAGCAAAATTAAAGCAAATATAATTTTTTGTTAATATAATTTTTAATTTTAGAAAGGGTTAGGTGGGAGTCCAATGAAGGCTTTACAAGAGAAGATATTGAGAGAAGGCAGTGTTTCAGGAAATGATATACTAAAGGTTGATAGCTTTTTAAATCATCAAATTGATGTAGCTTTTTTAAATGAAATAGGAAGAGAGTTCAAAGAGAGATTTAAAGGAGAAAAGGTAGATAAAATATTTACAATAGAGGCTTCAGGAATAGCTATAGCATCAATTGTTTCACAGTATTTTGACAATGCACCTGTAGTATTTGCAAAAAAATCAGAATCTAAAAACTTGGATAAAGATGTATATGAAACTAATGTATATTCATTTACTAAGGCAAAGGAATACTCAGTTAAAGTTTCTAAAAAGTATATAAATAAAGGTGAGAAGATACTAATAGTAGATGATTTCCTTGCAAATGGAAGAGCTGCTCTTGGACTTAAAGATTTAATTGAGCAGGCAGAGGCAAGCCTAGTTGGAGTAGGAATAGTTATTGAAAAAGGCTTCCAAGCTGGAGGGGCGCTTTTAAAGGCCAATAATGTAAGACTGGAGTCTTTGGCAGTAGTTGAATCTATAGATAATGGAACTGTAAAATTTAGGTAATTTATGATATTATATACTTGTGTTTAGCACGTATTTTAATTATGTAATTATGGAGGATTTTTTAATGAGATTTTTTATAGACACAGCCAATATTGAAGAGATAAAAGAAGCAAATGATTTAGGTGTGATATGTGGAGTGACTACTAATCCATCACTAATAGCTAAAGAAGGTAGAGATTTTATAGAGGTAGTTAAAGAAATAAGCGAAATAGTAGATGGACCAATAAGTGCAGAAGTAATAAGTTTAGAGCATAAAGGAATGATAGAAGAAGCAGAAAAGTTATCTAAGATACATAAAAATATAGTTATAAAAATACCTATGACAGCAGAAGGTTTAAAAGCAGTAAAAGTACTATCAAGCAAAGGTATAAAGACTAATGTTACACTTATTTTTTCTGCTGGACAAGCTCTTTTAGCTGCTAGAGCTGGTGCTACATATGTAAGTCCTTTTGTTGGAAGATTAGATGATATATCACAAAATGGTCTTGATTTAATTGAAGAAATCGTTGATATATTTAGTGTAAATAGTATTGAGGCTCAAATAATAGTTGCTAGTGTTAGAAATCCAATACATGTTTTACAAGCTGCTAGAATGGGAGCAGATATAGCAACAGTTCCTCTTAAAGTTATAAACCAAATGATTAAGCATCCTTTGACAGACAAAGGAATAGATAGCTTTATGAAGGATTGGGAAGGTGCGTCTTTAAAATTATAATTACAAAGTGTGATTATGAGTATATTAAAGAGGTTATTATGGAAATTCTAAGTAATAAGGCTAGGCTATTTTGCCTAGTCTTATTTTGGTGTATAATATATTGAAATAGATTAATTTTTTAAGTGAGGAGGCGAAAGATGGATAAAATATTAAGAGAAATAGAAAGAGAAGACAAAAAAAATCCATATACTGACCAAGAACTTGCTGAAATGTTAGATGTAGCTAGGTCTGAAGTTATAGCAGTAAGAAAAAAAAATAATATTTTAGATTCAAGAGAAAGAAGAAAAAAAATCTTAATAAAAGATATATCAAAAATTGTAAGTGAAAACCCTCAGATGTCTGAAAGAAAAATAACCGAGATATTAATAGATAATGGATATAACATATCAAGAAGTGCAGTGTCAAAATTATTAAAAGAAGAAAATTTAAATCAGTCAAAGGGTGGTATTAAAGACAAAGACTTAGCGTCATCGGGAAAGTATGTAAAGGTAAGCAAAGTTGTAGAAGAAGATGGATTTGAAGACTTGATAGGTATAAAGGGAAGCCTAAAAGAAAAGGTAAACTTAGCTAAGTCAGCAATAATGTATCCTCCTAATGGTCTTCACACTATAATATATGGAGAAACAGGTGTAGGAAAAAGTGAACTAGCCACATGTATGTATAAATATGCTGTGAAAAATAATATCAAAGAAGAAAATAGCCCATTTATAGTATTTAACTGTGCAGATTATGCAGAAAATCCTAATTTACTGATAGCTCAACTTTTTGGAGTAGTAAAAGGTGCATATACAGGAGCAGATGCAAATAGAGAAGGTCTTGTAGAAAAGGCCGATAATGGAATTTTATTTTTAGATGAAATTCATAGATTGCCTGCTGCTGGGCAAGAGATACTATTTTCATTAATAGATAGAGGTGAATTTAGAAGATTAGGAGAAAGTAGTTCTACTAGAAAGGCAAATGTTCTCATAATAAGTGCTACAACAGAAAATCCAAATTCTAATTTACTTCAGACTTTTAGAAGACGTATACCAATGGTAATAAATTTACCTAATATGAGTGAAAGACCAAAGTCTGAAAGATATGAGATAATAATAAAGTTTTTTGAAAGAGAAGCAAAGAGAGTAAACAAGAATTTTATAATAACTAAAGAAGTTATGTGCGCACTAATGAATTATAAGTGTACTGGAAATATAGGTCAGTTAAAGAGTGATATACAAGTAACCTGTGCTAGGGCTTTTAGTAAGTCAATATTTTCTAGTGATAAGGTAATTATAGATTTAGATAGTTTAAGGGATTATATAAAAAGTGGGTATTATGATTGTAATTGTGAAAATGAAAAGTATTCTGAGTTCTCAGTTGAAGATATATATATAGATATTAGTGAATTGGTTAGTGGAAAAAATAGAATTTTATCAGATAATGAAATAAGTGAGATATACAATTATGCAGAAAAAGAACTTAAGGTTCTGGAGAGTAAATGTTTTTCTGAAGAAGAATTAAAAAATGCATTTATAGAAAAGTTGGATAAAAAGTTTAATGCTATTAAAAATAATAAAAACTTGTCTGACAGAAGAAGCAGAATAGACTGGGGTGGACAATTAAAAGAGTCTACACTTGAGATAATGGATAAGGTAATAATATTTATTAAAGAGCAGTTTAAACATGTAAATCAGGGACTATATTTAGCTCTAGCAATTCATATCGAACATGCTATAGGAAGGATAAAAGATGGAAAAACTATAATAAATCCAAGTCTAGATAAAATAAAAGCATCAATGCCAATGGAATATGAGTTATCTAGATATATAATGGGTATAGTAGAAGACTTAACACAAGTAACATTTCCAGAAGATGAACTTGGATATTTAGCTTATTATATAAATAAATTTTGTTATAATGATGAAAGTATAAAAGATAAAGTAAAAGTAGTAATAGTTACACATGGTAAAGTTGGTATTGAAATGTCTAATGTCGTAAATCATATTCTTGGTATAGAATGTACATTAGGTATAGAAATAGCACTTACAGATTCACCATCAGAAGGTATAGAACATGTATTAGAAGAACTTCAAAAGATAGAAGCTAGGAAAGGGATTCTAGTTCTAATTGATATGGGTTCTTTAGTAATTCTTGGTGATGAGGTTGAAAAAAGACTTGGAATTAGATGTAAAACTGTAAATAGAGTAGATACATTATTGGCAATGGAGGCAGGAAAACTTGCAACTATTGAAGGGAAAAGTTTAGATGGTATAATAGCAGATTTAAAGAAAAATAAAAATTATGCCATGATAAATACAAATAAGTTTAGTTATAGAAAAAATGAATATGGAAAGAAGAATGTAATTATTACATTGTGTTTGAGTGGTGTGGGTACCGCTTTAAACTTAAAGGAGCATATAGAAAAACAAATTAAGGAATATGATACTTCAATTGAAGTGAAGCCAATTGCTTTTTTAAATAATAATTTAGAAGAAGAGTTAAATGATATTGAAGCTGAATACAATATCATTGCTATCTGTGGAACTATTGATATAGATTACAAAAATGTACCTTTTATTTCTTATAATGAAGTACTTGGTAAAAATGGTATTAATAAAGTCTTAGAACACTTAAATAATAAACCGCCAGCTTTAAATAGTGACAATCAATTGAATAACTTAATACATGAAGATTTGATTTTATACAATTTTGAAGGAATTTCAAAGGAGTATATAATTGATACACTTGTTTCAAAGCTTGAAGAAGGTGGCTATGTAGACTCAAAGTATATCTTAAGTGTATATAAAAGAGAGGCTATGGGAAGTGTTGTGATGGGTTCAAAAGTAGCTGTACCACATGGACTTCCAGAAAACGTTATAAAACCTGCAATAGCCATAGCACGGTTAAATAAACCTATTGTATGGGATAATAAATTTATGGTAGATTTAGTAGTATTATTAGCCCTTAAAGAAAATAACAAAAAAGAGATACGAAGCTTGTTTTCAAAAATTAATGACCAGCATACTTTAGAAGTTCTATTAAATACTGAAGATAAAAATGAGATAAAAAAGATATTAAGTTAGCTCTTAATATAAAAATACAAAATAAAAATAATTAATTTTAGTAGGAGTTTGAAAAGAGATTATTCTATTTAATTAATTGTTCAACCTTAAAGTTAATACTATAAAATCAATTTATTTGATTTTATAGTATTAACCTTTTTTTATTTATGGATAACTTCTTATAAAATAATGTTTATTAATAGTGTTGTTATTTTATTTTTATAGTATTGTTATTATCTATTAAAAAATAAATATATTAATAAAATATAGGTAAGTTATAAGTTTTTTGGGTATGTTTAGAAATATATGGTACATAGATTTCTAAAAAAATCAAGATATTATTATATATAAATATAAAAAATATCTAAACTATTCCAAAATTAAAATATAGAAGCTATAATAAGGATAGGTTACTATATTAAGAAATTAATTTCTAATTATTTTTAATCATTAATAGAATATTAAACAATCTTTTATAAATTATAAATTAATAAAAATAGCTATTAAGCTT
This sequence comes from Clostridioides sp. LIBA-7678, assembly GCF_056716065.1. NCBI lineage: Bacteria > Bacillati > Bacillota > Clostridia > Peptostreptococcales > Peptostreptococcaceae > Clostridioides > Clostridioides sp. LIBA-7678. The sequence continues at coordinate 2,717,692 of NZ_CP196987.1, read as the reverse complement.
TTATTTTCAACAAATGATTATTATGAGATTAGTAATGAATATATTAAATTCTTGTTTTCTTAAGTAGTATAGTAGAAGATAACGGTTTTTGTATAAATGAAGGTATTTAATTATTAATCTAAACTTGTATTATACAATAAATTATTTACTAAGTTTAAGTTAAATTCGGAAGTCTTTAATTATTAATACATATTTAGATTTATTATTCAAGGGGTATTATATGAGTGTAAAAAGAAAAACGTTAAACAGCACACAAATGGTTAGGACAATAGCGATAGTATTCATAGTTGTATGTTTTTTTATGGGTGTAATATGTTTTAAATACTATTGTAAATTGAGAAACACTGTGCAAGAAGAAAGTAGCAACTATCTTCAAGAAATATCTAATAGAATAGGTAGTAATGTGAGTAAGATTATTGATGACAGCTACTCTATATTAGATACAATAGCATTAATGATAAAAAATACAAATATAGATTCTTTTCAGAAAGCGAAACCTATAATGGATTCTCAAAAAAAATATTGGAATTGCCAAGATATTATGATGATTGATGAAAATGGAGTTGCATATAATTCTGATGGCGAATCAGTTTCTCTTAGCAGTGATGCATACCTTCAAGATGCTGTCATAAATAAGAAAGAATCTATGTCTGTGTCACAAATGATAGATAATAAAGAATGTATAGTTTTTGCTGTCCCACTAGATAATGTGTCGATTGATAATAAAAATATAGTTGCGCTTGCGATAAGTTATTCTCCTGAAGCCTTTGATAAAGTGCTATCTATGACTTCATTTAACAATCAAGCATATTCACATATTATCAATAAAGATGGTACAGTGGTAGTTCGTTCATCATCTCCTATTGCTGAAAAAACAGGGTATAATATACTGAACACTATAAGCCAATCTCAGTTAGATTCTAATAGTGACTTCAGCAAGATGAAAAATGATATAAACAATAATCTTAGTGGGCAAATCGGGTTTAAATTAAATGGTTCACACGAATATATGGTATATATTCCCATTGGACAGGAAAATTGGTATTTGTTAACTTTTGTGCCAGTATCTGTAGTAAATGCAAAATCTAACTTATTGTTAAAGATTACATTATTATTATGTGGTTTTATAACATTAGCATTTGCAATTCTTACAATAGCTTTGATAATATCTTTTTATCAACATAAGAAGAACTTAGAACAGATTGCCTATGTAGATACTGTGACTAAAGGAAATACAATACAGAAATTTTATAATATCTCAGATGACTTATTAAATCAATCTTCTGAACAATATGCACTTGTATATATGAATATTGAAAAGTTTAAAATGCTAAATGACCAGTTTGGAAGAAAAGCAGGAGATTCTATATTACGAGGAGTGTATGATGGTATAACCTCTCTTTTAGCTCCTAATGAATGTATGGGAAGATTGTTTGCAGATAACTTCTGTATACTCATATCATATAGTGAGGACTCTTCTCTTACTAGAAGATTTGAAGATTGGTATGATGCTATTATGAAAAATTCTGGAAAATATGGGTTTGAGTGGGCTTCTCTTTCCATACAATTTGGTGTTTTTATAATTACAGATACTTCTATGGAATTTCCGTACATGGCTGACCGCGCAAAACTTGCACTACGTGATTCTACAAAAGATTTTAAAAATAATAAGATAAAGTATTCTATTTATAATGAAAAGGTTCGTCAACAATTAGTACGTGAAAAACAGTTAGAGGATATGATGGAAAGTGCCTTAGAAGAAGGAGAATTCCAAGTATATCTACAACCTAAATATATGACTGAAAATGAGAAAATAGGGGGAGCAGAGGCATTAGTTCGTTGGATTAGTAAATCAGAAGGTATGATTTATCCAGACGCATTTATCCCATTGTTTGAGAAAAATGGATTTATTGTAAATGTAGATTTATGGGTATTTGAAAATGTTTGTATGACTTTGCAAAGATGGCTAAATGAAGGTAAAGATTTAGTAAAAATATCTGTAAACTGTTCAAGGATTCAATTAAAAGATGAAAAGTTTTTAGATAAGTATTATGAAATTTTTTCACGTTATAGTGTGCCTTCACAGTATATTGAGATTGAGCTGACAGAAAATATGGTATATGAAGATACTGAACGTTTATCTGCCATTATTGATGAAATTCATTCAATGGGATTTGGATGTTCTATGGATGATTTTGGAAGTGGATATTCTTCACTAAATCTTATACAGGATATACCTGTAGATACATTAAAATTAGATAAGATATTTTTTAGAAATACTAAAAACAACTATGGTCGTACTAAGTCTGTAGTAAGCAGTATCATTGTTATGGCAAAATCACTTTCTATGACTACTGTGGCAGAAGGTGTTGAAGAGTATAATCAAGTAAAAATGCTAAAAGAAATAGGTTGTGACTATATTCAAGGATATGTATTTGCAAAACCAATGCCAATTTCAAATTTTGAAGAACTTTTATTTGGGTTACCAAAAAATGATGAGGAGTGATACTATATGTTACGATGTTTGAAGCTTAAATATTTAAGGCACTTTTATAAAATCAAACTATCTTTGGTATTAATTTTACTTAGTATTTTTGTAACTTTTATAATTTGTGGGTGTACAAAAAATGAAACAGAAGATATTCTAACACAAAAAGTAACCCAAGATAATCGAACTCCTATTACTATTTTGGTTAAGTATGCTTTTTCAATTAATAACTTTGAAAAAGCTGTTGAAAAAAAATTTCCTAATATTGATATTGTTCAAGTTGGGAACTACACAGCCAATACTACTTTAGCAGAGGAATATAAAGCACGTTTAGAGCATGATGATTTAACTGATATAGTTATGACTTGGCCACTAGATGTAGGAGAGGAATACTGGGATGACCGACTTATTGATTTATCTGGTATGACGTTTACCAGTAAGTATAATACATCCATGCTTAAGCCTATTACTAGAGATGGAAAGCTTTATTATTTACCAGGACCTGCAACTATACGTGCTATTGTCTATAATAAAACGTTATTTGAAGAAAATGGTTGGGATGTGCCTAAAAATTATAATGAATTCATTGAATTATGTCAAAAAATTGAGAAGACAGGTATGCGTTCCTTACAACTTAGTCTTGGAAATAAAGAAGTCTTAGATACACCATTTATTGGTTTTAACTATGCAAATAGCTTTAGTAAACCAGAAGATGCTAAATGGCTTGATAATTATAATAATGGAAGTGGAAGTTTTGGTGATCATTTCAAACCTTCTTTGGATGTTTTTCAAGAACTTATCCAAAAAGGGGTACTGAAGAAGAATGACTTAAATCTACACTATCAAGATAGCCAAAATATGTTATTTACTCGTCAATGTGCCATGACAGAAGACTCTAATTTACTGGCACGTTCAGCTTTTGAACAAACTGGGTCTACTGATGAATTTGCACTTATGCCATTTTTTAGTCCTGGTGAAGATGGAGATTGGGCTAGATTATATATGGTTTGTTACATTGGTCTTAATAAGCATTTAACTGAATCAGAAAATAAAGAAAAATATGACTTAGTAATGCAGTTGATGAATTATATTAGTACTCCTGAAGGGCAAGAAGCATTATCTAGTGATGCTGGTGGCATGTTTTCAAGTTTAAAAGGGATGCCATTACCAAGTGAACCTGAAATAGAACCATTATTACCAGCTTTAAAACATGGACGATATGCTGTTTTTCCTACTTTTAAAAATATACAAGACTCATTGCGTGAAGGTCTTGCTGGAATGATAGATGGGACATTAGATAAAAATGATGTTATAAAAATGGTTGATAAACAGAACACATCTTCTTCAAAAGCTATAAGTCCTAAAGTAATTGGAAATGCTAAAAAAGATTTTTCTATGATTGAAACAGGAAACCTTATAACAGATGCTATGTGTGCGAAAAGTGGATGTGAAATTGCATTGTTTTTAGATAATGGTAAAGATGGACGCTATAATGGTAAGGGAGTTAGCGCTAAGCTTTATAAAGGTGATGTTACAACAACAGATATACAACGAATATTTCCTGATTTAAAGCATGGAGAGACTGGAACACTATGGAAGATAAGTATGACTGGTAAAGACCTCCTTAACACTTTAGAACACTCTATAACTGTGGATAACAACAATAGTGGATGGTTTTATTATTTTTCTGGGCTTAAAATGGAGTATTCTCCAACAGATAAACCAGGTAAAAGAATTAAAAAGATTACAACAGCAGAAGGAGATTCTATAGATTTAAACAAATCATATTCAATTGCTGTTATGGATTATAGCGTTCCAGACAAATATATTAAGACGTGTGATAAGACAAATATTAAAATTACGGATATAATAACAGAATATATAGAAAAACAAAAAGGTGTTTCTCCTAGTGAAGACCAAAGATTTGTGATAGCAAATCCTTAACAACTTAACTTAATACATACGATAAATAATAATTTTTTATATTAATTTATAATATTTTAGAATTATATAGATACATATAATTATGGGTTAATAAAGGACAGTACTAGAAGAGAAAATATGTATTATAATAGTTTATGCATAGACCAAATAAATAGGATTATCTAGTGAATATAAGAAATTAAAAACTGTAGACAGGAAAATACCAATAATATGGTATTATAGTGATTTTCTAATATTTAAGCAGGTGTTACAACAACATAAGAGTTGGCACCTGCTTTTTATATTAGATAAATTTGTTATTGAATTTTATAGCATCTATACATACTTTCACCACTTTTAAAGGAGAATTTAAAATAAATTTTGTCATTAGAAAAGTCTTTTTCCATAGCTACTAAATCCTGGCTTTCTCCAGCTTTTCCTCCAGTACCAATCAAAAACACATTTTTATCACTATCTATTTCTTGAACTGACCCCATATATTTATAGTAGTCATCTATACTATATGAATTATATTCGGTAACTTTTTTATTTTCTTCATCCAATTTTATTTTAACAACTCTTGTAGCTTGATTTTTTACGCCATTATCATATAGAGTTATGTATCCATCTTCTGTAATTCTAGCATTATGTTGTCTTGAGAATTTTTGATTATCTGTTAAGTTAAACTCATCTCCCAATCCTCCTAATGTCCAAAGAATCTCTCCTGTTTTTCTATCTAATTTTATAACTTCATCTAGATTTCTAAATGAACAAATTAAGTTTCCATCATTTGGGTCAATAGCCATAGAATTAAAATGTACATAATCTAAAGCTGAGTCACTTTTTTGGCTAAAAGTATTGTTTTCAACGCTTTCTGAATATAGTTTTTGATTGTCAGTACTTTCCCACTGCCATACAACCTTTCCATCTTTTATCTCTTGTAATACACTATTTACTACATAAGGTGAATTTCCTTTACTTAAACTTGATGGAATATTTGTTGCTTTAACTTTTTGATAACTAGAAACAATATAGTGATTGTCATTTATATATATAAAATCATGATTTTCTAATTCAGTACCAGCATCTATATTTTTACTTTTTTCCATAGTAATTTTATTTATTTCATTATAGTTCTCATCTAAGATTACAAGATAAGTTGGTGAATATCCAACAGCATTTATTCTTTTTGTTGAATCTTTATCTTGTAGTAAGTACCCATATCTAATTTTACCATCCTCTGTAGTTATTTTTTTAAAGTCAAAAGGATTTGATTCAACCTCTTTATAAAAAATTATATTTCCATCATTGTTTAATTTAAATACAAAATTATGTTCTTCGTTGTGCGTAGTAAGATAATAATCACCATCATAAGGGCTATTTGCAGTAACATTATACTTTGGAAAGTTTTTTGAAAGAGAATTTATATAATAATTTCTGTATGAACTTTCATTTTTATACATAACAGATATTTTTATTTTTGAGGAACTATTTATTTCTTTCAATTCAAAAGTAGAGTTTTTAGATATATCGATTTCTTTGTCGTTTATTTTTACAATGCTTGCTTTATCATTGTTTTTTACTGCTATGCTATTTTGGGTAGTAGAATTAAGCTGCTTTACATTTTGACTATTAAAAATACCTTCTTTAGAAAGTGTTATATCATAACCATTTATAGAGATATCTAGTGTTGGTTTTGATTTGTCTTGATTTGCAAAGACTCGATTTACAAAAATTCCGAAAACGAATAATACACTGCATAAAAATACAATCTTAAATAAATTTTTTCTTTTCATAGTTTACCACCTTTTCATATTAAGTTTTCATGTTGACATCTTGATTTTATTACATTAATAAAGAAAATAGATGAATTTATTTATGCTAAAAATGAATTTTATTGGACAATTATATGAAAATTCATTCATCTAAAAATAGAATAGATGAAGAAAATATGAAAAAATAAACTATTTTTAGAATAAATAATTACATAAAAAGATTATTAAACATAAAAAACCATTAATAAAAAACAAAAAAATCATTTCTGTAACAAAAAAAACCACAAAAAATATAAAAAAGTATGGTTAGTTAAGTGATTAACAAGTAAAAATTAAAATAAAAATTAAAAAAAATTTATCAATGAAAGTTGGGTAAAATCCTATAATAGAGTAGCATTTTAGGGAAAACATTTTCTTTCATTTCACAAAAAAAGCCACTTTTTGGCACGCGGCATGCTTTATATAAAGGCAAGAAAAACAAGATATAAGACAAGTGCAATTAGGAGGTGTAAATATGGAGTTTATAAATTTTGTAAGTGATAAAGTTATAAACCTTAAAATGGAGTGTAAAACAAAAGAAGATTTCTTTAAAGAAATACATAATAAAGTTTTTGAACTAGGCTTTGTAAAAGAAGAATTTGGAGAAAAAATATTAGGAAGAGAGAATGTATTTCCAACAGGTTTAAATTTAGGTGACTATGGAGTAGCCATACCACATACAGATGCAGAATATATAAAAGAGCAATTTATAGCAGTCTGTACTTTTAATGAACCAGTAGTATTTAGTTCTATGGAAGACCAAGATGAAAAAGTGCCTGTAAATTTAGCTTTTGTATTAGGTCTTAATCAACCACATAGTCAATTATCTGTATTAACAGAGTTGATGGGAATTATGCAAAATAAAGAGTTAGTTGACAAGTTAATAAATTCTACTGACAAAGAAGAAGTTTTAAAGACAATAAAGTCTTTATAAAAATAAAAAAGAAAAGTACTAAAAATAAAAAATAGAAAAATAAAATCATTGGGAGGAAATAAAAATGAAAAAAATATTAGTAGCATGTGGAGCAGGAATAGCAACATCAACAGTAGTTTGTGACAAGGTAGAGAGATTAGTTAAGGAAAACAATATACAAGCAGAAGTTATACAATGCAAAATAGCTGAATGTGCAACAAAGCAAGATGGAGCAGACTTAATAGTGTCAACAACTATATTACCAACAACTTATAATATACCAGCAATAAAAGCAACAGCTTATATAACTGGAGTAAATACAGCAGCATTAGATAAGAAAATATTAGATGCTTTAAAATAATCCTATCATAAATACATTGAAATCATATTTTATAAAACAGAAAAAGGAGGATTTATAAATGGATAAATTATTAGCAGTAGTACAATACATTTTAAACATGGGACCAACAGTAATACTACCAATAACAATTGTAGTCTTAGGAATGATATTTAGAATTAAGTTTACAAAAGCTTTAAAGTCAGGTCTTACAATTGGTATAGGATTTGTGGGTATAAACTTAGTTGTAAACCTATTAACTTCAACACTAGGGCCAGCAGCTCAAGGAATGGTTGAAAGATTTGGACTTAACTTAACAGTAATAGATGTTGGTTGGCCAACAACAGCATCAGCAACATGGGCTTCACCAGTTGCACCAATATTAATACCAGTTTGTTTATTAGTAAACTTACTATTATTATACTTCAATAAAACAAAGATATTAAATGTTGATATATGGAACTATTGGCACTTTATAGTAGCAGGTGCAGTTGGATATATAGTAACAGGAAGTTACCTTTGGGCTATATTCTGTGCGATATTAATGGAATTATTAGTACTATTTATTGCAGAAAAAACAGCCAAAAACGTCCAGGAGTTTTATGATTTAGAAGGTATAGCACTACCAACTGGTTCAACAGCTTCATTTGCTCCACTTGGATATTTAGTAGGAAAATTTGTTGAAAAAATACCAGGAATAAATAAGATACAAGCAGACCCAGATTCTATACAGAAAAAGTTTGGTATCTTTGGAGAACCAATGATGATGGGTATTATATTAGGTATAATACTTGGAGCACTTGCTGGATATGATGTAGCAGGAATATTCAATGTAGGTATATCAATGGGTGCAGTAATGTTACTTATGCCTAGAATGGTTAGAATATTAATGGAAGGTCTAATTCCAATTTCAGAATCAATAAGAGATTTCTTACAAGCAAAATATGGAGACAGAGAACTTTATATAGGACTAGATGCAGCAGTAGCAACTGGGCATCCAGCAGTTATATCAACAGCTCTTATACTTGTTCCTATAACTCTATTCTTAGCAGTTATATTACCAGGAAATAAAGTTCTACCATTTGGAGACTTAGCGACAATACCATTCTATATGGCATTTATAGTATGCTTTAGAAAAGGTAATATAGTTCAGTCAGTTATAACAGGAACTATAGTAATAGCTATATCACTTTATATGGCTACAAACTTTGCAGATGTTCATACACAATTATTACAACAAGCAAACATGATGCCAGAAGGAACAACAATGGTTACAAGTATAGATACAGGTGGTAACTTGCTAAAATGGGGAATATTGAAATTATCTCAATTAGTTTCTTCATTTGGAATATTCTAATATGTAGTTAATAGAGATTACTCTTTTTTAGTAAAGTATGCGAAAATTTAACATTTAGCAGCTACTAGAAAAGAGTAATATTTTTTATAAAATTTTAAAAAATACAAAATACAAGAGGAGGAGATTTATCGTGAAAGCAGCAGTATTACATGGCACAAATGATATGAGATTTGAAGATATAGAAATAAAACCATGTGAAAGTGATGAAGTAAAAATAAAAGTTATGGCAGCAGGAATATGTGGGTCAGATCCTCCAAGAGTATTAAAACATTGGAAATATCCAGTTCCAGCTATACCAGGACATGAATTTTCTGGAGTAATTGCTGAAGTTGGTAAGGATGTAAAGAATGTAAAAGTTGGAGATAGAGTAGTTGCAATTCCTTTTATACCTTGTAATGAATGTGAATATTGCAAAAGAGGATTATTTTCACTATGTGATGACCATGGAATGTTAGGAGCTAAGACTTTTGGAGCTTTTGCAGAGTATGCAAATATAAAAGCTACAAATGTATTACCAATAGGAGACATGGATTTTGAAGATGCAGCTATGATAGAACCATTAGCAGTTGCTATGCATGGAGTACTTAATATAGGTGTTCAAGTTGGAGACACTGTAGCTGTAATGGGTAGTGGAACAATGGGACAATTAGTAATACAAGGACTTAAAATAGCAGGAGCAGGAAAAATTATAGCAGTTGACATATCTGAGAATAAATTAAGAGAATCAAAGGAATTAGGGGCTGATATAATAATCAATGCTAAAGATGTTAACCCAGTAGAAAAAATAAAAGAACTTACTGATGGAAAAGGTGTTGACATAGCTCTTGAATGTGCAGGTTCAAAAATAACTCAAGAACAGTGTTTACTTATAACTAAAAAGAAAAGTAAAATAGGATTTTTAGGAATAGCATACTCAGATATAACTTTATCAGAAGAAGCATTTGAAAATATATTTAGAAAAGAACTAGAATTAAAAGGTTTCTGGAACTCTTATTCTGCACCATTCCCAGGGCAAGAATGGACTAAAGGAATCAACCTAGTTAATGAAGGAAAAATAAAATTAAAAGAAATGGTATCTCATAGATTTTCACTTGAAGACACTTACAAAGCTTTTGAGATGATAAGAGATAGAAAAGAAGAATTTAATAAGATATTAATTTTACCACAAGGGGTTGAAAAATAATGAAGGCAGTAGTTAAAACTAAACCAGGCTATGATAATGTAGAAGTCTTAGATGTAGAAGAGCCAAAAGCTACAGGAGACAAGGTTAAAATAAAAGTAGAATATAGTGGTATATGTGGTTCAGATATACATTCATTTAAAGGAGAATATGCAAATATAAAAGCTCCAGTAACATTAGGGCATGAATTTTCTGGAATTGTTGTAGAAATAGGAGAAGATGTTAAAAATATAAAAGTAGGAGATAGAGTTACATCAGAAACTACTTTTGCAACTTGTGAGAGCTGTATATACTGTGCAACTAAAGATTATAACTTATGCTCAACTAGAAAAGGTATTGGGACTCAAGTAAATGGAAGTTTTGCTGAGTATGTATTATCAAGAGAGGAAAGTATACATGTTCTTCCTGAAAATGTATCTTTATTATCAGCAGCTCTTACAGAGCCACTAGCTTGTTGTGTTCATGCAGCTCTTGAAAAGACTACCATAGAAAGTAATGATACAGTTTTAATAATAGGACCAGGACCAATCGGCTTATTATTAGCTCAAGTTGTTAAATCTCAAGGTGCTACAGTTATAATGTCTGGAGTTACAAAAGATAAAGAAAGATTAGAAATAGCTAAAAATCTTGGTGTAGATAGAACAGTAAATGTAATGGAAGAAAATTTAGCAGATGTAGTAAATGAAATGACTGATGGAAATGGAGTAAGTAAAGCCTTTGATTGTTCTGGATTTATGCCAGCAGTTAATGAAGCTTTAAGATTACTTAGAAAAAAAGGTACTTTTGTTCAAGTTGGAATATTTGCTAAGAAACTAAATGAAATGGACCAAGATGCAATAGTTCAAAGAGAATTACAATATATAGGAAGTAGATCACAAAAGCCTAGTTCTTGGATTATAGCATTGGATTTAATGAATAGTGGAAAAGTAAATACAGAAGCTTTAGTTACGAGAACTGTTAGTTTAGACGAATTTAAAGAGGGTATTACAGCTTTAATGAACGGAGAAGAAATAAAAGTAGCAGTAAAATCTTAAAAAAACATTTGTATTATTTTAAAAAAAATTGTAAAATCTACTGTAGGATAAGAAATGTAAGGTCTTAAAAAATAACAGGAGGAAGAAAGTATGAGCACTCTTAGAGATCATTCTAATAACATTAGAAAAAACATAATAAAAATGGTTGCAGAAGCTAAAAGCGGACATCCAGGTGGTTCATTATCAATCGCTGACATATTGACAGTGTTGTATTTTGAGAAAATGAATGTATGTGTAGAAAATCCAAAAATGGATGATAGAGATAGATTTGTTCTATCAAAAGGTCATGCAGCACCAGCTTTATATGCCACATTAGCAGAAAAAGGATTTTTCCCAAAAGAAGAACTAATAACATTAAGAAAATTTGGTTCTAAATTACAAGGTCACCCAGACATGAAAAAAGTAGCAGGAATAGATATGTCTACTGGTTCTCTTGGTCAAGGTCTATCTGCAGCAAATGGTATGGCACTTGCAGGAAAATTAGATAACAAAGACTATACAGTGTATACTATATTAGGTGATGGCGAAATCCAAGAAGGTCAAGTATGGGAAGCTGCAATGACAGCATCACATTACAAATTAGATAATTTAATTGCATTTGTTGATTTAAATGGATTACAAATAGATGGTTCTAATGAAGAAGTAATGAATGTAAATCCAGTAGATGACAAATTCAAATCTTTTGGATGGAATGTAATGGTAGTAAATGGACATTCTTTTGAAGAAATAGGAAATGCAGTTGATGAGGCTAAAAAAGTTACAGGAAAACCAACTGTAATAATAGCTAAGACAGTAAAAGGTAAAGGTGTTTCATTTATGGAAAATAATGCTGCATGGCATGGAACAGCTCCAAATGCAGAACAAGCAGAACAAGCATTGAAAGATTTAGAAGGAGGTCTATAAGAATGGGAATAGCAACTAGAGAAGCTTACGGACAAGTGTTAAAAGAACTTGCAGAAAATAAAGATATAGTAGTATTAGATGCAGATTTAGGAAAAGCTACAAAAAGTATAACATTTAAAGAAGTTGCTCCAGATAGATTTTTTGATATGGGGATAGCAGAAGGTGACATGATTGGTACAGCAGCAGGTCTTGCTACTTGTGGTAAAATACCTTTTGCAAGTACTTTTGCAATATTTGCAGCAGGGAGAGGTTATGAACAAATAAGAAACTCTGTAGCATATCCAAATTTAAATGTTAAAATAGCAGCTACTCATGCAGGAGTAACAGTAGGAGAAGATGGTGGTAGCCATCAAGCTATAGAAGATATATCTCTAATGAGAGGTATACCAAATATGGTTGTATTAAATCCAGCAGATGCTTTAGAAGCAAGACAAACTATACTTGCATCTATTGATTATAATGGACCTGTGTATATAAGATTAGGTAGAGCTGCAACTCCTGATATAAACAGTGAAAATTACAAATTTGAAATAGGAAAAGGAACTGTTTTAAGAGCAGGTTCTGATATAACAGTAATAGCTACAGGAATAATGGTAGCAAAAGCTTTAGAAGCAGCAGAAGAACTTGCTAAAGAAGGTGTAAATGTAGAAGTTATCAATATGTCTACAATAAAACCATTAGATGAAGCATTGATAAAAGAAACTGCTAAAAAAACTGGAAAAGTAATTACAGCAGAGGAGCATAGCATAATAGGTGGTTTAGGTTCAGCTGTATGTGAAGCTTTAGCAGAAACTAAAGATGTAGTAATTAGAAGAATTGGTGTTAAAGATGTATTTGGTCAATCAGGTACACCAGCTGATTTATTAAAGCATTATGGATTAACTACAGAAGATATAGTAAAAAATATAAAAGAATTATTATAGATATAAATATATCTAATAATAAATTGATTTAATATAAATCAATTAAAGCTGTCTTAAAAATAGAAAGAAATTTCTACAATGGGACAGCTTTATTTTTACGATAATTGTATTAAAAATGGAAATGAAAAATCATGAAAGAGGTGCTGTTTAATGAAGATATCTATTGGATGCGACCATGGTGGTTATGAATTAAAAGAATTTATAAAAGAAAACTTATTAAATAAAGGTATAGAAGTTGAAGATGTAGGTACAAATTCAAAGGAAAGTGTAGATTTTCCAATATATGCAAAGAAAGTAAGTCAAAATGTTCAAAGTAAAAAATCAGATTTAGGTATACTTTGTTGTGGAACAGGTATTGGTATGTCTATTGCAGCAAATAAGTTTAAAGGAATTAGAGCTGCTGTTGTTTCAGATTGTTTCTCAGCTCAAGCCACTAGAGAGCATAACAATACAAATGTACTTTGTTTAGGTGAAAGAGTTGTTGGAAAAGGATTGGCAATGAGAATTGTTGAAGAATGGTTAAATTCAAGTTATAATGGAGAAAGACATGCAAGAAGATTACAAATGATTGATGACATAGAAAAAGAAAACTTATAAGTATCTAAAATTTATAACAAGGAGGAAAGTTATGTCTATTATTTGTGCTTCAATAATGTGTGCAGACCAAATGAATTTAAAAAAGGAATTAGAAGCTCTTGAAGAAGCAGATGTGAAATTACTTCATTGTGATGTTATGGATGGAATATTCGTTAAAAACTTGGCTATGGGTCCAGAACTATTAAAGTCAATAAGTGAAAATACAACAATACCTTTAGACATTCATTTAGCTACAGAAACTCCAGACAAGTATATCGATATGATGTCTTATATAAAGCCAAAATATATTTCTTTTCATGTAGAATCAAGTACAGATGTAAAAGCAGATATACAAAAGTTAAGAGATTATGGTATAGGGCCAGTCTTAGCAATAAGTCCTCAAACAAGTGTGGACAAAATAGAAGAATATATAGATTTAGTTGAGGGTATCTTAGTAATGACAGTAAATCCAGGATTTGCAGGTCAAAAGTTTAATCTTTCTGTATTGGATAAGTTGGATAAACTTACAGATATACTAAAAGATTATGATAATCCTCCATTTATAGAGGTTGATGGAAATATAAATAAGGATACTATCAAACTTATGAATGGTAAAAAAGTAGATATATACGTTGTTGGTACTTCAGCTTTATTTAATGACAAACCTCCAACTTCATATAAAGACAAAATAAAAGAGCTAAAGGAAAGTATAAAGTAACGATATAAATTTATAAGATGTTTCTGTTTCATAATGAAGGGCTTGAATAGAAACGATAAATTTTACAATATTTAATAAAAATTTTAGTTAAGTAAGGAGAATTTTTTATGGGAGACCTATATAAACTGCAAAATGGTACTGATATTAGAGGAATAGCATATGAAAATGATTCTAAGGAAGTTAATCTAACTGTAGAAGAAGTAAGAAAAATAGCTAAAGCGTTTCATATTTGGTTAAAAGAAAAGACTAAGAAAGAGAAAGTAACCGTTGCTATAGGAACTGATTCTAGGATAACAGGAAGTCAATTTAGAAGTACTGTTATTGAAACTTTGACTAATGACAATTGTAATGTAATTGATTGTAATATTGCTACAACTCCTGCAATGTTTATGACAACTATTATGGATGGATATAATTCTGATGGATCGATTATGATTACAGCTAGTCACTTACCATATTACTATAATGGTTTAAAGTTTTTTACAGAAAATGGAGGACTAGAAAAAACTGATATAAAAGAAATGTTGGATATAGCTATTAAGAATGTTAGTGTAGATTGTAAAGAAGTTGATAAAAAAGGTGAAGTTATAGTAAAAAATTTAATAGAAGACTATTCTAATTTATTAATAGATAAAATTAGAATAGGTGTAAATTCAAGTAAAAATTATGAAAAGCCTTTTTCTGGACTAAAGATATTAGTTGATGCAGGAAATGGAGCTGGTGGATTCTTTGCTGAAAAAGTTTTACACATACTGGGAGCAGATACAACAGGTAGTCAGTTTTTGAACCCAGATGGTATGTTCCCAAACCATATACCAAACCCTGAAAATAAAGAAGCAATGGAAAGCATATGTAAAGCTGTACTGGATAATAAGAGTGATTTAGGAATAATATTTGATACAGACGTAGATAGAGCTGCTATTGTAGGTAAAAATGGAAAACCAATAAATAAAAATGCTCTTATAGCTGTTATATCATCAATAATATTAGAAGAACATCCAAAGACAGCTATAGTAACTGATTCTATTACTTCTGAAGGTCTTGCTAAGTTCATAAATGAATTAGGAGGAAGACATCATAGATTTAAAAGAGGGTATAAAAATGTAATAAATGAAGCCATAAGATTAAATAGTGAAGGCGAAGAATGCCATTTGGCTATAGAGACATCTGGACATGCAGCATTAAAAGAAAATTATTTCTTAGATGATGGAGCATACTTAATAGCTAAAATTTTAATAAAAGTAGCAAAATTATCCTTAGAAGGAAAGACTATAGAAGAATTGATAGAAAATCTTGAAGAAGCAAAAGATGAAAAAGAAGTTAGAATAGGTATTAATAAAGAAGATTTTAGACCATATGCAGAAGATATATTAAAAGATTTAGATTCTCATGTTAAAAGTATTGATGGATGGTCTGTAGCACCAAATAATTTCGAGGGTATAAGAGTTAATTGTAATGAATCAAATGGTGATGGATGGTTTTTACTTAGAATATCACTACATGAACCATTACTGGCTTTAAATATTGAATCAAATAAGATTGGCGGAGCAGAACAAATTTATTCTAAGCTAAAAATTTTCTTAGAAAAATATGATTTAAAAGGTCTTTAGGATTAATAAAAAGCATATATTTATATTGAAGAATGGATGTAAATTTATACCTTAGATTACAAATATTACAAAATTGTAATCTAAGGTAACAGAGATGTAACTGATTATGGAAACTCTATGTGATATTATAAATACAGAGAGATGAAATACATGATGAATTATAGAGAAATATAATTTAAAATGTATTAATATCAAACCAAAAAGGTATAATCAAAAAATATGTAAATATAAACCCCAACATTTAGAAAAAGACCTCCAAGGAGGTTTTTTTCTTTTTTAAAACAAACATCAGATGTCATGATATAATAACCTTAGTAGAATGATAAGGGGATAATGATACTATGGGTAAAAGTGAATATATTAAGCGAGTTGAAGAATTTATAAATTCATATTTTGTAGAAAGAAATGTAAAAAAATGCATGTCTTTTTTTCATAAAAACATCTGTTGGTTTGGCACAGGGAAGTTTGAAGTAGGTAATAGTATAGAAGAGGTAGAACGTTTATTAGAGGCATATGTAAGACAGTCTCCAGAAGGTTTTAGCATAGAAAAATTATGGCTGGACAGTAGAGAATATTCAAAAAATTTACATATGGTATTTGGTGAATATTTGGTTGGTAAAAAAACTAAGAAAGGCTATAATTTTCAAGTAGAAATAAGAGTAACTTATTTATGTGTTGAATGTGAAGGAGAGATATTAATAAGTAGTGTTCATACTTCTGTTGCAAATGACTTACAGAAGGTAGGCGAATATTTTCCAATAAGTCTGATGGAAGCAGAAAATAATAGATTAGAAGCAATTGTTCATGAAAAAACTAAGGAAATAGAAGAACAGAAAGTTATGTTAATAGAAGCAAATAAAAAACTTCAGCAATTAGCCATCACTGATGAATTGACAGGTTTATTAAACCAGAGAGCAATTATAGGAAATATAAGAAAAATTATTAAAGAAAATTTAAAGAAATATGCAATAATGATAATAGATATAGATAATTTTAAAAGTGTAAATGATACTTATGGACATTTAGTAGGTAATGAAGTTATAAGAACAGTAGGCCACATGGTTAAATCATTTGAATCTCATTATTTATTTTCTGGAAGGTATGGTGGAGATGAGTTTATTATCTTAACAGAGAACATAGAGAAAGCATTGTATATAGAATCTAAAGTCCATAGCAATTTATTTGAATATAACTTTGAAGGTATTGGACATAAAATAACTGTAAGTATTGGAATTTCTGAATGGGAAAATTTTAACTCATTTGAAGTATTTTTAAGTGAAGCAGATAAGAAATTATATAAAGCTAAAAAATTAGGAAGAAATAGGACTATATATTAAAAATATGTGTATTGAGAGTGTTTTATAAGGTTGTAATTGGCAAGATAACTATCATCTAATGTGATATGATACTAGTCTGCAATTACAACCTTATATAGCCTTATATCAATTAACTTTTTTGAAAATAAGTACCACCTTAAACAAATCAGCATCAATAACTATTTGCATGTTTGCATTTTCTAATTCAATTATGTTTTGAGCTATTGACAAACCAAGGCCAGAGCCATCTGTTTTTCTAGCTATATCACCTCTTCTAAATCTTTCTAGTAGTTCTTCTGGTTTTAGATTTAGTTTATCATTTGAAATATTTTTAAATGTTAATATTATATTTTCTTTTTCTGTAAACATGTCTATATAAACTCTAGTGTTTGGCATAGAGTATTTTAATATATTATTAATTAGATTTTCAAAAACTCTCCAAGTTTTTTTCCCATCTATCATAGTAAATACAGAATGTTCTGGTGTTTTTATTATAAAATCTAAATTACTACTTTGAATTTTATCTTCAAACTCTACTGTACTTTGAATTAAAAGTTCTTTTATATCAGTTTTTGTTATATTAAATTCCACATCACCACTGCTGAGTTTAGAAGCTTCAAATATATCTTCTATCAATAACTTTAATCTTTGTGCTTTTTTATCTAAAATATTTATATAGTCGTTTGTAGTTTCTTTATCAAATTCATTATTTTTTAACATATCTACATAATTTAATATAGATGTAAGTGGAGTTTTTAAGTCATGAGATACATTTGTGATAAGTTCTGTCTTCATCCTTTCACTTTTTATATTAGCATCTACAGCAGCTTCAAGACCATCTGTTATAGTATTTATACTTTTGGCTAAAGTAGATATTTCATCATCTCCTATTACTTCTAGCTTGTATTTTAGATTTCCATTCTCAATATTTTTTACATTCTTTGATATATTATTTATGTAATTAAACTTAGCAGATAAAAAGTTGTATATATAAAAATGAAAAACTGTGTTTACAAGTGTAAATAAAATTACTATAGCTATTGCCTCAGCATAATATATATACATAAAGAATATCAAAACCAGATATTGAATAATAGCTTGTATAACTATAGATATTAAAAATACTATAGCTAATTTTTTGTTTATAGTCTTTCTATTATACATACTAAGTAAGTTTGAAAAGAATACATATGTTATAGACATATCTTTTAGATTATAGTTATTATATTTAATATTTTCATATATTATGTAGACTATAGATATAATGATAAAATTGTAGATTATTAAATTAGTGTTGTAAAATATTTTATTACTTGAAAATGCATGAAACCTTAAGGCTAATAGTATCAAAATTAATATAAGTATAAGTTCTATTTTTACCTTAGAAAAAAGACTTATGACATTTTCTAAGAATTTGACTTTAGTCTGTTTATTTTTTTTATATAATGCAAAACATAATATAGTCAATAAAAAACTTGATAATATAACACCTATACAGACAAACTCTAATTCTATTTTTGACAAATGCAAAGGCGCTCCGAAAAAATAAAAATAAGGTAGAGCAAACTCTCTATAATAATAATCAATATTATAAGTAAAATTATTATTCAAATCATAAACTGCTTCAAATAATATAGAACTTAATAGAAATAGAAATAATAATAAAATGAATTTTGCTTTAGAATCATTAATAATTAAGTTTTTCAATTTTGTAACCAATACCCCACACCACCTTTAAATATTTTGGTTCTTTTGGATTAATTTCAATTTTTTCTCTAATTCTTCTAATATGAACAGCAACTGTTCTTTCACAACTGTAAGCATCTTCATTCCAAACATTTTCATAAATCTCACGAGAAGAAAAAATTTTACCTTTTCTTGATAGAAGAAGTGTAAGTATTTTATATTCAATAGGAGTCATCTTAACTTCCTCGCCATCTAAAGAAACTATTTTTGTATCTGTATTTAACTCCAGACCACCACTTTTTAGAATATAATTAGTATCCTTTGAATTGTTTAAATTGCTAAAATCTCCTAGATTTATGTATCTTCTAAGTTGAGATTTTACTCGAGCAGTAAGTTCTAGTGGATTAAATGGCTTAGTTATATAGTCATCAGCACCCATATTAAGACCTATAATTTTGTCCATATCTTCTGATTTTGCAGACAAAAGGATTATAGGTATATTCTTCTTTTCCCTTATTTTAAGTGTAGTTTTAAGACCATCTAAATTTGGCATCATTACATCCATTATTATTAATTTAATATCATTTTCAATTAACATATCTAATGCTTCCAATCCATCGTATGCTTTTAAAATATTAAAGTTATCAGGTCTTAGATAGAATTCTATAGCATCAACTATTTCCTTATCATCATCCACGACCAATATGTTTTGAGTCAATTTATTAATCCCCCTTGAAATTTTATTTTAACCAATTTTTATTTTATACTAAAAATAGGTATTAGAAAACAGTGAGTATATTCATTATGAAATAAAACTAGTATTTTTATATTGTTAATGAATATAGTAAATATTGAAGTATAGATGTCTATGTTAATAATAACTTAAAAATTTATGAAAGTGTCTAGTATAATTTATCACGCTCCTTACCTTGTTTTAGATTTATTAACTTCTTGGGTATAAAAATATATTAACAAATATAAATAACAAATGAGTTTCATAATTATTAAGAATTTATAACAAATAATTATTTTGATTTAGTTTGTTATAAAAATATATAAAAGACTTAAGAATAAAACTCATAGATTTTAAGGCGAATAGGGTTATACATTTTAACAGAAATGACTTTGGATGTGTTTATATAGCAGAAGCTATAGAATCGAATACAATAAAAGAAGTAAGCGAGAGAAAGTAGTATAGCACAAGAAAGTGCTATATTACAAAATCTCGAATGAATATATTTGTTATGGATTAAGTTAAACTAAATATTATAAATTAGGTGTATGAAGTATAGCAGGAACGCTTTTATCACTAAGTAATTTATCAAACGATTTATGGTCGGATTTATAACCAATACCTTCTCTACATTCTAACTCATCAACAAGCTTATATTGTTCACAAGCCTTTTTTACTTTTTCGTAATCTTCAGAGGAATGAGCTTTGTAAATTATCTTATTATTGAAACTTATTTTATCAGCAAACTTAGGTTTTACAAAATATTTAACATCTTTTATTTGACCAGCATTATACAAATTTTGGATAACAGAACCATTTTTTAAATGTTGCAAATGGTCATCTAACTTATAAGTATGTGCTATATGAGTTACACTTTTAAAATTTTCTTCAAAAGCAAGAGCAATTTTCTCCATATAATTGAAGTCAGTATTACCATTTGTATTTTTTTCTGGTAATAATATTATATTTTCTCTTTTTACCCCAAGATTATTAAGTGAAGCTAAAAACTCTCTATTTCTGTACTCTGATTTTTGTATGTCTGTAAGGTTTTCATATTTTTTATATTTATCAAAAACAGATATACCACATCCAGTAGATACCAAAACCACAAATACATGATTTTTTCCTCTTTCTTTTATAGCATTTACAATAGCACTGCCAGCCCACAACACTTCATCATCTTGATGTTGAACATAAAAGACAACATAATCTTTAAATTTTCTATTATCATAATTCACATAACTATTGAAACCTGTTAAAATCAAGCATAAAACTAAAATGATAGATAAAATTCCATACTTATTTATAGTAAATTTTTTATTTTTGAGTGTCATTTAATCATCTCCTGAAAAGCTGTCTTAATTATATTATCAAACAAAATCCTAAAAAATATTTCTTAAATCTTAAAAAATATAGAGTGGATTAATGGAATAAAATTTTTTTATTAGTTTAAAATCAAAAAAATAGTTATATGTAAAACTAGTAAAAATAATAGGAAATTTAGGTATAAATATAAAAAGTGCACATTGATACTTGTGCACTTCTTATTAATATAATTGGTTATTTACTACAAAAACAGAGCCTTTTGAGACCTAAAATGTTTGATGCACCAGCTATCGTAGTTCCATAATAGTAAACTGGTTTATTTAATGACATAAAATTTACAATTGAGTTATTACATAATGTGCTTCCTGTACAAATAATTATATCAGACCAAGATATTACATCCTCATAATCTCTTATACCATCTTCAATCTTGACATTATACTGAATAGTGTCTATAAATTCAGGGTTTAAATCTAATACTCTAGTTTCAAAAAAATCTTTAACATTATCGATTATAGCTGGTTGATATCCTATAATTGCTACTTTGGGATTGTTAAATTTACTTTTTATAACTTTAGGAAAGTTCTTTGCACATATTTCTGGCTCATTGTTTTTACAGTGAATGGTTCTATTTGTCATACCTAAGTGCCTCATAACTGCATTTAATGATGCTATAAAAAGACTTCTATCATGAGAGCTACCATGTAAATCTAATGAGAGTATTTCTTTCAAAGAACCTTCAAATATAGCTGGAGTAGAAGTAAATGCTTGCCCTTTAGCTCCTTTAAAATCGGCTTCAAGCATTATTTCTTTACCTACTATAATTGGAAAATCTTTGCGTTTAGTATTTCCAATTGCTTCTCTAGCAGATAGAGATTTAGATACAATACTTATCATATCCATATCTAAATTATATTTGTCAACTTGTTCTAATAAGTAATCTTTTAAGGTATCAAATATATTCATAGAAAAAAGATTCTCCTTTCTGTCTTACTTGTTCATTTAATTCAAAAATATGATTTATTTTTCCATCGTTCATTATTCCTATTTTATGAGCAAAGAACATTGCTTCAGAAATATCATGAGTAACATGAATAACTGTTGGCTTGTATTTTAGATAAACTTCCTTTAGTATTTTGCTTATGTGTTTTTTTGTAATATAATCTAATGAGCTCATAGGTTCATCTAGTAGTAATATATCAGGTTCAGCTATTAATGCACGTGCAAATGCAACTCTCTGTTTTTCTCCTCCACTTAGATTTTTAGGATACCTTTTTTTTATGTTTTCTATCTGCATTAATTTGGATAAATGATTAACTTTAAACATTTGTTCATCTTTATGTATTTTTCTCAATTTAAGTGGGAACCTTATATTATCTTCAACATTCATATTTGGAAATAGTTCAAAATTTTGATATACAAACCCTATATTTCTGCTTTCTGGAGGTAAACTTGATATTAGATTTTCTTTGTATGTTACATCTCCTTTAGCAAATGAGTATCTTCCTGCTAATGTTTCTAGAAATAGAGTTTTACCTGAACCACTAGAACCTAATAAAACGAAGTATTCATGATTATTAATTTTTAAACTATTTTTTTTTAACTTAAAATTAGGCAAATCAAGCGATAAATTTTTAATTTCTAACATATTAGTTTTTATCAACCTCTCTATTAAAAAATATTTCAAAAAACATCAAGCATGCAAGTGATATAAATATCAAAATTACAGCTATACCTACTGCAATATCTATATCACCAGTAGACATATTTAAATATATCGAAGTGGGTATAATTTCAGTTTTCATACGTGTAGAGCCTGCTATCATAGCCACTGCACCAAATTCACCAAGTGCTCTTGACCAAGTCATTACAATTGCAGATATTATTCCAATTTTTAGATTTGGAAGAATTATAAATTTAAATGCTTCCCAACGGTTACATCCAAGAGTGCGTGCAACAAATACCATCTTTTCATTACCATTATTTAATGAAGTGAGGAGTATTTTAATTGTGAGTGGTAGATTTACGAATACCTGAGCCAAAACTATTCCTTGTCTTGTAAATACAAAATCAAGTTTAAGAATTTTATAAAGGGAATCTCCAATACCCATTCTACCAAACAAAAGTAAAAGAGCAATTCCTGACACTAGATGAGGAAGAGACATAGGAAGATTTATTATTTGTATAAGTAGTTTTTTAAATGGTAATTTAGTAATATGCAAAAAGTAAGCTGCTGGAATAGCTAATAAAAGACATACTATGGTAGATATTAAAGATGTCTTGATGCTAAGTACTATTGCAAATTGTACTTCCACTGAATTTAAGCATATAGGAACATAACTCAGCCCCTTAATGATTAGCATAAAAAGTGGAGATACGATAAATAAAAAGACTATAGCAAAGAATCCAGTAAGTAGCATAATAAAGATTTTATTTTTCAAATTAAACCACTACTTAACTGGTTCAAAACCATATTTTTTAAATACTTGTTTAGCTTCATCAGATGCTACATAATTTATAAATTTATTGGCTAAATCCTTTTTATCACTATAGTTCACAGTTCCTGCTAATATGATTTGGTCTATGTTTTTATCTGGAGCAATCTCTATAACTTCTACATCATTATTGCCAAAAACAGAGTCTTTTGTAGCTATTGTAGCATCTGCTTTACTTGATGTTAACTGTACAATCATTTCGTTTACAGTTGCAGCTGTAGAAACAACATTATTATTTATAGATTTCAAATTATTTTTTTCAAGTATTTTTTGAGTAGTCTTACCGATAGCATTAGACTCTTTATCTCCAAAAATAAGTTTAATACCTTCTTTATTTAGGTCTTCTAGGTTTTGAATATTAGCAGGATTTCCTTTAGGTACAACTATTGCAGGTGTATGATGTGCTACCGTTTTATGTTCACTTACAAGTTCTTTTTCAAATGCTTTTGAGTAGATTGGCTCAGAACCAACAATAAATGCATCGCCTTTGTGACTTGTCTCAATTTGAGCTATTAGTTGTGCAGAACCTGCATAACTATATTCAATTTTGACATTATTTTCTTTCTCAAATTTCTGAGCTATTTCATCCATTGGCTTTTTTAAACCTGCCCCTGAATAGACAAAAAGAGTTTCTTTTTCTTTTGAATCATTAGTTGTTGTCACTTTAGTATTAGCTTCATTATTAACTTTTTTGTCTTTAGAATTACATGCAGTAATACTTAACGAAATAATCATAGCTAAAGCCAATACCGAAAATTTTTTTAACACAATATATTCCCCCTTAGTAAATTAATGTAAATTCTTTTTCAGTATATCATACTAAGAAAACGATGTCTAAGTTTTTGTTATGTTTTGTTATGTTTTATAATGTTTTGTTATGTTTTATTATGTTAAAAAGATTTATCTGAGAGAATAGATATAATATTTTTATTATATAAATGGGATTAGAGTTTTAATATTCTATTTAATTGATATAAAATTTATCTTTATTTCTTAAAAAATTTCTTAAAAAAAAATTATGGAAGATATTTGCATATTATAATATAATAAGTCATTTTTCTAGTGTATAATATATGATATGGAATAGGTGTTATAAAGTGGCAATGATAGAAAAACTTAAGTATAGAAGTATATTTTAATTGATAATGTATATAGGAGGAGGACAAAATTTGAGTACCATTATTTATGCCTATTTGATACCATTTATAGGATTAATTTTTTTGATATTTCTTATTAAAATGAATCATTTATTTAATAAAGAGCAGAGTAGATTGTTTATAATATCAATAGTAATTAACTTAATACTTATTATAGCCACATCTACTGATTACATAATATCAAGACAGACAAATTCATCACTATGGATGATTCGTAGGATTACATCTTTTTTAAATTTTGCAATAAGTCCATTGATTCCTATTTTACTTATAAAGATATTTAAACAAAAAAAGGATACAATTATATTTTATTTGCCATTTTTGATAAATTTTATTATTTGTTTTTTTAGTATGTTTATTAAAATTATATTTTTTATAGATATAAATAATTATTATGAAAGAGGATGTCTATTTTTTATACCTTCTTTTACAGTATTATTATATATTTTAATATTTATAATCAATCCAGTTACTTCTCATGTACAAGAAAAGAAAATGGAACGTATTATTGTTACATCCATTGCTGTTACAATAATAGCAGGATTACTTTTAGAAATTTTTTATTACTATCATTTTCTAAGTTACGGATTCTCAGCATTAGGGCTTATTATTTATTATATACTACAAAATATTAATTTCTTTTCAAAAGATTCTTTGACAGGAGCATATAATCGCCAAATGTATAATTATATGCTGGATAAAATTAATAATTCTTTAAATTGTGTTATTGCTCTTTTAGATATTAACAATTTCAAATATATAAATGATAATTATGGACATGATGAAGGCGATAAAGTATTAATTTTATTTGTTAATATTATTAATAAGAATATTAAAGATATTGCATCTTTTTATCGTACAGGTGGAGATGAATTCATGTTGATATCAACTAAAGTAACTGAAGACGTACTCTTAAATGCTCTTAATAAATCTAAGATAGAGTTAGAAAAATATGACCTAAGTTTTGCGTGTGGAGTAAGTGAATATAATAAAGAAGATAATCTTGAGGAAATACTACATATGGTTGATAAAAAAATGTATATAAATAAAAATCAAATTAAAAATCAAGAAAAAGAATAATTCCAAGTAAGAAATTATTTGAAATTCTAATAATAATTAAGTGAAATATATTTTAAATAAAAGCATGTATTTTTTAGTATGATTTTTAGTTTTTATATCATTGAGTAGTGGAAGAAAAAAATATTTTATAAAAAAGTTTCAAGTATTTAATGTATTAATAGGAAGTCCAAAAAAAATTACATAAGATAAAAATGATAAAAATACTATAAAGTATATGAAAAAATAAAATAATTTTTTTTAGATGCAGATAAATCAAATTTTTTTCTTGGTTTATCACATAAATAGGATATCAGATAATAGTCTTTAATTTAATCTCCTCATAGAATCAGTATGAGTTTAGAATACTATGAGGAGGTAATTATATTAATTTAATTTGTAGTATTTTAAATAAATAGATATAAAAAAATATCACATTAGATAAGAAAAATTCATTTTTACATATCTTAAGAAATCGACTTAAGTTAAATCCAGACGATTCTAATAAATAAATTAGTAATCTAAATTATTTTAGATTTGTTATATTTTGTTAAAAAATGAAAATCTGAATAATAAGAATATATATCAATTAATTTTCATTAAGTATTTTTAAAAAGTAGAAAAAACTAAAAAGGGTTTTCTAGAAAATAAAATCTATCTAATTATGTTTACTAATAGCATAACTTGATGTAAATAATTTTCAACTATTTTTATCCGCTCTATAGTATAAAATCATTTAATTGTGTATCTATAAAATCGTAATAATCATATGCACTACCAATATAGGTAGATAATATATGAGTGTATCTATCTATATTATTTGTAAATATACTATCATATCCCCCTAAAAAACTTTCATAAAAACAAAAAGAAAACATCTTTTTGGCAACTGGCTAACATAACTTATAAAAATTTTATAAGCCTTAGTCCCTATAGCTTTGCGTCACTAAATTTCTCTAGTTTTGCCGATTTAGTTTTACTCTACAATTATATAATACAACAGAATAGAGTATTATTCAATAGATTTATTTGAAAATTGAAAAATTTATAAAAATGAAAAAAATATTTTCTAAATAAAAATCGACGATTAATTAATTTTGATATAGTATTGTAAGGTATAATTTATTGTGAGATATCGATGTATATAAATACAGTTTATGAGCAATTAAAGAATGGTGAAAAATAATGATAGATATAATAGAAATGTTAACAAATAAAAAGTGTTATTGAAATAAGAACAACCTGAAATTAATAGCATTTCATTTTTTGTATGAAATTTAAATGACAAATGGTAATTAAAAAGATAAAAGTGATAATATTAGGATGAAAAATTATATTCAAATAATCAAATAAAAAAAGACCCTTAAAAGAGTCTTTCCCGAAAAATCTATATATTATAATATAGTTATATTTTCTGCTTGAGGACCTCTAGCGCCTTTAACTATATCAAAGCTTACTTTTTGACCTTCTTCTAATGATTTAAATCCTGAAGTTTGTATAGCTGAGAAATGAGCAAATACATCATCTCCATTTTCTACTGATATAAATCCAAATCCTTTTTCGTTGTTAAACCATTTCACTATTCCATTATTCATTAAAAATACTCCTATTAACCTATATCAAGATATACTTGATTTAATTGTGTATCAACACAAATATTATTATATCATAATTTAATAGAGATGTCTACCTAATTATGATTTATAGTTAATATTTTATATTAAAAGGTTCTCAATGTTTATTTTTTAGATGTAATTATTTCTCTAGTTTATTAAATGTAGAAAAAACTAAAAAGGGTTCTCTAGAAAACAAAATCTATCTAATTATACCTACTTACCAATACCATCACCTGATGTAGACAAGATTCTACTACATTTTCTCCATACTCTAGTATAAAATCATCTAGCTGTGTATCTATAAAATTACAGTAATCATATGAACTGCCAATATAAGCAGTTAATATATGTGTACACATATCTATTTTTTCCATAAACATTTTACATCCCCCTAAAAAACTTTCATAAAAAACAAAAAGAAAATATCTTTTTGGCAACTGGCTGACATAACTTACAAGGGTTCTATAAGCCTTAGTCCCTATAGCTTTGCGTCACTAAATTTCTCTAGTTTTGCCGATTTAGTTTTATTCTACAATTAAATAATACAACAGAGTTGCTTATTATTCAATATATTTATTTGAAAATTGGATTAATTTATAGATATGAATGTTATTTTACATTAAAAAAATAGATTGAAGATGCAAAATATATGTTAAAACTTACTTGTAATTTTTGCGTTAAAAAACTTTTACTATTTATTTAAATAAATTCAATTTCAGTATAAATATTAAGAGATATTTAAATAATTTATTAACATATTAAAGAATTAAGTTACTTTTAATTTGATTTTTTTATTTTAAAAGCTATGAGGTTTCATGAATGATATATAAGAGTTGTATTATAAGATAACAGAATAAAGTTATTTAGTAATAGATAAAAAAGATTATTAACTAACAGGAAGTCTGTATGTAATCGGTGGAGTAACTTGTAATGAAATTAAAGAATTAAATAAGACTAGAGGAAAAAAATTCACTCAAATATATAGGTGAGAATATATGAACAACAAGGAATAAGGCTAAAAAGTTTATAAAATAAAAGTTATAAAAGTATTTAGACAAAGAATATTAATTTTTTTAAGTAGCCATTTTTAGGGAAAGGGAAACTTTTTTTGAAATATAATATAATTATAATAATAAAATAATGCTTTTATAAATATCAAGACACAGAATATAAAAATTTTATAATAATATATTTACCAAAATTATACAACATATCTTATATTATAACTATATAAATCATATAAATCAATACTTAGACAGGCTGATAGAGTAGTTTTTAAAAACAATAGAGTTATAATACAAAAACTATCTTAATATCCCTTTCCCTAAAATAGGAGATTTTTATTATTATTTAATAATGATTTTTAATATTAAATTTAATATTCAAGTATTATTTAAAAATATTTAAGATTTAAATCCTGATTTATAATAATATTATAAAAAGTAAATTGGTATGTACTGTAATAATTAAAACTTTAGACTTTAATTAAAATACTTTTTAGTCAAGTAGTCTAATGTATATTCATATAAAATTGTTAAAGATGTAATTATGATAGTAAAAATATAGAGTTAGATTGTGTAATTTTAGATATTTATCTTTATACAGTAAATTAAAAATCAAATGAAATACAAAATAAAATACATAGTCTAAAATAATTTATATCAAAATATAAAAATCTTGGTTTTAGTTAGTAAGTGATTTTAAATAATTTTATCAAATATATATGTGAAAATAATTTACTAGGTACATACATATCTTGTGTGAAATTTAAAGTATGCAGAAAATATATGAAAAGAATAAAGACTATGGATTTATAGTTGTTAAAGTTTCTTATAATGGTAAAGAAATACTATTGGAAAATATACTAAAGATATTTACTTAGTTATTTATAGAAAAAATAATGATATTTAGGAGTGACTATAATGCAAACTAATGTATTGATAATTGATGGAGATAAGAATAATTGCCAAGAATTGAAACAGTTTCTAGAAGAAAAAGGCATAAATGTCTATTTAGCATATAATTGTAAAGAAGCTATTGGAAAAATATTTAGTAATAAATTTGATTTGATATTTCTAGAAATAATTTTAACTGATGGTGATGGTTGGGATTTTTGTAAAAAAATTAGAAATATAACTACTTGCCCAATTATTCATATAACTTACATAAATGAAGAACAAAGTATTTTAAATGCTTTAAATTCTGGTGGAGATGACTATTTAATAAAGCCTTTAAATTTAGAAATATTATATGCGAAAGTTAAAGCTATTTTAAGAAGATTGAATTCATATACAAATAATAAGGAAAATAACATAAAATTAGAAGAATATAATAGAGCCAGTGGAGTCATAAAATTAGAAAATAAAATGATAAAATTAACTCCAACAGAAAATAGGTTATTAAATTACTTTATGGATAATGCGGAAAAGACTCTAACAATTAAAGAAATATATGAACATGTATGGATGAATGAATATTTAGAGGATAATTATAGTGTTGTAGTTGCAGTGAATGGTTTAAGAAAGAAAATAGAGAAAGATTATAAAAATCCTCAGAAGATTATAACAATAAGAGAAGTTGGATATTATTTTAATAATATATAAAGTTTTACAAATGGAATGATAAGAGGTTCTACCCAAACATAGATTTTATTAATAGATATAGTTGATACTTTATATAAAATAATTATGAAAATATGGAAAAATATGTTTAATATGATTATGATTAAGGTATAAAATTTAATAAATAGAGTGATAAGGGGTGGATAAGATGTTAATACATGATAAGTGTTTTTATCCAAATAATATTTATCCAGCGATAGACTTTCTTAAGATAAAAAAGCAATTAAAATCAATATACAAGAATGATTTATCAGATTGTGGAAATATATGTATAATAGAAAGAAAAGAATATTCTATAAGTATAAATAGTATAGGTGAGATAAATATATATTATGATTTAGAATATGAAAATAAGATACAGAGTATAGTTGATGAGATTGAACAGTTATTCAAAACTCAAGTTAAAAATTTTAGTGTATCAAAATTTAAGCATTGATGATTAAAAGGTAGCAACTATCTTCAGTTGCTACCTTTTAAAGTGTAGGTATATAAGAAACTAAGTATAGCCATTTATCAAATAGTAATGATAGTATAAAGCCTGAAAGAAATATACCTAATATGTACCATAAGAAAGTATTTAGATTTTTTTTCATAGATAATCACCAATTCATATTATATTTAATCTTCTTAATTAAAGTATAGCAATAATAAGTATAAAGAGTATATAAAATATTACAAATATTAACAGGATACATGAAACTATAGTAAAAGTTGTAATAATAAAACGAACGAAAATTATCATACTAAAAGCACTCCAATAATTTTAGGAGTGCTTTTATGATAATTTATTAAAATATAAATCATTAATAGCATTGTTTAAAAATATTTAAAATGCTGTAAAACCTCCATCAACAGGCATAAATATACCAGTTACATTGCTTGCTTCATCTGATGCTAAAAATAAAGTAACATCTCCAACTTCTTCTGCAGAAGCTACTCTATTCTGTGGAGATACTGTTTTTCCTGATACTATTCCATTCTCAGTATTTTTATTTCCTGTTTCTTTCCTTTTGTTGTTTAAAAATTCTAATGCTTCATGGTACATAGGAGTATCTGTAGTACCTGGATTAATTGCATTTACTCTTATGCCATTTTTTGCATAATCTAAGGCCATATTTTTTGTTAATCCATTTAAAGCATGTTTTGAAGTAACATATGCACTATGCCCAGGGAATCCAGTTAAGCCAGCAACTGAAGATACATTTATTACTACTCCTCCGTTGCCCAATTTTATCATTTCATTTATGCTAAAGTGTGAACAATGAAATGCTGACATAACATTACAATCAAAGACATGTCTAAACATTTCTTCTGACATTTCATGAACAGGGGCAGGTGTTCCAGTGATTCCAGCATTATTTATTAGTATATCTAATCTTCCAAATTTACTAATTGCTGTGTCGATAACTTTTTTACAATTCTGTGAAGTTTTCAAGTCCAGTATTAAGAATTCTACATTTGGAGTTATCTCTTTTATTTCCATCAAAGTTTTTTTACCCATTTCTTCTTTTTTATCTGCTAATACTAATTTTGCTCCTTCTTTGGCAGCTCTTAATGCTATTGCCTTACCTATTCCTCCTGATGCTCCTGTTACAATCATAACTTTATCCTTAAATCTATCTTTAATTATAGCTGACATAATAAATAACTCCTTTTATTATTTTAGTATTAAAATAACCTTTTTATATGAAATCTATTCTACTTGTGATTTTATTTTAGAAAGATACTTTTTTTAAAAACATACATATTATTACCCGAGTAAAAAAATTTCATAAAAACAAAAATAGTATATGTTTTTTATAAGTTGATGATATAAATGATAATTTATTTTACAAATCTTAGTTCATATATATTTATGTCACTAGAGTTCTCTAATTTTAGTGATTTAATTTCATTCTACAGTTAGAAGAGTGCAATAGAACTAGTTATTATTTAACATATATGTTTAAAAATTTGATAAATTTATAGATATGAATAATAATTTTAATATATAAAAACAAATTAAATAAGCGGGTCAAATGGTAAAGTCTACCTATAGTTTTTATGTTAAAAAGCTCCTATTATTAGTTTAAGTTATACTGAATGAGGGAGCGACATAAGATGGAAGAAGAAATAATAATAGAAAAATTATTAAGAGCAGAACTGATAATAGTGTAAAGTATATTAAAAAATATGTATCTGTGTGGATTACCAGTTCCCAAAAAACTAAAAGAGAAAATAGGAAATTTACTAGATACAATGACAGACGAATTGAATATTAAAGAAGGCAAATAAGCAATGAAAATAGCAATAGTGCCAGGTCAGACAGAAAATTTATACGTTATAGGAGGAGGAGCATGCAATAAAATAGATTCTATAACTAAAGAGAGATACACTATGATAAAAGGTAATGATAGGTTTGATACACTTTACAAATCGTTAGATTTTATTAATAGATAGATTGAAGGTAGCAACTGGAGATAGTTGCTACTTTCTTTTTTTATACTTTCTTTCTTTAAGTTTTTTATTTTCCATATTATCTAATACTTGCAGCGAACTCATATAGAATTTTTGGCGACTATCCCATTTTTGCTGAGCTTCACATATTAGATATAAATAAGCACTAAAAAAACTCCTATTACAGCACCAGCAATATAAAAATCTTTTATAATATTGTTGGCAAATAGACTAAAGAAAATTGATATAAATGCAGCAATAAGAGCAATTACAAATGGATTTGATGGATTATTTTTAGAATTTAAGATGGTTTTGATGCGTGTTTTTTATATTTTCTAGTGAAACTATCTCCTTAAGAGAATTATAAAATCTATAATTGCATTTATAATATTCTTCAGCTTCTTTTATGTCTGGCTTTTCTTCTTCTTGAATAATATTCAACTGCTCTATAGGGCTTTTTTTGTTAAATTTAATAATATCAAATATATCATTTAGAAATATATTTTATACCTCCATAAATTAATGTCTATTATACTTTAATTTATTAGCATATTTAAGAACTTATATCAGCAATTTGTCAAACTATTTTTAGAAGAAAATAGAGCAAGGACACAGGAGAAAAATTTACAGAGATTTATTCTTATGATGTGTGGTTAACAATGGATAAGGCTAGAGAATTTGTAAAAGAAAAATTATAAGTTTTAAAGTTTTATTTAAACAAGTATATAGATAAGAAAAATTTATATCAAAGTTTTTCTTATCTATTTTTTCTTATAAATATATTTATTAAATTTATAAAAAGATATATTTCTAGAAAAAATATGTTTTTTGACTATTTATGCGTTTTTGATGGCTAGTTAGACAGTAAGTGTTGAATATTTTGAATATTTAATTTATTATTTTAATAAATAATTATATATAAGTACACATATAATTATTTATTAAAATAAAATTAAGAGGTGATTTTATGAATTTAGATTTTCACTATTATGGTACATATCTTGCAGCTAAAATAGCTGGTTATAATGATTCTGATGCAAATACAATAGCTTATGCTGCTCAATATGTGGATGAATCAACTAAGAGTATGATTCTTGAAGATGTAAATTTTACACTACCTACAGTACAGACAACTTTAGAATTTGAAAAATATTATGCAGATTTTACTTCATGGGGTTATAAATGGAATCTTGATAGTTTAAATGAAATAAGAAAAGTATGGATACCATTTCATTTTTTACCTGGAAATTTGAACAACCAATATGAGTATAATGGAGTTAAAGAAAGCACAGGACTTACAACAAACTGGAAATTTAAAGATGGAGATGAGAGAAGATTTAGATTAATGTGTTTACCAAATAGTGAAACTGTTTCTTCTATTATAAATGACCTTATCTATTTTCATAGTACTGAGGAATATAAATTACAATTTATTGGAATGAGAATGCATGTACTTGCAGATACATGGGCACACATGTATTTTATTGGAAGACCTGAATGGTATATTAATGATGTTAAAGAATTTATAGCAGAAGAAAGTAAATACATAGAAGAAACTAAATGGACTAAAGCAGAAGAATATCGTAACGGTAGCTGGCATGCTATTAATGTTTCTGGTACTCCTGAGGTTGGTGGATATGAAGGAATTGCATATCTTGGACATGGAAGAATGGGTCATATACCAGACTATGGATATCTCAATTACAGATATGTTCCAAATTGGAGTTGTACTGATGATAAAGTGAAGATACAAAAAAATAATCAAGACAATTTCTTTAAAGCATTTTGTCAAATGGTATATGCACTAAAGTGTATTAAGAATGGTACTGATTTTAGCCTAAATCAATATGAGAGTTTAACAGAAAATCAAAAAATAGAAGTTATAAAAGTAATAACAACTAGAAAAGATGACCAGTCAGATGCATGGAAAAAAGCAATAAAAGCTTTAGGATATAGTTCTTTAGATAACTTTGATAAAAACAAATGGAAAAATGAATTTGAAAAATCTTCTAATAAGCAAAAAACAAACTATTATTATTTTAATCTAGTAGCCAAGAAACATATAGATTATGTAAATAATTTCTTAGAAGAAAATAAATTGAAATTAGATGAAATGTGTAGTGAATATTGTGAATTCAAGACTTTTGATGATAGCCAATTTGCTAAAAATAGAAATAGAGTAACAAAAATTATACTTAGAGGAGCTTTTATAGTTGATGCTATACAGTTTGTATATGATGGAAAATATAAAACTCAACTACATGGAGAACCTTTTGGAGGTAGCATAGTATCTATGGATTTAGATGTGGATGATTATATAATTAAAATAAGTGGTTCTATAGGATGGTTTACTGGTTTACCTATACCAGCTAGAACAATAGGTAACATAACTTTTTTAACTAAAAAAGGAAAAACTATAACAGCAGGAGAAGAAAAAGCCTTTAAGAAATATGGAAACTTTACTTTGGAACCAGAATCTGGTAAACAAATATTTGCCCTTCAGGGTTCATACTCAGTATATAAATTTAGTTCAGAGTATAGCAAAAGATATTTAGATTGTCTAGGGATTGCTTGTATGAAATAATTACATGAAAGAATGTTTAAAAGCCAAATTAGAAATTTTTATTTAATAGATAGATTAGAAGGTAGCAACTAGAGTTAGTTGTTACCTTCTTTTACTATTAATCCTATTATATTTTATATAACTATATATCTTTTCCTAATTATATAATAGGATATTATTGTTATAATAGATACTAATATTACTGATATTATCGCAGTATCAAGTCTTCTTATTAATAACCCTATTATTATGTATTCGAAGCCTATTAAATATTGAAAAAATATTTCTAGTTTAGTAGCTTTTTTTCTATCTATATTCCCATATTTTAATTCTAATTTATTTAAATACTTTTTCTTACAATAATTAGTTTTACCCACTAATAAATGATGATACAAAAGTCAGTATAAAAAATGAAACAAACAATATAATGAACTTGTGCAATTTGCTTAGTTGAAATACTTTATTAGCAAAAAATAAAATTAATACTGAGAGCAATGCAAAAAGTAAATCTTTTATAATAATCATTTTATATCCTATTGATTTCTTACAGATTGTAAGTAATATTTAGTTACATAAGCCCCGCCTTTATTATAACGTATTTTTTTAAATTTAAAGATTTTCCCAGATGTTATATTTGACCCAAGATGCATTATAATTGCTCCAACTATAGCAGCAAGATACTGACCTACACCAGGAATGGCACCGCCAAAAGACCTGCAACTCCTGTACCAGCACCAGCTAAAGTTAATGCAACTCCTTTAGAAAGATATAAATCAAAGCCTGTCTTAGTCCAAACTATTTTATTTGTCCCAGCTTTTCTATAATATAATTCATTTTCAACAAGAGTAGTGTTAACATCGTTTTCCTTAAGGTTTTTAATTAGTTTATTCATATCTATGTATGTAACTGTACCTGGTTTAGGTAATTGAGAGTCGTTGATTTTCAAGTCTTCTATTGAAGCTGGATTATTTTCCATATAATTTGGGATGTCATTTGAAAGCCCCATTGCATTGGCTGTTTGTCCAATAGGTATACCTACAAGAGCTGCTAATAATGCTACTGATAACAATTTCTTAATCCTTGGGTTTCTTAGTTTCATAAAATACATCCATTTTAAATTAGTTATATATAAAAGATATATATTATTGTTGTAGAATGTAATTCTTAAGAATTAACTATATTAAATATTAATAAAACATATAGTAAAACTTAAGAATGCATACAATAAAATTGAATATAAATTAAGTATATGAGATAAATTTCATGTAATATAAGCTTATATATTATAATTATATATAAACTTATAATATATATTGTAACAATAAAACGAACTAAAATTATCATACTAAAACATAAGACATATTAAATTGTATTAGATATATAAATTAACATACACCAAAGCACTCCTATAAAAAGAGTGCTTATTTTTTTGGAACACATTAAAGAAAAAACTATCAAGAATATTACTCAACATACCTTATAAACGATTTAAATAGGTCTTTTTAACAGCCTAGAACATATGATATAATAAAAAAATAGAAGTGTATTTGCAGTACACTTCTATATCTGTAACTAAGCATTCTCATGTCAGGGAATGATTTTTTCATTTCTCCAAACAACCTTGTTTTTTCATCAACAATTATCTTACATATACTAGCAATAAAAAAAGACCCTAAGAGAGTCTTTCCCGAAAAATCTATATATTATAATATAGTTATATTTTCTGCTTGAGGACCTCTAGCACCTTTAACTATATCAAAGCTTACTTGTTGACCTTCTTCTAATGATTTAAATCCTGAAGTTTGTATAGCTGAGAAATGAGCAAATACATCATCTCCACCTTCTATTGATATAAAACCAAATCCTTTTTCATTATTAAACCATTTCACTATTCCATTATTCATTAAAAATACTCCTATTAACCTATATCAAGATATACTTGATTTAATTGTGTATTACCACAAATACTATTATATCATAGATTAATAGAAACGTCTACTTAATTATATTTTTTAGTTAACATTTCTACTTATTCTTAATATTGAAAATACATTTAAGACCTTTGTATTACTATAAATTGGTACGAATGTAGATAAAGCTAAAAAAAATTCTCTAGAAAATAAAATCTATATAACTGTGTATCTATAAATTTATAATAACCATATGAACTATAAGTATAAGTAATCAATATATGTGTACATCCATACAATTTATTTTTAAGTATAGATATTATTACCCACCTAAAAAACTTTCACAAAACCAAAAGAGTATATGTTTTTGATAACTTACCAATATAACTTATAACTCATCTTACAAGTCTTATTTAATAAATATTTATACCACTAAATTCCTCTAGTTTTACCAATTTAGTTTTATTCGACAATTAAAACAATACAATATAACTAGTTATTACTCAACAGATATGTTTGAAAATTGAATAAATTTACAGATATGAATAATATTTTTTATATATAAAAACAAACTAAAACAGTAGAATATATGGAAAATTTTACCTGTAGTTTTTGTATTAAAAAGCTCCTATTATTAGTTTAAGTTAGACTGAATGAGGGAGCGACATAAGATGAAAGAAGAAATGTTAGTAGAAAAATTATTAAGAGCAGAATTAATAGTGATGGAATATTTATGGAAAAAAGATTCTAAAATGTCTAAAAAAGAAATTGTAAAAGATATAACACAGATGTATGGATGGCATAAAAGTACAATAAAAACACTATTAAAGGGGCTACTTGACAAAGGTTATTTGGCTAGGGATATTATAAAGTTTCAATCTCATTATAAAATAATAATAGATACTGAAGAATATTACGCTTTTAAGAAAAAGGTACTAAAATCTAGTAAGAGTAGAAAAATAATGCGCTCTCTTACTACCATGCATAAAAATGTAAGTAAAGAAAAGTTAGATTCATTAGAAGAGTATTACAGAAACTTAAAAGAGTAATATGGTAAAAATCAGATGTATATATTTGGCTAAATTCTTTTGTCTGAGGAGTTTTATTGATGTAGAATTTACATATGCATAAATCGGCAAAAGGGTGTAAACTATGAAAATTATTAAATTACCAGAAGCAGAATTAAAAGTTATGAGATATATTTGGGAAGCTAACAAAGTATTAACTTCTAGAGATTTGGTTAATGCAATGGAAGAACAAAATGGATGGAATGAATCAACTACATTTACAGTTTTAAAAAGATTAGAGCGAAGGGAATTTTTAGGTACAGAGAAAACAGGTAAACTTACACACTATAATGCAATAGTAAAAGAGGAAAAATATCTAAGGTTTGAAACAAAATAATTTTTGAAGAATATACATAAAAATTCAATTTCAAGTTTAATATCAGCATTGCATAGTAAAGATGATGAAGTGGATGAAGATAAATTAATTGAACTCGAAGAACATTTTAAGCGTTTGAAAGAAAAAAATGACAAATAGATACATAATAAATAAAATGAAGGTAGAAAAAGTTATAATTTCATACCTTTATTTTATTTAATATTCTGAACATATTAAAAAATGAAATAGGTTTGTCTTATATTTATATAAATTTTAACAGAATATGTATGGTATATAATAGATAGTATGTATAAAAATAGAATTTAAATAAGTAGCTATTATTGCAGTTAAATAAATGCTTCTAAGCCTATTTGGGTGGAAAAATGGTGGAAGAAAACTAGTAAAATATGATTATTCCAACATTCTTCCGCCTTAAAAATAAAAACTGCTCAATAAGAATTAATATACATTAATTCAGCTGAATCCAATCAAAATACTTAAATAAAAGTAATCTGAAAACAACATAATTCAAATCAATTAATTCAAATAAACCTCAATTTATCTTAAATCTTAAGAAATATTTAAGATTTAGGATAATATTTTCTTAAGATTTATATTCTATTATATATTTATAAGGTAAAGTTACAAAAATGTAAGCCAAATTAATATAACAATTTAGTCATTGTTGAGAAAGGGAGTGAAAGATATTGTATAATAGAGATGAGTATTATTATACAATAGAGGAAGTGAAAACATGTACAACATATTAGTAGTAGATGATGATAAAGAAATCGTTGATTCAATAGAAATATATCTTAAATCAGAAGGATTTAAAATATATAAAGCATATGATGGAATGAAAGCTTTGGAAGTAATAACAGAGAATGACATTCATCTAATATTAATGGATATAATGATGCCTAAATTGGATGGAATCAAGGCAACTGTGAAAATAAGAGAAGAAAGAAACATACCAATAATTTTAATTTCAGCAAAAAGTGAAGATACAGATAAAATAATGGGATTAAATATTGGAGCTGACGATTATATAACAAAGCCATTTAACTTATTAGAGCTTATAGCTAGAGTTAAATCAAACTTAAGACGTTATGTAACTTTAGGTAATTATGAAGATGCAAGTCAA
Source organism: Clostridioides sp. LIBA-7678 (assembly GCF_056716065.1). Classification (NCBI taxonomy): domain Bacteria; kingdom Bacillati; phylum Bacillota; class Clostridia; order Peptostreptococcales; family Peptostreptococcaceae; genus Clostridioides; species Clostridioides sp. LIBA-7678. The sequence continues at coordinate 2,678,474 of NZ_CP196987.1, read as the reverse complement.
GAAGTTTTAAAAAGTGGAGCTTTGGAGTTAAATACACTAACAAAAGAAGTGAAAATTGATGGTGAAAATATAAAAATGACTCCAATTGAGTACAAAATCATTAAACTTCTTTTAGAAAATAAAGGACGAGTTTTCTCAATAGATGAGATATACGAAAAAGTATGGAATGAAGAAAGTTTTAATTCAGAAAATACAGTAGCAGTACATATTAGGCGAATAAGAGAAAAGATTGAAATAAATCCAAAAGAACCAAGATTTTTAAAGGTGGTGTGGGGAGTTGGTTATAAGATTGAAAAATTTTAGTGGAAAACTTATAAAAGAAAAAAGTTTAATATTTAATTGCGTTTTGATTTTGGTCATTTTTACATTTACACAAATGTTAGGAATTCTTATATGTTTTAACTTTTTCTCTAGTAGTTTAATTTATTCTATGGGAATTATGCTTGTATTAAATTTTATATTATATAAAATACTGACAATGTAGATGAGGTGGACAAGTTGGAAAAATATAGAGCATTGAAGTTAGTCTCATTAATCATAATATCTATCTCATTTCCATTAACTATATTGTTGGTAACAATAGGACTTGCTGAACCTAAATACAATATACAAAAAACTTCTACAAATAATGGAATTTTTAATATATCTGATGATTTTTATGACAGTAATTTGTTTGATGATGAGACAATGTTGAATTTATTATACAATTTTAAGCTATCTATAGGTATTGGGTTAAGTAGTGAAGAAAAAATAAATTATGAAGATTTTTACACAAGAGGTAAGAGTCTAGATTCAAGTAGTAGCATTTCTGATTATAATAAAATCATGAAGAAGGTAGGAGCTTCTTCTGAATATTTAAATTCTCTAAAAAATATAAAAATGTATATTGTAAAGATAAATTCAGGCGAATTTTATACAAATACAGAATATAGTTCGTTAGAGGGTTTTAAGCAAAACATTAAAGGCTATTGTGACATAGAAATAGTAAATGATGGAGAAAGAAGCTCATATACTAAAAAAATAAATGGAGAAAAATTTGAATTAAATAATGTTAGTATGGAACTAAATGGAGAAGAAGACGCTTTTGAGGTCTATGCATCTTTTCCCAAAGAACCCACTGTAGATGATGGAATAGTATATACTAACTTTCAAGTATTTAAACAAGCTACAGAAAAAGTAAGATTATTTTTTGTAGCTAGTTTAAGTTTAGCAATTATATGTTTATTATCTATAATTTTATATAGTAGAATAAAATGTGAAGCTTTAAAAAGAAATAACATACTTTTACTAATATACAATAAGATACCTATGGAATTTAATGTAATATTGGTATCTATTTCAACCGTGTTTTTGATTATGTATATTTTTGATGTATCTTATGATATTTATGTCATGATGTTAGTTTCTGTATCCTTATTGGTAGTATCAAATAATATATTTTTTATACATGTTCAATTGAGTTATTTAGAAAATAAAATATGTATATTTAAGTCAAGTATTATAGTAAGAGTGATTTTATGGCTAATAAAGACTGTAAAGGAGGTCATTAACGCTATAAAAAAAGTATCTTTAGCAAGAAAAGTTATTATGATAGTGATAGCATCTTTAGTTTTAATCATGGCGATTAGCACTCAAAGTACAAGTTTTGGATTATTAGTTTCTATATGGATATTTTTAGGATTTGCAATATATATAACTAAAAGACTTTCCTATCTTAGCTATGTAATAGAAGGTACAGAAAAGATAAAACAGGGAGAGTTAGATTATAAGATAAAAATTGCAGGAAATGATAATTTTACATCTTTAGCTGAAAATATAAATAATATTGGAGAAGGTCTTGATAAAGCAATAGAAGAGCAAGTAAAGAGTGAAAGAATGAAGTCTGACCTTATAACAAATGTATCTCATGATTTGAAAACTCCACTTACTTCTATAATAAATTATGTAGACTTGATTAAAAAAGAAGAATCTATACAACCAGACTATATAAATGACTATATAAATGTGCTTGAATCAAAGTCAAAAAGATTAAAATTATTAATAGAAGATTTATTTGAAGCTAGTAAAGTAAGTAGTGGTAATATAGAATTACAGATTAGTAAAATTGATTTAGCGCAACTATTAAGACAAAGTATAGGTGAACTTGAAGAGAAGTTGTCTAAAAGTAATTTAGATATAAAATTAAACGTCCCAAATAATAAGGTATATATATGGGCAGATGGAAGAAGAATGTATAGAGTATTTGAAAATCTTTTGTCTAATATAGCTAAATATTCTTTAGAGGGAACTAGAGTATATATTGATGTATACGATTGTGATAAAAATCTAAAAGTAACTATGAAAAATATATCTTCTTATGAATTAAACTTTGACCCAAGTGAGATTATGGAAAGATTTAAAAGGGCAGACGAATCAAGAAATACTGAAGGTAGTGGATTAGGACTTGCTATTGCAAGAGATTTAGTGAACTTACAAGGTGGAAAGTTCTATATAGAAATAGATGGAGATTTATTTAAAGCAAATTTAGAGTTTCAAAAATATGAAGAAGAAGTAACAAGTGTAGATTGAGATAATATTTAAATACACACATACTTTTATAAAGAATAATAAATTTTATCATAATAAATTAAAATCTTGTTAGTAACGATTGAAATGTAAAAAACAGAGTGGTTTAAAACTACTCTGTTTTTTATTTAAAATCAAGATGATAATAAATTAAAATTGTACATATAATTTAGAAACTATTATCTAAAGATTATAGGATAATTCCAAATAAATATATAGATATCACACCTGTAACAATAGAAATCCCAATAGATTTAAACCTATAAGCTACAAGAAGTACAACTAGAAAAGATATAATTTTAGGATTAGTCATAGATAAATATAAATTATCATCATTAAAGAATACATCTTTAGCAGTTAAAGAAGTAAGTATTGCTACAGGTATAAATTTCATGATTTTTTTCAAAGGTTCAGGCATTTCTTTTTTTGAGAAAATCAACATAGGAAGAACTCTTGGAAGATATGTAACAATATACATTCCAATTATAATACAAAGTATGTAATAATTATTATTCATAAGACTCCTCCTTTTTATAGTAAGATTCCTCTATGAAGAAACCAATCAAAGATGCTAAAATTGAAGTAACTATTATCACCAAATTATTTCTAAATAATGCATATAATACAACTGAAATAATAATTGATGATATAAATACCACAATATAAATTTTATTTTTTATCTGAGAAACTATTAGAGCTATAAACATAGAGGTCAATATAAAACCAGAAATAGAACTATCTATAGATATACTTTCTCCTAAAAATGCTCCAATAAAATTAGCTAAAACTGATGAAATTAGACAGAAGAAGTTTAGATAAAGTGCATTTTTATCAGACCAATTTCCAGTAGTAAATTTTTCGTAATTAACTGCAAAAGTTTCATCTGTTATAGTATGACAAAATGGTAATATAAATTTTGGACTTTTATTTTTTATACACATATTTAAATTAGAGCTCATTAGAAAATGTCTTAAATTAACAATGAATGTAGTCAAAACAATAGATGTTATACTTGCCCCAGTAGAAATCATTGAAGCTGCAATAAATTGAGAACTTCCTCCAAATACTAGTGTTACCATTAGTGCTATTTGAAAAGGTGAAAGACCAGATTTTTGTAATAGTATTCCTCCTACTATACCTATAGGTATATAACCTAGAAATATTGGGATTGAAGCAATAAAACTTTCTCTTATTTCTTGAGATTTTCCCATAATAAAATCACTCCTTTTGTTTTAATGTATTAAAGATTAGTAAAACAGTAAAATAGATTAGTGGTATAATTGCAATCATACTTAAAAATGAATTTGGATTAATATGTAAACTACCATATAAAATCAAGATAGTTTAAAAATACTATCAAAATCAATATACTGGTAATAATCTATATTAATCTCTATAAATTAATTACTATCTGTTGTAATTTTATTGTAACAACAAAAAAAAATACACACAATTAAAAAATTGTGTGCAATACAATTATCTTTTCTCATCCAATAATCTTTTCAGTACAGTAAGACCTGATTTAAGTTCTTCTGTACTTTCTGTAGCACATACGGCTATTCTTATTGCAGAAATAGGTTTTTCCTTTCCAACAGCAAAACGCTCAGATGCATAAACCTGTACACCTTTTTTAAGTGCTTCCATTTCAAATTCTTCTGCCATTATATCATCAGGCAGAATCAACCACCTAAAGATACATTCGTCACGTCCTAAAAGATTGTATTCAGATAAATACTGATTAATAATCTTGTTTCTTCTCCTTGCAGATTTGCGACGAGCATTGATTAATTTATCAGCTTCTCCTGAACTAATCATACGATAAGCAATTTCTGTTAAAAAATAGGATTGAGATAAATTAATATTGTATAAAGCACTTGATAATGCTTCTCTATACTGTTTAGGTGTAGAGATATAGGCCAAACGTAAGCTAGGTGCAATAATTTTTGATAAACTCGTAATATAGATTGTCTGATTTGGTATATAAGAAGCCACTGGATTTAAATGTTCTTCATTAAGTAAGCTATGAATAGCATCTTCAATAACAATTAGATTGTATTTAGATGCAATATTTGCAATCATCTTTCGCCCATTTTGTGACATTATATGTGTAGTTGGATTTTGATAATCTGGTATTATGTATAGACCTTTAATATTTTCATTTTTACAAGCATATAATAGACCTTCTTCACTAATTTCCATATTTTCTTGTTTAATTGGAACTAGTTGTATTCCAAGCATTTTAGCTGCAGTCTTTATTCCAGGGTAAGTTAATGGGTCTACACCTATTTTATCTCCATGTTGAAATAAACCTGCTAAAATGGCTACAATTGCATTTTGTCCACCACTTGCAGGAAGTAGACTATCTGCTGTAGTTTCAAGTCCAGCTCTATAAATTAATTTAACAATAGCTTCTTTTTGCCACTTGGCACCATCTCTTTGGCCATACTGAAATATAGTTTTAAAATCGATTTCTTTAATTATATGCTTAAACAAGGTATTCATTTCTTCTAATGTGAAATCTGGATTCATTGTACCCATTTCAATAAATGTAATTTTATTATCACTCGACATTAAGAATAAATTTGAGCGTGTATCATAAGATACAAAAGTCCCACTTCCAGTAACTCCACTTACCAATCCTTTTTTTTCACAAATTTTAAAAGCTCTAGAGATGGTACTGACATTAACATCTAAAAAATCTGCCAATTCACGTTGTGGTGGTAATTTAGTACCTGGCAACAACAATCCATTATTGATGTCTATTTCTAACTGTTCTGCAAGAGCTTTATATAATATTTGTCCTTTTGAAGGTCGCTTTGGTTTCCAGCTCATATGATAATTTTCAAAAGAATTAATTGGCATAAATTTTCACCTCTCATTATTAGTTTAATTGCTATCTTTATCTAAAACAATGAAGCCATATTTTTAATTATTCTTATTTTCTAACTCTATTTCCAAGTTCTTTATAAATTTATTAAATTCTTCTGGATGTCTTTTTCCAAATAATATTCGTACAAGGACTGAATTAATTTTTCCAAATACATTTCTCTCACTTTCACTTTCAGTGAAAATAAGTTTTGTATTTTTTAAATCAATATGTATAAGTTCATACCTAGTGATAATACTTTCTCTGTTATTGCTTGTTTTTATCTCATATATTTTATTTTTTTCAAAATTAGTTATTTCAACCTTAAATCTTTTGTTATTTTTCTGTTGTACAAATGTCCCCACTGCTTTTTTTTCATTAAAATTAGGAAAATTTAATCTTGCAGATTTTGTAAATATATTAAATATATCTTTTGCAGAATGTTTTAATAAGATTTCAGCTTTAAATGTATTCATATCGTTTTCCTCTCTGTATGTAAATTTAATACTCGTAAATTAATTTTTAAGTTAAAATAGTATAATATGCCATATAAAAGCATGTAAAAGTCATTTGTATATCCAAAACCATATGGTATAAGTATTTATACTATTATATAAAAGTAAAATTTTAAAACAGAAAGTGTTAAAAGCATAATTTATAATAGTTTTTATTGTTGAGTAGATATGTATTATTATATCTAATTAAACAAGTTTTTCAATTATAAATTTATAAATATTATTATATTATAATTCAAATAAAGGATTAAATTATTTAAATTTATAAATAGTAAATACATTTAGTAAATTACTAAATATACAAAATGTAAATGATTATCAAATTGTATAAGTACCAATAACACCCAGTTACCTATAGGGTTTGAATAGCAAAAAATATTAAATTAAGTATGGCATGATAGTTGCTTATATAATTTATCAAGAAAGGAGTTATTAAGCATGGAGTTGAGAGATAAACTTGTAAACATCATAAATACAGAAAATAAAAAAGAACCATTAACAGATGTTCAGATAGCAAAGTTTTTAAGTACAACTAGAGAGAATATAACTAATTTAAGAAAAGAGCTTAATATAAGTAATTCAAGGCAAAGAAGATATCCTTATCTAAAGTCAGCAATTTCATCTATATTACAAAAGAATAAAAATATTTCTATATCAGAAATCACAAGAGAATTGATGGCAGAAGGTTTTAATATATCAAGAAGAGTTGTAGAGGAACTTTTGCCTAATGAAAGTTTGGAAATGAATGTAGTAGAGATACCTAAAGAAGAAGCAGAAGATTCATTTGAAACTCTAATAGGAAATAAGGGAAGTCTTAAAAATGCAGTGGAACAGGCTAAGTCAGCTATATTATACCCTCCAAAAGGATTGCCCACGTTGATTGTAGGAGAAAGTGGAGTTGGTAAAAGTTTATTTTCTAAGCATATGTATGAGTTTGCAAAGAAGAAAAAAGTAATAAAAGAAAGTTCAAATTTTGTTGTATTTAATTGTGCTGATTATAGTGACAATCCACAATTATTGTTATCTTTGTTATTTGGATATAAAAAAGGTGCATTTACAGGTGCTGAATACGATACACCAGGTCTTGTAGAGGAAGCTGATGAAGGAGTTTTATTTTTAGATGAAATACACAGATTGCCTCCAAAAGGTCAAGAAATACTATTTTCTATATTAGACAGAGGAAAGTTTAGAAGATTAGGTGAAACTAATGCTGAAAGGAAAGTAAGTATTATGTTAATTGGAGCTACTACTGAAAATGTGGAAACTAATTTATTATTGACATTTAGAAGAAGAATACCAATGCTAATAACTTTACCACCATTACATGAGAGACTACTAAAAGAGAAAATAGACCTTATATACAATATCTTTCAACAAGAGTGTAATAGAATAAATGCAAAAATATTTGTAGATAAAAATGTAATTGAAATACTTGCACTAAAAAAATTTAGTGGAAATATAGGGCAATTACAAAATATGATTCAGGTTCTTTGTGCAAGAGCTTTTATGAAGTTTATAAATTCCAAAGGTGAAGATAAAGAGTCAATAGTAGTAGTAGATATAAATGAAGTTCTAAAGCTTAAAGATTCTTTTAAAGATGCAGCTTTTCAAGAGGTTGAATACACAGAAATAAGAAAATATTTAAAAAATGCTATATTTATGCCATTTAATTCAGATGAATCATCAGTAAAAGGAAATTTTTTGAGTGACGAGTATATGTTACCAGAAGATATATACAAAACAATTGAAAAAAAATATTATGATTTAAAATCCCTTGATATTGAAGATATAGATATAGAGAATATTTTATGGACTTTTATTTTAAATAGATTTGCTGATTTAAAGTTCAATCTTAATAGTGATGAAGAGCTTTTTTCAATGAGTGATTTAAATAGTTTTGTAAGTGATGATTTAGTCAAGTTAGTAAAAGAACTTATGAATGATATAGTTGAAAAAAATATTAGCTTAGAAGTAAATAAAAACATGTTCAAATATCTGGCAATACACTTAGAAGAAGCTATAAAAAGAATTAAATTAAATCAAAAAATAATAAACGTAAATTTAGAAAAAATAAGAAGTGATTTTTCAAAAGAATATGAAATTGGTAAAAATTTTGCAATAAAAATAGAAGAATTAATTGGCATTAAGATTCCAGATGATGAGATTGGATTTATAACACTATATATAAAATCAGCTCTAAAAAATGAAGTAAAAAAAGATAAAGTAGGATTAATAATAATTTCTCATGGACGTATAGCTACTGAGACTGTAAATGTGGTTAAAGAACTTTTAGGAGTAAAGTTTCCTGTAGCTATAGACATGCCTTTAGATGAAAAACCAATAAATATATACAATAAGGCAGTAGAATTATCAAAAATAATAGACCAAGGAAAAGGAGTTTTGTTTTTGGTAGATATTGGTTCACTTACGAACATAGGTCAGATAGTAAATAAGCGAACTAATATAAATACTAAAACTATTGATAGAGTGGATTTATTAATGGCATTAGAGGCAGCTAGGAAAGTTTCTATGGGAGATGAAGAATTAGATGAAATATTTTTTTCTTTGTTAAAAGATAGGATGGGATATAATTATGAATTGGAAAAACATATGGATAAATCAAATGCAATTGTAACTTTGTGTCTTACTGGAGAAGGAACTGCCAAATACATAAGTGAAACATTGGAAGAAAAGTATAATAATACTAAATGTTATCAAATGAGTGCGTTAGATGAAAATTTATTTTGTAAAATTGAAAATTTGAAGGAGACAAACAATATATTGGCTATTGTTGGGACAATAAATCCTAAGATACCAGGTATAAATTTTATCCCATATAATAAAGAACTTTTCAAAAACCTGGATATATACTTATCAAACTCAAGAAAACAAGAAGACAAACAAATTAAAGTGTATGAAAGAATGCTTGATGAAGATTTATTTATTTTCGAACCAAATATATACTTTAAAAAGGATTTATTAGAGTATATATGTTCAATTCTTATAAATAAAGGATATGTGGAAAAAGATTACTTAGATTCTGTTTTACATAGAGAAGAAATGCTTCCAACATATTCTAAAGGAGCCATAGGTGTTCCACATGGAGATTCATCTACTGTAAATAGTACAAGGTTTGTTTTTGTTAAACTAAAGAATCCTATTGACTGGAATGTAGGTAATGTAAATTTTATATTTATGCCAGTTTTTAAGACTAATGATAAAGATATTGTTAAAAATGTTCTTGAAATATTAAAAGATGAAGAATTTATGAATAATGCTAAGCAGTGTTTTAATAAAAATGATTTCAAAAATATTATATTAGATAAATTTAAACATCTGTAGCCATAACAAAAAATTGAGAGGAGTCAAAGTAATGAATGTAGATTTAATATCATTAGGCTTAGAATCTAATGATTATGAAAGTGTTATTAAAGAATTAGGAAATAAAATGTATGAAAAAGAATATGTAAAAAACACATACATAAGTGCTGTATTAGAAAGAGAAAAGACACTACCAACAGGTCTTGATATTGGTGAAATGTGTGTTGCTATTCCGCATACAGATTCAAAACATATAAATGAATCTAATGTAGCTGTGGGTATATTGAAAAATCCTGTAAAGTTTAATTCAATGATAGACCCAACAGATAGATTGGATGTAGAACTTGTATTCTTATTAGCAGTAAAGAATCCAGATTCACAAGTAAAATTATTAAAAGATTTAATGTCAGTTTTTCAAAATATAAAATTATTAAAAAATATAAAAAATGCGTCAACAAAAGAAGAAGTAGCTCAATTATTGGATTTTATAGAGTTATAGTGAAAATCCAAACAATCAAGAGTAAGTGTTGTTTTTAAATGAATTTAATTTATATAAAATAAAAACTTAAAGTATAAAATTAGGAGGAAATTATTATGAAACAATTCAATGTATTATCAGTTTGTGGTTCAGGGACAGTTACATCATCAATGGTGGCAGGTAAATTAAAAGAAGTATTAGGAGATAAGGGAATTTCTATTACAACAACAGAAGCTAGACCAACAGAAGCACTAAATTTGGCACAATCAGGAAGGTTTGATTTTATAACATTTACTAGTCCACTTCAAACAGGTGATTATGGAATACCTACCATAAATGCATTTGCTTGTTTAACTGGAATAGGTGAAGAGGCATTTTTTGAAGAAGTATTAACTGTTATTGAGAGAATAAATAAGTAATATCTAGGTGTAAATTATAGTATTTAAATCTGTGATTTAGATACTATAATTAGTCTGAAAATTCAATTAAATATTTATAAATAGGAGGATAAAAGATGTTAGAATTTATGAAATCTATAATCGATACATTTGGTTCTGCAATTATAGTTCCAATTATAATATTCATAATAGCAAAAATATTTAAAGTGACTACAAAGAAATCATTTCTTTCTGCTGTTTATGCAGGAGTTGCTTTACAAGGTTTTACACTTATATTAAATTCTTTTACACCAATAATAACACCAGTTATTAATAGAATGGTTGAAAGTACAGGGGTAAATCTACCAGTTTTTGATGTTGGTTGGCAAGCTACATCATTGGTCGCATTTTCAACAAGTGCAGGAATGATATATTTAGGCCTTGGAATTTTATTACAAACAATTTTATTTTTAGTAAAATGGACAGACGTATTTCAACCTTCAGATTTGTGGAATAATTATTCGTATATGGTATGGGGAGCTATGGTCATAGGAGTAACAGGAAATTTCCCTTTAGGTATAGGATGTATGGTTTTATTAAACTTATATAGTTTATTAATATCAGAATTAGTTGCAAAGAGATGGTCCAGTTACTATAGATATCCTAATTGTACAATAATAGCTATGCATAACGTTGAGGCCTCTGTATTTGCAGTGTTTGCAGACCCTATATACAATAAACTTGGATTAAACAAAATTAAGTTAAATCCTAAAGAACTAGAGAAAAAACTAGGTTTCTTAGGTGAACCAATTACTTTAGGTCTTTTTCTAGGTATGTTTATTGGGATATTAGGTAATATGACAAGAATAAATACTATGGAAGCTTGGGGAGAAATAATGAAGGTAGGAATATCTACGAGTGCTGTTATGGCAATTTTCCCTAAAGTAGCAAGTATGTTTGCTCAAGCATTTGCACCTATAACAGAAGCTGCTAGGAAGATTATGCAAAAAGCTGGAAATCGTGAGTGGTATATAGCAGTAAATGATGCTGTTGGATATGGTGAACCTGCAACACTAATATCAGGTCTTATTTTAATTCCAATAATGCTTGTAGTAGCCATGATACTTCCTGGTAATAAGGTATTACCAGTTGTAGATTTATTGGCAATTCCATACATGGTGCAAGGTTTAGTTGCTATACATAATGGTAATATTCCAAAAGTATTAGTTTCAGGTATAATTTGGTTTGGACTAGGATTATATATTTGTACATCTACAGCACCATTATTTACAGATATGGCTACAGGAATAGGAGTTGCTATACCAGCAGGAGCAATGCTAATAACAAGTTTCAATATATTAGGAAAACCTTTGATGGGATTAGTTTTCTTTGCGTTTTTAAGTGCAAATCCGATTTATATAGGTCTTTCGATTGTAATTTACTTCATCTTATGGGCGTTATTTAGAAAAAATAAAGCAAGTATACTTGATTATTTAGAAAAGCAAGCACTTAAAAATGTAGCAGAGGAGTCTGTAGCAGTTTAAAGTTATAAGTGATAAAAAGAGTAATTAAAGGAGTTTATAGTTGATTTTATATAAATATCAGAGATTATTTGATAAGATTTGATAAGTATTTAAATGAAATATAGACTCCTTTTTATAATGTATATATTTATAATTTATTGTATTGTATAGTCAGTTTTTTAGGTGTCTTGTTATACAAACATACTCTTTTATGTTTATACAATAATGTAGTCTAATTTTATAAAATGTAACTCATATTGGCAAAATACCTTGTATATAACGTATTTGCATGAATAAACTATTTATCTTTTGTATGGCATAGATATTGCTATATACAAGTATATAGCATGAAAGGAGATATTTATATGTCAGATAAAATGAGAGCATCAGTATTATACAATATAGGTGATGTTAGATATGAAATGGTAGATATACCAGAAATAAAAGAGAAAGAAGTACTTGTAAATGTAAAATATGTTGGAATATGTGGTTCAGATTTACCTAGGTCTATGGTAAGTGGTTTGAGTGGAAATACAGCATATCCATTAATTTTAGGACATGAATTTTCTGGGGAAGTTGTTAAAGTTGGAGAAAAAGTAAAAAATATTAATGTAGGAGATAGAGTGACAGTTGCTCCATTAGTACCTTGTAGAGAATGTAACCATTGTAAAAAGGGTAATTTTGGTTTGTGTGATGATTACAATATAATTGGAACAAGAGTAAATGGAGCATTGGCAGAATATGTAAGAGTTCCTGAAGAACATATTTTAAAACTTCCAGATACATTGGACTATGAAACTGCTGCTGGAATTGAACCAGCAACTATAGCTTATCATGGTATTTCAAATTCAGGTATTAAAGTAGGAGATAGTGTAGTTGTATTAGGTTGTGGTCCAATAGGCCAATTTACTATACAATGGGCAAGGGTTTTTGGAGCGTCTAAAATTATAGCTATCGATATTTTTAATGAAAAATTAGAAATTTCTAAATCTCTAGGAGCAAATTATACCTTGAATTCAAAAGAAGTAAATGTAATTGAAGAAATAAGAAAAATAACCAATGGTGGTTCTGATATTGTTATAGAAACTGCTGGTAGTAGGTTTACACAAGAACAATCTTTACTAATAGCGAAAAAAAGAGGGCAGATAGTATTTGTAGGAATATCACATGCAGAACTACCGCTTAGTGTAGAAGCTACTGAGTGTATATTGCGTGGAGAACTCACTTTAAAAGGTTCTTGGAATTCATATACAAGTCCTTATCCTGGAAGAGCATGGACTGCAACTTTGGATTTTATGGAAAAAGGTGATATTGTTTTTACACCAATGATTTCACACAAAATAGGGCTTAATGAGGTAGGAGATTTTTTAAGTAAAATGAGCAAGAAAGAGATTAAATTTAATAAAATCCTAGTAGAAATATAATAATTAAATTATAAAATTTGGATATTAAACAAAATAAGAGTAATTTTTCTAAATAAAATGTAGGGGGGAGAAAGATGTTAGAAAGTTTAAAGGAAGAGGTACTAAAAGCGAATTTAGAATTACCTGCAAGAGGGCTAATTACTTATACTTGGGGAAATGTGAGTGGTATAGACAGAGAAAAAGGATTGGTAGTTATAAAACCAAGTGGTGTAGAGTATAGTAGTATGAGTGTAGAAGACATGGTAGTAGTTGATTTAGAAGGCAATGTAATTGATGGTAAATTGAAGCCATCTTCAGATACTCCAACGCATCTAGTTTTATATAAAGAGTTTGAAGAATTAGGAGGAATAGTGCATACACATTCAAGTTGGGCAACTATTTGGGCTCAAATAGGAAAATCTATACCAGCATGTGGTACTACTCATGCAGATTATTTTTACGGAAGTATACCATGCACTAGAAAAATGGTTCGAGAAGAAATTTGTAATGATTATGAAAAGGAGACTGGAAATGTGATTGTTGAAGAGTTTATGGGAAAAAATCCAATTCATTGTCCAGGAATAATTGTGAATGACCATGGACCTTTTACATGGGGCAAAAATGCGAAAGAAGCTGTACATAATGCAGTAGTTTTGGAAGAAGTCGCAAAAATGGCTTATTATACAGAATTAATGAGCCCTGAGAACATTATGGATAAAGTGCTTATGAATAAACATTTTTCGAGAAAACATGGAAAAGATGCATACTATGGTCAAAAATGATTATTTGGAGGTAAATTATGTTGGAGTCTTTGAAGGTTAAAATTGTGGAGATAGCAATTAAAGCAGAACATTATGGCTTATGTAAAGAAAAGGCTGGTAATTTTAGTATTAGAGATAAAGAGACTGGATATGTTCTCATAACACCCTCTGGTATAGGAAGAGGAGAATTAAAAACAGAACATATTTGTGTGTTAGATTTAGATGGAAATGTAATAGAAGTTAAGAAGGGAATTAAGCCTAGTAGTGAGATATTGATGCATATTGAAATATATAAAACAAGGGAAAATGTGAATGCTATATCACACACTCACTCTATATATGCAACATCTTTTTCGGTAGCAAAGAAACCCATTATACCAATTGTATATGAGTCTGTTAATTATGGCGGTTATGTGGATATTGCTCCATATGCAAGGCCAGGAACTTTAAAACTTGCTAAAAATGTTTCAAAATTATTGTTATATACAGATGCTTGTTTGTTAGAAAGACATGGATTAACAACTGTGGGTAATGATTTAGAAGAGGCATTATTAAAATCAAGGTATGTAGAAGAAGTAGCAGAAATATACTATAGGTCTTTAGTGTTAAATCAATTTAAGGAACCTGAAGCAGTAGATGTTGATGAATTTAAATCATGGAAATATCCAGAAGAAATAAAATTTTAATCTATACAAATTACATTAAGATATTAATTAAAATATAGATATACTATTTATGTGAATTATTATTTTTGTAAATGTATTTAGTATACTTTTTTAAACGAATATAGAATTCCAGAGTCGTATGAATTTGACTTGGAATTCTATATTTTTTATTTATGCATTATTTTTCAACTGATTTTCTGGAGAATTTATATATTCAAAGTATTTTTTAGTTTCAGATACTATTATAGGAGATAATGCAAGTAAAGCTATTAGGTTAGGTATTGCCATAAGTCCATTTACAATATCAGCAATTATCCAAACAACTTCTAATTTTAAGAATGCACCTAATAGTACCATGGCAACAAATACAGTTCTATATCCATTCATGCCTTTTACACCAAATAGGAACTCAAAACATCTTTCTCCATAATAACTCCAACCTAAAATTGTAGTAAATGCAAATAATGTCAAACTAATTGTAAGTAATATTGGTCCAAATGTAGGAATTGCTCCATTAAAAGCTGCCTGTGTCATAACAGCTCCATTAAGGTCTGAACACCATACTCCTGAAATAACAAGAGAGAATCCAGTAAGTGTACAGATTATAATAGTATCTATAAAAGTACCTGTCATAGATATAAGACCCTGTTCCGCTGGCCATTCAGTTTTAGCCGCAGCTGCAGCTATTGGAGCACTACCTAGACCAGATTCATTTGAAAATACACCACGAGCTATACCATTTCTAATAGCTAGTGAGATAGTTGCTCCTAGGAAACCACCAGTTGCAGCAGTAGTCGTAAAAGCACTTTTAATTATTAGCATAAAAGTTTCTGGTATCTTGTTCCAGAAAGATATTAAAATAATACCACAGATTACAATGTATATAACAGCCATAAAAGGTACTATTTTAGTAGCTACATTAGAGATACTTTTGAGACCTCCAAACACAACTAAGGCTACAAATACTGCTAATATGACACCTGTAATTCTAGGGTCTACACCAAAACTACTATTTATTGCATCTGTTATTGAATTTACTTGAGTGAAAGTACCTATTCCTAAAAGTGCAACTAATATACCACTTATAGCAAAAAATATTGCAAGAGGTCTCCATTTTTCACCCATACCATTTACTATGTAATACATAGGTCCACCAGACACTTGACCATTTTTGTCTTTAGTTCTATATTTTATTGCAAGAACACCTTCTGAATACTTAGTAGCCATTCCAAAGAATGCTGCTATCCACATCCAAAAAAGGGCACCAGGTCCACCAGCCTTAATAGCTGTAGCAACACCTACAATATTACCAGTACCAACTGTAGCAGCTAGTGCAGTACATAAAGCTGCAAAACTTGAAACATCACCACTACCTTTGTTTTCAGCAGAGAAGATTAATTTAAGAGCTCTTGGAAGTTTAGTTATTTGTATAACTCCAAGTTTAACAGTAAGTAATATACCAGTACCAACAAGTAGTACTAGTAAGGGTGGTCCCCAAATAAAAGCATCAACTTTGTTCAAAATATCAATTAGATTCATAAAAACACTCCCTCATTTTTTTTTGCTTTGCATAATCAATAGAATTTTTAATGAAGTAATTGACAGGAAATAAGTATAATTTATTAATAATTTCTAGTGTAATAAAAAAAGCTAAATCTAAAAAAGATTCAGCTCTGGATATACACTAATTAGCAACCAAAATAAAAGTATTAATAATACTGATTTTGGTAGATAATCCCTGTCCTTTTGCCTGAGAGATTGAGCATAAAAGCCTTGCCCCTTCGGCGCCCATAATGGGTCTCTCCAGAGTTCCGTAAATTTTACAGTCCTACTTTTAAAAAGTACCTGAGAGTGTTACTCCTTCGGTGTGCTAGATAGCAACTCTTCTATAAAATCTTAACCGGATATTGATTTGTCATAGCTTATTGTATTAATAATATTAATATAAGTTTTTATGTTTTGTCAACTAAAAAATTAAAAAACAGTAAGAAAATATAAAAATGTAAGTCTAATTACGAATGATAAACTTAAAAATATAAGTAATATACGTGAAATTTGATGCTATAATAAGTATACAAATTAGGTATAAAATAAGTTTTAGATAAAAAAATAAGAAAATCTTAAATAATTAATTAGATACCATTAAATTATGGTAATATTATAGTTACGATATTAAGAAAAGTTCTATTTATTTAGATTTTAAGTGCAATATGAGATTGAACATAGAGAAAGGAAGTATTTTTAGATGGGAAAAATATTAGTACTAGCAGAAAAACCTTCTGTTGGAAGAGATATAGCAAAAGTTTTGGGGTTGAAAAATGAAAAAAATGGATATATAGAGGGGCCAAAGTATGTAGTTACTTGGGCATTAGGTCATTTAGTTACACTTGCAGACCCTGAAAGTTATGGAGAAAGATATAAATCATGGAACTTAGAAGACTTACCAATTCTTCCTAAGTATCTAAAGACTGTTGTAATAAAAAAGAGTGGAAAGCAATTTAATACAGTCAAGGCTCAAATGAATAGGAATGATATAGATGAAATAGTTATAGCAACAGATGCAGGTCGTGAAGGAGAACTTGTGGCAAGATGGATAATAGAAAAATCACAAGTAAAAAAGCCTTTAAAACGTCTTTGGATTTCTTCAAGTACAGATAAAGCAATAAAAGAAGGTTTTGCAAAATTAAAAAGTGGAAAAGAATATGAAAATTTATATTATTCAGCAATAGCACGAGCAGAAGCTGATTGGATTATTGGAATAAATGCTACTAGAGCTTTGACAACAAAGTATAATGCGCAACTTTCTTGTGGAAGAGTTCAAACACCTACTCTTGCCATGTTACTAAAGAGAGAGGAAGAAATAAGAGATTTTAAACCTAAAGAGTACTATGGATTGGAGTTAATTGCTACAAAGGGAAGTTCAGACATAAAATTTATTTGGAGTGATAAGAACAACAATTCTTCAACATTCAGTAAAGAAAAGATAGATTCTACATTAAAAAAGGTGAAAAATTTAGATATAAAAATATCTGAGGTAAGTAAATCATATAAGAAAAAATATTCTCCTGCACTATATGATTTAACAGAGTTGCAAAGAGATGCAAATAAAATGTTTGGATTTTCAGCAAAAGAAACATTATCTATAATGCAAAAGTTATATGAGCATCATAAAGTGCTTACTTATCCTAGAACCGATTCTAGATATTTAACATCAGATATTGTTGGGACATTAAAAGACAGGATAAAAGCTGTAAATGTTAGTGATTATTCAAAGATTTGCAACAAATTATTAAAAAGCAATATTATAGCTAATAAATCTTTTGTTGATAATTCAAAGGTGACAGACCATCATGCAATAATACCAACAGAGCAGAAGGTATTTATGAGTGATTTTAGTGATAAAGAGCGAAAAATATATAATCTTGTAGTAAAAAGATTTTTAGCAGTATTATCTCCTCCATTTGAATATGAGCAGACAACTATAAATGCAAGTATAGAGGGAGAAACATTCAAAGCAAAGGGAAATAAAGTAATAAATTTAGGATGGAAGGAAAGCTATAAAGATATTGATGATGAAGATGAATATGAAAGTATACCAAATGTTTTAGAAAAAGACATACTTAAAGTTAAGGAATTAAAGGTAACTTCAGGTAAAACAAATCCACCACCATATTTAAATGAGGGCACATTATTAACAGCTATGGAAAAAAATGGTCTTGGAACAGTTGCTACAAGAGCAGATATAATAGAAAAATTGTTCAATTCATTTTTGATGGAAAAGAAAAATAAAGATATATATATAACATCAAAAGGGAGACAATTATTGGATTTAGTTCCAGTAGATTTGAAAACACCAGAACTTACAGCTTCATGGGAAAAAAAATTATTGGAGATTTCAAAGGGAAAACTTAATAAAAACACATTTATAAATGATATGAAAGCTTATTCAAAAGACATTGTCTTAGAAGTGAAAAATAGTGATAATAAATTTAAACATGATAATTTAACTAAAAATAGATGTCCAGAGTGTGGTAAATTCATGCTGGAGGTAAATGGTAAAAAAGGTAAAATGCTGATTTGTGAAGATAGAGAGTGTAATACTAGAAAAACTATATCACAAGTAACTAATTCAAGATGCCCTAATTGTCATAAGAAATTAGAACTTCGTGGAGAAGGTGAAGGAAGAATTTTCACTTGTAGCTGTGGATATAGAGAGAAATTGTCATCTTTCAATAAAAGAAAGCAAGAGGAAAAAAAGAAGGCATCAAAAAAAGATGTTAATCAATACTTAAAAAATCAAAACAAAACTCAAGAAACATTTAATAATCCATTTGCAGAAGCACTAGCTAAATTGAAAAATAAATAGTTTTTAAATTATTATTATACACAATTAGAAGTTTAACTATATATTAGTTATATGTACTGATATAATATAGTGTATAATTTAGGCATGAAAGTAGGGCTGTTAAATGGATTTAAATATTATATTTGAATATTATTGTAAAAAATGTGAGGATACATGGAATAATTCAAGTGTTGAATTATCTGAGAATATAGAAACATATAGTAAAAATTCACAAAAAAAGAGTGAAAAAGAATTGGATAAATTGATAGATACATTATCAACTCACTTAAAAAAATATCCAAGTGATTTTGTATTGAGAAGAATGTGGGTAAAAAAAGGTGAGGTATTTTTACAAAACACATTAGAAAAAGACAATATTTTCAAGTTAGAAAAAATGGATGTTGAAGATAGAAAAAAGTTTTTAGGTATAACAAAACAGTTTATTAGAGATGCCAGAAAATTTGATGATGATTTGCCTATAAGTGATATTATGCAGGCTATGAGGAATGTGTGGATTTCAAATGCATTACAATTATTATTTGATAAAGAAGTTTATTATTCAAAAGCAAACTTTGCATATAGCATGTTATATCCATATACAGACAACTATTTAGACAATACAAATATAAATGAAATTGATAAAGTCTTATTTAATAGCTGGTTAGAAAAAAGGCTCTTGGGAGAACAAATTAAACCTAATAACTACCATGAAAGTAAAGTATCCCAAATGATTGATTATATTGAAAGTATTTATCCTAGAGAAAAATTTAAAGAAGTCTATGAGTCACTATTATTGATATTTAAAAGTCAAGTAAAGAGCTTAAAGCAACAAGATAGAAAAAGTAATTTGTGTGAAGAAGAATTATTATCTATTTCTATTGAAAAAGGTGGTTCATCTGTTTTAGTAGATGGATACTTAATAAGTGGTTTGATGACAAAGGAAGAAATAGAGTTTTGCATTGGTTATGGATTTTTATTGCAAGTATCTGACGATTTGCAGGATATAAAAGAAGATTTAAAATTCAATCATGAAACTGTTATGACAGAAACGATAAAAAATGGAACTTTAGATAAAATCACAAATAAATTAATAAATTTTACTATTGAATTGATAGATGGTTTTAAAATTAATAATAAAAACGAATCTGTAATAACTATGATAAAGAATGATTGCTTGATGTTAATCTTATTTTCTGTAGTGTATAATGCTGAATTTTTTTCTAAGGAATATATAAAAGAAATAGAAAAATTTATTCCATATACAATATCTTACTCATTAGAAATTAAAGAAAAATTTAAAAATGTAGATGTTTTAAATAATGAAGACGAATATAAAGAAATGATTGATATTATTTGTAAAGAGTAGCAAAAATAGTGAGATGTACAATACATCTCACTATTTTAAGTTTAAATAAAATGTAAAAGCTAATCTATTTAAATGCAGTGATAATACCATTATCGTGTAGATTTTTTATGATTGTAGCTGCGATGGGAAATCCAAATAATCCAGCTATTCCAAATAGTTGAGCTCCAACAAACATACACATTAGAGTTATTAAAGGGTATAGACCAATTTGGTGTCCTACTACCTTTGGTTCTAGTATCTGTCTAACTACAGTTATAATGATATATAGTATTAGAAGCCCTATTGCTAAGTTGATATTGCCATTAATTAATGAAATAATCATCCAAGGTGTCAAAATACTTCCTGTACCTAAGACTGGTAAAATATCAACAAGTGCTATTATGACAGATATAGCAAATGCATTTTCAACTCTTAGGATATTAAGTCCAATAAGTAGCTCTATAAATGTCACTGATAGTAGTATTGCATATGCTTTTAGCAGTTTTAAAAGAGCATTAATACTACTATTTTTTATATTTATTATCATAAGCTGACTTTTTTCTGGAAATTGTTTTAAGATAAAGTTTACTATTTTTTGATAGTCAAAAGTAAAGAAAAAAGAAGCAATCAAGGTAATAATAAGTTTTAGCATAAATGCAGGCGTTTTACTTGCAATACTTGCAATAGCATTAAGTGCATTTGTTGAAACAGAGGCGACTAAAGACATCATCGATTGACTTATATTATCCCAACCAAGTATCAATGCTAGGTTAACATTAGGTGTACTAGCATCTATTTTAGAAAACAGAGTATTTAGTGTTGGTTGTATATTTGATTTATATATTTCAGGAAGTCTAAAAAATATGTCACTTACACTCGTAAATATTTTTGCACCAAAACTAATTAATAAAAATATGCATAATCCATAAAAGGCTAAAAGTACTGTTACAGAAATAAATGTACGATTTAAATTCGTATTATTTGTAATAAGTCTTATAATAGGTCTTAAGATGGATGCAATTATAAAACTGATGACAAAAGGCATCAACAATGGTAATAAGAATTTTAACGCAATATATACAATACTTCCTATTAAGACAACATATGTAAACTTAATTATAAAATTCTTTTGCTTTTGAATGTCCATAATATAAAACCTCCAATGTATTTGATATTATTGTAAATATGGTCTTTTTTACATAAAATATACTACTGTATATTGATTATAAACTATAAAGCTTCTACAAAGTAAATAAATTATGTAAAATTTAGGTTAATTTTGTATAAAGATATACTTTTATATTTTACAATTGCTAACTAAATACTAAAAAATATTTTAAATAAACAATATGAAATTGTGATAAAATTAATTTATAAATATTATTAAATATAAGTACAATAGATAGCTTTTAAGAGGTGGTAAGATGAAAAATTTTAGAGATTTAGGTGGTAATAAAACTGAAGATGGTAGGACTGTAAAGTATGGTTTATTTTATAGGTCTGCAAAATTATCAAATCTAAGTAAAAATGATATAAAAATTTTAAAAGAATTAAATATTAAATATATATTTGATTATAGAAGTGACGAAGAAGCTCGTAAACATCCATCAACAATAATATCAAATATAAAAAACATAAGAATTCCAGCTATGAGAGAGTTAGAAGAATCAGAAGGGAATTTTGGTTCTATTGAAGATATGATTGATGGTTTGTTTGAAAAAGATGGTGCATTTAATATGTTAAACAATAGTTATTATAATTTACCAATAAGAAATCCATCTTATAAAAAATTGGTAGAGCTTGTAAAGGATTATTCTAATTTACCAATATTAAATCATTGTACAGCAGGGAAAGATAGAACTGGTGTAGGGAGTGCTATAATTCTTATGATTTTAGGTGTATCAAGAGAGAACATAATGAAAGATTATTTGAAAAGCAATGAATTTGCAGATAGAGAAATAGAAAGGTTTATTGAATATAAGCCTAGATTTAAAGGAATTCCAAAAGAAAAATTAAATTATATATTTGGTGTGAATGAAGAATATATGAAGACTGCTTTTAGAAGAATTGATGAAGAATACAGTAGTGTGGAAAAATATCTATATGGAGAATTTAGTTTAGATAAAGAAGAAATAAAAAAATTGAGAAATCAATATTTAGAGTAAAAGGTGATTTTATGAGTTTAAATATAACAGCAAGACAGATAAGTATAATAAAAATCCTGTTAAATTCTGAAGATACAATTAGTGGTCTTGCCTTGAGTCAAGAAATAGGATGCTCTTCAAAAACTATACAAAATGAAATAAAAGATATTAATAAACAACTTAAAAAAAGCAAAATTCTATCAATACGAGGAGTTGGTTATAAACTAGAGGGAAGCTTTGATGAGGTGAATTTAAATAGTAATCTGTACGATGATGTAGATAGAGTAGAGTATATAATCAGAAAAGTGTTAACCTTGAGTAATGAAGAAAAAAATACCATAAGGCTTGAAGATTTAGCAGATTCCATGTATGTGAGTGTTTCAACAGTAAAAAATGACTTAAAAGAAGTAAAAAGAATATTAGAAAAGTATTCCATTTCGATTAAGTCCAAGCATAAGCAAGGTATCTGTATTTCTGAAAGTGAAGATAGAATAGTAAATTGTATAATTGATTTGAGTAATAAGAGAGATAATCAATTGACTCTAAATGATTTTTTAAATGATGATATAAGAGAAAAAAAATTAATAATAAAAAAAATCTTATTAGATGTATTAAATGAAAATGGTTTGGTATTAACTGACATAGAATTTAAAAATGTGTTGAATAATATACTAGTTATGTTAAGTCGACACAAGTGCGATGAAAAAGAATTTATAGAAAGTTTTGTAGAAAATTATAGCAATAAAAGAAGTTCGATTTTGGAAAATGAACAAAATAAAGAAATTATAATAAGCTCAATAAAAACCTTTTGTAAAAATTTAAAATTAGCTACCTCAATAGATATAAGTCATGATGAGATATTTGAAGAATTTTTATATAAGCATATTAGTAGTCTGTGTAAAAAAATAAAGCTAGGTATAAATCAATCACCTATAATAGCTCAAGACATTAAAATAAAATATCCATTTGCTTTTGAGCTAGCTAGTATAGCTAAAAAAACAATAGAAAAAGACTTAAACATAGAAATCAATGAGGATGAGGTTGCAAACATAGCTCTACATATAGGCGGAGCTGTTGAAAGGGCTTCTTATAATAATAAAGATAAGGTTTTCAAGACTATAATAGTTTGCACATCAGGTATAGGGACATCAATGTTAATAAAGGCTAAATTGGAAAATGTATTTAAAGAAAAACTAGAAATATTAAAAGTTATTCCTTCATACTTAGTTGAATATATAAAAGTTATAGATGTTGATTTTGTAATATCTACTGTTCCTATTGAAATAGCAGATATACCAGTAATAAATATATCTCCTATTTTAAGTGAAAAAGAAATCAAATTAATTGAAAAATATATAGAAACAGGAAATATATATTTAGATTTAGATATAAAAAATCTTCTTGATAATGAATTATTTTTTACTGATTTAGATTTTAAAAGGAAAGAAGATGTTATAAATTTTATGGCAAGTAAACTTGTGCAAAAAGGTTACATAGATGATGATATGAAAAAATCTTACTTTGAGAGAGAAAAAATAGCTACAACTGAAATAGGAAATATGGTAACCATACCACATGGAGCAATTGGAAAAGTTTTTGAAAACAAAATAGCAATTGGAATATTGAAGACTCCTATTGCTTGGGAAATATCAGATGTTCGTTTGATAATAATGTTAGCTCTTGATAAGGATAAAATATTGGATTATGAAGTTATATTTTCAAATATATATAAAAGAGTAGATTCTATAGCAAAAGTTATAAGTATATGTGAAAATAGCAATTTTGAAAAGTTTGTAAACTTATTTAAGTAGAGAGATATCATATAGTATTGCATATACACTTGTAAGTTTGGATAATATAAAACTAAATAAAATAAAAACGATAAATTTCTCTTTTAATTAAGAGAAATTTTTTGACTTTCAGAGATATTAATATGAAGTTAAGATATAAACATAAAGTAAATAAATAAAAAGAGGTGGCAAGATGATTTATACAGTGACATTAAATCCATCAATAGATTATATAGTTAAACTAGATAAATTAAAGACTGGAAATACAAATCGTGTAAATGAAGAATACGTTTATCCAGGAGGAAAAGGTATAAATGTGTCTCGTATACTAAAAGAACTTGGAAATGATAATACATCTTTAGGTTTTATAAGTGGCTTTACTGGAGAATATATAATAAAAACATTAGAAGAAAAGAATTTGAAGACAGATTTTATAAGGTTAAAAAGTGGTTTTACAAGAATAAATGTGAAAATAAAAGAATTTGAAGAAACTGAGATTAATGGGCAAGGACCAAATATAGCTGATGAATATATTGACTTGTTGTATAAAAAACTTGATAAATTAAATCAAGACGATATTTTAATATTGGCAGGAAGTATACCTTCTACTTTAGACGAAAAACTATATGAGAATATAATGTCTAGACTAGAAGAAAAAAATATAAGAGTTGTAGTAGATGCAACTAAAAATCTTCTTCTTAATGTTTTAAAATACAAGCCTTTTCTAATTAAACCTAATAGTGATGAATTAGAAGAATTGTTTAATGTTAAATTAAACTCAAATGAAGATATAGTAAAATATGCTAAGAAATTAAAGCAACTAGGGGCTAAAAATGTTTTAGTCTCAATGGGTAAAGATGGAGCACTGCTAGTTACAGAAGAAGATGAGGTACTTATAAGTAATGTACCTAAAGGGAAAGTTAAGAATTCTGTAGGAGCAGGTGATTCAATGGTGGCTGGATTTATATCTGGATATTTGAATACTGGCAAATATGATTATGCTCTTAAATTAGGAGCAGCATCAGGTAGTGCAACTGCTTTTTCATATGACTTAGCTAAAAGAGAATACATTGATGAGTTGGTAAATGAAATATCTGTAAATAGATTCTAAAATATCTAAAAATATATAGAAAGGAAGTTAGGAATTATGAAAATTATAGATTTACTAGATGAAAAATCAATTAAGTTGAATTTAAAGTCAAAAAACAAATCAGAAGCAATAGAAGAATTAGTTGAATTAGTTGCAAACAGTGGTAATTTAAAGGACAAAGAAACTTATAAAAAAGCTATTTTAGATCGTGAGGAAATGAGTACAACAGGAATTGGAGAAGGTGTAGCTATTCCTCATGCTAAGAACACATCAGTTACTAAAGCTTGTATAGCAGCAGCAATATCAAAAGAAGGTATAGATTATGAATCATTTGATGGAAGCTTATCAAATCTATTTTTTATGATAGCTGCACCAGAAGGAGCTAATAATACACATCTGGAAGTGCTATCAAGATTATCTACAATACTTATGGATGAAGATTTTAGAAATAAACTTATAAATTCAACTTCTGAGAAAGAATTTAAGGAAATAATAGATAAAAAAGAAAGAGAAAAGTTCAGTGAGGAATATCAAGATGAAATAATTAAAAAAGAAAATATAGTAGATACTAAGGATAAAGATATTAATAAATATCCTCAAATTTTGGCAGTAACAGCATGCCCAACTGGAATAGCGCATACATTTATGGCAGCTGAAAGTTTAAACAAAATGGCTGAAAGCAAAGGAATATCAATAAAAGTGGAAACTAATGGTTCAGCAGGCATCAAAAATAGACTTACAAAAGAAGAAATAGAAAATGCAACATGTATAATAGTGGCAGCAGATAAGAATGTTGAGATGGCTAGATTCAATGAGAAGAAAGTCATAAAGACTAAAGTTGCTGATGGTATACACAAAGCAGAGGAACTTATAGATAAAGCTGTAAATGGTGATGCTCCAGTTTATCATGGAGGAGAGGCAAATCACAACGAATCAAATGAAGAAAATGAAAGTGGATTTAGAAAAGTGTATAAACATTTAATGAATGGTGTATCTAATATGTTACCATTTGTTATTGGTGGAGGAATACTTATAGCAATAGCATTTTTACTTGATGATTATTCTATTAATCCTTCAAATTTTGGTTCAAATACTCCAACAGCAGCATTTTTTAAGGGAATAGGAGATAAAGCTTTTGGATTTATGCTACCTGTACTTGCAGGATATATAGCATACTCTATATCTGATAGACCAGCATTTGTTGTAGGTTTTGTAGGAGGAGCTCTTGCAGGTGATGGTGGTTCAGGGTTTTTAGGTGCATTACTTGCAGGTTTTATAGCAGGTTATTTAGTAGAAGGACTTAAGAAGGTATTTAGTGTATTACCAACTTCATTGGAAGGAATAAAACCCGTATTATTATATCCTTTATTTGGAACGCTTTTGATGGGGATTATAATGACATTTTTAGTAATACCTCCAGTTACAGCAATTAATAATGCAATGGTTGGATTTTTAAATGGATTAGGAGGAACTTCAAAAATAGTTTTAGGATTGGTTTTAGGTGGAATGATGGCTGTAGATATGGGTGGACCTGTAAATAAAGCAGCATATGTATTTGGGGTTGCATCACTTGAATCAGGGCAATTTGAAATAATGGCAGCGGTAATGGCTGGAGGTATGGTTCCACCTCTTGCGATAGCTCTTGCAACTACATTCTTTAAAAATAGATTTACAAAAGAAGAAAGAGATTCTGGTAAAGTTAACTATGTAATGGGATTATCTTTTGTAACTGAAGGAGCTATACCTTTTGCAGCTGGAGACCCACTTCATGTTATACCAGCATGTATAGGAGGTTCAGCAGTAGCAGGAGCACTTAGTATGTTGTTCAATGCAGCTCTTCGTGCACCTCATGGAGGAGTATTTGTTATACCAGTAGTTACTCATCCACTTGGATATATATTAGCTATAGCTATAGGTGCTGTGGTTGGAATGATGCTTTTAGCATTACTTAAAAAACCACTAAATCAAGAAGCATAGTAAATAAAGATTATTTAATAATTAAAAATACTTTATTTTATAAAAATTAATATATTACTGAATTATCCTAGGACAAGGAATTCAAAAAAGTGAACTTTGATATACAAAGTTCACTTTTTTTGTAAAGTTATTTTAAGAGCTTATAATTTTTAACATGTAAATTAAATTTTATAACTAAATTGTTAATTATTGATAGAAAATAAATATAAATTTAACAAAATAGTATTAATTTCAAAAATAAATTACAAAGAAAGTATAGAAAAAAAGAATATTAGTGTCGAATTATATAGAGAAAAGCAATAAAAAACCTTTTCAAATTATGATATTATGTTTGAGTACACAAATATATAGAAAGAGGGAGTGTTATTTTTGAAATTAAAAAGTAAAAAAGTATTATCATTATTATTGACATTAGTTTTAGGGACAACAATGTTAGTTGGCTGTTCAAGTAAAGATGGTGAAGCTACAACACAAGATGATTCTCAAAAAGATAAAGGAATTTTAAATGTAGGAGTATCGGTAGAATATGCACCATGGTGTTATAAAGAAAATGATGAAAATAAAGGTTTTGAAATTGATGTATGGAAAGAAATATCAAAAAGAACAGGTTATAAAATAGAGTTTAAAACTGCTAAATTTAGTGGACTTATGGGTATGTTAGATGCTGGTAAAGTTGATACAGTAGCACACCAAATGTCAACTACTCCTGAAAGAGTAGAAAAATATGATTTTTCGGATACTTATGCATATAGTAAATATAAATTTATAGTGCCAGAGGATAGCACTATAAGTAAGACAGAAGACATAAAAGGTAAAAAGGTAGGTTGTGTTTTAGGTGGTAATGGAGAAAAAACTATAAGAGATTTAAATGAAAAACATAACTTAGGAATTGATATAGTTACATATGATGGAGTACCTATGGAAAAAGATGTAGAGAATGGAAGAATTGATGTTGCATGGCTTTCAGAGGTTAAAGCTAAAACAACTATAGAACAAGGTAAACTTAAATTAAAAGTTGCAGATATAGATACTGGTGTATATGAAGTAAATCAATATCCATTTAGAAAAGAAGAAAAAAGTAAAGCTATAATAGAGGATGTAAATAAAGCTATAAAAGCAATGCATGAAGATGGAACATTTACAAAATTATCTGAAAAATGGTTTGGCTTAGATACAACTAAGGAAAATTAATTGGAGGTTAATGATGCAAGTATTTGATTTTGGATTTGCAGCAGGTATATTTCCGTTAATATTAAAATATTTGACAGTAACATTTAAAATGTCTCTGTTATCTTTGGTATTGGGAATTATTGTAGCTTTAATCATAGCATTAATTGTAGATGCTAAAGTTCCTATTTTAAAAACAGTATCAAGAATATACATCTCATTTTTTAGAGGTACTCCTCTTGCTGCTCAACTTTTTTTCATATACTTTGGTCTAATACAATTAGTACCAGAACTTAAAACATTGGAAGCATTTTCAGCAGCAGTAATAGTAATTGGTTTAAATTCTTCTGCCTATTTTGCAGAAAGTTTAAGAGGTGCTATAACATCTGTAGATAAAGGTCAAATAGAAGCAAGTTTGGCATTTGGAATGACGTATGTACAAACAATGAAAAGAGTTGTCTTGCCACAAGCTATAAGAGTTGCAATTCCTCCTTTTACGAATACTTTTGCAGATATTATAAAAGGAACTTCTCTTGCTTTTACTATTGGGGTTACAGAAATTATGGCAGTTGCTCAATCAGAAGCAGCAGCAAGTTATAAATATTTGGAAGCTTTTACTTGTGTAATAGCAGTATATTGGATTGTAAATCTTATATTAGGCTTTGTTCAGACTAAGCTAGAAGAAAGGCTTAGTGAGGTATATTAATTTTATAGAAAGACTTATAAATTTGTATAGATATGTTTTGTTATTAAATATTACTGGAAAATTTGATTTCTAGTAATATTTTTTTGTAACTATAAAATGCTAATCAGAGATGTATTAGTTTTTATTTTGTAAAATTTGTAGATTCTATACACTAAATTTTGGTATGTGTTATTAATTGCGTTGACTTAATTATATAGTTATTTCTATTTATACTAAGTAATATAACAGAGTATTCATTACAAAGAGATATTTATTTTTTATGCTATTTATAATAAATAAACTTGATGATGGGAAAACTACTATTATTTAATATGTAAAGGAGTATTTTATATGAACGAGTCGTATTGGTTTTCAAATTCAAATCCAAAGGAATATAAAAAATTAGGCGAAAATATAAAAGTGGAGTGTCTTATAGTAGGTGGAGGTATAACTGGATTAACAACTGCATATTTATTAGCAAAAGATGGTAAAAAAGTAGCACTTGTTGAAGCTGATAAAATAGGATATGGAACTTCAGGAAGAAATACTGGTAAAGTAACTTGTCAGCATGACATATTTTATTCTAAGATAGAGAAAAAATATGGATTAGAGAAAGCAAAATCATATTATAATGCAAATAATGAAGCTCTAAACTTAATTGAACAAATAATAACAGATAATAATATCAAATGTGATTTTAAAAGAGAACCATCTTTTGTGTTTACAGAAAAAGAAGATACTATAAAGGATATAAAGGATGAATATCGTACATGTAAAAAAATAGGAATAGAGTGTGAATATCATGAAACTATAGAAGATATTCCATTAGATATAAAGGGAGCTATTAGTTTTACAAATCAAGGTCAATTTAACCCAAAAAAATATATTGATGGATTAGCAGAAATAGCAGTACACTTAGGTCTAAAAATATATGAAGATACACCAATAGTGGATTTAGAAAAAGGGAAAATATGTAGAGTTAAGACAAGAGAAGATA
Organism: Clostridioides sp. LIBA-7678; assembly: GCF_056716065.1. NCBI lineage: Bacteria > Bacillati > Bacillota > Clostridia > Peptostreptococcales > Peptostreptococcaceae > Clostridioides > Clostridioides sp. LIBA-7678. The sequence goes on along the minus strand of NZ_CP196987.1, from coordinate 2,648,460 downwards.
ATATAATAGAAGCTGAGAATGTTATAATTTCATCCCATAGTCCATGGTATGATGGATTGAATTTTTATTTTGCAAAAGAATACGCAGAACGTGCTTATTTAATGGCAGCAGTTTTAGAAAATAAATTGCCAGAAGGTATGTTTATAAGTATAGATGACCCATCCATAACTTTTAGACAATATAATGATGGAAATGAGAACTTACTAATCTTTGGAGGAGGAGACCATAAAGTTGGTCAAGGAGGAACTGAGAAAGAAATATTTAATGACTTAGAGCATTATGGAAAAAAGGTCTTTAAGGTAAAAGATTTTAAGTGTAAATGGTCAGCTCAAGATAATATGAGTTTTGATAATGTTCCTTATATAGGTTACATTAATAAAAGAGAAAACAATATTTATGTAGCTACAGGTTTCTCTAAATGGGGGATTACTAATGGTACTGTTGCAGGAATAATAATAAAGGATTTGATAGTAAATAATAATTCAGCTTATAAAGATACTTTTAATCCATCAAGATTAGGCAGTTATTTCTCAAAGGATTTTATAAAGGAAAATGCAAATGTAGCAATGAATTATGTAAGTGGAAAATTAAAAATAGGTAGTGGAGATATGCCTAAAAATAATGGAGAAGGAAAGATTGTTAATATCGATGGGAAAAGATATGGTGTGTATAAGGATGATATGGGGGAATTTTATATTGTAGATACTACATGTACTCATTTAGGATGTGAACTGAATTTTAATAGTGAAGAAAAAACATGGGACTGTCCATGTCATGGTTCTAGATTTGACTACAAGGGAAATATACTTGAAGGACCAGCTCTTAAACCACTAAATCTTTATGGTTATGGCGATAATGATGTTAATCCTAAGCTATTGTAGACTTGTTTTAGAAAGGTAAAGTGTGTATGAATAAACTTTTAAAACCAATAACTATACTATTATATATAGTTTATATTTTTTCTGCTATATTTTTTGCAATCAACAAAGAATTAGGTAACATAGGATTAGTAGCAATAAGTTTAGTTGGTACTTTTATACTGAGTTTTATAAATAAGCAAAATCAAAGGTTGTTAAGTAAAGAGCTATATATAGTTCTTGCTTTATTTATAATGTTTTCAGCATTGTTAGGTACTTGTTTTAATTTTTATGATATAAATTATTATGATGATTTTTTACATTTATGGTCAGGAATAATATCTGCTATTGTGGCATTTTCCATAATCAAATATTTCTATACACAAAGAGATATAAGCAAAATGAGTAAAATATTTTTAATCATATTTGTATTTATGTTTAGTATGGGAGTAGCTAGTTTGTGGGAGATAGGTGAATTTTTAATGGATACTTTTATTGGTACTACTACACAAGCTGGTGGACTAGAAGATACTATGATTGATATGGTAGATGCTTTAATAGGTACAATTGTAACAATTCCTTTTATAATAAAAAAATCAAATGCATAGTTTCACAATTGATGATAATGGATTTAATTTTATTCATATTAGTTTTTAAGAAATTATATGATAAATTAAATCCATTTTTTGTTAGATATATTAGTATAAGAGATTGTATAATTTCTTATATTATGAAAATTAATTTGAAATATTTAAACAAGTATATAATTATAAAGACAATATTTTGCTCTAAATACATATATTCTACAAAAAGCATAATATAAATTTTGTTTTTTTGTTACAAAATGCAGAACTGTATAGGTATATATATAGATGATAAATATTCTTTGACATTTGACGAAAATTAAGCTCTTTTACTATTGTAATGTAAAAATTATATTTAATAATGTAAATTTTAATAAATTAAATAGTATGGTAGGTAGAATATTTTTTATATAATATTAATTTTGATGATACGAAAATTAATCATTGTATACATGTATATAAATAAATATAAAAAGTTAAACATAATAGGGGGAGAAAATGTTAAAAAAAATCAATTTAGAGAGTTGTTTTAAGCATGCCATAGAAAAAGGATATAACTATTTAGGTGTAGTTGTAAAAGTAGATGAAAATCACAGGGAGTTAATAATAAATACAAATAACAACTTTCAGAGTAAGCTTAAGTATTATAAGTTAGCTTATGATGAAAATTTGAATCATAATGTAGCAAATAATATGAGCATAACTGATTTTACATATGGAAATACTTTGGCAGATATTGAAAGTAAATTAAAAAAAAATTTTATATAAAAGAAAAAATATACTTTTTAATTTAACAAAGCATATTTTATATAGGGTATATTACCAAGTGAATAGAAAATATGTCCACTCAAAAAGCCACGCAATACCAACAAGTCTAATAACCTCAAATAAGCTTGTTAGCATTATTTAAATGCTAACAAGCTTAAGTATGCAAATCTAAGATATTTAAACAAGGAAGGTTTAAGGAATATGAATAAAAGTATAAATGAAGAAGATGTATTGAGCTATAGACCTAATTTAAAAGTAGGTAGATTTGATGATTTTGAATATAAATCAACAAAGTGTACAAGTGAATCTATTACAGCTGAGAATTATAAAACTAATATTTTAAAATCATTTGAAATGTATCATCCATCAAGTGTAGTATCAAAATTAAATAAACTTATATCATTATCAAAATCATATTTGAGTTTGATAGAGAATGATACATACCAAGGTAAAATCATGAAAAATTATTGTTTTTCCATTACAGAAAATGAACAAGACATACTAAAAGACGAAAATTTTAATAATTTATATGGTGACTCTAAGTTTGAAAGTTACTTAGAAATTTTAAATATAAAAGATGAACTATTGAATATAAGAAAAGTCTTTATAAATGGAATTTATACAACTAAAAAGAATGATTATTTATTTGATGATGTAGATTATTCATTTATTGATAAATTGAATCAATATGAATATGAAGATATTAATCATAATATAAATTATTTTTCTTTATTTTATGATGTCCAAAGTGCATTTATTTTATTAGAATACTGTAATGATATAGAAAAAATAGTTAAAGAGTTATATTTGATTGAAAATAATAAAAAAAGGCAACCAATAAATTCAGAAACTTATACTATTCTAAGCAAAAAGTTTAATCTTATAAATAAAACTATGAAAAATGATTTATTTAATGACAAAAGTGTTTATGGGAATATAGAGACTTCTTTACATAATTTGTTTTTAGCTAAACATGATGTAAATACATTTATAAATGGTTTTATGAATTTAGATGTTTTGAAAGATGATTCCAATTTAGTTAATGAAATAAAGGAAGATAATTTAAACGATATAGAAATTAGAATTGACGAACTGATAAGCGCTTGTATGTTATCTGTAATTTATAAAAGAGATATTTACAATTCATTATGGAATAAATCAAAAATAAGAGAATTTTTTACTAAATAACTTACAATAGAGAAAGATAGTTGGTATATTCAGAAAATGAAAAGTATTAATAAGGAAGGTGAATATGTGGCTGTTAAACAAAAAAATATTAAAAAGAAAGATAAAGAAGAACTTTATTCAAAAGCAGTAAGAATAAAATGTTGTTATTGTATTAAAAAAGAAGGCTGTTTGTATCAAGCAAGAAAGGAGTCTAGTGAAAGTTCAGGTTATATAACTTATTGTACATTAACCCCAAACATTCCTAGAAAACAACGTAAAAAAATAAAACGCTAGTCAAAGGAGAGAATATATGAAGAACTATTTAAAAAAGAGATTAAGAAACAAAGGGTTTTGGGTTTCTCTATCGGCGATGTTAGTACTTACAATTCAATCTTTTGGATATGTCGATATACTACCAAAAAATTATTCTGATACAGTAAATTGTTTTTTAGCTTTACTCACAGCACTTGGAATATTGAATGATAATTCTACAGAGAATAAGTGGTATTTAGATGACAAGTAATAGATTTTCTTAAATAGCTAATATATTTATATTCTAAAAAACTTTTCAAAAATATTTATAATAAAAATAAAGGAGAAAATATTATGATTTTTAATGATTTGAAGATACCAAGAGGTAGTTCTTTTGACCCAATGCAAGGAGTTAGATCTATAGACAATATAGATGGAGATGTTACAGAACTTGTCACAGTTGAAGGAGAAGTCAATGTCAATGTAATAGGGCAATATACTTTGAAGTATTCAGCCCCAGATAAATCTGGAAATGTAACAACAATAAATAGAACAATAACAGTTGTAGATACAGGTGCTCCTATAATAAGTGGTGCTGATGATAAGACTATAAATTTATTGGAAGAACTAGATTTAAGAGCTGGAGTTACAGCAATGGATGATATAGATGGGGATTTAACTGATTCTATAGTTATAGATGGAACAGTAGATAATGCTATACCTGGAGAGAATAATATTGTCTATACTGTAGAAGATAAATCTAAAAATAAAAGTGTAGTAAATAGAATAATAACAGTTGTTGATAATATAGCTCCTATATTATTTGGTGTTGAAGATTGTACTGTAGAATATGGCTCAACATTTGATTCAAAGGCTGGAGTTACTGCTAATGATAATATAGATGGAGATTTAACTTCAAAGATAGTAATAGAAGGAGTAATTAATACTTCTATTTTAGGAGAACAAATATTAACATACAAAGTTACAGATGTAGCAAATAATGAAGCAAGTGATATAAGAAAAGTTACTGTTGTTGATACTGTTAAGCCAGTGTTTTCAGGTATAGATGACTTAACATTAAATTTAAATGAGAACTTTGATGCTTTAGAAGGGGTAACAGCTGTAGATGAAGTTGATGGAGATTTAACAGATTTAATAACTGTTGAAGGTGGAGATTTAGTTGATACATCTGTTGTAAAAGAATATCAAGTTACTTATAAAGTATCTGATAAATCATCAAATGAAACTATAGCAGTTAGGCTGGTATCTGTAATAGATAATATACCTCCAGTATTAACTGGTGTTGAGGACAAGACTATAGAAGTAGAACCAGTGCCTAAAGAAGAAGTTTAATAAATAGTATGATAGAGGTGAAATTATGAGTAACTTTAATGTCACTTATAGTGCTGGTGGGAATTTAGATAAAATAAAAAAAGTTGGAAATATAGAAGAAATAAATAACATAGAAAGTATAGATAAAATAGATAGCCTATCTGAAATAGAAAAAATAGAGACTCTTAAAAATATTGAAAACTTGGAGCAAGTTAAAAGCGTAGAAAAACTTGAATCTGTTTCTAATATAGATAACCTCAATGAAGTTAATGTAGTAAAAGAAATAAAAGCGATAGGGAGTATACGAGGATTTGCATCAAAAACACAACCATATAATTATATGAGGCTAATAGAAGTTCCAGCACTTAGAGGAGTATTTGAAGAAGAGATAGTTTTATCTCCATCTGAGGTTGAGATTCTTGCTATATCTGTTACATGTAGTGGATATGGAGAAAATGACCACTATAATTTATATTTTAATGGACAATTATGGTTTAAAGATTGGTATTTAGGAGAAGTAAAAGAAGGTCTTTTCTTAGGTTCATCTACATATGTATATCTAGCACCTCCAGATTCAAGAGTAGTTTTAAAATTTCATAATGATAGTGGAACTTCTAAGAAATTATGGTTTGGGATAAGAATGTTAAAAGACCCAGAACCAATTTAGGGATAGAAAGGAAAATTAAATATGTTAAGTAATGAAATAAAAGACTTTGTATTCCATGAGTTTAAAACAGATGCAGATAGTTTTGTAAAAGATTTAGCAAATGTTTTAGCCTTAGGAAATTATACTAAAGAAGTAAAAGATGTATCTGGAAATTTAATGAGAAAGTCATTGCCTTCAAAAGAAGATTGTTGGAATATAGTATATCCAAATCCAAACTTTAAACTTATAAAAGATAGAGAAGTCTCTTCTTTTGATGAGGTAAATGCAAGAGAATATGAGATAATAACTAAAGATCAAATTTCTAAAATAACTGATTCTGTTGTTGTAAGAGCTGTTACAAGACCAGTTGATAGAATTACTCAGCAAACAATAAAAGTTGGTTCTGATGAAGTTTCAAAATATGGACTTTTGGATGAAGCTATAGAAGAAAATGCAGTTATGTATATGGAAGTGTACTTTCCAAAGTATTTATGTGATACAGAATTGGATGACCCTACTCAACAACGAGATGGAAAAACTGTACCAAAAGTTGTAAATCTAAAAACTGGTGAGAAAGATGCACAAGCTAGAAACTATCATAACTGTTATATGAGAATTTTTGATAACCCAAATAAGGATTATTCTGGTCCAGCAGAAAATGTTATAGATATGGTAACTGGAGATATAGCTGAATTTAACTCTGCTTCATCTGAATGGTGTAAACTATCTTGGTTTACAGACTTTGATGAAAAATTTAAATCTGAGCTTGGTATAACTGGATCAGATGCTCTTTTAAGAATTCCTATTACATCTTCTTTAAACAATAAGACTAAGATAAGAGTACTTGCTAATATACATCCAAATAGAGTACTTATAAATGTTACAGGTAATCCAAATGTAGATTATGAGGATAATAGATATTTAGTTGGTCAAGCATATATAGGCTCTATTGACAGTTTTGATTTTGCTAAAAAGGATATAGCTGGAAATTTTGGTATATTTGCAACTTCTTCATCTGTACCTTCTATACCAAAGTTTAATATTAAGTACAGTGAGCCTTTCAATGGAGTTAATACACTTGGCACTGATGGTGGCAAAACATCAGGAAAGGCTGTTATATCAAATGCAGGTGCTAAGTCAGCGTGGGTAAATATAGGTACATTTCCTTGGTTAAATAATTCACTACTTAGTAATAGACCAGCAGATACTGTAATAAAATATACCTATAATAGAAGGGATATACCAAGAGATTTTGGATCAAACATTGCAGGTGGGAAAACGACTATATATGAACCTAGTTTACAAGTTACAATAGGTGCATCTGTAAACAATGAATTTGCATCTGAGTTTGGATTAATGAATCCAAACGTAAAATATAGTGGCGGATATGGAATATCTTATATTACACCTAATGCAAGAACATCCATATCAAGAGAAAAAATTACTTTTCCATCTGAATTGCCAATAACTATAAATAAACCAATAGTAAAGGATATGACAGTGGAAGTTCAGGTAACTTATAATGAACAAGACTTATACAACTATATAAGAAAATATGTAGCACAAAATGATGGAAAAGCTCTCTTAAATGACTTAAGTTATTATATCTATGGTTCACAAGATGGAATGGTTGAAAAACCAATTTATTTTTATCTAGGTTTTGATGAGGTAGAAGAAAGAACTACTCAAGAAGGTGGTTCAAATAGAGATAAGTATGGGAATCTTGTAGATATAAAATACCATCAGACTTATGGTGTACATACAGCAAATGGAACAACAGATTTTGCAATGTATAAGACAGATTCTGCTGACTATTTCCAAAGTCACTATTTTATGTTCTCATCAACAGAGCAATTCATGAAAAAACATATGTATGGCAAATCAGTTTATACAAACGAATACTTCGCAGATAGAATAAAAATTGTCCATAGTGCAGAAGGTGTTCGTGGAGCTTTATCAGGTATGATAGTGATAGATGCTGAATCACTCTTCCCATTTGATGAATTAATAGTAAACAAATCTTTTGAGAAATACGAAGATAAACCAGAAGAAACATATATATACCTTCCATTAACTACTCCTTATACTCCTTTTGCAAATTCTCCAAATGAAAGATACGGTGTTGGAATATTAAAAGAACTTAAATATAATGAAAGTAATGATGATTCTAAGTGCGAAGCTGCATTAAGAGAAATACAAGATATGTATAAAGATATCTATTCTTGTACAAACAATACAGAATCAGTTTATTTTGCTGATAAAACAAATAATGGATTAGAAATAATCTGGGATTCTTCTGACATGAATATAGTAAGTTTTTCTAAAGGAGCAGATGTTGAAGAACCTACATTAGAATTAAAAATATCTCCTGAAAACCCAACTATAACAGTTGGAGCAAAAAAAGCTCTTTCCCTACTTGAAGGAGAAGAAGTAGTAGTGGATGATAAAGTAATTTGGATTTCATCAAATGAAAGTATAGTTACTGTTTCTCAAAGTGGAGAATTGGCTGGAATAAAAATAGGTGGAGCCGTTATAACTGCTAGATATAAAAGCAGAAAAGTCCAAACTGAAGTAAATGTAAATTCTACAAATGAGGTGGATGAATCAGATTTACAAGAGGAACCTGTTATATAAAATATGATTAGAAATAGAAAGGATGAATATTAATGTTAGGTATAATTAATAGACCAGATTTCTATGAAGGAGATAAGGAAATATATTTATCTGCTAACGTGAAATCTGGAGAAGTCTCTAAAACTAAAAAATTTAAGGTGCTTGTAAAAGCATCAAAGCGAACTGATTTGCAAAGTATCCTAGAGGATATAGGAAACATATCTATACCAAGTATAGTTACAGAAAATCTAACATTTATACAAAAAGGTAGTTGTGGTTCAACTATAGTATGGTCATCTTCTAGTCCGAATATAATAGGACAATCAGGAAGAGTAACAAGACCTGTATTTGGAGAAGCAGATGCAAAAGTTACTATAAATGTTATTGTATCAAAGGGAAGTGTAAGTAGAAGTAAAGAATTTAAAGTTACAGTACCAGCATGGACTCAAGAAGGTGAAGTTGAATCTGCAGCTAATGCAATAACTTGGGAACTTATTAGAAATAAAAATTCTGATATAAATAAGGTTACAACTGATTTAATACTTCCAACTACTATAGGAAATGAAATAGCAATAACATGGACTACAAGTAATTCTGCTTTTCTAAGTGATAAAGGGGTAGTCACTAGACCTGCATATAAAGATGGCGATAGTATTGTATCTGTTACAGCAACTCTTACTAAGGGTGAACTTACATCTATTAAGACCATAACTAATATTAGAATACTTAAACAAGACCCTACTAATCAAGAAAAGGTTGATGATTTTGTAAAAACTTTTGATTTTGCTTCATATATTGCACCAAATAAATCATTAACAGAACTTAGCAATAATTTTACATTACCTGCTAAAGTTGAAAATATGTCATTAACTTTTTCAGCACTTGATAATGAAGGTGAAGATTTAACATCAGCAAATATAAAATTAGAACTTGATAGTCAGTCTCTTTCTTATAAAGCTATAATAGTAAGACCTAGTTCTAGCACTGGTGACTTTAGCTTTAATTTAAAAATAGAAGCTAAAATCACTGTCTTATCAGGAGAAGAAACTTCAGAAGAAATTAAGGCCTCTAAGATATATTCAGCTAAGATATTAGCTATGATTGAAGAATAGATGATTGCAACTTTTAAGTTTAGCACTGGCGTTTTCGTCAGTGCTAATTTTAAATATAATCTTTCTGGAGATGAAAACTCTATAAGTTTATTTTATAAGATAGAGTGTGAACACGCAGAAAGCAATATAGGCAATACTTTGTTGAGGTTAAAAAATGATATAAAGTCAATGAATATTAGTAAAAAGCAGAAAATTTTTATAAAAAGTAAGAAGTCTTTACAACCAATATCAGTTAAGAATATCTGTATAAATAAAATATATAAAAAGCTATATGATAAAAATAGTGATGAATGTATAAGTTTTTATAAAGGTCTTAAGGAATTTAGAAATTTTAATGATGCATTAAAGTATTTAATTAGAGAAGAGCAATATTTAGATAAATCAATTATAGAATATCTACTATTTGTAGAATATAAAGATACTAGAAATAAAATTCAAATAAATAATGATTATAATACATTTCGGACTAATCAAAACACATTATCTTTCCAAGACAATATAACAAAAGTAAGTAATATTGATAAGTATCTAAAAAATTATGATTATGAGGATATGATAGGCACACCAAGTAAACAAATTTTTGGAGACAATATAGATGTAAATATAAGTGAAACAGAAAATGATACATACATACTTGATTTTGGAAAAAATATTAGAGACTTAGACAAAAAAATAAATATAAATGATTATATAAATCTTAAAAGTTCAATAAATAATAAAATCTTTATGGAAAAACCAAAGTTGGTTGAAGGTTATACTGAAAATCTATCTATAGATTTACAAAAACTTATAAAAGATGGAGATTTGAGGAATGTTTTTATTGAAGAAAATAAAACATCTACATCAAATTCTTCATCTAATATATATGTTAATTTGCCCTATTTTATTGATATGCCAAACATGTCAGAGATTTTAATAAATGAGAATATAAAACTGAGAAATAATTTTAATAAACAAATACTTATAGAAGATAAAAAGTATTTATCAAAGGGATATTCAAGTAAAATACAAACATTTTTAGAATCTAAATATAAATTATATAAAGGTGAAGATTATATAGAGTTATATAATTTACTAGACAATATTGAAAAAAACATAGATGGTAGTCTTCATGTTGTAGATAATATTAAAATTTTTACACATGCAGGTTCAAATATTCAAATATATGAGATACTCGATAGTTATGATTTTATAAAAGGAAAGCCTACATTTAATTTATATAACCTAGGTATGAATACAAGAAAGGCTGACAATCGAAAAATTTATATTTCTAGTACAGATTTATTTTCCAAATACTACAATCCAAAGTTTGATTTTAAAAATGATGAATATAACTTATTAATATCAAAATCTAACAATAAGGAAACATCAATAACTGAGCATGAGTTGTTTGGAAAATATCAAGAGGGTAATTTGTATCTTATTGACTCAATTATATCACCAGAATATCTTTCAAAATCTTCATTGTATGTATTTGAAAACTATATATATAAGCTATTAGAAAGTAGCAAATATACACTTCTAATAAATAAAGAATTTGAAAAAGGAACAATACAAAAAAATGACTTTAAGATATTTTATGATTCAAATCTGACGAATTTTTATAAAGAGGGTAATTTATTAAGTATTCCAAGTTGTATAGACGAATTATATAAATGTAATACTAATCTCTATAATATGTATCAAATTCAATTTGGAATAATAAAAAAAATTAAAGGTGTATCATCTAATGAATCGCCAATTGAATTAAAATTTTCAAAGTTACCTACATATAAAAATAATGATGGCTTCTTTGGAGTTGCAACAGAATATTTTCCTGAATTTGTGGTTATTGATGGAAGTCAAGATGAATTGATTCTTCCTAAAAACGGTTTTGATTATAATATATATAAAGATAAGATATTTGGTGATAACCTCATAATATTAGATAAGGACAAGTATGTAAAAAAATATACACAAGCAGGAAACCAAGTAATTGAATTGCCTATAGAAAATCCAGTAGATTATTTTGCAAATATAGCAATAGATGTTATAAATATTGATGTTTCTGTTATGAAGTATGTTCTTGACACACTATACAATCAATGGAGGCATAATATTTATAGATATGCTGGTATAGAACCTGAAAAAGCTATAAAAGATTTAATAGATTCAACCATGAAATATATAGGTGAAAAATACTATTGGGATAGATGCAAAATACCACATCTTGAAAGAACATTGAAACTTTTCTTGTGGTATGCAGAAATGAGTATATTATGTAATTCAGAGTATGAAGTTGTGTATATAAGAGAAGATTGTGAGATTGATTATTCTAAAAAAACGCTGGGAAATTTAGAAAAAAATATACTATATATTGATAACTTAGTATTGACCGATGATTTTGTTTTATCAAGTCAAGAAAAAGGCGTAAACTCTGGGTTAAAATTTAAAGTTAATCAAGAATTTGATTTACAATTAAAATTTAAAGCTTATATGGAAAATAGTGGCGTGTTAGAAATACATATAGGAGAAGCAATTTATACATTTTTAGGAGATGAAAAGCCCTCTTATAATATAGATTTGACAATTCCAAAAGAAATTAAAGAAGTAGAAATTTTGTTTTTTTATGATAATGAGGAATCTTTCATAGATATAGCAGTTTTTAAAATAAAAGATATGTTCAATAAATCTGTTAATATAAAGTATCTTGGAAAGCTTGGAAAAACGAATAAAACTGTTGAATATTTGATAGATATGTTAACTATTGCAGGTGAATCTATAGAGGATACACAAGTTAAATTGGCAATTCAAAAATCAGTACAAGTTGCATATGCACTTGATACATTTAAAGATTACATGTTTAAACATCATGATAATAAAGAAAAAGGTAGACGAAGAGTAATCAGGAAATAACAAGTATAAATTACTAAGTAATTATCAAAAATGTTAGAAGGGAAGAGATATTATGGTAAATTATCAAATTCAATACAAAGAGAAAGTAAATCAAAATGTATTATCTGGACCACCAAATGAAGCAAATGAATTTTGGAGAGTAGTATGTGACATGCCAACTTTACAATCAGCAATAGCAACTACTAAATCACTAGTGAAAAAATATGGGTATGAAAATTTTCAGATATGTAAAGTAACTAGTATAAGGGTTGAAGTTCATGCAGAGTAAAAAAAAATTGAATAAAATATCTACAGGACATATATTTAGTGAGGAATTCAATGATGCAATGAATCCTCTATGGGATATATTTCCAAGTGATAATAATAGAATCACCTTTACAGGTGATTCTATTAAAATACTTGAAAATGCTGACAAAACAGAATTATTGATACCATGTCCAAAAGAGTCTGGATATGTATTTCAAACACATATAAGATATGAACCAAAAGAATCTAATAATGGTGGATGTATAGTAAAGTCTATTACAGAAAATTACATAGAATGTGAACTATCAGCAGAAATGGAATTAATATATTATTCATATTTAAAAGTAATATATTCTGAGAACTTTGTATTAAATCTTAGAGCATCAAAAGATGGATTAAATTGGGAAGATTTTGGAAGTACAAAATTACTTGATTCTAATTCTATAGGATATTATCTAAATGACAATAAAAATTCATTAGAAATATTTAATTGTGAAATGTATAAGAGTAATTTTATAACACTTATAGGAATTGATAAAACACAAAATATTAAAATATATGATGAAAATAATGAAGAAATAGTTACAAAGATAGATATGAAATATACTAAAGATTCTGTTGTAGTTGATTTATCATCAAAACTTTTTCCAATAAACAATGTAAGGATAGAAGTTGAAAGTGAAGGTAGATTATTTGACAGTGTGACTATAGATAAGTTGTATGGTGGAGATGTGTATTCATTTGAACCAGAAATTAAATTTATTGTTGATGAAGCTAATATAAATAATGGTGATTTTGATTTAGGATTAGTACAAGGTAAAGATAGAGTTTATGAGTTGAAAGTAGTAAATGAAGGAAATCTTACTAAAACTGGAATTTTAAAAATAGTAGGAGTTTCTAGTTATGATAAAGGTAATAGCATGGCTTATTTGATGCCATATGGGGATTCAAGTGGAAATTCTGATTTATTTAAAGAACTAGAGGTTAGTTTGTTGCCTGGAACTACAACTAAGTTTTTGATTAAAATAATAAAGGACTCTAGTTGCATAACAATTGATGATAAATATAGTTTTAATATTATATTCATGTAAGGTGGTAGGTGAGATGGGTGTAAAAATAAAAAGATATGGAAAAACAGAATATTTAAATGACCATAATCAATTAAAAAATACGGATATAGAAGATCAACATCCAATAAAAGCTATTACTGGATTGAATAAAAAATTAGATGATATAGACAACAATATAAATATTAATGTAAATAATATAAGAAGTAACAGAGAAGATATAGATATTATTAATAGAATGATAGAAAATGGGGAGATTGGTGGAGGTTCTGGTGGTGTAGCTGATATAACTCCCCTTATTGAAAGAGTAAAAGTGTTAGAACAAAATGTAGTTATACTAAATGGTAATAATTTGGAACTAAAAGAGTTTGTAGTTAATGTATTGGGCGAAGTGAATCGTTTAGAAGATGAACTTGCAAAAACAAAACTTATTGTAGATGAGTATCATAAAAACACCAATTTGAATAAAAATAGTTTTACTGATACTTTGATAAATGATGACTATATACAAAATCTAATTGATTGTAAGATTGATATAAATAATGACAATGTGACATAGAGTGAGGTGATAAGATGCAAGGAATTGATTTAGGATATAAGAATGTAGAAGGAAATGGAATATCTTTTCCAAATATAACCATAAATGCCAATAAGACTGGAAAGGTAAGTTCTGTTATAGAAATAAATAATGGATTTAAAAATGAATTTGAAATTGAATATGTTTCAGGTAATAAAAAAATAAATAAAAAACTTACAAATAATACTTATATGATAACAGAAGAAGATGTAACTAAGTTACAGAATGTTTTAAGAACCTTAAAAATAAAAGCAACTAATGATTTCAATGCTTCTATTTACCTATCACTTATACCAGAAGGAACAACTGCTAAAGCCGAACAGGAGAGTTATGGAAAAAATGTTGCTGGTAATGTTTTAGATAGTAACGAAGATACTTATTGGCAAGCTACATCTAACAATCAGGGTGTTGATGTGATTTTTAGAGAAAATAAACTTATAGAGTCTGTTACAGTATGTCTACAAGATGAGTTTTTAGAGGTATGGGGAGAAGATGAAACTGGAACACTTGTTAAATTAGTTGAAACAGATGGTAGTGACAGTAGTGTAAATAAAAGTATTATTGTACCTATTCCTAAAAATGAATATAAACATTTGTTTTTTAAAACAATTACATTTCCTGGAGGCTGGTCTGATATTAGAGATGTATATATAAATGAAGCAAGGGTAGATTTTAGTTTCAAATATAAAAAAGAAGAAATTAGTCTAGGTGATAAAAAGGTAGAAGAAGATAAAATTATATTTCCGAATGCATTTGCAAAATTTAATGGTAAATGTGGATTAAAAATAGAACATTTAGGTATAAATTATGATGTAATGACAGAATATGAGATAAGCAATAACAAAGTAAGTAGCAAAGATAAGGTTGTTTATATAGAAGAACATAATGAAAATGAAATAAATGAAATATTAAAAACTATAAAAATAAAAGTATATAAAAAATTTAATGTGAAGATAACACTAATTAAGAATAATGATGGTTATATACCTTCAGGAATTATGGCTACAGCTAATAGTGTTTATAGTGATAATACTCCAGATAAAGCAATAGATGGAAATATAAATACACGATGGATGTCTTCAACTTTTGAAGCAATTTTCAAACTAGAATTTAAAGAAGCTACAAATATAAATAAAGTACAAATGAAAGTAAGTGCATCTCCAGAATCACAAAATAATTATGTAATTAAGTCTGGTACAAAAATAATAGGTCAAAAAACGTTAGTAGTACCAAATAATTTAACTACTGTTGACATTGATGTCACGACTGCTAATTATAATAATATAAGTATAGAATGTAGCAGTACTAGTAGTTGGATTAACGTATTTGAAATCCTTTTAAGTGGATATACTGAAAACTTAGATTCTGATATTTGTATAATAAATGATATACAAGAAGTATATAATATACAAGGAATAGATGAACATACTTTATTATATCTAAAAGGTGATTCTTTTAATGATTTAAGTTTAAATCCAAAAACAGTAACTGCTATAGATGTATTGATTGTTGAAGATGATTTATTTGGAAAATCATTCAAATCGAATACTGGATTAATTCAAATTCCATCTGAAGAGATAGCTTTGAATGGAAGTACCAGTTTTACAATAGAATGGTTTGAGAATTTAATCTCAGTTTATGATGCAGCTATATTTAGTACTAATGAAAGACTAAAACATGGCCTACTTTTAGGATATTATGAGGGAGATGTTTCAAATCTTTATTGTAGTAGTAATGGAAGTTCTTGGGATATAATTCGTAAAGAAACTTGTGGAGGTAAAACCTTTAATAAATGGATACATAAAGCTTTTTGTTATTCAAAAGAAAATCTTACTTTATATTGTTTTGAGAATGGCATAAAAACATATGAAAAGAAATTACAACAAGAATTATCTATTTACTGTGGCAATGAACTTTTATTTTTCGACGCTTGGACAAACAAAGTTAATGCAAATATATCTAATATTAGAATTTCTGATGTGGCAAGATGGACAGAAGATTTTGAACTACCAATAGAGCAATATGATTATTCTCCTAATATTGAGATACTAGAGCAAACAGAACATCATATAATCTTTAACATTTTAGCAAATACAACTACTGTAAATAAGGTTAAAGTATATATAAACAATAAAATAGAACAAGAATACATTGATATTTTTGAAAATTTGATATTTGATATTATATATGATGAAAAATATATAATTGGGAAAAATGAAATAAAATTTATTATTGAATACAATGATGCTAAAAGTGTAGAAGAAAAGATGTATCATTATAGACAAAGACTTGATGAAAACACTGTTTTTTTTCTAAACGGCACTGATGTAGTGGATAGCAGTTATAATCCAAAAGTTATAAATAATAATGGAGTAACAATGTCTGATGGCGGTAAATTTGATAAGTTTTATAATATGAGTTATGGGTATTTGCAAATACAAAATTTTAATCCTCACTTTAGAAACTTTTCAATAGAGTTTTATTTGAAGTTTAATGATAATAGTACACAAGATATATTATTTGATACTAGAGTTTCTTCTTATAACAAAGGATATTTAATTTATACAGAATCTAAAAAATTAACATTCTACCTTAGTTCCTCTTCATATTCTTCTATAGATTATTCAAACTTCGATAAAAGTGTTTACCATCATTTCGCTTTTGAAATTAAAGACTACAAATATATAAAGATTTATCATAATGGTATACTTAAAAAAACAGATACTTTATCTGAAATACCACAAGAACATGCAAGCAATAACATATATATGTCAAAAAGATGTGATGGAGGTAATTATCGTTTTACTAATGAATTAAGCATGTTTAGAATTTCTAATGTGAATATATACAATGAAAATTTTACACCAACAAATACTCTCTATTGTTATGAACCTATATTGAAGGCAAACCAAGCATCTGAAAATCAATTAATATTATCAATAAATGATAAATCGAATGTAATGAATAAGCTCGAAATTTTTATAAATGATTCATTAAAAGAAACTATATTAGATAATTTCAATAATATTTCTTTCAATTTATTGTTAGATAATTATAATGATGGCTTTAATGAATTTGAATTATTAATGACATTTAACAATGTTAGGCGTATTATAAAAAGATTTAAAATTTATAAAGCTGATCAAAGGTTAATACTTGCAAGTAAATGTTTTGAGGTAAATAATATTTTATTTGATAAAATATATACTCATTTTAAACCTTTCTTTTTGGGTCATGGTAGTATTAATATTTTATACTCAACAGATGATAATGAATTTACCTACTGCGATATTAATACTTTTACACAAATAAATTCAAATAATATAAAATTAATGTTCTTGATGGATTCAGATGCTATAATTGATGCCTATAAAATTTATGTGAAAGATTGTATTGATACAAGTATCATTAACTTTGATGAAGTTTTACCTCCACCAAACAACATAGATAAATTCCCAATAGCTGGTGGTGGAGGACTTAGTGAAGAACTATTTGATGCAATAAAAAGTAATTTTGATATTTTAAACAATAAAATAATAGAAGAACAAAAATATATAAAAGATATAAACGATAGAATTATCTCAGTAGAAGATAAAGTATATGATATTGAATTTGATGTAGACGAATATCATAAGAATTCTGGTTTAAAATATAATCGACTAACTGATACTCTTATTGATGATAGATATATAAAACAATTAATAGATTGTGAATTAGATATTACTAATGACAGTGTTACATAGAAAGAAGGTGAATAAATGGCTACAGTTGGTGAACAATTACTGCAACCAGAAGAGGGCTGGAAAAGAATTGATAATATTAACAATAGTTTTAAATATATAGGGTTATGGAAAAAAGACACAAGTATAGGTCTTTATAATAACACAGGAATGTTCATACCAGAAAATGCTACTGTAGAAGAAGTAAATTCAAGCTATATCAAATTTGCTTTTTATGGCTCAAAAATAAGAATTTTTCATTCTAGATATCCCAGCCATTCCTCTAATATAAAATGCACTATAGATGATATTGAATATGAACTTTATTCTATTCATGGAGAAACTATAAGGCAATATCTTGCTTTTGAAAAAATGAACTTAGAAAAGAAAACTCATATAGTAAGGATTGAAAGCAATGATAGTGTTAGGTTTGATTTTGATTGTATAGATATAGATACTGATGGACACATTTCAGAGTTAATTGAAGCTAAATTAACGAAAAAATCTACATTAGAATCTATGGAAATAGGAGATATAATTCCTTGTAAATATACAGCCCCCATTTCTGGGAAAGTAGGATATTTTTCAGAACTTGGAACTTGCAATTGTGAAGGAATAGATGCAGATACTTCATCAGATACACCAGATGGAAAGTTTTATTTTATAAAAGTTGACAATAATAAATTTATTGCTGATAGAAATATTCAATCATCTATTTCATGGAATGAATTAAATAAAAGTAAATTAACTTGTAAAATGTTTTCTCCAAATGTGTTAGTATTTGATGGTAAATCATCATATGTAAGTATCCCTATAGAAAAAATTAAGACTACTAAAGAGATAACAATAAAAATAAGAGTATATTTAGAAGACTGGACAGTTGGAGAAGAACATAGGTTTTTTAGTTGTACACAACTTGGAGGTTATGCATGTTGTTATGTTCCAAAAGATAGATATCTTAGAATAGAGATTGCGACAGATCATCCTAATTCTCCAACTTTATATTTTATTTCTGGATTTAATATTGATTCATCTAACAATGGATGGAAGACTTTTTATATACTATATAATGGAGAATCAGTTAAAGTATATGACGAAATAACTTTAAAATTGGATGAAAAACGAAATGGTACTATCATATATGGAAGTACAAATCATTTGGTATTAGGTGCAGAACCGGGAAGAGGTTTTTCTATAGAATCAGGTACTCGTTTGATTGGAAAAATATCAGAGTTTGCAATATGGGATAAAGCAATAGACCCAGCAACTATAGAATATAATCTGACTGGTAGTGAAGAAAATCTAATTTGTCTACTAAAATCTACTAATGCAATTGGAGACAATCTTTATGATTTATCACCAACTAAAAATACTGCAACTATTAGTAATTGTGTAAAAGAATATGGATATATTAATGACTATTATTATACTATTCCAAATGGAGGAATAGCATATAATGACGATATAACAACATCTTTTCCTAAGAAAGCTTTAAAGTCAAATGAAGGTGATGACTACATTATAAAAGAAAGTGGAGTATTACAAGGGATATATTTTGGATATTTAGCATTTAATAAAACAACTGTAAACGCAGAGGATTGTTGGCATAGTCCTATGGATAATAATCCATATATTATGATATCATCAAAAAAAGATAAAATAATTTCAAGTGGTTTTAGATTAACGAATAGAAATTGTCCTTCATCTATTATGCCTCCAGCCTCTTGTATTGTGTATGGAAGCAATGACAATGAAGAATTTGAAAAAGTATATGAATCATCAGACTTTCCAACAACGAATAGAGCAACTTCTTATCATTATTTTGATTCACAAGTCGAATATTTATGTTATAAATTTAGCTTTATTGGTGTAGGAACTTCGGTAGCTATAGGTGAATTAGAACTTTTCAAAGAATATGAATATAAAAATACATCTTCAAGTCTAATTAATAAAAACCAAGGCGGTTGGCCAATAGAAAATGATTGGGACAAATACATAAGAAATAGTGATTTAAAAGAAAAGATAATAGCAGGTGATAATGACATATGGAACTATCACAATATAGTTTCTTTATGTAAAGAGAAAGTTATTACAGGATTAAAAGACATTAATAATGAAAACTTAGGAGTTCCAAGTGGAAATATATTGATACCAATTCGTGGGAGAACTGAAGATATTGATGATTTGTCATCAAAAAGATTTAATATATATTTATCTTCATCTGTTGCTAAAAATATAGGTTTCAGACCTATGTTAATTACAGAGGGAGGGGAATAGTATGGATAGTGTAGGAAATACTTCGCTACAATTAGAACAAAACAACTCAATCGAAAATATTCAAATTGGAGAGTATATATCTTGTGATTACACTTATGAGGATGGTTTTTCAAACTTTGGAACAGGAGAAACATTAAATTTTATTTGTGTTGAACACAGTTTAAAACAAAATATATTAATATCAGATACAATAATTCCGAATTTAAGCTTTGACGAAATAAATGATAAAGGATTTATTTATGGTAATATATTAGAAAATCAATCCTCTAAAACTTATGTCTGTATTATAAAGTCAATTACAGATAGCCCACATAGTGACAGTTACTTACATTCAGAATACGATAAATATATTTTAAATAGCACTTTAAATGACTTAATTATTGCTGGAGACAAAGATATATGGCATCATAATTTAGCATCCATAACTGACACTTTTTCTGATTCAGATAATACTAAAGTGACAATTAGAGGTGGTACAAGCTCAAATTCATATAATGTAGTAAGTACATCTACTAAAAATAATACAAGTGGGTTTAGACCAGTTTTAATTGTCAATAGCATATACTTATATCCAGAGTTTGATATTGATTATACTTTTGGAGAATGGAATGGAATTATAAGTCTAACAAATATATTACTAGATAAAACAATAGAAACACCAAAAGTGAAGATGAAAATAACAAATAAAAATAATATAGAAATATTACAGACAGATTCATTAGATGTAAATGAAGGTAATTTAAATTTAGATATAAGCAATGTTGACTTGTTAAATGGACTGAATTTACTAGAAATTATTATAGAAGATGAAAATAATTATGTCTCAAATCCTAAAACTATAAAAGTATTTAAACACAATAAAGGCATGATTCAATGTTATAAAATAATTTTAACTGATAATATATCATTTGATAAAGAATATAAAGATATGAAAGTTAAATTAAAATCTACAGGTTTAATTATTGGAATTTATACTATAGATAATATTAATTACAATGTTTTTGACATAAATTCTATTTTTAACATAAATTCAAATAACGTTAATCTACTATTATTAATGGATAAAGATACTGTTTTAAATGCATATAAATTAATCTGTGATGATATTGAACCAATTAATTTTGATAATACTGAATTAAATCCACTTCCTCCATATGGCGAAGGAGGCTCAGAGTCTGTAAACAAAGAAGAGATAGTGAAAATAGTAAATGAAATTGTAAATCCGAAAATTGATTTAATAAATAAAAATCTAAATATATCTGATTTAAAAATTCAATTAAAATATGATAAAGAATTAAATCTTTCAGCTAATTATACATCTAACTATTATATAGACACTAAGCTTGATACATTAGAAAGAGAAGGTGAATAATATGACTAGCACTCGAAATATACCTGTTCAAACAAAAACTGGTTGGAAAAGATATGACGATAATCATATAAATATATTGTATTCTAAACATTACAAGAGAACATCTTTAGGTACATGTTATGGTGGTTCATGTTCATATGTTATTGATGCACCTCATGATGAAACTAATATTAATTTTACATTTATTGGGACAGGGATAAGATTGTTTTGTGTTAAGTTTAATGATAGGTCTGATGTAGTTGATATCGATATTGATGGTGCAATTGAACAATTCAGTACAAAAGACAATAGTGGCAATATTTCTACAGTGGTATATGAAAAGTTAGGATTAGAAAATAAAATACATAATGTTAAAATTTCTATAAATAAAAAAAGTCAATCTGTTCATTTTTTATTTGATTGTGTAGATATAGACGAAGATGGATATATCTTATCACCAATAGAAGGTAGATTAACTCAACGAACTTCAATAGAAGATATGGAAATAGGAGATATAATATCTTGTAGATATACTGCTTCTACTGCTGGAAAAATAGGAGATTTTTCAGAATTAGGAAATTGTAACTGTGAGGAAATTACAAGAGATGTATCAAGTTCAACACCAGATGGAAAATTCTTTTTTGTTAAAGTAGATGACAATAAATTAATAGCAGATAGGAATATACAAAACAATATATCTTGGAATCAGATTAATGGTAATTTAGACATATTTTATAAAGAAAAAATATTTCCTCTGAATATTTGTGAAAGTGATGAAACAGATGAATATGTTTTAAAAGCTAGTAGTGTGTATAATGAGAGATATGCATACAAAGCTTTTGGGAGTAAACTAGGATGGCATAGTAAAGGTGCTGGCTACCCACACACTTTACAAGTTACTTTCAAAACTCAACCTCAAAGAATAAATTTTTATAAATTTCATTTTGGAAATAGTGAACAATACCCACAATCTGCAACTGAATGGACTATAGAAGCTAGTAATGATGAATTAAATTGGGTTGTTTTACATACAGTTAAAGAAAATCCAGCTCCAAAACATGATCAAATTAAAAATTATATATTTAAAAATGAAAATTTTTATAAACATTATCGAATAAAAATAACAAATTCAAATTCAGTTGATAAAAGTGTAGCCATAAAATGTTTAGATTTCTTTTATAAAGAATTTTCTATGTGTTTACCAGATGGAGGAGTAGCATATAATAACGATATAACAGTATCTTTCCCTAAAAAAGCTTTAAATGCAAATGAGACTGATGAATATATACTTTATGCAAGTGGGTCTCTTAGTGATGCACTTCTTACGTATAAAGCATTTAATAAAACAAACATTGACTCTAATGATTGTTGGCATAGTCCTAATGAAGCAAATCCATATATAAAAATATTTTCAAAAAAAGAAAAGATAATTTCAAATGGATTTATGTTCACTAATAGAAATAGTGATTTATTCCCTCAAGCTCCTAATTTATGTATCGTATATGGTAGCAATGATAACGAAAAGTTTGAAAAGATATATGAGTCATCAAGCTTTCCTCAAAATGCTAGAGCGGTATCTTATCATTATTTCAATTCTCAGGTAGAATATTTATATTATCAATTTAATTTTAGTGGAGCAACAGGTTATGTAGCTATAGGAGAATTAGAAATGCTTAAAGAGTACGAGTACAAAAACTCTTCTTCAAGTTTAGTTAATAAAAATCAAGGAGGTTGGCCAACTATTAATGATTGGGATACATATATATGGAAAAATAACTTAAATGGAAAGATAGATGCAGGCGATAATGACATATGGAATTATAAACATATTGCATCTTTAACAGATAACATTGCGATTTTATCAGTTGTAGGCACAAATGGACTAAGACCTTCTGGAACTGGGATTGTGGCTAGAGGGTATAAAGATGAATATATAGATGATTATAGCCCTAAAAGATTCGACATAGTTCCGCATAGCCACACATCTTCTATTTTAGGATTTAGACCAATGGTAATAATAGGTGGTGAAGAATAATGGCTATTGTAGGTGAACAATTACTTCAACCAGAAGCAGGTTGGAAAAGATATGATGAATCAGAAATACGATCTATAAACAAAAACTGTAGTTCAGAGTCTAATAGTACTTATTATGGAGGTTCAAGCACTTTACTTAAAAGTACTGATAGCAGTTATAAATTCAAATTTTATGGAAATAAGTTAAGGCTTATATCAGATAAAAATTCAAATAGGCCAAAAGACAATACCAAGATAACTATTGATGGAATTGAGTATATAGCTAATTCATATAACAGTCAACCTATTTCACAAGTGCTTGCAATTAGTTTAGAAAATCTAGAAAATTCTATACATGAAGTTGTAATATCCCCTGTTAAAGAAGGATTTGTGGTTGTTGATTGTATAGATATAAATGAAGATGGATATATTATTGATTTACCTTTAGAAAAAAATAGAATTATTAATAAAATAAACGTTGGAGAATACATTTCATGTAATTACACTTATAATAATGGTTTCACAGATTTTTATAGTGGGACAGACATGAATTTTATTTGTGTAAATCATACAGATAGAGAATCAATATTAATATCTGATAAAGTCTTTCCTAATTTGTCTTTTGATGAAATAAATCAAAAAGGATTTATATATGGTAATGAATTAGATAATCAGCCTTACAAACATAATTTATTAATAGTGCGTTCATTAACTGGTGGTTCTAACAATAATGCTTTATCTGAATATGATAAGTATATTGTAAATTTAGATTTAAATGGACTAATAACTCCAGGAGATAAAACTATTTGGAATTGGGACATTTGTAGTATAACAAGTTCTATATCAGCATCTGATAATTCTAAAATAATAACTAGAGGGTATTCTAGTTTAACAAACTATTCAACAAATAATACTTTTAATAACAAGGGACCAACATTTGGGTTTAGACCAGTATTAATTATTAAACATTCATATATATTTCCAATATTTGATATAAATTATTTTGGATATATTAATAATTGTTTTAATATAACTAATATAATTTTAGATGTCTCAATAAAAAAACCTAAAGCAATAATAGAGATAATAAATATAAATAATTCTTATACTTTAGTATCTACTGATTTAATAGATATTGTAAATGGTTCTTTAAATGTAGGCTATGTGTTTAATAAAAATGATTTTATATTAAATGAGAAAAATGAACTAAAGATTACTTTAATTGATGAAAATAATTTTAGTTCATTTATAAGAATAAATACATTCCCTACTGAAGATAAACTTTTTATATTTAATCACTCAATAACTTCTACTATTATTGAAAATAAATATAGCAAAGATAGAATGATTATTTGTGCAAATATAAAAGACAATTACAATGTTTTATATTTAAATAATGATAAATACATATCAGTAGATCTTGAAGAATTTATTGATGTAAGCAAAAGTACAAAGTTAAAATTCTTATTAGATAAAAATTCTAACTTAATTTCTTATGGAGTAGCATTTGTATAATAAGAAATGAACATTATAATGAATTAAGATTTAAATAAGAAAATAATTATTAATAGATAGTAAATAAAATTTAATCTAAAACTTACAAAATGGATATAAGTAAGAGTATATTAAATAATGTCAAGATACATAGTGTATTCAACTAATCTTAAAGAATCATAACAAATAAAGATGCTTAAAAGGAATTAAATAAATATGGACACATCAAAAAAGCTATTTAATGAACATGAATTTTATGGTAAAAATATTTATCTATTAGGAACTTCAGAATTTGGACCAGTAAACACTCCAATAAAAATAAACTCAATTTCTCATATGAATTCAAAATTTGGAAAAACAGGCTCTTTAGTTAAAGCATATAAAATTATAAAAGAATCTAAATTAGACTGTAAAGTTTATCTATGCAAAGTTACAGGAGCACATGCAGAAGTTTTTTTAGATGTAAAATGTACTAATGGTGAAGTAATAAAAAACTGTATACATATTAAATCAAAGTATGCGAATGAAATATATAATGATATAGAAATAATAGTAAATCAGGATGATTTGCAGGTAATCTATCCAAAAAGTTTAGGGGATTATGTATTAAAATATCCATATAAAAATTATCCTACACTATATGACCTATCAGAAGCTATAAATAAAGATTCTCAAAAACTAAAAGGGATGATAATTTGTAGTATTTATTGTGATTCTTATATAGAAACAAAGGAATCTATAAGTGAAGTAAATCAAAGTATATACAAACTTAGTGGAGGATATAGTGGATTAGATTGCAATAAAAATACAATGTACAATAATTTAGATAGCACATACACTATTTTGGAAGGGCTTGACATAGATATTATTATGCCTTTAGGAGTATACTATGATGATACATTTACAGATGATATAGAAAAAATAGATAAATATTATGACCTAACTAGAGAATATCTAACTCTGAAAAATGGAGAAAGATACGTAACTTTTTATGAACAATTACTTAATTTCTGCATAGTACAAATGAAAACAGGTATTATAACTCATGGTGTAATTGGTCTTAATCCAACTAATGAGATTTGGATAGATGAGAAAGAATATATTGGTAGATTAGAATATTTTAAAAAAATAAATGAAGTGTCAAAGTTTGATAAAAATTATGAACAATTGATAAGTGTAGTAGCTGGTGACATATATACCACATATGGTACTAATATTGTAAATGCAAGTATTGTATATGCTCCTCTTATAGCCAGTTTAAATATAATAGAAAATACTACAAATAAAGAAATTCCAGAGTCATTTTCATTATTTAATACTTTTGATATTTTAACAATAGAAAAAATGAATGAGCTTGGATATGTATCATTTAGATTCAGTCAGTTACTTAGAAGAGTAGTTGTATCAAACGGAATTACAATGAGTGAACATACAGAATATAAGTATCTATGTAATGTAAGAATGATTCAATTGACTATGTGCTATATAAAAAAAATGATGTATTCATACATAGGTGAAAATATGGATGCTTTGCTATCATCTGGATATTTAAAAGAAAACTTAACACAATTGTTAGATGAATTAATAGATAAAGAAATTATAAGTGAATATATAATAAATGAATTGTTTAAACATAAGTCAGGAGAATTATTTTTAGATTTAAGTTTAAAGACAGTATATATGTTAGAGTATGTTAAAACCTATAGTGGATTGAGTATAGGTAGGTGAAAAAATGGATATGGAATTTATGCAAAATAATAAAAATATACTTACAACTGAAGAATATATTGATAATTTTGAAAAAATGGAAGAAATATTAGAAGACATTTTAACTGTAGAATTAGAGGATACTTGGGGAGCAATTTCCTTTGACACAATAAAAAAAGATGAAGCAAATAAAATTATACTTCCACAAATAAATTATATTGTAAAATTAAGAGAAACATCTAAAGGAAAAAGTCATAAACCAATGTTGACTGATGTAATAGATGAATCAAATGAAAATAAAGAAAAAACAGGTAAGGTCATTAAAGTATATAGACAAAGTTTTGATTGTATATTAGAATTTAGATTTCTAACTAAAACACAAAGAGAATGTAGAAAACTCATGGAAGATTTCGAAGATATAATAGTGTCTTATACAGGATTTCTAAAGAAAAAAGGTCTTGGAGAGATTTTCTTTTTAAAGGAGATGTCGACTGAAGATAACATAGGTTTTGATAAAAATATTTCAGTCAAAATATCTGAATATTTTATACGATTAGAGAAAGTAAAGACTTTAAACGTTAATAAACTAAAAAGTATAGAAATGAAATTTTCTATACAGGATAGAATTTAACCAAGAATAATGTGAATTTTACTTGGTATAAAATCTGTAAAATCTACAAGATTTAGAGGAGGAAAACCTTTATGGCAAATTTAGGAAATTTGTATCCTAATCTTCCAGGAATGTTAGTTGAATTTAAAGATGGTGGTTCTGCACTTAGATTTAGCTCAGATGAATACAATACTGATAGCATGTTGTTACTTGGTACAGCAGTTGATGGACCAGTAATGGAGCCAGTAGCTATAGATGATTCTTCTATAGAATTACTATTTGGCTCAGATATTAATTTAAATGGAATTCCAAATGGTGCAACATTAGTTCACTCATATAAGCAAGCTAGAGAGGCTGGATGTCAAGATATAAGAGTGATGAGAATATCTGGTACATGTTCAACATCAAATATAAGTGCACCATCACAAGTGGTTGAAAGAAATAAAAAAATAGATGAGGATTTATCCATTATTCAAGGTTGTGAGAAAACTGATATAAAACTAAGTGGAAAAGGAATTGTTCCAAGTTCGATTAGAGTGTATGTAAAAGGAATTGAGCTATTATCTGGATTTACATATAATGAATCTACAAAAAGTATATTAATAGAAAAAAATGCTTGTGATGCAGGAGTACCTGTTTCAGTATCTTATAGTTATAGATATTGGGTTGAGCAGAAACCAGAATATTTAACTTTAAATAAAGATAAAAAAATTTTTCTATCCAATATACCAAATGGAGCTGCTATAGTAGCTACTTATGATGGTAAACCTATAGAGGATGACATTGAAATGAATGATAATGTTATAACAATGCCATCTTTAAGTGAAGGAGAAAAAGTAGCTGTTGGTTATAGGGTAGAAGTTGTTGGAGAAGATATAGAAACTCAATTAGATGGAAATATTTTTATGACAGCTACAACAACTCAAAAACTACTTTTAAGCAATACTCCAGTAGATGGAACACTTATATTATATGTTGGTGGAAGTAAAGTACTCGATTTGAACTCTTTTTCAATAGATAAAAAATCAAAGACTATAACTCTTAAAAAAGAATGTTTTGAAATGGGACAAGTAGTATCAGTAAGTTATTATATGCCATTTAAAGAAAATATAGAAAGAAAAATAAGATTAAAATCTAGGTTTGCTGGAGATATATATAATTTAGGTCAAGTGAAAGTAGAAGATTTGAGAGATACTTTTGGCAATTATATAGGAAAATATGTAAAAATAATTAAGCCAGAATCTAAAATGAGTATTGGTGAAGAACCATTGATATTGTCAACTCTTGACTACATAACCTTTGGAGAGTTAGTAGATGCAATAAATACTTTACAAACAACATATTTTGCAGAAACAGATACACCAGAAGTACTAACAAAAGACTTGATAAAATCAGCTACATATTTTATAGGAGGCTCTAATGGTTTAGACATGAATAAAGAAGATATGTTTAAGGCATTATCAGGAGAAAGGGATAGAAATGGATATATAGTAAAACAAGGTGCTTATCAGTTGCTTGAAAATTATAATGTAGATTGGATAGTACCCTTAGGTGTTTATGCTGATGATAAACTATTTGATAGACATCAAAATTTTGCATATGAACTTGCTTTATTTTGTGCAGTCTTATCTTATAGAAATAAATCTACATATGGCGTGATATCAATGAATCCATTAAAAGACACCTCTTTGTCAGGTGTTCAATTACACTCTAAATATTTAACACAATATAATAATGAGTTTTTAATGAAAGATGATAAAGGCTCTATAATTACTGATGGACAGGGAAATTGTATAGACCTTGGAAAGTTTATATCAGTGGTTGCAGGGCCTACACCTATAGTTGAACATAAGGTAAGTTCACTTAGAGAAGGAAATGCGGCAGTGCTTTATGCTGCTTTAAATACGAATATCTTACCATATTCATCTCCAACAAATAAGATATTAAGTGGTGTAAAATCATTAAAGTACTCTTTTTCAAATGCACAATTAAATGATATAACAGGGAATAAATTTGTTTCATTCAATTCTAAAAAATTAAATAGCAGAACTTGTTTAAATAAGGTTTTTGTAGTGGATGCTCCAACATCCGCAAAGAAAGATAGTGTATACTCAAAATTATCTACATTAAAGGTTATGAGAGCAGTAACTGATAATATAAGAGAAGTAGCAGACCCATTTATAGGGGAAGCAAATACAATAGAGCAGAGAAATGCATTAAGTGCAACAATTGCAAAGAGATTAGATACATTACTATTACAAGGAGCTATACTAGATTATAGTTTTAACCTAATAGCAACGCAACAAGA
Organism: Clostridioides sp. LIBA-7678; assembly: GCF_056716065.1. Lineage (NCBI taxonomy): Bacteria > Bacillati > Bacillota > Clostridia > Peptostreptococcales > Peptostreptococcaceae > Clostridioides > Clostridioides sp. LIBA-7678. The sequence goes on along the minus strand of NZ_CP196987.1, from coordinate 2,618,865 downwards.
TTTAATATTAGGACAGGCTAAGCTAGAAGTTGGTATAGTAGCACCACAAGAACTTAGAAAAATAACCACTATAGTAGGTTTAAAAAAATAAAATGGAAGAAAATATCCATTTAGATTTAATGGTTAGGAGATATCACTATGGCAAGCACGAATATAAACACACTAACAGCATTTTCTGGAGCTGATTTAATTGTAAGCTTTGCAAATCAAGTTATTGGAGAATTACAAAAAATATCATGGAGTATAGAACGTGAAAAAAAGCCAGTATATACATTAGGAAGTCCAGATGCACGAAGTTTTTCAAGTGGAAAAAGAGAGATTAAAGGGTCATTAGTATTTGCTATGTTTGACCAAGATTCTCTAATTAAATCTATGAAAAGCATTTTAAAATCATCAGAATCTACAGTATTTACAACTTCAGGAACTTTAGCTATAACTGAAGAGGAAAATTTTATAAATGCAGTAGAAATGTTGAAGTGGAATGTTACAGCACAAGATGCTATGAATATGAATAGTAAGTCTAAGTATAATGAAAATAATTCTAGAGTAAGTGATGAAAACTTTAAAGTACCTAATGGATTTAGTCCGATAAGAGATAATAGAATAGTTTATTTAGATTCTTTGCCACCATTTGATATAACAATGACATTTGGAAATGAACAAGGTCAATGTGCATTTCAAAAAATATATGATGTTGACATAGTAGATGAATCTAGTGAGGTATCTATTGATACAATCGTCTTAGAGAAAAAGTTAAATTATAGAGCTAGAAAAATATCACCACTTATACAAGGTGTATACTCAAAAGATGAAAAATAAAAATAAATCATAAAATTAAAAAACCCATGTAGTTAAATCTTTGTAAGTATATTTTGTGTATTTAAAAACTATATGGGTTTTTTCTAAATATAAATAAAAAGAGAGGTAAATAAAATGGATTTAGATAATACTTTTTACAAAGCATTCTCAAGTACAGATTCTCTCGCATTTATTTTATTTCCAGAATCTAAGCCAATTCTTTTAGGTAGCTTGACAAGTATATCCTACTCAATTCAAAGAAATAAAAAGCCAGTAGCATCAATAGGAAGTACACATGTATCTGGATATACTCGAGGACCTAAGATGATTTCTGGGAAAATGGATTTTACTTTAATAAATCAGAATCTAATAAGTGATTTGACAAATAAAGTTTCAATTTTATCTAATAAAAAAAAGATTAGTTCAGATGAATTGCCCTTATTTGATGTGATGATAGTATCTTTAAATGAATACAAATATGCCACACAAATGATGATATATGGAATAGATATTACCAATGATAGTCAAATTATTTCTATTGAGGATGTTTTTATAAAAAATATAATTCACTTTGTAGCAATGGATTTGAAGGATTTTGCAAATTTAGAAACTCATAAAACAGTATCAAATAATATAAGTAATTCAAATATATACTCAAATTCAGTATTCTATTATGATTTTACGATTGAAGGATATGAATATTCTAAAAAAAGCAATTTGAAAGGCGTTAAATATGACAAATTTAAACTTTGATGATGTAAATAAAAAAAGGAGAGATTATAGTACATATAAAGAAGAGTTTTATGGTAGTTCGGATGTATTGATTTATATAAATGGAAAACATAATAAACAAATATCTGCAATAAAATTTTATGTCAAAGAACAAAGTAAACCTATTTATGGATATACATCTAATACATTTGATAATATAGCTATTGGAAATAGGATAGTATTAGGTTATATAAAAATCCCTGTCAGCAATGCTTTAAAAAATTTCTCTAATTCTTTAGAACAAAATATAAATACTTATGATGAGTCTATTTCAAATAAAGAAGAAAAAATATCTATACCAGATTGGATATATGGATATGATTTAAGAAATCTAAATGATAAATGTATATATGGAGAATATGACAATGTCTTATATAAAAATCAATGTAATGTATATGACAATGATGTCTCATTTCTTTATGATAAATCTCTGTTCTATGTTAATTTTGGTAGCAAATATGATATTAGAATACATTCTGTTCAAACAGCTTTAGTATATATGGGATATATGTATGAGGAACGAAGCTTTAGTGAATTAAAATATGGTTATTATTGTGTGTGTACATATGATATGATTAAGGTTTTTCAAAAAGAACATAAGATAATACCAACTGGAAGATTGTGTAAGAAGACCTGGAGTTTGATATTTAGAAAATTATATTCCAATTATAATATAATTATTTTGAAGAATAGTGAAAAAGAAATCTGTATTAAAGATAAACAAGAAGAGAATCAATATAAATCGCCTTGTAATCTAAAAGCTATAAATTCTTTTATATATGATGAAGTAGAATGTGATTATAATTTGATTGATGGTTTAATAGATGATTGTTATTATGGAGAGAACAAGCAAAAGTTTGACTTAGAAGATTCAGACTATCAACTTTCTTTTAATCCAAATAATATAAATACACTTAAAAAGAGTAAGTTTTCTATAAGTCTTATATATGGAGACAAAAAAGAAAAATATCGAAAAATTATTGGAGTATCACCTATATCAGTAAGTCAAGAAATAGATACAACAGGAAATCCTGTATACGATGTTTATGAATTTATAGCAAAAGATGTAATTGAAATTAACAATTAAATAGTGTTTGGAGGAGATTAAATGAATTATGATGAAAAAAAAATAGATTTATTGGCAAAACAGGCTAAGTTGGATTTAGAATCTCAATATGGAAAAAATATAGATGAAATTGATTTATATGCAGATGTTTTTAATGATGGCAGTAAAAATGAAAAACTGAAAGATTTAGCGTTAGAAGATACACCATTATTTAAAGATGGACCAGGGACAATTCAATTACAAACATGGAAAAAGAAATGGTCTGATTATGATATATATATGATTGATATTTTAAAAAAAAGGTTTATATTTAGAACGATTAATAGATTTGAATATAAGCAGTTATTGTCTCTTCAAAATATTGATACTTTAGAACGTGAAGAAATTATATGCCAAACTGTGACATTATGGCCAGAAAACTATGATTGGAAAGATAATTCTAAGGCAGGATTAGCAACTTCATATTCTGAAGTTATTATGGAGAAGTCAGGTTTTACAAAAGATTTTGTAATAGAGGTAATATAGAATGCTTTCAATACAAGATATTATAAATATAAAAGAAAAAATGGGTTATAAAAAATTAATTCATATCAAATTTGGCACACATGAATATATATTTAAATTGATTAATCTAAATATATATATGAAAGCTAGTATTATTTCTAATACATACGAAGAGTTTAATGATTTTATATGTCAATCTGCATTAATATATCCTGAGGAATTTATTTTTTCAAAAAGTTCAGTGGCAGGATTAACAGATGAAATTTCTAAAAAACTAATTTATGAATCTCATATTTTAGATGAAAGTTCAATAGTAAATTGTTTTGAGGAAAGTAGAGGAAAACTTAATACTTTTTTAGAACAAAGTAAGCTATTTGTAAAAGCAGCATTTCCAGATATTTCCTTTAAAGAAATATGTGATTGGGATTATGAGAAGCTTATGGATATGACAGCTAAGTCTGAATATATTCTTAAACTAAGAGGTGTAGATGTAAATCTTGAATATGACAAAGACTATTTAAATAATAAATCTAATAAAGAATATATGAATAGTCAAAATAAGATAAAAAGTTTAAACAAGAAAAACCTCAAAATTAATTATATAAAACCTAAATACTATCATCTAGATTCTAATAAATTTATAAATACAAAATGGGACACTCCAGATAAACTAAAAGTGATAGAGAATAAAAATATACAAAAACTAAATATAGAAACTAAATATATAGACTCAAATGTTTTGAACATAGGGAATAAAAATAATAAAGATAATATTACTTATTCAATATGTAAAAAAGATAATAATAAAGACTCTACTGAAAATGAAGATGACTTTAAAAATGGTAATTATAGAATTAATTCTAAAATAAATGATTTTTATATCGACGAAAGTTTAAAAGATTATAACAACATATCAAAGATTCATTTAGAAATAAGAGATATTTTAAATAGAGCAGGATATAAAAATATTGATATAAATTATATTTTAGGTGGAAAAGATTCAAATATAGATTTAGATTTTTATGAAAACAGACTTGAAAAACTTAAAATAAAGATGTTAAAAATGATTGGAGATATTATACATGAATAGTATAAATAATATTGAAGAAAAATTTTATGAAGAATATGAAAACTTTTTATTAGGAAGAGGAATAAAAGCTAAGGTAGTTTTTAATAATATTAAATCTAAATTAAATGACGAATATTATAATTCAGAAAGTAAAGATAACATAATAGAAGATGATATTTTGATAAACAATGATAAAGCATTAAATATGAAAATATCTGCTCAATCCCCTTTAGATGCTAATATAGATTATGGTGAAAAGATTATAAAAAAATTATTTAAAAATATAAAAAATTTAAATATAAGAACTACAATACAAGATGATAGAAAAGATATAACAAGCGATGAAATTGAAAGCATAATATCTAAAATCATTTTATGAATTTATAAAAGTACTTATGAGCTAAAGAGGGTGAATTTATGGGTAATGAGTCTAATAAAAGTTCAAATCAATCATATTATGGAGCTATTGCTCAGGAAATAACAGATAGAGATAGTCAAGAAATAGTTAATATGCTATATAAAGAAGCAACACTTAGAAACTTAAGTAATAAATATAAACCTTTAAGTTATTATGAATATATTCAGTATGAACATAGACTCAAATATAAAGACAATGTTGATAATATTTTTAGAATAGGAGATTGCTGTTTTGAAATACCTCCAGAATATATAAGTGTAACTTCTACGAATGATGGTGAAAGTTTTAATGAAAATAGGTTTGCAAATATAGGACAATCTAAAAAACAGAATATAAGAAGAGAAATATTTGTAAACTTAATGACAAATGGTATAAATCAAGTTAATGGATATAAGGTGGAATCACCATTTGATTTCAAATATTATGTAGATGGATTAAGAAATTTAATTTGTCAATTTAAATATACTCCATTTGTTCCAATTGAATGTAAAGTTGTGAATAATGCAAATGGTATAAATAATGTGGTCTTAAAAAGTATGTCAGTTGAAACTGTAGAAGGTTTTTCTGAGAGTCTAAGAATTAAAATAATTATGGAAGAGCTTAATGTAAATCCTTATTTTAATAAAGATTATGTCTCATTAGATAACCATATAGATTGGGATTTGTATAGATTTTATACTCAAAAAAATCTTGAAAATTCTAATTTATCGAGGATTAATAAGATAAAGTCAGTAAACTTTACTGGTAAATTTACATTTAAAAAATTACACTCAAAAAATATAGATTCCAATAAAATAAAGAGCAAAACCACAACAACAAATAAAATTTATTTTGATGAAATATTAAGTGATAAAGAAAATGTGTATCTTACATATATCAATTTTAATTTAAATAATATATTTTCTAACATAAAACTAAATAATGGTGAAATACCAACAAAACAATACATGGGATTTGATAAAATTGACTTTGTGTTTGTATTTAAAACTAGTGATGAGAGTATAATAAAAAAATTCAACAAATTAAATAATAAAAATAGAAATTTTGAAAATGAAAATATAGATATTATAAAAGTGGAAAATGAACTTGTTAATTTGACTGGCACAGAATACATAATGATAAAAGATGTTCAAGTAGATACTGTTTTAGGATTTTCTGGACTATACAATATAACTATTAAATGTAGAAGTTATGATATAGATAAAATCCAAAAGACTAAACCAATAGGATTTAGACCATTCGATGAAGTTAAGGAAACAAATGGATATGAATATAATGAAATTCCTGAGGGTAGATTAGGTACAAAAGAGGATTTTATAGATTGTACATCTAGAGGTATAGATAGGAAAACTATGCAAGATATTTGTGTTAACAAGAAAATTATGTATTTAGAAATGTATCCAACTCTAAATTTACCAAAATATTACGAAATAGACAATGCTATACAAAATATAAGAGATTTTAGATTTAAAAATGGAGTTAAACAAACATCTCTTATAAAATATCCTAGAACAGATATTGTTATGAATAAAATAGAAGAAAATGAAAAATATAATGGTTTTGTAGAACCAGATTTTTATATTATATATCCTGATAAATTTGAATTTAATAAAGTTAATGTACAACTAGAAAATATTAAATCAGATACAGTTATAGAACCAGAATATAAATATGGATATGAACCTCAAGATATAAATAAATTGGAGAACGAATTTAGAAAAGAGCTACATTCTGATGAGAATTTAATATTTAAGAATGAAAATTTTAATAAAATACATGGTAATGAGATTGGAAAATTTAATATTGAACAAGTAAAACCAAAGCAATCCTTTAAAAAACTTCCTGAGAATAATCCAAGTACAGTTGTAGAAAATATGTTAGTGGATGAATTTTTATATTCACAAAAAGGTACATTTACTAGAGCATTTCCAAACTTTATATTTATGTTATGTGATGAAGATGTAGACTTTTTAGAGGTGAAAAAAAGTTGGACAAACTACTATATATACAAATCTGTTGTAGATATAAAAATATCTCAAAATGTTGATTCTCCCATATCAAGTGCAAAAGTAATCATTTCTAATGATTTTAATAATAAGAAAAATTTAGATGATAATAATTATATAAAAAATGATGTTTTAAATATATTTAATAAAAATCAACCTATATCATCAAAATGTTCAGAGGAATATAAAATAGATTCAAAATCTGAAATTGATTTAGATATAGTAGAAAAGAGAAATAAATTAGACAGTCAAGAAGTTTTAAAAGAAGGAACCAGAGTACATATTCGTATGGGGTATGGTTCAAATCCTTCAAAATATCCAGTTGTATTTAATGGAATTATAGTTGGAATAAATATCTCAAAAGATAATATATCAATAGAAGCAAAATCAGATGGTATAGAGCTTACAGATAAATATCTAGATGAAAAAATGAATTTTTCAGATGACAATATAGATTTAAAAAAAGATGCAAGTAATATAATATTAGATTTAATAAGTAAGAGAAATTTAAAAATAGAATACCAAAACGTTGAATGTAATGAAAAAAATCTTAAGAGTAAATACGGTGTAGAGCATTTTGGTATGTACGATTCTAATTCTATAGGAACTTACAGATCAATTCAAAATGACATATCTAAAAATATATATTTAAGTAATTATAAAGGAATATACTTCAATGATATTCAGAATATTGATTATATAGGAGAATCGATTTATGAGTTTTTACCAATAGGTAAAAAGATATGGGATATATGTAAAATGAGTGAAAAATCTATGCCTGAATTTATAGTATATCCAAGACCGTTTTTATTTGAACATAGATTGTTTTTTGGTTTACCTATTTGGATGTATAAATTTAATATAAACAATATAAAAAATGATATATATGAGTACTCTAAGGCTTTTTCACAAATGCATATAGTAGATTTTTATGACTCAATTATAGATAATAATATAATTATAGATAATAATAATTTAATAACAAATGTAAGAGGAATCTATAATGTATTAGGTAATTTAGAATCTACACCTTTTATAATAAGTGATAGCAATATAAAATGGTCAAACCAAAAGCTTAAAGTATTAGACAATTCAAGAATACAAAATTTTAATGTATTTTCTAACTTAGAGGATAAAACTTTAAAATACAGAGAATTATATGCAAATAATAGACATATGGCCATAAGAAATTGTATATCAGAAATTCAAAACTCATGGAAAGAAGCTTACGATGGCGAGTTGATTATTACAGGAAAACCGCAAATAAATGTATATGATTTAATAGCAATTAATGATTTGTTTGGAGGAACAGTAGGTGTATGTTTAGCAAAGAAAGTAACACATTCACTAAGTATGAAAACTGGATTTACAACATCAATTACTCCAGGTTTGTTAACTACAAATTCATTAAAATATAGCGGTATGAGTAATGTACTAAAATCATGTAATAAAGTATTATTTTATGTATCAAATATATTAAATAATGAAAGATTAGCAAATCTAAACGATACAACTGATAAATTTAAACGGACAAGATTATATAATTATGAAAATCTAAATAATATGCTTACTACACAATATGAAATGTTTAATTATAAAAACACTATAATTACATATCCATTATATAAAGTCTAATTCATATATGAAGTTTAATCTAAAGTAGGGGGGATTATGTGAAGCTCAAAGATAAATTAATAGATAACATCATAGATCCATATTCAAATACAATATTTACAACTTCTATAGGAAAAGTCATAGATTTTAATATGCATAAAAATACAGCAGATATATATGTAGAGAATGTAAAAGGTAATAGTGCAGTTTTTTCAAACGTACCTTTTCAAAATATAGGAGAAGGAGTTCATCTATTACCATTAGAAAAAGATGATAAAGTCTATATACAATTTAATAATGGTTCTGTATTTCAGCCTAAGATAACAGGAATAGCAAATGAATCTCACCAATATCTATCAAGAAAAAGAAAAACTCACATTAGAGATGGATGTCTGTTATCAAATATAAAGAGAGACTCAAGAGAAATAACTAAGAAAATGAGTGAGACTTGGTTAGATTATGATAATAAAGATAAATCAAAATATAAAGACTTTATGGATAAAAATCCTATTGATAGTGTTTTAGAAAAAATAGAAGGAAAAGGAAGTTTTGCAGGTAATGAAGTTGGTATATATCATCCTAAGAAATCTTCAATTGTAAAATTAAGAGATGATAGCAGTATAGACATATTTACAGCAACTAATGTTGGATTAAGGATAAATGCTGAAAATAAAACTATAGAAGTTTTTGGAGATTTTTCTACTAAATCAGAAAACTGGTCAATAATCTCAAATAATATAAATATATGTGCTGAAGATAAAATTATTTTATCTGGAAGTGAGATAGTTATTGATACAAAAAAGATAGAAATAAATGGAGTAGATAAAAATGTTTGATTTTTGCATAACAGATAGTGGAGAACTTATATATGATAATAATTCCAATAATTTGCTATATTTAAATTCAGATGATTTACTTAGACAAAAATGTATTTGTAGAATAAAATCTGTAACAAAAGATTGGTTTAATGTGGACTATATAGGTTCAGATATAGAAAAATTTTTAGGAAAACTAAATAATAAAGATACGCTAGATTCAATTATAGCATCTATTGAAAATGCATTATTTTATGACAGGTTGGTTGGAGAAAATAATTTGTTTTTTATACCTAAAATACACAGAAATAAGATAGAATTATTAATTTTCATAAAAGAAAGAAGAAATAACAATCCGATTGTTATTAACATGGAAATTGACATAGTTAGTGGGGTGAAAATCAAGTATGATATTAATACACAATAAAAATTTTGAATCTCTGGTTAAAGAAACAGAAGTTGAGTTAAATAAAATTGGGTTTGACACAAGCCCTGGTTCTATAGCTAAACTTTTTTCTGACATAATAAATAAAAATATATCAGAATTTTATGATGTACTTACAATGAGCCATCTTCAAGCTTTTGTAACTACAGCTACAGGCAAATTTTTAAACGCTATAGGTTTATTAGTGGGATGCAAAAGATTATTTGAAGAATCAGATGAAGATTACCGAAAAAGAATTACTCATCAAACATTAACTTTGGCTAAGGCAAATGAAACTTCAATAAGATTAGCCGTTTTAAGTATAGAAGGTGTAAAAGATGTAATATTAAAAAGATACTCTCATGGTCCAGGCAGTATGACTATTGTGCCAATAGCTGAAAATATAGGTGATGAAGAATTGCTTTCAAGTGTAAAAAAAGCATTATTAGATATAACATCATTTGGAGAAAAGGTTGTAGTAAAGTTACCTAATTTTAAATATCTAAAGTTAAATATAGATTTAGTTTTTTCTTCATATGTGGATGAAATAGAGAAACAGTCTATAAGAGTGTCTGTAAGAGAAAAAATTATAAGCTATATAAATTCAATAAATATAGGAGAATCACTATTTATAAATGAACTGACTCAAAGAATAATGCAAGTTAGTGATTCTATACTAACTTATTCTTGTAACAGTATTAAGATAAACAATAAAAATTGTTTGTTAATTAATCATGATTGCAGATGGGATGAGAAATTTATTGTTTCTCCAGATGAGGATTCTGTAGTAATTATATAGGGGACATAATGACTGAAAACGTATATTTGGAATTAATAAAGAGTTTTGTAGCAATTATAACTGCAATTATCACTGTAGTTGGAGCTTACTTAGGTAGAAAAAAATATAAGATAAAGAATAAAGAACAGTATAGAGCCAAAAATAATCAGTTAATGTTGTATTCGCATCCAATATTTAAAAAAATAGAGCTAAATAAAAATATTATAAAAATACATTTTACACTTGAAAATAAGGGAAAAGAGGCTGTTTTTAGAGAAATATTAATTAATCATATGAATATATTTAAAATTCATGCTTTAAAACTATGTAAAAAAGTGGATTCTGGAAAGATTGTGGATACAGATGAATTATATACAGAGAGTGTTTATACATTAAATAATATTATTGCTGATTTGAAAAGTTTTTATAAAGATAGCAATTGCTATTCACAAGAAGAAGTAAATGTACTTGATATAGTAATGGATAAGTATAATCATTGGAATTCAGATAGGCAACAGGAAATAGTTGCTAGGATTCAAGAAATTTGTGTATCTGCTTTTTATACAGATATATACAATAAGTCTATAACAGTATTTGACACACTTCTATTTGTAATGAATGATATTATGTTTGATGCAAATAAAACATTAAATAATTTAAATGGAGATTTAGTAGGGCTTAAGTTTAGAGGAGTGATTATCTAAATGAAAGAAAGTGATTTTGCAAGATATACAGAAAAAATAAGATCAATGCTTCCCTTTTGGTTTGAAATGAAGAAAAACCCTAACAAATCTATTGGGATTGAGTTTTTAAATATCTTTGGCATGGAGTTAGATGAAATAGAAGAAATGTTGCTTTATGCTTCAAAGCAAATCTATATTGAGTCAGCAGATGAGGATTTTGTCGATTTGGTATATAAAGTTTTATTACCAAGTAACTTTAATGTAAATAATATTTCTATGGTGTATACAAATCAACTTATACTTGAAAGAAGTTGGGATTTGTATACTTTTTTTGGAATAAAGAAAAATGAAAAAAATTTAGAAAACAACATAAGTCAGCCAGATTATTATTTTATTGATAAAAAGAAAAAAGTAATTTATGTTAGAGAATCATATGATAAAGAAGAAGATTTGCCTTTTGGGAAAATAAAAGTAAAGTGCAATAATAAAGAATTTTTATTTGAGTTAAATTTACATCATGTATGGAATTTTTTTGATGAGTTTGGTTTTTTAGTAGGATGTTCTAGGCTTAAAGGAGAAAAGAACCATGAATATAAGCTTAGAATTCTTGATGTTTTTAAAAATCCAGCTAATTCCACAAAACGAGGTCTTGCCAATGGAATTTCAAGAGAGCTTGGAATTAGAGAAGTAAAAGAATGGAAAGATATGAGTAAAGATTTTGTTATATCTGAAAAGATGGTTTTGGTAAATACTATATTAGTAGATAACAACTTAATAACTTTAGATGATGTTTACATCACTTCTACAGGAGAAATTCTATTAAAAGGAAATCCTGATAAAAAAAATCAATCATCAGTTGTTTCTTTTATAAAGAGTCTTGAAATGTATGAATTAGTAGATATAAATAATAAAAAATTAAGTATAGAATTATATAATTCAGATGCAACCCCAACCAAGTTATTAATTGATTATGTAACAAAGATAAAAGAAGATACTTCAATTTTTTGGAATGATTTTAAGTATGATGAAGATATATGGGTAAGAGAAGATGAAGATTATGACAATAGTTTTTCGTTTTTACCAACATTTCTTGACTCAAGTATAAAAGGTTTTTCAAAATATGGATATTATAAAAAGTAGACTGGAGGTGAAAAGATGGAAGAAGAAAAGAGTACAATTATGAAAGAAAATGAAATACCAAATCATACTAAATTTGAATTGCCAGAAAGAGTGGAAATGGTTCCACATATAAATACTAATATAGCAAGTAGAATGAAAGCTTTTCAATCTGGAATAGGAGATTATAATGATTGTAAGTTATATAAATCAGAAGATACTACATATAAAAAGACATTTAAACTGTTAAATAAAATATATGGAATAAGAGCAAGTAACAAAGTGAAATACAACACTATAAAATTTTATTATAGATATAAGATGGAAGCAAAAACTAATTATATAACTTATGATTCTAAAGTAAGAGTGAAAGTAAGCGCAAGAGAAGTATCTTCAATTGGGGAAAAAATTGAAGGAGAACCATTTGGACCAACTTACACATCTGAACTAACTTTAGATTATATATTTGATGAATATACTCAAGTAGCAGATATTTATTTATATAGTTTGATGCCAGAATTAAAAAATAAGGATTATTCAAAGCGATATAAATTTGATATAGAAGTTTATGATATAAAAGGACCAGTAAGAATATATTCATATACGCATGGATATAGGGATTTTTTAGAAGATAATGAAACTGATAATAGGGTTGAATTTAGTGAATATGGTTATTTTGACCATAAGGTGTGTATAAAAGCGATAGAAGTTACAAGACAAAAAGAGTATATAGAGATATTTCCACCATTAGAATATGATTCGCTTGTTGGAGTTATAAATGGAGATTTTCAGGTATCAGAAAATGGTAAAAAAGATATGATTGATACAGCTCCACCCTTTGAAGCTTCTATTGATGTTTATGATAGAAAATATTATTGTATCATAGAAAAATTTAGCCCAGAAGAAGCTTATGTTTTATATGAATTTGAAAATCAAGTAGACGAAGATAATTATACTCTAATCAATGGAGATAAAATAAAATTTTATTCAGATTCTATAATTGCAGATTCAACTGAATATAAGGAGTTTTTAGGCCAAGTTGATAGAGGGGAATTCATAATTGATGATAATAGAAAACACACTTATATATATGGTCTTACCGAATTTAATTTAAATTCAACTGAGTATAAGAGGTTTGAGCTTGTAGTGGAAGCTAGTATAAGTGATGTGGTGATTTTAGATTATCCCAAAGTGCTTACTATAAGATATGGTCATATTGATGATATTATAATTGTGTCTTTAAGGACATTACAAAATGCTTTAGCACGTTGGTGTCCAAGTATACATAATGGATATTATTATTATAATCAAGATGAGTATTATTTATATAATAAATGCAATATGAATGGTCAAGAAAAAGTATTACAGGATGCTTTTAATAAATTTAGAGTATTAATAAAAGTTACATTGAATGTATCAGAGTCAGAAGGAAAATTTGAAAGATACGATATTAGAAAAACTAATAAAAAAGACTTATTACTTGACAGTTCAAAATTTTTCTACAAAGATAATATGCTGTGGCCAAAACCAACAAAATGTTATAACGATTATTATTATGACTTTCTTGATGAATATATTTATGAAACAACACCATTTGTATTCAACAAAAAACCTACATCCATTCAAGAAATATCATGGATACAAAAATCTAGTCTATTCAGTACTGTAGATGTATATTATGTAGGGCATAATGATATTTATGGAGAATGGATGCAACCAGTTAAATTGATTTATGGACAACCCATTCCTCAAAATTTAATACTATGCAAAGTATTTAAATTAAGGTTTGTACTCAAACCGTCTAAAATGCCTAAACTACAACATCGAGAATTAATTTATGAATGTGAGTCTGATTGGAGAAATTTTATTGACTCTTTCTTGAGTTTCAATTTTTATTATAGAGAAGAAGTATTGATGCCATTATCAGATAATTCTATTTCAGTATCTATAACTAATATAATTGATTTAGGAGATACAGTAGAAGAATCAGCAGATTTAAGATATATAATGCCAGCAATGAAGTTTGATGGAAAAGTAGAATTTTATATACAGGATGATAATGTGTTGATTAATCTAGAAGGAAAACTAAACTCAGATAAATGGATTCAAGTAGAAAATAATACAAAGATTGAAACTAAGAGATTTGTGAGATTTAAAATTGTTTTGAAAGAGGGAGCAAAATTATATAGTTTAAATCTAAAAGTTGGAAGATATGAGTATACAGGAATGAATTTAGAAACATTTGTACCTGCGATAGGAAATATACAAGTTAAAGCCACTTATAATCCTACAGAACACTCATCTAAATATGAAAATATAACATCATATAATCTACCATATGATACCCAACAATATACAATTATAAAAAATATTGAGGAATATGCAGAGGCAGTCGCAAAAGCAAATGATTTCAAAGTAGAAAATATTCAAAGTATAAAATTTACCAAAGTAGATGTATATTCTGAAGAATATAATCTTTTATATGATGGTGAAGGTAAAATAACTAAAAAACCATTAAAAGCACAATCATTATATGTATCTCAAAATGATTTTATAGCAGAATTAGACCAAGATGGAATAATATTTAAGGTTCCATATACTAAAACTATAAGAATGTCTCCTATACCACAACAATATTCACCTATTATTATATATGAAATTGGAATAGAGGAACCATATACTCAAGTATTTTTTATAAGTAAAACAGGAGAATATTCACTTGAAAATGAAGAAAAATTTGAATCTCTAGGATTTAAAACTTTATACTTACAAAATATAGGTATAGATGAGACAACCATAGAGATTACAATAAATGATATATCAATGAATAACTATAATATTGAAAATAATGTTGTAGTTTTTGAAAAGGAAATTCCTAAAGGAAGTACAATAAATGTTAGATACAAAATTAAGAACTCTTTTATAGCTTTATATGACTATGAAAAAGATGAAGTTGAAATAAAATTGCATAAATTTGAAGAAAAATACCCAACTAAGGTGAAGGTATATTTTGAAACTCATAAAACATCTTCACTAAAAGAATTAAAGCATATATCATTAAATCCAATCTACAATACCCTATACAATGGATATATATACATATCAGACTATACTTTAGAACCTTACTTTTTAAAGATTTACTCAGAAAACAACTTTATATTTGCAAATGGAAAAGATGATATAAGCATCTTAATATCAGTAACAGATAAATATAATAATCCAATTGAAGGTGCATCTGTAAACGTAGAAGCTGCTCTTGGAACAATAGAAAAATTAAATGATAGAACTGATATTAATGGAATAATTGCATGTATTTATACAAGTTGGACAGGCAATTGTATAGATGTTATAAAAGCAATTGCCAATGAAAATGCTAAAGATGAAATTAATATAGTAAATAGAAAAATATAGATAAGTTACAAAAGGGGAATGTTTTATGGATATTAGTAAACTGAAAACATTAAATTATAAGATTACAAATGGGTCTAACCTTCAAGGAGCTATTCTGATAAATGATGGTCAAATAAATTCTTTAGGAGATGCATATAAAAAAGGCTCTATTGAAGAAGAGACTTTTTTAAAATTAGCTGGAGATGTTACTTTTAATATTTCAAACAATATAATTTATTTTAATTATTATGCAAATGATTTATACATAGGAGAAGACTCTTTTGATTTTGTTGTGAAATTAGAAAATGGTATGACATATATTCAAACAATCGATATTTTAATTGAGCAAAAAATAGTACCTATAAATTCAAAAGAAAGATTTATAGAAATATATTTTGATGATGAACAAGAAGATAGAGTAAATGTGAATATATCAAGCAATGTTGACCAATCTATAGAGTTACCAACCACAGTAGTTTATAGTTCAACAGATAAAGAATTTAATATTGATAAATGTGTTGAAACTAATGATGCTATAAATAACTTTAGTGTAATACCATACCCTTTATATGATTGTAAGGTTGAGATAGTGACTAAAGTTAAGAATGATATAGTAAATAATGGAGCAAGTATAAAAGTAATTAACAGTGCCAATATATCCTTTATAAAAAATAAGAAGTTTTTAGGGGATGAATATGGAAAAATTATATTTAAAAACTTTGTAAATAAAGAATACAATATTGATTCACCTACAAGAGAAATAGTTTATATAGTCTGGCATGCAAGAACAATTGCAACCGAATATAATCCTAAAGATGATATTGTAGTAAATCAAAGACCTGATATAAGTACGCCTGATTTCAAAATACCTACTATAGATTATCCGCAAGCACCAAAATATGAATCTATTTTGGAAAAAGAAGAATGTATATCGGGAGATTTATTTTCCAATACAAAAGTGCATAAGGAAATCGATAATAAAGGTAATAAATCTATTAAACTTGGAAGAAATATTCCAAGTGGAGCAGTAAATTTAGCCTATTATTATAATACAATAGCATCTCTAGATGATACTGTTTCTGTAATAGAAACCAATACCAATAATGTAACATTGCATTTTGTTGATGATTGGATTCATAAAAGAAACTTAGCTACAAAAAATGAAGATTATTTTCCAGAGACTATTGAGTTTGATGGTGAAAAAGGTACAGAATTAGAAGGATATTGGGGAATTTTATACAGAGACTTTGTTATGTGGGATGAATCTACTATCACTGATTTCAAGCCAGAACATAAAGTTCAACATGAGGAATTTCAAGGTCTATTAGCAAAAAGAGTGCCTATAGATAAGATATACAATGATGGTGATAGATATGGTGTTTTAAATCTGACAAATTCGATATTCGAAGCTATAAATTTTGTTGAAACTGATAATGAATTGATTGACTATAATCCCAAAACTTATAATGCATATACGCGATATGAAGGTTTAGTTAGGAAATTAAAAGTATTATATAATGGGTCAGCTAAGTACAGTGGTGTTGTAAATAAAAAAGATGAGATATCAAATCTATATCCAGAACAGTCAAAGGAAATAATAATGTATCCAGATGAAAGTGGTCTTTTACATAAGATTAATGGAGAATATTTGGTAGATGATGATTTATTTTATATAACAAATAAATTTAAGGACAATGTTCCATTGTATTACAAATATAAGTTAAAGTACAAAATTTATGATAATGTTGGATTAGATATAAATGGTCTGTATAATTCAGAAAACATAAGTCTTGTTTCAGGAAATAATTATCCAATAGATGAAAATAAATTTAAGTATAAGGTCTTTGTAGAAAAAACTAAATATGAAAATGTATATGATGCATATATATATACATCATTTATTCCAACTATAGAAAATCCTATATATGTTATGTATGATGGTTTGTCAGAAGAAGCTTATAGAAAAGACAGTGTAAATCCTTTAGAAATCAAAGTAGGAATACTTGAAAAAATAAATCCAGTTCAATGTTGTGACTTAGAGTCGTATAAAGTGAATAGGCTTCAAGGCATAACAAATAAGTCTTCTATAGAAGTGTTCGAATATGAAATATTAGAGGATAAAAGAGCCAAAATACAAATTGAATATATTATAGTGGCTGATGATTTGGAAATAGCACCTATTACAAAGGAAATAATAAATAAAAAATATGCATTATATTCAGAACTCGATAGTTTTAAGAATGAAGATATGATTATATCTGAAAAGGATACAAACGGATATATGACAGCAAGAGATATATTTATGAAGTATTCATCTGATGAAGATAGAGACAAAATAAATGAAAATTCAACTTTTAGAGTTAAATATAATATTCAAAATTTAAATACCATGTATTCAAAGGATAAAACTTTGATATATACAGCATCAGATGGAAATGGATTTATATATGGGAGAACATATGAAGATACTGGATTTCCAGAACAAAATTCAAGTATTATTGGAAATAATAAAAACACTAGAACCTTAGATAAAGATTCTATATATAAGTCAGCTAATGGAAAAGTTTATAAAGGATATTCAGTATTATGTAGAAACATAAATCAAATTATTGTGGGAACACCTCTAGAAAAAGAACCTTTAAAAGGATGGTTCCCAACCATTAAATATGCTTATTTCAGTAAAAAATACGAAAGAATTGATAAAACAATAGAACTTATATATTCTATACCAGAATACGACTTACAAATATTTGGAAAATATGGGAAGCCATACATTGATATATCTGAAGAAAAGGGAAGTTTTGTTGGAAATAATACTATTAAAGTAAAGAATACTCCAATGTATATAAAAGTAGATAATAGTTGGAAACCAACTAATTTAAGAGTTTATAAAATATTAAGTGATAAAAATAAAAAAGAACTTGAAATAAAAGGATTTAATTTCAAGTATGGATTTATAGAAATTAATGATTCAATAAGTGACAATGATAAAATACTAGTAGATTATAGCTATGAAGAAAAAAACCTTCATTATAGAGGCTATTATAAAAATCAAGATAAAAATAGTAAAATTATAGATTTAAATTTAAATCCAAATATGTATAGTTTTTATACAGACACTTCAAATGAGATAAATGAAATGAGAAATTCATATGATTTATTTAATCGAACAATCCATTTCTTTTTAAAGCCGATGAGAATAATAGATAGAGGGACAGGTGATATTCTAAAAGACAACTATTTTTGTGTATATCATAAATTTGATAATCAAGAAGCCTTAGAACCATTCGATTTACATATAGGTAGAATTTTTGTAAGACATCATACCTCGCTAAAGTCTACAAATCTAATAGATACTAGATTAAGAGGTGGAGGTATTATCAAAGAAATGGAAGATAGACTTCGTCGAGATTTAGAGCCTGAAAGCGACTATTATTTAGATATTGGTACACTTGATGGTAAACCATATCAAGAAAACTCTGTAATTATAATAAGAATAGATAGTAAGTTACTTTATAAAAATGGTGGAAGGTTTTCTGAAGAAGATATTAAAAAAGCTGTTCAAAAATGGGCTGCCTATGGTAGTTATCCTATTATTGAATTTGTAGATGTAATAGGAGATGAGGAATTGCCTCAAACTAGCATAGAAGTCCATAAAAATATAGACAATCAAAAACATATCAGACCAAGTATATGGATAGAAAATGTGAACTATAATGTATAACATAATTTGAGATTCATAAAAAATATATTTAAATGAAACTCGTTAAAAAACAAATAAATTAGATGATTAGTAAATATAACTTTAAAAATGTATTACTAGATTAAATGAGGTGATTTTATTGGGTGTTTTACCTTCAGCAACATTACTTACAAATGAATTGAAGTTGCATGATTTCAAAGGTGTTAAGTTATCAGTTACATTTGGAGATGCTGACTTAAATGATGGATATTCGTATGCAAAAATGAATTTTAGAGTAAGTGATATTAAATTCGATTGGTGGATAGATAAACCAAGATTAAATATTATAACAAGTGAATTAACTTTAAATGATAAAAAAGTCTGGAGCGAGTTAAATCAAGGACCTAATAGTGGATTAAATGCAGATTGTCTAGATGGATATCATGCTGTTGATTTTAAAGATAGATTAGGATACAACCATTTTAAACATGCCGCAATGGTGTCTAATAAAAGGTATATCAAAATAGCTACATTTACTCCGAGAAGAGTTGGAAATGCTCCTGATTTTTCTACAGATGGTAAACTTCCATATCAAGGTATCTTTGCAAATAACATAGTTGCTAAAATGAAGAATGAAGATTATATTGATGAATTTGTTAAATCTACATCTGATTACATAGACTACACAAAGCCTAATATAGGGAAGTTTGACCATACTGATATGATGACAGAAGGAATTTACAACTCACTATTTAGAGGTTCCATAACTCTTCTTAAAGGAAACAATCCAACTACTATGGATATTCATATTGGTTTGTTTGAAGACCCTACAAACAAAAATAAGGATGGATGGACTTGTACAAATAAGTTTTTTTATGTGTCATTACATGATGAAAAATTACCATTTATAAACGAAGATTTATCTTCTGAAGAAACTTTAACAAAAGAAGATAGAATAACAACACACAGAAATAATGATGTAAAGAATCATTTAAATAACAATATAGAAGATAAAGAAAAAGAAACTATAGAAAAGTTAAATATAGAGGAAAGTGTTTCAACATATTCAAGTATGACACCACCAAGTGAAAATCATGCACATGAAAGACCTCTTGATTTAAGTGGTTATAAGACTCCTCCAGACCCTAGTAAAAATGACTATAAAGCGGAAAAATTTCCACCATATAAACATGAAGGGGATAGTTATCAAAGAGATATAGATGTATTAAGATTGTATCATGTGAAGTCAGACTCTACTACAGTTGATGGTGTAGAAATAATTACTCATAAGTTTGAATTATATTTAGCTATAGATGAAAAAACAGAAGTACATATACAACCATATATGTCTAGTTCTTGTATAGTTCATCAATATCAAAGTCCAATTACAATATCTGGACTTCCTGAGACAAATCATTTTATAAAACCAAAATCGATTTATGATAATAGATATTCTCATATTAGACATAGACATTATGATTATGAGTCTAGATTGGATAAGATTGATAATGAAGTAGAAGAAATTTGGGATACTTTTGATTATTATGTTGTAATAGCTCAAGGAAGTGATAATGCTAAAAAAATTCTTATGACAGATGATAATGGAAATGTTTTTTGTTCAAATGATAATATGGAAAGACATACAGATTATAGAAGAAATGGCTCAAGAGTTTTAGTTAGTGATACTAATAAGTGTATTAGTGAAAGTTCAGTTACAACTAGAGAACTTGCTCAACTTAAAGAGGTAAGAACTAATGTTCAAGAGCAGTTAGATGAACTAAGGGATGATATTGATGATATAAAAAGAGACATAATCAATATAGAAAATGAAATTAAAAATATCAAAAAAGATTATGTCAAAAGACGAGGGGATTCTATGTATGGGGATTTAACCATGATTCAGAATTCTAAGATAGTTATAACTGATGAAGGAGATAGAAAAATATCATTACGTGGAGACATTAAGGATACTCAACATCCTGATAGTGATGGAGAGGTTGACCATTTTTGTTTATATGATGAAGCTATTGAGTATAAAGATAATACTGGTACTAAGAGGAAAGGCAGACGAATATTATCATATAGACCTCAAGATGGAAATGGTGGATGTGTGTGGTTTTTCAATAACGCTATTCGTTTTGGAGATGGAGAGGGTATGCCAGGTCCTAGACTTATACTATCTTTTTGTCCCCCTGGAGATTATAAACCATTTAAAAAACCTAAAGTAGGTGATATATGGATAAAACATATATTGGATACAAAAACAGAAGATAAAGATGCGGAGAATGCTAAATACCCCATAGGTCTTTATGTTTGTACTAAAAGTGATGGTAATACAACTATTGGTGAAAAATATCTAGCAGAATGGACTCCAATAGCACAAAAAAAATAGTAAGTATACTAAGGTAAAGGGATTGTTTTAATTAAAATTGAAACAATCCCTTTTATAGTAATCGTATATATTATTTGTGGCAAACTTAAATTGCAAAATTTATTTGTATAAAAAATTGATAATATAATAAAAAATGTTGAACAAATTTGAGTATAAGCAAGGTATATTAAGAGTGAAAGTGGTTTTACAATAATAAAATAGAAAAGAGGTGAGCTTATTTGGAACATCCCAAAATAAATATATGTAAATCTACAGAAGGAAATTTACTGCACTATATTTATAGATTCAAAAATATTTCATCAGAAACAGAAATAGAAGAGTACATAAATAATCAAGACCCAATTATAGAAATATTAGAAGAAAATGCTGACATAGAATCGACTAACATCAAAGATTTTTTACTTAGTAGAAATGATTTTCCAAAAGGATATAATGGATATACTGAATTTACGCTACCATTTGAAATAGTAATTCCTTTTAAAAAATTAATTGTAAATTTAAAAAATGATTTATCCTCAGTTCCTCAAGAAAAAATAGAAATACAATTAAGTTCATACCAAACTATATCAAGAATTTTATTTAAGAAAAAAACTGATTATAATGGATATGAGACATATAGAACTATAACAGAACAATATGAAATTGACGACATAATAAAGATTAGAAATAATCATGGATTTCTAATAAAAAAATCCAATGCTGAATACAATAAAGTTACCTTAGATTTTTCTATAGATATAGTTACATATATAGATATACATGCACATGGAGTATTTGACCCAGTAGTATCTACAATAGAAGGTAAAAACTACATCTTATTTTACCAGAAAAAAGAAGAACAAAAGAATAAATATGAGTATAGAGTAATAAGTAAATGTCAAGATGGATCTATCTCAGAACTATCAAATGTAGGAGTTTGTGAATTATATGAAAATCCAGATGAAATAATTCAAGTATTAGAAGTAAAAGAGGATGACATTAAAATAACCAAATGGCAAGAGATAAAGAGAGAAAAAGTTTCAAAAGATATAAATATCAATAAGGATGACTTATATAGTAAAGTAATAAAGACTATAACTAGTCAAGAGATACATTCAGATGATTCCACTTTAATAACTGATGGAATAAGATATGTGAAATTACCAAATATATGGCATAAGAATAAAAGAAAATTATTTTATAGAAAATCTAGAGCTTTTAGGATGAAAAACATATACAAAAACATATCAACAGACTATTGTAAACCAATAATATTTCAAGATAAATTTGAAATATTAATTGATAAAATGCTCATTTACAGAAAAGATGTAACAAATTTAAGTATAGATGAGCAGAAAAAACCAGTTGACATGAAAGATGAAAATGCCACGATATTTAAAATATACATAAGGCAAGGTGGCAAATACTAT
Source organism: Clostridioides sp. LIBA-7678 (assembly GCF_056716065.1). Classification (NCBI taxonomy): domain Bacteria; kingdom Bacillati; phylum Bacillota; class Clostridia; order Peptostreptococcales; family Peptostreptococcaceae; genus Clostridioides; species Clostridioides sp. LIBA-7678. The sequence continues at coordinate 2,595,930 of NZ_CP196987.1, read as the reverse complement.
AATGATTATATAAATAATATAGAAGATAATGATACAATTGAGATGGTCGTATTAAATTCTAGATATCCACTTTTGTCAATAAAGGATTACTGCTTTTATTCAAATAAGTACAACTACACTATATATTTATATGATGAGAAAGGAAATATATCAGACCCCGTAGTGGCTGTATTGTAGGTATACATATGTATGAAAATATCAATAATCTTACAAAGATATATACGGAAAATACAATAACTTTTTCAAGGATAAAAAATTTAAAATGTACAAGTTATAAATTATATGTAAATGAAAAAATAGGCGAAAAGTGGAAAAAATATTTATTAACAGAAATACCGAATCCAAAGGTTGAAGTTTTGTTAAATGAAAGTAAAATGCTAGAGTATAATTCAAATCAAAAGTGGTATGTATCCAAGCAGATAAGTGGAGTAGTAAGTAAATATATAAGAGTTAGTGTAAATAATATAGAGTTAGATAGAAATAGTTATACATTTAATTCTAAATTTAAAATTTTATATATTCATATGGAACTTTCTCCTACAGACTTTATTGAGATACAATATCAAGTTGATAAAATAAAATACGTGCATAAAACTTTAAATAAATGTGAGTATAGTGTAATACCTGTTTTTAATAAAGAATATTTGACAGGGCAACACTCTATATTATAGGTGAACTATGAGTGAAAAATTTACTAAGGTTTCAAGCAAAAATATAATAGATAAGTTATGTACTGATAAAGAAATAGTTAAAAATTCATCTAAAAATGATATATCTTACTATTCAGATAATTTGTTTTTTGATAGAATTTTATTTAATTTTGATAATAATAGATATGCAAATTCCTTATTTATAAATGAATTTAAAAATAAGGAATTTTCTGATGTACTAAATAGCATAAATATAAAATTTGATTTTGATAAAACGTGTATATCTTTAAATGAAGGTAGCAGTTTTGGAGAATATAATTCAGTTGATATTTATACTCATGAACATAAAAGTTCGTCATTAAATAATTTTTTTCTACTGGTGGACCAAGATATACCAGAAGGGTCAGAAGTAATATATTATCTAATAACAGATAAAAAAGAAGTATTTCAGATAAGAGCAAATAATACTGTACCATATACTATACAAAAAGAGGAAGATATACCTAAAACTGTAAAAATAAGAGCTAAGATATGGTCAAATTTGGCAGGAGAATCCCCTGAAATTAATGCAATAGCACTTTTATATAATGATGATTTTACAGAAGCTCAAATGGGTTTAATTAATCCTGATTTAGGAAGACTTCCAAATACTGAATATCCAGATTTAAATGATGTAACAACTATATTAAGAGATTCTAAAAATGATGATAAGTTAATAAAAGTAAGCAGTGCTAATGAAGATGTACTGCTTAATTATAGTGAAGAAGGAAATTTAGATACAATAAATATTTATGAAACAGTATCAGGAGATAAAAAAGAGGATATTTATCTTATATATGATGATTATGAAAATAGTGATAAAGAAGTCGAAAAAGTATTAATGCAAGTTATAAGTAAGAAAAAATAGTAACACATATAGACAATATAGTGAGTTGGTGAAATATGAGAATACAACAGAAAAAAGATAACATTTATGTAAAAGGGCTAGATAAAGTTGATGCATATCTAATAAATGTAATTCAAAGATATTTTGAATATGATGGTAAAAAAATTCTGGGTTCTAAAGAGCAAATTATAGATGAGGTCATACAAAGAGTTAAAGAAGAATTTATATTACCTCAAACTCAAGATTTATTGGAAGCATTTTTACTAAAAAAGGGAATATCATTTGAGGAAAATAAAGTTATAATAACTAATAAAGATTTAATAGTTATAAATGGAAAAATAAAATAAGATAAAAACACTGAATGAACATAAAGCAACAAAATAGATAAAGGAGGAAATTTTGTGCAAGATTTTGAAGAAGATAGATATTTCATTTCAAAAGAAAGTTTGGAAGGGTATATTATGGAAAGCGGTGTTATCATAGGAAAAAAGTTAACTAGAGAACTAGAACTAATGGATGAAAATATGTATGAAGTTCATAAATTATCTTTGTGGATTAAGTTGATAAAGGAAGGTATTAGACCAACTAATTGGAAAAAATCAGAATGGGATGGTACCAGAGTAGAATTTGAAATAATGAAAACTAAGGAAGATGTACAAACAGCTATAAATGAATTAATTGATATACTTGATAAATGTTGCGAAAAGTATAAATTAAAGGTTGGAATATAATATGCTAGGTACTAACTTGAATATAAATAAAATAAAAGATGAGATTATAGAAGAAATTGTAAGTCAAATAGCTTCAAATTGTTCAACTGATGAAGAAAGAAAGATTTTAGAAAATGAATTTAAGACGAAAATTAAAAATAATACACTAATATCAAGTCTAAATGAGCATGAGATAAATATTAAATCTCAATCAATCAATAAGACTATGAATGAACTATATATAGATTTATTAACCAGTTTTGGTGTAGTTAACTCAATGAGTGAATTGATATCAAAGTATGATGGTATCAGTACATCATACATAAATAGCATAACAACTAAGATAAATCAAATAAAAGATAAATTAGAGAGTTGTAGATATTCTACTTCATTTAAACATATGTCTAAATTTATAATAGAGAGGTTTAGAAATTCAAATAACTTTGATAAAAGTAGAAATATTCAAAAAGATAGAGCTGGGCAATGGATACTAGAGAAGTGTTATGCTAATTTTGATGAAAATGAAAACGTGTTAACATTGCCATTTTTAAAACGGGATAATATGTTGAGGTATGATAATAAAGTATATACAGCATGTTTAAATTATAGCTTTCAGCTAGGGGAAGGATTTATACAATCTTGCAATAACGAAACATCTCTTGAAAATGCTATAGATGGAAATCCAAACTCATTTTGGAGTGATACAATACTATCTGATGCTCCATTAAATGTTTCATTTGAAAATAGTAAACCACAAGCTATATATGTAAGAGATAATTATTTTTATGGAATAGACTCTGGTGCAGTTTGTGATCTTGAACTTAATTTTGAATCTATCAATAAAATAAATGAGATAAATCTTACCCCATTTACAAAATATCCTATTGATATAGTAGCTATAAGATATAAAATGACAGATGATGAAGATGAAGCATTGATAGAACTAGTAACACCAGATAATAAGGATAAAACATTAAAAAGTGTTTTTACAAAAGATAAGGTTACATTTAGGTTTCCAGATATAGTATGTAAGAGAATATACATATTATTTACACAGAAACATTATATAAGAGAAACATATGTATATAATCCAACTGAAATAAATAAAAGTTTACTTTGGTTTAATAATAAAAATGATAGAAAAGAAGAAGTAACTAAAGCTGTATTTAAACCAGTATATTATGATAGGAAGATGGTTAATTCTTTATGGCGAAAAATGAATGATAGAGTCCTGTCTTATTCTTATGATGAGTTACTGTCTAAAATAGTCGGAAATGACAAGTTAAATCATATGGTCTTAAAGTATGAATACAACTATGGTTTATATAATATAGGATGCTATAATAATCATTTTGATAGGACAGGTATTTATACAAGTAAGTCTATAAATTTAAATTCCAATATAAAAAATGTACAGATAGTAACTGATGAATTACATCCCAGAAATTCATTTGGAAAAACCGTTACTGATATAGAATATTATATTACTGCATCTGATAATCCAGAAACTAAAGACTGGATTCCTATATTACCAACTAATAAGGATATTATAGAATCTGAACTTTTATTTATAACAGGGAGTACTAGAGCTTATTTTAGATTTGAGGCAGAAATTATTTATAAAGTAATGAAAGATGGAGAAGAGATACCTTTAAATAGTGATGAGTTTTATATACATAAAAATCAAAAAACTGGATTTTTTTACTGTATTCAAATATTTAACTATGATTATAATGCAGTATATAGTATAAGTTATAAACCTGTTGCTGGTAGTGATTCTGTGGATTTATCATCAAAGTTAGAAACAACTATAGAATCTTTTAATGGAAAAAATAAATCAAATTTTGAACTTAAATATAGGCCATTTACAGAATATGATGCTGATTATTGTGATGTAAAAGTTACAGATACATTAACTAGTAATATTAACTATGAAATAGAAACTGTAAATGTAACAGATATATCAGAAAATGGTAGTAGTTATAAGAATTTTAATAATTTAGATGATAAATTTCAATTTTATATATTTGAGAATTCAATCTATTTTAATAAAGAGATAGAAAGTAAATATATGATAGATATATCATATAAGCATTTAGTATCAAAAATAAAACTAAAAGCATTATTTAGAAGAAATACAGTTAAAGATGGCTGGCTGACACCTGTTTTAAAAGAAATAAAATATATGATAGATACATTTTAAAGGTGATAATATGAATAATTATAAATATAAAAGGCCAAGTATATTGTTTGAAGAAAGAATTAAAATTTTAATAGAGGATTTAAATAAGGATTTTGATTCTGGGAAAATCAAAACAAAAACAGAGTATTTTTATGAATTTAAAAATATGATTATCGATTTTTATAATAAACTTGGAAAACCATTATTTGAATTCCATGAGGCAGTAGATATACCATCCTTTTCAAGCTATAGTGATATGTTGAAAAAAGCCAAATGTGATATGCATATTTTAATATGCAGTTATAAGGAAATCGGAAATAACTTACAAATATATTTTAAAGATGTTAAAGAAGAGAATGAACTATTAATTAACAAATTAAATTGTATAGAAATAGAGATAAATGAACTAGATAAAAAAGTAGACTCCTTGAAAACTGTCAGCAATATGATTTATTCAGATGATTTTACAAAAATTAGTAATATAAACAACTTAAATAATGTTTCTTGTAGTGTATTAAATAGAGCATTAACATTAGCAACAATATCGAGTAAATGTGTAAATGATAATATAAATATACAAATTCTAGATGTATCAAATGGCTTTCCTGGGAATACACATGAAATATATTCATCTTACAATAAAATAAAATATATTGGAGAAGATGATCCTCATATATATTTATCAGACATATTAGATGGAAATGATGATACTTGGTTTGAGTTTGAAATGTATAATTTAGAAGATGATATAAAAATAAAAACTGCAATGGTTGGATTTAAGTATAAAGAAGGTATAAGTTGGATAAGTGATGATAAGATTTTAAAATTACATTTTAAGATTGTTTTAGATATTCCTGTTAATATAAATTGGTTTAAAATTTCTGGAATACCAAATCAAAATGTAAATCTACATAACCCTATAATAAAAAGGATAGTTGTAAGAGATAAATATGAGAATGTTCAAATATTACAACTAAACGAATCTTTAAAGGAAGAAAATATAATAACCTTTAAATCAAGTATAGTTAAAGAAATTGTAGTTGAATTAGAGCAAGAAGATAGCAATTTTACTAAAGTATGTAGAGAGTATTTTTTAAATATAGATCCAACTAAAATTCCATATTTTTTTTATGACAATAATAAAGATTATATACAATTTGATAAACCTCAAAAAAGTATAGAGATTATAGGTCTTAAGTATAACCATGATAATAAAAATATAATTTATCCATCTACAAAGTCAACAAATAAATTTTCAACAAGAGAGTATGTGAAATCTCAATTATTTTATAAAAAGATAAGTGAAGATAGTTATAAGTTTCAATATGAAGAAGTAAATGCAAAGAGATATGTTATAGGTATAAAAAATATTGAACTTAAATACAAGGTTTATGATAAGTATGGAGTATATTTATCAGAGAAATTTTTATCAACTGAAAGTATAAGGTCAATTACTTTGAATTCTAAAGATTACATACCAAGAAGATTTATGGAATATTTAGATGAAAATAAAAAAATTGATGACTATATTAAATACTATATAAGTTTTGATGATGGTTCAGTATGGACTAGAATAAGACCAAGACATAGAGCTGAATATGGCTCTTGTGCAATAGTTATAAATAGTAATATATCAACTATAAATAGAAACAAAAATATTACATATGTTGACATGCTTAATGATGTGAATGAATTTAGGTTGAAAATAGAGTTAGATAGACCAGATGAAATAATTGATGAGTCACCTATAGTATATAATTATAGGATAGATGTAGGTTCGGAGGAAATTATATGATGAACATTCAAGAGTATCAATTAAAAATTAAAGAAGAAGAGATAATAAAAAGACTTCTGAATAATGGTTATTTAGTAACTTTTTACGAAGTAAACAAGTTTATAAGTGAGTTTTTTGAGAAAAAAATAATTGGGTTACCATATTTTAAGCCATTTACATTATTACCATATCAAAATTCAGATAAAGAACAATTTAATACTATGTTTAAAAATATAGAATATGATTTGAAATCTATTTATGAAGTACATAATAATCAAGTAGAATCTTCTATAGAGACTATAAATAAATATGACTTAGAAATGATAAACATATATAACGAAGCAAATAAGATTATTGCTTATTCAGAAATAGCAAATGAATTTTCAAGCAAAAAAAAATCGTATTATCCTTATGTTATAACTTTTAATACACTTGAAGATACGAACACCATTAATTTAGTAAAAAATAACATACCTAAGTCAACCTGTGAAATAGATTACAATACATCTACACTTAGAAATGAACTTCATTCAATCCCAAGTGATAAAATAGATTTGAGTAAGTCAAATTTGAAAGTATTGTTAAATGGGCAAGAGATAGATTCAAATACAAATATAAATTTGGTATTAAATGAGGCTCTTAATGAAAATATATCATTAGACATAACACCAGTTAAAAGTGAAACTCAAATAATCACTATAGATTTAGAGTTAGATACTATTAAAACAGTATCTAGAATTGAACTTAGTGGTTATTCACTACAGGATACCACTATAACATTATTAATTTCTTCTGACAATAAGAACTTTAAAGAAAAGTTTAAATATAAAGGAGAAAAAAATAATATATGGAGATTTAACAAAGAAGATATATTAGTAATTAAATTTATAATAGAAAAATATGAGATTGGTCAAGAAGAACTAGATAACTTAGGTTCATTATTTGTATTAAATAATATTTCACTTTATAATGATAAATACTCTAAAACCAGTGTGTACACAAGTAATAGAATTAATGTTGATGAACCTATATCAAAAATAACTTTAAATCCTCAAAATAAAGTGCCACCTATGACAAATATATCGTATTTCATAGGTATAGAAGACAAAAATAATAGTGTAGAATGGAAGAACATAAAGCCAAATATTGCTTTAGATTTAAATCTCTTATACGAAGAAGAAAAAATACTTAATTACTATACATCTGATTTATTTGGAAGACGCGATTTTGATATACAATTAAAAAACTTTTTATTTTATGTGCAACAACTTCCAAAGTATGTAAATTTAAATTCTATTGAAATGAGAACAGGACATTCTCAATGGCTTATTGAGAGGTTAGATGTAAGTGATAAATATAATCAAGAATATCCAAGTTCATTGAGAGTATCTATAAATGATTATGCAAAGCATAGAGTCACTGGAATAGCTCCAATGGATGCAAATACAATGGAGATAATGTGTAAAAGTAAATGGAATTATATAGTGATGAGTCAGTATGTTAATTGTCTTGAAGAAACTATAATAGAAGATAAATACTTTAGTTTTGAGAAAGATAAAGAAGTATTTGATGTAGTTGTACTTGTAAATGGAAGACAAGTATTTAAAAAAGATAATAAATATGCATTTAAGTTAAAAAAGGGAGAAAATAAACTTCAAATAATGTTTTTACTTGGTGAATTAGATTTACCAAAATCAGTAAAAACCATTAAGCATAATTTTAATTTAATGTCTCATAGTGATTCTATATTTGCTGGTTCAAAGATGGAAAGAATAACCTATAATTCTTTAGTGAAAAATATAAGTAATAATTCTCTTAAGTATTATGCAATAAAATCTATAGATAATGTGGATAGTATAGTTATAAAGTTTGACCCTAATTATGTAATTACTCCAAACGACCCTATAAGTATTGAATTAAAAGAAAAAAAGATTCCACAATATCAAAGACCAGATATAAAAATTAATACAGCTGAATACTTTAGAATATTTGTAAAATATAAACATATGTTACCCTCAACAATTGAAAAGTTAAAATCTCTGGATGGTAATAGTTTAATAAGATGTAGAGTAATGGCAAAATTATCTACATCAGATATATCTGTTACTCCTGTAATCAATAATATAAAGGTGGTGGCTGAATAATGTCAATAACATTATATACGAAATCATCTGATAGAGAAAATAAAGTTAGTTTAAAATGGGAGAATACATCAAGTTCGCCACATTTGTATAGAGTATTTAGAAAAAAAATAGGAGATGATTTTGGGAATTCTGTTGACGAAGTATTTCAACCTATTTCTGTATGTGAACTAGAAAGATTAGAAAGTGACATAAAGGTATTAAATATACATCCAAATATAGGAGAAGAGATTAGTTTTAAATGTTATAGAGGTATTACATGGACCATTAAGAAATCTGCTTCTTTAAAAAAATGGATGGAAGAGCCTTGTAAAGAAGATGCAAGAGGGTATGGTTTAGCTAAGATAAATGTAACTCCTGTATCAAATAGAGAATTTTGTGAAAATCCAGATGATTTTTTAAAAGATAGCAGAGGGATGTATATTTATGATGTAATAGTTATCGGATTTTCTAGTGGTGAAGATTATATTGTTGAAAATAAATTAAACAAAAGAGCACTAGATGCTATATTTGAGTTTATGAAAACAAATAGAAGTGTTATTGCGAGTCATGATTTAATTTCATCTATATTTAGAGAAGATGAAAGTTTGAATAAATTAAGAGAGTTTTTTAATATAAAAGTTGGAAAGTGGAATGACAATAATATATTTTTTGATGAAGGTCATGGATTCACAAGTTCTGTATGGGGAAATGAAGTAGTTGTAAATAAATCAGATTCAGTTACATTATATCCTTGGAATATGGTGAATAATGAAGAAAAAATAAAAATATCATATACTAATACTACATCAAATTTTGCTTATGGAGATATATGGTTTAATATAGTACCACAAAAAATAGAAGGAAATTCAAATTGGTCTGCTTCACAAGAGAAAGCATCTTCCTATTATCTTACAACATGGAATAATACAGCTATGATTCAAATAGGACACAATATAGATGATATTGAAGATATAGCGGAATATGAAAAGAAGATATTGGCAAATACTATTTTTAGAATGAAACAATTGACTGAAAATATGTCTGTTGAAGACAAGCCAGGAGATACATCTATTCCAATTAAACCAAGTATAACAAATCAGTATACTACTGAGGATAGAAAGGTCATTTTGGAGTATACTTCTACAGATACAGGAAGTATATATCAATATTATGTAGAAGGAGTAGATTTAAACTCAAAGGTAGTAACAGAATCAAATGTAGCTACAACAATAGTTACAACAGGTATTAAAGAGTATAATTGGTGTTTACATACTGTAGAAAGTGATATTAATCCAATCACCTTAGATAATTCACCAATTATATATAATAAGACTCAAAGAGAGACCATTATGACACAACCCCTTCAAAAAGGATATTATATGTTTAGAGTTTATACAACTGATTATTCAGGTAATAAATCTAATGTAGAAAGTAAGATTTTTCATGTAGATGGTAAAGTATATGACACTTCAAATAGAGTATTAGATGAAGTTCCAAATGCTGTAAGGTTTAATAATAGGTATAGAGGAGCACAAGAAAGTTATAAGATAAGTTCAATGTACCATCAAGCAGAGCATAATATAAGAAAATTAAGTGATAAGATAGATAGGTTAGATGTAATGAAAGAAGACGTGTCTATAGACTCTAATTGCAGTTATGGAAGTTTTGCAGATATAATTGGAAATATACAAGAAGAAATAGACACATTCTATGATGTAAGGGGGGATTAGGTGAATAAAGTAGTTATTAATAATTTACCAGTATCAAATAGAAAAGATTTTGGATATAAAGCTATAAATACAAGTTCAATGCATAATGATAATCAAAATAACATGCTAAATGATATATTAGATTTGTTTAATAAAACTAATGAGATAGAACGTATGTTAAATGATAATATAAATTTAATAAAACTTGAAAAGGCTCAACTAGAAGCTGTAAACTCAAACTTGATACAAAAATATAATCAGTTATTAAATAAGTATATTGATATACAAAAGTCTAATAAATTGAGAAGAAAAATAATCTTACCACAAGATTGTAAGTCTGATGAGAGTACTTTTGGAGCCATAATAAACAATATAACATCAGATATAACTATAAGACCTTCAAAAAAAATTTCAAAATTAGCTGTTTTCGATGATGTATCAAATTCCATGTTTATTCCAAAAAGTCTATCAGTTAAAACGAAAATTACTAGTTTTGGTGTTATATCAGAAAAGGACAACGATGTGTATGCTCCTTTTTCTAAAGATAATAATCTATATTGGATAAAAAGAGTAGTTACAGGTAATTCTGTAGATTTTTTGGACACAGAATATGAGATTACTCTTCCAGAAGATATTATGACTACATTAGAAATGAATGAAATATATATACATCCGTTTTTATGTAGTGTAAAAAATGTATATATAAGGTTTGGAGATTCTAGTTATTGGGAAGAAGTAGAGGGAATTGGATATCATTCAGCAATAACACAAAATAATTCAACAAATGAATTTTCAAATTCAGTTAGAGCATTTAGAATAAATTTTCCTAATAAAAAAGTTAATCAAATAAAGATAGTTTTAAGAAGTTATAATTATGAAGAATGTGAGACAAATCTAAGAACTTTCGTTTATGGTATAAAATCATTAGGAGCATATATAAATTATTATAATAATTATGAATCTTCTACATTTAGTTTTAAATGTAATATTGATGAAAAGAGAGATGTAATGATTACAGGTATAACACCCCATTTTAATAATAGCAGTGATGGTGGAAAGTATTCTAAAGATTTTATATTTGATATATATTATGAAGATAAAGGTGAATATTATCATAAAATAGTTGATGCTTTTCCATTTAGACCTCCTAGTCAAAACTTAATGTTCAAATGTAGAATAGGAGAAACTTATAGTGAAATGAATATAAAGAGTATTGATATAAATTATACCTACTCTGGAGAGGATTCAGAGCATTTTTAGATGTGAATAACTGTATTTAATATTTTGCATGTGATATAATTAGTAGTACAAATTTGGAGGTGGTACTTTTGATAGTGTTTGTGTAGGTTTATAATAAAGCTTTTTTTAACTTTGTCTTTTATAGAAGACTTTTTTTTTGTTTATTAGTTGTCGATTGTGACAAGTGACCTATATACTCTTATACTTAGATTTATTATTAAAATAGTAGGCAGAGTGAGATTGAAAATTAGGAGGTGAAAACTATGCATTTATTATATGAAAATAAAAGTGAAATAAAAACAGTAACTAAAATAGTTAATCTTATCTTTAAAATCATTGATGAGTTAAAGTTATTTATTAATAATATATTGATATGTAATATAAGTAAAGAAGATTTAAACTATTATTTCTTGAAGTTTGATTTACAAAATAAAAACTTGTTATTTAATATAAAGCTCTACAATTCAATTACAAAGACAGTTGTTATAAAGAGTTATGTATTAACAGATTTAATAAGAGATTGTGAAACTAAAAAAATAGAATTGAAATTGAACTATGATATTAAAACTATGATATTAAAATCAAAAGAGAATGTACATAAAGATGTTACAGAAGTTTATATATGATTTTATCAAACTTATGGAGGGGAAATATGAATTTTACTATTGATAAAAATATAGAAAATTATATTACAAAAAGAAGTAAAGTACCAGAGCCACCAAGAAAAGGAGAGATAATGATATGCCAAATATGTAATAAGCCAATACTACCAGAACAATTTTCTATAGATGAATATAAAAGAAAGAGAGAATTTAAGTGGCATATACATCCAAAATGCTTTGAATACATAGAGAAACTGGCAGACAAGTCAGTTCCTGGTTTACTTAATGAAAGAAAATATTTATTTGATTAGATATTTTTAGTATAAATGTATAGTTTTATAATCTTAATAGATAAGAAGTAATAATATAATGCTAAGAAGGTATATAATATGAAAAAAAAAATAACTTATAAAAATAATTTGCAAAAATATGGAATGAATGAGTATCAAAAAATACATGATTTGGTATATGAATTACAAGCTGGATCAAAAGATGCAGCACAAGAACTAATTAATTCGTTTAGAGCAATGTTAAATAAGTATATTTCTTTAATAGTATATGGACAATATTCTATAGAAGATTACTCAATAAGAAGTTTTATTAAATTATTTGTAGAAGAAGAACATGAACGATTGAAAATAAATTCGTATTTTGTTAATGGTCATGGTCAAATGATTGCAGATAAGACAGTTGCAAAAATAGTTGGTATATTCTCAAATAATGATAAAGAAGATATACAACAGGAGATATGTGCTATTTTTTTATCTATGTGTCATAAATATAAAGATACAAAACCGTCTTTTCACAATTATGTAAAGCGAAATTTTCATTATTATGTTTTTAGACATTTAGAAAAATTATCTAAAGACCCTATAGCAAGGGGCCTATACTATCAGAAAAAGATATTTAATATATATGATTCTGATCAACAATTACCGATAGAAGAAACTATTTGTGATAAAAATGCACAAAAAGAAATAGATGAAGTGCTCGATTATGTCGAGCTTTTTTATAATCTACAATTGTCGATTGCGATAATTGAAAAGGATATGACTATAAATATATATGATGAAGAATTTTTAAATAACAATTGGATTGATGGAATTACATGCTCTAATATATTTAAAGATCTTACAACATTTGAAAGACGAATACTAGTGATGTGGTATATGAAGGATAATACTGATTCAGAAATAGCAGAGATGTTTGGACTTTGCAGAGGAACAATAAATAAAAAAAGAGCTTGTGCAAAATCTAAATTGAAAAAGGCTGTTAGATTAATTAATTACTTAAGTGAATGAGAAGCATTACTGATATGAAATTTAGACCACTCTAACTTGAAGAGTGGTCTTCTTTGGAATTATTCTAATTCACTTGCAATGGTATTATAAAAGTTTGCCGATTCTATTAGCATTTGTTTAAACTCAGCAGCCCTATCATTGTAGTAGATTCTTCCTTTTTCAGTTATCTTATAGAGTTTTTTACGTTCTTTTTTTGTTGCAACTTCAATAAGACCTTTTGTGAGCATTTTTTCTATTATTGGATACATGGTTCCGTTACTAGGTTTCCAAGACAAATTAAAACTACCTATGTAATCTGTAACTTCTTTCCCATAAACACAATCGTCTTTTTTTATCATTAAATTTAACGTGTACAGCTCTAAAAATATGCCACTAGAAAATTTATTGTCATTTTCTTTTGTATTTACTGCTTTCATACCCATTGTTGAATATTTCATATACTTTCTCCTTTTAAATATTATTTTTATAAATTCTGATAGAGTATTAATAGACAATTTACATGATAAATAATTTACATTATGTATTTGAATAATATAATTGAATCTACACTATGAATTTTAATTTATATATTTTATATAACTTTTATATACGCTTGATTATTATTATATAACATCAAACAGTCGCAAACAACAATTAATAGGTTATAAAATGTTTAGTTTTATGCTATAAGCAAAATTTTAAATAAAGGAATGGTGAATAAATATGTGTAATAAAAATATACAAGAAGAAACTATTTTAGAACAAATCAAAAAGATAAATGAAGAAGATAACAAGATAGTTACTAATATAGTAGATAATATTATAAATAAGATTTATGGTGAAATCAATAATAATGAAAACTTTAGTCTAAAACATGGTTTTTTAACTGTGGGAAGATTACTAGTTATTTTAGCACAATCATTATGTGATAATGAAGAACATTTTTCGAAAGAGTGTGATTTAGCAAAAGACATGGTTTTAAATAAGATTATGGAAGCTATTATGCCAAAAAGTGATTATGAAAAAGTCACAGAAGATGATTTTGATATAGAGAATTTATCAATAAGAAGGATAATGCTTGCACTTGGAATAGCTGTAGATTATATTATATGGAAAACTGATTTAGCAAGAAATTATCAAGAAAATAGTAATAAGTAGTTATATACTAAATAAGAGTTTTGACAAAGTAATATTTTATATGGCAATATAAGGGTATAGAAAGTATTAGGAGGAACCTTGAGTGTTAAAAAAGTTGTTTGGTATTATGAAAAAAAGACAAAAATTTGATAAAGCAGAAGAAGAAGGTGAAATAGTATTAAAAAATGAAGAGGGATTATATAAAGAAGAGTTAATCGAAAAGGAACAAGTATTAACTGATAAAAAAGAAATTGAAAATAAAGAAGTTAAAGTTTTAGAACAAGAAATATTTTTGTCTAATGAAGATGATAAAATTTTAGATAAGGAAGATATAGTATGTAGTAATGAAAACGAAGTACCATGTATAAAAAAAACAAATGTTAATAATGATAATAAAATATTGAATAAAGTGGAAACAGTAATTATTGATAAATATATAAGTGATGGAGATAAGGAAACATTAATTAAAAATAAAAAAGATGATTCAAAAAAAGTTGAAGAACTTGACCAAGGAGAAAGTTGTGTTTTATTAAAAAGTCGTATTGAAGAAAAACAAATACGTGAAACAAGTGAATACTTAACAGAAGAAGATTTAGAATACATAAAAGAAATAAAAATAAAAAGGGGAAAAAGTATAAAAGCAATAAACTTGTATACTAAAGAAGAAAATATTTTTGATACACATATACAATGTAGCAAAGCCCTTAAAGTACCATTAGGATATATAAGAGAAAATTTAAAATATGGATATATGGATTATTTTGGAGATGCTATAAAGTATTTAAGTAAAGTGTTAAATATAGAAGAGTATTGTAAAAATGAATGGAGCTATTTAGAAAATAGTAAATCTCCATCTGAGATATTTAATATTCTAAATGATAAGATATTTAGTACAAGACTTTCTGATAAAAAGAGAAATGAAATTTTAACCAATGATAAAATTGAGGCATTAAAAATGAATTATAAATTTGAATGTATCGATGAGGAGTATGATGAATATTTTAAAAAATATAAGTCTATAATCAAAAGAGGTGGAAAGAAAAAGATTGAATTAGTAAATAAAAAAGGCGAAGTATTAGAGATATTTAAGTCTTTAGAAGAATGTTCTATTTATTTGCAAAAAGAAAAAAATGAAGTTATACAGATGTTAAAGTATGGAGATACAAAAGTAGGAAGAAATTTTATAAGATATAGTTTGAGAAATATTTAATTTCATTTTAAATTCATGAGAGTTTCATTTCTGATTCACACATTTAATATTATTTTAATGTAAAATAATAAAAGTGAAGTATTGTACAAACAAAATTAAGGAGGATATTAATGTCTGAAGAAAAAAATCCAAAAGAAAATTCATTAGATGAAATTAAAAAGTCAGATAATGTAAGTTCTAAAAAAGATGATGTGTCAGATGAAAAAAACACTGACAACAAAGTCAAGAAAAGAGAAATAAAACTAAGTAACAAAACAATTAAAGCAGTTGTAGCAATTGTTGCAGTAGGAGCTATATGCTTAGGTGGAGGTTATGTTTTTGGCAAAGAAGCTGGGAGAAAGTTACCAGCCACTTCAAAGCATTATAGTAGCAATGAAGCAGTGGCTACTATTGGGGATAAAAAAATAACAGGTGAGATGTTGAGAAAAAGAATGGAGCCATTATTTTATTTAAATGCAAAAACTACTATGAGTGATGATGAAATACGTTTATATGAATCAAATATGATTGAGACTATGATTACGTCTGACATATTATCTACTGAAGCAACTAAAGAAAAAGTAAGTATAACTAATGATGAACTAGATGTTCAATATAATAATTTAATGACTAACATAGAATCTGCAATGGGCATGACTAAAGAAGAATTTTTAAAACAGTTTGACTTGACTGAAAAATATATAAAAGCTGATATGAAAAAAGAACTAGTAGCATCAAAATACTTAAGTGAAAAAGCAAAAGTGACTGATAAAGAAGCTGAGAATTATTACAATAAAAACAAGAGCAATTATTTACAGGTTAGAGCTTCACATATTTTAATAAAAACTGTTGATGATAAAGGTAAACAAGTTAGTGATAGTAAAAAAGCTGAACTTAAAAAAGAAGCTGAAGAGATACTTAAAAAAGCACAAGCTGGAGAAGACTTTGCTACTCTAGCCAAAAAGTATTCTGAAGATAGTAGTGCAGAGTCAGGTGGAGATTTAGGATTCTTTGGTAAAGGTCAGATGGTTGAGTCTTTTGAAAAGGCTGCATTTGCATTGAAAAAAGGTGAAATATCTAGTAAACTTGTAGAAAGTGATTATGGATATCATATAATTAAGAAGACAGATGAAAAATATCAACCATTCGAAGAAATAAAATCAGATTTAGTAAGTAGTCTAACATCAGAAAAACAAAATTTACTTATAACAAATTTAAAAGAAAAATATAAAGTTAAAATTACAGATAAATACCAAATGAAAGCTAAACAATAATTTAAGTCAATTTATTAAAAAAAGAAAATTTTGATATATAGATAAAAGCTATTTTTATTCTCAAATAGAGAATTTAAAATAGCTTTTGTTATTTCATAATAAAAACAATTTACACACATGAATTGATAAAAAAATAACTTGCAAAAAAAGGTTAATAAAAAATATTTCAGAATTGAATTATTTAAATAAAAATAAATGAAAATCAAAAAAATAAATACAAAAAAAATTAAATATTAAAGATATTATTTAAATATATATATATATTAATATTTTTAGTTTAAAATACTGGAAAAATAATATTTTTCATAATTTTAAAAATAATAATAAAAAAATGAAAATACTGATGGTAATCTATTGAGTAAACATAAAAAAGATGATATTATAAGTATGTACTAAAATGATTAATGTAATCTTAGTACTAAATTTAACTATAAAAACAATGAGGGGGCGTTTTTTATGTCAAATACAGAAAGCGTATCTAAAAAAGTTGGTCATCCGAAGAGTTTTTGGCTTATTTGCATGACAATTTTATGGGAGAGATTTAGTTATTATGGTTTAACAGCTTTATTGGTATTATTTTTTACAGCAAGTATAGCTCAAGGCGGTTTAGGCCTTTCTACACAAGAAGCAACATCTATGTTTGGATTATTTACAGGTCTTATATATCTTACGCCATTAGTTGGTGGCTGGTTAGCAGATAAAGTTTTAGGTCAACAAAAATGTATTTCTATAGGTGCACTTTTAATAGCAATAGGCGATTTTGTACTATTTGCTTCATCAACATCTATTGCAATGGTTTGGGTAGGCCTATCAATAATCATTTTAGGAAATGGTTTTTTTAAATCAAGTTGTTCAAATATAGTTGGGGATATATATCCTAAAACTGATGTATCGAGAAAAGATGCAGCATACAGTTTATTCTATATGGCAGTAAATGTAGGAGCATTTATAGCTCCAATAATATGTGGCTTGCTTTCTGATAATGTCTTTGCAGTAAGAGGAGCAAGTGGTGATATAGTATCTTATGGATACAAGATGGCGTTTTTAATTTGTGGTATAGGTATGATGTTAGGTATGATTATATTTACACTTCTTGCGCCAAAATTACTAAATGAAATTGGAAAACATCCTGTTACTAAAGGAAATAAAGGTGAAAAAATTGAGTATGGACCACTTACTAAGTTAGAGAAAAATAGAATAATAGCAATGGTTGTTTTATTTTTATTTGTGGTCTTATTCTGGACAGCATACTATCAAACACAAAGTTCATTTATGATTTATGTAAGGGATAATGTAAATAGAACTGTATTTGGATTTGAAATGCCAGTAGCATGGCTTACATCACTAAATGCTATATTATGTGTAGCTTTATGCCCAGTATTAGCTGCTTTATGGGTTAAATTATCTAATACTAAAAGAGGTGACTTTTCTATTCCAGTTAAAATGGGTTTAGGAATGATAATAATGGGTGTTGGTTTTATAGTGATGGTATTTTCTACATTAGCTAACGGTCCAAATGGAATGGTAAAGGCTAGCATGTTGTTTATAGTAGTAACTTATATATTTACAACAGTAGGTGAATTATTTTTGTCTCCTATAGGACTTGCGATGTTTAATAAATTAGCTCCAGCTAAGTATGCTACATTATCTATGGGAGCATGGTATTTAACAAGTTTCTTTGCGAGTTTATTATCAGGAAAAATTGCTGGTTTTACAGCTACACTTGGTTTTTTACAGATATTTGGAGGAATAGCATCAGTATTAATAATATTTGGTTTAATATTATTAGGAATAAGAAATATATTAACAAAATTAATGGCTATGGATTTATTAACAAAAGAAGAATAATTCATACTAAATTAGTGAAAATAAAGGAAATTACATTTAAATATAAAATAAAAATGTAATTTCCTCTTTAATTATGAAAAAAAGCTTTACACAGATACATAATATAATTAAAATTATAATTGTGATAATTAGAGTGTATAAGATTTATATAAATTATAAGAAAAATATTTATGTAATAAACTTTACATACTTATATATTTAGTTATTAAAACTATTATTTTGAGGAGGTCTTGTTGTGAATATAAAAGACAGATTAAGTGAATTAAGAAGACTTATGGAAGAAAAAAATATAGATGCCTATATGATTCCATCTTCTGATAATCATCAAAGTGAATATGTAGGAGATTACTTTAAATCAAGAGAATTTATATCAGGATTTAATGGTTCAGCTGGTACAGTTATTGTTACTAAAGATGAAGCTGGATTATGGACAGATGGAAGATATTTCATACAGGCAGAGTCTCAATTAGAAGGAAGTACTATAAAATTATTTAAAATGGGACAAGAAGGTTGCCCAACTACAGATGAATATTTATATACAAATATTCCTGAAGGTGGAACTTTAGGGTTTGATGGTAGAGTTATATGTGCTAGAGAAGGAGCTACATTAGCTGAAAAATTATCTAAAAAAGGAATAAAGGTAGAATACCAATATGATTTAATAGATAGTGTATGGAAAGATAGACCTGCTTTATCAGATAGTAAAGCATTCTTATTAGATGTTAAATATTGTGGAGAAAGTTTTAGTTCAAAATTAAGTAGATTAAGAGAAAAAATGAGTGAAAAGGGTACTTCTACTCATGTAATAACTACTCTTGATGATATAGCATGGTTGTTTAACATAAGAGGTGGAGATGTTAAATACAATCCAGTTGTACTTTCTTATGCAGTAATAACTTTAAAAGAAGTTTACCTATTTGTTGATGAAAGCAAATTAAATGAAGAAATATTAAATGAACTAGCTAAAGAGAATGTTCAAATAAAGCCATATAATGATGTATATGAGTTTGTAAAATCTATAGACAAGGCTGAAAAAGTTTTAGTAGATGGAACTAAGCTTAACTATGCGATTTACAATAACATACCTTGTGAAGTTGAGAAGGTTGATGAATTTAATCCAGTAATGTTCTTTAAAGCACAAAAAAATGAAATAGAATTAGAAAATATAAGAAACTCACACATTAAAGATGGTGTAGCTTTCACTAAATTCATGTACTGGTTAAAGACAAATGTCGGTAAAATTGAAATAACTGAAATAAGTGCTACTGAAAAATTAGAAAACTTAAGAAGAGAACAAGAAGGTTTCTTTGAGCCAAGTTTCAATACAATTGCTGCATATAAAGAGCATGCAGCTATGATGCACTATAGTGCTACTCCAGAATCAAACTATAAGTTAGAAGCTGAAGGGTTATTCTTAGTAGATTCAGGTGGACAATATTATGATGGAACTACTGATATAACTAGAACTACAGTATTAGGACCTATAAGTGATGAGTTAAAACTACACTTTACTTCTGTGGCAAGAGGTATGATAAATCTTTCTAAAGTCAAGTTTTTACATGGTTGTAGAGGATATAATTTAGATATATTATCTAGAAGTTGTATGTGGAATATGGGAATAGATTATCAGTGTGGAACTGGACATGGTATAGGATTTGTGCTAAATGTTCATGAAGCACCAAATGGATTTAGATGGAGAGTAGTACCTGAAAGATTTGATAGTGCAGTTCTTGAAGAAGGAATGGTAACTACTAATGAACCAGGTATATATATAGAAGGTTCTCATGGTATAAGAACAGAGAATGAAATAGTAGTTAGAAAAGCTGAAAAGAACTTCTATGGTCAATTTATGGAGTTTGAAGTTGTTACATTAGCTCCTATTGACTTAGATGGTATAGTTCCAGAGTTAATGAATCAAGATGAAAAAGATTATTTAAACTGGTATCATAAACTAGTTTATGATAAAATATCTTCTTTCTTAACTGATGAAGAAAGAGAATGGTTAAAAGTATATACTAGAGCTATATAGTTTGTAACTAAATATAATAAAAAATCGAGGTATTATGTACCTCGATTTTTTATTATATTTTTTACTCTATTTAGAAAAAGTTTTTAATTTGATAATTCTACTAATTTTTTGTTCATTATAAGCAATATAATTCCAAATAGTAATAAGAATGATGGTATTACTATGAATACTTGTAACATACCAAGCTGGTCTATAATAGCTTGTGTATAACCAGATAATTTATTTGCTGCAAATTTACCTAAAAACCAAACACCCATTAGAAATGAAATATATTTTTCAGGTGAAAGTTTATTTACCATACCATATCCAACTGGAGAAAAACAAATTTCTCCTATACTTTGGAATGTTAAAAATCCAACTACCCAAAATACACTTGCCTTATGAATAGAATTAGGGTCTGTTCCTGTTTGCATAACTGCTACTATCATGAATAAAAATGCAATAGCTAATAGTATAAATCCTAGACTCATCTTCTTGGGTACACTTAAATCACCTTTTTTAGTTTGAGATAGCTTTACCCATACTAGAGCAGATATAGGTCCAAGGATGACACAAAGAAGACCATTATATGAGTCTATCCATGAAGTTGGGATTTGAAAATTACCAACAGCAAGATTTATGTGTTCCTTTGTATATAAGGCAATAGACATAGAGGCTTGATTGTATGCTATCCAAAAAAATACTGTAAAGAAAGCTAAGACTAATATTACCACTATTCTTTTTTTCTCAACTAAAGTTAATGGTTTGGAAGCTAACATCTTCTTATATTCAAGTGATTTCTTTATAGATTCTCTTCCATTACTAAATTTATTATTTGAAGATCTATAAAATTTTTTGTTGCCAAGGATAAAAAATAATAAACCTATTAGAACAGTAATTGATGAAAATAAGAACACATATCTATAACCATACATGTTTATAGAGGCACCACTTTTCATAGCAAACCATTCATTAGCAACTAAACCACATACTAAAGGTCCAAATAATGTTCCTAAATTGGTAGCCATGTATGTAATAGAGAAAGCTCCATCTTTTCGTGGGTCATCATTAGTATATAGATTTCCTACCAAAGTGTGTAGGTTGCCTTTATAAAAACCTATTCCTAATCCAGATAAGAATATCATGATATTTATATCCATTTTACTATCTGCTAAATATCCTAAAAAATAACCAATTGATACCATTATCATTCCAAGTATAATACAGTTTTTGGGACCTAAAAATCTATCACTTACCCATCCACCAATAACTGGAGAAAAATAAGTCCATGCCAAAAAAGATGCAAGCATTGATGCTGATTCTGCTGGTGTTAATCCTAAACCACCTTTGGATACTTGTTCAGCTAAAAATAATAATAATACCAACTTCATACCATAGTATGCAAGTCCTACGAAGGTAAATATTGAACAGCAGAAATATAAATCCTTAGGTTGTTTAAGTTTTTCTTGAGTTTTTGAAACTGACATATGTATAGAACCTCCAGATAAAAAATTTAACAAAAATTTCCCATACTATATGAGTATATGTTTTTTTGTTAGAGACGTCAACTTATGGGACAATTTAATTAAATTGCAATATATGTAAAAATAGTGTCATTTTTATATATTCAGTAATATTTTTTTATGAGAATATATGTTATTATTATATTAAAATACAACATATTATGGAAAGGATATGCCAATTTAGTAGTTAGATTGATTGTTTGGCAGGTGGGATGAGCTATGATAAGAAAGAAATCTGAATTACAAGTAGAATTAAAAGAAAATTTGAATGGTGGTATTGGAAAAGTTAGGCTTGAAAACATAATACAAAATGAAGAGCTTAAAGGGAAAGGAAGACTATTTAAAAGAATAGCTTTACCAGCAGGAAGTTCAATTGGTGTGCATGACCATACAACAGATTTTGAAGTATACTATATATTAAAAGGAAAAGGTAAAGTATTTGATAATGGGGAGTTTATAGAAGTTAATGAGGGTGATGTAGTGTATACAGCTGATGGTGCAAAACATTCTATAGAAAATATAGGAGAAGAAGAACTTGAATTTGTAGCACTAGTTTTATATATGTAAAATATGGAGGAGAAGTCATGACAAGCAAGATAGAAGAAATTAAAGACAAGATAAATAGATTTTGCAACTCCAATTTGAATCAAGAATATAAAGATATAAGTTTTAAAATTTTGCAAAACCTTTTGGATAATAACAAAGAAACAATTCATTCTTCTAGAGCTGATATATGGTCTTCAGCTATACTAAATATAGTTTTGGAGCAAAATCTTTTATATAATAAGAAGCATCCATTACATATAACAAAAAAAGAATTTTCAAAACAAATAGGTGTTTCTTTAAACACTATAAATAATAAATCATCTTTGATAAAAGAAGTTTGCAGTATTGACTTTTTAAATCAAGATACTATAGCTATCTCTAATGTAGAATTTTGGGTTAAAGAGACAAATTCTAAATCCAATTCTATAGACTTAGATTTAGAAAAGAAGAAAATATTGTATAAAAGATACATTAAGCTATCACAAGATGCTAATAGCAATATTGAATCAATTAGATATATGGAAGAAGCTGTAAATATAGGGAAAAGTATGATTACAAAAGAAGATAAAGAGCTTGGATTTTGGAAAGGTCTATCTACTAGAGCTTATATGATAGCGCTTGAATCTCTTGCTAGGAAGCTAGAAAGTATTGACAACTTAAATGAGTCCAAAAAAGTATTAGAGTATTTAATAGCAATTAATCCTAGTGATGAACAAGGAATAAGATATAAGTTGTTAAATATATTGATTAGATTAAATGATAGAACTTCAATAAATAAATTATTTGAGCTTTATAAAGAAGAAAAGTCTGCTACATGGATGTACAGTAAAGCTCTTTATTACTTTAAAAATAACAGTATGTTTTTAGCAAATGACTCTATTAAGGTTGCTAAAAGTAAAAATAAATATATTGGATTATATTTATTAGACTGGAGAAATGCTTTTGGTAGAGAATTTGTTACAGAAGAAGAAAAGGCTGAAGCTGTATATTACTATGATGAAAATATAGTTCTTTGGAATGAAGTAAAAGGTTCAATAGACTGGTTATTAAAAAAGATGTTGGAATTTTCATAAAAAAAACTACTCCTTACTTTTATACAAGTAAAAGGAGTAGTTTTTAATTTATACATCTAGTTTTAAATCTCCTGGTTTTATTAAACCTTTTTTTCTCATAAATTCTGAAATTAGCAAAGTTACAATAGCAGGAAGTATAAAGTTAAGTAAAAGTATACCAACCCACATAGTTATACCTCCTTTTCCAGCACTCTGCATAGCAGTTACTGTCCCAAATTGGCCAACCAATCCACAAGTACCCATACCAGAACCAATAGGGATATTCTCCATTTTAAATATTGTTGTAGATAATGGTCCAAGTAATATTGAAGCAACAGTAGGTGGAATCCAAATTTTCCAATTTTTTATTATGTTGGGAACCTGAAGCATAGATGTACCAAGTCCTTGTGCAACTAGACCACCTACCCCATTTTCTCTAAAGCTCATAACAGCGAAACCTACCATTTGGCAACAACAACCAACAGTTGCTGCTCCACCAGCAAGACCTCCTAAACTAAGCATCATACAAATAGCTGCACTACTTATAGGTAATGTAAGAGCTATTCCAACCAGTGCAGAGACTAGAGCCCCCATTATGATGGGTTGCATAGTTGTAGCTTGCATTATTATGTTTCCAAATGAAGTCATAAATGCAGAAACAGCTGGACCAATAAGTTGAGCTACAAGTACTCCAATTAGTATTGTTACAGCAGGTGTAACTAATATATCTACTTTTGTTTCTTTTGAAACTAATTTACCAATCTCTACAGCAAAAAGTGTAGCGACAAATGCCCCAACAGGACCCCCTAATTCATTACCACAAGCTCCAACAAGTGCACAAGAAAATAGCACAAGTGGAGGTGCTTGAAGTCCATACGCAATAGCCACTGCTATAGCTGGACCTGTAACTTGTTTAGCAAGAGGGCTTATAACTTCAGTAAAAAGAGAAATATTGAAGTTGTCTCCTAATGTGTTAAAAATTGTTCCAATTAAAAGGGAAGAAAAAAGACCGAGTGCCATGTAACTTAACGCATCAATAAGATACCTTTGAACAGAAATTTCAATGTTTTTTCTTTTAGCAAATGATTTGAAATCTTTTTTTTTGTAATTGATTTCCAATTTAAAGTCCTCCTCATATAATACAAGTATAAATTTCTTTTGAATTAATTATATAACTTTTTAGCTGACAAGACAAATGTTATTTCACTAAAATTAGACTATTGTAATAGTAAGAAATTAACACTAATTTTAGTTTTAAATTTTAAATTTATGGTTTATAATTAGTATAGGGATATTCTGAAATATAATACTTTTCCAGTTTATCCCAATATTTAACTTAGGTAGATTGCTTACAAAACAAATGATTATATATTAGGCTAAAGGAAGTGGATAGATGAGATTTGTAGAAAATAAGAAATACAGAAAAATTGCCATAATTATATCTATTCCTATATTGCTTGTTGCGCAGTACTACCTTTTTAAATTTGGAATACTTAGACCAATGGTAAAGGGAGTAGAAATCGAAATTGTAGATGGGGAATATGTTAAAGATTTAGATAAATATGTAGTAAAACTAAATGAAACAGTTACTTTATCTACTGGCGAATATATCAAGGTTCCTTCATATGCTAAAGACCCAAATATTTGGTTTAATGTGTTGGATAATTCAGGGACTTTAAAAATAGATGGAAATAAGATGACAGCATTAAAGGTTGGGTATTCTTCTGTGGGTATTATGAAGAATTCAAGAGTGTTGAAAAAGGCTACTATAAAGGTAGTAGACCCAGAAGTAGAATCACTAGATATGGAGATTAATGGGGATTTAAAACATGTTGGTGATAGTGCTACTATAGAAAGTACAATAGAGGTTGATTATGACAAATTTAAAAAGTCATATAAACCTATTTATAAGAGTAGTAATGATGATGTGCTAAAAATTAAAGGAAATACAGTAAGTGCAGTTGGAGTTGGAAAAGCCACAATATATGCTAAGTGTGGAAATAAAGAAGTAGAGAGAAGCTTTAGAATTCAAGCTAAAGTTGCTGAAATAAATATGAATGATGTAAAAATAGAAGTTGACCAAAATGAAAAATTAAAACCAGATATAATAACTTCTCCACCTGGTTTAGAGCCACCAAAAATATATTATGAGTTAGCGGATTCAAAGTTACCTGTAGAAAGAGCAATAAGTCTAAGTAGTGATGGAAATATCGTAGGGCTTAGAGAAGGTAAGGAAAGAGTAAGGATAACTTGTGGAGATAAATCTAAAATAATAACTATAACAGTAGTTAAAGAAACTATAACGAATGACTATATACAAAATTTAGTAGGGTCACATAAAATAGTAAATAATAAAGTTATTATTAAGCTTGAATGGGATTATATGAAAGATGTCTTTGATTATGATATATATCTTAAAGACAAGTTGTCAGGAGAATCATTTAAGAAAATAAAATCTATAACTGTAAATGAAAGTGATTTAGGAAAATCACAAAAAGTATATGCTACTATAGAAGTAGATATAAAAGATAATCAAAATTTAGATTTTGATATTTATGTTGTAGGTAAGAAAGATTCAGATACAACTAAGCCAAGTAATATCATAAATATTACTAATGGAAAT
This sequence comes from Clostridioides sp. LIBA-7678, assembly GCF_056716065.1. Lineage (NCBI taxonomy): Bacteria > Bacillati > Bacillota > Clostridia > Peptostreptococcales > Peptostreptococcaceae > Clostridioides > Clostridioides sp. LIBA-7678. The sequence goes on along the minus strand of NZ_CP196987.1, from coordinate 2,569,575 downwards.
TCAAATTCAAATGATGATAATAATATTCAAGATATGAAGGTTGAAAACATATCAGCTAATGTTGACAGAGAAAACAATGTTATTAGGGTTAATTGGAGTAGTGTATCTCATAAGGGTTGTACCTATAGTATATATGTAAAAAACAATACTAATGGAGAGGGAGATTTTACATTGTATCAAAGTGATATACAAGGTAATGAGCATACTATAAGTATTCCTGAAGGAGACTTAAATATGAATATCTATGTTGTTGCAAATTACGATGGGAAAAACTCTCAAAATAGTGATGTTATAAACGTAAGATAGATTTGTATACAGATTAAGAGTACTAAGTTTGTGATTTATTGAAAAATTAAATTAAAAAAGGATAGTATAAGTAGAATTATACTATCCTTTTTTATATAAGGGTTTCAAGTTTTTAGTTTAAGAAATATTTTTTATTAATTTAAATAATCTGAAATTGACTTTAATGCAGCTTCTATTGCATGTATTAGTGTTGTCTGAACCTCCCATGACTAAAGTCACAGGGTTCCTGTTTCATAGAATTTCGCATACTAAAATATGTCTTACTAATTCTCCACAGGCTATCCCCGTAGTTCCTACGGTTCTTACATACATTATCTATTTTAAACTGTTATTAGTCTTAATCCTTCTTTTAGTATATTTATACTCGCATTTATGTCTCTATCGTGAGTTACATTACAACAAGGACAAATCCATTCTCTTATATTTAAATTCTTAACTTCCTCGTTTTTGTACCCACATTTATTGCATATTTGTGAACTTGCAAAGAATCTACCTACCTTTACAATTTGTCTACCATACCAATTAGCCTTGTATTCTAATTGACGAATAAATTCTGACCATGACACATCAGAAATTAAGCGAGATAGTTTACTATTTCTAGTCATATTCTTTACTTGTAAATCCTCTAAGCAAATAATATCATTCTCTCGTATTAATTTAGTAGATAGTTTTTGTAGAAAATCCTTCCTTTGATTAGCTATATGCTCTTGAAGTCTTGCAACTTTTAATCTTGCTTTATTTCTATTTAAACTACCAATTGTTTTTCTCGATAGTTCTCTTTGTAATTTAGCAAGTTTGTTTAATGACTTCTGAAGATACTTAGGATTTTCTATAAAGTCTCCACAACTTGAGATACAAAATTCTTTAATTCCTAAATCTAAACCTATCTGACTATTAGTATTTTCAAATGCTTTAATATCTATATCAGTACAACATAATGATACATAATATTTTCCACTTGGTTCTTTGGATATAGTAGCATTAAGTATTCTTCCTTGAGGTATTTGTTTATCCCTTACTTTAACCATACCAAGTTTAGGTAATTTTATATATTGACTAAGGTACAGAATATTTCCATTTGTAAAGTTTGTTCTATATGAAAATCTATTAGTTTTCTTTGATTTAAATTTAGGAAATCCTGTATTTTCTTTAAAGAATTTTTTATATGCATTTTCTAAATCTTTTAAGGTATTTTGTAGTGAAAATTTGTCAGGTTCTTTAAGCCACTCTAATTCTCTTTTTAAATTGGTCAAATCAGAACTGCACTGTTTATAAGTAAAAGTTTCTTTATCATTTTCATAAACTTCTATTTTTTTAGCAAGATATTTATTATATACAAATCTACAACATCCAAAAGTTTTGTTAATTAACTCTTGCTGTTTTTTATTTGGATACATTCTAAACTTATATGCTTTTTCCACTACTATCACCTCACTTTACTTGTTTTTTATGATTATGTAGTACTGGATGTCTATATTTTACACACCATACTATATGGTATTTATACATATCTGAGCTACTTCAATTTTTCCTTACCCATCCTAATATTAACAAGGTAAATTTTTTTAAACAAGTATTTTAAAGGTTTTTATATTTATTTTTAAATAACATATGTAAGAACCATAAGTCCTAACTTTTATCATTTTTGAGGTTGTCGTTCACATAAGTTCGCTACTACCTATGCAGTTCTCTTATGAACTTCTTACACTTTCATGTAAGCACAGACTATATCTTATCCTTCGGTATTATCCGTTAAGGTCTACCCACTTCCACTACCGATAACTTGTAGTGTACTTCCCTCAAGAGGAATAGTCGTTGAAGTTTCTCCTATTCGGAGTTTACCTGCTGATTGCCCATTTTAAAGTACTTAGGGTTTAACCTTATACCATCTAACCAATTTTTTCTACTTTCGTGACTTTCACACTTAGGTTTATTTCATCCTTATGTTTTAGTTTGGTTAGCTTTAGGGGTTTCCAGCAATTCAAGTAGTATTGGATAGGTTCTATCCTATCTCTACATATAAGTTTCCCTATATGCTGACTATTTTAGCTACTAACTCACGACTAAAGTCACGAGTGTGCGTAGCTATTTTTAATCAAATAGTGGAATAGAAGTATCATTTTGTTTAATTAGAAGACCTATTTCTGTACATCCTAATATAATACCATCTACACCTTGTTCACCAAGCGTATCTATAATAGATAAGAAAGCTTTCTTTGAAGATTCAGATACAATTCCTACACAAAGTTCGTTAAATATTGTATTGTTTATTATTACACGTTCTTCTTCAGTTGGAACTAAAACCTCAATTCCATTATTAATAATTATATCTTTATAAAAATCTTGCTCCATTGTATATTTAGTACCCAATAAAGCTACTTTTTTTATTTCTTTTTCTTTCAATACTTCAGCAGTTACATTTGCTATGTTTAGTAGTGGGATGTGTATCTTTTCTTGTATTTTATCTGCTACTTTATGCATAGTATTAGTGCATATAACAATAAAATCTGCCCCTGCATTTTGTAATTTAATTGCAGCATCAGATAGAATTTTAGCACTTTTTTCCCAATTTCCACTAGACTGGCATTCTTCAATTTCTTGAAAATCTACACTGTAAAGTATACATTTAGAAGAATGTAGCCCACCTAATCTTTCTTTTATTACTGTATTAATAACTTGGTAATATGTAATGGTACTTTCCCAACTCATTCCTCCAATTAAGCCTATAGTCTTCATATTGATACCTCTCTTGTTCTCTGTATTTGGAAATAGCTATTTACAAATACAAGTATAGCATCTAGAATAAAAGCATACAATAATAAAATTGTATGGAGGACAATTATATTAAAAGGAGTAATTATATGCCAATAAATTCATTTGAAAACTATCCTATGACATGGAAGCCAAAATTAAATAGTCGAAAGCCACCAATATATAAAACTTTGGCGATGTTATTAGAAGAAGATATTAAAAGAGGAAATTTAAATCCTGGAGATAAATTACCTCCACAACGAGAATTAGCAGATTTTCTCGATTTAAATTTGAGTACAATAACACGAGCATTTAAACTTTGTGAAGAGAAGGGGTTGATATGTGCAAAAGTGGGAAAAGGAACTTTTATTTCATCTGATGTAAATGTGAGCAATACATTGTTATATCAAACAGAATCAAAAGATATAATTGAACTAGGAACAGTGCATCCTCCCTATGAGCAAAATACATATATTGTTGATTTTATTAAAAATGTGTTAAAACAACCAGAAATGGATAGGTTTTTGCAATACATGTCTCCGTCTGGTACATATATGCAAAAAAAATCAATTGCAAAATGGTTAGAAAGAAATAATTTATATACTAATGAAGAAAATATACTACTATCTACAGGTGCTCAGAATGCTATATGTGCAACTTTACTAGGGTTGTTTAAAACTGGTGATAGGATTGCTACAGATTCTTTGAGTTTTTCTGGAATTAAATCAATAGCTAAAATGATAGGTATTCAATTGATTCCAATTCCTCAAGAAAATAATGAAATGTCAGCAGAATCTCTTGAAAGTTACTGTAAAAATGAAAATATAAAAGGCATATATCTTATACCAGACTATCATAATCCAACAACACATTCTATGTCTAACTTGTCTCGTCAAAAAATAGCAGATATAGCAAAAAAGTATAATATAATAATCATTGAAGATGCAATAAATAGTATTCTTAGACCTAATATACAAACGCCTATATTTTCTTTGGCTAGTAACAATACTGTATATATTTTTAGCACGTCTAAATTTTTATGTGCAGGTCTTAGAATAGCATTTGTAGTTGCTCCAAAAGGCTATATGGAAAATCTAGAAAAAGCACTATATAACATGAATTTAATGGTATCTCCATTTATGGCAGAAATAGTACACCGTTTACTATATTCTCCTATTATAGATAAGATTATAGAAGAGAAAAAAGATGAGATTGTAAAAAGAAATGAAGTTGCTGATAAAATTTTATCAGATTACAGTTTAATTGGTGATAAAAATTGTAGTTTTCGTTGGTTGCTTCTTCCTGACGAATTGGATGGAAAGTCATTTGAAATATGTGCAAAAAATCTAGGAGTTCAAGTGTATTGTGCTGAACGTTTTTCTGTTGGCAATTCTACAGTACCAAAAGCAATTCGTATTTGTGTAACAGCTCCAAAGAATGTAGAAGAATTGGAAAAAGGTCTGAATATAATAAAGTCGCTTCTTAAGAATCAGAGCTATTTTACTATGATTTAATTAAATAAATAAAAAAGCGGAGAAATTTATTATAATAAGCCTCCGCTTTTATTATTTAATGAAATACTTTATTTTCTATTAAAATTTTAACTTTAATAATCTTGAAAATATAATCGTTTTATGGTAAAATAATTCTTAAAAATAGAAAAAATTAATCATTTGTTAAAAAAAATGCATAATATATTGTAATTTATTGACGAAAGTGGAAAAATATTCACAAATGTGTAAAATAACAGAAAAAATGCAAAAATAAGTTCAATTTCATTTGTTATAAAATCTATATGGCAAAGTTAAATCTGCCTATCAGAATGATATAAACACATCAGAAAGGAGGATGCTATCAAATAATATGAGTAGTTAATTTTGATAGCGAAGAATTATGAATGAACAAACTAGAATATCCTTAGAGAGAGCTGCTGAACTAAAATCAAAAATTGATGATTATATTCAGGCTAGAAAAACGATTAACAGAGGGCTTGAAAAAGAAGAAGAGATAAATAAACGAAAACAGAAAATATTAAATTTATTAAATGGAACAGAAGAAGATTGGAATAACTACAAATGGCAATTATCAAATAGAATAACAGACGTAGATACTTTATCAAAAATTATAACTCTAACTAAAAAAGAAAAAGAATATATAAAAGAGGTTGGTACTCAGTTTAGATGGGCGATATCCCCGTATTATTTGAGTCTGATAGACCCAGAAGATATATGTGACCCAATAAAATTACTGTCCATACCAACACATATAGAATTGGAAGATGAACAAGAAGATTTAGACCCAATGGGAGAAGAGTACACAAATCCAGCAGGATGTATAACAAGAAGATATCCAGATAGACTGATAATAAATGTAACAAATGAGTGTGCTATGTATTGTAGACACTGTCAAAGAAGAAGAAATATTGGTCAACAAGATTCTCACAAGTCAAAAGCTATTATACAAGAGTCTATAGACTATATTAGAGAAAATGAAGAAATAAGAGATGTGTTGGTGACTGGAGGAGATGCTCTTACATTAAAAGATGATTATTTAGAATGGATTCTTAGTCAACTTAAAGAAATACCACATGTTGATTATGTCAGATTAGGAACTAGAACTCTTGTTACAATGCCACAAAGAATTACAGATGAATTTTGTAATATGCTAAAAAAATATCATCCTATATATATAAATACACATTTCAATCATCCAATGGAAATAACTAAAGAATCTAAAGAAGCTTGTGAAAAGCTAGCAAATGCAGGAGTTCCATTAGGAAATCAAGCAGTGTTATTGAATGGTATAAATAATGATAAATTTGTAATGAGATGTTTAAATCAAGAATTATTAAAAATAAGAGTAAAACCGTATTATATATTCCAAAGCAAGCATGTAAAGGGAACAAAACATTTTAACACATCAGTGGATGATGGTCTTGAAATAATGGAGTATCTAAGAGGATATACATCAGGAATGGCTATACCAACATATATAGTTAACGCTCCAAAAGGAGGAGGAAAAACTCCATTACTTCCACAATACCTTGTATCAAAAGGAACAGATTATGTTATGCTTAGAACATGGGAAGGTAAAGTTGTAAAAATGGAAGATGAACCTGCTGTAGATATAAAGAAACTTATAAAAGAGCAAGCTCAAGATTAATAAATATTTAAATTGCAAAAAAAAGAAACAACTTTAAAATAAAAATAAAATGGATGCTAAATTTATATCAATTTGCATCCATTTTTTATTAGTTATTTATTATTTTGTTGTTGATTAACTAATTCAAGATATCCACTTGGGTGGAAGTAATATATCTCAGAAGTATTTTCATTTACAAAGTAACCGATGTCACCATCTGCATCTGGTAAAAATACATAACCGTTAAGATTTTTAGCTTTTAGTGCTTCGAAATCGCTAGCATTTCCTTGATATATGTAATCAACTTCATTGTTGTATTTTATTAAAAGTTCTTTAGCTTGTTCTTGAGTCAATTTAGTATTTTGGCTTACAGGAACATTCTTTTGTGAATCAGCATAAGAAGATTCATTTACTGGTGCAGTTAATAACAAACAAGATAAAACTAATAAAGATATAAGTGCTTTTTTCATACTAAAACCCTCTTTCGTGTTTAATTATATAAGATTCATTACTTAATAATATTGTATGTTTCCTATAATTAAATATTACCATTAAAGAGAATAATATTACAGTTACACAGCTGTAACCTTTGATTACAAAATCGTAATTAAATTGTATTTTTATTCCATCTGTATTTTATCATGTCTACGATTTACAAATTCACAGAAATATATCTTTATAACACCCATCACAGGGGCTGATAGAATCATGCCTGGTATACCAAAAAATCCTCCTCCAACAGTAACTGCTAGTATTGTAAAAAATGGACTAAGACCTAGTTGTCCACCTACAATTTTTGGTTCTATAAATGTAACTTCAACTTGCTGAATTATTATTAAATAAATTAAAGAAGTTAGTGCAGTTGTCGGATTAGAGAATAAATTAATTATTACAACTGGTGCCATACCTATTACTGGACCAAAATATGGAACCATATTCATAACACCCATAAGCGTACCAAATAACAGTGCATATTCAGATTTTAAAAAGTAAAGACCAATTCCAGAAAGTACTCCAACTATAAAAGAGTCTAGAATCTTTCCTGTAAAGTATTTACCAATATTCATGTTTAAGCTCTGACATAATTCTATTATAAAATCTCCATACTTTTTACCCAAAGAAATATAAACTATCTTCTTCGTAAATAATAAGAATTTTTCTTTTTCTAATAATATATAGAAACAAATTATAAAACCTAAAAGAAATTGTACTATAAATTTTCCAACAGAGAATGTAGTACTAAATATTCCTCCAAGTGAGCCAATAAGCAAGTTACTAAACTTAGGCATTACACTCATAATTTTGTCACCGTATTCTTTTAGTGTGTTAGGGTCTACTGATTGTAAACTTTTACCTAAATCAAATAAAAACTGCTCTGTTTTATCTATATATGTAGGAACTTGAGATACCAAATCAGCTAAACTATTTACTATGGATGGAACTGTAAATAGTATAAAGGCAATTAGTATAACTATGAGTACACCATAAGTAAGAAGTAATGAGTATATTCTCTTAAAATTTAGTTTGCTTTCCAAAAACTTTACTAATGGATTGAATATATATGCTAATATAAATGCTATTATAAATGGTGTCAATAGTGACATTAATAGACTTACCATTCCAAAAAAGTATTTATAATTATCAATAACTTTAATTAAGATATATGAAACAACCACCGTAAGTACAATATTTAAATAAATTTTTTTATCTTGCAAAACAACACAACCTTTCTTATATTTGTTAAATTTTAAAATATCTAAATTTAAGTTCAAGTTAATATTTATAGCTTATTATACAATAAAAAGCAGTATTAATATAGTATGATTAATATGAAATTATAAATACATTAAAATTTTATATTTATGATTAAAAATGATGAAAATTAATTAAGTTATGTTTATATATAACTTAATTCTAAAAAAAGTGATATTCTCGGTTAAAGTAAGTTTATTATAATTTAAATTTTGTATAAGATACTCTCTTTTCATGCTTTTTTAAATATATATTTCATTTAATTATGACAAATAAAGATAAAATTTAAATATTTTAGAGGTAATTTTACTTGGATATAGAATTTTAGAATAATACTATACAAATGTATTGTCTTATTATTTTTTATATTAAAAATAGTAATAAAGTCTCTATATACATTTAGAAAATTATTGTTTAAAAGGAGTAGAACTTATGATAAAAAAAGAAATAGGTAATTTTAAAGGTACTAGTGATTATGTGGTATCACCAGAATTAATGGCATCAGTTAATGTTGCTATTGCTCTTGAAAAACCACTTTTGATTAAAGGTGAACCTGGAACAGGTAAGACCATGCTTGCACAAGCGATTTCAAATGAACTAAAAAAAGATTTAGTAATTTGGAATATAAAGTCAACTACAAAAGCTCAAGAGGGTCTTTATGTATATGATACTGTTCAAAGACTCTATGACAGTCAATTTGGAGGAGAAGGAGTAGACGATATTAGTAAGTACATAAAATATGGTAAATTAGGAGAAGCATTTAGTTCAAAGCAACAAGTAATTCTTTTAATAGATGAAATAGATAAAGCAGACCTAGAATTTCCAAATGACCTGCTTTGGGAATTAGATAAAATGGAGTTTTACATAAATGAAACAAAAGAAACTGTAAAGGCTAAACAAAGACCTATAGTTATTATAACTTCAAATGCAGAAAAAGAACTTCCAGATGCATTTTTGAGAAGATGTATATTCCATTATATAGAATTTCCTGATAAAGAGATGATGGAAGAAATAGTCAAAGTACATTTTGATAAGGTAGAAGAACATCTATTAGAACAAGTAATGACTACTTTTTATTGGATTAGAGGGCTAAAAGAAATACAAAAGAAACCTAGTACATCAGAATTAATAGACTGGATACAAGCATTAACTTTGAGTGGAATTCCTATCGAAAAAATAGAGAAAGAAGTTCCTTTTGCAGGAATACTACTTAAAAATAACGAGGATATTGAATCTATGCAAAGACGTTTATAGTTAATAGGAGCTGGATAATTATGTTTATTAAATTTTTTTATTTATTGAGGGCAAGAGGATTAGATATATCTTTAAATGAGTGGATGACTCTAATCGAAGCATTGGACAAAGGTCTTTGTTATTCAAATTTTTCAAATTTCTACTACCTTTGTAGGATGATTTTAATAAAAAGTGAAAGTAATTTTGATAAGTTTGATGCAGTATTTTTAGAGTATTTTAAAGGAATAGAACATCAAGAAGAAATTCCAGAAGAAATTATGAATTGGCTTAATAAAACAGATATAAATTTAGAAGAATTTGAAAGACTAGAACAAAATCCCAATATAAATCTTGATGAATTAAGAGCTAAGTTAGAAGAACGTATAAAAGAACAAGATTCTCCACATAATGGAGGTAATTATTGGATAGGAACAGGAGGTACTTCTGAATTAGGGCATTCAGGAAAGGGACAAACTGGTATACGTATAGGTGGAAATTCAACCTATGGGAGAGCTGTTTTGGAAGTTGCAGGAGAAAGAAAATATAGAGATTTTAGAGATGATGAAGTTCTAAATATGCGTCAGTTTCAAGTAGCACTAAAAAGGCTTCGTCAATTTTCTACTAGAATAGATACTCCAAAAACAGAGCTTGACTTGGATAAGACTATTGAAGAGACTTGTAATAATGCAGGGTATTTAAAGTTGTTTTTTGAGAAGCCAAGAAAAAATACAGTGAAGCTTTTATTACTTATGGACTCAGGTGGCTCAATGAGAGGATATAGCACTCTATGTAATACACTATTCCAGTCTGTAAGCAAATCAAACCATTTTAAAGATGTAAAAGTATATTATTTTCATAACTGTATTTATGATAGATTATTTACAACACCTGAATGTTGGTTAAGTAAATCCATTGATACTGAATGGATATTACAAAATATAGATAAAAACTATAAAGTTATAATTGTGGGAGATGCTTCCATGTCACCTACTGAGTTACTTAATATTGGTGGTAATTACCGTGGACCATACAATTATACTCCTGGAATAGAATGGCTAAAAATATTTAAAAGAAAGTATAGTAAAATAGTATGGTTGAATCCAGAATTGAGAGATGGGTGGGATTCAATTAGTTATTGGTATCAGACTCAAAGATTAATACAAGGTGAATTTAATATGTTTCCATTAACTGTAAAAGGTTTGGAGAAAGCACTAAAAAATTTAATGGTGTCAAGGTAAAATAAATAATAATGAGGCTGTCTCAAAATAGAGATAAGCCTCTTTTTAATTGTTGAAATAATAAAAATATATCTGATTTCATACAAAAAAGGGTGTAATGAACTAAAAAACTAAAGTATTTCTAAATAGTATATACTATTTAGAAGATATGTTTGCATAAATGAAATTTAAAAATTATATACTCTGATACATTTTAGAACTACAGAAAACATATACATTAATAATAATTTTAGAAATCGAGGTGATTATAATAAATTATGAATTAATTGTAAAATACAATGGAGATATATTGAAATTAGAACAAGAATTAGGAGTTTCAGTAGAGATACTTAATTCATCATATGCGATAATAACATCAAATAATGAAGAAGATGTAAACACACTTTTGACTTATCCAGAAATTGAATTTATAGAAAAACCTTTCATATTACAGACTCAGGATGTTCAAAGTTTTTCAAGCACAGGAATAACAGGGTTTAAGAATAGAACTGGATTAACTGGAAAAGGAACTATAATTGGTATAATCGATTCGGGAATAGATTATACTCTACCTGTATTTAGAGATAGTGATGGAAGGTCTAAAATATTATATTATTGGGACCAATCTATTCAGGGAAATCCACCAGAGGGTTTTAGAGAGGGGACATTATATACTAATGAAGATATAAATAATGCAATAGATGGAAATATGTATATACCTATTTCAACAACCAGTTTACATGGGACACATGTTGGAGGTATCTGTGCAACCATTGCAAGTGATGCTAGGATAATAGTGGTGAGAGTAGGAAATATACAGACAGATGTTTTTTCAAGAAGTACAGAGTTCATGAGGGCAATTAAATTTATTTTAGATAGGGCATTAGAATTAAGAATGCCTGTTACGCTAAACATAAGTTATGGAAGTAATGAAGGCTCACATAGGGGAACATCCTTATTTGAACAATATATAGATGATATGTGTTTATTTTGGAAAAATAATATAGTTGTAGCAGCTGGAAATAATGCAGATAAAGGTGGTCATAAAAGGATTAGACTGCGAAATAATATTACAGAAGAAGTTGAGTTTGTAGTTGGAGAAGGAGAACGTATATTAAATATAAATATATGGCCAGATTTTGTTGATGACTTTAGTGTACATTTGGTAAGTCCATCAAATACTCAAACACAATCAATTTCTCTGACTTCAGGCGAAATAAGAAATACTTTGGGAGAAACTAGAGTAACTGGTTATTTTTATCCTATAGCACCATATTCTCTCACAAGGAGAGTGACCTTGCAATTAAGTTCAAATACACAAATAAATCCAGGCTTATGGAGAATTATATTTGAACCAATAGACATTGTAACTGGTAATGTAAACATATATTTGCCAACTTCTGAAGGATTAAATAGAAATACTAGATTTCTGATTCCTACTCAAGAACTTACTGTAACAGTTCCTGGGACAGCAAGTAGAGTTATAACAGTAGGTAGTTTTAATTCAAGAACAGATATAGTATCCATTTTTTCTGGGGAAGGAGATACACAATTAGGTGTATTTAAGCCAGATTTATTGGCTCCAGGAGAAGATATAATATCTTTTTTACCAGGAGGTACAAGTGGAGCATTAAGTGGAACTAGTATGGCTACTCCTCATGTTACAGGTGTCTGTTCATTATTTATGGAGTGGGGAATTGTAAATGGAAATGATTTATTTTTATACTCTCAGAAATTAAGGGCATTACTTTTAAAAGGGGCAAGAAGATTAACTAATCAATCTTACCCAAACAATTCATCAGGCTTTGGGTTTTTAAGTTTAGCAGATATAGATTTATACACCTTATCTAATATAAATCAAGACTTGGAGACTGATGGTATTGTATATAGAAGTGTTAACAAATCATTTAAAGATGAAGAAAATAATTATAAACTTATAGATGGTTATAATAATATAAAAAATGATATTAGCTTAGATAGTTTTTGTAATGAGGATATGAATAGACAAACTGGGGTTCTGGCAGGAATAAATATAATTCATACTCCTGAATTTGAAAGTGAATTAAATGCTTTAGGTATGGGCTCTAATTTTATTAAATTAAGCGATTCATTAGGCATATTACCTATAGATGCTTCTGATTATAACAGTATACAAAGGATATTGGAACTTCCATCAATTATAAGGTCAGAATCAACTATAAAGATGTCATTACTTGGAACTATTAACCAAGGGACTTTTGGTGGTATAGTTGCAACAGAAGAGATAGGTGTAAATTTCTTTAAAAACAATCCAAATATTACAATAACAGGAAGAGGCACTCTTATAGCAATTGCAGATACAGGAATAGACTATCTACATAAAGATTTTATTTATCCAGATGGAACTTCAAAGATAGTATATTTATGGGATCAAACCAAAGAAGGAAGTCCACCTGAAGGTTTTTATATTGGAACAGAATATACACGAGAAGATATAAATCGAGCTATTGCAAATAATGACCCTAGTCTATCTCAAGATGAGGTTGGTCAAGGAACAATGCTTAGTGGGATATGTGCAGGATTGGGAAATGTAAACAGTGAATATGCAGGGATAGCAGAAGATTCAGAATTAATAATAATAAAACTTGGTAAGATAGATGGTTTTTATAATAGTGCGATGCTATTTGCTGCGTCTCAGTATGCATATAAAAAAGCTTTTGAACTTGGAAGACCAGTAGTTATAAATGTATCTTTAGGTAGCAGTAGTCTAGCTGGCTTAACTAATAGGAGTAATAGTGAAAAAGCTTTCTTTACAAGAGGTCTATGTATAACAGCGGGGGCAGGAAATGAGGGTAATACACAAACACATACATCTGGAAGGATACTACATGCAGGTGGATCTGTTGATATTGAGCTAGAGTTAAGTGAAGATGAAGAAGAATTATCATTAGAACTTTGGTTAAACAAACCAGATAAGGCAGATGTAGTAATAGTATCACCTTCAGGTGAAGAAAGTAAAAGTGTAGGCGTATCAAGTTACAATAGAGTCACTGGTCTATTTGATTTAGAAGGAACTGATTATTTTATAACATATGTATATCCAACTACTTTTTCAGGTCAGCAGTTCACTAATATTACCTTGAAAAATGCTAAAAGAGGCCTTTGGAAAATCAGATTAATTGGGGTTTATATTATAAATGGTATATATAACTTGTATTTACCAAATAGAGTGCTTCTAAAAAGTGGAACTAGATTTAGACAAGTTGACCCTTTTTTTACTATAAATTATCCAGCTATTCAAGATGATTTAATAACTGTAGGAGCATATAACACTATCAACAATAGTTTATGGCAAAGCTCATCAAGAGGGCCAACCATTGAAAATAGATTGAAGCCAGATTTAGTGGCACCAGGAGTAAATATAATAGCAGCTTATCCTGGAAATAAATATGCAACTATAACTGGCACAGCAGCAGCAAGTGCACATGTTGCAGGAGCTGCTGCAATGTATTTTCAATATACTTTTGCTGATGGTAGATATCCAAATCAAGCATATGTTCAAAAAGTAAAAACATTTATGCAAGCTGGGGCTAAGAAAAATTTAAATACAGTATATCCAAATACAAGTGCCGGATATGGTTCTTTAGATGTTAGGGGTATGTTTGATGTGTTAAGGTAGGAGGGAGTTATGGAAAAATCTTATTGTATAATTTATCAAGGCGATATAGAAACTGCACTCCAAGAAAATGGTATAAATAGGTATATGGTTTTGAATAGCCAGCTTGCAGTAATATATGTACCTATGGATTTTGATGAAACTATTTTAAATAACATATTGCAAGTAGCATGGTGGGAAGAGTCAGCTCCTATGAGTAGTCTGATTGATATAACTAACAATGTAAATAATGGAGAAACTATTACTACAGCTGCCGAAACTGAATATATCTATGAAAATCCATACAATGATATAACAGGAAGAGGAATCTTATTGGCAGTTATAGATTCAGGAATAGATTACTTACATCCTGACTTTATAAATGCGGATGGAAGTAGTAAAGTTTTAAAACTATGGGACCAAGAAGCAAATACAAATCCACCTCCAGAAGGTTTTATTTTTGGAAGTGAATTTACAAGAAGTGAGTTAAATATAGCTATAAGTAGAAATGATGGGAGTTTAAGTCAAGATAATATAGGTACTGGAACTTTGGCTTCTGGTATATTGGTTGGGAATGGAAGGGTAAATTCACAGTATAGAGGTATTACTACAGAATCAGACTTAATAGTGGTTAAATTAAAATCATATGTGGATACTTATTATGCTGGAAGGATAAATTACAGTGTTTCAGATTTTCTAGCTGCGATAACATATGTTACTAATATAGCAAGAACAGAAAATAAACCTATAATAATAAATTTAACTATTGGTGTTAAATCAGGTGCTGTAGCAACTACTTCAATATTAGATACTTTTAGTCTGTTGAGTAGTGCTGGTGTGGTAGTAGTCAGTGGTGCAGGTAATCAAGGCAATACAGACATTCATTATTCTGGCAGATTTAGTAGTGTAGGTGAAGTACAAGATGTAATAATACAAGATGGGGATGATTATGCACTTGATATAACACTAAATACGAATGGTCCAGATAAAATAGGAGCACAGATAATATCTCCTTCAGGTGAAGTTAGTCATGATATAAGATATTCTCCAGACTTTTATGTATATAGAGGAAAATTCAACTTAGAAAATACTACTTATGCAATGCGATTTATTTATCCATATATCACTTCTGGAAAAGAAAACTTGGAGATAAAGTTAAGAGATATAAAACCTGGAGTATGGACTTTAAGATTGACTTCAGAACTTGTAATAGGAGGAGAATATGATATATATTTACCGAATAAAAACCTGATAGCTCCAGATACAAGATTTTTGGACCCTGATTCAATTGCGACAATAACGATGTATGCGGCTAGTGACGATGTAATCACAGTGGGTACATTTAACAATAAAACAGATAGTATGTGGATTGGTTCTTCAAAAGGTCCAATTAGAGGAAGAGGAATTAAACCAGATATAGTAGCTCCAGGTGTAGACATAATATCTACATACAAAAACGGAACATATAATACAGGAACAGGAACAGGTATTAGTAGTTCTATAGTTACTGGTGTCTTAGCTTTATTAATGGAATATCTAGAAAAACAAGATAATATACCAAGGTTATCATTATTTACACAAGTTTTAAAAACATATTTAATATTGGGAGCAACAAAACTTGATATATATACATATCCTAATGTATCACAAGGATATGGGATTTTAGATTTGAAAAATACAATTCAACAGATAGCAAATACTTTGTAAATAAAAAAGCATCTTTAATTAGTAGTTTAATTTTATTGTATAGTTGTCATAAAAAAAACTTATATTAAATTTGATTATCTTTTCATAAGTTGGTAAATGTCGATATATCCTGTATCTACAAGGAGTATCGACATTTTCTTTTTGGAAGATACTTTGCATAAGTTGGCATTTTTCTATTCTTTATTATGGAATTGTGACAGTATTCTTCAATCTTAAAACCACATTTTTCCAATACTTTACTTGACCCTCTATTGTAGGAATATACATTAGCATGAATTTTGTTAAGGTTGTATTTTTCAAAGGCAATTTTGCATATTTTTTTTACTGCATTTGTTGCTATCCCTTTGCCCAAATAGTTCCTAGCAAGCTAGTAACCTAATTCAGCATTTTTATTAATAGAGGTATCTTCTTCAAATGTTAGGATGATACTTCCAATAGCCCTTTCTTGATAAAAAATAACATAGCTAAGTTGTTTAACATCTGGAGTTGCCAAACAAAAACTAATAAAATCTCTAGCTTTTTGCTCCCTATAAGGGTGGGGGAAGTTGTCACGAAGATTATTTGCAATTTCTTTATCATTCGCAAACTCAACTAAATCGGTAATATAAGCATAATTCCACTCTAGAAGTTCCATTTTTCTTCTCCTTTTATGAAACAGCTACAAGAAATCTTTCTAAGCCAATACCACTTATCAAACAGCGTTCTTTTTTATTTCCAAGCATTTGATAAGTCCAGTCAACAAATCCACCATCAACTATTTCAATGGTTTCATTTCCTTGTTTGACCGATAATTTGAAATTGATACCTTTATAATAATTATTATCAACATCATCATTATGAATTGATAACTCTATATTAGGAAAAATAAGTTTGATAGTTTCAACCATTCTGTCGAAAAATCCGTCATTATCTTTGTATCCGTTTCTTTTGCGTAGAATAATAGAGAAACGAACATTTTCTATTTCACTTAATATATCTTTATAATAGTTTAAGTGCTTTTCTAACAACATTTTTTCACAAGTGTAAGACCCTGTATCTATACCAGATGAAACCATACAATATAAGCCAAAATGTGAATATAAACCTTTACCTACAAAATTTTGTGCTCTTATTGCCCTAGCAGTAGTAGCCATGTGGATAGGTATGGTATTATTTTCTTCTTTTCTTTTTAATTTGTCAGCAATAATTATTGCCAACATATTTGAGGGGTCTGCAAGTGTTTCTGTCCCTCGTAGAGCACTTACTACGTTATATTGATCTACGGAGCCAAAAACGCTACAGCTACCTAATGGAGCAGAGGGAGAAAGCATAATCGTCTTGATATCCATATTGAATGCTTTTCTCAATAATTTTGATTCCAAAGCATGAATTTCTTCTGGATCTATACCACTAGGGATAGTAAATCTATTTAGTTGGTATGACTTTAGAATATCAGTTGCAGTTAAAGTATTTGCTTGTCTATCAAACACTTCTAATAGAAGTGAGTTCAAATCTGATTTTGATAGAGCTGATAACTTATCAACTATATTCTTATCTCCAATTTTATTTGTAATTCTACTTAAAATATCACTCATAGTTATCCTCCATACTGTTACTTTCAAATTTACTATTCAATGTTTTTTTACTTTGGGTTTATTTGATTAAATCTTGAAAATACTGTAATGCAACCCTTTCAGCTTCAACCTTTCGGACAATAGGACTTTGTGATAATTCCTCTCTTAACTCAAGATACAGGTTGATAGTAGCCTGCAATGCATTAACACAGCTTTCATATTCATGGGTAGCAACCGTCTTTTCTAATGCTTCAATATATTGGGGTGCATCCAATTCAATTTTTCTAACTCCACGAGGTAATTTACCTAAGAGAAGCTGTATTAATGGGGCAAGTACTGATTGTCTTAAAAAAGATAAAAAATCAATTGTTTCAAATAGTTCTCTACGTCCAATCTTAGTACAAGCGTAATGAACCCAAATCCAAAATCTATCTTCAATCCACTGTAAGTCTGGAGTTGGGAAGTATGCTTCTTTTTTAGAATAAATTTCTGTTATGCAGTTGTTTTCTTCATAGAGAATAGCTGAATCTTCAACCCTATCTAGTAAACCATCTAAGGTTGTAAACTTAAAATCAACATGAAGAACAGGGGAATCATAGAGGGAAATTATCAATCGAGGTTCTCCAACGTGTTCGCCAGTAAAAGCAGAAACTAATGTTCCAAACTGTTCCGCAATAAGTAATCTCTCTTCGATAACTTCTTCATAGGATTTATCATCTGCTACAATCAGAAAATCCAAATCAGAATATTCATCTAACGATTTTGTGATATAAGAACCGCTAATTGCAAGTCCTATTATCCTACTATCTCTTTTTGAAAATTCTAATACGTTTTGTATCATTTCCTGTTGTGTTTTAGTCATAATATAACACCTCTCACTTTCTTTTATTAGCTATCAATCCAACATAATTATGCATAGGAGTATTATATAATGAAGAAATAAAAAAAAATAGGTCACTTGACCCGAAATAAAAAAGTATTGAATAATTATTATCCAATACTTTTTTGAAATTATACTTATGTTGTAGGAAGATTCTTTAATACCTCTCGCTGATTAATTACACTAAATCTTTTGTTTTCATAAGCAATTAGATGTTCTTGTACACATTCATTTATAGCACGATTAATGCTTCTAATTGGAGCGTTTACTTCGCTAGCAAGCTGTTTTTTGGTAAGCAGATTTAATTCACTTCTATAATAGTGTAAGGATATACACCTCAGAAGTCGTTCTTTAACACTTAAAGATGATAATTCTTCAATTAATTCAGCATTTACAACTAATTTACTAGATATTTCTCGAATCAGAAATTTTGTAGCTTCAAAATCTCCCCTTAACCAGTTTAAAAAATCATCTCTATGAAGTTTATATACATTACAATCTGTGAAAGCGACAATTTCAACGGGTTTTTTCCCATCATTAAATTGTTCCATTTCTCCAAAAAAACTACCACTTCTATAAAGATGAATAGTTGAGATGTTTCCTTTCACATTTAAGATGAATGCTTCTGCAATACCGTCAATCATAAGAATTACATATTCATTTTCTTGCCCAGCAAAAAGAATAGTCTCTTTCTTTTTATACGTTTTTTTAACAAGCTTCTTTTTAATATCTTCATTCATAAAATCAATTAAATGCATATTCATCCCTCCTTACCAAATCTTTGATTAAATTATATCATCTTTCAATTAGTTAGGTAAGATAGTAAAAATATATTTACATAGAAACTATTCCATTATTATTTTCCAGTTGTCATTTTTCTGCAAAGTAAGCTCAAACTGGGAAAACTGTGTAACTTTGGTTTCCTTATCAAGGTATTTCACTGTTACAATAGCAGTCACTTGATTGTTAACTTGTGTATAAACAGGATTCACAAGTTCCACAAATACATAATCTTTATTAATTACATCAAGTGCTTGATTACTTACATAGTAAGATAGCTCTTTTTCTGTTGCAGTAGGATAGAGCTTGAAGAATGTGTCTAGGAAACTATTAATTTCCTCTGTTGTATTTGCGTCCACCGTTCCATTACTATCAGAAAGTACAGGCTCATAGCTTGCCTTTTGTGGCTTGCTGTCAATGGTAGGGTTCTTAATAATTACCATATTGACTACTTCATCTACATAGACAGTAACAGTATAGGTGGAAGCGATATTCTTTTTGTTCTCGCCCTCTGAAATCTGTTGTCCTACTGAAAAGAGTACATCATAGGCATTTTCATTGTTCTGTGTCACACTCCATACTTGAAAGCTGTTGACAATAGAACTAGTAGGAATATCCGAGCGAACCATTTCAGTATTCAACTGTTGTAGGTTTTCAGTCAGATAATTCTTCAAACGTTCAATTCGTTTGTCCTGTGAATCTTGCGACTGTTGCCATGAAAAATATTCCTTGCTAAAGGATTCTACAAAACTCTCAATGCTATTCGTATCAACAACCTGTTTCTCAATGATTTCTTTTGGATTTAAGATACTAGCTAATGTTGTTTGCCAGTCATAGTTTCCAAATTTCACAAGGTCAAAGCCACCAGTGATAACGACTTCTTTTACAGTAGTAGATTGAACCGCAGTATCTACGGTTTGACCTGCATATTTTAACTCAAATGGAATCTTGTTTTGATTCAATACATAACCTGCTGGAGCTGTTTTTCAAGAGCATAGTATTTTCCTAGCTTAATATTTGAAGAAATAGCTTTTCCGTATTCGTCTGTTGTGATGGTGGTAACTTTCGTACCATCTTCTTTATAGATTCCATAGACTGCACCTTTTAAGGAGTAGTATTGTAAGAGAATGGATTTGTCCTTGTTGTAATGTAACTCATGATAGAGATATAAATGCAAGTATAAATATATTAAAAGAAGGACTAAGACTAATAACAGTTTAAAATAAATAACTTATGTAAGAACCGTAGGAACTACGGGGATAGCCTGTGGAGAATTGGTAAGACATATTTCAGTATGCAAGATTCTATGAAACAGGAACCCTGTGACTTTAGTCATGGGAGGTTCAGACAATACTGATGTGTTAATACCATATCTTTGCATTTCTAGGACTTATCAACGTATCAAGGCTCATTCGGTAGTAGTAAATTAGTAGTAAAATGGCTTTGTTAGTCCTGTATATATGCGGATAGGTACTGTGTTCTAGGGGATAATCAGATTTTTAGTATGTTTTTTATATTAAAAAATAGTACCAAAAATTAATATTAAAATAAAAAGATAGTCGTATATTTTGTAATATGAAATAAAAATTTTGGATAAAAATAGGATTGAATTAGGTATTAAAAATGTATATTATTTATTTAAAAATCATTATAATCTCAACTTATGAATTTAATTTGAAAAATTGCTAAAACTATTACAAAATAAATAATAGAGGTGATAGTTTTGGAAAATAAGAAAGCAAGAGCATTAAAAGGCAAAGATAATAAAAGACTTAGAAGTCCACTTTTAGTTGGAAATGAGTCAACAGCAGCATGGGCTGATGTTGAAAAATTAAAACCTCATAGTAAAGTTTCAATACCTTCACTTAATAGTGTTGAGGAAGCAAAAGATTGGGTTGACAATGGAAGTAAGTTATAAAAATTGTAAGATTCAATGATAAAAATAAGTATTTATTGTAATTTTGTAGAGTAGTATTGGCTTGTAGACTTATATCTAGTTTGATGAACAATGTGCTACTCTACTTTTTTTATAAATAGCAATCAGTATCAATTTCATAAATTTATTGACTAAAAATTTATAAATTGGTATAATTTTGTTAATTAGCGGAAATAATAAAAGATAAATACTGTGAAGAGAAGAGTAGATATAAAATGTAGTTTTAGCGAGTTGAGGACGGTGAGAGCTCAATACGAGGTTTATATTGAAGAACATCTTGGAGTTTCTAATCGAAAGCTTGTTTAGCAAGTAGACTTAGACGGAAGGCACCGTTATAGGCTTTAAGCATTGCTTAACTAAGAGGTCATTTATGACAATTAGGGTGGTACCGCGAGAGTAATAGTCTTTCGTCCCTTTATATAGGGATGAAGGGCTTTTTTTTATTGAAATTATATTTATAAGAAATTAATAATAATTATACTAGGAGGATTTAAAATGCAAAAGGAATTTATAACAGTAAAAGAATTGTACAGAGACAAAGAGCAGTACATAGGAAAAACTGTAAAAGTAGCTGGATGGATAAGAACATCTAGAGTATCTAAGAACTTTGGATTTATAGAGTTAAATGATGGAAGCTTTTTTAAGAATATGCAAATAGTATTTGATGAGAAAGTAGAAAATTTTAAAGAAATAGGAAAATTAGCAATAAGCTCATCTATATTTGTGGAAGGTGAATTGGTATCTACAGAAGGAGCTAAACAACCTGTAGAGATACATGCAAAAAGTATAGTTGTAGAAGGGGAATCAGATAGTTCATATCCGCTACAAAAGAAAAGACATACACTTGAATACTTAAGAACAATAGCACATTTAAGACCAAGAAGTAATACTTTCTCAGCTGTATTTAGAGTAAGATCAATAGCTGCATATGCTATACACAAGTTTTTCCAAGAAAGAAACTTTGTATATGCACATTCTCCAATCATAACAGGTAGTGACTGTGAAGGTGCAGGAGAAATGTTTAGAATAACAACTATGGATTTAAATGATATTCCAAAAACTGAAGATGGAAAAATAGACTATACTCAAGATTTCTTTGGAAAAGAAGCAAATTTAACAGTTAGTGGACAATTAAATGCTGAAATAATGGCACTTTCTTTTAGAAATGTTTATACTTTTGGACCTACATTTAGAGCTGAAAACTCTTACACAGGAAGACATGCTTCAGAGTTCTGGATGATAGAACCAGAAATAGTTTTTGCAGACCTTGAAGATAACATGGAACTTGCAGAAGATATGATAAAATATGTTATAAGTTATGTTTTAGAAAATGCTCCTGAAGAAATGGAATTCTTTAATAGTTTTATAGATAAAGGATTATTAGAAAGATTAAATAAGATAGTAAACTCTGAATTTGTTAGAATAACATACACTAAAGCAGTAGAGTTATTAATTGAATCAGGTCATGAATTTGAGTATCCAGTTGAATGGGGATGTGACCTTCAAACTGAGCATGAAAGATATATAACAGAGCAAATATACAACTGTCCAGTATTTGTAACTGATTATCCAAAAGATATAAAAGCATTCTATATGAGAATGAATGAAGATGGTAAAACTGTTAGAGCAATGGATTTATTAGTTCCTGGTGTTGGAGAAATAGTTGGGGGTTCTCAAAGAGAAGAAAGAGAAGACGTTTTATTAGATAGAATTCATGAAATGGGATTAAGAGAAGAAGATTACTGGTGGTATTTAGAGCTTAGAAAATTTGGTACTGCTACTCACTCTGGATTTGGTCTTGGATTTGAAAGAATAATTATGTATATGACAGGTATGTCTAATATAAGAGACGTTATACCTTTCCCAAGAACTCCTAAGAATTCTGAATTCTAATAATTATAAATTATAGTAAAATTATATAATTTTAAGCATAAAAATAGTAAATAACTTGTATATTATCTAGTTTGGATATATGCAAGTTATTTTTATTGTACTTGTAAACATATGATTTAATTAATTTTATTTTGCAATACAATATAAGTATAAAGTATTCAAGTTAGGAGGGGAATATGATGTGTGAATTTTGTTTTATTGAATTTAATGTTGATAATATTGAAGTATTTAAGAGGATTGAGAATTTATTTTCATATATAGCAAGTATAAAAAATGATTGTGTACAAGTTAATGATTTGGAATATTATATTTTAGAAAGAGTGGAAGATTTTTATTATAGAGAAGAATTAGATTATTTTTGGTGGCCAACAGAAGAAGAAAATAAAATGTTTTGGGAGAAATATAAACAGTTAGATGAAGAAAAAATACAAGAGTATTTGAAATCTGTTCCGTGGGATTTTGAAACTGTATTTTCTGAAATTGGTATAGGTGATTATACAATAGAAGGTTGTAAAATGATTGAAGAAAAAACTTCAAAACTTTATTTTAATCCCATAGGATATCCTTATGGAGGAAATGAAGTACTTCAAGAAGCATTAAAGGCTTTTGGAGTAGTTATAGTTAATGTGATAGGATAACGTTTGTTGTGATATACTATAAACTATAAAGTGATTTTAGATAATTATGGAAAAAATATAAATGAATTTGTAGGCTAGCTTTATATTACAAATATATAAGGCTATAGTATGAAAATGTGTAAAATGTTAAATATAAAAAATATTTATTACATTATCTATTATATGAGGGGGAGTAAGAATATCTAAGAAATGGTTATTTATGGTTTTAAGTTTGGTACTTATATGCACAGGTTGTACAAAAAATAATTCTAAAAATAGTCAGGATAAAAGAGATAATTCTCTTATACTATTAAAAAGAGATGAGGATAATTCTGATGGTATGACAGATGTATATATAAAGACACAAGGTAAGGATGAAGAAAAAATAGCATCAGATATACCTATAGATACAAAGAGAGATTATATAAATGGGGAGCAATCTATATTAATTCAGGATAAAGAGAATAATTTGTATAAATACAATTTAAAAAAAGAAAAGGAAAAATTAGCATCAGACTTAATTTCTAGTGAACTTAACTCATATGAATTTATTCCTTCTTCAAAGACTATGGCATATATATCATCAGAAAATTCTTTGTATGTAAAGTATGATGGGAAAGACAAAGAAAAAATAGCCAATGATGTTGTATTATATAAGATATCTCAAGATGGAAAGTATATATATTATGTTAATACAGATGAAGAGTTATATCTATATAAAGAAAATGGAGATAAAGAAAAAATATCAACAGATATAAAAAATTTTGATATTATAAACAATAAAGGCGATGTGATATTTATAAATAATGATGATAATTTATACTTAAAAAGCTTAGATAAAAATGATAAAGTTAAGATTAGTTCGGATGTATCGAATTTATGGGGAGTAAAATCTGATGATGAAGATATTATGTATATAAGTGAGTATAATTATAAAGACTTAAAAGGAGAATTGTATTTATATAAAAATGGAAAAAGTGAAAAAATAGCATCAGATGTTAGGTCTTATAGATATAGAAATAATAAATTTTACTTTATAAATAGTGATGATGAATTATATGAAAAAGAAGTAGGAAAAGACGAATCTAAGAAAATAAAATCTGATATTGATTATATAAGTTTAATTAATGATGGTATTGTATTTATAAATTCTGATAGTGACATATATATCAAGAAAGATAATAAAGAAGAAGAAAAAATAGGAAATGACATGAAAGAAAATTCTAATCTATCTATTATTAATAATGATAAATTACTTTATGTTAAATCAAGTGGTGAGTTATTTTTAGATAAAGAGAAGATAGCAAGTGATGTGATTGGTTATTCCTTTAATTCAGAGAACATAGTATATTCTAGCAAGAATAAGGAAGTACATTTTTATAATATGAAGACTAAGAAAGATAAAGTTGAAATGAGTAATATACAAAAGTACTCAGAGATTTATTTAGAAAATGAATTGATTTATTCTAAAAATCTAGAGCCAAAAGATTTAAGTGGTTTTTGGAAGGCTGATGAGTATAATATATTTGAGTTTGAAGAACCTGATAAAATAAAACTTTATACTAAAAACCAAGAAGAAGGTAATTATACGATTAAATATGAAGTAGAAAGTTCAGATAGCAATAGTATGGTATTAAAAAGTAAGGATAGTTCATCAAATAAAAAACTGTCTGTAACTAGATATAATAGTAATGAAATTTCATTAGAAGCTGACAAAGTAAGTGGTACACTTAACAAAATTTCCAAAGAAGAAGCTGATAAATTTATCAAAAGCATAAATAATAAAACAAGTGATGAGAGTGATAAAGAAAAAAATAATAACAAGAACAGTAAAAGTGATTCAAATTCAGATTCTAACTCAAAAAGTAAAGAAGTAAGTTATGATGATGATTATATTATATATGATAGTGATTCAAGAGTTTTGACTAGAGAAGAACTCGAGGGTTATAGCAAAGGAGAGTTAGCCTATATAAGAAATGAAATATTTGCAAGATATGGGTATGTGTTTAAAGAAGAGCCATATAAGAGTTATTTTAGTAATAAATCATGGTATCAGCCAGATTATGATATAGGAGCTGATACAGATGTGTTAAATTCTATAGAAAAGCAAAATGTTTCGTTGATTAAAGAAATGGAAAATTAGATAATAATATATTTGAAAATATAACTTAGATTTAATGGTATAGCTTATAAATATTAAAATTCAAAATAATTAATATTCAGAAAATAATAAACCTATAAGTGAGACTTAAGTTTAAAAGTCTAATTTATAGGTTTATTTAATAGTGTTTACTTACTGTAAATATAAAAAAATTTTTCCTGAAAAATTTAAGCATGAAGGATTAATACTTTTATTTATATATTTTTTAATAAAATTCCACACAATTACGTCCTTCTTCTTTTGCAGTATATAGAGCTTTATCACAGTAACTTATAAATTCTTCTAATGTTATTTTTTCTTCAATTTTCTTTGTATAAACTCCAATACTAACAGTTACACATTTTGAAGGTACATCATCACGTTCAAAATGGCAATTTTCTATAATTTTTCGTAAACATTCTGATTTAAGTTTAGCATCTTCTTCATCACAGTTGAAAATACATATAAAAAATTCCTCGCCACCATATCGTATAGCATGTGCATTTTCAGAATTTGTAAAATCTAAAATTACTTTAGCGATACTTTGCAAGCAATAATCTCCTTTTTGATGTCCATAGGTATCATTAAATTGCTTGAAGTAATCGATATCTAGCATCATTCCAGTTATAGGTACTTGATTTGCATAGCTGATTAATTTTTTTTGTAGAATATCTTCAAGGTATCTACGATTATTCATTTTAGTTAGTTCATCTATCATGACTTTATGATTAAGTAAATTATTTATATGATATATTTCCTCATATTGTTGGCGAATTAGAAGTTTGTCATAATAAGTAAATACACGACTTCTATATAGCATTGTAGAAACAAAAATAGCAAGTGATGTTATAAAAAAAGTATTAACGATATTACTAAATTCATTACCTGGTATAGTTTGAATTCCAGGTAAGAAAAAGTTAAGAAATAAAAAGCATCCACCAAAAACTATTATTGATTCTCCGAATTTTAATACTGAAAAAGCCGCAGCTGCTAACATAATGTAACTAAATACACTTAAGTCATTTCCACCTAATTGGTCGAGTAGAGTAATTACACATCCCCATAGGCAGAAAAAAGATACATAAATTACCCATAAGTTTATATAAAAAGTGCAATACTCCTTTTTTTTATTCCAAAGATAAGAAAATACAAACATAAAGATTGAAGATACAGAGAACAGTGTTATGTACATACAAAAATACCATTGACGTCTTGGAGTGGCAAAAGGGCCACCTTCTCTAGCTGATATTGATATAATCATAATTATTTGGGATATTATTATTATTATACAAATGATTTTCCCTGTATGATAAAGATAATTGCAAAGCTCTTTTTCAACGTTTTCTTTATGTTCTTTGTCTAGAGGAAATCCAAAAATTTTTTTTAAATTTTCTAAGTTCATATAGGCCTCCATTAAAAATAAAACATAAAAATAAGTATCCCTTTTCTTTTCTTAGATACTTGGAATACTTTATTAATAACTTAATTATATCAAAATATATTATGTGTAACAATCTAAAATTATGTTAGATTGTATTTATTAATTAATATTAAATGAATTTTTCAATTAGTATTTTATTATAATTAAGTTTTATATTTATATAAAAGAGCAGATTAACTGCTCTTTATATATTTTTTTTATGTACAATATTATATGAATCTTTTTTATTCAGTTTATACTATGATATTATATTGATATTCTTACAATTACCTAGTTTTTATATACATTTTATTATAATTATATTTAAATATGTATTTGTTAAATAATAAACTATAAAAGTAGAATAAAAGAGTTTAAAAAATATCCTCATATATGTAGAAATTTGGTAAGCTAGTTAATACTAGGAATCTATTATTTCCCAAGTCTAACATGTTTTTCTTTCTTGATAGAAATTCTAATCTTTTTAATAAAAATTTTACACTAACTTGTAATTCTTCAGCTATTTCATAGACATTTGTGGCATATGAATTAATAACATGTATTATCTCTTCTTCTGCTATAAGAAATTCACCTGCCCATCTTAGAGCTTTTTCTTCAGTTTTATCTATCAATATTTTATTTTTGTAGCTGTTTTCTGAAGATACATAATCTCCTACACTGGTAAAATGATGTCCTAATTCTTCTGCTAAAATTTCTATTAGTTTAGTCTTATTTTGTTTTAATGAATTAAGTAATGATATAATTTTTAGCCCTTGTTTGTTTATATACAATCCTTTTATGTCATCTGTTATTTTGTCAGTGTAGTAAATTTCTATTTCTTCATTTTTTGCTAAATCTAAAAGTGCGTCTAGTTTATTCATGGAAATCCCCCTATAAAAAGAATGTATTTTTGAGTTTTGTTATATATAAAGAGCAGGTGTGAACTGCTCTAAATATTTATTTTTTATATTTGCTTATTAAAAATTCTATATAATCATTAAGTTGCTCTTGAGCTTCTTCTGGTAAAACTTTGTTAGGATTAGATTTATGCGTTGCTACGGTATCTATGTGATTTCTAACAAGAGTTCTCCCTAAAAGATAATCAATAGATACATTAAAAAAATCTGCCCAATTTTCTAAAACGTTTATTTCTGGTTTTCTTTTGTTATTTTCATACTGTGATATTGTTGATTTATTAAAACTCGTAAGATAAACTTTATTAAATTTTTCAACAAGTTCCTCTTGAGTTAGATTCATTTCTGTTCTTAAAAGTTTAAACCTCTCACCAAAAGTTGACATAAATAAAACCCCCTTTATAAAAAGTATAGCATAAGTTTATGATAATGTTAACTTATTTCAGAAAAGTTAACAGAAAAGTGCATTTAAATATTGATAAGCTTTGTTTGTATTAAAACATAAACTATGTACTAAATTTATATAGTTATAAGTAACATAATAATAACTATTTATAACTTAATTTTGGAATCAAAAATAAATGGTGGCAAAACCTAACTTGCCACCATCTTGCCACTGAAAATAAAGAATAGAATAAATTTAAATTAAGCATAATAAAACATAAACAACAAAACTGACATTAATAAATTATTGAAATACCAATACTTGTTAAAAAATAACAACAATAAACAAATAAAATAGATAAATATATCCAATTAAGGTATAATTAAGTTTTATATGATATAGTTATATTTGATAATTTACAACAGTAAAACTTGGAGGGAAAAAATGGATGAAAAAAAAATAAATAATATGAATTATTCACATAATAACTATTCCAAAACAACAGGCGAACTAACTAGAAAAATAAAAAATAAAAACTTCACACTTAAAAGAAAAGAAGAAAAAATTTGTCCTAGTTGTAGCAAAGAAAATAATTCTAAAGATAATTACTGTAAATTTTGTGGAAATGAGCTTTATGAAGTAGCATCCTTAAAACCATTTGAAACAAAATTAGACTTAAAATCTAAAATAAAAGAGCTTTCACATCATGCAAATACAAGAGGAATATTTTTAACAACCTTTACAAATGTATTTATATTATTTATTATTGCATTGATATTTAAAGCTGTAATAACTATTCAATTTAATGATATTAGTTATTTAATAAATCCAGCACATATAATTCTAGCTCTTAACTTGGGTCAGATTAGTGTATCTATGTCTACTATGATGGGTTCTGGATTTATAAATGCTAATATAGGATTGTTAATATTACTTATAATCCCTATTCTAGGATTAATAATATCAAATTTAATTTTTATGAGAAAAAGATGTAAAGACTCAAAATCTACATTAGCAAATTCATTAGGAGTTGGGATTCTTTATGGATTAATTTTAGCTGTTCTATCTGTTTTTACTAATGTAAAGACTGGTTCACATAGTATGTTAGAGTATGGCTATGCACTAGAATATAGTTATCAGTTTTTTAGTGTTCTTTTAAATGGATTTGTATTAGGATTTATATGTACATATATAACTAATTACAAAAAGAGTTATGAAAAAGAAAATATGTATATGTCTCTTTTTTCAAATTCTATAAAGATATTTATATTAGGATATGTTTTAGTATTGGCAATCCTATTTGTACTAACTGTATCCGATAGTAGCTACTTAAACGAATTAGATATGAGTAGTTACTCAAATGGAGCAAATTTATTTGCTATACTGCCACAAATAGCTAGTTATATGTGGGCTTTTGCAAATGGAATTTCAGTTACTATAATAAATTCAACAGTATCAATATTTAGTTTGGGCTCATCATCTCTATTTGGAGATACTAAATTAATGTTTTATGCAATGGGAGCTTTATCTGCATTAATACTATTATTAAATGGATATAAATTGAGATTTAAGTATGACACAGATAATATCAAGCCTGTAATAGTGTTTAGTGTGTATTATGCATTTTTAATGGGTATGCTGGCTTTATTTAGCACATTTATACTTGATAGTAATATTAATTTCTTTAATACAACTAGTTATGGTGCAACTTTAATAATGCAATTTAAAGTATTCCAAACTATTATAATTTCATTTATATATAGTTTTGTGATATCTTTAATAGGGTATAAGCTAAACTCAGCTGATTAAATATGATTGGAGGAAATTTCTATGGAAGAAAATACTAAGAATACAGTAGACGATAAGTTTTCTAAAGTTAAGAAAAAGTTTGGTAATGGAAAATTTAAAGTTGAATTATATAAAGAAAAATCAAAGATAAATAGAGAGATTGAGGATATTCAAGAAAAGAAAGCAAAGATATTCTTAGAAATGGGAATACTAACATATCAAAAAATTAGAGAAGATTATTTTGATGATGAAAGTTTTGATAAGTTTTGTGATGAATTACTAGAACTCGACAAGATAATCTATGAAAAAAATATGGAAATTAACGAAATGGAAATCGCAGAAAGTAATGTAACTTGTGAATGTGGTTATGTTGGAAGTGTAAATGATAAATATTGTGCGGAATGTGGTAAAAAATTTGAGTTAGAAAATGAATCTGGTGATTTTATAGTTTGTGGTTACTGTGAAAGTGAAATAGATTCAGAGTCTGAATTTTGTCCATGTTGTGGTAGAAAAATTATAATGGATTTAGAGTAATATTGGGAAACCTATGTATAGTGTACATAGGTTTTTTTATTGAAATAATTTAACAGGAGTATTTATGAGAGTACTTATATAAAATGAAAATAAACACCAAAAAAATGAAATAAAATTTCTTTTAAATAAGAAAAACAAGCTAACTCATGGAATAAACTGGTAAAAATATAGAAATAAGAAAAAAATATGAAAAAATATTGCAAAGAAAAAGTTTTCATGTTATTATTAATACATAAATCAAGAAAATAAATTTCAGAAATGAGGTAATTGAAAAAATGCTAGATAAGGTAAAGGGTAAATTAATAGTATCATGCCAAGCTTTGGAAAATGAACCTCTTCATAGTCCTTTTATAATGGGTAGAATGGCTAAGGCTGCTATGGAAGGTGGAGCTGTTGGAATTAGGGCTCAAGGGGTTGATGATATTATTGAAATAAAAAAAGTTACTGGACTTCCTGTTATAGGTATTATAAAGAGAAATTATGAAGATTCAGATATATATATAACACCAACTAAAAAGGAGGTTGATGAGCTTCTGACAACAGGGTGTGAGATGATAGCTTTAGATGCCACTAATAGAGTTAGACCAAATAATGAAGATTTAAAGGAAATTATAAAGTATATAAAAGAAAATGGGGTTTTAGTAATGGCAGATGTTTCAAACTATGATGAGGCTGTTAAAGCTCAAGAGTATGGTGTGGACTGTGTTTCAACTACACTATCTGGGTATACTCCATATACAGAAGTTTTAGAAGGTCCAGACTTTGCACTAATGGAAAGATTAGTTAAAGATTTAGAAATACCTGTAATAGCTGAAGGAAAGGTAAATACTCCTCAAGATTTAAAAAAGGTATTTGAGTTAGGTGTTCATTCATCAGTAGTAGGCTCAGCAATAACAAGACCACAACTAATAACAGAAAAGTTTGTTAAAGCAATTGAAATTAATTAAAAATTAATTTATAAATTAAAAAATTATTATATTTAACTATATTTAAAAACTAAAATTGGAGGTAAGGATATGAGAACAACAGATATGAAGGGAATTTATTCAGCATTATTAGTTTCATTTGATAAGGAAGGAAATATAAATGAAAAAGGGTTAAGACAAATAATTAGACATAACATAGATGTTTGTAAAATAGATGGTCTTTATGTAGGGGGAAGTACAGGAGAAAATTTCATGCTTTCAACTGATGAGAAGAAAAGAATATTTGAAATAGCTAAAGATGAAGTAAAAGAAGAAATAAAATTAATAGCTCAGGTTGGTTCAGTTAATTTAAAAGAAGCTGTGGAACTTGCTAAATTTACAACTGATTTAGGATATGATGCTATAAGTGCTGTTACACCTTTTTATTATAAATTTGATTTTGAAGAAATAAAACACTATTACAATACAATAATAAATTCTGTAGATAATAGATTAATAATATATTCTATACCATTTTTAACTGGTGTTGATATGAGTTTAGAGCAATTTGGAGAATTATTTGAAAATGAAAAAATAATAGGTGTTAAATTTACAGCAGCAGATTTCTACTTATTAGAAAGAATGAGAAAAACTTTCCCAAATAAATTAATATTTGCAGGATTTGATGAAATGATGTTGCCAGCTACAGTTTTAGGAGTAGATGGAGCAATTGGTTCTACATTTAATGTAAACGGTATCAGAGCCAGACAAATATTTGAATTAACTAAAAATGAAAAAATATCAGAAGCACTTGAAGTACAACATGTGACTAATGATTTAATAACAGATATATTAGGAAATGGTCTATATCAAACAATTAAATTACTACTTGAAGAGCAAGGTGTTGAAGCTGGATATTGTAGACAACCTATGAAAGAAGCAACTGATGAAATGAAATCAAGAGCAAAAGAAATATACAGAAAGTATTTTTAATAAAATACTTTTAGTATGGGAGGATTAGTAAAATGGTAGGATTTACTTGGATAGATTTTGCAATACTGGTAGTTTACTTATTGGCAGTTTTATTTGCAGGGTTGTTATTTTCAAAAAAGGAAATGAAAGGAAAAGAGTTCTTCAAAGGTGATGGGACTATTCCTTGGTGGGTTACATCAGTATCAATATTTGCCACATTATTAAGTCCAATATCGTTTTTATCATTAGCAGGAAATTCTTATGGTGGAACTTGGATTTTATGGTTTGCACAATTAGGTATGTTTATAGCAATACCTTTGACAATAAAATTTTTCTTGCCTTTGTACAGTAGGCTAGAAATAGATACAGCATATGAATACTTAGAAATGAGATACGAAAGTAAAGGTCTTAGAGTAATTGGAGCTTTAATGTTTATAATATATCAAATAGGACGTATGTCTATCATAATGTATCTTCCATCAGTGGTTCTAGCTGGTCTTACAGGAATACCTGTAAATGTATTGATAGTAGTTATGGGCGTAATAGCAATAATTTATTCATATACAGGTGGATTAAAGGCTGTTTTATGGACCGATTTTATACAAGGGATGGTACTAATAGTAGGTGTTACAGGGACATTGTTCTATTTAATAGCAAGTATAAATGGTGGTTTTGGAACAGTGATGGATACACTTACAAGTGGACATAAATTCTTAGCAACTAATGAAGTTATGTTTGATAAAAATATACTATCTACAAGTGCATTTATAATATTTGTTGGAGCTGGTCTTAATACTTTTTCATCATATGTATCAAGTCAAGATATAGTTCAAAGATTTACTACAACAACTGATATAAAGCAACTTAACAAAATGACATATGGAAATGGTGTTTTATCAATGGGACTTGCAACTGTGTTTTATCTAATTGGAACTTGTTTATTTATATACTATACTCAAAATCCAGATTTAGCTCAAACAGTTCAGCAAGACCAAGTATTTGCATCGTATATAGCTTATGAATTACCAGTAGGTATAACAGGAATACTACTTGCAGCAATATATGCAGCATCTCAATCAACTTTATCAACAGGACTTAACTCAGTTGCTACAAGTTGGACTTTAGATATACAAACTATAATAACAAAAGATATAAGTATGGAAAGACAAACTAAGATAGCACAATATATATCATTAGGTGTAGGTATACTTTCTATAGTCGTTGCAATAATCTTAGCAAATGGAGAAATAAAGTCAGCATATGAATGGTTCAATAGTTTCATGGGACTAGTTTTAGGAGTTCTGGCAGGAGTATTTGTGCTTGGAGCATTTTGTAAAAAGGCAACTAAAATGGGAGCTTATGTTGGATTTATAATATCAGCAATTTTGGTTGTTTATCTAAAATATCGTATGCCAGAAGTAACTTCTTGGGCATATTCTTTAATAACAATAACTACTTCTGTTGTAGTAGGTACAATAGTTAGTGCAATAGAAGCTAAGGTTAAAGCAAAAGTATCTTTACCAAGAGCTGAAACTACTGTTTATTATGAAAAATAATATGATGTTTAAATGATAAATTGTCTTATAGAGTGATTAGATAAATAATTTAGTTACTCTATAGGACTGTAGAATACAATTTATATGTAAAAGTATAAAAAAATGTATTTAAAATTATATAGGGAGACAATGCTTATGATATTTGGAAATATAAATCATAGTAAGACATATTCAACATTACATGAAGATTTACTTAGATGTTTCGAATATGCTAAAGAGAATTCATTAATAGATTATGAAAAAGGTACTTATACAATAGATGGTGATGATAGTTTTGTGAATATTGTAGAGTATAAAACTTGCGAAAAAGAAGAAAGATTCTGGGAAGCTCATAAGAAGTATATAGATGTACACTTAATGCTTGATGGATGTGAAAGAATAGACTTAAATTTTATAGAAAATTTAGAGCAAAAACCATATGAAGAAGAGGGAGATTTTTTACCCCTTGATGGTAAAAACAATGGATATGTAGAACTTAGAAAAAATGATTTCTTAGTGTGTTATCCAGAAGATGCCCATATGACAGCAATAAAAGTTTTAGAAAAAGAAAATATCAAAAAAGCTATTTTTAAGGTTTTGGTTAGATAATGAGGATTTATACAACCACTAAGGCTGAAAATAGTGATTTAACTTTCAGCGATTAGTGATATTTCGTAAATTTTAGTTAGATTACTATTTTCAGCCTTAGTTTTTTATAATGAAAATTGGATGTAATCAAAAAGTTAAAATTTTATAGAGGAGTTAAATCATGGAAAATATAGATGTATTTTTATTAATAGGACAAAGTAATGCCAGAGGATTAGGAAATCAAAAAGAGAGTGTTATTCCTAATGAAAATTGTTTTGAATATTTGAGTACTGATGAAATTATAAATATGAGGTGTGAGCTAGAGACTTCAGAAGGTGATGGTACTATAGCACCTGCATTTTCAAATGAATGGAATAAGTTCACTGGAAATAAAGTTTGTTTTATTCATAATGCAAAAGATGGGTCAAGAATAAAAAATTGGAATCATGATAATAACTGGTTTCTAAATGATACTATAGAAAAATTTAATGCAGGATGTAGTACTTTAAGTAAACATTATAATATACAAAGTAAGTATGTTATTTGGATTCAAGGTGAAAGTGATGCAAAATATGGTAGCGATGCCTTATACTATAAAGAAAGTTTAAAAAAGATTGCGTATAGACTTAAAAAAGAATGTATGATTGATAAAATGTTTGTAAGCTTAACTGGTTATTGGCTTGGAGAAGATGAATATTTTATTAGAACTAGACGAATTGCAGCAGCTCAAGAATCTGCTTGTAATGAATGTGATATACTGTGTGTGGGAAGTAAAATTGCTATGCAATTTCATGATAAAGGCTTAACTATTGACGATGTTCATTATACTCAAGAAGGTCTTAATATGCTAGGAGAGGACTTATGTAAAAATATTTATAAGTATCATATAACTAAGGAAAAAAGTGTATTAAGTGATACAATAGATTTATCAGAAGCAAGGAAATATATTTGTGAATTGGAAAAGATAAGTAAAAAATTTGTGTAATATAAGATTTTAAATAGAGTTGTTAATTTATAAAAATAATTTGTATGGAGATATGTTATGAAAAATTACGTTTGTATAGATGTTGGAGGTACTTCAATAAAATATGGATTTATTAGGGAAGATGGATTTATAATTGATAAATCAAGTATGGATACTGAAGCAAAGGAAAAAGGTGGAGAAGGAATATTATCTAAAATAAAACAGATAGTGAAAAAATATATAGAAGAAAATGACATAAGTGGTATATGTATATCTACTGCAGGTATGGTTGACCCAATTGAGGGGAAGATATTATTTGCATTAGAAGAGCTAATTCCAAACTATAAAGGTATGGAATTAAAAAAAGAGATAGAAAAAGAATTTAATGTAAAATGTGAAGTTGAAAATGATGTTAATTGTGCTGGACTTGGTGAGATGTGGATTGGAGCAGGAAAGGGTGCAACATCTTCTGTATGCCTGACAATAGGTACTGGAATTGGTGGTTGTGTTATAATAAACAATAAACTAATAAATGGATTTAGTAATAGTGCTGGTGAAGTAGGATATATGAATATAAATGGAAGTTCTTTTCAAGAGTTAGCATCTACTAGTAGTCTAGTTAAAAAAGTAGCAAAAATAAAGAGTTTAAATGAAAATGACTTAAATGGAAAAATAATTTTTGATTTAGCAAAGAATAATGACGAAGATTGTTTAAAAGAGCTCAATAATATGATAAAATCATTAGCAGTTGGAATCGCAAATATATGTTATGTAATAAATCCAGAAGTAGTAATTTTAGGTGGTGGAATTATGGCACAGGAGGAATTTCTAAAACCTAAAATAGACAAAGCATTAAAGGAGGTTCTTATAGATAGAGTTTACAAAAATACTAATGTAGAATTTGCAAATAGACAAAATGATGCAGGAATGCTTGGGGCATTATATAATTTTTTAAATAAAATATAAAGAATAGAAGGGTTTTTAATGAGTATTTTAGAACAATTGGAATCACCAACGTTTAAAGTCACAAAGTCAGATAAATTATTGATAACTTATATAAAAGAGAATATAGAGGATGTATTTTATAAGCCAATATCACAAATAGCGAAAGAAAGTAATATTGGTGAAGCAACTATAACTAGATTTGTAAAAAAGATGAACTTTAGTGGGTTACAAGATTTCAAGGTAACTTTAGCACAAGAGATATCAACCATGAACAAAAAAAATATTATAAATAAAAATATACAAAATGATGAACCAGCTTTGGATACAGCAAAGAAACTTTTAAATTCAAATGTAACTACTTTAGAGAATACTGTAGAGATAATTAATAGTACTGATGTTCACAATTGTGCAAGACTTATAATAAATGCAAAGAAAATTTATTTTATAGGTATTGGATATTCTGGTATAATAGCACAGGATTCAAACTATAAATTTATGAGAATAGGACTTAATTGTGTGAGCTTTGATAGTAGCCATACAATGATAATGATGTCTTCCATAATGGAAGAAGGCGATTTAATTGTAGCGATTTCACATTCTGGTGAAACTGAGGAAATCATAAAAACTGTAAAACTTGCAAGAGATAATAATGCTAAAATTATATCAATTACTGAAAATAAAAACTCTGAATTAAAGGATATTTCAGATGTACACTTATCTTATGTATCAGGAGAAACTGTATTGGAAACTGGTTCAATATCTTCCAAATTAGCACAATTTTTCATTATTGATTTAGTATATACACAGGTAGTAAAAGAACTTTCTAATGAAGCTATTGAAAGAAAAATTAAAACAACAAATGCTATAAAATTGTTTAAAGAATGAATAAAATAAGAAATTTGTAATGTTTTATAGAGCTTTCTTATAAATTTAGGAATGGAGAGATATTACATGTCTAAATTAAAAGATTATAATATTGATAAAGTAATGATTTTTAATAATTTATGTGATAAAACAAAGAATCAACTTAAGGAAAAAGCTAAACTAAAAAGATTACAAAAAAAAGAAATTCTATTTTATGAAAAAGATAGCTTAGACAGTGTTTATGTACTTTTAGATGGAAAAATGTCTATTTTTAAGATAAGTGAAAATGGTGAGAGAAAAGTAATTTTCATATTAAATAGTGGTGAAATTATAAATGATATTACCTTTGATTCTAGTAAAAATTCTACTGTAGGATGTGAGGCATTTGAAAACTCAATTGTAGCTTATTACAGTATAGAAGAATTTTTAGAAATTATGCAAAATGATTTTCAACTTACAAAAGATATTATCTCTTATATGGAAAGAAGAATAAGACGTCTATACAGACAGTTAAAAAATTCTATATCTATAAAAGTAGATAAAAAGCTTGCAGCAAAACTATATAGATTAAGTAAAGAATTTGGAGTTTGTTGTGGTGAATGGACTTTACTAAATGTAAACATTACAGTTACATATTTAGCTGACATGCTTGGATGTAAAAGAGAAACTGTTTCTAGAATGGTAAAAGTATTGCAAAAGGAAAAACTTATAAAGATTGATAGTAAAGGCTTTTATGTTAAAGAAATTGAACTATCAAAATACTTTAAAAGCAATTAATTGTAACTAAATAAAGACATTATTAAGAGAATCTATTTATAGATTCTTTTTTATTGTGTAATTCGCCAATATTTGTATTAAGTTTGTTGAAACAGCTGAACTCTGATAGTATAATTAGTTTAACAATAAAAAGTGGATATACATATGTTAACACAGCTTCTAAGAAAAGGATGTATTAAAATGAAAAATAAAAAGTTCATAGGCTATGCTCTAGGTTTTATTTTTATATGTATGTTTGTGATGATTTCGCTTTGGGATTTCACTTGTAATGTTAATTCATTAGTAGAAAAAAATAAAAAAATGCATTTAGAAGAACTAGCATTACAAAGTTCAAACGCTATAAACATCAAACTTAATTCGTTAATCCGATTTATAAATAGTATTTCTAAAACTATTTCAGATTCAGATAGCATGAGGAGAGAAGAATTAATAAAAATATTAAATGATGTATCAAAAGAATCTAATTTTGAAAAAATTTATATTGCATATCCAGATGGTACTGTTTATAAAGATAATAAAAAAGTAGATAATATATCACAACAGAGTTATTTTAAGAAAGCAATGAAAGGTGAGAGTAATATTTCTGAAATTATAAGTTCACCTGCAAGTAATGAAAGTAGTTTTATGGTAGCATCTCCAATATATAAAAATGATGAAGTAATAGGGGTATTGTATGGGTCTTATTATACAAGCAGATTAAGTGAATTTATAGATGGAAATAGTTTTAATGGAGAAGGACATACTTATGTTTTTGAAAAGTCAGGAAAACTTATCTTAAAGTCTACTCAAAGAAAAACTAATGATGACATAGATAATATTAGTGATTTTTTCAATTCAATTTCTTTTGGAGAAGATTATAATTATAAGAAATTTAGCAGAGATATATCAAACAAGAAAAGTGGATTCATAGAATATAAGTTTAATGGAAAAGATAGATATGCTATATATGCTCAAGTTGGCATAAATGATTGGTATACTTTATCTTTTATTCCAAAATCTTTAGTACTGAAAGATATTTCAGAAATAAACAAACTTGCAATTATATTAACACTTAAAAATTTCATATCACTTTTAGTTTTAATTTTAATTGTATTTTATAAGGAAAAAAAGTCAAAAGATAGAATTGTGAAGGCTAATTTAGAAATATCTTCACTTACTAATAATATACCTGGAGGAGTCTTTAAGTGTACAATAGGAGAAAAATATGAATTTGTATTTTTAAGTGATGGTTTTATAGACCTTTTTGAGTACACTAAAGAAGAGATAAAATCCATATTTGACAATAATTTTTATGATGTAATTTACAAAGGTGATATAGATAGAGTAAAGAAAGAGTTTGAATTTCAACTGTTGAAGTCAAAAGTAGTTGAAGTAGAATATAGGATGATTACTAAAAATGGAAATTTTGTATGGGTTGTAAATAAGTGTGAACTTATAAAAGATTCTGATGGAAAAGAGTATTTTTATTGTGTATTAGTTGATATAACAGATTTAAAAAGAACAGAAGAAGATTTGAAAATTAATGAAGAAAGGCTTAGGATTGCTTTATTTAAGACTTCTAATATAGTGTTCGACTATGATGTTAAAACGAAGTCTATACACAATTTTAGTGATGTTTCTTCAATATATGGATTAACGAAAAATGTCAAAAACTCAATAGAATATTTTGTTAATTCAAAAATAATACATAATGACTTTATTGATATTTTTGAGGAATCTTTTAATAAAATCGAAAAAGGTGAAGAAAGTGTAGTGTCTGTGATAAAAATAAAACAAGTTAGTGGCGAATACATATGGAATAGGATGACTTTAACTAATATATTTAGTGAAACAGATATGTCAATTAAAGCAATAGGATTGTTGGAAGATATAAATGAGCAGAAAAAAATTGAAATGCAATATAATCAAGAAGAACAGTATCGAAAAGCTATGTTATCTGAAGCAATTGCAATATATGAAGTTAATTTTTCTCAAGATAAACTTATATCAAATAATATAGATTCTAATAATAATTTAAATTTAAGGATTGATGGCAATTACTCTGATGTAATGAAGAATATTGCTGATGATATAATATTTATTTCAGATAAGGAAAATTTTAAAAATATGTTTCATCTTGAAAATGTTTTGGATTCATATAGCAGAGGCGTAAATGAGTTAAAACTGGAATATCGTAGATATGACAATAATGGAGAGCTTTTGTGGGAGCTATGCACAATGCATTTATTTAAAGAACTTCAATCCAATCAGATTAAAGGGTTTGCATATATTAAAGATATAGACAAGCAGAAAAAAGACGAGATGGAGCTTAAATTTAAAGCTGAACGTGACATCTTAACAGGAATTTATAATAAAGGAACAACAGAAATTTTAATAAAGAGATTTATTAGCTTAGAAAGTACAAAAGACAGTGTACATGCATTTTTTATTATTGATTTAGATGATTTTAAATCTATCAATGACAGTCTAGGTCATATTTTTGGTGATAAAGTTTTGGTTGAAGTTTCAACAAAATTAAATTCTATTTTTAGAGAAGATGATATAATTGGACGTATTGGTGGAGATGAGTTTGTAGTTTTTATGAAAAATATAAAAGATACAAAACACATTGAAAATAAAGCAATTGAGTTATGTAATGCATTTAGAAATTATTATACTGGAGAAAATAAGTCGTATAAAGTTTCTTGTAGTATAGGCATATCTGTTATGCCAAATCATGGAATAACCTTTATTGAGTTGTATAAAAAAGCAGATAAGGCACTTTATTATTCAAAACATCGAGGAAAGGACAGATTTATTATATTTAATGATTCTATTTAAGTTTTCAAATATAAACGATTGTTTATGCACTTTAATTAGATATTACATAAAATTAAATAAAAATAAATTAACTGTCTTCATATGATTTAGTCATAAAAGGAGTGGGACTATGAAGAAAAAATATAGATTTATTATTACTTTGGTTGTTTTTTTACTTTTGTTAAATCCATGCTTGATTTTAGCAGATTCTAATAAAGAAAAAGTGAGAGTGGGATATTGGCCTAGTTATGGAATCTCTGTTACAAAGGATGGTAATTTGTATGGATATACCTATGATTATCTTAATGCAATAGCTAAGATAAATAACTGGGAATTAGAATATATATCTTGTGGATGGAGACAAGGATTAGAAATGCTCAGAGAAGGAAAAATTGATATATTTGGAGCATTGCAAAAAAGTGAAGAGCGTGAAAAATATTATGATTATACAGATTTAAACTTTGGATATGAATATGGAGCATTATATGTAAATGAGAGGAACAATAGCATATCATATAATAATCTAAAGGAAATTGATGGAAAAGTGGTAGGGACTGTATCAGATAATCATTTTAAGAGTGTATTTGATGAATACTGTAAAAAAAATAAAATATCTGTAAAATATAAATATATTGAAAGTTCAAAAGAACTTCAAAAAGAACTTGAAAAAGGAACTATTGATATGTTACTTACAGGTAGTATTAGAGATATGCCAAATACAAAGGTAGCTCTACGCTTTTCATCAGAACCTATATATTATGCAACGACTAAAGGTAATAAGAAGATACTAGATGGTTTAAATTATGCATTAAAAGAGATAAAGCGAGAAGATATATATTATGATGGTAATTTGTTTAATAAACATTATAAAGATACTTCAATAGCTTCAGAAGGATTTTCTTTAGAAGAGAAAGAGTATATAAAGAAACATCCTACAGTAAAAGTCGTATCTGGTACAGATACATCACCATTATCTTTTTATGATAAAAATACAAATTCTTATAAAGGAATATCAATAGATATATTAAAATCAATTTCTAAAAACTCAGGTTTAAAATTTGAATATATAAAAGTAGAAAACTTTTCAGAAGGTTTAAAAATGGTTGAAAATGGTGAGGCAGACATATGTGCAAACATGTTTATGTCGCGGAGCACTGAGTTAGAACACAACATTATGTTTACTGATGGATATCTTGAAACTACTATGTTAGGCATAGCAAAAAGAACTATTAGAATGGATGAAAAAACTAAGGTTGCAATGATAAAATGGACAGGAATAGAGTCATTCGTAAAAGAATATTATCCGAACCAAAATGTTATTTTTTATCCAAATGCTAACAAATGTATAGAAGCCATAAAAAAAGGGGAATGTGATATATTTATTGGAAGTAATTATATATTAAATAATATAATTAATACTGACGAATTTGATGGTCTTATGTTTATGCCCATTGAAAATCAAGTTGTAGATATTGGTATAGGTGTTTCTGGAAAAACAAATTCAACATTATTGTCAATACTTAATAAATCTATTAGTAGAGTTACAGAAGAAGAAGTGGCAATTGCAGTTACAGGAAGTACAAAATATTTAGAACATGAAGTTACAATGTTAGATTTTATACAACATAATATGGTGGTATTTATTTTAATGGTAGCATTTATTGTATTCATAATTTCTGCAATATTTATTTTTAATTATAAAAGACAGGTAGAAAAATTAGAAAATGTAGCTTATGTCGACGAAGTAACAGGCATAAGAAGTTTATTGAAGTTTAAAATCGATGCTAATAAGCTTTTTGAGAAATATGGAGTAGATAAATTTGTTATATATTATATTAATATAGATAAGTTTAAGTATATAAATGATATGTTTGGTTTTGAGTTTGGGGATAATATTCTAAAGTACATAGCAAAGCAAATAGGAAAGAGCCTTTTTAAGGACGAGATATATGCAAGACTATCAGATGATAGATTTATTGTAATGACAAAGAAAAATACCATAGAAAATTTAAGAAAAAGAGCAATAGATTTTTTTGAAACAGTTAGTAAAAATAAAGAAAGAACATTCAAAATAGATATAATACTTAAATGTGGTGTATACTTAATTGATAAAGATGATGTCAATATTGATGTAATGATTGACAGGGCTAAGATAGCCTGCCAAACAATAGAAACTAATTATAAAAGTAAGGTAGCTTTTTATGATGATAAAATAAGGCTTTCTATATTGCGTGAGAAAGAGATTGAAAATAATATGGACAATGCACTCTTGAATGAAGAATTTGTAATTTACTTACAACCTAAATTTAATCTAAAAACAGGTGAAATTATAGGCTCAGAAGCTCTTGTTCGTTGGATGCATCCAACTAAAGGGATTATTCCTCCTAGTGATTTTATTCCTTTATTTGAAAAAAATGGTTTTATAGAAAAACTTGACCTATATGTTTGGGATAAGGTATTTAATGTAATGGCAAGATGGTTAGAAAATGGATTAGAAGTGTTACCAATTTCTATGAACGTTTCAAGAATCCATCTAAGTAATAGAAATATAGTAGCCAGTCTGACGTCTTTAATAAAAAAGTATAATGTACCTACATATCTCATTGAACTTGAGTTGACTGAAAGCTTATTTTTATCTAATATAAGTGTTCTCTTAGATATATTAAATGATTTACATGATATTGGATTTATTGTATCTATGGATGATTTTGGAAGTGGATATTCTTCTCTTAGTCTTTTAAAAAAATTATCAATAGATGTATTGAAGATTGATAGAGAATTTTTAAATGAGACGATTACATCTATACGTGGAGAAAAAATTATAAAGAATACAATTAAATTAGGTAAGGATTTAGATATGATAATTGTCGCTGAAGGAATAGAAACTGAAAGTCAACTGAATTTATTAAAAAATGCAGGTTGTGATATTGGACAAGGATATTACTTTGCAAAACCCATGGATATAGAATCTTTTGAAAAACTTGTATTTAAATGATTAGATTTTTAATTAAAGAATATAAATAATAAAAAAATATTAATAGAGTTTACTAAACTCTATTAATATTTTTT
Organism: Clostridioides sp. LIBA-7678; assembly: GCF_056716065.1. Classification (NCBI taxonomy): domain Bacteria; kingdom Bacillati; phylum Bacillota; class Clostridia; order Peptostreptococcales; family Peptostreptococcaceae; genus Clostridioides; species Clostridioides sp. LIBA-7678. The sequence continues at coordinate 2,525,576 of NZ_CP196987.1, read as the reverse complement.
TTTATTTTTGAAACTGTGACAATTATCACAGAAGTATAGAAAATAAAGTGTTAAGATTTAAACAAGATAACAAGTAAGTAAAATTAAAATATAAGAAAGGTGATAAAAATGAAATTAAAATTAGATTCATCTAAATTCAATGAAGGTCTGAAGCATCTAAAAAAAGACTACAAAATATTTGCACCAGTTTTAATACCATTTAAAGGTACTTTTTCAGATACTGACATAATAAGATACCAAGAGGTAAACGATTTCGAAGAAATGGAGTTTGCTCAAAAGGCAAATTTCTCACCAAAAGAAGTGATACTCCCTATAAATCAAGTCTTATTTTATTTTACTGAAAAAGAGTTTAAGGAAAGCGATTTAGACGATAAGAAAATTTTGATTTTCTTAAGAGCTTGTGACATAAATGGAATAAAGAGACTTGATGAAATATATCTAAATAATGGAGAAGAAAAAGACTATTTTTATAAAAACATTAGGGATAAAGTAAAGTTTGTACTTGTAGGATGCAAAGAAAGCTTTAGAAATTGTTTTTGTGTAAGTATGGATTCTAATAAAACTGATAATTATTCAATTGGACTAAATATAGAAGGAAATACTCTATATTTAGATATAAAAGATAGTGAATTTGAAGTATTTAATGGAGAACCAGCTGAATTTAATGTTAATTATGTAACTGAGAATCTAATTTCTGTAGATGTACCAGAGAATATTGATTCAAATGAAATGATAGGAAATTCAATATGGGATGAGTATGATACAAGATGTATTGGATGTGGTAGATGTAATTTTGTATGCCCAACATGTTCATGCTTTACAATGCAGGATATTTTTTATAAGGAAAATGAAAACGTAGGTGAAAGAAGAAGAGTTTGGGTTTCATGCCAAGTAGATGGATATACAGATATAGCAGGTGGAAATTCTTTTAGAAAAAAACAAGGTGAAAGAATGAGATTTAAAGCTATGCATAAAATCAATGATTTCAAAAAAAGATTTGGATATCATATGTGTGTTGGATGTGGAAGATGTGATGATGCCTGTCCACAATACATATCATTTTCAAAATGTATAGAAAAAATAAATGATTTAGTGACTAGTAAGGAGGAAATATAAATGAATTCATATATACCAGTAAGTGCAAAAATAATAGATATAACTAAACACACTGATAAAGAATGGACTTTTAGAGTAAATTGCGATACAAAAGGTGTATTACCTGGAAAATTCTATGAGATATCTATACCTAAATATGGTGAAAGTCCAATATCAGTATCAGGGTATGGAGAAGACTATATTGACTTTACAATAAGAAATGTAGGGAAAGTTACTAGTGAGTTGTTTAATTATAAAGAAGGAGATTCTTTTTTTATAAGAGGACCTTATGGAAATGGATTTGATGTATCTCTTTATGAAGGAAGAGAAATTGTAGTAGTGGCAGGAGGAAGTGCTTTAGCTCCTGTAAGAGGAATAGTTGAACATTTTTATAACAATAAAGAAAAATGTGAAAAATTTAAACTAATAGTAGGATTTAAATCACCAAAAGATGTTTTATTTGCAGAAGATTTAAAAAGATGGAGTGAAAAACTTGATATCTTAGTTACTGTAGATGGAGCGGATGAAGGATATAATGGAAACGTAGGATTAGTAACAAAATACATACCAGAATTGGATATAAAAGATATAAATAATACTTCTGCAATTGTAGTTGGACCTCCAATGATGATGAAATTTACAGTAGGAGAATTTTTAAAAAGAGATTTAGATGAAAAGAATATTTGGGTTTCTTATGAAAGAAAAATGTGTTGTGGAATAGGTAAATGTGGACACTGTAAGATGGATGATACTTATATATGTTTAGATGGACCAGTATTTGATTATTCATATGCTAAAAATCTTATTGATTAGGGGGCGGAATTTGTGATAAGAGATTTAAATACTAAAAAAGTAATGAAAAATGCTTATAGAATTACAAAAACAAAATATAAAACTTCTTTAAGAGTTAGAGTACCAGGTGGTCTTATTGACCCTGAAAGTTTAACTATAGTTTCTAAAATTGCAAGTGAATATGGTAATGGTCAGATACACATAACTACAAGACAGGGCTTTGAAATATTAGGGATAGATATGGAAGATATGGAAGAAATAAATAAAATTATACAGCCTGTCATTGAAAAAATGAATATAAATCAAAATGAGAAAAATGCAGGGTATCCAGCAGCAGGAACAAGAAATATAGCCGCATGTATAGGAAACAAGGTCTGTCCAAAAGCGCAATATAATACAACTGAATTTGCTAAAAGAATAGAAAAAGCAATATTCCCAAATGATTTACATTTTAAAGTGGCTTTAACTGGATGTCCAAATGATTGTATAAAAGCTAGAATGAATGACTTTGGAATTATTGGTATGGCTTTACCAATATATGAAAAAGATAGATGCGTAAATTGTGGAGCATGTGTAAAAAAATGTTCTAAAATATCTGTTGGAGCATTAAAAACAGAAAATAATAAGGTCGTAAGAGATGGAGATAAGTGTATAGGATGTGGAGAATGTGTGCTTAATTGTCCAACAAATGCATGGACTAGAGATGAGAAAAAGTACTATAGGTTAGCCATAATGGGCAGAACAGGAAAGAAAAATCCTAGGTTAGCAGAAGATTTTCTTTTATGGGCAGATGAGGATAGCATAATAAAGATAATACTTAATACTTATAAATATGTAGAAAAGTATATAGATAAAGATGCTCCAGAGGGAAAAGAGCATATAGGATATATAATTGATAGAACAGGATTTATGGAATTTAAAAAGTGGGCACTTGAAGGAGTTCAACTTCCAGATATAACTAAGATGTATGAAAATATATACTGGAGTGGTGTTAAATATTAATAAATTAATTAAAATACATGTTTGAGTAAATTAAAAATTAAATAGAAGGAAGAGGGAATTATGCATAAAGAAACTTTGGATAAATTAACTAACGCAGCTATAAATAAAGTAAATTTATTAAATATGAGTAAAGTAAAATATTTAGTATCTTCTGCATTTGCGGGCCTTTATGTAGGAATAGGTATACTTTTAATATTTACTATTGGAGGACTTTTAACTGATGCAGGTTCACCTATGACTAAGATAGTAATGGGATTATCATTTGCAATAGCACTTAGTTTGGTTGTAATGACAGGGACTGAACTATTTACTGGTAATAATATGGTTATGTCTGCTGGTATGTTAAATAAAGGTGTAAGTATAAAAGATACTTCAAAGATATGGATATATAGTTGGGTAGGAAATTTAATTGGAGCTTTGATTTTAGGTCTTATATTTGTAGGAACTGGTCTAGTAGACAAAGGACCTGTAGCTGAATTTTTTGCGAATACGGCAGCAAGTAAAGCTTCCATGCCATTTATGGCTCTTTTCTTTAGAGGAATTTTATGTAATATTCTAGTATGTGTATCAGTATTATGTTCATTTAGAACTAATAGTGATAGTGCAAAAATAATTATGATATTCTTATGTTTATTTGCTTTTATAACATCAGGTTTTGAACACAGTGTAGCAAATATGACAGTTTATAGTGTTTCATTATTTTCATCAGCAATAAAAACAGTTAGTATTGGAGGAGCTATTTATAATTTAGTAGCTGTGACACTTGGAAATATTGTTGGAGGAGCTTTATTTATGGGGTTGGGCACTTATATATTAGGTAAAGAAAAACTTAAATAAATTTATTGTATAAACAAAATAACTCTCTTAATAAATATAACTTCAGTATTATTAAGAGAGTTATTTTTATTTTTTGAAAAAATATTTGAAAGAAAAATCATATGGGAGCATATGAATTTATATGTATATATACATAATAAAGTGTGTGATATTATGAATTATATATATATTATGAATTATAAAAGTTAGAATCCTTCCGTAAAAAAGACGATTTTGAATAAGGCAACAAATGTGATAAAATAGGTCTTGTTGAAATTTTTAGGGGGGATATGATGACAAAAAAACTGGTAATATCAAAAACAAAAATGTTTATTTTTATAATAGCATTTATTTCTGTATTTATATATTTATTTGGAAGTAAGAATACACTAATAGGTGTAGGTATAGTAACGGCTATGTTGACACTATTAGAAAGAGATTTAACCATTTCTCCAATTAAAAATTTACTAAAATATTTAGCAATAAATATAATTTTAGGAGTATTATCATTTTTTGCAGTACAAAATATGTATTTAGGAATTTTATTAAATTTTATAGCATTATTTATAATAGGATATGTGTTTAGTTATGACCTAAAAAGAGCAGTATATGTACCTTTTGGTCTAATGTATATATTTATGGTAAGTATACCTGTAGGAATAAGTGAACTTCCTATGAGATTGTCAGCTTTAGCTATTGGCGCAGTTACAATAATGATTGCCCAGTTTGTTATGAACAGAAATAGAATGAAAAATGTTGGTGATAAGGAACTAATATCTATATGTGATGAACTGTTAGAAAAAATTAGTCTTTTAAAAAATATTATTAATGATGATAATTCTATAAATAAATCTCATATTAGAAAAATGGATAGTTGTAATTATAGAATAAACTCTATATCCAAAAGTCTTAAAATGGTTATTTTTGATAACAGAAAAGATGACTTTTATATAAGTATTAAAGGAATAGACATAATAAATATTTTATTTTCATTAGAAAGAATAAATTTAATACTGGACAGATATAAGACAGATAGTAAAGAATTTGAGGATGAAGATATAAAAAATATTATAGAAGAAAGTAACACCAATAGTAAAGCAGACGTATTAACTGTAGGGTTTAAAGAAGTAAACTATATTAAAATGTGCTTAGAAAATAAAGATACAATAAGTGATAAAGAAATATTAGGATTTAGAGATTATGTTATTGCTCAAGATACTAAAAATATAAATTTAAAAGAAATTTATAATGTGTTAGAAAATTTATATGAATTTTTATTAGATTATAAAAAAGTAAAAACAAGAGATGAAAAAAAGGCTGAAAGAAAATCAAAGATACCAAAGGAATTTAAAAGACTATCAATATACAAGAAAAACTTCAATTTAAACTCTATAAGATTTTCTTATGCAGTAAAGATTGCTTTAGCTACATCTATAGCTGGATTTATTATGGACTATTTCCATTTAAGAGATGGGAGATGGATAATGTTAACTGTGTTCTCATTAACACAACCTTATGCAGAAAATTGCATTCAAAGGTCTAGAAAAAGAATAGAAGGTACACTTGTGGGAGCTATAATATTTATTGTTTCATTTTCAATAATAAAAGATAGTACATTAAGGTCATTAATAGTTCTCTTAGCAGGATATATAAACTCTTATGTAGTTGATTACAGGAAATTAATGATGTGTGTAACTGTTTCAGCTCTTGGCTCAGCAGTAGTTATGGGAGACCCTAATGTTTTAACCATAAGTAGGATTTCATATGTGGCATTAGGAGCCATTATTGCATTAATAGTAAATAAGTTTATATTACCATATGATGCTAAAACTGGTTATCAACATGTCATAGACATGTATAAAGGAATAGTTAAAAATATAATTGATGAAGTCAATAATTCTATAGAAAATGTGACTAATACTTATTACATAAAGAATTTATTATTGGTACCATCACTTATTGAAGATAGAATTATGTTGATAAATGCTATATATAAAGATAAATATCAAGAAGATTTTTTAGAAAATCAGAGATTACTAATAAGTAATATGTATAATCTATATATAAATATTAATAAGAATAAAATTAAAGATGAAGATATAGAAAAAATATTGAGAGATACTAATTATATTTCAAATTACAGTGTAGATAAGTATGATGAAGGAAGAATGATAATTTTAGAAAGTATTAAAAATTCTAAGAATATAGGTGACAAAATAATTTGTCTAAATTTGCTACAGACTTTAAATGGTGTCAACGAAATGTATAGAATAAGTGATATCACTAGAGTTTCAATAGAAGAAACAGCATAGATATTGATTTAATTAAACCATGAAATAGTCATATATTTAGAATAAAGTATATGACTATTTATTTTATATAAGATTAAAAAAATAGTATATAAAAAGCAAAAAACATATATTTATGAATTTTGTATGAAAATAGTTAAAATATTGATTTTTTTCATTGGTTGAAAAAACAATTTACTTAGGATAAACTATAATAGTATTCAAATATTATGGGGGTTAGATTTATGAGTAAAGATGTAAAGGTAAAGCGTAATAAGAAATATGATACATTTAGTATAACTATGGAACTTGAGAGACCTTTACTTTATGATGAGGTTGAAAACAAAGATGATAAAAATAATAATAATAAAAAACTTAATATAAAGAATAAAATATTCAAGGGAATAGGTATACTATTTGTATTGATTTTACTTGGTTTTTTCATATGGATAAATAAAACATATGAACCTCAAAAACTAGCAAAAGAAGCTTTGGTTAGTAATAGTAAAGTAGAGGTAACTGTAAATGGAAACATTTCATTTACACCAAAAGGAAGAAAAGTTTCAAAAGGTTTAATTTTCTATCCAGGGGCTAAAGTAGAAATAGAATCTTATGCACCACTTGCTAGAAAAATAGCAGAAAGTGGATATGAGGTAGTAATTGTAAAGATGCCACTTAATATAGCCTTACTTGGAACCAACAAAGCTCAGAAAGTTATGGATTCTTACAACAATATAGAGCATTGGGTAATAGGAGGTCATTCGTTAGGAGGAGTTGCAGCAGCAAATTTTGCACGTGATAATAAATTAATCGATGGAGTTGTATTTTTATCTTCTTATCCAATGGGTGATGAGTTGAAACAGCTAGGCAAAAAAGTTATATCTATATGGGGAAGTAAAGATGGTGTAGTCAATTTTAAAAGTCTTGTAGAATCAAAACAAAAACTTCCTGATGATACAACTTATGTTGAAATTGAAGGTGGAAATCATGCACAATTTGGAGATTATGGAAAACAAAAAGGAGATAACGATGCTATTATAAGTCAAGAAAAGCAACTTAATATTACTGCTAATAGTATTATTAAATTTTTAAAGAATATATCTTAAATTAAAATTTAAAGTCTATAATTATATAAAGTATTATTTTAATTAAATATTAATAATATAATAGAATGAAGATTCGATTACAAGGGGGATTTTAATATGGAATATGATATGCCACTGTATAGACCACCAAGTGAGGCTTATAGTCTTATAATACAAGTCACACTAGGATGTTCTCACAACAAATGTACATTTTGTAGCATGTACAAGTCAAAAAAATTTAAAATAAAGCCATTAGAAGTAATAAAAAATGAAATTGATATATTTAGAAGACATTATAGACATGTAGAAAGAATATTTTTAGCAGATGGAGATGCATTGATAATACCAATGGAGAAATTAAGAGATATAATCTTATATGTAAAAGAAGTTTTTCCAGAATGTGAAAGAATTACTTTATATGGCTCACCTAAATCTATAGAGAAAAAATCTGATGCTGAACTTAAAGAGTTAAGAGAACTTGGTGTTAAGATGATTTATTTAGGACTTGAAAGTGGAAATGATGATGTATTAGAAGATATTAAAAAAGGATTTAATAGTGAACAATTAATAAAAGTTGGTAAAAAAGTTAAAAAAAGTGGTATCAAATTATCATCTACAGTAATAGCAGGTATTGGAGGAACTAAAAAAACACATCAGCATGCAGTTGACACTGGAAAAATGTTAGGAGCAATTTCTCCAGACTATGTTGGTGTACTTAGTTTAATGGTAGAACCTAATACTGAACTTTATGATTTACTTCAGGCAGGAGAGTTTACAATATTGGAAGATAAAGCTGTATTACAAGAAATTAAAGAGATGATAAAAAATATAGATGCCAATGAAAAAATTGTATTTAGAAGTAATCATGCATCTAACTATGTTAACTTAAAAGGTATATTACCTGATGATAAGCAGCGTTTAATTGATGAGATTGATTACTATCTAAGTAATCAAAAATTAAAAAGAGAAGAATATAGAAGGTTGTAGCTTTTACCTATCAATACATATTGATTGATAAGTAAAATGCTAAAATTGTCTAAATTGAAAAAATCATGCTACATTAATAGCCATTTACTATTAATGTAGCATGATTTTTTTGTAAGAAGATATAAAGATAATTCATAGAAAATATCTATTAATAATGATTAAAACATGCACTGGTTTAATATATTTCTTAGCATTATAATAAATACATAAATTTAATTTATAAAAATTACAAATATAAAATGTGTGGAGGAATAGAAATGAAAAAATATCAAAATATCTTTGAGTCATTAACTATAAAAAGGATGAATGTAAAAAATAGAATAGTTATGCCACCAATGGGGACAAATTTTGGTGGTGAAAGTGGAGAGTTTAAAGATGAACATATCAAATATTATGAACAAAGAGCAAAAGGGGGAACAGGGCTTATAATAGTAGAAAATGCTTGTGTGGATTTCCCTTTAGGTTCTAATGGAACAACACAGATAAGAATAGACCATGATAGATATATACCTGCTTTATATAAATTAACAGAGACCCTACATAAGTATAACACATGTGTAGCAATACAAATTAATCATTCAGGAGCTTCTGCTATGCCAGATAGGATAGATGGTTTAGTTCCTGTATCTTCTTCAAATGTACCTTCAAAAAAAGGAGGAGCAATTCCTAGAGAACTAGATATAGAAGAAATTTTAAATATCGCAAAAAAATATGGAGAGGCAGCTAAGAGGGCTCAAATAGCAGGTTTTGATGCAGTTGAGATACATGCAGGTCATTCATACTTAATAAGTCAATTTTTATCTCCAATTTATAATAAGCGTACTGATGACTTTGGTGGAAATATTGAAAATAGAAGTAGATTTGCAAAACTAGTGATTGATAAAGTTAGAGAAGAGGTAGGTCCATTATTTCCAATATCTTTAAGAATAAGTGCTGATGAATTTATGGAAGAAGGAAATACTCTGGCTGATACTCTAAAAGTTCTAGAATATTTAGATGAAGAAGTGGATATATACAATGTATCAGTAGCATTAAATGATTCTATACAATTTCAAATAGATAAGATGACACTGGAAGATGGATGGCGTTCATACATATCTAAAGCAGTTAAAGAAAAATTTGGTAGACCAACTATAGTAACGGGAAATATACGAAATCCAGAAATAGCATCAAAAATACTTGAAAATGGTGAAGCAGATTTTATAGGTATTGGTAGAGGTCTCATAGCTGATTCTAATTGGGTTGAAAAAGTACAAAATGGAAAAGAAGATTCAATAAGAAAGTGTATTTCATGTAATATAGGATGTGCAGGTAATAGGATTGGCTCAAATAGACCTATTAGATGTACAGTAAATCCCGATTTAATAAATGGAGAAGAATATACACAAAGGAAGGTAAACAAAAAAACAAATGTAGTTATTATAGGAGGAGGAACTGCTGGTCTTGAAGCAGCAGCCACAGCAGCAGAAGTGGGATGTAATGTATTTCTAGTAGAAGAAAAAGAAGAGATAGGAGGACTTGCTAAAGTAATATCGACTTTTCCAGATAAAATGAGAATACACGATTTTCCAAAGTACTTGACACAAAGAGTTAATAAATTAAAAAATTTAATTATATTTAGAAATACAAAAGCTGATATTAAGTTTTTGGAAAATTTAAAGCCTGACATAATTGTAAATGCTACAGGCTCAAGACCATTGATTCCTCCAATAACTGGCTTATTGGATAGAATAGATAGAGAAGGAGAAAATGTAAGTTCCATATTCAAACTATTTGATGATATAGAATCTTTCAAAACGGAAGATTTGAGAGCTAAGAAAGTAGTTGTTATAGGAGGAGGAGCTGTTGGATTAGATGTTGTAGAATTCTTTTCAGAAAATAAGGCTAAAACTTGTATAGTTGAGATGTTGCCAGTAGTAGGAAAAGATTTAGACCCTATAACAAAGGTGACAATGGATAAAATGCTAAAAGATTACAATGTTGATGTATATACAAATACACGATTATTAGAAGTTGGGAAAAATACTTTTAAAGTAAAGAAAGATGAAGAAGAATTTTTGCTAGATTTTGATTACGGATTTATATGCTTAGGTATGAGTTCTAATAATCCAATTTTAAGTGATTTAAAGGAGTATTTTGAACCAAGAAATGTGGAAATTTTAAACATAGGAGATAGCAAAGTTGCTAGAAGAATAATAGATGGGGTTAGGGAAGGAAGAAATATAATAACAACATTAGAAAAATTAAATCTTTTATAGGTAATAAAAAGTAAAGTAACCTTGTATAAAGTTACTTTACTTTTTGATTATGAATTTTAATACTATTTTATTTTTTTATGTATTAAAGGCAATACAATAGCTCTAAATAATCTCTTATAAAGATAATAACTAAAATTAAGTTTAATATAAATAGTCATCAAATATTAAACTAATTTATCAATATCTCCTGATTGGATATAATCAATATTTGATTGAATTTTTTTGTATGGCCAATTCCACCATTTAATTTCTAATAACTTTGAAATTGTATCATCACTAAATCTTTTTTTTATGACTTTTGCAGGTATGCCTCCAACAATAGAATATGGTGGAACATCATTAGTAACTACTGCTCTTGTTCCAATAATTGCACCATCACCAATATGTACTCCTGACATAATTATGGAATCATATCCTATCCATACATCATTTCCAATTACAATATCGCCTTTATTGTCCCATGCATCTTTTATATGGCAGACATCTAAGCCACATTCTTCATAAAAGATAGGAAAGGTATAAGTAGACTGTGATTTCATTGTATGATTTCCACTAGTCATTAAAAATTTTGAATTACATGCTATTGAGCAAAACTTACCAATTATTAATTTATCGTTATTTATTGGGTAATGATATAATACATTGTTTTTCTCAAAATCTCTTGGGTCATTATAAAAGTCATTATATATTGTATAATCTCCAACTTCTATATTTTCTTTTGTGATTATATTTTTAAGGTATACAGTTTGATAATCATTACTTCTTGGGTATATTTTATTTGAATTTGGAATAGTCATGTTTAAATCTCTCCTTTATAATATGTTATGTTTGACTATTCCGTTATTGCAATACATCTCTTCACAGAATCACTCCTTAAATAGCATTTATATTTAAATTTAAATCCATATATTTGATATTTAAAAACAGACTTTTGACTATATAACATTTTATAACAATTGTATATTTAATTGATTATATATCAAGACCATAAAACTTGCAACCACTTAGTATAGATTAAATAAAAAATAATTTTTAATTTGAATTGTACGAGTATCTTATAGATACTTAATTTTTAATAGTAATTTGACTATAATATCTTGTGTATGGTAGAATTATGATTATATAAATATTAACTTAGTATTTGGATAAACTTATTATCTATGTTAAGTAAATAGATAGTATTTATATGTACTTATTTTTAGGAGGTTTTATTATGAGTCGACTAGAGAGACTCGAAATGAAGAATGTAGAAACTAAGCATTTACAAGAATTCAATCAATTGTTACGTTATGTATTTCAAGTGACAAACCATGATTTACAACAAGTTGGTTGGGAAGAAAGAGAAATAACACTTGCTAAATTACCTGTATTAAGACAAGCCGATGTGCTTGGTTGGTTTGATGAAGATAAACTAGTATCTCAAATAGCCGTTTATCCATTTAAAATCAACATATTTGGTAAAGAATATGATATGGGTGGTCTCACTGGTGTTGGAACATATCCAGAATATTCTAATCTAGGTCTTATGGATAAATTAATGAGACAAGCATTAGCAGATATGCGAGAAAGAAAACAATCTATATCTTACTTATTTCCATATTCAATTCCATACTATCGTCGTAAGGGATGGGAAATAATATCCGATAAAATATCTTTTGAAATTAAGGATACTCAATTACCAAAAACAAAAGTTGTTTCAGGAGAAGTTAAACGTGCAAGCATAGAACATAAAGATATACGAAGTGTCTATGAACGTTTTTCTAAAATGAACCATGCGTGCATGATTAGAAGTGAACTAGCATGGGAAGAATACTGGCGTTGGGATTTAGAAGAACTGACTTGTGCTATTTATTATGATAAAAATCATAACGCACAAGGTTATGTATTGTATTGGATTTCTGAAGAAATATTCTATATTAAAGAGATGGTATTTGTAGAAGAAGAAGCACGTACAGGATTATGGAATTTTATAAGTGCTCACTTTTCAATGATAAATAAAGTAGTTGGCAATACATATACAGATGAACCATTGGCATTTTTACTTGAAGATGGAGATATTGAAGAAAATATAAAACCATATTTTATGGGAAGAATTGTTGACATAGAACAATTTATAAGTCAATACCCATTTAAGAGACAAGAAAGTGATGTAAAATTAGTTTTTCAGTTGAAAGACCCTTTACTAGATTGGAATACAGGAGTATTTACACTAAATGTTTCTAAAGATGGGAAAGGTATCTTAACTGTTGGTGGTAATAAGGTTGATTTAATGCTTGATATACAAACACTTACAACTATGTTACTTGGCTATAAAAGACCAACGTATCTTCATAAAATAAAACGGATTATTTGTGATAAAGATATAGTCTGTTTATTAGAAAATCTTATTGAACGTGAAAATCCATACTTCTCAGACTATTTTTAATAAATTTTAAAATTTACCTGGGATTGTGTCATAGTATATGATACAATCCCTTTTCTAGTTCGTTTCTTAGTTTATATCTATTAAATTATTGGTTTTGCTATAATCAATAACAAAATTCTTAAATTCACTAACAGCAGGCGTTAAATATTTATTCTTTATTGTAGCTAAATATATGTATCTTTCATGGATAGGGTTTGCTATGGATAAAATTTTTACATTAAAGTATTTAAGTGCAAAGATATTTGGAACGACAGCTATTCCATAATTAATGGAGACTAGTCCTGCAACGGCAGTATCTTCTTCTGTCTCACAGATAATTTGAGGTTTTACATTGACCTTTTCAAATAGATTATCAATGATTGGTCTAATCCCACTATCTTCGCTGAAGAATATAAACGGATAATTTTCTGTATCCTTTAAATCTACACTATCATTTGATGCTAAAGGATGGCTATATGGTACTATTACAACCAATTCTTCTTGAAGTATAGCTGTAAAATCTATATTGGATTCATTTGGAACAAAAGAACAAAATGCCAAATCAAATTTCTCATCCTTTAGACCTTGTATAATCTTCTTTGTAGTACCTTGACCAAATGAAAAGGAGATATTTTTATTTGACTCTTTTTCTAAAAAAGTGCCAATTATATTTGGAATGAAGTGAGCACCTAATGTGTAAATAAATCCTAGGTCTACAACACCTTTTGATATACTAGTATATTCTCTAAGTTTTTTTTCTCCTCTTTCCAATTCACCTAATGCTTTATCAACATAGGTTAGAAAAAATTTACCATATTTAGTAAGACGAACATTTCTGCCTTGCTTTTCAAATAAAAAAGTACCCAATTCTTTTTCAAGAGCTGATATAGCATGACTTAAGCTTGGTTGAGTTATAGATAATTGAGTAGCTGCTTTTGTATAATGCTCAACTTTAGCTAAAACTCTGAAGTAATGCAAATGATTTAGGTTCATTGATATTCAATCCCTTCATAAGTAATGAAATTCGAGTTATTTCTACATAATTATACCATAATTTGTAGATTAATTCTATCAACATCGAGAATAATATATATTATATAAAATACAATTTAAAGAATATTATGAATATTATAAAGTATCACAGTAAATTTAACTTTAAATATACTTAATATATGAGATTTATTATATATAATGTATATCATTTTTACTGTATAATAAAGTTGTGGAAAAAAGAGAATCTAAAATCCTATAGGATTTTTATGCATGGAGGAGAGTATGAATAAGATAGTTCAAGTAAAAAATATTAATATAGGAGAAGGCATACCTAAGATTTGTGTACCAGTTATAGGGAAAAACAAAGAAGATATTATAAAAGAGGTTAAATTATTAAAAGAAACTTGTTTGGATATTATAGAATGGCGTGTTGATTTTTTTGAGAATGTGGAAAATATTCAGGAAGTTAAGGATATACTTTATGAATTAAAAAGTTACATATCTGATATACCTTTATTATTTACATTTAGAAATGTAGAGGAAGGGGGAGAAAAATCAATATCAAAAGATTATTATATTACATTGAATAAAGAGATTTCTAATACTGGTTTGGTAGATTTAATAGATGTAGAGTTATTTATAGGAGATGAAATTGTAGATGAAATGGTTGGTTTTGCTCATAAAAATGGAGTGAAAGTAATCATCTCTAATCATGACTTTTATAAAACACCAAAAAAAGAAGAAATTATATCTCGTTTATGTAGAATGCAAGAGCTAGGAGCAGATCTGCCTAAAATAGCTGTTATGCCACAAAATAAAAACGATGTGCTAGTTTTACTTGAAGCTACAAATGAAATGGCTAGAGTTTATGCAGATAGACCAATCATAACAATGTCTATGTCAGGAATTGGAGTTATAAGTCGATTATGTGGGGAAATATTCGGTTCTGCATTGACTTTTGGAGCTTCTAAGAATAGTTCAGCGCCAGGGCAAATATCATTTAAAGAGTTGAATTCAGTACTTAGTTTATTACATAATAGTATTAAATGATTTAAAAACGTGAAAAGTAATATCTTATAAATCAACTATGGCATATTTGAAATATGCCATTAAAACACTATAAATTATATATGTAATACAAGAGTATTACTCTGTTTTTTGAGTATTGTACATTACAACATTTGTATCTATCATCATCTATTACACTAGAATGTACAGGATACTTATTTTCATTTAACCAATATTTTTGCATATTCTTAGTCCAAGATTTTGGGAATTTAAATACTTTTTTGTTTATTATAATATCTTCATCTTCAAAAATATTAACTTCTTTTTCAATTTTTATTTTTCTACTATATATTTTATTGATGGATTCTTTATCTAGTTTTACATCTCTATACATATCAGGACAGTAACAACAAACATAATTTCTGTTTTTTCGACGTTTAAATTTTACAACTTTTTCTATGCTAATTTCTAATTTTTCTATATCGTCTTTTATGAATTTAATATCTTCTATATTGTCACTTGAAAAAAGTTCTGTCAATCTTAGAGTATCTACAGTTTCTCTAATTATCTGTTTTTTATAAGAGCAAAGCTCATTTCCCAAAATAAGGTTTAACTTATTAAGTATGTAGTCATTTTTATATTTAAACATCTTGATTTTTTCTAATTCAGTGTTATCTTTAAATTTCAACTTTTCATACCTAAAATTGATTTTGCTAAAAAGAGTATATTCTACATCAATATATTCTTTTGCAATCTTAAATTTATCGCTACCTTCAATCACAATCATAGCCTATCTCCAATCGTTTTATATTAAAATAAGGCCATAGAACATGGTCTAATAGTGCTAATTAGCACTATAAGACAATGTTAACACAAAAAGACAAAAAAAGGTTATTTATTTCAAATAACCTTTTTGTTTATATAAAATATAAAGAATCTATATTCTATTCTTTTTTACTATATCTATAATCTGCAATATCAGATTTAGCTCTCTCGAATTTAAGTCTTTTAACGCTTCATTTATATCATTTTCTAAATATGTCTTTCCAATGGGAGTAATATCTTTTATAAGAGTATCTGCAGAGATATTTAATACACTTACAAATTTTATGAATGTTTTAAGACTTGGATTCTTCTTACCACTTTCTATTTGATTTATATACCAAGGTGATACTCCAACCATATTTGCAAACTCTTTTGAAGTTAAATTCGCTTTTTTACGTTCTTCTTTAAGTCTTTTACCTATACAATTCATTACTGTCATTACTTTCCTCACTTATATTTCTTTGTATTTAATAATGCATTTTATTAACTCTAACATTGCGGCTTGTTCCTTTTCAGTTAATTTATTAATCATTTCATAACATTCCAAAGGTATAGAGTTATCAATGCCTTCTGCTGTAATAATATTTGCAAATAACAATTCAAGTGGTATATTCAAAGCAGTAGCGATTTTCATTATAATATTGATGGATGTATTTGTTTCAGCTCTCTCAATCTGACCAATATATGTTGTATGTAAACCTGCTTTTTCTGCTAGAAATTCTTGACTATATCCCATTTTTGTTCTATAGACTTTTATTCTATCTCCTATTATTTTTCCTATATTTGCCAATTATTATCCCTCCACCTTAGATTATATTCATAGTTTAAGTTGTTTTATATAGACTATTTATACTTTTTTAGTCTGAATATAGACTATATATGTTTTTAAACTGAAATATATGCTATTTATTTTGCATAGTCTGTATCTACAATAAACAAATATGGATAAATTACATTTTTAATTAGACAAATATTTTTCATAATTTCATACCCGTACTACAATAATAAAACGAATTAATAATATGTTAATTATAGCATTTTTTATTATAATTACATATTATATATGTAGAATATATTTTGAAAATTTGAATAATTTTGTATTTGACAATGTTAGATGATTGAAATATGTAAAAATTTTTTGATAAGTATTTGAAATATGACTATTATGTTAGTAGATTTGGTATTTTTAAATATAATAAATAGATATAAAATAGAAAAGTGATTATAATAGATGAGAATGTATACAATAAGATTTAATAAAAATATATAATTAAATGGATAATAAAAATATATAATTAAATAAATAATGGAAATATATGGTGTTAGTTTTAATAATAAAAAGATAAGTATACAATTCTTTAGAAATATAAGTTATATGTAATCTTATCTAAGAGTGATAATTTTATAAAAATATTTAATACCCTATAAATTACATTATATGTATATATATTGTAGTTCAATAATGATATAATAATAAAAAAATTTAAAGAGAGTGAGAGTACATATGAGAAAATTAGAAGAAATATTAGACTATAATAAATCATTTGTAGAGAACAAAGAATACGAAAAGTATGCTACATCAAAACATCCAAATAAAAAAATAGTAGTTTTATCTTGTATGGACACAAGATTAACTGAACTTTTGCCTAAAGCTATGAATTTAAAAAATGGAGATGTAAAACTAATAAAAAATGCAGGAGCTACTATAATGCATCCGTTTGGCAGTATTATGAGAAGTATTTTAGTTGCAATTTATGAGTTTGATGTAGATGAGGTTATAGTTGTAGGGCATCATGGATGTGGTATGTGTAATGTTGACACAGATAAACTACTTAGCAAAATTTTAGATAGAGGGATATCTAAAGATGTAATACTTACACTTCGTAGTGCTGGAATTGATACCAAGCAATGGTTACATGGATTTGATTCTGCGGAAGAATCTGTAAAAGATAGTATTAATTTAATAAAAGGACACCCTTTGATTCCTGAAGGAATTATTGTACATGGTCTAATAATATCACCAGAAACCGGAAAATTAGATACTGTTGTAAATGGGTATGAAGACAAATAAAATATTATAGTAGTATATAAGCAATAATACAGTGTTAAATAAAATGTTGTTTCAAGTTTATTTTGGAACAACTTTTTTATTTGAAAATATATGAAAAGGTTTATTTTAAGCTTTCTAATAAAAAAAATTATAAGTAGCTAGCTAATTAAAAAACTTACTATTAATTATTAAAATTATAACTAAACTATACGAAAACATTTAATAAATGAAATTTATATGAATTTTTTATAAATATATTGAAAAAAAGTATATGATATAGTAGAATAACACTTAGCCGACTAAGTAATATAAAAATAAGGAGGGGAAGTATGAATAATAATTCTGAAGAAAAATTGAATGATGTTTTCTTGCAATTAATGCGAATATATTTTATAAGAACTCATTTTTATTTTGATAAATTAGGCTTATATCATGGTCAGCCACAAATACTTTTTTCACTAAAGATGAAGAATGGGCAAAGTCAAAAAGAATTAGCAGATAAAAGAAAAGTAAAAGCATCCACTACTACAGTTATGATAAAAAGAATGGAAAAAGCTGGACTCGTAGAAAGAAAACAAGATGAGAAGGACCAAAGAGTGTCTAGAATTTTTTTGACAGATAAAGGTTTAGAAACATGTAATAAAGTTGAAGAATTTAATCAGGAATTAGAAAGAGAATTCTTTTTAGGATTTAGTGAGGAAGAAAAGATAGTACTTAGAAGACTCCTAATGCAAGTAAGAGATAATTTAAAAGCAGGATGTCATAAACATGAGGATGAAAAATATTTTTAAATTTTAAAATAATATTTTTCAATTTAATGTCATTAGACTAATTAATATTACAGAAGGGAAGAAATGTATGTTTAAATTAATTAAATATTTAAAGAAGTCAGCATTATCAATAGTGGTAATAGTATGTCTATTGGTAGTTCAAGCAGTATGTGACCTTTCTTTACCAGAATACACATCCAATATAGTAAATATAGGTATACAACAAGGTGGAGTAGAAAACTCTGTTCCATCTGTGATTAGAAAGGGAGAGTTAGATAAAATTACTTTATTCATGGATAAAAGTAGTAAGGATAAAGTATTAGATAACTATACTTTATTGAATAAAGAAGATTATAGTAAGTATAAAGATAAGTATCCAGGTCTAAAAGATGAATCTCTTTATGAGTTAAATACTAAAGATGAAGATACTATAGATGATTTAAATTCTATCTTTGGTAAAGCCATTTTAATAGTAGCAGGACTTGAAGGTGATAGTAAAGAAGTAAAAGCAATGAAAGCTCAACTAATGAGCCAACTTCCACCACAAGCTACTCAAGGTGGAGATATTGATATGTTTAAGTTGTTATCTGCAATGCCAAAAGAGCAATTAGAAACATTAACTAAAGAGATGAGTAAAGGTTTTGAAGGTATGCCAGAAAGTATGATAACACAAAGTTCGGTATCATATGTAAAGGCAGAGTATGAGAAAATAGGTATTGATACAGAAAAAACTCAAAATAATTATATATTACTTACTGGTGCTAAAATGCTTGGTATAGCTATGGTTAGTATGGTAGCTACAATAACAGTAGGATTCTTAGCAGCAAGAGTAGCAGCAAGTGTTGGTAGAAATCTAAGAAGTGGAGTTTTTAGAAAAGTTATGTCATTCTCAAATACTGAGATGAATGAATTTTCTACAGCTTCATTAATTACTCGTAGTACAAATGATATTCAACAAATTCAAATGTTGATGGTTATGTTACTTAGAATAGTATTCTATGCACCTATAATGGCTATAGGTGGAATAATAAAAGTTCTAAATACAAATACTTCAATGGCATGGATTATAGCAGTAGCAGTAGTTGCTATTTTATCATTAATAGTAGTATTATTCTCAGTGGTTATGCCTAAGTTTAAACTAGTTCAAAAGCTTGTTGATAAGTTAAACTTAGTCAGCCGTGAAATAATAACTGGTATACCAGTCATTAGAGCTTTTAGTACTGAAAAACATGAAGAAGAAAGATTTGATGAAGCAAATACAAATTTAACTAAAACAAATCTTTTTGTAAATAGAGTTATGACATGTATGATGCCTGCTATGATGCTTATAATGAACCTTATCACAGTTCTTATAGTTTGGAGAGGTGCATATAGTGTTGATTCTGGGGCAATGCAAGTTGGAGATATGATGGCATTTATACAATATACAATGCAGATAATAATGTCATTCTTGATGATATCAATGGTATCTATTATGCTTCCAAGAGCATCTGTTTCAGCTACACGTATAGATGAAGTAATAGTATCAGATATAAGTATTAAAGACCCTCAAAAAACAGAAGTGCAAGAATTTAAAGAAGATAAAAAAGGTCTTGTTGAATTTAAAAATGTTTCATTTATGTATCCAGATGCAGAAGAACCTATATTGACAGATATATCTTTTACAGCAAAACCAGGAGAAACAACTGCATTTATAGGAAGTACTGGTAGTGGTAAGTCGACTCTTATAAACTTAATTCCTCGTTTCTTTGATGTTACAGAAGGAGAAATATTATTTGATGGAGTTAATATAAAAAATGTTTCTCAACATGACTTAAGAGAGAAAATTGGGTATGTACCTCAAAAAGGAATATTATTCTCTGGTACTATAGAGTCCAACTTAAAATATGGTAGAAAAGACGCAACAGATGAAGAAATGAGAACTGCAGCTGAAATAGCTCAAGCTACAGAATTTATTGATTCTAAACCAGAAGCTTTCAAAACTGAAATTTCTCAAGGTGGAACAAACGTATCTGGAGGTCAAAAACAAAGACTTTCTATAGCAAGAGCAATAGCAAAAAATCCAGAAGTGTATATATTTGATGATAGTTTTTCAGCTCTTGACTTAAAGACTGATGCAGCTCTTCGTAAGGCTTTAAAATCGCAAACTGCTGAAAGTACAGTACTAATAGTTGCACAAAGAATTAGCACAATCCTACATGCAGAACAAATAGTTGTTCTAAATGAAGGAAAAATAGTTGGAATAGGAACACATAAAGAGCTTCTAAAAAATTGCGAAGTTTATGAGCAAATAGCTTTATCACAACTTTCAAAGGAGGAGCTAGATAATGAGTAGAATGGGAAGAGGCCCTATGGGAAAATCTATGGGAGCAGGTCAAAAAGCAAATGATTTTAAAGGAACTATGCGAAAACTAATTGCTTATTTATCTAAATTTAAAATATCAATAATTTTGGTAATTGTATTTGCTATTGGAAGTGCATCATTTTCCATAGTAGGTCCAAAAATCTTAGGTAAGGCAACTACAAAGATATTTGAAGGATTAGTGAGCAAAGTTTCTGGAGGTAATGTAGGTATAGATTTTAATGCAATTGGAAAAATCTTAGTATTTTTACTTTGCCTTTACTTGATAAGTGCATTATTCTCTTTTGTACAAGGATTTATAATGAGTGGAATTTCTCAAAAAGTATCCTATAATTTAAGAAAAGAGATTTCAGTAAAATTGGATAGATTGCCAATGAAATATTTTGATACTAAGACACATGGTGAAATATTATCAAGAATTACAAATGATATAGATACTTTAAGCCAAAGTTTAAATCAAAGTATGACACAACTTATAACATCAGTGACAACTATGATAGGTGTTTTGATAATGATGTTATCCATAAGTGGTATTATGACATTGGTAGCAATTTTAATATTGCCAATATCAATGTTTGTAATTTCGAGAATAGTAAAGAAATCACAAAAATACTTTAGGTCTCAACAAGAATATTTAGGAAATGTAAATGGTCAGGTTGAGGAGACTTACAGTGGTCAAACAATAGTAAAAGCATTTAACCGTGAAGAAGAAGTAATAGAAGAGTTTGATAAATTAAATGATAATTTGTATAATTCAGCATGGAAATCTCAATTCTTATCAGGGATAATGCAACCACTTATGATGTTTATTGGAAACTTAGGATATGTAATGGTTTCAATCTTAGGAGGTTGGCTTGCGATTAAGAAAACAATTGAAGTTGGGGACATACAATCATTTATACAATATGTAAGAAACTTTACACAACCTATGACTCAGATTGCACAGGTTGCTAACTTGCTACAATCAACAGCAGCAGCTTCTGAAAGAGTATTTGAGTTTTTAGAAGAGGAAGAAGAAGACCAAATTGTTGAAAATGCAGTTTCAATAGATGGTTTAGAAGGCAAAATTGATTTTGAAAATGTCAACTTTGGATATAATTTAAACAAGACTATAATAAATGATTTTTCTGTAAATGTTAAACCAGGCCAAAAAGTTGCCATTGTTGGGCCTACAGGAGCAGGTAAAACTACAATAGTTAAGCTCTTAATGAGGTTCTATGATGTTAATAGTGGTGCAATACTGATTGATGGTCATAATATTAAAGATTTCAATCGTAGTGAACTCAGAGAAATGTTTGGTATGGTTCTTCAAGATACATGGTTATTTAGTGGTTCCATTATGGAGAATATAAGATATGGTAAATTAAATGCTACAGATGAAGAAGTTATAGAGGCAGCTAAATCTGCACATGTTCATAGATTTATCAAGACATTGCCAGATGGATATAAGATGAAACTAAATGAAGAAGCAAGTAACGTTTCTCAAGGTCAAAAACAATTATTGACTATAGCTCGTGCCATTTTAGCTGACCCTAAAATATTAATATTAGATGAAGCTACAAGTTCTGTTGATACTAGAACAGAAGTATTGATTCAAAAAGCTATGGATAATCTTATGGAAGGTAGAACAAGTTTTGTTATAGCTCATAGATTATCAACTATACGTGATGCTGATATGATTCTTGTTATGAATGAAGGAGATATAGTTGAACAAGGAAATCATGAGGAACTTCTAAAGAAAGGCGGATTCTATGCCAATCTTTATAATTCTCAATTTGAAGAAGATGAAGCAATGTAACAAAAAATTGTTTTAGAACAGATATGTAATTTATTAAGATAAGCTAAATAGATAAGATTATATTTTATAAGTATAGTCTTATCTATTATTTTATGTCTTTACAAAGTATGTATTTTATTATACTATGTAATAAGGAAAATGTTGGAGGTGGTTATCAAAATGTATATTTAATCGTATTCTTTAAATTTTATTATAAATAAAATTTAATTTTAATAGTTGTTGATTGTATAAAAGTGTATATTTCTATTACTTTTATTAATCATGTAAAAACTACTTAAATTTAAGAATTGGGTTAAATATAATATGATAATTACATGTTAGTCAATTAAATTGGCATATTTTTAATATATATTTAGAATTTTAATCCTTCTTATGATATAAGTAGCTTGTTTGTATTACTTAGATTTGTAAGGAGTTTTTTTATTGAAAAAACTACATAATATAATTGAGAGGGGGTGTATGAAAGTGATTTTTTCTATAAGATTGAGAAAATAATGCACGATTATGGTTATTATAATGTTAAATTAGAAGTGTCATTTAAGGATAAAATAAAGGTATAATTCTTAATGAATTTAATTATAGAGCCATAATCTCGTGCTATATATTAAATAAAAATAGCAGATAAGGAGAATATGGATATGGCGAAAAAAGGAATAATAGTAGGACTAAACATAAATAATAAATCTGAGGATTTTAATGAACTGATGATTGAACTTAAAAACTTGTGTTCAGCATGTGATATTGATGTTGTGGGAAGTATAATTCAAAATGCAAAGCAAGTCAATAGAGCATATTACATTGGTACAGGTAAAGTCGATGAGTTATTAGACTTAATAAAGAAAGAAAATACAGATATAGTAGTATTTTACAATGAACTTTCTACATCACAACTCAAAAACCTTGAAGAAAAACTTAATTGCGAAATTATAGATAGGACAGCATTAATACTTGATATATTTGCACAGAGGGCAAAAACTAGAGAAGCTAAACTTCAAGTAGAAGTTGCTAGTTTAAAATATATGTTACCAAGGCTTATAGGTTCAAATGAAAATTTAGGACGTCAAAGTGGTGGTGTTGGTACTAAAAATAGGGGTTCTGGTGAGAAAAAGTTAGAACTTGACCGTAGAAGAATAGAAGAAAAGATAACTTTTCTAAATAAAGAACTTGATGATTTAAAATTTCAAAGAGAAACCCAAAGAAGTATGAGGAGAAAATCAAATCTCCCAAATGTTGCTTTAGTTGGGTACACAAATGCTGGGAAATCTTCAATCATGAATAAATTAGTGGATACATTTAAAAATTCTGAAGAAAAGAAAGTTTTTGAGAAAGATATGCTATTTGCTACATTAGAGACTTCTGTTAGGAATATAGTTCTTTCAAATAACAAAGAGTTTTTATTATCTGATACTGTTGGGTTTGTAAGCAATCTTCCACATGACCTAGTAAAGGCATTTAGGTCAACTTTAGAAGAAGCATGTGAAGCAGATATATTATTACATGTTGTTGATATTTCAAATCCAAGCTACAAAAATCATATTAAAGTAACTGAAGATACTTTAAAACAGATAGGTGCTGATTGTATACCTATGATAAATGTATATAATAAAGTTGATTTAATAGGTGAAGAAGTTTTAAATAATATTGTAGACGATATAGATGGAATCTTTGTTTCAGTAAAAAAAGATATAAATATGGACAAAATGATAAAATGTATTTGTGATAGTATATTTAAGGATTATATAAGATGTAAGATTTTAATCCCATACAGTGAGGGTTATATAGCATCTTATTTTAATGATAATGCAAGCATAATAAGTACAGAATATACCGAAGAAGGAACTGTTTTAGATGTTGAATGTAGTGATATAGAGTTTAATAAGTACAGAAAATATGTTTTAGAGTAGATTTTAAAAAATTAATATAACTTAAAATGTATTTAATGCAAATAGTTTAAATATGAGTTAAATTATACTCATAAAATATAAATATATAAAAAGGGTTCTTAAGGACCCTTTTTATATATGATAATTGTTCTATGAAAAATCAAAACTTACATTATGATTATAGAAAATACATGTGTATTTTACTATTCATATATAACATACATATTTTTTTGAATGATTCATATGCAATATAACTATTAAATTAGTATATTTGTCATAAATATGAGAAAGTGATAGTAATTAATATATATTATAATATGTATATTCAATACATTTTTTGGAAATTATATTTATGATGTACTGTGGAAAATATTAAAGAAAAGAATATAATAACATATTATTTGATTAAACAAAGTATTGAGAAAAAGGCAATCTAGAACCTAAATAATAATAACAATATTACTGTGTTTACGCAAAAAAATTGTACAACATTTTAGATTGTAAAGTAAAGGATTAAAATAACTAATTACAATAGCAAGTTGTAATTAAAAGTCCGTGATATAATGAATAAAGAAGCAACAAATATAAAATTATTGACATAATAGTAATTAGTTACTATAATAAAAAGTAACTAATTACTATTTGTAAATAGTGATGGAAAGTTTGAGGATTAGCATATAGAGAGGGACAAAAAATGGATATAGAAACTTTAATGAAAAAAATTGTGGTGGATGATGATAGTAGGAAACAAGCTATATTTGCAAATTTGTTTGTAATGCAAAATAAACTTCAAACTGCATGTGACAAGTTAGACCCAGAACTTACAATGAAACAATGGTTACTTTTAGCACTTGCAGAATCTATAGATGAGACTGTGACATTGACTAAGCTTGGAGAGCTTATGGGATGCTCACGACAAAATGTAAAGAAATTAGCTGTTGCTTTAGAAAAAAAGGGGTTTGTACAAATTGAAAAAAATGAAAAAGATTCAAGAGCTACTTGCCTTTTAACAAAGGATAGAGTAGAAGAGTATTCAGAAAGAGTAAGAGATATGCAAATTAAAGTATTAGAGCTTTTATTTAAAGATTTTGCAGAAAAAGAGGTAGAACAATTATTTTCTGGGATTATGAAATTAAGCAGAGGAATTGAGTATGTAAGAGATTATGTAGAAGACAATAATTTATAAGATAGAAAAGTAAAAAATCAACTTGGTATGGCATCAAAAGGAGATAATTTATGAAAAATACAGTAGTGATTTACAAAAGTAAATATGGAGCAACAAAAAAATATGCTAAATGGCTTTCAGAATTATTGATTTGTGATAGTTTTGAGATTAAAGATATAAACATAGAAAAAATTATGAAATACGATACTATTATCTTAGGAGGAGGTCTTTATGCTTGTAATATAGCAGGGATTTCTTTTCTAAAGAAGCATTATGAAGAATTAAAAGGAAAAAATCTAATAGTTTTTGGTGTAGGAGCATCACCATATAGTGATGAAGTATTAAAAAAATTAAGAGAAGCTAACTTTAAAGATGAATTAGATGAAATTCCTTGTTTTTATTGCCGTGGAGAATGGAATGAAACAAAAATGTCATGGTTAGATAGTGTACTTTGTGGTTTTTTAAAAAAAGCTATAGCCAAACAAGAGCGTAAAGGACTTAAACCAGTAGAAGCACCATTGTTGTCAGGAGAAAATTTTGAATGGTGTGATAAAGAATACTTAAAGCCAATACTTGAATATTTAGACAATATTAAAAGTATAAATTTATAAGTATCTTTAAATATGAGATGTTATAAAAATACATTATAGAATATTTACAAAATAATTTTATGAATGATAACCTATAATTTGATTGTTCATTATAGTGTTATAATTTAAAAATCATTCAATTTTAAAATATGATTACTAGCCTACTTATTTAATTAAAGGGGCTTTTTTTATTGATAAATTTATGTTATATTTATGTGAATTTCTTAGAATATAAATTGGTAAAATAAAAGTATATAGAATTTTATCTACAATATAAAATAGAAAAATTCTTCAAGAGGGGATTTTAAATAATGGATATAAATAAGTTAGTGATGCTTCAAAGGCAATATTATAATACAGGAAAAACAAGAGATATATCATTTCGCCTAGAAAAGTTAAAAAGATTGAAGTCAGTTGTATTAGAAAATGAAGAAAAAATACTTTTGGCATTAAAGAAAGATTTAAATAAGTCAAACTTTGAAGGTTTTATGACAGAAGTAGGTATGTTTTATAGTGAACTTGATTTTGCTATAAAAAATATAAGAAAATGGGGTAAGACAAAAAGAGTTAAATCAAGTATGGTTAACTTTCCATCTGTATCTAAGATTATTCCACAACCTTATGGTGTTACACTTATAATGTCACCTTGGAATTATCCGTTCCAATTAGCACTTATACCATTAGTATGGTCAGTGGCAGCAGGTAATTGTGTTATATTAAAGACATCTGAATATTCTGTGTCAACATCTGGTATAGTTAAAGAGATAATTGAAAAGATTTTTTCAAAAGAGTATGTTGCAGTTGTTCAAGGTGGTCAAGAAGAAAGTGAAAAATTATTATTAGAAAGGTTTGATTATATATTTTTTACAGGAAGCACTAATGTTGGCAAAATAGTAATGAAATCAGCATCAGAGTATTTGACTCCTACAACTTTAGAACTTGGAGGAAAAAGCCCTTGTATTATTTTAAAAGATGCAGATATAGACCTTACTGCAAAAAGGCTTACATGGGGAAAACTAATAAATGCAGGGCAAACTTGTGTAGCGCCAGATTATGTATTAGTACATGAAGATAGGAAAGATGAATTAATAGAAAAAATAAAATATTATATTATTAAGTATTTTGGAGATAATCCATGTAATAATGAACACTTTCCTAAAATTATAAATGAAAGACATTTTAATCGTATAGTATCTCTTATCGATATAGATAAAGTAGTATATGGTGGAGATTATAATAATGAGAAATTAAAAATAGAGCCAACTATAGTAAATGATGTTACTTGGGATGACAATATAATGAAGGAAGAAATATTTGGACCTATATTTCCTATTTTAACTTATAAAGACTTAGATGAAGTTGTACAAGAAATTATACAAAGACCAAATCCATTGGCACTTTATATTTTTACAAAAAATAAGAAGCTAGAAAATAAAATTTTAGAAATGATTCCAGCAGGTGGATGTTGTATCAATGATACAATTACACATATAGCTACAAATTACTTGCCATTTGGTGGAGTTGGTGAGAGCGGAATGGGTTCATATCATGGAAAAGCTGGGTTTGATACATTTACTCACTATAAGAGTGTCTTAAAGAAATTAAACTTAGATATGCCTATCAGATATGCACCATATAATGATAAATTAATTAAGATTCTAAAAAAAATAATGTAGATTATATTGTAGAAAGATGAATATAAATAAAATTGAGAACTTGTATTCTAATTATACTTTATAGAATTTAAAATTTTAATTTGGTATATTTGTTATAAAAGTAGTGATTTTGTGATAAAATTTAGTTATATAGAAATAAGGAGGAAAAAATGAAAATTAATTGGAATACAAAGTACACAACAATAGCAATTTATACATTTATAATAGCTGCTTGTAGTATTATATTTTATCTAGTATCATCACAAATAGATGTGTTTTCTAATAATTTAGATGCTATATTTACAACTTTACAGCCTTTTATAATAGGATTTGCTATTGCATATCTTCTTAATTTTATTTTAAAATTTTATGAAGATAGAGTTTTTATAAAAAGTGAGAAATTAAAAAACCTAAAACAAAAATCAAAAAGAGGATTGGGTCTTTTATTAACATATGCAACAGCCGCATTGATACTTTACTTATTTATGTATTTCGTGTTGCCTCAAGTAATTGAGAGTATTGTTGGACTAGCAAATGATATACCTATGTATGTAAATAATGCAACTAAGCTTATTGATAAATTAATGACTGATTTAAATCTTGATGAACAATATTTTAATTTAGCAGTAGATAAATGGAATGAATTTGTTGCATATATTATAAAATTTGTAACTGATTTAATACCGATATTAGGAAATATGTTAAAGAATGTAGCTTCTAGTATATGGAATATTGTTTTAGGATTAATTGTTTCAGTGTATTTACTAATCGATAAAGAAAAATTCTATGGATTAAGTAAAAAAATAACTTATGCAGTATTTACAGAAACACAAGCTGCAAGAATTTTAGAATTGACTCATAGAAGTAATTATACATTTGGAAGATTTCTAGGTGGGAAGATATTAGACTCATTTATTATAGGTATTCTAACATTTGTAATACTTACAATAGTTAAAATGCCATATACATTATTAATATCAGTTATAATTGGTATTACAAATATAATACCTTTCTTTGGACCTTTATTTGGAGCTATACCATCAACACTAATAGTATTGTTTGTATCTCCTATAAAAGCTTTATGGTTATTGTTAATTATATTAATAATACAACAAATAGATGGAAATATTATAGGGCCTAAAATACTTGGAGATTCAATTGGTATATCTGCATTTTGGATTTTATTCTCATTGTTGGTTGCAGGAAAATTATTAGGATTTGTTGGAATGGTTATAGGAGTTCCAATGTTTGCTGTAATTTATTCTATAATTAAAGATGTTGTTGAAGGTAAATTGGATAAAAAGGGATTACCAACAGATACCTCCGATTATATGTAGCCAAAACAGATATTATGTGTAATTAAAAATATATAAATTAAGAAATCTTTAAAGCACTGAGAAGCTTAAACTCTTGGTGCTTTTTAGATATAAAATCATTATAGAAGAGGTGTTTTTTGTGGCGTTTATAGAATGTAAATTTAAATCTAAATATACAGGAGGAGAAACTGATGTAATTGTAGTTTTACCTGTAGCAAATGGAAAAGAACTTTTTAGTGGTAAAGAGATATATGATTTTGAGGGTAAGTTTAAAACATTATACTTATTTCATGGTTTAGAAGATGACCAAAGTTCATGGATTAGATATACTAATGTGGAACATTATGCTAAAAATAAAAATATAGCTCTTGTAATACCAAGAGTAGAAACTAGTTTTTATACAGATATGGTGTATGGGCACAAGTATTTTACTTTTGTAAGTGAGGAATTACCTAAGTTTGTTAGAGCTATATTTCCTTTATCAGACAAGAGAGAAGATAATTTTGTAGCTGGCATGTCTATGGGTGGATATGGTGCGTTAAAGTTAGCACTTTCAAAACCAAAAGAATTTTCAGCAGTTGCAAGTTTTTCTGGTTCACCTGACATGATTCATGAGTTAGAAAATCAACAAATAGAAACTAATGCAGATATTCTATTTCATGATTTTGGAAGACCAGAGGATGCTAGAAATAGTGATAACGATTTACTTTACATACTTAAGAAACTTAAAGAAAGAAATGAAGATATTCCTAAAATTTATCAATTCTGTGGTGATAGGGATTTTTTATATGAAAATAATCAGACATTTAAGAAATATGCAGAGTCTTTAAATGTAGATGTTATATATGAAGAGTGTGTTGGAGGTCATGAGTGGCGTCTCTGGAATTTATGGATAAAGAAGTTTATAGATATGATTGTGTAGGTACTTATGGTATTAAGAAAAAATATTAAAAAATATCTTTAAATATAATAAAGACTGAAATCCTAAAATCTAATTATGATTCTAATATTTCAGTCTCTAAAAGTTCAATAAAGTTTTATTAAGTTCTTATACGAGTTATTATTGGTGTGAAGTTATCAACTATATCTATATAGTATTTACTCAGTTCTTCTAAAATATCTTCACATAAATCAGTGCTATGACCAAGGTTAATGAGGAATTGTTTTGTAAAATATCTTATTACAGCTTGAGAAGATATATCATACTTGTGTGAAATATAAACTCTAATTATCTCAGGTTTCATGGCAAGTATACCAATACAAGAAAGTATTAACTCGTCATGTTCTATAGATTCTTTATCATTAACATATCTCTTCATTACCATTTCAGTTACACTTCGTTGATAGCTTAAAATAGCTTCTTCATAAGCTATATCTAAATAAAAATTCCTATACGCTTCATTTTTTAGAAGAAAACAAAGGTCAGCATTCATGGCAAGAAAGAACATCATCATAGTACCTTCTTCATGATAATTATAGATTAAAGACTGCATTTCGTCTCTTATATCTTCATATATTATAGCCCCTATTTCGCTTTTACTTGAGAAGTAATAACTTATTAGACCTAAATTTATATTAGCTCTTTCTGCAATTTGCCTAGTTGTCGTTTTATGATAACCTTGTTCAAAAAATAATTCTCTAGCAGCACTTACAATACTAGCTTTTGTCTCTTTTCCTTTTTCTGATTTTGACATATTTACTGTATATACCTCTCTTTTCAATCTTTTTTTGAAAATTTGCTAACTATAAATATTGTAATAGAACCACCTATTATAGGAATTAAAATTCTGTCAAAGACAGTAAGAATGCCAACCATATTTAATAATGCCAATATCATACTTACTATAACAGCATAGATAGCACCTTTTTTTGTAGCACCTTTCCAGCAAAGGCCAATTACAAATGGTGCAAATATTACACCTGTACATAATGGTGCTGGCCAAAATAATAATTCTAATAAACTATCAAATTTAAGTGCTATAATTGCACCTGCTACAGCTGTTAAAGCTGAAGCAATTTGAGAATATTTTAAAGTATTTTTCAAATCATTAAATTCTATATCAGGATGTAATAATTTGTTGTAAATATCTCTTGATATGATAGCACTCATTGAAGTCATTAATGAATCTGCAGTAGACATTATGGCAGCTAATATAGCAGCTAAGAATAATACAGAAATTAAAGGTGGTAAAGTTGTTGATATCATTTGAGGTAAAACCTGGACAGATGATATGTTTGGAAATAAACTACCACCAATAGCTCCAATTATTCCTATAGGAAAAGCAAGAAACAATAGTATAAATCCTGCAATTATACTACTTTTAACTGCATTTTTAGCATTATCAGCACATTGATATCTTAAAAAACTTTCATAAGAAAATATTGAGCCTAAAACTAATGGTAAAACTGTATACATAAAATCACTAATCGATTTATTTCCTGGAAAGAATGGTTCTTTTACCATTGATTGTAACATAAGTAAAGGGTTGTCGCCAACTAATTTTAAGCTTATATAAGCCACTATTGGTAAAAATACTACACAAATAGCAAGTTGAATAAAAGCTGATACTGCAACTCCCCACATTCCTGATGTATAAGTATATATAATGATTACTATGACTCCTATAATTACTGCTACATCATAAGGGATGCCAAATGCAGTAGATACAGAACCAAAAGATATTAATTGACTGCCCATGATGGCTAATATTGATATTGGTGTCACAAGACTTTGATAAGTTCTTAAAAATACACTATGACCATATCTAGTTTCAATATAGTCTGCAGGTGTTATATCACAAGATAAACTCCTTAACTTTCCTGCAAAAAATGCGTTTATAAAACAAGCCAAAGCCGCACCTATAGTAGAGTACATACCAACCCATAACCCTCTTTCAGCTCCCCATTGAACTCCACCTACTAAGCATCCTCCTCCAAAAGATGTAGCAGCGATAGTTGCGGCGAGTATGGGTAAAGGAAGATTTCTACCTGCAATTAGGAAATCAGATGCCGTTTTAACTTTTTTAGAAAAATAAAAACCAATCCATATGTACACTGCACACGTAGCAATTAAAAGTAACATAGTTTCTTCTCCTTTATAAAATATTTTAATAAAATTTATAAAATATAT
Organism: Clostridioides sp. LIBA-7678; assembly: GCF_056716065.1. Classification (NCBI taxonomy): domain Bacteria; kingdom Bacillati; phylum Bacillota; class Clostridia; order Peptostreptococcales; family Peptostreptococcaceae; genus Clostridioides; species Clostridioides sp. LIBA-7678. The sequence continues at coordinate 2,493,304 of NZ_CP196987.1, read as the reverse complement.
TTTAAATATATTTTATGTAAAAGTAGCACAATATTTATTTTTATTAGTTTTGGATTAGTATAGTTATAATAACTTATAGTACTATGTAGAATTACATAAAAAGAAAAAATTGAAAATTCTGAAATTGATATTTATAATGATGTTTGTCTGATAGATTCTTTTTGTAATTGTAACATGCTTTTATTTTTAAATCAATAGTACATGTATAAAAATAAAAGAAATTTAAAGGAGAAAAAAATATTTTTAATATCTAGATGTAGTATAAAAAAATCTTGAATAAATTATTCTTGAATAAATTTATTGAAATTTAAAATTATCAAAAATTTGATAAAATAATTTGAAATATATGTTTTTATGATGTTTTAAAACGGCAAAACAATAAAAAACAAATTTAAATTAAGTTAAATCAGCTTTTTAGTTAATTTTAAAGGCGAAAAATAAAAATAAAAAAGTGTTTGACAATTATGAATTTTGAGAATATAATTAAATTAAAATTATACACATATAAAAAAATAAACTGAATCAAAAAGAAAAAGGAAAAGATTCAGAATATAAAATATTATACGTGAATAATAAAAAGTGATTAAATTTTATAAGGGAGGGGTAGATGTGAGTAGTCAAGAAAGCAAACCAAAAGGAAACCTTATATCAAATTTTAGAGATGATATGAGAGACCCTAAGAAAAGAGCAATATACACATATTCAAGTTCTATAAACCTAGCATACAATTTTATAGGTTATTTTGTATCAACAGTAACAAATATCTTTTTAACTGATGTAGCAAAGCTTGGTGTAATTATGGCAGGTGGTATGCAAATTGTACAATCTTTCATAAAAATTGCTGTAGCTCCTATAACAGGTACAGTATTTGACAAGCAACCATTTAAAAAAGGAAAATATTACCCATGGCTTAGATATACACCCGCAGCATTGGCATTGACATATGGGATATTTTTCATAGTTCCATTGATGAAAATAAGTCCAGCATTACTTTTACCTTTAATGACCGCTTTATTATTAATAGCATCTTGTGCTCAACAAGTAGTTTTTACTATAATTTATGCTATTTACCCTGTAGTAGCTAAAACACCTAAAGATAGAGTTATAGGTTCAACTACTACAAACATATTTAAAGAAGTTGGTAAATTTTTAGTAGGTTTTTCATATCCGTTATTATTAGTTTTATTTGCAGATGTATTAGGTGGAGAAGGAATGGGTTATCTAGGTACCTATTTATTCTTTGCAGCAGGATGTCTTTTAGTATTTTGGTTTTCTTCAACAGAGATAATAAAATCTGGCGCAGAAGATGAGGTTCTTCAAAAAGAAGAAAAACCAAAGATTAAAGCAAGTGAGATGGCAAAAGCTCTATTTACTAATGTTCCACTTATGATGGCATTTTGTCTAGAATTTCTTATATGTATAAGATCTATAGGTCTAGGGCCTTTAGCTCCATATTATTTTAAATATGTAATAGAAGATGAACGTGGGTTAGCCGTATTTTTATCAATAATGCCTTTAGTAAGTGTAGCGTTCATGTTCTTCGCACCAATATTTATAAAAATATGTAGAGAACAAAAACTAGCTTCAATAATTTCTTTTTCTATATGTGCAATATGTCACTTATTAGTTGCATGGACTCCTTGGGGAAAAACTACTTTAGGTGTAACTATGTTACTGGCAATTGGTGGTGGTTTTGCAAATGTAGTATCAATAATAAACCTTAACTTCTTTGCTGGTTCTTGTGACTATGGACATTGGAAATCAGGAAAAGATTTACCTGGTTTAAGTATGTCATTATATCCAGTTGCAATACAAGTGGGCGTGTTACTTGCAACTACTATAAGAACAGTTTTGATGAATTCAATGGGATATCAAGCTGATATGGTAGTTACAGAAGCAGTTAAAAGTGGCTTCATAAACATGATTTCTTATTCTATGGCAATACCTTTAATAATAGCTGTTGTTATAGCCATCTTATATCCAGTAAGTGATAAGAAACTAAATCAAATAAGAGAAGAATTAAATCAAAGAAATGCTTAGTTAAAAGAGATTTAAATAGATAATTAATTTTAAAATATTAAAGTAAGTAGACGCGATGGCGTTTATATAAATGAAAATACATATACAGAGGGGGCTTTTAAAAAATGATAGAAAAATTATTGAGAAATACAGTAAAAGAGTTACATCAATACGTTCCAGGTGAACCAATAGAAAAAGTTAAAGAGAAATATGGTGTAAAAGAAATAATAAAACTAGCTTCAAATGAAAATCCTCTAGGTCCATCACCAAAAGCAATGGAAGCTATGATTGAAATGTTAAAACAAGGTCAACTTTATCCAGAACCAGAAGCTAATGAACTTAGAAGAAAATTAGCTGACAAGCTAGATTTAAAACCAGAAAACTTTATTGTTGCTAATGGTGCGGATAACGTTATCACATTAATAGGTGAAGCTTTTATAAATAGAGGAGATGAGGTTATATACTGTGACCCAACATTCCCATCATATAGAACTGCAACTGTAAAAAATGAAGGAATACCAGTAGAAGTACCTTTAACAAAAGATTATAAGTATGATTTACAAGGTATATTAGATAAAATTACAGATAAAACAAAATTAATATGTGTATGTAATCCTAATAATCCAACAGGAACAATTGTGGATGATAAAGAGTTGGAAGCATTTTTAAAGAAAGTCCCTGAAAACATTATAACTATATTAGATGAAGCATATATAGAATTTTTAACAGTACCTAATTATGTAGATGGACTTAAGTATGTAAGAGAAAATTACAATGTTATAGTAACAAGGACTTTCTCTAAAATATACGGTCTTGCAGGTCTTAGAGTAGGGTATGGTATTGCTAAAGATGAGATAATAAGAACTTTATTTACAGTAAAAGAGCCTTTCTCTGCAAATCGTGTTGCCATAAGTGGAGCAACAGCAGCACTTGATGATGATGAATTTATAAAAGAAACATATGACTTGAATAGAGTAGGAATGGCTTATTTTAAAGAAGAGTTTACAAAAATGGGATTTGATGTTGTTGATTCACAATCAAACTTCCTTTATGTAGACATGAAGACAGATGTACCAAAGCTATTTGAAGATTTGAAAAAAAGAGGGTTTGTAATAAGACCAAGTGCTACACATGCACGTGTAAGTATTGGAACTATGGAAGAAAACCAAAAATTTGTAGCAGTTTTGAAGGAAATATTAAATTTTAAAGAAGAACCAAGCATTGGATAATAGGTAGAAATATTACGAAATGGGGTGTAGATATGAGCTTAAAAATAAACGCAGAGAGATGTAAAAGTTGTGAATACTGCGTTATATCTTGTAAAAAAGGAGCATTAAAAATATCAGATAACATAAATAAAGAAGGATATGCTCATGTAGAAGTTGATGAAAGTAAATGCATACTTTGTGGAATTTGCTATCAAGTGTGTCCAGATAATGTTTTTGAAATAATTAAAGAAGAAGCATGTCAAGAGGCTTAGAAGGAGTTGGAATAATATGAAGAAGATGTGGAAGGGGAACCACGCCATTGCAGAAGCAGCTCTAAGAGGTGGTTGTGAGTTTTATGCAGGATATCCAATTACACCACAAACAGAGGTAATGGAATTTTTATCACATAGAATGTCTGAACTTGGAAGAACTTTTATACAATCTGAAAATGAAATGGCTGCTATATATATGGTATATGGAGCATATGCAAGTGGAATGAGGTCTATGACAAGTTCCTCAGGACCAGGAATATCTCTAAAACAAGAAGGAATTTCATATTTATGTGCAAATCACTATCCTTGTGTAATCGTAAATGTACAAAGATGGGGACCTGGACTTGGTTCACTGGATTCAGCACAGACAGACTACTTAAGAGATACTAGAGGGGGAGGAAATGGAGATTACCATTTAATCGTTTATGCACCAAACAGTATCCAAGAAACTGTGGATTTAATGTACAATTCGTTTGATGTAGCAGAGAAATACAGAGTACCTGTTGAAATTTTGACAGAAGCAGCTTTAGGTCAAATGATGGAACCAGTAGAATTTCCAGAGTTCAAGAAGAGAGAAGAAGATTTAGGTTGGACTTATGATGGAAGTAATAGAGACCATGCAAAAGTTGCAGATAACCAAAAACCAGCTTTTTGTATGGAAAAACGTATGAGAATAACTGAAAATGAACAGCAATGGGAAGATTATCAAGTCGAAGATGCGGAATATGTGTTTGTAGCGTTTGGTATACCATCAAGAACAACTATGAATGCTGTTAGAAGACTTAGAGAACAAGGTGAAAAAGTTGGAATAATAAGACCAATAACAGTGTGGCCTTTCCCATATAAGGCATTTGAAAAGGTAAATAAGAATGTAAAAGGATTTATATCAGTAGAGTCAACAGATACAGGTCAGTTAGTAGAAGATGTTGCTTTAGCATCAAAAAAAGTATGTAAAGAAAATGTACCTGTTTATGGACTATTCAGTGGAAATCATATACCAAAAACATTGCAAGTAATGGACACTTATAGCAAAATAAAATCTGGCGAAATCAAGGAGGTGTTCTAATATGGCTACAGAAAAATTAACACCTAGCGTTGTTTCAATACCAAACAAATTTTGCCCAGGTTGTGGTCATGGAATAGTAAACCGTATAATAGCAGAAGTAATAGAAGAACATGGATATGAAAAAAATCATGTATTAACTTTGGGAGTTGGTTGTGTTTGTAATATGAATTTTAGCTGGAATGGAGATAAGATGCAAACTGCACATGGTAGAGCTTCATCCACAGCTATAGGAATTAAAGTAGCACTTCCAGAAACATTAGTAATGACTTATCAAGGTGATGGAGATGCTTATGTTATAGGTCTTTCTGAAACTTTAAATACCGCATATAGAAATCATAATGTTACTGTATTTGTAATAAATAACAATAACTTTGCGATGACTGGTGGGCAAATGTCATGGACTACTATGCCAGGTCAAGTTACAACAACAAGTGTAAATGGAAGAGATATAAACACTACTGGTAGTCCATTAAAAGTTCCTGAAATGATGGCAGACTTCTTTGATGTAGCATATGTAGCAAGAGGTTCAGTTCATAGTCCAAAGGAAATAATTAATCTAAAAAAATATATAAAAAATGCAATAGAAGCTCAATTGAATGGAGAGGGGTATTCATTAGTTGAAATATTAGCACCTTGTCCAACTAACTGGGGTGTATCATTAGAGAAATCTATCAAGTGGATGGAAGAAGAAATAGTGCCATATTACACTCTTGGCGAATTTAAGCAAAGGGATGGTGAATAATTATGGAAAAAGAGTTAGTATTTGCAGGGTTTGGTGGTCAAGGAGTTTTAACTCTTGGTCTAATTGTAGCTGAGTCAGCACTTGAATTAGGAAAACAGGTAACTTGGATGCCTGCATATGGTCCAACTATGAGAGGTGGAAAAGCATATAGTGTAGTAAAGTTTTCTGATGAGAGTATAGGTGGACCTGATATGGAAGAAATAGATGTTTTAGTAGCAATGAATAAGCCATCTTTAGATTATATAAACTTAGTCAAGGAAGGTGGAACAGTAGTTATTAATACATCTGTAATAGATGATAATATAGCATTAAGAGAAGATATAAATGTAGTTAAAATAAATTGTCAAGAATTAGCTCAAAAAGTAAACAATCCCAAGGCGGCAAATATAGTAGTACTTGGAGCATTAATTGCTAAAACTGGATTACTTGAAAAAGAATTAGCTTTAAAAACTATGTGTGATTTCTTTGAAGAGAAAGGAAAAGGTAAATTCAATATTCAAAATAAAGCAGCATTCATGGAAGGCTATAATAACGCCATTTAATAAATTACCCTTATCTTAAATGATTTATCTCAAGATTTAATAATCTTTAGTGCCAAGATAAGTTTCATCTTGAGATAAAATTCATTTAAAATCACAACTATAAAATATAGGAGAGTGAATTTATGAGCTTGGAAAAACTTATTAGACCAAAGAGCATTGCTATAGTAGGAGTTACTGATAAGCTTGGCTTTGGTAGAAGTGCAGCACTTAGTATAGTAAAAAGTAAAGATACAGATAGAGTATATTATGTAAATCCTAAAAGAGATGAATTGTTTGGAAGAAAGTGCTATAAAACGATACAAGAAGTACCAGAAGTGGTAGATTGTGTAGTAGTATGTACACCTAGAAATATAGTTCCATCTGTATTAAAAGATTCTGGAGAATTGGGAACAAAAGCAGCTGTAGTATATGCTAGTGGATTTGCAGAAGAAGGAACAGAAGAAGGAATAGATTTAGAAAATCAACTTATAGAAATATCAAATACATATGATATGAAAATATTAGGTCCAAATTGTATGGGATTATTAAATTGTATAGATAAAGTTAATCTATGGGCAGGTGGTTCTAAATGGGATTTAGATACTAAAAAACCTGGGATAGGAATTGTAGGTCAAAGTGGATTTATAACTGCAGAGATTGTTTCAAGTGATTATTTTAATATATCTTATGGTTTCTCAACGGGAAATGGAAATATAGTTACATTAGAAGATGCTGTTGACTTCCTTGTAGATGATAATTACGCATCAGTAATAGCTATCTATCTTGAAGGTTTAAAAAATCCTCAAAAATTTATAGACTCTCTAAAAAGAGCTGCACAAAAGAGAAAACCAGTAATAATATTAAAATCAGGAAGGTCAGAAAAAGGAGCTATTTCTGCTGCTTCTCATACAGGAAACTTAGCTGGCTCGAGTAAGGCTTTTGAAAGTATTTTTGAAAAATATGGAGTGATTTCGGTAGAGAATTTGGAACAATTTATGTGTTTAGCACAGGCTTTTAGTGTTCTAGATGGTAACTTGCCTACAAATTCTAATTTCGCAGCAATAAACTTCTCAGGAGGAGAAAATACTATTTGTGCAGATTTAGCAGAAGAAAATGGTGTAGACCTTGCAGAAATATCTTCTGAAACGAAAGAAGAAATGAAAAATTATCTTCCAGGATTTGCGACACCTAAAAATCCATTAGATGCTACAACTGCGTTATTCCATGAAAAGGATATGATAGTAGGTCTATTACATACATTTGAAAAAGATGATAGTGTTGGATTTACTATGGTAGGTGCAAATATAAGAGATGAAGAAAATGAAATGCATGAGACACTTTGTCAAGCTGTAAGTGAAGCAAGAGAACAAGGGTTAAGGAAGCCTGTGTTTGCAGTTCCAACGCTTGAAGGAAATAGATATCTAAATTATAGAACTAGATTAGAAGATAATCAAGTACCTATAATGTCATCAGTTGGAACTACATTTACTTGTTTTAATAAAATGGCTAAATTTGTAGATTATGATTATTCAAAGAGAACTTTAGAGTTTGAGGCTGTTAAGAAAAGAGAATCAAATAATGTAGTAGCTCTATCAGAGTTAGATAGTAAGATTGAGATGAAGAAATATGGAGTACCAGTGCCAGGGCAAGGTAATGCAAAAAGTATTGATGAATTAGATGAAATTTTGAAATATATTAACTATCCTGTTGTTTTAAAAATAAATTCTTCCGAAATATTGCATAAATCTGATGTTGGAGGAGTTAAAGTAGGAATTAAAAATAGAGATGAGGCAATAAATGCATATAATGAGATTTTAGCCAATGTAAAAAAAGAAAAACCAAATGCTAAAATTGATGGTATATTAGTTCAAGAAATGGTGGAAAGTGGTATAGAAATTATTATCGGTATTACTAATGATGACCAATTTGGTCCAATGTTACTAGTTGGTTTAGGAGGAGTATTTGTAGAAGTATTTAAGGATACTACTTTATATCCATTACCTATAAATCATGATGAAGCTATGATGATGCTTAGAAAATTGAAGTCATTTAAGCTTTTAGATGGATATAGAGGAAGCGAACCTTGTGATGTTGAAGCCCTTGCAGATATGATGGTTAAGTTAGGAAAATATGCCTATGAAAATAAAGATGAGGTTAAGGAAATAGATTTAAATCCAGTGTTTGTATATCCTAAAGGAAAAGGTGTATGTGCAGTAGATGCTTTAATAGTTAAATATAAATAGCTCATAAGTTTTGGTATTCAACCATAATTAAAGTACTGGCTGAAAATCACATTTATAAATTGAGTAGTGTGATTTTCAGTCACCCCAAATTTAAAAATTAAGTATCTTAAAGTGAAAATAGATTTTTAAAAATTATAAAATAGAACTGTATAAACAATAAAATACTACATATAAAACGAATAATAAAAGGTGTCTTAATGCAAATAATCAATGTTGATTTTCATTAAGACACCTACTTTATTATATTAAAAGGTTTTTAATACTATATTGTTACAGGTGGATTTGTTGGGGCTGCATATGTACGATTAGCAAATTCCTGGTCAACAAAGAATAGACCACCTTCTCCAGCAAGTTTAACACGCTTTATATTGTCTTCACAATTTGTTTCTTCCTCTGCTTGTTCAGATATAAACCAAAGTAAGAACTGAGAAGTTCTAAAGTCTGCCTCAGAGTTTGCTACAGCTGCTAAATTGTTTATTAAAGATGTAACCTTTTTTTCATGAGCTAATGTACGCTCAAGAATATCCATTGCAGAAGTAAAGTCTGAATCTGGCATTGGGATAGCATCAAGTTGAACTTTTCCTCCTACATTATGTAAATATTTGTAGAAAAACATAGCATGGTCTGTCTCTTCTTTATATTGAACATAAAACCAATTAGAAAATCCTTTAAGTCCTTCTGCTTCAAGGTAAGAAGACATAGAAAGATAAAGATATGCAGAATATAATTCATGGTTAATCTGCTCATTAAGTAATTTTTCCATTTTAGCTGAAATCATTTTCATACCTCCAAATTTTAAACGCTCTTATAAAATATAATAATATTAAATGGAAAAATATTCAATAAAAGTGTTTAAATATTTTACATATTTAATAAAAATTTATACTTCCATTAAAAAATTTGTAGCTGACAATGGCTATAGAGCCGATTAATGGTGCATTTGCTCCAAAATTTGAATGTTTTACACTTATTTTTTTATATTTAGAAAAACTTGCCGAAGCAGTTAGTTTTTTTAATAATGTATTTTCTATGAATGTGCCTGGTATATTAAAATCGTAGCCTATTATTATAGAACTACAGTCAATCAATGTAAGTGTATTTACTAATGCGTATGATATATATGTACAAAATTCATCAAGTAAAAACATAGCAAGAGTATCCTTATTATTTGCCTCATCTATTAACTTAACTAGAGAAAAGTCTTTACAGTTAATTAATGGAGAGTCAGGATAAATATGGCTCAATGATTCAATTCTTTTAATTAAATTACTAACACTTGTGTAATAATCTAAGCATCCATTATTACCACAACTACATAATGGTCCACTAAAATTAATAGATGTATGTCCTATTTCTCCACTCTGACCCAGATTACCAGTATGAAGCCTATTTTCCAGTACTAGACCAGCTCCAATACCATTCATTATGTGCAAGTATATATAATTTGATATATCTTTACCTAAACCATACATTTTTTCAGCTAAAGCACCTGAATTAGCATCATTTATCAAAAATATTGGCAAATCAGACATTTCTTCTATAAAATTAACTATATTTAGATTTGATACATTTCCAAAGTCTGGAGGATTCAATATAATACCATTTATATTATCTACTGGACCTATTGAAGAAATACCAATTCCAATTATATCTCTTTTATTATTCTTCATTATCTTAGTAAACATTCTTTTTATTATATCTTTTAAGACCTCATTTGATAGATACTTAGGGTAAGTTTCAGAAAGTTGTTTTACAATATTACCTTTCAAGTCTGAAATAATTACCTTACATATATTTCTTCTTATTAGAATTCCACAGATACAAGGTGATATATTAGAAATATCTAATAAAATAGGTTTACGACCTGATGAATGTGCATTTAAAGTTGATGACTCTATTTCTCTAATCATATTTTCATTAATAAGTTCTGTAACTAGATTTGATAAAGTCATTTTGGTAAGTCCTGTAGACTTTGCTAAATCAACCCTAGACATAGGTGTATTTGTAGAAAGTAATTTCAATATTATTAACTTATTTTTAATTTTTACATCTTTTATGTTAGAACCTTGTTTGTTGCTCATCGTAAATCTCCTTAAATAAAGTTAAGTGTTTTATTTATTTTCAAGCACAATGTCACTTTATAAAACAGTAACATTTTTTAATTTGAAAATACCATTAATTAGAATATATCACATTATATATCATAAGACACATAAAAATATGTTAGAATTAAATTAAAATTGAAAAATATGTTTACATATTATATAGTAAAAATAGTATGTACTTAATAAAAAAATTGACACATAATAAATTTGTTAGAAGGTGTATTTTTAATAATATTGATAAAGAATTTACTTAATAATGAATAAATTCTGTAAAAATACAATCTGTTTGTTGTATACAATAAATTTTCATTTTGTAAAAAAATATAATAAATATGAGATATAAATGTCGATTTTTATTACAAATTGTTACTAAATATATGTACATATGAACTGAAACCTTAGAAATTGTAACTAAAATGTAAATTTTTCCTCTAATCTATCTAATATTATGGAAACTTTTTGTAATTTATGATATAATAACAAATATATAATTATTAAATTATAATAAATGACTATAGCATAGATGTAGTACTATGCTATAGTCATTTTTGAATTAAACTTGATATATCAAGGGGGAAGAATATGAGAACAATTAAGAGAGTTTTAGCATTAGGTCTAACATTAGCTATATTTCTAATAAATGTGCCTAATGTAAATGCATTAACATCAGATACTATTAAAGGTAACAATATATATGAGACGGCTGGATTAATAGCAGACAAAAAGAGTTATGATACAGCGATTATGGTAAATATGGATAGTTCGATAGCAGATGGTCTTTCAGCAAGTGGTCTTGCTGGTGCTGTTGATGCTCCAATTTTACTTGCACAAAAAAATAACATACCAAATGAAACGAAACAAAGATTAAAAAATGTCAAAAAAATATACATAATAGGTAAAGAATTATCAATAAGCAAATCAGTAGAAACTGAACTTAAAAACACAGGAGCACAAGTAACTAGATTAGGCGGAGATGACAGAATAAAGACTAGTTATAGTGTTGCTAAAGAGGTAAGTAGTATTAAAAAAGTTGATGAAGTGATATTAACTAATGCATATAAAGGAGAAGCTGATACTATAAGTGCAGCACCTGTGTCAGTAAGAGATGTAGCTCCTATAGTGCTTACAGATGGAAAGAGTGTTCCTTTTTCAACAAGTGATGTAAAATCATATGCAGTAGGTGGAAGTATATCTATGAGTACTAGCTTAGTTAATAAGACTAACTCTAAAAGACTTGGTGGCTCAGATAGATATGATACAAATAAGAAAGTTATAAAAGAATTTTATCCAGATGTATCAGAATTTTATTTAAGTGATGGATATGATTTAGTAAATGCACTTACAGGTTCTACAATCGCTAAAGAAAATCCAATTGTGTTGGTGTCAGAAAGTAGTGATAAATCTATATTAGCAGGAGCAGACAAAATTACTAGATTAGGTACAATAAGTGATAGCATATATAATAAATGTGTTTCTGCTGCACAGAATAATGGTGACTCATCTACAAAAGGTGATTCTCCTATGAAAAATGAGACAAGCATATTAGGTGAACCAACAGCTAGTTTAGAGGCTTGTTTAAAATGGGCTAAATCTAAAAGAGCTAATGATTTATTTATAGAATTAATACCAATATTGTATGATACTGCTGTTCAAGAAGGTGTAAATCCTGTATTAGCAGTAGCTCAATCTGCAAAAGAAACTGGTTTCTGTAATTTTGGTGGGGTATTAGATGCATCATTCAAGAATCCTTGTGGACTTAAGACTTCTTCAGGAGGTTCTGATACTGATAAGAATGCCCACTCAAGATTTGGTACGTGGGAAGAAGGAATCTTAGCTCAGATTCAGCATTTATGCTTATATGCAGGACAAGATGGTTATCCACTTTCAAATCCAGTAGACCCTAGACATGAAAAATCTTTATTTGGGAAAGCTAAAACAGTTGAAGGTCTTTCTAATAATTGGGCTGGAGGTCAATATGGACAAGATTTAGTTAGAATGATGGGGGAAATTGAGGCTACAAAGTAATTAAAGCATTAATTTAAGATATGCTTATTAAAGATTATCAAATAGCTGACAAATAAGGAATGATTATTGTGAAAAAGAGTAATATTTTTAGTATCATATTTCCCACAATTATAATGATATTAATGTTTTTAACCTTTGCTACAGATATATTTAATATACCAAATGTTCAAGCTAAAGGGATTTTTGTAATAGGAATGGTATTGATTTTTCCAGTTGCCTTTTTAATGCAGGGGATAGTTTGTGTATTAAATAAAACTAATTGGATTTTATCACTTGTAGTGTCTTTAGTAACTTATATAATATTAATGTATATATTTTTAAATGATTCAGCATATGTATATGTTTTACTTTATGCAGCTTTCTATATGATTGGGCATATAACTGCTAAACTCTATTACAAAATTAAGACTTTTAAAAGTTAAATAAAAAAGTGTATGAAAGATAAGCATCTTTAATGATTTTCTAAAATCAAAATAGATGCTTCTTTTTTATGAAAAATTATGTAAATAAAATTTAACTCTTATAATATTCTTTTAACACTTGTATACAATGAACTCGTAGTATAATTGAGATAGATAAAATAAAGGGAGGGATAATATGAATTTAATAGATAATCATATTCATACTAATTTTTCAAGTGATGGAAAGGATTCGATGGAAGATACAATAAAAAAAGCTATAAGTATTGGTGTTAGATATTTAACTTTTACAGACCATTTAGAGCATGATGAAGGTAGAGGTTTTTGCATTAATTATAATGACTATGTTCCAGTGTTTAATAAGTTCAAAGAAAAATATAAAAAGGACATAGAGTTATTATTAGGGGTTGAAGTTGGTTATAGAAAACATCTAAAAAATGAAATAGATGAAATAATAAACTCTAATCCTTTTGATTTCATATTGTGTTCAACTCATACAATTGATAATATACCTGTTCCATCAAAGGAGTATTTTAAAGGGCTTAGCAAAGAAGATGCATATTATAAATATTTTAATAGTATACTTGAAACTAATCGTGAATTTAGAGACTATAACATATATGGGCATTTAGATTATATATCTAGATATGGAATATATTCAGATAATAGAGTTATATACAATGATTTTAAAGATGTTATTGATGAAGTTTTAAAATCAATAATCGATAATGGAAGTGGTATAGAGTTAAATACTTCTGGTTATAGATATGGATTAAATGCTATACATCCAAATGAAGATATATTAAAAAGATATAAAGAGCTTGGCGGATTTATAGTTACTGTAGGTTCTGATTCTCACAGAGTAGAAGATATATGTAGAGATTTTGATGTGGCTTATGATATGCTTAAGTATCTTGATTTTAAATATGTATCTTTATTTAAAGAAAGAGAAACTTATTTTATAAATATAGAAAAAGTTAAATCTAACAATATAGCTTAGAGTATGTTTTGAAATGAATTAACAGATAGTAAAAAAGTTAATAGTATAATATTGTATCCTCTAGAAAAATACTAGAGGTTTTTATTTTGCAAAAATAACTGGATAAAATTAAATTTAATAAGATAATTTATTTTAACTTGAATAGCATATTGTTAATATATTTTACTATTATATATTTTTATTGTGATATAATAATAAAATATATTAACCTATCTTTAAATTATGTAAATTATGATAAAGGAGGGAGAAATTTAAATTGTCTAATAAAAATAAAAAGAATATAAATTTAAGCAATAAAATTAAAGAAACTACTAAAAAAAATTTAACAAAAGAAGCCATATTACATATACCAATGAGTAACTATGCCTATGGTTATGGTAGAGAAACATTACATATAAGACTTAGAACTAAAAAAAATGAAGCAAAAAAAGTGATTTTGAGAATAGGAGACCAATATGTATGGGACAAAGGTGGTGCAGGAGGAGGAAATTTAAATGCATCTGGGATTGGTTGGTCTGGTGGTTCAAATATAATAATGGATAAAGAAGTAGAAACTGAATTATTTGATTATTGGATAGCTAAGTGCAAACCATTAAACAAACGTTCAAGATATGGGTTTATAATAGAAGGCCAAGAGGAAAAGATTCTATTCACAGAAAAAAGGATAATAGAGCTGGGCAATGAAAATGACAAAAAAGAATTGTGTGAGATAAGTAATTTTTTTGGATACCCATATTTAAATTATATAGATGTACCTAAAGTACCAGATTGGGTTAAAGAGACTATTTGGTACCAGATATTTCCAGATAGGTTTGCAAATGGTGACCCATCTATAAATCCAGTAGGAGTGGAGGAATGGGGAGCTATTCCAACAAGAGATAATTTTACAGGTGGAGATTTGCAAGGTGTGATAGAACACTTAGATTATTTGAGTGATTTAGGAATAAATGGAATTTATTTTTGCCCTATTACAGTTGGAAATACAAATCATAGATACGATACAATTGATTATATGAAGATAGACCCTTCATTAGGAGATAAAGAGACTTTAAAAAGGCTAATAAAAGAAGCTCATAAGAGAAATATAAAAATAATGCTGGATGCTGTTTTTAATCATATAGGATACTATTCTAAACAGTGGCAAGATGTAATTAAAAATAAGGAAAATTCTAGGTATAAAGAGTGGTTCTATATAAAAGATATGAGCAAAGTTGATACTCCAATAGAACAAATAGATGAAAAAAATATACCTTATGAAACTTTTGGCTGTGAAAAGTATATGCCTAAACTTAACACAGAAAATTTAGAAGTAATAGAATATTTATTAGGTGTAGGAAAGTACTGGATACAGGAGTTTGATATAGATGCATGGAGATTGGATGTCTCAAATGAAGTAGACCACGTTTTTTGGAGAAAGTTTAGAGAAGAACTTAAAAAAATAAAACCAGATATATATATACTGGGCGAAATTTGGCATGGTAGTTTACCATGGTTGATGGGGGACCAATTTGATTCAGTTATGAACTATTTGATGTCAGAAGCTATGAAAAAATTCTTTTGTACAGATGAGATAAATGCTGAAGAGTTTAAATACATGATAAATGATATAATGGTAAGTTATCCAATGCAAGTTAGTGAAGTTATTTTTAATTTACTTGGAAGTCATGATACCACAAGGATACTGAATTATGCTAGAGGAAATGTTGATAGAGTTAAACTTGCATATTTGTTTATGTTTATACAATCAGGCAGTCCTTGTATATACTATGGTGACGAAATTGGAATGGACGGAGAACTGAGTTCAATATCTGAAGGACAAAGAAAATGTATGGAATGGAATGAAGAAAAATGGAATAAG
Organism: Clostridioides sp. LIBA-7678; assembly: GCF_056716065.1. Taxonomy (NCBI): domain Bacteria; kingdom Bacillati; phylum Bacillota; class Clostridia; order Peptostreptococcales; family Peptostreptococcaceae; genus Clostridioides; species Clostridioides sp. LIBA-7678. Next base: position 2,477,826 of record NZ_CP196987.1, on the reverse strand, counting down.
GATATATTTGATTTTATGAAGAAGATTATTAGGCTTCGTAAAGAAAATAAAGAACTTAGGTCTATGTCAAATGAATGGATATTAGCAGATAAGGAAAATGGAACTATTCTACTAAAAAAAGAATCCATTTCCATAATAATAAATAATTCATCTAAAGATATAACTTTAAAATTACCAGATTATTTGTCTAATAGAAAAGTAAAAGATTTGTATGAAGAAAAAATAGTAGACTTAAAAGAAGAAATAAGAGTAGAAAAATACAAGTTCATCATTTTAAAATAATATAAAATGTATTTATAGAAGATAGATGAAATACGCTATCATAGACGTAAGTGCTAGTTCAAATAGAAACTATTTTCAGTAAAATAGATTCAGTATGCTTTTTATTTGAATAAAAACAAATATTAACACTTCTAATCATTCTGTAATTCAATAAGAAAAGTAATTACTGAATAGGTAGGGGGAAGGAGCGATATGAATGACTATAAAGAACATATAGTTATAGTAAAATCAGGAACTGTAAATTTAATCTTAGGTGTTATATTTTTATTAATTGGAATCGTTATAAATGTATTACTTCTATATGTTAAACAGTATTATATAGCAGTAATCACTTTTATATTTACAATGTATGGATTATTTTCAATTTTTGATTATACAAGAAAATATATTATTTTTGATTTACATAATATTAAAGTTCGTAAATGTATAGGAAGTGAAAAAGAGTATTCATATCATGATATCACTAGGATTTCAATAAATAATAAAAAACAAGGGTGTCCAGTTAAAATATATGTAGATAAAAGTAAAATTGTAACTTTTTTTATATCTGATAAAAATTACATGTCTGCTATAGCTGAGATGAAGCGAAGAGAGTTACCTTTTGATAATAAAGCCATAGACTATATATCAGATACTTCATTATGGGTTCCAATTCGAGATAATGAAATTAAAGAATTCTGTAATGAAGCATCACTAAAACTTGAAAATCAGATTCGGGAAAATCTGCATAAAATAGAAAAAGAGTTGGGAACAGATATATCTTTTTCTTTTGGTATGGATGTTGAAGAAAATCCATTTGTATGTGTATTTTTAGTGTGTATTATGAAGAATGAAAACTATACAAAATTTGTAAAAAAATACAGGGGAAAAGAAGCATGGGCTATATTTCCAGTATATATAGTTGGACCACAATTATATAATAAAGAAATTGAAAAAGGAAAGTTTATTTGCAATATAAACTATTTAAATGCTTTTTCTGGAAGAATGTGGTCAAATTTTTGTAGAGCAATAAAAAAACAAGGTGTAAAAGAAAGTGAAATGGAAATAGATTTTGAGTTAAAGACTGAATTAGAATAGAAAATTCTATAAATAATACCTTAAATGTAAGAGAGAAGGTATAAAATAAATTGATTATTAGTCTAAAAATTTCTTGTAGAAAGAGGAAATAAGAATGATTGAAGCATTTATATTTGATTTGGATGGTGTAATTACAGATACTGCATATTATCATTATATGGCTTGGAGAAAACTAGCTCATAAGGTTGGGATAGATATAGATACAAAATTTAATGAATCTTTAAAAGGCATAAGTAGAATGGAGTCATTGGACAGGATATTAGAATTTGGAAATAAGAAATATTTATTTTCAGAAGAAGAAAAAGTGAGAATGGCCGAAGAAAAAAATAATTATTATGTATCACTGATAGATGAGATAACTTCAAATGATATTTTGCCTGGAATAGAAAATTTATTAGGTGATATAAAATCTAATAACATAAAAATAGGTTTATCATCTGCAAGTAAGAATGCAACAAATGTGCTAAATAATTTGGGTATGAGTGATAAATTTGATTTTATAGCTGATGCAGGAAAATGTAAAAATAGCAAACCTCATCCAGATATATTTCTTATGTCAGCAGAAGGGCTTAATGTAAATCCTCAAAACTGTATAGGAATAGAAGATGCAAGTGCAGGGATAGATGCTATAAATTCTTCTAATATGTTTTCTGTTGGTGTTGGAAACTATGAGAATTTAAAAAAAGCAAATTTAGTTGTAGATTCAACAAGTCAATTAAATTTTGAATATATACAAGAAAAGTATAATGAGTATATGGTTAGGAGAGTTATATGAAATGTTTATTTAATAATATAGATGAATGGAAGATTATACAAGATAAGATTGAAATCAAAGAAAATAGATTAGCAGAATCTATAATGAGTATAGGTAATGGCTATATGGGTATGAGGGGAAACTATGAGGAAAACTATAGTGGAGATACTCATAAGGGGTCTTATATAGCTGGAGTATGGTTTCCAGATAAAACTCGTGTAGGATGGTGGAAAAATGGATACCCAGAATACTTTGGTAAAATCCCTAATTCAATTAACTATATAGGAATAAGAATTTTTATAGATGACATAGAATTAGACTTAGCAAAATGTAAGGTTGAAGATTTTTATAGAGAATTAGATATGAAAAATGGTATTTTAAATCGTAGGTTTATTGTACACATAAGTGATAAAAAATTTGAAGTTAACATTATTAGATTTTTAAGCATATCAGTTAAGGAGTTAGCAGTAATTAAATACAGTATAAAAGCATTAAATTCTGATGCTAAAATAAAATTCATACCATATTTAGATTCAAACATAAAAAATGAAGATTCAAATTATGAGGAAGAGTTTTGGAATGGAGTTTCTTCAAATTCTTCAGAATATCGAGGAAGCATACTTTCTAGAACAAAGGAAAATGCATTTAATACACCAGTATTTACTGTGGGTGCAATGATGTATATTAAGGCAAGAGGTAAGATAAAAGACCTATCTCATACAAATGAATATAATTACTGTGAGAATTCAATAACAATGGATATTCTAAAAGATGAGGTTGCTAGTATAGAAAAATATGTATCTATAACTTCAACTAGAGACTATAAGGAAAGTGAGCTATTAGGAAAATGTGAAGATATTTTAAATAGAGAAATATCTAAAGATTATGATGATATATTAAATGAACATACAGAGTTATGGAATAAAAGATGGAAAAGTGCAGATGTAAAAATAAATGGAGATAAAAGTAGTCAACAAGGCATACGATACAATTTATTTCAACTATTTTCAACATATTATGGAGAAGATTCAAGATTGAATATAGGTCCTAAAGGCTTTACTGGAGAAAAGTATGGAGGGGCTACTTATTGGGACACAGAAGCATTTTGCGTTCCAGTATATCTAGGGGTAACAGATAAGAAGGTAACTAGAAACCTTTTGGAATATAGATATAATCAATTGGAACAGGCAAAAGATAATGCAAAAAAACTAGGGCTTAAAGGTGCTTTATATCCAATGGTTACATTTGATGGAGTAGAATGCCATAATGAGTGGGAGATAACATTTGAAGAAATACACCGAAATGGAAGTATAGTATATGCAATATATAATTATACAAATTATACAGGTGACTTTGAATACATAAAAGAAAAAGGAATCGATGTAATAATAGAAATAGCTAGATTTTGGGCTAGTAGAGTTCACTTATCTATAAAAAAAGATTTGTATATGATACATGGTGTAACCGGCCCAAATGAATATGAGAACAATATCAACAATAATTGGTATACTAATTATATAGCTAAATGGTGCTTAGAATATGCTGTAGAAAATGTATTAAAATTAGAAATAGAATATAGTGAATGTATTGATAGAAATAATGTAACTAAAGAAGAAGTTGAGTTATGGCAAATGATATCAAAAAAAATCTATCTGCCATATGATGATGAGTTAAAAATAATAGTTCAAAATGATAATTTTTTAGATAAAGAATTTATAGAAGTAAAGGATTTACCAAAAGAAAATCTTCCTCTTAATCAAAATTGGTCTTGGGATAGGATTCTTAGGTCGTGTTTTATAAAACAAGCAGATGTATTACAGGGAATTTACTATTTTGGAAATAGATTTACTAAAGAAGAAAAGAAGAGAAACTTTGATTTCTACGAAAAATATACTGTACATGAATCTTCTTTATCTTCTAGTATTTATTCCATTATTGCTTCTGAAATAGATGATTTGGACAAAGCTTATGAATTATACTCAAGAACTGCTAGGCTTGATTTAGACAATTATAATAATGATACCAATGATGGGCTGCATATAACTTCTATGTCTGGTTCATGGCTTTCTATTGTGCATGGGTTTGCAGGTATGAGGACATGGGATGAAACATTATCTTTTGACCCTAAGTTACCGAAAGAATGGAGAGGTTATTCTTTCAACATAAGCTATAGAGATAACATTATTAATGTAGATGTATGTAGTGATTTAATTAAAATAGAAAATTTAAAAGGTAAGCCAATAAAAATTATTGTATATGGTAAAAAATATATATTAGAAAAATATATAAAAATTGATAGAAATAAATTTAAATAATATTTTTATTATGTAAATAGTTAAAATAAGTTTATCTAATTATGAATTTATTTTAACTATTTTTATTTAATAGAAAACTATATATTATAACAATAATTGCGCTTTTAGTTAAATATATTTCATAAATCTTCATAAAATCTTCAAAATTTCGTAAAGAAAATGTAACAAAAATAAGATATATTGTATTCAGCAGATAATATAAGGGAGGACAATAATTATGAAGAATAAAAAATTCATTGTTATAATACTGATAATATCAGTTTTAATAGGTGTAGGAGTAAAAGAGTATTTCACCAGAGATATAAACAAGGAAGATATAGAGGTTAGTAAGTATATAAAATATTCTGATTTAGCAAGTAAAAATAATGTACAAGTTAACTGGAAGTATGTAGCTTCTATTGTTGCTGTATTGAATAAAAACAACTTAAAAGAAGTTAAAGATTCACAAATAAAAGAAGTATCAGATTTATTTGTTAAAAATTTTTCTGAAAATAATAAAATAAATAAATTAAGTAATGTCTTGGATGAATTAGAATTTAGTAATAAACAAAAAAGATTGGTTGATAATTATATTGACGAACTTAAGGATTATGGCATAAAGCCAGAAAGATTGAAGTCTGATACACAGTATATGAAGTTTATAAATGAAATTAAAGAAGAAGCTATACAAAATTACGAAGATTATAAAATACTTCCATCTATAACTATTGCACAAGCTATAATCGAATCTAGCTGGGGCAAATCAACTTTAGCAAAACAACACAATAATCTATTTGGCATAAAGGCAGATGCCTCTTGGAAAGGTAAATCAGTGACTTTAGAGACAAAAGAACATTTAGATACAATTATAGATGATAAATTTAGAATATATGATGATAAAAATGAATCTATAAAAGACCATGCAAAGTTTTTGGCTACGAATAAAAGATACAAAGCCAATGGTGTATTTGATGCAAAAACGTATATATATCAAGCTAAAGCATTGGAAAAAGCAGGTTATAGTACAGCAAAAGATGAAAATGGAAAGAGCATCTATGCAGACCGTTTAATAGAAATAATTCAACAATACAATCTTCAATTAATAGATAGTGAAATTCAAAGCAACATGTAACTTTGATGTAACATAAGGATGATATATTTATCGAGGAGGTGGCTTTTATGAAAAAAATAGTCTCGATATTTATAAGTTGCATGGTTGTTATAACTACTATTACTGGTTGCAGTAGTGGGGAGGTGGCTAATAGCAAATCATCCATGTACAATGTTAAAAATTTGGATTTTAGTTTTGAAGTGAAACCTGAAACCTTTGAGGTATCAGTTGAATCTAATGGTTCAAGAGAAAAGATATCCGAGCCATTAAAAGAAAGGAAGGTATCAAATTTCAAAAAGACAAAAACAGAAGCATCATGGACATATCCTGATGAAAACATAGACATAAATATAAAAAAAGAGAACAATTATTTAGATGTAAACATTAAATCTAATTCAGAACAAGAAGCTAGTTTTAATTGGCCTAAAGTTGAAGGTGAAAGTTATGTACTACCACTTTATGAAGGTAAGTTTATACCAAGTAATGATAAGTATTGGAAAGAACATTTAAATGAGTCTACTTATAATGTTATAGAATCTTTTTCAATGCAATTCTTTGCAGTAAATAAAGCAAAATATTCTGTGTTATATATTATTGAAAATGAATTCAACAATGAAATTGAATTTAGTTCTAAAGATAAGATTAATTTTACATTTAAACATGAGTATCCAAGTATCAATAAAAATAAAGAGTATGGGTTTAAAGTGTACTTGACCAATAAGAATATTACAGATGTAGCGAAAACTTATAAAAATTATATAGTTGATAAAGACGAATTTAAAACATTAGAAGAAAAATCTAAGGAAAATAAAAATATTGAAAAACTCTATGGAGCACCACAAATTTATTTTGGAGATAAATCTATAATCACAATAAATGATATTAAATGGAATAAATTAAAAGAAAACTTATCAGATGATTTAATTAATTGGATGAAAGAACTTTTAAGTATGAAGTCTGATGATAGTGAATTTATAGAAGTGACTAATCAAATAAAAACTCAAGATTATATAGATAAATATCAAAAAAATCAAATAGTTCAAGCATTTAATGAGGTTATGCAAATGAATACTTTTTATAATGACAAAGTTTTTAATAGTAAGGATAGAGATATAAAAAGAGTATTAGACAAAGGTATATCTAAATTAAATAGAGTAGAACTTATAGAATTTAACAAGAGATTATTAAAATCAAAACTAGGAGATAGTGTGAATGATGTTGCTACATGGACAAGATATAATACAATTGATGTGATTAATGACATCAATAAATCTGGTATTAAAAATGCCTGGATAGGTTTTGATGATATGAAAGAAGGTTATGTATCTCCAGAGATGGTTAAGAGAGTTAATGATTTAGGGTATCTAGTAGGGCCATATGATTCATATCATTCTATACACAAGCCAGGAGAAGAAAAATGGAGTACAGCATCATTTAAGGATAAATCTCTATATGAAAATGCTACTATAGAAAACAAAAAAGGTGAAAAAGAAACTGGATTTCAAGGAGAAGGAAGAAAATTAAATCCTACATTGTCTTTACCAAGTGTGAAAGAGAGAGTACAAAGTATATTGGATGAAGGATATAAATTTAATTCTTGGTTTATAGATTGTGATGCTACAGGTGAAATCTATGATGATTATTCTCAAAGTCACATAACAACTCAAGCACAAGATTTAAAGGCTAGACTTGAAAGGATGTCATATATAAGAGATAATGCAAATATGGTTATAGGTTCAGAAGGTGGAAATGATTTTTCAAGTAGTACCATAGCATTTGCACATGGTCTTGAGACACCAGCATTTGCTTGGGTTGATAAAGACATGAGCAAGAATAAAGATAGTGAATACTATGTCGGTAGATACTATTCTCCAACAGGAGGAGTACCAGAAGTATTTTCAAAACAGATACCTGTAAAAGAAAAATATAAAAAAATATTTATAGACCCAACTTACTCTCTTCCTTTATTTAGATTAGTTTATAATGATTCTGTTGTATCTTCTCATCAGTGGTTATGGGGAACTTTCAAAATTAAAGATGAAGTTGGAAGCAGAATGATGAGAGAAGTATTGTATAATACGCCACCTATGTATTATATAGATAGAACTGAATGGGAAAAACACAAAGATGAAATAGTTTCACACAATAAAGTATGGTCAGAATTTAATAAAAAGGCTATAAAAAGAGAAATGACAGATTTTAAATTTATTTCTGAGGATAGGTTAGTTCAAATGACTGAGTATGGAGAAGATTTAAAAGTAGTAGCTAATTTCTCTCAAAAGGATGTTAAGTATGGGGCTGAAGTTATAAAAGCAAAATCTTTGGTAATATATGATGATGATAATAAAGTTGTATATAAACCAGAACAATAAATTTAATAAAAACAAATAAACATTATGTCAAATGGTCATTCTGAAATAAGAATCAGTCTAGCCATTTGACATTAAAAAGTATCTTTGAGGAAATGAAATGTATATTTTTAGCTGTAATATGATTTTATTATGATATCTCATTCTTATATAGATATTTAGCAAGAACTGAAATTAATAGCATAATTATAAACATACATATTATAGGTATATAAACTTTAAGGCTAAAAACTTCAAATAATTTACCATGCATAATTTGACCTACTGGAGCAACACATTGTGATATAGCTGTAATAGTGGCCATTACCTTTCCCAATAATTCATTAGGTGTTTGTTTTTGAACAATAGTTAGGACAAATACAGTGATAATTGTCATAGACATAGCAATAGGTATAATGCAAATAAATAATAATATAAAAGATGGATAATATCCTAGTCTGAGCATTGAAGGAGAAATTGAAATAGCCATTGGAATCATTAAAATACTAATTAGCATTAACCAGCGATATAATGTATTCATCTTCATTTTTTTTGCAAATAAACCTATTGAAAGTGCACCTAAAACACTACTAAATTCTATAATCCCTATTCCTATGCCATACATATTATTGCTACTGTGCATAGTTACACGCAAAATATATTGTATTCCGACAAGTAAAAATGGAGTTAAAAATAAATTTAAAGAAGCTGCCAGAATCATAGCTTTACTAATATAAGGCTGTTTTACAACATAAGAAAATCCTTTTTTCATGTCATTAACTATAGTCATTACTATGTCACCATTAAAGTCTCTTTTATTAAAAGGGATATAAATAAACATCTCCATTACTGCTGATAGAAAAAATGCAACGCAACTTATAATAAGAAGCATCTTAAGTCCAATAAGACCATATAAAAGACCTCCAAGTACAGGAGCAAACATACTTGAAAGCGCACCTATTCCATTTACAATTCCATTTGCTTGTTCTAAATCTTTTTCATTTACTATTAAAGGTATGCTTGCCTGTACAGTAGGCTGATACATACAACTAATAATAGATAGGAGTATCATAATAATTCCAATTAATACAATAGAATCATTTAGAGTAGAAAAAAGACAGATAAAAATGAGGATAATTATAGAACTCATAAAATCAAATATAACCATTAGATTTCTACGATTGAATCTATCAGCTATTGCACCACCAATTGGGGACAATAGAAGTGGAATATTTGATATTGCATATAAAGTTGCAAATATATCTGCACGACCTGTTATATCTAAAATATAAGTAGAAAGACCAAATCTTAATAATGATGAACCCAGTATAGATATAATTTGACCGAGTACTACAAGGTTAAAGTTTTTGTTAAAAGAATTATTTGTTTTATCTAAATTTTGCATATATAGGACACCTCTCTTTTTCTTGACCGACTGTCGGTCTATTAAAATTATAATAAACTATATTCCAAAAGTCAATAGTATATATTCAATGAAAAATTTTAAGATAAGTTTTTACTGTTAATATAGAAATCAATATGTATGAAAGATTATTATGTCTTAAAAAGGATAAGAGCTATATGGTGAATAATCAAAAATGGGTAATTTAGAAGAGTTTTTATGAATAGTATTAATATATAGATATAGGGAGATTGATGTGATTATGTATGAAAATAATAAGGTAATATATAATTTTGAAAGATGTGAAAGACTAGAAAATACTTTTTATTTATCTCAATTTAATACATATAAAAATTTTAAGTTAGCTTCTAAAAAATCCATAGTAAATTCATTGGAGACATCTGTTTGTAATATGAATATTCATAATATAAGTCTTGTTGATACGATGGAATGTGTATCATTAGAAGATGAGCAAATGACGGGTAAGAAATTAATTTTAGTTGGTGATATAGATACTGATGTGATACTAGATTATGTGGGGAATAAGAGAAATAGAAGCTCTAATAAGAGAAATATACTTAAATTAAAAATACCTTTCAGTACATTTATACAAATGCCTAGGAGAATAGAAAATAAAGAGAAAATTAATTTAAAGTATCTTATACAAGATATGGCATCGTCTATTTTAGATGATAATAATTTATTTATTAGTGTGACTGCAATTATAAGTTATGAAAATAGTTCTAAAATGGAGTAATCTTTAGATTATAGAAAGGTGGATGCAATGAGAATAACTAAAACTACTTTTAATGATGTCTTTTCAAATGATATAAGTGGAAGTATTTTAAAAGTAGAAAAATATGTTGATAAAAAATGTGCATCTGTATTCGACATTTTGACTTACACTATTATTGTTACAAATACGAGTAAACATAAAACAGGAAATATATTTTTTAAAGATTATATTTCTAAATATATAGAATTTATAAATAATACTGTAAAAGTTAATAGTATTACAAAATGTGGATTAGACCCACAACAAGGTTTTTACATAGGAAAAATAGATGCTAATTGTAAAAAAATAATATCTTTTAAGAGTGTAGTTTTGCCAAATTCAGCATATAGAGTTATAAAGAATAATGCTAATATATACTATTATTATAAGTGTACCCTAGATAAATTTCCAACAAGAATATCAGTGGAAAGTAATAGTGTTTATACCAACATAAACAAAACTGTATTTAAGCAGTTGAATATAAGCAATACTTTAAAGATGCCTAAAAACCTAAAAGATATATTAAAAGTAAACATAAATAGTAAGATACTTTATGTTAAACCTATAAAAAATCCTACAAACAAAGGAAAAGATTTAAATCTGTGCAATTTAATAGTTTTTGGAAGTATAGAATTTGAAATGGACTATAGTTGTAGAAATCATAGTAAGTTTAAAGTAGTGAACAAGTCTGATAATATTCAGAAAGAAATGGGTTATGATAATGATTTACAAAATAATAATAAGAATATAAGTGACTGTAAGAAGCAAACAAATTTTAATGAGAATAAAGTAAAAAAGATAACAAAAACTTTTGGATTTTCTTGTTTTATTTGTTCACCAGTTGGAATTGTTTATGAGGATATGAAAAATATAAATATAAAAATTGAACATACATCAGTAAATGAGCTAAATGCAGATGAATTATTTATAGATACATCGCTTTTATTGTATTATTAACTCTTCAAAGTTAAAAATTAAATTTATTAAGCTAACATTTTATTAGATAGAAAAACATAGATATTGATATATATTGTATATATAAATAATTAATAGAAATTCTTAATTTTAAATAATTCTAAATAATAAGTATAATATAATATTTTAAAAGTATAGATTTATGATAAAATAAGACAAATATGTTAAAAAAATGATAATCACAGAGAACTTTTGCCTTCTTCAATTAATATATTATTATTAGTAATAACTTTAAAATCATATTACTATTATATAAAAATTGGCTTAAAAGAAGGTGAAAAAGGTAAATGAAAATATGCATAACAGTAGGTCATAGTATACTAAAGGGTGGTAAAAGTACAGGTGTAAGTGGCATAGTTGATGAATACAATTATAACAAAAAATTAGCTCCTATGTTAGCTGAGATGCTTATAAGTCAAGGTAATACAGTAGATGTAATAGTTTGTCCAGAAAGGCATTTTATGTCAGAAAGAGAAGAATTTTTCTATAGAGTTCCAAAAGTAAATAGTGGCAAATATGATTTACTAGTAGAGCTACATTTAAATAAAGGTGATGGAACGAAATTTGGTGCAGAAGTGCTTTATTATGGTAATGAAGGATTAGAATATGCTAAAAGAGTATCTAATAAACTTGGAGAATTATTTGAAAATAGAGGAGCTAAAAAAAGAGAAAATTTATATATATTGAGAAACACAAATCCAGTTGCAATACAGATTGAAAGTTTTTTCTGTGATAATGTGGATGATTGTAATAAAGCCAATGAAGCAGGTTATGATTATATAGCACGATTAATTGCAGAAGGTATATTAAACAAAGATATAAGTATGTGAGATTATGGTGACTTAGGTGTTGATTAATACCTTTTAATTTTAGATACAAACTAAAACACAAGATATTGGTATAATTTAAACCTGTAAAAGATACATTAGTTTAGTTATCCACAAGAAATACCCCTTGAAAGTATTGATTTATCAATATATTCAAGGGGTATTTAAATATAAATCTATAATTTATTTAGAACTAAACTATAACTTTATATAATATAGATATTATTTAAGTATAATAAATAATATAAAAATGTTACAACCTTGTATTATAATAAGATAATGTAGAAAAATATAAGAGATAAGATAAATATAATAAGGTGGTAATATATGAAATATACATTCGAAAAATTTAAATTAAACGAAAAGATACTTAAGTCATTGAAAAATTTAGAATATAATATACCTTCTAGAGTACAAATAGAGGTTATTCCAAAACTGTTAAATGGTCAAAACATAGCAGTGAAATCAAAAACAGGAAGTGGAAAAACAGCAAGTTTTGCGATACCTGTATGTGAGAATATAGATGTAGAGTACAATAATATTCAAGCACTTATAGTTGTTCCAACAAGAGAATTAGCTTTACAGGTGAAAGAGGAGATATCAGGAATAGGGAGATTAAAGAAAGTTAGATGTAGTGCTATCTTTGGTAAGCAATCTATAAAAGAACAAATAGCAGAATTAAAGCAAAGAGTTCATATTGTTGTAGCTACTCCAGGCAGAATAATTGACCATATAAATAAAGGTACTATTAAGTTGGAAAATATAAAGTATTTAGTAATAGATGAAGCTGATAAAATGTTTAATAAAGGTTTTGTTGAGCAAATGGAAAAAATATTATCAAGTTTACCTAAAGAGAAAACAATAGGACTATTTTCAGCTACAATGAGTGAAGAAATAAAATATATATGTGAAAAATATATGCCAAACTATGGCATTATAAATGTAGGTGAAAATGAAGATAAGAATAATGAGAAAGTAAAACAAATAGATGATAGAATAATAAAAGTAAATGAACAAGACAAGTATATAATTTTAAAAAATTTAATATACAGTGAAAATCCGAAGAGTATAATAATTTTTTGTAATACTAGAGAAAAAGTATCTAGACTATATAATAAGATGAGTAAAGATGGTTTTTTGGTAAGGCAGTTACACGCTGATTTATCACAAGAAAAAAGAATATTTGTAATTAAAGATTTTAAAGACCTAAAGTTCAATGTGTTAGTTAGTAGTGATGTAGCATCTAGAGGAATACATATCGATGATATTTCTTTAGTTGTAAACTATGATGTACCTTATGATAAGGAAAACTACATACACAGAATAGGAAGAACTGGAAGAAAAGGAAGTAGTGGAAAAGCTATTACTATAGTGGATACGTGGGATGAAAAATATATAGAAGGCATAGAAGAATATATAGGATATAAAATATATGAAATACCTGAAATAGAGAAAAGTAAAGTTATATCAGGGAAAAGATTGTTTGATGAATATTCAAAAGAACTTTTAAAAGAAGTATTAAAAAGAAAAAAAGTCAGTAAAAGTTATCAAAAGAGCAAAGATACAAAACTAAATTCAGAAGATGAAGTGGTAAGATTATATTTAAATGCTGGTAAAAAAAAGAAAATAAGAGTTTTAGATATAGTTGGGGCGTTCAGTAACCTAAAAGAAATTGCTAATGATGATATAGGTGTAATAGAAGTTCAAGATTTGTGTTCATATGTAGATATATTGAATTATAAAGGAGACTTAATATCAAAAAAATATAAGGAAATACCTATAAAGAAAAAGATGGTTAAGGTAAAGAGAGATATGAGATAGTTGAAGTTAAGAGTGTGAATTAAGTTTAATAAAATAATTTTATATTTTCAAAAAATTATTGAGTTACGAAACTTTAAAAAGTAAGTTATAATGGTCTTAAGTGTTTATAATAATAGTCACTATGGATATAAGTTATAAACATATATTTATAAAGATATTAGAGGAGGGAATGTATGGCATATTTCACTTATAATGACAAGAAATGTTACTATAACGAGATAGGAGAGGGTATACCATTACTTTTTTTACATGGTAATACTGCTTCTTCTAAGATGTTTAATGAAGTAGTTGATTTTTACAAAGATGAATATAAGGTAATATTAATAGATTTTGTAGGTCATGGTGAATCTGAAATGGTGGATAAATTCTCTGTAGATTTATGGTTTGATGAGGCTATGCAGGTTATATGCTTTTTAGAAAAAATGAATTATAAAAAGGTAAATATAATTGGAAGTAGTGGAGGGGCTCTTGTAGCATTAAATGTTGCCCTTGAAAGACCTGACTTAGTTAATAAAGTAATAGCAGACAGTTTTGAGGGAGAAGTTCCTTTAGAGTCATTTGTAAAAAATGTGAAGATAGAGCGTGAAGAATCAAAAAAGGATGCTGGGGCAAAAGCTTTTTATATTTATAATCAAGGAGACAACTGGGAAAAAGTTGTAGATAATGATACAGAAGCTATTTTTGAACACTATAAAACTATAGGTAAATTTTTTCATAAACCTCTAGAAACTATGCAAACAGATGTACTTTTAACAGGAAGTAAAGAAGATGAGTTTGTATCTTTAGTATCTCCTGATTTTTTTGAAAATACTTTTTCAGCACTTATTGAAAAAATTAATAATTGTAAAATGTACTTGTTTGATGAAGGTGGTCATCCAGCCATTTTATCAAATGGATTGAATTTTTCAAATGTAGCAAAGGAATTTTTAAAAGAATAATTTAGTAATACGATTATTTAAAGTTTTAGTATTTACATAAAATGTAGCTTAACTATATAAATTTTAGAATAAATTTATATAGTTAAGCTGTAAGGTTAAATACTTTAATTAAATAAATCTATTATCTCATCATCAGACAAGCTTTTCAAGACACCTTCATTGGATAATTCTCCATTTATAAATTGGTTTATAAGTTCTTTTTTACTTTCTTGTAATTTTATTATTTTTTCTTCTATAGTTCCTTTAGCAATCAATTTTATAACTTGTACTGAATTTTTCTGACCAAATCTATGAGCCCTATCACTAGCCTGATTTTCCACTGATGGATTCCACCATGGGTCGAAGTGAATTACCATATCAGCAGATGTAAGGTTAAGACCAGTTCCACCTGCTTTTAGAGATATCAAAAAAACTTTTTTATCCATACTATTATTAAACTCATCTACAAGCTCAAGTCTTTCTTTAGCATTAGTTTTACCATCTATATAATGGTATTCAATTTTGTACTTATCAAGTTCTTTACTTATGTTTTTAAGTACAGAGGTAAATTGTGAAAATAGTAATATCTTGTGGTTTTCATTTATACTGTCCCTAAGTATTTCTAAACATGTTTCAATCTTTGAACTTTTTTTACCATAATCTTTTACTACTATACTTGGGTCTAAACAAAGTTGTCTTAACTTTGTTAAGTAAGAAAAAATAACTATTTTATCTTTCTTTAGATTTTTATCTTTTATTTTGTCTTGTATATCTTTTGCATATACACTATATATCTTTTTCTGTTCCTTATTTAACTCGACAAAAAAGTTTTTCTCAATTTTATCTGGAAGCTCTTTCATAACTTGTTTTTTACTTCTTCTAAGAATAAAAGGTTTTATAAGTTTTTTTAAATTTTTAACATTATCTTCTTTATTTATGAACAACTCTTGGAATTTTGTTTTACTATATAAATAACCAGGCATTATAAAGTCAAATATAGACCACAATTCTAGAAGATTATTTTCCATAGGAGTACCAGTAAGTGCAAATTTATTTTCTGCATTTATATTTTTTACAGATTCAGTCACCAAAGCTACAGGATTTTTGATATTTTGAGCCTCATCTATGATACAATAATCAAATTTTATTTCACTATATTTTTCTAAATCATTTCTAAGGGTTCCATACGTTGTAAGTATTATGTCAAAATTTTGTAACTCCATAAAACATTTTTCTCTATCTCTCTTACTTCCATGTATCAATAAAACTTTTATATCTGGAGCAAATTTTTCAAATTCATTTTTCCAATTATAAATAAGCGATGTGGGTGTAACGATAAGACTTTTTTTATTAGATAATGATAATAAAAATGCAATAGTCTGTATTGTTTTACCAAGACCCATTTCATCAGCTAATATACCACCAAATTTATAATAATCTAAAACTTTAAACCAATTAAAACCATTTACTTGGTAGTCGCGAAGATTTGCTTTTAAGTTGTTTGGAATTTCTAAATTTATACTATCAAAGTTTTTGAATTTTTCACAAATACTATCCAATTCTTTTTTGCCATCTATAAACTTTAAGTTTTTACCTTTTATCATGTCATTTATATATAGAGCTTTATTATTATGAATTTTGTTGTTTTTTGATTTATCTATTATATCTAGATTTTCAACTAATTCAAAAAAGTCTTGTGTTTCTCTTTCTGATAAATCTATAAAGTTTCCATCTTTAAGCTTATAAAAAGTACGTTTTTCTTGAAAAGCTTTCAGAATAGATTTGTACTCTTTTGGATTTATATCAGATATATTAAAATTAAATTCTAGATAATTTTGATTAGTTTGATTGATTGAAGCTTGAATTGATGAAGAATTGTATATCTTTTTCAATTTAAACTTCTCAGAATAATATATATCTCCAAATTCTTTTAAAGATTCTAATTGTGAATCTAAAAATGTAAATAGGTCATAATCGCTTCCTTTAAATACATAACTGTTATTTTCCTTTATAAATTGTGAAGAAGTTATTTTATTCTCAATTTTAGCTTCTTTTTGTGTATTAGGAAGTATAAATTTTTTCTCTTCATTGTCATATATATACTTTATATCACAACATATGTTTCCATCAATCATATCAAAGTAGAATTCAGCTCTAAAATCTTTTGTTATATTATTTGTTATATTGTCATCTAAATAAACTTCTTGAGATATAGCCCTTAATCTAGGTACCAATAATCCTAAAACATCTTTAGAATCTTCCTTGTCAAATTTAAGTTCTTTAGATTTTGATAATACTTGATAGATTTTTGAATAATCATGAGCTTTTTTATGTGATAACAAGTATAGATTACCATCATATAAAAGGACATCATTTTTTTTTGTAAGTGGAACAGGTAGCGAATCTTGAGAAGATAAGACTATTTTATCTTCTATATTTTTAAAATTAAACTTTAGTGGCAAAGTATCATTTAATATTTTTGGGTGGTATTCTTTTTTAGAAAAAATAAGTGTAAAATCTTTGTATTTAATAGCATTTAAAAACTGTTTTAAAGAGCTTGCATTTATCTCCATAAACTTCTTTGAATATGATGAAGAAAAATTGTATGAAAGATTTGTGCCATATTCTTCTATAATGTCTACTAATTTCTCATCTTCATCAGCAAAATAATGAATGCTAGGATTATAAGTAAATTTTTTTCCAAAATCTAATTCATATCCATTAAGTTTTGAATATGCAAATTCAGTAATATTTTTTAGAATATACATCTTGTCAATTCCAATTTTAAATTCGGCAATTGCTTTATTTGAATCTATATTTATTAATACATCTAAATTAACTCTTTCTCTTTTAGTATTATCTAAAAAAGAAAGCAGTTGCTTACTTAAGTCTAAGTTAGTTTTAGAATTAGTATTAGAACTTTTATCCTTATCATTACCTAATATGTCTATTAAAATAGGAGGAACATCTTTTTTACTTTTTATTTGTCTTAAACTTTTTATAACAATAGCAACTATATGTTTACATATGAAAATTCTTTGATTTACACCCTTTGATTGACAATCAGCACAACCACAATCATTTTCAATTATCTTAAAATGTCTTATATCTATAGTTATTGAGCTAAAATAAAAGCTATAATTATCTTCAGAATTGACTCCACCACGAAATGTCAGCAGATTATTCTGTAGGTCATCAATATCTATGTCTATATAATCAACCAACTGATTAGTGTAGTATTTTACACCTCTTGACCACCTTGATGGCTCTGTATTTCTTTTTATTAATTTATATATCATATCTATTTTCATTTTATTCACCTTACCTCACTGTATATATTATAATCTAAATGCATTTAATTTACACTCTAAATCTATAGCTAAAATTAAAGTATATAAATAGCTTTTATCTATCATAAGATATATGCAAATAACAATTTACTATTAGATTTTTGTCGTATTATCTTATAAACTATGAATGAAAAATAATTATCTAAATAAATATTAGAAATATAAAGCTTTATTATTAAAATATTCTTAAATATTATAATATATAGGATTTAAAATATGATATTTGAATGAAAAGAATGTATAATAAGTTTAATAATTATATTTATTATTAGGAAAGGAGAGTGTCAATATGAATAGTTGTAATTTGCTTAAAGCTAAAATACCATGTGAAGAAACTGGCATAGAAATAAAGAGAACTTTGTGCGATATTTGTTCTCCAGGGATACATTGTGGAATTGATGTATATGTTAAAGATGGTAAAATTATAAAAATAGAAGGTACAAAAGAACATCCAATGAACAAGGGATTGCTATGTACAAAAGGTCTTTGTAATAGAGAGTATATCTATAGAGAAGATAGAATAAAGACACCATTAAAGAGAATTGGTAAAAGAGGTGAAGGTAAGTTTAAGCCAATATCATGGGAAGAGGCTTATAGTGAAATAGGAGAGAAATTAAATAAAATAAAAAGTGAATATGGAGCAAAGCATGTAGCATTTTTTACAGGTTATGGAAAGTGGTATAGACCGTTTTTACAAAGGTTTGCATCTTCCTTTGGTTCTCCTAATTATGGCACAGAATCTAGCTCATGCTCAACATCAGCACAGATGGCTGGAAATGTTGCGACTGGGAGAAACTTTACAATGCAAGATATGGAAAATACAAAGACTTACTTAGGGTGGGGATTTAATCCATACTACTCTAAATTTTTAAATAGTGTAAATCTAACAAAATTAAAAGAAAAAGGAATAAAGTTTATAATTGTAGACCCTAGAATAACACCAACAACTCAAAAAATATCAGACCTTCATTTGAGAGTTAAACCTGGGACTGATGGAGCCTTGGCTCTTGGTATGGCAAATCTATTTATACAAAGAGATTTAATAGATAAAGAATACATAGAAAAACATGTATATGGATTTAACGAATATAAAGAATATGTTAAATCATTTGATTTAGATACTGTAAGTAAGATTACAGGTATTTCTAAGGATGATATAATAAAAGCAGTAGATATACTGTCTCAAGGTCCGTTTTGTATAAATGAAAGTGCAGCTCCAATAGTTCATCATCAAAATGGATTTCAAAACTATAGAGCAATGATGTCTTTATCAGCTATAACAGGTAATTATGACAGAGTAGGTGGTAATATACCAAAACAAGATTACTTTGCTGGTAAGTTAGGTGGATTTCAAGCACTAGAGAAAGATTTTGTAAAAGAGGTTCTACCTAAAAATATAAATGAAAGAATTGGTGGAGAAAGGTTTCCTCTATGGAATGAGATGGTGACTCAATTTCAGGCTATGGATTTAACAAGGCAGATAGAAGAAAAAACACCATATGAAATAAAAGCTTTGTTTTGCCATGGGATAAATGCTAGAATGTTTCCTAATTCTGGTAGACTTTTCAAAGCATTAGATACTGTAGATTTTTTTGTAAATATAGACTTATTTATGACAGATGCATCAAAATATGCAGATATACTTTTACCTGCATGTACATCTTTTGAAAGAGAAGAATGTAAGAGTTATCCAGGTGGATATATTACATATACTAAAAAGGTTATTGATACATTATATGATTCAAAATCAGATGTAGAAATACTTTCAGATTTAGCAAATGTTATGGATGTAGATGATGACTTATTAAAGGCAGGTTATGAAGCAAGTATAAGACATATGTTCAAAGATACATGTGTGGATGTAGATAAACTTAAAGAAAGTGATTTGCCATTAAAATGTAAAGACTTTAAACCATACATAGTAGGTTCATACACAAGAGATGGATATGATACTAGCACATCTAAGTTTGAATTAAAATCTGTAATTATTGAAAAATATAAAGATTTTGGGTTAGATGCACTACCAACATATAGAGGATTTAATGATGATATAGATAGTGAGTATACTCATCTATTGACATCAGGAGCAAGAATTCCAAATGCGCTACATTCAAGACTTCATGATATAAAGCTTTCAAGGCTATTAAAAAATGAAGCTAGTTGTGATATTTCTAGTTTAGATGCAAAAGAATTGGATGTTATTAATGGAGATTATATAAAAATAACTACTAAGATAGGAAGTTTAAATGTGAAAGTTAATGTTACGGACAGAGTTTTATACAGAAATATACATATGTATCATGGATACAGAGAAGCTGATGTAAATAGCATCATTTGTGATAATTTTGACCCTTATAGTGGATTCCCTGCATATAGAAGTTGTAAGTGTAAGATTGAAAAGATGAATAGATAGATGGAGGGATAAAATGAAAAGTTTATTTAAATTTAATAAAGAATTATGTACAGCATGTGGAGCATGTTTACTTGCTTGTGTAGACCAAAATGATAATAATATAGATAATGGCGAATTTTTTAGACGTGTATTTACAATGGAAGATGGTGAAAATATAGAATATTTTTCGTTAGCATGTATCCATTGTGATGAGCCAAAATGTTTGGATATATGCCCTAAAGGCTGTTTTAAAAAAGATGATGGGTTTGTTTTATTGGATAATCAAAATTGTATAGGATGTAAACTTTGTGAGAAAGCTTGTGAATATGGAGCTTTGAATTATAGCAAGGATGGCAAGGCAAATAAGTGTAATGGGTGTGTTGAAAGATATGAATGTGGTATGGATTCACCTTGTGTAATGGTATGTCCTACAGGAGCATTAGAATTTAATAAATAAATCAAAAAATAGTGACTTACACTTAGTTGTAAGATGTTTTTTGTGAAAGACTACATTGAGTTTGTATTATAACAAACTTAATGTAGTTTTTTTTATGGATATAGTTGGATACTATAATATGGCTATGGGGGATAGTTTTTTGCTATTGGACAAAGAATGGAAAAAATATTAAACTTATGTTGTTCAAAGTCGAAGTATAATACAATAAATAGAAAATTGCATTATAATTTAACACATGACAAAAGCTTGCAAAAAACAATATTAAGTGAGGGGGGACTTATTTTATGATTTTTAATATGAAATATTTTTTAGAATTATTTCCAATAATAATGAAATCATTCAATATAACTGTTATTTTGGCAATAAGTTCATTAGTATTTTCATTAATTATAGGTACAATAGTAGCGTTATCATCTTATTACAAAGTGAAAGTATTGAATCAAATATGTAAAGTGTATGTATCTATCTTTAGAGGTACACCTCTTATGCCACAGTTATTCTTTCTATATTTTGGACTGGCATATATGAGTGATTTTGTTAAAAACATGGACCCAGTATTTGCAACCTCTATAGTACTTAGTTTAAATATGGGAGCTTATATGTCTGAAACTATAAGAGCATCCATACTTTCAATTGATAAAGGGCAGGTAGAAGCATCATATGCAATGGGATTAACAAATTTACAAACCATGAAAAGAATAGTGATACCACAGGCTATAAGAGTTGCCTTGCCATCATTATTCAATAATTTCATAGATTTAATTAAAGGGTCTTCTGTAGCTTTTGTTGTTGGAGTAAATGATATAATGGGTGCTGCTAAGTCACAAGGAGCATTGAGTTTTAAGTTCTTTGAAGTGTATGGAGCAGTTATGGTAATTTATTGGTGTATAATAACTCCTTTAGGATGGGGACAAAAAAAGTTAGAAAAGAAGATAAGTGATTATTAGAATATTAAAAAAATACATATAAAGTATTTTTACATAAAAATGGTGTGAGGAGAAGAGATATGATAAAAAGAAACATTATAAAATGTTTAGTAGCAGTTTTAGCATTAGCAGTTGTAACTACTGGTTGTTCAAAAAAAGAGGAAGCAAAGGATGAAAAGGTTATAAATGTAGCTTCATCTAATTCAGCCGACCCATATTCTTATGTTGACAATGGTGAGCATAAAGGTTTTGAAGTTGACATGTGGAAAGAGATTGGTAAAAGAAGTGGATATGAAATAAAAATGGAGCCAACAGGTTTTAGTTCTATATTTGGTATGTTAGATTCTGGTAAAGTTGATGTAGCAGCCAACTTCTTTGGAATGTCTAAAGAAAGATTAGAAAAATATGATGCTTCTATACCTTATGGTTCTGATGCTGTATGTATCGCTGTAAAAGATGGAAATAATGAAATTAATAAACTTGAAGATTTAAAAGGAAAAGTTGTAGCAGTATCAGAAGGTTCTCAAGGTCAACAAGTTGCAGCTAGTGTTAATAAAGATAATTTATTTGAAGAAAAGGTTTATGGTGATGGAACTAATGGTATTCAAGATTTAGACTTAGGAAGAGTTAGTGCCTGGATTGATGCGGAACTTACTGTTGTAGGTGATGCTAAAAAAGCTAACATGAAGATAAGAGTATTAGATGATAAATTATCAGTTACTAACATAGCATATTTCTTTAAGAAAAATGATGAAAAATCTAAGACTATAAAAGAAGATGTAAACAAAGCAATAGAGGAAATGCTTGCAGATGGAACAGTGAAAAAAATATCTGAAAAATGGTTTGGAATGGATGTAAGTGCTGATATACAAAAATAAGTACTCCAAAACTAAAATATAAAGTTTTGATAACTATAGATAAGTATACTAAATTTATCTATAGTTATCTGTGTATTACAATGTATTTATAGTAGTCTTTATAAATAAAAATAAGTTATGGAGGTATTGTAAATGATTGAAACTAAAATAAAATCTATTGCACTAAAAAATAGGGAAAAAATCATAAAAATAAGGCGACAGATACACCATAATCCAGAGTTGGCATTTAAAGAATTTAAAACATCCAAACTTATAAAGGAAGAACTAGATAAACTTAATATAGAATATATAGATGTTGCTGGCACAGGAGTATTAGCTACTATAGAAGGAAAAAATATTAGTGGTAAAACCATACTACTTAGAGCAGATATGGATGCTCTTCCAATAAAAGAGGAAAATGATTTAGAATTTAAATCAATAAATGATAATATGCATGCTTGTGGGCATGATGCACATGTTTCATGGTTGTTAGGAACAGCAATGATTTTAAATGATATAAAAGAAGAACTAAATGGAAATGTAAAGTTACTATTTCAACCTGGTGAAGAAAAAGGTGGTTCTGATATTGTAATTAAAGAAAATGTACTTGAAGGTGTAGATGTATTAGCAGCTGGTCATTGTTGGCCAACCATTGAATCAGGAAAAATTGGAATAGCTAGAAATTGTGCAATGGCAGCAACTAATACTTTCGAAATAACAATAATCGGAAAGGGTGGACATGGAGCAGAGCCTCACAATTGTATAGACCCAATTGCAGTTGGAAATGCAGTGTATTCGTCTATTCAACAGATAGTATCAAGAAACATTGATCCAGTTGTACCAGTGGTAGTATCTGTTTGCTCTTTTAATTCTGGTGTTTCCAAAAATATAATACCAGATATATGTACACTTCAAGGAACTATTAGAGCAGTAAGTCAGGAAAAAGTGATTGAAGTAAGTAAAATTCTAGAGAACATAGTAAGAAGTGTATGTAAAGCACATGGAGCAGACTGCAAGTTTGAAAAGAGTGCAGGAGGAGATGCTATTATAAATGATAAAAATATGATAGAACTGGGGAGAAAAAGTGCTTGCAAAATACTTGGAGATGAAAATGTTGAAATGATTGATTTTCCAGCAATGACAGGTGAAGATTTTGCTATTTATATGAAAGAAAAACCTGGTTTATTTATGTATATAGGTATAGGTAATAAAGAAAAAAATATAAACTATAAATTGCACAACAGTAAGTTTGATATAGATGAAAAATGTTTGAGCATAGCATCTTCCTTATTATCTCAACTTGCAGTAGATTATTTATGTCAATTTTAGAGTATATTTATTAAAAAAGGTGGAGAACTATGATAAAAGTAGAAAATTTACATAAAAGTTTTAAAGGGACAGAAGTTCTTAAAGGTATAAATCTAGAGATAAATCAAAGTGAAGTAGTAGCTATACTTGGACCATCTGGAACAGGCAAATCAACACTCCTTAGATGTTTAAATTATCTAGTTGAGCCTACAAAAGGGAAGATAATGATTGGAGATGTAAAGGTAGATGTAGAAAAAGCGACAAAAAAAGATATAGCAAATTTAAGAAAACATACATCTATGGTATTTCAGAATTATAACCTATTTAAAAATAAAACTGCACTAGAAAATGTAATGGAGGCATTAATAGTAGTACATAAAAAAAGTAAACAAGAAGCTAAAGAGATATCTTTAAAATTAATAGACAAAGTAGGTATGTTGGATAGAAAAGATTTTTATCCATCAAAATTATCTGGAGGTCAACAACAAAGAATAGGTATAGCTAGAGCTATGGCAGTAAATCCAAATGTAATATTATTTGATGAGCCAACATCGGCACTTGACCCAGAACTTGTTGGAGAAGTGTTAAGTGTTATAAAATCACTTGCAAAAGAAGGAATAACAATGCTTATTGTAACTCATGAAATAAATTTTGCAAAAGAAGTTGCTGATAAAATCATATTTATGGATAATGGTGTAATAGCTGAAGAAGGAACTCCTAATGAGATATTTAATAATCCTAAAAATGAAAGAACTGCAAAATTTTTAAATATCATTAGGAAAGAAGAAGTATTTAATTAAATTTAGACAACTTTGAAAGAATACTATAAAACTAATAGTAGCAACAATAGCTACTATAACTGATATTCCTAATACTATATTAAATACAACTGGTAATACAGTAACATCAATGTTAGTTGCACGATTAGTGGAAGGAAAAGACTGGCTTATAGATAAAACATCAATTACTACAAAAAAAATAAGCTAATTATAAATCCAATTAATATATAAAGTTAATAGATGTCTAATTTTGGATAAATTAGACATCTATTAACTTTTTGAGTAAAAATATAAATTTAAGATTCAAGTACAATACTTATAATTTTAATAAATTAACATAATTTATATTGAGGTAGACAAGTTTAAATGTCTAGTCTACTTTTGAAAACAGAATATTTCAAACTTGTTTTTATTAAAAGATAACAAACCTTCATCTCTCATCTTACCAAGCTCTCTTGACATAGAACTCCTATCAACACACAAAAAATCAGCCATTTCATTTCTTGAGAAAGGAACTGTAAATTTGTGACTACCTGTTTGTTCTATTTGTTTTGAAAAATACATAAGTAATTTTTCACGAGTTGTTTTACGAGAAAGTAATTCTATTTTATTGTGAAGTAAAATATTTTTTTCAGCTATTAATTGTAACATGTTTTCAATTAATCTATTATGAAATACACATGTTGATGAACAAATACCAGTTACACTTTTAAACTTTATAAATAAAATTTCACAAGAAGATGTTGTAGTCACTGTGACATTGCTTTTATGTAGTCTAGTACATGCAAATACTTCTCCAAATAAATCTCCAGGTAATAGTTCAGCTACAATATTTCGATTACCTTCAATATCTTCCTTTATTATATGTGCACTTCCTTTAAGCATAATTCCAATAGAAGTGACCTCACTTCCAACTGAGAATATTATGCTATCCTTTGGATAAATCTTATCAACAACACCTAAACATTCTAACATTGCTTCAAGTTCGTCATTTTTAATTCCTTCAAAGAGAGGAATTTTTTTTAGCAGACTTATATGTTTTTCTAAAATTTTTTTCAAACAATCACTTCCTTGTTGCATATGCAACCGATAATTTGTTTTTATTGTACTATACTAAATTTATAAAAGCAAGAAGATATAAAAATCTTATTACAAAAAATTTGAAAGAAAAAGATGTAAGTCTTGAAAATAAATATATAAAAAATCAATATTTTAAATTAAAAAAATTTTATGAGGTGATATAAATGATGAGAAAAATAATTAAAATCGATGAGAAAAAATGTAATGGTTGTGGATTATGTGTTGAAGCTTGCCATGAAGAAGCTATAGGAATGGTAAATGGAAAAGCAAAACTTTTAAGAGATGATTATTGTGATGGTCTAGGAGATTGTCTACCAACTTGTCCAACAAATGCTATTTCATTTGAATATAGAGAAGCAGCAGAGTATGATGAAGTAGCAGTAAAAGCAAACATGGAAGCAAAGAAAGCACAAAATACAAATCTAGCATGTGGATGTCCAGGCTCTCAGTCTAAATCTATAAATAGAGACGTGTCAGATAATGAACAGGTAAATAATAATATAGCAGCTGAAACACAAGGGTCTCAGCTTAATCAGTGGCCAGTACAAATAAAACTAGTACCAGCTAATGCATCATATTTAAAAAATGCAAGTCTTTTAATAGCAGCTGACTGTACAGCATATGCATATGGAAATTTCCATAATAAATTTATGAAAAACAAGGTTACATTAATTGGTTGCCCTAAACTTGATGAAGTAGATTATGCTGAAAAACTTACAGAGATTTTAAAAACGAATGATATTAAAAATATAGTAGTAACACGTATGGAAGTTCCTTGTTGTGGTGGTATAGTAAATGCTGTTAAGACAGCTCTACAAAATAGTGGAAAGATGATACCATGGCAAATAGTTACTATATCTGTAGATGGAAAAATTGTGGATGGAGAAATTTAATTAAGCTAATAACAAAAAATGTAATAAATTTTAATAAATAAAAAGGGAGGAATAAAAATGGAGAATATGTTTTGTTTTCAATGTGAACAAACAGCAGGGGGTAAAGGATGTACTATAAACGGAGTTTGTGGCAAAAAGGGGGGTACAGCCAACTTACAAGATGAGCTTACAGGAGTATTAATTGGTCTTTCAAGAGCAACTATTGGAAATAAAAATAGACCAACAAGTGAAACAGATAAAGTTATGATAGAGGGATTATTCACTACTATAACAAATGTAAGTTTTGATGATGAAGCTATAAAAAGACAAATTGAAAAAACTGAGATAGAAAAAAGTAAACTTGTACCTAGATGTTTAGATTGTGAAACAAAATGTAGTAGAAATGATAACTATGATATGAAAAACTTGTGGAATGACAATGAAGATGTACGTTCATTAAAATCATTAATTCTATTTGGACTAAGAGGTATGGCTGCTTATGCATATCATGCAATGGTACTTGGTTATACAGACAAAGAAGTAAATGAATTTTTCTATGAAGGATTAATAGCAGTTGGAGGGGACTTAGCGATTGATGAACTTTTAGGATTGGTTATGAAAACTGGAGAAATAAACTTAAAATGCATGGAATTACTTGATAGAGCAAATACTGAAACTTATGGAATACCAGAGCCAACTCAAGTACCTATGAAAATTGAGAAAGGGCCATTCATAGTAGTTACAGGACATGACCTTTATGATTTACACAAATTATTAGAACAAACAAAAGATAAGGGAATAAATATATATACTCATGGAGAGTTATTACCAGCACATGCATATCCAAAATTAAAAGAATATAAGCACTTAAAAGGAAATTTTGGTACAGCATGGCAAAATCAACAAAAAGAGTTTGATAATATTCCTGCTCCAATACTGTTTACAACAAACTGTTTAATGCCTGTTAAAGACAGTTATAGAGATAGAGTATTTACTACAGAAGTAGTTGCTTATCCAGGAATGATTCATATTGATGAAGATAAAGATTTTTCTAGTGTAATAGAGAAATCTCTTGAACTTGGAGGCTATAAAGAAGATGTTCATATGACTGGCATTAATGGAGGAGATACATTAACTACTGGTTTTGCAAGAGGTACAGTTTCATCTGTACAGGATAAAGTAGTAGATGCTGTTAAAAGTGGAGATATAAGACACTTTTTATTAGTTGGAGGTTGTGATGGTGCAAAACCTGGAAGAAACTATTATACTGAATTTGTAAAACAAGCCCCTAAAGATACTGTCATATTGACACTTGCATGCGGAAAATATAGATTTAATGATTTAGACCTTGGAGAAATTGGAGGTTTGCCTCGTTTAATGGATATGGGGCAATGTAATGATGCTTATAGTGCGATACAAGTAGCAGTCTCATTGGCGAATGCTTTTGAATGTGGAGTAAATGAATTACCTCTTAGTATGGTATTATCATGGTATGAGCAAAAGGCCGTTTGTATACTTCTTACATTACTTCATTTAGGTATCAAAAATATTTATATAGGACCTTCTTTACCAGCATTCTTATCTCAAAATGTATTGAATATATTGGTTGATAAATTTGCATTAACACCTATATCTACTCCAGAAGAAGATATGAAGAAAATACTAGGATAAAGAAAATAAGTATATTCAAGAAGGGAAGTATTTGTAATTAAAATAAATAAGGAAGTGTCTCAAATTAACTTTTTAGTTCATGAGGCACTCTTTTTTTTATGAAATCAAATATATTTTTATCATTTCAATAATAAAAAAGAGGCTTATCTCTATTTTGGGACAGCCTCTTATTTATTTTAGATATTATAAGGTATGTACAGTACAAAGTACTTTAAATACCGAAATAGTAACATTGTTATATAGAACTTGCATAAAATATATATACTACTATAATGAAATTATTTTGACTGAAATTTAAAATCGATAAGGTATTTTGTATGGGGGTATATGTATATGAAAAATTCTAATTTTAATATATTGACTTTTGATGGTGGAGGATTAAGAGGAGCATTGAGTATAGCCATACTTGAGAGAATGGTAAATCAGTATCCAAATTTGTTAGATAATATAAATATGTTTGGAGGTACATCTACAGGAAGTTTAATCGCATTAGGTCTTGCGTATGGTGTAAGTCCAAAAGATATAAAAGAACTCTATTCAATAGAAAATTCAAAGCATATTTTCAGTAAAAGTTATGCAGAAATGTTAAGACCTAAGTATGAAAATAAAAATTTAAAAGAAGTTTTACTAAGTATATTTCCAGAAGAATTAGAATTAAAAGACTTGAAAAAATTAGTAATGATACCAAGCTTTTATATAGGAAATGAAGAAAACTCATGGAAACCAGTGTTTTATAATAATATGCCAAGTTCTCTTACAAAGACTAGTAAGGTTATAGATGTAGCAATGGCAAGTAGTGCTGCTCCTGTGTTTTTTCCAACGTATAATCGACATATCGATGGAGGAATAATAGCAACTGACCCAAGTTTAGCATGTATAATTCATGCCATTGATAGTGGGTTTAAACTTAAAAATACAAGACTTTTTTCAATAGGAACTGGATATGTGTATAATAGTATAAAGGCAGATACTACTGAATGGGGAGCTATTGATTGGATAATTAATAAAGAACCCGATTTACCAATTATATCTATAACATTAGAAGGAAATTCTCAAATGAGCCAGTTATTTTCTCAAAAACTTCTTGGAGATAATTACTATAGACTAAATCCAAAAATGGAAAAGAATGTAGCTATGGATGATTATGATGAGTTGGAATATCTGTTATCTTTGGGCGAAAATTGTGATATAAAGGATGCTTTTGGATGGATAAGTAAAAAGAGTTTTTATAGAAAATAGATTTAATTTATAATTACATTTACAAACATTATTTTACTAATTAGATAAAAACAAGAAAATACAAGATTATTAAGCTACTTCTTAGGGAATAAATAAAATATAATTTTTTTAAGGAGTGATGAAAATGATAAAACTTGCTACTTTTGCAGGTGGATGTTTTTGGTGTATGGTGAAGCCTTTTGATAAATATGATGGAGTTATAAAGGTAGTTTCTGGATATATAGGTGGTCATGTTGAAAATCCCACATATCAAGAAGTATGTTCAGGAACAACTGGTCATGTAGAAGCTATTCAAATAACTTATGATGATGATATAATAAGCTATGATGAGTTACTAAATATATTTTGGAAACAGATTAATCCTACAGATGATGGTGGACAATTTGGTGATAGAGGGACTCAATATAAGACTGCTATATTTTATCATGATGAAGAACAAAAAAATATAGCTTTAAAGTCAAAAGAAGACTTAGAAAATAGTAAAATATTTGATAGCGAAATAGTAACAGTTATAATTCCAGCAACTAAATTTTATGATGCAGAAGAAAATCATCAAGATTATTATAAAAAAAGACCATTAAACTATAATATGTATTATAAAGGTTCAGGTAGGTATAACTTTGTAAAAAGTCACTGGGATGGAAATAATATAAATAGAGAAGAGTTAAAAAAGACTTTAACTCCTATACAATTTGAAGTTACTCAAAATGATATGACAGAAGTACCTTTTGAAAATGAATACTATGATAATGATAAAGAAGGGGTTTATGTTGATGTTGTGAGTGGAGAAGTTTTATTTTCATCAAAAGATAAATTTGATTCAGGATGTGGATGGCCAAGTTTTTCAAAGCCAGTAATAGATAAATCTATAGTTGAGAGAAGCGATTTCTCACAAGGTATGTATAGAGTTGAAGTAAGAAGTGCTAAAGGAAACTCTCATTTAGGTCATGTATTTGATGATGGGCCAAAAGAACTTGGAGGCTTAAGATACTGCATAAATTCTGCCTCTCTTAAATTTATACCTAAAGAAGAGATGGAAGGTTTAGGATATGGAGAATATCTAAAACTTTTTAAATAATTAAAATTAGCTATTATAGACTTAGATAAAAGGTGAAAATAAAAGATATATTTTCATCTTTTGTTTTTTTGTCAATAATATGATAAATTATTAATTGTAATCTTATAATTTATATTGATAGATTAAGAATTTAATTTTGAAAGAGAGAAAACAAATGAATTTAAAAGACTTTAATGGAAAGAGATTAAAATCAGCTAGAGTTTTTAGAGCAAAGACTATAGAACAGTTAGCTAAGGAAACGAAAATAAATAAGAAAGATTTGAAGGCTTTTGAAGAAAATAAATATATTCCTAATATGGAAAATACATTAAAATTATCAAATATATTAAATTTTCCAAAAGAGTATTTTTATAAACATGAAAATATGAATGTTATTGTTGAGGATGGTCATTTTAATCCTCAATCTAAACTACCTAGAGTAGAAGAAATTTCTTATAGAGAAAAAATGATAATTATTCATAAAATATACTCATTTATGGAGAGTTATATTAAGTTTCCAAAAGAAAATTTACCAAGTAAAAGAATAATGTCAGATACTAACATAAATGATATAGAAAGTCTTGCATATAAAACAAGAGCATTTTGGGATTTAAATAACAGCCCAATAGTAAATATGGTAAACTTACTAGAATCTAATGGAATTATAATATCTGGTATGAATGTAGATAAAAAAGGGGCAACAATCTTTACCCAAAAACAGAGAATTGGAAAAGAAGTTAAATATTTAATATCTCTGGGTAATGATAAAAAATCAGCATCAATTAGAAACTATGATTTAGCATATGAACTTGGTTATATAGTGTCAAGTGAATTGAGAATACCAAATAAGCAATTTTCAGCAGATGAGTATGCATGTGCATTTTTATTACCAAAAGAGAGTTTTTTAGAAGACTTGATTCATCCAGAAGACATAGATTATTATGTAGAGTTAAAGAAGAAGTGGATTGTACCTATGTCTGCTATGCTTTTTAGAGCATATAATCTAGGTAAGATAAATTATAAAAAATATAATTATCTTATGAATGAGATGGAGAAAAAAGGGTGGTTAAGAGAAGAACCTCTAGATAAAATGAAAGGTTCAAGTCCAATGTATTTAAAAAGAGCAGTCGAATTATTGATAGAAAATAAAATAATGAGTACAAATAGTATAGTATCTAGTTTAGAAGAATTTGGAATAAATCTTTATCCAGAAGATTTAGAATTGTTAATGGGACTAAAAAAGGGATTATTATCTCAAAATATAAATAAAAAAAGCAAAGTTATAAAATTTGATGGAAATAAGTAGGTTGATATTTTAGTATTGAAATTAAAAGCAGGTATAGATGATTTTAACATTAACTTAGTTAAAAGATTTTTGTTATGAGTAATTTACCTGCTTTTAATATAAAGTTTTAAAATTTAAAAAAAGTATCTTAGTCGACCATTAGTAGCTCATAACAAACACCTTGAGCTACCAAGTTAAATCCAAAATGTGAACCAACATGACCAATTCCGATTATTGATATTTTTCTAGGTTTTATTGTAAAACTTAGCATCTCATCACATTTTGTTTTATGTATACATATCATGATACTCTACAATAATCATAGAGTTATTTAAATGAGTTAGATAAGACTCTCTTAAAATAATTTTGAATCTAAAGTGTTTTTGAAAGTGCAATATGTTCTCTTAAAACAGAGCAAGATTTACTAAATTCATTTTGCTCATCTTCAGTCAGATTGATTTCAATAATTTCTTCTATGCCATCTTTTCCTATAACACAAGGAACACCTGCAAATACATTTGTCTCATTGTATTGACCTTCTAACAGTGTAGAGACAGGTAGAATTTTTTTCTCATTATGTAATATAGCTTTTACAATTTCTACTAAAGCAGTGCCTATTCCAAATTCTGTACAATCTTTACCATTTATTATACTTATACCTGTTTTCTTATTTTTTTCAACTATTGATGGCAAATCTAGTTCTCCATAAGTAGTTGGATTATCCTTTATCATGTCTAATAAAGGCTTACCACCAATTGAAACATGAGACCAAGGAATCATTTGAGAGTCTCCATGTTCACCCATAGAATAAGCTTGTATTGACTGTTGAGCTATTCCAGTTTCTTCAGATAGAAGTCTTCTAAGTCTTGTTGAATCTAAAGCTGTGCCAGTTCCAATAACTTTATTTTTAGGAAAACCAGATTTTTCCCAAATATAATTTGTGACTACATCAACAGGATTAGATATAACTATAAATATACCATCAAAACCAGAATTAATTATAGGTTCTACTATAGACTTTATCATTCCAATGGTTGGTCTTAGTAGGTCTAATCTAGTTGTGTTTTGTCTACGTAAAGGTCCTTCTGAAGAGTCAGCAACGCTTATTACTACTATATCAGAATCTTGGCAATCATCAAAAGTTCCCTTGTCTATAGATACTTTATGTGGTAAATAAGAAACTGCATCAGCTAAGTCTAAAGCTTGAGCTTTTGCTTTATCCTCATCTATATCAATCATAAAGAGTTCATCACAAACCCCTTGAGTTATCAAACTAAATCCACAATGAGACCCAACATGCCCTGAACCCACAATCGATATTTTTCTTGGTTTTATTGCCATTTTATATCACTCCCCCTAAAACAACGACACATTTATAAGAAAATTATAGATGTTATTAAAAGCTGTTTTTGTATATTTTAATATTCTATTATTTCAGAAAATTTATTTAATATGATTTTATACTAAAATTTTTAAAAAATCAATGTTAATATACTCTATATTAATGAATGTTAAAGTATTATATGTATATTTAAAATTATTAATAATTATTAAAATATGTAATGTCACGGATATTCAAAACATTTAAGAGTAGAATATGTT
Organism: Clostridioides sp. LIBA-7678; assembly: GCF_056716065.1. Classification (NCBI taxonomy): domain Bacteria; kingdom Bacillati; phylum Bacillota; class Clostridia; order Peptostreptococcales; family Peptostreptococcaceae; genus Clostridioides; species Clostridioides sp. LIBA-7678. The sequence goes on along the minus strand of NZ_CP196987.1, from coordinate 2,444,368 downwards.
CATAAATAATAATGATGTCGGTTGATAATGATATTAAATTGAGGTATACTGTTTTTTCAAATTAAAAAATAAAGGAGTAAATGTGTTATGAATTATTACACAAAGGAAGAATTGATGGAAGCACTGAGAGTAGTTTCTTCAAGTATTATTAATTGTGAAAAAATGCAACCAAAATTTTCAGAGGGGACTTCTCAGCATTCCCTTCTTAGAAATAGGATAAAAGCCTTGTATATTTCTAAGGCATTGATAGAATCTGAGGATATTATGGATAAATATACAAAAGAAGAGTTAATAGAAGCTTTACCACCTATAACTTCGATTATTAGCAAATGTGAAAAAGGACAGATGAAATTTTCAGAGGGGACTTCTCATCATACACGTTTTAAGAATATTATAGAAGCAATGTATATTTCAAAATCATTAATAATGGATGAAATTAGTAAAAGAGATTAAAGCTTATTTTACAATTTAACATGTTTTAATATACTTTTCATTATATAAGAAAATAAGTAAGCATACATGTTATAAAATATTGGAATAATATACAATTATAAATTTGTTAACACTAATATCTATATGTTAAAATATAGTAGATGATGTTAGTAAATAATAGGATGAGTTCTATTTTAATACAATTAAATTAAGCTTAGGTTGAAATTTGTATTTAAAAAGTAAAGTAGTCTAGAATTAAGAAAATGGAGATAGAATTATAATGGAAAAGTTATATTATACAAACCAATATGTAAGAGATTTTACAGCAGAAATAATTGAAATAAAAGAAATAGAAAATAAGTATCATGTTTTATTAGATAAGACAGCGTTTTTTCCTGGTGGAGGAGGTCAGTTTGGAGACCTAGGAAAAATAGAGAATTATGATGTAATAAGTGTGTATGAAGATGGAAAAAATATATACCATGTATTAGATAAAAAACCTATAAAGATACATAAGGTAAAGTGTAGTATTGATTGGGAGAGAAGAGAGGATGGAATGCATCAACATTTTGGACAACATGTATTATCTGGATGTTTTTTTAAAACTTTTAATGCAAATACGACAGGTTTTCATCTAGGAAATGAGTATAGTACAGTAGATATAGAAGGTAATTTAGAAGAGGATAAAATTAGAGAGATAGAGTTGATTGCTAATGAAATTATTCGTCAAAATATACAAGTAGAAACCTTACTTCCAACAAAAAAAGAACTAAAAAAGATTTGGTTAAGACGTGACTTGCCAAATACTAATGAAGAGATAAGAGTAATAAAAATAGGTGATTTAGATACAAATGCGTGTTGTGGAGTGCATCCAAAATCAACTGGTGAATTAAGAATGATAAAAATAAAGAAATGGGAAAAACATAAGTCAAGTACAAGAATAGAGTTTCTAGCAGGTAAAAGGGCAGTGGATGAAGTATTAAAGAGGGATATATATCTGACTAAAATATGTAGATATTTGAGTTGCAGTGAAGAGGATGCTATAAATGGTATTGTAAATTTAAATAATAAGGTGGAAGAAGCTCTAAGTAAAAAAAGAAAGATTGAAGAAGTAGTAGCTAATTATCAAGTTAAAGAAATGATTGAAAATGCAAATAAAATTAATACTATTTCAGTTATTAAAAAGGTCTATGATAATGAAGATTTAAAATATGTAAACAAAATAGCAAACAAAATTACAGAAGATGAAAATAATATTGCATTATTTGCTGTTAAATTTGAAGATAAAATAAATCTAATTTTTGCATGTTCTAAAAACTTGAAAAATATTAATATGGGAAATTTATTAAAAGATGCAATAAGTCTTATAGATGGTAAAGGTGGAGGAAGCCAAGTACTAGCTCAAGGTGGAGGAAAAAATAATGGTAATTTAGAAGCTACACTTGATTATGCATTTATGAAGCTAGAAAAAACTCTATAAATATATTTAAGCAAAAACATCAATGTAATAAAATAGATATGGGGGAATAAACATGGAACAACAAAAGGATTATATAGAGTTATATGAAAATGAAGAATTAATAGAGATAAGGGAAGCTCGTATAGATGATTTGGATGTAATAGCAAAATTTAATTATAATTTAGCTAAGGAAACTGAAGGAAAAGAGCTTGATATGGATGTTCTGACTAAAGGTGTAAAAGCATTATTATTGGATGAAAGAAAAGGTAAATATCATGTCTATACAGTATTTGATAAAGTTGTTGCACAGATTATGTATACGTATGAGTGGAGTGATTGGAGAAATGGGAATTTTCTTTGGATTCAGAGTGTATATGTAGAGAAAGAATATAGAAGAAAAGGTATTTTTAATTATTTATTTAATTATATAAAAAATATGTGTGATAGAGATGAAACTATTGTTGGAATGAGATTATATGTAGAAAAAGAAAACATAAATGCAAAAGCAACATATGAGTCTTTAAATATGTATGAGTGTGATTATAATATGTATGAATATGAAGTAATACACTAGTAATATAAACCTATGATATTATAGAGATTATTGAGTATATTGATAACTATGTGAAATAAACTGGATATTATAATTAGAATTTTTAGGGGGTATAAAAATGGACGTTTTCAAAGGAATGTTTTATGTATTTTTATTTTTAGATTTAGTATCAATATTTTGCTTCTTTTTTAACAAAGGAAAAATAGCATCTAATAAATTTGTATTTAATGCAATAGGGGTACTTACATTTGTGCTTTGTTTTATGCTTTTTAGTTATTATCCAAATAGCAATATTCTTGGCAAGTTTATTGCATCTATATTTTTTATATTTGGAATAGTAGGAGTTATGTTAAAAGAGAAAAACTTTTTATATGCTAGGCTTCTTTTAACATTAGTTATTGTTTTTTCAACAATTATATTGTTCGTTATTCATTAGAAGATATTTGTTTAAGGATTTGTTAAGGTCTACACTTTTTAGTGTAGGCTTTTTTTGTTTTTAATAAATATTTAAGGAAATTTTAAGAAAATTTTAAAATCGTCTTAAATGTTTATTGCTACCATTGAAATATTAAGAGAGAAGGTGATTATTAGTGGAAGAAAATAAAAAATTAGAAAAATTTTTACTATCAATTGTGTACATAATATTTTTTGTATATGTTTTATTGACTATAAGAATAATTTTATTTAAAGATGTACCAATTTACGCTATTTTTAAAGGAATGTTCAGGTCTGTAAATTTAATACCATTTTATACAATATGGCAATTTATCATAGATAATAATATTAGTTTTATGAGAGCTACTGTAAATATTATAGGAAATATAGGCATATTTATTCCAATGGGGATTTTCTTCCCTATAGTATTTAAAGAATTAAATAAAAAAACTATGATTACAGCAATTATATTTATTAGTTTAGGATTTGAAACAATACAATATATTCTTGCTCTTGGAAGTAGTGATATAGATGATATTATTTTAAATTCATTGGGTGGTATAATTGGTATTGCTATTTACATAAATATGACTAAATTATTTCCTAATAATATAATAAAGTTCAAGGCTATAATAGGAACTAGCTTGGTTTTAGGAGTTATAGGGCTAGGAATTATTTCTATAAATTATCAAGATTTGCTAAACTTTAAATTTAAATCAAATAAAGAAATATCAAAAATATTAATTGAGGAAAATAAGGAAATAATCAAGGATATAAATAAAGATGAGGTAGACATAATTGGTACATTTGAGAGATTTGAAAAAGGCACAATAACCATTAAAGCTGGTTCTAATAATAAAGTAAAGAGACCAGAAAATATAATTGATAGTGATGGAAATATAAGAATTTATTTAAGTGAAAATACAAGATTAGTATCTTATGTGATTACTGAAGAATCAAAAAGTGATGTAGTTAAATATCAAGAATTTGATGTTAAAAATTTACCATTATTAAGGAAATACGATACATTTTATGTTTGGCTTGATAAAGAAAACCAATCAAAAGATAAACATGGGATTGTAGCTAGCAAATTGTTAATTGGATTAAATGAATAGGACATTAATTTAATATAAAAGAATAACAAACATAAAAAACGAAAAAACTATTTCTATAACTATTTTTACATTATGCATAAAATAAGACAACTTAGTGAAGGAGTAGAGATAAATTATGGAAATAATAAGGTATGTTTTGTACTTTTTTATATATTCTTTTTTAGGATGGACAGTAGAAAGTATAGGTTGTTCTATAGCGAGCAAAAGAATAATTAATAGAGGCTTTTTAAATGGTCCAATATGTCCTGTTTATGGTTTTGGAGCAGTGATTATAATATCATTATTGGAAAGGTTTGATAATATAGTTATAATATTTCTATTAGGCATGATTTTAACAACAATATTAGAGTATTTTACAGGATTTATTTTAGAGACCTTATTTCATGCAAAATGGTGGGATTATTCTGACAGAAAATTCAATATAAAGGGTAGAGTATGTTTAAAAAATGCAATATACTTTGGTGTAATGTCTGTTATAATAGTAAAGTTGATACATCCATTTATAAAGTATTTTGTAGGAACAATTCCATATAGAATATTAATATCAATGGCTATAATTACAACACTTTGGACTATAATTGATTTGATTGTTACTATTATAACACTCAAAAAATTGGATATAAAGTTAAACTTGTTAGATGAGATAATTGCAGACCTTAGTGAGATAAATGTGAAACTTGATAAATTTGATAGAGGCGAGATACAAGCTTTATTTAAAACAGTAAATAAAGATGAATTGGAAACTAGAGAAAAAATAAACAAAATAAACAGTAAATTAGACCGTATAGAGTCCAATATTATCCTACAAAAAAGAGTTATCAAAGCTTTTCCATATATAAAACATAAAAAACAACAAGAGCAATTAGAGTATTTCAAAGGTATTATTAGAGAAAATAAAAGATAATTATATAATTTAATAGAAAATAAACAGAATAATGGTATTTATAAGTTAATTTTCAAAGGACTCTATAAAAATAGAATAGAGTCCTTTATTTTTTGTGGAATAATGTTTATTTGATAAGAATAAAATATATTGTTCCTGAATAACAAATATTTTGAAAATTGTAAAAACATATATTGACAATTTGTGTCAAAGATAATAACATTAAGTATATAAAGAATTTTATATAGGAATATCTTTATAAATCGCAATAATTTTAAAACATAAATCTATTTAAAGAGGGGATGATTTGCCAATGAGCGAGATAACTAGTCAAATGATAAGTACAGAAGAAAAAAAATATGTTGCTAAAACACAAAAAATACCTTACTATCCAGTAGCATTTAAATCAGGTGATGGTGCAATGTTATATGATTATGAAGGTAATGAGTATGTTGATTTTTTAGCAAGTGCAGGCTCTGCGAATGTAGGTCATGGAAATAAGGAAATCTCACAAGCAGTTAAAGAACAAATGGATGATATTACACAATATACACTTGCGTATTTCCATAGTGATCCTCCTGTAAAATTAGCTGAGAAGCTTGTGGAAATAGCCCCTGGAGATAATGATAAAAAAGTATTATACAGTGCAACAGGTTCTGCTTGTATAGATGCTGCTATAAAACTAGCAAGAGGGTATACTGGAAGAACAAAAATAATATCTATGTATGAATCTTATCATGGAAGTACTTATGGAGCTATATCTATATCTGCATTAAGTACAAATATGAGAAGAAAAATGGGTCCATTGTTACCAGAAGTTTATCACTTCCATTACCCTGATAAAAATAGAACAGCTAAAGAATGTTTAGATGAGATAGAATATGCTTTTGCGCACTATTTACCAGCAGAAGAAGTAGCTGCAATATTTATAGAACCAATTGCAGGAGATGCAGGAATAATAGTACCTCCAGTAGAGTGGGTACAAGGTTTAAGTAAAATATGTAAAGAAAATGGAATACTACTTATAAGTGATGAAATACAACAAGGTATGGGAAGAACAGGTAAGTGGTTTGGTATAGAAAATTTCGGAGTTGAAGCAGACCTTATAGTTCTTGGAAAATCTGTTGGAGGTGGATTACCTTTAGGAGCAGTTGTTGGAAGAACTGAGATAATGCAAAGCCTTGATGCTCCAGCACATCTATTTACTTTAGCTGGAAATACAACAGTATGTGTAGCTGCTTTAAAATCTATAGAAATAATTGAAAGAGAAAACTTACTTCAAAAGAGTATAGAAATGGGAGATTATATTAAAGCAGGATTTGAGAAGTTAAGAGAAAAATACGATATAATTGGAGAAATAAGAGCTTTAGGATTATCTATAGGAGTTGATATAGTTAAAGGAAATGGCTCTAATGAAAAAAATCCAGATGCTACAGCTAAGATATGTTATAGATGTATACAAACTGGTTTAATAATGATATTCTTAGGTCAATCTACTTTAAGAGTACAACCTCCTCTAGTAATAACTAAGGAACAAGTAGATAAAGCAATGAGTATCATAGATTCTGCAATAGATGATTATTTAAATGGTAGAATTGGTGATGAAGTATATGAAGTAACTCAAGGTTGGTAAAATACATATAAATAAAAATAAGAGTTATCTCAGTTTTAGAAAGTAATTTCTGAAATGAGATAACTCTTTTAAATTACCCACAAGTAAGAAGATTAGTTGATTCATTAAGGGTCATGTTTTGGATGTCATTCTTGTGAGCATCAGAAACAGTATTATGAGAGTAGTTACCTTTACTTGTATTATCTGTTAATTTAGTTATAATTAATATTGCTAAAAGAATAAAAATTACTGTGTATAAGGCAATAACATAAGGTTTTCTTTTATATTTGTATTTGTTGTTAAAAAAAGAATGACCATAATTATTTTTATTGACTTTAGATTTATTGGTATTTATATTCTTTTTCTTGTTACTTTTCTTTTTATCATCCTTTTTTCTATTTTTAGGGTAAGGAATGACTTTGTGTGTATTATCAAGTTTGATATTTTTATTTTTTTGAATATTGCTTTCTAGGCTAGCTTTTTTTTCTCCAAATTGAATAGTTTTATTGGTATTGTTGTTATCTTTCAATGTTAATCTCCCTCCCTTAAACTTTCCCTTTAGATAATATTACTACTAACCCATAGAATATACAATAAATAATATATAAGTAAGAAAATTTTATAAGTATAAGTCTCTTTCTCCACGTTCTAAGGCAGTCATATTGTTAGATACTATGTTTCTTATATCTTCTCTTTCTATCTTAGCTATTTCTTCTGTGATAAGTTTTTTGCCCATAGCTTTAAGTTCCTCATCACCATAATCAATTAGAAATTCGTTTAATGTAGTAAGAGCATTTGGTGTACAGACATTGTGGATTTGGCGACTTTTAGCTAAACTCATAAATCTATCTCCAGTTCTACCTTTGCGATAACAAGCTGTACAATAACTAGGGATATATCCATCAGTTATTAGTTCTTTAAGCACTTCTACAGGGCTTCTATGGTCTCCAACTTCAAATTGTTCTGTATTGTCACCATCTTCATATGCTTTATATCCTCCAACACCTGTCAGAGAACCTGCACTGACTTGTGATACACCATATTTTAGCAATTCATTTCTCATATCAGCAGTTTCTCTAGTGGACATTATAATTCCAGTAAAAGGAACGGCTAATCTAGTTATAGCTACTATTTTTTTGAACATATCATCAGAAACTAAGTGAGGAAAATCTTCTAAACTCATTCCTTCAGCTTTTTTTAATCTAGGGAAAGATATAGTGTGGAATCCTACTCCAAATTTTTCCTCTAAGTGTTCATTATGCATCATAAGTCCTAGAACTTCAAATTTTGGGTCAGATAAGCCAAATAAGACTCCAGCACCAACATCATCAACACCAGCTTCCATAGCTCTATCAAAAGCTGTTAAATGGTAATAGTAGTCATTTTTTATAGAATGACCATGCATCTTTATAAATGTTGGTTTATGATAAGTTTCTTGGAATAATATATAAGTTCCTATTCCCTTTTCCTTTAGTAACTTGTATTCATCTACACTTGTAGCAGCTATGTTAACGTTTACCCTTCTTATATTTCCATTTTCGTTATATGTTGAGTAAATTGCATCTAAGCAATCTAAAATATAATTTATATCACAGTTTTTAGGGTCTTCACCAGCTTCTAGAGCAAGTCTTTTATGACCCATTTTTTCTAGTATTTTAACCTCTTCTTTTACTTCATCCATAGTAAGTTTTTTTCTTTTAAATTTGTTGCATGTACTGAAACCACAGTAAACACATTCATTTACACAGTAGTTTGATACATAGAGAGGGGCAAATAAAACCACTCTATTACCATATATTTCGTTTTTTATTTGCCCAGCTATACTAAATAATCTATCTAGTTGTTTTTTATCTTCCACTTCAAGAAGAGTAGCTATATCTTTATAAGTAAGTTTTTCCCTTCTATCAGCCTTATCAAGTACCTTTTCAATATCATCATAAGTTGAATTTTTTGCATCCTCTAATAAAGAATTAATTAGTTCATGTTTTATGAACATTTACAAACGCCTCCATTCAATATTATCACCACGAGAATAGTCGACTTTAAGTCCTAATGACTTGATGTTTTCTTCTAAACTTTGGTGATACTCACAAGCTTCTTGACCAGTAAAGGCTTTGTTATCGTAAAGAGAATATTGTTTTCTAAATTCTTGAGGAGAAAGGTTTGGCATAATTACATTACAGCCAGCTAAAAGACCTGCATTTCTTCCACTAGGGTTTATAGATGCAAGGGCCGTTGTAGCAGGTAATAAAACTTTTGGAAGTAGAAGTCTTGTAATTGAAAGCATAAGTAGTGTCTTTTCTAAATCTCCATGTTTATAATCTTTAAATATTGTATCATGATGTGGAATAAAAGGTCCTATTCCAACCATATGAGGATTTAATTCTTTTAGATACAATAAATCACGAACAAGGTCCTCATTGGTTTGAAATGGTGACTCAACCATAAATCCAGCACCTACTTGATAACCAATTTCCTTAAGGTTTTTTAGGCATTCCTTTCTAGTTTTAAGTTCAATGTTTGGTGGATGTAATTTTTTATAATGACTGTCTGTAGCAGTTTCATGTCTTAAAAGATACCTGTCTGCACCACTTAAAAAGTATTTTTTATATGAGTCATAACTCTTTTCTCCCAGTGATAGTGTTATGGCACAATCCTCATATTTATTTTTTATATTTGAAACAATTTCACATATTTTATCATCATTAAAATATGTATCTTCACCACCCTGCAAAACAAAAGTCCTGTATCCTATTTTATATCCTATATCACAACATTCAAGTATTTCATCAAGTGAAAGTCTGTATCTTATAATATTTTTATTAGAAGATTGTATTCCACAGTAGTAGCAATTATTTTTACAATAGTTTGTAAGTTCTATAAGTCCTCTCAAATAGATTCTGTTTCCATAATGCTTGTTTCTCATGTCGCTAGCTTGCTTATAAAGATAGTTTCTTAAATTTTGTTCAAAGTTATATTCTTCATTGTCGATATTTTCTATTAAATATAGTAGTTCATCAAAGCTTAATGAATTTATGCTGTAAAGTTTATCTATAAAGTATTTAATCTTATTTTTAGTCATATCTAAATATGTAATTATTAAATATGGTTAAATTTTTAATAATTGAAAAGTTCAAGTGATCTTTCTAAAATACCTTTTACATATGCTATTAAAATACCATAGTTTACTATAGGTACATTGAAAGATTTTGCCTTTTCTATTCTAGATAACATTCCAGCTCTATTCATCATACAAGCTCCACAATGAACTACAAGTGCATATTTATTTATATCTTCAGTGAAGGATACTCCAGAACTAAATTCAAAAGTAATATTTTTGCCAGTTTTCTTTCTAATCATGTTAGGAATCTTTACTGTTCCAATATCATCAGTCTGTCTGTGATGGGTACATCCCTCAGCCATCAAGACTTTATCACCATCTTTTAAATTTTCTAAAGCATAAGCGCCATTAATTAATTCTTTAAGGTCTCCCTTTTGTCTAGCAAATAATATAGAAAAAGATGTAAGAGGAATATCTTTTGGAGTATCTTTATCTACTTGTGGAAATACTTGAGAGTCAGTAATAACAAGTTTTGGTTTTTTACCTAGACTAGATAGAGTTTCTTTTAAACTATCTTCCTTTGTAACTATAGAAATTGCTCCAGTATCTAAAATATCCCTTATAACTTGCTGTTGAGGAAGTATAAGTCTTCCCTTTGGGGCGGCTTTATCTATTGGAACTACCAAAACAACTAAATCATTTGGTTCAATTAAATCTGATACCAATTTAAATTCAGTGCTGTCTTTAGGTAAGACTCTTATTATTTCATTCTTTAAATCTTCAATTCCAATTTTATCTGTTGATGAGACAGAAACAACTGGACATTTAACTTTATTTTTAGTTAAGTCTAAAATTTCAGAGTGATTCTTAATTGTATCAATCTTGTTAAGAACTAAAATATGAGGTATATTCTTATCATTAAACTTTTCAATTAGCGTTAAATCTTCTTTTGATATACCAATTTGGCAATCAACTACTAGTAAAGCTATATCTGTTTTTTCCAAAACATCTAATGATTTACTTATTCTAAGTTCACCAAGTTCACCAACATCATCAAGACCGGCAGTATCTATAAGAACACAAGGTCCTATAGGAAGGATTTCCATTGGTCTAAATACTGGGTCTGTAGTAGTTCCAGCAATATCTGATACTATCGCAACACTTTGATTCGTTATAGCATTTATTATGCTAGATTTACCTGCATTTCTTTTACCAAAGAGACCTATATGTACTCTTATTGATTGTGGAGTAGAATTTAGACTCATTTGTACTCACCACCTTAAATTTCTTTTTTTGATATACTAGTTTTTACAGATACATGAGGTATGTTTCCCAATTTACCAGTCAAACTATTAATAGTATCCATTTCGCCAACAACTGCTATACATACAATCGATACTCCTTCTTCTTCACAAGGAATTCCCATTCTGCCTTTAATAATACCTTTAAAACCTGATACAACCTCATTAAATTTAAGCTGACATTCTTTTGGCTCTTCTAAAATAGCACTTATGACCGCAACCTTTTTCATAAATATCCTCCTAACTCAGAAAATATGTCTTAAACAAATCCAAAATCAAAAAACTTTTCTTTTAAAGAAAAGTTTCTACAAAAGAAAAGTTATTAATTACACAAGTATAATGTGCCATATTAAACTATTTCCTTACAGATTAGATAACTCTTTTCTGGTAGGGTTAGCTTGTAAAAATTTAATTTAACAACAATTAACTAAAGAAAATTTTCACATAATTTATATAAATTATATAAAAATTAATTAAAGAAAATTGAAGCTACTTATATAATAGTAGTAAATTGAAATTAAGTCTATAGGAAAACCAATTTTTGTATAAAAATTAAAATTAAAATTGGTTATTTGTTAAGAAATGACTTTAGTAAAATGTGTATTTAACTATTTTTTAAGCATATAGTTTATAAGTAGTTTTAGAGTGTTTTCGATAGCTTCTATATGTGTTCTTTCATAGTGATGACTATTGTTTGTTCCAGGACCAACACATGCTATTTGAACATCTTCTCCCCAACGAATGGCCTCTGAAGCGTCTGAACCATAGAAAGTAAATACATCGACAGCATAATCTAAATTATTGTCTTCTGCAACATCGACAAGTTTGTTTCTTAAATTAAAATCATATAATGATAAATTATCTTTTGCAACTATAGTTACACCATGTTCACTAGATGTTTGACTTGGACCAGTTGGTGCTATATCTATTGCTACAAATTCTTTTGTTTTTTCAGGTAAAGCTTTAGAAACACCATGTCCAATTTCTTCATAATTACTTATATAAAAGTTAGTAGTATGTTTAGGAGTTAAATTATTTTCCTTAAAATATCTACATATTTCAAGAACCATTGCTACAGCAGCTTTATTATCTATATATCTAGATTTTATAAAACCAGATTCTGTAGCTTCAAAGCGATGGTCTAGACACACAAAATCTCCAACACTTATTCCTAAATCTAATACATCTTGTTTTGTAAATACTTTTTCATCAAGTCTGATAATCATTGTTTCTTCATTTCTCTCAGTAGCAGCCTTTGTCTGACCATATATATGTGTAGAAGCATATTTAAATACAATACTTCCTCTGATTTTTTTACCCTTTCTAGTTATAACAGTACAGTTTTCTCCTTCTATAGCTGCCCAACAACCACCACCAACTTTATGGTATTTAAGAGTACCATCAGATGATATTTCTTTTACCATAGCTCCAAGTGTATCCATATGTGCAGATATTGTTATTTGATTTGAATCATCTTCACCAGGAAGAGTAGCTATAAGTGCACCTTTTTTTGTAAGAATAGTATTAAGACCTAATGCTTCAAAGTCTTTTTTACTTTCTAAAACTGCATTTTCAGTATATCCAGCTGGACTTGGGATATCTAAATATTTTTTCATTAAATTTATAGTATTAGTTAAATTTAAATTCATATTGTTTCCTCCTAAAAAATATATATTCATACAAATTATAACATAAATACGAATGTTCTGAAAACTAAAAATAAAAGAAAAAATTCTAAATATACTTAAAAAAAAAGTATATAAAATAAATTTAATTTATATTATATAGATTTAAAGTAAAAATAGTTTTATCACATAATTAATAAAAATAAATACAAAACAAAATGAATGAATAAATAAAATATTTAGTTTAATTATCTTTACAAATAAAAATTTTAGTAATAAAATAATTGTTGGAAAAGATTTTAAATTCAGATTATTCATTTTTTAAAGTAATTAATCTGCAAACCTTTATTAATATATGTAAATAGTTAAGTATATATGTATTTAATTAGCATAATATAGATAAAAATATTTATTTTAATTGTTTATTTTCTGAAGAAAAGGTCTTTATTAGTAATCATAAAAAATAAAATTAATTAAGAAAAGAGAGGATGTGTATATTGTGATTGAGAATGGATTTGTATATTGTAGTTTCTTAGTTGTATTTGTAGGTGTAATTTTTTTTATGGTAGATAAATTGAAATGGAAAATATTTGATGTAATTAATCCAATGCTTTTAATATACTTAGGAGCAGCTATACTAGCATCATTTGGTTTATTTGCACAAAATGATGATGTTGGAATATATCAAAATATAATAACAGTAAATTTTTTACCATTAATGTTAGTTTTCTTGTTAATTCAGTGTGATTTAAGAAAAATATTAAAAATGGGTCCTAAAATGTTATTATCATTTTTCTGTGCTACATTTACATTTATGCTTGGATTTGTTATAGCATTTATAATTTTTAAAGGTTCAATGGGTGCAGACTCATGGAAAATTCTTGGAGCAGCATCTGGTTCATGGATAGGTGGTTCATCAAATATGATTGCTGCAGCAAATGCTTTAGGAGTTGCAGAAGAAGGTCTTAGCTATGCAATACTTATGGGTTCTATAGGATATACAGTATGGATGTCTGTTTGTTTAATGTCTGTAAAATTTGGACCTAAATTTAATAAATGGACAAAATGTGATACAAGTTTTATAGATGAAGTTACATCAAAACTTGAGAAAGAAAATAAAGATAATACAGCACCCACATTTGTAGAACTTATGACTTTACTTTCTGTTGGGTTTGGAGTAGCAGCTTTTGCACAAATTGTATCTAAGATACTTCCAACTTCGGGAATACTTAATGAAACTATGTGGGTAGTACTCGTTGCATCTACAGTATCAATACTATTAGGTATGACTAAAATATCAAAACTTAAGGGAAGTACATTAGTAGGGAATGTGTTTATGTATTTACTTCTTGCAGCTACAGGAAGTAAAGCAAATTTCTTTGGATTGTCAGAATCACCTGTTTACATAATGTTTGGGTTAGTAGTAGTACTTGTACATGCTATTTCATTTATAGGACTTGCAAAATTGTTTAAACTAGATTTATTTACTTGTGAGGTAGGAAGTATAGCTAATATAGGGGGAGTAACCACAGCACCTATGATTGCTGGAGTTCATAACCCAGTATTAATACCAGTAGGAGTGCTTATGGGACTTTTAGGAAATGTCATAGGTACATATTGTGCTCTTATGGTAACTCAAATATTACATATGTTAGCTTAATAAAAAACAATATTAAATTAATACTTTTATATAAGAAAAGTCATCTCAATTTAAGTGTAAGCTTTTATTGAGATGATTTTTTGTTTGACAATATAATTTATATAAAAAAGATATTTTGACATATTTAGTGCATAACATTGTAAAACTTACTAGAATCGAGATATATTTAATTTTTGTATTGAATCGAACGTCTGTATGATGTATAATAAATATATAGAACGAATGTTTGCAGAACGGATGTTTTTTGAATTTATTTTAATAATTTATGAATATATACCATAATACATAAATATATTTAAATATAAAGATTAAAAAGAATTTAAAGGAGTGTTGATAACTTATGATAATTCCATCAAGAAGAATACAAGATATAACATTAACAAATTTAAAAAATGGTGAAGTAACTTTAATTGAATTGGATGAAATATATAAGAAGATGGGATTTTTATTTGTTGTTAGTGAAGGCAAATTGAAAAAGATAAAAAAGGAGAATCATCATTAGAAATGAATGAAATAATAAATATTATAATAGTTTATAAAACCTAACTTATATAGTATATAAATACTTAAGTTAGGTTTTTTTGTGATAAAGTTTATAAGTAATTAAATAAGTAATTGATTTTATAAGCTAAGTAATGTTATTAAGTGAAAAATAAATAAGTTTAAACTTTAATAAGTATTATATTACATAAGAGGTGATATTATTATGAAAATAGTAACCTACAATATTCATAAAGGTATGGATTCAAATAATAGATTAACTCTAACTAAAATGGGAACATATTTAAAACAGTTGGAGTGTGATGTAATTTGTTTGCAAGAAGTATTATATCCTCAATTTTTAGCTTTAAAAACTGTTTTAAATATGGATGGTGTATTTGCTACAAACGTAAAAAAAGTAAGTATGATATATGGTATTTGCACGTTTACAAAATTTAAAATATTAAACAGTAATCATTTTTTCCTAAATAGCAAAAAAGAACAACGAGGAGCACTTTGTATGACTATAGATGAATATGGAAGAATAGTAAATATAATAAATACTCACTTGGGTCTTGATAGACAAGAAAGAGCAAAACAATTAGATGAAATAATAGACTATAGAAACAGATTAGTGGGGATAGTTGTTTTGTGTGGTGACTTTAATGAGGAAAATGTCTTTTTAAGCATGTTTAATGATATTGCCATTTCACTAGCTAAGTCTCATCTATCTACATTTGAAAAATCAAAATCTAGGATAGATTACATTTTTGTTAATAAAAATGTTGAGTTAAAGGGATATGAAGTAGAAAAAATTTACTTGTCAGACCATTATCCAGTGATAGGTTATATTTAAATTTTAATATAATTTAAACTAATTATTATAAAATCCTTGATTTTTTTATTAAGAAATAATAAAAAAATATAATAAAAAAATATCAAAAATAAAACTAATTATAAGACATAAATTTACAATAAAGTTACATTTGATTAAATTCCTTGTTTAAAAAAAGCTATTCAAATATAATCTAAAGTAGTTTTGAAATGGAAACTCTATTAGGCAAAATTAAGTTAGTGTTAAAATGAGGTGAAGTTATGGGCAGAAGTGCAACAAGGGTTTCAAGATTAGGAAAAGAAAGAAAGAGAAATCTTATAATAGTATTAGCAATTTTAGTTGTAGCTATAGGAGGATTTACTTATTTTTTTAATAACAAATTTCTGTATAATGGGAAAATCGCTAAAAATGTGTATATAGAAGGAATAAATGTATCTGATATGACTAAAGAAGAAGCATTAAAAGCTATAACAGGTAAGTATATTCCAGAAGATTTAAATCTTAGTTATGATGGGAAAAAATATACAATATCTCCAAAAGATATTGACTTAAGATATAATACAGAAGAAGTTGTAAAAAATGCATATGAGACTACAAAAAAAGGCTCTTACTTTCAAAACTTAAAAAAATATATTGATATAAGAATAAATAAGCTAGCTCTAAAAATAGAATCCAGTTATGATGAGGCAAAGCTTAGTTCAAAAGTATCATCTATAGCAGATAGTATCAATGTCAAAATGAAAAATGCTTCTATTAGTGTTGGAAGTGGAGGATTGAATTATACAGATTCTGTTGTAGGAAGAGAGTTTGATTTAGCAGCAAACAAAGAATCTATATATAATATGATAAAGAATAAAGAGCATAAGTCTTTAGAACTTAAAGTAAATCTTCAAAAACCAGACATAACAACTGAGCAAGTAAAAACTGTGAATTCTGTTATAGGTCAATATTCAACCACTTATTCTCAGGCTGTAGAAGGTAGGTCATATAATGTAGGTCTATCAGCAAGAAAAACTAGTGATGTATTATTAATGCCAGGTGAAGAGTTTTCATATAATAAGCTTACAGGACCTAGCAATAAGGCTAATGGTTATAAGGATGCACCAGTTATAGTTTATGGGAAATTAGAACAATCAGCAGGTGGAGGTGTTTGCCAGACATCTTCAACAATTTATAACGCTGCTCTTATCTCAGGAATGGAGATAACTCAAGTCACAAATCATTCGTCTGCATCAACGTATGTGCCAAAAGGAAGAGATGCTACTGTAAGTGATGGAGGATTAAACTTAAAGTTTAAAAATTCATATGACCATCCTGTATATATTAAAAACTATGCAGGTGGAGGAAGTGTATCATCAGTAATATATGGTAACTCTAGTGACAAACCTAATATATCAATAGAAGTAAAACAGACTGGTCAAAATAAGTATTCTACATATAGAATATTTAAAGATTCAAATGGAAATGTAATAAAAAAAGAACATATATCAAATAGTTCCTATAAAGAACTAAAAAAATAAATCATTTTTTAAAGTGATATTTATACAAAAAAACAAGGAAGCCTCTGACTTTCTTGTTTTTTTTGTATAAAAGTAACATTATTGACTCTTGTTTTGATATTAGAGTCATTAATATATAGAAAATATTCCTATATATTGGTATAATTGTAAATAGATTTAGTTATATAAAATGTATGAGGAGGTGACATGGTTGAATTTTATAGGCAATAGATATGAGGTAGTAAATTCTGATGACGTTTTAGAAATTAACAAAATCTATAAAGCTAGAGATGTTTTTTACAGAAAAAATGTGCTAATAAAAGTCATAAAGCACAATAATTATATCTGTGGGGATTTTGTTTCAAATTTAATTGATGAAAGTACTGCTTTAGATGAAATAAACTCTCCTTATATACTAAAAATAATAGATGTTGGAATTCATTGTACAGAAGAAACAACACTGTATTATGTTGTAAGTGAAGACTTTAATGGTATCGGATTAGATGAATTAATTCTAGGGAATTATCTTCATTTAGAAGCAATTGTAAATATAATGATACAAGTTTTAAAAGCTTTAGAAATGATACATAGAAATCATTCATATCATGGTAGTTTAAAATCAAGTAGTATAATAGTAGATACAGAATATAATATCAAGGTTTGTGATTTTGGAATTACAAAAGCAAATAATGGGGTTAATACAAGAAGTTATGGAAATAGAAGGTATTTATGCCCACATCAACTATGTATAAATTATACCGATAAAGAAAGTGATTTTTTTGCGACAGGGCTTATTTTATTTGAGTCAATATTTAAAAAATTACCTTTTGGAGAATCGAATTCAGAAGAAAAAATATTACAGTCTATTGATAAAGGATTAGATTGGAATAGTATAAAAGCAATTAATGGGAATACAGAACTTATAAACGTTATAAAGAGGCTTCTTGGTAGAAATAACAAGTATACCAGAGCCAATGATATTATTGTTGATTTAAGTAAAGTAATGTATGAAAAAGCTTATATAGAAGTTGAAGATGAGAAAAAAGAAGAGAAACAAGAAAAAGTCGTACAGATAAAAAAAGAAGAAAAAATTAAAGTGAGAAAAAAATTACATAAAAAACTTGTTGTTGCTGGTCTAGCAATAGTTATGATTTCAATGATTATTATCAGCTCTATAATATAAAAACTATATATTACATATTTAAAAGCAATATCTATGAACAATATACATATAGATAGAAAATCTAGTTTAGTCATAAATTATGAGAGGAAGTGGTTATTATGTTAGAAAAAAATAATGAGGTATCAAACATCTAAGAATATTTTAACAAATAGCCACCTGCTTTTGTAATTTAGAATAAAAAGCTGTGGCTAAAAGTCACAGCTTTTTGCTACTTTTTAAAGGCAGGAACATATTAAAAAGGAGCAAAGTATGAGTGAAATAAAAATAATAGCAAGCAATAAGTGTTGGATTGAAGATATAGCAAAGAAACAGCTTGAAGATATTTCAAACTTAAATGGAGTTTTAAAAATAGTAGGACTACCTGATTTACATGCAGGTAAAATACCTGTTGGTCTAGCTGTTGAAACTAGTGACTTTATTTATCCACATATAATTGGAAATGATATAGGATGTGGAATGACCTTATTTAAAATTGGGATTTCAAAAAAGAAATTTAAAAAAGAAAGATGGATTAAATCTCTTGATAAGATTAAAGACTTATCAGATATAGAAATAGCAGATATATATGAAGAAGAATGTCCAATTTTAAATTTGGGAACTATTGGAAGTGGAAATCATTTTGTAGAGTTTCAATGTGTAAATGAAGTTTATAATAAAGAAGAATTTGAACAATTAAGATTATCAACTGATGATATAATGATGTTGGTCCACTGTGGCTCAAGAAATTATGGAGAAACTATTTTGAATAAATTTTATAATAAAAATGGTATTGAGGTTGAAAGTGATAAAGCAAGAGCGTATATGGAAAGTCATGATAAGGCTTTAATTTGGGCAGAACGTAATCGTGAAGCTGTCAGTAAAAAAATTATGCAATCAATAGGTACATCTGGAAATATTGAAAAGATATTATCTATAAATCATAATTTTATAGAGAAAAGACAAGATAAATTTATACATAGGAAAGGCGCTGTTTCAAGTGAAAGTGGAGCTGTAATTATACCAGGTTCGAGAGGGAGTTTATCATATATAGTTATGCCTACTGAAAATACAGAGATATCTTTATATTCTCTGTCACATGGAGCTGGTAGAAAATGGTCTCGTTCAATTTGTAAATCTCGTCTTAAAAACAAGTATAATAAAGACAACATAAAACAAACTAAATTTAAAAGCCATATTATATGTAATGATATAAATTTATTATTTCAAGAGGCTCCAGAAGCTTATAAAAATATAGAACAAATTATTGAAAGTTTGATAGAGTATAAGCTTATTCAAGTAGTGGCAACTATGAAGCCACTGATTACTTATAAAGGTTAATTTTCAAAGTTAAGAAAAACTAAAATTATATTAGGTTATAAATAGCTGATTTTGTTAGAACATGTAAAATTGTTTTACTATTATCAGCTATTTTTTTTGTTCTCATAAAAGAATATAAAATGCAAATGAAGAGATTATGTTAATAAAATAAATAGAAAGTTTAAAAAGTGTGTTGAAAAATAAGGATATAATGAGTATAAGTATTTATGGATTCTTGATGAAGTACAATTTTTATTATGCAAAAATATCAATGAAATTATTTTTATTGACATGAAGATGGAATCTATGAAATAATATTAGGAGCACCAAGATAAATGATTAAGTAAAAATAGAAAAGGAGCAGTTTTTTATGAAGAAAAATACTAATAGTAATGAGTCCGGGGTTAAGCTTCTTAATAAATAAGGAGTTTGATACAGAATAACTCCTTATTTATTAAGTCGTTCACAAAATAACTATTATCAGAGTAAATGGTATGGGGATTTAAAAGCCTATGACTTATAAATAAAGGAGAAAAAATAATGAATAGTAATACATTTGAAAGATTACAACTAAACGAAGTTAAAGAGTTAATAAAAGCATATTGTGTAAGCTCACTTGGAAAAAATCTGATAGATAAATTAACTCCTAGTGGTAATATTGGAGTAGTAAGAAGAAAGTTAGCAGAAAATAAAGAAGCTAGAAAGATAATTGAAAATAGCAATCATATACCACTTGAAGGATTGTTTAATGCAGGTTCTACAATAGACAAAATTGAAAAAGGAATGATAATAGAACCAATTGAACTTGTAAATATTGAAGATTTTTTAAGAGGATGTAGGAAGATTAAAGCTTTTATGCTAGAAAAAGAATTTTATTCACCTACATTAAGTTCCTATGCTTTAAATATAACAGAATGTAAAAATATAGAAGATGAAATAAATTACTGTATAAAATCGAATAAAGTCGATTCTAATGCTAGTAAAGAATTAAAAAAAGTAAGAAGAAATATAGAAATTACAGAAGGAAAGATAAAAGATAGACTAAATAAATTTATAACATCAACTATAAATAAAAAATATATACAAGAGTTTATAATAAGTAAAAGAAATGATAGATATGTAATACCAATTAAAACTTCCTACAAAAATGAAGTTGATGGTACTATATTAGACACCTCATCAAAGGGAAATACTGTATTTATTGAACCTATAAGTGTTTCAAATCTAAGTACAGAGTTGACTATGTTAAAAGCTGATGAGACCATTGAAGAATATAAAATCTTATCTTATTTAACAGAACTTATATTTGATAAGATAAATCAGATAAAATTGAATATAGAAATACTTTCTGAATATGATATGGTATTTGCAAAAGCTAAGTATAGTCAAAAAATAAAAGGTATTACTCCGAAAATAAATAATAATGGCTATATAAAAATAATTAAAGGTAAACATCCTCTTCTAACAGGAGATGTTGTACCTTTAGATTTTGAAATAGGAAAAGACTATAGAAGTCTTGTGATAACAGGACCTAATGCAGGAGGGAAAACTGTAACTCTTAAGACCGTTGGATTATTAACTTTAATGGTTCAATGTGGATTTGATATTTCTGCAAAAGAAGGCAGTGAATTTAGTGTATTTGAAAAAGTTTTTGTGGATATAGGAGATAATCAAAGTATTGAAAATGCATTAAGTACTTTTTCATCACACATAAAAAATATCGCAGAGATTATGAGTTCATCAAATAATTCTACTCTTGTTCTATTTGATGAGATAGGAAGTGGAACTGAACCTAATGAAGGTTCAGGATTAGCAATATCATTATTAGAAGAGTTTTACAGAATGGGATGTATAACAATAGCATCAACTCATTATGGAGAGATAAAGAAATTTGCTAATTTACATCCAGAGTTCGAAAATGCTGGTATGATGTTTGATAAAGAAACTTTAGAACCAATGTATAAGTTGACTATAGGAAAATCTGAGGATAGTAATGCTCTTTTTATTTCAAAAAAAATGGGAATAAAAAATAGAGTACTAGAGAGAGCTAAAGAATATATAATTGATAGAAACTATAATTTAGACTTAATTAAAAGAAGTAAATTACAATCGAATGTTGAAGAAAATAAAAACTCTGAAATTATTTCAAACTATACAGATTATAATGTAGGAGATAAGGTAAAATTATTAGATGAAAATGATTTTGGGGTTGTATATAAACCAACAGATAAGTTTAATAATGTAGAAGTATTATTTAAAGATGATTTTATTTCAGTAAACATAAAAAGATTGGAACTTAGTATAAAAGCGTCAGAATTATATCCAGAAGGATATGATTTGGATACCTTGTTTACTAGTTTTGAAGATAGAAAATTAGAAAAAGACATTCAGAGAGGTTCAAAGAAAGCTCTTAAAAAGATTCAGAAAGAAATTAGAGAAAATAGAAAACAAATATAAAAACACAAAAGAAGCTATCTAAAGATAAAATTTTATTTTTAGATAGCTTCTTTATTAACATATCTTCATAAATCCAATGACCAACAGTATTAAACCACTTAACCAAGATAAGTTTAGATTTATTTTTTTAACAAATACATTTCCTAGTAAGCAACCAAGTAGAACTGCAATTATATTTGAGAGTAAAGAAAATAGAATAACTTGTATATAATTTACTCCTACAAGACCACTACCAAATCCAATTGCTAATCCATCTAGACTTAGAGCAATAGCAAGTGTAAATGCTTCAGCAGACTTAAGTATTTTAGATTTACTTGTATCTAAAGTATCAGGTTCAATGCTTACATTAAAATTTAGTTTAAGGTCTAACATATTAAGATTATAATCTTTTGAATGTATGGATTTTTTCTTAAAATAAGATTTAAAAAAGCTTTCAATTAGTCGAGCACTTCCTAATAAAAATAAGATAAAGAAACATATTAACATTGTTATATTTTGAGGTAAAAAATCTCTAACGATTGTACCTGCAAAAAGTGATATTGCTAAAATAGCTGAACAGACTACACTAATAATTATATTTGAATATAAAGGAACTTTAACTTTATTTACGCCATATCCAAAGCTTGTTACAAAGGCATCTATACAAAGAGAAGTCACTAATAAAATTGATTCAATCACAGCAGATTAACATCCTTTCTCTTAAATTTTGTACTTATATTAGTTATAGTATTGTAAAAATGGATAAATTGTTACAGATAAACCAATAAATTGTTGATAAAATTTCAACATCATACAACACCTAAGTAACAGAACAATCATATTAATAATATAAAACCAATCATAATAAAGCAGGTGAAAAGGATGGAACAAAATAGTGCGGTTGGGAATTTCGGTGACTTATTTAAGATTTTGCTAGAAGAAAAAGATATATCAATGGGAGAATTGAGCAAAAAAAGTGGAATTGACAAAGCTACTATATCTCGTATAGCTAATAATAAGCAAAAACCCAATATAAATCACTTGGAAAAGATAGCAATACATTTAAATATTAATTTAGAAGAGTTATTAAAAGCTTCAGGACATGAATTTAAAAGCAATAATAATCAAATATTTAATACAGAGAGTGATTTTAGTAATTTTGATGATATTCTTGGATTTGCAAATTTAATCAATGATAAGAATTTTAATGGAAACATTGAAAAAGAATTGAGTAAGTGCAAATTATATGTACAGACAGATGAAGGGAAAAAACTACTTTTTGATAATTTTAGTAAAAAAGTAGATTCTATTGAAAAGCAAGGTCAATTTACAGATAGACTAAGAAAAATGTATGCTGACTTTTGTACAGGAGGACTTACAATAAAGAAATATTTATTGATTGGAAGTATGTTACTTTATTTTGTAATATCAACAGATGTTATTCCAGATTTTGTATTTCCAATAGGATTTATGGATGACTTAGTAGCACTAAATATAGTTACAAAATTACTCAAGGATGATAAGTAATTTTAAAGTTGTATTTATTACTTAAAGAAATAAAAGTATAGATAAAATTTATTCTCTTATTTGTAAGTAAGATATTAAAAATTTTAAAATGAACAAGTTAATATATATTTTATAAGTATTTAAGTATATAAAATAAAATAATATCCAAACTAATACAAAATAGTAATAATTGTTTTGTACTGGAGGATATTTATGAACTGTAAATGGATATCTAAAATAGATGGACAAAAAAAATGCCCTAGAGAAGCGGATTCTTCTGGATATTGTATCTTTCATAAAGAACATAAGTCTGATAAAGATATACAACTAATGATGGATACTATTTATAAAGAAGAAATTAGTGAATTTGATGGGTTTATATTTGAAAATGAATTTAATGCAGAAGAAATATTAACTTATGATTACAAAAGATTGAATTTTTCTGAAGTAATATTTAAAGAGAAAGTAAATTTTAAAAAATACATTTTTAAAAAGAATATTATTTTTAACTATACAGAATTTAGAAAAAGTGTGTTTTTTAATGGTGGTGTATTTCTAGAAAACTGTGATTTTAATAAAACAAGATTCAGTAAAGCCTATATAAATGACCGTATATTTGAAAAAGTAAAATTTAAAGGACCTGACTTAGTAGTTAATAGAGCAGAAAATTTTCCACGAATGGATGGAATTATTTTTAGTATGTGTACAAAGTTTGTACTAAAAAATGTAGAGTATGATAAAAGTGAGTATAAGCATGGAAAGATAAATTATAGAATAGCTAGAAATCAAGCAACAAAAATTGGAGAATACGAAATGATAGGGTTTTATTATTATAAGGAAAGAATTTATAGTAGTAAAATAATGAAACGCTCTGATTATCCTACTTTCAGTGACTATTTAGTTGAGAAATTTTTTGACCAAGTAGCACGTTATACTACAGGTTATGGAGAAAAGCCATGGAATATATTGTTAGTAATTATAGTGATAATAAGTGTTTTTGCCTTATTATACTTGTTTGTAGGCATACAAAGTTCAAATAGTACACTTGTAGCTTTAAATATAAATAATATAGGTGATTATTCATTAAGTGAGATTTTTAGAATGTATATAGACTTATGGTATTTTAGTATGGCTACATTTAGTACAGTAGGCTATGGAGATATGGTTGCTACAAGTTTAATTGGAAAGGCTTTAGCAGGAATAGAAGTATTTTTTGGAGTTACAATAGGAGCAATTTGGGCATCTGTGATTATTAAAAGGATGATAAGATAATATCTGTGTAAATATGGATAGGTATTAATTACTAGATATAAATTGGACTAAATAGGGAAAATTTAAATATAAATATACTTAATAATCCAAGAAGGTGAAAAAATTGAAAAATGCAATAAGAAAAATTATAGCATTAGCCATGATACTAGTTTTTATAATACCAACTTATTCATTTGCAGATGAAAAATCTGTAGACAAATACTCAAAAACATCTATACTTATAGACCAAGAGACAGGTAGAGTTTTATATAGTAAAGAACCTGATATGAAGGTACCATTAGCTAGTTTAAGTAAGATGATGACTTTTTTACTTGCAATAGAAGCTATTGAAAATAAAGAAGTAAAAGAAACTGATGTAGTAAAAATAGACAAGTCTATTGCATCTGTAAAAGGTTCAAGTTATAAACTTAAAAATGGTGAAGAAGTACCACTTATAGAGCTTATGAGAGGTCTTATGATTGTATCAGGAAATGATGCGGCAATTGCTATAGCAAAACATATTTGTAAAACTAAGGAAGCGTTTGTGGATAGAATGAATAAAAAAGCAAAAGAAATAGGAATGACAAATACACATTTTCTAAATCCAAATGGTCTTCCAATATACGATTTAAATAATCCAAAACAACCAGCAAAAGAAAATAAATCTACTGCAAGGGATATAGCTATTCTTGGTAAATACATGTTTGACCATTATGAAAAACAAGTAACAGCTATAACTGATATGGAGACATATACAAATTCAGATAGAAGTTTTGAAAAAAGCAATACAAATGCATTATTAAGAATTATACCAGAAGTAGATGGTATAAAAACTGGATATACTGGTAATGCCGGATATTGCTTATCATTTTCTATGATTGTAAACAAAAATGAAAAAAATGAGAAAAAACGTAGAGTAATAGGTGTAGTATTGGGTACTAATCATAAAAATAAAAGAACATCTGCTTCTTTAGCACTACTTAAATATGGAAAAGAAAATTTTAATATGAAAAAATTAATTGATAAAGATAGTTTTATTGGTAAGAAATATATTAAAGGCATGAAAGAATTAGAAGTTACTTTAAAAGCTAAGGATGAACTTTACACAGTATTAAAAGATGATGAAAGTATAAAATCAGAAGTAAAGATTAAAGATATAGAATATCCTGTTAAAAAAGGTGATACTATGGGTACTATAAAATACTATACTAATTCAGGTGACTTACTTGGAAGTGTAGATATAGTAAGTAGTAATAATGTAGACAATATATCATTAAAAACAAAATTAAAAATGAAATTTGCAAATTAAATTCAAAAAAATGGTATAAAATACACAAAAAAATATAAAAATAGAAAATATGGAAAAAATATTGTTATTTTTTCACCTCTATGATATAATACTAGAGGTGAAAAAATAAAATAAATCACACACAGCATTGGGATCCTTAAAAGGTGCCTATTACATGGTTTTTTAGGGAGAAGATCAAGCTGGAGGTATAAAACCAGGAGGTAAAATATGTCAGTAATATCAATGAAACAATTATTAGAAGCAGGTGTTCACTTTGGTCATCAAACAAGAAGATGGAACCCTAAAATGGCTAAGTATATATTCACAGAAAGAAATGGAATATATATAATAGACTTACAAAAAACAGTTAAAAAAGTTGAAGAAGCTTACAAGTTCACTAAAGAAGTAGCTGAAACAGGAAAGCCAATCTTATTCGTAGGAACTAAAAAACAAGCTCAAGATGCGATAAAAGATGAAGCTGAAAGATGTGGAATGTACTTTGTTAATGAGAGATGGTTAGGTGGAATGTTAACAAACCACAAAACTATAAAAACTAGAATAAATAAATTAAGAGAATTAGAAAAAATGGAAGAAGAAGGTGTATTTAATGTTCTTCCTAAAAAAGAAGTTATAAAATTAAGAGCTGAAAAAGAAAAACTAGAAAAATACTTAGGTGGAATAAAAGACATGCCTGAGTTACCAGGTGCAATGTTCGTAGTTGACCCAAGAAAAGAAAACATAGCTATACAAGAGGCTCATAGATTAGGTATACCAGTAGTTGGTATAGTTGATACTAACTGTGACCCAGAGCAATTAGACTTTGCTATACCAGGAAATGATGATGCTATAAGAGCCGTAAAATTAATAACTGGTGCTATGGCAACAGCTGTAATCGAAGGTAGACAAGGTGCTGAAGAAGAAGTAGCTGAAGACCAAGAATAATAATTTGACAATTAAATGGTAAGGGTCGCCCTTACCATTTATAATATGGAATAGAATAAGTAGGAGGAAACTTAAAAAATGGCTAATATAACTGCTCAAATGGTAAAAGAGTTAAGAGAAAGTACAGGCGCAGGAATGATGGACTGCAAGAAAGCTTTACAAGAAGCTGAAGGAAATATGGAAAAAGCAGTAGATTTATTAAGAGAAAAAGGATTATCAAAAGCTGCTAAAAAAGCTGGTAGAGTTGCTGCTGAAGGTCTAGTTGCGATAGAAATGAATGATGATAATACAGTTGCTTCTATGGTAGAAGTTAACTCAGAAACAGATTTCGTTGCTAAAAATGAAGACTTCAAAGTATTCGTTAAAGATGCTGCTTGTATGGCATTAGCTACTGATAAAGAAGATGTAGCTTCTTTATTAGGTGAGACTCATAGAGAAGGAATAACTTTACAAGAAGTTTTAAATAATAGAGTTGCAAAAATCGGTGAAAAATTAGACTTTAGAAGATTTGCTAAAGTTGTAACTAATGGACAAGTTGCTGGATACATTCATGGTGGTGGAAAAATAGGTGTTCTTGTTGAAATGGAAACAGAAGCTAGAGATGCTAAAGTTTTAGAATTAGGTAAAGATGTAGCTATGCAAGTTGCTGCTATGAATCCTAAGTACGTTTCAAGAGATGAAGTAGATGCTGAATACATAGCACATGAAACAGAAGTATTAACTCAACAAGCTTTAAATGAAGGAAAGCCAGCTAATATAGTTGAAAAAATGGTTAAAGGAAGATTAGAAAAAGAATTAAAAGAGGTTTGTTTATTAGAGCAAACTTTCGTTAAAAATCCAGATATAACTGTTAAACAATTAGTTGCTGATGTTGCTAAAGCAGTAGGTTCTGATATAAAAGTTGTTAAAGTTGTGAGATTCGAAGTTGGTGAAGGTATACAAAAGAGAGAAGAAAACTTTGCAGAAGAAGTTGCGAAGCAACTTAAGTAATAACCAAAGAGAGAACACGCAGGTGTTCTCTTTTTTAAAAAATAGAAAAAAATGGATATGAAGGATTGAAATAGGAGGTTTCTGATGGATAAACCAATGTACAAAAGGGTATTGTTAAAATTAAGTGGAGAAGCATTAGCTGGAGAAAGAGGTTTTGGTATAAACAATGATGTAGTTAATGATATTGCTATTGCTATTAAAAAAATACAAGAAATAGGTGTTGAAGTAGCTGTAGTAGTAGGTGGAGGAAACTTCTGGAGAGGTAGAACTAGCGAAGGAATGGACAGAACTACTGCTGATTATATAGGAATGTTAGCTACAGTTATGAATGCGATGGCATTACAAGATGCACTAGAAAATATAGAGGTTGCTACAAGAGTTCAAACTGCTATAGATATGAGACAAATTGCAGAGCCATATATAAGAAGAAGAGCAGTTAGACATTTAGAAAAGGAAAGAGTTGTTATATTTGGTGCAGGAACAGGAAACCCTTACTTTACAACAGATACAACTGCTGCTTTACGTGCTGCTGAAATGGAAGCAGAAGTTATCCTGTTAGCTAAAAATGTTGATGCAGTATATGACAAGGATCCAAAAGTACATGCAGATGCTAAGAAATTTACAGAATTAAGTTATATGGAAGTTATACAAAAAGAATTAAAAGTAATGGACTCTACAGCTACATCTTTATGTATGGATAATAAGATTCCAATAAAGGTATTTGAGCTTACAACAGAGAATATAATAAGAGCAGTAAAAGGTGAAAATATAGGAACTACTGTAAAATAATGAAGAATGAAGGAGGAGTAAAATTATGAAACTAGAAATACATAAGCAGTTAGAAGAGAAAATGAATGGGACAATTGATGCTCTGAAATTTGAATTTGGGACTATAAGAGCAGGAAGAGCTAATGCACAAATGTTAGACAAGATAAGAGTTGATTATTATGGAACTCCAACTCCGATAAATCAAATTGGTGCTATATCTGTACCAGAACCAAGAGTATTGATGATATCTCCTTGGGATAAATCTGCTATGCATGAAATAGAAAAAGCTATATCTAATTCAGATTTAGGATTAAATCCATCAAATGATGGCGAAGTTATAAGACTTTCTGTACCTGCTTTAACAGAAGAAAGAAGAAAAGAACTAGCTAAAAAAGCTAGTAAAGCTGCAGAAGAATTTAAAGTTAGAATAAGAAATGAAAGAAGAGACGCCAATGAAAAGATTAAAAAGATGGAAAAAGGCGGAGAATTAACTGAAGACGAGTCAAAGAAAGCACAAGATGAAGTTCAAAAAATGACTGATAAATTTATAAAAGAAATAGATGCATTATTATCTAAAAAAGAAAAGGATATAATGGAGGTATAATATTGAAAAAATATTATAACCTTTTAGGTCTTCATGTAGATGAGGTAAAAAAATATTTTGATGAACAAAATGTAACTTATACTATAAAATCGATTGAAGGCAAAAAGGATAAAGATAAACTTGTAGTTCCTAGAGTTATAAAAATATCTGAGATAGGTGATAATGTAGAACTAATAATCACATACTTTTCTGACTCCTTAGTTTAAGGAGTCAGAACAATATTGGAGGCAAAATATGAATAACAACATTATGTATGACATAGACTTAAATAACATACCTACTCATATTGCTATTATAATGGATGGGAATGGAAGATGGGCAAAATCTAGATTTCTTCCAAGAACTGCAGGACATAAGGCTGGAGTAGAAACTATAAGAGATATAGTAAAAGAATGCTCAAATTTAGGAGTTAAGCACTTGACATTATATGCATTTTCAACAGAAAATTGGAAGAGACCAAAAATTGAAGTTGATACACTTATGAACTTATTATCTACATACTTAAGAAATGAAATAGCTGAGCTTCATCAAAATAATGTAAAAGTAACAGCTATAGGAGATATAAGTGCTTTACCAAAGACTTGTATAAGAGAATTAAACTCAGCTAAGGAAATGACAAAAGACAATACAGGAGTTAACTTAAATTTAGCATTAAACTATGGAAGTAGGGCAGATATAAAAAATGCTCTTATAGATATAGTAAAAAATTGTGAAAGTGGTAAAATAGATATAAACAATATTGATGAAGATATTATAAAAAACTATTTAAGCACAAAGTCTATACCAGATCCAGACTTGGTAATAAGAACAAGCGGTGAACAAAGATTGAGTAACTTTTTACTTTGGGAAGTTGCTTATTCTGAGTTTTACTTCACTGATATACATTGGCCTGATTTTAATAAAGAAGAATTACAAAAGGCTATTTATGTATATCAAAAAAGAGATAGAAGATTTGGAGGACTTAAGTAAGGAGATTATTTTATGCTTACAAGAATTATTGCTTCACTAGCTCTGGTTCCATTATTTCTATTTGTTGTATATGGAGGGATTCCTTTATATATAGCTGAGATGGCAATAGTTTATATTGCATTACATGAGTTTTATAAGGCGTTTAAAATAAAAGATATAAATCCAATCTTCATTATTGGATATATATTTTCTATTTATTTAGCTATAAAAAATATTTTTAACTTACCATTAGAGTATACTTATGCAATGATTTTCATTTTATTTTTAGCAAGTATAATTTATATGTTGATGGGCAAAAACAATGTTATAGATGTTTCGATTACGTTTTTAGGGATTTTTTATATAGGAGTGTTTTTAGATTTTATAGTTATAACTATAAATGGTTTTGAAAAAGGTAATATCTATGTATGGCTTATATTTGTTATATCTTTTATGACAGATATATTTGCATATTTTAGTGGCTATTTACTTGGAAAACATAAGTTAATTCCTAAAGTGAGTCCTAAAAAGACTGTAGAAGGAGCTATTGGAGGAATAATAGGAAGTACACTTTGTTGTATTATATTTGGATATTTATTTGGTATTAATTTGCTTCAATTAGCAATAATAGGAAGCATAGGAAGTATAATAGCTCAATTAGGAGATTTATTTGCATCTTCTATAAAGAGATATGTAGGGATAAAGGATTATGGAAAGATAATACCTGGTCACGGGGGTATATTAGATAGATTCGATAGCGTTATATTAGTTGCACCTTTTGTGTATAGTGCTATTAAATTTTTTATTAGATAAAGATTGGTTTTAAAAGAGCAGTCTATAATTGCTAGTAATGAAAATAGCTATGTAACTTCTAAAAGCAGAAGATTCTGCGATTGTTTAGTTACATGGCTATTTTCATTGTTTAATGATTTAGAATATATTAAGTGGATTATATAAAATAGGTATTGCTTTACAAATGTATACTATATTTGTAGTATGAATTTGTTTTGTATACGAGAATTGTCATTAAAAAGTATTTTTTTGTTTAATAATATCGATATTCTTAATTTTATTATCTTTTTATAATATATATATCTAAATGTAATTAGTTTATTATATATTTATAAATTTTATTTTTAAACATAATTAATAATAGATAAGTAGATTGTTGCTTTTATTGTACAAGTATATGTATAATTTAAGTAATATCTCAAAAAAAAGGAATATATTTCCATAATGTGATAAAATAAATTCAAAGAGTTAAATTCTAGGTAAATGGTACTTTAATTGTTTATTAAAATAAATTAGATATTCCATCTTCAATGTCATTTACTTGATGATTAAATTTAAAGTAGACTAATATTTAAAATAGCTTTTGAATTAGGTAATGATTTATTATACACATAAAAACTTTCAGAGATATAAAATGTTAGTAAAATAAAAAAATAATAGATAAATGTTTATTTCAAAAAGTTTGAAATTTGAGGGGGATGGATTAATGGAGACATTAACTAATAATATTATAGATAAATTAACGAATTTAAATGGGAATTATAATTTTAGGATGATGCTTTCAAGCTTAGAAAATCAGAAGAATCCATATGGAATTATGTTTATTGGAATAGATGATTTTGAGCAAATTAATAATTTATATTCTTACTCATTTGGAGATAAGGTTTTAAAAAAATTTTCTAGAGCTATTTTACCCTTTTTACCTGAAGATGTAAGTTTATATAGATTGGATGGAAATGGCTTTGGAGTTTTGTATCCAGATGGAGATTGTTATGAATTAATAAAACTATTTAATAGGTTTCAGGATGTAGCACAATGTATAAAACAGATTAATGGACATGCTATTTCATTTACTATATCAGGAAGTATTTGTTTTTACCCTAAGGATGGTATAGATTGTGATTCATTGTACCAAAATGCACGTGTTACTTTTGAGAGGGCAAAGAAACAAGGAAAAAAGACTCTCCTTGTCTACTCAAAGGATAAGTTAACTTTTTCTCAGTATTCTATAAAATTGATAGAGTATCTAAGAGAAAGTGTGTTAAATGATTTTAAAGGATTTTATTTAAATTATCAACCACTCATTTTTGCTGATAATAAGAAACTATATGGATGTGAAGTATTACTTCGTTGGAAGAATCCTAATTTTGAAATGAAACTTGGCCCAACTGAGTTTATACCTTTTTTAGAATCTTCTGGACTTATGGATAAAGTTAGTCAATGGATAATTAGAACTGCTTTAAAACAACTGAATATATGGATAAAATATATGCCAAATTTCAAGATGAACATAAATGTATCATATCAACAACTTGAAAACCCTAGCTTCAAGTTCTTTATTTTAGATACTATAAGAAAAGAAGGTGTGCCACCATCTCTAATAACATTGGAATTGACAGAAGATAATACTATAAAAAAAATAGAAGAAATAAGACGTTCTTTTGATTTTCTTCGAAGTCAAGGCATTAAGATTACCTTTGATAGTTTTGGAGCGAAACATTCATCCTTAGAAATTTTTCGTGAATTAAGTGCAGATTCTTTAAAAATTAATCATACTCTTTTAAATCGTATTACGTATGATGTAACAGACCAAAAAATTGTTTCACAAATTATTAACTTGTGTCACAGTATGAATATGACAGTCTATGTTGAAGGAATTGAAGATAAGGAAACTTTAAAAATTATTGAACAGATGAGACCAGAAATACTGCAAGGGTTTTATTATAAAGAGCCTATAAATGCAGATAAGTTTCATGAATATTATTTTGAAAAATATGTTGATTCATTTAACTATCAGGAAGATATTATATCAAAAGACACTTCTTTAGAAAAGGAAAAGAGCATGGTATATTCTGCACTCACTCCAACGCATTCAATGAATATAAAAGAACTGATAGATAATGCATATGCAGGTATATTTCAAGTTGGAATGGACCATGAATTTACTTTCCTTACATGTAATGAAGGGTATCGTAGAATGCTTGGTTATACAATTAAAGAGATGGAAGAAAAATTTAAGAATCAAGCATTAGGATTTGTTCATCAAGATGATATAGAATATGTAAATTATGAAATTAGGAGACAACTTGGAATTAGTGATATAGTAACTATTGAATTTAGAGTAGTAAAATCTGATGGAACACCTATATGGATACTCGGAACAGGTAATGTCGTAAGAGGAAAAGAAGGATTTAAGAGTTTAATTGTAGTTATTGTAGAAAATGATAGACTTAAGAAAAGGTCTTTAGAGATGGAAGAATCATATTGGAAATACAGGAAAGTACTGGATAATATTCCGGCTTGTGTAAAATGTATTCGTTTTGATGAAGATTTCACTTTAGATTATATTTCTCCTAGTTTTATATCATTAATAGGTTATACAGAAAAAGAAATAAAAAACAAGTTTGATGGAAAGTATATTGATTTAATCTTTGAAAAAGATAGAAAAAATGTAATCAGCGATATAATAAGCCAAATTAATTCTAAAGATATAATTACACTCAACTATCGCATCAGATGCAAAGACAATCGTTTAATTTCTTTAGAAACAATTTCTAGGTTATGTGAAAATGATAAGGATGGGAAACAGTATTTTTATTCAAGTATAGTAGATGTAACAGATGAAACTTATGAAGAAAAAGATAGAACATCTAATAACTTAGCTAATCGATACCAAAAAGCATTAAAGCAATGGGGGGACATTTTATTTGAATATAATTTTAAGGATGATACAATAATATTTTCTGATAATTATTACAATATTTTTCAAGTAGAACCAAAATCAACAATTACTGAACAGTTATTAAATATTTATGAAGATGATTGTAAGACCTTACTGGATGCTTTAGAAGAGGCACAGAGAGGTAACAAGCCAGAAACAATAGAAATACGTATACTCTCTAAAAATAATGTGCATTTATGGTGTTCTATAGAGTTTAATGAACCAGATAAGATTGGAGATACTGCTATATCCATACTAGGAAAAATAAGAAATATAGATGAAGAAAAGAAAGAGTATAATAAATTAATTGAACAATCTCAAAATGATTTAATGACAGGATTGCTAAATAAGAGCACTACTGAGGAAAAGATTAGAAACATATTGCTATCGAGTGATAGAAGTAGAAGTTATGCTCTGTTTATGATTGATGTAGATAATTTTAAATATGTCAATGATACTATGGGACATGTATTTGGAGATAAGATATTAGTTGACTTAGCTGAATGTTTAAAAAGAAATTTTAGAAAAGCAGATATAGTTGGTCGTGTGGGAGGTGATGAGTTTATAGCTTTTATGGAGTACAATGGAGAAAAAGAAAGTATACAAAATAAAGGTCTTGATATATTAAAAATACTAGATAGTACATTTAAGTATGATGATTTATATTTTGAAATAAGTGTAAGTATAGGTATTTCTGTATATCCAGAAGATGGAGAACAATTTTATGAGTTATATCATCATGCAGATAGTGCTCTATATAGAGCAAAAGAAGAAGGAAAAAACACATATTGTATGTTTTCTATCTAAAAAAATCTATATTATCAGAGATTGGTCTATCTTAGATATATAGAAGATAGAGCTATTTGAGGTAAATACATACTACTGCAAAGTGTTGATTATGCAAAATTCTATGAAACAGGAACCCTGTGACTTTAGTTATGGGAGATTCAGAAGTGATTAGTCATTTGCAAATTATATAGATATATTATAATTGAGGTAACAATAATGAAGAAAAAATATGATTTTTTAATTTATGCTACTATTTGGTTAGTTGCTATTATAATTTTTATATTTTCCCTATACAATAGTATAGAACATATTAAAATTATAAATTATACTAGTACCATTGGCAGTGAAACTCAAAAAGTTGTTAAACAAGAGTTGAATAATAAAAGAAATGATAACTTGATAAAACAACTAGATAGCATTTTAATAGAGCTAAGAACAGGTAAAGGGGAAAATGGATTACAAAGGTGTGATAATAAAGAATTTCAAGAAAAATTAATTCAAATGGATTCTATGTGGAAATCTATGAAAAAAGAAATTATAAAAGTTAGAAATGGTGGTTCAGGTGATGAATTATACAGATTGAGCGAAACATATTCTTCACTATCTAGAGATGTTATTTTTATATCTGAAAAACATTCTGACATAAAATTGCATACCTTTGCTACTGCATTACTTATCTATCTTATAGTCTCAACAATAAGCCTATTGATTTGGGAATGTTATAATAAAAGAAAATTTGATAAAATATTTTATACTGACAATTTGACAAAAATAAAAAATCAAGTTGCATTTGAAAACAGAGCTATTGAAATTTTACATCATGCATATAAGGGAGAATATGTGTTATTAAATATTGATATTGACAATTTTAAATATATTAATGATACACATGGATATGAATATGGTGATAAAGTTTTAATAATAGTTGCAACCGCACTTTCCAAGACATTTAATACTAAAGAAATTTGTGCAAGAGTTGGTTCAGATAATTTTGTGATACTTGCAAAATATAGAGAGACTCTATTAGATGAAATTAGTAAAATTCTGACTGATTCCATAATATCTGAATTAAATATGAATGTAACTCAAACTATATCTTATTGTATAGGTGCATATTTAGTTGAAGATGAGAAATTAGATTATAAATCTATTAACTCTATAATGGATAAGGCAAATATTGCACATAAGGTAAGTAAAAAGAGAGGGATTTCATCTACTGTATGGTATAATGAAAATCTGTTAAAGCAACTACAAATGGAAAATAGTATTTATAATTATATGCACAAGGCACTAGAAAATGAGGAATTTCATATGTATTTGCAACCAAAATTTCAGATATCTTCTTTAAACGTTGTGAGTGCAGAAGCTCTTGTACGATGGTTTTCTCCAGAACTTGGATTTTTGTCACCAGATCAATTTATTCCATTATTTGAGAAAAGTGGATTTATTATTGAATTAGATTTTTATATGTTAAAGAAAGCATGTTCATTTATAAAAAAGACATTTATGAAAAAAAATCAATACACTTATCCTATAGCAGTTAATTTTTCAAGAGTTACTATTTATCAAAATGACTTCTACCAAAGATTTTTGGATATTGTTAGAGAATATGAAATTCCTTTTAAATATATAGAAATAGAGGTAACTGAAAGTGCTTTTAATAAAATATCTGAGCCAGTTATTTCGATTTTAGATAATCTTAAAAAGTTAGGATTTTTAATTTCTATGGATGATTTTGGTTCAGGATATTCTTCTCTAAGTCTTTTATGCTCTTTATCGATTAACGGGTTAAAGTTGGATAAAAGTCTACTTAAAGAAACTTTTAATAGAGAAAAAGTGTATAGTATTATTCAGTGTATTATCGAAATGTCACATCGTATAGATATGTCTGTTGTATGTGAAGGTATTGAAACTAAAAAAGACCTAGATTTTTTAAAGACGATTAAATGTGATGTGGGACAGGGTTTCTATTTTTCTAAACCGATAGAAGAAAAAGAATTTTTTAATAAATATGTAACTGGAAAAATAGTATAATGTTTTTTTATTGATTTATGGATTGAGCTATTTAATGAAATATGAAATAGCTCAATCCATAGTTATGTACATCAAAAAATATAAATCATTCAAACTGTTTTTTATATTTATATAAAAATTCTTCTATATTTTTTGCTTGTTCCCATATTTCAACTGCCTCTACATCTAGTAAATAAAGTATAGAATCATTTACAAGTTCAACATATTCCCCGTCTTCTGAGCCAAGTGCATGCCTTTCAATTTTTAATCCTTTTTCCTCATAATATATTTTTGTTTCTCTATATAATGATTCTCGTTTTTGTATATAGTCTTTTACTTCATTGTTTGGAAAATTATATGAATCTACCAATGTTTCACCATTTATAAAGGTTTTTTCATTAGCAATTTTTTCATCCCAACAATGGGTTTCGTTCCAGCTAAAAAATATCTCACCATCATCTGGTATGAATGAAAATCTAGTAATAATATATAAATAATTGTTGAAATTTACTTCATAATATTCAGGGATATCTTTAAATTCAATATAGTAATTTATATAATTAAAATTACTACTGTCTCTTTTTACAAATGGTATTTTTTCAATAAATTTATATATCGATTGTTCATTTTTAAAAATTCCTATATCGTAGCTTCTTTCAAATTGATTAATTTTTAATAAATATGGCATATTTTCTCCTTTTTTCTAAAATATAAATTTTAAAATTTTTTAATTAAATATTTGTATATGATTTATATAATATTATAATAATGAGTTTTAAATCAATACAATAGTATGTATTTTTTGGATAGCTATTTTTCTAGTTTTGTAATGCCCAGTATTCATAACCAAATATACTTTTTCTTTTACAAAGTTTAACTAATTTATTTCTATTTATTGACTTGTACATTTTATTGGAAACTTTCATTCTTTTTATTTTATTATCTGCCTCTATTTTAAAATAATGTTCCTTTCCAGAACGAGAAGAAATACTTACTTTATCAATCACTTTTACAAATTCAATTTCAGGTTTATCCAATGTGGCAACATAATTTAAAGCTGGTGTTGTAGAAAAACTAAGAATGAACGCAGAAAAGAGAACTAATAAGATGATAAATTTTGTCTCTCTTATTTTTTTTGAAATTAACATTAAAATATATGGTATAAATAATATTATCATATAAATGAAAACAAAAGTGAATCTCTCTTTTGTGGATGTATATAATAAATTTGTAGATAGAAGAAGAATCATTATTGACAATACACATGCAGTGAAAGGAAATGGTATATAATATTTTTTTAAGTCACTTTTTTTAGGCATTTCCATTGGCATTTTAGGATATAGTAATAAATACATTATCCAACAAAATAATGAGATAAATATGTATATAGAGAACTTAAGCTTAGTGGGAAGAAAAAAAGCAACAATAGCAAGTGTTGTTAGAAAGTAACGAATAATGCGAACAACATTTCTTTCTTTTTCTATGACAGTTAAATCCCAGTGATTTTTTATAAATTTGTGTTTTCTTTTTTGAGCCTGATTCATTTAATCATCTCCTGTTAGTAGTATAATTTTAAATCTATTACTTTGATTTATTTTAACATATTTATTTCTACTAAACTATAATTTATATCTATTTATAAAAGAATTATTTATCTAAATAGGTGAAAATTTTCCAAAATAGATAAAATGTGATAGAATATATTTTGCGAGGTGATAATATGATTTCATACGCTCCATTATGGAAATTATTAATTGACAGAAAAATAAAGAAAATGGAATTTGTAAATATATCAGGTATAAGTATTTCTGTTTTAGGGAGACTAGGAAATGATAAATCTGTTTCTATGGATACAATGGAGAAGATATGTCTGGCACTAGACTGTAAAATAGAGGATGTTGTTGAAATAAAAAGAGACATTTAATAATACTAAAATATTTTATAATACTTTATAAAATACAGAAATAATGGATTGATTTTGGTTTGTAGAATATACTACATGAAATTTCTATGAAGAGTAAAAATAATTGTTTTAGTAGTGTTATAATGTTTTGATAGGGTATATTTATTATTAGAAAGGATTAATTATATGAAAAGGATATCAATTTTAGGCTCTACAGGCTCTATAGGTAAACAAACTTTAGATGTAGTCAGAGAAAATAGAGACAAGTTTGAGATAGTTGCAATATCAGCTAATAGTAATATTGAGTTATTACTAGAACAAATAGTAGAATTTAAACCTAAATACGTAACAGTTTTTGAGGAAGATA
Organism: Clostridioides sp. LIBA-7678; assembly: GCF_056716065.1. Classification (NCBI taxonomy): domain Bacteria; kingdom Bacillati; phylum Bacillota; class Clostridia; order Peptostreptococcales; family Peptostreptococcaceae; genus Clostridioides; species Clostridioides sp. LIBA-7678. The sequence continues at coordinate 2,405,401 of NZ_CP196987.1, read as the reverse complement.
AAGCATTAAAATTAAAAGAAATGTTATCAAAAGATATAAAAATAGAAGTTTTAGCAGGGATGGAAGGACTAAAAATAATATCATCACTTGATGAAGTTGATGTACTTCTAACTGCTGTTGTAGGAATGATAGGCTTGGTTCCAACTCTTTGTGCTATAAAGAAGGGAATAGACATAGCATTAGCGAATAAAGAAACGTTAGTAACTGCTGGCGAACTTGTAATGAGAGAGGCAGAAAAATATAATGTAAATATTCTTCCTGTTGATAGTGAACATAGTGCTATATTTCAATGTTTAAATGGAGAAAATAAAAAAAACATAGAAAAGATAATACTTACAGCATCTGGAGGTCCATTTAGAGGAAAGAAAAAAGATGAACTTGTAAATATAACTAAAAATGAAGCTCTTAAGCATCCAAACTGGAGTATGGGTAGAAAGATAAGTATTGATTCTTCAACACTTATGAATAAAGGTCTTGAAGTTATAGAAGCTAAATGGCTATTTGGGGTAGAACGAGAAAATATAGATGTAGTAGTTCATCCACAAAGTATAATCCATTCAATGGTACAATATACAGATAGCTCAATAATAGCACAATTAGGATGTCCAGATATGAGACTACCAATACAATATGCTCTTACATATCCAGATAGAATGGAAAGTAGCTTTGAAAGAATGAATTTTTCAAAATTTAGCACTTTAACTTTTGAAGAGCCAGATTTAGAGACTTTTCCATGTTTAAAATTGGCTTATGAATGTTTAAAAATGGGAGGAACTTATTCTTCTGTTCTAAATTCAGCAAATGAAGTTTTGGTAAGTGAATTTTTAGAGGATAAAATTGGTTTCTATGACATACCATATTACATAGAGAAGACTTTAGAAGTTCATAGTAGCATAAGTAAACCAACATTGGAGGAAATATTAGAAACAGATAGATGGAGTAGAGCTTATGTTGCAAATCTGATAAAAAAATAGGAAGGTGAATTTATGACTATAATAGCTGCATTAATACTATTTAGTATAATTGTATTAATACATGAGTTAGGACATTTTATATTTGCAAAAAGAAGTGGTATCAAAGTAAATGAGTTTTCTATAGGTATGGGACCTAAGATATATAGTGTAAAAAAAGATACAGAGTATTCTATAAGAGCACTTCCAATTGGTGGATATGTGAGTATGGAAGGTGAAGATGAAGAACAAGTAAGTCCAAATTCTTTTGGAAATAAATCTATATTACAAAGATTTAGTACTATTGTAGCAGGACCAATATTTAATATAATATTAGCAGCAATACTTTTGGTACCAGTATTTTTATATATAGGTTCTCCAACAACTAAATTAGGGAAGATAATGCCAGATACTCCTGCACAGGCTGTAGGGCTTCAAGTAGGAGATAAAATAAACAAAATTAATGGTAATTCTGTTAAGTCTTGGGATGAAGTCGCAAATATAATAAATACTTCTTCTGGTGGAGAATTGAAGCTTAGTATAACTAGAGATGGAAGTGATAAGGTTATAAATGTAACACCTAAAAACAATAATGGAAAGTATGAAATAGGGATTCAACCACAAAGAGAGAAGGATTTTTTTGGTTCAATTGTAAATGCATGTAAAACTACTGTGGATATGACGAAGCAAATGTTGACATTCTTAGGTCAAATGGTTACAGGACGTGTCCCAGGAGGAATTGGTAATGCTGTTGCAGGTCCAGTAGGTGTTATTGGTATGGTATCAGATGCAGCTCGTACAGGTATTATAAATGTAGTGTATTTAGCTGCTATAATAAGTTTAAATCTAGGTATAGTAAATCTATTACCAATACCAGCCCTTGATGGATGGAGAATACTTATGTTATTACTAGAAGCAGTTAGAGGTGGTAAAAAACTTGACCCAAATAAAGAAGGTATGATAAATGTGGTTGGTTTTGGAGCTTTGATGTTATTTATGCTTTTTATCACATATAAAGATATATTAAGGTTATTTCAATAATTTAGTTTTTTATAGATATTAAGAAAAGGGCTATGTAGTTTTAAATGAGAATAAATAAATTTCAATATACGATATTTATTCTTATTTCTTTAACTATATAGCTTTTTAATTTATAATATATATGTAGATTAGAGTATTTTTAATAGTTAAATAGAATTAATATAAAATAATATATAGAGGTGGAATATGAGTTACGAGAGAAGAAAGACTAGAGAAGTAAGTGTAGGAAATATAAAAATAGGAGGAGAAAACCCTATAAGTATTCAATCTATGACAAACACTGATACAAGAGATGCAGATGCTACAATAGCTCAAATAAAGAGACTAGAGGAAGCTGGTTGTGATATAGTTAGAGTAGCAGTTCCTGATATTAAAGCAGCTAAAAATATAGGTAAGATAAAGTCTAGTGTAAATATACCTATTATTGCTGATATACATTTTGATTATAAATTAGCTCTTGAAGCTATAGAACAAGGTGTGGATGGAATTAGAATAAATCCTGGTAACATTGGTAATATAGAAAGAGTTAAAGCTGTAGTTGAGAAATGTAAGGAAAAAAATCTGAAAATTAGAATTGGAGTTAATGGAGGTTCTTTAGAAAAAGAACTTTTAAAAAAGTATGGTTCTGCAACAGCAGAAGCATTAGTTGAAAGTGCAATGGGTCATATTAAGATTCTTGAAGATTTAGATTTTCATAATATAGTTATATCTCTAAAATCATCTGATATTTATAAAACTGTCGATGCATATGAATTAATATCAAAAAAAGTTGATTATCCTCTTCATATTGGAATTACAGAATCTGGAAGTATCCATAAAGGAACAATAAAATCTTCTATAGGTGTAGGAGCACTACTTCTTAAAGGAATTGGAGATACTGTTAGAATATCTTTGACAGGAGACCCAGTTGAAGAGGTTGTTGTTGGTAAACAAATCTTAAGAAGTCTGGGACTTTTGAATGATAAAATTAAGGTTATATCATGTCCTACATGTGGTAGATGTAATATAGATTTAATTAGTGTTGTAAACGAGGTTGAGGAAAAGATTGGAAATATGGAAAAAGATATTACTGTTGCAATTATGGGATGTGCTGTAAATGGACCTGGTGAAGCTAGAGAAGCGGATATAGGTATTGCTGGAGGTAAAGGTGAAGGTCTTTTATTTAAAAAGGGAGAAATAGTAAGAATGATTGATGGTAATAAGTTAGTTGATGAGTTACTAGAAGAGATTGATAAGTTATAGTATAAAATAAATAGATTTTAATTGGCTAGATTTTTAAATACTTTTAGACTAGATTTTATCTAGAGTATTTTAATCATCTAGCCACTTTTACTTTGAGAAACTTTAATAGATATAAAGAAATATATATTCTGATTTAAATGAAAAACAGCTAATTTAACAACTGTTATCTTGTTAAGAGCGTTTTTAATTGTCTTGTTTAATTGTATGAATATAATTCATAATAAGTTAGCAATAAATCGACCATTTTACCATAGCTCTGAGTACCTTCAGCAACACCATTAGCTTTTAAATAAGAATTGTTGAACTCATTAGAAATTTCATCAATTTTACCTTCATATTTTTGCCAAAACTCACTTTCATTTTTTAAATCTCTAAGGACTGAGTCTGAAATACCTTTAGATATGTCAACATAGGCATTATAATCAATCCTACTTAAGGCAGAAGCAGTATAATTTAAAGCTAAAATATAACCAGAATAGTTAAAATCAATATTAGGATGTTTTATACATGTAAGATATGCTATAAAATTAGCCTCATCTTCACTAGCAAATCCTCTTTGATGTGCCATTTCATGTTCGACTGTACAAGGAATATACAAGTCAGGTATTGCTACATTTACATTTGCCTCACCTGTAAATGGAAAATATATACCTGTTATTCCTGTATAGCACATAATATTCGATGAAATAACATACTTAGCTTTAGAATAACTTCCACTAACACTAGGTAATATATCTAGAACATTATCATATCCTAGTTGAGCTCTATTTATCACACCTTTATAATCTGTATTAGATTTTATAACGCCATTCTTATCTTGTAATGTGAGTTTTCTAGTTTCATTTGACTTAGTTACAAGAAATTTATATAATTTAGTAAGTTCTTTAGCACTATGTTGCTTTGGTTGAATAGAGCTCTTATTTTCTAAATTATATTGATTTATAAGGGTAGTTTCAAGTGGAATCCTATTATAGTTTATCCCCCAAAGCACTATAAAAAGAAAGTATACTATTGATACAATAGATAATATATTTAAAATAGCATTCTTTAAAAATATTTTAAAATTTTTTTTCTTATTGAAAATCGTAAATATAGTAGAGCATAAAAATAAAACGATAGATATAACGATTATGTACATTGTTATTTCATATAGAGAAAATGGGAAAATTCCTGAAATCTTACTCAATATTTGTACAATTGTTTTATCTATTGCTTGAGAGTAATATTTTTCAACAATGTGTGGGATTTTACTTGCTATAAAATTTAAAAGTAAAGCAATAGGAAAAAGAATTAAAGAAAAATATTTTGCTTTTTTGTTCATATTTCACCTCACAGACTCTAGTTTATATAAACATATTATATATCAATTGGAGATATGTTGTAAAATAAGTATATATATGTATTTATAACTTTATACTAAATTAATGATAAGTTATAATATATTAATATGAATAAACAATATGTATACAACTAATAATAATAAAAAATATTAACTATATAAGGAGTAGATAAAAATATGGTAATAAAACTTACTAAAGATAACTTTAATTTTAGATTCAAGCAATATGAAGGCATGTTTTTTCATGCAGAATTAATTGAAGGAAAAGAGTCAATTAGATATAAAATAACTAAAGATAAAGAAGGTGTAGAGTTAAAAGAATTTGGAAGTACACATACAAAAGATAATATGATATATGTGCCTCAAATAGAAGCATACATAGATTTAAATAGTATAAAATAAGGATTATAAAATTTAAATAAAATTTTTTTAGTAGGGGGAATTTAATATGAGTAATCCTATAGATATAATAATAAGACCTATAAGGAGTGAAGATGCACAAGCTGTTAATGAAATGAGAAGGACATATGGTGTTATGAGAAATACTTTGGCTTTAATGAGTGATAGAGTAGATAAAACTATAACTATGTTGAATTCTTTAGGAGAAAATGATTACATGTTTGTTGCTGAGATTGATAACAATGGGGAAAAAACTGTAATAGGTTTTGCTGGTTTACATGTAAATTCCTCTCCAAGATTAAGACATAGTGCAGAATTAGGAATAACTGTGGATGAGAATTATCATAGAAGAGGAGTAGGAAAAAAACTAATAGAGCAGCTTTTAGATATAGCAGATAATTGGATTATGTTAGCTAGAGTAGGATTAGAAGTAATTGTGGACAATGAAAAGGGTTTAAATTTATATAAAAAGTTAGGTTTTGAAGTAGAGGGTATTAAAAGATATGCTGTAATTAGAGATGGAAAATTTGAAGATACCTATGTTATGGGAAGATATAATAAAAATTTGATTTAAAGAGTCTGATAGGAATAGAGAAGTAGAATAAATTGTCTTTAATATAAATTTTCATTAAAGATAATTTATTCTACTTCTCTATTATATTAAAAAACTTATTTTTAAATGTTTATAAAAACATTCTATATACAAATAAAATTATTAGCAATATCAAAGCTATTTTAAAAGCTAGACTAGCAACAGTCTTTATAATTTTTACAGAAACACCTATAGCAACTATAGCAAATACTATTTTAAAGAGTAAATCTAAATCCATATTTAAGCCTCCTATTCTATAATACATATAGATATTATTGACAAATATCTAGGAAAAAATTCCATCAATATGCTACAATAAAATGTTTATATTTGTAATTTATTGAATATGTTATTATATAATACATAAAAGAATAAATCAAGATAACAATAAAATACTTATAAAAGGTATAGATATAACTGAAAATAGTGTTGTAAAAAACACACATTGTGAAGCTAATGTTATATTGGAATCATATTGATTAGCCATTATAGCAGTATTTGCAGCGGCAGGCATTGAAGAAATTACTACTGGTATAGCTAAAATCATCTTATCATCTATCCATCCCTTTAGAATAAAATATACAATCACAGGAAGTACTAATAATCTTATAAAAGTGACTAGATATAATTTTTTATTGATAAAACAATCTAGAGCTGAAGAATTAGCAAGTAAACTTCCAATGATAATCATTGATATTGGTGTAGTGATGTTTCCTAACATCTTAAGCGGGTCATTTATAAATTGAGGTAATCTAAGTCCTGTCATAAATAGAAAAAGTCCAATAACCACAGCTATTGTAGCAGGGCTTATAAGTGATTTCATTGAAAAACTTTTGTTTGTACTACCTTTAGATAGAAGGTAAATTCCTAAAGTAAAAGAAAACAAGTTAAATGGTAGATTGAATATAGCAGTATAGAATATCGCTTCATGGCCTAGAACAGCTTCAATTACAGGATAGCCCATAAAAGCAACATTTGAAAAAACAACTATATACTGATATATCCCCAAATCTTTTTTATTGTCGCATTTCAAAATGTATTTTAATAAAAATGCAATTATAATTGAGACCATATACATAATCAGAGATGTAAATAATAACAATAGTATTTTTTGTATCATTTTATTATCAAAGTTAATTTGCATGGAGCTAATTATCATTGATGGCAAAAAAACCGTCATTGTCAAGTTTGAAAGTTTAGATGTGCAGTGGTCATCTAATAAGTTGAATTTTCTGACAAAATATCCAACTAAAATAATTATAAATAAAACTGCCACTTGAATAAAAATATTGCTGAAGTTCATAAAATGTACCCTCCCTATATATACATTATATACCAATTATATAATAAAATCTAATGATTATAAAATTTAAAATCTAATGTTACAATATAGTGACAAAAGGTAAAAATTCAATATTATAGCATTAATTATGGATTATAATGTATAATAATGTTTGAGAGATTATATTTTATAAAATGGGTAGGTAGCTAATAATGAAAAATACAAAATTTTCTATAAAAAAAATAAAAAATATATCTAGTGACCCGAAAGTGATACATACTAAAGGGGCTCTTCTTGAAAAGATGGGTAAGACAGAAAGTGCAATAGAATTATATAAGAGTGCAGCATTAGATAATTATGTAAAGTCTCAATATACTTTGGGAAATATATATGAAAGTAAAAAACAATTTAAAGAAGCCGAAAAATGGTACTCAATGGCATATAAAAATGGAAGTGAGGATGCCGCTTTTGATTTAGGTAATATGTATTATAGATTGGATGGTTATGAGTATGCCATATATTGGTATGAAAAGATAGCAACTTTAGGGTATTTACCAGCACAAAATAATTTGGGTGTATGCCATTTTAAAATGAAGGATTTTATAAGAAGTGAAAAATGGTTAAAAGTAGCAGCAGACAATAACTTAGGGAAAGCTTGTTTTAATCTAGGAGTATTATATACTTTTTTGGAGAAGGATGATGAAGCATATGAGTATTATAAAAAAGGCTCTGTACTTTTAGATGATGATGCAAAATATAATTTAGCAATATTAAATGGAAAAAAGAAAGATAACAAATCGACAGTGAGTCTATATAAACAATTGTATAAATCAGGTCATATGAAAGGTTGTTTTAACTTAGGTATGATTATGGAAATAAATGATAATTTAGAAGAAGCAGAAAGGTACTATAAAAAAAGTGCAGATAGAGAAGATGTAAAATCTGAATACAGACTTGCATATGTATACGATAGAAAAGAAGAACTAGGAGATGCAATTTATTATTATGAGAAAGCAATAGAAAAAAATCATACACTTTCTAAATATAGACTTGCTAATTTATATAATAGGGAAAATGATATAGAAAAAGCAAAGATTTATTACAAAATGGCTGCAGAAGATGATATAACAGAGGCAAAAAATAATCTAGCAGGTATATATTTTGAAGAAAAAGATTATGAAAATGCTATTAAATATTATGAAGATGCTATAGCTGTTGGATGTAAAAGCTCACTTGAGAATCTTGGAGATTTATATTATCAAAATCAAGATATAGAAAAAGCAATTTCGTACTATTCAAGGATTCCTAATAATGCATCTTGTCAAATCAAATTAGGAAATATCTATGAGGATTTAAATAATATCGAAGAAGCTATAATTTGGTATAAGAAAGCATCTGAAAATGGAGATACTAGGTCTAGTTATAGATTGGGATGTATATATGAAAATCTAGGAAATACAAAAAATGCTAGAAAATATTTTGAGATGGCAAGTAGTAAAAGTCATATGAATGCTCGTATACACTTAGGTAGAATTTACTTTAGAGAAGGAAAATTAGAAGAAGCTAAGATGATGTTTGATACACCTGCTAATGAAAATAATGTGTATGCTCAACATATGGTAGGATTAATTTATGATATGTTCTATAAAGACTATGTAAATTCTAAGTTTTGGTATGAAAAGTCTAGAGCACAAGGTTGTGTTGAATCAATCTATAATTTAGGACAAATTTATTTGAAATTAAATGATGATGTAGAAGCTGAGAAATATTATAAAGAAGGTATTAAATATGGAAGTAAGAAGTGTGAGTATATGCTTGCAGGCCTTTATTATAAAAAAAGTTTAGATATGTATACTTCTTTAGCTAATGAAGGATATGATAATTGTGAAGAGATAGTAGAAAATTTCCCTAATTTAAATATAAACTTTGATGAAGTATTAATTCCTCCATTTAAACTACAAGAGGAAGTAATTGACGAAGAAGAGTATGTGCCAATTTATATATTAAATATAAAAGAGAGTTTAGATTCTATGTTAGAAGGTCTTGAAACTGAAATGATTATAGATGAAGAACACGATAACTAAAAAACGTTATAAGAGTCTATAAATTTAAATATATAAAAGCCATTAGAATAAATGAAATCAATTAATTCTAATGGCTTTTTTAATAAATATTTTATAATAGCTTATTTCTTGACATGAAAAATGTAATCACTATACATATTATAGAGGTAATAAGCAGAATTATCCAAAATCCATTTGGATTATTGGAAAATGGCATATTGATAACATTCATACCAAAGAATCCTGATATTATTGTAGGTATTGAGAAAATTAGTGTAACTACTGTTAAAATTTGCATAACATTATTTTGATTATTACTTATAATTGCACTGAAAGCATCCATAATTCTACTCAATATATCTCCATATATTTTAGCCATATCAAGAGCCTGTCTATTTTCGACTATAACATCTTCTAATAGGTCTTCATCGTCTGGGTATTTCTTTATACCAGCAGTTCTAACCATTTTGTTTAAAACCAGTTCATTAGATTTTAATGAAGTAGAGAAGTATACCAAAGACTTTTCTAATTCCAATAATTGAACTAATTCTCTATTTTTCATTGATTTGTAAATTTCTCGCTCTATTATGATTGTCATCTTATTTATTTTTCTTAAGTAGTGCAAATAATAAGCTGCATTTTTATGAAGAATTTGAAGTAAAAAGCGAGTTTTTTTAAATGTAAAAAAATCTTTAATATGACCAACTATAAAGTCGTTTAAAATCTTAGTCTGTGCATTACAAACGGTTATAATAGCTTCTTTAGTTATTATAATACCTAGGGGTATTGTAGTATAATGAGAAGAATTAGAGTCACTTTCGTCTACTGGTATATCTATAAGTATAAGAGTATGATTGTCTTCAACATCTATTCTTGAGCGTTCTTCTTCATCTAGTGCAGATTCTATGTTTTCTACATCTATATTCAATAAATTAGAAATTTCGTTGATTTCGCTATGATTAGGTTCAACAAGATTTATCCAACAGCCATCTTCAAAAAAACTAAGTTTCTCTAATTTTGAATCTATAGTTTTGTAATATCTTATCATGGCAACACATCCTTTATTCAGTTTTATATAAATCTCATCATTTAATAGTATCTATTAATTAGCTAATTTATATAACTGAATATATGTATTAGTTTTGATTTTAGATATTATTAAGTGATGAGATTGTAAAAAATTCTCTCCGCAACGGACTAGTATCCATTGCCCATCACTCTCCTTATTTATTATTTTATATACCTATATACTAAATTCGTATTTTAAGCACTCTTTAATATAATACCTTTTCCAGGTATATAAATCAAGTTTTGATTTGATTAAATAATATTTTTACCACAATTTACATGTTAAATACAACAGTTATATTTAACTTAAATAAAGAATATATATATTCTGAGTGAAAATATTAAATATATTAAAAAAATAAGTGTGTGTTTATATATTTACTTATTTACAATAATATATTTAAAATAAGGTATTTTATTTTCAAAAGTAAATTTTATTTATAATTTGTAACGAAAATAAGAGTACCATAAATATAAGAGAATGAGAGGTTATTGAGATATGAGTGAATTTAAAGAAATTGTAGCAGAAGATATTAAAAATAATCCATTTGGATTGATAGGGAAAGACTGGACACTTATAACAGCAGAAAAAGAAGGCAAAGTAAATACCATGACTGCTAGTTGGGGAGGTCTTGGAGTTATGTGGGGAAAAGATGTTGCCTTTGTAGTAATAAGACCACAACGTTATACTAAGGAGTTTATAGATAATACAGATAAATTTTCTCTTACTTTTTTTGATGAAGATTTCCGTAAAGAGCTTTCATATTGTGGTAAAGTATCTGGTAGAGAAGAGGATAAGATATCACAAATTGGATTTAATATAGAACACTTAAATGAGACACCTTATTTTAAAGAAGCAAAGATGGCTATTATATGTAAAAAGATGTATAGTCAGAAAATAGAGCCTCAATGTTTTATTGCTGAAGGTATAGATGGAAGATGGTATCCACAAAAGGATTACCACACTTTATATATAGCTGAAATAACTAATGTTCTTGTAAAAGAAGATTAAATATAAGACTACTATTACATTGAGTTGAATAGGAGATTTACAAAAAATATATTGATATATAAAAACATATAAAAAAGCTAAGGAAGTAAATATGTTAACAAAGATTAATCGATAACATATATAAACTCCTTAGCTTTATAAAATTTCAAATTATAACTCTTTAAATTACAACTCAGAAATCAATTCATTGATAACATCTTCAACACTACTTAACTTGTCAATCTTATATGCATCATTTCCACAAAATAAAAGTGAATTTTCAACATCTCCTTTAACTGCATTGATTAAAGCTTGAGAAATACAGTAAGGAGTTTCTTTTGGATTGCAAGGAATCAAGCAATTGTAACATTTTGTTATTTCTGGACGAGTTATTTTAACTTCTTCTATAAATTTATTTCTTATAGCACGTCCAGGAAGACCTACAGGGCTTTTAACTATATGAACATCGTCTTCACTAGCATTTATGTATGCCATTTTAAAGTTCTCATGTGCATCACATTCATAAGTAGCAACAAATCTTGTACCAACTTGTACACCACTTGCTCCCATGTCTATATATTTTTTAACATCGCTACTTGATGTTATACCACCAGCAGCAACAACTGGAATGTTTCTGCCAAATTTTTCTCCATAAGTATTTGCAACCTTTAAGATTTCAACAAATTCCTTATCATAGTCTATAGAATCTATGTTATCAAGTTCCTCATTAGAGTATCCAAGGTGACCACCAGCTTTTGGACCTTCAACAACTATTAAGTCAGCCGTAGTTTTTTCTTTTCTATCCCACATCTTCAAAATTACATTAGCAGCTTTTGCAGTTGAAACGATAGGAGCTATTTTTACATTACTTCCTTTTACCAATGATGGTAACTTATTAGGTAATCCAGCTCCAGATATTATAAGGTCTACACCAGCTTTAACAGCTTCCTTTACATATGTTTCATATTCTTTCATAGCTACCATGAAATTAATACCAATAATACCGCCATTTGAAATTTCTTTAGCTCTAGAAATATGTTTTTTTATAGCTCTTAAATTTGCATTTATAGTGTTAGTTTCAAAATCTTCCTCATCATATCCAATTTGAACCCCAGAAATTACACCAACACCACCAAGCTTAGCAACTGCACCAGCCAATGATGATCTAGATATACCAACGCCCATTCCACCTTGAATTATAGGAACTTTTGCAACTAAATCTCTAATTATTAACTCTTTTATGATAATCCCTCCTCAATGTAAACATGTTTAAAGAACTAGATTATAATACTTAATATTATTACCTAGTCCTAATTATTATACTACAAATTATAATAAAAGAGTAGTTATATTTTATAGATGAGATGATAATTATATAATATTTAAAACAGCTCCATTAGAATCACAACATAACTCTTTTATTTGCCAATCAGATTTTAATTTTGATAGGTAGTCTTTCATATTATCTACAAAATTATCATCATTTTCTTTTATTAAAGACATTATAGTAGGCCCAGCTCCACTTAAAAAGACTCCAATACTATTTAATTGCTCAGATTTTTCAACAATATCACTGTAGTTTTCAATTAGAGTTCCTCTATAATCTTGATGTAATTTATCCTGACAAGCCACTTTAAGAAGGTCAAAGTTTTTGTTTAGTAGAGCTGATACAAGTAATGCAACCCTACTGACATTAAATACACCATCAGAATAAGGTATTTCTTTTGGTAAAACACCTCTAGCTTTTTCAGTTGATAACTTAAAATTAGGTATCATTGCACAAAATTTAAGTTCGTTAGGAATTTCTATAATATCGTAGTGTATGTTATCATTATCAGTCACAGAGACAATCATATTTCCTAAAATAGCAGGGGCAACATTATCTGGATGCCCTTCTATTTCTGATGCTATATTTAACAACTGGCATTTATCCAAATTAGCATTTGATAGAGCATTTGCAGCTATAACACCAGCTACTATGCAAGATGCACTACTACCAAGACCTCTACATATAGGGACTTCACTTTGAATTTTTATTTTGATGCCAGTAGGTATTTTGTCTGGCTTAACTCTATCAAAAAAGTACTTCATAGATGTATAAACCAAATTATTTTCGTTTTTATAGGCATCTTCACAGCCTTCTATTTCAAGACCATTTTCAATTTCTTCAATATAAAATTTATTATATATATTTAATGCAATCCCAAGACAATCAAACCCTGGACCTATATTAGCACTTGTTGCAGGTACTATAATCTCTAACATAACAATCACCTATACTTTCAAAAATTTTTTTATAGCTAGTTTTAATTCATCTTTTTCACAAATATCTTTATGTAGTATTTCTGCATCCTTAAGATTTTTAATAGGTTTTGGTATATCTATTTTAGAAATACTTGATAATCTATCAATTATAGCGAAGTCATCAAGGTTCTCAAAATCACAATCTATAGATTTTAGAACATCCTCAGAAAACTTGAATGGACTTGCAGTACTTACAATAACAGTTTTTGTGTTATCAGAAGTTTCTTTTTTGTACTTTTCATAACAATTGTATGCAACAGCAGTATGAGTATCTATCAAATAGTTATAATTTTTAAATACATTATTTATTGTTTCTTTAACTTCTTTTTCATTTGAATATTCTCCATAAAATGAAGATAAATTTTTTTCCATATCTTCATTTATTTTGTAGACTCCATTATCATTAAGGTCAGATAATAGTTTATTCACGATAGCAGTGTTTCTATTTGATATCTCAAACAACAATCTTTCTAAGTTACTAGATATTAATATATCCATAGAAGGAGAAGACGTTAATTTTAATGTTCTATTTTTATCATAAATACCAGTTTTAAAGAAATCATAAAGAACATTATTATCGTTTGATGCACATATCAATTTGTTTATTGGAAGTCCCATTTGTTTAGCATAATATCCAGCTAAAATATTACCAAAATTACCAGTTGGTACAACAAAATTTATTTTATCATTTAACTTTATCTCACCCTTATCAACTAATTTCATATAGGAATAAAAATAATATGCAACTTGTGGAAGAAGTCTTCCTATATTAATTGAATTAGCAGAAGACAGTATATAATTATTATCTAATAATTTTTGATTAAATTCTTTATCAGAGAAAATTTTCTTTACACCAGATTGTGCATCGTCAAAATTTCCTTTTATACCAACTACATACGTATTTTTTCCTGTCTGAGTCTTCATTTGAAGCTTTTGTACTGCACTTACACCATCTTCTGGGAAGAATACAATTATCTTTATTTTATCAATATCTTTAAATCCCTCAAGAGCAGCCTTTCCTGTATCTCCAGATGTAGCAGTAAGAATCACGACATCTTTCTCTAAATTATCTTTCTTAATAGATGTTTTAAGAAGATGAGGCATTATAGTAAGTGCCATATCTTTAAATGCTAAAGTTGGTCCATGATATAATTCCAAGAAATAAGTATCATTTATTTTATTTAATGGAGCTATACTAGTGCAATCAAACTTTTCGTCATATGCATTTTCTATACAGTCTTTAATCTCATCTTCAGTAAAATCACATAAAAATTTACTAAGCACAAAGAATGCTATCTGAGAATACGTTAAATTCATTAAATCTATAAGTTCATTTTCGACATTTGGAAATTTACTTGGGACATAAAGACCACCATCATTTGATATTCCCTTTATTATTGCTTGTGATGCAGTTACTTTTTCTTCGGTGCCTCTTGTACTTGAATAATACATTTCTATAATCCTCCATATATTTTAGATTTTTAATTAGCTAATTAAGTTAAGTACAGAATATTTTAAAAACTGAATTTAGATAATAAAAAAAGACCCTCATCCCTAAAGAAGGGACGAGAATCTGTTTCCCGCGGTTCCACCCAAATTGATTTAAAAAAATCCACTTGATACTTTAACGTAAGTAATAAAAACGTCTATTCCTACTAAAATCATTAAGATAACTTCAGATAGAAGCTCATAGGTAGTTTTCAATCTTTCTAATTAGGGAAACATTTCAGCTAATAGTTTCCTTCTCTGGTAACCGATTCAGATTTACTCTTCCTAATCAAAGCCTTTCAATATTCTTAATATTATTAATTATTCTAGATTATAAAACAGACAAAGTCAAGTATTAATATAAAAATTTGGGAAAAATATTTTTTAAATTGTAAAAAAATTGTAATCAAATTGGGTCATAGAAAAATATTTTTTTAACTGTTTTTAAACTCTTAGGATTTTGTGTTTTCATAGGAATGAAGCTGTTTTTAATATAACTAATCAAGAGGGAACAGTTACATCTCTGTAATATTACAGTTTTATACTACACTATATTACAAAAAAAGTTTACAAAACTTTAATTTGAAAAATGTAATTATATGGTATATGATATAAATATAAGTAAATAATGTTAATATTTAAACTATTAATAACAATTGACTTAATAAAAGTATATAATTAGGAATATTTAATTTGAAGAAATTGTTAATATAAAATTACAGCTATATTCAAATTAAATTCACAAGTATTTCACATAATAATAGTATACTGTAAACAAAAGGAGGTATTAAATATGGGAATAGTACTTATAACAGCAGCATTAGTTTTGGTTATGTATGGACTTTCAATTCTATCATATATATCAGAAAACAATATATTAGAAGACACTGTAAATGATAACCAATAAGGTTTTAAATTATATAAATGAGTAGGAACTGTAAATAAAAGTAACTTTTATTTGCAGTTTTTTTACATATATGTAAAATAAAGTTAACTAATAAAAAACAATCCTTATATCAAAATAAAGGTTAATTAAACTTTTTATACATTAATAAAAAATAATGTTTTGTTTATAGTATATATGGATAATAATAGTAAAGTATAAGAATAATGAGAATAATATATAAGAAATAATAATATAAAGAGAGGTAAAATGTTATGGTAGATATTATTGTAATTGGTGCTGGACCAGCAGGTTTAACTTCAGCAATTTATGCTATGAGAGCAGGATTAAGTGTCACAGTATTTGAAAAAAGTATTTATGGAGGTCAAGTTGCAAGTACATCTGAAGTAGAAAATTATCCAGCAGTTCAAAAGATTTCTGGGGTAGAATTTTCTAATAATATATATAATCAAGCTATCGCTCAAGGTGTTGATATTCAGTTTGATGAGGTTGAAGAGATAAATCTTGAAGGAAAGATAAAGGTTGTAAAGACATCTTCAGGTGAGCATAAAGCAAAGGCTATTATTCTTGCAAATGGAGTTGAAAGACGTAAATTAGGTTGTGAGGGAGAAGAAAAATTTACAGGTAGAGGAGTATCTTATTGTGCTACGTGCGATGGAGCATTTTTTA
Organism: Clostridioides sp. LIBA-7678; assembly: GCF_056716065.1. NCBI lineage: Bacteria > Bacillati > Bacillota > Clostridia > Peptostreptococcales > Peptostreptococcaceae > Clostridioides > Clostridioides sp. LIBA-7678. The sequence goes on along the minus strand of NZ_CP196987.1, from coordinate 2,389,069 downwards.
AAGATAAAGAAGTAGCCATAGTAGGTGGAGGAAATACTGCTTTAGAAGATGCTTTATTTTTGGCTAACAACTGTACAAAGGTGTACTTAATTCATAGAAGAGACAGTTTTAGAGGTGAAGAAGTATTAGAAAAATCTGTAAAGGCAAGAAAGAATATTGAGATACTTTATAATCATGGTGTAGAAAAAATAGAAGGTGAAAAGACTGTATCAAAGATAGAAGTAAAGAATTTAAAGACTGAAGAGAAAAGAACAATAGATGTTAGTGGTATTTTTATTGCTATAGGTCTTAAACCTAATAATAAAATGTTTGAAAATGTTCTTGACTTGGATGAAGGCGGATATATAATTTCAGATGAATCTTGTACAACATCAGTAGAAGGTGTATATGTAGCAGGAGATAGTAGAACTAAATTTTTACGCCAGATAATAACAGCAGCGTCAGATGGAGCAATTGCGGCCGTTCAAGCTGCTAATTATATAAATATTGAATAATATAAATTTTAAATAAAAATAGCCATATATACTGAAAGATATCTTTTAGTATGTATGGCTATTTTATTAACTAGAGATAAATATATATTATTTACCTTGTCTAGATTTATTATATCTTAATCTATCATGTTCATTTAAGAATCTTTTTCTAAGTCTTATAGAATCAGGTGTGATTTCAACTAATTCGTCATCTTCTATAAATTCTAGAGCTTCTTCAAGAGTAAATATTCTAGGTGGAGATAGTTTTATAGCATCATCTGAACCAGAAGCACGTACGTTACTCATTTTTTTATTTTTACAAGGATTGACTACCATGTCGTCTTTTCTAGAATTCATACCGATTATCATACCTTCATAAACTTCTACACCAGGGTCTACGAACATTACAGCTCTATCACTTAAAGCATTAAGAGAATAACCCATAGTAACACCAGGTCCTTGTGCTATTAAAACACCATTTCCTCTTGAAGGTATCTCTCCTTTGAATTCTTCAAACTTTTCAAATGAACGAACTAGAGTACCTTCTCCACGAGTAGCATTTATAAATTCACTTCTATATCCTAAAAGACCACGAGTAGGTGCTAAGAATTCTATTTTTACATAGTCTCCTTCTATTGACATAGATTCCATCATACCTTTTCTTAAGTTCAATTCGTTTATAATAGTACCAGAATAAACTTCAGGACAGTTTACAACAACTCTTTCTACTGGTTCCATTAATTTTCCATCTTCTTTATGCATTAAAACTTCAGGTTTAGAAACACCAATTTCATAACCTTCACGTCTCATATTTTCAAGTAGTATAGATAAGTGAAGTTCTCCACGTCCAGAAACTTTATATCCATCAGTAGTTTCAAGAGGTTCAACTTTAAGCCCAACATTCACTTCAAGTTCTTTTTCAAGTCTATCTTTTAAATGTCTAGTTGTAACAAACTTTCCACTTTTTCCAACAAATGGAGAGTCGTTTACTAAGAAGTTCATTGAAAGAGTAGGTTCTTCTATTCTTATCATTTCCATAGGTAGTGGATTATCTAAATCACATAGAGTTTCTCCTATAGATATATCTGGTATACCAGCTATAACAACTATTTCTCCACTAGTAGCTTCATCAACTTCAACTTGTTTTAAACCTTCATACACAGAAAGTTTTGATACTTTTCCTTTAGATACAACAGAATCTTCTCTACATATAGCAACTTGTGTATTGCTTTTAAGAGTACCTTTGTAAATTCTACCTATACCAAGTCTACCTACATAATCATCATATGCAAGGGCTGATATTTGGAACTGTAAAGGTTCATTGTCATAATCAGGATAAGCTTCAACATGATTTACAATAGTTTTAAATAGAGGAGAAAGGTCTTCACTATCATCATCCATTTCAAGTTTAGCTATACCTTGCTTAGCTATACCATATATTATAGGGAATTCACATTGTTCATCTGTTGCATTTAAGTCTACAAATAAATCGAAAACTTCATTAACTACTTCTTCCGCTCTTTGGTCTTTTTTATCAATCTTGTTTATAAATAATATTGGTTTTAAACCGAACTCTAAAGATTTTTGTAAAACGAATCTAGTTTGAGGCATTGGGCCTTCACTAGCATCAACTAATAAAATAACTGTGTCAACAGTTTTCATAACACGCTCAACTTCAGAAGAAAAGTCGCTATGTCCTGGAGTATCAACTATATTTATTTTATAATCTTCATAGTTTATTGCACAGTTTTTTGAATATATAGTTATGCCTCTTTCTTTTTCAAGGTCGTTACTGTCCATAACGCAGTCTTTGACTACTTCGTTCTTTCTAAAAACACCACCTTGAGAAAGGAACGCATCAACCAATGTTGACTTTCCAGCATCAACGTGGGCTATAACTGCGATATTTATAATTTTATGTTTTTGTGACATCTTTGTTGCTCCCTTCGATTAAAATAACTTACTAATTATATCACAATATATTATTAGGTACAAGGAGAAATAGATTAAAATGTATTAATATAGCTCAAATTGAACAAAAATGCTAGTTTTGTATATAAAAATTTATTTTGTTTAAAAAATTTTTATATACAAATAATAGATTTATAAATGAAAATATTAATAAAAAGCAAAGGATGATATATGTTGGAAGTAACAAAAATAATAATTAAGTATTTTGTTAGCGAAAGTGATACTTTCTTAAAAGAAGAGATTTGTAATTTTGATGAGCTATTAGAATGGTCTCATAAATTTATTGAAGGTAAAAAGACAGAAGATGTTCTATATATAAAGTCTAAAGAAAACTACAAAGTAAATGTAATTAAATCTTTGGAAATTAAAGAATTGGAAATAATAAGAAAACAACAGATACCACCATACATGTAATAATAATATATAAAATGTCTATATAATGTTGATAATATGATAAAAATGGAATTTATGGAAATAATTTATAACAAAAAAGATTTTTATAAAATTTATATTTGGGTATAAAACTATTAATTAGACATTAATTAGGAGGAACTTAAATATGATAAGAGTATGTCCAAACTGTTCAAATGTGGATGTAAATAAGTTAAAAACTTTAGTTGGAGAAGAAAATGTGAAGACTGGTTGTATAGGTCAATGTAGAGCATTTAAAAAAGAAGCTGTCGGGATAATAGACAATGAGCTTGAAATAAAAGAAACAGAAGCAGAATTTTTCGAAGCATGTAAGGAATAAACTATAAATAGAATATAAATTATAAGAAATAGAGTATATAAATTGTACAAACATTAAACAATTTATATACTCTATTTTTATTTATATATTCAATTAGGAGTATACTTTTCTAGTAAATACAAATAAATATAACTAATAAATTTATTTATAAAAAATTATAAAAAAATATTGATTAAGCATACCTATAGGGGGTATAATAAAAATATAGATTTCTAAATAAATAATTTATCAAGATTACATATCAAAGTGCAAAATTATAAATTGATTGAAAACATGTTAAAAGAAAGGACGGATTTATTATGAGTTCAAATAAAGTAGTAGAAAGTTATAAAATCACAGGTATGACATGTGCAGCCTGTGCAAAGGCAGTAGAAAGAGTAACCAAGAAAATGGATGGAGTATATGACCAGAGTGTAAATATAGCTACTGAAAAACTTAAAATAGAATATGATAATTCTAAAGTTAGTTTTGATGATATAAAACAGGTTGTAGAAAAAGCTGGATATGGAATTGTAAAGGAAGAAAGTAATAAAAAAATTGATATGAAAATTGATGGAATGACATGTGCAGCTTGTGCAAAAGCAGTAGAGAGAGTAGTAAAGAAATTGGATGGAGTAGAGAACATTAGTGTAAATATAGCAACAGATAAAGCTAATATAGATTATAATCCATCAAAGGTAAAATTATCTCAAATAAAAGCAGCTATTGAAAAAGCTGGATATAAGCCAATAGAAGAGGTAAGAGATAAGGTTGATGTAGATGAAGATAAATTAAGAAAAGAAAAAGAAATGAAGTCTTTATTTGTTAAATTTATAGTTGCAATAGTATTTGCAGTTCCATTGTTTTATATAGCAATGGGACCTATGATAATAAAGCCTATAGGGCCATGGCCTTTGCCAGAGATTATAAACCCTATGACGAATACTTTGAATTATGCATTAATTCAGCTGATTTTAGTAATACCAGTAATGATAGCTGGATATAAATTTTATATAAATGGATTTAAAGCACTTTTTTCTTTAAGCCCTAATATGGATTCTTTAGTTGCAATTGGTACATTAGCAGCATTTTTGTATAGTTTATATACAACAATACAAATAGCAAATGGACAAATTCAAGGTATGCACCATCATCAGTTATATTATGAAAGTGCAGGAATAATAATAGCACTTATTTTACTTGGCAAATATTTAGAATCAAAATCAAAAGGAAAAACATCAGAAGCAATTAAAAAACTTATGGGATTACAACCAAAAACTGCAATAGTATTAGTGGATGGTAAAGAAGTAGAGACTCCTATAGAAGAAGTAGGAATTGGAGATATAATATTAGTAAAGCCAGGTACTAAGATACCAGTAGATGGTGTCGTAATAGAGGGATATACATCAGTTGATGAATCTATGCTTACAGGAGAAAGTATACCAGTAGAAAAGAATGTTGGAAGTAAAGTTACAGGAGCTAGTATAAATAAAAATGGAGTTATTAAGTTTAAGGCTGAAAAAATCGGTGGAGACACAGCTCTTGCTCAAATAATAAAATTAGTTGAAGATGCTCAAGGTACAAAGGCACCTATTGCCAAACTTGCAGATACTGTGTCTGGATATTTTGTACCAATAGTAATTGCAATAGCAGTAGTGGCATCATTATTGTGGTTTTTAGTAGGTGGAAAAGATATAGTCTTTGTACTTACTATCTTTATATCAGTGCTTGTAATTGCTTGTCCTTGTGCACTAGGATTAGCAACACCAACTGCTATAATGGTTGGGACTGGAAAAGGTGCAGAAAATGGTATATTGATAAAAGGTGGAGAAGCATTAGAATCTGCACATAAAGTAAATACAGTAATATTTGATAAAACAGGAACAATAACAGAAGGAAAACCAAAGGTAACAGATATTGTATTAAATAATGTAGAAGAAGAATATCTTATTAAGATTGCTTCAAGTGCAGAAAAAGGTTCAGAACATCCTCTTGGTGAAGCAATAGTAAGATATGGTGAAGAAGAGAATATAAAATTGGAAAAAGTTGACGATTTTAAAGCTATACCAGGTGCTGGTATACAAGTTATTATCAATAAAGAAAATATATTACTTGGAAATAAAAAACTTATGAATGATAATAATATTCTTCTTGAAGATTTAGAAGAAAAATCTAATGAGTTGGCAAGCCAAGGTAAAACGCCTATGTATATAGCTGTAGATGGAAAGTTGGCAGGAATAATTGCAGTAGCAGATGTGGTTAAAGAAAGTAGTAAAAAAGCAATAGAAATCCTTCATGATATGGGAATAAAAGTTGCAATGGTAACTGGAGATAATGTAAAAACTGCAAATGCTATAGCAAGTCAAGTAGGTATAGATATGGTGTTAGCAGAAGTATTACCAGAAGATAAGTCTAAAGAAGTTGAAAAATTGCAAAACCAAGGCAACTTTGTTGCAATGGTAGGAGATGGAATAAATGATGCTCCAGCCCTTGCAAAAGCAAATATAGGTATAGCAATAGGAAGTGGAACTGATGTAGCAATTGAGTCTGCAGATATAGTACTTATGAAGAGTGACTTGATGGATGTTCCAACAGCAATTAAACTTAGTCATGAGACTATAAAAAACATAAAACAAAACCTATTTTGGGCATTTGGATACAATACGATTGGTATACCTGTAGCAGCAGGATTATTGTATATATTTGGAGGACCTTTGTTAAATCCCATGATTGCAGCAGCAGCTATGAGTTTAAGTTCAGTTTCAGTTGTTTCAAATGCACTTAGACTTAAAAATTTCAAACCATATAAAAGAGATTAGATTAAAAAGTTAAATAAAATGTATAAAAAAGAGCTATCTTTAAATTAAAAGAATTAATTTACAAATTAAGATAGCTCTTTTTTCATGTAAAATTCACAACAATGATATAAAATATAAGTAATGTAGGAAATTTCAAATAAAATAGAAAGGATTGATAGAATGAACTCGTCAATACTTGTAATTGAAGATGATTCAAATATACAAGAATTAATATCAGAATTTTTAAGTGCAGAAGGTTATCAAGTTGATACAGCCAATGATGGGTTGGAAGGTATACAAAAGTTTAAACAAGGAAGTTATGATTTAGTTATATTAGATATAATGATGCCAAATCTAGATGGTTATGGGGTTTGTAAAATGATAAGAAAATCATCAAGTGTTCCAATTATATTTTTGACTGCTTTGAATGATGAAGGGGACCAACTTAAAGGCTTTGACCTAGAATGTGATGATTATATAACAAAGCCATTTTCATTTAATCTTCTTATAAAAAGAGTAGAAGCTATTTTGAGAAGAAGTAACAAAACTATAAATGATAAATTTATAGTATTTGAAAAATTAAAGCTAGATTTAAACACATATATAGCTGAGATAGATGGAGAACCTATAGAGCTTACACTAAAAGAGTTTAATATATTGAAAGCTCTAATAGAAAAATATCCACAGGTTATAACTAGAGAAGGTCTTTTAGATAGTATATGGGGTTATGACTATTATGGAGATACTAGGATTGTAGATGCACATATAAAAAATATAAGAAAAAAAATATCATTACCATATATTAAAACTGTAAAAGGGATAGGATATACACTTGAGAAGGATATTTGATAAGTGGGAAAAGTTAAGCATAAAGTATAAGTTATTTTCTATAACGACATCATTATTAATAGCATTAGCTTTAATAATATATCTAATTTTATATTTTTTATTGCCATCATATTATCATGAGTATAAAATTGAGTCTCTTCAAGAAAGTTTAAAGTCTTTAGTAGATAGTTCAATTCATTTTGATACGTATACTCTAGAAGAAAGACTTTATTATATGGCTAAAGACCAAAATCTTGCTATTTTATTAAAAGATAGTCAAGGAAAAATCGTATATGGTAAAAATGAAGTAGTTATTTTAAGATACAGTAAGTACATGATTAATAGCATTGAGGATGAATATAGAACATCTATACCTATATATACTAAAGATGCAAAAGATGGGCCATATACTTTGGAACTCGTTATGCCATTACAGCCAATTGATGAAGCAAACGAAGTTATAAGAAAGTTAATGCCATACATCATATCAATAGCGATATTAATAGCAATTATTGGAGCCTATATATATTCGATTGTAATAACAAAACCTCTGATAAATATAATAGAGAGTGAGAGAGAACAAGAATATAGGAGAAAGGATTTTGTCGCCACAATATCACATGAACTAAAAACTCCAATAACCATAATAAGTGGTCAAATTGAAGGGATGATTTATAGTGTAGGTAAGTATAAAGATAGGGATACTTATCTGAAAAAATCATATGAATGTACACAAGAATTAAAAGATTTAGTAAATGAAATGATAGAAGTTTCAAAATCAGAGATACTTGAAAAAGATTTGAAGCTTGTATCAATAAATATAAGCGAACTTTTAAATAGATTGGTAAAAAGACAAGTATTTTTAATAGAAGAAAAACATATGAAAACTATTTTAAAAATAGAGGAAAATCTAGAAGTAAAAGCAGACCAAGAAAGAATAACTAAGGCAATTAATAATATAATAAATAATGCCATAAAATATTCTCCTGAAGGTTCAGAGCTTATAATTAGACTTTATGATAAAAATAAACGTATAAATAAAAAGACTTCTAATCAAAGGGTAATTTTAGAAATTGAAAATACTGGTGTAACTATAGAGAAACGTTATTTAGAAGAAATATTTAATCCGTTTTATAGAATAGAAAAATCTCGTTCACGAAAAACTGGAGGAAGTGGACTTGGACTTTATATAGTCAGTCAAATTTTTAAAAGTCATGGATTTGATTATAGTATAAAAAATAAAGAAAACTCTGTAGTATTTACAGTCGAATTTAAAAATTGATTTGTTTGAATAAATAATATAGAAGTTTCAATAATAGTTCATTCTAAAATCATAAAAAATTCATACTAAAAATGTATTATATAAATATAAATAAAAAAAGTTTTAAACCATAAAATACACCAAACTATAATGATGAGATTTTATTACATCCTCCATATAAGTCATCATTATAGTAATCCCAACAATTAAGTTATTGTGAATTTAGAAAATAACATCGAGCATATAGTTTATGTTTGATGTTATTTTTATTTTGAAACAAGAAATATTTAATCTATCGAAATTTATATATTTAAGCACTATTAAATTACATTTAATGACTTAAAAATTATAAGTGATATTGCAAATAAATATATGTACTTTGGGAAAAATAAATATAGAAAATATTATATTTACAGAGGAGGTAGTTTTGATGGATAGATTAAAAAGAGACATGAAAAACATGAAAGAAGATATAAAAGACGGTGTTAAAAAGACAGCTTATGTAATGAAGAATACTGCTGAGGATTTAAAAGATGATGCACAAGGTGCTATGGTAAACTTAGAAATGAAAAAAGACGAAATGATGGAAAGATACGAGCAAAAAAAATTTGCTAAAGAAATAGAAAAGCAAATGAAAGATGAAATGAAATAAGATTTATATATAGTGTATAATAGTATTAAATTGTTTGTTAAAGAAATAGACTTTCTAAAAATAACTGTATTAGATTTAGAAAGTCTATTTCAAATTAGTTTTAACCACTAAATTCAATTGTAAAATAATTATTAGAAAATTAGGTTTTTTAAGCTTCTTTATAAAATAATAATTTATATTTATAAGTAAATCTATAAAGTGTGTAATTGAGTTTATAAAACATTTACATTAAATTCGGATAAAGTGTTTACTATATCAGGAGTAGGAGATTTTTCTGTAATTATAGAACTAATATCTTCTAAGTGAGCAAATTTAAAGTTTCCATCAAATTTAAATTTTTTATCTTCCATAACTATAAATACTTTCTTACTTGAATTTATTATAGCTTTTTTTGTAAGCCCATCTTCAATTTCAAAAGTTGTAAGTGAAGAGTTAAATACATCCACACCACAACTACCCATAAAGGTCTTGTCAAATTTATATTTTGATATAAAGTCTATAGTTGGAGTGCCAACAAATCCATCAAGACTAAGATTTAATAAACCTCCAGTAGAGATTATATTTAAATTATTTGGTCTTGAAGTAACTACATTTAGTATGTCCAACATATTTGTCACTAGTGTCACCTTTTTATTACTTTCAGCTAGAAGTTTTGCCAGTAAAATATTAATTGTAGAGATGTCTAAAAATATAGTTTCTCTATCTGTAATTAGATTAAATGCTTTCTCTGCTATTATTTTCTTTGTTGGAATGTTGATTTCTTTTCTATCTTTTGTATCTTGGTTTTCTAAGGTTTCTCTGGCTAATACAGCTCCACCATAAATTCTTCGTATTGAAGAGATTTTTTCTATATTTTTTAAGTCTTTTCTTATACAATCTTCTGTAACGTTAAATTTAGAACTGAGTTCTTTTACAGTAACTCTACCTTCTTTTTTTAGGATATTTAATATAGCTTGAATCCTTTCTTCTGCAAACATTTTTTACCTCTTTTCCTAATGTAGTATTATAGTAAATATTATAAGATAAAATACCATATATCAACTATTTTAACATGGAATACAAAATTAATTTAATATAAAAAGTATATTTTTGATAATTATATATTTAGAATTTAATAAATAAAGAGATTATAAAATTAAAAAGAAAAGTAAAACAATAATAAAAAAGAAAAAACAATAACAAAATTATTGAAAATAATACCAAATCAATATATAATAAGAATAAATAAAAACTAAAGGGGGATATTTTAATGCAACTAATCTTAGATACAGGTAATGTAGAGGAGATTAAGGAATTATGTACTTGTTTACCAATAGATGGTGTAACTACAAATCCAAGTATTGTCTCAAAAGAAAAAAAGAATTTTAAGCAACTCATAAATGAGATTGGTGAAATTATAGGTGAGGATATGCCTATACATGCTCAAGTGTTAAGTAAAAAGTATGAAGAAATATTAGAAGAGGCATTATATATAAGTAGTTTGAGAAAAAACATATATGTAAAAATACCTGTAACACAAGATGGTTTAAGAGCTATAAAAGACCTTCATAAAAAAGGGATAAAAATAACTGCTACTGCAATATTTACAGCACATCAAGGTTTTTTGGCTGCAAAAGCTGGAGCAAACTATATCGCGCCTTATGTAAATAGACTTGATAATATATCTGGCGATGGAGTATCTATGGTTTCAGAGCTTATAAAAATAATAGATACATATAAAATGGACACAAAAGTACTTGCTGCAAGTTTTAAAAATGCACAACAAGTTATAGAATTAATGCAAAATGGAGTACATAGTGTTACAGTACCATACGATATTTGTAAGGCTATGATGAATCATCCATTGACAGACTGGAGTGTAGATAAGTTTATAGAAGATTGGGAGAATACTTTTGGAAAAGGTAGTAAAACAAATAATATCTAGCATTATAATTAAAAAGTGGTTTTATGCCTAATTATGCAAGTAGACTTGTATTAAAAGATGAAAATATGAATTATTTTTAATAATTTAAGCTATTATTTTAAGTTAATTCATATTTTCATCTTTTTAGATTTCTAAACCTATGAATCTCCACCAGGGGAATGTCACACATATTATTATAAAATAAGTTAAAGGAATTAAAGTTAAACCATACTTAAAAATAACCTTGCTATTATACAGATTTTCACCGTGTCCAACCATTATTGTTGCATGATGGAATGGTAGTATGTATTGTATACTTACTATGATATAGACAAATAGGCATAATGTAATGCTATTTTCTTTTAGTATGTGCAAACTTCCAAGCAATGGTATTACCACAGATGATGTAGTAACAGCGCTTCCAAGACATATATTCAATACTATTGTTAGAGTTATTAAAAATAAGATTGAAATAATTTCTGAAGAGTGTGGTATAAACTTTATCAAATAATTTCCCATTATATCTACAACTCCAGAGTACTTTAATACTCCTCCAATTGAAAATGCCGCTACGAAAAAAATAAGGACTTTCCAGTTTATTTCTTTTAAAGTATTGAATCCAATTATTTTTCTTAATAATAAAAGAAGTACACAAATTGACATTATGATTAGAGTGTTTATGTTATGTATAAACTGGGTCAAAAACATAAAAAACATTATTCCTAGGCATAAAAAAGTGTATTTTTGTTCCTTATTCAATAAATTAAACTCCATTTTAAAATTAGAATATGAAAATTGAAATTTATTAGAATCAAGATTTTTGTTAGAAACAAATTCTATTGAAGATAATTCTTTTTTAAAAATAAAAATAAATAAAAAATAAGTTACAAGACAAGTAATTATAGTTGGAACAGACATATAAAAAGCCCATTGACCCCAATTTATATTACAGTTTCCAAGTTCTAATACAACGTAGTTTAAAAGGGTATCTCCATTTATAAAAAACATAGATGTAAAGGTAGATGCTATAAATATGCTAAATAAAAGTATAGATTTTGAATCTTCAGTTATTTTTTGTTCTTTTAAAAACTCTTTGTAAAAAGCTGATACCAAAATGACCCTTGGGAATGGTTGTGGAATAAAAAATATTAACAAGATACCTAAAATATATGATAAAAGAATCATTTTTTTAGGAGTGTTAACAATATTTAAAATTAATTTTTCAGAAATAATCCTTGCAACACCTGTCTTTGTAACTGCATTAGTAATTATGTAGGCAAGGACTATTATATAAAAATTTTCTGTAAATAAAAATTGTAAAATTACATTTAAGGGTGCAATGTTAAAAATAAATGCTAGAATTACGAAAAATAATGCAACTACAGTTTTTTCAACAGAGTCTATAGCCCAAATTAAGATGGTTAAAAAAGATAAGCATATAGAAAATTTTATATTAAAACTGTAATTAAGAGAAAAGTACAGAATTATTGTAGCTATAATAGTCATATAAAATTTTTTTGGCTTAAGAATAATACCCATTTTTATATTCACCTCCATAATTTATTATATCATAATGGAGGTAAATACATTTTATCAAAAGATTATTCATTGATTATATGATTTACAATAACTTTAATTTTTTAATACCCTTTATGGCATATAGTTAAATTCTTCACTTTGTTTTTTAAAAATAAAAAATTTATCAATTCATTATAATATAATCTTAGAGTAAGCTTTATATTTCAACTATAAATAAATTGTATTAAAATATCATATATTTTTCGAAAATGTAAAGAATATAATTATAATCGGGATAAGAGAAATTAATACTTAATATAATCGAATATTAATACAAAATCAGTATAATATATACGTATATATTGACAAAATTAATTATATAAATTAAAATAATATTCGTAAAGAAAAAATAATGTTTTGGATTGTATAACATATAATTTTGACAATATGGGTCATAAGTTTCTACCGGAATACCGTAAATATTCTGACTATGTATACTATTATTTAGTTAATTAAATATTTAATTAACTGAATTATGAAGGATACGGCTCAGCTTATCAATTACTGTGTCGTTTTTTTGTAAAATTTAATAGGAGGTGTTGTTATGCAAACAACAAACAGTAGTACCATGCAGAAACTTTTTCCAATTTTGACTAATAAAAATGTTGATATGAAAAAAGAAGTCATTGCAGGAGTAACTACTTTTTTAACTATGGCTTATATAATAGCTGTAAATCCAAATATTTTATCTGAGACAGGTATGCCAGCTGGTGCACTTGTTACAGGGACATGTTTAGCAGCAGCATTTGGATGTATTTTAATGGGTGTAGTTGCAAATCTTCCTTTTGCTTTGGCATCAGGTATGGGTCTTAATGCATTTTTTGCATACACAGTAGTTTTACAAATGGGTGTTCCTTGGGAAGTGGCTCTTACAGCAGTGTTTGTAGAAGGTATTATTTTTATAGTTTTATCAGTAAGTGGAGTTCGTGAGGCTGTTGTAAATGCAATACCAAAAAATATGAAATTAGCTGTTACAGGTGGTATTGGTATATTTATTGCACTTATAGGTTTAGTAAATAGCGGAATTGTTATTGGAGATCAAGCTACTCTTATCAAAATGGGTAGATTTACACCAGCAGTAATAATAACTTGTATAGGATTAATAATTATTGCTGTATTAGATAAAAAAAGAGTTAAAGGTTCTATACTTTTTGGAATAGTAGTAAGTTCATTACTTGCTTGGGGATTTGCTTTTATGAATCCAGAGTATGCACAAAAACTAGGGATATATTTACCTGGTGGAGTATTTAAATTTGAAAGTTTAGCACCAATAGCAGGTAAAATAGATTTAGGATATGTATTACATCCAACGAATATAGGTGGATTTTTAGTAGTAGTTTGCACATTTTTATTTGTTGATTTCTTTGATACAGTTGGTACATTAGTAGGTGTTTGTTCTAAAGCAAACATGCTAGATGAAAAAGGAAATGTTCCTAATGTAGGAAGAGCTTTACTTACAGACGCAGTTGCAACTACAGTAGGTGCAGGACTTGGAGTGTCTACAGTTACAACTTATGTTGAAAGTTCAACAGGAGTTATTGCAGGTGGAAGAACTGGATGGACAGCAGTTACAGTTGGGATTTTATTCTTAGCTGCAATGTTTTTCTCTCCTGTATTTATAGCAATTCCATCATGTGCTACAGCACCAGCTTTAATATATGTTGGATATTTAATGCTTGGTACAGTTAAGGATATAGAGTTTGACAATATAACTGAAGGTGTTCCAGCATTTGTTACTATTGCTTGTATGGCATTAACTTATAGTATAGGTGATGGTTTAACTTTAGGTATATTAACTTATGTTTTCGTAAATGTATTTTACAATATATTTGGAACTAAAAAAGCAGAAGATAAGAAGCATGTTTCTATAGTAATGATTGTCTTGGCTATATTATTTATAATAAAACTTTGGCTTTTATAATGAATATTATTTAAAAAATTAATTTAATAAAATAAAGAGCTGTAATTTCTAACATGTTTTAATGAGAAATTACAGCTCTTTTGTATTTGTTAAATTATTTAACTGTATCTATTAGCTTTCCATTTTGTAAAATTTTAGGCACAATTGTTATATTAAATTCTTTTTGTAAATCCTTTATCACATCTAATTCTTGTTTTGTTATTATTGAGATTGTGTTACCATCTCGATTCCCTCTAGCAGTTCGGCCGCATCTATGCAAGTATTCATTTTTACTTTTTGGAAAATCTAAATTAAAAACATGACTTACATCTACTATATCTAGTCCACGAGCAGATAAATCAGTTGTAATTAAAATTTTTGCTTTTCCAAGTTTAAATTTATTTATTGCATTTTTTCTATCTTCTTTTGCCATGTTTCCAAAGATTCCAATTGCCTTATAATTATGATAATTTAGTTTTGATACTAGGACTTCTATATTTTTTTCGTTGTTTACAAATACAATTGCTCTTTTTGGATTTGTGGCAGCTAATGTTTTTCTAAGAAAATTAAATTTATCCCTTATTTCACCTAATAAATATGAGTGATTTATATTAGGATTTATTTGTGACTTTTCTTTCGTTTTTATTATTTCAAATTCTTTCATAATTTTATCACAAATTTTTATAGTATTATCAGTAAGGCTTGCAGAACATCCTATAATCTGTCTATCCCTTAATGTAGTTCTTATTATATCTTCTATACAAGTTATATTTTTTCCATTCAATAGATTGTCTACTTCATCTAAGACGATAGTTTTTATATTATGTGATTTTAATTTCTTTTGTTTTATTAAGTCTAAAACTCTTCCACAAGAACCAATTACTATATGTGGTTTTATTGTTTTTATGTTTTTTATTTGCTTTTGTATATTTACTTCCCCAATTAAAGCTAAAGAAGTTAAAGGAATTTCTGAGTTTTTAGCTAATAATTCAACTTGGTTTGTAATCTGCATTACTAGTTCATGTGTAGGTGCAAGTATAAGTGCTTGTGTCTCTCTTTTTGATGTATCAATTTTTTCACATATAGGTAGAAGATATGCCAGTGTTTTTCCTGTTCCAGTCTGAGAATTAATCAATAAATCTTTATTTTGTATTATATTTTCTATAGCAAGTGACTGAACTTCTGTTGGAGAAGTTATGTCTTGTTTTTTAAGCCCATCTATCAAAGTAGAACTTATTTTTAATTGTTCAAATGTATTCATGTTTTGCTCCTTCTATTTAATCATTAATATTATTATAGTCAACTATTTTTTATTATACATTGTTTAAGCAAATCGAACTATATATTCTTTTATAATTATGTGTAATTTAGAAGTAAATATAATTTATATTTCCATATTTCTAATGGTTTTGTATTTTCTAAACTTTAAAAATAAACAAATAAAAGTTGTAATTATTTGATAGTTGTTATATATTATATATAACAACTATCAAAACTATAATATGGAGGGAAATTATGTTAAAGGTAATCAATGTATCTAAATCATATAAAAATAAGAAAGTAGTAAATAATATTTCATTTGATGTAAATGATGGAGAGCTTTTTGGGTTTATAGGTCATAATGGTGCAGGTAAAACTACTACCATTAAGGCAATTGTTGGGATACACGATTTTGAAGAGGGAGAGGTGCTTGTAAATTCTAAGTCGATAAAAAAACAACCTGTTGAATGTAAAAAAGAAATGGCATATATACCTGATAATCCGGATTTATATGAATCATTAACTGGTGTACAATATCTTAATTTTATAGCAGACATATTTGAAGTTGATAAAAATAAAAGAGAAGAGTTAATAAAATATTATTCAAATAAGTTTGAACTTAATAAAGCATTAGGAGATTTAATATCTTCATATTCACATGGTATGAAACAAAAATTAGCCATAATTTCAGCTTTAATACATAATCCAAAAATTTTAATTCTTGATGAACCTTTTGTAGGTCTTGACCCAAAGGCATCGTTTATATTGAAAGAGATTATGAAAGAATTCTGTGCAAAAGGTGGTTGTATATTTTTCTCAACACATGTTTTAGAAGTTGCCGAAAAAATTTGTGATAAGATTGCCATAATAAAGGATGGAAATATAATTGCTTATGGAAGCACAGAAGAAGTTAAAGGAAGTAATTCACTTGAAAGTATTTTTTTGGAGTTAATAGAAAAATAAATTGTTTTTTATACAATATAGTGTCTAAAGTGAGGAATGATAAAACATGAACAATCTAAGTATATTAATAAAAACTAATATAATAAATGAATTTAAATTGAATACTTTAAAAAAAGCAGATGGAAGAGAAAAACAAAAAATAATGGGAATGGTATTTTCAATTGTTATTATAGCAGGGTTGCTAATTTTTTATGTAACTAGCTTAAGTCTTTCTCTAGTTGATATTTTGAAACAGATAAATCAAATGGAAATGTTACTAATATTTGGGTTTGGACTGTCAACATTAACAACCATCGTTACATCATTATACAAAACTTCATCATATCTATTTCAAGCAAAAGATTTAGATCTCTTGACTAGTTTACCTATAAAAGAATCTACTATACTAGCAAGTAAAATATTGATGTTGATTGGAGCAAACTATTTATTTTCTTCAGTATGTATGATTATACCAGCAGTAGTTTATTTTTTTAATTCTGATGTAAGTATAACTTATTTTCCTTATTTAATATTATTATTTTTAGCTTTGCCTCTATTACCAATAGTTGCATCATCAATAATTTTTTTATTTATAGGGCAGATATCATCAAAAATAAAATATAAAAATTTAGTATTAATCATAGGTAGTGTAATATTGCTTTTACTTTATACTCTATTTATGTCAAGACTGAATTCTATATCAGCTGAAATGTTAAAGAATAGTGTATCTATTTCAGAAACTATTAGAAAAATATATCCACCTACATATTATTTTGTTGATGCTCTTAAAACAGGAAGTATAATTTCTTTTTTAGCATTTATATCGATATCAATAATACCATTTTTTATGTTTATAACTTTATTTGCTAAAAGATTTAAAAATATAAATTCTAAAATGCGTGAAAGTTATAAGTCAAAAAGTTATGAGTTTAAGAGTCAAAAAATTTCAAGACCATCAAAAGCTCTATTAAAAAAGGAGTTTAAAAGATATTCTTCTTCATTCATTTACTTTTTAAATTCATCTGTTGGTCTGTTATTTCTAATAGTAGGTACAATTTTAATATTACTATTTGGGGCAGATAAAATGGCTGAATTGCTAAAAATGAATATTGATTTTAGTCTCATAAAAATACAGTTATTAGGAGTGTTCTTCTTTATAATGGTAATGAATTGTACAACATATTGTTCGATTTCTTTTGAAGGAAAAAATTTATGGATATTAAAATCTTCTCCAATAGATGAGAAAGAAATATTCTGGTCAAAAATATTGATGAATTTTTTATTGAATGCACCATTATCTATTTTGTGTTTGATATTAGTGTCTATAAAATTAGATTTTGAAGTCCAATTTATTATTGTATCAATTTGTTTACTTACAACTTTTTCAATGTTTGTAGCTTTGATGGGGTTATTAACAAATCTATTATATCCAAATCTTGATTGGAAAAATGAAGTTGCAGTTGTAAAGAGAAGTGCAAGTATGATAGTTACAATGTTAGCATCATTAATATATATAGTTGTACTTGGAGGTATATATATATTAATGGGAATTTCATTTTTAAATATGTATATTGTTTTAGCAAGTGTGCTTACATTAATACTAGATTTTATGATATGGAGAATTATTTCTACTAAAGGAGTAAAAATTTTTAAAAGTTTATAGATGTATTTGTGTCAAATAGAGACTTATTTTTTTTAGTATTGCAAAGAATATGTTAAGTAGTATACTATGATATAGTGATATGAAAAAATTTAGGAGAAAATAAATGAGAAAACTATCCAAAAAAGAAAAAGATTTTATTCAATATGGATTTTTGCTATTTTTGATATGTATTACTACTTATTTAGTGTTAACCACTTTAGATATAAAAATGATACCTAAAATTATAAGAATGGTAAATAAGGCTTATATATTCTTTGGAATATTAATAATACTAGTATATATGCTAATTGAAGCTATTGTAACTCATTTGATAATAAATGCAGTTCAGAAAACAAAAGTAAAATTTATTGGTATAAAAATGGCTACAATGGGATTTTACTATAACTTAGTTACTCCATTTGCATCTGGGAGTCAACCAATGCAAATATATGCACTTACAAAATATGATGTGAGCCTTAGCAAATCAGTAGCTATAGTTACTAACAAGACAGTGGTGTTTCAAAGTACAGTTACCATGTTTTGTGGAATTTTAATTTTACTAAATAAGCCGTTATTAATGCAACAAATACATTCTGTTAGAGTTTTGATAACGGTCGGGATGATTATGAATGTAAGTATGTTGTTAGGTGGACTACTAATAGTATTTAGTCCAAAACAAGTAAAAATGGTAGCAGAAATTTTGATTAATTTTTTATCTAAATTTAAGACATTTAAATTCTTAGATTCAAAACGTGATAGAGTAAATCATTATATTGATGATTATAATTACTCTATAAAAATATTTATTAAAAATGTGAGAGTTTTAATTTTAAGTATATTACTTACTGTGTTGCAACTAATAGCGTATTTTAGTATAGTCTATTGTGTGTATAAAGCTTCAAATCTAAAAGGAGTATCATACATACATATAATGACACTACAAGTGTTTTTGTATATGGCAATATCGCCAGTACCAACACCAGGAAATGTTGGAGCGAATGAAGTTACATTCTTTACTATGTTTTCAAAAATAATTCCCAAGGAATTATTGGGGTATTCAGTACTATTATATAGTGGATTTGTATACTATTTTATATTAATAGTCTCGGGGATATTTACGTTTAGGACACATTATACCTTAAATAATTGGAAAAAAGAAGAAGAAGTAAGTTCTAATTTAGAGGAAGTTATTGAAAAATTTAATTAGTAAAATAATTAGGGAAATTCTAGATACGAATATAGTGTTAAATAAGCTATATTATATTGAGAAATTTCCCTTTTTTGATTAAAACTATAGAAATTTGAAATAATAAGTAATAAATAGAAAAATTTATATTGTTTTGAAAGGATAAAATATGAAAAAAGATAAAAAAGATAAAAATAGAAGTAATATTTTTAGTACGAAAAAAAATCTTCATAACAAGCTTGAAATTGCTGAAGAATTACATCCAAGTAAAAATATAGGAAGTATGCTTGGATATAGGATAGATAAGAAAAAAATGAATAAACCAAGTTAATGAAAATGTTGAAAATAGTACGTTTTAAAAAAAATATATAATGAAATGTTTTATTGTTAAATTTAAAGTTATTTTAATAAGAAAAAAAGTCGAAAAATATCTAAAAAAGATATATGTATAGATAGTATTAATATATATATATTATAAACTTGACAAAATCAACCTTTTAATAACTGGTAAAAAATATTAAAATTATAGAAGCGTTATTTAATTATCAAAAATGAAGGTTAAGTTGCAGGAAGGAAAAAATATGATTGATAACATTTATTTGTGTGCTATAATTATATAGTAAAACGAATAAATGAGTATGTCATATAATGCATGCATATTGGGAGGAGAGACTGACATGGAATCATCTATACACACAATTGCCAGTAATAATTTATTGGTGATTTTTGCTGTTGTAAGTATAACTGGAATAATTTGTAGCAAGCTTAGCGAAATATTGAAAGTTCCTGATGTTGTACTATTTTTACTTGTAGGAATTCTAATAGGACCATCATTTTTAAAATTTATAGATATTCGCGGATTTCAAATAGAAAATCAATTAATACTTACATTTGGTTCTGCATTTATCTTATACTTAGGTGGAAAAGAAATAAGTTTAAAAGTGTTGAGAAATGTAAAGATATCTGTATTCTTACTAGCTACTTTAGGAGTTGTGATATCTGCTTTTATAATGCAACAAGTAATAAGCTTTGCTTTTGGAATAAGTGCGATGACTGCTTTACTAGCAGGAACTATAATAGCATCAACAGACCCAGCTACTCTTGTACCTATATTTAATCAAGTAAAAATAAAGGATAGAGTAAAACAAACTGTAATAAGTGAATCAGCTTTTAATGATGCAACAGGAGCTATATTAACATCAGCAGTGTTAGCTGTAATTTTATCAAATAAATTTTCATTAAGTGAAAATATTTATGAATTAGGGACAATGGTTATTGTCGGAGTTGTGATTGGTTTAATTACAGGAATACTGCTTTTGAAATTGGTTAATGATAAACCATATGGAATATTCAAAGATTTTGCACCAATAATATCTGTTATTTCAGTTGTTGTTGCATATGAATTATCTACAAAGTTAGGTGGAAGTGGATACATGTCTTGCTTTATTGTAGGTATAATAACTGGTAATAAGAAAAACTTTAGAATTTGGTTAAGTCAAAAATCTTATGATGCAGATTTCTATGTTGCTGAAACTTTAGGTACTATTTGTCGTATGGCAATATTTATAATATTAGGTAGCCAAGTTAATTTAGCTCAATTAGGCCAATATTTTGTACCATCTGTAATTACAGTACTAGTATTAATGTTTATAGCAAGACCACTTTGTGTTTTAGTTTGTACACTTGTGGATAGAGAAGCAAAATGGAGTAAAAATGAAATGTTATTTATGATGTGGGTAAGGGAAACTGGAGTAATACCAGCTGCACTTTGTGGTATCATTTCAGCAATGAAAGTTCCTGGATACGAAGTAATTTCATCAGTAGTATTTATGACTATACTAATCACGTTAGTAATACAAGGAAGTACTACAAAATTGGTAGCTAAAAAACTTGGATTATTAGAAGAAGAAGTGATAAATATAAGTGAAAAAGTATCAACTTTTTAAAATTTCACTTTAAATAATACATAATAATGGCTATTTTAAAATTATCTAATGATAATTGTTGAAATAGTCATTTTTTATGTAGAAGTAATTTACAGAATTTACATATTGGATATATTTATTATCAAAATTTGTTGAAGCTATGATATAATTAGTTGTATTTAAAATAAGAATAGCAAATAAGGGAGGAAATTTATGTTTACGGTTATGGATATTGTACAGCCAGATACAGTAGAAGAAGCGTACTCAATTTTAAATAAAAGAAAAACTAATCAAGTGATTGGTGGAAGTGCTTTTTTAAGAATGGGGAAAAAAAGAATAGGTACAGGGATAGAATTATCTAATTTAAACTTAGACTATATAAAAGAAGATGAAGATTATATAGAGATTGGCTCTATGACTACTTTTAGAACCTTAGAGACAAGTCAAATAGTCAAAAAAAATTTTGGAGATATAATAGAAGATTCAGTTAAAGATATAATAGGAATTCAGTTTAGAAATGTAGTAACGGTTGGAGCTACAGTATTCTCTAAATATGGTTTTTCTGACTTGATAGTAGCATTGCTTTCATTAGACACAGAAGTAGAATTATATAAAGCTGGAAGGATTAGTCTGGAAGAGTTTCTTAATAGAGAGTATGAGAAAGATTTACTAATTAAGGTATATATAAAGAAAACAAATAAAAATGCTTCTTATAAATCACTAAGAAATGCAAAGAGTGATTATCCTCTCCTAAATGTATCTGTATCAAAACACATGGGAAAATTTAAATTATGTGTAGGTGCAAGACCTCAAAAAGCTACGATTGCGAAACAAGCTAGTGAATTCCTATCTAATAATGAAGTTAATGAAGTTAATATAGATAAAGCAATAGAAATTGCGTCAGAAGAATTAACTTTTGGTTCTAATATGAGAGCATCTAGGGATTATAGAAAAGCTATGAGTAAAGTACTTTTAAAAAGAGCTATAATGGAGGTTATTTAATGTTAGTGAAACTTAATATAAATGGAAAGAAAAAAAGTGTAGATATAGAGCCAGAAGAATATTTAGTTGACACTTTAAGGAAAGTTGGTAATTTAAGTGTAAAAAGAGGTTGTGACACAGGATGTTGTGGTCTCTGTACAGTTTTAATTGATAAGAAACCTACATTATCTTGTGCAACATTGACATTGAGAGCTTTAAATAAAGAAATAACTACAATTGAAGGTTTAGAAGATGAAGTTAGAGAGTTTAGCGAAGTTTTGGTAAAAGAAGGTGCTGAGCAGTGCGGATTCTGTTCTCCTGGTTTTATACTTACTGTACTTGCAATGAAAGATGAGCTTGAAAATCCTACAGATGAAGAAATAAAACATTATCTGACAGGAAATCTATGCAGATGTACAGGATATATGGGACAGTTAAGAGCTATCAAAACTTATCTGGAGGTAAAGTAGAACATGAATATAGTTGGAAAAGGAATCAAAAAAATAGATGGAATGAGTATTACAACAGGTAAACCTGTGTATACAGATGATTTATCAGCAAAAGATGCTTTGGTGGTAAAGATACTTAGAAGTCCTCATGCTTATGCAAAAATAAAAGATATAGATACATCAAAGGCAGAAATGGTTGATGGTGTTGAATGTGTTTTAACATATAAAGATGTACCAAAATCTAGATTTACACTTGCTGGTCAAACATATCCAGAACCATCTCCATATGATAGATTAATTCTTGAAGATGTTGTTAGGTATGTAGGTGATGAAGTAGCTATAGTTGCTGCTGTGGATGAAAAAACAGCAATTAAGGCAATGAATCTTATCAAGGTAAAGTATGAAGTACTTACTCCTGTTTTGGATTTTGAAAAAGCAATAGGGAATAAAGTTGTAGTTCATGATGAGGATAGACATTGTAACTTTGACATAGGTATGCAGAGAGAAAATAATATAGTATCACATCATGATTATACTAAAGGTGATATGGACAAAGTACTAAGTAATTGTGATATAGTAATTGAAGAAACTTATTATACTCAAGCACAAGCGCACGCAATGATGGAGACATATAGAGCATACAATTATTTAGACCACACTGGTAGATTGGTTGTAGTAAGTTCAACTCAAATACCATTTCACGTTAAAAGACATTTGTCTCGTGCATTAGAGCTACCAGCTAGTAAAATTAGAGTGATAAAACCTAGAATTGGTGGTGGATTTGGCGGAAAACAAACTGCATGTGTGGAGATTTTCTCGGCAATTGTAACTTTAAAAACAGGTAAACCAGCTAAAATAATTTATGATAGAAAAGAAACTTTTAATTGTTCAACAAGTAGACATGCGATGAGATTGAAGGTTAGACTAGGTGCTACTAATGATGGAATAATAAAAGCTATAGATATAAATGCGCTTTCTGATACAGGTGCATATGGAGAGCATGCCTCTACAACTATTGGTTTGGTTGGAGAAAAAACTTTACCAATGTATAATAAAGTTGAAGCAACAAGATTCATTGCAGATGTAGTATATACTAATAAAATGCCAGCAGGAGCACTTAGAGGTTATGGAGCTTCTCAAGGATGCTTTGCTGTTGAATCAACTATAAATATGCTTGCTGATAAATTAAAAATGGACCCAACAGATTTAAGGTTAAAAAACGTAGTAACACAAGGTGAGACTACATTTGCATATGGAAAAACTTTAAATAGTGTGGATTTAGTAAAATGTATAAATAAGGGTAAAGAGCTTATTGGATGGGATGAAAAATATCCTTGTAAACATCTTGAGAATGGAAAGATTAGAAGTGTTGGTATGGGAATTACTATGCAAGGTTCTGGTATACAAGGTCTTGACAAGTCTTCAGCTGAAATTAAATTGAATGACTGTGGAGATTATACACTTATGATAGGTTCTACTGATATGGGTACAGGAAGTGACACAATCCTAGCCCAAATGGCTGCTGAAGTACTTGAAACGAGTATCGAAAATATAACAGTCATATCGGCTGATACTGACTTAGTTCCATATGACCCAGGTTCATATGCTTCAAGTACTACTTATGTAACAGGTATGGCAGTAGTTAAAGCTGCTCAAGACTTAAGAGCAAAAATAATTTCTGCTGGAGCTACTAAACTAGGTGTTGATATAGATGAAGTAGAATTTGATGGTGTAAACTTAACTAGTAAAAAAGGTAGCACATTATTATTTGATATAGCAGTGGATTCTACAATTGGGCCTGACACTAATCAATTGATAGGTCTTGCTTCTCATGGTAGTCCAGTATCACCACCACCTTTTATAGCTGGTTTTGCAGAAACTGAAATAGATAAAGAAACTGGGAAGGTTGATTTAGTAAATTATGTGGCTATAGTAGACTGTGGAACAGTTATAAATAAAAATCTAGCTAAGATACAAGTTGAAGGTGGAATTGTTCAAGGGATTGGAATGGCCTTATTTGAAGAAGTTAGATACACAGAAAAAGGTAGTATGGATACGAATACATTTATGCAATATAAGATTCCGGCTAGATGTGATATTGGAAATGTAGAAGTAGATTTTGTTGAAACTTATGAACCAACAGGGCCATTTGGTGCTAAGTCAGTTGGAGAAGTTGTTATAAATACACCTTTGCCAGCTGTACAAGAAGCTGTATTTAATGGGGTTGGTGTGAGAATAAATACACTTCCTATTACGCCTGAAAAAGTATTCATGGCAATGAATAAATAATTATTTATGAAGATTTTAGACTAGTTTTACATGTTAAACAACCAGTTATGTCATACCTGTTGAAAGATATTTAATAAGTAGTTATTATAATATTATGAATTTTACTTATAAAATATAAAATTAACTAAGGGGATGATGTTTTGGCTGGAAATCTAAATAACATAAGAGCAGTAAATAATTTTAGAGGAGATAAAAACATTTTAGAATGTTTAGTCAGCTTTGAGGGTCGTTCGATAAGTCAGAGAAAAGTAAGAGTGTTCTTTAAAGAAAAACAAAATCAAATAGAAATTGACTTTGCAGAAGAGGAAATTTCTAAACTTGTTGAAAATGTAGTTTTAAATACATCATATCAAGAAATGTTGTATGATGAGATAGAAAAACAACTAGAAATTGATTGCATAGGTACTTGGATGATATTATCTAAATTAAAAGATAGCAGAGTTCATTGATTTTGACATAAATTATTAGAGCCTAATTTTAAGGCTCTTTTTTAATGTTTTTATAGAATAATAGAAAATTAAATTTGAATTTGTATACGATAATTATAACATATATTTAAAATATAGATATTTGAGTTTATATGTATCATATTGTATAATATAAATTGAATTAATAAAATAGTTCGTTAAAATAATTTGTTTATATAAAATAACTGTTTAAGTTTATAGAATTTGTATAAAATAAAGTTATATTATTAATTTTTAGCAATAAAATTTTTACTAGGAGACAGATATGAGAAGAAAGAGTATTAATATAGCATTAACAGCGGTTGTTACAGCAATTTATGCTGTTTTAACTCTGTCATTGGGATTTATAAGTTATGGACCAATACAATTTAGAATAGCAGAGATTATGATGCTCTTAGCATTTTTAGATAAAGGATACATAGTAGGTCTTACATTAGGATGCTTTTTAGCAAATGTTATAGGACCATATGGTGTACCTGATATAGTATTTGGGACATTAGCTACATTTATAAGTGGGAGTTTGATTTATTTTACTAGAAAGATAGGTGGACAAAGTAAAGGCACACTGATTATAGCTTCTATATGGCCAACTATCGTAAATGCAGTTGTAGTTGGATTGATGTTAAACATATTTTTTGGACTTCCTTTGATTTTATCTATGATACAGGTAGGTTTTGGAGAATTTGTGGTTGTGACAGTAGTTGGAGTACCATTTTTCAGTTTCTTAATGAAAAAATACAAGAATGTCATCGATATTAAATTTTAAAAAATAAATTATCATTTCATAGATTAAGATTAGTATTAATAATAAGGGGGATTTTATTTGTCAAAGATAAAAAGATTAACTGATGTTTGGACATATATTAATGATAAACAGAAGTTTACAATTAAAGAGTTGTCAGAAGAGTTTAATCTTTCGACTAAAACTATTCAACGATACTTGACAGAATTAAATGAAATGGGACTTCCAATTCAGACAGAGAAGGGTAGGAATGGAGGATATAGGGTTTTAAATAATAGTTATATACCTCCTGTTGTATTTACAGAAATAGAAGTCATGTCCATCTTCTTTGCTCTTAAGTCACTTCAAATTTATAGGTCGATGTTAATAGATAAAGAAATTGATTCTATAATAAGAAAAATAAGTTATGAGCGTAAAAGCAGTATAAAAGAAGGAATAGATAATATAAAAAGTTATATTGAGTTTATACCTAATGAAGGAATGTATAAAAGTAGTGATATAGTTGAAATTTTTAGAGCTTCATCAGAGTCTTGTATTTTAAATATTAAATATAAGTCTGGAAATCAATTACATGAAAAAAATGTATGTCCTATAGGTATATTTTTAAAGAAGTGTGTGTGGTTTACACCTGTGTATGATTATGAGAGTGATAAGATTATATTAATTTGTATGGAAAATGTAATTGAATTTAAAAGGATAGGAAATAGCAAAAAGAAAAATATAAGTTTGAAAGAGTGGATAGACACAGTATATATGGAAGCATATGAAAATATGCAATTTGCTAAAGAATTTGATGAAAATACTAAACTATGTGTACTATTGACTGAAGAAGGTGTATTGAAACTAAAGAATGATTCTTATGATTTAGATATAAAGATGAATGAAGATGGAAGTGGTATAATTGATACATTTATAAAGCATGATGAAATAGATTGGTATGTATCTACTTTATTTTCAATAGGACAAGAGGCAAGGGTGGTAGAGCCGAAATTTATAAATAAGTTGCTTTATGACAAGGCTAAGGAGTTAAAATATTTTTTTGAAGAAAATATGTTATAATATTTAAAAATGTTAAAACTAAATAATCATTAAGGAGAAATGTATTATAATGGAAGATTTTAATAAGAATGCTAAGATAATTGGTATTGGGACTGAAGGTATCAATATAATAAATGAAATAGAAGAAAAAATAAAAGAAAATGTAGACATAGAAAGAATCAATATAAATCAAGAAGTTGAGAAAGAATATGTAAGAAGTCTTTTAGACGGAGTAGACATATTATTTTTAGCCTATTCAACTGAAGATAAACAAAGTAGAGAAATTATAAAAGCTATTTCATATATGTCAAATGAAAGAAGAATTTTATCTATAGGAATGAATTGTTCTGATAAGGAAAATAAAGAAGATTTGGAACTTGGAAGAGAATTTAAAATCAATAGAGAGAGTATTTTTAAATTTGTTGATTTGATGAATATTATGATAGAGTCTATTTCAGATTCTTGTATGATAAATATAGATATAACTGACTTAAAAGAAGCGATTATAGGAGATAAAGGAATTAAGTATTCTTTTGAAGAATTTGAAGATACAAAAGAATATAGTAAAATGGCTAACACTTTATTTGAGAGAATGGAATATCTTGGTGAAGAATTTGTAAATAAAAAAGGCATTGTATTTGTTGAAGGAAATATGGATTTTTCTCTAGTAGAATTGAATGATTTAATAAATAATATTCAAAGTAAGATAGAAGAAAAATATGAAGTGATATTCTCTTTATACTTAAAAGAAAATTTAGGTGGAAAGATTAAAGTTGCTTTATTGTATAATTAGCATATTTTAGATATTAAGGAGAAAGATATGTCTGAAAATATAAGGATTGCAGAGTATTGGTTAATGGAAGAATTTTTTTATCAAGAAACAGATACACCACAAGTTTTTAGAGAAGAAAGTATAATTGCACTTGGTTTTGATATAAAAATAAATCTAAAAAAAGTATTCAATATGGGAAAAAAGTCAGAAAAATATATCAATGAGAACTGTAATGACAAAGATTTTATAAAAAAGTTTATGTCAATTAAAAAAGGAGATTATTTTTTATATAAGGCATATCAAAATATAGAAGAAAAAATTAAATGTAGTGTATCTATTGGTATAGTTGATGAAAGTTTTGAAGATGGTTATGAATTAAGTCATATTTTGGGGCATACATTGCCAGTGAAATGGATGCACAACTTTGATGCAGTTTCAAGTTGCAAAGTATATACAAGTGAGTTTTATAAATTAAGTAATAATGATATTAGTTCATATTTAGAAATCATTAAGTTACAAGATAAGAAATCATTGAGAAAAATGATAGAAGAAAGTGACAATAATAAATGGTATCTAAAAAACTATTATTATAAAAATGTAGATGAATGTATAGACAATGAAGAATTATTTATTCAACCGACTAACCTAGAGCAATTAGAATATCTTAAAAACATAAATACAGATGATTATATTTTGTTATATAATAGTGAGAAAGTAATCTGTGAAAATGACCATACAATGAAGAGTGTATTTGGTGTATGTCAAGTTATGGAAGGCTTCGATATAGAAAAAATAAGTATCTTAGAGGGAGGATATTTTTTACCTGTTAAGTGGATAGAGTATGAAAAAGAGAATATAGATGGAAATGCTTGGGTCGTATTTGAAAATAATAGTCTAGTTGAGAAGTATATAAAAAGGTTTACTAATAAAATGCCTTTAAATACTATACTTTATGGTCCACCAGGAACTGGTAAAACATATAATGCAAAACAAGAAGTTTGTAATTTGATAAATGGAACTAGTTTAAAAGATAGAGATTACATAAGTAATACAAATTATAAAAATAATGTAGAATTTTGTACATTTCATCAATCATATGGATATGAGGAATTTATAGAAGGACTAAAGTCTGATGGTGAAGGTAATTTTAAACCAGAGGATGGAATATTAAAAGATATATCTATAGAAGCATGTTATGATGCATTGAAGTTTGAAAAAAAGTTGAATCTTGAGTTGGAAAAAGAGTATTTGACTTTAGAAGAGATAAAAACTAGAAAAAAGAAGTTGATATTAGAAAATATAGAATCTAGTGACAGTTTTAATTTTGAAGAATCAGAAAACTATGTTTTAATAATAGATGAAATCAATAGAGGAAATATATCTAAAATATTTGGTGAGTTAATAACATTACTTGAAGAAGATAAAAGACTCACTAAATCAAATCAAACTATTGTAAAATTACCATACTCAAAAGAAAAATTTTCTTTACCTCCCAATTTGTATATAGTTGGAACTATGAATACGTCAGATAAATCAATAGCACTCTTAGATATAGCTTTGAGAAGAAGATTTAATTTTGAAGAAATTATGCCAGATTATGATTTATTGCCTATTGTAGATGGTATAGATATTAAAAATATGCTATATACAATTAATAAAAGGATAGAGTTTTTATATGATAGAGACCATGTAATTGGACAAGCTTACTTACTTGATGTAGATAATATTGATGATATAGTGTCAGTATTTAGAAGTAAAATAATACCACTTCTTCAAGAGTATTTTTATTATGATTCAGAAAAAGTAGGTCTTATTTTAGGTGGTATAGGAAAAGATGAAAAAGATAAATATATTGTTTATAAAGAAGAACTTATAGCTTCTGAATTATTTAAAAAAAATAATACCTCTGTGATTGAAAATAAAGTTAACTATTGTATAAAGCGAAACATATCTAGTGAGGAGTTAAAAAATATATATGAGTAAAAATATATATGTTAAAGAAACTTACGAATGGATAAGGGTTGGTAATGGTGAAAATGAGCTTACAGAAATTGAATATGAAAAATTGCTTAAATATATAGATAATAATAATGATGTATTAAAGAGCAATATAATAGATATTAAGTATAAAAAACTTAGATTCATAAACTATGTAGGTGTTATATGTTTTGAAAATGTAATACTTGAAGTGCTTCCAAAACTGTCATTAAGTGATAATCTTGCAAAAGATAGAGAAATGTTATTACAGATGCTTTCTATATGTAATAAAATTCCAATTATAATGAATGAAAGCATAAGATTAAGTTTGAAAAATTATAACCTTTTAAATTTCTTTGTCATGTATTTTATTGAAAATATGCAAACACAAATTAAAAGAGGCATTCACTTTGAATATATAAATAAAATAGAAAATTCAAATGTTATAAGAGGTAAAATATTGTTGAGTACATATGCAAGAGAAAGAGGAATTTCTCCAGTGAAAATAAAATGTGAGTATGATGAATATAGTGAAAATAATTTCTTGAATCAAGTTCTTAAAAAAGCATGTATATCTATTTTATATAGAATAAATGATAATTTAATTCAAAGTAAGATTAAAAAAATTTTAAGCTATTTTCAAAATGTAGACTTAATTTATGTAGACAAAGAAAAACTATTAGATTATAAATTTTATAAAAACAATGATAGATTTAAAGACTGTTACTTACTAGCTAGACTCATACTTTTAAATTTATCGATGGATAATAGTCAAAACAATCAAGAAGCATTTTCTATATTATTTGAAATAAATACTTTATATGAAGAATATATAGGTGTCTTAATAAAAAATATATGGGACAATTCATCTAGAGAAACTTATATACAAGATAAGAGTAAATTTCTCTTAAAAAATGAACAAACAGGAAAGAAAAATTTTAATTTAAGACCAGATATAGTATTATACGATTTAAAAAACGAATATGAAATTATAATTGATTAAAAAATAGCTACGCACACTCGTGACTTTAGTCGTGAGTTAGTAGCTAAAATAGTCAGCATATAGGGAAACTTATATGTAGAGATAGGATAGAACCTATCCAATACTACCTGAATTGCTGGAAACCCCTAAAGCTAACCAAACTAAAACATAAGGCTGAAATAAACCTAAGTGTGAGAGTTACGAAAGTAGAAAAAATTGGTTAGATGGTATAAGGTTAAACCCTAAGTACTTTAAAATGGGCAATCAGCAGGTAAGCTCCTAAGTAGGAGAAACTTCAACGACTATTCCTCTTGAGGGAAGTACACTACAAGCTATTGGTAGTGGAAGTGGGTAGACCTTAACGGATAATGCCGAAGGATAAGATATAGTCTGTGCTTGCATGAAAGTGTAAGAAGTTCATAAGAGAACTGCATAGGTAGTAGCGAACCTATGTGAACGACAACCTCAAAAATGATAAAAGTTAGAACTTACGGTTCTTACATATGTTATTTAAAAATAAATATAAAACCTTCAAAAAACTTGTTTTAAAAAATTGTACTTGTTAATATTAGAGTGGATAATGAAAAATGGAAGTGACTTGGATATGTATATTTAGTAAAATACCATATAGTATGGTGTGTAAAATATGGACATCTAGTATTAACATAATCATAAAAAACAAGTAAAGTGAGGTGATAGTAGTGGAAAAAGCTTATAAATTTAGAATGTATCCAAATAAAAAACAGCAAGAGTTAATTAACAAAACTTTTGGATGTTGTAGATTTGTATATAATAAGTATCTTGCTAAAAAAATAGAAGTTTATGAAAATAATAAAGAAACTTTTACTTATAAACAGTGCAGTTCTGATTTGACCAATTTAAAAAAAGAATTAGAGTGGCTTAAAGAACCTGATAAATTTTCACTACAAAACACCTTAAAAGATTTAGAAAACGCATATAAAAAATTCTTTAAAGAAAATGCAGGATTTCCTAAATTTAAATCAAAGAAAACTAATAGATTTTCATATAGAACTAACTTTACAAATGGAAATATTATGTACTATAGTCAATATATAAAATTACCTAAACTTGGTATGGTTAAAGTAAGGGATAAACAAGTACCTCAAGGGAGAATACTTAATGCTACTATATCCAAAGAACCAAGTGGTAAATATTATGTATCATTATGTTGTACTGATATAGATATTGAAGCATTTGAAAATACTAATAATCAGATAGGCTTAGATTTAGGAATTAAAGAATTTTGTATCTCAAGTTGTGGACAATTTATAGAAAATCCTAAGTATCTTCTAAAGTCATTAAACAAACTTGCCAAATTACAAAGAGAACTATCGAGAAAAACAATTGGTAGTTTAAATAGAAATAAAGCAAGATTAAAAGTTGCAAGACTTCAAGAACATATAGCTAATCAAAGGAAGGATTTTCTACAAAAACTATCTACTAAATTAATACGAGAGAATGATATTATTTGCATAGAGGATTTACAAGTAAAGAATATGGCTAGAAATAGTAAACTATCTCGATTAATTTCTGATGTGTCATGGTCAGAATTTATTCGTCAATTAGAATATAAGGCTAATTGGTATGGTAGACAAATTGTAAAGGTAGGTAGATTCTTTGCAAGTTCACAAATATGCAATAAATGTGGGTACAAAAACGAGGAAGTGAAGAATTTAAGTATAAGAGAATGGATTTGTCCTTGTTGTAATGTAACTCACGATAGAGACATAAATGCGAGTATAAATATACTAAAAGAAGGATTAAGACTAATAACAGTTTAAAATAGATAACTTATGTAAGAACCGTAGGAACTACGGGGATAGCCTGTGGAGAATTTGTAAGACATATTTTAGTATGCAAAATTCTATGAAACAGGAACCCTGTGACTTTAGTCATGGGAGGTTCAGACAAAATGGAAAGCTATTGAAGTAGATTCAAATGTTTTTTATAGGTCAAGTGATATATATCAGATGTATGCATACATAACAACCTATGAAAATGCAAAAAGATGCATATTGTTATATCCTTGTATTCAAAAGGATAAAAATTATAGTTCTTGGAAATTATCAGAATCATTTAAAGGTAAATTTATAGAAGCAAAAACTGTGAGATTAGATGATGTGAAAAACACAAAAGATGATTTGAAAAAAATAATTTTTAATTATAAATTTTAGAAATAAGAATTATAAAAATAATAAAAATACTTTAAAAAAGGGTAAATATAACTCTATATGTATAGAAAAATTTCTGATGTATAGAAAAAAATTTATAAAAATCTTAAATTTAAAATTTTGAAAAGCATTTATATGTAAAGTGTGGCATCGCAATTGCTTGTTTAATATAAGATGCGTGTAAGATTAAGAAAGTATATCTACTAATTTGAGATTTGGTAGATATACTTTTTATTAATCTTAACTTGAAAAATAAAATATTATTAAATTATAACTAAACTTTTCTGTTATGATATAATTAAATAGATAATTTGAAGGATTATTATATAGAATACTTATTTGGAGTTGATATTTTATGGACAAACACAGTGATTCAGTAATGTATGGTGGAATGGAAGTATACAATATTTGGGGGACAACAACAGTAGACTCTATAATTGGAGATTCTGATGTAATGTGTGCTCTAAAAAATAGAATTCGCAAAATTGGAAATAGCGATTCTACTGTAGCTATAACTGGAGAAAGTGGTACTGGAAAAGAGTTAATAGCAAGGGCCATTCATCTCGCAGGAAATAGAGGGAATAAAACATTCGTTGCTATAAACTGTGCTGCTATACCAGAACCTCTACTGGAAAGTGAACTTTTTGGATATACAAAAGGAGCTTTTAGTGGAGCAGATTCAAAAGGTAAGATTGGTAAATTTGAATTGGCCAATGGAGGAGTCGTATTTTTAGATGAGATAGGAGACATGCCAATTCAACTACAATCGAAGTTATTGAGAGTATTACAGGAAAAGAAGTTTACGAGAATAGGCTCAAACGAACTGATTGATATAGATGTTAGAATCATATCGGCTACTAATAGAGACTTATTTGAATTGGTTAAAGAAAATAAATTTAGAGAAGACTTATACTATAGATTAAATGTAATACCTTTAGAAGTACCTCCACTTAGAGAAAGAGGAGATGATATACAAATATTAATAAACAATTTTATAGATAAATATTCCAGAAAGATGAAGAAAAATGTATACCATATAGAACCAGATGTAGAGCAAATGTTGCTTAAATATCCTTGGCCAGGGAATATTAGAGAGTTGGAAAACACTATAGAATTAGCCTTAAATCTCCTTGAAGAAGATGGCATAATACACAAAGGTATAATAAATAGAAAGATAATTGAATATTTTAAGCGAAACAATATAAATATAAAACTACTTGAGGAAAATGACTATGAGATAAGTATGGAACAAGAGATACTTACGCTTGAAGAGTTTGAAAGAGCATATATAAAGAAAGTGTTGAAGTTTTATGGTAATGATACTAAGTCTAAAAAGTTAGCTGCTAAAAAACTTGGAATATCATTAGCTACTTTATACAGAAAAATAGATGTATAATAATTAACTTTTTAATTCTCAATTCTAAAAATTGAAATTATAAAATTGATAAAAAACACTTGGAAAATAATTTTCCAAGTGTTTTTTTGTGTAATAGTATTTTATTATCCAAAAATAAAAAAAATTTAAAAGAATTAAAAAAAATAAATGCTTTATCAAATTATCAAATACTAACAAATATAATAAAATTTATATGTGTAAAACAATTCTGTTAAAAAATTGGCATTATAATTGCTTCATAGTAAATTGAGATGACAAAATAAAAAAAGAAAGGATGTTGTATGAGATAATAATAACTGTCATTAAAAAATAGTTGGGAGTGATAACCTTGAGTAAATATCAAAAGAGTGTCTCTATGTTTGATATTGATGGAAGGCCACCAATTTTAAAGTGTCTGCCACTATCAATGCAACATATATTAGCAATGATAGTTGGAACTGTTACAGTACCTATAGTCGTAGGAGGAGCTGTGGGTGTTAGCCCTACACAAATAACGCTTTTAGTCCAATATGCATTAATAATAGCTGGCATATCGACACTTATACAACTATATCCAATAGGAAATATTGGTTCAAGATTGCCTATAATTTTTGGAGTTGGATTTACTTACGTACCAACACTTGTAGCAGTTGGAGGAAATTACGGATTAGCAAGCATTTTGGGGGCACAACTAATAGGGGGAGTTGCTACAGTATTAATAGGATTATTTATAAAAAAGATAAGAAGATTTTTTCCTAATATAGTTGCAGGAACAGTAGTGTTTACAATTGGATTATCTTTATATCCTATAGCAATAAATTATATGGCAGGTGGTGTAAATAGCCCTACTTATGGCTCTATGCAAAATTGGGCAGTAGCAGCTATAACACTAGTGGTAGTTATAGGTCTTAGTCAATTTGCAAAAGGGTATGCAAAATTGGCAGCAATATTTTTGGGAATTATAGTTGGATATTGTGTATCTTTAGTTTTGGGCATAATAAATTTTGACCCTATTAGAGAAGCAGCTTGGTTTGCAGTACCTAAACCACTTGAGTTTGGATTGGAATTTGATATACCTGTAGTAATATCAGTAGTAATTGTAAGTATAATCAATGCTGTTCAAGCAATTGGAGATTTATCAGCTACTACAATGGGAGGTATGGACAGGGATATTACAGATAAAGAATTATCAAGTGGAGTAGTAGGAAGTGGAATTTGTACTATGATAGGAGCTTTGTTTGGAGGTTTGCCACCATCATCATACAGCCAAAACGTGGGGATGGTAGCTATGAACAAAGTAATAAGTAGATTTGTGCTTGGAATAGCTGGTATATTTATGTTATTGTCGGGGTTTGTACCTAAATTTGGTGCATTAATGACTACTATACCATATTCAGTTTTGGGAGGAGCTACAATATCTATATTTAGTATGATAACAATGACAGGTATAAAGTTAATTATTACAGAAGAGTTGTCATCAAGAAATATTACCATTGTTGGTTTGGCAATTGCTTTAGGCATGGGAATAACATCAGTCCCAGCAGCCCAAGAGGCATTTCCTTCATTTGTAAAATTAGTATTTGGAGAATCTCCAATAGTAATCGCAACATTGGTTGCATTCATTTTAAATCTAATAATACCAAATAAAAGTCTAGAGGATGAGGCTAAAGAAAGAGCTGTTATGGAAGAAGCCAATTAAGATATAATAATTTGAAAGGGTTGTTTAAATTATTTATTATGAGGTTGTTAGATTATTTTTGATAGCTATTCATTTTAATAAAAAATTTATCAAAGAAATGTATATCAGACAATTAATATTTATTCAAAAAGAAAATCGGGGAGGGTATATTAGAAAATTTGTTAATTTTTTATAAAAATAGCTCAGTTTAGCTGTGTTTATCGGTTGAGCAATAAATTCATGGTCATAAAAATATTTATAGAAAATAATTATAAAAATATTTAGTCAAGATATTTATGTATGGGAGGATTTATTTTATGAAAACACGTAATACTTCAAAATATGATGTCGATGGGATACCACCACTAAAGGAATCAATACCTTTAGCTTTACAACATCTGTTAGCAATGATAGTAGGAAATATGGTACCAGCGATATTAATAGCAAACGTGGTAGGACTTAACCAGGGGCAAGCGACAATGCTGATTCAAGGCTCTATGTTAGCGGCAGGTTTGGCAACGTTTTTACAATTATATCCAATACCTTTATTTAAAGGATTTAAGTTAGGTTCAAGATTACCTGTAATGATGGGAATGAGTTATGTATTTTTAGGAGCATGTCTTTCAGTAGCAGCTAAGGATGGTTTAGCAGCTCTATTTGGAGCACAGATTGCTGCTGGGGTAATCGTATTCTTTGTAGGATTTGGAGTTAAGAAAATTAGACATATATTCACTTCAATAGTTTCTGGAACTATAATAGCATGTATGGGACTTGGATTATTTGCAACAGCTATAAAGAATTTAGCAGGTGGAGAAGGGGCAGAAACATTTGGAAGCCCAATAAACTTTATAGTGGGAGTTATAGTTGCTTTTGTAATAATAATGATAAATAAATATGGTAAGGGTCTAGTAAAAAATTCTTCAATATTGATAGGAATATTAGTAGGTTATGCTATATCTTTAGTTTTAGGATTAGTTGATTTTTCAGCAGTTCAAGGAGCAGCCATAGTATCTTTACCAACACCAGCAGCTTTTGGATTAGAGTTTAGACCAGAGTTAATAGTAATGTTTACTATTATTTACATAATAGGTATAGCTGATATGATGGGTGCATGTACAATAGCTACAATAGGTGCAATGGATAGAGAGGTAACTGACGAAGAGTTATCATCAGTTGTTTTAGGAAATTCTATAACTTCTATAATTTCATCATTATTTGCAGCTCTTCCAACTGGAGTATTCAGCCAAAACACAGTAATCGTATCTATGAATAAAGTTACAAGTAGATTTGTAATAGCACTTGGTGCACTTGTATTATTACTAGCAGGAATATCTCCAGCATTAGGTGCAATAATGACAACTATACCATCTTGTGTTGTTGGTGGAGCAACTTTAGTAGTATTCTCATCAATAGCAATGTCTGGTTTCTCTATTATGAGTATGGATGGATTTACTGAAGAAAACAATCTTATAGCAGGAGTATCTATAGCAACAAGTATGGGTCTTACAACTGCACCACAAGTTTTAGACCAATTCCCAGCAACAATTGGAACTGTCCTTGGAGGGTCAAGTATAGTTTCTGGAGCAATAATAGCTATATTACTTCAGACATTATTTAAATTAAAATCAAATAAAAAGTCTGAAAACGTTACTTCAAACCTTGAGGAAAATATTGGATAAATGTATTAGATATGATATGAGAAAGCCATATGATAAAATGTTGTAATAAAAGTATTAATAAGGGGGATTTAAGATGATTGATATACTAATAAAAAATGCAATAGTTGTTACAGTTAATAAAGATAGAGAAGTCATATTTGATGGAGCAATAGCTATTCAAGGTGATAGAATTTTAGATATGGGAAACACAGCTGATATTGAGCCTAAGTATCTGGATGCTAAAAAGGTTATAGATGCTAATGGAAAAGTTATATTCCCTGGCTTTATAAATACTCATAATCATTTATTCCAAGTATTATTAAAAGGTCTAGGTGATGATATGGCACTTCATGAGTGGCTAAATACAATGATGTTTCCGTCAGCAAAATTCTTAACAGAGCAAGATACTTATGATGCTGCAATGCTTGGATGTATGGAAGGTTTAAAAAGTGGTATAACTACAATGGTTGATTACATGCATACACACAATAGACCTGGACTTACAGATGGAATAGTAAAAGCGTATAAAGATTTAGGAATAAGAGGCGTTGTAGGTAGAGGCTGTATAGACTTAGGTATTCATAAAGAGCTTATAGAAGATGTGGAAACGGTTGAAAAGGATTTAAGAAGGGTATTTGAAAAATATCATAACTCAGAAAATGGAAGAATAAAAATTTGTGTAGCACCTTCTTCAATGTGGGCTATATCTGAAGAAATGGGTAAAATGCTTTGGAATATAGTTAAAGAATATGACTCATATTTTACAGTTCATATATCTGAAACAGAATTTGCAAGAACAGCAACAAAAGATATACATGGAGAAATAGATATAAAATTACTTGAAAAATGGGGTATAGTAGGTCCAGAAGTTGTAGCAGTACATTGTGTATGCATAACTGATGAAGACATGGAAATGCTTAAAAAGTATGATATAAAAGTTTCTCATAATGTTGCAAGTAATATGTATCTTGCCTCTGGAGTTGCACCTGTTCCAGAAATGTTAAAACAAGGAATAAATGTAAGTTTAGGTCTTGATGGTGCAGCAAGTAATAATGCACAAGATATGGTAGAGCTTATGAAACTAACAGCTTTACAACACAAAGTGAATAATTGTGACCCTCTTGCAATTTCTGCAGAAAAAGTTCTTGAAATGGCTACAATAGAGGGAGCAAGAACTCTTAGAATGGAAGATGAAATAGGTTCTTTGGAGATTGGAAAAAAAGCTGACTTAGTAATATTTAACTCAATGCTTTCTCCAAAATCAATACCTCTTCACAATCCTGTATCAACTTTGGTATACTCAGCTAGCATGCATAATGTAGAAAGTGTTCTAGTTGATGGAAATGTAATACTTGAAAATGGAAAAGTAACTACAATCGAAAGTGAAGAACAAGTATTATTGAATGCACAACATGCAGCAGAAGAATTATGTAAGAGAGCTAATGTAACTAATAGAATGGAAGGGCATAAGTGGAATAGCTTATACTAATATTAAAATAAGATTGTAATAATATTCTATTACAACATTAGTTTATCTGTAGGAGGAGAAAATGGAAAAAATAAAATTAAATATTAATGATTACATGTATGAAATAGAAATTGAAAATAATGAAACTCTTTTGCATGTACTTCGTGAAAAATTAAATCTAACTGGAGCGAAACAAGGTTGTAATAGTGGCAGTTGTGGAGCATGTAAAGTTTTGATAGATGGAGTTGACGTAAAATCTTGTAAACTTCTTGCAAGAAACTGCGAAGGTAAAGTTATATACACTATAGAAAGTTTTGCTAATGGGGAAAATCTTCATCCAATACAAGAAGCTTTTATAGAGGTTGGAGCTGTACAATGTGGGTATTGTACTCCTGGTATGATTATAACTACACAAGCTCTTTTAAATAGAAATACATCTCCTAATGAAGATGAGATTAGAGAGGCTTTTAAAGAAAATCTCTGTAGATGTACAGGATATGTGAAAATTATAGAAGCTGTAAAATTATCTGCAGCTAGATTAGGGGGTAGATAGTTATGGAAAAGGTAATAGGAAAATCATACCCTCTAAAAGATGCAGCTTTAAAAGTTACTGGTCAAATGAAATATGTGGCTGATATGAAACCACAGAATGTGCTTCATGCTAAAATGCTTTTAAGTCCTGTAGCACATGCAAAGATAAAAAGTATAGATATAAGTGAAGCAGAGAAAGTAGTGGGTGTTAGAGCTATAGCTACTCATCTTAACACATCACAAAGAAAATACAATGGTTCTTTGAGATTCTATGAACATAATATACCTGAAAACGAAGTTATATTTTCAGATACAGTTAGATTTGTTGGTGACCGTGTTGCAGCAGTAGCAGCAGAAACACCAGAAATAGCAGAAAAAGCTGTAAAGCTTATAAAAGTAGAATATGAAGAATTACCAGCTGTATTTACTATACAGGATGCAATAAAAGAAAATGCTATATGTATACATGGGGATTCAAATATAGTTTCCCAAAACAACATAAATGGAGGAGATGTAGAAAAAGGATTCAAAGAATGTGATTATATATTTGAAGATGAATACTCTACTCCAGCAATACATCATAGTGCAATAGAGACTCACAGTGTAATTGCACACTATGATTATAATGATAAGTTAACTGTACATACACCTTGCCAAAATACATTTGGATTTAGAATAATACTATCTCAAATTTTTGGGATGTCACTAAATAAAATAAGAGTTATAAGACCTGCTATTGGAGGTTCATTTGGTGGAAAATTAGAACTTACAATTGAACCAGTAGCAGCAGCATTATCAAAAATGACTAGAAGACCAGTTAAAATGGTTCTTACAAGAAAAGAATCTATGATATCAACAAGAACTCGTCATGGGTCTTTTGTAAAATTAAAAACTGGTGTAAATAAAGATGGAGAAGTAATAGCACAAGATATAAAAATATATACAAATACAGGAGCATATGCATCAAGTGCTTTAAATGTTATAGGTGCACTTAGCCATAAAGTATTTAAAGTTTATAAAATACCAAATATAAAATTTACTGGAATGCCTGTATATACAAATACACCAATAGCTGGAGCTATGAGAGGTTATGGTTCACCTCAGATATTCATGGCTCAACAGGCTCAATTTGCTAAAATAGCTAAGGAAATAGGAATGGATTTAGTTGATTTTCAAAATAAAAACGCAGTAGAACCAGATGATGTTGATATAATTTTCCATGGTTCTCTTGGAAATCCTAGAGTATTGGATTGTATAGAACAAGGCAAAAAAATGTTTAAGTGGGACGAAAAGAAGAATCTTCCAAAAGAAGAAGGAAAATATTTAAGAGGTATAGGTATGGCAATAGGTGCACATGGTAATGGAGTTTTTGGTGCACATAGGGATGTTGTTACATTGACTCTTAAATTAAATGAAGATGGTACATTGACACTACTTACAGGAGCACATGATATGGGTAATGGTGTTGTAACTATGCAAACAATGATGGTAGCTGAAGTTTTAGGAATAACACCTGATAAAGTTGAAACATTTGAAACTGATACTGATGCATGTACATTCAATCTTGGAGATTATGCAAGTAGAGGTGTATTTGTAGAAGGTGGAGGAGCTAAAAAAACAGCAGAGAAATTAAAAACACTTATATTAGAAGAAGCAGAAAAATTACTTGAAACATCAAAAGAGGAATTATATCTAGATGGTGGATATGTAATTAGTAAACTTGATGAAAATATCAAAGCATCATTATCTGATGTTGCAGTATATAGTCAAAGTAAGTCTTTAAGAGAATTAACTGTTGTTGAAGACTATTCTTCTCCTGCAGGACTTACTTCATATGGTGTACATTTTGCTGAAGTTTTAGTAGACAAAGAAACTAAAGATATCAAAGTGGTTGATTTTGTAGCTGTGCATGATGTTGGTAGAGTTATAAATCCTCTAAACTTAGAAGGTCAATTAGAAGGTGGAATTCACATGGGTCTAGGTTACGCATTGAGTGAAGAGTTAGCATTTGATGAGCAAGGTAGACCTAAAGCTACTGATTTTAAAACATATAAATTATTTAGAACTGTAGATATGCCAAAGTGTCAAGTTGCATTTGTAAATGGTTATGAAAAAGCTGGACCTTTTGGTGGTAAAAGTATTGGAGAATGTGCTGTTGTACCAGTTGCACCAGCTGTTGCAAATGCAGTATACAATGCAACTAATGTAGAAATACATTCATTACCAATAAAATTAAAGTAACAGAAGTTAAGGTAGAAATGACAATTTATTATATTTGTAAATGGATAATAAAAATAGATTTATTTGATGAGGAGATATTGTTATGGCAAAGATATTAGGTATCTGTGGAAGTCCACGTAAAGGAGCAACAGAATATGCAGTATTAGAAGCTTTGAAAGAAGCTGAAACTATACCTGGTATAGAAACTGAGTATTGGTCAGTTAGAGGGAAAAAAATAAGTCCTTGTGTACATTGTGATGCATGTATAAGAAAAGAGACTATGTGTATTATAAAAGATGATATACAAGAATTAGAGCAAAAAATATTAGAAGCAGATGGAATTATAGTTGGTTCTCCAGTATATGATATGAATATAACTGCTCAACTTACAGCAGTATTTAACAGACTTCGTCCTATGTATTTAGTTCATCCAGGAAAGCTTCAAAATAAAGTTGGAGCAGCTATAACTACTGGTGGAACTAGATATGGTGGTCAAGAGCTTACAAAACTTCCTATAATAAATTTCTTCCTAATGCATGAAATGTTAGTATCTGGAGGTTTAGGTGGTTGTTATATAGGTGGGACAATATGGAGTAAAGATGGAAAAGCAAAAGGTGCACAAGAAGACGAAACAGGTATGGATACTATAAAAAGACTTGGAAAAGGAGCAGCAGAAGCTGTTATGGTTTCTAAGTTTGGTCTTGAAAAATGGAATGTTGTAAAAGAGGAATTAGATGTTAAGAAAGATGAAAAATCACCTCTTAGAGACCATTAAAAACTTATTAGATTATGAATATGTAAATAGTGATGTAATAGATTATTACATCACTATTTATGTTTTAATTTAGATTTTATAAGTTAGGTATTAAAAAATATACAAACAGAGGATTTTAAGATTTATTTTTAAATTTTAAAAATGAGAATTAAAAAGTGAGAAGATAGAAAAGGTTTTTCATTTATTAAATTCTACACACATTGTATGAATTAAAGGTAGATAAGAAAAAACAATAAAAGCATTGCAATTTCTATATTAAGCAGTCATAGAAAAATATCCAACATATATTTAGTATTGGCATGTTAATTGCTTATATATTAAAGTATAAAAATTTAACAATAATTTGGAGGTATTTTAGATGTTAAAAGAGATTAAATGGAAAGTAAATAATTTGCCAAAAGGTGACAAGGAAAATTGTATTAAATTCTTAAATGAAGAAGAAATAACTAAG
This sequence comes from Clostridioides sp. LIBA-7678, assembly GCF_056716065.1. NCBI lineage: Bacteria > Bacillati > Bacillota > Clostridia > Peptostreptococcales > Peptostreptococcaceae > Clostridioides > Clostridioides sp. LIBA-7678. The sequence goes on along the minus strand of NZ_CP196987.1, from coordinate 2,345,975 downwards.
GTTAGAAATTTTCATAAAAGCTTTCCTCAATATAAAGAAACTCCATTAGCAAACCTAGAAGGTTTAGCAAAAAAATTAGGAGTTGCAGGAGTATATGTTAAAGATGAATCTTATAGATTTGGATTAAACGCATTTAAAGTTTTAGGTGGCTCTTACTCTATGGGTAAATATTTAGCTCAAAGATTAGATACAGATATATCTGAATTAGGATATGACAAATTAACTTCAGATGAAATAAAAGAAAAATTAGGAGAAATAACTTTCTTTACAGCTACAGATGGAAATCATGGTAGAGGAGTTGCTTGGACTGCTAATAAATTAGGTCAAAAATCTGTTGTATTAATGCCAAAAGGTTCTTCTGAGTTTAGATTAAATAAAATTAAAGGAGAAGGAGCAGATGCTAGTATAACAGACTTAAACTATGATGATGCAGTAAGATTAGCTAATGATTATGCAGAAGCTGATGACCACGGAGTAATGGTTCAAGATACAGCATGGGATGGATATGAAGAAATTCCAGCATGGATAATGCAAGGATATGGAACTATGGCTCAAGAAGCGATAGAGCAATTAAAAGAATATGGAGTAGATAGACCAACACATGTATTTGTGCAAGCAGGGGTTGGTTCACTTGCTGGAGCAGTTCAAGGATATGTTGCTTCAATATACGATGAATGCCCAATAACAGTAGTAGTAGAAGCTGATGAAGCTGATTGTTACTATAAATCAGCAGAAGCAGGAGATGGAAAACCAAGATTTGTTGGAGGAGATATGCCAACTATAATGGCTGGTCTTGCTTGTGGAGAACCAAATACTATAGGATTTGAAGTATTAAAAAATCATGCTGCAGCATTTGTTTCAGCACCAGACTGGGTTTCTGCTAAAGGTATGAGAACATTAGGTAATCCTTTAAATGGAGATGCAAAGGTAATCTCTGGAGAATCTGGAGCAGTTACAACTGGTCTTTTAATAGCAGCTATGGAAAGAGAAGATTTAGCAGACTTAAGAAAAGATTTAAAATTAGATGAAAATTCAAGAATACTTTTAATAAGTACAGAAGGAGACACTGACCCTGATAAATACAGAAGTATAGTTTGGGATGGAGAATATCCAAGTATATAAATAATGATTAAAATATCATTATTAAGTAGCAATTTACATATTTAGAAAATATATAAATTCTAAAATTTAGAAAGTATATAACATATAATACATACATTATAAAAAATCTAGGGGGATAATGAAATGTTAAATGAACAAAGAAAACAAGAAGTAACTGAAATATGTCAAAAATTAATTCAAAATCCTAGTTCTTCTGGAAATGAAGAAGGCGTTGTAAAAGCAATAGAAGAATCTTTTGCAAAATTAGGTTTTGACAGTTGGTCAAGAGATAGATATGGAAATATAGTAGGATGCATAAAAGGAAACAAGCCAGGTAAGAAAATATTATTTGATGGTCATATAGACACAGTTCCAGTTCCAGATGAAAGTAAATGGAGCGTTCCTCCTTTTGAAGGAAAAATAGTAGACGGGAAAATATATGGTAGAGGAACTTCTGACATGAAAGGTCAATATACAGCCATGATGTCAGCAGTTGCATACTTTGCAAAAGATACTAACAAAGATTTTGAAGGTGAATTATACGTAGCAGGAGTTGTTCATGAAGAAATATTTGAAGGAGTTTCAGCTAGAGAAATAAGTAAAGCTGTTGAGCCTGATTATGTTGTAATAGGTGAATCTTCAGAATTAAACTTAAAGATTGGTCAAAGAGGTAGAGGAGAAATAGTAGTAGAAACTTTTGGTAAACCAGCTCACTCTGCTAATCCAGAAAAAGGTGTAAATGCAGTTTATAAAATGGCTAATGTAATCCAAAAGATACAACAATTAGTACCTCCAACTCATCCAGTTTTAGGTGATGGAATACTAGTTTTAACAGATATAAAATCTTCTCCATATCCAGGAGCTTCAGTAGTGCCAGATTACTGTAAAGCAACTTTTGACAGAAGATTATTAGTTGGTGAAACAAGAGAAGGAGTATTAGCTCCAATACAAGCATTATTAGATGAAATGATGAAAGAAGACCCAGAGTTAAATGCAAAAGTTTCTTATGCAGTTGAAAAAGCTGATTGTTATACAGGAAATACTATAGAAAGTGAAAGATTCTTCCCAGGTTGGTTATATGATGAAGAGGATGAATTTGTTCAAGCAGCATATAAAGGATTAAAAGAAGCTGGAATAGATTCAGAAATAACTCAATACTCATTCTGTACAAATGGAAGCCACTATGCAGGTGAAGCTGGAATAAAGACAATAGGATTTGGTCCTTCTAAAGAAAATCTTGCTCATACAATAGATGAATATATTGAGCAAGAACAATTATTTATAGGAACAGAAGGCTACTATGGAATATTAAAATCTGTATATGGAAAATAATATTTAGTTCACAATAAATTATTTAAATATAGTCTAGAGGTGCTTAATATAGCACCTTTAGATAATACTTTAAAGCTTAAAAGTTAGGAGGTATATATGGGAACAATACTAAGAGGTGGAACTATAATTACCTCTGATAAAACTTATATAAGTGATTTAAGGATAGAAGATGAGAAAATAGTTGAAATAGGAAATAATCTAGAAATAAATGATGATAAGGTTATTGATGCTACAGGGAGAATTGTAATTCCTGGAGGGATAGATACACATACTCATTTTGATATGAATGCAGGTTCTATTATTACTGCTGACAATTTTGAAACAGGAACAAGAGCAGCTATAGCTGGAGGAACTACCACTATACTAGATTTTGCAGAAGCTAGTGAAGGCGAAAATCTGTTGCAAGGGGTAGAAACATATCATAAAAAAGCAAGTGGAAATTGTTATTGTGATTATGGATTTCATATGACAATTACATGTCTGGATAAAGATACATTTGCTCATATGGAAAAGCTTATTTCAGATGGAATAGTATCTTTTAAGATGTATATGGCATATGATGGCATGAAAGTAGACGATGGAACTATATACAAAGTTTTAAAGAAAGCTAAAGACTTAGGTTGTATAGTTGAATTTCATTGTGAAAATGGTGATTTACTAGATGTATTGATAGAAGAAAACATACAAAATGGTAATTTAGAACCCAAATATCATCCGCTTACTAGACCTAATATAGTTGAAAAAGAATCTGTTTCAAGACTTGCTGATATAACTAAATTATCAAATTCAAAATCCTATGTAGTTCATTTAAGTTGTAAAGAGTCACTTGAGACTGTGAAAATTGCTAGAGAAAAAAATATAGATATGATAGTAGAAACATGTCCACAGTATCTACTATTAGAAGATGATTTATATGATAAGGCTGAATTTGAGGGTGCTAAATATGTAATGTCTCCTCCTTTAAGAAAAAAAGAAGATATAAGTTACCTTTGGGAAGGTTTAGCTAATGGAGACATACAAACAGTTGGTACCGACCATTGTTCGTTTAATTTTAAGGGTCAAAAAGATTTGGGAATTAATGATTTTAGTAAGATACCAAATGGGGCTCCTGGTGTTGAACATAGGTTATCTCTTTTATATACATATGGAGTTTTAGAAAATAAGATAAGTGCAAATAAATTTGTAGAAGTCACTTCAACAAATGCTGCAAAAATATTTGGGATGTATCCTAAAAAAGGCGAAATAGCTGTAGGAAGTGATGCAGATATAGTTATTTTGAATACTGATAAAGAAGAAACAATTAGCTATCAAACTCAAAAACAAAATGTAGATTATACTCCATATGAGGGGTTTAATATCAAATGTAAAGTAGAAGATGTGTTTTTGAGAGGAAACCATGTAGTACAAAGTTGTAATATTAAAGAACAAGCAATGGGTCAATACATTAAAAGAAAAATTACTAAATAATGCGGGGGGAAATAAGAATGATGGATATACTTATTAAGAATGCCATAATAGTAACTGTAAATAAAGAGAGAGAAGTTATTTTTGATGGGGCGTTAGTAGTAAAGGATAACAAGATTGCTGATATTGGGAATTCTAAGGAAATAGAAAGTAAATATACAGATGTTAAAAAGGTAATAGATGCTAAGGGTAAAGTTCTATTCCCAGGTTTTATAAATACACATAATCACTTATTCCAGACTTTATTAAAAGGATTGGGAGATGATATGGTACTTAAAGACTGGTTAGAAACTATGACTTTTCCAGCAGCTAACTATTTAGAACCAAAAGATACTTATGATGCTGCAATGCTTGGATGTATTGAAGGACTTAGAAGTGGTATAACAACTATGGTTGACTATATGTATCCTCACAGTAAACCAGGTCTTTGCGATGGAATAATAGATGCTTATAAAGAATTAGGAATAAGAGGAATACTTGGAAGAGGATGTATGAATACAGGTGCTCAATTTGGAGTTCATCCTGGAATAATGCAAGATGTAGAAACGGTTGAAAAAGATGTAAGAAGATTATTTGAAAAACACCATAATACAGAAAATGGAAGAATCAAAATAGGAGTAGCTCCCGCAGCAATATGGTCAAATTCTCAAGAAATGCTTGAGATGCTATGGAGAGTAGTAAAAGAATATGATGATGCTTTATTTACAGTACACATATCAGAAACTCCTTTTGATAGAGAAGCTGCAAAAGAATTGCATGGGCAATATGACATAGATGTTTTAGAAAAATTAGGAATACTTGGACCAAATGTACTTATGGTACATTGTGTGTATTTAACTGAAAAAGATATGGAACTTACTAAAAAATATGACATGAAAGTATCTCATAATACAGCAAGTAATATGTACTTATCTTCAGGTGTTGCACCAGTACCAGAAATGCTTAAAAAAGGAATAACAGTTAGTTTAGGAGTAGATGGAGCTGCTAGTAATAACTCTCAAGATATGCTTGAACTTATGAAATTAACAGCACTTCAACATAAAGTTAATAAGTGTGATCCATTGGCAATGTCAGCAGAAAAAGTTCTTGAGTTAGCAACTATAGATGGGGCAAGAGCTATTGGAATGGAAGATGAGATAGGGTCATTAGAAATAGGTAAGAAAGCAGATTTACTAATATTTAATCCAATGCTTTCACCAAAAGCGATACCTATGCATAATCCAGTATCTACATTAGTATATTCTTCTAGTATGAAAAATATAGAGGGAGTTATAGTAGATGGAAATATAATAATGGAAGATTCAAAAATATTAACAGCTAATGAAGAGAAAGCATTAAAAGATGCTCAAGATACAGCTGAGAGACTTTGTGTAAGAGGAACTATAAAGAATAGAATGGAAGGTCATAAATGGAATAGCCTTTATTAATAAATTTGATTTTATTCATAAAGAAGTATAATAAAAACTTTGGCTTAAAAATATGAGTTTTGAGGTGATTTATTTGATTATCAAATGTACCATAAATAATAAAGAAAAAGAATTAAGTATAAGACCAGATGATTTTTTAGCAGATACACTAAGAGAAAATGGGTATGTAAGTGTTAAAAAAGGATGCGATACAGGTTCATGTGGACTATGTACAGTAATGGTAAATGACAAGGCAGTACTTTCTTGCAACTATCTTACTGCAAGAGTAGATGGTCAACATATAACAACGCTTGAAGGTGTTTTGGATGAAGCAAAGAAATTTGGGGATTTTCTTGCAGATGAAGGAGCTGACCAATGTGGATTTTGTGCTCCTGGATTTATAATGATGGTTTTGGCTATGAAAAGAGAACTTCAAAATCCAACTGAAGAAGAAGTTATAGATTATGTAAATGGCAACCTTTGTAGATGCACAGGATATAAAGGTCAATTAAGAGCAATACATAAATATTTGAACACTTAAGTTTTTAAGTGAAAATTAAATTGATATGGGGAGAGAATATGATAACTATAAAGGAATATGTAGTTCCAAAAAGTTTAGATGAAGCTTATGAACTGCTAATATCAAGAAAAAATAACATAATACTTGGAGGCTGCGGATTTTTAAAGTTAGGTAATAAAAATATTGGTTCAGCAATAGATTTAAAAGACTTGGCTTTGGATTATATAAATGAAACTGATGATAGCATATTAATTGGAGCAGATACAAGTTTAAGAACTTTAGAATTAAATAAGGTTATTAAAAATTACTGTAATGGAGTAATTTCAAATGCTGTTTCTAATATAGTAGGAGTTCAATTTAGAAGTGGAGCTAGAGTAGGAGCTAGCGTATTTGCTAAGTATGGATTTTCAGATTTAATACCTTCATTACTAGTAGTAGATGCAAAGGTTAGGTTATATAAAAAAGGGGTTATGAACTTAGCTGATTTTTTAGAAAGTGAGCTTGAAAAAGATATATTAATAGAAATTATATTACCTAAAAAAGATGCTATAGGTGTATTTGATTCTATAAGAAAATGTACAGGTGATTTTGCAGTATTAAATGGAGCAATGTTAAAAGAAGGAAGTACTTATAAAATTGCAATAGGAGCTAGACCAAGAAGAGCAAAAATTGCCTATAAAGCAAGTGAAATATTAAGCTTAGAAAATGATATAGAAAAAGCTGGAGAAGTATCAAGTGAAGAACTTTCATTTGGAAGCAATATAAGAGGAAGTAAAGAGTATAGAAAAGACATGGCAAAAGCTTTAGTAGTAAGAATGTATAATAGTATTGGAGGTGAGTGTGATGGTAAATAAAGAAGTAAGAAAAATAGATAGTGAAGCCATTATTACTGGAAAACCAATATATACAGAAGATTTAATCTTTCATAAAGATGTTTTGACTATTAAACTTCTTAGAAGTCCACATGCTTTTGCAAAGATAAAAAACATCGATATAAAAAATGCATTAAAAGTAAAAGGTGTAGTAGATATATTCACTTACAAAGATGTGCCAAATTATAGATATTCAATGGTTGGTGAATCATATCCAGAAGCCTCACCTCATGACCAATTAATACTTGAAGATATAGTTAGATATGTAGGAGATGAGGTTGCTATAATAGCTGCTGAAGATGAAAGGTCTGCTATTAAAGCTATGAAACTTATAAAAGTAGAATATGAAGTAATGACTCCTATATTGGATGCAAGAGAATCAGAAGGAAATAAAACCTTAATCCATGAAGAAGAAGATTTGTTTTGTCCATTTGATTTTGGATTAGATGCTACAAAAAACATTGTATCAAGAGAAAAAATGGGTAAAGGGGATGTAGAAAAAGAGTTTAAAGAAAGTGATGTAATAGTAGAACATTCTTATATGACTCAATCACAAGCCCATTGTATGATGGAAACTCATAGAGCTTATACGTATATAGATACAAATGGTAGATTAGTAGTAACTTCTGCAAATCAATCAGCTTATCATATGAGAAGACAGGTTTCTAGAGCATTGGGAATACCTCTTTCAAAAGTGAGAGTAATAAAACCAAGAATAGGTGGAGGTTTTGGTGGAAAAAATATAGCTGTAACGGAGATATATGCATCATTTGTGACTTGGATGACAAAAAGACCAGCAAAGCTTATTTATACTAGAGAAGAAACTTTTGCAATGACTAATACTAGACATCAGATGTTTTTTGATATAAAGATTGGGTCAGATAAAGAAGGAAATATAAAAGCTATAGATATGAAAGCCTTGAACAATACAGGTGCTTATGGAGATAATGGACCTTCAGTTTGTTCTGAATCAGGGCATAATGTACTTCCAACATATAACAATGTACCTGCAATAAAATTTGATGGAAGAACTGTGTATACTAATTTAGTTCCAGGGGGAGCATTAAGAGGATACGGAGCAACACAAGGTACATTCGCACTTGATTGTGCAATCGATGAATTAGCACATAAACTTAATATGGACCCAACAGAAATAAAATTGAAAAATATTATAAAAAAGCAAACTGAAGGCGGAATAATGAATTTTCCAATCAGAAGTTGTGCACTTGATGAATGTATAATTAGAGGAAAGAAACTTATTGGATGGGATGAAAAATATCCTGTCAGAGAGATTGGAAACAATAAAGTAAGAGCTGTTGGAATGTCTGTGGGAACTCATGGTTCTGGTATAGCTAACATAGATATGGCAATAGTAAATATGAGAATGGATGAAGATGGAACTTATAAGTTGTTTTCTGGGTCTTCAGACTTAGGAACTGGTTCTGATACAATACTTGCTCAAATAGCTGCAAAAGCATTGAATACATCTATTGATAGAATTTCTGTTTATACAGGAGATACAGATATGTGTCCATATGATACTGGTGCATATGCTTCTTGTACTACTTATGTAACTGGAAATGCTACAATAAAATCTGCTGAAAGTTTAAAACAAAAGATATTAAAAGTAGCACAGAAGAAACTAGATTTACCAATAGATGATTTAATACTATATGAGGATAGAGTTTGCTATAGTGAAGATGTAGATAAGTTTGTATTGTTAAGTGAATTAGGAAGAGAATCTGTTGGTGGTGGAAATCAAGAGGTTTTATATTCATCTGAATCATATGGAATACAAGAGAGTGCGAAACCATTCTTAGCAGGATTTGCTGAAATTGAGTTAGACAAAACGACAGGTGAGTTTAAAGTAATAAATTATGCCTGTTCTACTGATTGTGGTACAGTTATGAATCCTGCACTTGCTAGAATACAAGTTGAAGGTGGTGTAACTCAAGGTATAGGGCTTGCAATGTATGAAGACCCTAGACATGGTTCTGATGGAAAGCTTCAGACTTCTAATTTATTACAATACAAAGTTCCAACAAAAAAAGATATAGGAAATATATTTGTTGATTTTGTAGATAGTTATGATCCAACAGGTCCATATGGAGCTAAATCTTTAGGGGAAATAGTTATTCATACACCAGCACCAGCAATAGCAAATGCAATATATAATGCTACTGGAGTTCGTGTAAGAGAACTTCCTATAACTTCTGAGAAAGTTTATATGGCTATGAAAAAATTAAATCAGGGGGGAAAATAAATGATTGCTATAAAAAGTAAATACTTAATATCTTCTGCTGATGAAATATATACAAATTATGCTGTTGTAGTAGAAAATGACATTATAAAAGATATATTACCAAATGAAGAAGTTGAAATAAAGTACAAAAATATTGAACGAATAATAGATAAATCGGATGCTATAGTAATGCCAGGATTCATTAATGGTCATATGCACCAATATGGAGTGCTTTCTAGAGGAATACCTGCAAACGTACATTTTACTGATTTTGAAGGTTTTTTAAATGATTATTGGTGGCCATTTATAGAAAACAGAATAGGATTAAAAGAAGTAAAGTCAACAACTAAAGCATCAGCAATAGAGCTTATAGAATCTGGTGTAGTAGCTTTTTGTGATACTCTAGAGGCTCCAAATACAGAGGTAGGAACTTTAATTGAGCAAGGTAAAATATTAGAAGAGATAGGGATGAAAGCGGTTTTATCCCTAGAAAGTTGCGAGAGAATAAGTTATGAAAACGGGCTTAGATGTTTAGATGAAAATTCTAATTTGATAAAGTGGAGTAGAGAAAATAGTAAATTAATAAATGGAATAATGTGTACTCATACAAGTTTTACATGTTCAGATAAATTTATTAAGCAAGCTAAAGAAGATGCAAAGAAATTAGATGCGCCAATGCAATTCCATTTATGTGAGAGTATATATGAACCAAACTATGCTGAAAAACATTTTGGTAAAAAAGCTGTTGAATACTATAATGATTTAGAGATATTGGATGAAACTGTATTAGCTTCTCAGTGTGTAAAGGTAAATGATGAAGAGATAGAGATATTAAAAGAAAACGGCGTAAAAGTGGTTCATATGCCTCTTAGCAACTGCGAAGTAGGTGGAGGTTTTTCTCCAGTACCAAAAATGATTAAAAAAGGTATAAAAGTAGCACTTGGTACAGATGGATATATAAATGATTTTTTTGAAGTTATGAGAGGTGCATTCTTAATGCACAAATCAGTCGAAGAAGATGCATCTGTAATGCCAGCAAATATGGTCTTTAAAATGGCAACAGAGTATGGTGCTCATGCACTAGGTCTTCAAAAATCTGGTAAAATAGTAGCTGGCAATAAGGCTGATATAATAGTTATGGAAGATGAATTCAAAACTCCTGTAACTCTTGATAACATATTTGACCAGATAGTAGTACAAGGTAAAAAAGAATTTATATCAAATGTATACATAGATGGTAGACATATTTTAAAAGAAAAACAATTAGTTGATTTAGATAAAAAAGCTATTGTTAAAGAGATGAAAGAAGTTGCTTGTGAATTTTGGAAATTTTAATGAATGTAAATATAAATAAATGTAAATATAAATGAAAAGGGGAAGCAGATAATGTACAATTTTTTAGGTAAAGAATTAAAATCATCACTTATAATAGGTTCAGGACCATTAACATATAGTGCAGCTGGATGTAAAATATTAAGTGATGCAGGAGCAGGGGCAGTTGTTACTAAGACTATAAGAAAAGAAAGAGCTATAAATCCAGCACCACATATGGTTAGAAATACAACTAATGCTCTTTTAAATAATGAGAAATGGACAGATTTTGAACCAGAACAATGGATAGATTTTGAAATACCACAAATGAAAAAAGATGGGACTGTCTGTATAGCTTCAATAGGTCATACAATCGAAGAAAGCAGTGAATTAGTAGAGAAAGTTGCAAATGCAGGAGCTGACTTTATTGAATTAGTATCTTATGACTATAGAGATTTGATACCAATGCTTAAAGATGCTAAAGAAAGAGTAAATATACCAGTAATAGTTAAACTTCCTCCTATGATAGATGAAATAGGAGCTTTTGCTAAAAAATTAGAAGAAGCAGGAGCAGATGCAATAACTGCTTGTGATTCTGTAGGACCAGCATTTAGAATAGATATAGAAACTGGTCAACCTTTATTAGGTGGAAACGGAATAGGATATCTAAGTGGAGAAACTATTAAGCCAATAACTTTACAAAGAATCTATGAAATAAAAAAAGAAGTCAATATACCAATAATTGGTTTAGGTGGATGTGTTAGTGGAGATGATGCATTAGAAATGATTATGGCAGGTGCTGACTTTGTTGGTATATGTTCAGTGGTAATTTTAAAAGGTTCACAAGTAATATCTAAAATACATGATGACTTAAAATCTAATCTTAATAGACTAGGGTATAATACTATAGAAAATGCTTGTGGTATAGTACATAAGCATATGGGCGACGTAAATGAAAGACTTAGCTTTGAATTTACTTATGATGAAGAAAAATGTACTAAATGTAAGATGTGTGAGAGAGTATGTGCATATCAAGCAAGAAAATTAAATGATAAGATGGAGTTAAATGAAGAAGAGTGTAGATACTGTGGTCTTTGCATATCAGTTTGTAAACCAAAAGCACTTGGAAGAAAAATTTCATGTTCAGAATTGAATGCATAGGTTATTTTGTAAAGAATAATTAAAAAATAAAACTTTATATAGAAATAAAAGGGTGTGTCTCAAGATGAACTTTTTAGTTCATGAGGCACCCTTTTTGTATGAAATTAAGTATATTTTCATCATTTCAACAATGAAAAATAGGTTTATTTGAAATTATTTTATATTTTGATTAATTATTAATAACTGTTTTATAGATATGTTAACATTGTATAGCATTTGTATAAAATGTTATAATAATTAATAGGGATGGTGATGTAAGTGCAAGATAAGATTTTAGAATTATTACATATTATAAATAAAGATGTAGTTAGTATAAAAGAAGATATGTCTGAAGTAAAACAAGAAATAACTGCATTAAAGAGCGATATGTCTGAAGTAAAACAAGAAATAACTGTGGTAAAAGAAGATATGTCTGAAATGAAACAAGAGATAACAATGTTAAAGGACGACATGTCTGAAATGAAACAAGAGATAACTGTATTAAAGAGCGATATGTCTGAAGTAAAACAAGAGATAACTGTTCTAAAAGAAGATATGTCTGAAGTGAAGCAAGAGATAACTGTTCTAAAAGAAGATATGTCCAAAGTAAAGCAAGAAATAAGTGTATTAAAAGAAGGCATGTCTGAAGTAAAACAAGAGATGAATATGTTAAAAGAAGATATATCTGAAGTAAAGCAAGAAGTAAATTTAATGAAAAAAGAAATAACTGGATTAAAACAGGAGACAAGTATGGTAAAAGAAGATATGTCTGATGTAAAACAAGATATGATTGGGATGAAAGAAGATATATCTGGAGTTAAATCAGAGATAAACTCTATGCAAAGCAAAATAAATAATATTAGTGAAGATATGAGTGGAATTAAGGACGAAATATCTACAGCAAATGAGAAATTATATGGAATTGAAGTAAAGATTGATGTTCTAGAACGTGAAGAAAAATCAATGAAAGAGATACAGGAAGAGCAGAGCAATATTTTAGGAAGCTTATTACATAATTCTGAAATAAATAAAGCTACTCATGATAGTATGGAGCATAATATAGCATATATAAAAGGTGATACAAATGCTATAAAAGAAGATGTTTCTGAAATAAGAAGAGATTTAAATTTAGTAGAGTTAGCTACTAGTAAAAATTGGAGTGATATTGTTAAACTAAAATCAGTTAGATAATATCTTAATTCACTAATTTATCATCCACAAAATAAAAAATATTATATAAAAAAGGCTTATAATGTTACTGTTATTTATTATAAATTTTAGAAATGAAAATAAAAATTTGAGAAAAGACCGTTAAAATTTTATTTTAAGGTCTTTTTTTTATGTAGATATATTGAAATTATAAAAATAAAACTTAAAAGTTAAATGCGAAAATTTGATAGAACGGTTGAAATAAGTAAAATTTTATCAATAAAATTACAAAAATTTTATAACAAATAAATATACGTAAATATTGGCATTAAAATTGCTCTATAAAAACTATAAATAGTAATGTAAATAAAGCTCTTATTACACAAACAATATTACTATTTTAATTATAGATATTAATATATATCTATAAAATAGATAGAAACTTGTATGTTTTATGTTGCAGGTATAAATATAGTAAAGGAGAGTACATTGATACAACTGAGATACATAGCTTATTAAGTTTTTCTGTCTTATGAGAATTATATTATAAAATATTCATAAATATTTTGAGTTTAAATTAAAAAATTATTTTATGCTTAGATTAATTATCATTTAATTAATTTAATAACAAAAACAGTGAAAGAGTAAATAATATTATTTACAGGGGGTAAAGCAAAGTATATTAAATGAGTTGTACTTTTGGCCCCGTACATGGAGAAATCTATGTAGGACACAACTTTAAAACCAGTAAATCCTAAAGCCTTGCAACTACAATAAAAGATAGAAAGAAACTTTTATGAATGTGGTGAAAACCAGAAACAATAGTAAGGATGGTATATGGTGAGAGCCTAAGTACTTAATAATGGACATTTGGTCGCCAAGCCTAGAAATAGGAAGGTCAAACGACTATCTCGAGAGAGAGTACACTATAAGCTATTGATAGTGGAAACGGGTTGCTCTTAACAGGTAATGCTGAAGATGAAGAAATAGTCTACGCTCATATGAAAGTATGAGGTCACTGGATTTAAAGTGGCATCTATAAAGTAGCGTTTATAGGTAAATGTTTAAAACTTACAAAATATAAATACTTATGAAAACTTATAACTTATAATTATTAAGATTGAAAGATTTAACTTGGATTAAATTTATTGTAAAAAATTAAAAATTCATAGCTATAATATTCTTATGTTTGTAAGCTACTGTATAATAACATATACAAAATGATAGAATAAGTTTATTTGTTAATAATTAAATTTATTGTACGTATTCTTTAAGAGTAGAGACTTAAATGTATAAGTAAGTGTAATCAAAATTTATAAACGTCATTTAATTTAATATATTAGATTTTTAAGTATTTATATAATTCAATAAGTTTTATGTAACGGGAGTTTTTATTATGAAAGCAAAAAGTACATCAAAATTTGAATTAGACGGAATACCACCACTAAAGGAAGCCGTACCTTTAGGGTTACAACACTTAATGGCGATGGTAATAGGAAGTTGTTTACCAGCTATATTGGTTGCAAATGCAGCTGGGCTTGATCATAAAATGTCAACACTCTTGATTCAAGCAGCACTAGTTTTTGCAGGAATATCAACTTTATTACAATTATATCCAATACCTCTATTTAAAGGATTTAAATTAGGGGGAGGGATACCAGTTATAATGGGAGCTACAGCTATGTTTATAGGAGCTGGAGTCTCTGTTGCAGGAAAGTATGGGTTGCCAGTCTTATTTGGTTCTCAAATAATAGCTGGAATAGTAATAATTATAATTGGTTTTGGTCTTAAAAAAATACGATTTATATTTACTCCAGTTGTATCTGGAACAATAGTCGCATGTATGGGTCTTGGACTTTTTCCAATAGCTATAAAAAACTTAGCTGGAGGTATGGGAAATGAAACTTTTGGACAGCCAATTAATTTTATAGTTGGAATCTCTGTATCTCTTATGATATTAGGATTAAACAAGTATGGAAGAGGATTGTTTAAAGATGCATCAATATTAGTTAGTATAATTTTTGGATACATTTTATCACTAATTTTGGGTATTGTAAATTTTTCTTCAATTCAAGAGTTTACTTTGGTAGCGCTTCCAAAACCACTTATTTTTGGTCTAGATATAAGAATCGAAGTTGTAGTGATGTTTTCAATAATATATTTGGTTGAAATAGCAGATATTATGGGTGCATGTACGCTTTCTGCAGTAGGGGGACTCAATAGACAAGTAACAGATGAAGAACTTTCTTCTGCTGTTTTAGGAAATGGAGTACTATCTACGATAGGTGCATTATTTTCTGCAACTCCAATGGGGATGTTTGGTCAAAATTCTGCAATCGTTTCCAACACGAAAATTGTAAGTAAATTTGTATTGGCTATTGGGGGAATTGGGCTATTTTTGGCAGGCATATCACCTTTGCTAGCTAATTTGATAAGAACCATTCCTCCTTGTGTGGTTGGGGGAGCAACACTTGTTATATTTTCAACCCTTACAACATCTGGTTTAAGACTTGTTAGTATGGATGGGTTCAATCAAGAAAATAGCATGATATTAGGTCTTTCTATGGCTTCTGGCATAGGATTTATGGTGGCTCCTCAAGTTCTTGAAAAGTTTCCAAAGTTTATAGAAACCTTATTTGCAGATTCAAGTGTAGTTTCAGGAGCAATGGTAGCCATAATAGTTCAAGCTTTGTATATGGTAAAATTTCCTAAAAGTAGGAATAACAAAGTTGAAGATAAAAAGGAAAATTTATAATGTAAAGAGTTAATAAATGTGAATCAGACATATCACATTTATTGATATAAATTAAAAGATAGATTTAAAAATTTCAATTTTTAATAAGTATAATGACAGGGGGATAAGATGGTTACTATAAAAGAATATACAGTTCCAGAAAGCTTAGAAGAAGCATATAAAATTTTAACTTCTAAAAAGAATAATGTTATTCTAGGTGGGTGCGGATTTATAAAATTAAGTAATAAGAATATAGGAACAGCCATAGATTTAAAGGCGATAAATCTAAATTATATAAGGGAAGATGAGAAAAATATTCTTATAGGTGCAGATACATCTCTTAGAAGTTTAGAAATTGATAAAACTATTAAAAATTACTGTAGTGGAATAGTTTCAAGTGCTGTTTCTAATATAGTAGGAGTTCAATTTAGACAAGGTGCTAGAATTGGTGCTAGTGTATTTTCAAAGTACGGTTTTTCTGATTTAATACCAGCACTTTTAGTTGTTGGAGCAAAGGTAAGATTATACAAAGAAGGAGTCTTAGAATTAAATGAGTTTTTAGATAATAAGTTAAGTAAAGACATATTAGTTGAGGTAATACTTCCAAAAAGAGATGCAATAGCTGTTTTTGATTCAATAAGAAAATGTACAGGAGATTTTCCTGTACTAAACTCAGCCATGTTGAAAGAAAATAATACTTACAAAATAGCAATTGGAGCGAGACCTCAAAGGGCAAAAATAGCTCTTGGAGCAAGTACTATATTAAGTGAAGAAAAAGATATAGATAAGGCATCTATTATTGCAAGTGAGGAATTAACTTATGGAAGTAATATGAGAGCTAGTAAAGATTATAGAATAGACATGGCAAGTGCACTAGTTAAAAGGATGTATAATGTTATTGAGGGAGGAAACTAATAATGATTACTAAGGGGATAAGAAAGATAGATAGTACAGCCATTGTTACAGGGAAGCCTCTATATACTGAAGACCTCATCATGCATAAAGATGTTTTGACATTAAAATTACTTAGAAGTCCACATGCACATGCAAAAATAAAGAATATAGATACATCAAAAGCTGAAAAAATTCCAGGTGTTGTGGGCATTTATACTTATAAAGATGTACCACAAGTTAGATATTGTGTTCCAGGTCAAACAGAGCCAGAAGCATCTCCTTATGACAGAGTTTTGCTTGAAGATACAGTTAGATTTGTTGGTGATGAAGTAGCATTAGTGGCAGCAGAAGATGAAAAAACAGCACTTAAAGCGTTGAAGATGATAAAGGTAGATTATGAAATTTTAAAACCTGTGTTTAATGCAAAGGAAGCAGAAGGAAATGAGGTTGTTATACATCCAGAAGACGATATAGTAGAGCCATACCCTTTTGGATTGGATGCAAAAAATAATATAGTATCTAAAGAGTTTTTTGAATTTGGAGATGTTGAAGCAAAACTTGAAGAAAGTGACTTTGTGGTTGAAGCTTCATATAAAACTCAAAGTCAATCGCATTGTATGATGGAAACTCATAGGTCTTATTCATACAAGGATATAAATGATAGGATTGTTGTAGTTTCATCATTACAATCACCACATAATGTAAAGAGAATACTTAGAAAAGTACTTGGCATACCATCTTCAAAAATAAGGGTGATAAAGCCTAGAATAGGTGGCGGCTTTGGAGGAAAGAATATAGCGGCTACAGATATATTCACTGCATTCGTTACTATGAAAACTGGTAGACCGGCAAAATTCGTTTTTACAAGAGGTGAAACTTTTGTAGGGTCTAATAGTAGACATGAAATGTTTTTTGACGTTAGAGTGGGTGCAGATAAAGAAGGAAATTTAAAGGCAATAGAATTAAAATCATTAAATAATACGGGTGCTTATGGTGGTAATGGTGTTTCTGTTTCTTCCGAATCTGGACATAATACATTACCAATATACAATGATATTGATGCTGTTAGATTTGATGCTAGAACAGTTTATACTAATAGGTTACCAGCAGGAGCTCTTAGAGGATATGGTGCTACACAAGGAATATTTGCAATAGATAGTGCTATTGATGAATTAGCCAATAAGATTGGAATGGACCCGCTTGAATTTAGAGTTAAAAATATAATAGATAGATACACTACTGGAAAAGCAGCTGAAGAAGAAATATTAAGTTGTGAGTTAAAACAATGTATAGAAAAAGGTAAAAAATTAATAAATTGGGATGCTAAGTATCCATGTAAAGATATAGGAAATAACAAGGTAAGAGCAGTAGGTATGGCAGTTGCAAATCATGGTTCTGGTATACCACGTGTAGATATGGCAACAGTGACTATACGCATGGATGAAGATGGAACATACAAGTTGTTATCTGGTCTTGCTGATTTAGGTCAAGGAGCTGATACAATTCAAGCGCAAATTGCTGCTGAAACTTTGAATACTACTGTAGATAGAATATCTGTTTATACAGGGGATTCAGACTTATGTCCATACGATACAGGAGCATTTGCTTCTTGTACCACAACAGTTACAGGAAATGCAACTATAAAGACAGCAAATAAATTAAAAGAAATATTACTTTCAGTGGCAGAATCAAAGCTAGGATTTAAAAAAGAAGATTTAGAGTTGGGAAAAGATAGAGTTTTTGTTAAAAATGATAATAGTAAATTTGTGTTATTGGAAGAATTAGGTAGGGAATCAGTAGGAGGCATAGGTTTTGCTAGTGATGATGTGCCAGTAGTCTTGGAAGCGACAGAGTCTTTTGGTATGTTAAAAAGAATAAAACCATTTATAGCAGGATTTGCAGAGATAGAATTAGATAAAAATACAGGTGAATATAAGGTAATAAATTTTGCATGTGTACCTGATTGTGGAACTGTTATAAATCCAACTTTAGCTAGAATACAAGTAGAAGGTGGAGTAATGATGGGTATAGGGTTTGCAATGTATGAAGACCCTAGATTTGATAAAGATGGAAGATTATTAACAGATAGTTTTTTACAATACAAAGTTCCTACAAAAAAAGAAGTAGGAAATATATTGGTAGATTTTGCTGATAATTTCGACCCAGGAGGCCCTTATGGTGCTAAATCATTAGGAGAGATAGTAATACACACACCAGCTCCAGCAATAGCAAATGCAATATTCAATGCTACTGGAGTTCGTATGAGAGAGCTTCCTATGACATTTGAAAAAGTTTATATGGGAATGAAAAACAATAACAAACCATTATAATATGTAATATAATATATAAAAATATGTAAATTTAAATTATTTTGTAAAATAAAGTAACTAAATAGACATTATATATGGCGTTTTGTAAAAATACCATATATAATGTCTAGTAGAGTATATTCTAAAGGAGGTGAGTTTATGCCAAGTAGAATAAAAAATATACACTATGGAACTCAAAGACAACAATTAAAAAACTTAACTAAAAAAGAATATCAAGCTCTACGAGAGATGTGCTTCTTAGCAAAAAACTTATATAATGTTGGGACATACAATGTTAGACAACACTATTTTAATCAAGGAGAACATCTTAACTATGAAGCCAACTATCATGTATGTAAAGAAAATGAAAATTATAAGCTTCTCAATAGTAATATAGCTCAACAGATATTAAAAGAAGTTGATAGTTCGTTTAGGTCTTTTTTTGGATTAATTAAATTAGCTAAAGAAGGTAAGTATGATTTTAGAGGAATAAAATCACCTAAATACCTTGATAAGGAAGGATTCTTTAGTATAATAATAGGTCAAATAAGAATTAAAGAAGATGGCATTCTAAATATACCCATGTCTCCAGCATTTAAAAAATTATATGGGAAAGTAAGTATAAAAGTTCCTCAAAATATATTAGAAAAAAAGATTAAAGAAATAAGAATAATACCTAAACATAAGGCTAGGTTCTTTGAAATTCAGTATTGTTATGAGATACCGAAATCAGAGGAAGTTTCAAATCAAAAAAATGCACTAGCTATAGATTTAGGTTTAGAAAACTTATGTACATGTGTTACAAATCTAGGTGATAGTTTTATCATAGATGGGAAAAGGCTTAAATCTGTGAATCAATGGGCAAATAAGCAGAATGATAAAATAGAAGCTTTAAAATTGAAAAAGAATGTAACAGCAATTACAAGAAAGCAATTTAAAGTCTGGAATAAAAGGAATAATCAAGTTAAGGATTATGTAAATAAAACTTGTTTTTACATAATTGATTACTGTATAAAAAATAATATTGGAAACTTAATAGTAGGATATAATGCTAAATTAGAGAAAAGTGATAATGTGGAGAGGAAAATATATAGAAATTTTATAAGAATTCCTTTTGGAGAGATAAAAGGAAAGTTAGAATATCTATGCAAAATAAAAAATATTAATTTTATTAGACAAGAAGAAAGTTATACTAGTAAATCTGACTTTTTTGCTGATGATTTTCTGCCTGATATCAATTTGGATAATGCACAAAAATATGATTTTAAGGGAGAAAGAATAACTCGAGGTCAATATAAATCCAGTGTTGGTATGATTATAAATGCAGATGTAAATGCTAGTCTTAATATATTAAAAAAATCACAAATAGTTGACTTATCCAAGTTGAAGGATAATCCTCAAATATTAAAACAACCACAAAGAATAAGAATATCTTAATTATATTTAAAAGATAAACTGATAGCGTAGGCTTACAGCTTAGCGGCGAATTGGATCCGCCTTGTTGTTTACAACAGAATCTATTTACTTTCGAGTTTATGGAATTTCAAAAATCACTTTTACTAAAAAAGTTTAATTATAAAAAATTAAGAGATTAAAAAATTAGTTACAAGAGGTGAAAGTGTGGAATTATCAAATATAATAGGAAAGAACGAAATAATAACTGTAGTTGGAGCAGGAGGTAAAACTTCATTTATAAACTATTTTGCAGATTTTTATAGATGTAAATTAAGAGTTCTTCTTACAACAACAACTAAAATATATGTACCAGATAATTATGAAAATATAATTATGACAATAGATGGAACTGTTATTCCATCTATTTGTCATGGAGTAACAGTATGTGGAAGCTATATAAATAATGAAAATAAAATAGTAGGTATTGATTCATCTATTTTGGATGAAATTGTAGATAAATTTGATATAGTCTTAATAGAGGGAGATGGTTCAAAGAAAAAAAGACTTAAAGGTTGGGATGATAATGAACCAGTAGTATATCACAAAACTACAAAAACTGTAGGAATATTAGATATAACCTCATTTGGAATGAATATTAACGAAGAAAACATACACAGATTAGACCTATTTAAAAAAATAGTAAATTTAGATACATATAATACTAACAATGATTCTACAGTAAATCTCGAAAATTTAAAAAATATAGTATTAAATCCAAATGGTTTATTTAAAAACTATTGTGGAGAAAAAATATTATTCATCAATAAAGTTGAAGATGAAAAATATAAAAAATTAGCTATAGAATTAATAAAAAGTATTAAAGAAGATGAAAGTAAAATGGAGATATTTTATGGAAGTATAAAACAAAAGTTTTGTACAAGATATTGAAGTATTAAAATAGTTTATATGATATTATATATATAGATAATATCAATAGCGATATTATAAAATCATAGAACTATCAATACATTATAAATACCAAGGATGATATATATGATAAATGCAGTAATAATGGCATCGGGCTTTGCCAGAAGAATGGGAACGAATAAACTTTTATTAGATTATAAAGGATGTTCTATAATAGAACATGTATTAAAAGCAGTTAGTAAAATTAATTTTCATCAAGTTGTAGTTGTAAGTCAATACAAGGAAGTTTCATTGTTGTGTAATAAATATGGTTTTAAATATGTGGATAATAAAAATGCAAATATAGGTCAGAGCGAATCCATAAAGTTAGGTATTTTAAACAGTTCAAAATGTGATGGCTACATGTTTTTTGTAGGAGACCAGCCATTTATTGATAGTTTATATATATATAAAATTATAAATACTTTTAAATTAGATAGAGATTTTATAGTAATTCCACGATATAAAGATGTATGTGGAAATCCAGTTATATTCCCATACAGCAAAAAAGAAGAATTATTGGCACTTAAAGAAGATGAAAAAGGTAAAACCGTTTTAAAAAATGCATCAAAAATAAAGTATGTAGAAGTTCCTAGAGAAATATTATTAGATATTGATACAAAAACGGACTATGAAAGAATTGGGGGTAAATTATGAAGTTAATAAAAACTATAGATGCTATTGGACAAGTTTTATGTCATGACATAACTCAAATAATACCTGGAGAATTTAAAGGAAGAAAGTTTAAAAAAGGTCATGTAGTAAAAGAAGAAGATATTCCAGTTTTATTATCTCTTGGTAAAGATAATTTGTATGTATGGGAAAAATCAGAAGGCATGATTCATGAAAATGAAGGTGCACTATTTTTAAAAGAATTAACTGCTGGAGAAAATTTAAATTTTAGTGAAATAAAAGAAGGAAAGATAGATTTTATAACTGCCTGTGATGGGCTTTTAAAGATAGATGTTGATGCACTTTTTGATTTGAATTGTGTCGGTGAAATAATGATGGCTACTCTTCATAATAATTTTATAGTAAATAAAGGTCTGAAAGTAGCTGGAACAAGAGTTATACCTCTAGTCATAGATGAGAAAAAATTAGAAGAGGCAAGAAAAGTAGTTGGAAATAGAAAAATAGTAAATGTAGTGCCTTTTAAACCTAAGAAAGTAGGGATTGTTACTACTGGAAATGAAGTATTCTATAGCCGAATTGTTGACAAATTTGGACCAGTGATAGAAGAAAAAGTAAAGGGATTTGGATGTGAGGTTATAGGACAAACTATATGTCCAGATGATAAAGAAATTATAAAAAATGCAATAAAAGAATTTATAAGTCAGGGGGCAGAACTTATCTGCTGTACTGGTGGTATGAGTGTAGACCCAGATGATGTCACACCAACAGCAATAAAAGAAACTGGAGCTGATTTGGTAACATATGGGTCACCAATATTGCCAGGAGCAATGTTTTTACTTGCTTACTATGGGGAAGTTCCAATTATGGGTATACCAGGGTGCGCAATGTATCATAAAACTACAGTATTTGACATAGTTCTATCTAGAGTCTTGATTGATGAAAAACTTGATAAGTATGATATAGCTAGATATGGTCATGGAGGACTTTGTATGAACTGTGATGTATGTACTTACCCTGCATGTAATTTTGCTAAAATATAAAGATATTAGAAAAGAGTATTTACAAATTAAGTACTCTTTTTAAATATGAAACAAAACAAACTAAAATACTTTATAAAAAGTATAATTGGTTTATAAGCTATAATAAAGTAATTACAGTATGTAAAAGAATGAATAAAGTTGCAATTTAATTTCTTTATAAGTATAATATAATAGATTGTTAATTTTTATAAATTTACAACTTGTAGTATACCTTAAATAAATATTTCACTAACTTAGTATAAAAAATATACTGTTTAAGTGATAATAGATAATAAAAGTGTTATCAAAATTTTATGATAAAATAAATTATGAGCAAAAAGAAAGGAAAATATATTAATGTTACAAGTTACAGGTGTTGGACTTAGATTTGGTGATAAGGAATTATTTAAAGATGTTAACTTAAAATTCACTAAAGGGAATTGTTACGGAATAATAGGAGCCAATGGTGCGGGAAAATCTACTTTTTTAAAAATATTATCAGGAGAGATAGAGCCAAATACAGGTAGTATATCTATAACTGATAAAGAAAGAATGTCAGTTTTAAAACAGGACCACTTCGAATATGAAGAAGAAACTGTGTTAAATGTTGTCATAAGAGGGCATGAGAGACTTTGGAACATAATGAAAGAAAAAGATGCCTTAT
Organism: Clostridioides sp. LIBA-7678; assembly: GCF_056716065.1. Taxonomy (NCBI): domain Bacteria; kingdom Bacillati; phylum Bacillota; class Clostridia; order Peptostreptococcales; family Peptostreptococcaceae; genus Clostridioides; species Clostridioides sp. LIBA-7678. The sequence continues at coordinate 2,322,824 of NZ_CP196987.1, read as the reverse complement.
ATATGAAGGAAGATTTCAATGAAGAAGATGGAATCAAAGCTGCTGAACTTGAGGGAGAGTTTGCGGAACTTGATGGATGGGATGCAGAAACTAATGCTGAGAAAATACTTATGGGTCTTGGTATAACTAAAGATATGCATTACAAGCAAATGAAAGAATTAGTTGGTGGGGAAAAGGTTAAGGTATTGTTAGCACAATCACTTTTTGGTAAGCCTGAAATACTATTAATGGACGAGCCTACTAACCACTTAGATTTTAAATCAATAAACTGGTTAAATAATTTTATTATGGATTTAGAAGAGTCTATAGTTATAATAGTATCGCATGATAGACATTTCTTAAATCAAATATGTACTAATATAGTTGATGTAGATTTTGGTAAAATACAAATGTATGTTGGAAACTATGACTTCTGGTATGAATCAAGTCAATTAGCTTTACAACTTGCTAAGGACCAAAATAAAAAGACTGAAGAAAAGATAGCTCAATTAAAGGAATTCATAGCTAGATTTAGCTCTAATGCTTCAAAGGCTAAGCAAGCTACATCAAGAAAGAAACAGTTGGATAAATTAGAAGTTGAAGATATACAACCATCAAGAAGAAGATATCCATATGTAGGGTTTACACCTGCTAGAGAAATTGGTAATGAAGTTTTAGAAGTACACAATTTGACTAAAACTATAGATGGAGTAAAAGTTCTTGATGATGTATCATTTAGATTGGATAGAGATGACAAAGTAGTATTTATGGGTGATGAAATAGCTACTACTGCTCTTTTAAATATAGTTATGGGAGAACTTGAACCAGATAGTGGAGAGTATAAGTGGGGAGTAACTACTTCTCAAGATTATCTTCCAAAGAATCATAATAAGTTTTTTGATGGAGTAGAATATTCTTTAGTTGACTGGCTTAGACAATTCTCTGAAGAAAAAAGTGAGAGCTTTATAAGAGGATTTTTAGGTAGAATGTTATTCTCTGGAGAAGAAGCTTTAAAAGAAGCTCAAGTTATATCTGGAGGAGAAAAAGTTAGATGCATGCTTAGTAAGCTAATGCTTTCAAATGCAAACGTACTTGTTCTAGATGACCCTACTAACCACTTAGACCTAGAAAGTATAACTTCTGTTAACAAAGGACTTGAGAAGTTCCCTGGAGTGCTTTTATTTACTTCTCATGACCATGAGTTTATATCTACTATAGCAAATAGAATTATAGAGATAACTCCAAATGGAATAATGGATAGAAAGATGGACTTTGATGAGTATTTAGAAAGTAAAGAAATACAAGAACAATTAGCTAAAATGTATGGAAAAAGTAAATAAATTATTAATGTAAATATTATCATTTTACAAATTTAATTGTTAGTATAAAACCTTTTAATATTTGAGAACATGCTATGTACAAGTGTGTAAGTTTTTAATCAAATATTAGGAGGTTTTTTATGTTATTAAAATATATGAAACAATAAAAGTATAATGTCAGAAAGAGAAGTATGAACTCAATTAAATATATCTAAATGGATTATAAATTGTGTTTGTTATTAGAATAATGTATTTCTTTGTATCTTAAGAGTTTAAATATACTATAGTAGATGCTATAATAAAAATAAAAAATGTTTTAGGGGGGATATATTATGTTTAAGAAAAAATTAGTAACTATAGTAATGAGTTTAGCCATGATTAGTGTAGGTAATTTTTCATATGCTCACTCAGGAGGACATAGTTCATCAGGAAATCATCATAACAAAAATAAAGCTGAATTAAGACATTATTATTGCGGAGGACATTCAGCACACCTACATAATAATGGAGCATGTCCTTATGCCAGTATAGAAGGAAATTATGAAGCAACAACATCTTCAGTACATAATGGAAAAAATCATAAAAATTATGTTGCAGAAAAAGGGTATAATAAAGGTTATAAAGATGGGTGCAAGGGAAATTATAATTTAGGTCTTACAGGATTCAAACCTGATAATACATATGAAAAAGAGATTTTAAAAAATGCTTATGAAAAAGGATATTTAACTGGACATAATGAATACAAAGCGAAAAAGGTAGATGATGTAATGAAGAAGATGCTAGATATTCCAATGTTAACTAGCATATAATAAAATAGTATTTTAAAAGACATCTTTTATAAGAAAGTATATTTTTTGTTACAAAAATATAAACTTTTATAGAAAAAGTATTATTGATAATTTTAATAAAGTGAAACAAAAAAATTATTTAGATGTTGTCAATTAGAGATAGATACATTTAATATTATAAAAATGAAGACAATAAAACTTGTATTAGTTCATCAATTGATATTTTAATGAATCTATCTCAATAGACTAAGCTAATTTAATCTTAATTAGCATTAAATAAACTTTCAGAAATTTTATCAGAAGCTTCTTTATCCATTTCTTTAAGGACGTGAGAATAAACACTTAAGGTAGTATTTATGTTTGAATGTCCAACTCTTTCAGATATAACTTTTATAGGTACCTTAGAATTTATAAGTAAAGTAACATGTGAATGTCTTAAATCATGGAATCTAATATGAGGTAAATCATTTTTTTCTAAAAATCTTTTAAATCTTTTACTCATAACATCTTCAGCAATAGGTTCACACTTCTTATTAAAAAATAACAAATTACTACTATTTCTAGTAGAAGATTTTAATAAATTTTTATTTTGCTTTATTTTATGCTCTCTTAACAAATATATTAATTCTTTTGGAGCTGATATTTTTCTAACAGAGTTTTCTGTCTTTGGTTCTTTAAGAATTACAGAACCATTAATTCGAGATGTTATCTTGTTTACTGTTATTGTATTTTCTTCAAAATCAATATTGTCCCAAGTCAGACCTAAAACCTCTGAAATTCTCAGACCCAATCCAATTGCCAAATTAATAGGTAACTCCATATCTGTATCTTTTGCTAAATCTAATAATTTTATCATTTGCTCTCTATCATAAATTTCACTTTTAAATTTTTTATATCTTGGAGTCTCTATATTATCCATAATATTTTCTTTTATCAATTTGAGTCTATAAGCTCTCCTTATTGCAAGTTTCAATATATTTATATGAATCTTAATTGATTGAGGATTTAATTTATAAGATAGATTATCTATGTAATTTTGTATGTGAATAGGATGTAAGTCTTGTATTTTATATTTACCAATAGATGGATTAATGTAATTTTTACAAATACCAACGTAATTATTGTATGTAGCTAATGAAATATTTTCGTTGTATTTATTTAGAAAATCTAACATAAATTCTGAAACGGTAATCTCATTTGGAACTAAGAAACCATCTTTATATAAGCTTTCCTTTACCTCATTTAGTCTTTTACTTGCTTCTCTTTTTTTATCAAAGGTACCCATATTTTTTTGCTTCCTTTTGCCAGTATCTTCATCTGCAAATTCAAGATAAACAATATAGTTCTTATTTCTTTTTCTAATAAATGCATTCATATATAACCCACCAATCAAAATTTTATACATTTATTATAACATATATATACTCAAAAATAGTTTCTGAAATAAAGTTACATTTATTATAAAATATCATGTATATTTATTATAAAATGTATATATTATGTCAAATATTAGAATTTTAATTTAATAATCTGTTATACTTATAGAGAAAAGATATTTAATTTTTATATTAATAGATTATATGTTTGATTTATACTGAAAATATAAATTTTTTATATTAATAAAATTGGATTGAATATTTTAAATAAAACCTTTGACTCTAAAAGTCTATTAATATAGTATTTAATTATATATAAGTTTGAGAGGAGTGTAAAATCATATGACTATTACTAAGATACCACCAGCAGAATTAAAAGTCATGAAATTTATTTGGAGTTCAGATTTTACAGTAACATCAAAAGATGTCATTGAAGCTATGGAAAAACTATATGATTGGAAACAAACTACAACATTAACACTTTTATCAAGATTAGTAAATAAGAAATTCTTAAGTGCAAGAAAAATTGATAGACATACACACTATACAGTTCTTATTGGTGAAGAAGAGTATTTGCATTTTGAAACAAAAACTTTTCTAGATAATATGCATGGTAGTTCTATTGAGAGCTTTATGAAATCATTGTTCAAAAAGGGGGTAAATGAGGATGAATTAAATTCTGTTGAAGAATGGGTTAAAAATATTAAAAAAGATGAATAATTTAATGTAGTCAATTATAATAATTTTGGGTATATATTTTTATTAAAAATAAGATTACATAATTTTAAGTAAATTACATATTTTATATATTTGAATATATAAAAATAAATGGGTTGATAATGTCATGACAGAATTTATATGTTTTGTCTGCTTTTGATATGAATTTAATTGTCATAAAATAAATAGTTTTTATAATAATCAGTTAAATGAATATAATGTAAAGTGTTATGTGAAAAGTATAATTTTTTAGAAGCATTTTTATTTTGTTATTACAATGTTAATTTGATAAGTTTGGTGTAAAATCAAACCTATTAGAACTTAATTTTATACTAGACTTATAGTTAATATTAGCATAACCTGATACTAAGTATTAATTTATAAGTCAGAAGTTTTGTTCATTAATTGTGTAAATTAATTGTTTTAGATATATAAAAGGTATAATTTTATTTTTATTTTAATTACTTGTAGAGCTTAAAGTATATGTTGGGTTATATTAAATATATTTATATTTATAAATTTGAGATAAATATTTAGATACATATTAGAAATTGTTAAAATAAAAAGTTCCTAGTTTTAGGAACTTTTTTATTTACTTAATATAAAGTGTGAGTTTTTGCTTCAGCAATAGCTCTTGCTGTACTCTTTTGTTTTTCAGTATTTTCTTTTTTATAAAAGTTAATCACTTCTTCTAAATCTTTATTTTCAATGTTATCTTTCTTATTTTCAAGAATATAGTTTACAATTGATTCATTTATCAAATCTGTCAAAATCTTATTTTCATCATTAGTTATCTTAGATATTTCTTGTACTAGAATTTCATTAACTTCTACTGTAATTTGTTTTGTATTTTTTATCATATTATTCACCTCTTAAAAAAATTATATCATCTCAAAAAAATAAAATCAATATGTTTTAAAATTATAGAATTTTAATTCTTAAATTCTAAAAAATAGAATCATTAAATAAAACTGATTTTAGGTATTAAAAGATTAATAAAATATATTTAGGCATAAAAGCTCTATTCTATATAATCCTAAGATAGAGGATTTATAAGGAGTTAAGGTGAATTAAATATAAGACAACTTCTTAAAGCAAATGGGTGTGGTATTTAAATCTAAATGTAGACATATAATATTAAATATGCTAATATATCAAAATAATAAGGGGGGAATTTATGAAGCTTAAAGAAGCATTGATTACATGTGTTGTATGTAGTGTATGTTTAAGTCCATTATTGGTAAATGGAGAAACGAAAATAGATGCAGATCATTGTAAAGAATCTATAGTAAATATTGATACTATAGTAAAGTCTGGTAAAAGCTTTAATTCCAAATATAATCAAGGTATGAAAGACTATAAAAATAGTGATGAGTATAAGTTAAAAGTACAAAAAGAGAAGCTACAGAATCAGTTAGGAATTAAAATAAAAAAGTTAGTACCCATAACTTTTGAAGTAAGTTATTATACAAGTCTTAACCAAGAAAATGGATATGGAGCTATAACAGCTACAGGAGATGATTTAGAAGATGGTTTTGTGGCAAATAATCACTTGAGTTTTGGAACTAAGATTATTGTAGATGGGAAATTAAAAACTGTTATGGATAGGGGGTCTAGTAAGTATTTTAGTAATTCTAATGCAATAGATGTATTTGTGCCCAAATGGAGTAATGAAAGTGAATCAGAGTACTATGATAGAGTTAATAATATGGGAAGACATTACAAAAAAGGCTACATTATTGTTGAAGAATGATGCTTCTTAAAGTAATATGTGTTGATTGTATCGCTTAATAAATATATAATGAATATAAAACTATTAATACAATGAAATATATTACTGGGAGGACAATATGGAAGAATCTTTTATAAATGGAAAAGCAAACTTATTAGTAGAAAATTATAAGGCATTAAATGAGGTTAAAGGTTCTTGGCAAATGGGGTTAATCCAACATAGTTGTGCACTTGCATTTACCCTTAAGAATAAAAGAATAAGCCCTAGAGTAGTAGAAGAGAGAATAGAGCTTATTAAAAAGAATACTGGATTATTCTCTAATTTTAGAGGATATAATATATTTTATATGGCAACACTACTTTCGTTTGAATCAAATCCAGAAAGTAGTTTTAAGATGATTTTGGAAATATATAAGGAACTTAAAAATGAAAAGTTTTGGGGCGATACATATTTACCACTTACAGCATCAATAGTCTACGAGAATAGAGAAAAAATGGATTATGTTACATGTATATCAAAGATGAAAACAATATATGAATATATGAGAAAAAAACATCCATTTTTAACGTCTAGTGATGACTATTGTAATATAGCACTTATTGCAATTCATTCAAAAAATTTAGAAGAAGATTTAGAGTATATAGAACAATGTTACGAATTTCTAAATAAAAATGGTTTTTATAAAGGAAATGATTTACAAGCATTATCTCAAATTCTTTTATTTAGTGATGATAGAAGTATGGTTAAATGTAAAAAAACTATTGAACTTAAAAAAGCATTTAAAGAAAATGATTGTAAAATGAATTATTATGGATATCCAATAATAGGAGCAATTTCATTATTAGATTATAGAGAAGATGAAATAATAGAAAAGATAAAAAATGTATCAAATAAACTTAAAGAAGAAAAAGGTTTTGGAAATTGGTCTTTAGGAAAAAGTAATAGAGTGATGATTAGTTCTGCTATTGTAGCTTCTATTTATGCAGATTCTATACAAACTGAGAACAACATAGACTCTATAACTAATAATATATTTTTAAATATTGTTGTTGCTATACAAATTGCATGTGTAATGGCAGCAACAAGTGCAGCTATAGCATCTTCTTCATCAAATTAATAAAATATTATTGGAGTTGAAGATTGTAAATTTAATAATACAATTTATATGTTTAAAAAAGAATATAATATTACTTTTAAACTAATTGTGATATTTGATGATATGAAACATATAATTAATATATAGATTTTAATAAATATATAATACTACATACAATATAGGGAAAGTGGAAGAAATGTATCTGCTTTCCTTTTTTGATTATAAATTTGAATAAATTTATGTAAAACTTATTCAAGTTTATATTGTATTTTTTTTTAGATGTACTAAAATAAACTTATAAAGAAAATAAAATTTATAACTAATTGATACTATTACAAACAAGGGGGAAGTTAAAATGGATCAAAATCTAAATTGGCTTAATGAAAAAAGAATAGAAAAAACGATAAAATCTCTAGAAAATAATAATATGAGAGGGCATTTAGTAAATAATAAAGAAGAGCTTCTAAAAAAAATTGAAGAAATAGTTAAAGCAGGTTCTCTAGTAGGATGTGGAGGATCTATGACCTTATTTGAAACAGGGGTAATTGATTTTATAAGAGAAAAGTATGATTTTCTTGATAGATATGCAAAAGACATTAAACCAGAAGAAATGAAGGAAATATATAGAAAATCTTTTTCTGCAGATGCTTATTTTACAAGTACTAATGCAATAACAGAGAATGGAGAGCTTTACAATGTAGATGGAAATGGAAATAGAGTAGCTGCTATGATATATGGACCTGACAAAGTAATAGTTATAGCAGGAGTAAATAAAATAGTTAAGGATGTAGATGAAGCTATAAAAAGAACAAAAACGATAGCTGCTCCAGCTAATTGCAAAAGATTAAATACAAATACTGGATGTAAGACTACTGGCATATGTATAGATTGTTCAAGCCCAGGAAGAATATGTTGTAATTATACACTTATAAAGAGACAATTAGCACCAGAAAGAATACATGTAATTTTCTTAAACGAAGATTTTGGATATTAAAAGAATAAAATAAGTAGGGAGAAATAATGAAAAAAGTAAAACTTATATACAATCCTAATTCAGGTGAAAAAAAGATATTATCAAATTTGGACACAATTATAGAATTATATCAGGAGAGAAATTATTTATTGATACCCTATAGATTGAATATTAAAGAACCTGTAAAGAATGCATTTAAGGAAGTGGATAGTTCTTATGACCATATACTGATAGCAGGCGGTGATGGTACCATAGATTTAGTGGTAAATGCAATGAAAGAATTAGACATAAGAATCCCAGTTGGAATTTTACCTACAGGAACTGCAAATGATTTTTCAAATGCTCTTCAAATTTCATTCGATATAAAAGAAGCTATAAAGAAAATCATAAATTTAAAGCCGAGAAAAATAGACATAGGGAAAGTTAATAATAAGTACTTTATAAATGTGGCAAGTGCTGGTATGTTTACAGATGTATCACAAAGGATAAACACAGACTTAAAAAATTCATTTGGAAGAATTTCTTATTATATAAAGGGAATAGAAGAAGCATTGTATATGAGGAAGTTTAAGATAAAAGTATCTTCTAAAGAAATGTATTATGATGGAGATATGTATCTTATGTTGATTTTTAATGGCAAAACAGCAGGAAATATAAATCTAGCATACAAAGCTGAAATAGATGATGGTTATTTGGATGTAATTATTTTTAAAGGAATGCCAATTCCAAAATCAATACCAGTTTTGATAAGTGTGCTTAGAGGTGATTACTTAGATCAGTATAATGGAAATGAAATACTGTACTTTAAAACCAAAAAAGTATATATAGAATGTGAAGATTCCCTTATAACGGATATTGATGGAGAAAAGGGTCCAGATTTTCCTCTTAGCATAGAATGTATAAAAGATGGTATAGAGGTGATGGGAATTAGTAGTGAAAAAAGTTAATAATCTAGAGTAAATTGTGAAGACTCAAATAAAAAATTACTTCTAACTAAAGTTATATATAGTAGAAGTAATTTATATTTTAAGTCTTCATTTTTTTATTGTAGGATTATTTAGCTGGTTTAAAAGAACTTTTTAGAGGAACTATTCTATTAAATACAAGTTTTTCATCAGTTGTATACTTGTTATCTATACTAAAGAATCCATTTCTAACAAATTGGAATTTATCAAAAGGTTTAGCATTTTTTACTTGTGTAGGTTCAACAAAACCTTGTAATATTTCTAATGAATTAGGGTTTATTTGTTCTAGGAAATGTTTGCCTTCATTTTCAGGAACATCATCAAGAATTAATGGCTCAAATAATCTAAATTCACATGGTATAGCAGATTTAGCATCCACCCAATGTATTGTAGATTTTACCTTACGACCTGTAAATCCAGAACCACTCTTAGTTTCAGGGTCATAAGTTCCATGTATTTCAATAACATTTCCATTTTCATCCTTAATTACATCAGTGCATTTTACGAAATAAGCACCTTTTAAACGAACTTCATTTCCTGGGAAAAATCTGAAATATTTCTTAACAGGTTCTTCCATAAAATCATCCTGCTCTATATATAGCTCTCTAGAAAAAGGAACTAATCTCTTTCCTTGAGATTCATCTTTAGCATTATTTTCTATTTCAAGCATTTCAATTTTATCTTCTGGGTAATTAGTTATAATTAGTTTTAAAGGTCTTAAAATTCCCATAGCAAGAGGTGCTTTTGGTTGTAGATTTTCTCTTAGGAAATAATCAAGCATTTGGCTATCTACTGTAGAGTTAACTTTTGATACCCCTATTTCACTACAGAAATTGCGTAATGCTTCTGCAGTATATCCCTTACGCCTGATACCAGATATTGTAGGAACACGAGGGTCATCCCAACCATCAACAACACCTTCATCTACAAGTTGTTTTAATTTTCTTTTACTCATAACAGTATTGTTTATATTAAGCCTAGCAAATTCTATTTGTCTAGGTACATTTTCCATTTCACACTCTTTGACAAACCAATCATAAAGCGGTCTTTGGTCCTCAAATTCTAGAGTACATATAGAGTGAGTTATCCCTTCAATTGCATCTTCAATTGGATGAGCAAAAGCATACATAGGATATATGCACCATTTATCTCCTGTGTTGTGATGTGTTGAATGAGATATTCTATATATAATTGGGTCTCTAAGGTTTATATTTGGAGAAGACATATCTATTTTAGCTCTTAATGTTTTTTCACCATCTTTAAATTCACCATTTTTCATTCTTTCAAATAAATCAAGGTTTTCTTCAATAGACCTATTTCTATAAGGACTTTCTTTTCCAGGCTCAGTTAAAGTACCACGATATTCTCTCATTTCTTCTTGTGTCAAGTCACATACATAAGCCTTACCTTTTTTTATTAATATTAAAGCTCTCTTGTACATTTCATCAAAGTAGTTAGATGCAAAATTTAACTCGTTCCAATCAAACCCTAACCACTTAACATCTTCTTTTATAGATTCTACATATTCAACATCTTCTTTTAATGGATTTGTATCATCAAATCTTAAATTAGCTTTTCCGTTAAACTCCTTAGCTAGTCCAAAGTTAAGACATATACTTTTTGCATGACCAATATGTAAATATCCGTTTGGCTCAGGTGGAAAACGAGTTATTATACTGTCGTGTTTTCCTGTTTCTAGGTCATTTATAATAATATTTTTTATAAAGTTAGATGAGTTCGTTTCATTTGACATATTTTATACCTCCTATTTAATTTGCTTATAATACAGGACACTACACTGTATTGCATAATATTAATTTTAATCCAAGATTAGAAAAAAATAAAGGTGTAATTAAGAGTATTATGCAAAATATTAACTTTTATACTAAAAACATGTTTTTACAGTTTATTTACAAAAAATGAGATTTGTTGAATTAATCCTTAAAAGGCTGTATTATAATATGTATATTGTTAAGAATATTATGTGAAGTTAGTTATCTAAATTTATTTTAAATCTGTTGACAGATTTGTAAAGGAGACGATTATGGGAAAGGTTGCAAAAATTTTATTGAGTTTAATTGTTATTGTTCTAGTGTTTACAGGAATTGTTGTATACACTTTAACACCAAAAGAAAGATATGATGTCAGTTCACAAAATAATGAAATTATAGATGAAGAATACTTATCAAAAGGTTCATATATAAATTCCATGGAAGTAGTAAAAAATCCACTTAGAATGGTTGGGAAAGTGTCTGTTTCAGAGGATGAGTTTAGAAATTTAATATATACATTAATGCATAAGCATGGGATTAAAGAGCTTGAAAATAATTTTGTTGAAATGAAAGATGGAAAAATAAAAGTGGCAGGGCCATATAAGGTATTTGGATTAATAAATAGCCAATATGAACTTGAGTTGAGACCTACTTTAAAAGGAGAGAATCTAATTGTAAGCCTTGAAAATGTAAAACTTGGTAAATTCAAGATAAGTGATAAGATGTTAGAGAAAATACTAAGTAACTATAATAAAAAAGTTCCATTTGAAGTTAATGGAAATAAGGTTACTTTAGAGAAAAGTTATCTTTATCCAGTAACTCTTAAAAATATATCTATAAAAAAAGGAAATATTGATTTGGATATGGAAGTAGAAATAGATTTGAAGTCACAAATAAATGGGGCATTAGGATATTTGAAGGATTCTGGAAAGGCTCAGGATATACTAAATCATTTGATTAATTTAAAGAAAACAGCTGTTGGTTAAAAATATAGAAAACTTATATTTATATTTTTATTATATTTCATACAATATTGGAGTACTTTAAAATCAAAATTTGTAAAATAACATTTATTGTGTTAGAATGTTTTATGATATTAAGTTGTAAATACGTAATATTATTTAGTTACTAGATTGGGGGGAAATGATGAATAAAGTCTATATTGTAACAACATATACAGGAACTTTATTATCTTACTTAATAAGGAATATAAGTAAAAAACTGTATACACATGTGTCAATATCACTAAATGAAAATTTAAAGCCAATGTATTCTTTTGGGAGATTAAATCCGAGAAATCCGTTTATTGGGGGATTTGTTGAAGAAAATATAAATCAAGGATTATATGCTATAAGAAAAAATACTGTGTGTAGAGTATATTCATTAGAAGTAGATAATTTACAATATGAAAATCTATTTAAAAATATAAAATTAATTAGTGATTATAGAGAAGATTACTATTATGATATAATGGCATTAATATATTTGCCAATGAATATTCATAGACAATCTGAATATAAATATGTATGTTCAAACTTTGTTGCTGATATGTTAGAAAAAAGTGAAATAGACATTTTAAATAAACAATCATTTGAAGTAACACCAAATGATTTTTATAATTTATCTGGTTTAACTTTAGAATATGAAGGTTTATTATCAGAATATAATTCTAGACAACATTCTTATGTATCAAAAATCGCAAACATCTAAAAATTTATTTTAGAGTTTATCATATAAAAACTATTGCTAGATAATTAGGCTGAAGATAGTAGTTTAACTTCGAGAGGATTAAGAATTCGTAAATCTTAGTTAGAACACTTTCTTCAGTTTTTAAATTTTAGTGATTATTTGTATTTTTACAGTATTTTTGGGGTATATAGATAAGATATAATTGAATAAAATATTTATATAAATGTATAAAGATATCTTAACACATAAATAAATATGATAAATATTTATTTTTTGTAAATATATGGATATAATAGTAATAATAACATTTTGTAGAGAGGAGTATTAAATGAAACGATATCTTAAAACATATGGAGTTGCAATAATAATTGTAGCAATTTATGCATTTATTAAATTACCTGTACTTAGATTAGATTTCACATCTTTATTTTCAGTAGGAATAATTTTCTTTGTTGTGGCAGGAATACTAGATATGATGTTAGATAGAAATGAAAGAACATCTAAACTTGCTAAATATAATTTTTCAATAGCAATAGCTTTACTTGTGTATATTGTAGTTGTACCTTTTATAGCTTCTACACCTGTATTTCATGCAAAGGCATATAAAGAATTATTAGGAAAAGTAACTGAAAGTAAATTTACTGACGACATTAGTCCTGTCAGTGTAAATGACATTCGTCTTGTAGATGAAGATATGGCTATGAAATTGGGAGATAAAAAGCTTGGAGAAGTTCCAGCTATAGGCAGTGTGTCAAAATTAGGAAAATTCCATATACAAAATGTGGATGGAGAATTGTACTGGGTAGCACCTCTTGTTCATAGAGACATAATTAAGTGGGTAACATCTTTAAGTGGTTCAAGTGGTTATGTAAAAGTATCTGCAAGTAACCCTCAAGATGTTCAATTAGTTCAAGAAATAGATGGAAAACCAATAAAGATAGTATATCAACCAGAAGCTTACTTGCATCAAGATTTACAGAGACATTTATACATACATGGTGTGGTAAATGTTGGTATGACAGATTTTACCCTTGAAATAAATGATGAAGGGAAACCTTATTGGGTTGTAAGTTTATATGAGCATAAAATTGGTTATGGAGGAGCAAATGCTACAGGAATAGCTACTGTTGATGCAGAAACTGGAAAAATAAATGTTTACAATGTTAAAAATACACCTAAATGGGTGGATAGAATCCAGCCACAAGAATTTATAACAGACCAGATTAAAGACTGGGGAGTTTATGTTAATGGATTTTTAAATTCTGTTATATCAGAAAAAGGAGTACTAGTGCCAACAGAAGGAACATCATTAGTTTATGGAAATGATAATAGGTCTTATTGGTATACAGGTATAACATCTTCAGGAGGAGATGAATCTACAATTGGATTTATGTTAGTTGATTCTAGAACAAAAGAAGCTAAATTATATAAGCAACCAGGAGCCACTGAGACAGCTGCAATGAAATCAGCTGAAGGTAATGTTCAAGAAAAGAATTATGAAGCAACATTCCCTGTAATGTATAATATATTAGGTCAACCAACATATGTATCATCGTTAAAAGATAAGGCTGGTCTTGTAAAGAGAGTTGCATTTGTATCTGTTGAAGATTATAATGTGCTTGGTTTAGGTGAAGATAAAAACGAAGCATTGAGAAACTATAAAGATTCATTAGAATCTAAGGGTAATGATTTAAAACTGGATAATGATTTAAAAGATGAAGTCATAGAAGGTACAGTGACAAGAATAAGTCCAGATGTACGAGGTGGAAATACTAATTATTATGTGACTTTAGATTCAAATAAAGAGATAATATTCAAAGCTACTTCAAAAGTATCTAGTGAATTGCCATTGACTCAAGTTGGAGATAAAGTCAAAATATCATATTCAAAAGAATTATCTGGTGTAATTGAAATGTCAGAATTTGATAACCTAAATATTGCAAACTTTGAAGATAAAAAAGCAAAAGAGGGAACAGGAACTGACGAAAATACAAACTCTCAAGGTTCTGAGAATCAAGATAATGTATAGTTTAACTTAAAAAAATCGAAAATAGTATTTAATATATTAATAGCTAGTTTTTATAAAATTTATTTTTATAAAAACTAGCTATTTTATTTTAATTCTTTGTAAATTTAATGTCATAAAATTAATATAATATTAGTACAACTTTGCAAATAATACTTCAAGGAGAATGTACTATGACTAATATGGAAAAAGAGATATTGCTTTTAATTAGCAGGGTTAGATGTGTTACAGAAGCTCAATTTAGAAAAATTTATGGAGACCAAAAGAGATATAATAAAAAAAACTTTAAAAAAACCTTGAGAAAAATGTGTAGTGAGTATACACTTAAAAAATATCCTTGTGATGTGGATTATTATAATTACAAAGACCTCTCATATGTATACTATTTGAATGGTAGTAAACTTTTTAAGGGAGATGATTTAATAAAGGCTCTAGTAGGGTCAGAATTAGTTGTTAGAATCAATACTGCAGGTTGTGATGTAAAAAGATTCTACCGAAATGTTAGTGTGGATGATATGAAATATGATTTATTTATTGAATATACAGACCAATTTGGTAATATAAAACAGGTTCTAGTAGATGTTGATTTAAATAATGAAATAGATATTTCTAAATATGAAAATCTTTCTAGAAAGATAGATAAATCTACAATTCCATTTTTTAAAGTGCCAAACGTTTTGGTAGTTACACCAGATAATCTATCTGAATTAAATGATTTAGAGAGATATGATAGTGAGTATAGTATAAATTTTATAGATTTAGGATTAAATAAACTATTTAATTGTATATAACCTAATTTTAAAAAAGAGAATTATAGATTTGCCACATTTTGTAAAATAATTGTTGCAATATTATATAGAATGTGATAAAACTATATTAATAAATTAATTAAAAATAATGAGCCTAGGGTAGAGGTAGCTATATTCAATAGTATTCAATAGGAGCTGGTAAGTGTTGATGATTGATGAAAGGGTCTATAGCCGAAGAAAATTTGTTGACGGATGGATTTTCTGGACTTATGCAGAATATGTATAAGGCTGTCACTTTTAAAGTGATGAGCTACAAGGTTACTTGGTCTATGAGATTTACACGTCCAAAGTATACCTTTGGGCGTTTTTATTTATCAAAATTTAACTTGAGGGGGAAAAAGCATGAGTATAATTGTTCAAAAATATGGTGGAAGTTCGGTGGCAGATACTGATAAAATAAAATCAATTGCAGAAAACATAATAGAACGAAGAAAAGAAAATCCACAAATGGTAATAGTTGTGTCTGCCATGGGTAAATCCACTGATGAATATATAAAGTTGGCTAAAGAATTGAGTAATGAACCTAGTAAAAGAGAATTGGATGCTTTGATGTCTACTGGAGAAATGATTTCAGCTTCTTTATTATCAATAGCATTAAATGCACTTGGATGTAAGGCTGTAAGTTATAATGCTTATCAGCTAAATATAAAAACAAGTGGTCTTCATGGGAAGTCTCAAATTGATGATATAAATGTAAATAGAATTAAAAATAGTTTAGATGAAGGAAATGTCGTAATAGTAACTGGATTTCAAGGAATCAATGAAGATGGTGATGTAACTACTCTTGGGAGAGGTGGTTCAGACACATCTGCTGTGGCTCTTGCAGTTAAATTAAATGGGAAATGTGAGATATATACAGATGTTGATGGAATCTATTTTACAGACCCAAGAAAATATTCAAAGGCTAGTAAACTTGATGAGATTGAATATGAAGAAATGCTTGAGTTAGCAAGTTTAGGAGCACAAGTAATGCATTCAAGAAGTATAGAACTTGCACAAAAATATGGTGTTGAAATTTATGTTGGACGTACATGTGGTACAGTAAAAGGAACATATATAAGAGGGGGAAAAGATATGAAATTAGAGGATAAAGTAATAACAGGATTAGCTACTAGTGATGACGATAGCTCTATAACAATCAAAGATTTTAAAGCAGAAAATATATCTAGTTTATTTGAAGATATAGCAACTATAGGGATAAGTGTAGATATGATAAGTCAGACTGCACCTATCTTAGATAAAATAAGTGTATCATTTACAGTTCCAAAAGAAGAATTAGGAGAATGTAAGAAGATAGTATCTAAGTACACAGATGAAGAACATGTAGTGGTTGATAATAATATCACTAAATTCTCTTTGGTAGGTCTTGGCATGAAAAATACTTCTGGAGTTGCTGCTAAGGTATTTAAGATATTCAATGAAAATGGTATAATGATAAAACTTATAACTACATCAGAAATTCGTATAACATGTGCTATAAATTCTGATGATAAGCAAATAGCTATAGAAAAAATAGCAGAAGTATTTAATATATAAAATTTGGGGAGGATATTATGAAACTTCATGGAACTATGACTGTAAATGATAATGAATTATATATTGGAGGAGTGAGTTGTTTAGAGCTTAGTGAAAAATATCAAACTCCACTTTATGTATTTGATGAAGCTTTGGTAAGACAAAACTGTAGAGAATATGTAGAATATTTTAAAGCCAAAGATGGAAAAAACAAGGTTGCTTATGCAGGTAAAGCTTTTTTACCTATTTATATGTGTAATCTTATAAATGAAGAACAAATGTGCCTAGATGTAGTTTCAGGAGGCGAATTATATACAGCCTACAAATCAAATTTCCCTATGGAAAAAGTTTTCTTCCATGGAAATAATAAGACTAAAGAAGAAATAAATATGGGATTAGATTTAGGTGTAGGTAAGTTCGTAGTAGACAATTTTTATGAATTGGATTTGATTGAAAAGTTATGTGAAGAAAAAGGTAAAGTTCAAGAAATATATTTTAGAATAACACCTGGAATAGAGGCTCATACACACGATTATATAAAAACTGGACAGATAGATTCTAAATTTGGATTTGCCTTAGTGAATGGAGATTTATTTAGAGCAATAGAGAAATTGAGTGAATACAAGAATATAAGACTTGTGGGTCTTCATGCTCATATAGGCTCACAAATATTTGATGTAGAGCCATACATAGATACAGTGGACATAATGATGAACTTAGTAAAAGAGATAAAAGAAAAATTCAATATACAGCTAACAGAAATTGACTTAGGTGGAGGTGTAGGGGTTTATTACAGTAAAGAAGATAAGCCTAAGACTATAAAAGAATTCTGTGAGACTATAATTGCTAAAGCGGAAAGTTCATGTAAAGAGCTTGGGATAGAAGTACCTATATTGGTAATAGAACCAGGAAGATCAATAGTTGCAAATGCAGGAAGCACATTGTATACAGTAGGTTCAATAAAAGATATAAAAGATGTTAGAGTTTATGTAAGTGTAGATGGAGGTATGACAGATAATGTAAGACCTTCTCTGTATCAAGCTAGTTATGAGTGTAGTATTGTAAATAAAATTAACCATGAGACTATGAATCATGTAACAATAGCTGGAAAATGTTGTGAAAGTGGAGATATATTGATTGGGGATATAGATATAATGGATATTAAAAGTGGAGACATACTTATAACGACATCAACAGGTGCATATGGGTATTCAATGTCTTCAAATTATAATAAAATACCAAGAGCAGCAGTAGTATCAGTATTTGATGGAAATGATAAGGTAATATGTAAGAGACAAAGTTATGAAGATTTATTAGCTTTAGAAGTATAGAATGAAAATTAAATATTAAGTTTATTATAAGTAGATTTACTAAGGTATATATGGCTCTAAATTAATTTTTAGTTTGTTGTAGTTATACATAGCATATCTACTTATTTTTTTCTTTTACTAACAAATTTCTTGTAATAAATATAAAATATTTTAAAAACTTCCTAATTATGATAAAATTTAAAGTATATAACAAGGAGGGGTTTAATGAGAGGAAGAGTAATTTTATTAATATCGATATTATCTATATTTCTTGTAGGATGTTCATTTAATAATAAAGATGAAATAAATTTAACTGAGCAAGGAAAAACATACTTAGAAAAACATGACTATAAAAAAGCTATGGAATCATTGTCCTCTGCATTAGAAGAAGATAATACTAATGAGAATGCAAGGGCTATGTATATGCAAGCTATGAGAATGTCAAATATGACTGAGTTTGAAGAAGCGAAAAATTATGAGGATGCAATTAAGGAACTTAAGCTTATAGAGAAAATAAAAAATGGTTCATCTGTTATTAAAGAAGAAGCAACTAAAAAGAAAGAAGAATTAACTAAATTAGAAAAAGAACAAAATGAAGCAGAAGAGCAAAGAAAGAAAAAGGCAAAAGATACAGCAGGAGAAGATAGGTACAGAGTAGAATCAGACGCAAGAAAAACTTCTTATAGTAGAAATAGTAAAACTAATAAATCTAGTTCTAAAAATAACAGTAAAAAATCAGATGATGATAAATCTGATAATAATAGTAGCTCTTCTCAGAATCAAGAAAAACCAAATAATAATCCAGCACCAACACCACCTTCTCCAGATACTAGTGGTGGAGCAGAGAGTGGTGAAAATTCTCAAAGTTCAAATAATCAATAAATATAAAATGTGCATATATTTTTAATAAATAAAATATGCATTATAAAAAATTAGCTCTTAGCAAATTGTTTTTGCTAAGGGCTAATTTTTTATAAAATAGTTCAATAAAAAGCAACTAAATTTGAAATTAAAAATTTAAAAGTATATACAATAAATATAAGTTATTGTAGCCGATTATCTATATATTTATCAACATAAGTTTTTACAACAGCTGCTATTGGCACTGAAAGGAAAACACCTATAAAACCAAATAGAGATTGACCTATTAAAATTGCAGAAATTACCCATATAGCTCCTATACCAACTTGATTACCCATAACTTTTGGTTCTATAAAGTTTCCATCTAGTTGTTGTAATATAAATATGAATATAACAACCCAGATAGTTTTTTGTGGGCTATATAAGATTGTCATGGCTATTGGAGGTATTGCACCAATAAAAGGACCAAAATACGGTATTATATTACCTAAGAATATTATTGAAGCTAAAAATAAAGCATTTTCTATTCTGATAACAAATTGAAATCCTAAGAATGCAATTATACCAATAATAAGAGAGTCTAATATTCTACCAATCAAATAATCATAGAAAATGTCATGAGTAGTTCTAAAGAATTCTATAATATCATCTGCTTTGTTTCTATCAGTAGAAGAGTATAGTAATTTTTTAAACCCCAATGCAATTTTTTCTTTGTCATATATAATATATATAGACAGTATAAATCCCATTGTCATATTAAATAACATAGAAGATATACTAAGTGCATAGACTAATAAGTTTTTAGGAATTCTACTAATGGAATCATTTGCCTCTTTTAACACATTATCTAAGCTATGTTGTATGTGAGGAACTAAAGTCTTTAAAAAATCTATGTTTGACATATTTTTTTCTATAAAATTGTTTATATAATCAGTGTACATAGGCATTTCACTTATTAACCTGTTTAATGTATTGGCGATTGATGGAATTAACAATCTAATTCCAAAAGCTAAAATAAGACCTATAAATATATAAGCTATAAAAATAGCTAAAAGCCTATGTGCTTTAAATCTTATTTCAAAAAGCATTACTAATGGATTTAAAAGTAAAGCAAGCAAAATAGCTAGAAAAAATGGGCCAAAAAACTTTAAGAATCCTTCAATACTAGATATAAAATCTGATGGAGTATTAACAAATTTAAAAAATAAAATTCCAATAAACACGACTATTAAATAGTATTTTACATTTTCTTTTGAAATAATAATCACTTCCTTAAAATAGTGTTTAGTCAGCTATTACATATTAATAGTATGTGAAAAGAAATTACAATTATTTAGGAAAATTAAATAATTTTTTAGCTTGTTTTTAATCAAGGTCTAGTATAGTATAATAATGTAACAAAATTAACATTGATAAAAATATCAAATAACATATAATTTAAGATAAGAAAGGATTATGTATGAGAATTAATAAGTATATAGCTTCTTGTGGGATTGCATCTAGAAGAAAAGCAGAAGAAATTATTCTTGAAGGAAGAATAAAGGTAAATGGAAATGTAGTAAAAGAGTTATCATTTAATATTGAGGAAGATAAGGATATAGTGGAATTTGATAATAAAAAAGTAAAGCCAAGTGAAAAGCATGTATATATAGTGTTAAATAAGCCAGAAGGATATATAACTACAGTGAAAGACCAGTTTAATAGACCAAGTGTAATAGATATACTTAAAGATGTGAAAGAAAGAGTGTATCCAATAGGTAGACTAGATTATGAAACTAGTGGATTATTGATACTTACTAATGATGGAGACTTAACATATAAACTTACTCACCCAAAACATGAGGTTAACAAAACATATGTAGCAAGTGTGAAGGGAATTATAAGTAATGATGAAATAAGAAAGTTTGAAAGAGGATTAAACATAGAAGATTACACAACAGCACCTGCTAAAATAAGAGTAACTAAAGAAAATAAAGAAAA
The DNA here is from genome assembly GCF_056716065.1 of Clostridioides sp. LIBA-7678. Lineage (NCBI taxonomy): Bacteria > Bacillati > Bacillota > Clostridia > Peptostreptococcales > Peptostreptococcaceae > Clostridioides > Clostridioides sp. LIBA-7678. The sequence continues at coordinate 2,301,917 of NZ_CP196987.1, read as the reverse complement.
GAATTATTCTGTATGTGAAATAACTATACATGAGGGAAGAAATAGACAAGTGAGAAAAATGTGTAAGGCTATAAATCATCCAGTTTTAAATTTAAGAAGAATTTCTGTAGGTAAGATAGAATTAAAAGATATAAAAGTCGGAGAATATAGATACTTAACAGAAGATGAAATAAAATATTTAAAGTCAATAAAATAAGATAACAATGAAATAAGGTTAACAGTAGGGAGAGATAGTATTATGGCATATGCAAAATATTTAACTAAAATTACAGATATAAATAAATTTTATTTAGAAAAGGTTATAAGTAAAGGTGATATAGTAATTGATGCTACTATGGGAAATGGATATGATACAATGTATCTGGCTGAAAAGGTTGGAGAAAAAGGGTTTGTATATGCCTTTGATGTACAAGAAGAAGCAATAAAGTCTACAAGTAAAAAAATAGAAAAAGAAGGCTATGTAGACAGAGTAAAACTAATATTAGATGGTCATGAAAATATGAATAAATATATAAAAGAAGAAGTTTCATGTGTTTTATTTAATTTAGGATATCTTCCAAGAGCAAAACATTCAATTATAACCAAACCAGATACAACTTTAAAAGCTATAAAGTTGAGTTTAAAAATGTTAAAAGAAAATGGAGTAATAAGTATCGCTATATATACAGGGCATGATGGAGGTCAAGAGGAAAGAGATTGTATATATAATCTTATCAATAATTTAAGTCAGGATGAATTTAATGTTTTAGAATCTAAATTTTTAAATCAAGTCAATAACCCACCACAATTGATTTTAATTGAAAAGAAAAAATCACAATAAATACTAAAAAAAACTTGACAAGATTCTATTAAGAGTTAATATATATATTGTGACCTCTTAAAAATACTTTAAATAATAAGCATACGATAGTTTGCTTTTAAAATAAAATATATACTTAAATATGCAAAATAAGATAGGAAACTTTTAAATGAGTAAAAATTGAAAAATTTAAAAGAAATATTGGATAAATATTAAAAAATGCAAGGAAAGATGGTATAATAAATTTAATCGAAAATACTATGTGATGTATAAGGTACAGAAAAGTTAGAATTTTATGAGTTTAAGAAGTTATAATAAAAATTAATATGAAGTTGAGATAAAAACAAAATAATAGAATTTTTACAGAAAAAGACAATATTAACAAAAACAAAATAGTTTGTATAACTAAAAGGAGAAAAAAATGGAAGAAACAAATGAAATGAAGGACAGTAAACATTTGATATCAAATATACAATCTCAGTATACGAGATTGAGTAAAGGTCAAAAACTTATAGCACAATATATTTTAAATAATTATGATAAAGTTGCATTTATGACTGCATGTAAATTAGGTGAAACTGTAGGTGTAAGTGAGTCTACTGTTGTAAGATTTGCAAATGCCTTAGGTTATAGTGGATATCCTAAATTACAAGCAGCACTTCAAGAACTCATAAAAAATAAGCTAACTACAGTACAAAGAGTTGAAATGGCACATGATTATTCCGATGATTTTGCAATATTAAACAAAGTTTTAAAGAGTGATATAGATAATATAAGGTCCACATTAGAAGAAATTGATGAAAGAGCATTTAAAGAAGCTTCTAATAAACTTTTAAGAGCCAGAAAGATATATATACTTGGTATGAGAAGTTCTTTTGTAGTAGCTCAATATTTAGGTTTTTACTTAGATATAATACTTGACAATGTTCATATAATTAGAATGGATATGGGAGATGCTTTTGAGCAAATTGTAAGAATAAATGAAGAAGATGTTATAGTTGCAATTAGTTTCCCTCGTTATTCAAAAAAATCTTATCAAATTGTCGATTATGCTAAGGAAAAGGGAGCACATGTAATATCATTAACAGATAGTTTGTTTGCACCAGTAGCATCACTTGCAGATAATACTCTTTTAGTTAAAAGTAATATGGCTTCATTTGTAGATTCTTTAGTCCCAGCACTTAGTATTTCAAATGCTCTTGCTATATCTGTTGGAATGAAAGAGAAAGAAGATATTAAACAACACTTTGATGATTTGGAACAAATTTGGAAAAGATATTCTGTATATGAGTAAATTTTGTATATTAATAAATAGTTTCAAGGGTTAAAATGTTCAAATTTAACCCTATTTAAACAAAGATATTATAAAAAAACTGACTGACACTTAACTGACAAATTCCTTTTTTTAGGTCTAACTGACATTTAACTGACAGTCAGTTTTTTGTTTATCTGAATAATGTTTTGCTTAAATTGTTAGAGACTTCTTTGGTCATTTCCTCTAAAACAAGAGAATATCTATTCATAGTTATTTTTATATATGTATAACCCAACCTTTAAGAAACCACTTTCATATTTAGAAGAGGAATTTAATACTCTAGGAAAAGATGTTTGGAATACAATACAAGATTTTCCTCTAAGGTATCTAAAACATATTTTGACTTATGCTTAGATTGTGGTGAAATAGTGAGAACTTATATAAAGGGTAAGACTGACAGGAATTGGTGTAAAGATGAGAAATAAAAATACATAGGATTTAGACTATCTTTATAGATGCTCTTTTTTTATACAATAAATTAAGAGGACAATGAAGTTATTAAATTTAAAGAAGTATATAAAAAGATTAAGGAATTGATAGAAATTATCTAAACTAATATTAGTACCTGTTGGCTAATAATTAGCTTTATTCTTTATTATATGATATAATATAAAATAGAGATAAGGAAGTGGTTAGTATAGGAATATTAAAAAGTGCTGAATTAGTTAGAAAGATAGCACAAAGAATTGCTAGAGAAAAAGGAATAAGAGAGCAAGAAGCATGAAATGATGCTGTTACAGAGTATAAACAAAAACATAGATACTTAGTCTAGAGAATCATCTTTATAGATGGTCTTTTTTTATGTAAGAAGTTTGTGTAATAAATTAAAAATAAATGTAAAAAATATTATACAACTATAATAAGATAAAGTAATGTTTTTAAGGAGAAAAAGATATGCTTAATCAGTTTAATGAATTTCTTGGTAATTATATAAATATAATTTCTGTAATTGCATCATTTGCATCAATAGCAGCCTTGATTATATCAATTATAGCTTTTATGGAATCTAATAAACAAGCCAAATTAATACTAAAATATAGAAGAAATAATGAGAATAATATAGCTGGTGATTATTATGAAAATGGTAATGGATATATTAGACTTGATTCTAATAAGATAGATGATAAACCTGGTATCTATACTAAGATTCGTAGTAATAACTTGGTTGATTTTGTAATAGAAAACAAAAGTACAATTGTTGCAAAAAGCCCTATATTAAGTTTGAAATTTATTAATATGGAAGTAGAGATTGAAGAAAATAATAACTTTGAACAAATAAATAGTGAGCTTAGATGGCATCCAAAAGATAATACTACAATCCATAAAGGAATAAATTTTAGAATAGAGCAATTTAATTTTAGAAACTGTGTTATGCTTAAAAAAGACGTTTATATAGAGGTAGTATTATCAGCTGATAATATGGAGACAAAGGAATTTAGAATACCAATAAAAGTATATTAAGGGGCTGTCGCACTATAAAATAGTGCTACGCCCTTTTTTGTATAAAAAAATAAATCCCAAGTTCAAAAGAGCTTGGGATTCCTGTATAATAATTGTATGCTAAAACAAAATACTATACAAACTGATTATACTACTTATGGTGATAATTATCAATTTAAGTTACCACTAAATATTGATTACATGATTCCAAAAGATGATTCTGTAAGGTTATTAAGTCAAATTATTGAGGAGATGAATTTAGAAAAATTATATAAGACTTATTCTCGAGTTAGAGTAAATAAAGTAACCCCTAGACAACTTTTGAAAATTATAATATATGCAAACATGAACTGTATTTATTCTTCAAGAGAAATAGAGAAAGCATGCAAAAGAGATATTAACTTTATGTATCTTCTAGGCGGAGCCTCACCTCCAGACCATTCAACAATTGCAAGATTCCGTAGTATTCATTTTTCACCAATAAGCAAAACTTTGATTGCACAGTTTACAAACTTTCTTGGAGATAGTAAGGAGATTTCAATGGACACTCTATTTATTGATGGCACAAAAATAGAGTCATCTGCAAATAGATATACTTTTGTTTGGAAAAAAGCTATAAATAAAAATATAGCTAAAATGATGAGTAATATATCTGACTTCATATTAAAATGTGAAACTGATTTTGGTATTAAAGTAATTTATAAAGATAAAATAAAAATCTACCATTTGAAGAAACTTTTAAAGAAACTAAAAAAAATATCAAAAGAATTAAATATAACATTTGTTCATGGAAAAGGAAAGAAAAAATCTATGGTTCAAAAATCTATAGAGCAATTAAATAATTATATTGATAGATTGAAAAAGTATACTAAAGACCTTCATATAATGGGTGAACGGAATAGTTATTCTAAAACAGATAATGACGCAACTTTCATGAGAATGAAAGAAGACCATATGAAAAATGGACAATTGAAACCAGCATATAATATACAATTTGGTGTAGATTCAGAATATATAGTTTGGGTAAGTTCAGGACATCAACCTACTGATACGACAACATTAATACCGTTTTTAAAATCGATTGAGGACTATGCAAAATTCAAATATCCTAAAATAGTTGCTGATTCTGGGTATGAAAGTGAGGAAAACTATACATTTTTAGAGTGTAATAATCAATTATCTTTCATAAAACCTGCAAATTATGAAATTAGTAAAACTAGAAAATATAAAAATAATATTGGACATATTGATAACATGGATTATGATGAAAAAAATGATTATTATATTTGTAAAAACAATAAAAAACTACTTGCTAATAAAATAATAAATAGAAAGTCAAAAACAGGTTATAAAAGCGAAATAACTTGTTACACTTGTGAAGAATGTCATGATTGTCAATATAAAAGTAGTTGCATTAAGAGAAGTAATAGTAAGATTTCTCTTGAAAATAGGACTAAAAACTTACAAGTATCTAAGTTGTTTCATGAAAAAAGGAAAGAAAACTTAAATAGAATTATGAGCCCGGAGGGGTGTGAACTTAGAGTGAATAGAAGTATACAAGCAGAAGGAGCTTTCGCTCAAGTAAAACAAAATATGAAATTTAGAAGATTTTTAAGCCGAGGTAAAGAAAATGTTCTATCAGAGTGTATTATTGTAGCGATAGCTCATAACATTTCTAGGCTACACAATAAAATAGTAAAAAATAAATGTGGAATATATCTTCATACTTTAAAAAAAGCATTCTAAATTTATTATTTATAATCAAATATTATCTGAAAAAATGGTATTTTTATACCTTATATTTGTCATGCATAATTTTACTTAGAAAATAAACTATATATAAAATAATTAAAAATATACCTATTAAGATAAGTAAAAAGAGCTCTCACAGAACAAATTTAATTTGCCCATGCGACAGCCCCTTTTTTATTTAATGAATTGGAGGCAGCAAATGAATAAAAGAGAAGTTGTGTATTTAAATTTAGAAGATATAAAACCTTATGAAAATAATGCTTTAAAGATTCAATTAAATTCAAGTAAAATCTCTATATAAATCTTATTATATATTTAAAATATTTTTAGAATAATTATAAATTTATATTAATAAATAACTGTAAGAGTACACTTGTTTTATAGTATAATAAATTAATATATTATTCAGAAAATTAAGGAGAGATACTTATGCAAACCTTAGATGTATACATGAAAAAATTATGTCCACAGTATCTAATAAAACATAGTGAAATCGTTGATGAAGTAACTGTTGATGTACGTACACCAACAGAATATGGTAGTATAACTAAATTACAACATAATATCTCTGTTATTGATGAAAAAGAATATGACTTTCTGCACAGGAATAAACCTATTGCAGGAATTATTGTTTTATATGGTTTAATAAAAAATCGCAAAAATATAAAAGATAAACTCCTATCTATTAGTGATAACAATAGTAAAAAGATAATAATTGCTTGTTCTAAAGGTAGGATTCGTAGTCCAGTTGTTTGGATGTATTCTAGATATTTAAAAATAGATTCTAAAGTACTATTGGATGGAATAAACTCTATAAAAAATAATTCTTAAAAGCGAAAATTTGAGTATTTTGTAATTGTCTAATAGTTTTTGAAGGATATTGACCTTTGAAGTTGAATTTTATACTTTGGAAGAAATTAATATGGATGAAGAGTATTTAAAAGAATATTTATTTTATTATGAGAAATTAAAAGGTAAGAAGAGTAAAGAAGAAACTATAATTTAATAATAATAGAAAAAATAAATATATAGGACAATATAACTGTAGTAGATTTAAATGCTAGAAATAATATGTTGATATGGTTTTATACAGAATTGACTTTGTTTATTGAAATAGATAGTTTATCCATACAAGTTTTAAACAAAGCTTCATTTTCCATACTCATAACAATAATAGTTTTGATTCTTATGATGTATTTGTTATGAAAAAATGGAAAAGAGCTTAAGAATTTAAACAAAGGAATAGAAGAAGAAAATAGCTTTGTGATTAAATAACATCTATATATGAAAGGTATGAGTCCTAAAAAGGGCTCTTTTTTTATTCTCAAAACAAACAAAAACGAGATGGTTATATGGCTAAATATGAATATTGGATAACGGAATGGTGAGTATTTGGATGAAGATATGGGATTTACATGTGAGTATTGGAAATTAGTTAAAAAGTTCAATTTAATATCAGGTACAATATAAAATATACAATAAGAAGAGATTAAAATAATATGAGTAATTCAAGTGCTTTTTAGTCTGAAATACGACAAAGATTGACAATGTAAAATATGTAGCAGATGATAGATTCTTAGATGAAGAAGGAAAATCAGTTGAATGGAAATTAAGATTTTTATCTTCTAAGGAATACGAAAACTTAAGAAGAAAGTGTCCTAAAAGGGTTAAAAGTTGTAGGCAATAATGGGAAAGCTACAGGGCAATATACAAGTGAAATTGACTACAATAGCTATGTAGCTGAATTATGTGTAGCATTAACAGTATTTCTTGATTTAAAGAATGATGATTTACAAAATAGTTATGGAGGAATGTGAGAATTTCAGCTATTAAAATAATGCTTACAACAGGAGAATATATAAATTACACAGTAAAAGTGAATGAGGTTAATGGATTTGACACTTCATTTAAAGATAACATAGAAAAAGCAAAAAACTAATTCGAGATGGAGAAGAATGTAGAACTTAAAACTAAAGATTAAATTGGCATAGTCACATTACTAATATATGAAAATGTTACAATTTTGGAAATAGATGGATATATATGTTGTATAGTGTAATGTAGATAATATATCACTAAGTAAAAAATAACAAAGAAATCTAAATTATTAGAGGTGTATTTATGGAAAATAAGGATATTAAACTTACAATATGTATATTTGCTTTTGTAATTGGAATAATAGTGTTATTTTGCTGTATAGGTTTAGGGCAATTTAATATAGAATGTATTATGCGACAAAATGGTGGAACAATGGATACCAACCAATACAATATATATTTAGAACAATCTATTTCACAGTATAGAAATTTTGGTTCTATATTGGCTTTATTAGGAGGAATAGGAATACTGTGTGATAAAAAAGAAGTGATGTAAAAGGTAATAGAATTAGTATCATATCAACAATAAATAGTAATTTAAAAATATCACATAGAATATTTGATGAGCTGGAATCAAGTTATCTATTTACAGTAACTGAAAAAATTAACAATGAGCTTATTTCAATTAGGTCTAGTTCAAAAGATGTAAAGTACTACTATTTTAACAGATGAACAGATACTAAAATTGGCAATTGATTCTATGAATGTTTATTCTATAGAAATTAGCACAGAATGTGGAGTTGTAACAAGTAACGTTTACAAGAGTAAATAATAAACTAATTATTACAGTTAATTCATATAATTCCAATATTGCAAAGTTTACAGTATATGACTTAGATAATAACTTATCCAAAATAGAATGATATTTAGATGATGTACTAAAAGATACATTTACTACAGATTTAACAACAGAAAAAACAATAAACTATGAACTTACAGACAATGCAATTCACACACTTAAAATAGTAGCTACAGATGCAGAGCATGCAACAGTTAAGAAGGTCTTGAGTATAAGTAAAGAACTTATGCCTTTGCAAACAGATGCAACTCTGCAACATATCAACCAGGAAAGAGATATGGCCTCAAACTGGTGAAGCAACATAAGATGAATGTATTTTACGCAGTAAACAGAATTACAGAGGAACAATATTTAAAGTTAACACGTTTATTAGATAAAGAAGAAACACAAGTAGAACCAACAGTTTAAATAGGTTCTTTTTATTTACATTTATTGGGTCAATTTGTATTATAATTAATTTAAAAAAGGGAGATGTATTATGAATGAAGGTTTAGATATTAGAGAATCAATTATAAAAAGTGAGGTGGTTTTTAGCAAAGACAAAAAACATAGGTATTTGATAAAATGTATCTGGGATGAGGATAAACCTAAAGCATCAATTATATTGCTTAATCCAAGTTCAGCTAATGAATATAAATATGACAATACAAGTATGAAAGTAATAAACTATTTAGTTGATAATAGAGAATATGGTGGTATTTATATAGTCAATTTATATTCTTATATAGAAACAAACAGTGATAAAGTAACTGGTAATATAAAAATATTAGGTAAAAAAGAAAATGATAAATGGATTAAATCTGCTATAAATAACTCAGAGAAAGTTTATATAGCTTGGGGGTCAAATGATGGAAATAAGACACGAATTAAAGAAGTTATAGATATTTTAAAGTGCAATAATTGTAAAATTGTTTATAAACTATTGGATAAAAATGGGGATGCAAAACATCCATCCATATGTAACATAGTAAGTGAAGAGCAAATAGATATTGCTAGCATTTTATAACAATATACTAGATGAAAGAATTCTTATTTAACAAGGGTTTTTTAATACAAATAAGGAGGTTTTCATGAATGAAGAACTTTTCAAAGAGGCATATTTTAAAATAAGATGAAAATAAATAATGAAAATAGAATATTACTGATTTAATTGTTAAATGATTGAAACAAGGTGGAGCAACTGTATATACTACTGGTGAGATAGATAAATCGAATAATTATCTATCTGAACAATGCCAAATAGCAAATAAACAAGACATAGGCTTAGCAGTACAAATTAACTTTAATGCAAATAATACAACACTAAATTATAGAGGTACAAAAATAATATATAAAACTAATAATTGCAAAGTGTATGCAGATAGAGTAAATGATAAATTAGAAACAGTATTTAAAAATAGAGGTGCAAAATCAGATGAAAGTGGATTATATTGGCTTAGTCATACAAAGCACCAGCAATTCTAATTGATGTGTGTTTCGTAGATAGCAAAGCTGATACAGATTATTATATTAAAAATAAAAATATAGTTGCAAAGTTGATTGCTGAAGGTATATTGAATAAAAATATCGATAATACATAGGTTAAAAAGATAGTTAAACATGGAATAGTCCACAGTAGCGATGATAAAATATCAACAGACATCTTAGGGTTATATTACAAAATATTAAAAGAAAGTTATTTAGTTGTAGACATAAAAGATTATAAACCACATCAAACAGAAAATCTGTATGTTATTGGATGAGTTACTTGTAATAAGATGAAAGAGCTAAGCAAGACTACAGGAGAAAAATTTACAGAGATTTATTCTGATTATATGTGTTCAACGATAGATAGAGCTAGAGCATTTGTAAAAACTAAATTATAGAGTTAGAAGTTTTTATAATAAATTCATATGAAAATATAAAAAATAAGAACTTATTTAATTATGCATTTAAATAAGTTCTTATTCTTTGGTTCTTTTTTATAATTTCTCCTTTAAACTTTTAGGCATTTTTGGTTGGTTAATATACCATACTGATGTTGTGTTTGCAGATATAAAGGCTATAGCTATAGCTACACCACCAAAGAATTTCATAAATTTATATAAAATTTTATTCATATTATAACTCCTTATTTTTTATATTTATAAAGATTTGTATAATTAATAGTAAACTTACCCAAAATAAAGCTGAGGAAATATATATAATACAGTCATAAATGGGAGAATAGATACAACCTATAAAAATTAGTATTAATAGAATCGTAGATATAACTCTAGAAAAAAATTTATTTTTTTTATATCTATTTTTATCCAATGGGTTATTAATGTGGCAAACTGGAGCAAGTAAATATATACATAAAAAACTTAAAGTAGATATTAACATAATGTATATAGATAAAGCATTAAGTTTGTTTAACTCAATTCCCAAAAACATAGATAAAGAAAAAATGCTAATATTGCTGCTATTCTTCTACCCATTTTCATAATATAACCCCCTCATATTTATCATTTACTAATTTTATTTTAGCACCATATTTTGACAAAGTCATTAATTTATATAGTATTAATTTTAATAATAGAGTTATTTTATCCTAATAGATTTAATACTTATATTGTTATAGATTTTATTTATAGGTAAATATGTAAGCATTAATAAAATGGAAGATGTGTTATATCAATAAAAATATAGAAAATATCTTTTTATTATTGTGGATAAAAATATAAATAAGTTGTAGAAAAAACATACAAAAACTATGGATAAAATATTTAACTGACATTTAACTAACATGTATATACAATCTAAAATATAGAATGTTGAAAAAATAATGTTTATAGATGAAAATACAAGACAAATCTTATTTTGTATACGAATAATAATCTTATAACTTCTTAAAGATAGGAAAAAGCAATAAAACTTAAAGTCAAGCTATTAGAAATTTCATAGAAATTAGTCTAGACTATAATAAGTGGAACATTTTAAGTTACAGAATAAGTAAGAGTGTAAAAAATTAAAAACTCTCCCTTGACATAGTTAATTTGATATGCAACAATAGTTATACAACGTTAGTAATCTGAAAATCTAATAAGGAAGTGAAATTTAATGCCACCTAAAGCAAAAATAACAAAAAAAATGATTTTGAATATTGTATTGGAAATTACAAGGGAAACAGGATTTGAGACTGTAAATGCAAGGAGTATAGCAAACAAACTACAATGTTCTACTAGACCGATTTTTACTTGCTATGAAAATATGGATGAATTAAAAAACGAATTTCTTGCTTTTGCATATGAATACTACAAGCAGTATGTCACTAATTACAGTAATTCTGTAAATGTTAGCCCTTATTTAATTCTTCCTCTTTCATATATTGAATTTGCTCAAGAAGAAATACATTTATTTAAGTTATTATTTATAAATGATATGGATTTGAATATGACAGAGGCAAAGGATTTTTACAATGAGATTGACAATGAAAAAAGGGCAAGAGATTTTTCAGAAATCATTGGAATAGAATTAGAACGTGCAAAAGTAATATTCTTGGATTTATTCCTTTATACACATGGTATAGCAGTCTTAGTGGCAACGAAAAAATTAACATTAGATAGAAATAGTGCTGAAAAAATGGTAAGAAAGATATTGTCAGCTTTTATAATACAAGAAAAACCAGATTGGAATTTATCTATTTGATGTTTAATAATTAATATAGAAGGAGTATAATATGAAAACAAACAAATATTTAATTGATTTTTATAATAATTATGATGAAGATAGTAGACTGAGATTAAAGCATGGATTAATTGAGTTTTTTACAACTATGCGTTATATTGAGAAATATATAAAACCTAACGACCATGTTCTTGAAGTTGGGGCTGGAACTGGACGATATTCTCATACGTTGGCACGTCAAGGATATACAGTTGATGCAGTGGAGTTAGTAGAGCATAATATAGAGATTTTCAATCAAAATACACAATCTGATGAAGATATAACCATCACTCAAGGTAATGCCAAGGACTTATCTATTTTTCCTGACAATAAATATGATATGACGTTGCTATTAGGTCCACTATACCATCTTTATAGCATAGAAGATAAACAACAAGCTCTTTGTGAAGCAATTCGTGTAACAAAACAAGGAGGAGTGATTTTCGCTGCATATGTCATATCTGATGGATGTCTTCTTGATGAAGGGTTTAAACGCAGTAATATTAATGTTGCTGAATATGTTGAAAAAGGATTAATCGATTCTCTGACATTTGACACCAAATCCGAGTCAAAGGATTTATTTGAACTTGTACGTAAAGAAGATATTGATAATTTAATGTCCATATTTCCTGTAACCCGATTGCATTATGTAGCATCAGATGGATGTGCATTATTTATGCGTGAAGCAGTAGATGCAATGGACAATGACACATTTGAATTATATCTGAAATATCATTTTGCTACTTGTGAACGTGAAGATTTATTGGGAGTTACAAGTCATGCGATTGATATATTCAGAAAATAAGTATATGGATTTAAATTTAGAGATATTTTATAAATTGATGGTTGTTATTTATGAACTTACACCAATTAATGTAGTTTTAAAAGTATTATAAAAGTATAATTGTTTTTGTTGAAATACTACATAATTTAGACTACTATTAAAGAAAAGGTATTGGAGGAAATAGATATGATTATAAGTACTGGAGATATTAAAGAAGAATATGGGGTTATAGATGCTATATTTGCAATAGACTCTCATAAGGAAGGAATTTTTAGAGGTGCAGACCCAAATTCAGCGTTTAAAGGAGTAAAAGAACAATTAAAGAAAAAATGTGAACAATTAGGTGGAAATGCTGTAATTAATTGCCAATTTGAATATCGTATTGCTGTGGCAGATGGATTTGCAAGCAAAAAACAAGTTGTTGAAATATTTGCGTATGGAACAGCTGTAAAAACTTTATAATGAAATATAGATTAATTCAAAGGGTCACTTTAATCGATGGTCTATTTTATATATTATGGTAATATATAAAATAATTACTATGTAGTAAAGCATAAAGACATATTTACAAAATTAATAGCAAAAGGAGCATTAAATAAAAATATAAATGATAATGTATAAGTAAAAAATATGCTTAAAGGCACTATAATGTACAGTGGTGATTATAAGTATACATATTAGGATTTATATTATAAAAATGACAAAAGAGAATAATTTAGTAGTTGGTCTATCGAGTGATTTACTGGTTTGACAATACCAGCAAGAATAATAGGTAAGATTACATTTTTAACTAGAAAAGGGAACACTATAACAACGGGAAAAAAATTAACATTAAAAAAATATGAAAGTTTTACTTTAGAGCCAGAGTTAGGTAAGCAAATATTTGTACTTCAAGGTTCTTATTCAGTGCATAAATTTAAACCAGAATATAGCAAAAGATATTTAGATTGTTTAGGAGTCGCTTGCATGAAATAGTTATATGGGAGAAATTTTGAAAATTAAATTAGAAGTTTTTATTTAATATATATGATTAGAAGGTATCAGCTAGAGTTAGTTGTTACCTTCTTTTTTAATAAATTCAAAGTTTATAGAACGATATATCTTTTTCTAATTAAATAATACAATATGGCTGTTATAATTGCTACTACTATTATTACTATTATTGTACTCTCTGATTTTTTTATGAATAAACCCATTGTTATATATTCAAAGCTTATTAAATAGCTATAAAATATATCTAGTTTAACAGTTTTTTTTCTATCTATATTCCCATATTTTAATTCTAATTTATTGAAATATCTTTCACTACAAAAATTAGTTTTCCGTTTAATTAAATACCTTATTGTAGTCCCTATTATAATACCTATTCCAATAAGTATAAGATTGATATTATTAAAACTCATAGTAGGTACCTCCTTTAAAATTTAATAAAATAGAGCTGAGTTAAATTTTATTTTTTTTAGTAAATAAATGTGCCAAAAAATAAAATATACAAGCACCTGTTAGCATTCCAACTATAGTGTGAATTTCTATTTTCTTTTTAAATATAGAAATAAGTATAAAATATGAAATAAGTATGCCTAATATGTAGTATAGGAAAAAAATTAAAAGTTTTCTTTTCATATAATCACCAGCTTGTATAAGATTTGTTTTTCTTAATTAAAGTATAGCAGTAGTATATAGATAAAAAGAGTCTAAAATATTACAAATATATACAGTGAAAATTAATAATGATATAATACATTTCAAAAAAATTAGTTGTAAATATGACATACAATAAACATAATATACTTGATGGATATTCTGGATATAAAATAACTGATTGTCATATATTGAAAATCAGTTATTTTTTATATTGCTCAAATTACTATATACTTCTTTGGTACTGCATGTTTTGTAAAAGAATACCTATATTGTTTAAAAACTTTAATATAATTTTATACTCTATAACATATTTGGATAAACTATGTAATGAGATAAAAGGAGGTATAAGCAAATGGAAAATTCTATGTTTTGCTACCAATGTGAACAGACAGTAGGTGGAAAAGGATGTACAAAGATAGGGGTTTGTGGTAAGACACCAGAAATAGCAGCACTTCAAGATTTATTAATTTATCAATTAAAAGGTATAAGTTGTTATGCTAAAGTTCTTATAGATAATGGAGAAGAAATAGATAAAGAAATAGTTTCTTTTGTAGAAAATAGTCTGTTTACGACTCTAACTAATGTTAATTTTGATGGTGATGCTCATGAAGAAATGCTTAGAAAATCACAAGAAATAAAGCAGAGATTAAGAGAAAGAATTAAAGAATCTATTAAAAGTAATGAATATACTGAATATAATTTGAGTGATACAAGAAGTCAAATGTTAGAAGATGCTAAGAGAGCTGGAATAATGTTTGATGAAAGTTTAAATCCTGACATACGTTCACTTAGAATGACAATACTTTATGGGTTAAAAGGTATAAGTGCCTATGGACATCAAGCTAGAGAACTTGGATATTATAATAATCAAGTAGATGAATTTTATTTTAGAGCACTATCAGCAATTACAGATGATGATATTTCTTTAGAAAATTTAATAACATTGACTCTTAAGACTGGAGATATGAGTGTCGCTGTAATGCAAAAACTAGATGAAGCTAATACTACTGTTTATAAAAATCCAGAACCTCATAAGGTAAATGTCAAAATAAAAAAAGGACCTTTTATAATAGTATCGGGGCATGATTTAAAAGATTTAGAAATGTTACTCAAACAGACAGAAGGAAAAGGAATAAATATATATACTCATGGAGAAATGATTCCTTGTCATGGATATCCAGAATTAAATAAATACTCTCATTTAGTAGGTAATTTTGGTGGAGCGTGGCAAGACCAACAAAAAGAGTTTGATTCTATACCAGGATGTATATTAATGACAACAAATTGTTTGATGAAACCTAGAGATTCTTATAAAGATAGAATTTTTACGACTAGTGTTGTTGGATGGGATGGAGTAAAGTATATAGGTAAAAATGAAAATGGAGAAAAAGATTTTAGTGAAATAATAAATAAAGCACTAGAATTAGGTGGATTTAAGGAAAGTGAAGAGCCGCACGAAATATTAGTTGGTTTTGGGCATAAAGCTATATTAAGTAATGCACCTGCAATAATAGATTCAGTTAAATCTGGAAAGATAAGACATTTTTTCCTGATTGGAGGATGTGATGGTGCAAGACCTGGTAGAAACTATTATACAGAATTTGCTAAACAAGTACCAGAAGATTGTATAATTCTAACTCTTGCATGTGGGAAATATAGATTTAATAAGTTAAATTTTGGGGAAGTAGCAGGATTACCTAGACTGTTAGATGTTGGTCAATGTAATGATGCTTACTCAGCAGTAAGAATAGCCTTAGCTTTAGCTGATGCATTTGACACAGATGTAAATAGCCTTCCTCTTTCAATAATATTGTCATGGTATGAACAAAAAGCAGTAGCAGATTTGTTGGCATTATTATCATTAGATATAAAAAATATATATTTAGGACCAAGTTTACCAGCATTTATAAGTCCAAATGTACTACAGTATTTAGTTGATACATTTAATTTAATACCTATTAGTACTCCTGAAAAGGACTTGGCAACATGCTTAAATATCCCAGCAAAGTAATAAAAATTTTAGATTATAATCAAAAAAGAGTGTTTTAAACACTCTTTTTTAATCATCTTCATCTTCTACATACTCAAGTATATCTCCTGGCTGACATTCTAAAGCTTTACAAATTTCATTTAAAGTAGTGAATCTAATGGCTTTTGCTTTTCCAGTTTTTAATATTGATAAATTAGCATTTGTAATATCTATTTTTTCAGCCAAATCTTTAAGTGATATTTTTCTTTTTGCCATCATTACATCTAGATTAACTATAATTGCCATAACATCACCTCTATATTGTCAAGTCATTATCTTCTTTTATTTTTATAGCTTTATCAAATGTTTCAGCAATTACAAAACACATTAGTGCGAATATAAAAGAAATAATCATAAGTGGTGAAATACCACCATTGTCGCTTCCAAAAATTATTAGATTGTTTGTATTCAAACTGTAACCATTGATACATTCAATCATGGTATTGACTAACAAGCAATATCCCATTATTTTAAATCTCTTTACATTTTCAAGTATAAAAGGTGAGTATTTAGTGCTATTAATTATAAATATTAAGAATAAAATGACTATAAAGTAGTCAGAAAAATATAGTATTCTTGCAATTAAAGTAATTAATTTATCAGAACTAAAATCATACAAAAACATAGGTATCATACACAAAAATGTTATACCAGCAACTCCCAAAATTAATAATATAAAATATAGAAAGATTGATAAAATGTTACTAAAAAATTTTGTAATCATAAAAAATATTCTCTCCTTAACATAGACTATATTATTGATTATAATATATAATTTATTGTTTTTCAATAATAAATTATTGACATAACATATAAAACTATTATAATATATATTAAAAATAAGAATGTATAAGGTGGTAAGTTTATATGAAAAAGAATTTAAGTTCTAAAATATTAAATAATATTGTATTGGTCGGAATAATTTTGACCTTATTATCACTTATTTTAGTGCCATTAGTATTGACTGCATATTTTAAAAGTGGTGTGGGTATTACAGATACGAACATGCCAACTGTGATATCAGTGGCTATATATATATGTGCTATCCCATATATTGTGTCATTGTTTATATTAAAAAAATTATGCAAATTATTAGCAATCAATAAACCATTTTCAAAAGAAATACCTAAAGACTTAAAAAAAATATCTGTATGTGCATTTAGTGAGATTTTTATATTTAATTTTGTAGTGATAATATTATATTATTTCTATGATGTATATTTATATGCAATTACTATAATACCTTCAGTTATAGTGTCATTTGTTTCATTATCTATAGGTTTTTTGACTTTAGTTTTATCAATTTTATTTAAGAAGATTATTGAAATAAAAGAAGAAAATGATAAAACTATATAGTAGACTTAAAATTTGAGTGATAATATTTTATTATTATTTTTTTATAATTAATTTTATTAGATTTATTTAATATCATAACCTTAATGTCACAATAAATATGCATATATTAGTAAGAGATAAAAGATTGAGTTTTGTACATAAATACAGTTTATTGATAACAACAAGTAAAAACTGTACACTGTATAGAAGAGAGAGGGAAAGATAATATTTATCTTTCTTCTCTCTATGTCAATTAATTATTAGTGCTTGTTTAAGATTTTGTATACTTTTAAAGTTTTTAAATAACAATTAATTTATTGTCTATTTAATTACCTTAAATAACATCAAAATTAATTAAAGGCTTATAGACAATGTAATCATGAAAAGAATATTGTTATTTTTTATTTAAATGAGGTATTTATCCATTCATCTAATGCGTTTAGTTCTTCTGGAGTGTTAAACCAATGTTTGCTATTTTCAAGAATAGTTAGACTACAATCAAATTTTTGTACAAATTTTTCTACCACACTGATTTCAGTAAGTTCATCATATCTGCCATATAATATTTTTGTTGGTACATTCCATTTAGTAATAGGATGTTTTTTTGCATATAATAGATATTCCCAAGAAAGAGTATGCCCAAATGAAGTTGGAATAACTAGTTCATGTTTAAGTTGTTCTTCTGATACATTTGCCCAAAGCATCATATTTGAAATGAGCTGTTGCATATCAAGAATTGGAGAAACAAAAATGCATTCTTTTAATGTATCTCTTTCAAAGCTCAACATACTATACCATGCTCCAATACTATTTGCATATAAAGAAATTTGATTCCAATGACACTTTACATATTCCATAATAGTTGATAACTCTGGGACAACATGCCAAGGGTCAAATGAATTATTTTCTTTTTTACGCTCTCCATGTTCAGGTAAATCTATACTTAAAACCTGATATCCATGATAAACAGCGATATTGGCAAAAGCTTCAGCCTCCTCTTTATAACCTGATTGTCCATGTATGTAAATATACAATTGATTTGAAGGATTTCCCCAAAGAATTGAAGGAATCCCATGAATTTTAAAATATTTTTTTTGCATAAAAATCTCCTCTCAGTTTGACATAGTAGTTATTTCTATAATTAAGCAAATTATAAAATAATATTGCAATGAAACAAATTAGCAAAATACTAATTAAATTAGCTAAAAAACTAATATAATTAGTATTGTATTGAATTGAAATCAAATTGTCAATACTTTATAACAGTATAAAATATTTTCTAAGTTTCAATTATTGACGAAACTAATTAGATTAATTAAACTAATAAGGTAAGTAATTTAAAATGAAAGAAGGAGAATTATGCGTGTTAATAGAGAAATAGTTATACAAACTGCATCAGATATAGCTGATAAAGATGGTCTTAATAGGGTTTCTTTAAAAGTTGTTGCAGCAAAGCTAGGTATACGTACACCATCTTTATACAATCATATAGAAAGTTTAGATGACCTGCTACTTGAAGTGGCACATAATGGAATGCGAAAAATGAATAATCAGATGGAAAAGGTTGCTATTGGTAAGTCTGGAGACACAGCTATAAAATGTATAAGTATAGAATATTTTAATTTTGTAACTTCTCATCCTGGTGTCTATGAAACAATACAATGGGCTACTTGGCATGGAAATAATGAAACATTAGAGGTATTTGGTGAATATAAAACCTTATTAGAAAAACTTATTGTTTCTTGTAATTTAGAAATAAAAAACACAGATGAAGTGTTAAATTTGATAATGAGTGTACTGCATGGTTATTCGACTTTACAACTTGGAAAAGCACTTGTAAGTCAAGAAGAAGCTATAAAAGGTCTAGCTGATTCCATTGATACTGTTCTATTAGGTATTCATAAAAAGTATGATTAGTAGGAAACTCTTAGGGCTATATGTTAATACAATAGATGATTGATATTATATATCTAGTGGGTAAATTGTAAAAATACAATAATAAAAAATATCTCTTGTTTATATAAAGCTAATAGTTTAATAATTAATTTGATTGATACATTAACAAAAAAGATATAAAAAAATAAATCAAAGTTCCATATTAGTAAGATTTTTAAAGTGTGTTATCAAAAATAAAAAAGGTATAATTACTTTTAAGCATTAATAAAAAGCAAAGCTACTATAAAATATTTAAGAGACTTTGCTTTTTATTTAAGTTATTATATTGTCAATTTCATAGGTGTAAAACGTATACCATCAACAGTTTGCTCAATATCAACATCTTTAAATCCTAATTTGTGGTAAACTTCAACTGCATAAGGTGATGAATTTACAGTGATTTCTGTTAGATTGGTTTTGTTATTAGTACAATATTCTATACCTGTATTCATTAATTTTCTTGCAATACCACGTTTATGATAATTTTTATCTACAAATAGCATACATATATGATTTAAATCTCTAATAGATAAGACTCCTATTAATTTTTTACAATCAAAACAACCCCAAAAGAAGAGTGGTTTTTCTTGGACTTTTTCAATAATAGAGTTATATTCTATAAATTCATGAAATGATTTGATTCCATCATCACAATAATCTGGAGATTCAAATTCTTCAAATACATTCCATATTAAATCTAATGCATTTATAATGTCCTGTTCTTTTAATGCTCTTATTAAATATTCTTTACTTATCACAAGCAACACCTCTATTATTAAAAAAATTTTATTATAAGTATATATCTTAAATATATTTAAGTCAATACGATTTATTTTATAAATTTAGAATATTATGATAATATATAATTTATATACAATAGAGATATACTATAAAATTTACTTAAATATATACAATTTAGTAGTTTAAATAAGTCTAAAATGACATTATTTAAAAACTATAAATATGACATAATATTGTCGTATTTAAAATGTTAAAATAAAAATATATAAATGATATTCATAAACTATTATATAATTAGAAAAGGAGAAAAGTATGAAAATTATTGATATAAATATAAATAATATTGACAATGAACATATATGCTGTTCAATTTCTGAAAAAAAAGGAGAAAATTGTGCTCTTTCTAAAAAACTTTGGATGAAAAATCATTTTGATAAAGGTCTTGTTTTTAAACGACTTGATGTAAGAGGTAAAGCTTTTATAGAATATATTCCAGCAGAAAATGCATGGTCTCCTATTATCGCAGATAATTATATGTTTATTAACTGTTTTTGGTTATCTGGAAAATTCAAAGGTCAAGGATATTCTAATTTATTGCTACAGGAATGTATTGATGATGCAAAATCAAAAGGAAAATATGGATTAGTTGTGCTTTCATCCAGTAAAAAAATGCCGTTTTTATCTGATGCTAAATATCTAAAATATAAGGGATTTTGTTTAGCAGATACATCAGAACCAAATTATGAGTTATTATATCTTACATTTACTGATAATGCTCCTATTCCATGTTTTAAGGATTGTGTGAAGCAAAGAAAATTAAATGGAAAGAGCATCGTTTTATATTATAGTAACCAGTGTCCACACACAGAAAAATATGCTTCTATTTTGAAGAAAATTGCAGATTCTAGAAGTATAGATGTAAATCTCATAAAATTTGAAACAGCAAAAGAAGCTCAAAATGCTCCTGCACCATTTACTACATACAGTCTTTTCTTTAATGGTGAATTTATGACTAATGAGATACTTTCTGAGAAAAAGATTGAAAAATTTTTAGATAGTAAGGTTCAAAATATATAACTAAAAAATGATATAAATATTGCAATCTGAAATTGTAGTATTCTATAATTTAATATATTTTAGATGTCTCTTAAATTGATATATGATAATATAAAAGAATAGTATTAGGAGGTGATGAATATGAAAAGACTCTTTAAACAGATTAAAATATATATAAACAATAATAGAAGGATTGTTATTGTATCTGTTTAGGTGTTTTTTTGATAACAATTATAATCTTTCTCTTAAAAAGGAGAAAAAATGATATTAAAAACAAAAAGATTAACTTTAATTCCACTATCACTTCGTCAACTTGAGCTTTGGATTTTCGATAACTCAAAATTAGAAGGAGAATTAAACTGTACTTATTGTGCACAACCAGTAACTGGATTTTTCTATGATATTGTAAAAGGACAAATAAATATTGCTAATAAAGATAAAAAAAATATATTATTTTATACATTTTGGTTTATTATGTTAAATGAAAATCGTAAAGTTATAGGCCTAGTTGATTTTAAAGATGTACCAAATTTTCATGGTGAAATTGAGATTGGTTATGGTTTAGGTGATAATTACAGAAAAAAAGGATATATGACAGAAGCAGTTGAAAAAATATGTGACTGGGGATTAAATCAACCAAATGTATCTTTTGTAATAGCTGAAACTGATATTGAAAATATCGCTTCACAAAATGTTTTATTACGATGTGGATTTAAATTATATCGAAATTCTAATACAAAATGGTGGAAATTAAGCATATAGAAAAAAATTCCAAGATTTTATAAATTATATTGACAAAGTTAAAAAAATAAACTATCATATAAAACAATAAGAAAATAAATTGAAATTCTATGAAAAAGAGAGTAGCATAAAAATAATTGATAGAGAGCTGGGGTTGGTGGAAGCCTAGTAATGAATTTTATTGTGAATAGAGCTTTGGAGAAGATTACCAGAATTAATAGTATGGTAATTGGTGAGTCTCGCCTTAAGAGATTAGAGTGGGTAAGATTATCTTATCAATTAGAGTGGTAACGCGGGTGTATATTCGTCTCTTGGTCTTTGACCAAGAGGCTTTTTTAATTTTAAGAATTCATTTGCAGATACTTTTTGATTTGATTTGTAGAGATTATTATAATTTTACCAATAAGAGTGGTACCGCGGAAATTCGCCTCTTAGTATTTATAATACTAAGGGGCTTTTATTTTAGTTAGAAGGTTTTAATCTATGTATTATCAAATGATTATTATATGATAAGAAATAAAAATAGAATTCTAATATTGCTTTAATATAAAATGGAGGGAATAAAATGAGTAAAATAAAAGCTGGGATTATTGGCGCAACTGGATATGTTGGAGTAGAATTACTAAGATTATTAATAAACCATGATAAAGTTGAAGTGACAGCAATAGGTTCAAATTCGTATGTAGGAAAAGATATAGTTGAACTATACCCGAGTATAGGCTATAAAAATAGCATGATATGTATAGAAAACGAAAAAATTATTGATATGTGTGATGTTGTGTTCACTGCTCTCCCACATGGGGTTAGTGAAAAGTTTGCAATAAAAGCAATTGAATCTAAAAAGAAAGTTATAGATTTAGGTGCTGATTTTAGAATAAAAGATGAAGAAATATATAACAAGTGGTATGGAGTACCATTTATAGATGAGACTTTACATAAAAAAGCTGTTTATGGATTAAGTGAAATATATGAGGATGATATAAAAGATGCAGATATAATTGCAAATCCAGGATGTTATCCTACTAGTATTTCTTTACCATTAATACCATTATTGAGTTCTAAGTTAATAAAATGCAATAATATAATCATTGACTCTAAATCAGGTCTTACAGGGGCTGGTAGAGAATTGTCATTTAGTAGCCACTTTACTGAGGTTAATGAAAATATAACTGCATATAAAATAGGCAAACATAGACATACTCCAGAGATAGAACAAAATTTAAGTGAAGCATATAAAGAAAAAATAAATGTAGTTTTTACACCGAATCTAATTCCAGTAAATAGAGGGATATTATCAACTATATATTGTGCAAAAGAGGATAATATCTCTATAAATCAGATATATGAAAAATTGACTGATTATTATGAATATAAAGAATTTATAGAAGTTCTTCCATTGGGAAAAGTAGCCTCTTTAAAGAATGTTAAGTTATCAAATAAATGTGCAATATCATTACATGAAAATGGAGATACATTGATAATTTGCTCAGCTATAGACAATATGATTAAGGGAGCAGCAGGGCAAGCTATACAGAATATGAATATAATGTTCGGTATTGATGAAACTACAGGTTTAAAAAATATAGCACCATCATTTTAGGAATAAAAAATACTAAACTCATATAGGTAGGAGGATAAAGATGGAAATTATAAAGGGTGGAGTTACAGTTTCAGAAGGATTCTTTGCTTCTGGAATTCACTGTGGCTTGAGAAAAAATAAAGAAAAAAGAGATTTAGCCTTGGTTTATTCAGATGTTTTATGTGATGCAGCAGCGGTAGTTACTCAAAATAAGGTAAAAGGAAATCCTGTTTATGTAACACAGGAACATATTAAAAATGGAAAAGCACAGGCTATTATAGTAAACAGTGCCAATGCTAACACATTTAATGGAAAAGAAGGACTTATAAATGCTTACAAAATGGCTAAATTCACTAGTGATAAATTAAATATTAAGGAAAATGATGTTTTAGTTGCATCTACAGGTGTTATAGGAAAGCCATTAAATATAGACTTAATAGAAGAAAATATGGATGAATTAGTGAATAATCTAAGCAAGCAAGGTCATATTGGAGCAAGAGAAGCAATTATGACGACTGACATTATAAAAAAAGAAATAGCAGTAGCAATAATGTATGGGGATAAAAAGATAACTATTGGTGGTATGGCAAAAGGTTCAGGTATGATACACCCTAATATGGCTACAACTTTAGGATTTATAACTACTGATGCAAATATTGATGGAGTTTTGCTAAAAGAAGCTTTGAAGGTGGCTGTTGATAAAAGTTTCAATAGAGTTAGTGTAGATGGAGACACAAGTACTAATGATATGGTAATGATTCTAGCGAATGGAAAAGCAAAGAATGAGAAGATGAGTAAAAAGGATGAACATTATCAAGTATTCTTGAGTGCACTTACATATGTTTGTATAGAACTTGCTAAATTAGTTGCCAAAGATGGAGAAGGATGTACAAAATTAATTGAATGTTATATAAATGGAGCATTAAGTGAAGAACATGCAGTAAAATTAGCAAAAACAGTTATATCTTCTTCGCTAGTAAAGACAGCTGTATTTGGAGCTGATGCAAATTGGGGAAGAATACTGTGTGCTTTAGGATATGCAGGTGAAGATATAGATATGGAAAAAGTGGATATTATTTTTGAAAGTATGAAGGGATATATTGAAGTATGTAAAAATGGAAATGGATTAGATTTTAATGAAGAAAAAGCAAAAAAAATTCTTGAAGATGATGAAATAAGTATATTAGTAAATTTAAATATGGGAAATGCTCGAGGAAATGCATGGGGATGTGACTTAAGCTATGATTATGTAAGAATAAATGGAAGCTATAGAAATTAGGAGGAAATATTTTAATGATTAATATAGAAAAAGCAAATACACTTATAGAAGCTTTACCTTATATAGAAAAACATCAAGGTAAGACTATTGTGGTTAAGTATGGTGGAAGTGCAATGAAAAAAGATGGTCTAAAAGAATCTGTTATGGAAGACCTTGTACTAATGAGTTATGTTGGAATCAATATAGTTCTAGTACATGGCGGAGGGGCAGAAATTAATAAGATGCTCGCAAAAGTAGATATAGAAAGTAAATTTGTAAATGGACTTAGATATACAGATGAAGAGACTATGGAAATTGTAAAAATGGTGCTTGCTGGTAAAGTAAATAAAGACTTAGTGAATAAAATACATACGAAAGGTGGAAAAGCAGTGGGTCTTTGTGGAATAGACAATAATATGCTTTTATGCGACCCGTATAAAAATTATGAGCTAGGATTTGTAGGTGAAATCAAAAAAGTAAATGTGGAGCTTATAGAATCTTGTTTAAAGTCAGGTTATATTTCAGTAATTGCCACTATAGGTGTTGGAGAGGATGGCGAAACTTATAATATAAATGGAGATACAGCAGCTTCTGCTATAGCCAAGGAATTAAATGCAGATAAATTGATACTTCTTACAGATGTACCTGGCTTATTAAGAGATCCAGATGAAGAAAAATCATTAATAACAGAAGTTATATTAGAGAATGTTGATAAATTATTTGCAGAAGGAATAATTACTGGAGGTATGATACCTAAAATATGTGGTTGTGTAGATGCCTTAAATAATGGAGTAAATAGAGTGCATATTTTGGATGGAAGAGTTCCTCATTCTATAATAACAGAGTTATTTACTGATAGTGGTATAGGAACATTAATAAGAAAAGAAAATGAATAGAAAAGAAAATAATATATAAGAAAATTATGAATCTAAGAAGGGATGATAAGAATGAATAAGAACAGTACAATCTCAAAATGGAATGAATATTTTATAGATACATATAATCAACCTAATTTTGTTATAGATTATGGTAAAGGAAGTTGCTTTTTTGATATTGATGGTAATAAGTATATAGATTTTACAAGTGGATATGGAGTATCTTCTCTTGGATATAGTAATAACAGTCTAAAAAATGCTTTAAAAGAACAAGTGGATAAACTACTTCATACTTCAAATCTATATTTTAATGAACCAGTATTATATGCTGGAGAGAAAATAATTAATATAAGTGGAATGGATAAAGTATATTTTTGTAATTCTGGAACAGAGGCAAATGAGGCAGCATTTAAAATAGCAAGAAAGTATAGTAGTGATAAATATGGTGAAGGTAGAGGAACTATTATAAGTTTAAAAGACTCTTTTCATGGTAGAACAATGATGTCTTTAATGGCAACTGGTATGGATAAATATCATAAGTACTTTTATCCACTTCCTGAAGGTTTTAAGTATATAGAAAGAAATAATATTGAAGATTTAAAAAGTAACATAGATTCAAGTGTTTGTGCAATAATACTCGAAGCAATCCAAGGTGAAGGTGGAGTTAATGTACTTGAAAAAGATTATGTTTTAGAACTATCAAAAATATGCAAAGAAAAAGATATAGTGTTGATTTTTGATGAAGTCCAATGTGGTATAGCAAGAACTGGTAAGCTTTTTGGATATGAATACTTTGATGTAAAACCAGACATAGTTACAGTAGCAAAAGGATTAGGAGCAGGCATACCAATAGGTGGAGTACTAGTAAATGAAAAGCTTTCAAAAGTACTAGGAAAAGGAGACCAAGGTACAACCTTTGGAGGTAATTTATTGGCCATGGTGGCAGCTACAGTTGTATTAGATGAGATATCTAAAGAAGGTTTTTATAATGATATAACAGAAAAAGGTGCTTATATAAGAAAATCTATTGAGGATTTTAATAGTGAAGTAGTACTAAACACAAAAGGTCTTGGTTTGATGATAGGAATTGAAACTAGTGTTGAATCTAGCATTATAGAAGAGAAAGCTAGAAAAAAAGGGTTGCTTATTTTGACTGCTGGTAAAAATGTATTAAGATTTTTACCACCATTAACAGTCAGTTACAAAGAAATAGATGAGGCTCTTAAAATTTTAAAAGACATACTACTAGAAATTAACTAAATATTCAAAAACAAATAATTAAAATAAAGAATTAATATATATAAAATAAATAACTCGCAAATTTAACTGAATTTAAAAAAGTTTACAAAAAGGGGAGAATGAATATGAATAATATAAGCTTAAAGGGAAAGAGTTTTTTAACATTAAAGGATTTTACAAAAGAGGAAATCAGATATTTATTAACTTTATCTAGTTATTTAAAAACTAAGAAAAAGGTCGGCATAAAAGGAGATTTACTACAAGGGAAAAATATAGCTTTATTATTTGAGAAAACATCAACAAGAACTAGATGTTCATTTGAAGTAGCTGCCCATGATGAAGGAGCACATGTAACTTATCTAGGCCCTAATGATTGTCATATGGGAAAAAAAGAGTCTGTATCTGATACAGCAAAAGTCTTAGGCAGATTTTATGATGGAATAGAGTTTAGAGGCTTTAAACAGGAAACAGTTGAAAGCTTGGCTAAATATTCTGGTGTACCTGTTTGGAATGGACTTACAGATGAATACCATCCAACGCAAATACTTGCAGATTTTTTAACAGTGATTGAAAATGTAGATAAGGATTTGAATAAAGTCAAATTCGTGTATGTTGGTGATGCTAGAAATAATATGGGAAATTCATTAATGATAGGATGTGCTAAAATGGGAATCCATTTTGTAGCACTTGCACCTAAAGAACTTTGGCCAAATGAAGAGTTAGTGAAGGATATGAAGGAGATAGCTAAGAAATCTAAGGGAGATATAATATTGACTGAGAATATTGATGATGTAAAAGGTGCAGATGTTATATATACAGATGTATGGGTTTCTATGGGAGAAGAAGAACAATATGAAACAAGAATAAATCAACTTAAGGATTATCAAGTAAATATGGAAATGATAAAGAAAACTGAAAATGAAAATGTTATATTTTTACACTGCCTTCCAGCATTCCATGACTTAGAAACTAAAGTTGCTCAAGAAATTTATGAAAAATTTGGATTATCAGAGCTAGAGGTTACAGATGAGGTATTTAATTCAAAATATTCAAAGGTATTTGAAGAAGCTGAAAATAGAATGCATACTATAAAAGCGGTTATGGTTTCTACTATGACTGATGTAGACATGAATAACAGTTTAGTATAGACATCCTTTATCCTAAGCCTTATTTTAAGGAAAATGCATAAATATTCTAAATATATTATTCAAAAACTCTTATTATATGTTAAAATAACTTATGTATCAACAAATTAAGAGGGAGGATTTGAGATATGAAAAAAATCATATTAGTTTTAACAACTTTTTTATTAGCAATATCTTTAACAGCATGTTCAAGTGCAAAACCAGAAGATACAATCGATAGTTTTTTTAACAGTGCAAAGAAGTTTGACTTTGAAGGCATGAATAAGGTAATGGAGAATAATGATGAAAAATATAAAGATGTATTAAAAGAACTAGATACAAAAGACCCAAATGCACAGTATGCTTTAGATTATCTAAAACAAAATGCATCTAAAATCACATATACAATAAAAGATAGTGAGATTAAAGATAATAAGGTGACAGTAAAAGTAGAGTGTAAGTTTGTAGATTCAACACCATTACTTAAAGAGATAGTAGCTGAAGCATTTACAAAGATGCTTGGTATGAGTTTTTCAGGACAAGACTTAACTGATGAAAAAACAACTGAAATGCTAGTATCAATTATGAAAGAAAAACAAAAAAGTGTTAAAGAGACTTATGTAACAAAAACTGTAGAGTTTGAGTGTTCTAAAAAAGATAACAAATGGATAATAAGTTCAGTTAATGATGCAGTAGCTGATGTATTATTATCTAATCTTGTTACAGCAGGACAAGAGTTATCTAATTCTATGGGTACTATTCAATAGTATAATCTTAAGTGTAATAAATAGAAAAATATTTAAAAAGGATACCAATCTTGGTATCCTTTTCTATTAAAATACTATAATATATAGCTAAATTTTATATCATCAAAGAATTAAAATATAAAACTATAGGTTTATATTTTTTTAACTAAACAAACAACTTGTATCTTTTCTAAAATATAGTATCTAAAAATTTATTTAGCTAGTTTTAGATATTTGTTGATAACTGCTTCAGCTAAACATTTTGATGAATCGATAATATTAATTGAAGAATGAGATTTTTCTAAAACTACATTTAAATCAGTACAAGCAATTATTATATTTTTAATAGATTCTTTTTTCACATCTTCAATAAGTTCATTCCAAATATCAATATTATATGGGTTTCCTTTATCTGTTTTTATATTTTGAATAAGAGTATTTAATTTTTTCTGCCATTCATCTTTAAATATAAACTCATGCCCATTATGTAGTATGCCCTCTTGATAAATTGTAGATTCAAATGTTGATTTAGTTGAAAAAAGGGTTACTTTTTGTGAGACAGTAGGAAGTTTCTTAATGGTTTCTTCTACAATGTTTAACAGTGGTATATTAATTGATTCTTTTAATTCTTTAAAGTATATATGTGCTGAATTACATGGCATAGCAATAAAATTTACTCCAATTGATTCAAGTTTTTGCAAACCATCAATAATAGTTTGTTTCATAAGTTCATGGTTTATTGAACGGTCAATGTAAAATGGAGTAGGTAAGGAATATATCATCATCTTTGGGAACTCATCATCATATTTTGCTCCATATTGTGATTGACATTCATCAATAACTAAATCCACAAATGGTGCAGTTGACCTTGGGCCCATTCCAGCTAAAATTCCAATTAATTTTTCATCCATAAAAATTATCTCCTTAATGTACAAATTTATCTTAGGTATAAAATATCAAAACTGGTTATATAATAGTATAAAAGTCTGCTTTTATAATAGATAATATAATACAATTATATAGCATAAGGTAAGTAATGATAATATGCTTTAATTGTGTATTTTTTCTGGTATAAAATTATTTTAAATCGAGATTATCTAATATTTTTAAAAATATTTTTACAGCAATATCTAAATCATCTACAGAAACACTTTCGTCAGGATTATGACTTATTCCTCCAGCGCATCTTATAAATACCATACCAATATCAGTTATATTGTCCATTTCTTGAGCATCATGACCAGCTCCACTGTAAATATAAAAAGGATTAAGATTTAAGTCTATAAAACTTTTTTCTATAGTTTTAGTTATTTTATCAGAACATGGTACAGGAACATTTTCAAAAGAAAGTTCACTTGTATAATTAAGCTTTCTATCCTCACATATATGAGATATTTCGTTGAATATCTTTTCTACTGAACTATCAAGAACTTCTTGAGAACAAGAACGTACATCAAGGGTAAATTCAACCCTTTCAGGTACTACATTTGATGAAGATGGATAGAAATTCATCTTTCCAACAGTAGCAACTAAATTAGTAGTCATTCTAGCTATATTTTCAATGGCTAACACACATTCACAAGCACAACATCCAGCATCAAATCTCATATCCATTGGTAGTGTACCAGCATGTCCAGATTTACCATTTACTGATATCTTAAAACTTTTAAATCCTGTAATACTTGATACAATTCCAGCAGGAAGAGATTCATTTTCTAAGACAGGTCCTTGTTCAATATGAAATTCTAAATACGCATCTATATCTTTTCTAGGATGTAAATTTATTAAGTTTTTAGTATTAAATCCAAACTTTGTTACAGCTTCTTCAAGTGTAATTCCATTTTCATCAACAGATTTAAGAAGATTATTTTTAAAAGTGCCAGCAAAAACTTTACTTCCCATTAAAGATGTTTCAAATCTAGTTCCTTCCTCTTCGGCGAAGGCAACTAGCTTAATGTTGAAAGGATAAGATTTATTCTTGTTTTTTGACTCTTCAAGTCCAATTAAAGGGACTATTATTCCTAGCATACCATCAAATATACCTCCACATTTTACACTATCTTGATGAGATGCAACTACTAATGTAGGGGCATTTGGAATATTAGATTTATATGTACCTATGACATTTCCAATATCATCAATTTCAATATCAAGATTCAAATCTTTCATCCATGAACTTATTAAATCAATAGATTTTTTATGTTCATCAGTTAATATAAGTCTTGTAAGACCATTTGTTGTTGAACTTATTTTTCCTAATGTTTGCAGATAATTCATACATTTTTGACCTAGCATGTGTACCTCCTAAATATGTATTTTTTTATTTTCAGGATTAGTAAGGTTATATTCTAATAATCCTTGAAAAATAACATCCTCATCTTGCTTTTCTACTTTTTCTGTAATTTCTAATTCCGTGTTTGAATTGTCTCCTTATACAATCTTTTATTTATTTTCATTTTTTATCTAGAACAATTGAAATACTCTAGTTTAACATTATTCTAATAGTCATTTATGCTGATGTCAAATTAAGAAAATTTATTTTTAACTTTATATTATCAAGATTAAAATTTTTAAAAATAAAATAGAACTTTAATTCTATTAATAATGATTAATAAATTTAGTAATTTTGGCATTAAGTATTAAAATAATTTAATTTACTGTGTATAAGAATTATTTTTAAACAGAGTCTTGTTTTTAGATTCAAGAATGTAATTAATAATTAAATTTATATGAACATCATGTTGAATGAATATACTGATAAAAGAGTAAAGTATTATTAAAGATAAATATTCAAAATATAATACCGAGTAGATATAAGGCATAAAAATAAAATACTATCAAAACAAAATTGATAGTATTTTTAATAAAATCTTACTTAAACAGTTTAAATAAAAACCCATATAAAATATTTTATATTTCTTTTTTGCTATAAATTTTTGATGATATAAAATATGAAATTACAAATAGCAATATAGCAATAAATGGAAGAGAATATAATAGTGTATTAAATATAATTTCTAGTGAAAGAGGTGAACTAATAGTTTCTAGAATATTTTTAGAAACTAATAAAAGTAATGTTGGAACTAAAAAACATAAAATCATTAATACACGAGCTTTTTCTGTACCAAATTTATAAACAAGTGGTAAGATAAGACTACCAAAACATATTGAAATAGATAAGACTAATGCATTAATAAGTAGAGTTTCACTTAATATAAAATTATGTTTAAAATAACCAATAATGATACTAAGTATAAGTGAAACCAATACACCTACAAAGCTAAATATTAACATAGTCAAATATTTACTTAGTACAATATCATTACGCTTAATAGGCATTGTAAGTACATAACTATCCCATTTATTTAAATCATCATATGAGAATGTTGAAACAATCATTGTTGTACATAGGACTACAATAATACCCACAAGATTATTAGCATCTCCTCCTCCAAAAGAAGATATAAGCCCAAACATAATTACAAATAAAAGTAGAAATTTTATATTGCCTTTTAAATTAATTAAATCTTTTAAAATTAAGCCTTTCATTATTTATCACCTCTCACATAAAATAACATAATTTCTTCTATAGACGTATTATCAACTACAAAGTTTGGATGTTTTGCTATAAATCTATATTTATCATTAAGAAGTACTTCATATCCAAATTGGCTTTTACGATAATATGAGTAATCTTCTTTTGAAATATTATCAAAATCAGTAGGTTTGCATTTTAAAATTCCCATATTATTAATTAATTCATCCTTATTTTCACTAAAGACTATTTTACCTTTATGTATAAATGTAATATAGTCAGCTATTTTATCTAAATCACTTGTAATATGTGAAGATAAAATAATAGAGTGCTCTTCATCTTGTATAAAATCTAAAAATATATCCAATATTTCTTCACGAACAATAGGGTCAAGTGAACTAGTTGCTTCATCTAGAATTAATAATTTTGGATTATGTGATAAAGCTACAGCAATACTAAGTTTCATTTTGTTACCCTTTGAAAACTCCTTAATTAGCTTATTCTCTGGAACTCTCAACTTTTTTAAATAGTCTTTGAATAATGCATGATTCCAATTTTTATAGATTTTACTCATAATTTTTGATACATTATCTAGATTTAAATTTTCATGAAAATTACTTCCTTCAAATACGACACCAATTTGTTCTTTAATTTCTTTTTCATTTTTTTTGTTATCAAGACCAAATATTTCTATATTTCCACTATCATAAGAAATTAAATTTAAAATTGCTTTCAATGTAGTAGTTTTTCCTGCACCATTTTCACCTACAAATCCCATTATGCTTCCTTTTGGTACTGAAAAAGATACATTTTGTAGACTAAAATCTTTATAAGTTTTATTTAAGTTTTTTATAGTTATTGCATCCATAATTATCATTCTCCCTTATATAATAAAAGTAAAATATCTTTTAGTTCGTCATATGTAATACCACTACTTTTAGCTGTATCAACTGCTTTTTGTAGATACTCTTCAATTAAACGAAATTGCTCTTCTTTCACAAAATCCATGTTTTTACTAGATACAAAGCTACCTTTACCAGTAACTGTCTCAATAAATCCATCACGTTCTAAATCACTATATGCTCGTTTTGTAGTAATCACGCTTATTCTAAGTTCCTTTGCCAATAGTCTCATACTTGGAAGAGCTGACCCTTCTGGTAATTCTCCACTTATAATCATACTTTTAATTTGTGTAGTAATTTGTTCATATATTGGCTTTCCACTTGAATTACTAATAACTATATTCAACAAAACACCTCCTTAAAGTGTATATATAGTATATACACATTATATAAATATATATATAATATGTCAACTGTTTTTAGAAAAAAAGGAATTTGAAATATATATATTTGAAAAAAGTATTTTATAAGATACTAGTTTTTTTGATGTATTAAAATTTTAAAAAAAATTTATAAATATTGTTCTAAAATGTTACCAATAAATTGGAAATGCTAATTTAAAAACGTAATAAAGTTTAGCTTATAGGTAAACAAAAGTTTAGTCTAGAGCTAAACTTCTTGCATTCTTACTTTTGACATACATATTTTTTTGTAATATATTTATATTATCAATTAGAGGTAAGGAGAGTGATAAGAGATATTTAATTTAGATAAGACATTAAAAAAAGACCTAAATCAGGAATATACAGAGAGTAAAGATTTAGTTATGAATAAAAGTAAATATATGAATATTTGCTTTAAAAATTATATTAAAGTAGTAGAAGGAATGTATACTAAAAGAGATTTAATTCCATTAAAATTAATAAACTCTATGGATAAAAATAATAAGATTAGAAAAACACTACATGAATTATCTTGTGAACTTGAATATCCAAAAACTTCTTTATCTTCATTGTTTACAGAATTGAAAAAAATGGATTTTTTACAGAGAGTGAAAAATGGGGAGTATATGATAAATCCACATATAGCTTATAAAGGTAGTAGAGCTGATAAAGAAAGTTTATTAGCAGAATATAATGAGATAAAAAGACCTAGTAAGGTTAGTAAATAAGGAAGAAGGTTTTTATATGAGTTTAAAACTTGATAGAAATGTTCTACAGTGGTTTGATTATGTATTTGAGAATGAAAAAACTAGTTTAAGACACTACAATTTTGATTGTACACTAAAAGAGATTAGTCGTGCTAGTTTAAATAGAGTAGCTTTTATATTAGAAAAAAATAATTCTAGGTACTGGAAGCTTTATTTTGAAATACCAGCCGAAGTCACTTTAAAACTTAAACAAAACATTCATCCTTTATTTAGGGAGTATATATATGAACAAATATCACTGTATAACGATAATCAAATTTACAATTTTGTAAATTCAAACATATTAAAAGTGTTTAACAATATTGCTATTTATCAATATAATATTTTAGAAAATCTATATACTATTGATTTTAGAAAGAGTTTTATAGATAAATGTCAATATTTATTAATTGGTGAAAAAAGACTTATAGATGAAGATTTATACTTAAGGGCAAAATCAAAAGAAGTATTTGATTTTTTTAATTCAGATGAAACTTTTAATCTAACGTTAAGTTTTGACATGCAAAAAAATGAGAATTTACTCGATAGTCTTTTGGAGCTTAGGAAATCAATAATCATAAATGAGAGAATTTAATTTATTTGGATATAATATTAAAATGGAGGGATTTATATGGACGTAGAAAAAATGACTTTAAGAGTTCAAAAAAGTTTAAATGAGGCTTATAATGAAGCAGTAAAAAATCACAACCAACAAGTAGATGTAATTCATCTTTTCTCAGCACTTATTAACCAAGAAGATGGATTAATACCAAATATAATCGAAAAAATGAATATATCAATTGATTCTTTGAGAAATACTGTAAATTCTGAACTGGATAAGCTTCCAAAAGTATATGGAGAAGGCGCTGACTCACAAGGAGTATCAGCTACTAGAAAAATAAATGAAGTACTTATAAAGGCAGAGAGTATTTCTAAAGAATTTAAAGATTCATATATAAGTGTAGAGCATGTCATGCTTGCAATGATGGAAACAGAATCAAAATCAATTGTTGGTAAAATATTAAAACAATATAATATAAATAAAAATGACTTTTTAAATGTTTTATCACAAGTTAGAGGGAGCCAAAGAGTAGAAACACAAGACCCAGAAGGGACATATGATGCACTTGCTAGATATGGAACAAACTTAGTAGATTTAGCTAAGAAAAATAAATTAGACCCTGTAATTGGAAGAGATGAAGAAATAAGAAGAATTATAAGAATTTTATCAAGAAGAACTAAAAATAATCCTGTATTAATTGGTGAGCCAGGTGTAGGTAAGACTGCAATTGTTGAAGGATTAGCAGAGAGAATTGTAAGAGGCGATGTACCAGAAGGATTAAAAGACAAAATTGTATTTTCCCTTGATATGGGAGCATTAATTGCTGGTGCAAAGTATAGAGGTGAATTTGAAGAAAGATTAAAGGCAGTTTTAAAAGAAGTTCAAAGTTCTGATGGAAAGATTATATTATTTATAGATGAAATTCATACTATAGTTGGAGCTGGTAAAACAGAAGGTTCAATGGATGCAGGTAATCTTATTAAGCCTATGCTTGCAAGAGGTGAATTAAATTGTATTGGTGCAACTACTTTTGATGAATATAGAAAATATATAGAAAAAGATAAGGCACTTGAAAGACGTTTTCAGCCTGTAATTGCAGAAGAACCTACTGTTGAAGATACAATATCTATACTTAGAGGTTTAAAAGAAAGATTTGAGATACACCATGGAGTAAGAATACATGATAATGCTATTGTAGCAGCAGCAAAACTTTCTCATAGATATATACAAGATAGATTTTTACCAGACAAAGCAATTGATTTAATTGATGAAGCAGGAGCTATGATTCGTAGTGAAATAGATTCGTTACCAACAGAATTGGATGTTGTAAGAAGAAAGTTATTTATGCTAGAAACTGAAAGAGAAGCATTACTTAAAGAAAATGATGATAAGAGTAAATCAAGATTGGATGATATTCAAAAGGAAATAGCGGAATTAAAATCTAAAAATGATGAAATGACTGCTAAATACGAAAAAGAAAAGAGTCAAATATTAGATATTAAAAACTTAAAATCTCAATTGGATGAAGCTAAAGGTAAAGCTGAAAAATATGAGAGAGAATATGATTTCAATAAAGCAGCAGAGGTTAAGTATGGTGAAATACCTAAATTAGAAGAACAAATAAAGAACTATGAAGAAAGTATGAAAGATGGTTCTGAAAATTCACTTTTAAAGGAAGAAGTTACTGAAGAAGAAATATCTAGTATTGTATCAAAATGGACAGGTATACCGGTAACTAAACTAGTTGAAGGTGAAAGAGAAAAATTACTTAAACTAGAAGAAGAGCTTCACAAAAGGGTTATAGGGCAAGATGAAGCAGTTACAGCGGTTTCAAATGCAGTAATACGTGCAAGAGCTGGTCTAAAAGATGAAAGAAAGCCAATTGGTTCATTTATTTTCTTAGGACCTACAGGTGTTGGTAAAACTGAGCTTGCAAAAACTCTTGCTAGAAATTTATTTGATAGTGAAGATAATATAATTAGAATTGATATGTCTGAATACATGGAAAAACATGCTGTATCGAGATTAGTTGGACCTCCTCCAGGATATGTAGGATATGAGGAAGGAGGACAACTTACAGAAGCAGTTAGACGTGCTCCTTATTCTGTAATACTATTTGATGAGATAGAAAAAGCACATGAGGATGTATTTAACATGTTCTTACAAATATTGGATGATGGTAGACTTACTGATAATAAGGGTAAAACTGTGGACTTCAAAAATACTCTTATAATAATGACTTCTAATATAGGAAGCAATTATCTATTAGAAGCAGGAGGAAATATAACAGAAACTACTAACAACTTAGTAATGAATGAAATGAAACACAGATTTAAACCTGAGTTTTTAAATAGAGTAGATGACATTATAATGTTCAAGCCTCTAGACCAAGAAAATATCAAGAAAATTATAGATATATTTATGACAGATTTAAAAAATAGATTAAAAGAAAAAGATATTACTATTGAGGTTACAGATTCAGCTAAAGATGTTATGGTGAGAGAGGGTTATGACCCTGTATATGGAGCAAGACCACTTAAGAGATATATAGGAAATACATTAGAAACTGTAATTGCAAAGAAACTTATTGCTGGAGAAGTATATGATGGATGTACTATAGTTATAGATGGAAAAGATGAAAATATTGAAGTTTTAGTTAAATAATTAAAAAAGAAGCAGGGTATAATTATGTTAAAGATTTTACCCTGTTTCTTTTTGATTTATAAACTATAATAAAATATATGTTTTGTCAAACTGATAAAAATACTTTTAAATCAATATATTAAAACTAATCTGATTCAAAGTCAGTATTTTAATAAGTTCTCTATGATATATTCATAGTTCTAAGATACTTATAACTTTAAGATAATTGTAAAAAACTATTATTCATTTTTATTATACTTAAATAAATAAAAGCCAATTAATAGTGCCCCTATTAGGCAAAGAAGTGTAATAATAATATAAACATTTCTCATTCCAAATACAAATATTTTATCATTATCAATTATATAGTCGTTAACCTTATACCCAGCCTTAATACTCATAAAATTATATAAAAGTGTTGTAGAAATGGTAATACCTATAACTTGACCTAAATTTCTTACAAGAGAATTTATACTTCCGACAACTCCCAACTTACTTTTGGGACAATTTGACATTATCAAAGCATTATTGGCAGGTTGAAACACAGATTGTCCTATTGATATTATTGATACAGAAATCACGAATAAAATAAGGATAGAACTCTCTTTTAATCTTGACATTAAGAAAAATCCAAAGCTCATAACAATAAGACCAATTAAAATAATTTTTTCTGACTTAATTTTATCTGATATATTCCCAAATATCGGTGAAAAAATGGCTAAAATCAAAGGGGATAATATCATAAATAAACCTGCTTGAATTGGGGAAAGTTTCATAGTATTTTGTAAATAAAATGGAATTAAAATACTAGATGATGCAATACAAATGAATGATGTAAGAGCACAAACTAAATTCAATGAAAATTTTAAGTTTCTAAAAATTTCAAGGTCAAGAAGTGGTTGAGGATGATTTTTTTCTAATATCAAAAATAATATAATAAAAATAATTGATAGTAATAGTGTAATTAATATATATGGATTTAGTAATCCCGTTTGTTGAGCAATAATTAGAGCACTAAAAAATAATGTTGTTCCTAAAAATTGAAGTATAGCACCAGCCTTATCCATTTTTTCTGAAGTTATTTTACTGTCTGGGAGAAATTTTGTATTTAAAAATATTACAATAATACCTATTGGAATGTTTATAAAGAATATAAAGTTCCAATTAAACATTGATAAAATAAATCCTCCTATAGATGGTCCGACCATATTGCCAATAGCAACAGCAGTAACCAAAATTCCTAGAGCTTTACCTCTACTTTCCTTTGGAAATAACTCTGTAATGATTCCATGATTGTTTGCCATGTAAGCAGAAGCACCTATTCCTTGAATAAAACGGCAAATTATAAGTAAAGTTAAAGAATTACTTAATCCACACAATAATGAAGCTGTTGTAAAAATAATAGTGCCTGCTTGAAATATTCTAGGTTTACCAATGATATCTCCAAGTCTTCCGAAAAATAATAGTGTTGAACAAATAATAATTGAATAACTTGCTATTATCCATTCAATGGATGATAGAGAGACATTTAATTCACTTGCAAGAACAGGAAGTGCTACATTTATAATACTAGAATCTAATGTTGCCATAAAAGTCATTGCAATAACTACAAATAAAACTGTTATACTTTTTTTGTTTTCACTTTCTTTAAAAAATTTTGTCATTTTTATTACCTCCTTATTATAATTACTAGTATTATTTTAATGTTTACAATAATAATTACATTTTATATAATATCGATATGAAATAATGAATACAACAACGATATTGCTTATAATTAGCACTATTTTGATAAGAGGTAAATAATGAATGATAAAAACAAATATTTTGACAGAAAAAGTCAAGAAAGTTTCATAGATATTTTTTTAAAAGAGGATATTAAAAAGGGAGAAAATTTTAAAAGACATTGGCATGAGCATCTACAAATATATTATTTTGTTGATGGTATAGCATACTTAGAATGTGGCTTGAGTAATTTTAAAGTAGTATCTGGAAATATTGCAATAGCAAATAGTAATGAATTACATTATTTAGAAAGTCTATCAGATAATCTAAAATTTTATACTATTCGTATTGAACCTAGTTTTCTTTTTAGTAATCAAGTTGATTTGTTACAAACTAAGTACTTAGCACCAATAACTCTAAATCGTATTGTATTTAAGAATTTAATTCAAAACGATTATTTTATTTTAAAATATATTAAAGATATACTTGATGAATATGACAATAAAGAAATTGGATATGAGTTATCTATAAAAGCTAATATTTATCAATTTATAGTATTTTTGTTAAGAAATCATGTTGACAAAATCTTTTCTGAAGAAGAATTTATAGAAAGAAAATATTCTTTAGAAAAATTTGAAAGTGTATTTGATTTGATAGAAGAAAAATACATGGATAAAATCACATTAAAAGAACTTGCTTGCAATATGAATTTGAGCACACATCATTTTTGTAGAACATTCAAACAAATAACTGGTAAGACTACAACTGATTATATAAATGGAGTAAGACTTAATAAGGCTATATATTATTTAAAACAAACAGATTTAAATATGACAGAAATTGCTATGAGATGTGGTTTTGATAGTATAAATTATTTTAGTCGTTTATTTAAAAAGAATTATGATATATCTCCAACTAAATATAGACATGAACATAGAGATGCTTGCAGTATTCTCTTAAAAAATAATAACGAATAACTCATAAATATACTTTATAGAAAGTGTAGTATTTCAAGTTTTTGAATTTTTATAAAGATTGATAAAATATATGATATAAAAGAGTAAAATTATTAATAAAATTAAAGTTGTAAATGAATATGAAAGGATATTGTACCTAATGAAAAATATTTTTTATTATGAAACTAAAATTGGTAAAATAGGAATAGCAGAAAAAAATAGTTGTATTACAAATCTGTTTTTTGACACATCTAGCTTAGATTCTAAAGAATATTTAGTCAAAGAAACCAAAATTATAATAGAAGCAAATAAACAACTAAAAGAATATTTAGATGGAAATAGAAAAGAGTTTGATTTACCTTTAAAGTTGTCTGGAAGTGAGTTTATGAGAAAAGTTTGGAATGAACTTTGTAAAATTCCATATGGAGAAACAATGACTTATATAGAGCTAGCAAACATAATTAATAATCCTAAAGCATACAGAGCAGTAGGGATGGCAAATAGCAAAAATCCTATTTCTATCTTTATACCTTGTCATAGACTAGTAGGTTCTAATGGAAGTTTGAGAGGTTATCTAGGAGGAATAAAGGTAAAGGAATATTTGTTGAAACTTGAAAAAGATAATAAATAATATATGCAAAGTAGAAGTTTAAAGACAATGATTATTAGAGAAAAGTTAAATTCTATCTAAAAAACTACAATAAGTTAAATGAATATAAAAATTTTATATATTTATAAAAAGTTTTATAATAAAAATTATCTTAAAAATATATAAAAATGTAAAAAATATACAAGATTCTACAACAATAGATTTTTTTGTTATTATTACGGGTTTTTTATTGCATCTGTAGAATAAAAGTATTATTATATAGTTAAGATAATTATCTAGGAAAATTTTGGATGATTATAACATATTTTATAAAATATAAATACATAAACTTTATTAAAAAATTGTTGGAATTTCTGACTAATATTAAGAACGTAAGTTTGCTGGGGGATGGTGTATGTGGAAAAATCAAATACTACTGTTACAAGAAAAGAAAAAATTGAAGATACAGGAATGAAATTAGATTATTTATTGAGTGAAGATATTACTTTTTATGAATTATTACTTGAGGTTTTGAATAAAGAAAAAGAAGAGAATTAATTCTCTTCTTTGAGAAATCTTTTTAGATAAGCATTATCAATCATTTTTTCTATAGCTTCTCTATCTTCTTTTTCAAGTGAATATATTTTTTCTAATAGTTTTTTTGTTTTTTCACTGACTGATAAGTTTTCTATGATTAATTTATCTTCTTTACTCATCTTTGTACTTTCATTTACACCCAGTAAATAATCAGTGGATGTTTTCAGTTCTTTTGCCAATCTTACTATAATTTCACTTTTAGGTTCTCGTAAATTATTTTCATAACGTGATAAACTCGCCTCAGTTATACCGACTTTAGTAGCAAGTTCTTTTTGATTTATATCCAATTCTTTTCGTAAATTTGCTATTCTATCTCCTAAACTTTCCATATGTACATCACTCCTTACCGAAATTATAAGTTATTTTTATAAAAAGTAAAATAAAATTACCAAAAATATAAAAAAAAAAGATTAAAATAATAAAATATATTGAAAATTACCATTTGTATATGTATAATATGAATTATACAAATGGTAATTGATAAAGAGGTGATATTCTGAAAATAGAACATAAATAAGTAATAAATATATACTATCTAGATACATTTTATTTAAATATAAATAAATATTTTAACAATGAAATTACCAAATGTATAAAACGATGCTATAGTATAAATAGTTTGATGTTTCAATAAATTTAAATGTTTAAATATACTAGAAATAAATTATATGATATTGCTTCTTATAAATTAAAATAAGTTGAGTAGATGGAGGAATTAATGTGATAATAATTAGAAGTCAAGATAAAACTGATTTAATGCAAGTTAATCAAATTAAAATAAATGATAGTCGAATTTATGTAGTATTTGAAAACCTTAATACTAAAAAAATAGGAACTTATGAAAGCAATGCAAGAGCTATACAAGTGTTGGATAATATACAAAGTTTTATTGAGAATGGAACAAAATATGATTATATAACATCTAACAAAGTTAGATATAATATTAATAAAATATTTCAGATGCCAATTAAATAGTGAATGTGTATTTTATGTTTAAGAATGGAAGCCTTCTTTCCTTATATAGAATATAGAAAAGAAGGCTTTACATCTTTATGAATATTGAAATATTTTTGTTTTTTTATTTAGATTATTCAATAGTATATTAAGGACCAATTAAATAACAAGAATTCTCCTAAAACAGTCAATATTAAATATATGATAGCTTCATTTTTATAAAGAGGGGTAGTTTTTTTATTTATTTCATCATCGATTGTAATAGCAATTTCATCTTGAATGATATTTTTACATATCGGTGCTAAAATAGTATTTTTCTTCATCAAATTAAATAACTTATTTACACATATCCATATTAAATATCCTAAAATAGCTCCTAATGTATTCATCATTAAATCGTCAATATCTGTAGTTCTAAGATTAAATAATTGACAAAATTCAATTGATAATGAGAAACCTAATCCAGTTATTGACATATTAATAATATTTCTAAATTCCTTCCAAATTAAAGGAAGTAAAAATCCTAAAGGCATAAACATAATTATATTTAAAATATATGTTAAAGCACCAACTGAGCTAAATGGTATTAGATTTATTTCATTAAATCTAATAATTTCTCTATACCTTCCTATATCCCAGATGCTCCCAATACCAGCTTTACTAAGTGCTAAGTAAATATATAGTAAAAAAATATATACCCATACTAAATGTATTACTACATTCTTTTCACATTTCAAGTTTTTTCTTTTGATAACAATTATTTGATATATCAAGCATGGTAGTATAGCGCAAAGAAATGAATAAAGTATCCACATAATTGTATTTTATCTCCTTTCAAAATTTATGTTTTAGCTATATAACTACTATATTTATATTAAGCTTTAAGTTTTAAAAATCTTTTAATAAAATCTTACAAATTTATTAATTTATAAAAATATCTTATTAATCTTAATAAAGCATAGAAAACCAAAGTTCCTATACTTATATATGGATGTTTAAAAAATTTTATCATATGCATAAATATTATAAATATATGGAAATAATAATAGTATATTTTGGTAAAATAGGAGGGATTCTATGAAATGGATTAAATGGTATAGTATTACATGTATATGTATTTTTATATTTGTAGCTTTTTGGAT
The DNA here is from genome assembly GCF_056716065.1 of Clostridioides sp. LIBA-7678. Taxonomy (NCBI): domain Bacteria; kingdom Bacillati; phylum Bacillota; class Clostridia; order Peptostreptococcales; family Peptostreptococcaceae; genus Clostridioides; species Clostridioides sp. LIBA-7678. Next base: position 2,258,428 of record NZ_CP196987.1, on the reverse strand, counting down.
GCTAATATTTCCTAGTGAAGTAAAATCGATTGACACTTCATCTGCATATAATTTTGTTGAAAAAAAGGTTCCAAAAAGTGCAGTATATCAAGGATATAAGCAGAACCCAATCAATGGTACTACTACAATTTATTATAATTATAATGATTCAACACATATAGTTAAATTGTCACATCCAGAAGATTATTCAAGAGAGATTAATTGGAATAAAGTTTCAAATATTAGATTTGATTAATAAAAAAGTATCTAAAAAATACAAATACTAAAGAGTTTAAATATGCAAAACAAAAAGATTTTTTAGAGTGCATATATTTAATATACTTAAAGTAATTCAGTCAATCAAAATGATTGGCTGTTTTCTTTATATGATAAAAGAAGTATAAATCTAATTGGATAACATGATTGTCAGTTTCTTATACTAGAAAAATAAAAATTGTCATCAAAACACATAAAAGCGAAAGTATATACATTCATAGCTTGTAAACAATTGAATTTACTAGATTCTAATAAAACGGAAAATACTGATATTTATCTATTAAGATTATTTATTCTGTTTCATAGAATAAATAATCTTACTCTATGATTTTCAAAATTTATTAAAAATATAATTATATAATCCAATTGTGTAATATATTTATAGTAAATTGTAATAATTTTGCATTAGTAGATACTAATATTTTTTAGATTTTTCGTAATTAATTAATAGAAAAATGTATTATAATAATATTATGAAAATTTAAAAAAGTGGGAAAGAGGTAATATTATGAGAAGTGATATAAAAAAAGGAATAGAGGGAGCTCCAAAGAGAGCATTAATGTATGGAATGGGTCTTACTATAGAAGAAATTGAAAGACCTTTAATAGGTATAGTAAATGCACAAAATGAGGTGATTCCTGGTCATCTCCACCTTGATGAAATAGCAGAATCAGCAAAAACTGGTGTTAGAATGAGTGGTGGGTTACCATTAGAATTTCCAGCCATAGGAGTATGTGATGGTATAGCCATGGGACATGTTGGAATGAATTATTCACTTGCTTCAAGAGAATTAATAGCAGATTCAATAGAAGCTATGGCTATGGCACATGGTTTTGATGCTTTAGTACTTATACCTAATTGTGATAAGATAGTTCCAGGAATGTTAATGGCTGCTGCAAGACTTAATATACCAAGCGTTGTTGTGAGTGGAGGCCCTATGCTTTCAGGCAGAAAAAATGGAAAAGTGTACGATTTTAACTCTGCTATGGAAGGTGTTGGAGCATGTAAAGATGGAGCAATGAGTGAAGAAGAATTAGAAGAATTAGCTATGAACTCTTGTCCTGGATGTGGTTCATGTTCTGGGCTTTTTACAGCAAATAGCATGAATTGTTTAACAGAAGCATTAGGTATGGGTATTCCATATAATGGTACTGCCGCATCACATTCTGGAGAAAGAAAAAGAATAGCAAAATATGCAGGTATGTATGTTATGGAACTACTTAAAAATGATATAAAACCTAGAGATATTTTAACAGTAGATGCATTTAAAAATGCAATAACTGTGGATATGGCAATGGCTGGTTCTACAAATACAGTACTTCACTTACCTGCAATAGCTTATGAAGCAGGAATAGAACTTAACTTAGACTTTTTTGATGAAATAAGTGAGAAAACTCCTTGTCTAACAAAATTGAGTCCAAGTGGGAAACATCATATTGAAGATTTACATATGGCAGGAGGAATTCCAGCTATAATGAATGAACTTTCTAAGATAGAAGGAATAAACTTAAATTGTAAAACTGTGACAGGTAAGACTATAGGAGAAAATATAAGAAATTGTAAAATAGAAAATGAGGAAGTAATACATACATTAAAAAACCCATATAGTGAACAAGGTGGACTTGCAATCTTGAGAGGAAATCTTGCTACAAACGGAGCTGTTGTAAAAAAATCAGCAGTTGCAGAGGAAATGTTAGTTCATGAAGGGCCAGCAAGAGTTTTTAATTCAGAAGAAGAAGCTGTAAGTGCTATATTTAATAAAAAAATAAATAAAGGCGATGTTATAGTTATAAGATATGAAGGACCAAAAGGAGGTCCAGGAATGAAAGAAATGTTATCTCCTACTTCAGCAGTTGCAGGAATGGGACTTGATAAACATGTTGCACTTCTTACTGATGGTCGTTTTTCAGGAGCAACTAGAGGAGCATCCATAGGTCATATTTCTCCAGAAGCTATGGAAGGAGGTTTAATTGGAATAGTTGAGGAAGGTGATATAATTTCTATCAATATACCAGAAAAAAAATTAGAGTTAAAAGTAAATGAAATAGAAATAGAAAATAGAAGATTAAAATTTATACCTTTAGAGCCTAAAATAAAACATGGGTACTTAAGTAGATATGCTAAACTGGTAACATCAGCAAATACAGGGGCAGTGTTGAAGTAGTAGATTATGTATAAGAGAGTTAAGTAAAAATATAAAAAGGATATCTAAATGTTCCAGTACTAATAAGATATCCTTTTTATCTGATATATAAAAGATTTAAATCATTATAAATATATTGAATTTCTTACGCTTTAGAATATAAGTATAAGTAAATTTTTACTTTTAATATAATTGTCTAAATATTATTTTATATACAATAAAATATGACTCCTAAAAATAAAAAATACATCATAAATATAAATAAGTAGATATAAGTTGTTAATTTGATTTATAAACTTATCATGAAAGCAAATTTATAATATTTATAAGTAATAAAATTTTTAGGAGGATATATAATGAATAAAAGAATGAAACTAATTCCTTATGAAATAAATGAAAATCTAAGAGGAGCAAAGAATAAGTTTCCCTATGGAATAAAACAAATGAATGCCAGAGGAATGTGGGATGAAGGATATACTGGGAAAAATATTTTAATTGGGATAATCGATACAGGCTGTGACAGCTCTCATCCGCTTTTAAAAGGTAAAATAATTGGTGGCGCAAACTTTAGTGATGATAGTAATGGAAATAAAAATATATATGAGGATTTTAATGGACATGGAACTCATGTAGCAGGAATTATAGCTGCATCTAATTATAATAATGAGGTTATGGGTGTAGCTCCAGACTGTAAATTATTAATAGCAAAGGCGTTAAATAAAGATGGTGTTGGGACATATCAAAGTATAATTAATGCTGTTAATTTTGCTATAAATAACAAAGTTGATATTATATCTATGTCTCTTGGAGGAAATAAAGATGACAAAAACTTAAGAAATGTAGTTTTACAAGCAGTAAAGAATAATATTTCTGTAGTGTGTGCAGCAGGAAATAATGGAGATGGAGATTCTAGTACAAGTGAGTATAGTTATCCAGCCAGTTATGCTGAGGTAATAGAAGTAGGTGCAATAAATGAAAACTATTTAGTTGAAAAGTTTAGTAATTCAAATACCACAATAGATTTGGTAGCTCCAGGAAGAAATATTATATCAACTTATATGGATAATAAACTTGCTATTATGAGTGGCACTAGTATGAGTGCACCATATGTATCAGGGTCACTAGCACTAATTAAAGAATGGGCTAGAGAAGAATTTGAGAGAGATTTAGATGAAGCTGAGTTATATGCACAATTAATAAAATGTACAAGAGCACTTGGAATACCTAGAACAGAACAGGGGAATGGGTACCTATATTTAAATCTTTATAAATACAAGAATACTGGAAAAAGATAATTTATAATTTGACAGTAAAATACAGATATTCTATGTAGTTAATGCAAATGTTGACGAGTTTTTAAGTATAGAATTTCATAGAGATAGACGAAAATATAGAGTAATAAAATTTATAGATATGCCAGAGAACTAATAATTATAAAAAATATGCAGTATTATAGATAGCACATCTTAGAAAAGGTGTGTTTTTCTATATATCTGCATAGTTAAAAGTTTGAATATAGGAAATACAAGCTAAATTAAGGCTAATATATATGAATATATAAGATGATTTGTAATATAAATAAGATGATATGAAAAATATCCTGATTAAAGATTTAGGTATAAGGAGTAATTTTGCAAATAAAAAATGTATAAAATTTAAATGATAAATAATATCAATAACTATTGAATTTCAAATTCAATTATGCTATTCTATATTTAGAAAAATGAAGAGATTTCAAATAAAGAAATCTTTTATTTTTTAGATACTAGTTAGCTATAGGTAACTAGTAATTAAAAATATTATAGGAGGTAAGAATGAGTAAAATATATATTGTTTATTGGAGTGGAACAGGAAATACCGAAAAAATGGCAAATTTTGTAGCTGAAGGAGTGAAGTTAAAAGGTAAAACACCAGAAGTTATAGATGTAAGCTTATTAAAACCAAGTGACTTAAAAGAAGAAAATAAATTTGCATTAGGTTGCCCATCTATGGGAGCAGAACAATTAGAAGAGGGTTATATGGAGCCATTTGTGGCAGAATTAGAATCTATGGTATCAGGTAAGCAGATTGGATTATTTGGTTCATATGGTTGGGGAAATTGTGAATGGATGAGAGAATGGGAAGAACGTATGCAAAATGCTGGTGCTACAATTATAGGTAGTGAAGGAATTACTTCAATGGAAGAACCCGATGAAGAAGCAAAAGATGAATGTGTACAATTAGGTAAAATGTTGGCTGAATAAGTTTATATACTATAGTAATTATATACAACTAATAATAACAACATTATATAATACTAAAAGAGACTAATATTACAATACATAAGAAAATATCCTTAATAAAAATAGATAAAACATTAGTCTCTTTTAGTATAAATCAAATTTATAAATTAATGTCGTTTTTTATCTGGTACAATCTCATCATAAAAAGACAATAATTGTTTGATAACATAAGTTATAAATGTTGTATCTTGTGCAAAACATAGCATACTTGCTCCTGTATTAATCCATGTTTCAATACTTTTCTTTTCTATTGAAGGAAAGATAATAAAGGGCATATTGTATTTTTTACATACTTTAGCAGCTTGAGAAATCATATCTTTTATTTCAATTCTATTCATATCTCCAGAAAATCCCATGTCTAAAGATAAATCACCAGGTCCTAATGCTATAATATCGACACCTTTGACTTGTGCTATTTCTTCAATGTTATCATAACCTGCTTTCTGTTCAATTAACATCATTTTTAATGTTTCATTATTTGCGTTTTTAACATAGTCTAAATAACTCATATTTCCATAATAGAAAGCTCTTTGAGGATTGCATCCTCTTATGACCATATGGAGGATAAGTACAAGCTGATACTGCTTTTTCTGCATTCTGTGCTGTATTAATAAATGGAAAACATATAATATCTGTTCCCATATATATTATAGGTTTAACAAGGTCAGGATTATTGTTTGATAATCTAATTAAAGAAGCACACCAGCATGTGCAGCTATCATATGTTGCTGAATATCTTTGCGGTCTAAAACACCATGTTCACCTTCAATCCAAACAAAATCATATTCTGATAGACCAATTAATTCACTTACAAATGAATCAGATAGTGAAACTGCCACTCCACATAATACCTTTCCTATATTTAAATTTTCTTTAATCATAGTTGTGTAATTTTCTATTTATATTATTCCTTTCTTTCGGTAATTTATTTCTACACTTCAAAGAATACAACTTCAACCTAGCTTGAAGTCAATACTTTTTTATTGACTATTGTATAATGGATTTTTATAATGTTCTTATTCATATAAAATTTTAGGGAGGAAAAAATATGAAATATTCCATGACTGATGTATCAAAAATAACGAACATTTCTTCATCGGCTATTCGATTTTATGAAGAAAAGGATTTACTACTTCCTATTAGTAGAAAACCAAGTGGTGTTCGTTATTTCTGTGAAGAAGATATGGAGCGTTTGACATTTATAAAAGATTTAAAAAAGGCTGGTTTATCTATTAAAGATATCCATGAATGTTTTCATTTTTGTGATATGGGAGACGATACTATAGATAAAAGAATCCAACTGTTCCAACAGTACAAGAAAAACATTAAAAATAAAATACAGGAACTAGAAGATTGTATGGATAAAATAGATGAGAAGATATGTTATTTAAATGAAAAAAAGATGTGTAAAAAATAATTCTTATAAAATAATTAAACTTTTAATTTCTTTAATATAAAGAATAAGTTAGAACTATTTAAGTTTATTGTTTTCAAGACGTATTTTTACATATAATAGAACTATGTTCTATATAGTTATTTCTCTATGTAATAAAAAAGAAAATTATGATAATATATATTAATGTAAGTGGCGAAATATCCTAATTTATAAATATGAGTATTTTTAAATACTATAAATATGAATACTATAAGTTTTTGAATATATAGTTATGTTTTTCTAATTATTATAATTAAAATATTATAATAGAGTTGCTAAATTTGGAGGCTATTGGAATGTATGAATCAAGAGAAAATTATTTGGAGACAATACTTATTTTAGAAAAGAAGAATGGACTTGTAAAATCTGTTGATATAGCTAAAAAGCTAAATTATAGTAAAGCAAGTGTAAGTAGAGCTATGGGAATCCTAAAAGAACATAGCCTTATTATAATGGAAATTGATGGTGGCATTATTTTAACTAAAGAAGGTAGAAAAAAAGCAGAGGAAATTTATGAAAAACATATTTTAATCACTAAATTTTTAGTAAATACATTGGGAATTTCATTTGATATAGCTGAGAAAGATGCATGTAGGATAGAACATATTATAAGCAAAGAGACATTTGAAGGAATAAAAAAATATTTAGACAAAAACTAAGAGGTGAGTTTATGGAGTATTTTAGTGAGTCGAATAATGAAGTACAAAAATTTGATTGGGGAGAAGTTACATGGATACATGAACCATCAAAAACACAATTTAATAGGCTTAGTGCTGGAATTGTAAGATTTTTTCCAAAAAACTGCCAAGAAAAACATTTTCATTTAAGTGAAGAACAGCTTTTATATGTAATTCAGGGGGAAGGATTACAAATTATTGATGGTAAAAAGGTCAATATAAAGGAAAAATCAATAGTTTATTGCCCACCATATTCAGAACACGAAATTATAAATACTGGTAAAATTGATTTAGTAATATTAATCACTTATGTCCCTCATAAATTTTCGAGCTTGAGACAACTACCTATAGTATTTTCTGAAAATACTATACAAGAGCTAATTAATGTAAATATAATTGAAAATATTGCAAATCAAATATCTAATATATTGAAACTTAGAATATCTGTATATGATTCAAAACATAAAGAAATATTTGATACTAAAAAAGAAACTAGATTTTGTGATATTTGTAAAAGTATAAAAGTGTGCAATAGAAAACTTGATAAGAGTATAAATGGTGATAATTTTGAAAAAATGTATGAATGTGAGTATGGTATTTCTAGTTTGGAAATACCAATAGTATTAGAAGAAAATATAGTTGGCTTTATAGAGTGTGGTAATTTTATAATATATAAATCTAGTGATACAGATAAAAATTTATCTAAATTGTCAAGTAATTCAGATATTGATGTAAAATACATAAGTAAAATCTACAATGAACTTTCATTAATTCCAAAGAGTAGACTATATGTGTTAAAAGAAAATTTATTAATGATGTCTGAATTTATTCAGGAAATAGCTAAGAGAAATTTTTTTGAAAATCAACTTAGTATAAAAGATGAGGAGATATTGAAGAATAGAAAGAAAAATATAAAGCTTGAAGAAGCACTTAAAAAAGCAAATATTAAATTGTTAGAAGAAAAGTATATTATCAATCCAATCGATTTATTCAATAATGTTTTACGAGAATATCCTTTTGAATTAGAACTTTCTATAGAGAAAGAAATAAAAGAAATGAATTTAGAAGGTATTTATAATCTGATAGATGCTAATAAATTAATGTATAATGATGTTAGAGATATTATTCAAGAAATGATATTTGTATTATCTAGAACAGTGCTTAGAGATTTAGAAGATTTAAAGCTTATATCTTATCTAAGAAATAAATACAATAAAAAAATATCACTTATAAATAGTAATGAAGATTTATGGGATATATTATTACAATTTTCTGAAGAGTGTATTGATAAGAATAGAGAATTTTGGAAACAAGATAAGAGAGATTTGATTGAAAATGTGAATGAATATATACAAAAATATTATAAAGATAATATAAACTTAAATAGTATCGCGAAGATATTTTTTATAAGTCCAAATTATTTGAGCTCTATTTTTAATGAAAAAAATCAAGTATCAATAACTGAGTATATAAATCTTCTTAGGATAGAAGAATCTAAAAAATATCTATTAAATATAAATATGAGTATTAGTGAGGTTTGTAAGAAAGTAGGTTTTAATAATAGTAGTTATTTTTCACAAATATTTAAGAAATTCAATAATATGAGTCCAAATGAGTATAGAAAAAATATGCTAGACGATAGAGATTAGATAGTATTATGTAAGATATATGTTTTATTGGTTAGATTTATAATTAATATCTTGTATGAATGATATATATTATAAATTCTAAAGTATTGAAATTGCAAAGGTATAGCTGATTATATAAAATTGATTATATTAGATTTTAAAATAGGTAAATTAGATTTTGCCACCCGTTTGCCACCGTATTATAGTTTTGGGTGGCAAACTAGTTTGTAATTCTTTCAAATATATCTACAGTTTCATTTTTCATTTTTTCAGTTACATGTGAATAGGTATCCATTGTAGTTGATAACTGACTATGACCTAAGCGATTTTGTATATCTTTAATATTAGCTCCATTTTCCAATAATAGGGTAGCATGTGTATGTCTTAAACAATGAAAATGGAAGTCGTTGTTTAAAGCTTTTCGAATTTGTTTTACTATAGTGTCTAAAGTGTGGGTATTTACTTGTTGACCATTTTCTTTAGTACATACCCAGTTGCTATCAAAGTAAAATTCACCATATTTTAATTTCATTTTCTTTTGATGTAGTTTATGTTCTTTTAGTATCCTTATTAAAGTATCTCCTGTAAAGATAGTTCTACAAGAACTTTCTGTTTTTGGTTGGCTTAATTCAAATATTCCATTCTTCTTTTTAATCAGTGTATGTTTTACTGTAATAGTTTTGTTATCAAGATTTATATCATCCCATGTTAATGCAATAATTTCTCCTCTTCTCATGCCAGTATAAAATCCAATTAGTAGGACTATACGCTGAAATGAATCTTGAGGAAATATATTCAGTATTTGATTAAATTCATCTAATGTAATAGTTTTAACTTTGCTAGATTCTGTTTTAGTCTTAGCTTTTGGTATACTTACATATTGCATAGGATTTTCTCGTATATGTTTGTAAGGATAGACTGCTGATTTTAATGACCTATGTAATATGTTTTTTAATACTTGTAATGTATTTTGAGAATAATTCTCTTTGTATTTTTTATTTATGAAGCTTTGTAGTATCGCGGGTGTTAAAGCTTTTACTTTGTAAACTCCTAGTTTTGGTTTTATGTGTTTTTCTATGTTTATTCGGTAACTTTCTTGAGTGTTGTATTTACAGTTAAGTAAGACATATTCTTTGTACCAAAAGTCTAAATAGTCTGATACACTTATGTTGCTTTCTTCAAATACTATACCAGAGTTTTCATATTCATTTAGTGCTTCTCTTAGTGCTTTTTCTGCTTCCTTTTTTGTATTGCCACCAACTCTTTCTACTTTTTTTCTTTTACCTTCTACTATCCCTAGGTCAAAGTAGTAATACCATTTGTTACTTCTTTTTCTTAATCCACCTTTCATAATAGTAACCCCCTTTTCAGAATGTATGTTTGTTTTTTATTTATATAAAAGAGCAGAATTACTGCTCTTAAATAACTAGTTTAATTATAAAGATAATATTTATTTTATGTATTTTTCTGCAATAAAGATTAATTCATTTTTTAGCTCATTTATGTCTATTACAGCGTCCATTTTATATTCTAAATAATCTTGACTTCCATTAGGCAAGCGAATCATCTTATGGGCTCCTAGCTCTATTTTACATATCCAATGCTCAAGATTATTTTTATACATTATATTAACTTCATTATTTACTTTTTTATAAGTGATTTCATTTTTATCAATTTTTTTAGATAAAATATCTTGAACTATATTAATAGCCTTCAATTCATCATCAGTAATTACTATATTACATTTATCAATTTTTTCTACAGTAGGAGCTTGCTTTTCTTCTTTTTGTTTTATAAGTTCAGTATCAGTTTTACTTTTTTCTTTCTTTTTGCTATCTTTTACTTTCTTTTTATCATATTCTTCATTATCATTTTCCAATAATGTTTTTAATTTCTCATTCATAAAATCGTTGACAAATTGGGACATAGACCTTTTGACTATAGGTCTGAATTTTTCTACTACATTTTGTGTTTTAACACCATTGTAGAAATCATTTATTATAAACCTAACAAATTCATCTGATGGGTTTTCTAATTGTGAGTTTAACTGGGATTTTATTAGATTTGTATATTTTAATTCTGAGGCTATATTAAAAATAGTATCTATATTAAATGTACTTTTAGTAAATTTTTTCAAATGTGATATTTTGTTATCATCCATATTTAATAGATTTAATACTAAAAATGGCTTATCATCCATCTTATTTTTTTCTTCTAAGTCAGTGAAAAATTTATAAATTATTCCATTTGTAAGTATTGCAAATTTTGCTTCTGTTGCTGTAAAATATCTGAATAATTGCGCATCATGTTTTTTGAGTTTATCTGTAGCACATTTTGCTTCTATTAAAATTAAAGGTTTACCATTTTCAAGTATAGCATAATCTACTTTTTCTCCTTTTTTTACACCTACATCTGCGATAAATTCTGGCATAAATTCTAAAGGATTAAAAATATCATATTCTAATATTTGAAACAAAGGCATTATTAATGCTGTTTTTGTTGCTTCTTCTGTAACTAAACTATCTTTTAGTGTTTCGATTCTTTTGCTGAATTGTTTTATTTTGTCTGAAAAATCCATATAAAATCCCCCTATCTTATTTGTTATAAAGTATATTATAAATTTGTAAATACATAAAATAATTAATAAATTTCATCATAATGTTTATTTTATTAAGTCTAAATTAGCATCAATAATACTTTTAGCTAAGTAGCTAGTTGTTGATGAAAATTTTATATCATATTTTTTTTCATCAAACAATAGATATAGAGCAAATAAATTTGCTTCATGTTCAAGTTTAGAATCAGAAGAGCCAAAATGATTTACACCTTTGTGTTCTAATATAATATGTCCTAATTCATGAGCACAAAGTATAGATTGTGACTCTTCAGTAAAGTTTGAATTTAAATAAATTATTTTTTTACCTAATACATCTGTATAATAACCTTTCATTCCATCTGGATTATAGTTTTTGAATCTTATAGTCACATCAAGTTTTTCGCACAATTCAAATGGATTGTTAGTTTCAAAATTATTTATAACATAATTAACTACATTAGCTATATTCTTTATATCATTTATTCCCATTACTCCCCCTAAAAATATTATTTTTTATATTTAAAACTGATTAGTTTTATTTGTTGTAATAAATCATTTGCAAAATCTATAACTTCTTCATCACTTAATTTTTTTATATTATAATCTCCATAGGCCATAAGTGTTGGTTGCTGGAGAATAAATTTTATGGCATCATTTGCATTATCAAATGACTTTGGTAGAGATTCAGAACAATTATTACTTTTGATGTCTGTTTTACCTAATAAATAATCAACACTTACATTAAAAATTTTTGATAATTCAGCAATCATATAGGCATCTGGTACTGTTTTCCCCTGTTCATAGTAACCATATGCACTTTTACTTAATCCAATTTTTTTTGAGATATCTTCTTGTGTAAAATTAAGTTCTTTTCTTAGTTCTTTTAATCTGTTTTCAAGTTTTTTATTTGACAATATTATCAACTCCTTATATCTTAAATATACAATTAATAATCGTAAAAGTAAAGAAAACAATTTTAAATTGTAGAAAAAACAATTTAAAGTTGACAAACAAGTATAAATTGTTTATTATTAATTTATAAAGAAATTCAGTATAATAAATATATGATTAACTTCATTAATTTCAAAGTGAAATGGGTTAGAACTTTAAAAAGTAAATACTTAAATTGTTTGATAGATATATGAAATTACTTGGGATGAAAAATTTTAATAGACTATATTTATTATAGTATAATGTAGTATTAATTGTAATATTATTGTATAAAAAACACTTACTTTATATAAAGTAGGTGTTTTTTATACAATAATGTTGAGATTGATAGTTAAAACTATATGAATATTTAACTTATCTATTATTAAGGTCTATACAGAAAAGTTTACTAAATAAATAACAGAATATTTTGACATAAATGATTTTATAAATTAAACTTGGGGGGAAGAAACGGAATGGATGAAGAAAGAGTAAAATTAATTGATGATGCAGAGAGATTAGCAAATATAGGAATAAACCAAATTTTAAAATTTAAAGATGCACTAGATATAGAAAATCTAAGATATATAAATATAGTCACGACAAACTTAAAGCCTAATATAAAAAAATAGCCACCCTTTTGGGTGGTTTTATTGTGCTATATTTTTCATTAGATTTATGAGGAATTCTTTTTGTCTAATATTTTGAAAAGACATGTTTATAAAGAAGATAAAGTGGTCTGAGAAATATTGATTTTGATGGTAAGCAAAATATAAACAATGTGTTAGATTTGTACAAATAAGGAAATAATATATATAAGAGGCCACTACATATAGTGTAAATAGTATAAATAAAAACGAATGGTATATTTAATTTTAAGTAAATTTAAATAGATTATCAAAAACTTGAAAAAATGTATAAATAGAAAAAGAAGAGAATTTTATCTCTTCTTTTTCTATTTACCACATAGTTAATATAATAATATTTCTTGTTACATTTGTAAAATAATTGTGTTTATCTTTACATACCACATAGTTAATATAAAATGTGAATATTAATCTTATGTATTGAACATCTTATTAAGTTCATGTTATTATATTACTATAGATTTCCATAATTTGGAACATTATTATATTTATAGGAGAGCAAATTATGGAAAAACATAATAACATTATTTTAAACTATTTATCAAATTATTTCAAGATATATATATATATATAATTTGATAAGCGACCTATTAAAGAAGACTAATTAATTATAATCATAAAACATGTTGCTTTATATGATGTATTATAGCATAAAAAGTAATATTTTAATTGGGGTAATATAAAATTTTTGTAAGGAGGAATATATTAGTGGATGAAGAAAGAGTAAAATTAATTGATGATGCAGAAAAGCTAGCAAACATAGGAATAAATCAAATTTTAAAATTTAGGAACGCATTAGATATAGAACATTTAAAGTACATAAATATAGTTGCAACAAATTTAAAGCCAAACATAAAAAAATAGCCACCCTTTTGGGTGGTTTTATTGTGTCATATTTTTCATTAGATTTATGAGAAATTCCTTTTGTTCATCACTTAATTTACTAAAAGTAAATAACACATTTTTCATAAACCTATCATCTTCATTTATAATATCAGTTGCTATTTTTAGAACCTTTTCATTTTCAGAGAATTCTATAAACATTTCTCCTTCACCAGTTTCTAACCAAGCTTTATTGACATTATATAGGTCGCAAATATCAGAGATAACACGCTCTGTAGGTTTTACTTTACCAGTTTCAATGTTTCCATAATTTGAGCGACTTATTTTTATTGATTTAGCTATTTCTTCTTGTGTATGTCCTAAAGTTTTTCTTAATTCAATTAATCTTTTTATTTTTTCTTTTTCCTGCATGTTTAGATATCACCTCTTTTCTTTAATAAGATGATAACATTAAATAGTAATGTTTGCAACAAGCAAATTTATTTTTAAAAATGCTTGACACAATAAATAAAAAGATATACAATGATTGTAACAAGCAAGGAGGTGATGAGATGAAAACACAAAAAACGAATTATAATTTAAACAATTTAATTCTAGATGAGGATGATAGAAAGCTTATTCAAATGACTCTTTTGTTTAAAAAATTAAATTTAGAACAACAAGATTATATCTCTGCTATGGCTGATGGTATGAAAGTATCAAATGAGCTTTTAGAAAAATCAACTATGAATAATTGATACAAAAACACAGAGCCGAAATGCGATTTCGCCCACTTGTGGTGAAAGATGACTAAAGTAGGTTTATTAGATACCGATTTTAACAGCACAAAAATAAAAAACTAGGGAGGAATAAATTATGAGTAATAATTTGATGATGTTTGAAGGAAAAGAAGTTGAAGTGTTTGAATTTGAAGGTGAAATTTTATTTAATCCATATCATTGTGGAAATTGTTTAGGAATTAGTAATGAAGGAGTTAGAAAGGCAGTTACTAGAATGAATAAGAATCAAGTGATTAAGTTGACTAATTCAGTTGTGACTAATAGTCACATCCGAAAATTAAATAATGCTGGAGAAAATTTTCTTACTGAAAGTGGAATGTATAAATTAATCTTTAAATCAAGAAAAGAAGAAGCAGAGAAATTTCAAGATTGGGTTACAGATGAAGTTTTACCATCAATAAGAAAAACAGGTACATATAGTAAAAAACCTAAAGATATTAAGGATGAATCAGAAATAAAATACATAAATGCTCAAGCAAGATTGAAAAATGCAAGAGCGAGGGAAGCAAAGATTTATCTGGAATTAGCTGATAAAGTAGATATAAAGGAATATAAACAAATTATGTACTCAAAGACTACTGAACTTATTTCTGGAGAAGCATTAATACCTTTACCTAAGAGGGAGAAAAAAACTTATTCAGCTACAGAGATAGGTAAGATATTAGGAATTTCAGCTAACAAAGTTGGAGGATTAGCAAATGCTTATAATCTGAAAACAGATGAATATGGAATTAAGGTATGGGATAAAGCTAAATATTCAGATAAACAAGTTGAAAACTTTAGATACTATGAAAATGTAATACCTGTTTTAGAAAAAGCTTTAAACGCTTTTGAAAACTAAAAATTACAAAAATTAATAACAGAATATTTTGATAATATGGGGGTTAGATTAGAGTATGGATAACACAAATGAAATAGTTAAAAATTTAAGTAATAGCTTAAGGTCTTTAATAGAAGTTGAGGTAAATAAGCAAGAGACTGATAGAGTTAGAAGTCAGACTTTTGAACAAAAGGTAAAAGTACTAGAGCCTAAAGATATAGTTGTTTTGATAAAAAGAAGCTATCCAAATTATTTAATAACAATAGAAGAAGCAAGAGGAATCTTAAAATTAGATACAAATTTTATGCGTAGATTGGTAAGCACAGGGTTAATAAAATCACTAGCTAGAGGTGATGGTAGAAAAATTTCAAGATATGAAGTTGATGATTTTATTGAAAGAAATCAAGGTAGAAATTTGGATAAACTTTTAGAAGAAGCAGAGAGGGGGGATAAAGTTGCTGAGTCTTGATACTAATAATAAGAATATAGTAACTCTTAAAAAAGATGGTAAGTTTTTAGTAGATATAGTATTTAAGGATGTTAAAACTGGCAAGAACATATCAGTTGCTATATTAAATAAAAAGTGCTGGTCAAATAACCAACACACAAAAAAATAAAAAATAAAATATAACACAAATAAAGTATAACACAAAAAGGAGAGATTTAAAATGGTTGAAGTTAATGTAAATGTAAAAGTTAAAGTGGAAGCACCAGAATTTACAAATGCACTATTAGTAGTAGCGAATGCTTTAGGAGGTCTTAATTTAGGACAAGCAATGCAAATAGAACCTATAAATATAACAGATATAAAAGAAGAGAAGAAAGTTGAAACTAAGAAAGCTGAAAAGACTAAAAAGGTAGAAGTAAAAGAAAATGTTAAAGAAGAGAAAACAGAAGTCGAAGAAAAAGTAACAGAGAATAATGAAAATACAACTAGAGAGGTTAAATACACAAAAGAAGAGGTAAGAAGTAAGGCAGCACAAGCAAGTAAGGCAGGCAAAAAAGATAAGCTTAAAGAGTTATTTGGAGAATTTGGGGCTAGTAAGTTAAGTGAAGTAAAAGAAGAAGATTATACAGCTTTTATGGAGAAATTAGAAAGTTTATAGGAGGTACATAAATGGCACAACATGCAAGACTTAGTGCAAGTGGAGCACATAGATGGCTTCACTGCACTCCTAGTATAAAATTAGAAGAAAACTATCCATCATCAACTAGTATATATGCAGAAGAAGGAACAGTAGCACATGAATTAGCAGAAGCTAAATTAATGTTAGAGTATGAAAAAATAAGTAAAAAGGCATATAATGCAAGAATTAAAAACATACAGAAAAGTGAATATTATAACTCAGAAATGGAGGATTATATACAATCTTATGTTGATAATGTAATTGAATTAGTAAATGACAGTAAAGCTATATGTGATGATGTAATAGTAATGTTAGAAGAGAGACTCGATTTTAGTGAATGGGTTCCAGAAGGCTTTGGAACAGGAGATGTTGTTGTAATATCTGATGGAATACTTCAAGTGATAGACCTAAAGTATGGAAAAGGTGTGGAAGTCTCAGCTATAGAGAACCCTCAACTTAGACTATATGGTTTAGGTGCATATAATCAGTTTGAAATACTATATGATATTGATTTGGTTAAGACAACAATAATTCAACCTAGATTTGATAATATATCAAGCGAAGAAATAGAAGTTACCAAGTTACTTACATGGGCAGAGAATGTTAAAAAGAAGGCTCAGATGGCTTTCAATGGAGAAGGTGATTTTGTAAGTGGTGACCATTGTGGATTTTGTAGAGCTAAAAATGATTGTAGAAAAAGAGCTGAAGATAATCTTGAGAAAGCTAGAAAATATGATTTTGCTGATACATTTACTCTTAATGAATTTGAGATTGCAGACATTTTGGGATTTGCTAAGAATGTTCAAGATTGGTTAAAGGATATTCAAAGTTATGCACTAGAACAAGCTGAAAAACATGGTGTTAAATATCCAGGATATAAGCTTGTAGAAGGTAGAAGTAATAGAAAGTATGTGGATGAACAAGAGGTTGCTAATGTTTTATTAAATTCAGATTATGATGAGGAAAAGATTTATAAACCAAGAACATTAAAAGGAATTAGTGATATGGAAAAAGCTATAGGCAAAAAGAGTTTTACTAATCTACTAAGTGATTTAATTATAAAACCAGTTGGAAAAGCCACTTTAGTAGCAGAAAGTGATAAAAGGGAAGAAATTAATAGTATAGATTCAGCTAAAAAAGACTTTGAAATATAAATTGGGGGTGTATTAGTGTATATACCAGAACATATAAAGGTTAGTCCAGTGTGCTTTGTATCAGTAAGAGTAAAGGATAATTAAAAATATTTAATTCCTAGTAGCTATAAAACGTTTAAAAAGGGGATATAGTTTTATGGATAATCAAGAAATAATTAAACTAGTGCTAGAATTCAAAAACGGAAATGAATTAGCATTTGAAACATTACTAAAAGAGTTTGATAAAGAAGTAAAGATAACAACCAATATATTGTTAAAAAACAATAAAAATAAAACTTATATAGATAAAGATGACTTAATTCAATCTGGATATATAGGATTGTATGAGGGAATAAAAAATTTGAAGACAGAAGGAGAGACTTACCCTAAAGCATATTTTAAGAAATGTATTAGATACAAAATGTATGCTTATATTAAAAGTCAGTTGAGAAAAAAACATACATTTTTGAATGAAGGAATTTCTATAGAACCAAAACATTATGAAATACTGTCTAATGGCAATACACTAATAGAAGATGAAGTAATAAACACATATATTTCAAAAAAAGTAATTAATTATATTAATTATTTACCAGAAAAGCAACAAAAGGTAATGAGATTATATGCAGAAGGTTTTGAGGTTATACAGATATCTAAACTATTAAAATATAAAAGAAAAAATGTAGAAAATGGGGTATACAGTGCAAAAAAGAATTTAAGAGAATTATGTTTAGATAATATCTATTTATAAAATATAAAAATATTAGGAGGAAGAAAATTATGAGTAATTCAGTACAATCAACAAAGGTGGTAACAGGAAAGGTGAGATTAAGTTATTGTAATATTTTTAAAAGCAGAGCAATGGTAGAAGGTGCAGAGCCCAAGTATTCAGTTTGTATTTTAATACCAAAATCAGACAAGGTGACTTTAGGAAGAATAAAGAAGGCTATTGATGCAGCAAAAGAACAAGGTAAAACTTCTAAATGGGGTGGAAAGTTACCAGGTAATTTAAAAACACCTCTTCGTGATGGAGATGACGAAAGAGCTGATGAAGCAGAGGAATATATAGGAATGTATTTTCTAAATGCAAATAGTACTCAAAAACCAGGAGTAGTTGATAAAGACTTAAATGAAATATTAGATAATACAGAAGTATATAGTGGTTGTTATGGAAGAGTTAGTATAAACTTTTTCCCATACAATAGTGCAGGAAATAAAGGAATAGGTTGTGGGTTGCAAAATGTTCAAAAGTTAGCAGATGGAGAAGTACTTGGAGGAGCTAGAGCTAGTGCAGAAGCAGATTTCTCAGATGATTTTGAAGATGAAGAAGAGGACTTCTTAAGTTAATGAGAACATTATCAATTGATATAGAGACATATAGTGATTTAGATATAAAAAAAGTTGGAGTCTACAGATATGTAGACTCTACTAATTTTGAGATACTGTTATTTGCCTATGCTTTTGATGAAGAAGAAGTAAGAGTTATTGATTTAGTAAATGATGAAGAGTTACCAAACGAAGTAATAGAAGCTTTAAAAGATAACACTATTATAAAATCAGCATTTAATGCTAACTTTGAAAGAATAGCAATAAGTAAATTTTTGGGCATTGATTTAAAACCAGATGAGTGGTCATGTACAATGATAAAAGCTTTAACACTGGGACTTCCAGGAAGCTTAGATAGTGTATCTAAGGCTTTAAAGTTTAATGAAGATAAGCAGAAAATGAAAGAAGGTAAGTCATTAATACAATATTTCTGTAAGCCTTGTAAAGCTACAAAAATTAACAAAGGAAGAACTAGAAATTTACCAATACACGATATGGAAAAGTGGAATAAATTTAAAGAATATTGTAAGCAAGATGTTGTAGTTGAAAGAGAAATAAGAAATAAACTTAGCAAGTATAAGACTTCTGAAAGAGAAAATAAGTTATGGTATTTAGACCAAATAATTAATGACACTGGCATCAGAGTAGATACACAGCTAATAGAAAATGCAATAGAGTGTGATAGAAAGTACACTGAAAAACTTACAAAAGAAGCAATTGAAATAACTGGTCTAAATAATCCAAATAGTCCTGCTCAATTAAAAAAATGGTTAAGTGATAAATCGGGCTTTGAGGTTACAAGCCTAACAAAAGAAAGTATTCCAGAAATATTAAAACAAGTTGAGGATAAAAATGTAATTAGGGTTTTAGAGCTTAGAAAATTAATGTCCAAAACCTCTATAAAGAAGTATGAGGCTATGAAATTAGCTAAAGGTAATGATAATAGAGTAAGAGGTCTGCTACAGTTTTATGGGGCTAATAGGACTGGTAGATGGGCAGGAAGATTAGTACAAATACAGAATTTACCACAAAATCATATAGAAGATTTAGACTTGGTTAGAAATCTATTAAAAGAAGGTGATTTTGATTTAATAGAGCTTTTGTATGATAGTGTACCAGATGTCTTAAGTCAATTGATAAGGACAGCTTTTATACCAAGTGAAGGTCATAGATTTATAGTATCAGATTTTAGTGCAATAGAAGCTAGGGTTATAGCATGGCTTGCTGGTGAGAAGTGGAGATTAGATGTATTTAATTCTCATGGAAAAATATATGAAGCTAGTGCCAGTCAGATGTTTAAAGTTCCAATAGAAAGTATTAAAAAAGGTTCTGAGCTTAGACAAAAAGGAAAGCTAGCAGAATTATCGAATGGATATGGTGGGAGTGTAGGGGCTTTAATTTCTATGGGAGCTATTAAAATGGGGCTTAAAGAAGAAGAACTTCAACCTATTGTTACTGCATGGAGAAATGCTAATCCAAATATAACTAAGTTTTGGTGGGATGTAGATAAGGCAACTAAAAAAGCTATAAAAGATAGGACTATAGTAGAACTTCAACATGGAATTAAATTTATTTATAATCCAGGAGTTTTATTTATAGAACTACCAAGTGGTAGAAGATTATCCTACTTAAGACCTAAGATAGAACCTCATACTACGTTTAGTGGGGATAAGATAACATATGAAGGCATGGAACAGACAAGTAAACAATGGAAAAGAATAGATACCTATGGACCTAAATTAGTTGAGAATATTGTTCAAGCTACAGCTAGAGATTGCCTAAGAGAAGCTATGTTTAATGTAAAAGATGCAGGTTATGACATTGTAATGCATGTACATGATGAACTTGTACTTGATGTAGATAAAAAATATGGTTCTTTGGAAGAAGTTAACAGAATTATGGCAAAAGAAATCTCTTGGGCTAAAGGACTTTCACTTAAAGCAGATGGATATGAATGTGATTATTATAAGAAAGACTAGGTGATTAATTTATGGATGTAAAGGCCAGTGAAATTGAACACATAAATGTAAAACATGATGGCCAACTCATGCTGGCCATAGGAAAAAGTAAGTTAGAAACTCATTGGAAGAATAAAAGTATTTTATGGTCCGAACTTGTAAATAGATTAAGTAAAACATTAAGAACTCAAGAAACCTATACAGAATATAAGAAGATGTCAAAGACTGAAAAAGATAGAGTCAAAGATGTTGGTGGATTTGTAGGTGGAAGCTTAAAAAATGGTAGACGAAAAGCAGAGAATATTGCAAATAGAAGTATTATAACTTTGGATATAGACTATGCAGATAAGGCTATATGGGATGATATTACACTATTAAATGATTATGCTTGCCTTATGTACTCTACTCACTCACATACTGAGAGTAACCCTAGATACAGACTGCTAATACCTTTAGCTAGACCAGTACTATCAGAAGAGTATCAAGCAATTTCTAGGATGATAGCAGATGCTATAGGAATAGATATGTTTGATGATACTACATATCAACCCCATAGGCTTATGTACTTTCCAAGTACTTCAATTGATGGAGACTATATATTTAAATTTCAAGATGGAGAGTTTTTAAACCCAAATGAAATACTAGATTTATATTTAGACTGGACGGATGTAAGCTATTGGCCAGAAAGTTCAAGGGAGAGACAAAAGTTTAATACACAATTAAAAAAGCAACAAGACCATCTTGAAAAGGACGGAATTATAGGTGCCTTTTGCAGGTCCTATAGTATCACAGAAGTTATAGAAACTTTCTTAAATGAAGTATATATTTCTGGTATTGATGAAACGAGGTATACATATGCAGAAGGTAGTACAAGTGGTGGAATAGTTATTTATGATGATAAGTTTTCCTATAGTCACCATGGGACAGACCCTGCAAGTGGAATTTTATGTAATGCTTTTGATTTAGTTAGGATACATAAATTTGGAGAACTTGATGAAGACTCTAAACCAGAAACACCTGTAAATAGATTACCTTCATTTACTCGAATGAGCGAATTTGCAAGCAGTGACACTAAAGTACGAAAGACTATAGGGAGAGAAAACATTGATAAAGCTAAGGATGATTTTGGTGATATAGATTTTGAAGATGATGAATGGTTAACTAGATTAGATTATGACAATAAAGGAAGCTACAAGAAAACAACAAACAATATCTTAATGTTTATAGAAAATGACCCATATTTGAAAGGAAAAATAGCTTACAATGAATTTTCAAATAGAGCTGTTGTTTTAGGTAAGTTACCTTGGAGAAAAGATGATAAATTAAATGATTGGAATGATAGTGATGATTCTGGACTTAGACATCATATAGAAACAATTTACAATGTCTCATCACCATCAAAAGTAAATGATGCTCTAGTAATTGCTTTTGAAAATAATACTTTTCACCCTATAAAAGATTATTTAAATTCTTTAAAGTGGGATGGGATTAAGAGAGTGGATACACTTTTAATTGACTATTTAGGTGCAGAAGATATTCACTATACAAGAACTATAATAAGAAAAGTTTTAGTAGCAGCAGTAGCAAGAGTATTTAATCCAGGAATAAAATTTGATAATATGATGGTTTTATCTGGTCCTCAAGGAATGGGAAAAAGTACTTTTATTAAAAAACTTGGTGGAGACTGGTATTCTGATAGCTTAACTACTGTGCAAGGTAAAGAGGCATATGAACAATTACAAGGAGTATGGTTGCTTGAAATGGGTGAAATGATGGCTACTAAAAAAGCAGATATTGAAGCAGTTAAGCATTTTCTAAGTAAATCAGAGGATATATATAGGGTTGCATATGGGAAGAGAACATCAAGGTTTTTACGTCAATGTGTAGTTATAGGAACAACTAATGATAAAGAATTTTTAAGAGATAAAACTGGTAATAGAAGATTTTGGCCAATAGATACAGGAGTAAATAAGATTAACAAGAGTATATTTAATGGCCAACTTGATAATGAAAGAAATCAAATTTGGGCAGAATCATTAGAATTGTATAAAGCTAATGAACAGTTATATCTATCAGATGAGGAGAAAAAGGAAGCTGAAAAACAACAAAAAAACCACTCAGAAGAAAATGCTAAATCTGGAATTATTGAAGAGTATATAAATAAACCTATTGCTGAGAATTGGTATGATTTAAGTATTTCAGAAAAAAGAGAATATATACATGGTTCAGATTTTGGTGATTTAAAAGAAGGAACAGTATTAAGAGAAAAAACGTGTGTTATGGAGATATGGGTTGAGCTATTTAATGGAGAACCTAAACAACTCACGCCTATCTTATCAAGAGAAATTAATGATATATTGAAAGGATTAGATGGATGGGAAGCTCATAATAAACATTTAAGATTTGGAAAAATATATGGTAGACAGAGGGCTTATGTACGCAGAAATTAGTGTCACCAAAGATGATTTAGTCTGATTTATTCAAAATATGAGGGTGTCACCAATGTCACCAAAAAAAATAGCTTTGGTGACGCTTTTGGTGACACCTTAAACATAGTAATTGCAAGAGTTATAATACTACTGTCACCAATGTCACCAAAATATATATATAAAGTAGTAAAAGTAAT
Source organism: Clostridioides sp. LIBA-7678 (assembly GCF_056716065.1). NCBI lineage: Bacteria > Bacillati > Bacillota > Clostridia > Peptostreptococcales > Peptostreptococcaceae > Clostridioides > Clostridioides sp. LIBA-7678. Next base: position 2,235,223 of record NZ_CP196987.1, on the reverse strand, counting down.
ATTAGGCATATATGTATATATATGAGTATGCCTAATACGTATATATGTATATATATAGAAATTGTGGTGACACTGGTGACACCTAGATTTAAGGAAGTGATATTTTGCTAGAATTACAAATAGAAAAAAGACTTAAAAAAGAGATTGAGTTGTTAGGTGGAAAGGCTATGAAGTTTATCTCACCAGGGGAAGCAGGTGTGCCAGATAGGATTGTCTTATTACCAGAAGGACATGTTATATTTGTAGAGCTTAAAGCACCAGGTAAAAAACCAAGGAAGCTTCAACAGTATAAAATGCGAGAATTAAGAGAGCTAGGATTTAAAGTTAAGTGTGTAAGTACATTAAAAGAGATAGATGATTTTATCAAGGAGGTTAAGGGATGGAATTTAAACCACATCCATACCAAGAGTACACAATTAGAAAAACTATAGATAATAATAATATAGGTTTACTATTAGATATGGGATTAGGTAAAACAGTCTGTACTTTAACAGCTATAAATGAATTAATGTATGATTACTTTGATATATCAAAAGTTTTAGTTATAGCACCTTTAAGAGTTGCAAGAGATACCTGGAGTAGTGAAGTAAAAAAATGGGAACATCTAAGGCATCTAAAAGTGTCTAAAGTTCTTGGTAGTAAATCAGATAGAGTGAAAGCTTTAAGTACAGATTCAGATATTTATATAATAAATAGAGAAATGGTATCTTGGATAGTAGATTTTTATAAAAGAAGATGGCCATTTGATATGGTTGTTATAGACGAACTTAGTTCTTTTAAATCAAATAAAGCACAACGATTTAAAAGTTTAAAGAAAGTATTGCCCTTAACTAAAAGAGTAGTGGGGCTTACTGGTACACCAGCACCAAATAGTTTAATAGACTTATGGCCACAGATGTACTTACTTGATAGAGGAGAAAGACTAGGTAAAACTATTACAAGATATAAAGAACGATATTTTGAACCAGGACAAAAAAATTATCAAACAGGAGCTATATATAATTGGCAGCCTAAAGATGGAGCAGAAAAGGCAATACATAATAAAATAAAAGACATTTGTATAAGTTTAAAAGCAGAAGATTATTTGAACATGCCTAGAAAAATAGATAATAGACTTGAAATACACCTTGATAGTAAAACACTTAAATATTACAAAGAACTAGAAAGAGAGAAAATGTTAGAATTAGATAAAGATATAATAACAGCTTCATCAGCAGCTGTAGTAGCAAATAAACTTTTACAATTAGCTAATGGAGCAATTTATGATAATGATAAAAATGTAAAGGAACTTCATAAAGAAAAATTAGAAGCTCTAAAAGAAATTATAGATGTTTCAAATGGGAAACCTATTATAGTTTTTTATAACTATAAACATGATTATAGTCGTTTAATGAAAGAGTTTAAGCGTTTGAAACCAAGAACAATAGAAAACTCAAAAGATATACAGGATTGGAATAATGGCAAAATACAATTGTTACTTTGTCATCCAGCAAGTACAGGACATGGCCTTAATTTACAGTTAGGCGGAAGTATAATCGTTTGGTTTGGATTAACTTGGAGCTTAGAACTGTACCAACAAGCTAATGCAAGGCTTTACAGACAAGGTCAAAGGGAAACTGTTATTATTCACCATCTAATATGTAAAGGCACCATAGATGAACAAGTAATGGAAGCTCTAGAGAATAAGGATAAAGGACAAAGTGCATTACTTGAAGCAGTCAAAGCAAAATTAAAAGAATATAGGGAGTGAAGGTATGAAAGTAAAAAGAAAAGATGGAACTTATAAACCCAGGTAAAATAGTAAGATGTTTTTATTGTGGAAAAAGATTTTATAAATTAGATAACTCTAAAGTCATATATTGCAGTAGAAGATGTTCAAGGAGAGCAAGAGGGAGTGGTTTAAATGGATAAAGAAAGTATAAAAGAAATTGTAAGAGAATTAAGAAAAGAAGAAAAAGAAAATAAAAAAAGAGAAGTCTTTCATAATACTAAGCTTTTATTAAAGCATTATAATGATTTAACAAGTCATATTGCGAATTCTATTAGTGATATTGAAGATATTAAAAGTGATTATGATGATTTACTATGTCTAGATACAGAAGATTTATATATATTAAGCATTAAAAGAAGCAAGGCAAAGACCTTAATTATGGTGGCACATATAGATATGGCATTAGAGACCCTAAAAGCAACACAAAATAAATTGCAATCCTTAGAAAAATACAAAGCTTTAGAGTTATATTTTTTTAAAGAAAAAACGTATGAGGATATAGCAGAACTTTTACATTGTGGAGTAGCAACAGTAAGACGTTGGGTAAATGAAATGGTTAAAGAACTTGGAATATACCTGTTTGGAGTAGATGGTCTAAAAATAAAACTGTGATAATATGATGATATTTTATTGTTATTTTATATAAGTTATAATAGTAGTATGAAACAAGTGTATAATATATCCCCTTGAAAAAGACTAAGTTACCCCCGGCTTAGTCTTTTTATATTTAAAACAAAGGAGAATAAAAAATGGATATTATAGCTTTATATTAATTTTATGTACTGTATAAAATGACAAATATAGAATATTATGATTGTTATTTATTGGTGTAGAATGTATAATTTAGGTAAAATATATAAATTATACAGGGGGATATAATGCAAATATTATATAAGTCTATACATATAATTAACTATGAAGAAAATAAGATTATTCCAAGGGAGATACCAGAACATTTTAATTTTTACATTGAACATGTAATTGACTTTATAGATACTAATACAAGAACAAGACAGTATAGAGTAGATTCACAATCAACAGATGTTGTAAAAAATATAAAGGGAATAATAAGTGATAATGATTTACAACTATGCTATGATGAAAAATCATATAACATAGTTAGTAAACTATTAAACACAGAAAATGAAAGACAAAGTAGAATAGGTAGCATGGATGTTAAAATAAAAAAAGGAAGTGTTATTCAGGCTCTATTAAAAGATGAAGAGGTTGACAGATACGAGTATCTTATTGCCAAGGTAAATCACACAAACTTTATAGACGATTCAGATTTTATTTTTAGGACAGGATTTTCTGCTAAAGAACAAGATATATCAAAAACTTGCTTATTTGAAATTACTAAGGAAGATGATATATTAATTGATAGTGCAAGTATTTATCTAGATAATAGAGCAAGTTATTGGGCAAATGAATTTTTAGAATTAACTGAAATGAGAGATGATGAAATAAACACTAAAACTGTATTTAAAGAAGTTAATGCAGTTCTCATGAGAAATATAAATAAAAAGTCTAAAAATGATTACACTGTGTTGAGAAACTCACTGATAGGATATTTGAAAAAAGAAAGATTAGTTAATTATGACAATCTGATAAAAGATTTATTTGAAGGTTATAGCCCGTTAGATGATGAAAAGTTAAATAGAGATGCTATGAAAAATACGATTGAAAAATTGGAAAAATTACCACAAACTAAAAATTTTGATTTACAATTTAATTCAGCACCAACTGCAATAAATTCTAAGATTAAAAAAGAATATATAGTTAATCAAGGTATAAAAATTAAGATTGATGACTATATTGAAGATATAAAAAATATAATACATTCAGAAGAAGAAAAGGATGGGTCACGATATATAAAAATAAAAACTAATAACGAAGAAACATTCAAAGCTTTTGAGTAGAAATTTTAAGAGGAGGGATATTGAATGAGTATTTTAAGTGAATTTTTTTCTTTGTTTAATGCTAATTCAAGTGATTTATCAGAAAGAGTTCAGGTAGTGGAGTGTACTTTTACTTGTAATGGTAATGAACTTCCTCCCATTGAAAATATAAAATGTGTCTTAAATAAATTTCCAACAAGGGATGAAGTAAAAATAAAACTTTATAATGATTATGAAGAGACTATTATTTTTGATAATCATAATGATGAAATAATTGGATATGAAGTTGAAGATTTCTATCAAGATAGTAAAGAAGATACAGAAGTAAGTATAAGCCTTGAAATAAATAAAATTATTGGTCAAAATACTTTATCTGTATATAACTTTGAAAAGTTCTCAAATTCTATATTGAACAAATCCAATAAAGAAATAGTGGGAATATTTAGTGATTTTTTAAAAAATAAAGAATACTTAATATTTGAGTTATATGATTCTAACTTATTATTTTGGACTAATACAATGGTGTTTAAGAACTATGAGCAGAATACTCCAGAAATTAAATTTTTAAGAAAGAATAAAATTGAAATTTGTAAACAAATTTCTTCATTTTACAATGTTACAGATTATGAATTAATACCAGATGATTTTGAAATAATATCTAATTCTAATAATAATATTTTTGAAGAGATTTTTTCTAAAATAAGAACTCTGATGTCTATGATATATGTATCTAATACTGCTATTATTGACAATGAAAGTTTAAATGTTGAAATAATAGGACAAAGAAAATCATGTTTTAATTATAATATAAATACACAATTGGTAAATAATGATGAATTGTATAAAATTTATAAATGGATATTTACTGATGGTAATTCAGTAGACAAGGCTATAATTGCTAGAAACATAATTAGCTTACATTGTCAATATGATGATATATTAAGAACTGACCAGAAAACTTTCTCATCAATACAATCAAATTTTAGTTTATATCAAAGAGATAATGTAGTTAAATATATAGAGTTAAAAAATAAGTTAGGTGAGTATATAATAAAGATTGTGACTGAAACAAATGACATAGTAATAGGATTGACAGATAAACTCAAAAAAAATATAATTGCATGTTTTACCTTTATATTTACTATTGTATTAGCTAATATTGTATCAAGTAAACCATTGAACAACATATTTACTAAAGATATAGTTTTTTTACTTGAAATAATTTTAGTAGGCTCTATAGGATATTTAGTTATAAGTGTATTGGAGATGAATTATAATTTAAAAAAATTAGAAAAAGGTTACGAAGATTTAAAGAATAATTATACTGATATATTAGATGCTAATGATATTTTAGAAATATTCAATAATGATAAAACCTTTAAGGATAATGTTAAAGATGTTAAAAAAAAGAGAATTATATTTATAGGAATATGGATAGGAGCAATATTAGCTTGTTTTATAGGTCTTAAATGTATAAGTTAATAAGTAATAATCATAAGCTAATTAAAAAAATAAAAATATTTTGTGCTTATCTAATACTTTTTGAAGGATATTGACCTTTGAAGTTGAATTTTATACTTTGGAGGGGATTAATATGGATTACATTTTGAAAAATATTGATAGTATTATAAAATTGGTAGGATTATTATCAACTGCATTGACTATTATTGGTACATTCTATAACAGTAGCAAAAAAAATGCTGAGATATATACAGAAATTTATTTTGATAAGATTTTACTTCCTTATGTAGAGAAATATCGGAAAGACAAAAAAATAGATGATGCTATTTCTTATTTTAATGATAAAAACAGTTTAATGAATTCCTATATACCTAATTATATATTTAGTGTTATTGATAAAAAGGATTCTTTTTTATTGCACAAGATTTTGATTGTAGACTATTGGACAAACTGTAAATCGAGTTTGACTATTCTCAGTAAAAAAATTAATAAAATAGGTGATATAATTGAGTTTATATGGATGTTTATATTCATTTTTGTGAGTAGCCTTTGTTTATTGCTAGGTATATTCTTCTTAGGAGAATTTTTATTGACTATTTTAAAAGCTAATAAAATAGAAGCAATTATAAGTATTGTAGGTGCTCTTATATTCTTGGGGGTATTTTTAGTATTAATGAGATATTTGAAATATATGTTTAGGAATATTGATGATGATTATACAATAAAGAAAGAGAAAATAGAAAATATTATAAAAAAAAGAAATGACGAATATGATGAAGAACATTCAAAATATTATATTAGTTAAAGAACTCAAAATGAGTTCTTTTTTTTATTCCCAAAACGACAAACGAACGAGGTGGTGATGTGCAAGATGTCAAAGAAAAGGTAAAACAAGATTATCTAAAAGGTATGAAACAAAAGGAAATATCAGCAAAGTATGACATTAGTTTAAATACTTTAAAGTCATGGATAAAAAGATACAATTGGGCTAGTGAAAAAAAGAAAGGTGCACCTAAAAATAAAAGGGGTGCACCCATAGGTAATAAGAATGCTACTGGTCCACCTGGAAATAAGAACGCTGAAAAGTTTGGTTTCTTCTCAAAATACTTACCCGAAGAAACTCAAGACCTAATTAATGAGATAAAGAATAAAGATAAATTCGATATTCTTTGGGAACAGATAATAATTCAATATGCAGCAATAATAAGAGCACAAAAGATAATGTATGTTAAAGACAAGGAAGAAATGATTAAGGAACTTAAGAAACATGAAAGTACAGAAAATGGTGAGAAGATAGAGTATGAATTTCAATTTGCATGGGATAGGCAAGCATCTTTTCTTAATGCACAGAGTAGAGCTATGAGTGAGTTAAGGAGTTTAATTAAGCAGTATGATGAAATGATTCATAAGGATTGGAATTTAGCTACAGAGGAGCAGAAAAATAGAGTTGAAAAGTTAAAATGTGAAGTAAGAGAACTCAATAGAACTGATGATGAAGATGATGAATTAAAAATAGTAATAGATTATGGTGATTCTAATGATAACTAGAGTACAATTTAATCCATCTTTTAGAGAAGCTAACTTTACTAAAAAAAGATACAGAGCAATGAAAGGTTCAGCAGGTAGTGGAAAATCTGTTAATGTAGCACAAGACTATATACTAAAGCTAGGCGATAAAAAGTACCAAGGAGCTAACTTATTAGTAGTTAGAAAATCAGAAGCTACACATAAATATTCAACCTATGCAGAACTTACAGGAGCTATAAATCGTATTTATGGTAAACAAGCTGATAAGTATTGGAAAACAACTTTAAATCCTTTAGAAATTAAGAGCAAAGTTACTGGTAATTCTATAATTTTCAGAGGGGTTAATGATGCAAAACAAAGAGAAAAATTAAAATCAATTAACTTCTCAAAAGGTAAATTAACATGGGTATGGTGTGAAGAAGCTACAGAACTTATGGAAAGTGATATAGATATACTAGACGACCGTTTAAGAGGTATTTTAACTAACATTAACTTATACTATCAAATGACATTTACATTTAACCCAGTCTCAGCTACTCATTGGATAAAAAGAAAATATTTTGATTATAAAAATGATGATATATTCACTCATCATAGCACTTATTTACAAAATAGATTCATTGATGAAGCTTACTATAGAAGAATGCAAATGAGAAAAGAGCAAGACCCCAAAGGATACAAAGTCTATGGGCTTGGAGAATGGGGAGAAACTGGTGGAGCAATACTTAAAAACTATGTCATACATGAATTTCCTACAGAATTTGAATACTTTGATAATATGAGACTGTCACAAGACTTTGGCTTTAATCATGCAAATGCAATACTTAGAATTGGTTTTAAGGATGGTGAACTATATATATGTAATGAAATATATGTACATGAAATGGATACCTCGGAAATAATAAGGATTGCAAATAGTAAAGGTTTAGAAAAGAATCTATTTATGTATTGTGATAGTGCTGAACCTGACAGAATTAAAATGTGGAAAAGTGCAGGATATAAAGCTAAAGGAGTTAAAAAAGGACCTGGAAGTGTTAAAGCTCAAATAGATTATTTAAAACAGTTAAGAATACATGTACATCCTAGTTGCACCAATACAATAAAAGAAATTCAACAATGGAAATGGAAACAAGATGAAAGAACAGGGTTATATCTTGATGAACCGGTTGAGTTTATGGATGATGCAATGGCTGCTCTTAGATATTCTATAGATAATAAACTTAAAAATAATGGAATAAGCTTCTTGAAATAAAGGAGGTGTTAAAAATTTATATAAGTGAAACAGATTTGATAAAAGCTCAACTTAAAAAAGAGAGTACTTTTAACTTAATTAATGTTATAGAGCACTACATCTTAAAACATAGACCGGAACAGTACAAAGAAGGAGAAGAATATTATTATGTAAGAGCAAAGATAAAGAACAAAAGAAGATACTACCTTTTAGATGGTTCTAAGGTTGAGGATTTCACTAAGGTTAATAATAAAGCAGTTAACAACTATCACAAGCTTTTAGTTGACCAAAAAGTGGGCTATAGTGTTGGAAATCCAATAGTATTTAATGCAAATGATGACAATTTCACTAAGCTTTTAAACGACCTGCTAGGGGAAGAATTTGACGATACAATAACAGAACTCTACCTCAATGCAAGCAATAAAGGCATAGAATGGTTACACCCATATATTAATAGAAAAGGTGAGTTTAAATATGTAATAATACCTGCTGAGGAAGCTATTCCTATTTGGGATAGTAAAAGGCAGAAGGAATTAGTCGCATTTATTAGGTTTTACTACATTGAGGATATAGATGGTAACAAGATAAAAAGAGTTGAATATTATACAGAAAATGATGTAACTTACTTTATTGAAAGAGGTAACAGTTTTGTTCAAGAGCTTTTATATGATGAATATGGAAAAATGACCGATATACAAGAAGGTCATTTTAGAATAAATAACAAAGAACAAGGATGGGATAAAGTGCCTTTTATACCTTTTAAAAATAATGAAAAGTGTGTATCTGATTTAACTTTCTATAAGTCTTTAATTGATATATATGATAATAACATTTCTACACTTGCAGACAATTTAGATGAAATGCAAGAGGTTATTTATGTATTAAAAGAATATCCAGGAACAAGTCTACAAGAGTTTATAGATAATATAAGATACTATAAATCAATTAAAGTAGATGGTGGAGGTGGAGTTGATAAACTAGAGATAAGTATACCAGTTGAAGCTAAAAAAGAGCTTCTTGATAGATTAGAAAAGAATATAATTATTTTTGGTCAAGGGGTTAATCCCGAATCTCAAAACACAGGTGACAAATCGGGTGTAGCACTTAAATTTTTATATTCACTACTGGACCTTAAATGTTCCAAGACTGAAAAGAAGTTTAAAAAAGCAATTAGAGAACTTTTGTGGTTTGTATGTGAGTATTTAAAGATAAGTAGCAGTAAGAGCTATGATTATAAAACAGTTCAAATTACTTTTAATCACTCTATGATAATAAATGAAGCTGAAAAGATAGATATGGCTTCTAAATCAACTGGAATTATATCAGATGAAACTATTGTTAGTAATCATCCTTGGGTTGAAGATGTTAATGACGAACTTGAAAGACTTAAAAAACAGGAAGAAACCCAAAAAGAATATGATGATTTAATTCCTACTAATAATCAAGAGGGTGTTATAGATGAAACATAAAGATTATTGGAGGAAAAGATTTGAACAATTAGAAGAAGCTCAGAATAATAAAAGTGTAAAATACTATCTTGAATTGGAAAAGCAATACAAATTAGCTATGAATAGTATAGAAAAAGATATATTATCATGGTATAACAGATTTGCTGAAAATGAAGGTATTTCTTTGTTAGAAGCTAAGAAGCTACTTAACACAAGAGAATTAGAAGAATTTAAGTGGAATGTAGAAGAGTATATTAAATATGGCAAAGAAAATGCTATAAATCAGAAATGGATGAAAGAGTTAGAAAATGCTAGTGCAAGGGTTCATATAACGAGGCTTGAAGCTTTAAAGTTACAAATACAACAACAAGTAGAAGTTTTATATGGAAATGAACTTGATAGTATTGATAGGTTAATGAAAGATATTTATATAAGTGGATATAATCATACAGCTTTTAACATTCAACAAGGAGTAAATATTGGGTGGAGTTTAATGTCACTTGATACTAATAGAATAAATAAAATTATTTCTAAGCCTTGGACTAGTGATGGATTAAATTTTAGCGAAAGGATTTGGGGTAAACATAGACCTGCTTTAGTAAATGAACTACACACTAAATTAACTCAATCGATTATTAGAGGTGAAAATCCAAAGAATCTAGTAAATGACTTTGCTAAGAGATTTAATGTATCTAAATCTCAAGCTAAGAATTTAATAATGACTGAATCAGCTTTCTTTGCATCAGCTTCTAGGAAAGATTGTTTCAACGATTTAGATGTAGAAAAATATGAGATAGTTGCCACATTAGATTTAAGAACCTCAAATATATGTAGAGAATTAGATGGTAAAGTATTTGATATGAAAGATTATCAAGTTGGAATAACAGCTCCACCATTTCATTGTCGTTGTCGGACAACAATAGCTCCTTGGTTTGAGGACGAAGAAGGTTATAGAGCAGCAAGAGATGAAAATGCTAAAACTTATTATGTACCATCTAGTATGAAATATAATGAGTGGTATAAGAAACATATTGAGGATAGACTTGGAAAAGAAAAAGCTGATACTCTTAGAAAAATGCAACTAAATGAGAGTAAAGATAGAAAACAATTTAAGGAATATAAAAAAGTATTAGGAAATGAAATACCTTCTAAATTTGATGAATATCAACATATGAAGTATAATGATACTATAAGGTATAAAGAAGTTAAAAAGCTTTATAAAGATGTAAATTGGCAAGTTAAAAATCAGAGGAATTTAACTAGTGGAAGTGTTCATTCAGTGCCATTTGAATCAAAACCAAATAGTGTATTTGATAATTACAAAGATGGTAAATTAATTCAAAGAAGATACTATGGTAATACAGGAAAACCTAGATTAGATTTAGATTTAACTGACCATAGAAACCCAAAGCAACACAAAATTGTACCTCATAAACATGATTGGTTAGCTGATGAAAATAACCATGACAGGGTAAAAAGAGAGAAGGATATGGAGCTTACAAAGGCTCATAAAATAGCTAACAAAGATATTTTGAAAGGAGAATAAAATGGATAATAAATTTAAGAATTTGCAACATTTAATTAATTCTATTGATTTAGGATTAGATATAGAATTTGACTTATATAGCAAACCATATAATATATCTATCGGAGATGATGATACAAGATTTATTACTCTTTGTCCTGATGGAGATACAAAGTATTATAAAAATGGTAAGGATATGGTTGATAATTACAACATTGATGGTAAATTACTAAAGGATTTATGGAAAGATATACAGATAGTAAATATGTAAAAGCACTTACTTAAATGATAAATTGGTAGGTGCTTTTATTATGCAAAAAATGAAAGGAGATATTAAAAATGGATTGGTTAAAAGAACTACTGGAAGGAATAAAAATAGAGGATAACAAGATTGATATAGCTTCTTTTCAAAAGTCTATAGAAAAGAAAATAAAAGAGACTACAGTTACTCAAGAAGATTATATGAATCTTGAAACACAACTTAATACAGCTAATGAAACTATTAAAAAGTTTGAAGGAGGTATGACAAAAGAAGATGTAGAGAGTCTAAAAACAACTTATGAAACTGATAAGAAAACTTTAGAAGAAACTTACAAAAAAGAAATTGAAGAAAAAGACTTTAATTACTGGTTAGGTGATGCTTTCAAATCTGTTAAATGTAGAGATGAAATCGCATTAAAAGCTCATTTAGACATAGAAAGCTTAAGAAATAGTAAAGATAGACAAAAAGCTTTTGAAGAGCAAATAAATCCTTTGAAACAGGATAAAGATTATTTGTTTAATGCAACGCTAGAAGGTGAAGAACCTAAAATAAATACTATAACACCAGGTCAAGAACCTAAAATAACTGATTTTGGTTTTAATTTTACTGGGGTAAGACCTCATGAAAATAATAATAAATAGGAGGAAATAAAATGGCAGCACTAAATTATGCAAAAGAATATTCAAATGTTTTAGCACAAGCATATCCTTATACTTTAAACTTCGGGGATTTGTATGCAACAGAAAATAATGGAAGATATAGATGGACTGGGTCTAAAACAATAGAAATACCAACTATAAGCACGACTGGGAGAGTTGATTCAAATAGGGATACAATTGCAGTAGCTCAAAGAAACTATGATAATGCTTGGGAACCTAAAGTATTAACTAACCAAAGGAAATGGTCAACATTAGTTCATCCAGCGGATGTTGACCAAACTAACCATGTAGCTTCAATAGGTAATATAACTCAAGTATATAATGAAGAACAAAAGTTCCCTGAAATGGACGCTTATTGTATATCTAAAATATATGCTGATTGGACAGCACTAGGCAAAGTAGCAGATACAACAGTTATTACAACTGCAAATGTCTTAGAAATATTTGATATGATGATGGAAAGAATGACAGAAGCTAGGGTTCCAGAAAATGGAAGAATATTGTATGTTACACCAGTGATAAACACTCTTATTAAAAATGCTAAAGAGATACAAAGAACAGTAAATATAAAAGATGGAGGGACTTCTCTTAATCGTCAAACAACTGATATAGATACAGTAAAGATAATTAAAATTCCATCAGCACTTATGAAAACTGCATATGATTTTACAACTGGATGGAAAGCAGGAGCAGGAGCTAAACAAATAAATATGTCTTTAATACATCCATCTGCAGTAATTACACCAGTTTCTTATCAGTTCGCTACTTTAGACGAACCAAGAGCAGTTACAGAAGGAAAATACTTGTACTTTGAAGAAAGTTTTGAGGATGTATTTATATTAAATAAAAAAGCTGATGCAATACAATTTGTTGTTGAAGCATAAAAAAGGAGTGATATATAGTGCCACAAGTAAAAAAACTAAATAGAATACTAACTATAGAAGAATGTAGAATAGATGATTTTTTAGAGATGGGATATGATTTGATAGATGAAACTGGTAAGGCAGTAAAATATGGGAAGTCATTAAATATAAAAGATTTGGTAGCTGAAAATAATATTTTAAGGTCAAAAGTTGAGTCTTTAGAAGAAGAAAATAAGCAGCTTAAAGAGAAAAATAAGCTTACTAAAAAGTAGGTGAAAGTTATGGAAAATAATATAATTGATGATATAGAAAAAAGACTTGAAAGCTTTGAGTATACATTAAAAGATGGAGACAAGTGGTTAATAGGTTTTGTTAAAGAAAAGATAGAGAATATCATTAAACTAGATTGTAATATAAATTCTATTCCTATTGAATTAAAAGAAATTGAAGTAGATATGATAGTTGGTGAGTTTTTATTTACTAAAAAAAATATGGGTCAATTAGATATAGAAAGTCTTAATTTTGAAACTGTAGAAAAGTCTATATCAGAAGGTGATACAAAGATAGACTTTGCTATAGGAAGTGGCTCACAAACTCCCGAACAACGCTTTGATAACCTTGTAACCTACCTTATGACTTATGGTAAGAGTAAAATATTAACCTTTAGGTGCTTAAGATGGTAAGTAAAACTAGAAAAGCAATAGAAATGTTATATAGAGATAAATGTACTATAGTTGAGTATCAGCCAATTAAAGACCCTATAACTAAAAGGAGCAGCAATAAAGAAGTAGTCGTATTAGAAAATCAAACATGTAAGCTTTCATATAAAAATATTGCATCAGCTACAGATGGAAAAGTGGCTAAACTTATACAGACAATTAAACTCTTTATATCACCAAACATAGAAGTTAAAGCAGGTTCAAAACTTATTATAACTAATCAAAATAATATTACAAAAGAATATATAAGAAGTGGAGAATCTGCGATATATCCAAACCATCAAGAGGTAATACTTGAATTATTTAAGGATAAAGCATAATGGGTAGAGGTGGAAGTGTTGATTTTAAAGAACTAAAGAAGTTACAAAGAAATTTACAAAGGTTGGAAGAAAGTCAACTCGATAAGTTTTGCAGAGATTGTGCAAAAGAGTTAGCAGCAAGATTAATTGGTAAAGCTATAAAACGTACGCCAGTTGACACAGGAGTGTTACGACAAGGTTGGAATGGTGTAGCTTATGCAAGGTCACTTCCAGTCATTAAAGCTGGAGATACTTACATTATAGAAATTATTAACCCCATCAAATATGCCAGTTTTATTGAATATGGTCATAGAACTAGAAATCATAAAGGTTGGGTTAAAGGTAGATATATGATGACTATTTCAGTACAAGAATTAAGAGGTCAAGTGGATGTAATAATAGAAAAGAAATTAATAAATTTATTAAAGAAGGTATTTGATGCTTAATAATATAATTGATGGAATATCAGTAAAATTAGATAAATCGTTTGGAGAAAGTTATACAATTTATAGTGAAGATGTAGAACAAGGGATAAATGAACCTTGTTTTTTTATTTGCCCTTTAAATCCAAGTAAAGTACCATATCCAAGTGGCAGGACATTAAATAAGAACTCATTTGATGTACATTATTTTCCCAAAAGCAATGATAAATCATTTGAGATAAATGAGATAGCTGAAATGTTGTTGGAGGAATTAGAGTATATAGAAATTGATGAAGATTTAGTAAGAGGTACAAATATGAACTTTGAAATTATAGATAATGTGCTACACTTCTTTGTTGACTATAACTATTTCACTATAAAAAGTAATGATACAGAAAAAATGAATGGAGTTGAATTGTTTGGCGGTCTAAAGAGAGGTGATAATTTTGAGTAAAACATTAAGTAAAGAAGATAATTATAAGTTTACTAAGGAGCAAATAGTTAATTCTAAGAAGTATGTAAATAGAAAAGATTTATTAAATGCAATTTTAAAAGAAAATGAGTTATATTCTTTCTTAGAAGTAGAGGATAGAATAAACAATTTTATGAAAGGAGTGAGTTAGATGGCTTTAGGTGGAGGAACATTTGTAACACAAAATAAAGTGTTACCAGGAAGTTATATAAACTTTGTAAGTGCTGCAAGGGCAACTAGTTCGCTTAGTGATAGAGGGATTGTTGCAATGCCAATTGAACTTGATTGGGGTATTGATGAAGAAGTATTTCAAGTAAGTAGTGATGATTTTGAAAAGTATTCAGTGAAGTATTTTGGATATGATTACACTCATGAGAAGTTAAAAGGTCTTAGAGATTTATTTAAAAATATAAGATTATGTTATTTTTATAAATTAAATAAAGGAGTTAAAGCTAGTTGCAGTATTGCTACAGCTAGATGCAGTGGTATAAGAGGTAATGACTTAAAAGTAATAGTTACAACAAATGTTGATGATAATACTAAATTTGATGTTGTAACTTTGCTAGATAATAAGAAAGTAGATACACAAATAGCTAAAGTCATTACAGATTTAATTGACAATGACTATGTTAGTTGGAAAAAGGATGCAACACTAGAAGCAAGTGCAGGACTTGTATTTACTGGTGGTACTAATGGAGAAGCAGTTACAGGGACAGAATACCAAGCTTTCTTAGATAAAATAGAAAGCTATAGCTTTAATGCTTTAGGATGTTTAGCTACAACAGCAGAAATTAAAAGTTTATTTGTAGAATTTACAAAGAGAATGAGAGATAAAGTAGGGGCAAAATTTCAAACAGTACTATATAAGAAAAATGATAGTGATTATGAAGGTGTAGTATCTGTTGAAAATAAAATAAAAGATGTTGGATTATTAGAGTCTAGTTTAATTTATTGGTCAACTGGAGCTATAGCAGGATGTGATATAAATAAATCTAATACAAATAAGCGATACGATGGTGAATTTGATATTGATGTTAATTACACACAAATACAACTTGAGGAATCGCTAAAGAGTGGTAAATTTATATTTCATAAAGTTGGTGATGAAGTTCATGTGCTAGAGGATATAAATACTTTTGTTAGTTTTACAGATGATAAGAATGACGATTTTTCAAGTAATCAAAGCGTTAGAGTGCTTGACCAAATAGCTAATGATATTGCAACTTTATTTAATGAAAAGTACTTGGGTAAAGTTCCGAATGATGCAGCAGGAAGAATAAGTTTTTGGAATGATGTTGTTAAGCATCATAAAGAATTAGAAAATATAAGGGCAATAGAAGATTTTAAAACTGATGATGTTTTGGTGGAGCTTGGAAACGATAAGAAAACAGTTATAGTAAGTGATGCGGTTAAGGTTATTAATGCTATGAGTAAGCTTTATATGACTGTTTCAGTAAGTTAGAGGAGAGTGATAATATATGTCTAAAAATGTTACTATGAATGTTAGAGACGCAATAAGTGCATCTGAAGCAGAGTGTTTTGTAACAATAGAAGGTAAAAGATATAATTTTATGAGTGCTATTAATTTAGAAGCTAAAATGGAAAAAACCAAAAGTGAAATTCCTATACTGGGTAGAACTACAAAAGGGAATAAAACAACAGGAAGTAAAATTACAGGGAGTGCAACATTTCATTTTAATACTTCTATTTTTAGAGAACTGCTTTATAGATATAAAGAGACTGGTGAGGATATTTATTTTGATATACAGGTAACCACTGAAGACCCAACAAGTTCAGTAGGAAGACAGACAGTAATACTCAAAGACTGCAATATGGATAGTGGAATAATTACTAAATTTGATGCTGATGGTGAGTATTTGGATGAAGATATGGACTTTACGTGTGAGGATTGGGAATTAGTTGAAAAGTTCAATTTAATATCAGGTACAATATAGAATACACATTTATAATTTATAGATGTGTATTTTTTATGTAGAAAATTAAAATAATAAGGAGATTAGAATAATATGAGTAATTTAAGTGCTTTTTTAAGTCAAAATGCAATAAAGGTTGATAATGTAAAATATATAGCAAGTGATAGATTTTTAGATGAAGAAGGAAAGCCAGTAGAGTGGGAACTTAAAGTTTTATCTTCTGAGGAAGACGAAACATTAAGAAGAAATTGTACTAAAAGAGTGAAGGTAATTGGCAACAATGGGAAATATACTGGTCAATACACTAGTGAAATTGACTACAACAGTTATGTAGCTGAATTATGTGTGGCATCTACTGTATTTCCCGATTTGAAAGACGTTGAGTTACAAAATAGTTATGGAGTTATGGGAGAAGCTCAGCTACTAAAAGCAATGTTAAATGCAGGTGAGTATGTAAATTATACAGTAAAAGTGAATGAAGTAAATGGATTTGATACCTCATTTGAAGATAAAGTAGAAGAAGCAAAAAACTAATCAGAGGTGGCGATTTTGATGCTAGTATAACTCATTATTGTATCCAAAAATTAAAGTGGAAACCAGGTGATTATATGAATTTAGAAGTTAATGAGAGAGCATTAGCAGCCGCCTCAATACTTGTCAAGATAGAGGATGAAGAGGAAGCAATGAAAGAAGCTGAAAGAGAGAGAAAGAGGGGACGAAGAAGATAGAAAAATATAAAATAAATGTAGAATAGGTAAAATATGTAAGAATTATGTGTTATAATAATTGTAGCAAGAAGATGTAATCTACAATTTATAGAGTGGAGTTCATACAAAAGATTATCCTCCCAACGTATAGAAGGGAGGTGTGTATGTATGGATAATTTTTTGATTGGCGTATTAGCTAGCTTAACAGCTACTCTAATAGCTTACGTAATTGGTAAATTAATCAAAAAAGCAAAAAGCCACTCTCGCACAAAGAGTGACTTACAAGTTGAATTTAAATTTATGTTTAAATCCAAAAAATAATTAGCTTATAATTATGAACTTCACTCTACTGTCAAATAGATTGTAGTTCTTCTTGCTTTTATTATACCACAATAAAAAAATTTTAACATTAATTATTGTCAGTTTTGACAATAATTAATGTTAATTTTTACAAACAATGATAATGAATCTAAATTAATGAATAAATTTAATTATAAAAATTGTAAATAAGAAAGCACTTACTTAAATGGTAGGTGCTTTTGTTTTGCCAAATCTTACTTAGTTAAAGAAATATAGAATAGGTAAAATATGTAATAATTATATGTTATAATATTTTTAGCAAGAAGATGTAATCTACAATTTATAGAGTGGAGTTCATACTGAGATAAAACCTACTTCCTAATGAAAGGAGGTGGGAAGTATGAATAACTTTTTACTTAATGTAATAGCTGGCGTTATTGCTAGTTTAATATTTTGCTTAATTTGTAAAGTATTTCTAAAAGTAAAAAGCCACTCAACTCGCGGCAAGAGTAAAAGTGGCTGGGAATTTGATTTTAAAATCAAGTTCCATAAATTTAAATAATTACTAATTGTTTAAATTATGAACTTCACTCTACTGTCAAATAGATTGTAGTTCTTCTTGCTATTATTATACCACAAATTAGAAAAAATATGCAAAGTACTTGTTTTAATAGAAAGTACTTTTTTTTGTGAAAAAGAAGGTGATTATATGGAGAAAGATGTAGAACTTACAGAAAAGGATTTATATTGTATTGCTAGACATATTCAAGTATATGTATTAAAAAATGAAAATGAAGTTATAAAAAAGGAATATAATCCATGTTGTAGATGTGAATATAGATATGAGTGTTACAAAAATAATGCTTGCATTCATCACTGGACCTCATTTAAGAAATTATCTAAAATTACAAGTCTTAAAATGGGTCCAGGATTAAGAATTTAGTACATTTTTAGAGCTATTTTAGTTAATTCACAATCAAATGTTCCCCAAAATGGACATTCATCAGAACAGGGAGAATCTAAATTTGAAAATTTTAGCCCTTTTTCAGTAGCATTTAAAATAGGAACCTCATAAAATTCGGCTGTTGCCATTACATTTTCACCTGCTACTGAACAATACTCATAAATACTTTCAAATACCATATATTCACCATCCTTTCATAATTAGTTTAGAAGTATCTACTAATACCTCTTGAATTAATTATAGCATGGTATATTAGGGAGATTTGTTTATATTAAGAATAATATGTAAAAATTTTATGTTTGTAGTATGGGAAATAAATAAACAAAGAAAGCACTTACTTAAATGGTAGGTACTTTTGTTTTACCAAATTATGCTATAATATTGTTTGAGATGAGTAATTTGTGGGGGATTTTATTATGTCAGCGATAATAGTAGCAATAATATTAATATTATTAGGAATAGGTATATTTATATATTTTATGCCAGTGAGTTTAATGTTACTGGCTTTACTTGTACTTCTTTATTTCATTGGAGAAAAACAAAAAGTTATGGGAATTTTATCTTGTATTTTTCTTATTTTCACAATATATCTATGGTCAGTTTGGGATGATATAATCTCATATACAGAAGAAAAACTAGTTATTAGAAAAGAGCAAAGAATGCAGGAAGAAGAGACTAAAAAAGAAGAATGGCAAAGAGCAAATGAAGAAGATGATGCGAGAAGAAAAAAGGAAAAAGAAGAAAAATATGGTATAGAAATAAGTGCAGAAGATTTAGAAAATAAATTAGAACCATTAATACCTCAAGAATATAGAGGTGCTAATTACAAGTTAGAGGTATACTCTATTAGAGATATGTATACTACATTTAATATAAGTGTACAAAATGAAATATTTAAAGATGAAAAGGAGTGCAAAAAATTTATAAGAAAAATAGCAACAGAATTGAAGGACTACGAAATTTTTGAGCCATCATTTGCTTTTTATTCAGACAAAAACGATGACTTGTGTCATTATATAAGTTTTTATAATGAATTTAGAGATATACAAACAGGGAAAGAATCTGTATTTAATTTAGAAATTGATTAGAATTAACCATAATATTATATGTACTACTAGAAATTAAAATATTAGGGCAGAAAGCACTTACAAACATGTAGGTGCTTTTAAATTGATAAATTATTCCATTTTAATTTTATAGTTTGAATTTTATGATATAATAAAAATATAGAAATTTTGCAGTGAGCGATATTTGTGATAAAGTAGGCTTTAACAGTTGCAATGTAAGGCATTGAGGTTGTGTGATAAGTGTTATCAACTGCACTACTCATGGTTCACTGCAAATTTGAGAGAGTTGTATATGTGTAAGTATTGAAAATACTAAGTTTATTTTGGGATTTTATATTAACTAAGTGGTATGTAAAGCACATTTTCTTTAAAAGTTAAAGTCAAAAAAGAACTATTTTATATTAACTAAGTGGTATGTAAAGTCAATTACCTTTTTTATTAGTTTTATATTCTATAAAAATTTTATATTAACTAAGTGGTATGTAAAGATTATTACTGAAAAAGTTGTTATTGATTTAACTCGTATTTTATATTAACTAAGTGGTATGTAAAGCAATTTTCAAAATATTTATACTTATATAATAACAAATATTTTATATTAACTAAGTGGTATGTAAAGACAATAGCACCATATTCAAATCCACTCAAATACATAATTTTATATTAACTAAGTGGTATGTAAAGATTTTCGTCTGACAATAATACGTTTCAAGAACTTTATCATTTTATATTAACTAAGTGGTATGTAAAGTTTATACGAAGCGCAGTACAAGTTGTATCCAATATGATTTTATATTAACTAAGTGGTATGTAAAGATGTTAAATTTAAGGCTAGACTGATTTTTTCTAATGATTTTATATTAACTATGTGGTATGTAAAGTTTACTTTTAGAGAAATAACAAAATAGAGCATTCTCATTTTATATTAACTATGTGGTATGTAAAGTATCTATGAAGGATTATTATATGACTATATTCTTTAAAATTTTATATTAACTATGTGGTATGTAAATTCCACTTACTGTATCTGCTAAGTTTGAACCAAATACAGGTTTTATATTAACTATGTGGTATGTAAAGAATATTATCAAATCTATCGCTGATTATTTGGATGTGGATTTTATATTAACTATGTGGACTTAAAATTAAAAATAATTAAAAAACACTTACTCAAGTAGGTGTTTTTTTATTGAAAGGATGTGGTTATAATGTAAAAACTTTACTTATATAGTATAATAATCTTATAAAATTATTATATGGGGGTAATATTATGGGATTATTTGGAGGGAAAGAGAATTGTTGTATTTGTGGAGAAAAAGGAAAACAAAAAATTGCTGATGGATGGTTGTGCAAAGAGTGTTTTAAGAAATATGCAGTTGCTACTTTTATTCCAGGAAATAATAATTTATATCGTGAAATGCCAACTAAGTTAGAAGTCGAAAAAGCTATTGAAGCAAAAAAAAATAGACAAGAAGATTTAAATAGTTTCAATCCTACAAAAAAAATATATAAATTTATAGAATTTGATGATGATAATAAGAAGTTTGTTGTTTTGAATGGATTTGATAGAGAAAAAATGAATTTAAATGTTTATAATTACAGTGATGTTATAGAATATGAACTTTTGGAAAATGGCGAAACTTTGACTAAAGGCGGAATAGGAAGAGCTTTAGCAGGAGGTGCATTGTTTGGTGGAGTAGGTGCTGTTGTTGGTGGAGTAACAGCTAAAAGAACAACAAAGGCACTTATAGATAATCTTAAAATAAAAATAACTTTAAATGATTTAAATAACCCTAATATTTATATAAATTTAATTCAATTTAGAACTAAGGGTAATTCTTCGATATATAAAATGGCATGCTCTTCTGCTCAAGAGATATTATCTATTCTTGCAATAATTGTGAAAGATAATGAAGTTATTGATACACAAAATAATAATATTCCATCTGTAGCAGATGAAATATTAAAATATAAAAATCTTTTGGATAATGAAGCTATCACACAAGAAGAATTTGATACTAAGAAAAAGGAACTATTGAATTTATAATACATAAGCACTTACTTAAAAATAAGTAAGTGCTTTTATTATTCCCAAAAAGAAAGGAGAGTGAGAAAATGGCAACGATACAAACTTCAATAAAAATTTTTGATGGAATGACACCTGCTTTTCGTAATATGACTACATCTATTAACACAACAATTAATAGTTTAGAGAGATTACAAGGAAGATTGAATAATCCACTTAATGCAGGTGGGATACAGGCATCTCAGCAAAGTCTGAATAATATTGAAAGTATTCTTACAAGGATAGAACAGAAAATTGGAAGA
This sequence comes from Clostridioides sp. LIBA-7678, assembly GCF_056716065.1. Taxonomy (NCBI): domain Bacteria; kingdom Bacillati; phylum Bacillota; class Clostridia; order Peptostreptococcales; family Peptostreptococcaceae; genus Clostridioides; species Clostridioides sp. LIBA-7678. The sequence continues at coordinate 2,213,366 of NZ_CP196987.1, read as the reverse complement.
AACACAAATGAACAAGAAAACTTTAATAATAAAATAAGACAAGGAAGTGAAGCAGGTTCTTTATTAGTTTCTAAGTTAAAAAGTATTGCTGGTATATACATTGGAATAAAAGGAATAGAAAGTATTACAAAAGCAGCAGATACAATTGCAAGTACAAAAGCACGTTTAAATCTAATGAACGACGGATTACAGACAACGGAACAATTAAACAAGATGATTTATTTGTCTGCTCAAAGTGCTAGGGCTTCTTATGCAGATACAGCAGCACAAGTAAGTAAGCTAGGAATATTGGCAGGAGAAGCATTTGGAAGTAGTGCAGAAGTTGTAAAATTTGCTGAACTGATGAATAAGAGTTTTGTAATCGGAGGAACGTCAGCATCAGAAGCAAGTGCTACAATGTATCAACTTACACAAGCGATGGCGGCAGGAAAGCTTCAGGGTGATGAATTTAGGTCTATTATGGAAAATGCTCCACTTCTAGCTACTAAAATAGCTGAATCTATGGGTAAGGGTAAAGAAGCATTAAAAGATTTATCTCGGACAGGAGCTATAACGGCAGATGTAGTGAGAAATGCTTTGTTTAAAGCAAGTGCTGAGATAGAAAAGAAATTCGCAAGTATGCCAATAACTTTTTCTCAAGCTCTTACAATGATGAAAAATGATGCCTATATGATTTTCTCTGAGACTCTCGGAAAGATAAGTGGGGCATTACAAAGTGTTAGATTTAGCGAGATTGTTGTGTCCATGAGAAATGTAATGATTGCAATATCTTCAAGTATTTATGACACAATGAATATTATAAAAAATATTTTAAATAGCGATTTCTTTTCAGACTTTGTTAGAGGAATTACATTAGGAACTATATTAATTATCAATGCATTAGGATGGGTTACTAATGCTGCACTAAATGTTGCTAATGTCTTTGTTCAAAATTGGTCAATTATTGCTCCTATTATTTACGGGATAATTACTGCTATTGGCATATATGCAATTGCTACTCTAGCTCTGGCTGTATCAAAAAAAATAGCTGCTTTATCTGAAGCATGGTTTAATTTTCAAATGACTCAAACGGTTATTATGTTTGATTTGGCAGCTGGTGCAACCTGGAGACAAATAGCAGCACAATATGGTTTAAATGCAGCATTATATGCTTGTCCTTTAACATGGATAGTACTTGGATTTATAGCAGTTATTGCTGTTGTCTTTATGGCAGTAGCAGCAATAAATAAATTTACAGGTACTTCTTTGACTGTACTAGGGGTAATTGTAGGTGCAGTATTTGCAGCAGTAGCAACAATACAAAATATAATGATTGGGCTTCTAAATGGATGTATAACTGTAAATGAAGCTATTGCGAATGGTTGGAATCAGTGTGTATTTTTTATGAAACAAGCTATTGCAAAGGGTGTAATCTTTATAATAGAAAAAATGGCATCTCTAAATGATTCTGTAAATAGTGCAGGAAATGCACTTGGAAAAGCCTTCATAGACGGGGCAAATATAGCAATCAGAGGAGTAAATAAGCTTGTTGATTTGTTAAATAAAATACCTGGCATAAATATTGGAAAAGTTGGAGAAGCAACATTCACACCAGTCCAGGCAGATAATAGCACAATTAAAAAACAAATCGCAGATTTAAACAAGTGGGTAGGAGATGCACCAGAAAAAATAAAACTGGATAGAATGGGATACAAAGATATTGGAGCAGAATTTCAAAAGGGAAATGCTCTAGGAACTAAGTGGCAAAATGCTATAACTGATAAATTTAAAGATACTTTTGATATAAATAAGATGTTGGAAGATGCAAAGAAAAAATTAGGATTAGACGATTTGTGGAATAAACAAAATCCGCTTAATAATCTTGGAGGATTCGGAAGTGGAGATTTAGGAAAGAACGTAAAAGATACCGCAGGAAATACTGCAAAGATGGCTAAGACCATGGATAAAAGTCAAGAAGATTTAAAATATCTTAGAGACATAGCAGAACAGGAAGTAATCAACCGATATACAGGAGTAAACATTAAAATTGACATGAACAACACAAACAACATAAATAGTGATACAGATGTTGATGGTATAGTAAATGTTTTAACAGAAAAATTAAACGACGCCATGATTGTATCAGCCGAAGGAATTGTTTAGAGAGGAGGGATATATAAATGGCTTATGATTTTTACTTGGATGGAGTACAATTACCAATTGCACCACCCAAACTTGAGATTAAAGTAACAAATAAAAATAAAACTGTAGACCTAATAAATACTGGTGAAGTAAATATATTAAAGACTCCTGGTTTATCAGAGTTTTCATTTGAAGCAGAGTTTACACACAATAAATTACCATTTTATCGTGGTACTTTTAGAGATGTACAATTCTTTTTGAGTAAATTAGAACTATTAAAAACAGATTGTAAGCCATTCCAGTTTATTGTATCTCGTGAGTTGGGTAACAAGGTACTATTTAACACTAATATGAAAGTATCACTTGAGGAATATACAATCTTAGAAGATGCAGATAATGGCTCAGATACAAAAGTTTCTATTAAATTAAAACAATATAGAGATTACTCAACTAAGAAATTAGTTCCTGCTGCACCTAAAAACGAGACAGGTAGACCTAATGTAAAAATAGAACCAAAACGAGTTGATTCAGTCAATGCACCAAATGCTAAAACATACACAGTCAAATCGGGTGATTCTCTTTGGTCAATCTGTCAAAAGCAGTTAGGTAATGGTTCGTTATATAAGAAAGTATATGAATTAAATAAATCTATGATGGATAAGGCTAACAAGGGTAAAAACTTAAGTAAATATACCATTTACAAAGGGCAGGTGTTGAGGCTTGTCTGATGATTTAGTTTTAGCAAATGATAGAGAGGTAAGACTAGTAATAGCACATTGGGAAGATTTCTATGAACCTGCCGTTTTAGATGGAATCACATGGGAAATTGAAAGACGAGGTACACCTTCAAAGCTAGAATTTACAATAGTTATGGATAAGATATTAGAGTTTTGCGAAGGTAACTCAGTAAGATTATATTACAAGGGTGTAGGCATATTTTATGGATATATATTTCAGAAGAAAAGAGACAAAGAAAATCACATCAGAATAGTTGCATATGACCAGCTGAGATATTTTAAAAATAAAGATACTTATGTATATAGTAATAAAACAGCAAGTGAACTTATAAAAATGTTGGCTAAAGATTTTAATTTAAAATACAATGTCATAGAAGATACAAAATATAAAATATCTAGAGTTGAAGAAAATAAAACACTCTTTGATATGATACTAACAGCACTAGATGATACTTTAAGAGAGAAAAAGGAAATTTATACCTTGTATGATGATTTTGGAAGAATAACTTTAAAAAATGTTGCATCAATGAAATTAGATACTGTTATGAATAATGATGTAATAGAAGATTTTGACTATAACTCAAGCATTGATAGTGATACTTATACAAAAATTAAACTTGTGAGAGACAACGAGGAGTCAGGTAAAAGAGATGTTTATATTGCACAAGATTCTACGCATATGAGAAGTTGGGGAATACTTCAAATGTTTGATACAGTAGACAAGAACATGAGTGAAGCAGAGATAAAACAAAAATGTGATATACTTTTAAAACTATATAATAGAAAAACTAAAACGCTAAGTTTAAAAAATGCAATTGGAGATATTAGAGTGAGAGCAGGTTGTTTAGTACCTGTTTTTTTGTCGTTAGGAGATATAGAGTTACAAAATTATATGTTAGTTGAGAAAGTAAAACATACTTTTGAAAATAACAGTCATTTCATGGACCTAACTTTGGTTGATGGAGACGAGTTTGCCTCTTATTCTTCAAGTTCCTACTCAAGTGGAAATACTAACAATAAAGATGAAAAGAAAAATGGCCCTGCACAAAGTACAAAAACAAATACAGGAAGAAAAGTACCAGCATTATTTACAGCATATTGGCCAGGTCCTGGTATAGAAGGTGGAGATACAGATTGTACTGGAAAAAAATTAGTGCCTAAGGAACAAACTTGTGCAGCTCCTATGGATGTAAAAAGATATTACAAAAGCTGGTATAGTGATAAATTTTTAAAGGATAACCCATTTATAAAGCTAAATGATAAAATCAAAGTAATATTACCAGGTTCCTCTATAGATGGAAAAACATATACAGTTAGAGATAATGGAAGTGCTATTAACATATCATCCTCAGGAGTTTATGATATAGATATATTAATGTCTACAGCAAGTGAGTGTAAGAGATTTGGCAAAAGAAAAGGGTATATAATTATAAATGGAGATGAAGAGCAAACATATCAAGTTGAAGGTAATAATCAAAATAGTAGTACAAACAATAGCTCTAAAGCAGATAAACTAATTAGCATAGCAAAAAGCAAGCTAGGTTGTAAATATGCTCGAGGAGCAGAAGGACCTAATACTTTTGATTGTAGTGGTTTTACTCAGTGGTGTTATAAACAAGTAGGCATAAGTATTCCTAGAACAGTTGCAACACAAAGTAAAGCAGGAAAGGCTGTAGATTTAAAAGATAGGAGTAAATGGAAAGCAGGAGACCTATTATGTAGAGTTGAAGGAGGAAGTAGTAACCATGTAATGATGTATCTTGGAAATGGTCAAATGATTCATTCGCCACAAACTGGTGATGTAGTAAAAATACAATCAGTTGATTCATATCGAAAAGGTAAATCATACACACATGTGAGAAGATTTATATAAGTGAGGTGATAATATGAGCCAAGATTTATTACAAATAATTAAAAAGGCAGCAATGGATGCAGTAGAGACAAGTAATCCTATTAGGGTTGTATTTGGGACAATAGAAAGTATTAGTCCTCTAAAAGTTAAGATAGAACAGAAATTATCTATTGGTGAATTTTTTTTAATACAAACAGATACATTTAAAAGATATACTGATAAAAAAATAGGAGACAAATTGGTTTTAATAAGAATGCAAGGAGGGCAACAATACTTGATTTTAGATAGGATGTGATGAAGTGATACCAACAGATAGCGTAGATTATGATATAGAAGATGTATCAATTATAAATTTCAATGTAAGGCAAGAACCAAGTAAGACTTTTAAATTAAATATAGAAAAAAACAAAGTAGATGGTATTTGTGATAATGTAGAAGCATTAAAACAGACCATCTTTTTAACTTTAAATACTGAAAGGTATCAACATTTAATATATAGCTGGAATTATGGAGTAGAATTAAATGATTTAATTGGAGAGCCTATTTCTTATGTAATACCCGAACTTGAAAGAAGGATAATAGAAGCATTGGTACAGGATGATAGAATTGAAAATGTAGATAATTTTGAGTTTGAAAATCAAAAAGGAAAGGTCCAGTGTAAATTTATTGTCCATACCAAATATGGAAATATCAAAGCAGAGAAGGTGGTGAGTATTTAGTGTTTGAACTTATGACATTTGAAAATATAATTAAAAGAATGTTAGATAGTGTACCTGACACGTTTGACAAACGAGAGGGTTCTATAATATATAATGCCTTGGCACCAGTTGCTATAGAACTTACAGAGACCTACATTGCCATGGATGAATTACTAGACCAAACATTTGTTGATACTGCTAGTTACTATTATTTAGAAAAAAGATGCAAAGAGCGAGGAATCACACCTTTACCAGCCACTAATACAATTGCAAAAGGAGTCTTTAATATAGACATTCCATTAGATTCACGTTTCAATCTAGGAGAATACAATTATATTGCAACCGAGAGAATTAGTGAAGGAATATATAAAATGAAATGCGAAACTGCTGGACCTATTTTTGAACTTGGTCAGTTGATTCCAATTGAATATGTAGACAAATTAGAAACAGCAGAATTGACAGAAATATTGATAAATGGAGAAGATGAAGAATCAGAGGACAGTTTAAGACAAAGATACTATGATAGTTTAAATTCACAAAGTTTCGGTGGGAATATACAAAACTATAAGGATGAAGTTAATAAATTGCCTGACGTTGGGGGAGTTAAAGTTTATCCAGTTTGGGACGGTGGAGGTACTGTTAAGTTAGTAATAATTAATTCTAATTTCAAAGTACCAAGTGCCGATTTGGTTAATCTAGTACAAGAAGAAATTGACCCAAACCCAAAAGGACAAGGCATTGGATTAGCACCAATAGGTCATAGAGTGACTGTAGAAGGAGTTACAAGTACAACTATAAACATATCAGCAGAGATAACATACAAGAGTGGCTATGCTTGGGAGAATATAAAGACTATAGCAGAAGAAACAATTGACGATTATTTAAATGAACTTAATATGAGCTGGGAAGATGAAGAAAACTTAATAGTTCGTATAGCTCAGATAGAAACTCGTTTGCTAAGTATTGATGGAGTATTAGACATTGCAAACACAATGATAAATGATGTCAAATCTAATCTAACAATAGATAGTAATAGCATAGTAGTAAGAGGTGAGGTAGTTGGATAAAGAGATAAATCTAATAAGTTACTTACCACAAATTCTGCAAGATAAAGAAGAATATATAAAAGCATTTAATGCAGATAACAAAGAAATAAAGATACTACATGATAAATTAGATGATGTATTAAATGACCAATTTCTAGAGGATTTGACCATAAGCGGAGTAAAGAGATGGGAAAAAATAATGTCTATAGTTCCTAAATCAAATGAGAGCCTAGAAGATAGAAGATTTAGGATTTTTAGTAAATATATAAGTAAATTACCTTATTCGGAGAAATTTCTTAGGAACTGGTTAAATAGTATAGTTGGAGAAGGAAACTATGAATTAAATGTAAATAATGCCACTTATAACATTCATTTAGAGAGTGATGCAAGAAATCAAGATTGGTTTGATGAGGTTCATACTTTTGTAAGTAACATTAAACCTTGTAACCTAACTTTAGATTATACTAGAGTTTTAGTTAGTAAAGATAATGGTATGTACTTTGGAGCAACCACTATTACAGGACATGAGATTACAATTTACCCTTGGTCACCTTCGGATATTGAAACTCAAGGGGAAATTAATATAATTAGTGGTAATGGATTTGGATACCAAGAGATTACGATTTATTAGATAGGAGGTGGTAGTTTGGCTACAGATAAAAGTTATTACACGATATTAACAAACATAGGTAAAGCTAAGATAGCAAATGCAAGTTTAGTAGGAGAAAAAGTTGACTTTGCTAAGATTCAACTTGGAGATGGTGCAGGAAGTGAATATAATCCAACAGAAGGGCAAACAGTACTCAAAAATGTAGTTTGGGAAGGGAAAGTAGGAAATGTCACAACTGACAAAACTGTGTCTAATTGTTTACTATTAGAAAGTCTTATTCCTGCGAGTGTTGGAGGCTTTGTAGTTAGAGAGATAGGTTATTTAGATACAGAGGGTAATTTACTTGCTATTTCTAAGTATAGGTCAGCATATAAACCTAGATTGGAAGATGGAGCAGTTATTGATATGAAGGTAAAAACTATTTTTGTTGTATCTAATGTTAATAATATAGAGCTTAAAATTGACCCTACAATAATTTTTGCTACATTAAAAGATTTACAAGATTTAGAGGTTAAAATAGATGCTATTGACACTAAAATTGATACAACTAAAACAGAGTTAACAAGCAACATAGAAACTACTAAGACAGAGTTAAACACTAGAATAGGTGATACAAAACTACTTGAAACAACAGATAAAACAAATATAGTCAGTGCAATTAATGAGGTAAAAACTAGTGTAGATAGTATAGAAACAACAGCAGAGAAAACAAGTATAAAAGATACAGATAACTTATTCGAAAGTAATAATGTAGAGGGAGCATTAAAAGAAGTGATGCAAGAAGTAAAAGGTAATAGAAGTAGTATTATATCAACAATAAATAATAATTTAATACCAATGTAGAAAGAGAGGTGATAAAGTGAAGATATGGAAATACAATAGAACTGTGAAGAAAAGAAGAGGTGTCTATACAGAATTAGATATACTTACTCAACGATATGAATTTGAAGAAGATGGGAAATTTTATACAGCTTATTTTCATTTATATACTAATAAAAATATAGATATATTCAGAGATAAAGATTTATATAAAGAATCTTATATGATGGACTATAGAGTTGGAGGTGTATCAACTGATATTGATGATGTAGTACAACAAACAACTATAGTAAGATTTATACCTGACCCTGTTATTGATATTGTAATTGATAACATTAGCAGAGGATGTGAAATAAACTACAAAATTATAGATAATGAGCCAAGCATAAAATTCATTGTTACAGAAAAATTAAATGGCACAATAATAGAAACAAAAACAAATTCTAGTGATAATAATTATAAACTCAAATTAACTGATGAACAAATAGTACCATTAGCACTCAACTCTTCAAATTCAATAGTAATAGAAATAAGTACAGAAGATGGAGGTTTAGTAACAAGCAAGACAGTAACATTTACAAGAACAAATAATAAGCCATCTATTTTGGTTAATTCATATAGTTCTACTTCTGCAAAGTATGTAGTATCTGACTTAGATAATAATTTAAGTAAAATAGAATGGTATTTAGATGATGTAGTAAAAGATACATTTACTACAGATTTAACAACAGAAAAAACAATAAACTATGAACTTACAGACAATGCAATACACACACTTAAAATAGTAGCTACAGATGCAGAGAATGCAACTGCTGAGAAAGTTTTAAGTATAAGCAAAGAAATAATGCCACTTCAATCTGATGCAACTTTGCAAGATATATCATCTAAGTTGGTAGAGATTGGAGAAGGATTTAGAAATGGGAAAACAAGTATTATAAATACTTTAGCACTTAAAAATATAGATGCAAATTTAAATAATACACTTGTTGAGTTATCAGAGAAAATTAAGGGAGGTTTTGATAGTGGAGACGCTAGTTTACAAGATTTGATGAATCAATTAACACAAGCTAATAATACTATAACTCAGTTAAATACTCAAATAAGTGCATTAAATTCTAAATATAAATATGCTTATAGCACTGATGTTACATTGCATTGGTTTGTTGATTGTGGCTTTAGACCTGATTTTGTTATTTACCACTGCTGGACTAAATCAACACAGCTTCTAACTATTGCTACACCAGACAAATATTTTTCTTTTATGAATAGTTCTCGTGGTTGGGCTATTATTCAAAGTGACCCTAATGATGAATATTCTTTTTCTAAAAATGATACTACTAGATATTTTGGTACAGTATTTAGAGAGAATGGTTTTTATTGCTCCAACATGCCAAACGATTCACTTAATGATAAGTATTATTTTTATTATGCTATTAAATGTTTATAGGAGGTCTAGATATGAAAAATATAGGAAGAATAGTTTTTTATGATAATAAAACAGGAGATGTATTAATGTTTTATGGAGAAAAAACAGTAAGTAATAGTATAGATATCAATATTCCTAAAATAGATTCTATTGAGTTGCCATATGGAAGTATAGATTATACTAGAAATAGGCTAATAGGTATAAATATAGAAACAAAAGAACCAATTTTAGAAGAAATACCAATCTATGTGAGTGAAGAAGAAAAGAGAATACAAGAGTTAGAAAATCAGATTTTATTAAATGAAAATGAAAAAGTAGGAGGGTTATTATAATGAATATAAATAATGTTGTAGTAAGAATATTGGCAGAGAGAATATTAAATAAGGGATTAAATCCATTGAAAAATCGAGAATTTAAATTAGATGACGTGACTAACACGGAGTACAGAAAAGCAGTAGAGGATTATATAATTAGAGAAAGTGGAGTAGTAGAAGGAGCATAACCTACAATATAGGAAATGTTCCTTTTTTATTTCTTAAAATATATAAATTCATTTACATTTTGCCTACACTTCATCTACACTTTGCAGACGTTTATGGTTTTAAAATTAGGTACAATAAAATCATAAATTAAGAAAGAGGTGGATTAAATGGCAACAGTTTATGAATTTAATTATACAAAGAATGAACAACGTGTAACATTAAAACCTGGTAAATATAAATTAGAATGTTGGGGTGCAGGAGGCGGAGCTTATAGTGAATCTCGTACTAAGCCAGGTGGATATTCTAAAGGCGAAATAACATTAAAAAAAGAAACTACTTTGTATGTATATGTTGGTCAAAGTGGATATAATGTTAGTACATCTGGTAACAGTGGATACCATACATTTAATGGTGGTGGATTAGGAAGTTTTGTAAATTACAAAGATACCGTTGGTATTAAGACTTATCTTGGTGGTGGCGCCACTGATATAAGACTTATTGGTGGAACATGGGATAATGAACAAGGATTATTATCACGTATAATTGTAGCAGGAGGGGGAGGTTCTAATGGATTTAATGATGGCACTATTGGTGGAGGTGGAGGTGGAACTACTGGATTAAGTGCTACAATACCTATCGACAATAACACTAATCTTACATTACGTGGAGGAAGTCAAACATCTGGTGGAATAAGTCAGCAAGAAGAAGAATTTTCAGGTTCTTTTGGAAAAGGGGGATGTCGTCAAACTAGTTCATTATATAGTGGGTCAGGAGGAGGAGGAGGGGGATGGTTTGGTGGTTTAGCTTATGCTACCAAATATCCTAGCAATAATTATCTTGATGTTTTAAGTGGGTCAGGAGGTTCTGGTTATGTATTAACTAAAGATAGTTATAAACCTGCTGGTTATATTCCAACAAAAGAATTCTGGATGGAAAATAATACCACATATTCCAATCAAGGTATTGGTAGTAACGGGAGAGCAAGGATAACTTTATTAGAAGGTTTACCTTCGTTTGAACTGAAATCTTACTCATCTACACAAGCAGTATTTATAGCATCACATACAGAAGAAAATAAACTTACTAAAATAGAATGGTTTATAGATAATATACTAAATGGGACAATAACTGATAACTTATACTTAGAAAAAACTATTAATTATACCCTTACTGATAACGCTATACATACTTTAAAAATAGTTGTCACAGATTATTATAACAAAACTATAGAGAAAGTTATAAGCGTAAGTAAAAGTATAATGCCATTGGAAGATGACGCAAGTCTACAAGATATAGCAAGTAAAGTTAGTGAAATAAAAGAAGGATTAATAAATGGAAAAACTTCTATAATAAATGTATTAGCATTAAAGAATATTGAATCAAGTTTAAATAATTCTCTAGTAGAATTGTCAGAGAAAGTAAAAGATTCTTTTGATAGTTCAGATGCTAATGTACAGGAGTTACAAAATCAATTAATAGAAAAGAATAATACAATAAGTCAACTAAATGCACAATTAAGAAAAAGAGCTCAATTTATTAAAGGGAATGTTAATTTAGCTAATAATAAATCATATCATATTACTACTGATTTTAAATGTAAATTCGCCATTGCTTTTTGTACGTATAAAAACAGTGCAGATGTTACAAAAGAATCTATGGCTGTTTCTATTGATGGCTATTCATTTAGTAAAAAAGGAACAAACCAACCGAATGGTACTCCTATTCCATACTTTGCTAATCACAGGGGTGATAATAGTAATTTTACTTTGTATCTTGATATTGTTGGTGGAAATTCTTGCTCTATAGATTATTACGTATTTGGTGAAATTTAATATTATAAAATGTAACAAATATTTTGTATAGTAAAGTTAGATACATATTCAAATATGTAAAGGACTTAGATAACCTCTAAGTCCTGTTTTAATACAAAAAAATTAGGAGGTTTTCATGAATGAAGAACTTTTCAACGCAGATTTAAAAAGGCACGAAACAAGAATAAATAAACATGGAGAAGAAATAGATGAATTAAAGATAGCAAACATTGAATCTAAAGCAGAATTAAAAGCACTATGCGAGAACTTAAACTCACTTACAAGTATGCTTAAATGGCTAATTGGGACAATGATTACAACACTTGTAGGGTTCTTTATATTTGCAATACAGAGAGGAATATTTTAAATTAGGAGGTTAAGAGATGGATAATTTAATAAGTTTCATACCAGAGCAGTTGCTAATTTTAGTAGCTGCTCTTTATGTTATAGGAGCAGGTTGTAAGAAGTATAAACAGTTAGATAACAAGTATATTCCAGTAGTGTTATTAGCACTTGGAATAGGTTTCTCAATATGGATGTTAGGATTAAATCCAACCTCAGTTTTACAAGGTGTAATTTGTTGGGGTATATCAATAGGTATAAATCAAACTTACAAACAGTTAAAGGAGGAAAATAAACAATGAAAATAGCAATAGTACCAGGGCATACACTAACAGGTAAAGGAACCGGAGCAGTTGGTTATATAGACGAAGGAAAAGAAAATAGAATACTTACTGACTTAATAGTGAAATGGTTAAAACAAGGTGGAGCAATTGTCTATACAGATAAGATAGATAAATCCAATAATTACTTAGCAGAACAATGTCAAATAGCCAATAAACAAGATGTGGACCTAGCAGTACAAATCCATTTCAACGCAAATAAAACAACACTAAACGCAATGGGTACAGAGACAATATACAAAACTAATAATGGCACAGTGTATGCAGATAGAGTAAATACTAAATTAGCAACAGTATTTAAAAATAGAGGTGCTAAATCAGATGTAATGGGCTTGTATTGGCTTAGAAATACAAGAGCACCAGCAATATTGATTGAGGTATGCTTTGTAGACAGTAAAGCAGATACAGATTACTATATTAAAAATAAAAATACAGTTGCAAAGCTAATAGCTGAGGGTATATTAAATAAGAAAATAGATAATATTGAGGTGAAACAAATGTATAAACATACAGTAGTTTTCGAGGGAGAAGTTGACAAGGTATTAGCACAAATAGTCAGTTGGAATTATAAAGAGAGTGAATGTAGAGTATGTGATATAAAAGATTATAAGCCATATCAAACAGAAAATTTATATATTGTAGGTGGAGGAGCATGTAATAAGATAAGTTCTATAACTAAAGAAAGATATACTATGATAAAAGGTAATGATAGGTTTGATACACTTTATAAAGCATTAGATTTTATTAATAGATAGATTAGAAGGTAACAACTAGAATTAGTTGTTACCCTATAATTCCTAATAAAAAATAATTTATTATATAATAATATTAAAGTTTGTTTCTAAGGTTAATATTATGTGCTACAATTCAATTGGGTAAATATTATTTGAATGAGGTGTGGGGATGAAAACTTTAAGTAAAAAGGCAGTTATTTTATCACTTTCATTGGTAGTTGTATCACCTTTGATACATAAGATAAATGCACAAGATATTGAGAAGAATATGGAAGTTAGATATGAAGCAAGGAAAATTAATAACTTAGAAAATATGACAATGGAAGAAGCCTTTCCTGATGAAAATTTTAGAAAAGTAATTTGTGATAAACTAGGTATTTTAGATGATGGGAATCCTATTGGAACTTCGAAAAAAGCGATTATAGAATCTACAAAAGATTTAACATTAGGAAGCAAATCAATAGAAAATTTATCTGGAATTAATTATTTTATTGGGTTAGAAAATTTTAGTTGTAGAGGAAATCAGTTAACAAATCTAGATTTAAGTAATAACATAAATTTAAAAGAATTGTATTGTAATGAAAATCAGTTAACAAGTTTAGACCTAAGTAATAATAATGAGTTGATAACAGTACATTGTGGGGAAAATAATCTAACAAACTTAGTTATAGAAAATTCTAAATTAGAAGAATTAAACTGTAGAAAAAATAATTTGAAAAACTTAGATATAACTAAAGCAACTAATTTGACAACTCTTTTATGCTTTGAAAATGAATTGAGTAGTTTGAATTTATCTAAGAATCAAAAATTGAAAATTTTAAAGTGTGAATATAATAATTTAAATACTTTAGATGTATCTACAAATTTAGAATTACAAGATTTAAACTTTTCCTTTAATCAATTAACAAATATAAATTTAGATAATAATAAAGAAATTGTTAAGTTAACTTGTAACAACAATAAATTGCAAAATTTAAACTTAGAAAATCATGAAAAACTTGTAAAACTATATTGTAATCAAGAGCAATTAAGTAATTTAAATGTGGAAAAGTGTATTAATTTAGAAGATTTAACTTGTAGTAGAAGTAATCTTAAGAATCTGGATATAAGTAGCAATAAGAATTTAAAATATCTAGAGTGTGCAGTGAACAAGTTAACAAGTTTGAATATAGAGAATAATATAGAACTTTTAGAATTATACTGTTATGACAATGAGATAAAAGCTTTAGATATAAGTAAAAATATTGAATTGGAGAATTTAACTTGTTATAAAAATAAATTAGATAGTTTAAATGCAAGTAACAATAAAAATCTTAAATATTTATATTGTTCACAAAATGAATTAACTAGCTTGGATGTAACAAAAAATATAGAACTTGAGAGGTTGTACTGCGGGGAGAATAGATTAACTAGTTTAGATGTAAGCAAAAACACAAAATTAGAAGAGTTAGATTGGTCAAATCAAAAAAAATCAACATCAGCAGGAGGTTCGTCAGGAGGTGGAGGAGGTTCATCATCTACAAATGAAGAGTCTTCTAAACCTAAAATAACAACCTCAAATAAAAAAATAGTTGGTTCAGATAGAAATGAAACATCAGTAAAAATAAGTCAAAAAGGATGGAATAAAGCTGATAATATAGTGTTAATAAATGATTCTAGTATATCTGATGCCTTATCAGCAACACCATTTGCTAAGTCTAAAGATGCACCAATACTACTTACTAAAAATAATAACTTAAATAAATTAACAGAAAAAGAAATAAATAGGTTAGAAGCAAAAAATGTTTACATAGTAGGTGGATTAAAGTCTGTTGATGAAAAAGTAGTATCTGATTTAAAGGAAAAGGGATTAAATGTAATTAGGATATCTGGAAATGATAGATACGAAACATCAATAAAACTTGCAAAAGAATTAGATAAAAATTCTAATCTATCAAAAGTAGTAGTAGTAAATGGAGAAAAGGGACTAGCTGATGCAGTAAGTATGGGAGCTATATCAGCAAAAGAGGAAATGCCAATTCTTCTTACTAATCAAAATGATGATATGAAAGATATAAAAGACTTAATAGCTAATAAAGACATATCAAAATCATATGTAATAGGTGGAGAATCTTTATTTAATAGTAAAGAAGTGAGTAATACATTACCATCTGTAACTAAAATAGCAGGTTCTGATAGAACAGAAACTAACTCAAAAGTAATAAATCATTTCTATAGTAAAGATACACTTAATGACTTATATGTAGCTAAGAATGGAATGAATAAACAAGATGATTTAGTAGATGCTTTATCAGTAGGAGTACTCGCAGGCAAAACGGAATCTCCAGTAGTATTAGTTGGAAATGGATTAGATAATAGCCAAAAAGAGTTAATCAAGAATAAAAAGTTTAAAAATATAACTCAAGTTGGTGGAAATGGAAATGAGAAAGCATTTAGTGAAGTAGAAAACTTAGTTAAATAGATTAGAAAGTAGCAGCCAAAAGTGGTTGTTACCTTCTTTTTTTATATTTTCTTTCTCTAAGCTTTTTCTTTTTCATATCTTCTAATACATCTAATGCAGTAATATAAAATTGTATTTCATCTCTGTAAGGTATAGCTATATCAAGAGATGTATTAATAGCTATAAATGTGAGTATTATTATAGATGCGGATTGCAGAATTAAATTTATATAATTATCTTTAATATTTAATGAACTGAAAAATAAATTAGCAAGTAATGAAAAAATAATAGCCATAAGGGAGAAAAACAATGCATTACTAGGATTATTGCTTTTCTCTAACTGACCTTTAATTCTAGCTTGATCAATTTCTATTTCTCTAATTGTATTAATATTCTTAATTTCATTGTAATGATTATAAACTTTTGTGTAATATTCTTGATAATTTATTACACTTTCTTTATTTCCCTTAAAGTATTTTATATCCTTCTTGATTTGTTTTTTCTTTTTTCTATTTTTAAACCAACATTTAAAACTCATAAAGTCCCCCATAAATTCATATATAATATACTTTAATTTATAGCATATTTAAGAGTTTATATCAGCAATTTGTCGAACGATTCTATAATTATAAAGTGAAATGTTATTATTTTATAAATAGATATATTTCATTGTCGAAACTTATTCATTTAAATTATATATTTTGATTGGTATAATAAAAATATATAATCTTATAAGGAGTAGAAAGATGATTGATAGGGGGAAGTTGTCAAATATAACATTAAGAAACCTTATGCTTGAAGTTCTAGAATGGGAGGGAGTATATAGGTCTATAGAAAGTAATCATAACTTTAATAATACTCATGGAGTACATAGAGATAATTTATTTACACTAACAGAAGAGTTAGCAATTAATAAGCAGTTAGTAAAATAAGATGTAAAAATTCCTTGGTCAGCAGGATAAAAAAATTTTTTCCAAGTAAAAATACTAATTTTATAGTAAGAGAAATAGAGGGGTTATGAGAATCATTCAATATATTATTAAATAATAATATAATATCGTCTGATGTATACAGAGAAAATCCTGAGTTACTTTTTTTATATAACAGATCTTGGCCGTATTTGTATAAAAAAGAGGGATGTATTATCATATGATATAGATGGTTATTTACAAGAACTAAATGCAATAGAAGGATTAGATGAGTGGTTAAAAGAATTAGAAAATATTGTAGATATTTCCGCAAGAGATATTTTCTTTACTTTTTTTAGATTAAATAAAAATGACGTGTCACATTGTTTTGAAATTAAAAAAGATGAAACACAAATATTGTTATTATTTACTTCATTTATAAGGTACTGTTCCATGATGACTAGGATTCAAAATAAAATTAGATATTTTCTATCATCTACAATATCGCAATAAAATTTGACTCATTAATAAATTAAGTGAAACAATAAACTGTAATTATTTTTAAAAATATTAAATTGTAATTAGTTTTTATTTATAACTCTTAAGGTTGATTATAGTATAATCAGAAATGAAATATAGTATCAATATTACATATTTAGCTTAAAAACATATAATTATATTTAAATAGGAAGGTGTTAAAATGGATAGTGGAATTGTGCAAATTATTATTGCTTTAATTGGTATATTAGCTTTTGGCACATTAAGTTTTGTTATAACAAAAAGAGTGAAAAATAAAAAAGATAAGAATAAGATGGGTGAAATTAATCAAACAATAATTGGATATGATAATAATCAGGCAGGAAGAGATATTAATAATGACAAGTCTAAGTAATACTCAAACGATAACTGGATATAGCAATAACCAAGCTGGTAATGATGTAATTATAAATAATTATTATGCTCCCCAGTCTATACGTTTTTATGCTGAAGATATTAAGCAAGTTATTTTATATTTTTCTTCAAATATACCATCAATTAGGGAAAATAATTTAAGTATGAACAAGATTGATATAGAAACAAAAAATGAAATAAATAACTTATCAGAGGCGTATTTTCAGTATATGAAGGAAAAGCATTTATTATATTTCACCCAGATTCGAGTGTTTTTAGGCGATCCCAAAAATGAAAGATATCTTAAATTATATAATAATACAATTAATGAATTGCAGTTCAGAATAGCCATTATAAGAAAAAATTACGATTGTTTTGAAGAAATATTTAATGATTTATTAAATTTTATGCTTCAAGATAAGAATATTGATTTTGTAGAAAATCGAAACTTATGTATTGTGTTCTTGAATTTTATGTATTGGAATTGTGATATAGGTGATAAAAAATGATAAAGCCTTATAAATATATGGATATTAATACCTCAGTTTTAAGTATAGCTGCTATTATATTAAAAAAAATGATAGATGTAGGTTCATTATCATATGATAGTTTATTAGATTCTGTTAAGGATGAATTAGGAAGTAACATAAAGTATAACTATATATATGCTTTAAATTTATTGTTTCTTCTTGGGAAAATATCATATAAAAAAGGTGAGGATATAGTGGAGTTGGTTAAATGAAATTAGTACAGATATATTCAAATGACAGTCGATTTAAAAGTGTGAAATTTAATGATAATTTCAACATTATAGTTGGCAGAATTAAAAATAGTGGAAACTTAAATAGAGACTCACATAATTTAGGTAAAAGTACATTGGCACAATTGATTGATTTTATGTTATTAAAAAATGTAGATAAGAAGTTTTTTTTATTCAAAGAGATATTCAGAAATTTTATTTTTTACATGGAGATACAACTAAATTCGGGCAAATATGTAACAATTCGTAGAAGTGTTAAACAAAATACAAAAATATCTTTTAAATTACATAATAATAAGTATCATAATGCATTAAATGACATAAATTGGGATTATGAGAATCTATCATTAAATAGTAAAACAAAAAATCCAAAAATTATTCTAAATCAATTACTGGAATTTGATGTTATGAATTCATATGATTATAGAAAAACGTTATCATATTTTTTGCGTTCACAAAATGATTATGGCGATCTTTTTAGACTGAGTAAATTTAAGGGTAAAGATTTAGATTGGAAGCCAATATTATTTGAACTGCTTGGATTTAAAGGAGAAGTAACTAGAAAGAAATATGAAGCTGAAATGGATGTAAGTGAGCAGCAAAGAAAGATAGATAATATAAAATCAACTATGGATATTTGTATTGAAGAAAAAGATAAGTTAGTTAGCCTAATAAAAATAAGAGAAGAAGAAAGAGACGAGACACAAAAACGAATTGATAAATTTGATTTTTATAAAAAAGAATCTAGGCTTGAAAAAGATATTGTTGAAAAGATTGAATTTAATATTTCGGAGCTAAATATGAGGAAATATGATCTTGATTACGAAATTTCTAAGATAAAAGAATCAATTCAAGAAGGTACAGCTATTCAATTAGAAAAAATTAAAAGCATATTTAAAGAAGCTAATATATATTTTGGGTCACAAATACAAAAAGACTATAATGAATTAATAGAGTTTAATGAGCAGATTACTGAAGAACGAAATAAATATTTAGAAGAAACGTTGACCATTAAAGAAAATGAGTTAAAAGAGATTGAAAGAAAATTGGTAAAAGAGAATGAAAAAAGATGTGATTCTTTAAAATTTCTAGGAACATCAGATACTTTTAAAAAATACAAGAAATATCAAGATGATATAATTTCTATTGAAAGAAATATTGAAAGATTAGAACAACAGTTGGAACAAATGGATGTATTAAAAGAAGATGAAAAGTTGCTGGATGATTTGAAGTCACAAGTCAAAAATTATACTGATAAAATATCTAATGAACTTGATAGAGAGGATAGTATTTACAGAAAAATTCAACACTCATACAAAGAGTATATGCAGTTTATAATTAAAAAAACAGCCCTAGTTCATATCACTATTAATAAAAATAAAAATATTGAGTTTAATGATGAGATTTTAGATGATAATGACTTTGTAACATCACAAAATGAAGGACATTCTTATAAAAAAATATGTTGTGCATGTTTCGATCTGGCTTTAATTGTGAATTATATAGATAAATCATATTACAGATTTATTTACCATGATGGTTGTTTGGAGGCATTAGATCCTAGAAAACAAATGAGGTATTTAGAATTGGTCAAAAAATTGTCTAATAAATATGATTTTCAATATATTTTAACAGCATTAGAGACTGATATTCCAATTATAGAAGGAATGGAAAATATAGTAGAGGAAAGAGACAGAGTTCTTGAGTTAGATGATTCTGAAGATGATAGTGGTAGACTATTTAGCTTAGCATTTTAGTTTAGGAATATGATGAAATAAGGAACTTTACTAATAAATAACAAAATGTATATTTAATTTAAATGAATAGCATCCTGAATAGGATGCTGTTTAAGTTATAGTAGCTTCTTTTTTTATAATTAAAAAACAAGGGTGGCAAAACCAAACTTGCCACCATCTTGCCACCGAAAATAAGGAATAGAATAAATTTAAATTAAGTATAATAAAACATAAACAACAAACTAATACTAATAAATCGTTGGAATACCAGCATTTGTTAAAAAATAATAATAATAAACAAATAAAATAGAATAATATTACAACATAAGTAAGATATATGTTGTTAATAAAATTGAGATAGAATATGTGGAGGAGTTTTATGCTTGTAATTATTTTTTTATGCATAGGAGGTTTTTTAGCTGCTTTTGTAGACTCTATAGCAGGAGGGGGTGGACTCATAAGTATGCCTGTTCTTATGGCGATTGGAGTGCCAGTGCATCTTGCTATTGGTACAAATAAATTTGCTGCATCAGCAGGCTGTATAAGTAGTGCTTATAGATACTCAAAATCTGGTAAAACTAATAATGAACTTTTAAAGAAATTAGTACCATTTACTATTATTGGTAGTATTTTAGGTGTAAGATGTGTACTATCAATAAGTGAAGATATATTAAATGTTTTAGTTGTAATAATGATTTTAATAGTGGCTATTTACACTTTTATTTCTAAAAACTTAGGTCAAGAAGATAATTTTGAAGGTATTAATAAGAAAAATCTAAGATTAGGTATGATTATGGCTCTTATAATGGGTTTTTATGATGGTTTTTTTGGACCTGGTACAGGTACTTTTTTAACTTTTGGATTTATAAAAATATATGGATATGATTTTTTACATGCTTCTGCAAATACAAAAATATTAAACTTAACAAGTAACATAACATCATTATTATTGTTTATGATAAATGGTCAAGTATACTATAAAATTGCTATAGTGTTTGCATTAGTAATGATAATAGGTGCTTATGTGGGTGCTAAAGTTGCTATAAAAAAAGGTTCAAAGATGATAAAACCAATATTTTTAGTAATGGCATTGTTTATGGTCACAAAATTAGTGTATCAAACGTTATTTTAATTGATTAACTTTTAAATTTTATAAGTAGTTGTGATTAAAATATATCAAATGACTTTTAAAAGTTCTAATTATCTTCTAATACAGTTCATATGTAATACACATATAAATTGTAATATTATACATAGAAAGATTATATATCAAAAAAATATAATTTTAATTTTATTTATATGAAATATATAATAATTTGTAGGAGGAGTTGTTTATGAATATATCAAGAAGAGCTATGAAGATAATCGAATTGGCACAAAAAATCGCTAATAAAAAAGGTGTAACAGTACAAGAAGCTTGGAATGATGCAATGAGAGAATACAAAGCAAAATATGAATATGTTGCATAATCATATGCATTATATTTTAAATATAGGAAATATATAAAATATAAGGGTCTAGAGTTAACTTCTAGGCTCTTTTATTTTTTGAAGTTAAGATATTTGAATAGAAATAAAATGTAAGTAAAATCAACTTATTAAAAGAAAATAAAAACTTTATTTGATAATTTAAAATAAGTATTTAGAAAAAATTCTAAATAGATATTGAAATATAATAATACCTATGCTATATTCTAATTAGATGAAATTCTAAATAGAGAGGTGATGGTGTTGGGTTTTCCAGAAACGTTTAAAGCTCTTTCAGACCCTGTAAGAAGAGAAATATTACTTATGTTAAGGGGGAATAAAATGTCAGCAGGAGAAATTAGTGAAAAATTTAATATGACAAATGCCACAATTTCTTATCATCTATCTCAATTAAAAAAGGCAGGACTCATATTTGAGACAAAGTATAAAAATTTTATTTTCTATGAAATAAACATTTCGGTTTTTGAAGAGGTTATGCTTTGGTTTTCACAATTTATGGAGAAGGGAGAAAAAGATAATGAAAAAAGCGATAAATAAACAATTTATTTTATCTACATTAATATGTTTTATACCATTTATTGTATCAATATATTTTTACAATAGACTACCAAATGAAGTTGCAATTCATTTTGATACTTATGGAAATCCAGATAATTATGCTCCAAAATTTATAGCAGCTTTTGGGGTACCATTACTAATGCTATGTGTTCATTTGTATACATGGTTTAGACTTGAAAATGAACCTAAAAAGGCTAATTTTTCAAATGTCATGCAAAATTTATCAAAATGGGGAGTCGCTATACTTGCAGTCATCTTACAAATAATGATGGTTTTGTATTCAACAGGAATTAGTTTGGAGTTTAATTTTTATACAGGGTTGATTTTGGGGATAGTAGTTATTTTATTTGGAAATTATCTGCCTAAATGTAAGAAAAATTATTCTATGGGAATAATTTCACCATGGACTCTTAATGATGAAGACAATTGGAATAAGACACATCGTTTAGCTGGATGGATTTGGATTATTGGTGGGATATTGTTAATTATTAATGCTTTTATTAACATACCTTTTTATAATATGTTTGTAATTTTTGTAATTGTAATACTACCATTTATATATTCTTATTTGATATACAGAGTTTCAATGAAAAATAACTAATACAATCAATAATCATCATAATATTTAAATGAATGCAATACTTTTCAGAGCTAAAATATATAATTTAAAATGTACTAAGATGTTTGTTTTAGCTCTGAAAAAATATTATTTAATGAAATTAATATGGTATATTGAAAATTTTAAGAACTTATATTAATTAATCTATTGAATATGATTTAAAAATTTGCATTTAATGTTGAAAGTATAAGTATAGTGTGTTACTATTATAAAAAATTATTTATAAATATAGGAGGTAGAACATGAATACTAAAGAAATGAAGGAATATAGAAAGTTTTACAATAAAAAATTAAGTGATACAGATGAATTTTTCAGAGTATTTGGAAGTCTTGATGATAAGGCTTATTCAGAAGGAGCTATAAGCAAAAAAAA
The DNA here is from genome assembly GCF_056716065.1 of Clostridioides sp. LIBA-7678. Classification (NCBI taxonomy): domain Bacteria; kingdom Bacillati; phylum Bacillota; class Clostridia; order Peptostreptococcales; family Peptostreptococcaceae; genus Clostridioides; species Clostridioides sp. LIBA-7678. The sequence goes on along the minus strand of NZ_CP196987.1, from coordinate 2,190,575 downwards.
TAAAGAATTAATGGGATTAGCTATTTCTATTTTGAGTAGATGTGATGAATGTATTTGTTATCATATTGAGGGTTGTATTAATTCTGGTGCGAGTAATGATGAAATTATAGAAGCAATAAAAATAGGTGTAATTGGTGGTGGGTCTATTACATATCCAAACGCAAGATTCGCAATAAAGGTTCTAGAAGAGTTTAATGTATAATTTTAGTATCAATAATTTATTTATATTAGTAGCATTTAGTTGTTTAAAATTGTGCTAAATTTTATTCTTATAATTATATATTTTTATTGATTTTTTATAATTGTATACAAAAAGTTAAAAATGATTTTAAAATTTAGAGTATTTTTTTATTACAGATTATATTGAGAATTGTATAGTGTTGCTATTAAATATACTATACTTTTTATTGTTTTAAATAAATTGAATATTGGGATAATTATATTTACATATTTATGTTTCATATAGTAATATATTTTTTATAAGTCATATAAGTTTTAATAAAAAGTTTTTGAAAGTACAATAAATAAAATTTTGTTCATTGTATTTTATTATCAAATTTACTACAAATTAAATTGTCTATTTTTATTTATAGAGTAGAATAAACTGTTTTTGTTAGGAATTTTGAAAATAGAATCAGACTGAAAAAATAAAGGAACTAATTTGTCTAACGTTTATTGGTGAAAAATAAATATATAGAAGTTATAATAAGTATATAAAAGTGTATGAGAGGTGTTATATGTTTGGTAAACAAAAAGAAAGTGTTAGATTTCTAGATTTTAATGATGTAGCAGAAAAATTTGGAGAGAAAAAGGCTGTTGCAATTTTTGATGCTATAGCTGGAAAAAAATCTAAAGAACATATTATCAAAGATATAGAAAAATTAGTAAAAAATGAAGTTTAGACATTTATAAGGTATATTGAGCTTGAGGGTAGCTCTTTATACCTTCTTTTTTATTATTTGAGGTATTCTAATGTTTAATTTATTATAGAGATAATGTATTTAAATGCTTTTATATACATAACATAGAGCATTTAATAAACAGTGTTTAGATTTAGATGTGTGAATTTAGTTAATATCTTATTAAATAATATAATTGAAAATTTATTAAGATTTTTAGTTTGAATTTCTATAACTAAGTTTTAGCAATTTCATTTTCTATTTAAATAAAAAACTTATTGTTATAGATTAATATTTATATAGCAATAAGTCTTTGTAGTTTAAAATTGTAATTAATTTTAAAGAAATTATGCTTTAACCGTAAACAATATATAGAAATACTTTATATAGCATATAACTAAAAATTAAATACTTATTGTAGTTTATTTTTTAGTGTATCGAGATTGAGTTTAGGATCTTTATTATCTTTATTAAAGTATAACGCTTTATTTAAATATTGTTGAGCTTCATCAAATTTTTTATGAAACATGAGTATAACACCTTTTAAGTTATATACATTGCTTGCATTTTTTTTATAGTCAGCGTCCTTTTTATCTAGATACTTTAAAGATTTATTAATTGAATTCAAAGCATTGTATGTTGCATCTGGATAATCAGGATATCCATCGAAACGCATATAATTACAAGCTTGTGCATAATAAAGGTCTGAATCAGTAGGATTAATAGTAATAGCTTTTTTTAGTATGACTTCGACTTCTTTAAAGATTTTCAGCCCATGATCATCAAGTTTAAGTTGAGCAAAATCCATACTATTAATTCCAAATTCTTTTTTAAAATCTTCATATAACAAGAGTTTATACTTATTATTTTCAACTACAAAATATCTATTTACCTTTAAAGATTCATCTTTTTTATAAAGAAGATTTTTTATATTAAAAGTTTCTTCTAATTTAACAACATTTTTATACTCTTTTCCACCATAGTTATATGTTTTTATAGTTTTTTCTTTACCTATTTTATAGTTAATTATTCTTTTTGTTTCAATTAAAATATCTTGAAATTCTTCAAGATTTTCTATACTAATTTTTTTCTTGCTATCTTTACTTAATAAACTATATGCTGTTTCATAGTCACCAGAGTTCACTCTATCAATATATTGTTTTGCTACTTCACTAGCACTTTCTTTTGGGGAACATCCTACTACTGATATTACAATTGATAATGTTAAGAGTAAAGTTATGCCTTTAGTAATATTCATAATGCAATCACCTATAATTAAATTTTATTAATTATATTTTAGCATCAAACATTGAATAAGTCATTAGCTTTAAAGTACATAAAGTGAATAGTTTAGTAAAATTAAAAACCTAACTCTGATAGCCAACTCATCAGTTTATTTTCTCGGTATTTTGAATCATTATTATTAAATTTACCTAATTTAATTTCCCCAACAATCATACCATCAGACATAAATAGTACTCGTTCTGTTTTTATTGCTACTTTTACATCATGAGTTACAAGCATAATAGCTGTACCTAATTGATTAATATCTATAAGAATATCCATTATTTCATTTGTTAACTTGGAGTTAAGTGCACCTGTGGGCTCATCTCCAAATAAAATTTTCGGATTATTAATTAAAGCACGACATATAGAAGCTCTTTGAAGTTGACCTCCAGAGACTTGAGTAATATCTTTATCTTTTATTTCTAGAATGTTCATTTTTTCCATAAGTTTTGTTGCTTGTTCATTGATTATTTGACGATTTTTTTCTTTACTTAAGTAAGCAGAAATAATTATGTTATCAAATATATTTAAATTTTTAAGTAAATTACTTTGTTGAAATATAAATCCCATATTTTTTAATCGAAGTTTTGATAATGCTTCTTCTGACAGATTAGAAATCATTTCACCCGAAAATTTGACTGTACCAGAAGTTAATTTATCCATTCCACTTATGTTATGTAGTAGTGTTGATTTACCAGAGCCAGAAGAACCCATAATAGATATAAATTCACCATGTTGAATTGACAAATCTATTCCTTTCAAAACTTGTTGTACATTTCCTTTACCAATAGTATACTCTTTAATAATTTTTTTAGCTTCTATAATATTATTCATAACATACCCCTTATTCTATAATAGACATAATTTTTATTTTATTAATTGCTCTACTAATTACTATAATTGTAGTTAATACTGTGAGAATTAAAACTGATGGATAAAGCACATATACAATTAATGGATTTATTACAAACTGGAGATTTGAGATACCAGAAAGTAGTAATCCAGATATTTTTTGTCCAAGTGTATTTGCCATAATGACTCCTAAAACAGTTCCAATCATAAGTATCAATAAAGCTCTAGTAATGTATTGAATGCGTATATCTTTAGTAGAAAATCCTAAGCTAAACATAATTGCTGTTTGTGGCGTATCCTTAGCAATGAGCATTTTAAAGAACATCGCAGTAATTAGTGAAGAAATTGCAATAGATATAACAACAGCTAATTTTATAACAAGTCTTAATTGGCTGATAACAGAACCTAATGTTTGACTTGTATAATTATTCATAGCAGTAATCTTAGCAGGGTAATAATTTATGCTGTACTGCTTTAATTTATCTGCTACATTGACACCAGGCTTTAAATTCAAATTTACAATATGCCATAGTATATTATCTTCACTAGATGGTAGCATAGCTTTTGCAGTCTTACCACCATAGGTAATGTCTTGATATATTCCACTAACAGTTAAAATCAACTCTTTATCTTTTAAGAAAATTGATAAATTATCTCCAATGCTTTTTTCTAGTTCATTTGCATTTATGACAGACAATGCAATTTCATTTTCTTTCATTGGTGCAGAACCTTTTACATATGTCAGTGGGAAAGTTTTAAAGTTTCCATTTTCTATTTTAATATTTTCTATCTTGCCATCTTTATTTCTTATTTTATATGAACTTGTTGTAAAGGATTCATACTTTTTAACATCATTGTCAACATTAATTTTTTCTAGTATAGAATTAAAAAGATGCTTAGTTTGTTTTGTTTGAGGCAAATCAATACGAATATCACTCTTGCCAGCACCCATATAAGTGATAAATTCAGGTGATTTAATAGTATTTAAAAAATTAGTTGGTACAGTCATAATAAAAATACAAATCGTATATACAAAACAAAGCAATCCATAGACTGTAATTTTTTTAAACACTTCGTTTAATCCTAAAAGTATGTTAGTATTTGTTATTTTATTTTTGTGTATTTGAAAACTGAATCCATATTTTACAGAGTTAGTAGAACGGTTACCTCTTAATGCATTAATTACTGATATTTTTTTGAATTTTTTAAGTATAACTTTACAAAAGAATACAACACTTAAAAATACAAGAACTGAACCTATAAATGGAACGAGAATACTAAAAATGGTTTTGTCTATGGCTCCCATATAAATGTAAATATTTTTTGTAAAAAGAGGGCCTATAAATAATGAGAGTATGTAACCAAGAAAACTTGCAAAAGATGCAATTAACAAGTATTTTATTAAATATAAGTTTTGGATGTTACCATTTTTAATACCAATGGCCTTCATAACACCAATTTCTCGATAATCTTCTTCAATCGTTGTAATTAAAGTAAATCGTAAACATAAAATAGAAATTGTAATAAGAAGAATACTAATTAAGATGATAATAGTAATTACAATCCCATCAGACAAAGAATTTAGTAATTTGTAAATAGAATAAGTCACTGATGTACCTGTTTGAGGGAGCTTAGTTGATTGATATAACGTTTCAAACTCACTAATTTTATTTATATCATCTAATATAAATTCAATTAAATATTCGCTTTCTCCTATATTAGATTTTAACGTGTTCCAATCATTGTCACTGATTAAAAAACGCTTTGAAGTAACAAGTGAAGGGTTCATTTGTGAGTCACGTATAAAATCTTTTATTGTAAATTCCATAAAGAAATTACCATTAATAATTTTTATAGTATCTCCAATTTTCAAATTGGATTGTTTCATATAATATACAGGGACACCTATTTCTCCATCTTTTATTTGCATTATTTGATTGTCCATATCTAATAAAAAATCAAATTTATCGTTTTGTTTTGTAAAACTATTTTCTAGTACACTATTAGCTTGATTTTCTACTTTATTTCCTAGAAAAATATTAGCTCCATTTATATTTAGAAGTTCAGAAGTTTGCTGTTTTTTTATATATGGAGTTTTAGATGAGAACTTATCAATTTCTTTTTGTTGTAATTTCCCAGAATACATTTGGACATAATGTGGTGTATGAGATTTTTGAAACAAGGAAGTCATTGAATTAGTTAGCTCTATAATGATATTTATTGAACTAGATACTAGCATTGATGCAAGTAAAATAAAAATAAATAGAGTAATTGTTACTACTTTATTTCGTGTTAAATCTTTTAATAATATTCTTTTTAGCATAAATAATCCTCATTTCTTAAAAATTTTGTATTAAATATTTTAGAATTTTTTTAGTAGCTATATAAACATAAATATCAAACTGACCGTCGGTCTATAATGATAATATTATAATATCATTAGTTTGTCAAGTCATTTAAAAAGTAAAATATATACATCTTATGATAAAGTGCGTAGAGAGGATTTAGCATAGATAGAGTAGTAAAAATTTTAAAAAGAGAATAATTAATACAAATTATTTTTAGGTTTTTATTAATCATTAATTTTTTATATTAATTAAGGATGTAAAAAATTATCGATTATTTTTATATATTAATATTTATTGAAAAAGATTTGTTAAAAGTAGTGATATCATATATAAATTACTATTTTTTAGATGAATTATGAAGAAGAATAATTAAATTAATAAATATAAAGATATTTTTTGGTTATTATTAATTAAAAATTTAATTTATATTTAATTAATATAAAATTTGATGTAATATTATTTTTAAATTGTTTAAATTATGTTATTATTCAGATATAGGCAATATTAGATAAATCTAATGACGCAAAGCTATAGGGACTAAAATCTTTATATAATAAAGGTCATGTCAGCCAGTTGCCAAAAAGATAATAATTCTTTTTGTTGAAAGTATTTTTTAAAGTTATATATTTTTAATAACTTAATATTTGGCAAGAGGAGGGCTTAAGATGATATCTGAATTAATGTTGAAAAGTTTTGGCGAATCTAGCATCAATTTTAAGACTAAAATTAAATTAAATTTAAGAGAAAGACCAGACATAAATAGTATGAAGTTGAAAAGTATACCAGAAGGTAAAATTGTTAAGTTAAAATGTGTCGATGGAATATGGGCAGAGGTTGAAAGTAATTATGACAAAGGTTGGTTACTTTATAAATATTTAGAAAAATTAAGTAATGCTAAAAGCAATAGTAATGGTATAGTAAAAAATAGAAAAAAGAATTATGTAGGAAATATAAGAACGAATGGCTTAAGTCTAGAACTTAGAAATGATAGAACATTAGACTCTAGAATTATAACTACAATTCCTGATGGTTTTAAAGTTGAAGTATGTTATAGTGTTGGCAAATGGGCAAGGGTTAATATTGATAGAAATGGAAAAAAATATTCTGGATATGTATATAGTCAATATATAGAAGAATGTTTAAGTTTATCATAATTGGATACTAGTAAGCTTTAAATATACTAATAAATTTCAGAAAAAGAATCCTATTCATAGGATTCTTTTTCTTTTGTAAAAAAACTTATTATAATATTAAATATAATAAATTAACTAGGTCATTTTAATTGTAAATCGAAGATTTAATTGAAAATAGATTTAACTTATGATTTGTATTTTAGGTGCCATAAATTGATATTGATTTAGAAAATTTTAATAAAAAAGAAAGTTGATAGGATAAAAATAATATTAAAGATAAGAAAAGATATAAGAAATTTGAAAAATTTTGTAATTTTTAGTTTTATATATATTATAATAAACTAGATATAAGATTTTTATGAGGGGGAAAATATGAAAAAAAAGAAAACATTGATTGGAATAGCTATATCTTTTTTGCTTATAATTAGCACTATAAATCCATTGCAAGTTGAGGCTGAAGCTATTATTGATTCTAGTGTATACATTTCTTCAGCACAAGAAAATTATAAATCTAATAATACTAGATTTAAAACTATTAAATCTAAAAGTAAGCATAAACGTAGTAAATCTAGAAAAAGTAGAGTTAATTTGAAGAAAAGAACTATAAGAACTAAAAATTATGGACATAGAAATTTAGATAAACATAAAAGTCAAAGCATAGGAAGATATAATATTCTTTCAAAATTGATACTTTCAGTAATAGTTGTATTTATTGTTATAGCTTTAATTGGGATAATATTTATTAGAAGAAAGAAGAAGAAATTTTATTAAATACAAGAATAAAAATTACATAGTTGTATTATATGATTTTATTGTATTATATACAATATTGCTTTTCATCTTATTTTAAGTTTTTTTATGAATAACTATTTTATAGTTTAGTTGGAATTATATTGTTATGATTTTGTTCTTCATTAGATAGTAATTTAAAGAATAGCGTTTTGCTAATTATTGATGTTTATTTTATAGCATGATATAATTTAAGCAGAATGATATTCTGTTTAAAAGGAGATACAAAAATGGCACGAAAACGAATATTAAATGGTGGTAAACGAGATGAACTTATTGGGAATGCACTTAATTTGTTTTTAGAATATGGGTATGAAAATACTTCTATAAGAATGATTTTAGATAGTGTTGGTGGTGAAGTTGGTATGTTTTATCACTATTTTAAATCAAAAGATGAAATATTCAATGAAGTTATAAAATTATTTCTAGCTCAGTATGAAAAAAGTTTTTCTGATGTTTTGTATGATGATTGTATACCAAATAATCTTAAAATTGATGTGGTATTTGAGTTATTACAAAAAACTCTTTTAAAGTATAAGACATTTAAATTAGGTAAATTTCATTGGAGTATGCAAATTGCACTCAATCAATTAACTTTAAAAAGTTTAGTTCCTCATATAGCAAAATATATAAACTATATGCGTGATAAAGGTGAGATTGGGAGTTGTGCAATTGAAACGGATTTAGAGCTTGCAAATGCTGTTCTTTATTCATCATTTGCAATATTACATCAAGACTCACTAACTGAATTAACAGAGAAAGAATTAGAGCAAAAAAAACAGATTATCAAAGGAATTATTCACAGGATTTTGGATATAAAAAGAAATACATAATCTTATTTTACTATTTTTTAGGAAAAATATATTTTGAAATTTATAAAAACATATTGACATTTTTTAGAAAAAATAATATTATTATTTCAACGACAAAATTTAATAAAGTAAATTAAATCCTATGAAAAGGAAGAGTAGTTAAATTTAGGTTCATTATAGAGAGCTGAGGATGGTGGAATCTTAGCAAGAAAAAATTTAATGAATGGCCCTTAGAGGAGTAAATTGAAATCATAGTTTTGAGAGTAGACTTTATCGTCAGTCGCACGTTATAGCGAATAAGGTATGTAAGTACCTGATAATGAGATATATAAAAATTAAATTTTGTATTAGTTTTTATATAATTTAGGTGGCAACGCGGATAATCTCCGTCCTATTAGTTTAGGACGGAGTTTTTTATTTTACTGAAAAATTTAAATATAGAAGGTGGTGAAAAAGATGTTATGAATTTCCAGCGTTAAAGATGATGATATAATAAATTGGCAAAAAAATAAATTGAAAATTAAAAAAATAGGAGGAAATACAAAAATGAAAACAAATACAAAAAAATTAACTTTAAATGCAATACTTTTAGCGATGGGATTATTGATACATCAAATTACACCAGCTATAGGACTACCAATGAAACCAGATATACCACTAGCAATGTTATTTGTAATATTAGTTTTAAATAGAGATGATTATAAAACTTGTTTAATAGCAGGTATAGTAACAGGAATATTTACAGCTCTTACATCAAGTTTTCCAGGAGGTCAAATTCCTAATGTAATAGATAAAACTCTTACAGCAAATGTAGTATTTTTATTAATGAACATTAGTTATAAAATGCCTTTTATAAAAAGATTAGCTAAAAAGGCGCAAGATACTATAGTAGTTACAATCATAATGCCAATAGGAACACTTGTAAGTGGAACAATTTTCTTATTAGCAGCTCAAGCTATAGTTGGTCTTCCAGGTGCTTCATTTACAGCTTTATTTTTAGCAGTAGTATTACCAGCTGTTTTAATAAATTTAGTTGCAGGACTATTTTTATTCAAGATTGTTAGCCTATCAATAAGAAGAGTTAGTTATCAAGCTTAAATATGAAATAATACTTTACTTTATAAACTATTATAATAATCAAGCAATATAAGAATAGAGTAGTTATATCTACTCTATTCTTATATTATTTAAAGATTTAGCATTATATTTTTTTGTTTTTAATAAAATATTTATATAATAGTAATATATCTTCAACCTAACAGATAAATTATCATACCTATGTTAATCTTCTTATATGTATCTCATTTGTAGTTATTAAATATAAAATTTATTTTAATTTGTTTTTTCAAGATAAATTTGTATATTAATCTTCTCTGATTTATCAGCTATTTAAATATACTAAAATTTCTACTTAATTTAATCTGTATATATTTCCATTTATAAATTTCTAAAAAATATAATAAAAGCATATTTTTTGTGAAAAACTTATTTAAATTTGATTAGGAAAAAAATATATAGTTCGTAATATAAAATGAAATTTAGTTAAAACTTATAAAACTATACCTGTAAAATATGTTTTTAATATAAAATAGAAAATTCTAAATTTAAATAATACTTTAGCCAAATAAAATATGTGTAACTATAATAGAAATAGAATATTTTGAGAAATATATCTATATACTTAAAAAAGAAAAATAAATCTATTAAAATAACATAATAAAAAAAATATTAAGAATAAAAATAAAATTATAAGTATTTATATAAATCTAGTTGATTTTTAATATAAATGTAAATACAATTATATTTATATGAATAATTGCATTGGTGATTATTAGTAATACAATCTAATGTAGTTTACGATTTTACATAAGTTTGTTAAGTACATAACCTAATTAAGAGAATGTATTCATATATTAAAAATTTATTATGAGGGGGATAATTTTATTATGAAATTCTGTAAAAGAATGTTAACATTGACTTTGAGTATTTCTTTTGCATTTGCAAATATTCAACTAGTAAATGCAATATCATCTGTAGAGAAGATACAAGGAAATAATAAGTATGAAATTGCAGGTAATGTAGCAGATGAAAATGCATATAAGACTGCTATACTAATTAATACTAATAATTCTATAGCAGATGGTCTAAGTGCAAGTGGATTAGCAGGAGCTTTAAATGCACCTATATTATTAACTGAAAAAAATACTATACCAACTGAGACATCTGCAAGATTAAAAAATGTATCAAAAGTTTATATAATTGGAGGAACATATTCTATAAGTACAGCTGTAGAAAATTCATTAAAAGCTAAAAATATAAAAGTTGTAAGAATTCAGGGAAGTGACAGAATAAAAACAAGTTATAATGTTGCAAAAGAAATAAACTCAATAAAAAAAGTTGACACTGTAATGTTAACAAATGCATATAAAGGAGAAGCTGATGCTATAAGTATTGCATCTGTAGCTGCAAGAGATAGTACACCAATAATTCTTACTAATGGGCGAAGTATACCTTTTTCAACGAGTGGCTTAAAATCTTATGTAATAGGTGGAACATCTTCAATGAGTACTACTTTAGTAAACAAGACTAAATCTACTAGATTGGGAGGAAGTACTCGTTTTGAAACTAATAAAGCAATAATAGATAAATTTTACAAAGATGCTAAAGATTTTTATATAGCTGGAGCATATGAATTAACAAATGCTCTTGTAGGTTCATCTTTATCAAAAAATAGTCCAATGGTATTAGTTGATAATGGCAGTAATAAAAGCGTCTTAAAGAATGCTAAAAAGATAACTTCTATAGGGTATATAAATTCAACTATAATTCAACAATGTCTAAATGTAACAAATGGACTTGGAGATATTAATACTGGAATTATAAAAGATGATGCTAAGCCAACTACAAAGACTATAAAAGCTGGTATGTATAAGGTTGGAAAAGATATATCAGCAGGGGAATACTTAATAACTTCAAATTCAGGAAGTTATGCTTCTTATTATGAAGTTACAAGTGATAGTACAGGAAATGCTGATAGTATACTTTCAAATGATATTTTTAGTGGAACTAGATACATAACTTTAGAGAATGGGCAGTATATTAAAATTGAGGATTCAACAATGATATTAGCCAAGTATGCTAAAGTTCAAAAGGCCAAGAATGGTAAGTTTGGAAATGGTATGTACAAAATTGGACTAGAAATTCCTGCTGGAGAATATACTATAGTTTCAAATTCTTCTGATGCATATTATGAAGTTAGAGATGATAGCTTGGGTGATGTGGATGGAATAGTTACTAATGATGTTTTCTCAGGAAACAGATATATAACAGTTGAGGAAGGACAATATTTAATACTAAATAATTGTTATTTGATTGAGAATAAATAGGTTTAATTATAATTCAGTAGGAAATAGGTCATTTTAATATAAGAAAGATGTTTTAAATTAAAATTTAAAACATCTTTTTTTATTTTTTAGCAATATACTATATCTAAATTATTATCAAAACACACATATAAAAATAATAATATCTTTAAAAGATTTTTCTTATTTGATATAATTAAGGTTATGTGTAATATAAGAAATTAACTAGGAGGAATAGAAGTGAGCAAAAGAAAACAAGTAACAATACCTATAGAGAAAATACAAGAACAAGATAAATATATAGAACAAATACACAGACAAAATGAAGAATACTTCAACAGAACTGGAAAGAGAAAACTCGTGTTTACTCAAACCTTTGGATGCCAAATGAATGAACATGATTCAGAAAAATTATGTTCAATGCTAGAAGAAATGGGATACAAAATGTCAATGATGGTTGAAGAAAGTGATTTAATAATATATAACACATGTGCAGTTAGAGAAAATGCAGAACTAAAAGTATATGGCAACTTAGGACAATTAAAGCATTTAAAAGGAAAAAATCCAAATATGAAAATAGCTGTATGTGGGTGTATGATGCAACAACCACATGTTGTAGAAGAACTAAGAAAAAAATACAAACATGTAGACCTTATATTTGGAACACATAATCTATATAAATTTCCACAATTACTTACAGAGTCAATGGATTCTGACAAAATGTTGGTAGATGTTTGGGATGTAGATGGAGAGGTAATAGAAGGGCTTAGAAGTAATAGAAAATTTGAATTAAAAGCATTTGTAAATATAATGTATGGATGCAATAATTTCTGCACATACTGTATAGTTCCATATACAAGAGGCAGAGAAAGAAGTAGAACACCTGAAGATATAACTGATGAGATAAAAGAACTTGTAGCAAATGGAACAAAAGAAATAACTTTACTTGGACAAAATGTTGACTCTTATGGTAAGACACTTGAAAATCCAGTTACATTTGCAGAACTTCTAAGAAAAGTAAATGATATAGAAGGAATTGAAAGGGTTAGATTTATGACATCTCATCCCAAAGATATATCTGATGAAGTAATATATGCAATTAGAGACTGTGATAAGGTATGTGAATTTTTACACTTACCAATACAATGTGGAAGTAGTAGTCTTTTGAAAAAAATGAATAGACATTATACAAAAGAATATTATTTAGAAATAATAAAAAAGGCTAAAAAAGAAGTACCAGACATTGCTTTTTCAACAGATTTAATGATAGGTTTTCCAGGAGAAACAGAAGAAGATTTATTAGATACTTTAGATGTAATTGAAAAAGTAAAATATGATTCAGCTTTTACGTTTATTTATTCCAAAAGACAGGGAACACCTGCTGCCAAAATGGAAAATCAAATACCAGAAGAAATAAAACATGAGAGATTTAATAGAGTGTTAGAAGCTGTAAATAGGATTTCAGCAGATATAAATAATGGATATAAAAATAGAATAGTTGAAGTTTTAGTTGAAGGAAGAAGTAAAAATAATGAAAATAAACTTGCTGGTAGAACTAGACAAAATAAACTTGTAAATTTCGAAGGCGGAAATGATGATTTAATTGGGAAATTAGTTATGGTTAGAATTACTGAACCTAGAACTTTTTCATTAAATGGAGTACTAATAAATGATTAATATTGTACAATATAATAAAATTATGTAAACTTATCGAAATAGATGTACTATAAAACAAAATATATCAAATTTTAAAAACATACATTACATATGTTATGTTAATTTCAGTTTTTATTATAAATAAATTTGATATAAAATGTAAATTGATAGTACATCTATTTTTATTTTATCAAGTTTTACCTAACTATATATTAATCTTTCCTTATTATATACTAATATATTATAGAATAAACATAAAAGGGGCTGTCGCACTATAAAATAGTGCTACGCCCTTTTTTGTATAAAAAAATAAATCCCAAGTTCAAAAGAGCTTGGGATTCCTGTATAATAATTGTATGCTAAAACAAAATACTATACAAACTGATTATACTACTTATGGTGATAATTATCAATTTAAGTTACCACTAAATATTGATTACATGATTCCAAAAGATGATTCTGTAAGGTTATTAAGTCAAATTATTGAGGAGATGAATTTAGAAAAATTATATAAGACTTATTCTCGAGTTAGAGTAAATAAAGTAACCCCTAGACAACTTTTGAAAATTATAATATATGCAAACATGAACTGTATTTATTCTTCAAGAGAAATAGAGAAAGCATGCAAAAGAGATATTAACTTTATGTATCTTCTAGGCGGAGCCTCACCTCCAGACCATTCAACAATTGCAAGATTCCGTAGTATTCATTTTTCACCAATAAGCAAAACTTTGATTGCACAGTTTACAAACTTTCTTGGAGATAGTAAGGAGATTTCAATGGACACTCTATTTATTGATGGCACAAAAATAGAGTCATCTGCAAATAGATATACTTTTGTTTGGAAAAAAGCTATAAATAAAAATATAGCTAAAATGATGAGTAATATATCTGACTTCATATTAAAATGTGAAACTGATTTTGGTATTAAAGTAATTTATAAAGATAAAATAAAAATCTACCATTTGAAGAAACTTTTAAAGAAACTAAAAAAAATATCAAAAGAATTAAATATAACATTTGTTCATGGAAAAGGAAAGAAAAAATCTATGGTTCAAAAATCTATAGAGCAATTAAATAATTATATTGATAGATTGAAAAAGTATACTAAAGACCTTCATATAATGGGTGAACGGAATAGTTATTCTAAAACAGATAATGACGCAACTTTCATGAGAATGAAAGAAGACCATATGAAAAATGGACAATTGAAACCAGCATATAATATACAATTTGGTGTAGATTCAGAATATATAGTTTGGGTAAGTTCAGGACATCAACCTACTGATACGACAACATTAATACCGTTTTTAAAATCGATTGAGGACTATGCAAAATTCAAATATCCTAAAATAGTTGCTGATTCTGGGTATGAAAGTGAGGAAAACTATACATTTTTAGAGTGTAATAATCAATTATCTTTCATAAAACCTGCAAATTATGAAATTAGTAAAACTAGAAAATATAAAAATAATATTGGACATATTGATAACATGGATTATGATGAAAAAAATGATTATTATATTTGTAAAAACAATAAAAAACTACTTGCTAATAAAATAATAAATAGAAAGTCAAAAACAGGTTATAAAAGCGAAATAACTTGTTACACTTGTGAAGAATGTCATGATTGTCAATATAAAAGTAGTTGCATTAAGAGAAGTAATAGTAAGATTTCTCTTGAAAATAGGACTAAAAACTTACAAGTATCTAAGTTGTTTCATGAAAAAAGGAAAGAAAACTTAAATAGAATTATGAGCCCGGAGGGGTGTGAACTTAGAGTGAATAGAAGTATACAAGCAGAAGGAGCTTTCGCTCAAGTAAAACAAAATATGAAATTTAGAAGATTTTTAAGCCGAGGTAAAGAAAATGTTCTATCAGAGTGTATTATTGTAGCGATAGCTCATAACATTTCTAGGCTACACAATAAAATAGTAAAAAATAAATGTGGAATATATCTTCATACTTTAAAAAAAGCATTCTAAATTTATTATTTATAATCAAATATTATCTGAAAAAATGGTATTTTTATACCTTATATTTGTCATGCATAATTTTACTTAGAAAATAAACTATATATAAAATAATTAAAAATATACCTATTAAGATAAGTAAAAAGAGCTCTCACAGAACAAATTTAATTTGCCCATGCGACAGCCCCAGCTTACTAAATATTATTTTTTACATTTCTTATTAGAATAATAGATATTGAAAAACACACTAGTGAGTATAACGATTATAAATATCACAGCAAATGGAAGCATTTCTTTTTCACCCATTTGTCCACTCTCTACTCTATAACCAAGAAATGCCATAATAAACAACATTATAGATACAATAAAAATAACAATGCTAGAACTTCTACATAATTTTTTTTTATCATATCTAGCTTTCTCTTTATCACTCATAGTATTATACCCTGCTAATAGCATACTTGCTTTTCCATTAAATAACAATATACTTAAAATGAAAAGGGCAATTGCGGATATAACAATAAATCCTACTGCAAACATTATAAGCACCTCCATATACTTTGATTTACAGTTTACTAACCTGTTATATTTTACCATAAAGATACATTAAAATCATTTATTTCATATCTTAACCTTATTAGATATATTATTATGCTATAATTTATCTATAGTATGATAATAACACTTAGTATTTACCTTGAAATTGTATTGGTAATTATGTAATAATAACTGAATAATAATTAAATAAAAAAATTATAAAACATAATTTCTTATATTTTTTAGAATTATTACATTTAAAATTTTGAATGTTCACTTACAAGTATTATTCTGATAAGAAGTTTAAAAAGTTTTCTAGTATTTTTGCTGTCATACCCCATATTACATAATCTTTATATTTATAGAATAGAATAGGGTAACTTCCACTTTCAAACTTGTAATCTTTTTGGTTTGGAATTGATCCATAGGGTAGATTTTCATCAGGAAAAACTTTTACAGTATTATTATAAGTATTTGGAGGATTTTCTAAAAGATATTTTATAGGCACCAAAAAAGTATGGTCAACTTCATCTTTATTTATATTTAAATTGTTAATGTTTTTTATATATCCTAAATAAGGATGTATTATAAATTTTACAGGTGTTATAAGTAGGTCTAGACTAGATATGATTTCTATATTGTCACTAAAAGTGCCTAGTTCTTCACAAGTTTCTCTGATAGCAGCATTATATGGAGTTTCATTGGATTCTATTTTGCCACCAGGAAAAGAAATCTCATTAGGTTGATGCTTTAAATTCTTTGAGCGAACTTCAAATAATATATGATGTATGTTATTTATTTCTACTATTGGAATTAAAACAGATGCTCTTTTCATATTTTTATATCCATTTATATATGGTTTGTAATCTTTGAACTTATTTTTAATATCGTTTATCATTTTTTCCTCCTAAAATAATATTATTAAAAATTATATAATTGAGTTTTGACAATAATATATAATTATGATTTATCTAATTTAAGATATAGTAACTATCTATATTATTATATAATATAATGATAAATATATATTAACAAATAATAAAAAAATTAATTTGTATATAAATTAGTTTGTTATTAAATTAGTATTAATTAGAATTAAAAAGTTCAAAATTTTACTTAGATGTATTCTATAATTCAATTTCTATGTTTGTTGAGAATGCAATTATAGCTTTTCCAATTATTTTTACTTCAACGGGCTTATTATCTGAAATAATTACTTTTACTAACATCTTTCCTTTGCGTTTTATTGCTTCTCCTTGAACTGCTTCAAATATAAACTGTGTGTTAGGTGTAGGTATTACTTTATAATGTACAATATACGCACCTAAAGGCCCATTAGCATTTCCTGTAACAGGGTCTTCTGAAATACCAATTGCAGGAGCAAACATCCTTCCATGAACCTGTAGCATTTCTTTATTATTTAATGTAAAAATATAATATCCATTACATTTTATTTCTTGACTTATTTTCGATAATTCATATAAATTTGGAGATAAATTATTTAATGTTGATAATCTCTTTATTCCAATCATAACCTTTGAATGTCCTGTAGATGCTATGGCAATAGGACAATCTGTATGAATATCTTCCTTTAAAATACCAAATGCATTAAGTAATCTTTCTTGATATGTTTGTTTTAATGGTGGAGATACTTCAATTTTTCCTTGTGTCATAATTATTTCATAATCATTATCTTTTTTTATAATATCAACTGGCAATATTCCAGCACCAGTTTTTTGAAATACTGTTGTGCTATTGAGTTGGTTTTCTACTGCTCTAGCATAATGGGCAGCAATAGTAGCATGACCACATATAGGAACCTCATTAGTTGGTGTAAAAAATCTGATATGTACATCATAATTTTCTTGATGATTTTTAATAAATTTATTGAAAATAAAAGCAGTTTCTGAATTATTTAATTCTCTTGCTATTTTTTGCATTTGTGATTCAGATAAGCCATCAGCATTTGTAATTACACTAGCTGGATTACCTGTAAATTTTTCTTTTGTAAATGAGTCAACTTGATAAAGACGAAATGTTTTATTCATATTATATAATCCTTTCTAAATATTAGAGTAGTTTGTGTACATAGAAAACTTTAGATAAGTTATTACTTATTATTATCTATTTAAATAAAATTAATAAAACAGTATATGTCTATATTAAAATTTAAACATATACATCTAAAAAAGTAGTATTATGTAAGGCTCTATGCTACAATCAAGATTATATTACGAATTAGTATGCTAAACAAGAATGCACTTTTTAGTTAGATACTTACTATTTTGAAAGAGAGGATTGGGATGGATATAGATAATAATTTTGAAGAATTTCCAAATATTGAAGAAAGACAAAAAGATTTTAATTGTTCAATTGGTTTTACCATGACTGTGATAGGAAGTAAATGGAGGGCAATTATTTTATGGCATATTTTAAAACAAGAGCCAATACGTTACAGTCAATTAAAAAAAGAAGTTGTTCATATAAGTCATAAGATACTGTCACAAGAATTAAAGTATCTTGAAAGAGATGGACTTATTAAGAGGATTTCTTATCCGACTATTCCTCCAAAAGTTGAATATTTGTCTACTAAACGTGGTAAATCATTGGAATCGATATTATTAGAATTATGTAATTGGGGTAAACAGTATATGAGATAAACTCAACTGTTTACTTCATGAAAAATAGATAATGAAGCTTATTTTAATTAGTTCTTTAATGTATTATAAAACGTAGATAAAACTAAAAAGGGTTTTCTAGAAAATAAAATTTCTTTAATTATATCTGCTTACCAATACCATCACTTGATGCAAACAAGATTCTACCACGTTCTCTCCATATTCTAGTATAAAGTCATTTAATTGTGTATCTATAAAATTGCAGTAATCGTATGAACTGCATATATATGCAGTTAGTATATGCGTACATCTATCCATTTTATCTATAAACATATATCATTTATCCCCCTAAAAAACTTTCATAAAAACAAAAAGAAAATATCTTTTTGGCAACTGGCTGACATAACTCGTTTCATAAGTCTTAGTCCCTATAGCTTTGCGTCACTAAATTTCTCTAGTTTTGCCTATTTAGTTTTATTCTACAATTACAATCATATAGGAAAACGTTTGATTTTTCAAGGTACATATTAAAAAATTTAAAAATTAAAAAAAATAATTTATTTTTCAAAAATAAATTAGGTAAAATAATTACATTATATAGTTTATATATACAAATCAGAATAAGAGGTTTTTATTATTAACCTAAATTGAACTAATTTGAGGCAGTAGAATAAAGCTAAATAAAGTCAAATGGTTAATAAAATAAAGAAAAATCATTATAATAGTATATTTTTATAAATAAGCTTTAAAATTTAATCAAACTCTAATAAATTATGATGAGTAGGTATTATGGCAATATACTTTTTTAAAAATACTAAAAAATACTATTTTGGTATTATATATTTTAAAATAGATAAAATATATAATATGAATAAAAAATTTGTTAAAATATGATAAGTGTAGTATAATCAAGTAGAAAAGATATAATATATTTCGGGGAGCTAATGTGCTGAGAGGAGATTTTATCTCGACCCTTTGAACCTGTTTGGATAATGCCAGTGTAGGGAGACCAGTAAAGATGAAAATAAGTCTTATCCTATTGTGGATAAGACTTTTATTTTATTTAAATATATTATCTTTTAGAAGTAAAATTTTTAATAAAAAGCAAAATATACCTAGTAGGTATTAATTATTTTTAAAGGAGTGATTTAAATGGTAATCGCAGACATAGCAGTAATGCCACTAAGACCTTACAAAGGTGAAGAAGAAATGTATAAAGTAGTAGATGCTTGTATTGCTGAAATTGAAAAAAGTGGTCTTAAATGTGAAATAGGTGCAATGAGTACGACTGTTGAAGGTGATTTTGATGAAGTTTTTGAATTATTGAAGAAAGTACATAAAATCCCTTTTAACCTTGGATGTGAAAGAGTTATAACAGTAGCTAGAGTAGATGAAAAAGCTGGGGGTTTGACTATAGATGAAAAACTTAGAAATCATAGATAAAGTTAAAGATAGTATATATCCAATAGCAACATTTTTGTTTATACTTATTCTTTGGCAATCTGTGGTAGAAGTTTTAAAAGTCCCACAGTATATACTACCCACGCCAGTAGATATACTTAATGTATTTTTTAAAGACTCTCAAAATTTATCCATGCATGCTGTAGTTACTATAGGAGAAGCAATACTTGGTTTTATAGTTGCAATCATAATATCATTAATAATTGGTGTATTGATGGATTTTGTGTCGATAATAAAAAAGTGTCTTTATCCTATTATGTTGGTCACTCAAATGATACCTACAATAATTATAGCTCCACTTTTTATGATATGGTTTGGCTTTGGGACAATGCCAAAAATATTGATGGTAACGCTTACTTGTTTTTTTCCTATATTAATAAGTTTTGTAGATGGAATCGAGAATATTGATAAAGATTATTTAAATTTATTTAAGACTATGAATTCAAATAAAATTAATACATTTATTCATCTTAAATTTCCTATGGCAATGGATAAATTTTTTTCTGGGCTTAAAATATCTGCGACTTATGCTGTAATGGCAGCGACTGTTGCAGAGTGGTTAGGTGGAACCAAAGGTCTTGGTGTTTATATGCTAAGGTCAAAAAGTGCATATGCTCTTGATAAAGTATTTGCATCTACTATATTGGTAGTTATATTTAGTTTAATATTTGTAGGAGTTGTACAAGTAGTAAAAAAAATTGTTATAAGACATAGATTAGCAGATTAATTGTATTTGAGGGAGGAAATTATGAATTTCAAAAAATTAGGAATATTAGGTTTAGTAAGTGTTTTTACATTAGCGACAATAACTGGATGTTCTTCAAATAATGATAAGGATAAAAATAGTACTAAAGATGATTCTTCTAAAAAAGTGACTATGGTGCTTGATTGGACACCAAATACAAATCATACTGGATTATTTGTAGCACTTGATAAAGGTTATTATAAAGAAGAAGGTCTAGATGTTGAAATAGTGCAACCACCCGAAAGTGGAGCTGAGACTTTAGTTGCAACAGGCAAAGCGGACTTTGGTATAAGTTATCAAGAACAAGTTACCTATGCAAAGACTAGTGAAGACCCACTTCCAATAAAAGCTGTAGCAGCTGTTATACAACATAATACTTCTGGGTTTGCATCACCAAAAGAAAAAAATATAACCACAGCTAAGGATTTTGAGGGAAAAACTTATGGCGGTTGGGGTTCTCCATCAGAAGAAGCTGTTTTTAAAGCAGTTATGAAGAAAAATGGAGCCGACTTTAACAAATTAAAAATAGTTAATACTGGTCAAGATGATTTCTTTGCAGCTATGAAAACTGTAGATTTTGCATGGATATTTGAAGGTTGGGATGCAGTTAAGGCAAGTTTAATTGACTATGATTTGAACTTTATACCAGTAAAAGATTTAGATGAAAGATTAGATTATTATACACCACTTATAATTTCTAATGAAACTGTACTAAAAGATAATCCAGAACTAGCTAAGAAATTCTTAAAGGCTACAACAAAAGGTTACAAATATGCAATTAAAAATCCAGAAGATGCAGCAAAAATATTAGTAAAACATGCACCTGAGGTAGATGAAAAATTAGCATTAAAGAGTCAAGAATATCTAGCAAGTAAATATAAAGACGATGCACCTAGATGGGGAGAAATGAAAGATAGTGTATGGAATAACTACACATCATTCTTAAAAGAATATAAATTAATAGATAAGGATATGAAGGCAAGTGATGCTTACACAAATGAATTCTTACCACAATAAAAAAATAAAAGTATCTATAGAAAATGTATCAAAAACATATAAAGAAGTTGAAGTTTTAAAAGATATAAGTATTGATGTATATGAAGGCGAATTTGTTTCTATATTAGGACCAAGTGGATGTGGTAAAAGTACTATCTTTAATATTATAACTAAACTTACAGATTATAATAGTGGTAAAGTAGATATAAATGGAAAATACAGTTACATGTACCAAAAAGACTTACTTTTACCATATAAAACTATAATAGATAATGTGTCACTACCACTGGTCTTAAAAAAAGAAAAAAAGAGTAAAGCAAGGGAAATGGTAAAACATTATTTTGAGGTTTTTGGTTTAAATGGATATGAAAATAAATATCCATCTGAACTTTCTGGAGGAATGAGACAGAGAGCAAATTTCCTGAGAACCTTTGTAAATTCTAATGACATAATGCTTTTAGATGAGCCTTTTGGAGCACTCGACTCGTTGACTAAGACATCTATGCAAAAATGGCTTTTAGATGTTAAGAAAAAGGTAAATTCAACAATACTTCTTATAACCCATGATATTGATGAAGCTATAATGCTGTCAAATAGAATTTATGTCATTTCAAAAAAGCCATCAATAATAAAAAAAGAATTTATTATTGATAGTAAAAAACTGAATGAAGATAACCTTGAAAATGTCATTAAACTTAAGAAAGAAATAATATCTTTGTTGTAAAAATTATATATATGCTTTATTCAAAGAGTACTAAACCTAGCAATCCAAAATGTAATTATACATTTTGGATTGTTTTTTAGTTATACGTCAAAATTTTATATATTATGTTAATAATAATCATCTACTATGATATAATATTTAATTAGAAAAGAAGGAGGTTTGATAATGCAAATAGATATGAATAAATTGACTCCTATGATGAAGCAGTACCTTGAAGTAAAAAACCGATATAAAGATTGTATACTGTTTTTTAGATTGGGAGATTTTTATGAAATGTTTTTTGAAGATGCATTAGTAGCTTCAAAAGCTCTTGAAATAGCATTAACAGGAAAAGCTTGTGGTTTAGAAGAACGTGCTCCTATGTGTGGTGTGCCTTTCCACTCAGCCAATTCATATATATCAAAATTAGTTGAAAATGGATATAAAGTAGCAATAGGTGAACAAATGGAAGACCCATCTACTGCAAAAGGAATTGTTAGAAGAGAGGTTATAAGAGTCATCACTCCTGGAACTGTTTTAGATGGAAATTTACTTGAAAATAAAAAAAATAATTATTTGTTGTCTTTATATAAGGATGGTTCTAATATAGGGCTAACTTATGTTGATATAAGTACTGGAGAAACTAATGCAACTTGTTTAAATGAAGATAAAGTAATTGAAGAGATTGCAAAAATCCATCCTACAGAAATAATTATAAATGATTTAGACTTTATAGAAAAGCTTAGAGATATAGCTACTGTAAGTAATATATACATAAATGAAAGTTTTAGCGATAACTATTTGGATATAAACATATTAAGAGAATATTTTCCAGAGGTTTATCTACAAAAACTAAAGTTTGATGATAAAGGTCTTATAAAGTCAAGCTTATCAATTCTTCTGAATTATATATATAATACTCAAAAACAAATAACATCTAATATAAATAATATAAATATATACAATTCATCAGAATACATGGTTTTAGATATGTTTACTAGAACTAACTTAGAGCTTACTCAAACTATAAGAGGCAATAAGAAGAAAGGTTCATTATTGCATGTTCTTGATAAAACTTCTACAGCAATGGGAGGTAGACTTTTAAGAAAATATGTTGAAGAACCTTTGATAAATAAATCTAAAATTGAAAATAGATTAGATGTAATAGAAGAGATAAAAGATGATTTTATATTAAGAGAAGATTTAAATGATATACTTAAAAATATATACGATATAGAAAGAATATGTGGAAAGATAGCATTTGAAAGGGTTACACCAAAAGAATTAGTTCACTTAAAAAATTCAATAGAAAAATTACCAAATTTAAAAGACACAATAGATTTATCAAATGCAACAATATTAAAAGAGTATGTTTCAGAAATGGATAAATTGGATGATATATACAATTTAATAGATGAAGCTATTTTAGAAGAACCTACAATAACTATAAAAGATGGAAATATAATTAAGTCTGATTTTAGTGATGAGCTTAAAGAATTAAGAGATATTTCTAAAAATGGAGCTTTTCTTGTAAAAGAAATAGAAAATAGAGAAAGAGAAAAGACAGGAGTTAAATCATTAAAAATAGGTTTTAATAAAGTTTTTGGTTACTATATAGAAATAACAAAAGCCAACTTTAAACAGGCAAAACTAGATGAGACATATATAAGAAAGCAGACACTTAGTAATGCAGAAAGATATATAACTCCAGAATTAAAGGAAATAGAAGAAAAGATATTACATGCTGAAGAAAAAATTAAGTCTCTAGAATACGAGATATTTGTAGGTATAAGAGATACTATATACAAAAATATAGATAGAATACAAAAAGTAGCTAAAACTATAGCTAATATAGATGTTTTTGTATCTCTAGCAACAGTTGCACACATAAATAATTATGTAAAGCCAGCAATAAATGAAAATAATAAACTTGATATAAGAAATGGTAGGCATCCAGTTGTTGAAAATATAGTAGGTGAGGAAAATTTCGTTCCAAATGATACATATCTAAACCGTGGAGAAAACATTATTAACATAATAACTGGTCCTAATATGTCTGGGAAATCAACCTATATGAGACAAACTGCTATAATAGCACTTATGGCACATATAGGTTCATTTGTACCAGCAGAATATGCTGATATTCCAATCTTAGATAGAATATTTACTAGAGTTGGAGCTAGTGATGACTTATCTCAAGGGCAGTCTACTTTTATGGTGGAAATGAATGAAGTATCTCTTATACTAAAAAATGCTACAGAGAGAAGTCTAGTTATATTAGATGAAATAGGTCGTGGAACCAGCACTTATGATGGTATAAGTTTAGCATGGTCAATAGTGGAATATATTCAGAAGAATATTAGATGCAAAACATTATTTGCAACACATTATCATGAACTTACTGATTTAGAAGAGGAGTTTAAAGAGGTTAAGAATTATTCAATAGCAGTCAAAGAAGATGGAGAAGGAATAATCTTTTTAAGAAAAATAATTCCTCAAGGGGCAGATAAGAGTTATGGAATATATGTTGCTAAATTAGCTAAACTACCAGATGAAGTCATAGAAAGAGCAAAATATATACTTAAAGACTTGGAAAAAAATCATGTCTATAACAGTGTAGCGATAAATGGTGATAAAGAAAAAACTAATGCGACTAGCATTAATTTAGATGAAGAATTGCTTAAGGTAAATCAAAGTAATTTTAAGAATAAATATGAATCTCTAAAAATAGAACATGAACTTATAGTAAAAGACTATAAGCATATAAAAAAGGATTATGATAAATTAAATTCTAAATTTAAGTTACTAAATGATGAAGTTGCTTTAATAAAGGAAAATGATGATATGGAGAAAACCAATAAAGAAGATTCTGTAAAAGAAGTAGCATTAACTCAAATATCTTTTGACAGTGTAAAGAGAGACATACTATCAGAAGAAATTTTAAATCTAGATATCCTAAATATGACTCCATTGGATGCGATAAATTCTCTTTATAATCTTCAAAAAAAAGCAAAAGAAATAAAATCTTAGAGGTGTGCAAATGAAAAATATAATTAACATCCTAGATGATTTAACTATAAATAAGATAGCAGCAGGTGAAGTTGTAGAAAGACCTTCTTCTGTAGTGAAAGAACTTATTGAAAACTCTATCGATGCAGGTGCAAGCAAAATTTCTATAGATATAGTTGATGGAGGCAAGAGTTTAATTAAGATTACAGATAATGGAATAGGGATACCTTCAAGTGAAGTTGAGAAATCATTTTTAAGACATGCTACTAGTAAAATTAAAGAAATTGATGATTTGTACGACTTATATTCTCTTGGTTTTAGAGGGGAGGCATTAGCATCTATTTCAGCTGTATCCAAATTAGATATGACTACTAAAACAAAGGATGAGATTATAGGAACTAAAATATACGTTGAGGGTGGAAAAATAATATCAAAAGAACCAATTGGTTCTACTAATGGGACTACAATCATTATAAAAGATATTTTCTTTAATACACCAGCAAGACAGAAGTTTTTAAAATCTACTCATGCAGAAACTATAAATATAAGTGATTTAATAAATAAACTTGCAATAGGTAATCCAAGTGTTCAATTTAAATATACAAATAATAACAAACAAATGCTAAATACTCCAGGAGATGGTAAACTCGTAAATACCATTAGAAGCATATATGGAAAAGAAATAACAGAAAATATAATAGATGTGGAGTTTAAATGTAATCACTTTAAAATGAATGGATATATAGGTAATAACAATATATATCGTTCCAATAAAAATTTACAACATATCTATATAAATAAAAGATTTGTAAAAAGCAAAATAATCATAGATGCAATAACAGAAAGTTATAAGTCTATAATTCCAATAGGTAAACATGCAGTTTGTTTCTTAAATATAGAAGTGGAACCATCATGTATCGATGTAAATATACATCCTAATAAACTCGAAATTAAATTTGAAAAAGAACAAGAAGTCTATATAGAACTTAGAGATTTTCTAAAGGTTAAACTGATACATTCAAATCTTATTGGAAAGTATGCTACTTATTCAGATAAAAAAACGCAACCTAGAATTGCTATTAATAATAGAGAAAAAAGTACAGGTTTTGAATTGAAAAATAATAATTTATTAGAAGATGATTCTAAAAATAACAATATTACTAAAGAAAAAGATGAAGCTATTGAAGTTATAACCTTATCGAGTGAAAGACCAATAAATGAATTTCAATCGGTAAGTGAAGTATTAAATGAAAGTGTAGAAGATGAATTAAAAAACACTAAGTATCTAAGTGAAGATACTGTAAATGACAATATACAAGAAGAATTTCAAGTTGATGGTTCAAGAAGTGATAGTAACTGTTATATTGATAGCATTAGAGAGTGCGAAGAAGAGTATTTATATAGTTCAAAACGTAAATTTTCTCTATATGGATATTCTGTAATTGGTGTTGTGTTTAATACTTATATAATTTTAAGCAAAGATGATTCTATGTATTTGTTGGACCAACATGCTGCACATGAAAGAATATTATATGAGAGATATATGGAAAAGTTTTATAGACAAGATATCAATATGCAAATACTTTTAGACCCAGTGGTAATTGAAGTATCAAATGTAGATATGCTTCAAATTGAAAATAATTTAGATTTATTTATGAAATTTGGTTTTGAATTAGAAGTATTTGGTAATAATCATATAATGATAAGATGTGTGCCAACTATATTTGGAGTTCCTGAAACTGAAAAGTTCATTCTTCAGATAGTTGATAATATAGAAGAGATTACAAGTAATTATGATTTAAAGGGAGAAAGATTTGCATCTATGGCATGTAGGTCTGCTATAAAAGCAAATGATAAAATATATGATATTGAAATAAAAAGTCTGTTAAAACAATTAGAAGATTGTGAGAATCCATTTACATGTCCTCATGGAAGACCTATAATGGTCGAAATATCTAAGACAGAAATAGAAAAAATGTTTAAAAGAATCATGTAAAATATTTGGATAGTTAAAATATATGGAAAGGAATATTATGAAAAAAATACCACTTATAATACTTACAGGTCCAACTGCTGTTGGAAAGACAGATTTGTCAATAAAATTAGCAAAAGACATAAATGCAGAGATAATTTCAGCAGATTCTATGCAAATATATAAATATATGGATATTGGAAGTGCAAAAGTTACAGAAGAAGAGATGCAGGGAGTAAAGCACTATCTTATAGATGAAGTTAAGCCTGACTATCCATTTTCAGTCTCAGAGTTTCAACAAAGGGCAAAAAAGTATATATATGAAATAAATCAAAAAGGAAAATCTGTATTAGTAACTGGAGGCACAGGGCTTTATTTAAATTCTTTAATATATAATATGGATTTTGCAAAATCTGATGCCAATAATGAATTGAGAGATGAACTTCAAAATCAGCTTGCTGAAAAGGGAATAGATTACATGCATGATAGATTGAAATCACTCGATGAAGAAGCTGCTAATAGAATTCATAAGAACAATACTAAAAGAGTTATAAGGGCACTTGAAGTTTGTCTAAGCGGTAAGAAAATGAATGACTTTTCAAGTGATTTAAAATTTAATGAAGAGTATGAACCAATAATAATTGTATTAAATAGAAATAGAGAACACTTATATGAAAGAATAAATATGAGAGTTGACATCATGCTTGAAAATGGGTTGGTTGAAGAAGTCAAAAAACTTTTAAGTATGGGATTTAAAAAAGACATGATATCCATGCAAGGTATAGGCTATAAAGAGATATTAAAGTATCTAGATGGAGAATATACATACGAAGAAGCTATCGAAATAATCAAAAGAGATTCTAGAAGGTATGCAAAGCGTCAGATAACTTGGTTTAAAAGATATGAAATAGCAAAATGGTTTGATTTAGATAAATATGAAAGCATAGATACATTAAAAAATGAAATAATCTTATATATTAAAGATTCTATAAAATAATATATAATTTTTTAAGTATACAACTTAATATTGAAAATTTATCATAACTTATATAGAATATAAGGTAGGAATATTTTAGAAGTTCAATTTAATCTTGGGAGGGTACAAATCTAATGAAAAATACAGTTTTAAATTTACAAGATTTGTTTTTAAATAATGCTAGGAAAGAAAGGATACCTGTTACTATATATTTAGTTAATGGAGTACAAGTTAAAGGGCTTGTAAAAGGATTTGATAGTTATATAATATTAATAGAAGGAGATAATAGACAGCAAAACATGATTTATAAACATGCTGTTTCAACTATACAACCTGGAAAGTATATTAATCTAACAAATCAAAATCAAAACAATAACAATAATAACAACAGATAGATAATAATTTAATTTAAGATGATTGAGAGGAGACTTATACTAACCTATAAACTATGATTTATTTGTTTTAGTAAAATAGTCTCCTTTGGCATGTTTAAATAAAATAATAAAGAGACAGGTGATAAAATGCTTAATGAGACAAAAGAATTATTAAAAGATTACTATGGGATAGATGATGATACTTTTAAACTATCGCAAGAAGTAATGGAAGAAATAAAGGACAAGTTTGAAGAAATAAAGGAAATAAGAGAATATAATCAATATAAAGTTTTAAAAGCTATGCAAGAGTCTAAACTAAGTGATATGCACTTTAACTGGACTACAGGATATGGATATAATGATATTGGGCGTGAAAAAATAGAAGAAATTTATTCTAAAGTTTTTAATACAGAAGATGCTCTTGTAAGACCAATAATTGTAAATGGAACACATGCACTTACTTTGTGCATACAAGGTATAGTTAGACCAGGAGATGAAATTTTGTCTGTTACTGGTAGACCATATGATACTTTAGAAGGTGTTATAGGGATAAGAGAAGAAAAAGGTTCATTAAAAGAGTATGGTGTTACATATGATGATGTAGATTTTTTAGAAAATGGGAATTTAGATTTAGAAGGAATTAGAAATAAAATAAATGATAGAACTAAACTTGTTATGATACAAAGGTCAAAAGGATATTCTTGGAGAAAGTCGCTTTCAATTAGTGATATAAAAGAAGCTATTGATGTAATAAAGTCTGTTAAACCAGAAGTTATTGTAATGGTTGATAATTGTTATGGTGAGTTTTTAGATACTAAAGAGCCTACTGATGTTGGAGCAGATGTTATGGCTGGTTCTCTAATAAAAAATCCTGGTGGTGGTCTTGCATTAACAGGTGGATATATTGCTGGTAAAAAAGATTTAATTGAACTTATATCTTATAGAATGACTTCTCCTGGAATAGGAAAAGAATGTGGTCTTACTTTTGGAACTACTAGAAATGTACTTCAAGGATTCTTCTTGGCACCTTATATAGTGTCTCAGGCTGTAATGGGAGCCATATTTTGTTCAAGAGCTTTTGAAAAGTTAGGTTATAATGTATTGCCAAAATACGATGATTTAAGAAGTGATATTATTCAATGTATTAGACTTAATGATGCTGATGAGGTAATAAGTTTTTGTGAAGGGATACAAGAAGCTGCACCAGTTGATTCTTATGTAAAACCTGTTCCTTGGGACATGCCTGGATATGAAAGTGAAGTCATAATGGCAGCAGGAGCTTTTATCCAAGGTTCTTCTATAGAGTTAAGTGCAGATGCTCCAATAAGACCTCCTTATAACGTCTATTTCCAAGGTGGACTTACATTTGACCATTCTAAAATGGGGTCTTTAAAAGCGATTGAATTTATAAAAAAACTGAAAAAATAAGCATATTTTTTTTTAAAAAGGTCAAAATATTTATTAGTATATTATGATGAAAATTGAAGGGTGATAATATGAAAGAGCAAATTAAAGAAAAAGTAAATTCTCTACAAGATGAAATGATTTCTTCTATACAAGAAAGTGTAAAAATACCTAGTGTTATATCTGACGCAACTGAAAACTGTCCATTTGGTGAAAATGTAGATAAGGCTTTAAGAGGTATATTAGACTTATGTAAATCTCTAGGATTTAAGACAGTATATAAGGATGGATATTATGGATATGCTGAAATTGGACAAGGCGAAAAGATGATAGGTATACTTGGTCATGTTGATGTAGTTCCAGAAGGTGATTTGGAAAGTTGGAATCATCCTCCATTTGAAGCTGTCCTAGAAAATGGTAATTTATATGGAAGAGGAACACAAGATGATAAAGGTCCTACAATATCAGCAATTTATGCAGTAAAAGCTCTTATGGATTTAAAGGTAGACTTTAATAAGAGAATAAGATTTATTTT
Source organism: Clostridioides sp. LIBA-7678 (assembly GCF_056716065.1). Taxonomy (NCBI): domain Bacteria; kingdom Bacillati; phylum Bacillota; class Clostridia; order Peptostreptococcales; family Peptostreptococcaceae; genus Clostridioides; species Clostridioides sp. LIBA-7678. Next base: position 2,160,134 of record NZ_CP196987.1, on the reverse strand, counting down.
TGGAGCTGATGAAGAAAATCTTTGGAGATGTATAAATAAATATAAAGAAAATAATGAAGAAATACCAAATTACGGATTTACTCCAGATTCTAGATTTCCAATAACAAATGCAGAAAAAGGTCTTTTACAAGTTCACTTAACTTGTGATAGTAAAAGTGATATAGAATTGTCAGTTGGAAAAGCCTTAAATGCGGTTCCGGGAAAAGCGATTTATATTGGAAAATATTCTGATAAATTAAAAAAAGAACTTGATAAGTTAAATTTTGAATATACTGTTGAAGGAAATAAAATATGTATAATAGGAAAAAGTGTCCATTCAGCAGCAAGTGATACTGGTATAAATGCAGTAGCTAGACTTTGTATAGCTCTTAATAATATAGGTATAGATTCTAATATAATTAAGTTCTTAGCAGAAGTCATTGGAGAGGATGCTAATGGTAATAATATAATTCCTAATTGTAAGGATGATGTATCTGGCAAGCTAACAGTAAATATAGGTAGAGTAACTATTGATAGTGAAAAAGAATTTGCTGGAATAGATATAAGAATTCCAGTAACATACAAAAAAGATGACTTTGTAAAAGAATTAAAGAAAATGACAGATAAGTACAATTTAACTTATAAGGAGTATGATTTCTTAGATTCAATCTATGTTCCAGAAGATACACTTCTTGTAAAAACACTTAGAAAAGTATACGAAGAAGAAACTGGTCTTGATGGAACACCACTTTCATCTGGAGGAGCAACTTATGCAAGAGCTTTAGATAATTGTGTTGCATTTGGAGCTATTTTCCCAGGAAAACCAGAAACAGAACATCAAGCTAATGAATATTTAATAGTAGAGGATATTGTAAAGGCTACTCAAATATATGCTCTTTCTATTTATGAATTATTAAAGATTTAATATAAATATAAGGCTGTCTTGTAATAGGATTTTTTCTAGGAAGAGACAGCTTTATTGTTGTATTATTAAAGATATGATATGAATATTTAATAGATATAAAAAACAGTAGTAGTATTTATATTAGGAGGAATCATATGAAAATAGCTATATTTTTAGGAGCAGGAGCTTCAGCAGCGGAAAATCTACCTATTCAAAATGAACTTTTTAGTGAATATTTTAAAAAACTAAATCCTAAAAACTATAATACCAATATGAATAGAGAATTATACAATTTTTTTAAACAGATGTTCAACATTGATATAGTAAAAGATAATTTAGATAATGCAAACTTTCCTACATTTGAGGAAGTTCTAGGTCTTTTGGATTTAGCAGAACAAAGAAGAGAGGCCTTTAGAAACTTTGGTCTAGAAAATCTAAATAATAGAAGTGATAGTATACGTTTTTTGAGACAATACTTAATATTATTAATGGCTGAAGCAATTCATAATACACCTAGAACAGATAATAAATATCATAAACTTTTAGTTGAAAACCTTTTAGAAAATGATTTACTTCTTGATACCACTTTTATTAGTGCAAATTATGATATACATATAGACAATACAGTCACTGGTTTAAGGGACAAAAATGATTCTCCAATTATGCTTGATTATGGTGTGGAATTTACTAATTTTAAGGAAGAAATAAATTGGAGAAAACCAAAAGAACCATTAATAAAATTATATAAGGTACATGGGTCATTAAATTGGCTTTATTGCCCTATTTGTAATAGTGTAACTCTTACCCCACATGAAGGTGGTGTCATGAAACTTATTGAAAATAGTTCAGAAACAAAATGTCTAGAATGTGGTGAATTGACAGAACCTATTATAGTCCCACCAACATATTTTAAGAATATGTCAAATATATTTTTAAGTAATGTTTGGAATGAAACAGAAAAAACGTTAAGAGATACTGACCTTTTAATATTTTGCGGATATTCGTTTCCTGAAGCTGATATGCATATAAAATACATGTTAAAAAGAGTTCAGACAAATAGAAAAAAAGCTCCACTTAAAATAATGGTTTTTAACAATCATTCACAGAAACAAAGAATTACATTGAAAAAAGAGGAAGGAAGATACAAACGTTTTTTAGGCGAAGATGTTATATTTACTGATAATTCTTTTCAAGATTTTTCTGTAAATCCCTTGAAATTTATAAAAACTATATATTAGTATGGTATATAATGGAATAAAAACTGATAGAAATAAAGTGAATTTAGGTATATAATAGAAAATAAAACATAGGGGGTATATAAAAATGAAGGTTTTTGATTTAACTCATGTGACACATAACGACATGCCTGTATATGCAGAGCCTAACAGACCAGATATCAAAAAAGTAGCAATTATTGAAGAAAATGGTTATCAAGAAACACTTATTAGTGTATTTTCTCATAATGGAACTCATATGGATTCACCAAGACATATGTATACTAAAGGTGAGACCCTAGACAAATTGGATATAGAAAATTTTGTTGGAAAAGCTTATGTATTGGAACTTGAAAAAGGAAATAAGAATATAGAGCTAGAATATCTAAAAAAATATGAAGATGAAATAAAACGTAGTGATTTTATAATATTTAAATCAGGTTGGTCAAAGTTTTGGGATAAAAAGCAGTACTATGTAGGTTATCCTACATTAACAGAAGAAGCTGCAAATTATATAGCTGATACTAATATAAAAGGTATAGGCATAGACATGCTATCAGTTGATAGATATGATACATCAGTTTTTAAAGTGCATCATATTCTATTTGAAAAAGGTAAAATAATAATAGAAAATCTTACAAATCTAGAAAATGTTCCAGAAAAATTTCTATTTATAGCAGCTCCATTTAAGTATAATGACGCTGATGGTGCTCCAGTAAGAGCAATAGCTATTGTAGAGTAATATCTTAAAGAGGGTATAGAAATAACAAAGTGTTTAAGGAGAAAAGAGAAATATGAATGATTTGAAAGATAAAGTTATGAAAGAAGAAGACGAAAATGAAGTGAGAATTAATGAAACTAAAATATATAGTATCTTGGACAAATTAAATATTGAATATGATGTAGTAGAGCATGAAGCTGTATATACAGCAGAACAACTAGTAATTTTGGATGAAATAACAAAAGGATGTCAATGTAAAAATTTATTTTTAAGAAATGCTAAAGGAAATAAGTATTACCTTATTGTAGTTAAAGGAGAAAAGCAGGTTGATTTAAACTCACTTAAAGATAAGATAGGAAGTTCTAGGTTATCATTTGCTTCGCCTGAAAGATTATACAATGTACTTAAACTTCTTCCAGGAAGTGTAAATCCTTTTTCATTGATAAATGACACAGAAAGAAAAGTGGAGCTTTACATAGACAAGGATGTAATTAAAGAAGATTTCTTAAATTTTCATCCAAATATAAATACTAAAACTGTAAATATATCTAGAAAAGGATTTGAAGAATTTTTGGAATATTTAAAATATCCACTACAAACTATTGATGTTTAAGTTTTGATAATATGAGTAAATTTTAATTAGCTAATCGAGGGGAGAAAAAATGTTTGGAGTAATAGCAAATAGTCTAGCAATTGCAGGTGGATGTATAGTAGGTCTTATAATTAAAGGAGGACTACCTCAAAGAGTAAGTGATACTATAATGAATGGAATTGCTTTATGTGTATTGTATATCGGTATATCAGGAGTTTTAGAGGGGAAAAATACGTTAGTAACAATAACATCTATAGCTATAGGTGCTTTAATAGGAGAGTTAATAGATATAGATAAATGGGTAAACAAACTAGGAGTTTTTTTACAAAGTAAATTCTCTAAAGGAAATAAAAAAGATTCTATTGCGGAAGGTTTTATATCATCTAGTTTATTATTTTGTATAGGAGCTATGGCAGTAGTTGGAGCACTAGAAAGTGGACTTACAGGAAGTCATGATACATTATTTGTAAAATCTGTAATAGATGGAATAGCTTCTATTATATTCACTGCTTCTTTAGGTATAGGTGTAATGTTTTCTGCAATATCCGTATTTTTATATGAAGGTATTATATGTTTAGGTGCATCGTTTTTAAATGGATTCTTAAGTGACCCTGTAGTTACAGAGATGACAGCAGCTGGAAGCTTACTGATTATAGGTCTCGGTTTAAATGTACTTAAACTAACAAATATAAAAGTAGCAAATTTGTTGCCAGCTATATTTATACCAATATTATTTGGAGTATTTGGAATAATTTAAAGAATAATAGTCTAAGATTTGTCTAATTTTTTTAAAAACTTTAGACAAATTTTTTATTTAGAAGGAAAATAGCTTTTATCATCAAATTAATAATTATAGTATAAATAAGTTTAATATTATGATTATAAAGTTTATATTAAATTTATTTTATTGATGAAACTAATGGGGAGGTTAAAACTCAATGATTACTTTTGATGTAAATGGAGCTATTATCAGATTTGATGATACGAAAAATAATTATAATAAGATAAGGAAAATCTTTAAACTATACGCTTTAGAAATTTCTAAAAACTTTGAAAGAGATTGTTTAAATAATTTTCAAAATTTAAAACAAATATCAGATAGAGGTTTAAATTTAGGAGAAAAATATATAGAGGAATCTTTTAAGAAAGGCATTGAGACTATAGTAAGTTTTGGAATTATAACTATAGATATCGATACCTTTAAAAGTGTTTATTGCGAAAAATACTTGGATTTTAAGAGACTTTTTAATAATTTGAATAAAACTTTTATTATTCCAAATAAAAATAAAAAAAATGGTCATCCTAGTTTTTTAGAAATAGAATCAACAGTAAAAAAAATGAGTAATTATTTATATAATGATTGTTTTAAAATTCATTATGCTGTAGTGGATGCTCTTATAGAAAATAGGGTAACTGAGGTACATTCTTATATTGATGAAGAATCTATAAAAAAATCTAATGCATTATTTAATAATTATAAAGATGGCTTTATTGGAAAAGCTGATGAATGTAAGGTTGTAAAACAAATAATAACCTTAAATCCATATAGAGAAGATGTATACGAATTTTTGGTAAAAGAAGATGGAGATTTCAATAAGGAAATTGAGAGATTAACTGAATTTTTAGGTTATGATATAAAAGATTATAAAGCTTCATTAATGGATATTTATATAAATGAGTTAATGGAGAGTGATGAAAGTGATGTTGAAAATGCAAAAGAAAAGATAGAGAAATATGCTAAATATATTGGATGTAGCGATGAAAATTTATATATAGCAAGAATTAATGCCATATATACTTTTGCAAATGCATGATATAATTAGATATTAAATAAAAAATATCTAATTATATAAATTTAAATTAAAAGAGAAACTTGTCAATATAAAATAACATTTATCAAAAACCATTCTTTAGAAAGAGTGGTTTTTATTTATGATGATATTAAATAGAGAGAGTATATTAGTGATAATTTAAAATGAATAAAAAGACATCATATTGACAAAGAGTTGATGAGTTGATACAATAAAATAGTCAATATGATGTCTTAATTTAGAGGATTCATATTACATTGGATAAAGTTATTTTAAATATATAAATCACTAATATTATAAGGAGAAATGGATTATGAAAGTAAATGTATACAATTTAGAATCGTTTGTAGATGAAAGACTTAAAATTATAGTTTCAGATTTAACTCCAAATACTAAACTTAAAGTAAGCATGAAAATGGAATTTCCATGGTGTAAGGGAGAAGAATTCTCTTCTTATGGAGTATTTTCTTCAAATGAAAAGGGAGAAGTAGATTTAGATTCAGTTGAACCTATAGAAGGTACTTATAAAAATCCTGACTGTATGGGATTAATTTATTCGCTGGAAAAATCTAAAACTGAAGGTAATAATTTTGCAGAAAATATATCTATAGATAAGCCAATAATCATGAATATGATATTTGAATCTTCTAATGAAAGAAAAGAAGTTAAACTGAAAAGACTATTTAAATCACATGATATTACTACAAAATACATATCTGATGAATTTATAGGAAAATTATTTTATAAACAAAATTCTAATAATAAAACAATTCTAATGTTGGGTGGTTCTGATGGGAGTTTAGATGCTCTAGACCTTTTAGCAGCTCCACTTGCATCTAGGGGATTCAATGTACTAACAGTTGCTTATTTTGCCTTAGAGGGTCTACCAGATAAATTAGAAGAAGTTCCATTAGAATATTTTGAAAAAGTATTTAAATGGATTAGTGAAAATGAAATTACTAATACTAAAGAAATCTTTATTCATGGAACATCAAAGGGTGGAGAGTTAGCACTTTTACTTGCCTCAAAATATGAACAGATTAAAAAAGTTGTAGTATCAGCTCCACATACTTATTGTTTCCAAGCTCTTAATGGATTGGAGAATGGAAAAGATACTTCATCATGGTCGTATAAAGGGGAACCATTTTCATATATCCACTTAGATGATGATATCTTTCTTGAAGAACAAAAGAAAGATATCTCAAAAGGAATTCCATTTGGATTTGCCAATTCTTATAAAAAAAATCTTGAAAGAGCGAATAATAGAAATGAAGCTAGAATAAGAATAGAAAATTCCAAAGCAGACATACTTATGATTGCTGGGAAAAAAGATAATATATGGAATAGTTATGATGCTTGTTTAGAGGCATTAAAAATACTTAAAGAAAACAATTATCCATGTAAAGTAGAATTATTAACATATAATAATATGGGGCATCCATTACCAATTCCATATGTTATACCTTTAAAAGAGACCTTATGTATGAATGTAGGTGGAGGTATCTTTTCTTCAGGAGGAACGATAGAAGGAAATACACAAGGGCAATTTGAATCATGGAAAAGAACCATTGAGTTTTATAAAGAGCCTTTATCAAGTGATATAAACAAATAAAAATGAAGATGTCTTTCCATATATGCACAAAATCTATCAATTTTATAAATTTAATTTATTGTTTATGCAATTTGCATGTTATATACTAGTTTTAACGACATTGATAATTTATAAACAATTATAAGGTTGTAAATTTATAAGAGTTATCGAAAGGTGGAGTGAAATTATGGAAAGACTCACTAGAATAGAGCAACCTCATATAAAATTTGGATTGTTCAAGATACGAATTCCATTTATACATTACAGGTTTGAGAAACCAGAAGCTATTCAAGGAATAATATCAAGTATGACAAGTTTAGGAACTATTGGTCTTAGTACACAAATTTTGGGATTACCTTATGAAGTAGCATGGAGTATGGCTATAATCAACTCCATATTATACTGCTTACATGTTTTTATGGGAGACCCAGTTGTACCTGGTTGGATTACGGCTTCTATAACTCTTACAACTGCATATTTGTTAAAGTTTAGCATGGGCATTGAAAGAATACAAGCATTAACAGCTTTACAAATAGATTTAGGAATCATATTTATTTTGATGGGAATAACTGGAGTAGCTGGAAAGTTAGTTAGTAAAATACCAAATTCTATTAAAGGTGGGATATTAATGGGTGTTGGTATCTCTACTGTAATATCAGAATTTAGTCCTAAAGGTAGATTTGATTCTTATCCAATAGCTATAACAGTAGGAATTTTGGTTGCCTGTTTTGTAATGTTTTCTGAAAGATTTGACACTTTAAAAGTTAAAAATAAATTTCTATTTCATTTAGGAGAATATGGAGTAGTATCAGCTATTTTAGTGAGTTTAATTGTAGGTATATTTAGCAAAGAAATAGGAATTCCTAGTTTGAGTTTTGATAAAATAATTTACATAGTAGACTTAAAAAATTTAATAAATACAGTATCTCCTCTTGGAATAGGTTTTCCAAACATGATGTTATTTATACAAGGGTTACCAATGGCTTTTATGATATATATAATTGCATTTGGTGATTTTATAACAGGTGAAAATTTAGTACTTTCTGAAAGTGAAAACAGAAAAGATGAATATATAGATTTCAATTCAAATAGGTCTAATATTATAAGTGGTATAAGAAATATTGTTATGGCAGTTATTTCTCCATATATACCAATGTGTGGTCCATTAGCTGCGACACTTACTGGAAGTGTTGCTCAAAGATATAAGGTTGGAAAGGAAGCAATGCAGTCCATTTTTAGTGGTATGGGTACATTAGTGTGGGTTTCAGCTATTTTTATATGTTTTTATCCAGTTGCTCAGATTGCTACTCCTCTTATACCATTAGCACTTTCAGTGACACTCTTAGTTCAAGGTTATTTATGTACAAAGTTGTCAATGGAACTATGTAATACTGGTGTAGAGAAGGGATTAATTGGGCTTATGGGAGGTGTGATTGCTGCTAAAGGTGGAACATGGGGACTTGTTGTAGGATTTATACTGTATTTTGTTTTAATCGATTCTAAAAAGAGAAGAGAAAAAGATATTAACTCAACAGAAGATTGTGTATATGAAATATTAGAAAAAAAGAAAAGTATTTAAAGTTAAAATAGGAGTTGCAACTATCTACTGATAGATTAATTGTAACTCCTATTTTTTTATTGAGAGCGCAAGCGTTCTGTAAGTGATTTTTTTTCTATATTTCTTACAAGTAATTCAGTTGTTAAAACTTGTATTCCAATTAATACAAAAGAAAAAATTAAAATAGTAAATATAGAAAAGTTAAAATTAATAAAATCTACTCTAACTACATCTTTTATAAAAGTACAAAGTAAACTTGAACCCAAATAACCTAATAAACTTGAAATACATACAGCTTTAATACTTATATTTAAACCTTCTCTGTAAAGCATATTTCGAAGTTGCTTTTTTGTCATTCCAACAGCTTGAAGTAAAGCAAATTCTCTTTTTCTGATTAAAACACTATTTATTAGAATATTGGTCATATTTAGTATACCAAAACAAGAAATTAAACCAACAAAAATGTATGAAGTTACAACTATATACTTAAATGCTCTAGTAATCATTTTATAATCATCCTCATATGAATAAAGCATTAAACTAGAATGTTCCTGAATGATACTTAGCAACTTTTCTTCAACTTCTTTAGAATATTTTTTATCTACCAAAATAGAAAAATCTAAGCTTGTATTATATGGAGTTAGAGATTCTAAGGTTTTATCCAAAGTAAAAAACATACTACCTGTATTAGAATTATCAATAATTCCTTTAATTTTCATTTGTTTTTTAATAATATTATTTCCACTAAAAATATCAAATGTAACTGTATCTCCAAGTTTTAAATCTAATCCATAGGATTTTGCTCTATACTTATTTACAATTAAATCATCTGAGTTAAGTTTTTTATAATCTGATTTTCCACTTACAATATATTCTTCAAATGATTTTAAAAGTTCAGGTGTAAGACCTTTAATTAAAGTAGTAAATTGTTTTTCATCTTTATCTTTGATAGAAGGTTCTATAAGACTACCTTTAATTGATTTAGATTCAATTACTTTTTTTACTCCATGAATAGATTCAATCTCATTTTTAAGGGAATCTGTTAATGGGTTGTTTTGTTGAATTTGTGTAATGCGTTCATATAAATTATCACTCTTAATGCTAACAAGGTAATTTTCGTTATATACAAATTGTTGTGACAACTGTTTCTTAAAATTTATCGAATTAGCAAGATTAGCAATTGAAATAAATAAAATTCCACTAATACTTAGTGAGATTAATGCAATTAAGTTCTTCTTTTTATTTGACTCAATATTTTTTAAGGCTAAATTTTTAATATTTATATAATTAAAGTTTTTTATTTTTTTTCTAAATTTAATTTCTGTGTATTGCATACCTTCAATAGCAGATATTTTGGAAATAATTCTAGCAGGTTTATGTAGAGAAATTCTAACAGTTAAGTACATTACTAGTGATAAAATTAAGATTATAAATGAATCATCTATTATCTGCCATGCTAATGGTTGAATTACGTAAGCAATTATACACGATATAATGATACCTAATGGAATAAAAACAATCGATAAAAAATTTCCTTGTAGAGAAATAATCTTTTTCAACTGAAAAGAAGTCATTCCTAAAGATTTCAACTTAGCATACATATAAACCGAATTAACAACTGAAACATAAAAAATACTGTATATAACAAAAATACTAGAAAAAAGAATAACTATTCCAACTGCCAAAACTGTAATAACCTGTTCACTATCGATTAAATTTGATTCAATATATTTATCATTTAAGTATATATTATGTTTTTTAATCCCTAAAGAAAAGCCAATATCTTTTAATTGTGCCTTAATTGAAGCTGAATCTTTCTTTGTATTTTCTTCTGACAATTTTACTAATACATCTACATCGTTAGGTCTTGTATCATCAAAATTGCTACTTTTGTTTTGTAAAGATGTAGAAATTGTGTTCTTAAAATAGTCATTTGAAACAACTGTATAATATTGTTTAGCATTATCTTGATAATAATTTTCTAAAAGGCCAACAATAACAAAATCTCTTTGTATTTCTTTATTCGTCATATTATCACGATAAGTTAATTTAATACTGTCTCCAATGTCTTTATTTAAAGAAAGTTGCTGTAAGTATTTTTCTGAAATAGCAATCTCATTTTTATTTGTAGGCATAGTACCTTTCATTGGTTGAAAATTCATAAGTTTGATTGCTATATTATCTGCATAAATAGTTGACATCATATAATCTGTCTTCTTGTTACTGCCAATTAACTTGTATGTTCCTACATCACTAAAATTTTTATCTCGATATAATATGTTTTTTGATTTTTCATTTACAGACTTATATATAGCATGATATGGAGATGAATTAGCTAAATCTACAGAACCATTATATGAAACTAAAGATACTGTTAACAGTAAACATGTAGAAATCATTATAATAATACCTGAAAGAGATGTTTTGAGTTTATTAATTTTCAAATCATTTAAAGCTATTTTTCTTATAAAAGCACAATTGTTATTTTTAAACATATATTACACCTCCTAATTATCAATTTTTCCATCTTCAATGCGAATAATTCTATCAGTTAGTTGAGCAATTTCATTATTGTGAGTAATCATTACAATTGTTTGATTGAATTTTTCACTTGTCATTTTCAGTAAAGCTAACACATCTGTACTCGTTTTACTATCAAGATTACCTGTTGGTTCGTCTGCTAGTATAATAGCAGGTTTTGTTACAAGTGCCCTAGCTATAGCAACACGTTGTTGTTGTCCTCCAGAAAGATTGCTTGGTATATCATATAGTTTTTCTTCTAGAGAAAGCATGCTTATAATTTCATGTATAAAATCTTTATCTATCGTCTCTCCATCTAATCCTATTGGTAAAATAATATTCTCATATACATTAAGCAAAGGAACAAGATTATAATTTTGAAATATAAAACCTATGTTTCTACGTCTAAAAATTGTAAGTTGTTCGTCAGCCATATTTGATAATTCTTTACCTCTTATAACAACCTTTCCAGATGTAGGATTATCTAATCCTCCCATCATATTTAATAATGTTGATTTACCACTTCCAGATGTACCTACAATAGAGATAAACTCACCTTTCTCAATAGATAAACTTACACCATCGAGAGCTTTTGTAATATTTGAATTTTCACCATAATATTTCTTCAAATCAATTACTTGTAAAATACTCATCATAAAACCTCCTTAATATATTATAAGAACAGTATAAAATCAAAATGTTGCAGAATTATCACAAATAAAATATTTAAAGAGCTATTTATTTGGTAAGAATATAGAAAATGTAGCCCCTTTTCCAGTATCTGATGTAACTTTAATATATCCACCTTGAAGAGATATAATTTTTCTTGAAAGATATAGACCTATTCCAATACCATCTATATCATGTACATCTTCCTCACGATAGAATCTTTTAAATATTTCTGCTTGATGACTTTCTGATATTCCTTTTCCATTATCAGTGATATCTATTTTGGTGTACATAACCCAACATTCTGTAGATACATGTATTTTCCCATTAGCATTCGTGTATTTTACTGCATTATCCAATATATTAAAAATAGCTTCAGAAGTCCATTTTTTATCATGAACTATATATAAATTAGGGTCACAATCGACTGTAACTTCAATGTTCTTTTTTTCAGCATCAAATAAAATTCCACTAAGTGCTATAGCAATTGTTTCATAAATTAAATTTTTCTTTTTAGATAGTGTAATTATACCTGTTTCTAATCTAGATGTTTTCACCATAGACTGCATCAAAAAATCTAATTTATCTAATTGACCTTCCATATCCATCAAAAACTCATTTTGAATTTCTGTTTTAAATTTTTGATTGAGTAGAGTAGTATTAATCATCTTTAAATTTGCAATAGGAGTTTTAATTTGGTGAGATATATCAGAAACTAATTCTTGTAAGTTAGCTTTTTCCATAGCAACATTATGACGATTTTCTTGAATAACTTCATACATTCTAACTAATCTATGATTGATACGTGATAAAATAGTTTCTTCTTCTAATACAATTTCAATATTGTCTTCACTATTCATCATACTATCTAAAGTATGACATATTTCAGAACAAAACATAGTTATTTTTTTATGAAGTAAAAATACTATTAGGGCCATAAATCCACAAAGTATTATTGTATATATTAATAATAATACAACTAGTTTTATATCATCAGTTATTACATAAATTACTATACTAAATAGAATGGCTGTAAAAATTAGACCAATGGCAATTGTTAAATAAATAGAGCTAAAAGAAAATTTTTTAAATTTCATTTCTTTCACCCAACCACATATACCCCATACCATATACTGTTTTAATATATTGAAAATTATCCTTTTCAATCTTACTTCTAATTCTACTTATAACAGATGTTAAAGTATGTTCATCTACAAAGTTAGCATCTATATCCCAGAGTTTTTCTAAAAGTATTTTTCTTGTTAATATGTTTTTAGGATTTTCAGTAAATAGCTTCAATGTACGAAATTCTAATGGAGTAAATATAATTTGATTTCCATTTATGTTGGCTGATAGCTCAGAAAAGTTAATTTCAAGATATCCATCATCATAGCAATCTTGTTTTGTTTTTATTGTAATATGATTTAAAAGAGCTTTTACTTTCTGCTTAAATACATTTATATTAAAGGGTTTTGTTATATAATCTAAAGCTCCAAGCTCATAACCTTTAATCATATCGTATTCCATATCATTAGCTGTTAAAAAAATTATTGGTATATCACAATTCATCTTAATTTCTTTACATAATTCAAATCCACTCTTATCTGGTAAATTAACATCTAAAATGATTAAGTCGAATTTATACTCCATAATAGACTTTAATGCAGAAATAGCTGTAAATTTTGAAGTAATCAAATATCCATCTTCTGTTAGGTTATATGACAGAGTTTTATTTAATATAGTATCATCTTCCACAATCAATATCTTTTCCATATATATACTCCTTTTATGTTTGACATTTTATAAGGTCAATTATAAATTTAAAATATTGCTGAATTGTTATAATCAAGAAAAAATCCTTTATAATCTATGTATTTAATAAAAAATCTGTCCTATAATTCATCATAGGACAGACTCTTGACTAAGTAGAACTATTTTAACCAAGAAGGGTTGCCAGGTACAAATATTCTTTTACCAAATTTTGAAGTATACTCATCTAAAGCTTTTTCAATAAGTTCATTATTACCCTTAAAAGAAGTGGTATTTTTTATAGTTTCAAGATTTTGGCTGAATGGGCAAGCAGATATACACATACCACAATCTGTACCTAAATATCTCCATTTAATATAACATGTTTCATGTTCAATTACCCAATTATACTTTCCATCATCACTAATCTTAATATCATTAGAAAGTGAGTGAGAAGGACAGTTAAAAGAACATTTTTTACAGACCTTGCAAAAATCTTCTAATCCAAAATCAACATATTCATCTTCTAAAAGTGGAATATCTGTAGTAACAACACCTAATCTAAGTCTAGAACCATAATCTTTATTTGTAAGAATAGCATTTCTTCCTATATCGCCCAGACCAGCATCACGAGCTATAAAAACAGGCATTACTAAATAGTTAGCATCCATATGATTTCTGGCATCATATCCTAAGTTTCTTATGTAGTAACTTAAAATCATTCCAACAATAGAAGCATCTACATAACACTTTGATGTTTCTATAACTTCACATATCATTGGTGCTCTATTTATCATTTCTTTATCCATTTCACATCCAAATACAATAGCATACTTGTGAGTCAGATTAACTTCTTCTCCATAATTTTCTTCATGTCTTCCCCTATTTGTATAAATATGATAGTCTTTTAATTTAGTTATACCAACTACAGAAGCACCATATTGCTTTGCAAAACCTTTTATTTTTTTTGTCATTGATTTTGCATCTACGTCTACTTTTGTGTCAGAAACATTTCCTTCACATAAGGATTTTATATCAGATAAAAAATCAAATGCACTACTTGCCATTGGAGAGTTTACTTTGTTGTAAGTCATTGTTCCTTCGCTACATAAGTTTGGTCTGCTTCTTATACTATCATCAATTTCTTTTTTCTCAGGATTTTGCTTATAATAGTCATTATAAGCAGTACTATCCTTTTTATAATTTGCCCTTGCAAACATAGTATTTCTTTCATCAACCCTTTTCATCTCTATTCCCCCTAGTAAAAATATACTTAAAAAATATATCATTATTGTTGTATAATTTAATTATATAAGAACAACGTTGTATTTTCAATTTAAGTGTAGTTAAATTGAGAAATGTATAACTACATAATTAATTATAATATTTTTATAAGGAAATTATATTAATATTAAAAAAATTAGGAGTAAATACGTTTTGTTGTCTTTAAATGGAGTGTGTTGACATATTGTAAAGAATCTTATTATAATTAATGTACTAATGATTAGTATAAACTAATAAAGAAAGAAGTGAATTTATATGTCAAGAAATAAATACTCTAATAAAATAAAAACTCAGATACTAGAAGTCGCATGGAAAATATTTGAAGAGCAAGATTATGATGATGTAACTATGCAACAAATCGTTGATACTCTTGATATATCTAAAGAGGCTGTGTATTATCATTTTAAAGACAAGGAAATGCTATTTGAAGAGATAGTATTAAATAGTTTAAGAGTAGAAGTTGAAAATCTAAAGTCATTATTAAACAATCCTAAGTTAACTGTTAGAGAAAAAGTGTCTGAATTTATTTTATATATATCTAGTTCAGAAATAAGAAAAAAATTGATTGATTATATGTGCAGTCAAAAAAAACCAACTTTTTTTATAAAGAATATACGAGCATCTACCATTGAAATAACTCCTTTATTATCTTGTCTAATAAAGCAAGGCGTAGAAGAAGGTATTTTTAAAACAGATTATCCAGATGAAGTATCTGAAGTATTCATAATTTTAATTAATATTTGGCTAGACCCAATATTATTTAGAGATAGTACAGAAAAATATTTCAAGCGTATTGAATTTTTAGCTGAGTTTTTAAGTGCAAGTGGTGTACCTATTATAACTGATGATAATTTAGATTCAATCAAAATGTTTTATGAGGCATATTCTAAGAATGAAGAGTAAGTACAAGATATAAGACTGTAACTAGATTTGAAAAACAAATTTAATTACAGTCTTTTTAGTGAAATAAATGTATATTAAAACTATAACAAGACAAAAATAATTGAAATTTAAAGGAGTGTAAAATTGAACTTATTAATTATTGAGGATGATATAAACTTAAACGAAGGCCTTTTTTATGCGTTTAAAAGTGATGGATTTAATGTATTTAAGGCTTACACAGTACAAGAAGGATTGCATGTATTTAATAATAAAAATATAGACCTTATAATTTTGGACTGTAATCTCCCAGATGGAAATGGATTTGATGTGTGTAAGTTAATAAGAGAAAAGTCAGATACACCAATTATAATGCTTACTGCAAGAGACTCAGAAATTGACGAGGTAAAAGGATTAGAAATAGGACTTGATGATTACATTACAAAACCATTCTCTTTATCTGTATTAAAGGCAAGGGTTAAAGTAGCAATAAGAAAAAAATTAAATAATAAAGTAATATATTCTAATGGAATAAAATTGGACCAAAACTTACTTAGAGTATATAAAAATGAAGAATGTTTAGAACTTAGCTCTGTAGAATATAAGCTTCTAAGTTACCTAATTGAAAATAAAGGTCAGATATTATTAAAGGAACAAATTTTGCATCATATTTGGGATAGTGAAGAAAATTATGTTGATGAGAATATTGTATCTGTAAATATAAGAAGACTTAGAATAAAAGTAGAAGATAATCCCTCTAATCCAAAATATATAAAAACAGCTTATGGAATGGGGTATCTATGGAACGAGGTAGAATAAGATGTTAGTATTAGCTTTTATGATATGTATAGTAGCTATATGTATCATAATCACTAAAAAAAATCAAAATAGATATGATGAATTGAGCTTAATGTTAAATCAAATATTGGAAGGTAAAGAAGTTACTTATTCAGATACTAAAGATACAAGATTATCAAAAATTTCTCACCAAGTAAAAAAAGTTAAAGATATGATAGAAATAGAAGTAGAACAGTCAAAATTAGAAAAAGAAGCAATTAAAAGCTTAATCTCAAATATGTCACATCAATTAAAAACTCCACTTTCAAATATAACTATTTATTGCGAGCTTCTGGAGAATATGAATATTTCTACATCACAGAAAAAGGAGTTTTTACAAAAGATGAAAAATGAAACCTTTAAGATTGATTGGTTATTACAATCTCTATTTAAGATGACTAAATTAGAAGATGGAGTCATTAATTTTGAGGTAGATGAACTATTAATAAAAGATACTATTCTGCAAAGTATTAGTACCGTTTTTAATAAAGCAGAAGCTAAAAATATAAGGATAAGTCTAGAACCATTTTCAGATGTAAAGCTAGTCCATAATAAAAAGTGGACTATAGAAGCAATTGTAAATGTATTAGAAAATGCAATAAAATACTCACCATCAAATAGTGTAATTACTGTCTCTATAATAAAAATGGAATTGTATACTAAAATCATTATTAAAGATGAAGGAATAGGCATTGATAGTAAAGAGTTAAATGATATTTTTAAAAGGTTTTATAGAAGCAAGAATGTAGAAAATCAAAATGGAACAGGGATTGGTCTATATCTTGCAAGGTTAATTTTAGAAAAAGAAAATGGGAATATTATAGTAGAATCTAAGTTAGGAAATGGAAGTTGTTTTAGTATCTTCTTACAAAACTGTAAGAGTTTAAATTAACTTTGTAGGATGAGTGTAATTATCGTCATTTACAATATCTTATAAGAACATATATCTGTACTGAAAGGAGAAATTAAATGAGTATATTAATGACGAATAATTTAGTAAAACACTATGGAAAAGATGAGACTAAAGTCAAAGCTTTAAATGGAGTAAGCATAGAAATTGAACGAGCTACGTTTACTGCTATAGTTGGAACTTCTGGTTCTGGTAAAAGCACATTATTAAACATTATAGGTGGATTAGATAATCCAACATCAGGTGATGTAATAATTAAAGGAAAGAATATATCTAAAATAGGAAAAAAAGATTTAACAGTATTTAGAAGAAGAAATATAGGGTTTATATTTCAAAACTACAGTTTAATACCAGTACTGAACACTTATGATAATATAACTCTTCCTGTTACATTAGATAGAGGAAATAATGTAGACCATGAATATATTGAAATGTTGATGAATACATTGGGGATTTGGGATAAGCGTCTAAAGTTTCCAAATGAGCTTTCTGGTGGACAGCAACAAAGAGTAGCAATTGCTAGGGCTTTAGCAAATAAACCTGCACTTATATTAGCAGATGAACCAACTGGAAATCTTGATAGTAAAACCACAATGGAAGTAGTATGTTTATTAAAAGAAAGTAGTGCAAAATTTCATCAAACGATACTGATGGTAACACATAATGAAAATATAGCACAAGTATGTGATTCAATTATACATATTGAAGATGGAATTGTAGTAAATAATGGTGGTGGAGTACTATGATGTCTTTGATAAAGTTTGCAATTCAATATATTAAACATTATAAAAAACAATCTAGATCTATATTTTTAAGCATAGTATTATCAGTAGCACTCTTAACAGGAATTGGTTCTCTAGTTCATAGTGCAAATAAAAGTGCAATCGAAAAAATAAGGGAAGATAGTGGAAATTATCATTTTTACTATAAAGTAAACGAGAAACAACTAAAAAAAATTAAAGAAAATAAAAAATCAAAAAAATACACTATAGATAAACTTGGAGTTACAAATGCTAAATCTCATATAGATGAACCTTTTATTATAGAATTTTTAAATGCAGATTCATCATACCTAGATATGACAGGTAGAAAATTATTGCAAGGAAGTCTTCCTAGTAAAGATGGAGAGATAGCTTTTGACACATATTCACTAAATAATTTAAATGTAAAAAAAGAGATTGGAACGACAATTAAATTAGATGGTAAAACTTATAAATTATGTGGTATTTTATCAAATCTTACAAATCCCAAAACTGATATGCAAGGATTTGTAAATGATTATTCACAACCTAAAGAAAATAATTCTTATTTAGTTTATGTAAAGTATGATGAAAATAAAAATATAAATAAGCAAAACTCTAAATTTATAAAAAAATTCAATATATCAAAAGAAAACGCTCGTGTAAATTGGCACTTATCAATTGAATTTGGAGTAAAGCCTCCAAAAGGCATAGAAAAATATAATATATTTGAGTTCTTAAAAAATCTAGAGCTAAATACAAATGCAATTATCTTACTTGTTGGAGTATTTGGCGCAGCAGCAGTATATAGTATTTTCCACGTTTCAATACTTCAGAGAATATCACAATATGGAGTTTTAGAAGTATTAGGTGCCAATAATAAACAACTCTTATTCTTACTATTTTTAGAGTTATTTTTACTTTTTATTATTGGATTTCCTATAGGTTGTATATTGGGTATTGGAGTAGCATCTACAATATATGAACGATTTCCACATATATTTTTGAGCAGTGATATTACTCCAGGAGCATTTTTTATAAGCGAAAAATCTATTTATTTGGGATTCTTATTTATTTTATTACTGTTAATTATAATTACTGTGCGTGTTGTACATCAATTAAATAAATATTCTAGTATAGAATCCATGAAAAATTTTAAGGTCACTAATAAGCAAAAAAGGACTTTAGAAAGTGTAAGACATTCTAATATGACAAAGGTACTATCTCATAAATACATGACTCAAAAAAAAGGAATGTTTGTGGGTATTTTATTTTCATTGTCACTTGGTGGGATTATTTTCCTATGTTCCAGTTACTCTATACAGCTTACTAAAAATAATAATGAACTCACAATGAAAGCTGATGATGGTTTAAATTCTGACTACCAAGTAACTATGCAAACAACAGATTTTGATATAGGTATACCTAAAGGTAAAATTTCAAGACTCAATGAGGTTGAGGGAGTATCACGAGTTTATCCAGTAAAGTATTTGTTTGGAGCTATACAAATTAAAGAAAAACAATTATTTTGGAAAAACTTCTTTAAACCTCTTGAGAAAGATTATAGAATAAAGAATTTTTTTAATGGTATTTGTACAAAACAAAGCGAAGGTGGATACCTTTTAAAAACCAATATATATGGATATAACAATGGAATGTTAGAAGGGCTAAATTCTTATGTCATAGATGGAAAAGTTAATCATGACGATATGGTCAAAAATAATAAAGTTATAGTTAGATTACCTATGGATGGGACTGGTATGTATGATGCAGTGGATATAAAACCAGGAAATACAATAAAGGTTAAAGTACCAAAAACAATGAAACCAACAGGTGAAATTGTTAAATTTAAAGAAGAAAATAAGGATGATTATGTAACAAAAGAATTTGTAGTTGCTGCTACTGTAAAACGTGTAATGGCTAATAACATATATTTTATTGGCGACTATGGTATGGATATAGTTATGACAAATGAACAAATGAAGAATAACTTTAATATTGAAAATTACAATTCAGTAAGTATAAAAAAGACAAAAGAAAGTAATAGCGTAGAGTTGTCTGAAAATATAAAAAGTGTTGTAAATAATATAAAGAGATGTATAGTAACAGACTATACCATAGCTATTGAAAAAAATAATACCTATTTAAATCAAAAACTTTTATTTATATATGGTATTGTATTTGTACTTCTAGCAATAAGTCTGTTTCATATTATCAATACAGTAAGTTACTTAGTTTTTTCAAGAAGACATGAATTTGGGATTTTAAGAGCTATGGGTATTACGGATAATAGGTTTTTACTTATGATGATGAGAGAAGGTTTCTTATATGGATTATATGCAAGTATTATAATGATAATTGGAAGTATTATTGGACAATTTATGATTTATTTTATGGTAAAACGCATATATTTATATATAAATCCAATCTTTGAAGTAAATGCACCTCTCTATATAGGCATGATTGTTTTAAATATTATTATCAGCATCGTTGCAGTTATTATTCCAGTAAAGCAAATTTTAAAAAATGATATTATATCAGAAATAAGCAAGAGCTAGAATTGTATAAATCTAAATAAGAATGTTTATATAATCTAAAAATGCCTTAGAGTTAGTCATTTCTAGAGCCATTAAATAAACCTCTTAATTGATACATAGAAAAATGTATCAATTAAGAGGTTTTAATAAATTTTAAATTTAATATAGAGAAATAAAATCCTCTTTTAAAAAAATTATTTTGTATAATTGTCAAAGTATCCTTGTATGTAAATAATAGGAGTACCTTTATCTCCACTTCCAGATGTTAAATCTGCTAAAGAACCTATAAGGTCTGTTAATCTTCTTGGAGTAGTACCTTGAGAAACCATATTTCCTGTTAAATCATCAGATTTATTATCTTTTTCAACTATGTATTTAGAAATAGCTTCTTTTAATTCATCACCAGATAAGTCAGCAAAATCATTATCTGCTAAATATTTTAATTTCACTTCATTTGGAGTTCCTTCTAAACCTTTTGTATAAGCAGGAGATACTACTGGGTCAGCTAACTCCCATATTTTCCCTACAGGGTCTTTAAAAGCTCCATCTCCATAAACCATTACTTCTACATTTTTACCTGTGATTTCTTTTATGTCACCTTGAATTTTGTTTACAACCTCATCACAATTTATAGGGAATAATTTTACTGTTTCTTCTGTAGCTTTGTTTGAACCTAAAAGTCCGTATTGGTCATTATACCCACTACCATCTACACTTGATGTCATTATATCATCAAGAGAATACACTTTTTTAGCACCATTTTGCTTTAAAATTCTCTTTGTTCTTTGTCTTGTATGTATATCACAAGTTAAAATACTTGTTGTATAGTCAAGAATAGTTTTTGGATTATTGGCAAATATAATTTCTACTTCTGCACCACAATCTTTAATTAAATTCTTATAATAATCAACATAATCTACGCCAGTAAATGTATGTTTGTTATATCCAAATAACTCTCTATATTTTTCCTCTGTTAAAACATCTGACCAAGGGTTTATTCCTTTATCATCAAGTTCATCAATACTTATTAAATGGTTTCCAACTTCATCAGAAGGGTAGCTTAACATTAATACAACTTTTCTACATCCTTTTGCAATTCCTTTTAAACATATTGCAAAACGGTTTCTACTTAAAATTGGGAATATAACACCAACAGTATCATCTCCAAATTTATCTTTTACATCTGTCGCAATATTATCAACATGAGCATAATTTCCTTGTGCTCTAGCTACAACAGCTTCTGTAACTGCAATTACATCTTTGTCTCTAACTTCAAAGTTTTCACTTTTTGACGCATTTAAAACAGAATCAACAACTATTTTGACTAAGTCATCTCCTTGTCTTATAATAGGCGCTCTAACCCCTCTTGAAACAGTCCCAACTAATCTATTCATTATTCAAAATCCTCCTAAAGAATTAATATTGTCATATTAGTACCATGTATATTATAATTCAAATATGATTATAAGTAAAATAAATAATACTAATATTTGACATAAGGAGTAATTATATATGAATATAAAACTTGAACTATATAGGATTTTTAATGCAGTTGCAAGTAATAAGAGTTTTTCTCTTGCTGCCAAAGAATTATTTATGTCACAGCCAGCTGTAAGCCAGTCAATAAAACAATTAGAAGAACAATTGGACACTATACTGTTTTATAGAAATAATAAAGGTGTAAAATTAACACCAGAGGGAAAGATTTTAAGTGAACATGTAACTACTGCATTAAAGCTAATAGCATCTGGAGAAGATAGAATAAATAAATTTAAAAAATTAGAATATGGTTCTTTAAAAATAGGAGTAGGAGATACTGCTGCACGTTTTTTCTTATTAAAGTATTTAGAAATCTTTCATAAGAAGTATCCACATATACATGTATCTACAATAAATAGAACAAGTAGAGAACTTATATCTCTACTTAAAGATGGAAATATAGATATAGCAATTATAAATATGCCAATAGAAGATGATTCACTAAATATTGTTGAGTGTATTGAAATACATGATATATTTGTATGTGCAGATGATTACATAGAATATAAAGGTAAAAAAATATCATTAGAAGAATTAAATACATTGCCTTTGATAATGTTGGAAAATAAAGCAAATTCAAGGTTGTATGTAAATGAATATTTTTTATCAAAAGGTATAAAACTAAACCCAGATATAGAATTGGGTTCTCATGAATTACTTTTAGAATTTGCGTACATAAATCTTGGCGTATCTTGTGTTATAGAAGAATTCAGTATAGATTATTTGGAAAGCGAAAAATTATTTAAATTGGATATAAAAGAGCCAATACCTAAGAGAAGTATAGGGTACTGTCATTTAAAGGATATCTCCTTGTCTTTGGCAACGAAAGAATTTTTAAGTATGATTTCAAATAATATGTAATTTAGAATGTATATAACAAGTGTGTTGATATACAAAGTAGATACAAGTTTGTACGTTTGAAAGATTCATATAATAAGCTAGTTTTTATTAAAAATAGAAATAAGGTTAATTTGAGAACATTTATATAATTAATATCGTATTTTAAATATGAACAGTATATTTAGATTAATGTATAAAGGGGGATTAGAAATGTCTGATTCTGGATATCCTCAAATGAAAACCTTAGAAACTAGAAACTGTATACTAAGACCTGCATCCTTAGAGGATGTTGAAGATTTTTTTGATTGTTATAAAAATAAAGTAGTAGTAAAGCATTTACCATTTAGTGAACACAAATCTTTAGAAGACACAAGAAAGTTTATAAAATCTTTTTTTCTAAATCCGTATAAAAAAGGAAAGATTGGTCATTTTGCTATAGTATATAAAAAAGACAATAAAGTTATTGGAAATATGGGGTTTAATAATATAAATCCCAAAGCATTAGAAGCAGAAATAGGTATATGTATCAACCCAAACTATTGGGGGCATGATTTTGCTACTGAGATAACTAAAAGAGTAATACAGTATGGGTTTAGAGAACTAAACTTAAAAAAAATCATTGCTATAACATATGAAGAAAATCAGAATTCTACAAAATCATTAGATTTGCTAGGATTTAAATGTATGGGAAAACATATTAAGAAAATTCATGTTGGTAGCATTGTAAAAAATGTTCCTTGTTATCAATATGAACTGAGAAAATAATAGATATAAGTATTTAATATACTAATAAAGTTTAAACAAAAAGGGCATGAGACTTTCAGACTCATGCCCTTTTATATAAAATTCTTATTAAGCAAAATTAATTAAAGTATTAACTTTATAATTAATTTTCTAATTTTTTAAATCCTTCTCCAAGAACTTCATGTACATCTGTAACTATAACAAATGCAGTAGGGTCAGTTCTTTTAACCAATCTCTTTAGATAAAGCTCTTGTTTTTTAGAAACTACAACTAATAAGACCTCTTTATTTTCTCTAGTATATCCACCCTTACCATCTAGAATAGTAAGACCTCTATCAAGTTCTTCAGTTATAGCTTTTCTTAAATTTTCTGGCTCATCAGAAATAATAAAAAATGCTTTTGAATGGTCAAATCCTTCTATTATCATGTCTGCTATTTTTATTAATATACAAAGTGCTATACCAGAGTAAAGAGCAGTTTCTAAACTACGATTTACTATACCAGAAGATATAACAACCATTCCATCTAAACACGACATGAATTTTGTAGCTTTTATTCCTGGGAATTTTTTACTAAGTATGAGTGCAATTAAATCTGTCCCCCCAGTAGAAGCATCTGACTTAAACATTATTCCTAAACCAATACCAACTAATATTCCACCTGCAATAGCAGATAATAGTAAGTCATCAGTAAATCTTAATTTTGATAATGGGTCTGTTAATTGGACTATAGCAGAAAACACGATTGTACCAAATAACGTTTTTAATGAATTTTTTGTTCCCATAATTCTAAAAGCAAGTATTACTAATGGTATACCTATAATTAACATGATGGCTGATACTGGAAGTCCTGTAACTTTGTTTAATACTAATGATAGACCACTAAGCCCCCCTGGAGCAATTGTATGTGGTTTTAAAAACATATTTATACCAATACTCATTGATATACAACCAAAAAATAGACCAAACATCTCAAGTAAAATTGGCGACTTTTGTTTTTTCATATAAACACCTCCATGAACTTGTCACAATTTAATATTATAACATATTTGACCAATTTATATTATATAAATTTTTCTTGATATAAGTAATTTCAAGTGTTTCATTATTCTTAATATTTGTGAATTTTATATAGTGTTTTAATATTTTTACTAATATTGTTATTTATCTATGAAAGTTTTATATGTTATAATTTTTTAGTTCTTTTATAAAGTATCCCCTATAAAGACAGTTATATGAAGAATTTCTTTATATTGTTTAATATGCTGAGATACTTTTATTTAAATTTATTGAAGACAATAACTATCTTGATAACATAAAGTAATATAAATATAATTTATATAGATAGTTATATTTTTAAATCAAAATACAAGCTTAAGAAAAGAGTTGATTAAATGCGTAAACCTAGTTACAAGACAATATTCCATTCATACCTTATTTTTTTCGTAATTTTTCTTTGTCTAATTTTTATTGTAATAGGCATTTTCTTATCCCTCATTACTATTCAACAGCCAAATGGGAAGTATGTACATAGTGATTGGGCTAAAAAATTTACAGAAGATTTTAATGAACAAATAATGTTTATAGATAATAAACCACAAATAAAAGAATATGGTTTAGAAAAACTTCAAGAAAACAAATTGTGGTTGCAAATTTTAGATTCTAATGGAAATATAGTTTATGGATTTTCGGAACCCAAAGACCATAAAAATTACTATTCCAATTCTGAATTACTAGCATTAGTTGAGCAAAATAATTCTAGTGATGGCACTACATACTTTAATACTATTACAAATAACAAAAATGATTTTATTTATATTATACATTTTCCATTAAATATATCTAAAGTAAATATGTTTTTTGATGGTAATAAATTTATAGGTGGAAAGTCAATTATATTTTCAATTATAGTAATTATATTTTTAATAATTTTGATTTCTGGAGTCATTTATAGTTACTGGGTAACAAAGTGTATTTCCAATATTACAATTGCTGTTAGTGATGTTTCAAAAAGAAGCTATCTACCAATTAAGATTAAAGGAGTTTTTGCTGATGTTTATAATAGTTTAAATCTTCTGAGTGAAGAAATTCATAAAAGTGACGAGATACAAAAGAAAACTGATATTATGCGAGAAGAATGGATTTCAAATATAACCCATGATTTAAAAACTCCACTTTCACCAATAAAAGGATACGCAGAACTCCTTGCAGATAACAGTATTACTCATTCATCCGAAAAGATACATAAATACGCTTCAATCATGTTAAAAAATATAGAATATACAAATAAACTTATAAGCGATTTAAAGTTAACCTATCAATTACAAAATGGAACTATTCCTTTAAATAAGAAAAATGATGATTTAGTAAGGTTTTTGAAGGAATTGGCCATTGATATTTTAAACTACCCAGAGTATGAGTTAAATATAATTGAATTTAAAAATGATACAGACATTATTAACTTTAGTTTTGATTATATACTATTAAAACGTGCTTTTAGTAATCTTATCATTAATGCTTTTACATATGGAAATAAGGATACCAAAGTTGTTGTGAATATAGCGTTGAATGAACAAATTGAAATTACTATTTCAGATAATGGAAAAGGGATTACAAGAGAAGAAGTGTCAAATTTATTTAATCGTTATTATAGAGGAACCACGCAAAAGCAAAGAAAAAATGGAACTGGCTTAGGATTAGCAATAACAAAGCAAATCATTGAAATTCATAAAGGAGATATATCTATTGAAAGTGAATTGGGTCTAGGCAGTTCATTTCATATCTGCTTTCCACTTAATTAAGGTTAATTAAGGTTAATTAAAAAATATATTAAGATTGGTAGATTATTATGTTTATATAATAGTTTATCAATCTTTTTTATTTAGGATTTTGTTTAGTTGAAAATAGAATAAAAAGTTGTATTAGAGATTCTACATAGATTGGATTAAATCTAAGTCTAGGTTAAATTTAATTAAGGAAGTAGGTGTAAATTTGAAGATTATATTAAAGTATATTTTAACAAATGTTAGAGAAAGAAAAATTAGGACAACAGTTATGTTATTGTCCATAGTTTTATCGACAGTTTTACTTTTTGTTTCGTTCTCGATTGGATTATCTTACGAAAGTGCACAGAGAAAGATGGCAAGAGGTATGTTTGGTAGTGCAACTATATCTATCCAAAATAAAAATCCAGATATGTTAACTAGTCTAGAAGATATTCCTAATCTAAATTCTATAAAATCAAAAGTTGGGATATTAGAAAGTTCTGCTATTTATCATACAGATGGATATTATGAATCATTCAGTCTTATATCAGCAGACTTAAATCAACTGAATAAAATCAACAAACCACGATTGGAAAATTGGAATAGTATTACTGATTTTTCTGGTGATAAGATTATTCTTCCCAACCGTTTTACATCAAAATATAAAATAAAAAAAGGTGATTCCATTACTTTACAAATCTATGGGAAGCCCTATACTTTTGAAGTTAGTGATATTGCTTCATATGATACAGTATTTTTGAGACATACAAGAGGTGTAAATGCACTATTACCTAAAGAAACTCTATCTAAAATATTAAATAAAGGAAATGGATATACAAGAGTTCTTATCGAATCAAAAGGAGAAAAGACAGAAAGTCTAGTAAGTAAATTGTCTGAAGAACTTCCAACTGAAAAATACAAGGTATCAAGTACCATAAATGAAAGTAAGATAGTTGCAGATGCTAGACAAAAAACAATGCCTTTCTTCTTAATAAGCTTTTTCGCATTAACTCTTAGTATATTTATCATATACAGTAGTTATAAAGTGATTACACTAGAACGTATTCCATTTATTGGTACTTTTAGAAGTGTTGGAGCTAATGAAAAAACTGTAACTTATATTTTAATGTTTGAAAGTTTGCTATATGGAAGTATTGGAGGAGTGATTGCTATTCCTATTGGTATAGTTGTTTTAAATATTATGCTACATGGACTTGGAAATTCTCTTGAACAAGGAATATCAATTCCAACAGTAATATCTCCTCTTGGGGTGATTGTCTCTGTTATAGTAGCAATAATTGTTTCTTTATTTAGTGCATATATACCTGTTAGAAAAGCCAGTCGTTTGCCTATTAAAAATGTTGTATTAGGAGCTGTAGAAGAAAAGAATGTTTCAAATCGTCATATACTTTTTATAGGCACTATTATACTTATTTTGTCTATTCTACTGCCAAGAATATCACCTGAAAATACACTGTATTTAGCTGGTGGATTTTCATTACTGGGATTAATCGTATCTACTATTGTGTTAATACCTTCTTTTACTGATACCATGTCTACAATTTTTGAGTTTGTTTATGAAAAGATTCTAGGTAATGAGGGGAAATTAGCTGCTAGAAATATGAAAAATAACAAAAATATTACACAGAATATTACGTTATTATTTATAAGCATTTCTGCAGTGATTGTAATAAGTGTTGTTGGCAGTTTTGTTAAAACTTATGTAGGTGATGTATTTCGTGATGCAGAACTACAAGGTTTTGCAGATGGAAAGATGGATGAAGAGTTTATTGAAGATGTTAGACATATAAGTGGAATTAAAAATATTTTACCTATTTATGTTATGAATAATAAGATTTGTGGTAACAATACAACATTTTCAAGACTAGAAGCCACAGATAATTTAAAATTGTATAGTTCTATGCTTGCAATCAATTATACAAATTCTGATATGAAAAAACAAGTAATTGAATCTTTTGAAGATAAGCGTTCTGTTATTTTGAACGAAAATACTTTAAAAAAACTAGGTTTATCTATAGGAGAGACAGTAACTTTATCTAATGATAAATATGAGTTTTCTTATAAAATACTAGGTAGTTTTAAATCTCGGGCAAGTGATGTAGAAGCTGTTATACCATCACATTATGCTGTTAGTGATTTTGATGAAACTAATTATGGTCTTTTAACATATACAGCAGTTAATCCAGATGCTGTTATGATTCAGATAAGAGACTTATTTAAAGATACATCTAACTGGAGCCGTACAGTTAAAGAATTTAATAATGATGCTTTAAAAACTATAAGTAGTTTTTTATCTCCTATGAATAAAATGACCTATTTCATTTTTATTCTTGCTACAGTTGGGATTATCAATAACCTAATAATTAATTATATTCAAAAAAGACGTTCTATAGCTATGTATAAATCGGTAGGGCAAAGCAATAAACAAAATGTAAAAATGACATTGATTGAAGGTTTTACCTCAGGGTTGCTAGGTTCTATTATTGGAATTGTAATATCTATAATGGAAATTCAAACTATATTCATAGTTGCAGGACCAAAGATTTCAATGTCCCCAGAATTGGATTTTAAAACATTCATTATTGTGGGATTATTGGGAATTGTAGTAACTTTAATAGGTTCAATAGTCCCAATTGTAAAAAGTAAGAAAATGAATCTAGTAGAAGAAATTAAATTTGAATAATAATGGAGGTTAATATGAAAACTACATTTAAGAGTTTAGCTGTAGAAGCTAAAAATATTATTAAAGAATTCAAAATTGGAAATGCAACAACTAGGGTGCTAAAAGATATATCCTTGCAAGTAATGAAAGGTGAATTTGTTTCTATTATGGGTCAATCTGGTTCTGGGAAAAGCACTCTTTTATATATCTTAGGAGGCTTAGATACTCCAACTAATGGAAAAGTGTATATAAATGGAACTGATATATCACATTTTGATGATGATAATATGAGTATGATACGTCGTAGAAATATAGGATTTGTATTTCAATTTTATAATCTAATACCAAATCTAAATGTTGAAGAAAATATAATGCTTCCCTTATTATTAGATGGTAAGAATTTAAAAGATTATAAAAATCAATTAGATGAAATATTAGATATAGTAGGTTTATGTGATAGACGTAAACATACACCACGAGAGTTATCTGGTGGTCAACAACAACGTGTTGCTATAGCCAGGGCTTTAATAGGAAAGCCAGAAATTCTATTTGCTGATGAACCTACTGGAAATTTAGATAGCAATACAGGAACAGAAATAATAAATTTACTAAGTAAAATAAACAAAGAAAGTGGTCAAACTATAATTATGGTAACCCACTCATTAGAAGCAGCTAAAAGTAGTAGCCGTACTATTACAGTTTTAGATGGTTTAATTGTATAATGAGCATAAATTCTATATATGTAAAGTAAGGATAAATTAGAAATTATTAAATATGTTATAATATTAAAATGCCAGATAAAAGTATAAGGAGTATTCATCATATATGGAAATAGTGTGGATACTTCTTATTTAACAAATATTAAGATGGGATAGGATATAATTTATGTTAAAAAAAGAAAGTATTCGTTTTATAAATAAAGATAGGTCACTTCTAATTTATGAAGATGATTTTGTTTATCTCTTGCCTTGTATGCAATTAAGAAATTGGATATCAAATTTTACTATCTCATTTCCAAACCAAACAACAATTTCTGATAATTATACTATTATTCCTCATGGAAGTGTAACTTTAGTATTTTTTTATGATGATATAGGATTACATAGTTTATTATTTGGTCCAACTACTAAACCAAAAACGGTAGGAAATATTGCCAATAAATGTGATGTTATACTAATTATTGAGTTTCAACCTGCTGGTTTTTTCCAAGTTATAGGTGTACAGCAAAGTGAACTTAAGGATAAAGTTGTTTCATTTTCTTCAATTAATGCTTTATTAGATATAGAAATCAAAAAAATATTTAAGGAATCATTATCTACAGATGAATTGATTTTAAAATTAGAGGAGTTATTGATTTCCAATATTAAAGATAAATACTCAAGTGAGTTTAATTTAGCAATTCAGTTGATTATTGATAACTTTGGAAATGTATCTTCAGAAGTAATCTCTAAGAAAGTATTTTATAGTTCTAGACATTTAAACCGACTTTTTAATCAATATCTAGGTGTGAATATGAAGACTTTTTCCCGTCTAGTACGCATTAATAAATCTATAAAACTTCTTAACAATAACAAAATTTCATTGCTCTATATATGTAATGAATTAGGTTTTTATGATATCCCACATTTTATTAAAGATTTTAAAATTGTTTGTGGAATAACTCCTCAAAAATACCGAGCTAATATGTCCGATTTTTACAGTGAAATCGCAAAATTTTAAGCTATAATACTTGTAAAAGAAAGGATAGTGATAAAATGAAGTTTGGAGGAATACTGCTAATTGTCAAAGATACAAATAAATCAAAGAAATTTTATGAAGATGTTCTGGAACAAAAAGTTACATTGGATTTGGGAGAGCATGTATCATTTGAAAATGGGTTTGGATTACAAACTAATTACAAAGCTATAGTTGGATATGAGTTACCAATAAATCAACAATCAAATAGCTTTCAATTATATTTTGAAGTTGATAATATCAAACAGTGGGAAAATAAGATAAAGAGCGTAGAAAATATTGAGTTTTTACATTCTATTCAGGAATACTCATGGGGTCAAAGAAGTTTCAGATTCTATGATTTTGACAAAAATATTATAGAAGTTTCAGAGTGCATGGAAAGTGTCATAAAAAGGTTGTTAAAACTAGGTTTAAGTGCTGAAGAAGTTTCAAAACATACGATGTACCCTGCTGAATTTATTAAAAAGTTTCAATAATTATAAAACTTTATATTGTAAGAAATAAATACTTAATACATAATATAAGGACACGTAAAATAGCTTACAAACTCAATGTTTGAATTTAGATTATTGGAGGTAATTATGTTATGTCACAACATCTTTGAGTAGTTACAAATGGAAATTATAAAAAGAAAGAAGAGTCACGATGATACGTACCATTGTGCTTTTCTTGTTGTATACAGAGAAGCTTTCAAATATATAAATTTTGCATATATGAATTGGTCATTATCAAATGTGTTATAATATTAAAACAACAAATAAAATCATTATATTTTTTAGCAAAACTTTTATTTGTTTACTATGCATACAATAGGGTATTTACTTAAGGAAATAAAATATCATATAAAATATTTTAAAGCTTTAAGTAATATTTGGCAGAAGTTTTAGTAAAATATGCAAAAACTAATTGATTATGTACCTTATATGGGTATATAATAGATATTGTTTTAATAAAATATTTGAAAGGGAATGATTTAATGAAAATTACTTTACCAGAAACAGCTATTGATACTTTGAAAAGTATCTTAAAAGACAATCAAGATAAACCTAATAATATAAGAGTATACTTTGCAGGTGTTGGTTGTGGAGGTCCTTCTTTTGGATTAGCTTTAGATGAGAAAAAAGAAGATGACTTAACTTATGAAGTTGGAGAATTACAATTTGTAATGAGCTCTGATGAATATAGTCAGTATGGAGATATAATAATAGAAGATACAGGATTTGGATTTAGAGTTATTCCTGAAAATATGAAAGATCAAGGTGGAGGAGGATGCTCTGGGTGTTCAGGGTGCCACTAAGATTAATTTTTTAGCAGATTAAGAGCTCTCTTTATAGAAATAGATTTCTATTTTAAGAGAGTTCTTTTTATTTTTTGCTTAGATAATGTATAATAAAAAATGTATTTTACTAATTTTTATATATAAGGAGAATTATTGTGAGAAGAAGACGAAAAAAAGGTGCAGATGAAAAACTTTTAAGTTATACAAAATACGTTTTAAGAGACGATATAGAAGAATTAAAAGGTAAGTGGAGTTTTAAGTTTGGTAATGATAATCCAATACATGTGGAATTTGGTACTGGTAAAGGTAAGTTTATAACAACTTTAGCCCAGCAAAACCCTGACATAAATTATATTGCTATGGAACTTAAAGAAGAAGTTCTTTTAAAGGCTGTTGAAAAGGCTGATGTTTCTAATTTAAATAATATATTATTTTTATGGGGAGATGTAAGTAATATTTTAGATTACTTTGAAGCTAAAGAATTGTCAAGAATTTATATAAACTTCTGTGACCCATGGCCTAAAAATAGATGGAGTAAAAGAAGACTCACTCATTCTGGATTTTTAGATATGTATAACAAGATTTTAGAAGATAATGGCGAAATTCAATTTAAAACAGATAATGAAAAATTATTCGAGTTTAGTTTAAATGAAATTGCTGCAAATAATTGGCTATTGAAGAATATTTCTCTTGATTTAGGAAATAGTGAGTATGAAAATAATGTTACAACAGAGTATGAGGACAAATTTATGTCACAAGGTATGCGAATATTTAGATGTGAGGCTAAAAAACGTAACTAGCAATATGTTTATAAGTTTAATAGTAGAAATTTATTTTAATTTATATTAATAAAGTGTACGAAAGTAGGTATATACAACAAGGAAACAGAACCCTCTCATAGAAATTAAATTACTATATATAAAAAATTTATGTGGGAGGGTACTATGAATTTAGCTAATGTAATACCATTTCTTATTTCTGCGGCAGCTTTAAGTCCAATAAATTCAAATGATAATGTTTTAAGCGACAATCAACTTAAAAATATTTTTCCTGATGCCAATCTAAGAGCAGTTGTAAAACGATATATAAACCCAGACGAGATGACTATAAGCAACATAAAGGCTTTAGATGGAGAATTTTATGCAACTGGTGAAAACATTTCAAATTTAAAAGGAATATCCTATCTTGAAAATGTAGACAATTTTATTTTTTGGAACAATAATATAAAAGAAGTTCCTAGGGAAGCTTTAAGTCTAAAAGATATGGATTCAATCAATTTAGCAAATAATTATCTGGTTGATGATGGTGTAGTAAATTCTCTTTCTGATAATGGTGTGGATGTGAATTGTGATTTGAATTTTATTGATACAAAAGACAATCAATATAAACTGGATTCTAAATATCATAATGTTGATATAGCAAAAGGTGAAAGTATTGATTTGAGAAAAATAATTACAAAGAAAATTGATAGCTATTATAAGTATTGGGAAGTTACTGATAGCCTTCCAAAGGATTTAGATTTTACTGTATCTGTAAGTGATAAAAACATAATTTCATATGAAGGTATGACTGTTAAAGGTAATAAAACAGGTCAAGCTGTAGTAAAAGTTGTACTAAGTGACAAAAATGATTTAAATACATCTCAAGAAGTTCTAATCACTTTCAATGTAAAATAAGTATATGTCAACTTACTTAATAATTTAATTTTTAATTTAAATGTATAACTAAAATAAAGGTTGCTGGTAACAGAGCACTATTATTAGCACTTTGTTACTAGCAACCTTTAGATATCTATTAAAAATAGATTATCTAGAAAATACCATTTCTTCTGTTAGTAGCCCATATTCCTATTAAAATTATTAATGAATATATGATATATAAAACTATTCTTATATACTGGACATCTAGTCCAAAAAATTCAATGTTACTTTGTGAGGTATGCAACATCACAAGGACTGCAGATATACCAATAAGCAAAGGATTGATTACTATTTGCTTATCAGTTCTTAAAATCATTATTTTACCCATCCAAATAATTGATAATATAAAAAATAAAATTTTAAGACCAAATTCTAATGTATCTACCAAAGCGAAAACATCCCTTCATTTATAATAAATTTTTCAACTCAACAAAAATATAAAACCCTGTAATAATTTTTAAACCTGTGTTAAATCCATAATGAGATAAATTAATTGAGTAGCATAAAACTTTATCTACATTAATATATACTACACTATACTTCAAATTTCTTAAACATAAATTAATGAAATTAACAAAAATTTATTCATAAGCATATAAAGATATATTTCATTATTTAAACGCATATCATTATATATACAGTTTTAGGAGGTGAGGTATATGGAATCTAAATTTTTTAATTGGTACACTCAATCCCTAGGAGGAACTTTTGGCATTATATCGTGTATATGCGCTTACTTAAATGGATACATGTTTGTTTATACAAATAATGCTAGTAAATACTTTGAAAGTATCGGCTTTTTAGGAATAATTTCAAGTTATACATTACTCCCACTTTGTATGTTAACTGTAATTTTTGGAATTATATGTTCTTATACTCCAAAGACATCTGATAAAAGTATCTTTAATATACCTTTTTTTACTTTAAATAAAAGATTAATATTTCTTACAGTAGTTTTTGGCTTTATAGGTGCTAGAGTTTATTTTATAATTCCTACAATTTTAATAACTTTTAACATGTATAGTGATATTTTAATAACTAAGTTAAAGTATATTCTATGTAAAGATAAAGAAAATGATACTAATTTGAAAGAAAGCGA
Organism: Clostridioides sp. LIBA-7678; assembly: GCF_056716065.1. NCBI lineage: Bacteria > Bacillati > Bacillota > Clostridia > Peptostreptococcales > Peptostreptococcaceae > Clostridioides > Clostridioides sp. LIBA-7678. The sequence continues at coordinate 2,125,257 of NZ_CP196987.1, read as the reverse complement.
AGTCTAAATTGCATAATATTGGTATTTGTCTTAAAAATCCCCGAGGTATTAATTTGTATTCTCTTGTATTTTGCAAAAAATATTGAATTTTATTCATTTTATACTTATAATCTATATTAATAATGGAAAATTAAAACAAATATAAGTTACTTGTTGTTAATCTAAAATTAAAATATATATTAATGTGTTGATTCTCTAGTCAGCACTTTTTCTTTTATAAATTTGTTTTTTGTGATATAATATTAGCACCAGGTAATAATACAAGGGGGTAACAACATGAACATCAATGAAATTAAGGAATTATTAAAGGTTATAGACTCAACTAACTTAGAATATGTAAAACTTGAAAGCAGCGATTTAAAATTAGAAGTATCTAAAAAAGCTCAAGTTACAAGTTCACCTGTTTTAAGCGTACAACAAGAATCAGTAGTGGATCTTTCTTTAGAAAAGCCAGTTGTAAACGATATACCTGTCGCATCTAATGAGAATCTATCAGTGGTAGTAGCTCCTTTGATGGGAACATTCTATGATTCTCCAAGTCCAGATGCAGATAGTTTTGTCAAAGTTGGCGATGTAGTTGAAGAAGGCGATACTTTATGTATATTAGAAGCGATGAAGCTTATGAATGAGATAACAAGTGAAATTAAAGGTGAAATAATTGAAGTATTAGTTGATAATGAAGAACTAGTAGAATATAATCAACCTTTATTTAAGATAAAACCATTGTAGTAGGAGGTATTTAAGTTGATAAAAAAAATACTAGTTGCAAATAGAGGCGATATAGCAGTTAGAATCATCAGAACATGTAAAGAATTAGGTATAAAGACTGTTGCTATCTATTCTGAAATAGATAAAGATTGTTTTCATAGATATATAGCTGATGAATCTATTTGTATAGGGCCAAACAATATAAGCAAGAGTTATAACAATATAGAAAATATAATATACCTTGCGCTTAAATTAAAGTGTGATGCTATTCATCCAGGTTTTGGCTTTTTATCAGAGAATCCTGAATTTGCAAGACAATGCGAAGAGAATAATATTGTTTTTATAGGTCCAACAAGAGAACAAATGATTTTGATGGGAGATAAATCTAGAGCAAGAGAAACTATGATGGAATTAAATATCCCTGTTGTTCCTGGTTCAGAATCTGTTTTGAAAACTAAGGAAGAAGCTTTAGAAGTTGCAAGAGAAATTGGCTATCCTGTTATGATAAAAGCCTCAAGTGGAGGCGGTGGAAAAGGTATGAGAATCGTTAGAAAAGAAGAAGAACTTTTTTCAAATTTTGACATGGCAAGTTCAGAAGCTCTAGCGGCATTTTCTAATAGCGATTTATATATGGAAAAATTCATAGAAAATCCTAGACATATAGAAGTACAAGTATTTGGGGACAAACACTCAAATGCAATACATTTGGGTGATAGAGATTGTTCTATGCAGAGAAGAAATCAAAAAGTAATAGAAGAATCTTTAAGTCCATACCTTTCAGGTGAAGAGAGACAAAAACTTCATAAAATCGCAGTAGATATAGTAAAAGGTGTAGGTTATATTGGTGCTGGTACTATTGAGTTTATAGTTGACAAAGATAAAAACTTTTATTTTATAGAGATGAATACAAGAATACAAGTTGAACATCCAGTTACAGAGATGGTAACAAGTCTTGACCTTATAAAGCTTCAAATATCTATAGCTAATGGGGAAGAAATTCCTTTTAAACAAGAAGATATTACTTTTAGAGGTCATGCCATTGAGTGTAGAATAAATGCTGAAGATTCATCAAATAACTTTGCTCCATCACCAGGTAAGATAGAATCGTTAAATTTACCTGGAGGTTTTGGTGTTAGATTTGATACTTTTGTATATGCAGGATATACTATACCACCTTTATATGATTCTATGATAGGTAAATTAATATGTTGGGCTGAGACTAGAGAAGAATGTATAAATAGAATGTATAGAGCTCTAGACGAAATTATTGTAGAAGGTATTAATACAAATGTAGAATTCCAAAAGGCACTTGTAACAAGTGAAGAGTTTAGAGAAGATACTCATCATACCAAATTTATAGAAGATGTCTTTATGAAGAAAGAATTTGCTACATTATAAGGAGTAAATAGATTATGATAAAAAAATTTTTATCATCAAAAGAATCTAAGTATGTTACGATTTCTTTAGATGACAACTTTAAAAAGAATAGTGTAGATGATAAATTTTGGACTTATTGCAAAGGTTGCGATAGTCATGTATTTAGAAAGGACATAGAAGAAAATTCATTTGTATGTCCAAAATGTTCAAGACATTATGGCTTAAGAGCAAGAAAAAGAATAAATTTATTGATTGATAAGGGAACTTTTATGGAGTTTAATTCTGAGGTAGAATTTCAAAACCCACTAAACTTTCCTAAATACAAAGAAAAAGTAGACTCTTATAAGGAAAAAACGAATGAGTCAGAAGCTGTTGTCACAGGTTATGGAAGATTAAATGGAATTAAAACAGTTATTTGTGTAATGAATCCTGATTTTATGATGGGAAGTATGGGTTCTATTGTTGGAGAGAAAATAACTTATTCAATAGAATATGCTGCTGAAAATAATTTACCTATAATTATTTGTTCTGCTTCAGGAGGAGCTAGAATGCAAGAAGGTATGGTATCTCTTATGCAGATGGCAAAGACTTCTCAAGCACTTTCTAAACTTGAAGAAAAATCATTGCCATATATATCAGTTCTAACTGACCCTACTACAGGAGGAGTAACTGCTAGTTTTGCTATGCTTGGAGATATTATAATTTCTGAACCAAATACATTGATAGGCTTTGCAGGTCCAAGAGTAATAGAACAAACAATAAATCAGAAACTTCCTGAAGGATTCCAAACTTCTGAGTTTTTACTTGAAAAAGGTTTTATTGACATGATAGTAGATAGAAGAAAAATGAAGGAAGTATTATATCAAATTCTTGCTATGCACAAGAAATAGGGCATGAAGGAGGAACTGTTTTGATTGAAAATAATAGTGAAAAAATAAAGGTTTTAGAAAATGATATTAAACAATTAATAACTATTTCTGAGGCAAATAATATAGATTTAAGTGATAAAATAAATTCACTTAATGAGAAATTGGAAAAACTTAAAGAAGAAGCCTTTTCCCATCTATCTCCATATGAAAAGGTGATGTTAAGTAGAGATATAAAAAGACCTACGACTTTAGAATACATAGAACACATTTGTTCTAATTTTTTAGAGCTTCATGGAGATAGGCTTTTTAAAGATGACCCTTCTATTGTTGGAGGAATAGGTCAGATAGGAAGATTCAATGTTACTATAGTTGGTCATCAAAAAGGAAGAGATACGAAGGAAAATATAAAAAGAAATTTTGGAATGCCTCATCCAGAAGGATATAGAAAAGCACTAAGACTTATGAAACAAGCTGAGAAATTCAATAGACCAATAATAACGTTTATTGATACATCAGGAGCTTTTTGTGGTTTAGAAGCAGAAGAAAGAGGACAAGGAGAAGCTATTGCAAGAAACTTACTTGAAATGAGTAAACTTTCTGTTCCAGTAATAACTTTTGTAATTGGTGAAGGTGGTAGTGGAGGAGCTTTGGGTATTGGAGTAGGTAATGATGTTTGCATGTTAGAACACTCAGTTTATTCTGTAATATCACCTGAAGGTCTTTCTAGTATCCTATTTAAAGATTCTTCTAAAGCTAAAGAAGCTTGTAATGTTATGAAACTTACAAGTGATGATTTGTATGATTTAAAAATAATAGATAAAATTATAAAAGAGCCTCTTGGAGGAGCACAAAAAGATGTAGAAGCTGTTTCAAAGGAAATAAAAGCTTATATTTTAGAAAGATTAAATCATTATAAAGATATGGATAAAGAAGAAATTATGACTCAAAGATATAATAAATTTAGAAATATTGGAAAATGCTTATAGAATATAAAGAAATTTGTAGTTTTTTCATTATAAAATGGTTTTAAAAAATAAAGGTTTTCTTAAAACAATTATAGAAGTATATTTTTATAAAAGTATACTTTAAATGATGATTGTAATTAGTAAATGGCAATTGTGATTTAGTACTTTAGGTAATGGATACTTTAACAAATTAACAAGGAGATGTTGAAATGGAAGTACTAAAAGTTTCATCAAAATCTAATCCTAATTCTGTAGCTGGAGCCTTGGCTGGAGTACTGAGAGAACGAGGTATTGCAGAAATACAATCTATAGGAGCTGGAGCTCTAAATCAAGCGATAAAATCAATTGCAATAGCAAGAGGTTTTGTTGCACCTAGTGGAATGGATTTAGTTTGCATTCCCGCATTTACTGATATAGAAATCGAGGGTGATAAGAAAACAGCCATTAAACTTATAATTGAACCTAGATAATATATCTTTTTATTAGAATTTAATTAAGTTTTAAAGGTTGGCTATAGAAATAGGATACTATAGTGAACCTTTTTTACGTTATATGTTTTATTTTATATAATTTTTAATGTATAATCTTAAGTAGACAAATAAGTTTGGAGGAGATGTACATTATGAAATTAAAATTATTTGCAGAAGAGTATGCAGTATGTAGATTAAATAATGATAGTAAAATACCAACATGGATAGATACAAAAAACTTTTACTCTATAACTAAGACTGAGGATGAATTAAGTGTTGTATGTTCAAATAATAATATTCCTTCTGATGTTAAGTCGGAAAAAGAGTGGAGAATACTTAAGATACTAGGACCTTTAGATTTTTCACTTATAGGAATTTTATCTAAACTAAGTGGCTTATTAGCAGAAAATAAAATAAGCATATTTGCAATTTCTACATATGATACAGATTATATTTTAATAAAAGAAAAAGATATAGAAAATGCTTGTAAAATTCTAACTTGTAATGGATATGAAGTAGAGTAGTCAAATACTTCTACATGAGGTTTTAATTTATGATTCATATAATCGAAATTTTAAAAATAAGCATGATAAATATCTTTTGCTTTTTAGGAATATTTATTGTTTTTGGACTGATTTTTAGTATTACAGAAAATCTAAACAATAAATTTATATTTTCATCTTTTGGAAAAACTGGGATTATTGTAACTGGAGCTATAGGAACATTTATTCATGAACTTAGTCATTTGATAATGTGCTTGATTTTTATGCATAAAGTAAATTCAGTTAAATTTTTCAGACCAATAGAAAGTAAAAATGATGGCATATTAGGATATGTAAGTCATAGTTATAAGAAAGATAGTCTTTATCAAAGTATAGGAAATTTCTTTATAGGAATTGCACCTATTATAGGTGGAACAATAATGATTATTTTACTTTTTAATATATTGTTGCCAGAGAGTTATATGAAAGTGACACAAAATATAGACTTAAAATTATATGTAAGTATGATTAATAGTTTGAATATAAACGGTTTTATACACATTATTATAGATGATATTTTTAATTTTATAAAAGTAATGTTGTTAACACCTAGTATATATTCATTTAAGTATTTTATATTTATGTTCCTAATGTATTCTATATCTACACATATGTCACTTAGTAGTGCTGATTTAAAAAACAGCTTAAATGGTTTGAGTTTTATAATCATAGTTATTTTTGCGATAAGTCTAATTACATACTTACTTGGACCTGATAACTTGAATATATCCAGTCTGATAGTTCAATATAATATATTTGTGAGTTTTTTCATGGCGATAGGGCTTATTTTTTCAGTGGTAACTCTAATAATATCTTATATTTTAAGTTTGGTCAGTCCATTTAAAAACTTTAATTAAAGAGCTGTATATTTTACAATATATTTAGTTTTACTAGAAACATATAAAAATATTAAATAAAAAAGATTTGAGTAGAGTATAAAATTTCTCAATATATTTATAGAATAATTCTTAAAATATATTGAGAAATAAAAAAAGAGTACTTAAATACAACTAGTCTTTAAATGTGGATTTAGGGAACAGTTAGTGCTAATCTCGATTAAAGCACTACTAATCTCTTAAAAATACAAAAAATAATTAAATTAAAGATTTATAATTAATTTATATAATTTAAAAGATTTATATTTTTACTTTAGGAGGTTTAATTTTGAATAATGATAAGAAAATTATAAAAATACATAATAAATCAGATAAACCTGATAATATCGTCATCAAGGAAAATGAGCTTATAGAAAAATGTCTACTTTTGGAAAATAAACTTCCTGTATTTATGAAGGATTATTTTATATATTTAAAAGGCTCTGTTGCAGTTTCCACACGACTTGCTTATTTAGAAGATATAAATTTTTTCTGTTCATATTTGGTTGAAACTAAAGAATTAACAAGTGCAGATTGTATAAAAGATATTACAGAAGATGATTTTAATACAATAAAATCAAGAGATATAAATTTATTCTTAGGTGATTATTGTAGTAGATATTATAAAAATACAGAAAAAAACACATTAATTTTTGAAAATAATAATAGAGCTTTGGCAAGAAAAAAATCATCCATCTCTACTCTATTTAAGTTCTTATATAGGAACTCTCAAATAGATAATAATATAACTGATGGATTTAATCCAATAAAACTTCCTAAACCTCAACCAGATGCTATTAAACGTCTTGAAATAGATGAAGTTGCTAAGATGTTAGAATCAGTAGAAACAGGTGAAGGTCTTACAGAAAAAGAAAAAGTATATTGGAGAAAGACTAAATTGCGTGATAAAGCTATTTTAGCTCTATTTGTTACATATGGGCTTAGATTAAACGAACTTAGAGAATTAAACATATCCTCTTTTAATTTTTCAAGAGGAGAATTTAAAATATATAGAAAACGTGGAAAGGAAGTTTTAATGCCTATAAACCATACTTGCGAACATGTAATAAAAGACTATTTGCAAAATGAAAGAATAAGAGATGATTTATTAAACGATGATGAAAAAGATGCTTTATTCTTATCTCTTCAAAACAAGAGAATTACATCAAAAGCTATAAGAACATTGGTAAAAAAATATACCTCTATTCCACTGGATACGACTAGAGATAATGGATATAGTCCTCATAAATTAAGAGCAACTGCTGCGACTTCCCTAATCCAAACAGGATTTTCTATATACGATGTTCAAAACTTACTTGACCATGATAATGTCACAACTACTCAGCTTTATGCAGCTCATAAAAAGAATGTAAAACGTGATATAGTTAAGAATTTTGAATGGATTGAGGATGATTAAAAATCAGGAACAAATGTTTGCAGATATAAATGGATTATGTTATAATTAAAAATATAAAACGTATGGAAATAAAAACAAAATATGTTTAGAAATGAGTGATGTTATGTATTTAGATCTAACTGAAAAGCAAGTCTTGATATTGGAATTTATAAAGTCTCAAATCATATTAAAAGGTTATCCACCTGCTGTAAGAGAAATATGTACTGCTGTAGGGTTAAGATCTACTTCAACTGTACACTCTCATCTAAATAAACTTGAAAAACTGGGATACATAAGAAAAGACCCTACTAAACCAAGAGCTATTGAAGTTTTAGAACGTAGTAAAGTAAATGATGTTTCTGGAGCTAATCAAGAAATAATAGAACTTCCATTAGTAGGTCAAATAACAGCTGGAGAACCCATTTTAGCTCAACAAAACATAGAGGAATACATTCCATTCCCTGCCAGTTTAGTAAAGGGCAGTAATAATTTTGTATTAAGAGTAAAAGGCGAAAGTATGATTAATGCAGGAATTTTAGATGAAGATTACGTTGTAGTAGACAAAAAAAATACAGCCTTGAATTCTCAGATAGTAGTTGCACTTATAAATGGTGAATCTGCTACAGTTAAGAGATTTTTTAAAGAAGGACACTTAATAAGACTTCAGCCAGAAAATGATTTTATGGAACCAATTATGCTTAATGATTCAGAAGTTGAAATTGTAGGTATTGTAACTGGTGTATTTAGAGTTATAAAATAACTATTTAAAGAATACTAAAAAATAAGCTATTCGTATAGATAAAATGTGTTATCTACTAATTATAGCTTATTTTTTTTATGCATTTATTTTATTTTTTATTATTTGCTCTTTTATTATTTTCCATAACATATATCACATGGGTCATTTTTTTTACTTTCGGAAATAGTACCTGATAATATTTTTTTACTTCTTGAAAGACCACTACAATTTTTTGTTGAGTGATAACTCTTCCCTTTTGGAGTAAAATACACTATTTCTGATGTATTAGATACATTTTGTTCTTTATTTAGAGGTTCATTTTTTATTGTATTGTTATTTGATTTTTCAGAGTTTCCATCTTCTCTAACCCCTTTTTTATAGCTTCCATCTTTACAGCTTGTAAATACTCCATCACCTGTCGATTCAAATATTATGTCTGAACACTCATCACTTCTATGTACCTTTACTCCCATTTTTTCCAATTTGTTCATTGTTTCTTGATGTGGATGACCATATGAATTGCCTTTACCTACTAAAAGGACTGCATACTCAGGGTCTACTTTATCTAAAAACGCTTGAGATGAACTACTACGAGAACCATGATGAGCCACTTTTAAAAGGTCTACTTTGCTAAGTTTTGATAGTATCTCTTTTTCTGTACCTTCTTCAGCATCACCTGTAAATAAAGCTTTATCTTTACCATTAGTATATGCAAGAACTAGAGATTGTTCATTAGTCGTATCTCCACCATTTGTATTTAGAACTTCAAAGTAAGAATCTTCTAAATAAAACTTCTTATTTTCAAGTGGTACACTTGGAGATAAATCTTTATTTGCCAAAGCATTTATAAAGTCTCTATAACTCTTTGTTTCTGCTGAACCATTCGATACAAAAACATTCTCTATGTTAAAGTTTTTGACAACAGAATCAAGTCCACCTAAATGATCTGCATGAGAATGGGTAGCTATAAGATACTTAATATCTTTTACACCTTGCTTATTAAGATAATCTACCATTAAATTTTCATCATCATTATCCCCACCATCTATCAATGAAAAAGTTTTACCCTCTTGAATCAATATTGCATCACTATTTCCAGTGTTAATAAAATGAATTTTTACATTTTTATCACTCGATATACTACTAGATAAGGAATCTTTGTTATTTGATTGATTGTTGCCATTATCTGATGTATCGCAACCAGTCAAATAAATCGATATAGATATTATCAGTAAAAATACTAAAGCTTTAAATTTAGAATTTCTTTTGCTTTTTATATTACTATTTTTTATACTACTTCCTATCACAAACTACTCCTCCATTTTCATAATACTTTACAACATCTATCGACTTATTTTATCATAATTAACTATTTAGTATCAATATTTCTCTTATATAGTCAGATTATATTGACTTAACATTGAAAAAATAATACCTTTATTATTTCTTTATTTTTACAATATAAACTGTTACTTTTTTATGTATTTTTAAGTAATAATGTTTAATATAATAGTGATAATAATAAATTATATCATAAGGAATTTTTAAGCTTTAATCCATTAAAAAAATATACTATAATATATGTATTAACTAAAAGAAAATAGCTAAATAAGTCATTATTAGTAATATAAAAATATAATTTTAAACTTTGATAACTGTCAGTTTAACTATCTTAACCTATATTTGAGGAAGGAAATTCTCATTTCAAACTTAGCCAAATGATGAGTTATTGACAGGATTTTTACTTAGGAGGTAAAAATGAAAGATAACTCACATTATACACTTATTCAAGCACTTGCTAATATGCTCATTGGAAAACAGATAGATACAAAAACAATTACTAAATCTCTTGAACTTATCTGTAATACCTTCTCATTTGAATGTGGTTTAGTATATGAAGCAGACCAATATAATCAATTTAATTTAATTGAAAATTATAGTTTGAATGATATAAAATTATGCAATAGTTTCAATGCATGTGAAATTAAGTCAGATTTTCAAAATCAATTAGCTCATCAAGAAATAATCTACTTAGATAAAAATAAAGATTATAGCTCGTGTGAGATTGATTTTATGAATATTTTTTCTGCAAAATCTTTGCTTGGAATTTCTGTAGTAGATGAATATTTTAATAACTATGGTTTTATCTTATTTCTAAATACTACATGCAGTAAAGTAGATTTTTCTGATTCTGAACTTAAGACATTAGCCATTGTACTTTCAATGCTTGAAAAGTATTTAGGAATAAGAATACATAGAAATAAAGTTTTATTCACACAGACTGCACTTGAAGGAATAATAAATCATACAGGCATAGATATTTATATAATTGATTTTTATACATATGATATTTTATATGTCAATGAGTCAATGGCTGCTCCTTATGGTGGCGTATCTCAATTTTCAAACCATAAATGCTGGCAAATTCTTTTCCCAGGACAGACATCTCCTTGTGAGTTTTGTCCACAAGAAAATCTTATTGATGAAAATGGGAATAGTACAGGAGTATATACATGGAATTATCAAAGACCTTTTGATGGAGCGTGGTTTAGAGTATTTAGTACAGCTTTTAGGTGGGTTGATGGTCGTCTTGCTCATCTTGTTAGTAGTGCAGATATAACTGATAATAAAAAGAATGAAGAATTAATTGAATATATGGCAAATTACGACGTGTTAACAGGTCTGCCAAACCGAAGGATGCTTATTGAAGAATGTAAAAATAGAATCGACAATGCTAAAGAAGATGAACAAGGATATGTAATCTTTTTCGATATTGATGGCTTTAAGGTAATTAATGATAATTATGGGCATGATGCTGGTGATGAATTCCTTGTAAAACTTGGGGATTTTTTCTCTTCAATTCCACTTCTTAAGAATTCTGTTTATAGAAATGGTGGAGATGAATTTGTTGCTGTAATTGGTGGGGATATTACAAAAGATAATATTCGCAATTTAATAAATTTTATACATAATAGATTTAAAAAACCATGGAATTTAAAAAATGGCTCAGTATACTGCAATACTAGTGTTGGCATAGCTTGCTATCCAGAAGATGGAAATAATGCAGAAGAATTAATCAATAAAGCAGACCAAGCAATGTATCAAATTAAGAAATCTGGAGGAGCAGGAATCTGTTTTGGTTATCAATTGATAAAAAAATGATTAAAGTTAAATTTTCTCATTAGAAATAAAAAGGTAACAACTAAGGTTAGTTGTTACCTTTTTATTTTTCTACTATAATCTAATTAATAAATAATTAAATTATTCTAAGCTCTATATAATATACTAATAGCTCTAGCATTATATGGGTTTTTATGATATTTTTCTACATATTATTTTAAATGACTTGTTATCGTATAATAATATCAACAATTGACTGCTTATAAATTTTATATTATATAAAATGAAATATTTTACATCAGTAGTACCCAGTTATGCATTTTAAACGACCATTTACGTTTAAGATATTGCAAATTTTTTCTAAAAACTATAATATGTTAAATATCAACAAAAATAAATAAACTTTTTCCTTAAAGAAGGCTTAAAGCTCACACCAACTGCCTTCTTTTTTTTTATAAAAATTCAATTATTTATTTTGATTAATATTTATTTCATATTTTAGCTCTACCCTTCTAGATGCATCTCTGTTTACTCCATTATCTCCATCTTTTATAAGTTCAGCTTTTGATCTTCCTATTGCAATAATATGTCTAGTAACCTTATCTTTATATTTATAGTCACCAATCTCATCCCCTACTATATACTTTGCAACACTATATGCTCTTCTTTGGGACAGGTCTAAATTGTATATATAGCTCCCTACATCATCTGTATGGCCTTCTATAACTATTTTGGATATATAGTCACCATAATCTTTATAAATAGTTTCTATGTACTTTGGAACGAACATTTTTAACATTTCTTTAGCCTCTGGTTTTAAAACATCACTATCTACATCAAACATAGTTCTTTCACCAAAGGTTACTTGACCATTAACCTTATCTACTTTCACAGGAATACCACTTTTTTTAAAGGTCTCCTCAACAGAAGCGTTGACGTTCTTGGCCAAATCTTGCTCGACAGAACCTGAAATACTTTCTGAACTAAATAAGATAAGAATCACAACCATCAATACAGTTGATAATAAATCTGTAAATGTTGGCCAAAAGCTACTCTTTTCAAATTCTCTGTTAACAGTTCTTCTATATTTATTATTCATTTAACTCATCCTCACCTATGACCTTTATTTCATTATTTTCTATCTCATAAATTTCTTCGCTGAAAGGGTTAAATACACTATCGATATCATCTTTAAATAATTCTTCACTCTCAAGAGGAACTTCATCATGCATAAAAGAGTTATTAAACATAACGTCTAATTTATCTTGAATATCTAAAGAATTCTCAAACATTATATCTAGTTTAACTTGTAGGTCATTGGAAAAGTTTTCAATAATACTTGAAAGATTTTTTATTGAATCATCTAGAGTAAACTTTTCATCTAAAAGAATTTTTTGATTTTGAGATATTTTATTTTCATGAGTCATTAATTTAGTTAATAAATCTTGGGCACTTCTTTCATATAAAGCAAATCCTGCATTTATATTTTTTATGTAGTCTCTAATTTTAAACTGGCTTTCAGTAGCATTGTATATATTTTTTGAAGATTCTTTTATGTCAAATAAAATCTCTTTATTTATGTTGTCTTGATTATCATACTTATCAAACAGTTTTACAAACTTTACATTTAAAATATTAAACTGTTTATCTAATTTTCTTACGCTTTGGTCAAAGGTCTTAATAGAGCTTTGAGAACCCTCTAAAAGGCTTTTTAAAGCTTCTATTCCACTTATGAATTCATCATTGAAGTCATTTAAATCTTTAGATATTTTATCAAATTTTTCAATAGCTTCTATAGACTTACTTATTTGTTTTATTGTATTTTTTACCTCTTCTACTTTTAAATCCATTCTTTCTGATTTAAAATGAGTTATCTCAGATGTTAATAAATTTTCGCATTTTAACATTATCTGTATTAAAACATGTTCACAATCTTTTATCTTTGTACAGTAGCCTATAATTAGAGAAAATACGACTCCAAAGATGCTTGTTGTAAATGCAGTCTGCATACTACTAATAGTCGAAGGAAGTGAATTTATAATGTCTTTGGTATCAACACATAAAAGCATTGTAGAAAGTCCAACAAATGTACCTAAAACTCCAAGCAAAATACTTATTGAAGATGAATTTTTTATACTTCTAATCTTCTCTAAAAGTGGTAAGTTGTTGTGTTTTAAATCTGATACAACTTCTTCTATAAAAGAAGTTATATTTACATCAGAATAAGGATTTTCTTTGCTATATGTATAGTAATCATTCCTTACCTTTCCATAAAATTCACTCGTTTTATGGTTTCTATTGATTTCTTCTAGTTTTGAACTTACAAACGAGTATACTCTGTTATTTTCTATTATCTTAAAAACAGAATATAAAGTTATTGCAAGTAAAAACAATATAGTTATCGGATTAGTAAATATTGACTCTATTAAATTAGTTATTATGTTACTCAATTCTATCCCCTACCTTATAATTTATTTATCTATAATTTATACGTACAAGTTACTAAGAAAATACGTAAATAAACAAAATATTTATATTATATTTATGAAAAATGGTACAAATAGGTCATATTGTTAATAACATAATATATACGAGCTAAAAGTTATAGGGGGTGGCATAATGAATGACAACATAGTAGAAGTTAAAAATATAAATATGAACTTCTACACTAAGGAAGGCGAGCTTGAAGTGTTAAAAGATGTTAATTTTAACTTGAAAGAAGGAGAAATATTAACTTTGCTTGGTCCTTCTGGAAGCGGTAAATCTACAATTTTAAATATTCTTACTAATCTTTTAAAACCAACTAGTGGCGACGTAAAGATTACTGGAAATATTGGATATATGTTTCAAAAAGATAATTTGCTTGAATGGAGAAATATAATGGATAATATAACTATTGGCTTAGAAATTCAAGGCAAAAAAGATAAAAAATCTTTAGATAGAGTTGAAAGTCTTTTAAAGACTTATGGATTATGGGATTTTAGAAACATGTACCCAAAAGAATTATCTGGTGGTATGAGACAAAGGGTTGCACTTATTAGAACCCTGTCTGTAAATCCAGATATTTTACTTTTAGATGAGCCTTTTTCAGCTCTTGATTATCAGACGAGATTGTTAGTTTGTGATGATGTTTATAGTATTATTAAAAATGAGAATAAGTCTACTATTTTGGTTACGCATGATATTGGTGAAGCACTATGTATAAAAGTGCAACACTAGGAGATAAAAAGTATATATTCCGTTTTTTCAGAATAAATTTAAATATTTAAGAAGACAACTTTGAATCAAAAGTAATTATAAGCTATTAAATATGAAAATAAGGCTATGATTTTGTAGCCATAGCCTTACTAACAAATCTTTAATTATCACTTTAAAAGTAAAATTTTATTTAAAGAATACACAGAAACATTTCAAGAATTTAAATATATTTAAAGTATTCTCTTGTTAATTTTGAGATGCCCAGTCTGCTGGATATGTTACATATATAAACCTAGCATAATCAGGTACAGAAAATTGTATCTTACTTCCTTTTGGTATAAATATTAACTCACCTGAAGAAGCAGATATCTTTCTTCCATCTATTATTATATCTAAAGTTCCATCTATTACATAATCTATTTCATCATAGTTTAGAGTCCAGTCAAAAGTAGTTTCCTTCATCTCCATCATACCACAGCCTAATCTAGGACTTTCCTCTAATGTAAATAAATCTTTTGTATAAACTACATCATTAGGATTTCCTGTATCTAATCTATCAGATTCATTAACCTTTACTGTTGGTAACTTTATAGAAGTTATTCCACTAACATCTTTATTTCTAACGAAATCTACACTATCTTTAGTTCCATTTATTTTTTCTTCTATTATTTGTCTTACTAATGTTTCAATTAAGTTTTTATCTATATTTGTTATATCCATCTTATGCATTCTCCTTTTTTAGTGTTTTATTTGCTATAACCATAGCTAATAGGACTGCTGTTATACCACCAACCAATTTAGCAACTATCATTGGTGTTATCATATTAGCATTAAACCCTGCTGTAAACCCTAAGTGGTCTCCAAATACGAATGCTGCTGAAACAGAGAATGCCACGTTTATTATCTTTCCTCTATTATCCATATCTTTCATCATACCAAACATTGGTATACAGTTAGCTAAACTTGCAACAAGACCTGCTGCTGATACATCATTCATTCCAAGAACTTTTCCTAAAGCCATCAGTGGTTTATTAAACACTTTTGTTATAACAAACACTAGTGGGAATGCCCCTGCTAAAACTATTGCTATATCCCCTACTATTTCTATACCTTCACCTATTGGTTTCATTCCAGGTATTACAACTATTCCTGTTAAGGCTTCAACTATCGCAGCAGCAAGCCCTAAAGTTATAACTATTACTACACCTTTTCCAAAGTATGTGAATCCTTTTATCATAGCATTTTCAAACTTCAATAATCCAAGTGCTATAACTACTGCAAATATTATTATTGGCACTAAGTTTCTAAGAACCATCATTACCTCAAATCCTGCAACTAATCCACCAACAAACGCCCCAACAGGTATCGTTATTATTCCTGCAAGTATTCCTGTTGCTAAGAATTTTTGGTCTTCTTTTTCTATTATCCCAAGTGCAACTGGTATTATAAATACTATTGTAGGTCCCATCATAGCTCCTACTATTAATCCGCCAAATAATCCAGCATTTGGGTCTTTTGCAAGCTCAAGAGCAAGTGGCGCACCACCCATATCATTAGCTAATAAACTTCCAGCAAACATAGCTGGGTCAGCTCCAAGCATATCAAATACTGGTACTACAATTGGTCTTAATACATCAGCAAGTACTGGTGCTAGACATATAACACCAACCATCGCAACTGCAAGTGAACCCATTGCCATTATACCTTCTTCAAACTGTTCTCCAAGACCAAATTTATTGCCTATACACTTATCTATAGCTCCAAGTGCCATGAAGACTACCATTACATAGATTATAATTTCGTTTATACTCATAATGCCCCCCATTATTTTATTAGACTTTTTATTATTTGACTGTCTACTGATGATATTACAGTCTTATAGATTACTTCTTTTTCCTTTACAACTTTTTCACTTTCTTTTAATGCATATTCTAAACTACTTAAATCTCCTGCTACTATATATACTAACTTTCCACCTATAGCAAAAGATAATTGAAGCTTTACTAATACTAAGTCGCTTGATTTTAAAGTCTTATCAAGCATTTTTATTCCAGCACATACTTTACTACTTTCAACAACACCTATAGAGGCTATATTATCTAATGTTTGGTACCTATTTTTAAATCCATTTAATATTTCTTGTGAAATTGAATTTATTACAAAATTATCTACAATGTACTTTTCTCCAAGCTCCATTCCATAACTTATGCATTCATTTACATAGGAAGTTTCTCCACCTACTATTATTAAAAATTTACCTGGACAAATACTTTTTAAGTATAATACATCGACTGATGATTTTTTTACCATTTCATTAGATACTTCTATACCTTTAGCTATACTTTTAAACTCTATAGCGCCTATACTTTTATTCATCAAATACCTCAAAGGAGTCAACCACTCCAACTATAGTTGCATCTACTGGAACATGTTTTTTTTCAATAGATTCTCTTGCTGAGGAACCTTTGGATATAAGAACTAAGTCTCCATTTCCTGCTCCTGCATTATCGGCCGCAACCATGAAGCCTTCTTTGTATGTGTCTTTAGTTTTTAAAATTTTTACGACTAAAAGTTTTTGACCACACAATTTTTCATCTTTTCTTGTGGCCCAAACATTACCTACAACTTTTCCTATATCCATAAAATTACCTCCTTACATTTTCTTTAGTTCGAGATGGTGTATTCTCATAAAATCTACAGCTAATGGAGTTATTATACTTTTTTTATTAACTAATATATTTTTAACTCCATTTATAGTAGGTTTTCTTAAATCAGCTTCTGATATAAGCTTTTTATTTCTTAAATCTAAACTAAACTCATTAACTATCTTTGTATTCTCTGTATTGATTAAACTTATAGTATCTTTATTTAAAATTTCTGTAGTTTCACTTTGTATACTTAACTTACTTTTAGCTATAGTATTTAAGTCTTTTATAATTTCAACACCAAATTTACATATTTCATCTTCAAATGATATAAATTTTTTATACAATGCTTTTGGTGCAGTATCTTTATATCGTTTGTATTCAATTCCTTCATCTAAGACATATACTTTTTTACCTTTCATAAGCATCTTTAGTATAAATCTCTCTTCGTCACTTGTTGAATTTCCAAGTGCTAAGTTTGATAATCCTCTCATACAAAGTTTTGAAACTATCACTAACTCGCATTCTTTTATGCTTTTATTAAATTCTAATATTTCAAATTCATCTCTTAATAAATTAAATTTACTGTTATCCTGTTCAAACACAGTTACAACTTTAGGTTTATTAGATATTTTTAATTCATCATTATTTATTTTTTTATAGATTTCTTCTATTACTAAATCTACAAGCTTATCATAATTCATATTAAATCCTCCCTAGAGGTAATCTATATAGCAGGTTAAATCTATGCTTTCTTTATTATTTTAGCAACAGTCCCTTTTGAATAACCACATGCATTAGCTTCATCATAATCTATGTGCATGTAAGTTTTAAAACTATCACTAACTCTTATTACTACATCATCAAATGTTAGAGGTCTCTGACCCATCACTTTAGCTTCAACTATTTCTCTGTCACATACATTGAATTTTTCTGCATCAGCAGGCGTCATATGTATGTGTCTTTTAGCAACCATTAATCCTTTATCGAGTTCAACTTCACCATGTTGTGTTGATATTTTAACCATTAAAGTTCCTTCTAAGTCTCCACTTTGTCTTATAGGAGCTTTTAATCCAAGAGTTGAACCATCTGTTAAAGAGATTTCCACTTGAGTTTCTTCTCTACATGGTCCAAGTACAACTACATTTTTTATACTTCCCTTAGGCCCTGTAATAGTAACTCTTTCCTTACAAGCATATTGACCTGGTTGAGATAAGTCTTTTAATTTTGTAAGAGTGTGCCCCTTACCAAATAATTTATCTACGTCTTCTCTACTTAAGTGAACATGTCTTCCTGATGCTTCAACCTCTATAAACGCTTCTTTTTTAACTCTATTTATTACTTCTTCTACTATTTCGTTTAATAGACTTTCCATTACGTCCTCCAACTACTTATACTTATTAGTCCTAACTTTATATATAATTATCCAAAATACAGATGACAATCTATTAAGTGCCTTTATTAAATCTTCTCTATGAACATTTCCATACTCACCCTTAAATGCTTCATAAGCTGCAAGTTCAACCTCTCTAGCATTGCTTCTTATACTGTTTATAGCAACTACAGCTTCACCCATTTCATAACTTGGGAATTCATGTCCTATGCCAAAATATTTTTTAGGATAGTGAGATTGTTCTCTAAGTTCTTGAGGAGTTAACCCTAAAAGTTTAAAGTCTTCTAGTTTTTCTTCCAAAACTTCACATCTCATTATATTTCTTACAAAATCTAATACTTCTTGTAATTCCTTAACAAGCTTTGGCATATCTAGCTTTTGACAAAGAACTTGAGTTTTCAGTATTTCTGATTCAAGTGAATCTATTTTACCTCTTAGTATTATTCTTTTATGGTCTTTAAAAACTAAAAGATTTCCATTTAATTGAGTCATATGTTCTGGTTTCTCATCCAATTTAGCACCAAATACAGTAGTATATCTATATGTTTTTTCTTTAACTACTTCTTTTATAACTTCCTTAGGTTCATTATTTATGACTGGAAGTTTATCAACATACTTAAGCTCAATACTTCTCTCAGCTAAATAAGATTTTGCAGAAGGAGTTATTATTTGCCCTTTTTCTATATAAAATTCAGTTATATTATCTTTATTTTTTCCAATTTTTCTTTTTACTTCATTTTCTGTTAAAACACCCATTTTATCACATCTCCTATTAGATGTATAAAAAAGGCTACCTCAAAATACATTGAGTTTATTAGTAAGACTCATTTTTGAGATAGCCTCTTTTTTAATCAAAATTTAAATTTTCAAATTACATTTATATTACTCAGCTGATACTTTTGGTAATATAGCATCTACTTCAAAATGTGGTCTTGGTATAACATGAACTGATATTAGTTCTCCAACTCTTTCAGCAGCAGCAGCTCCAGCATCTGTAGCAGCTTTAACAGCTCCAACATCTCCTCTTACCATTACAGTAACTAATCCTCCACCTACTTGCTCTTTTCCTACTAATTGTACGTTTGCAGCTTTAACCATTGCATCTGCTGCTTCTATTGCTCCTACTAATCCTTTAGTTTCTATCATTCCTAATGCATTTGCACTTGCCATAATCTTATCCTCCAAAAATTTAATATTATTTTATAGTTTTTTATTTTTAGAAATCTTATAGTTATAAACTATAAGTTTCATTGTTCATTTTAATTATGCTAGTTCTTTGACTAATCTTTGAACTAGAAGATTTATTAATTCTTCTTTATCCATTGAGTCAAACATTGATTTTTCAACTTGAGATTTATCTCTACCAAGTTCTTCTATTTCTTTGATTCCATAAGCTACTCTTTTAATATTCATTAAATCAAGTGGACCTACATTGTTTGAAGTTGAGCTTCCACCTATCGCACCACAACCAAGTGTTAGTGCTGGTACAAGATTTGTTGATGCACCTATTCCTCCAAGTGCTGAAGGAGTATTCACAAGTATTCTTGATACTGGCATGTTAAGAGCAAATCTTTTTACCAATTCTTCATCATTTGCATGCATTGAGAAAGTATGTCCAGCGCCTTCATTTAATAGTATTTCTCTACATCTATTCATAATAGCATCTACATTATCTTCAACATAGAATGCAAGTATTGGTGTAAGTTTTTCTCTTGAATAGGCTACATTGTGACCAACTTTAGTTTCTCTTGCAACTAAGACTTTTGTATTTTTAGGTACATTTGCAAGGTCTGCTAAATTTGCTATCACCTCAACACTCTTACCAACTATTTGCGGATTCATAGTACCATTAGCTCTTAATATGAACTTTGCTAATCTTTCACTCTCTTCTTCATTTAAAAGATATGCTCCTTGGTTTTTAAGTTCTTTTAAAACAGTTTCTTCCATGGACTTTTCTACCACTATCGATTGTTCTGATGCGCATATAACACCATTATCAAAAGTTTTAGAGTCTATTATTCTCTTGACTGCCAACTTAACATTTGCTGACTTATCTATAAATGCTGGTCCATTTCCAGGGCCAACTCCTATAGCTGGTGTTCCTGAAGAGTAAGCAGCTCTAACCATTGCTTCTCCTCCAGTTGCTAATATTAAGTTTGTATCCTTATGCTTCATTAATTCATTTGTTCCAACTATACTTGGATTAGTTATACATAATATTGAATCCTCTGGTGCTCCAGCATCTATAGCTGCTTCGTTTATTATTTTAACTGTTTCAAGTATGCATTTTTTTGCATTTGGATGTGGAGAGAAAACTATAGTATTTCCTGCCTTTATAGATATTATGGTTTTATATATTACTGTTGATGTTGGGTTTGTTGAAGGTATAAGCCCTGCTACAACTCCAACTGGTGTAGCTATATCTATAGTGTTTTCTTTTTTATCTTCGCCAATTATTCCAATAGTTTTTGTATCTTTTAAAGTTTCATAAACTCCCATAGATGCAAAAGTATTTTTTATTACTTTATCTTCCCATTTTCCAAATCCAGTTTCTTCATTTGCCATTTTAGCTAACTTAGTAGCATTATTAAATGCTGCATCTGCAATAGACTTTACTATTTTATCTATTTGCTCTTGGCTCATTTTAGAAAGTTTCTCTTGAGCCACTTTAGCTTTTTTTACAAGAGTTCTGACTTCTTGTATAGATACTAAATCTTTATCTAAAAGTGTCATAACTATTTATCCCCTCTGCTAAGCTTTTTAACTAAGTTTATTAATTCTTCTTTCTTAAGAACATTTAAATCTTTATAAGTTATTGAAGAGTCTAATTTCTTAGCTATAGCTTTAAGTTTTTTTACACTGTTTTTTGATAAATCATCTTTATCGAAATCAGTGTTTTCTATTTTAACTTGTTCTAATACTTCTTTATGAGCATTAGAATTTTCTATTTTTTCTTCATTAGCTTCAGTTAAACTATCATCGACTGTTTCTATTTCATTTTTAACTTTCTTTATATTACTATCTTGTTTATCATTATTTTCAATATCATCTAAAATTACGTTATCTATTTCTAATATATTTTCAAAGTTCTTATCTGTCTTTTCCAAAACTTCACAGACTTTAGATTCTTCCTTTTTAAATAAAGTATCTGTTACTTCATTATGGATTCTTGGTATAATATGTGATGCCCTTAATGTACCAACTCTTGAAGCTGCCATTTCACCTGCTTCTAGAGCAGATTTGACAGCACCAACATCTCCATTTATTGTTAAAGTAACAATACCTGCTCCAACCTTATCAATTCTTACAAGATTAACATTTGCAGATTTTAAACAAGCATCAGAAGCTTCTATTGCAGCAACATACCCTATTACTTCTATTAAGCCTATAGCATCCATTTAATTATCCTAAAAGCCTGTTGGATTGTCTGCAACTGATTTTACTGCTTCGGCAAATGCATCACATGCTGCTTTACAAGCTGATTGAGAACCTGTAAGTAATGCTCCACCAAAGTTTGTTTCAGTTGGAGGTGCAAATAATTCGCACATTTTAACATCTGCTGCCTTCATCGCTGCATCTAAAGCATACATTGCTTCAAGTGGTGGTGCTACTAAATAAGCTAATGCCTCACCTTCTCTTATTCCTGCTACTTCTGAAAGGTATGTGCCTGTTCTTGATACACAATGAGCGTAATATGCTATTGAATCATCATCATTTGCACTTATAAAAGTTGCTCCATATTCCATAAAATCAATTATTGCATTTAATCCACTTCTTACTTCGGCTGGGCTTGGTCCTGCTATTATTCCTAAAACTTCACCAGCAAGTTTTGTTGAAGCATTTGCTGCACCTGCATACATTGATTTTGCATATACAACATCAACTTCTGAAGCTTTAGTTGCTTCATCAAGAGCTGTGTATGTAACATCATCACAGTCTGCAGTTATTAACCCCAAGCTTTTATGGTGTGATTTTAATTCTAGTTTTTGTGCCATTTCTGGACTTATATTCGAAATTATTTTAACTCCTAGTATATTAGGACGAATCATATCGTTTTTCATATTCTACACTCCCTCGACTTTATTTAAGGTCTATTCCTGAAGCTTTTTTATCCAGCATAGTTTTTATAAGTTCAGCTATATGAGCACCTGCCTCAACTGCAGTTGTTCCACCTTTGTGAATATTTGATATAACTGTTCTCTTTGCTTCTGCCATTCCTATATATGGCTTATATGCTATATATGCTGACATTGATTCAGCAGTAACCAATCCTGGTCTTTCTCCAACTAACATACATATAACTTCACAACCTAATTCTTCACCTAAGTGGTCCATAGCACCAACTCTACAGTGTTTAACAAATAAAATTTCACTTGAGTCTATTCCATACATTTTTAGACCTTGTTTTATAGCTGGCACACAATCTTTTAAGTTTGCTTCTATAGCGGCTGAACTAAGTCCATCTCCCACTAATATTAAAACCTTTTGATTTGTTCCAAATTTAGATTTTATATTATTTATAGTTTCTGGAGAGAATTTTCTTCCTAGGTCTGGTCTAGTTAAGTATTCATCTTTATCTTTACATAAAGTTTCTACTGCAAACATATTATTTTCTTTTATAAATTCTTCATCTACATAAGAGAATACAGCATCTTGTGCAGCAGCATGGTCTGCTCTAAATCTTAAAACTGTTTCTGTTTTATATCTTGTACCAGCTCTTCCTATACCTAATCTCGCAGGTGTTTTGGCTTTCATATCTAAGTAAGCTTCTGCATTCTTAGGATTTTTTACTAGTAATTGCTTTCTTATATCAATTTCTGTTATATCATCTATGCAAGCACTGTTATCAATTACAGTTTCAGTTGCTTTCTTAACAGTTTCAGATACAACATTAGTATCTAATTCTCCAACCATTTGTCCAACTAACTGTTCTACTAATGCTTTTAAATCCTTCTCATTCATACTAAATACCTCCTATCCTAATAATATAGATGCGTCTCCTGCTAACTCTGTTAACTTACCATCTTTAGAGAATCCCATCTTTTCCATCCAAGCATCAAATTCTTTTATTGCAGTCAATCCAAACATTTCTCTAAGTGATGCTGTTTCATGGTATCCTGTTGTTTGGTAGTTAAGCATTACATCATCTCCATGAGGTATTCCCATAAAATACGTACATCCTGCTGTTGTCAGTAGTATAGCTAAGTTTTCCATATCATTTTGGTCAGCCTTCATGTGGTTAGTGTAACAAACATCAACACCCATTGGTAATCCATGTAATTTACCCATAAAATGGTCTTCAAGTCCTGCCCTTACTACTTCTCTAGCATCATATAAATACTCAGGCCCTATAAATCCAACAACTGTATTTACTAAGAATGGTTCATACTTTTTAGCAAATCCATAACATCTAGCTTCCATAGTAACCTGGTCTATTCCATGATGTGCTTCTGAAGATAATTCTGAACCTTGTCCAGTTTCAAAATACATAACATTAGGTCCAGTAGCTGTACCATGTTTTAAAGCTAATTGTCTGGCTTCCTCGATAGTATCACCATTGAATCCAAATGCTTCATTTCCCTTTTCAGAACCTGCTATAGATTGGAATATCAAATCTGCAGGAGCACCGTTTCTTATTGCTTCCATTTGTGTAGTAACATGTGCTAATACGCATGTTTGAGTTGGTATTTGATATTTTTGTTTTACTTCTTCAAATCTTTTTAACACTTTAGTAACACTTTCAACTGAGTCATCAACTGGGTTTAAACCAAGTACTGCATCTCCTATACCAAAAGTTAAACCTTCAAGAAGTGATGCAAGTATTCCATCTGGGTCGTCTGTAGGGTGATTAGGCTGAAGTCTTGCTGATAATGTACCTTGTTCTCCTATAGTTGTATTACAATGAGCAGTAACTTTTATTTTTTTAGCAGCATAGACTAAGTCCATATTTGACATTAACTTTGCAACTGCTGCTATTATTTCAGAAGTTAATCCTCTTGATATTCTTCTTATATCAAGACTTGTAGTATTTGAATCTAATATCCATTCTCTAAGTTCTGATACTGTCCATTCTTTTATTTCTTCATAAACTTTTTCATTTACAGCATCTTGTATTATTCTTGTTACTTCATCTTCCTCATATGCTACTGCAGGATTATTTCTTATATCCTCTAACTTTATGTGTGATAAAACAACCTTTGCTGCTATTCTTTCTTCAGCTGATTCTGCTGCAAGACCTGCTAATTTATCTCCTGATTTTTCTTCATTAGCTTTAGCCATTACATCATATAAGCTTTTAAACTGATAAGTACGTCCAAATAATTTTGTCTTTAAAATCATTTACTTACCTCCTTCTATTAATTAAAAACTAATGTTTTTATTACTACAGGTAAAACTTTACCTTCAACTATAGGTTTCCCAATGTCAATATAGTCTCCATTTTCGACCTTGACACTGTCTATACAGACAATTTCTTTTTCATAATTTAATAATGCATATATTGCTTGACCTAATACTTTTGCCATATCGTTTTCAACAATTACTACAAAAGGCAAATCATTTTCTATGATTTGTTGCATTCCATCCACAAATCCTTTGGCATATTCTTGTATATCTGAAAAGGCTGGGTTTTTCTTGCCTATCATAGCTATAGCAACTTTCTGTAAATCATTTTCTAACTTAAACCAGTTAAGTTTGTTTTTTATAGCTTCACTGATTTGTTTTGAAGTACCTACTTCTTCATCCATTGATAATTTTAAAACTGGCAAGTTCTTAAGTGGAAAATTTTCACTAGTATAAGTTATTGTACTTCCACTTACCTCAGTAGTATGAGAACCTGCACCAACTACTGTAGCTCTTATTGTCTCCATAGATTTGACTATATTCACTTTTTTAAGGTACTCACAATTTTTTATTGCTTGACCAAGTAAAATTCCCAAATCACCATATTCAAAATAATCTTTTATTTCTCCATCATAGTAAATATAATCAGCTACCCCACCTGAAAATGAGACATTCTTAATATCTTCATCTATATTGATTGATTTATTGGTTATTATAAAATCAAATAAAGGTGTCTGAGTTTTTAATCCTATACTTTCCATTAATAAGTCAACCATTATATTAACTATTGGTTTTGTATTTTCTATTGTAGCTACAGTTCCAACTTGAAGATTTAAATTATTATCTTTTATGATTTCATTTATTTTAGGTGATATATAAGTTATTTCTTTACTTATTTTGTCTACTTTTATAAGCCTTCCACCTATATCTAAGCACCCAGTATCAGTTACTTCTCCTCTTTTAAATGAGGCTATATTACTAGTTCCCCCACCTATATCTATATTTACAATTGTAGTTGAATGTTCTTTTGAATAAATATGAGCTCCAGCTCCTTTACCTGATATTATACTTTCTAGGTCAGGACCTGCTGTTGCAACAACAAAATCTCCTGCAAATCCACTTAAAGTATGAAGCACATCGTTTGCATTTTCTTTTCTGGCTGTTTCGCCAGTTATTATTACTGCTCCTGTATGTATATCTACTTTAGATATATTTGCTTTTTTATATTCACTTTCAACTATTTCTTTTATTTGCTGTCCATTTATTTCATTATTTGAGATAAGGGGAGTGAAATAAACCTTACTTTTATAAATAATTTCTTTGTCTACTATACTTATCCTAGGTACCGAAAAATTTGATTCAGTATTTTCTACTATTAACTTAGAAAAAATCAACTGAGTAGTACTTGTTCCAATGTCAATACCAACACTTAATAACTCTTCTCTCATTTTCTCACCTCCTAAAGTTTAAGTATGTCTTAAACAAGCAAAGAGGCTTAAAGCTATAATAAATATCTGTTAAATTGAATTCATATTTACAAGTTTTATAAATATATTCAACTAACTTAATTTATTAATAACCTTAAGCCTCTTTGCTCAATTAAAACTACTACTTTGTAGATGAGTTATTATTTAAATATTAATTTGTGTAGGTATAGTAATTAATACTTCTGTCCCATTTTTACTACTCTTTCTTTTTATACTTCCTTTTAACATTTGAGTTATATAACTATCTATTATATATGTTCCTAAACTATTTTTATTTATATTATCACTATCAAATCCAACGCCATCATCTATAATAGCTATATTTCTAGAATCATTATCTTTATTTATTAGTATTTGTATATTGCCACGTTCTCTATCAATGAAAGCATGGTCATAACAATTTTGTAATATTTCATTTATAACTAAAAGTATGGCGGTTGCTTTTTCTCCACTAATTTTAAAATCTTCACCTGTTATACATATGTCTATATCTTTACTAAACAAATAACCACCTTGAATATTTGATACTAATAAGTTGATACCTTCTCGTATAGATATATTATTATCTACTTCCTTAGATAACAGATAATGAGTTGAAAGTATTGCAAACACTCTGTTTATTATATTATCTAAACATTGTTTAACTTCCTCATTTTGAGATAATCTACTTTGCTTTTTTATTATAGATATTACTGTATGAAGATTATTTTTCACTCTATGATGAGCTTCTCTAATAGCTACTGTTTTTAAAACTAGTTCTTCTTCTTTTCGTTTTAAATCACTTATATCTTGTACTATTTTACAAACTTTAAATTCATCATCTTTGATGTATATAGTTTTTATTTTGAAAAACATATTACCTATCGAAACTTCATTTGTTTCATCATAATTTTCATCTATTAATATATCTTCAAATACTTTAGTTTCTATATATAAGTCGTTGTAATGCATATCCTGTATATCACAATCAAATCCAAGGTTTTTATACATCTCAGTTGCAATACGATTTTTAATTTTTAGTTTTCCATTTTTATCAAATATAAGGATGGCAGAATTTAAATTGTCAACTAAAAAATCATTATTTCCTATCAATTTTATAAACTGATGTAAATTCTTATTTTCTTCATCCTCGTTAGTTTCAAATTCACTTTTAACTTCACTACTTATATCTTTTTCAACTATTAATACTGCTAAAACTTTGTCATCTAATGTTATTGGCTGAATATTTTGTTTAACCAGCTTGTATTCTTGTGTTAAAGCTTTTATATCTCTTGCTCTTTCTCCAGTTCTTAGACACTTTATAACTCCTGGTTCATTTTCAATTAGAGCCTTTTTACCTACAACACTTTCACTGTAGACTGACTTTTCTTTAGGCCTACTATGCGCTACAACAATCGCTTCATCATCAAGTTTACTTAGTACATCTATAAAAACATCAGCCTCATAAAAGGAAGCCATTAAATCTAAGGATTTTGATACTTCTATAATTTTTTCAATTTCATTATTATTTAAGTATGTTTGTGTAGTTGCTATTTTTTTTATCGTATTAGTCATCGTATCCTATAATAATCATTTTGGCAATTTCCATCATTGTAGTTCTTTTATCCATACTTAATTTTCTTATTCTAGTGTATGCTTCATCCTCAGAAATCTTAAACTCTCTTATAAGTATACCTTTTGCTCTTTCTACTAATTTTCTTTCATTCAATTTAGAATTTACCTTTTCTAAATCTTTTTTCATTTTTTCAAATTCATTTACCTTATTTAAACACATTTCTATAGTTGGGATAAATGACTTTTCACTTGCTGTTTTTACCAAGTATCCATAAGCACCTATACTTTTGGCTTTTTCTATATATTCTTTATCTTCAAATGAAGTTAATAAAAGCACTCCACCTGCTAGATTTTCTTTACATATTATTTTGCCTGCTTTTATACCATCAAGTATTGGCATTTCTATATCCATTATAACTAAATCAGGTTTGTGTTTTTTACACATTTCAACAGCTTCAAATCCATCACTTGCTTCTCCTATTACTTCATAACCATGACTTTCTAGTATATCCTTTGTGTCCATCCTTAACAGTGGTTCATCATCAACCAATAGTATTTTTTTCCCCATGTTCCTACCTCACTTAAAGATTAAATCTTTTTAGAATAGTTTATATATTTCTTTATAAAATACTAATTTATATTTTCTTTAACTATCCATATAATTTTATCATATTTTTTAGTTAAAAAAACATTTCCCCTTAAATTTCATCTATATTTTTAGATTTTTCTAGATATTTAAATAATGTTTCAAGCCCAATATTATCCACTGTATCTATTTTAAATATTTGACTTGCTCCTGCTAGTAATAGTCTCTCATAAGCTATGTTGATTTCATCTTCAGTAGCTTTATTTATTTTAGTTATAATCCCTATTACATCTTTACAAAACATACTTGCAAACCCTGGTGCTATATAATTTTCTTCTTGTGTAGCATCATACACTATTGCTATAATCTTTGCATCTGCTGATGTTGTTATTAATGCATTATATAGATTTCTGTTTTCCATATATTCACCTGGAGTATCTATTGCATTATTATAAAGTTCTACTGACTGAGTTTTTTTATATTTCAATTCCAATTGGTCTAGTTTTTGACATAGAGTAGTTTTTCCACTACCCGTCTTTCCCATAAATATTATATTCTTCATTATATTATTATGTCCTTGTTATTTTTGTAGATGAGAAGTTTAGCATATTTCCTAAAACTTCTAAAACATCATCTAATGCAGATTCTACAGAACTTACATCTCCTGATATTACTACAGAGCCACTAAATCTATCTATAAAACCTAAAGATACATTTGAAGATTTTGTAGCAACATCTGCTGCTATTATTGATGCTTCGCTGGGTGTTATTGTAAGTATTCCTATTGCATCTTTTTTATCAAGTACCAATCCTAACTTCTTATATATATCTTCATTAGGGTTAGCTATTATATGTGCTAATGTAACCTGTTTTCCAGGAACATATTCTTGAATGACTCTTTGCTTAGATTCTTCAGCCAAATTTATTCCCTACTTTCTTTAAATATAGTTTACTAAAAAGTTATTTGCTTAAAATAAAAGAAGCTCCATAAGAATAATATTAATATTCCTAAGAAGCTCCGTTGCTTTTTACTAAAGTATCACGCCTTTGTGATACTTTCATTATAGTTTTATGTTTTATATTTGTCAATATATTATTTATATTTTTAAAAACATTTTCCCTATTTGTATAATATTATGTTTGCATGTAATAAAATGTAATTATTTAATATTATTTAATATGCTTATTATATCCTCTTCAGTTGGAACTTTAGGATTGGTTAATGTACAAGTATCTTTTATAGCAAGTTTTGCTATTTCTCTTTCTTCATTAGTTATATCTTTTAAATTTAATTTACACTGTGTTAATTTGGTTGGCATATTCATTTCTTTTTGCAATTTCTTTATTTCATTTACTAAGTTTTTAACTGCTATCCTTATATTACCATTTCCAAACCCTACTAATTCTGCTATTTGCGCATATTTCATGGCTGTATCTGAGTAAGTTGTATTAGTATATCCTACTATTGATGCATTATATTCTATCACATGTGGAAGTAATATTGAATTTGCTCTTCCATGTGGTATATGAAATTTTCCACCTAATACATGTGCTATAGAATGATTTATACCAAGTGATGTTTGATTAAATGCCATACCTGCCAGACAAGATGCATTGTGCATTTTTTCTCTAGCTTCTATATCATTTCCATCTTTATATGCCTTTATTAAGTACTTAAATACTAGTTTTATAGCTTTTTCGGCTAATGCATCTGAAAAATCATTAGACTTTGTAGATACATAAGCTTCTATAGCATGTGTCAATACATCCATACCTGTATCTGCTGTTATAAAGTTTGGTACAGTTTTTATAAGTTCTGGGTCTAGTATTGCCATATTTGGAAGTAAATCATCACTTACTAATGGATACTTACATCCCTTTTGATTATCTGATATTACTGCAAATGATGTTACTTCTGAACCTGTTCCACTTGTTGTTGGTATTGCTATAAATTCTACTTCATTAGTTTTTAATATTTTTTTAGAAAAATCCATTATAGATTTTGCAGCATCTATTGCAGAACCTCCACCCAATGCTATTATTACATCTGGATTTATAGATTTAAATGCTTCTATTCCCGCTACTACTATTTCTATTGGTGGGTCTGGCACTATTTCTTCAAAAACTTGATATGTTGAATTTATTAAATTACATGTTATTTTATCTATTGTTTTTGATTTAACCATAAATGGGTCTGTTACTATTAATACATTTTTGTTTTTTAATTCTTGTAGTGCTTTTAGTGAACCTTCTCCAAATTTTATTTTGGTTTTAATCTCAAAATTATTCAAATTACCATCCTCCTTAAGTTAAATACGCAAAAAAGCTCCATAGACTTTATCTATGGAGCTCCATTGCTCTTTTAACACTTCATTGTGTTATATTTTAAAATATACTATTTGATTAATATAATGTCAAGTCATAGTACATTAAAATCAATAATCGAAGCTTATGTATCAGCTTTACTTACGTTTAATTCTTTTTCTAAAAGGGTAAAAGCCTCCCCTAAAATTTCTTTAGGATATCTTTTACTTATTATA
This sequence comes from Clostridioides sp. LIBA-7678, assembly GCF_056716065.1. Taxonomy (NCBI): domain Bacteria; kingdom Bacillati; phylum Bacillota; class Clostridia; order Peptostreptococcales; family Peptostreptococcaceae; genus Clostridioides; species Clostridioides sp. LIBA-7678. Next base: position 2,094,451 of record NZ_CP196987.1, on the reverse strand, counting down.
TTTACAAACCAATTAGCTTTAGCCATTTCTATTTCATTAAGTTTAGCTCCATCTTTAGGAAAAATTTCTATAACCTTGATTTCCATATGCAAGCCCCCTACACATTTTTGTTATAACTACTAGTTTTAAAAATCATATTTTAAAGTATCTGATTTTAAGTATCTTATATTAATCTATGAAGTTATAGATTTGTCCTGATACAACTAAGTATCAATTTGCCCAACTCATTTGGAATTTTAATGGCAAAGAAATAAAAAAAATAAATAGTCATATATTATAAAAGGGATAATTATATAAATTCAATTAATTAATATATTCATTTGAAATACTATAATAAATAATTTAAAATAGATAGCTCGAATTTATAGGAGGTCTTAATTTTGAAAGCTGCAATTTATTCAAGAAAATCAAGATTCACTGGGAAAGGTGATTCTATAGAAAATCAAATACAACTATGTATGGATTATGCCAAATCTATTGGTATAGAAGATTTTTATATATATGAAGATGAGGGCTTTAGTGGTAGTAATATAGATAGACCACAATTTAAAAAAATGATGCAAGATGCCAAGGACAAAAAATTTAATTATCTAATTTGTTATAGATTGGATAGAATTTCGAGAAATGTATCTGATTTTTCTACTTTAATAGAAAAATTAAACAAACTAGATATATCGTTTATATCTATTAAAGAACAATTTGATACCTCTACTCCAATGGGAAGAGCTATGATGTTTATATCAAGTGTATTTGCTCAATTAGAAAGAGAAACCATTGCAGAACGTGTAAAAGATAATATGTATGAATTGGCTCGTAGTGGTAGATGGCTTGGCGGCAAAACACCTCATGGATTTAACAGTGAAAAAATCACTTTTTTGGATGAAAATCTAAAAGAAAGAAGTATGTATAAACTCCAAGTAAACGATGAGCAAATAGAGATTGTAAAGCTAATATATAATAAGTACTTAGAATTTAGGTCCTTATCAAAATTATATAAATATGTCTATCACAATAGTATAAGAGGTCCTCATGGTGGTAAATTTGACCCTAGCTCTTTATCTAGAATACTTAGAAATCCAGCATATGTAAAAGCTAATGATGAAATTTTAAAATATCTCAGAGACAATGGTATGGAGGTTATAGGAACTCCAGATGGAAAATGTGGAATATTGACATATGCTAAAAATACATCTGATTCCATAGCTGCAATTGCAAAGCATCTTGGAGTTATAGAACCTGAGATATGGCTTAAAACACAAAATCAACTGGATAAAAATCGAGATAAAGCGCCTAGAATAGCAACTGGTAAAACTGCTCTTTTATCTGGTCTTATAAAATGTGGTAAGTGTGGTGCTAATATGAGAATCACTTATAAAGGTAAAAAAACTGATAAAGATTTAAAATATTATTATGTATGTGGAACTAAAAAAACACTTGGTGTTGATGGTTGTAACTGTAAAAATCTTAATGGTCCATTAGTTGAAAGTTTAGTTGTAGATAAAATTAAAAATTGTGATTTAGAATCTATCATAAGTGCATTTGATAGTAATAAAATCAAGATTGATTATGCCTTTAATGATTTACACTCCGAGACTGATTTACTTAAAAACAAGGTTTTAGAGAAGGAAAAACTTATTAACAATTTAATTAAAGAGCTTGCAAAAAATACTGGCAGTATCGCTTCTGATTACATAATTTCTCAAGTTGAAAGTTTAAATAATGAGATTAGTATCTTAAAGAGTAAGATTGATGACTTAGAGTCTAGTGATATAAATACTAGTAGTGATTGTTTTAATTTGGACATTATTGTTAGTAATTTGAAGAAATTTAATAATGAAGTTGATAATGCTAGCCTAGAGGATAAGAGATTATTATTGTCTACTATTATTGATTCTATTATTTGGGATAGTAGTTTAGGAGACCTTAACATTATTTATATGGGTGCTGAAATAGATGATTCTGTTTCTTTAAATAATTAGTTGCACTTTCTTAGTGATAGTAGAAGCAATAAGCATATCAGATAAGGTTGCAATATTATCTAAAAGACCTGCTACCATAAAAAACATTTACGATATTGAACTTAATATGGATGGAACAAAAACGCCTCTCAAAACACGTAAAGTTCCGGATTTTCAAAAGTATTTCGACATATTATGGAAGGAGCTAGATACACATGAGGCTTAATAAAAGATCTGAAGGATATATAAACTATGTTAAAGGTGTAAAAAGAGAAAAAAGAAATGTATTGTTCTACCAGTTATTAATTCTAATTGGTTTTATCATAGTCTGGGAACTTCTAGCTGACTTAAATGTTATAAATACATTTCTATTTAGCAAACCAAGTGATATTTACAATTTATTTATTCAGTATGCATCTAGTGGACAGTTATTTAAGCATATTGGAATATCTGTATATGAAACTGTCCTTGGTCTTGTTATAGGGACTGTTTTAGGTATCTTGGTAGCAATTGCTCTTTGGTGGTCAGAGAAATTATCAAAAATATTAGACCCATTTTTGGTAGTTTTAAATGCTCTTCCTAAGACTGCTTTGGCTCCTATAATTATAGTTTGGGTAGGTGCTGGAATAGAAGGAATCGTCGTAACAGCTGTAACTATTTCGGTTGTTGTTACTATACTTTCAGCTTACAATTATTTTATGAATATAGATGAAGAGAAAATTAAAATGCTAAAAAGTTTTGGAGCAAGTAAATCTCAAATACTTTTTAAACTTATACTACCTGCAAATACAGGAAATTTGATAAATTTAACTAAGATTAATATTGGTATGGCATGGGTAGGTGTAATTGTTGGAGAGTTTTTGGTTTCAAGATATGGAATAGGATACTTAATAGTATATGGCTCTCAAGTATTCAAATTAGATTTAGTAATGATGGGCGTATTTGTATTGGCTATCTGTGCATGGGCAATGTACGCTGTAGTTAATATTATAGAAAAAATATACAATTCTAGATAAGTAAAATTTTATTCAAGATATTTGATTATTTTAGTGATTATAATAAGGAATGATTTCTTATAAGTAATCATTTTTCGAAATTAAAGAGATACATTTTTAATAATTAAAGCTGTAGGAATATTTGTGAAGATATAAGACAAATTTACCTACAGTTTTTAGTGTGTAAATAAGAAAGTAAATAATAAAAAAGATTAAATAATAATTATTTAAGTGATAATTTTAAAACTTACTGAATATAATTATATGTCGGTTAAAGACGTATGAAAATAAAAGGAATTTAGAAGTTACATGTTGTATAAATATTGTATATGCAGCATGTAATAAATCTTAGCACTATTTATATTCTATACAAAAAGATATTTGAAGGGAGATTAAAAATGGGAATATTAGAGGGAGCTGCAATGATAAGAAAAATTGCAATTAAAATAGCTAAAGAAAAAGGGATTACAGAGCAAAAGGCATGGCCTGAAGCTGTAAAAGAATTTAAAGAAAAATATGAACTTCTATTATAAACCTTGATTATAAAACTGTCTCGATTTTATTGAGACAGTTTTCTTATTTTAAATTGCTTTGTTTCTAACATATTTATATATAAATTTGTTTTTAATACTATTTTTAAGGTATAAACCTTATATATTAGATATAAGTTTGGAGGGATTAATTTGGAAAATAAAATTGAAAATAGATGTTCATGGCAAGAATATTTTATGAGATTATGTGAGACAGTAGCTGAAAGAGGTACTTGTGATAGAGCCTATGTAGGTGCTATAATTGTAAATTCAGAAAATAGAATTGTATCTACTGGTTATAATGGTAGTATTTCTGGAGATAAGCATTGCAGTGAAGTTGGTCATGAGATGAGAGATGGACATTGTATTAGGACAATTCATGCTGAACAAAATGCTCTTTACTATTGTGCCAAAGAAGGTATCGCAGTTAAAGATTGTTCCATTTATGTAACTCATTTTCCATGTTTAAATTGTACTAAAGCCATAATTCAATCTGGAATTAAACATATATATTATAGAAATGGATATAGAATGGATGAATATGCTATAAAATTATTGAAATCAAGCAATGTATTATATACAAAACTATAACTTTAATACATTTTACCTAAATACTCTATGAATTTACAAGATATCTTATATTAAATCTATAAGACATAAAAAGAAACAAATTTCTAAGTTATGCATATATTAAATAGAGGTTAAATTTAATTGAAAAGGAGATGCATAGCTTGAAAGTAGTAGTAATACCAGGGCATACTTTAACTGGAAAAGGTACAGGAGCTGTTGGATATATAAATGAAGGTAAAGAAACAAGAATAATGAATGACTTGATTGTCAAATGGCTTAAAATGGGGGGAGCTACTGTTTACACAGGAAGAGTTGATGAATCAAATAATCATTTAGCAGACCAGTGTAAAATAGCAAACAAACAAGAAACTGATTTAGCTGTTCAAATTCATTTTAATGCAAATGTCACAACTTCAGCTCCAGAAGGTACAGAAACAATATATAAAACTAATAATGGGAAAATACATGCAGAAAGAGTAAATGCTAAATTAGCTACAGTATTTAAAAACAGAGGAGCAAAATCTGATGTTAGAGGTCTTTATTGGCTTAATCATACTGATGCACCAGCAATATTAATAGAAGTATGTTTTGTAGATAGTAAGGCAGATACAGATTACTACATTAACAATAAAGATAAAGTTGCTAAATTGATAGCAGAAGGAATATTAAATAAATCTATATCAGATTCTCAGGGGGTAAATAAAGTGTATGAAAATGTAATAGTTTATACAGGAGATGCTGACAAAGTAGCAGCTCAGATTTTATACTGGCAATTAAAAGATGCTTTAATGGTTGAAGCATCTAGTTATAAGCAAGGTTTAGGGAAAAAAGTTTATGTTATAGGTGGAGAAGCTAATAAACTTGTAAAAGGTGATGTAGTAATAAATGGTGCTGATAGATATGAAACTGTTAAATTAGCATTAAAACAAATAGATAAATTATAAGAGAATGATTATTTTATAAAAATCTAATAAAAAGATGTATCTACTTGTTAGTTTATTAATTAATAGATACATCTTTATTTATTCATATTAATTTTATCGATAAATTATTTTCTGTTTTAATAATTTTTTCATTAAAACTAGAATTATTTTTTATCTAAAAAAATGTTTTTGATTATAGTCAATATATCAACTATAACATCCATATTTGATTTGACACTGTCTTTAGTAACAAGAAAATCTGCTGTAACTTCAGTAACTGCTTCGGTTACATCTTTCATATTTTCTCCTACTTCTCCAAAATTCTCTACAACACTAGGAAGATTATTTAAAGTTGTATTTATATTTTGTGTATTATCATTTAAAACAGTTCCAACATTACTTAAAATCTTATGTAATTTAGCAAGTACAATAATTAAATAAACTAAAGCAACACATCCAAGTATAGCTAATAATATATATATTATACTTATATTGATTGTTATTGTATTGTTCATTCCTATTCCTCAGTGACACTAACTGGTTCAACAATATCTATTATTTTATCTTCCTCATTAGAATGCTCAATGTTCTTTTTAGTATCTATATACTTTCTTATTTTTTTCTTTGACTCCATAAAATTTCCTCTTCTATCTTCTAGCTTGTTAGACATTTTATCTTTTACATCTACTGTTTTAATATTTATTTTTTCAACAATCTGTTGTGAAGCATCTTTTATGTCTTCTCTTGTTTCTTTTCCTGATTTAGGAGCCAACAATACTCCACTCACTGCACCAGTAACTGCTCCTAACACTACACCAGCTGTAGCAACTTTAGCTTGCTTAACTTTTTCAGCTCTTTGTTTAGCTTTTCTCTTATCTTCTATTTTCTTTGATAAACTCATATCTAATCGCCCCTTATTATAATATTTCTAAATATTATAATACATTTTTTTCCATAATGATATAGTTTCTAACTAAATTTTTAGAAACTAATACAAAAAATACTTTTTTATAGATATATGATTATTCATATTATTCCATAAATCACATTATATGAATATCTAAGAAATTATTTAGGATAAAGTAAGTATTCTTATACTTCAAATCTTTTATATAAATTTACTTAATAGTTCAAAAAACAATAAGAGAGGAATTAATCCTCTCTTTTAAATGTAATTAGATTTGGCAGGGCGGCGTATCCTGCATCTCTATTAACTACTCCATAGTAGCGTATTGGGTGCCCTTTCCAACCTCAAATCTAACTAATAAATATCTACATATATATTAATATTATAACTTATTTAACAATATTTTTCAATAGTTTCAAAAATAATAATATTATGTTAACTTTCGTATTGTTTTACTCTTCCACTACTAATTCTACTTTCTAATTTCGCTTCTTTTATAGCATATAGTGAAGATACATATAAATATCCCTTTTTTGTATCTAGTTCTGTAGCCACTAAAATATAATCACCAATTTTTTTTATAAACTCCACACTTTTTCCAGGCTTTTTAGGATGACTGCCTATATATTCAGGAGATTTGAGTACCATTTTTATAGTATCTATTATATCATTAACAATATCCTTACTTAATTGACACCTATGTTTTTTCTTTATATGTTTTATAACACCAGAAGAAGCATAAATTTTACCAGTATATTCAATTCCAGCAAGTTCTGCAGTTTCTTCATCTATGATTCCAACAACTTTGTCTGTAGACATATAAAGCACGTTCCTTTCTAAGGTAATTTACTGTTAATACTGTAAAATTTATTAAAATTAAATATCTCTATTTAAAGTATAGTTTATTCCAAAAAGAAAAGATAGTATAATATAGTTTTTTCATATGTGACTTTATATAATCTCTTTTTATATAATTTATAAATAGTAAATAATGTTCTTTTTACAAGTATTTTTAAAATTTTTTAACTTTATAGAATTATATTTGTACATTAGAGCTTTATCTAAAAGCAAATAATATAGCATTTACACACCATAAAACGTTTTCTTTTGAAGTTTTATGTGATAATATTGTTTATATATAAAATAAATTTCTAATAGGAGGATATTATGGATACTCAACAACAAGAAGTATATAGAAAATTGGATGAATTAAATATACCTTATGAAGCTGTAAATCATCCACCAGTTTATACAATTGAAGAAATGGAACAATTAGAAACATTACATATGGAATTTGTTGTAAAAAATTTATTTCTTCGTGATGCTAAAGGGAAAGAACATTTTTTAGTTGTACTAGGTAAGGATAAAAAAGCAGATTTAAAAGACATTCGTCAACAAATTGATAGTAAGCCTCTTAGTTTTGCATCAGAAGAAAGACTTCAGAAATACTTAAAACTTACTAAGGGAGCTGTAACTCCTTTTGGTATATTAAATGATACAGATGCTGTTGTAAAAGTTGTATTTGATAAAGATTTATTAAAAATGGATAAAATAGGTATACATCCAAATGACAACACAGCTACTGTGTTTTTGAAATTTGAAGACATGAAAAAACTTATAGAACAAAATGGAAATGAAATATATTATGTAGAAGTATAATTATTACTTACTAGAAAAGGCAAAAGAAATCACTACTTTTGCCTTCTTTAAAAAATACGATTAATCTTTCAGCTTAGCATTTAAAATTTTCTCTATAAGCTAAATTAACTATTCTTTACTATCTTTTTCTTGCAGTCACAAGTAACATCATAGGTCTGCGTAATTCATCTTTCATTTCAGGAATTGTATCTAATAGTTTTTCTTCTGGTTGAGGTTCGATTATTTCTAATATTTCAAATCCAGTTTTATTTAAAGTATTTAGATAAGTTGTCAGTGTTTTATGATATTTTATAACTTCTTCTCCTAAAAAATTAGATTTACGTACTCCTTCTGTAAAATATCTATCAACTGGCCAATGAAGATGATTACCATCCTTGTCACAATACCATTCTTGAGTTCCATATGCAGTGAATATAGGATGTTCAACAGAAAATACGAACTCACCTCCACTTGAAAGGCAGTCACTTATTTTATTACATATATCTTCAAATGATTGAATATAATGTAGTGCCAAAGAACTAATAACTATATCAAAACTATCTTTTGGAAAATTAATATCTTCAATAGGCATACATATGTATTTTATATTATCAAATTTTGTTTTGTTTCTAGCTTCTTTTAGCATTTTTTCTGAAATATCAATTCCAACAGCAGAATCTGCTCCATTTTCAACTGCATATTGACAGTGCCATCCAAATCCACAGCCCAAATCTAAAACGCGTTTTCCTTTAAATTCTGGTAACATTTTTTTTAAAACATGCCATTCTCCAGCACCTGCTAGACCGTTTATAGAACGTTCCATTTTACTGTATTTATCAAAGAATTCATTATTATCATATTTATTTTGTTTCATATAATTTCCTCCATTTTAATTATGTTTTCCAGTAATACTCAAGTAATTGCAAAATATAAAGTTAGGTTATTTCATATAAAAATAATCTAACTTTATATATAAATTCTTTTCGTATAAATTAGTATTTATATATAGTACTCTAGAATAATATTATTTTAATTTTACCCTTTAAATTATAAATAATCAATATAATTTACCCAAGATTAAGCATTGTTTAAAACATAAAACTTAAATTTATTTTTAGGTTTTTGTAGAAATTGAATAAATATAGATACATTTTTGTAACAACTACAATAAATATTTAATATTATATATTATTCGGATGTCTTATGGGAGGTATTTATTATGTTTAAAAAAATAGTTGCAATTGCAAGTTCTGTTGTTATAGGCACGCTATGTCTAACTGGATGTGATTTTAGTTCCAATGATAAAAAAGATGACTCTTCATCTAAAAATCTAGATAAGGTAACTATAGCAGAAGTTACTCATTCCGTTTTTTACGCTCCACAATATGCTGCTATTACAAAAGGTTTTTTTGAAGATGAAGGTATAAAAATCGACCTTATAAATACTCAAGGTGCTGATAAAACTATGGCAGCTTTGATTTCAGGTGAAGCAAATGTAGGTCTAATGGGTCCTGAAGCATCTATATATGTATATAATCAAAATAAAAATGATTATGCAGTGAACTTTGCTCAATTGACTAAAAGAGATGGAAGTTTTTTAGTAGCTAGAAAAAAAATGTCTAATTTCTCTTATGATGATTTAAAAGGAAAAGAAATATTAGGTGGCAGAAAAGGTGGAGTTCCACTTATGACTTTTGAATATGTTCTAAAAGACAAAGGACTTACTATAGGAGAAAATCTAAAAGCAGGTAATGTTAATGTAAGAACTGATGTACAAAAATCAGTATGTTTATAACATAAACTTATAATCTCTAAACTACATATTTTATAATTGCTCAACTTAAATACAAAACTTCAAAGCTTGAATATACAGAAATTAACTATAATTTATTTCTGTATACTCAAGCTTTTTATGTTATATAGTTTAATTAACTTGGTGTTTTTTAAAATTATTTTTAGTAAAAGGTAAGAAAATAATTGCAAGTACTAAACATGTAAAAATAATCATAGTTGGTAAATCTATTATCAAATTACCAATCTTGTAATCTATATAATTGGCAAACGAAAATGAAATAGCATTTGATGGCAAAATTCGTAAAATCAGATTATAAAGTTTGTTGGTTTCACTATATTGTAAAAATATCGGTACGAAAAGTATTATTATATTTGTAATTAAAACTGGAAAAGGTGATTTCATGCAAGAAGATAATAAAAGTGTAAAACTAATTAATGCTATTAATATAATATAAATAACTAATATGCTTAGTAATGTTGCCTGTAAAAGTGTATATGGATATGGAACTGAACTAGTTGTAAGTTGTAATGGTAAATTCCATCCATCCATTCCAAAAGACAGAGTGAGTATTCCAACACATACAATTGTGTTTATAATAAAAATAATTGTCCCAAATAAAAAGGAACTTATTATTTTGGCTGTTATAACTTTACTTTTTCCATATTTAGAAGATAATATCACTGAATCAGTACCTGATTGATATTCTCCTGAAAATACAGAAGCTATACTTATACAAATAGCTAATATAGTAAAAATCAGTAAATCTCTCGATAATATGAAATAATCCCAACCTTGATAATATCCATTTAAATAGGGCTCACTTATTTCCTTATTCTTAGATAACCAAAATTCCTTTTCTTTTTGTGTATAATTTCCATCTGCATATTCCATATTTAAGATTGTATTTACTTTTTCATTTCTAGACTTATAAAAATCAATGCCATTCTTTAGTGACATTGTTCTAATTATAGAGGAATCAAAATCATTAGGCTTACTATATGACTCTATTATAAAACTGTAAAAACTCTTACTAGGATAAAAAAATTTCCAATAAATATCTGGTTTAAAATCTGAAAAACCACTTTCATCTTTTATAATATTATCTGGATTATTAAACATTTTTTGATATTCTTTAACTGAGTTTTCTACTTTTTTATTTGTTATGTACCCATCATTTAATTTAGATTGTTGTTTTTTTATTTCAATGGCCTGTAGACCTCTATACTCTTTTCCATTCTCATCATTAGCTTTTTCTTGAAGTGGCATTAAAGAAAAAAGGATTATGCTTAAGGCTAGACTTCCTAAAATAACTGCTATTGTAGACTTTCTCTTTATTATTTTTTTTAATTCAAATTTAATTAATGTAGGCATACTTATCTCCTTATATATATTTATAGTTCCTCATTAATACAATATAAATACAAATCTTCTAATGTTGGTTTCAAATTACATGCATTATCATGTGGTTTTATATCACTTATAATTCTAAGATTTACGACTCCTCCAGAATGATGAATATTTGCTAAACAATATCTATCAGACATATACTCTACTTCATTTTCATTAATTACACATTTCCATACTTTATCTTCTATTTTTGAAGTTACCTCTTCAACTGAACCAGTTAAAATGAATCTTCCTTTTTTCATTATTAAAATCTTATCTGCAATATGTTCTACATCAGATACAATATGAGTAGATAAAATAACAATTTTCTTTTTAGAGAATTTTGAAATCAAATTACGAAATCTAACTCGTTCTTTAGGGTCTAATCCTGCTGTTGGTTCATCTAATATTAAAATTTTAGGGTCGTTAAGTAGTGTCTGAGCAAATCCTAGCCTTTGTTTCATCCCTCCAGAGAATGTTTTTATTTTTTTATTGATTACATCTGATAAACCAACCATTTCTAATAATTCTTGTGTTTTTTTCTTTGCATGGCTAGGTATCAATCCCTTTAATGAAGCTATATATAGCATAAATTCTTTTGCAGTAAAATCTGGATAATATCCAAAGTCTTGAGGAAGATATCCAATCATATCCCTAAAATCTTCTCCCATATCCAAGTTATTTTTACCATCTATCTTTACTTCTCCAGATGATGGACTTAATATCCCACAAATCATTCTCATAAGAGTGGTCTTTCCTGCCCCATTTTCTCCTAAAAATCCATATATACCTTCATTCAATCTAAATTCTATTTTATCTACTATAACTTTGTTATTATACTGTTTTGTTAATCCTTCTACACTTAGCTCCATACTTATTCCTCCTGATACTGTATATTCTTATTTTTTTCTTACACAATAATATTTTCAAACGAACGAATATGTCTCCATGTTTTTCTTATTTCATAAATTAATATTACTGATGTGATTATAAAAACGATTAGCCATTGGTTTATTGATTCAAATTGATATATACTTTTTCTAAAAGTACCTAGTGTAAATATCAATAATACAAGAGATACACCATATATCATACAATAATAATTCGTATTTTTACCTTTGTTTCTATTTATAATTTCCATACATCCTATACACATTAAGTTAAAGGGCACTAGTATATAAATTATTATATACAGTACATTTAAATTAATAATTTGTTTTGCAGATATCAAGACAATAAGCATAAGCAACAAATCACTTATTCCAAATACAAGCATTCTTATAGCAATAATTTTGTGTAGTGTATTTTTGGTTGAAAATTCTATCTCTAAAATACTACTATTATATACTTTTGCTAACTCTTCTATATTAGTTAATATGAGAAGTGGAAATGTTGCGGAAATCAAGGATAAAGTATTGTAAAGTGAATTGCTATCTCTTGATGTACTAAATAAAAATAAGCATATTATACACAGTACTAAAAATTGCATAATCCAAGTTATTTTTCGTATAAAGCCAATTTGAGAGATAAAAAATTCTATACTATTCATTCTTTTATCTGCATTATTAAATGTTAATTCATGTATAGCTTTAACCGTTTTTTCAATTGCTGAAACATCATATTTTGGAACTTTATATTCAAATAGACTTTCTTTAAGTTTTTTATTATTCATAATTTACCTCCTTCCAAATATAATTTTAGTTTTTTTAATGCTCTATTCATTCTATACTTTGTGACAGAGACGCTTGAACCCATAATCTTAGCAATATCCTTAAATTTTAAATCATGATAATATCTTAAAATTATCACTTCAAACTCTACTTCTGGTAATTTAATCAAAGCTTCTTTTACAAATATTTTGTTTTCAACATCTGCTAATTCTTGCTTTGACATCTCTTTATCTAATGACTCTAAATATATAGGTTGCTTTTTCTTCCATAAGTCCTTACACTTATTTTTTGCAATAACATATAAATAGTTTTCAAACTTACCATAATGTTTATAATCACTTATATTTTTTATAACTGTTATAAATACATCTTGGGTTAAGTCTTGTGCAGTCATTTGATTGTCTACATGGCGATAACAATAACAATAGATGCTATCATAGTATTTTTTGATTAGAGTATCAAATAATTCTTTTTCCCCTGCTTTTATTCTTGATATAATCCGAGCATCATTCACTATTATCACCTCCGTCATTATATATAACGATTTATACTATAAAAAAGTCAGTATAAAAAAATTAATTTATTATTTTATAATTATTTATAAATACAATTATATTAAAACTATTTATACCATTAATTAATACTCAAACAATTTTATTATATCAGATGTCATACTTTTCATCTTAAGTGTCTGTAATTCAACGATTAATAACTTTATATTTATAAATTTTATTTACATAGTATAAATATCTTTTAACATCTTATATAATAAAAAGACAGATATGCAATTGGAAATTATCTGCCTTATTTTAATCTATATATCCTACATTTATATAAAGTATATATGTAGATTTTTTTATTATTAACATCAATCTTTAATATCATTTAGTAACTTCTCAAACCATTCAATATTAACTAAATGGTGAGAACGAGAATTTTCTAGCATCCTATTAAAATAATGTGAATTTGTTTTGTTATTTTCTATGGATTCATTTAATAGAGAAATTCTTACTTGAGTTTGCTTAATTTGCGTTTCCAACAATTCTATTAACTTTTCATTTTTATAATCATTGGCAAATAACAGTGTTGCGTAAAATGATAGATTTATATACTCTGTTTTAGAACCATACTTATACATTAGTTTTTCAAATTCTTGACATCCAGGTTCAGTAATTATATAGTTATGAGTTTCTCTACTTTTATTAGATTGTTTATTTTCAACTTTTTCAATAAACTTTTTTTCTTCAAGTTGCTGTAAATTATAATAAAAAGAACCTTTAGTGAAATTTACTATGTACTTGTAATGCTTCTTCTCCATTAATGCTAACAACTCATATCCATAAGAATTTGGATTTTGTTTTAATAATCCTAAAATTAATAATGGTATCAAAAAATCACCTCTTTTTTCAAGCTATATTTACTAATATATTAATGAATATTTTATCTAATTATCATTAAGTTTAATAAGTTTAGATTCAAACTCATCATATGATATCTTTCCTAGTGCCAAGTCCATACTATTTATATATATTTTTTCTGTTTTTGTATATGTCTTGGAATTACTTGGTATTATCAACTCACTTTCATTAGCTAATGCTTCCATAATATGCTTTTTATTATAAAAAGCTTCAAAATAACGTAATCCAAATTTTCTTTGAGATATTGCATCAATATGAATACCATCAGGATTAGATGTAAGGCCTGTTGCTGTAACAAAGTAACAATTATCTTGTTCAAAAGCAAATTTCTGTAACTCTTGATTGATAAATACGTACTCAGTACAACTTTTCCCAAAACCTACTTTTCCTAAGAAGTCTCCCAATCCACCAATAATAATTGGCATATCTGGAATATTTAATTCTTTTCTAAGAGCTTCAATAATAGAAAGTAATTTTTTATAATAAAATTTATAGTTGCCATTATTACTGTCACTTTCTCCTTGATGCCATAAAATTCCTGTCAATTCACTGCTTTGCATGGCAAATTTAGCTTCACTTATAGCATGTTTAAAAAGTATACCATCTATATTCCATTCATCTAAGGAACTGCCTCCTTCAGCACAAGGAATTAGCCCAATTCTATTCTCTTGATTTTCACAACACCATGCATTTGCAAATGATGCAGCAAGACTTACCCCAGAAACTGGTCTGTCATAATTAATAGGTTCTGTCATCATTTGCCATCTTCCATTACGTAACATCTGTATTCTTTCATTATAAATTGGAGTCACTTCACTTATGAATCCTCTTCCAGCCATATTGGACTGTCCTAACATTAAAAATGATTTAATCATTGTTATTGTCCTTTCTTAAACTCTTATTGTATTTATTTTCCATAGTAGTCTAATTAGACTATCTATGTTTATATTATAGTCTAATTAGACTATAAGTCAATAATATTATAAAAAATACTTGTCCTACTTGACTTATTAAAGAAGTGCTAATGACTAGCAACTTCTTTGTTTGAATCTTTTATTTGTAATTGTCTATCTACCATTATTTTTTCTATTGCTTCATATATTATTGTATCTTTTTCTTGTTTTTCTTCTAATGTGAACTTTCTTCCTAAGGTTGTTTCAGGAGATACTACATGACAGATTGTCTTTCCATGTAGTACTGTCATGGATATTTTATAACCATTCTCGTCTGTTGGAACATCTACATCGTCGTCGAGATATATTATAGTAGTTGTACCATCCAAGTCTTTTTCTATCTTTGGCATTTAAATCCCCTCCTCTTTATATTTTATGTATCTTAAAAATTGTCCTATTCTCAATGATTATTTATAATTGAGTAACTAAGCTTTGCTTGACTAAAAGCAAACCCTCAAAAATAGTTAACTATGAATAAAATATTATATATAATTAAATGTTTAACCTAAAATATTATAAAAATTTCATAATCAATTAAAACTGTTATCTTCTATAAAAATTAGATACTAATTTGTGATATACTTTAATGTGAAAAACAATACTATTTGTTCATTTTTGTAGTTAATTACAGACTTTCTCATGTTCATTCTTTATTAAGCTAGTTAATTAGTGCATAGAAAGAGAGGATTAACTATTTTAAAATAGATATTATATAAATTACAAGGAGCTGATTTTATGGAATGGATTGAAAGATTAAACAAAGCAATTAACTATATTGAAGAAAACATAACAAAAGAAATTGAATATGAACAGGTTGCAAAAATAGCTTGTTGTTCTACATATCATTTTCAAAGAATGTTTGCTTATATGGCAGATGTACCACTTTCTGAATATATTCGTCGTAGACGAATGTCTTTGGCAGCTGTAGAATTACAGAATGATGATAAAAAAATAATTGATGTAGCTTTAAAATATGGATATTCTTCTCCAACTGCCTTTAATCGTGCATTTAAAAGTATTCATGGTGTTGCTCCATCAGTTATAAAAAAAGGAGAAATAACAACTTTGAAGGCCTTTCCACCAATCAGCTTCAAAATTAGTATAAAAGGAGCCGAAGAAATGAATTATAGAGTCGAAAAAAAAGAAGCATTTCGTATAGTTGGTGTATCTCAACCACTTCACACTGAATTAGAAAAGAATTTTGAAATTGTTCCTCAAATGTGGCAAAAAGTTGCTTTAGATGGAACTCTTCAAAAATTAATACCTATGATGGATAGTCAACCTCAAGGTGTATTAGGTATAAGCATTTGCAATGATTTAGAAGAATGGAAATATTTTATATCAGTTTCAAGTACAAAATCTATAGATAATACATTAGACGAATACACTATTCCAGCTTTTACTTGGGCTATATTCTCTGGAGAAGGCCAATGCCCACAAGCAATTCAAGAACTAGAAAAGCGTATTGTAACAGAATGGTTGCCTACTTCTGGATATGAATATGACAATGGTCCTGATATTGAGCTTTACTTAAATCCAGACCCACAAAATGCTAAGTTTGAAGTATGGATACCTGTTGTAAAAAAATAGCGTAAAATTTATAGCTAAGGTATAAAGATAACAATATGAACATTACTTAAAGTATGAGATTTTAAATGGACTATAGAAATTACTATATAAAAATAAACCTTTAAAAATATATCGTGTATTTTTAAGGGTTTATTTTTTATATTTTAAATATAATCAATTTGTTGTTGAATATAATATATTCAAGGAGTGTGATTTAATGAATGTCGCAATTTATTTACGCAAAAGCAGAGCTGATGAAGAAGCAGAACATAGAGGTGAATTTGAAACACTAAGTAGACATAAGACAACTCTTTTAAAATTAGCAAAAGAGAAAAATTTAAATGTTATTAATATTAAAGAAGAACTTATTTCTGGTGAAAGTATAAAATACAGACCTAAGATGATAGAACTATTAGATGAGGTTAAAAATAATGACTATGATGCAGTCTTAGTAATGGATATTGACCGTTTAGGACGTGGAAATATGCAAGACCAAGGATTAATATTGGATACATTTAAAAAATCTAAAACAAAAATTATTACTCCTAGAAAAATTTATGATTTAAATGATGAATTTGATGAAGAATATTCCGAATTTGAAGCTTTTATGGCTCGTAAAGAATTAAAATTAATATCTAGACGTATGCAAAGAGGTAAAATTAAAAGTATTGAAGAAGGTAAATTTATAGCTCAAGCACCACCTTATGGATATGACATTAAATATTTAAATAATAAAGAAAGAATACTTATAATAAATGAAGAGAAAGCAACTGTTGTTAAAATAATCTTTGATATGTATTTAAAGGGAGATGGCGCATGTAAAATATCTAGTTATCTAAATGAACTTGGTTATAAAACTACAACAGGTAGGACTTGGTATGAAAAAGGAGTTAGAGATATTATAAAAAATAAAGTGTATTGTGGTTATATAGTATGGAATAAAGTTGAGAGAAAAAGAAATTCTAGTAGAACAAGAGGAATCGAAGAACAGATTGAAGTAAAAGGAAAACATGAACCAATAATAAGCGAAGATATATGGAATGAAGCACAGAACATAAGAAAAAAACGTAGTAACTCTCCCACACCAAACAATAAAATAACTAATCCACTAGCTGGGATTGTAAAATGTGGATACTGTAATCATACTTTAGTAGCTAAATCCAATACTACATCAAGTGGTCATGAGAAATATATGGTTTGTACTAATTGTAAAAATAAATCTACAAAATTATACATATTAGAAAATAAAATTTTATCAGTTTTAAACAAATGGGTAATAGATTATAAACTATCTTTAAAAGAAGAAAAAGATAGTTTTAAAATTAAGGATAATTTAGAAAATACTTTAGTAAGTTTAAATAAAGAATTTAATAATCTAGAAAAACAAAAAGAGCGACTACATGATTTTTTAGAACAAGGGATTTATGACAGTGATACATTTCTAGAACGTTCAAATATACTTACATCTCGTATAGAGAATATAAGAAAAGCTATAAATAAAACAAATATAAATATTGAAATTGAAAAAGAAAGAAAAATAGTTGAAACGCAAGTTATTCCTCAACTTGAAAGAATTCTAAGTGAATATACAGAAGAGAAAGAACCCTATTTAAAAAACATACTACTTAAAACTGTAATTAATTATGCTGTATATAAAAAAGAAGCTAGTCAGAAATCTGATGATTTTTCTTTAACACTCTACCCAAATATCTCAAGAAATTAATCAAAAAATTAAATACATATTTTAGTGTTATAATTAGACTGATTACCAATTTGGTGTGATGGCAGGAGCTTTTGCAGGTGGAGAAGGAGACTTTACAACAGCTTTTGAACCTACAGCAACAGCTATGGAAAAAGAAGGTAGTGGATATATAGTTACATCTATAGGAAAAGATTCTGGAGAAATACCATTTACAGCTTATTCCACTACTAAATCATATATGAAAAATAATAAAGATTTAATTCAAAGATTTACAAATGCTGTCTATAAAGGTCAACTATGGGTTCAACAAGCACCTAGCAAGGATATAGCTAAAGCTATGCAACCTTTCTTTGAAGATATATCTTTAGAAGACTTAACAACAGTTGTAGATAGATACAAATCAATAGATGCATGGTCTCAAAATCCTGTATTAAAAGAAGAAGGATTGAACAAATTAATGTCTGTTATGAAAGAGGCCAAAGAATTAGACAAAGAAGCACCTTATAAAGATATTGTAAATACTGAGTTTGCTGAGAATGCTATAAAAAATATAAAATAAAGAATATATGTTCATCATTTCAACAATGAAAAAGAGGCTTATCTCTCTTTTGAGATAGCCTCTTTTTACAGTTTGAGATTAAAGTTTATATAATAAAATAGAAATTAAAGTACTAATTGTACTTATATATCTATCCTCTATATTCTGCTCCAGCATTGATTTTTGTGATTTGAACAGCTACCATTTCTTCTTTGCTTCCATTAGTAATCTCATGCCATTCTCCTGTTGGTACAAAGACAGTATCACCATCTTTTACATCACATTCATGTTCACCAAGCTTCATTTTACCTTCGCCCTTTAGAAACACAAATATTTGCTCACCATTAGGATGTCTATGAGCATTAAGAACTTGATTAGGTTTAAAATAATAAACTTCTGAAGTTATATCACTACCAGCGAATACTGGTATTTTTGGAACAGCTATATCATTATATTGAGCTAAGCTTCCATCTAATAAATTCTTTTTATTTTCATGCATACTAGAAATACCTCTTTTCTGTATTATAGATTTACTCTTATTATTCCAATATAAAAAAATAGTATTCTCATCCTTAACAATAGGAATAAAATTCTTTTCTTCTTAAAATGCAGTAAAGTTTACCTATATACTTAAAGAAATGTACCTTTATGAATATAAAAATAGCCTGAGGTGATAAATCTTAAATTATTTTTGGCTATATAAATTTAGATAAGTAAAAGATATGAATAATTTTTATTAAAAAAACAAAACTATATAAGGACCACTTCGCTTTAGGCAATAGCACTGCGAAGTTAGTCCTTATCAAATATAAAAAGGTTAATGTTTTTTAATTAATATAAAATGTTTTCTTCATACACTGTAAATCTACTTTTTATCTTATTTAGGATAAAATTATTGTGGCAAATTAATATTTAGACTTATTTTTAGAACAATCATTGTGGCAATTGCAACTGTGCTCATTGCAACAACAATCATTACAGCAATTGCAACTATGTTTATCACAACAACAGTCTTTACAACAATTACAACAAGGATCGCCACAACAACAATCTTTACAACAATTACAACAAGGGTCGTCACAACAACAATCTTTACAACATGAGTCATCACAACAACACTGTTCAATTTTCACTTTCACTCTTGATATATTATTGTTAGGATTTGAATCTGGCGTTGTTGAAGTTACTTTTGCAGTATTTATTAGTTTGTCATTACATGTTGGTTTTACAAATCCTCTCAATAGAATAACTCTTAAAGACCCTGCTGGTAATGTACCTATATCAAGACTTCCAGTCCATGGTTTAAAACTTATACCTCTATCCAATGAAAATTCTGCCCTACCAAGTTTATTTGATACATGGTCTATTAAAATAACATTTTGAGCATCTGCTGGTCCTGCATTTGATACTTTTATTAAAAATTCTAATCGTTCTCCTACACAAACTTCTTTTTTATTTACTAATTTTATTACGGAAACATCTGCTGATAAGCTTACTTCTGCTTCTGATGTTGAAGTATTGTTATTTAGATTTGGGTCATACGTAGTTGAACTTACAGTTGCAGTATTTACAATAATACCTACTGCTGTTTGGCTTACTGTTCCCATTATTATAATATTTCTTACTTCTCCAGCATTTAGAGTACCTATATTAAGTCTTCCAGTCCATGGATGGAAAGTCACTCCGTTGTCTATTGAGTATTCTGGATTTAAAATAGAAGTTGGTATATTGTCTGTTAAAATAACATTTTGTGCAGCTGATGGTCCTGCATTTGAAACCTCAACAACATAAATGAATGTTTCTCCTGGTACAGCAATTGGTTCATTCTCTTTTATTACAGAAATATCTGCTGATAAACTTACTTCTATTTCTGTTGTCGAAGTATTATTGTCTAGATTTGGATCAGGTGTAGGTGAACTTACAGTTGCAGTATTTATAATCATACCTACTGCTGTTTGACTTACTATCCCTTCTATTATAATACTTCTTATCTCTCCAGAATTTAAAGTTCCTATATTAAGACTTCCAGTCCATGGTTGGAAAGTTACGCCTCCATTTACTGAATACTCTGGATTTAGAATAGAGCTTGGTACATTATCTGTTAAAATAACATTCTGTGCAGCTGATGGTCCTGCATTTGTAATTACTATAGTATAGCTAAAAGTTTCTCCTGGAACTGCTGCATCCATATTGTTAGTCTTTATTACACCTATATCTGCTGATGCAATAATAGGAGTTGTCACTGTTGATGAATCTACAACTGGTTCTGGTACATTTGCACTTACTTCTGCTGTATTTGTAATATATCCTGTGGCTGTTGAACTTACTAATCCCTTTATAATAATTCTTATTAATTGCCCTGGTGCCACTGTACCTATATTAAGGCTTCCAGTCCATGGTTGGAAAGTTACTCCATTATCTATTGAGTATTCTGGATTTAAAATAGCAGCAGGTATATTATCTGTTAAAACTACATTCGTAGCATTGGATGGTCCTTCATTAAAAATTCCAATCGTATATACAAGTTCTTCTCCAGGAACAGCCACATCCTCATCAGTTACTTTTATAATAGAAATACCTGCTTGTGGATTAACTGGTGTAATAGTAGTTGATATATTATTACTTAAATCTGGGTCAGGTGTAGATGAAACGACTGTTGCTGTATTTACTATATCTCCTGTAGCGTTTAAACTGACTATTCCTTGTATTAAAATTGTTACTGAAGCTCCAGCACCTAAAGTTCCTATACCAAGACTTCCAGTCCATGGTTGGAAAGTTACCCCACCATTTGTTGAATACTCTGGATTCAAAACAGAATCTGGTATATCATCATTTAGTACTATATTTTCAGCATTTGATGGCCCTAAATTTACTACTTCAATAGTATATTTTAATAAAGTACCTGGAACTGCTGAGTTAGGTTCTGATGTCTTAACTATTAAAAGGTCTGCTAACAGACTTACTTCTGTATCTATTGTAGACGTATTATTTCTAGGGTTTGGGTCTGCTGTAGATGAAGATACCACAGCTGTATTTCTTATAGTACCTATTGCTGATGGATTTACAACCCCTCTAATTATAATAACTCTTACTTCTCCTACTCCTAAAGTGCCTATATTAAGACTTCCAGTCCATGGTTGGAAAGTTATTCCTCCATTTGATGAATACTCTGGATTCAAGATGGAAGCAGGTATATTATCTGTTAAGATTACATTTTCAGATGGATATGGTCCATTATTTATAACTTTTATAGTATACATCAGTTCTTCCCCTGGATTCACAGCATCAGGCTCAGACATCTTTGTAACTTCAATATCTGCTGTTATTACCAAAAGTGGAACTGGATTAGAATCTACTGAAAAATCATTTGGTATTCCTCCCTCTACAGGTGTATAAGAGTAATCTATAGTTGCTATATTATTAATTGGATTTGGATTAGGAATACCTTCTACTCTTACATCAAAGGTTACTTCAACACTTGTCCCTCCTCCAACATTTGGCAATGTAAAACCTATATTAGGGTCTACTCCTGATATAGATGCACCATTAACTGTTACACTTCCAGGTATAAATAACAAACCATTTGGAACGATATCTCTAAAAAATACATTAGTTAAAGGACTACTACAAGTATTATCTAGTCTAACTGTGTATGTGACTATATCTCCTACATTTGCAGCCGTTGTATTGCTTGTTTTTATTGGAGTAAATGTTGGTATTTCAATTTCTCTTAAAGAAACATCATCTATAGCATAATCATTTCCGACAGCACCTTCTCCTTCACTAAAAAATTCTACTGTAAGTTGATTATTATTTTGAGAATTAATGATAGTACCTACTTCTTTCCATTCTGGTGCGTTTGTATTAACTGGAATTTGAGTTCCTAATGTTGCCTGATACAATATATTATTATTTTGGTCAAGTATTCTTACGCCTAATTGTGGTGGTGGATATCCTGTTACCTTAAAAAGATTTAAAATCCATGTACTAAATAGGAAATTAGTATTAGGTGTAACAGATACTGTTGATCTAAAAAATACAGCGCCTGGATCAAAACCATTTACTACCATCATTCTACCTGTTTCATTTCCTGTAGTATGGTCAGCAATACGCCACCAAGCTCCTATAACGTTGCTCATCGCATTTGTCATAATGTTTTGTACTGTGTATTCTCCATCTATCGGTGTAAACTTAGTCGGGTCTGGTACCACATACGTAAAATCTGGAGTTACACCTGGGTAAGGTTCTATTGCAGGACCTGTATTACTTGGTGTGCCTGGTTGGAAAAAACCAAATGTACCATTATCCGCATCTGTAATAAGATTTATATCAGATACAGATACACAAGGGTCCAATATATTTTGTATAGGTGTATAAATTACAGGTCCATTTAATATATTTTGATTTGTTATATCAGAACCTGTCACTGTTATTAGTAATGTATTAGGTGTTGTAGAATCTAAGTTTGTTGAACCTGCAGGTGGATTTGTTACAAAAGTAATAGGTGGTGCTTGGGCAATTGGAACTGGACCTATTACTGCTGTTGCAAAATTTCCTGGTGCTGGTATTCCTCCTGGAGTTCCAAAAGCCTCTACAATCCTATAGTTACCATTTGGAACATTAGTAAACACATAATTTCCTGTAGCATTTGTAAGAACTACAAGTCTAGCTCCAGTTGTTATATTTTGTAACACAACTGGTACATTGGCTATTCCTGTGTCTCCAGTGTTGATAGTAGCACTTCTATCTCTATCAAAAATTATTTGGCCTGACACTGTTGCCATATTATCACTCCTTTAAAATTATAAAATTTTGTGTTCATAATATATTATTCTTTTAAATACTTTTATGTGACATTTTCATTTAATAAGCATGCTTTTTTTCTATAATATTCTTTTTTTCTTTCCATAATCCCCAATCTATTTGATAACGTATTTTTTGTGGTAGATAAACTATTTAGATTATAATTTTTAAAAACTATCATACAAATAAAAAATGGCATAAAATATACTATTTTATGCCATTTTTTATTAATCCAGTATTTTCAATATATATAACAAGATAAATTTGTATTTTGTCAGTAAAATGTCAGTAATTTTTTTTATTATTTTTTCTCTTTTTTTAGTTTTAAATAAATTAAAAACCATGCTTTTATATTCTAAACTATCATACAAACTATTTTTAAAAAAAATCAAATTTAATAACTTAAGATATTTTTCGGATTAAACTATATACATCTCATTTTTTATTTATGTTCTATTTTAATCACAAAATTCTCAGTATTTTATTCACTTAATAATAATAGCAAATTAAAAGTAACTTCAAAATACACGTTGAAATCTAGTTGAATTTTATAACATTTACTGACTTTGATTATTTCGTATTTTTTATTATAATTATTTTCGTAATCTTGCCTAAAATAACTACTTATTATTTTAGTTTTTAAGTAGCTTATATATTTTTTATTGATGTTTTATACCTTTGAGGATAAAATAAGCTTAGAATTTATTTAAACGTCTAATTGTACGCCTCAAGCTAAAATTAAGAATTTTAGTTAACTTTATTTTTATTATGTAAACTAAAAAGTCTTTTTAAAATTCTATCTATATTTATAACAATTAGTACAATCTTGAAACTATTTTTATATTGATTTGTATTAATATTATGAATATTTTATTTACGTTTATGATATTAATATAAAATGCCAAGGAGATTTGTAAAGATGAGAAATGGATTAAAATTAAAAGAAAAGATAATTTTATAACTTTTGGTTTATCATATAAAAAAAGACTGGATATAGGTTTATAATTTATATCCAGTCTTCTTAATTTATTATCTATCAAAAACAATTGTTTTCCATAGTGCAAAAAATTCTCTTGTATAATAAGTAGGTATAAATGAAAGTTTTGATTTACTAGCATAAAAAGAGGTATTTTTATATCCATTTCTATATGCCAATATTTTACTTCTAAGAACATGAAAATCCGTTGTTACTATTTTTATTTTTAAGTCTTTTAATTTTCCTTTGCTATGTTCTTCTATCTTTGACTTTGAATACTTAAAATTTTCGTAAGTATTAGTAGATTTATCTTCCTCTATTATTCTATTCTTATTTATACCATTTTTTGTAAGATAATCTTTCATAGCTTTTGCCTCAGTTATATTTTCTCCATTTCCTTTACCACCTGATACAACCACATAACAATCATCATTAACTTTTAAATATTTTAAGGCTATGTTTAATCTTCCCTTTAAGGTTGTACTTGGTGTATTCTTCTTTACAGAAGCTCCTAAAATCAATAGATAATCACTCTTTACTTCAAAGTTATTTTTGGGGTAAAAAATAATCAAACTTTCAGTAACTATGAACACTATTAGAAAAACACTAATTATTATCTTTAGCAATTTATAAAAAACCTTCTTTTCTTTAATTTTATTCTTAAATATTTGATAAACAATTAATAGGATTCCTACAACTAAGAAAATTTCACTAAATGAAATCCCTCCAAAAACTATTTTAAGATAAAAATAGTAAATTGCAAATACTATGCCCAATATTAAACTAACACTATTTAACATATTCTCATAATCCTTTTTATTTATTTTTGTACAAAGAAATATCTATACACTCTATGAGACAGTTATATTCTCCATCTATCCAATTAATCCAACTTGCTATACTTATATTTGTACCAAATGTATTTGTCTCCATATTGAATTTCGAGTGTTTATTTTCTTCCAATCCATTAAGAGGACAATTATCACAAGGTTTATTAGATTTTAATAATGATTTATAACAAGCCTCACCTAGTTTTATTTCTAAATCTAGGCTTGATACCTTATTATTGATAAAAAGAATTTCATAAGTATTTGGATTTACTATATATATATAATTATCAATAGAATCAAGGACTTCCTTAAGTACAGGTTTAGATTTTTCATTTTTATTTACTTTTTCTATGTTATCGTAATCTATATTGCTAACTTCATTTTGATAAGCGTAATCATTGTAAAGTGCATATTTATCTTTACCTTTACTTTTTGCATAATAAAGTGCTATATCTGCTTTTTGATAAAGGTCTTCAAATATAGTTCCATGTTCTGGAACAAATGAAATTCCAACTGTACCTGATATTTTATATGTCTTTTTGTTTTCAGTATAAGAGTTTCTAAATATATCACATATTTTTTCAGCTTTCTTTTTAGCATTATCAAAAGATTGAATATTCTTTAAGAATACTATAAATTCATCTCCACCAATACGACCCACTATATCATCTTTTCTAAAGATAGGTTTTAGATGTTTAGAAACCTCAAATAATACTTTATCTCCAAATACATGTCCTAAATTATCATTTACAGATTTAAAGTTATCTATATCAACAATTAAAAATGCATGTATTCCTAAGCTTGACTCTTCAGAGCCTAAGAAATCATTGATTAGTTTTTCAGTAGTCCCTTTATTATATAATCCTGTAAGGGTATCCCTTTCTGCTTTTATTTTTAATCTAATTTCTTCATTCTTCTGTTTATCAATATCTTTAACATAAGCAAGAGCTTTTATATCATTCGTAATAGAGTCTTTTATCAGGTGCATCGTGCAAATAACCCAAATCATTTTATTTTCTTGATTCATTCTTCGATATTCTAATTTTATTTCACTTATATTATTCTTGTGTGCAGTCAACAAATTCTTACACAAAAAAGTATTTAAAAATACATCTTTATCATCTTTATAGATAATATTCTTTGCTATATTTTTTACCATCTCTGAGTAGTTGTTGTCAGGCTTAATTCCAAATTCTTTATACCAGTTTTCATTTCCTCTTATAAAAGTATCTTTTGATACATTTATCTCATAAGTTATCATTGCTTCTGATAATATAGCTGAATGATATTTACCTTCTTGATTATATCTTATTTCTGCCTCTTTTTGTTCACTTATATCTTCTTGTATACCAATTGCTCTTACAGGTTTCCCATCTTCATCAAAAACTGTAGTCAAAGTAACCTTATTCCATACATAACTTTTATCTGGAAGTTTTATCTTAATTATACAATTTGCTATTTTTGCTCCATTCATTATTTTCTCGTACATATTTATAAAATCATCACTAAAATCTTTATGAATTATTCCTGATTCTACTAAAGAATATGGAACATTTTCAGTAATATTAGGAATATTGTACTTATCGAGTTCTTTATTAGTATTTAAAAGTGATTTTGTTTCTATATCATATTCAAATATAGTGTTTGATGTTTGTCTTAATGCAATTCTAACTCTTTCTTCATTGATTTTAAGTTTTTGCTCTACATTTTTCAAATCAGTTATATCAGTTAGAATCCAAATACCTTTTTTACTTCCATCGCTATCAACAATTAGTCTTCCTTTTACAGAAACCCAGATAATATTACCATCTCGTCTTATTATTCTATGTTCATATTCAGCTATACCTTTTTTATCTAACTGATGTTTTATACTTTTAAGAGTCTTTTTTCTATCATCGTAAAAAACGAGAGTACATGCCTTGTATTGAAGTTCTTCTTCTAGTTGTTTGCGAGTATATCCAATCATTGAAAGATAACCAGCATTAGTGTATTGTATAGTAAAATCTTCATTAAAGTCTGTTATAAGTATGCCACCTAAAATATTTTCTGATACCATTTCAAGTTCTAGATTTTTTTGTTCCATTTCTTTTTCTAATTGTTTCGTTTTTGTAATGTCTACTGTTACACAACAAAGATACTCTTTACCATCAGGTTCTGTTATAATTTCTCCTTTATTTAAAACCCACACTACATCACAACTTTTTGTTATAACTCTGTATTCTAGCTCAATAGTTTTGTTTTTGTGAAGCTGTTCATAAATCTCCTCTTTTATTCTTTTTACATCGTCTTTATGTATTAGATTATAAAAGTCATTATTAAATATGGTTTCTATTTCTTCTCTTGTATAACCAAACAAATCTATAAATCCATCACTTAAAAAATTAAATTCATACCTTTCTCCAATCGTACATTTTTGTACTCCTCCAGGGATGCTATTTGTAATAGATGATATTTCTTTGTTTGTTTTTAATATATGTCTTCGAGATTTATTATTTTTATAAAAGATGTATATTATAAGTATAATAAATAATAAGAATACTTTAAAAATTAGAGAAAATGCTAATTGATTTATTTTATCAATATTTTTTCTTACAGTATATTGTGGTATAACAGAAAGCACATACCAATCATTTACGCCAATTGGTGTATAAGTGGCATACCTATTCTCTCCTTTATATTCATATGATGTAAAACCACTTTTGTTATTCTTTGTGTCCTCGTATATTTTTTTATAGCTATAACCTTCATCAAAAGAAGCATTTTTAAATATATCATATATATTACTACTAGATTTAATGATATTATTTGTATGCGAAGATTTTAGAACAAATTGTCCACTAGATTCAAATATATCTATATATCCCTCACTATTAAAACTTGTTATATCTATAAATTCAGCTAGTTTATCATTGTAATAAGAACCATACAAAATACCAACTACATCATTATTTTTAAATATAGGTGTAGCTATAACAAAAGTATCTTTTCCATCAATTGGAGATTTCACAATCTCAGATATATTACTTTCTCCTCTAATTGCTTTTTTAAAATATTCATAATTTGATACATCGATAGTTTTTCCATCACTAGTATGACTTATCCCCTTAGGAGATACAATAGATATTCTTTGAAAGTCAGATTCCTTTGATATTCTAGATAACAATGGAATTATTTCTTGATTATCTATAGTATCAAAGTATGAAACCATATTTGATACACTTTTAATGAATGATAAAGAACTATCCAATTTTATTTTTATTGCATTAGAACTTTGAAGAGATATCTCTTTTAAATTAACTTTATTATTTTCTTCTTCTTGAACATTAGTTTTAAATGCAAAGTCAGAAAAAGAAATTATTGTAAATAAAAATATTAAAACAATACTCAATATGCTCTTTAAAGATTTTGCTCTTATCATTTATTTACCACCTCCCATTTAAGATTTTATTGACTATATTTTATAGACTAATTTTTCAAATTCTTTAACTGGTAATGGTTTTGAAAAATAATATCCTTGAACAATATCACAATTTGCTTCTTTTAACATTTTTATTTGACTTTTAGTTTCTATTCCTTCTGCGACGACACTTATTCCTAATTGTTTGATGAGAGAAACTATACTTTTTATAACAATTTGACTTTTATCAACATCTTTATCATCTATAAAAAATCCTCTATCTAATTTTATTACATTTAATGGTATATTTTTAAGCATATTTACAGAAGAATATCCTGAGCCAAAATCATCCATCGAAACTATAAAACCAATATCTTGTAGATTTCTACTCACATCAAATAGAATATCAGTATCTCCAAACATACTGGATTCAGTAATTTCAATTTCTATTAAACTATATGGTATTTTATATTTATCACATACATCTACTATCTTTGAAATAAAATCTTTTTTTAAAAAATCAACTCTTGAGAAATTTACAGATATAGGCAATGGTGAAATACCTTTATCAAATAAGAATCTAATTTCTTTACAAGCTTGTTCTAATATGTACATATCGATTTTTCTAATAAATCCATTTTTTTCAAATATAGGAATAAAATCTCCTGGATATATTATGTCTTTTTCTGTATACTGCCATCTTACTAAGGCTTCACTTCCACAAAATTTATCTAATCTAATATTATATTTTGGTTGTAAATACATTACAAATTGACCATTTTCAAGTGCATATTCCATTTCTTTTTCTATCTTATCTTCAAGTAATAGTTTATCTCTTAATTTATCATTAAAAAAAGCAAAGTTCACATCACTATTATTTTTTATTGAAGATTTTGCAAGTGAAGCTCTATCACTATATACACTTACAGTCAAAGTTTTATCTTTAATTTCATAAATTCCAAAAGATAAGTTCACAAGTTCATTATTTGCCATAATCTTTTTGATTGTATTTATTATATCTTCTTTTGTATTGTATGATAACAATATATTAAAATTATCAGCACTTACACGAGCAAAGGTTTCATTATTATTGGTTAGTTCATCTAAAGTACTAGCTATATTTTTTAAAATTAAATTTCCCTTTTTATGACCGTAAATATCATTAATCGCTTTAAATTTATCAATATCAAATATAACCATTGCATATTTATTATTTTGTGAAGATTTTTTTAATAAATTTGTAACATCTAATTCAAACTTTCTCCAATTTGAATAACCAGTTACCAAATCTGTATATGCCACCTTTTCTATAGTTTTTTGGCTCTTTCTCTTTGAATATAGTATGTACATTATAATGCCTAAAAATAAAAATGAAAGTATAATCCATCCAATAATTGTAACTATCATTAAATCATTCAATTTTTTAGATACAACCGTCTTTGGAACAAAGGACGCTATAAACCAATCATTAATTCCTAGAGATGTGTATGCCATATAAAAATTCCCATCTGATTCTTCAACTTGCACTACACCTTGGTCTGACTTTTTCATATTTTTAAAAGTAAATCTTTTTTCAAAGTTAATTTGAGATAGGTTTGTAATATTTGAGTTTAAATTTTTATGATACAATGGAATAATTATATTACCATCACTATCACATATAAGTGAAAAACCTTCCCCATTAAATGTAGAAATTGATAAGAATTCAGATATAAACTCAACATCATAATCAGCTGCAATCACAGCAACAATTTTCCCTTTATTATATAAAGGTACAGCATATGTTTCAGTAAGTTTTCCAGTAGTTTTATCTATTAATGGTTTTGATATATTAGATTTACCTTTAACTGCAAGTTTAAAATAATCTCTATCTGAAAAATCTGTTCCAAAAATTGTTTCAGCATAACCTTTCCCATTTGGTAAAATTAGACCAATATTATTATAATTACTGTCTTTGTTATAAGATTTTAGAATTTTTAAAGTTTTTTCTAAATTAAAGCTATCCTCTGTCTCTAAAAGTTTAGAAATACTCTCTAATTTATCTAAATTACTTGTCAATTTACTATTTATTGCGATTTTACTTTCTGTACTAATTTCAGACAGATATTTTTGTGTTTCATATTCTAGTGCACTATCCATATTACTCACATAAAAAAAAGCAAATATACTAAAAAAGAATAGCACTATAAATGCGATTAACATATTTTTCAATATTGGCCTACTATTTTTCAAGTAGATACACCTCTCCCTCTTTAACAACTATAATTTAATTGATTCATTTTATTTTACTATTAATAACTCTTTTTTACAATTAAGTTTCATAAATTGTTAACAAAGACCATTTTTTTAAATATTATTTATAAAGTGGCAATATTTAAGGGTATAAATACATCAATAACATATTTAATTATATTAAATCTATAGATACTAATACAATTAAATATGCTATCGTTTATATCTATACCCAGCGACATGTAGCTTAAATAGCAATCTTTATTTTTCTAGACTTTCTCTTCTTATTGAAGATTTTCTAAAATATTCTATTAATTTATTTTTATCATTATTAAAAATAGCATCTTTTATCAAATTTACTTCTGACTCAAAATTTTCTATAGATTTTAGTAAATTATCTCTATTTCCTAAAAAAAGTTCACTCCATAAATCTTCATTCATATTTGCAATTCTAGTTAAGTCTCTATAACTGTCTCCAATAAATTTACCTGTATCTCTATCTTCTTCATCACTATTTATAAGAGCAACTGCCATAACATGAGGAAGCTGAGATGTAAAAGCTATAATCTCATCATGTTTCTGTGAAGTCAATTTTTTTACTCTTTTAAACCCTATCTCCAAAATTAAATTTTCAACCAATTCTAAATTTTTTATATTATTTCTACCAGTTGGAGTAATTATATAATTTGCTTCTTTAAAAACCTGTTCACTTGCAAAATCAATTCCCTTCTTTTCTCTTCCTGCCATGGGATGCCCAAATATAAAATCTATGTCATCTGGAATTATTTTTAATACATCATTGATAAGTGTTTCTTTTATTCCTGTAGTATCAGTGATTATAGTTCCTTTTTTAAAGAATTGCTTATTATTATTTAAAAAATCCACAATTAATCTAGGATATATAGATAATACAATTAAATCAGCTTCCTTAAATAGCTCTTTACCTGTAGTACTTCCTTTTTTTATGATTTTTGATTCTTCTGCTTTCTTTAAAGTTTCTAAATCTACATCCACTCCAAATACATTTTCATATCCTGCTTTTTTTAGTGCTTTAGCAAAAGAACCTCCTATAACTCCTAGCCCTACAATAACAATATTCATTATCTTCATTTCCCCCTAGATTATTTTTCTTTAAACTCAAATTTAAAATTATCACTGATTGCATTCGTAATATTATATATAGCATTACTTAATGACTTATCATTTAAAATCTCAATATCTGAAAACTTTTTATAAAGACTTATTCTCTCATCATAAAGATTGTATAATCTATCTTTGCCATTCTTTAATAAAGGTCTTGAATTAATATTTATATCTTCTAAAATTTTTTGTACAGGTCTATCAATAAAAATAACTATACCTGTTTCTTTTAATATCTCCATATTGGCATCTTTTTTTATTACACCACCACCAGTAGATACCACTGTTTTATCACTAATAGAAAGTTCTTTGCATGCTTGAGTTTCATAGTCTCTAAAAACATCCTCTCCTTCTGAGAACAATTCTGCTATACTTTTTTGTGATATTTCACTTATATAATCATCCATATCACAAAAACTACAATTATATTCTTGAGCTAGAAGTTTACCGATTGTAGTTTTTCCACTTCCTGGCATACCTATTAATATTAATTTTTCTTTTGGTTTATTTATCATAATAATCCCCCTTACAAAAACTCTAATTTTAATTCATTATATATAACATCTAAAATATCATTATTTATTTTTCTATTCTGCCAAATTTCCTGAGACTTTATTGCTTGACCTACCAACATATATAAACCATCACAAGTTTTCTTACCCATATCATTACCAATTCTCAAAAACTCTGTTTCTCCAGGATTATAAATTAAATCCACTAAAGTATCAAAATTTTGTATAATTGATTTTGGTACTGGTGATATTCCAACATTAGGATACATTCCTACTGGTGTAGCATTTATCATTATATCTCCTTTTATAAATTGAAGTTCTTCATAATCTATTAATATAGCTTTATCATTTAATAATTTTTTATTATCTTTTTTTCTAGTTGAAACATAAACTTTATCTACACCAGAATCAAGGAGATATGTAAGAGCAGCTTTAGATGCTCCACCAGTTCCTAATATAACAGCGACTTTTCCTTGAACATTAATATTGGCCATTTTAAACATACTATCAAGACCAAAGTAATCTGTATTATAACCATATAATATATTTTCTTTAAGTAAAATTGTATTAACTGCTCCTATTCGTTTTGCTTCTGGTGATATAAAATCTAAATATTTCATAATGCGTTCCTTATATGGCACAGTGACATTTACTCCTTGTATCCCTAATAATTTTATAGCACTCTCTAACTTGGATATATCTTCTTTTGATATTTCAAAGTTTTTATATGCACTTTCAATATTTAATATCTCAAATATTCTTTTATGGATTTGAGGTGAAACACTATGAGAAAGCTTTTCACCTACTAGACCAAAAAAATTCATCTTTGTACCTCCTAATAATTAAATTTAAATAAAGAATTCTATTTTACTATTCAATTTTATTCTTATATACACCTATAAATTTAAAATATGCTGTATTATGTTCTATCAATTCTAATAAATTGTACACTTTTGGATTATAAATAGAGCATTCAAAATCTATATAAAAGAAATATCTCCATGAAGCATCCTTCATAGGTCTTGATTCTATTTTTGTCATATTTATATTATTTTCAGCAAAGTACCCAAGTACTTTATATAGTTTTCCTGCTTCATGTTCAACAGAAAATACTATGCTCATTTTATTTGATTCTTCATCAATGTGTATCTGATTGCTGATTACTACGAATCTAGTGTAATTATTCGTAATATCATTTATACAAGGACTTATTATTTCTAGTTCATAAATATTTGCAGCTTTTTTACTTGCAATTGCTGCTTTTGTTTTGTCTTGAAGTCTTTTTACAAGTTCAGCACTTGTTGCTGTATTATTAAATGGTATCAGTTTCCAATTACTATTCTGTTTTAAAAACTCACTACTTTGCCCTATCCCTTGTGGATGAGAGTATATTTCTTTTATATCTTCAAGTTTTGTACCTTTTATTCCAATTAAATTTTGGTCTATTTTTATACATTCTTCTCCAACTATATAGAAACCATATTTTCTTAAAAGGTCATAAGTTTCAGAAATAGCTCCTGTAGATGAATTTTCTATAGGTATTATTCCATAATCTATTTCTTTATTTTTAAGTGCTACGAAAACATCTTCAAATTCTTTAAATTGTTTTTTGGATATTTTTTTATTGAAGAATTTATTTAATGCTTCTTCTGTAAATGAACCGGATATACCAGGAAACCCTACTAGGATATTTTTTTTATTAATTTCATATTTTAAAGTTTTATATTTATTGATGTTTGACAAATCAAATTTCTCATTTGATGAATTTAGATTACATTCAGATTTTTCTTCTTTATTGTCATCCATTATTCTCTTTTGTAATCCCCTACTAATTTCCATTATAGAATTAAAAAACTGTATCGTTTCTTGAGAATACCCTTTATTATCCAAATTATCTACAGCTTTACTTAGTACTTTTTCTTCTCTATCTTTTTGAAATATAGTAGTGTTATTTTTCATTTTATGTTTAGCAATCTCAAGAACTGTATTCATTCTCTTTTCAAATAATTGAATAAGCTCTTTATCTATGTCATCAATTTCATTTCTATATCTTGTTAAATCCTCCATTATTATCGTCCTTTCATCAAATCAAAAATTCCAATAGCCGTTACTGCTTCTATTACAGGTACTGCTCTTTGAACTATACAAGGGTCATGTCTACCTTTAATAGATAAAATATCATCTTTTTTATCTTTTATATTAATTGTGTTCTGCTGAACACTAATCGATGGTGTTGGTTTTACTGCAACTTTGAAAATTATTGGCATTCCAGTTGTAATACCTCCAATAATTCCACCATTATTATTTGTTTTACTCCTAACTTGATTACCTTCATAATACATCTCATCATTACTTTGAGAACCATACATATCTGTAAGTCCAAAACCCAAACCAAACTCTACACCTTTTATAGATGGAACAGAAAACAATAAATGTGATAGAGTAGATTCAACAGAATCAAAAAATGGATTCCCAATGCCTACATTAATTCCCACTACTGCACATTCAATTATTCCACCAACTGAATCTCCTTGATGTTTTGCATCTATAATAGTATCTCTCATAGTGTCTTCCTTTGATAAATCAAGTAAAGGTAACTCTAAAGTTTGTAAATTTGTTAATTGTTGTTTTGATATATCTGCATAATCAAAGCTAATATCTTCTATATCTTTAATTTTTTTTATATGTGCTCCTATTTCTATTCCTTTTTGTGATAGAATTTGTTTACATATAGCACCACAAAATACTAATGGAGCTGTTATCCTCCCTGAAAAGTGACCTCCGCCTCTGTAGTCATTAAATCCAGAATATCTTACATGCCCTGTATAATCTGCATGTCCTGGTCTCATTAAATTTTTAAGTTCCCCATAATCCTTTGAACGAGTATCACTATTTCTTATGATTGCACATAGTGGAGTTCCTGTAGTTTTACCATCAAAGTATCCACTTAGAATTTCTGGTATATCACTTTCATTTCTTGAGGTAGATATAGAATTTTTTCCAGGTGCCCTTCTCTTCATTTCTTTATCAATCTTATCAAAGTCAAGTTCAATTCCAGAAGGAAGACCATCTATATTTATACCTATAGCATTTCCATGAGATTCTCCAAAAATTGAGATTTTCAAATTATTTCCCCATATTCCACTCATCAATTCGCCCTCCTAACATCTCAAAATCTTTAAAAAAATGTGGATAAGATTTAGATACACACTCAAAATCTTTTAATACTATCGGTTTGTCACATCTACAAGAAGCTATTGCAAGTGTCATTGCAATTCTATGGTCTTTATGACTCCATACTTCTACTCCACCATTTAGCTTACTTACCCCATCAATTATTAAACTATCTTCTTTTTCCTCTATATTTGCTCCAAGTTTACTCAACTCAACATTTATTGCATGAAGTCTATCACATTCTTTAATTCTAAGCCTTCCAGCATTTATTATTGTAGTTCTTCCTCTACTTAAAGCTGCTACTACTGACAAAACTGGTATTATATCTGGACACTGAGATGCATCTATTAGAGTACTATTTAAACAATTAACTATACCTTTTATTTTTTCATCTTCTCTTAAAATATCCATACCCATTCTAGATAAAATATCAATAACTTCACTATCACCTTGAAGAGAATCTTCTTTAAGGTCTAGTATATTAATTTCTCCTCCAATAGCATCTGCTGATAAATAAAATGCACCTTGAGAATAATCACCTTCCACTTTATAATCTCTAGCTTTATACATTTGATTTCCTTTTATAATAAATTCTTTATAATTATTGTTTACAATCTCTATTCCAAAATCTCTCATAGTTGAAAGAGTTAAATCTAAGTATCCTTTGGATTCTAGCTCAGTTGTAATTATTATTTTTGAATCATTGTCTAATGTTGGTAAAATAAATAATAAACCTGTTATAAACTGAGAACTTATATTTCCTTTTACTTTAAATTCATCTGGTTTAAGTTTTCCTGATATTACTAAATCCAGTTGATTTTCCTTATAGCTATATTCTATATTTTGTCTATCAAAAATTTCATAATAAGTATCAAGTGGTCTTTTCCCAAGATTCCCTCTACCTACAAATCTTTTTATTCCATCAAATGCTAGTGATATAGGTACTAAAAATCTTAAAGTAGAACCTGATTCATTGCAATCTATTGTCAATTTAGATTGATTTAATTGATTTTCTTTATTCAAAACTGCTTCTTTAGAAAAAATACCCGTAATTTCTAAAATATCTTCCTTCTTTTCTATAATAGCTCCAAGTGATGTCATTGCTCTTATAGTAGCTATAATATCATCAGAAAAATCTATATTAGAAATTCTACTTTTTCCATCACTTAAAGATGAACAAATAACTGCTCTATGTGCCATACTTTTGGATGGTGGGATTTTTACATCTCCAGACAATCTACTTGGATATATTTTTAAACTTCCCATCATTTTACCTCCTGAAAAAATTTAGAAGTAGTATTATATATAATACTCTCTCCAATGTTCTTTAAAAGTATTATTTTTAATGTATCACCTAGATTCTTTTTATCAAGAGATATTGCATCTATTATAGACTTATTATCTCTTAATTCAATTTCATAAGGCAAATCATAATTTATTAAAATTGATTTTATAAGCTCTGATGTACCCTCATTTGTGATTCCTTTTTTTTCACTTTCTAAAGTTATCTTATACATCCCTATGCCAACAGCTTCTCCATGAGTATAGCCAGAAAAATTGTAATATGTCTCAATAGCGTGACCTAATGTATGCCCAAAATTTAGAAGCATTCTATCTCCGAAGTCTCTTTCATCAGCTTCAACCACTGTTTTTTTAATAAAGCAACATTTGTGTATAATGTATTCTATATGTTGCATTACTTCTTCCCTATTTTTTAAACTTAAAAGCTTATTAAAAAAAATTCTGTCTTTTATACATCCATATTTTATAACTTCAGCCATTCCATCTCTATAAAATTTTTCGGGAAGTGACAACAGTACATTTGGGTCGATAAATACAGCTTTAGGTTGATAAAAGCTTCCTACCAAATTTTTTCCTCTTTCAAGGTCAACTCCAACTTTTCCACCCACAGAACTATCAACTTGTGCTAACAAAGATGTTGGAATTTGAATGAAATTTACACCTCTTAGAAAAGTTGCTGCTACAAATCCACCTAAATCTCCTATTACCCCTCCTCCTAAAGTAATAATCAAATCTTTTCTAGTCAACTTAAAGTCGAGTAAACTATCATATATTTTAGGAAGAGTATTAAATGACTTTGTTTCTTCACCAGCTTTTAATATTATAGCTTTAGTTTCAAATCCAGATTCATTTAAATTATTTTTTACTTCACTTAAATATAATTTCGCTATATTTTCATCAGTTACAATAAAAATCTTATTTCCAGAATATATTTTTTTTATTTCTTTACCTATATCTTTTAATATATTTTTTTTAATAAATATGTTATAGCTATTTTCTTTTAAATTTACTAATAATTTTTCTTCCACACTTAACCATCCTTTTATAGATTATATTTCTCTTCCAACTGCTAATGCGACAGTCTTTAATTCACTTATTAATTCATCATATTCATTTGGTCTAATTGATTGTTTGCCATCACAAAGTGCATGGGCTGGGTCATTATGAACTTCTATTATAAGCCCATCTGCTCCAACTGCAATTGCTGCTTTAGATAGAGAGTCTACCATCCATGATTTTCCTGCTGCATGACTTGGGTCAACTATTACTGGTAAATGACTAAGCTTCTTTACAGCTAAAATTGCACTTAAATCCAAAGTGTTTCTAGTATATGTTTCGAAAGTTCTTATACCTCTTTCACAAAGTACTACATTTTCATTTCCTCCAGCCATTATATACTCAGCTGACATTAACCACTCTTCAATTGTAGCAGATAATCCTCTTTTTAAAAGTATTGTTTTATGTGTTTTTCCTAATTCTTTTAATAAATCGAAGTTTTGCATGTTTCTAGCTCCAACTTGAATTACATCTACATTTTCTTCAAATATATCTATATCTTGTGTTGACATTATTTCTGTAACTATAGGAAGCCCTGTTTTTTCTTTTGCTTTCTTTAATAAATCTAATCCATCGTATCTTAATCCCTGGAAAGCGTATGGTGATGTTCTTGGTTTGAATGCTCCTCCTCTTAAGAACCCTGCTCCTGATTTTTTTACATCTTCAGCGATAGATACTATTTGTTCTTCTGTTTCAACAGAACAAGGTCCAGCTATCATAGCAATTTTTTTTGAACCAATTTCCATCCCATTAACATTTATTATAGAAGGTTCTGGATGAAACTTTCTGTTTGCCTTTTTAAAAGGCTCTACTACATGCATAACTTTTTCAACTATTTTATTTGCCTCTATTCTTTTAGCATCTATTTTACTAGTGTCTCCAACTAAACCTAAAACAGTTAGTTCTGTCCCATCTATAGGATTAACTTCTACTCCTTCTCTTCCAATAGCTTCTATTAACTTCTTAACTTCACTTTTATCTGCTCCCATTTTTAATACTACTATCATTTTTACTACCTCCCAATATTATAGTTTTATATTTAAAATAAAAAAGAGAACTCACTAATGAGTTCTCTAAAATAATCTATTAAGCATTAAATCTTATATAAATATACAAAACAACAATTTTTATAAAATTTACTTATGCTCAAAATCATTAAAACAAGGCCTCACCAGAAAGGAATTGCATGTATTTTTGTAAAAGAAATAGCCAGCGCTAAAATAAAAGCCCCAGAACATAAAGTAATAAAAGCTATAAAGTTTTGCTGTTAGTTCTTTTAATATTCCTTTCATAGTATTCTCCTCCATTTTTATAATTTATTATTCTTCTTGTTTAATAATTATAGCAAAGAAAATATAATTGTCAATATTTTCTATAAATATTTTCAATTTAAAATATTTTTTCATTTTCTTAAATTAGTTTCTTAATTGCTGTATTTTTATAAAACACTTTAAAAATCATCTGTTATTTACAATAGCTTTTTTATTTTAAATATTACAATTCCAACAAAAATTATACATAACATAAAGAGTAAAGTTGCTGGATATCCATAGACCCAATTTAATTCTGGCATGTATCTAAAGTTCATTCCATATATACCAGTTATAATTGTAAGTGGTGCAGATATAGCTGTTAGTAAAGTTAATTTTGTAATTAGATGGTTTGTTCTTTCACCTACTCTAGAAGAGTATATATCTAATAGTTTATCAGCTAATTCTCGTGTTGATAATGCAAAATTATATAATTTATCAATTCCAAAATCTATACCTTGAAAATTTTCAAGATTATATTTTTTTACATTGGAATACTTCAAATACCTTATATTTTCTTTTACTATTCTGTCACCAATATATAAAAGAGGTCTAGTATTCTTAACTATAGTCCTCGTTAGACCCCTTACATCACTTATTCTAGATACATGATTTTTATGAATATTATCCATCATCTCATCTTCTATTTGAAGAATTAATTCTTCAACTTTTTCCAAAGACTCAAAACCATTTTTTATAACCTCTCTAAAAATTAAATAGTTTATTTTAAATAGGTTTATAACTGGGTTTTTTTCAAGTTGAGAATTTTTAAAAATAATACTTTTTACAAATTCAAATAAAAAATGTTCCTCATTTACTACAACTAATATAAAATTATCTGATAAATACATATTTACTTCTTCTATAACAGCCTCTCCATCTCTTAATTCAAATGTATTTAAACTCAAAAAATCGTAATTATCAAATAAATCAAGTTTCGTTATTTCATCAAACTTAAGACAATCATTAAAAGTTATCTCATCTATATCCAAGATTTCTTTGAGCAATTTTAAATTTTTTGGAGCACTTAATATAAGATAAGAATTTTCTGCTGTATAAAATTTTTCACTAAAATCTTCAATAATTTCTCTTGTATTTAAATTCAGTATATACATACATCTACTCCTAAACTTCAATTTACATTTCAAAAATTTTCTATAATGATTATTGTAATTATTTTACACTATTTTAATAATTATTATTTAATATTTATGTTAAATTTATTATAAGACAAGGGTTAAATATTTTTATTGTTTAATTAAAATCTTTACCACAAATTATACCATGTATTTATTTTAAATCATATTTCGTATTATTAATACTAAAAAATTATTGATACTTAAAAAATAAAATGCATATACTAAACTAACAATAGCATATACACTTCATTCTTATTTTTAACTAAATTATATAATTATAATATACATTAAATATTCAATCTGATAATTAATATACATAACATCTATTCATCATTTAATCTATATCCTACACCAACCTCTGTAATTATATACCTTGGGTCAGCAGGTTGCTTTTCTATTTTCCTCCTTAATGTTGCCATAAAAACCCTTAAAGACTTAGTTTCATTTCCAATAATACTACCCCATATCTCTTTTATTATAAAATTATGAGTAAGTACTTTTCCATGATGTTTTGCAAGTAATGAAAGAATATTATATTCAATAGGTGTCAAATGGACTTCATTATCATCAACTATAACTCTTCTTTTATCAAAATCAATCAATAATTTATCTACTTCAAAAGTAGATTTAACTTCTTCTTTTTGTTGTAACTCCATCTGTGAATGTCTAAGTGCTACTCTAACTCTAGCCAATAATTCTACTATCGAAAATGGTTTTGTTAAATAATCATCCGCTCCTGCATCAAATACTTCTACCTTTTCTCTATCTTGTTCTCTTGCGGAAACTACAATTATTGGTATCTTTGAAAATTGTCTAATAGCTTTTATTACCTCTATTCCATCCATATCTTCTAACCCTAAATCCAAAAGAACGACATCTGGAGAATATGAAACAGCAATCGATATTCCTTCTTTACCAGTTATAGCTTCCTTGACATCGTAATCTTGTGTCAAAAGCGCAGTAGATATAAATTTTCTTATTGTCTTATCATCCTCTACTAATAATATAAGTTTTTTACTCATTTCTTCCTCCAAAAATAAATTTCAAAATTTGACATTATTCATTTTCCTTAGGCAAACTAAATTTAAAAGTTGAACCTTTATCTCTATTATTTTCTACCATAATTTCACCTTTATGAGCTTGAATTATTGATTTACAAATTGATAATCCAAGTCCAACACCTTTTCTAGAATCCTTAGAACCTTCTTCTCCTGTAAAAAATCTATCAAAAACATGCTTTTTCAATTCTTTTGATATACCAGGGCCATTGTCAGATACTTCAAACCAAACATAATCTTCTTCTTCATATACATTTATATTTATCTTACAATCTTCTTTTGAATATTTTAAAGAGTTATCTATCAAATTAATTAAAACTTGCTCTACCAATTTTGCATCCATAGGAACAAATAGTATTTGTTCTGGTATATTAATATCTATAATTGCATTCTCAATTCTTTTTTTAATTTTTTGCAATGCTTCTGAGATAACCTCTTCAACAAGTTCAGAATGTTTTTTAACTTCTAATTTTCCTTCATCTATTTTAGTCATGCTAAGTAAATTTTCAACAAGTCTAATTAACCATTGAGTATCTTCATATACACCACTAAGTAATTCATCTATTATATCTTGACCTATAGTACCTTTATTTTTTATAATCGTACTTACTGCTCCAGATATTCCTGCTAATGGAGTTCTAAGGTCATGGGAAACTGCTCTTAGAAGATTACTTCTTAATCTTTCTCTCTCTATTTCAAGATTGGTATTTTCTTTTGCTTCTGATAGAATTTCTCTGTCAAGAGCTATTGCCATTTGAGCTATTATTGTTTCAATTAAATTTATGTCTTCTGCATCTAATTTCGAATCAATACATGATATCCCAACAACCCCTAAAGTTAAATTCATACCTACTATTGGTATATAATACCCCTTTGAACCTGGAAGTGTATCTGTATCACTACCTGCCACTGTTGAATTGGATAAAACCCAACTTGCAACAGCTTTTTCATCGTCACTATCTAAATCATTTTTATCTTTGTTAGAAGCATTTTTTTTATATAACTTTGATTTTTTATGCTTATCTACACTTAAATAACAAACTACATCTCTACTCAAACTAAGAGATAAAAGCTCTATCCCCTTATTTACTATATCATCTTTATTTGATAACCTCAAAAATCCCTTTATTATTTGGTATATCATTTTTGTATTTTCTTCTCTTTTAGCAGCTGTTTCTGCTTCATGTTGTACCTTAGATGTAAGTGTACTAGTTATTATACCAACTATCGAAAATACAACTAATGTAACTATATAGTTTGAATCAGCTATTGATAATGTATATATTGGTGCTGTAAAAAAATAATTTAGCAGGATTATATTTAACACAGAACTCACTATACCTGTGCTATATCCTTTAGTCCACATTGAAACTAAAACTACTCCTAACATATATATTAGCAGTATATTTTCTCTTATAAATCCAAGACTTTGTACTACATATGCTAAGATACTTATCATTAAAGTAACAATCATAAGTTTGATAAAATCAACCTTACTAATTTTAAATTTTGATTTTATTGATAGTTTATCTTTTTTAGGTTTATATTTAACTTCTGAAGCAAATTTATAAGGTATTATATGTATATCTATATAATCCACTTCGTCTATTAATTTGTCAACTATATCTTTTTTAAATTTCTTATTAAGTTTTTTATTATTTGAATGATTTCTACCTATTACAATTTTTGTTACATTTCTAAGCTTTGCAATCCTAAGTATCTGTTCAATTACATCTTCACCATGTAAAACAATTATTTCACCACCTAATTTCTTGGCAAGTTTTAAATTGTTTTGTAATTGTTTTTGCTCTTGTAAAGATAATCTTGCTGTATTTGGAGTTTCAACATATAAAGCTATCCATTTTGCAAATGTACTGTCTGATATTCTAGATGCAGTTCTAATGACTTTTGCAGAGGATGGAGAGGGGCTTATACATGCAAGCAGTGTATCTGATGTAGGTATTACGCTTACATCACCTTTTGATAATCTAGTCATTTGTACTTCTTTATTTACTCGTTCTGCTGTTTTTCTAAGGGCAATCTCTCTAAGGGCAACTAAATTATCTTTTATAAAAAAATTATCTTTTGCTCTAATTGCTTGTTCTTTCTTATATATTTTACCTTCACTGAATCTTTCAAGAAGTACATCAGGTTCAACATCAATAAGTTCCAATTGTGTATTAGTATCTAAAAACTTATCTGGTATAGTTTCTTTAACTGATACATTTGTAATTATTTCAACAATGTCATTTAGACTTTCTAAGTGTTGAACATTTACAGTGGTATATACATTTATACCTGCTAACAATAATTCTTCTATATCTTGCCACCTTTTTGTATGTCTTAGCCCAGTGACATTAGAATGTGCAAACTCATCTACCAATATAACGTCTGGCTTTCTTGCCAAAGCAGCATCTAAATCAAATTCTTTTAGTTTTATAGATTTATATTCTATCTCCTTTACAGG
Organism: Clostridioides sp. LIBA-7678; assembly: GCF_056716065.1. NCBI lineage: Bacteria > Bacillati > Bacillota > Clostridia > Peptostreptococcales > Peptostreptococcaceae > Clostridioides > Clostridioides sp. LIBA-7678. The sequence continues at coordinate 2,050,503 of NZ_CP196987.1, read as the reverse complement.
AAGAATTTCTAATCCCTCAAGTAAAGCTAATGTCTCTGGTCTTGTGTGTGGTTCAATATATCCAACTACTACATCTACACCTACTTTTTTCAAATTTTGTGCAGATTCCAGCATAGAATAAGTCTTCCCTACTCCTGCTGCATAGCCAAAAAATATTTTTAATTGACCTCTATTCAATTTATTTTCTTCATTTTTAATTTTTTCTAACAGTATATCAGGGTTTGGTCTGTCCATTAAACAACCTCCTTACACCTTTCATTATTATTATATTATCAATTTTGGCATAAAATTGTAGTTAAAATGTATTTTTAATGATTAAGATTATGTAAAGATTTAAATATGTACTATTAACTAAATAATAAAAACACTTAATAAATACAAGTAGCAAATAACTTTAGAGGTTTCATATACACGATTCGGATTTTATACATAAAAAATAAAGCAAAACACTACAAATGAATGGTATGTGTTTTGCTTTATTTGCAGTTTTATTTTAATAGGTTTGGCTTTAATCGTTAATAAAGTCCAAAAGAATATCTCCATTATTTGTATAAGTTGTAAGTTTCTTTGAACCATTATGTTTATCATTAGGCAAATTACTTTTTCCCTTTTTTATATAGTTTGATATAAAAAAATCATCATAAGAACCTGTTAGTGTTCCACCTATATTACCATTTTTCGTTTCAAGTTCTATAGAGTTTCTTGCATCAAGCTCTTTTAATTCAATATTTCCATTGCTAACCTTTATATCTACTGAACTTAAAAATGATAATTGTGATATTTCTATATCTCCATTAGATGTTTTTAAGTTTAGATTTTCTAAAGATTCATTGGGTATCCACATTTTTATTGTTCTGTTTTCTATTGAAGTCTTTCCACCTATATAATCACTCCAACCCTTATTAGTAATATATTTAATTGACAATCTATTTTTTTCGAATAAATCAATCATATAATACTCTTTTTCACTGTCATAATAAGAAATATGAATTTTTTTATCTGAAGATGGAAAAACCTCAATTTTTCTATCTTTTATGTCAACTTCTATATTATCTATATCTAACATAGAGTATTGCTTTTTCTCATAAGTAGTATCTGTAGAAGAACACCCCACTAAAGTGCTTGATAATACAATTAATATACTTAAAAGACTAAATAATTTTTTAAAGTTTTTTTTCATTTGTAATCTCCTTGTTAAATAGCTTTCTTCTTCAATACAATCAAACAAAGATATGCTAATAGTAAACTACCTATTGAACAAATTCCAATATGTAGCAATGGATTGCTATTGAACATAATAAGCTTAAAAAACTCTACCAGTATGCCACGCAAATGCTGTATAGGAACAAATATACATATGATAGCTATAAGAGTGATGTCAGTTATCCATCCATACCAATAAGTTTGCATAGACAATAATAAATGTAAAAATATAGATACTAACAATAGGAAGGTAAATTGCTGGAAAAAAGCAAGAAATGGTCCATTTTGCCACCAACCACATAGTTCTAATAAATTTATTACTGTTTGAGTTTGATTAATCGGGTCTATTACAAGATGAATGAAAGTATTTATGAGAGATACTGCTAGAGCAGTAATAATATATGTTATCATACTTCCCCAAAAGTAATATTTTTTAGTTGCATTTAAATACATCAGCTTGCTGAAATTAAAATATACAATAAAAAATGGAACTATTAATATATAAAGATAAGTATAATTTCCACGGCTTATGGCTATTTTTGCATCACTAGATGTACTGGATAATAATACTACTAAAATTGTAATAATAAATCCAATAAAGCTACTCAAAAAATTACGTTTTACAATTGTTAAAACTGGATTCATATTAAATTACCTCCTTTCTTCCAACCATATAAATAAAGAAATCTTGGAGAGACATTTCTTCTATATTAAGACTCTCAGAATTAATAGATACGTCAAAAATGTGCCTTGTCAAAAAACCTCCAACTTGTTCATTTCCAATTATATTCAAATCTTTAGTAGCTTCTTCTACCTCTTGTTTTGGTCCACTTACACTATATGCTTTATCCTTAATAACTTGTAATGTATCAAAAAAGCATAATGCTCCTCTATCAATAATAATCAATTTTTGCATAACTTTTGCAATTTCATCTATTATATGAGTAGAAACAATAATAATTCTTGGTTTCCGAGAAAAACTTTCTGTTAATAAAGAGTAAAACTCTGCACGCATAATTGCATCAAAACCAAGTACTGGTTCATCTAAAAGAATTACTGGTTTATTACTTGAAAGACAAATAATAGTAGAGACCATAGTTTTCATTCCCAATGAGAGTTTATTGAACTTTTTACTTCCATCCAATTCAAAGCGTTCCATCATATCAATGGCAAATTGATTGTCAAAAGAAGGATTTAATTTTCCTGCAATTTTAATAAGTTTTTTTACAGGAAGATTAAAATGTTTTGCAAAGTTATCAATATAACTGACACTAGTATCCATTGTTGCTGTACTAATAAAACCTCCATTCACATAAATACTTCCACTAGAAATATTCTGATAACCTGCAATAGATTTTAAAAGTGTAGTTTTTCCTGCACCATTTCTTCCCAACAAGCAATATATTCCATCTGCTTGAATTGTACATGTAAAATCTCTTAAAACAACTGCTTCTTTGTATTTCTTCGTTACTTTTTTTAATTCTATCATAACTTGTTATCCTCTCTAATCTTTCTTTTTTATATCATTGTGACTTATGTCAACAGATGATATAATGTATTATAAACTTTTGTGTTACAAAAAAGTCAAGAGGTGAATGAATGAAAAATTACTTTTCGATTAAACAAGCTGCAGAAATTGTAGGTATGACTAGTGAAGCACTACGTCACTATGACCGTATTGGTATTGTAAAACCTTGTTACAGAGATGAATCATCTGGTTATAGATATTATTCTGAACAAGAACTTGTAAAATTACAAACTATAGCATTACTTAAATCAATGGATTTTACATTAACAGAAATTGGAGACATATTACAACTTGATAACCTACATAAAGTTATTGAAGCTCTGAAACAAGCTGAAGAAAATGCAAATAAGAAAATAGCTTATCTCCAATATGCAAAAGAAAAAATTAAACGTGCTTACACAGATTATGAAAACAAATTAAATAATATTGATACTAAAAAAGATAATTTTTTTGTAATGCATATTCCCAAAAGAGTTATTCTTATTTCCAATAATATGGAACATGCATCATTAAAAAACTTATGGAACTATCATGAACATTTCTATAATCAACTTGATACATCATTAGAATCGCAATTTTTATTTGAAGATATGGCTGGTATGATTACAACTCCAGAAAAATCTAGACTGTTTGCAATTTGTTTAAAGTATCCCTCTGTAGAAGAATTAACTATATTGCCAGAAGGTGATTACCTATGTGCAAACTGTACAGAAGAAAATAAAGATATAGTTTTAAGAGAATTATTACATAAATTAAAAACAGAATCTAATATATGCCCAAATGTAATTGTACACATCATATCTGTAACTGGAATTTTACAATGGAATTATCAAATACAGATATTGCTAAATTAAGATAGCTTACTCAAAACTTATACAATATAAAATAAAAACTAGTTATATTAAATAAGATTTTTCCATATTAAAAAGTGGTATAACATTTATAAATGCTATACCACTTTTTAGTAAATCTAAAAGGATTTTATCCTAAATCATTAAATAATTATTTTATTGTAAATTAAGTATTTCCATAAACTCATCACCTGTAATAGTTTCTTTTTCTAATAAATATTCAGCAAGTTCATGAAGTTTTTCAATATTGTTTTCTAAAATTTCAGTTGCATTTTTATGGCAAGTTTTTATTATTCTAAATACTTCTTCATCAATTTTGGCAGCAGTGTCTGAAGAACAAGCAAGAGAAGTATCTCCTCCTAGATATTGATTACTTATTGTCTCTAGAGCAACCATATCAAACTCTTCACTCATACCAAGACGAGTAACCATAGCTCTTGCAATTTTTGTAGCTTGCTCTATATCATTTGAGGCTCCTGATGTACAAGTATTAAAAATAACCTCTTCAGCAGCACGACCTCCTGTAAATGTAGTTATTTTATCAATTGCTTCTTCTTTAGACATAAGTACACTCTCATCTTCTGCAACTTGCATAGTATAACCCAATGCACCTGAAGTTCTAGGTATTATAGTAATCTTATGGACAGGAGCAGAATGTTTTTGCATAGCAGCAACAAGTGCATGACCTATTTCATGATAAGCTATAATTTTCTTTTCCTTATCTGAAATTACAGCTCCTTTACGTTGATATCCAGCAATTACAGTTTCGACAGATTCATCAAAATCCTGTTGTTCTACTATATCTCTGCCCGATTTAACAGCTAAAAGTGCTGCTTCATTAACAATATTTGCAAGTTCTGCGCCTGAAGCACCTGATGTAGACCTCGCAACTGCATTATAATCTATATCTGAGCTTACATTTACATTTTGAGCATGCACCTTTAATATAGCTTCACGTCCTCCAAGGTCTGGAAGTTCAACTGGTATACGTCTATCAAATCTTCCTGGACGAAGTAATGCTTTATCAAGACTATCAGGTCTATTTGTAGCAGCAAGTATTACTACACCTATTCCACCATCAAAACCATCCATCTCACTTAACAACTGATTCAAAGTTTGTTCACGTTCATCATTTCCACCTAATCCACTTCCATTATCACGCTTTTTCCCAATAGTATCAATCTCATCTATAAAGACTATACATGGAGCTTTTTCTTTTGCTTGTTTAAATAAATCACGAATTCTAGATGCTCCCATTCCTACAAACATCTCAACAAATTCAGAACCAGATATTGAGAAAAATGGAACATTTGCTTCTCCTGCTACAGCTTTTGCAAGAAGTGTTTTTCCTGTACCTGGAGGCCCTACTAAAAGCGCACCTTTAGGCATTTGTGCTCCTATCTTCTTGTATTTTTCTGGATTGTGTAAGAAATCTACTATCTCACTTAAAGCTTCTTTTGCCTCATCTTGACCAGCAACATCATTAAATCTTTTTCCACTTTGAGCAGATACATACATTTTAGCATTGCTCTTTCCAAACTGCATACTGTTGCCACCCATTCGCTTTTGCATTGATTTCATCATTAAATTACCAAATAGCATAAGAATACCTATAGGTATTATCCATGTAAGTAAAATACTTAAAAGTGGTGAGTTTTCCTTAGGAATAACCTTATTAAACTCTACTTTCGCATTTTTCAATCTATCTACCAATTCTGGGTCATCCATTCTACCAGTTATGTATATATTCTTATCCTTACTACTAGATGGACTTATTGCTATTCTATTATTTTCTATCTCAACAGATTTTACTTTTCCTGTATCCAACATTGTAAGAAACTTCCCATAGTCAATCTCAACCATTTTTTTATCCATTAGACTTGGAAATATTAAAGCATTTAAAAACATTACTACTATTATTATTATTGTATAATAATAGAGACCAGACCTTTTCTGTGGTTTATGTTCATCCATAATTTTATTCTCCTTTAAATTATTTTTATGTTATTTGCAATCAATGTAAGTTAAAAGCTTATTTAACTTCTCTAAACCTTCTATTATATCTTCCATATCTTGCAATTTTTCACTAGTCATATTTTCAAAATAATCATCAAAGATACTGCTTGAAATACTCTCCTGTATATCTAGTGATTTATTTGTAAGCCTTACTTTTACAATTCTTTGGTCTTCCATATCTCTTATACGATTTAAAAAACCATTCTTTTCAAGTCTCTGACATATTACTGATACATTACTGTTTGTCATATTTAAATTTTTTCCTAAATCACTTATTTTTTTCTCTCCATGTTCACATAGTTCTGACAGAATCAAGGCTTGCACTGCTGTAATACCAAGTGGTTGATAAAATTGGCTCAATAAAGTTGCAAATTTAATATTTATATCTCTAGTCAATTCCAATAACTCTTTCTTAAAACTTATCTCATCCATACAAACTCTCCCTACAAAAATGCTTTATTTTACTGAATATTAACCTTAGACTTAAGCGTATCTCACTAATAAATACTTAATACTATAATATTTAATGTATTAAATATTATAGTATTAAGTATTTATTGTCAATTACAATATTGTAACTTCAGTTATAAATATCATTTCTTATTGATATCTAATTTTATATAATATATTTTTAATAAAATTTAATGAAAAATCGATGTATATATTTTACACCGATTTCCCACTTTTTAATCCCATTACAACTAATTATCTCAAATATAGTATGACTAAAAATCAAAATATAATAATAAATAGTGCAAAAACTTAATTCTTTATTATCATATCATGTACAAAATCAAAACTACCTTTATCTGCACCTAAGGTTGTTTCCATAATATAAACAAAAGCCTCTGTTTTTTGTAACATTTCATCTTTATTCCAATTGAACATTGATTCATCAAATATACACTCAGAAGAAGCAATCAAAAACTCTATTGTTTCTTTTGGATACTTTGTATTGAATACTCCTTCTCTTACTCCTTGTTCTACTACCTCTGCTAAGATTGGTGTAAAGTTTAAAATAGTTTTAACTATTGTCTTTTGATGCATTTCTGCATTGTTTGGTAAATAGAATTGTTCAATTACTTTTTCTTTATTATTTCCAACACTAGGTCTTTGAGACATCAATATCTGAAAGAATTTTTCAAGCACTGGAATTTCTGGATTTAAAGCAATTTTTTTTGCCATATTTATATCATTATCTATAATTCTAGTTATAATTGCATCCATTACTTCTTCTTTTGATTTAAAGTAGTAATAAAAAGTACCCTTTGCAATTCCAATTTCATTTAAAATATCATTTATAGTAGTTTTCGAATAACCTTTAGTACAAAAAAGCATTTCAGCTGTATCTAATATTTCAGCTTTACGTTCTTCAGGGTCTTTTACAATTCTCATATGTTTTCTCCTTCCAATAGACCGTCAGTCGGTTTAGTTTTATTATATAAAACTACTATTATAATGTCAAATTTTTTAAAAAACAATAAGGTATAAAGAATCATTAAGACTATCTCTATACCTATCATTTTCTATATCTTATCTAATTATTTTTATATAGCATCTCAAATTTATTGTAGTAGATAGTTTTTTATCCAATTTCTAAACAATAACTCAGAATGTTTTTTCCATTTGACAGTTGGCTCTTGTGAAGGGTCATTATTCATATAATAGTTTTGAGGTATTGATATCTCATCTCCCTTGTCTATATCCCTCTTATATTCCTTATCAAGAGTGTACTATAGCGATAGGTAAGACTTTGAAGTTATCTCCATCTTTTCCCCCGCTCCACACCGTACGTGAGACTTTCACCTCATACGGCGTTCCATCAATTATTTATCAATTTCAATTATACTGTTTCCAATTTTCATGCGATATTTATTTACTTTACTCAACGCTTTTTTAGTTAAATCTAGTATTTCTAGGTAATAATCTATTGTTTTTATTTCTTTTAAATGTATTAGTGCATGAACATCTTTATTTAGTAGTACTAAATTTTTATAACTATCATCACCATTTTTATGTATTGGCGTTATATGATGTGCGCTCATACCCCATTTTAATTTTAATCTTGATATTGGACATAATCCTCTTTGTGCACAATATAATGAAAGTCTATTATCATTGTATTCTACACTCTTGTTCGGTATTGGATTTTGATTCATATAATCAAGTACTGATTTATCAATAAAACCTAATTTTTTGTGAATTAATTCTCTCCCTATTTTTGTATAATTATTTATATCTTGGGTGAAAGATAATGGTGGTTTCGTTTTTATACCATTTATAGGATATATAGCTACCCTTTTTATATATTTTGGTCTTTTATATTTTCCATATCTTTTTATAAATTCTTCACTCTTTATGCCCTGTTTTGTTTTTAATTGTCTTAAGCGTTGTTTAAAGCACTTAGAAAGATTGTAGTTTATCTTAGCAAAGTCTAAATTTACATTAGTTGCAATTTTATAGTAATTGTGAGAACCTGCTATTATCCTATTGAGGAGATATATATTCTTCTTTATAGGCATATGTTGTATTATTTTAATTTGTTCTCTAATTTTATTTTCAACTTTTTTCTTTGCTTTGTCTGTTAATCTTGATTGTACTACATACTTGTTTTTCTTTTTGTATGCTTTTAGTTTAAATCCTAAGAAATCTGAGTGTTGTTTCTTTAAGTTTGTAATTTTTGATTTCTCTGGACTTATATCTAAATCTAATCTTTCTTTTAACCAGTTTTTAACGGCTATGTATGCTTTATTTGCTTGGTTATAACTTTTACAGAAAATTTTAAAGTCATCTGCGTATCTTACAATATACATTTCTTTTAGTTTTGATTTTCTTAATGCTCGATATTTCTTTTTATTATCAGCATATTGATAATGTGATTCGTAGGTTTGCCATTGGTCACTTACCCACCAATCTAGTTCATTTAGTACTATATTTGATAGTAAAGGTGATAATATACCCCCTTGTGGAGTTCCCTTTGTTGGTATTCCTACATTTTCAATCTCTGCTTTTAACATTATACTTATTATTTTTAGTAGCTTTTTATCTCTTATGCCTAATGTCCACATTTGTTTCAATAGTTTACTGTGATTAACATTATCAAAGAAACCTTTTATATCTATATCTACTACATAATAAATATTATCATGATTGACTTTTCTACTCGCATAGGCTATGGCATGTTCTGTACTTCTGTTTGGTCTAAATCCATAGCTATGTGGGTGGAATTTTGCCTCACATATTGGTTCTAATACTTGTTTTATGCACTGTTGTATTAGTCTATCTTCTATACAAGGTATCCCTAGAGGTCTTATTTTTCCGTCATCTTTTGGAATTTCTACTCTTCGTATTTTCTGAGGAATATAGTGGTATAATCTATTTTTCATATATCTCAAATATTCCTCAGTTGTTTTGTTTTCCCAATAAGTTATGTTGTGTCGATTTGTTCCTGGTGTTTTACTACCCTTGTTAGATTTTATTGTCCTATATGCCAACATGATATTTCTATCACTTGCGATAATCTCATATAAGTTTTTAAAGTTATTTCCGTTTTTACTCTGTTCATATAGATTATCAAATATATCTTGCATATTGTAATATTCGTTATAACGCAATCTATCATTCTTTAGTATATTTTCATTCGCATTATTCATTGTTATAGGTCGATTTTCTCCTTCTATAAAACTTAAGTTTTACTTTGTGAGATAATATCTTTCTTAGTCTTACATGAACCCTATGTTTACAGTTTATATTTCATATAATTTTTTAATTGAAATAATTTTTAATAATAATTGACTTGTGCCTATCCCTCCACCACTTATTATCATGGTTTCTTAGGTACTGTGGCACTACTTTCACTGATGTTAATGTAAGTTATTAAATTTGGAAAAATTCCCTTTTTGAGGTTTCAAAAAGTTTATATATTTTAGGTAAGATAATATTTTTAGGTGTGCTTGACTTTTATTAGAATGATTTTTTTATGTTATTATCGTTTTAAAATGTCATCATCTAGGTATTTCTCATAGTCACCGTTCTATCTTTTTCTATACTTTTTTTAGTTATTTTATATCAACATGTTAATAAAGTTATTATATTTTTTATAATCAGTTACTTTAGAAGTTTCTTGAATGTTGTTTCCATTGCGTGGTTACAGCTATAGTGCTTCTTAGTAACTGTTCCTTTTTCTATCTTTATTTTACCATTAGAACCCTTTTTAATTTTAGGTTTTATGGTTATGATAGTAGGTTTTTTCATGTATATTCACTCTCCTTTCATTTAGAAAAATGAATACAGTACTGTACTTGTCATAAAGTATAACTTAACTACCATTTATTGTCAATATAAATAATTTTTATTTTATATATAAACTTTCTTAATTAAATAGAATTTAATTCTATTTAATTTTTTCCTTATTTATTTCCTTACAAGACGAAGTTATCGGTCGACAAAATTCCCATTATTTCGCCATCAGCTTCCCACGTTCCAAACAATTTATCTTTGCATATATCCTTAGGTTTTTCCTATAGTCCAGTTTCTACAACAGTACCTTTAATACTGTAGGGTATTTCATAACGACATTTTTTACTTTACCCCAGAAACAATCCGACATGGATTATATTACATTTCTATAATATTGAATTTTTGAACCTTTCATTCGGAAATTCGTCAGAGCTTCTTACACTCATTCTAACCATAGATATTTTATAGACCTCCAGCCTATCACATGTTCGACTACCTCTAGTTCGCTTTTCCTTTTAAGATTTCAGTTGGGCTTTACTTTCTTAAATTAGGACATGCTCTCAGCTGACTTCACCAAGCTTATAACAACTAATCTTTTGTCTAATTAGATGCTATTTGGAGTATTAAGGTTGCCTTTCAGGACGTTACTCCTTCATTCGACATATCAATTGTTTAGTTCTCCAAACTATTATATTTCTTAGTTTGTGGCGTAACTTTTCACTACGCAACGTGTCGCACTATCATATTCACCATGCCCCATTACAAATACATCTCTTGAGTTTGTAATTATATAAGGACCAGCTTCTTTAGAATGGCTTACAATACTCAATTCTTTATTATTTCTTAGAGCTTCAGTATTTATAGTAGTGTGTCTTGAATGTGGAGCAAAAAATTCTTTTTCAAATCCATCTACTATTTTACTATTTTTATCTACTTTATGCTTAAATACCCCAAAACATTTTTGACTTAATGGAAGTTTTTTTACATTGTAGTATTTGTAAAGACTTGCTTGAGCTGCCCAACATATATATAATGTAGATTTAGTTTTTCTTTTAGAATAATCCATAATTTCTTCTAGTTCATCCCAATAATCAACTTCTTCAAACTCCATTTGTTCAACTGGAGCTCCTGTTATTATAAAACCATCAAAGTGTTCTTCTTTGGCTTCATCAAATGTTTTATAAAAATCCTTAACATACTCATTGCATACTCTCTTACTTTCTCTTGTTGAGATTTTAATAAATTCCACAGATACATTAAATCCTGTTTTATCTATTCTTCTAAGTAAATCTAATTCTGTATCCATCTTTATAGGCATTAGATTCAATATAGCTATCTTTGTATCTATATTCTCTTCATATTTTAATTCTTTATTAAAATCTTCTTTGTAAATTACATCTATTCCTTCATCCAATAATTTATTAATAACAGGTAATCCTTTTGGTAGTATTAAAGCCATATCTTTTCACTTCTCTTTCTCTTAGACTATTAGAAATTTAAAGCTTGATTTAAATCAGCTATTAAATCCTCTACATTTTCTATTCCAACGGACAATCTTATTAGTGAAGGTAATACTCCAGATGCAATTAATTGTTCTTCTGTTAACTGTCTATGAGTAGTTGAAGCTGGATGTATAACACATGTTCTTACATCTGAAACATGTGTAACTAAAGATGCTATCTGTAATTTTTCCACAAATTTTTTGGCATTTTCTAATCCACCTCTTACTCCAAATGATAAAACTCCACTACATCCTTTTGATAGATACTTTTTGGCATTCTCATAATACTTATTATCTTCAAGTCCTGGATAGTTAATCCAATCTACATTTTCATGTTTTTCTAAAAACTTAGCTATTTTAAGTGCGTTTTCACTGTGTCTCTCCATTCTAAGGTGAAGTGTTTCAACATTTAAATTAGTAAGATATGCATTAAATGGGCTTAAACAATTTCCATAATCTCTAAGTAGTTGAACTCGTGCCTTAGTTGCATATGCAGCATTTCCAAATTTTTGAGTATAGCTTATTCCATGATATGTTGGGTCTGGTTCAACTAACTCTGGAAACTTTCCATTATCCCAATTGAAGTTTCCACCATCTACTATAATCCCCCCAACACTTGAAGCATGCCCATCTAAATACTTTGTAGTAGAATGAGTAACTATGTTTGCCCCATATTTTAGAGGATTGCAAAGCACTGGAGATGCTAGTGAATTATCAACTATAAATGGAACATTAACTCTCTTAGCCACATTTGCTATTTTTTCAAAATCTATAACTTCAAGAGTTGGATTCGCAAGTGTTTCTGCAAACACAACTTTAGTATTTTCATTTGCAAGTTTTACTATTTCATCTTCACTTGAATCTAAATCAAATGATATTAAATCTATTCCAAATTTTTTAAGACTAGGTCCCAATAAATTGAATGTCCCTCCATATACTTTTGAGGAACAAAGTATACTATCTCCTGATTTACATACATTTAAAACAGCTAACATATTTGCAGATTGACCTGATGATACAGCCACAGAAGATACTCCCCCTTCTAACAAACTTATTTTTTCTTCAAAGGCTTGAACAGTTGGATTACTTATTCTTGAATACATATGTCCATCAACTTTCAAATCAAATAGGTCAGCAAGTTGGTCTATACTACTATATTTAAAAGTTGTACTTTGATATAAAGGTAAGACTCTTGGTTCTCCATTTCCTGGTTTATAATTTCCTTGTACACATATTGTTTCTTTGTTATACATTTTTGTATCCCCCTTAGATTTTAGTAAAAAAAATTAAACTATTTACCAGATGAGATTTAAAATAAATAAAGCCTGAGTATATAACTCAGGCTCTGTATAAGCTTAATTATACTCATCTCTCAGCTTTCGCCGCAGGATTTAGCACCAATGTATATAAATATACTGGTTGCCGGGTTTCATAGGGCCAGTCCCTCCACCTCTCTGGATAAGATTTATTTAATTTTTCTATGTTTTATATCTTATATATTTTTCCTAATTTTGTCAACTATTTTTTTGAAATTTTTCTTTTAATAACTTTTCCGACTTCTACTTGAACTACAGACATTGTAGCTAGAATGATTGTTATGAGCCATTCTGAACCATTTAAAATAGTTAAACTGAATGCATTTCTAAAGACAGGTACAAATAGTATTACTGCTATTAATAATGCAGAAGTTAAAAATGAAATTAAAAGAAATGGATTCTTACCATTATTTTTATTAAACATGGAATCTGTATTTGAACGCTGACTAAATGCTCTTAACATTTGTGAAAATGCTAATACACAAAATGCCATTGTTTGACCTACAGCATGATTTTCTATATTAAGACCAATTTTATATGCTAAAATAGTCATTATTGCCACAAATATACCTTGAGTAACTACTCTTTGTATAAGATTTTTTTCAAATAAGGTTGTTGATTTCACTGGCTGATGCTTCATTATATTTCTACTTGGTGGGTCAACTCCAAGCGCAAGGGCTGGAAGTGTAGCAGTTGCAAGGTTTACCCACAAAATATGAACTGCAAGAAGTGGAGTATCCCAATTTAATAATATTGCAACAAACAATGTAAGTATCTCTGCTATATTACCAACAAGTAAGAATTGTATAACTTTCTGTATATTTCTATATACACGTCTACCTTCTTTTATTGCATAAGCAATTGTTGTAAAGCTATCATCCATTAAAATCATATCAGAAGAATCTTTTGCAACGTCTGTACCACTTATACCCATAGCTATACCAATATCAGCAGATTTTAAGGCAGGAGAATCGTTTACTCCATCTCCAGTCATTGCTGGCACTTCTCCAATTCTTTTTAGAGATTGTATAATTCTAAGTTTATCAAATGGGGACACACGTGCAAATACTGTAGCATTTTTAACAGCCTCATCTAGCTCATCATCACTTAAATTATCAAGTTCATCACCAGATATAACAGTATTTCCTTCATTCCATATTCCTAATTCATGAGCTATTGTTGTAGCAGTAACTTTATGGTCACCAGTTATCATTATGGTTCTTATACCTGCTTCTTTACAAGTATTTACTGCATCAATTACCTCAGTTCTTGGAGGGTCAATCATACCAACCATACCTATAAATGTCAAATCATATTCTATATTTTCATTATCTTCTTTTGGTATAGATAAAATCTCACGCTTCGCAAAACCAAGTACACGCAGTGCATCTTTAGACATAGTAAGACATAATTCGTGTATATTCTTTTTATCCAATTCGGTAATATTTCTTTCACCTTTTGATGTTAATATTTTAGTACATAAGTCAAGAATTTCATCTACTGCACCTTTAGTATAAGCAGTAATCTTTCCATCTATATTATGAACAGTTGTCATACATTTTCTATCAGAATCAAAAGGCTGTTCAAATACACGTGGATATTCTTCTTCAAGAGCTTCTTGATCTATTCCAAATTTGTTAGCCATAAAAATTAATGCACCCTCTGTTGGGTCACCTAATATTTCATCTGTTTTATCTGGATTAATACATGCATCATTACAAAGTGCACCAGCATAAACAATCTCTTTATATACTAGTGGATGTTTTTCAGATGCAGTATCTATTGATGTAACTTTCCCAGATTCAAAATCTCCATTTACAGCAATATGTGTAACAGTCATCTTATTTAAAGTTAATGTACCAGTTTTATCACAACATATTACTGTAGCTCCTCCTAGTGTTTCAACAGCAGGTAATTTTCTAATTAAAGCATTTCTTTTAGCCATACGTTGTACGCCTAAAGCCATTACAATAGTAGCTGTTGCAGGTAATCCCTCTGGAATAATTGATATGGCAAGGGAAATTGCAATCATAAACATTGGCAAGAGAGGTCTCTGATAAAATGCACCTATTGAAAATATAACAACGCATACAATAATACCTATAACACTTAATGTCTTTCCAACAGTATTAAGTTTACGTTTTATAGGAGTATCAAAATCATCTTGTGAATCTAAAAGATGTGCTATGTTACCCACTTCTGTATCCATACCAGTTGCAACTACAACACCTACACCTCTACCATATGTGACGATTGAGGATGTATAAGCCATATTGCTACGGTCTCCTAATACACATTCTTCAGGTAAGATTGTATCTGAGTCTTTTTCTGATGGAACAGATTCTCCCGTTAATGAAGCTTCTTGAATTTTTAAACTTGATGTCTCTATCAAACGAAGGTCTGCTGGAACCATCGCCCCATCTTCTAAAAAAACAATATCTCCTACTACAAGATTACTTGCTGGAATAACACTTTCTTCACCCTCACGCATAACACGAGCTATAGGTGAATTCATATTTTTTAATGCTTCTAATGATGATTCTGCTTTTTTCTCTTGAACGATTCCAATAACTGCATTTACTGTTACAATTATTAGTATTACAAAAGCTTCTGTAAATTCTCCAAATATCAAAGATAATATGGCTGCTCCTATTAAGATTAAAACCATAGCATCTGTAATTTGACTCCAAAGCATTTGTAAAGTTGTTCTAGGTGGTTTTTTTCTCAGTTCATTTAAACCATTCTCTTTAATCCGTTTTTCCGCCTCGGTATCGGTGAGCCCCTCTTCTGATGAATCTAGACTTTCTAAAATTTCATGTGTTGCTCTTGAATGCCAAGGCATCTGTTTGTGATTTTCCATTTTGGAAGATCACTCCTTTCTTTTTTTGATTTAAGAATAATTATATTTTAAAATTAAGCTCAATTCAATACACAATAAGCATATTTTACCTAAATTTAACAATACTATTTAATATTTAAAACTATCTACTCTTTTACAAATACATATTCAACACTATCAGATAGCTTTTCTTGATACTTATATCCACCTAAATTGAACTTCTTTAGTTCCTCAATATCTCTTACTCTATTTTTTACAATATATTTTACCATCATTCCTCTAGCTTTCTTTGCTTGTGTAGATTCAACTTTCAATTTACCATTTTTACTTACTTTAAAAGTACATGTAATATATGTATCACTATCTTTAATAAATTTTTCTATGGATTTACTGTATTCATTTGATGTCAGATTGACGATAGCCTTTTTTTCTTTAATTAGTTCTTTATATATGCTATTTCCCCAATATTCATATAAATTCTTAAATTCTTGTATCTGTAATTTTGTCTGCATTTCTAATCTATATTCATATATGCTGTCATATGGTTTTATAACTCCATACAATCCACTTATGATTCGAATACAACCATCTGCAAAGTCTTCATCTTCCTTTGTAAAACTATGTGCTTCTATGTTTTTATATTGCATTCCATCATAAGTTAAGATTGCAGGACTCCCAAGTCTATCAAACTTAATACTCTCAAATCTATTTTTATTTAATGTAGCTAGTTTCTCATTGATTTTCATTTTGTTTTTGAAATCTTCTATACTAAATATTTTTATATTCTCCACTATTTCTTTTGCATTATCTATAAAACAAGGCAAACTTAATTCTCTATCAAATGTTTCTACATGCTTCATATTTTTAGCTGGTGATAACATTACAATCATAAATTTCTATTACTCCTGTTTTTCCAAATATTCAAGAATTTCTTGTGCATTTGTATCTGGCTTTGCTTTTTCAAATACCTTTTCAATAATTCCATTTTCATCTATGATATATGTTGCTCGCACAACTCCCAATGCAGTTTTTCCATACATTTTTTTCTCTTTCCATACATCAAAGGCTTTAATGGCAACTAAATCAGGGTCAGAAAGTAAAATAAATGGCAGTTCATGTTTTTCTGCAAATTTTTGATGTGATTTTATACTATCTTTACTTATACCAATAACTTGTACATCATCCTTTTTAAACCCATCATACGCGTTCCTAAAAGCACAAGCTTGGCGTGTGCAACCTGGTGTATTATCTTTAGGATAAAAATATACTACTACTTTTTTTCCTTTAAAATCTGACATACTTACTTTATTTCCATCTTTATCTTCTAATGTAAATTCTGGTGCTTTTGTTCCTATACTCAACATATATATCTCTCCTTTTGTTTTTATTGATAAATTTATATTATGTATATATTATTACCCCATATATCTGTTCGTAAATAAAATATTTTATTTTTTATGTATAAAAATTCATCAATATATAATTTTCATATATTTATATACTAAAAATAAGTAAAAATACTTTAAGTCTATTATTCAAACTTAAAATCTCTTTAAATAACAGACTAATTAAAATAGACAGTATTCAATATATATTAAATACTGTCTGTTTATTGTTATTTTTATAATATTATAATCTATATAAATTTAAATTCTTCAACATCAAACAAACCTAAATCAGTAAGTCTTATTTGTGGAACAACAGGAAGCGCCATAAAAGAAAGCGTAATAAAAGGGTCTACATACTTTGGCACTCCCATATTTCTTGCTATCTCCAACATATTGTCAGTCGTTTCCTGTACTTCTTCAGCTTGAAGAGTACTAATTAATCCAGCGACTTGAAGATTCAGGTGTGCAATAACTTTTCCATTTGATACAATTACATAACCACCTTGAATTTCTTTCAAATAATTTATTGCAATTATTATGTCATCATCATTATCTCCTGCAACTATTATATTATGAGAATCATGAGCCACAGTAGTGGCTATTGCTCCATTTTTTATTCCAAAGCCTTTTAGTGGTGCAATTGATATATTCCCAGTCATTCTATGTCTCTCAACAACACAAAGCTTTGAATACTCTTTATTTGGAATAAAATATCCATCTACATTTGGTATGGATTCATACAATTTATTTGTTAAAATTTGATAAGGTACAATTTCCATCACATAATTTTTTTCATTTGATTTTAACTGTATTTTCTCTTTACTAATCTCTTTAAATTTAACTGTATTGAGTAACTCCTTGTCTTTAATTTCATAATTGTAATTAGAGAACATTTCTTTAGTTACCAATTTACCATTTTTATAGACACTCTCCACTTCCATTTCATTTAAACTATTCAACACAACAATATCAGCTTTATAACCAGCTCCTATTGCTCCAATCTTTTTTAACCCATATACTTTTGCCGAATTATATGTTGCAATCTTTATGGCTTTGATAGGTTCCATACCTAAATCAATTGCACATTTTATATTCCATCTTATATGACCTTGTTTTTCTATATCATCTAAATGCTTATCATCTGTACAAAACATAAATTCTTCAATTGGTAAGTTATGATTTAACAATCCCTTTACTATAGATTTCAAGTTCTTCGCTGCACTACCTTCCCTTATTAAAATCTTTAGACCTGCTCTCAATTTTTCATATACCTCATCAAAAGTTATACATTCGTGGTCATTTTCTATTCCTGCACACACATATGTCTGAAGTGATTTCCCACTTATATTTGGAGCATGCCCATCTACAATCTTACTTTTAAAAAGTTCTAATTTATCTAAGATTTCTTTTTCAGAATCTATAACATCATTAAAGCACATTACCTCTCCTAATCCTAAAATCCTAGGATTATGTATGTACTTCTCCATGTCTTTTGCGCAAAATTTACCGATTCCATTAGTTTCAAATCTTGTCGCAGGTACAGATGAAGGCATCATGATATATACATTAAGTGGTATATCTTTTGTCGATTCTAATAAAAAATCTATTGCATTTGCTCCTTTTACATTAACCAATTCATGTGGGTCAGCGATGATAGTTGTCGTACCTGATTTCAATAATTTTTTTGATAATTCAATTGGCATTACCATTGTAGATTCGATATGCATATGTGCATCAATAAAGCCAGGTGATATATATTTACCACTACAATCAATTTCTACATTCCCATTGTAATCCCCAATACCAACAATAGTATCTTCCACTATTGCTACATCTCCTACTATCAATTCTTCTGTAAATACATTTATGATTGTTCCATTTTTAAGTACAATGTCAGCTTTATCTCTTCCACTTGCTACATCACACTTTTTCTTTAAAGTACTCATTTTTACAACTCCTCTTAAGTTTTTTATATCAATATACTTGTTGTATTACATATTATAATTTAATTTATTAATATATATTATATATGAGTTTTAATAAAAAGTATCACTTGAAATTTGTTCCAATATTCATTTAATTAAACAGAGAGAACATGAGAAATAATATTATCCCTCATGTTCTCTTTAATAGCTCAGTCATATTAAATTTTTACTTTACACTTGCTTATTATTAATCTTGAAATATAAATTTATAAACTTGTATTATTCATTCTTAGTTATCTGTATATAATCATCTTTATCCTAAAAATACATAAACTATCATACCTACAAGTATTGCTGGTATAGTGGTAATAATCATGGCCCATAAAGACGATTTTTTATCCATTGCTAGAAGTGGAAAAAGTGCATCTCCATCTTGTGAGATAGAGTTGGCTATAACTGCACCAAGTGGTATAGTTCCCTTCAAATAGAATGACATAAGCACAATTTGTATACCACACCCTGGAATAAGTCCAAGACCTGCACCTATAAATACACTTATTACGCCAGTTGATAATACTAGTTTGACTAAGTATTCATCTCCACCTAAAATTAATATTATCAAATCATAAATAAGATATGCAATAAAAATCCATGTAATTACAAATGATATTTCACCAACAGAGTGTATAAGCATTTCTCTTAGAGAAATCTTTTTATTTTCCTCTTCTTTTTGGTTGGAATTTTTAAATACTTTTTTAAAACACCACATATAAATTATTGAAAATAATATTCCAATAACTGCAATTGCTTCTTCTAAGGAATGTAGCTTCTCAATTATAGGTAGATTAAGCCCAGAGTGAGCAAGCAACATAAATATAAAACCTATTAATACAATTCCTATATAAATTTTATATCCTTTCCCATGTGTTATTATAAATGCAAGTCTATTTGTGTTGCCATGAGATTTAGCAAGATTGTCCAATATTATTTCATCATGATTATGTGCTTCTTTAGAGTTGGTTTTATTTATACTGTGTTTATCCAATTCTCTTCGCTTTTTTAATCCTAATTTTTCTTCAAGTTTAAAACAATCTACTAACTGCCCAGTTATTATTCCTGTAATAGTACTAACTATTGTAACAAAAAAATACATCTTAATATTCGCTGAGATAAGTACAAATGCAGCATCTCCCATACTAGCTATTAAACTTGCGATTATTGCACCAAAGCTCAACTTCCCATTTATGTATAATGGCATTATTGCTAAACTTCCTCCACAACCTGGTATAGCTCCAATTAAAGCCCCTATCAAAGGTTGAAGTTTTCTGTTTTTTGATATTATATTAGTAAAATTCCCACTAGTTTTATAATTAATATATCCAAATAACAAAATAAAAAATCCAATCATAGAACCTACATGTAAAAATGCTTCTTCAGAAGCAGATATTAGCATTTCCATTAATTTACCTCCTTACCTAATTTCACAATAATTAT
Source organism: Clostridioides sp. LIBA-7678 (assembly GCF_056716065.1). Taxonomy (NCBI): domain Bacteria; kingdom Bacillati; phylum Bacillota; class Clostridia; order Peptostreptococcales; family Peptostreptococcaceae; genus Clostridioides; species Clostridioides sp. LIBA-7678. The sequence goes on along the minus strand of NZ_CP196987.1, from coordinate 2,030,203 downwards.
ATTATATTTTATTTGTTATTGATAATCAATATCAATTTATCTTTTATATTCTTAATATTAAAAAGTGCGCATCTTATATTATTAATTTCTCATACATTAAGATACACACTTTTTGATATTAGGCTATCTATTTATCACATGTAGTATGAAATCACATATGATAAATAGATAAGTTCTATGTTATAACAATGTCCACATGCTGTATTATCTACTGAACTTATAAATTTTCAATGAATGTTACAACTTCTTCTATTATCCAATTAGGTGTAGATGCTCCCGCTGTAATGCCTAATGTTTTATATCTTTTAAGCTTATCTACATCCAATTCATCTTTAGTTTCTATTGCAAAAGTTGGAACTAAATCTTCACAAACTTTTACTAATTTTTGAGTATTAGAGCTATGTTTGCCCCCTATAACTACCATACAATCAACTTCTCTAGCCAACTCTTTAGCTGATTCTTGTCTTGTCTTTGTAGCTGAACAAATAGTATCATTAAACACAATTTTTTCCAGTTTCTCTGATAGTTTAGCAACTATACTTGAATATAAATCTGGATTTATTGTAGTCTGTGCCACAAGACAATATTTTTTTGAATTATCCAAGTTCATATTTTCCATCTGTTCTACAGTCTTTATTATTATTGCTGAATTTTCACACCATCCATTTATGCCTATTACTTCTGGATGTTTCATATCTCCAATAACTATTATTTCATAGCCTTTATTATGATACTCGCTTACTACTGTATGTATTTTCTTTACAAATGGACATGTAGTATCTACTATTTTTAGTTTTTTATCTTTTGCCTCTTTATATATTTTCTCAGGAACTCCATGAGACCTGATTATCATATTTTCATAATTTGGTATTATATCAATTTCATCTACAGTCTTAAGACCTTTTTCTTCATATTTTGCTACTGCTTGTTTATTATGAATAAGAGGTCCTAGAGCATATATACCAGAATTATTTTTTTCTACTTCATCCCATGCCATTTTCATTGCTCTTTTAACTCCAAAACAAAAGCCAGCATATCTTGCTATTTTTACATTCACAGGTTTTCCCCCCTTATTTTGAATATTTAAAGTAATTTTGTTTTATTACTTCTAAAATCTCTTGTGATATTCTTTCATGGTCATCATTACTCAATTTTTCTTTAAAATGTTCTTCAAACGATATTGGTTCTCCAATATATACAATTACTTTACTAAATAGTTTATATTTAGATATTATTGATACTGGAACAACTTTAGACTTACTCTTTATTGTAAATACAGAAAGACCTGCCTTAGCTTTACCAAAAGAATCCCCTTTAATTCTAGTCCCTTCTGGGAATATACCTAATATATAACCATCCCTAATAGACCTCAAAATAGTTTTTATTGTAGATACATCTGGCTTCTCTCTATTTATCGGCATAACATGCAATTTTTTTAATAAAAATCCTAATGGCTTAATTTTAAATAATTCTTTTTTTGCAATTGCAGCTATTTCTCTATTTTCTATAGCAGCAGCCAAAAATACAGGGTCAAGATTAGACTTATGATTTGAGGCTACTACTATATTTCCTCTATCTGGAATATTCTCAGCACCTATAACCTCATACTTAAAAAACAGTTTAGAAAAACCTTTAAAAATAGTTATTGCAAATCTATAAAAATTCACGTTTATCTCCCTTCAATACTACATTATATTTTATTATGATACATCAAACTAAAGATTTATTTTAGAGACAACTTCAGCTACAACCTCTTCTATGGTTTTCCCTGTAGTATCTATTTCTAGTGCATCATTAGCTTTCACTAATGGAGCAAATTCTCTGTTTGAATCAATATCATCTCGTTTTATTATATCTTCAATTACTTCCTTTAAAGTAGTATTATATCCCTTATTACAAAGTTCTTTATAACGTCTACTTCCTCTTTCTTCTGGAGTAGCTACTAAAAAGAATTTATAATCTGCATTTGGGAAAACATATGAACCTATATCTCTACCATCTAATATTACTGAACTTTTTGTTCCTATTCTGCGTTGAACTTCAACCATTAACTGTCTTACTTCTTTTATCTTGGCTACAGCAGAAACATTATTACTTACTTCTATTGTTCTTATTTCTTCATTTATAATTTCTTTGTCCAAGTAAATATTATTATTCTTAAAATCTATATCCGAATTTTTAGCTATCTCAATAACTTCTTTCTCATTATTGACATCAATATTACTTTTTAAACACTTATAAGTAACTGCTCTATACATAGCACCTGTATCTATATAATTTATATCTAGCTTTTTTGCTACTATTTTAGCTATTGTACTTTTTCCAGCTCCTGCTGGACCATCTACAGCTATAACTAAATTACCCATATATACACCTCTATTTATTCATATTTAATTGTTAGTTAAAAACTACACTTATACACTAATACCCGAAAGATATCCAGTTGAAAAAGCTATTTGTAAATTGTATCCTCCAGTTTCTGCATCTATATCAATTACTTCACCTGTAAAAAACAAATTCTTAATTAATTTAGACTCCATAGTGGAAGAGTTAATTTCTTTAACTGATATTCCACCAGAAGTAACCATACCAGTGTTTATACCTGTAGTTCCATTACAAGTCAGCTTCATATTTTTTATATACTCAATGATTTTAATTTCATCCACTTTAGATAAATCACTTGCTTTTTTATCATTTAAAGATAATAGCGTAAGAATTTCTTTTAAGAAATTTTGAGGTAGTATTTGTTTAAGATTATTTATGATATTTTTGTTTGGAAATTTTCTGATTATACTAGAGATTTCATCAGCATTTAAACTTGGTAAGAAATCTATATTTAATTCTACCTTTTCTTTATCAATAGTCTTATTAATATAAGATGACATTATAAGCACACAGGGTCCTGTTATTCCAAAATGTGCAAATAACATGTCTCCTGTCTTTGATATTTTCTTTTTCTTAATCTTACAAGATATTTCCACATTCTTCATAGATATTCCTTGTAAATCTTTAATCCATTTTTCTTCTATTGTAAGTGGAACTAAGGCTGGATATAGACTATTTAATGTATGCCCATGATTTTGAAGAATCTTATACATTGAACCATCTGAACCAGTTTTTGAATAACTCACTCCTCCAGTTGATATAATGACCTTATCTCCCAATATCTTATCTCCATTATCTAAAATGACTCCTCTTATTAGACACTTTGATTTGTCTTTATTAGAATCATTTTCTGAAGTTATGTCTTCAGTTATAATGTCTATAACTTTTTTATTGTACATTATCTTAACATTGTGGTTGATTAAATCTTTATTTAGTACTTCTATCACTTCTATGGATTTATCATTTTTAGTATATACTTTGTTATCATTTTCTTCTTCAATTTTATATTCTAAATTTCTACTTTCAAAATACGAAATGAGGTCTTTATTTGTAAATGAGTAGAAACTGCTATAGAGAAATTTCTTATTATTAACAACTTTATCAAAAAAATCTTCTATCTCTCTATTGTTGGTAAAGTTACATCTACCTCCACCAGTAGCTCTTAGTTTTCTTCCTAATTCTCCATTTCTCTCAATTAGTATCACTTCATTATTATTTTTCGAAGCTGATAGAGCTGCCATCATTCCAGAAGCACCTCCACCAACTACTATAACTTTACTCATAAACTTCTCCTTATAATTGATTATTACTCTAATGCAGAATTATTTATCTTTACATGATTTTTTATATGGCTTGTATCATTCATTTTTATTATAACAGGGCCATAATCTTTAAATTCTACTATATTTAAAGCAGTATTATCCTGCTTGATTCTATATATATTTTCCATACCTGATTCTAAAAATGATAATAACATAACTCTTAATGTGATTGAATGAGTGACAAGAATTATATTTTTATCATCATATTTTTCATTTAATTCTTTTATAAAAGCATCTACTCTATCTTTTATGAGTTTAAGAGTTTCTCCTTCTGGTATGTTTACTAAGTGTGGTTCATTTCTCCATGTTGAATATATATCTGAATAATCTTTTTGAATCTCTTTTATTAAAAGTCCTTCCCAAACTCCAAAACCCATTTCTCTAAGTGCTTCTGTTTTTTGAACTTCAAGGTTAAGTTTATCCCCTAAAATTTGAGCTGTTTGCATTGCTCTTCCTAAGTCACTACTAAAAATATAATCAATCGAATATTTTCCAATATCTTCAGAAAGTTCTTTTGCTTGTTCTATCCCTTGAGGAGTAAGGTCCGAATTACCATGTCCTTGTGTTTTCCCTAAAAGATTCCAATCTGTTTGTCCATGTCTTACTATATAAAAAGTATTTCCCATATGCCCTCCTAATATATGCCCATTTTTATTAAATATAAATTAGTACTTCTCAAAACTTAATTATATCATATAATACTTTACTTTGTTCTATTTTATAATTTAATCTAGTATATTATCTTCAATAAATCTCTTTTATATTTACACAAGTTATTGTTCTATAACAGAGCTTTTATAAATTTATAAAAAATAATTTTCACATATTACTTATAGAATTCTTCAAATCTGTATTTCTGGATTGGATTAAAATATTTATCTATATCTACTTTTGATAAAAACATATCCAAAGGTCTTGCAAATATACCTGTATCATCGTATAAAGTCTTATATAGAACTAAATCATTTTTGTCTTTTTCTTCCTTATGATAAAACTTTCCATCTAAATCTATATATACACAGATATCATCTTCTCTTTCAGTGTGCCTAATAACTATCTTATATTTATTTTCGTTTTTATTTAAATCTTCTTTGCTGTATAATTTACAAATATTTTCTATATCATCATTGTTGGTAGCCTTACTAAGCCCCATTGTAGCATAGTATTTTCCTTTAAAATGTTTATAGATACAAGGATATTTTAATTTTCTTCTATTCGTATCTACATCATCTTTTGATTCAACTATTTTATTATAATCTCCCATATCTTTTTCCTTTCTCTTAAAAAGAATTTTATATTTAAATAAGTTACTTGTTTTATATTTTATCATAACTTGAAATTTATTAATAATAAATAAATAAAGAGGCTGTATAAAATACAGCCTCTCAAAATTAATCTTCATAATCATATAATTTCTCTAATTTCTTTTTTAACTTCTTTTTTCTTTCTGAACCTAAAATTCTTATAAAATTATTATTTACAAAAATACAATTATTGCTAAGATAAAACTCGCACTTATCTAAATTTACAATATAACTATTACTACATTTGAAAAAATTTTCTTCTTTCATTAATTTTTTTATACTAGGAGCATTTTCTCCAACTTCGTAATTACCATTTTCGGTATAAATCTTTGATTCATATTCTTGTTTCTCTATGTACAAAATCTCTTTGATATTAATTGAAAAACGTTTATCTTCGTATTCAATATTAATAAAATTTTCATCTTTCATTTACATCCCTCCAAGTACTTTATTAATTTAATTTTAGTGTTTTTTATCAATATAATCTATCGGAAATATATGTAAGATTGACTCATTTAAAAGATTTAAAGTCTTGCTTTTTAGGTTATGGTATATGTTTACTTTTTAACATTATTTTTTAAAGTTAAAAGCACCTTTTTAAATTATATTTCTACTTATACTTATATCTGTCTTTAATAAAATAACCTTTCTATAAGTCCATGTAAAATTATACATAAAAAAGTAATTATTAACTTTTTCTCTAAATGAATTTTATTAGAATTTATATTTGAATTGGTAGCTTAATTTGTTTATAAATATATCTATTTATAAGTGAATTTTTAGTTGAAATGGATTATGTTAGAAGATAGCATTTGGATATATTTGCTATCTCCTTTTTATGTAAATAATTTATATTATTTTTTTCACTTTAATTTTAAGTATTATACGTATTAATACAAATATTGAAATATTAGATAGTATTAATAAGAAAACTATTGCTAAAAAAGCAATTCTTTTCTCTGGAGAAATTTTCACAAGATTGATAATATAATCATAGAGTATAAAAAATGACAATAAATTTCCTATAATGGGAACACATATGTATATCTCTTTTTTACTAATTATAAAATTTTTACTAGAAATTTTATAAACATAAAGCAATGTAACTAAGATTAATTTCCCTAAGAATATAGCTTCATACCTATATAAATTTCCACTAAGTAAAATATTCATATTATCCAAATTATTTATGGATACTACTAATAACATACTTAATGCATTTATACCTATCAATACCAACCAATAAAAAAAAGAAATTACTAGACATTTATATATATTGACTTTGTAATTAAGCTTATAAAAGATAGCAGTTATAAGTATGCATATCCAAATTCTATTATCCGCTCCAATATTTATATAGAAAGAAGAAATAATAATAAAAACAGAAATTAAGAAATATATATTTAGTTTTTTAAAATTAATTTTTGCTTTACTTGTATAATCAAAAATTTTTTTACATGCCCATATTTCTACAATGGAAGAGACAAGTGTTATAAATGTATCTAACATAATAATATCCTCAGTAATAATTAAATTATATTTTTTTATAAAATAATATAATAAAAAATACATACTAATTATAGCACAAAGATACAATTAGATTTGGTATAATTACTTAATTTTTTTAATAAATTTTTAAAATAAGTTGTGATGTATTAATAATCTAATTAATAACAATAAATTTAAAATATATAAAAAGTATTTCTTACATTTACCTCATATATAAATAAGAAAAAACAAATTTATCTTTTAAACAATTAAAAATAATAAAGTAGATTTTAATATGATTGAATAAAAATAATAACTTAGACTTAGGAATATTGATATGTTATAAAATCATTTTAAATGTTAAAAAATCGATATTTACTAGGATAAGTGGTATCATTTAATTTGATACTCCCTATTCCAATTGTTTTAGGTACTCTACTAAATTAGGACCTATTTAATATTACTTTATGAATAGTGAGTAACTGATTAAATAATACCATTTATGGATTTTTTCAGCCATCTATTAAAAACTTAGAATTTTAACTTATATAATTACTCCTCTTCTAAGTTTTTAAAATGACTTTCAAATAAATCTAGTACATCTTTATCAATAACTTCATCATCATGTAATGCTGAAATCAAGCTCTGTAAAGAATTATCATGTATATTACTCAAAAAATCTTTTGTCTCAACGCTTAAATACTCTTTATGGCCAACAACTATTGTGTAATGAGTATATCTATCTATTTTTTCTGCATTTAAAAAATGTTTTTTAACAAGTCTTGATAAAAGTGTTAATGTAGTTGTTTGTTTCCATCCATATTTTTGCTCCATAGCTTCAATAGTTTCTTTTGATGTTACTGTATCATTTTTTTCCCAAATAAACTTCATAACTTTTAATTCTGCTTGTGGTATTTTTGAAATTGTCATAGCCTAACGCCCCTCTCATACTTTTATTAAATTAATACTATCGCAATATAGTTTTTAAGTCAAAGATTTTGTCGATAATAATATTTTCCAATTTTTACCATAAGCTATTTCTTGATATAATTCTATAATAAATTACATAAGAATCGTTTATTCTACATCATGAAATTAAATTATGTGGATTATAGTAAAACATATTTTATATCACAAATGTAATATCCTAGAAGGAAGGTTTTCATGAACAAAATTTCAGCTCTAGTTTATATATTATAATTATTTACCCTCTATAAATAAATTCATAGATTTTAGAATTATCTCAGACATCTCTTTGGGTGTCTGGGCAAATCCGTTTTTTAGCCATTCAGATAGTATATTCCAAAATCCTCCAGAAACAAAGAGTATAGCATATGTAACTTCTTCTTGAATATTAAACTTATTATCATCTCCTTTATAGATTTTATAGATAATAGGAAGAAACTCGTTATACTTTTCTAATAAAAAAAACATTAGATGATTTTTATTTAGCATAGTTAAAAATTCAATATGTTTTTGCCAAAATGAAAAATATAGTTCTGTCACATTACTTAATGATAAATCACTCTCATTCTTAAAACATTCAATATATTCCTGACATAAATTTTGGCAATATGTTTCAAGTATTTCTCTCTTACTGTTAAAATTTCTATAAAATGTTCTTCGTGATAGTAAGGCATTCTCTGCAATTTCTGTTACAGTTATACTGCTATAATCTTTTTTTGACATCAAAGATAATAAAGATTCAATTAGACATATTCTCGACTGTTCTGCGATAGATTTTTTTTTATCAACTTGCATTATTAAATTCCTCCATATCGTTTTTTAAAAATATAATGAAACACTTACTTCAAATATATTGAAGTCTATATTTTTATAATTTCTATCATTATACAACAGCCAAACAGATGCCACAAGGAAGTTATCAAAGCACAACTTTTAGGTTAATAAGAACAAAAGAATTCATAAAAATGAATTCTTTTATATATAATCTTAATTAGTTTTTTATATAATACTAAAGCATGTCTTATCTACTCATCAAAATTTAAAGTTTATTTTACATCATTCTTAGTAAATAAACCAGTAAATTTATACATCCAAAATGCATTCACAAATAACAATAAACTTGTTGAAAAAAATACTGTCCTAATACCTAAATGTGCTGATATTTGTCCCCCTAAAAAAGCTCCTGATGAACAACCTATATACTGAGCAGATGCATTATATCCAAATATTTTCCCCACATATTCTTCTGGTGCAATTTTTTTTAATAAACTATTTACAGAAGGATTAAGCCCTGCTACTGATAATCCTAATAAAAACCTCAATAACATCAATTGCCATGCAGTTCTTACAAAAGCTTGTGGTATAAATATAACTCCTGCCCATAAAAGTGAAATCAGTAATACCTTTTGAGGCCCTACTTTGTCTGATATTTTTCCAAGCCTTTGAGCCGCTAATAAGTTTGCCAATCCTGATGCAGAAAATGTTAATCCTGCTATTAAAGCTACATTTGATGCAAAATTTGTAAGTTGTGATATATATATTGTTACAATCGGTTCTATAGAATACAACGCTAGCTGAGTAATAAATGTAGTTACAAAAATTGATGCAATTAAAAATTTATTTGGCAATGGATTTAATGGTTCTTTAATTATAGAAATTGGCTTTGTTGTTTCTTTAGGTTTAAAATTATCTACTACAAATAGAATAGATATGATAAATGATACAAATAATAATCCTCCAGTTATAATAAAAACACTTTTAAGCCCTAAAATTGATTCTATATATCCTCCTACTGTTGGTCCGATTAAGGAACCAGTAGTTGATGCTGTTGCAAGTGTACCTAAAGCCCAACCAGAGTGATTTTTATCTGTCTGAGTTGCAATCAGTGTAGTACACGCAGTAGCATAACCCGTAAAAACACCTTGGAGAATCCTTAATCCTAATAGCTGATAAACATTTTGTACAAATGCCATGGTAAATATCACTATTCCCATACCAATACTTGCACGTAGAAGCATTGACTTTCTTCCATATTTATCAGCAGCTTTACCTCAAATTGGTGAAAAAAATGCTGCTACTACAAAAGTACATCCAAAAATTATACCTGAATACTGTTGTATTAAACCAACATCAGTTACACCTAACTGTTTAATATATAGTGGAAGTATAGGTGCTATTTGGCTCATACCTATAGAACTAAAGAACATCCCTATCCAACATACAAATAAATTTCTTTTCCACAATTCCATATAGAACTACACCCCCTATATTTTAATTTTTTGGCAACACTATAATTTTATTACCTTATATTATTAATTATAAAGTTAAAAAAAACCAATTTCCATGGATAACTATAAAAAATAAAATTTTTTTATTTTCATTTATGTCTATTTCAAAAAATAAATTTCAAATTTTAAAAAATTTACTTACGACAAAATTTTTCTTCATGTATAATCCTAATATAAATAAATTACACTTGGAGGTAAATGAATATGCCACAAAATAGAAAAGAAAGTTTAATATTTACAGTACTTATGTGTGCCTTTATGGTATTTTTTATGAGCGTTTACAATATTTCTATACATGATAAATTCTCATTAGATACGTTTAAAAGTGCTTGGTTGGATTTTCCAACTACATATGTTATAGCTATGATTTTTGACTGGTTTATTGTTTCTAATATCGCAAAAAAAATAGCATTTCGTATTATAAATCCAGATGCTAAACAAATTATAAAAGCTATTGTTATATCGAGTTGTATGGTTTGTGGAATGGTCATCTGTATGTCTTTATTTGGAGCTATTAAATCAATTGGGGGTCCTAATACACTTATCACTATATGGATTATAAATATAGCCAACAATTTTATTGTTGCATTACCACTACAACTGTTAATTGCAGGGCCATTAGTTAGATTTATTTTTAGAACATTATTTCCAGAAGGTACAATTGTTGAAATAGTAAATTCTTAAAATAAATAAAGGTATAAAGAGTTATTATACTCTCTATACCTTTTATCGCTCTAAATTAAAATTATATTTGTATCCATCACTATACCTAAAAATTTATATCTATTCTAGATTAAATATTTAAAACATAGTTTATTCAATATATCCGTCTTTTCTCTTATAATATTGTTTTGGAATCTCATAACTAGAAAATAATAGTGGAGATAATGAATATGAGTAACTTCCAGCATTACTAATAGAAATCAAATCTCCTATATTTGCTTTTTTCAATTTAACATTATTCGCTATTACATCTAATGAAGTACAAAGATTTCCAACAACATTTACATACTCTTCTTCTTTTATATTATTTAATACTGAAACAGAGAATGCATTATTTGATGTATATAGTGGTTCTTGACCTTCTAATTCTACCCCATAAGTAACCTTTTCAACTAGATTAGAAATAATTGGTCTCATGAATCCATTAAGTCCATTTTTTACAATAAGGTATTTTTTCCCTCTTGATACTTTGATATCTACAATCTTAACATAATAATTACCTGCTTTACAGACTATGAAGCGTCCTGATTCAATAAGAAGTCTTGCCTTCAATGTATTTGAATTAGTTAAGACAATCTTTTTAGTTAACCTTGAAAGTTCTTTAAGATTAACAGGATTCTCTCTAAGATTATCATACACTACTCCAAGCCCACTGCCAAAATTTATAAATTCGATATTAATATATTTACTTTTATTTAGGTTTAAAGCTATAAGAAAACATTTTTCATAATAACAACCCAACTTTTCAAAATCCAATACTTGAGATTTAATATGTATGTGAATTCCAACTACAGATATATAATCACAAATGCTTAGCATTTTAAAGACACTGTCAATATCTTCTATATCAATACCAAATTTACTTGATATAGTATTATCATCATCCATGGTGAAATTAGGATTTATTCTGATTCCTATTTTAGTTTTCTTATCGATTTTCTTTGAGATTTTATTTATAAGTTCTATTTCTGTGATACTATCTGCAATAATTATACATTTATCTAAAGCTATTTCTATGTCAGATTCTGTTTTGCCTGGTGATGAATAATATATATCATCTTTGGCAACTCCACATTTTGATGAAAGTATAACCTCATTAATTGATGCAGCATCTGCTCCAAAACCTTGTTCTACAATACTTTTTACAATTTCATTATATGGATTTGTTTTTATAGAATATAAAAAATCAAAACCTAAAATATTATTTTTTAGTTCTTTACACTTTTCGATTATACTAGTCTCATCATATATGTAACAAGGTGCATGTTCTTCTATAAATTGAATTTCTTCATTTAAGCACATATTTTACCTCCAAGCCTATAAATGTATTCATAAATTAGATAACTCTATTCCTATAATATATTCTACTATATATTATCATAATTAAATACTATATATATCTAATTAACTATAGTTCTTTATACTGTAAATGATTTCCTTTAATTAAAAGATATAGTTTAAAAACATTATTTGAGTATTCTCTATAAATTTATAGTCATTTTTACTTACTTTTTTAAATAATTTATTTCAAATTTATTACAAACTTAAAAAGGATATTGTTGTTATCATATTATAATAGTATCCTAAAACTATATTAAACTTTAAAATTGTGAGGTTATTTATGAAATTCTTAATGGTTTTTTTAGTATATTTTTTGATGTACATTTTACTTGTGCGTATTGGGAAAAAACTTAATAAGGTATATCCATATAAGAATCATATTTTTATATGGATGATTTTAATTTTATTATCATTCTATATAGTTACAAATATAGCTGTTTTTTTTAAATCACTTATATAATACTATTGATTTTAAGATATTATGATAAAATAAACTTCATTCTATGTAGCTTGTCTTTAAAAGTTTATTATACAAACATTGCTATAGAATTAAAAACTATTTTAAAATACTGTGGAGGTGTCAATATGGAAGTATGTATTCTCATGGGAAGTCCTAAGAAAAAAGGTAATACTGCTGCTATTCTAAAACCTTTTATTGAGGAATTAGAAGATTATAATGCAAATGTTGAAGTAATATGGTTATATGATTGTAAGATAGAACCTTGTACTGCATGTAAGACATGTCAGAAAAATTTTTCTGAATTTGGATGTTATCATGAAGATGATGTTCAGAAAATTTTCAAAAAAATTCTTATGTGTGATTTACTTGTTTTTGCAACTCCAATTTACTCTTGGTACTGCACTTCACCAATGAAATCATTACTTGATAGATTGGTGTATGGAATGAACAAATACTATGGTGATGAAAAAGGACCTGCATTATGGGCAGGAAAATCATTAGCACTTATTACAACATGTGGATATAAACCTGAAAAAGGTGCTGACATCTGGGAAAACGGTATCAAGAGATATTGTAAACATTCTCAATTAAAATATATCGGAATGCTTGTTGAGCGTGACTTAGGTAAACCTAGTTTCATGGATAGAGAAAAAGAAGAACATTCTCGTCAATTCGCAAAACAAATTTATAATATCTTAGATAATTCAACTAAAGTAGACAACTGTTAAGTACATAATGCCACAAGTAAAATATTGATAATTAAGTAAAGCTTATATAATTTTAAAATTATATAAGCTTTATTTTCATATATTTTATTCACCAAGTGTTATATTGTTTATGCCATTATTTTTAACCTCAATAACTGGATGCCCATTTCCTAAAATATAATCTTTAGACCAACCATCAGGTAACTTATTTAACCCATTGCCTATCAACTTCAAGTGTAAATTTGATGGTTCTTTTTTCAAGTTTAATTTAAAGATTCCATCAAAGTTATCTTTGCCATCTTTTCCATACAAGCTTATATCTCCACTTATATTCGTAGCTGTTACATCTACAATTCCATCATTTGACCTAAACTTTATTTCAGATGATATAGTTTCAGCTGTTACAGCTGAAATACCATCATTAGTATTTATATTAAATGGATATGTAACACTATTATCGACAATTTTTGCAATTCCATCATTAACATTAACTGTAGCTCCACCTTTAATATTATAAAGTTCTACTGTTCCTCTTTCTACCTCTACATTAAAATTAGAATACTCTTTATCAGGAATCCCAATTTTTATAACATTTACCATTTTATCTTTATTTGCATTTATCATATTATCGCCATTCATATCTTGTGAAGGGCTATCTTGCTTCTCTATTTTTTTCTTAGCACTTACAAACAATTTTCCATCCTTAACATTATTGGAAGAACTCTCTTTATTCACAGAAAAAGTACAATTTTTTTCATTAGTCACACTTACATAGTCAAATTCAAATTTATCAGTATTTGTCTTTTCAACAACTACACCTAAATTATCTATTTCTATAGATACTTCAGAAACTTCATTCCCTTCAATTGAAGTTAGGTGTTTTACAATGTTTGGAGTTATGTTCATATCATTATATTCCACTACATCTAGACATTGTTTGTATGTATTAGCATCAATTCCTCCAACTTTTGTTATGCTTTTAGCTCCTTTTAAAATACCTTTGTTACTTCCATCAGCAACTAAAACGATTGGTTTTTCTTTAGCTAGAGGAGATAGTGTTAGCGCATCTACCAATTGATACCCCTTTGTTATGTAAAAATCTGTTGCTCCATTATAAAACTTCTCTATCACTTTTTTATTAGTTTCAAACCTATCATTGCCACCAATTCTAGTTGCATTAGTTTTCTTTACTAAGTCTTCACTTATTGCAGACTTGCCTCCTATTGCGTACACATTTAAGCCTTCAGTGCCAAATGGAATTGATTTACCATCTGTAAGTATTATGGCTCCTTTGTTTTTTGCAACTACAGGTGCTACACTCATAGCATCAGCCTCTCCTACAAATCCATTTGTCAGCATGACTTCTTTTACCTTACCAACTTCATTTATTTTTTTTGCTACATTGTAACTAGTTTCAATTCTATTATTTCCATTTATTCTTTCAACTTCAATACCTTTTCCTTTTATATCTTTTTCTACTGAATTTTCAATAGTATTGTAGCCACCAATTATATATACTTTTTTTACAGTATTCAAAGTCTTATTGTCTAGTCTAGTCGAAGTAGCTTTTGGTATCTCATTTTTTTTAGTTAAAAGTATAGGTGCATTAATAGCTCCAGCCAATCCACTTGATGAAAGTCCATCAGATAAACTTTTATCTCCATTAACTAATATTACAGTATCATAATTCTGTTTGTCTGCTATAAGCCCTGCTGTTTCATATCTGTCATTTCCTATTATTGAATCCTCTTTAAACTGTGCGTTTACAGTTAGATTACTAAAAAGAAATATAGTCAAAACCAAGGTTGATATACTTATTTTTTTACTGAATTTTTTGAATTTTTTATTCATAATCTCTACCATTTCCCCCTATAAATTCTTTAATTTGCTTATAATCTATCCTCTTATTTACAAATTATAACATAATTTTATAATCAAGCATCTATTTTTATAAAATTATAAGTCAATTTATACCAATTATTTTATCTTATTCATTATAAAATTTATTTGTTATAAAGTAAAAAACAAATTTATATTTAAGACTTTTATAAGCTTTTAGAGGTACTGTTGTTTATTTTTTGTGATAAATTGATAGTAAATTTAATTTTTATCATTACTTTCTAACTAATATTTATACAGTTTTTATCAACATCTTGCCACCGTCACACACGTATTCAACCATTTTATTCTCATATAAATATGTTATATAAGAACGTATTGTACTTCCAACTAATACATATTGATTAGCATCAAGTTTAACACTATACAAATCACACATTTTTTCAATAACTTCATCAATTGTAATTGCTTCACAACAGACTTTTTTAATATTATCTATTATTTCTTCCATCTTATTTTTATTAATATCAATTAAATTTTTTATATCTCTAGTTTTAACAGAATGACTTGGAACAAAGAAATCTGCTTCTAAACTTCTCATTTTTTCTAATGTCTTAAATTGTGATTCTATATCTAATAGGAAGAAAAAATGATATTTAGTAATTATATTTTCTGGTGTAAGACTATCTGCAACAAACAAAACATCATCTGGAGTTCTAATACCAATCATTTCAAAATAATGACCTGGAAGAGAAATAGCTTCAAGTTCTGTATCTACAATTTTTCCATTTGAAGGTATAATATAATCAACTTCACTTTCTTTTGCTAATAGAAACTTATTTTTCAGTGCTTTACTTGGATAGCCTCCATATAAAAATGCTGATTCTAGTATTGGATTTTCTGTAAAATATCCTTCCATTTTAGTTGTAGCAATTTTGCATTTTGTTTGATTCTTCAAATATGCATTTCCTCCTATATGGTCTGCATTTGAATGAGTGTTTATTATTAATTTAGGATTTAGATTATGCTCCTCTAACAATCTTAAGACTTGTCTAGCAGTATCTTTGTTATTTCCACTATCAATTAAAGTTGCATCATTACCATCTACATATACACCTACTATTGTAGGGAGTGGAATATAATACGTGTTTCCTTTTATATGTTCTAGAGTTAATTTAGCCATTTTATAACCTCCCTTTAAATTTATTTTTAATTATAGCATTAATTTTCAGAAAATTCCAATCAAATTATTTTTATAATATATTTTTATTTTTTTTATTAAAAATTGGAAAAACTATATAATATATATTATAATCTATATATAAGGAGTGATGTTATTGAAAAAAGATATAATAACTTTTTCAGAAATTTTAATATTAATTGTAGGCTGTATATTAATGGCAATTTCTCTTAACATGTTTTTTAATCCACATGCAATCGCTGCTGGTGGTATAACAGGGCTTGGAGTTATTTTAAACGCACTATTTGGTATAGAACTTTGGATTGTCAATTTAATTTTAAATGTTCCATTATTCATATTTGCTTACAAAATACTTTCAAAGAAAGATTGTTTTAAAACAGTTTTAGGAATAATTTTTCTTACTATAGCACTTAAGCTTACTGCAAATATGGCTACACTAGATATCACAAATGATATGTATCTTGCAATTATATCTGGCTCTATTTTAATGGGAGTTGGTCAAGGTCTTATTTTTAGAATAAATGGCTCTACAGGTGGAACTGATTTGATGGCACTCCTACTAAATAAATATTTTCCTACATTTAGTATACCTGTTTTGATGGGTATTGTTGACTGTGTTGTGGTAGTTCTATCAGGTATAGTAAATAGACAGGTTGAAATTGCACTTTATTCAACTGTAGCTTTATACATTTTAGTAAAAGTCAGTGACTTACTTATTGAAGGATTTAATTATTCAAAATCATTTACTATCATATCTGACCTTTCAAAAGATATAAGCAAAAAAATAATGGAAGATTTAGATAGAGGTGCAACTATCCTAAAGGGCGAAGGCGCTTATACTGGAGAAAATAAGAATGTACTCTTAGTGGTGGTTGAGAAAAAAGAAGTTGTCGAATTAAAAAAATTAGTAAAAAATGTCGACCCTAATGCATTTATCATAATTACAGATATACATGAAGCTTTGGGTAATGGATTTAAAAAAATAGAATAAATATAAAACAAATGGCAGACATAATTAACATATATAAACAGAGCTTTTTATATGTTAATTATGTCTGCTTTTAAATTTCTTTTTTATTTTATTATCAATAATTCAAAACACTTCCATCATAACTACCTCCAGATTTTATATAAATTTTTCTAGCTATACTTAAACTAAAAAAATATTTACGTAATTATACAATTAAATAGTTTATAGATATAGCCAAATTAGTCTAAGTATGTATATAATAGAGCTAATATGATTCTTACACTTATAACTACCAATAAAACTTAAAATACAAAAAGGAGAACTAAAAATGAGTGTTAGTTTACAAAAAGGACAAAGAGTAAGTTTAGTAAAAGACAATAATCCTGTAAAAAATGTAATTGTAGGATTAGGATGGGACATGAACAAACTAGGTAAAAAAAATTATGACCTAGATGCTTTTGCAATAGCATTGACTAGCCAAGATAAAATGAGTTCTAAGAGTGATTTAGTTTATTTTGGGAATCTTAAGCATCCTTCTAAAGCTATTATACACACTGGAGATAACTTAACTGGAAGAGGTGAAGGTGATGATGAACAGATAATGGTCAATTTAGATGGTATTCCAGAATATGTACATAAGATAATTTTTGGAGTCTCTATATACAAAGCTAACAAAAGAAATCAAGATTTTGGTCAAATGAATAATTCTTTTATAAGATTAATTGATGCAAATTCTAAACAAGAACTATTTAAGTATAACCTTCAAGAAGATTTTTCTGGTAAAGTCACAGTTTTGGCAGGTGAAATTTATCAAAGAAATGGAGAATGGAAATTTAATGCTTTAGGTATTGGTCAAAATGAAGAACTTCGTGAATTAACTAATTTATATAGTTAATAATAATTACAATAAAAAATTTATAACAAGGAGTTGTTTTAAATGGGTATAACTTTGGCAAAAGGACAAAAAGTAAGTTTAACAAAAACTAACCCTGGTCTTAAAAAAGTAGTAGTAGGATTAGGATGGGATACTAATAAGTATGATGGTGGCTTTGATTTTGATTTAGATGCTTCTGCATTTTTAACTGGTGCTAATGGTAAAGTTACAAATGATGGAGACTTTATATTCTACAATAATTTAAAACATGCTTCTGGAGCAGTTGAATATATGGGTGATAATAGAACAGGTGTTGGTGATGGTGATGATGAACAAATAAATGTAGACTTATCTAAAATACCACAAGACATTGCTAAAATATCATTTACAGTTACTATAAATGAAGCTGTAACAAGAAGACAAAATTTTGGACAGGTTGAAAATTCATATATAAGAATCTACAATGAAGAAACTAACGAAGAACTTATTAAATATGAATTAGGTGAAGATTTTAGCATAGAAACAGCAATAGTAGTTGCAGAATTGTATAGACATAATGAAGAATGGAAGTTCAATGCTTTAGGTTCTGGTTTCGAAGATGGTCTTGCAGGACTATGTGGAAACTTTGGTGTTAATTTAGGTTAATATTAATTTAAAATAGTAAAGATATTTTTTAAACTAAATCTATTTAGTAGCATAGGCGAATAAAAAAAGAGTATATTAATATACTCTTTTTTTATTTCCTATTTTATTTTTAATATGTTATAAAACATTCATTTTTTTATTCTTTTTTCTCATTTGCTTTTTTCCAAACTCTACTGAAATATCAAAAAATGATGAGATATTTTCTGTAAAAAATTTATTTTTATGATATGCAATGTCGAATGTCCTCTGTAAATTGATACCCTCAATATCACAAGACCATAAAAGATGCTTTTTTAAATAATCTTCAACAAGTAATTCAGATATAACTGCAATACCAAAATTATCTACAACTGCTCTCAATATAGCTTCAGAATTATAACATGACCATCTAATATTCATTGGGATTTTCAATTCTTTTAACTGATTTTCTAACTGCGCTCTTGTACCGCTTCCCAACTCACGCATAATTAATGGTTGATTCGAAAGTTCTGAAACGTTTATGTAATCTCTTTTGTAAAACTCATGCTTATTAGAACATATAAGCACTAAATGGTCATTAATAATGCTTTTTGTAACAATATCTGGATGCTTTATTTTGCCCTCTACAATGGCAATATCTAATTCACTATTAAGTAGTTTCTTTGCAATCAACCTTGTATCTTCTACAAATACTTCTGGTTCTATCAAAGGATTTACTTTATATAACTCTAGTATTATTGGGCTTATTACACATGTTCCAACAGTTACTGTAGCTCCAACTTTTATACGAATATTTTTTGCACAGTGTTTCATGCAATCATTCATTTCTTCATTTATAGATAAAAGATGCCTCCCATATCCAAGAAGTTTTTTTCCTGCTTCTGTCAAATATAATTTTTTTGAAATTCTTTCAAATAACTTAACTCCATACTCTTTTTCTATTTCTGAAATGACTTGACTAACTGATGACTGTGTAATATACATATTTCTTGCTACTTCACTCATTTTACCACACTCGGCAACCTTAACAAATATCTCAAGACTGCGAATAGTCATATTATCACAACCTTAGCAAACATTAGTAAATACTTATGATTTTATTAATATTTTAGTATTTTACAAATGTATTGTCAAGAACTATAATTTTAGCATAGAGTTATAAAAGAGATTGGAGTGTGATATATTGTGAAAGTATTGATTATAGGTGGAGTTGCCGCTGGAACAAAGACTGCTGCAAAAATAAAACGTGAAATGGGTGATAACTGCTCTGTTACAATTCTAAATAAAGGTGAAGATATTTCTTATGCTGGTTGTGGTCTACCATACTATGTTGGCAATATAATTAAAGATAAATCATCTTTAATTGTCAATACACCTGAAAGTTTTTCGAAGCTAACAGGAGCAGAAGTTCGTTGTGGTGTTGAAGTTACCTCTATTGATAGAGCTACAAAACAAGTAATTTTGAAAACGATTTCAACAGGAAAAGAAGAAAATTTAAGCTATGACAAACTTGTAATTGCTACAGGAGCAGACCCAATAAAACCACCAATACCTGGCATTGACTTATCTGGAGTATTCTTTATGCGCACTCCAAATGATGCTATAACACTAAGAGATTCTATTGGAGATGGTGTTAAGAGAGCTGTTGTTATCGGTGGAGGTTTTATTGGTCTTGAAATCGCTGAAAACCTTTCTGCAATGGGCATACGTGTAAGTGTTATTGATATGGCTGAACATGTTATGCCTGGATTTGATACCGACTTTGCTGAATATGTTGAAAATCATATGGCTGATAAAGGTATAATGATTTTTACAGGTGACCAAGTTGTAGGCATTGAAGGTCAAAATAAGGTCGAAAAACTTCGTACTAAAAATAGAGTCATTAAAACAGATTTAGTAGTTATGTCAGTTGGGATTCGCCCTAACACAGACTTTCTAAAAGATACAGGTCTAGAATTTGCTCCAAATAAAACACTTATTGCAGATAAATATATGCTTACAAACGATAAAGATATATATGTAGTTGGAGATTGTGCATTTGTAAAAAATGCTTTAACAAATAAACCTACATGGTCACCTATGGGTTCATCTGCAAATCATGAAGGTAGAATTTGTGCACAAAATATATCTGGTAAATCTAAAGCCTACAATGGTGTCCTTGGAACAACAGTAGTAAAATTACCTGAACTCAATGCAGGAAAAACAGGGCTAAGTAAAGAAACTGCTGAAAAAGAAGGTTATAATATTTGTTCTGTAACTATAGCTACTGATGACAAAGCTCACTATTATCCAGGTGCATCTAATTTTATTATAAGAATGGTTGCTGAAAAAGATACTAGAAAATTATTGGGTGTTCAAGTTATGGGACCTGGAGCTGTCGATAAAATAGTAGATATATCTGCCACTGCAATAACTTTAGGAGCTGACCTTTATTCATTAGAAAGTATGGACCTTGCATATGCACCGCCTTTTTCAACTGCTATCCATCCATTTGTAGTAGCAGTAAATGTTTTACAAAACAAACTTAATGGAGAACTTGATAGCGTTTTACTTGATGAAATAGAAGACTTTAATAGTTGGACTAAAATAGATGTTTCAAAAGCTCCTTCTATTCCTAGCTTACGTTATCTTCCTGTTGGAGAGATTAATGGAGAAATTGAAGGTCTTTCTAAGGATGAAAAAATCCTTCTTATATGTGCAAAAGGTAAAAATAGTTATATGGCTCAAAATCGTTTAAGACGCTTTGGCTATACAAATACTAAAGTTCTTGAAGGTGGAATACTATTTTATCCAAATCTTAAGGTAATGGAGGAGTAATTATGAGTAATATTACAGCAGAACAAAAAAAAGAATTAAAAGGTAGAGGTTTTTTACCAAGCAGAGATGGAGAACATTTTGCAGCGCGTATAATAACTGTAAATGGCGTAATAAATACATCTCAAGCAAAAAAGATTGCAGAAGCTGCTGAAAAATTCGGAAATGGTCAGTTAGCATTTACTACTAGATTAACAGTAGAGTTACCTGGTGTAAAATTTGAAGACATTGAAGCTTTAAGTGAATTTATTGCTAGTGAAAATCTAATCACAGGTGGAACTGGTTCAAGAGTTCGTCCTGTTGTAGCTTGTAAGGGTACTGTTTGTGTTCATGGTTTAACTGATACACAGGCACTAGCTGCTGAAATACATCAAGAATTTTACAAAGGTTGGTATGATGTAAAGCTACCTCATAAATTTAAAATTGGTGTTGGAGGATGCCCTAATAATTGTATTAAACCTGACTTAAATGACCTTGGAATTATTGGTCAACGTGTACCTGATTACGACTCTGAGCTTTGTGTTGGTTGTAAAAAATGTGCTGTTATGGAAGTCTGTCCTGTCAAAGCAGCTAAATTAACAGATAAAGGTAAACTTGAAATAGATAGTAATTTATGTAATAACTGTGGAAAATGCATAGAAAGTTGTAATTTTGACAGTATTGAAGAAAAAGAATCTGGTTATAAAGTGTATATAGGAGGAAAATGGGGAAAATCTGTTCGTCCTGGAACACAAATCGATAGATTGTTTTCAAAACAAGAACTTATGACTTTAATTGAAAAAGCAATTCTTTTATTTAGAGAACAAGGTAAAACAGGAGAACGCTTTGGAATAACAATTGACAGGATTGGTGTTGATAAATTTATAGATATGCTTTTATCAGATGATGTTTTAGAAAGAAAAGAAGACATACTTGATGCTCATCTACACCTTAAAGGTGGAGCTTTATGTTAACAATAATTTTAATAGTATAAATTTTACTAACATATATAATTTAGTTAAGAACAATAAAAAATTAAGTATTATAAATAATTTGTAAAGGTATATACAAATATATCTTTACAAATTATTATTTTATAATAACTATTTATTAATTTTATGTTAATTATATAAAATACACAATAAGTAATAATCTCTGATATTTTCAAGTAGTATTGGATAGATTATATCCTATCTCTACATATAAGTTTCCCTATATCCTGTCTACCTTAGCTACTAACTCACGACTAAAGTCACGAGAGTGTGTAGCTATTTTTTAATCAAATTAATTTTGAATTGTATTAATTGAAAAACCAACTATTCCACTATTTCCATCTTGATTTACAACCAAATACCATGTTCCTGTATTAGGTACTCTCATTCTACATAGATTTTTCTTGGCAAACCCGCCATAGTAATCATAATTTTTTTGATTTTTAAATTTCACATAATTTATATGATCTAGCAATATTACATTAGCTTGTTTCTCTAAATTTACTTCTACAATATCCCCTTTTTTTAGATTCATCTTGCTATAACTATATTCCATTGAACTACCCCTCCAGTATCGAATAATCTTTGTTATTTACTCATCTCATATATATAAAAATCCATTTAAAGTATTATAATTACTATATAATTACATTATTATCCAGCTTTAACTTTGTCTACTACAACCCAAAGTTTATTAAAAATATTATTGGCAACGACTTCTCCATCCCATACTACTTTTTCTTCTTTATTTTCTAGTAAAGCATAATACCCAGAGTCAGAACTTTCATCTTTATAGACTGTAACGTAAAACTCTTCATCACTATATCCGGGCTTATCTTTAAAGTCTTCAGATATTTTACATTTTAATATATATCCTTCTAATTCTTCCTCTATAAACAAATCAATTCCTCCAATCTCTATATTTTTACTAATTATACCATATTATGATATAATCTTTGCATTTTATCTTGAAATTCTATTTTTTCTTTATTTTATAAATAAATTATATACTTTTTTGCTTTTTTACTTTATATTACATTAATTATCTCTTTTATTTTCTTATATATTTCTTTATAATTTATAAATTTACTCATTAGTTTATTTCACTTTATATTAATAAATATAACAACTCATTTAATATTAAATCATTTACATTTTCTTAATTGCAGTATTTATATTTTTTTATCAATTATTATTGTTTCAAGTAAATTATTTCGATTAAAATATAATAAAATTGATTTTTAAATTATAATATATTGAAAATAATAAAAAAAACAAGTATTTTATTAAATATAAAATACTTGTTCTCTATGATTATTTTTGACTTTCTAGCATTTCATTTAAAGCATCATATGTGAAATTTATTATTTCTTCACAACTTACTTTATTTTTCTTCAAGGATGCACATATTTCTGTGCTGTATCTATCTCTTACTCTATTCATTAATTCTCTTGAATACTTTCTTGCCATATTTTCATCCAAATTACTCTTTCTTCCATTTAGATAACCGATTATAACAATAGCTGCATTTACAGCTCCACAGACACTTCCAACAGTAATTCCAACCCCCATACCACTTCCTATTGAAATGGGTATATCTGTGTTATGTTCTTCATTATAAGACTTTATTAACGCTTCTGCACAAGTGTATCCTTGGCTATGATATATTGATGGTCTTGTCATTTTTATACTTCCTTTCAGATTTTATTTTATATATTTTATTACTGTTTAATATTATAATAGTATCAATATTGTTATATAACATTTCTACAACTATAAACTCTAACTTATGTTTACAATATCTAAGTTTATAGCTTTCTAAATTTAAATTACTTTTTATTTATGGAATTGCCTCTACTAAATATTTCAAATGATATGATTTTATTATATCTTAAATTTATTTTAATTTCTGTGACTTAGTCACACAATCTATATCTATTTATAATAATTTAATCTAATTTACCAGTATTATGTAATATGTCTTTGAATATTACTTTTTTAAACAGTAATTGAACTCTATTAAATTAAACAATATATTATTGAGTTTAATCCTTTGTATTTAAACAAAAGATTTGCTAAAATAAAAATAAGCAATACTACATAAATCAAACCCCAAGGAGGTTGTCAAATTGAAAAAAATACTTATAACAGGTGCATTAGGACAAATAGGTTCAGAATTAACTATAAAACTTAGAAACGAATATGGAGATAAAAATGTAATTGCTAGTTCAAGAAGAATAAAAGATGGAAACACTGTGTGTGAATCTGGTATATTTGAAATATTAGATGTTACAGATAAAGACCGCTTCTTTGAAATTGCTAAAAAATACGATGTGGACACTATAATTCATCTAGCTTCTCTACTTTCTGCAGTTGCTGAAAGCAAGCCTTTAGAGGCATGGAATTTAAATATGAATGGATTAATAAATGGACTTGAAATAGCTAGAGAACTAGATTGTAAATTTTTCACACCTAGTTCAATTGCCGCATTTGGTGAAAATTCTCCAAAAAATATGACTCCTCAAGATACACTACAAAGACCTAATACTATGTATGGTGTAACTAAAGTTTCTGGTGAGTTACTATGTGATTATTATCACTCAAAATTTGGAGTAGACACTAGAGGTGTTAGATTTCCAGGTCTTATTTCTTATGTTACTCCTCCTGGTGGAGGAACTACAGATTATGCAGTTGATATATATTATGAAGCATTAAAAAATAAGAAATATAAATCTTATATAGCAAAAGGCACTAAAATGGATATGATGTATATGCCTGATGCACTTCAGGCAATAGTGGATTTAATTGAAGCTCCAGCTGATAAACTTATTCATAGAAATGCTTTTAATATTACTGCTATGAGTTTTTCTCCTGAGGAAATAGCTGCTTCTATAAAAAAATATATCCCTGACTTTGTAATGGAGTATGATGTAGACCCAGTAAGACAAAGTATAGCTGATTCTTGGCCTGATTCTCTAGATAGCAGTAGCGCAGTAGAAGAATGGAACTTTAAATTTAATTATAATTTAGATAAAATGACTAAAGATATGTTAGAAAAATTATCAGAAAGAGGAATTGGTAAATAACAACTAATCTCTCGATTTTAAAGGAATTCAGGGAATAAGATATTTTATTTTTATAAATTAAATCTATAAGATGTTATTTTATATACTTTTTCTCTGAATTCTAAATATAATTTATTTCAAACATTTAACAACCTATTATTCTTATACACTAATATTGATAGTTTTTCATGTATTAATTATACAAAATAATCTTAAAAACTAAAATGAAAGGAAAAGCTACTATTTTAAGTGTAATAAAAAATTTAATTGAATTTTACTACACTTTTCATAATATAATGTAAGTAGCAGGTACTAATATTGCTAAACTTAAGGGAAATTAGAGAGGAAATAATTAAAAAATATATAGGTGATAGTTTAATCTCTGAGCTTACAGAGGAATTAAAAGACATACTTATAACTGATTTACAGTCTAATCCATTTAAAAGTAGTATTGAACTTAGTATAATCCCAGCAAATATAGAAATATTTAAAAAAATAGAAAACACATTGTTAAACTCTAATGTTAATTTAAAAATGGGTTGGGAAAGAATACTTATAAATTACATACTAAAAGATTTATTTGAATTAAATTATGAAATAAATAAAAGTTGTAATGAGCCTTTGATGTTTAGAATCATTATATCGATTGATTCTTATGATGCTTAGTTACACTAAATAATATACATGAGGATGTGCTTTATATTTATGAAATACAAGTTATTTATAGACTTTGAATTTAATATGCTAGATGATAATAAAAATAAATTAGAATATAATGGAGCTGAATTAATTTCAATTGGTGGAGTTTTAGTTGATAATGAATTTAATATAATGGACGACTATTATTCTTTGGTTAAACCAAAATACAATGAAATACTTTCAAATAAATGTAAAAAGCTTACTAAACTAAATCAATTAGATATTGATAATGCTCCTAACCTTTTATATGTTATGGATGATTTTTATAGATGGTTTTGCAAATTTAATGATATTACAATATACAATTGGGGTGATTTTGACATTGCTGGTCTTCTAAATTCATTTAGAGTATGTAAATATACTGGTAAATGCTTAGAGTTGTTTAATATGATGATTGATATTCAACCTTTTATATCTCAACACATTACATACAATAATAGAATCTTATCTAGACAATTATCTTTACTTAATATGAAAAAGATTTTTTCTGTAGAAGGAGAAATTAAACATAATTCACTTTCAGATGCTATGGATTTAATGAATGTATGTAAAAGCTTTTACCTTAATTATCCTAAAGATATTAACACTCTTGAAGAATTATATAATAAATTACCTCCTATCAAAACTCCTTTATATTATATTCCATACTTCGAAGATGAAAATTTTGAACTTAAATTCGAGAAAACTCCAGAAGATATAATAATTTATCTCAAACAAATATTAAATATACTGAATATAAGTAAAAAAGAAATCTATTTTAAAAAAAGAAGCGTACTAGTAAATAACTCTAAAATTATTAACTTTAAAAATCTGTCTTCTTCTTTTAAATTAATAAAACTCAACGAGTTTGAAGAATATCCTGATTTTATTTTAAAATTAGGAGACAAAAATAATTTTGCTGAATCTGTCATTAAAATAAATAAGAGCAATAGAAAATCTATAAAAAATTTAATATTAAAATTATCAAGAACACCTTAAATAATTGAATTTAATTACTTAAGGTGTTTTTTATATTTTGAATTAAAATTCTTAGATGGGACATAATAACTAAATGCAAATATTTTTTAAAGGAGTAATTGATAGATATGACAGTAGTATTAATAAGAAGTATTATATTATACATAACAGTGCTAATTGCGCTTAGAGTCATGGGAAAAGGTGAGATAGCTGAAATGAACTGTTTTGATTTAGTTATAACACTTTTAATTGCGGAAGTTGCATCTGTTCCAATGGAAAATAATAATATACCAATTATAAATGGCGTTGCAGCAATAACTGGACTTGTAATTATGCAGACTCTAATTTCATTCCTATCATTAAAAAGTAGAAAATTAAGTTCATTTTTATCAGGTAAACCTTCTATACTTATAGATAAGGGGAAAATTGTATATAAAGAACTAAAAAAAGAAAGAGTTAGTATAGATGAATTATTAGAACAACTTAGAATTCAGGGGTATTTCAATTTAAAGGATGTACAGTACGCTATTTTAGAGACTGATGGTAATTTAAGTGTTGTACCAGCATCAAGTTATAATAGTACTCCTCCAAGAGCATTTAATCATTTACCAATTCCACTTATATTGGATGGTAGAATAATAAATGAAAATCTAGACATGGCTGAAAAAGATACTAATTGGTTAATGGGTATCTTAAAATCTAACCACATAGAAACTTTTAAAGATGTTCTTATTTGTGTTTTAGACGAAAACGACAAAATATTTATTCAAAATAAAAAGGGTGATTAATATTGAAATCTACAACATTTGTTATAACATGGGCTATTTTATTCTTATTATTTGGATTTTATGTCAATAATAAACTATACGACTTTACAGATGGCTACAAAAATAATATGTCTGTTTTGGAAAAATATATAGAAAATGAGGATTGGGAAAAAGCTCAAAAAGAAGCTGATTCCATATCTACAAGATGGAATAAAGAAAAAAATCATTGGTACAAAGTTTTAAATCATGAGTACTTTGATGAAATAGGTCTAAAGTTTAATATTCTTGATAAGACAATTTACACTGAAAATAAATTAAGGTCTTTAGAAGAAGTCGAAAGTATAAAAACATATTTAGGAAATATTGTTGAAAGTGTTAAATTTGATGTAAACTATATATTTTAACAACTTAAGCAAGGATATAAATAAAAGTAAGATAATTTATATCCTTGTTTTAATGCTTTTACTAAATATCTTAACAAAGTGTATAGATTTTTACTTCAAAGTTTGTAATAGTTATTGACTTTACTTATAAATTGTTACTATCAAAATAAAATTTAAAAGCTTCTCCAATAAACTTGGATGTACCATCACCGTATTTATTATCAGTTATTTTTATGTATGTAGAATTTGATAAATAAAGTTCTGCCATATAATCAAAATATCTCTCTCCATTATCTATTTTATAAAATTCATTGCTCTTTTTCATTTCATTGTCTATTTCTTCAATAATACTTTGAACTTCTTTTGATGAGCAATCCCTACTCAAATCTGATACTAGTTTTTCATGCAAGATATTTATCTTAGGCTTTTTATCTCCTAAATAAATCTCTAAGGTTTGTCCAATAAACTTTCCTGCTCCATCTCCATATTTTTCATCTATATTTTTTATCCATATAGGATTTACCAAATAATTTTGTACCATACTGTACCAATTATCATCTCCAGTATCCATGTAAAAAATTTCATAATCTTTCTTAGATATATCTGTTATCTCTCTCGCTATTTCTTGAAGTTCTTTTGAAGAAGGATTCTTACTTAAGTCTTCTACAAGCTCTCTATATAATTCTTTTAATTTAGTATGTTTTTCTTTCAAACAATCATTTTTATACATATCAAATTTTTCTCCTAAACTCAATATATCACTGCTAAAGTTTGTTTTTATAGCTTTTGCAAACTTCTCAATAGTTCCATATTGTTTTATAGCCATTTTAGCAATTTTTTCCTCACTAGATTTAACTTTTTCAATAAGTTCATCATATCTTTCTACATTACCATAAATTTTAATTATCTTATTTTTATGCTCTTTTTTAAATTCTTCTAGTACATTAAAATACTCACTCATGTCAAACTCTTTAAAATTAATACTACTCTCTCCTTTTATAGCTTTGTTTATCAGCTCTATTAATTCATCCAATCTTTTTCGCTTTAAAATGAGTAATTTCTTTTGATTTTTTAAAGCTTCTACTTTATCAAAGTATTGGCTTGACATTATCTCTTTAACTTCCTTCAAAGGTATGTCAATCTCTTTAAAAAATAAAATTTGTTGGAGAGTCTTAATAGCTTCATCATCATAAAGTCTATACCCTACATCTGTAATTTTATTTGGTTTTAAAAGACCTATTTCATCATAGTAGTGTAATGCTCTTACGCTTACTCCTGTTAAATCTGAAACCTGCTTTACTGTTCTCATATCAACACCTCAAAACTTGATTTTATAGCTATCAATATTTACTAATACATCCATGCTATATTTTCATATTACACTATTACGTTATGTCAGGGTCAATAAAAATATCTTTATTATAAACAACTGTATTCATTTAAAATATTTTACAAAGAATATGAATTAGCCTATCTTCTGTAAAGTTAATACCCTTTGAAAGACATATATATTTTTTATACATCTAATATCGAATATACTTCTTTCATATTCTTCAAAATCTCAGAAAAAAGTAAAGGAAGTTGTCCTGTATCATCACTCTTTTGAGTTAAATAATCTATTATGATATTAGATATTATCTCAATCATAGTAGCACTTTTATCAAATATCTCAGCTCCTTGTATGAAGGTGTCATTCTTATATTCTTCTCCAAGTTGGTTAAGCATTCTGCTCATTTTATCAAAACCTCCTTTAAATTTGACGTTATCTGGTTCTTTAATTCCCTTAATTGCATTTGGAACGGTTGGTACTGTCCCAAAAAACATAACTATATTAGATAATATCTTATCATAATCATCTTTTTCCAGTTCATTTTTCCATTGCGGCAATTCTTTGATAAACTTTTCAAAACCTTTGTATCCCAAAAATCCTTTAGGTGGATTTAAAAACATATTACCCTTTATAGTAAGTGCTTCTCTTGCAATCTCATATTTACTCTTTAAACTAGTCATTCTAACTGTGCAAATAGTATTCGCCTTACTCAATCCTAAATAACTACAATTCATACTTTGGCGTAATTCCTCATAAGATAGGTATAATAACTCAGTCCTTCCACAATCATACAGGTATATTCTTTCTTTTTCATCATCATATCCTACCATTAATATGTAATGAAAAGGAATATGTTCTTTATGGTATAATTTCTGATAATATGGTAAATGATACATATCTAAGGCTCCTAAAATAACTGGATACCCATTATCAATTTCATATTTTGCTTTTTTTAATGCTCGCTCATATCTTCTAAATTCATAATGCTTGTATTCAAAACCAACAATTGGTGCTAAAAATTCATACATCTTTTTTGTTCTTCCATCTCCCAAAGCTACCATTCTTTTCAATTCTGCTTTATCTGTTTTCATATAACAAAAGGAACCAAAACCTGATAATAAAAAGAAAAAATCATTTGGAAGGCATTCACCTGTTTTATTCATATATAAATCTTCTATACCATTCCACATGCACTCATAATCATGTGAATGATGTTTAATTTCAATTATTTTTCTCATATATTCGTTCTCCTTACTATAAATTTTTATTAGATTTAGTATAAACCCTCTTACAGTGAGAGAGTCAATAACTTTTATGCCTATGAAATTTATATTTAAGGGAATTACATTTTTCTATTACTAAATTATTTGAAATTACACTATATCTTATTATATTGTGTAACATAATAAATCTAGATAAAAAAAGAGCATATAAAAACTAAAAACAGTTTTTATACACTCTTAATCAACTTATTATATTATTTTCCAGCCTTCATAGCTCTAATTTTTAATGGTAAAGTAAATAGATTAATAAATCCTTCTGCATCTTTGTGGTCATAAAGTTCACTGTCTCCAAAAGAAGATATTCCTTCATCATAAAGAGCATTTTCAGTAAATATTCCAGCAGGTTTTATATTACCCTTGTAAAGTTTAACTTTTACTGTTCCAGTAACATTGTCTTGAGTTTGCTCCATAAATGCATCTATAGATTCTCTTAACTTACAATACCATAATCCATTGTAAATAAGTTCTCCATATTTATAAGATACCATTTGTTTAAAATGTAATGTATCCTTGTCTAAAGTAGCACTTTCTAAAATATTATGTGCTTCATAAAGAATTGTTCCTCCTGGAGTCTCATATACACCTCTTGATTTCATACCAACAAGTCTATTTTCAACTATATCTATAACACCAATTCCATGTTTACAACCTAATTCATTTAATTTGTGAATTAATGCAACTGGAGATAATTCTTCACCATTTACCTTTTTAGGAACACCTTTTTCAAAGTAAACTTCTACATATTCAGCTACATCACATGCATCTTCTGGGTCTACACATTGTTTGTAAACATCTTTCTTATGTTCATTTTGTAGATGCTCTATATCTCCACCTTCAGTTGATACATGCCAAAGGTTAGCATCTACTGAATATATTTTAGCTTTAGTTGCTGTTACCTTTATATTATGCTTTTCTGCATAGTCTATAGCATCTTCTCTTGATTTTATATCCCATATTCTCCAAGGTGCAATAACTTTTATAGTTGGGTCAAGAGCTGCAATTGTAGCTTCAAATCTAACTTGGTCATTACCTTTTCCTGTACAACCATGACATATATATTTTGCACCTTCTTTATGAGCAACTTCAACTAGTTTCTTAGCTATTATAGGTCTTGCTAAAGAAGTACCTAATAAGTATTTTCCTTCATATTTAGCTTCTGCTTTTACAGCCTTGAATATAGTTTCAGTTACAAATTCTTCACTTATATCATCCACATATGCTTTTGATGCTCCACTTTGTAAAGCCTTTTCATAAACATCTTCCATTTTATCTTCTTGACCTACATTTCCACAAACAGCTATAACATCTATATCTTCATAATTTTCCTTTAACCAAGGTATTATGATTGATGTATCAAGTCCTCCTGAATATGCTAATACTACTTTTTCCTTCATTTTTAATTCCTCCCAATTTTAAATTATGATTTTTATTTTTTGTTTAATAGCAATTCTTAATATTGAATGATTTTAAGAATTTAAATTAACTTAAAATCATTTTAATACTAAAAAAGCCTCTCAGTATTTTTAAATACTAAGAGGCGAAATATCCGCGGTACCACTCTTATTGATAAACTTAGCTAATCAATTAGTAAACGTTCAACATACTAAATAAACATTAGTAATTAAATATATTAAAAAACGCCTCTTGGAAAAACCAAGAGACGAAATATATCCGCGTTACCACTCTAATTGATAAGATAAACTTATCCACTCTTTCTCTTAAGGCGAGATTACCTACTAACATACTAAATTCAATTAGCATCCTCCAAAGTTCTTTTCACTAATACTCATTTGCTAAGCTTCCACCATCCTTAGCTCTCTATAAAACACATAGAAGTTACTCTCTTTCTCACAGGATTTAAATATAAAGTTTTTCATATCTCTCTTATAAAATATATAATAGTTTATTTTTCCATTTATGTCAACTATATAATTTATTTTATTTTTGTTTTAAGAAGATTTTCTACTTTATTCACTAATATCTCACTTTCCAAAGACATAACCCTTTAGCTGGTGCTGTATCTGATGCTTGACTTCTATCCTTAGATTCAAGCATAGACTTAATATCTTGTGGGGCTTTTCTTTTAAGACCTACTTCTATCAAAGCTCCCACTATTATTCTTACCATGTTATATAAAAATCCATTTCCTTCAATGTATATTTCTATAACATTATCATCTTCTTTTATATTTATTGAATAAATCTCTCTTATATTCGACTTTTTCTTAGACTTAGAAGAAGCAAAACTAGTAAAATCATGTTCTCCTATTAAGTACTCACTTGCTTTTATCATTCTATCTAAATCCAATTTTTTACTTACATGAGTAGCATATTTTCTTATAAAAGGATTGTGATATTTGTTATTGTCAATTTTATACATATAAGTCTTTGACTTTACATTATATCTTGAGTGAAATCTTTCATCAACTTCTTCAACAGTTTTTACGACTATATCTTCTGGTAAATATTCATATAAGTATTTTTGGATTTTATCTACTGACTCTGTACAACTTGTTCTAAAATTTATTACTTGTCCTCTAGCATGAGCTCCCATATCAGTTCTTCCAGAACCAATTATCTCAACTGTTTCATTAGTCATTTTACTTAAGACAGTTTCAAGTTTTTCTTGTATAGTCATATTATTATCACCTAGTTTTTGGTACCCTTTATATCTTGAGCCATCATATGCTACTATCATTTTTATGTTTCTCATCTTAATCCTCTTTCTAAGAATTTATGCTTGTTTAGCAAATTTATTTTTTATATTAAAAGTTATTTTTGTTCCAACATTCTTTTCACTTTCTATTTTCATTCTTCCACCATGAAGTTTTACAATTTCATTACTAATTGCTAGACCTAACCCACTACCAGCTTTATTGTAATCTTCTTGGAAGAACTTATCTAATACTTTATTTAGATTTTGTTTTTCTATGCCTGAGCCATTGTCTTCAACTGATATAGTTGTTATATCTTCATTTTGAGAAGCTACAACTTTTATGTAACCACCTTGACCAGTAAATTTAAATGAATTCTGTATTAAATTTATAAGAACTTGTCTTAATCTGTTCTTATCTCCTTGAATATTCTCTATAAACTCATTTTCAAATTCAAACAAAAGTGCTATATCTTTTTCAGCTGCTTTAACTTTAAGCTGATTCACAACACCTACAACCAAACCTTCAACATCAACTATATCAACATGAAGTTTTATTCTATCTGAAGAAAGTCTTGAAAAATCCAATAATTCTTCCACAAGTTTTATA
Source organism: Clostridioides sp. LIBA-7678 (assembly GCF_056716065.1). NCBI lineage: Bacteria > Bacillati > Bacillota > Clostridia > Peptostreptococcales > Peptostreptococcaceae > Clostridioides > Clostridioides sp. LIBA-7678. The sequence goes on along the minus strand of NZ_CP196987.1, from coordinate 1,996,180 downwards.
AGTCTTTCTGTTTCATCTTGTATAATACCTAAACCTAAGTCTAACTCTTCTCTTGTTATACTTTCATAACCTAAAGTTTCACTCCATCCCTTTATTGATGTAAGAGGGGTCCTTAGTTCATGTGATACAGAAGATATAAATTCTTCTTTTAATTTTTCACTCTTATCAATCTCATGTGCCATATGTTCAAATGTCTGTGCCAAATCACCAATCTCATCATCTACAATTTTCATATTTTCTAACTTTATATTATAATTTCCTACAGCCAATTCATTTGCAAATTTCTTTAATTCTCGTAATGGTTTTATAAGAGTCTCAGCAAATTTAAGACTTATTAGTATAGCTATAATAAGTATAAATATACCAGCTAATATAAGCCATGTAGCTTGCTTTAATATTGCATTATCAATAGCATCTAATGAAACTGTATATCTAACAACACCTTCTATTATATTATTTACCTTAAGTGGCAGAGAAATACTCATAACATGTTCTCCAGTATCTGCTATTCTATAGGTATATGGTGTTAAGTTTTTTGTCTTTATATCTTTTAGTGCATTATTAACATCTTCATAATTTGCTTTTTCTTTACTCTTAAAACCATATTGGTCTAATATAATATTTTTATTCTTATCTATTATTGAAATTCCAAATTCTGAATTCTTAGTTAATGGTTGCTTATCAAATATGTTTTTTACTTTTTTCTCAAAGCTTGTAGTCTCCATTGTAATAGCGTTATATTCATCAGCATATTTTATTTCAGATTCAAGTAGTTGTTTGACAGAATCATAGTAATAGTTTTGTATATAAAACATAAACAATCCTTCAAACAGAGTAACCATTATAATAATTATTATAAAGTAGTTTTTTATTACTTTTTTTCTCAGACCTTCAAAATGTAACACTATTATTCTTCCTTTCTAAAACAGTATCCATAACCCCAAATAGTTTGTATATATTTTGGTTTTGATGGGTCATCCTCTATTTTATTTCTTATCCTTCTTATATTTACATCTACTATTTTAAAATCATATAAATAATTAGTTCCCCAAACTTCATCTAGTATCTGGTCTCTACTTAATGACTGCTTAGCATTTGATATCAAATATTTCACTATTGAAAATTCGGTTGGAGTAAGCTCAATTTCTTTTCCATTTTTAAATAATTTTCTCTTATCTATATCAAGTATAAATGGAGGAGAAACTATCTCACTTGACTTAACACTTGAATCATCCTTTGCTACTCTTCTAAGAAGAGCAGAAACCCTGACTAAAAGTTCTTTTATACTAAATGGTTTTATGATGTAATCATCTGCTCCTGAAATAAATCCTTCTATTTTATCATCTTCTTGGGCTTTAGCAGTGAGCATTATTATTCCTACTTGGTCAAAATTTTCCCTTATAAATTTACATACCTCTATTCCACTTATATCTGGAAGCATTACATCCAAAAGAGCTATTGTAATGTCACTTTCTGTTGTCATTTTTTCTATAGCTTCTCTCCCAGTACCTGCCTCAACTATCTCATAACCTTCTCTTTTTAAGTTTATACTAACAAAACTTCTAATCCCAATTTCATCTTCTAGTATAAGTATTTTTTCCTTCATAAAATAAAACCTCCAATTGAGTATAATATTAACCATATATTAATGAGAAATATTCTTTTAATGCGTCTATAGTAATATCTAGATTATCCATTTCATTTGCATTGTTTATGACTAGCAAGAAAGTGTATTCATCACTCTCTTGAAGTACAATAGAATTTTGAGCATTTGGATTTTTTCTATCTTCAAGTTTATTTTTACTCTCTACTACTATATTAAACAAATTCTTACGATCTGAATAGTCAAAATAATAAAATTTAAATACTGCTTTTTCTCCAACAAATTCTTGTTCAACAAGTATTTTGTCAAATAAATTGTTTGGAATAAACAATTTAAAATTATATTTATAGTTATAATATATCTGACTTGTAAATATTAAGCTTGAACTAGCATCTTCTTTTCCATTCCATCTATACCAACTTATATTTGCAGATGCTTTAGAACTGTAAGTGTTTCTATTGTTTCCTGCTACTATAGGTATTTCTATAATCTTATCTTTATCAATATCATCTACAGGTATGTAATAAGATTTAGTAATAGTTTTATCATAATCACTAAAAGCTTTTTTAATTTTTCCATCTTTCATATAAAGTATCTGTGTAATATAATTATTATCCTTTAATATAGGAATATCAAGCACAGCTCCTTTTATAGCTGCAGACGAATTTCCAATAGATGAAGCAACATTACCTAAAGTTATATATAGTTCACTCAAATTCTTCACATTTTCAAACTTAACATAATCCTTGATTTTCATATTCCCATCAAAATTTGCGACACTTGCAAACATTTCATTAGTTTTATTATTCAAATGAAGCATCAATATTTCCAATTTGTCATCTCCATCTATATATCCAATTTTCACTTTCATGTCATTAAAATCGTCTTTGTTTGGAAGCCATGACGCATCTAAATCATACACCTTTGTTATTTCATTATCTTTTACTTTATATATATGCATATTAGTTTTATCTTTGGATTTAATCAGTAAAACCACTTCTTTATATCCATCTGAATCCAAATCATAAAAATTAGCATACTCTATTGACTCACCATTTTCTAAAAAATGGTCACCAAGTACATATTTTTCTCCATTATAACTTAAAGTTACAAACCCTACCTGAGTTACATTATTACTTAAATCTTCTTTTTGTTCAAATACTACTAATTCATCAACTCCATCACCATTTAAATCTACTTTATTTATTTTTCCTACTTCTTTTGCATTAGAAGGTAATATCATAGATGAATCTGGTTTTAGTAACTGGTCAATACCATCATACAGTACTTTTTTTGTATCATCATAATCAGGTATCTTTGCTAATTGTTCTGGAGATTCAGTTTTAATATTACATCCAGTAACAAATAGCATCATTAGGGCTACTACAGTAATAAGTTTTAATACTTTCATTTAACTCCTCCTAATCCTATCAATCTTGAATTTTGCTCACAAAAATCTCCTCACAATAATTAGACGTTTCAAGTCGTTATAATGTTTTACTTATTTTAATAAAACTTTATATTTTTTTTAATAAAACTTTATACTTTTTATCCATAAATAATATGAAAGCTATTTATTGTTTCTAGGAGGCTTAGGACCTGGATATTGGAAAAAGTTAGTTTTTAACATACCATTATACAATTTTCTTTTTTTATCTGCCTTTTGTCCAAATTCATATTCAAAATCTTCATAAGATGTTATTAAATAATACGACCAATTTTTTAATCTTCTGAATGCATAACCAAGCTCTTTATACAATTGTTTAACACTATCTTTATCTTCTAATCTTTCTCCATAAGGAGGATTAGTAATTATAAATCCAAACTCATCTTCACTTTTAAATTGAGTTGCATCTCCTATATTAAATTCTATATATTCATCTACACCTGCTATTTCAGCATTTTCTCTAGCTATATCTATACATTCTGCATCTATATCATATCCATAAATCTTAAATTTAGTTTCATTATCTATCTTATTAAAAGCATCTTTTCTTATATCCCACCATATTTTTTTATCAAGAGTTCTCCATTTTTCTGATATAAATTCTCTATTTAAACCAGGTGCCATATTTATACCTATCATAGCGGCTTCAATCAATATAGTACCAGAACCACACATAGGGTCCACTAGAATTCTACCTGCTTTCCATGGTGTTAAATAAATAAGCCCAGAAGCTAAAGTCTCTCTTATTGGTGCTTTATTTGCTTTTTCTCTATATCCTCTCTTATGCAAAGCATCTCCAGTTGTATCTATAGAAATAGTTACCTTATCTTTATGTATAAATACAAAGATAGGATATTTCTCTTTATCTTCTTTAAGCAAACCTTCTTCCAAGTAACTTTTCTTTAAGCTTTCTACGATAGCTTTTTTTACTATAGCTTGTACATCTGGTGTACTGTATAATTTTGATTTTATGGAAGAAGCCTTTGATATAGGAAATTGAGCTCCATAAGGTATATATCGAGACCAATTTATTCTTTTTGTATTTTCAAATAATTCATCAAAACTTTTTGCCTCAAATTCAGCAATTTTAAGATGTACTCTTTCAGCACATCTTAGCCACATATTTGATTTTGCTATTCCAAACTCATCAGTTTTATATGTTATTCTTCCATCTTCTGTTTTTATTATTTCATATCCTAAATTAGTAATTTCTCTAGCCAGCATTTTTTCCATCCCAAAAAAACATGGCGATATTAATGTATAATTTTTCATAAAACCTCCTGTTTCCTATATTAATTACAAAACTTATTTATTTTTTAAACAATCTACACATTTAAATTCATACTTCCCATTTTATACCCTGACATATCTAGTGTAACATATTTAAAGCCAAATATTTTTAATTTAGTATCAACTTTATTAAAATTGTTATTTTCAAAAAATTTACCTAATTCTTCCTGGTCAACCTCTATTCTAGCTATATCTCCATGCATTCTCACTCTAAATTGAGAAAAACCTAAATCAGATAAATAGTCTTCACTCTTTTCTATTATTCTTAGTTTTTCATTTGTTATTTGAACTCCATAAGGAATTCTACTTGCAAGACATGCAAATGATGGTTTATTAAAAGTATTTAATCCTAATTTTTTTGAAAGTAATCTAATTTCAGCTTTTTTCAAACTACTTTCTTTTAGTGGACTATTTACTTCTAACTCACTCAATGCTTTAAGCCCAGGTCTATAATCTCCTAAATCATCTATATTTGTTCCATCTACTATGTACTTTATATTATGTTCTTTTGCTACCTCTTTTATTTTAGAAAATATATATTTTTTGCAATGGTAACATCTATCAGTACCATTTTCTTTAAACTCCTTTAAATCAAAGTTTTCTATATTTAAGATGATATGTTTAACACCAAAATTTTTAGTATATTGTTTAGCTTCTTCAATCTCTCTACTTGAATGCATCATTGAATGTATAGTTACAGCTATAACATTTTCCCCTAATGTATCTTTTGCTACCTTAAGTAAAAAGTTGCTATCTACTCCACCAGAATAAGCAACTACAACACTTCCTAATTCAAGTAGTATTTCCTTTAATTTTTCTAATTTTTCTTCTTCATTCATAAAACAACCTCCATATCTAGAAAAACATGAACAATAAAATATTATATTATTTTTTACATTCTTAATGATTATAACATATAAAGTATTTATTTTATAAAATAGAATTATATTTAAACACGTTAATTACAATATCAAAGAATTTTTAAATCTGTATAATTTAAACATATTACTGTAATACACTGTATACTAAAAATGAAATAGTGTAATATAGTAATATGTTTAAAAGCCATGAAGTGGAAATAGCTATCCTCATGGCTGAATGCACAAATTTGTTTTAAGATAATTATTTTTCCATCAGTTATAATTGTAAATCACAAAAAAGATACTATCATATGAATTTTCTAAAACTTTTAATTTAATACTTATAGCTTACATGTATTTGTCTTAATCCCACCAAAAAAGCCATATTGTAGAACGCTGTAGTACTTCTTTAAGAACTTTTAATGTTTCATATCCTTGTACAATAATGTCTTCACAGTAGAGGACTAATTCAATACACAAGTCATCAAATTTTTTATTATCTTCAATTGGATTTTTTGCAGAATATTGAACCGTATCACTTCCAATTGCAATTGGAAATACTCCATATTTTTCGTACCAATATTTTGCAATAGCTATATGTTCTTCATCACTAGGACAATCATTAAATCCACCAATTGGTATATATGCAAATACTTCATATGGTTTAATTGTTGGAACTTTGGCTATGTAAACTTTGTTATTTTCTTGAAATATATCTATGTTTGTAATTGGACTAAAATTTTTATAATCATAAAAAGTGTCCTCAGAACCCATTAACTCTGTTAGCAATTCTGGAATCTCACACTTTCTAGAATTGAAGAATTCATTTACATCAATCTCATTACATTTCTCTAAACAATATTTTCTATAGTTTTCAAGAGAACCATACTCTTTATTAATCATATCTATATTTTCTCTTAATAACCCTACTTTTTCATCAATAATTATAATCGGTGTATATCCATTTTCTTTTCCATCTTCTCTCATTTTTTCAAATAAATCATCAATATCAATATCATTGTTCACAGGAACACATTCAAAACCATATAAATCTTCAATACTCATACTTATCTCCTATTCTTTTTAGATTTAATTCTTTTGAAAGTTTTCTTTTTTTGTTGTCAAGTTTTTAAATACTATTATTATTTGTAAAACTATAAGTATAGATGCAGTTTATAAAATATACTTACATAAGACAAAAGTTAATTTTATTTTTTGCATAAATAAGATATTTTTTATGACAATTCCCTTATATAAATATAATAGCACAAAACACATGTTCATGGTTAATAATAAGTGATTTTGTAATAATTCGTTGTATATTATACTATTTTAAGTAAAATAAATGATATTCTTTGTATAAGAAATAATATGTTTATTGATATGAAGTTTTTGGGGTTTAAATTTGTTAAGAATAATATTTTAATATTAGCAGATATACTTAAAAGAATAAATCTTGTTGTAATACTTAGATTCTAAATGTAGTCTTTTAAAATCCCATATAAAATTGCAGGAATCAATAAATTAAAATCAGAACTTAGGTTTGATAATATATTTATATATAATCTCATATAGTTCTTCTATTCTATAGAATCTAATAATTAGATAGATATATTTGCTAATTTATATATAAAAATCAGAGTTGATGTATAAATTTATAGGTGTATCAATTATTTTAATCAATACACCTACATACTTCTAATCTTCTTTTAATAAAGTATTTTTCCAAACATCTTCTTTGAAACCCAACAGTACATTTTCACCATCAAAAAGCAACGGTCTTTTAATAAGCATTCCATCACTTACTAATATTTCTAAAAGTTTATCATCAGATTCACTCTTTACAATATCTTTAAGACCCAATTCCCTATATTTCATACCACTTGTATTAAAAAATTTCTTTATATCATATCCACTAGTCTTGTAGATTGCTTCTAATTCATCTTTACTTGGAGGATTCTGAACCATGTCTATATCTTCAAACTCTAAATCATTTTCTTTAAGCCAATTTTTTGCTTTTCTAACAGTAGAACACTTTGTATATCCATATAATTTAATCATCATATTAAAATCCTTTCTAATTTTTTATTTTTATACCCATAATTTGCATATTATAACCAATTTATATCACAATCATCCTAAGCTTTCAATATAAAAAATTATTCTATTTTAAAACAATCATTAATTTATATTAAATATTTAAATTATTCTTTTATAATATATTAAACCTAATTAATCACTCAATATTAGATTAAATTTTTAAATAAAAAAAGGGCATAGTGTATTTGTTTTACTTAGCCCCTATTTATATTATAAATGTTCCTATAACTTCCATTTATAAAATATTAAACAATTTTTTCTTTGATTTGAACATTCTCTACTATACCGTCTTTTATACTTATAATCTTATCTGCAACATTATTTGAGAAAACAACATCATGCGTAATTATTAGTATAGTCATCCCTTTATCTTTAAGTCTGTTCATTATATTGACTACTCTTTGAATAGTATCAATATCAAGTGCAGAAGTAGGTTCATCAAAACAAAGAACCTTTGGCATTAGTGCACATGACCTAGCTATTGCGACTCTCTGTTGCTGTCCTCCTGATAATTCAAATGGATAGGAATTTAATTTATCCTCTAAATCAACTAATCTTAAAAGTTCTCTAGCCCTCTCTTCAGCTTCTTTTCTAGGAACTTTAAATACATTAACTGGAGACTCAATTATGTTTTCAAGAACTGTCATATGAGGAAATAAGTTAAAATTTTGAAAAACCATACCTATTTTTCCTCGTATCTTTGTCATATCTTTCTTATTTTTTATTATCTCATTATCTATTATAATCTCTCCACTATCAAATTCTTCAAGACCATTTATACATCTCAATATTGTAGTCTTTCCTGCACCAGATTTTCCAAGTAAAACTCCAATTTGACCTTCTTCTAACTCAAAAGAAATATCTTTAAGTACCTTATTTTTTTTAAATGATTTATTTAAGTTTTTAATTTTCAGCATGTAAAAAACCTCCTCCTATAATATTGTAACTTTATCTATAATAAGAATATTTTTTTTCAAGTAATTCAAATCCCTTAGTAAGTATAGCTACAAATATAAGATATATTGCCCCTGCCTCAAATAGTGGTAATAAGCTCGCTTCTCTGTTCATTGCTATTTGAGATATTCTTAAAATATCATTTAATCCTAATATATATACTAAAGATGTATCTTTTACTAATGTGATTACTTCATTTGAAATAGGTGCTAGTATTCTTTTAAAAACCTGTGGAAAGATTATTCTCTTATACATTGTAAATTTATCAAATCCTAGTACTTTTGAAGCTTCATATTGTCCTCTATCGATTGACTGTATTCCACCTCTAAATATTTCTGCAAAATATGCTGCATAATTTAAGAAGAAAGCTACTATTCCAGCTGTAAATCTGTCAAATACAATTCCTAAAAGAGGTAAGCCATAAAATATGACTATCATCTGTAAAAGTAAAGGCGTCCCTCTCATTATTAATATATAACATTGTGTAATACCACTTATTAATTTATTTTTTGATAATCTTAAAAATGCAACTGCAATCCCCAATGGAATTGATACTATCAATGTTATACAAAACATTGCTATAACTATCTCTAAACCTTGTAACATGCCTATAGTGCCCCCTTCTTAACAGCTAATCTATCTTTTACTTAAACCACTTATCATAAATTTTGTCAAAAGCTCCATCTTTTTTCATTTCTTTTAATGTTTCATTTATTTTCTTACAAAGTTCTGGATTTTCTTTAGAAGTTGCTACAACATAATCTTCTAATCCAAAATCTTCTTTTAACACTTTGTATTTATCTTCACCTTTTTGACCCATATAGTATCTAATTAAAACTTCATCACCAACAACTGCACTAGTTCTACCTATTTCTAAATCTCTAAGTGCTTTATCATAAGTATCATAAAGAACTGGTGCTCCACCTTTTAAGCTATTCATGAAATCTTTATCCTTTTCCACTGCATCAAGTGCTGTTGAACCTTGTTGTGTTCCAACTTCTTTATCTTTTAAATCTGCTTTTGAATTTACTTTTGAATCACTTAAAGTAACTATTATCTGTTTATTTTGTAAATATGGTTCTGTATATGATACTATTTTCTTTCTTTCATCTGTTATAGAGTACCCATTCCATAATACATCTACAGTCTTTGAGTCATTTAACTCAGTTTCTTTCATTGACCAATCTATTGGTTGGAACTTAACTTCCATTCCAAGTCTCTTAAATGTCTCTTTAGCTAACTCTACATCAAATCCTACAGTATCTCCTTTTTCATCTAAAAATCCCATTGGAACAAATGTATTATCAAACCCTACAATTACTTCTTTTTTTGCTTCTTTTGAAGCATCTTTGCCCTTTTCATCATTTGATTTTGAACAACCTGCCATTCCACTTACTAAGCCTAACATAATTGTAAATATTCCTAATTTTTTTAATATATTTTTCATAATATTCTCCCTCATCTTTTAAATTTTTAAATATTTTGATTATTTTTTAAAAAGTATATCTGTTGCAATATAATTCTCTGCGCGCTTAAAAAATTATATTAAAAAAACTCCCGTCTCTAGCTTCTGCTAGAGGACGGGAGTTGACTCTCGTGGTTCCACCTCTGTTCATTAATGCCTCACGACACTAACCTCTTTAAGTACAATAAAATAATTATACTCTAGCACTATAACGGGTGCAAGGATTCCGGAAAGCTCCTAATGAAGTATCTTTACTCTTTCAGAGTTCTGCTCAAAGATGTGTTCAAAGTAAAATCTATTGCTCCTCTCACCAATCGGAAACTCTCTGTTTAAGATTAACTACTTCTACTATTTCTTTTCTTAGCATTTAATGTTGTTTTGAATTGTTATTATGATATTGATTTTATAGCATAAGGCAATATCTGTCAATATATATTTTAAAATAAATATAAAAATTTAATTCCAAGGAACAACTTCTACTTCACCATAACATCGTTCTACTAATCTATTGGAATACTCACCTCTATACCCCAAAATAAAGAGTAAAACAAGCTCAATATATCTTGTTCCTATTGAGATTATATTCCAAATATCTTCAACTTCTAACACAGCTCTATGAGTTCTCCTGCTTGGATGAACTATACTGTTCCTTAAATAAATCACTAAATCTACCCCATCATCAAACTTGTTTTTTATTGTATTGTCAAATATATTTAATTCATGTTTTCCATATGGTATTTTGCATGTATCAAGTAATAGTCTTATATTTTTAGATGCTAAGTTACAATCAAAAGCTTCATCTGTAAGTATTTTATTTTGCTCTACTAAAATTACATATGATAGAGTTTCAAGTGCAATTTGTACAGATATTATGTTATTTTCCATAGTAACACTTCCAAGAGATTCTATATACCAGTCAGTAACACTTTTTATGGCAGAGCCATAATAAAAATCTTCTAATTTTTTGCACATAAGACTTATATATTTCTCCATATTATGATAGTTTGAAAGTGTATCTGACCATGTTGGTACATATCTAAATGGAGATATCTGATTTTCATTCCATATTCTATAGACTTCATTTCCACTTCTATATCCTTTGGCCAAACAAAATCCAACATACCTTCCACACATAAAACTCAAAGCTGTTGATATTCTATCTAAAAGATTTATTGTATTATTTGTTCTAAAAATTCTACCATCTTTTCTTCTAACTCTGCCTATATGAGTTATTATTGCTCCAGACTTAGACCTTAAATCTGACTTAAGTTCTTTTCTATAATCATATCTTTTATCTATAGTCACAACATAATCATTTATATCAAATTCGATTCTACCTGCATATACTTTATCATTATATTTAATGAGTTTGCCTGGTATTTTATCTAAGTTTATTATATTAAAATCTACATGTTCAACATAAGAGTTTTTGGATTTTATACAGTCATCATTGATATATCCTTCTATAGTAACATCGCTTAAAGTGTTTATTGTTATGGAAATGATTTTATAACCATGAACTTCAAGAATAGCATTATCATAATCTAAAGCTAAATTATCATCATCATTATCTATTTCTTCAATACAACCTATATCTGCCTTAAAGTTTATAGATATTGGAGGTGTCATTTTATAATAAATTTTTCCATTACATCTATATTTTTTATCTAAATATATGCAAAACCGACCTTCATAGATATTAATATCTTCATTGATACCATAGCTTAAATACTCTGATGTTATAGCATCATCAATTGCTTTCATTTTAATTCCCACCTTTGCTTTTGTATAATAACATAGGGATTGTAGTTCTTTTTTATTTAGTAAAACTCAATCTATTATATAATTTAGCGTATTATTTCATTACTTATGTACTTTAATAATTTCCTATAAAAATAGTGTCATTCTAGTATCATCGTTTATTTAATACATTATGTAATTTATTTAAATTTAATTCTTTAAAAATTTATATTACTTACTTGCAATTTCTACAGTTTATTACATCCTTCCTTGTAATTATAGCATAGTTTTATAATTTCATATTATATATTTATTTCCTTTGTTTTTATTCATTTAGATATTATCATCACTATATATGTATTGTCAAAGAAAACATTTAATTTATCAAATATCTTATAACATATTACATAAGACCTTATATGTACATTATTTAGTTAAAAAACTAATAATCTTATCTTTTTTTAAATAATTTTTCAAACAAAAATGGCAGCTTTGATTTATTGTTTCAAAACTGCCATCAAACTGAAAATATTCTATTTTGATGTATAGAATTTTATCATTATATTAATAGTCTTTTACTTCCATCAATCTTCAAGCTTAGATAAAACTTCACTTATATCTTTTTCCACTAATGGTTTCATATTGTTATTATAAATACTTATGTTTGCATTACTTAACTCCATTTGTATACGATGGATAAGATTTTTTTTATGCTTTGTAATCTTAGGTAATGATTTAATAAACATTCTTGAAACAGAGGGTTTCTTATCTGCAATGTGACTTAAAATATAGTCTATATTTATTTCAATTTTATTTTCAGTATCCCATTGAGCATTTGCTGCTATTAATAGAAGTCCTCTTGCCCTAATATATGAGCTTTCATTATTGAGCATCTCTAAAAATGAATCAAAAAAACAATATGTAATATTTGATTTCATACTTTCATTTTCTAAAAACAAAAAAGTTTTATATGCTTCATTGTGATTTTTTGAATATAATTTGTTAATAAGTAAATTTATATCTTCCAATCTTCTCATCTCCCTCATAACAAACATCTATTTAAACAAAGTATAATATATCCAAGAATGGATATAAATAAATGTCTATATTAAAAAAAATTCTAAAATTCTGCTAAAATCACTTACTATTTATTTACAAACAGTAATCATAAAATATTATAAACTTATTGATTATAGGCTAAAAAAATAAGCTATCAAATAATTTATACTTGATAGCTTATTTTTTTATAGTTCTTTTTTTAAAGTTTCCTTTAGACTATCATATGCAAAATCCATTATCTCTCTACATGCAACTAAATCTTTTTTTAAGTCTATACATAGTTCTGAGCCATACTCTTTTCTTACTGTTGTAGTCAAATCTTTAGCATACACTTTAGCTTTAGTACTTTCATCTTCATGATTTCTGCCTTTTACATATCCAATTATTATATTTGAGGCATTTACTGCACCACATAAACTAGCAACTCCACAACCTGAACCTAGTCCACTTCCTAAACAAACTGGTATATCTGTATTAAATTCCTCATTATATGCTTTTATAACTGATTCTGCACAATTAAAACCTTTTTCATGATATTTTGATGCTATAACTTTATTACACATTAAAATTCCCCCTCGTATTTATAAATTAAAATATTTTTTTGATATTTTTGTAAAAAACACTTCTTTTTACCATTATTATATCAAATTTTAACAACAAAAACACTTTTTTCTAGATTATATACTTTTTTCTAAGTTTAATAGTATCTCTTTCAAATCAGAATGATTTCCCATATATCCACCAATATTATTTTTACCAACCACTCTATGGCAAGGTATTATTATTGGAATTTTATTACTTTTACTTGCTTGTCCTATTGCTCTCACCGATTTTGGATTATTTATATTTTGTGCTATATCTGAATAATACAAGGTCTCTCCATATGGTATTTTTAACATTTCCCTATAAACTGATTTTTGAAACTCAGTCCCTTCAATACGAATATCTAAATCAAATGCCTTTCTTTTCCCCTTAAAATAATCATCTATCTGATTTATAGCTTCTTTTAAATCTTCCTTGCTTCTTTTTATGTCAATTCCTTTTTTGATATATTCATCTTTTAATTTATTAAACTTTTCATCTCCTATATCTATGCTGACTATAAAACCATCTTCACTTAATATGTACAAATTTCCTATTTTAGATTGATAAACATCATATACTAGATTCATATAACTTTCCCCCTTTACTCTAGTATACATATAATTTTTTAACTAATAAAGAGTTACCCTAAAAAATAGGATAACTCTTCTTTTATAACTGCTTAATATATAATATTTTTTTAATTTATTAACTTTTAATATATCAAAACATCACTTTTATATATTTTTGAAAGCTTTAGAAAGCATAAGTTTTATTCTGTTAAGCTGATTTACCTCACTTGCAGAAGGGTCATAATCAATAGGTATTATATTTGCATTTTTATACAATCTTTTTAATTCTTTTATAGAACCTTTACCAATTATATGATTAGGCAAACATCCAAAAGGTTGCATACAAATAATATTTTCTACACCTTCATTTAAAAGCTCAACCATCTCTCCAGTTAAAAGCCAACCTTCTCCAGTTTGATTACCTAATGACACTACTGGTTCTGTATTTTTAGCAACAGTCTTTATGTTCCCTGGTGCATAAAATCTTTTGCTCTTATCAAGTGCCTTCTTATACACCCTTTGGTATATTCCAGTTATGTATATAAATGCTTCTCCTATAATTCTACTCTTTCTACTTCCCTCTAAATGAGTATGTTTATAAATAGTATTGAATGCACAACTTAAGAAGAAATTTGTAAGGTCTGGAACAACTGCTTCGGCACCTTCTCGCTCCAATATATCTACTAAATTATTATTTGCGATTGGATGGAATTTCACTAAAATTTCTCCTACTAAACCTACTTTTGGTTTTTTTACATCAAGTATCTCTAAGTTATCAAATTCCTTTACTATATCTTTTATATTTTTAGTAAATACAGAAATCTTTGCTTTGACAAGAGAAGTTTTGCATATATCAACCCATTTCTCATATAGAGTATTTGCACTTCCAGTTACCTTTTCATATGGTCTCACCCTATAAAGTACCTTCATCAATAAATCTCCATATACAACTGCCATAAAAAGTCTATTGATTAATTTTAGTGAGATATTATCCATTATTCCGCTATCTTCTATTCCATTTACACTAAGTGCTATTACAGGAACATCTTTAAATCCAGCATCATACATAGCTTTTCTCAAGAATCCAATATAATTTGTAGCTCTACACCCTCCACCAGTCTGAGTTATAGTAACAGAGGTGTTATTTAAATCATATTTACCAGATTTTAATGCTGTTATTAATTGACCCACGACTATTATAGCTGGATAACATGCATCATTATTTACATATCTTAGTCCCTCTTCAATTACATTGCTATCTGTATCTTTTAAAACCTCTATATTATAATCACTTAAATTCATAGCCTTTTCAAGAAATTGAAAATGTATTGGAGACATTTGTGGAGCTAATATAGTATGTTTGTTCGTTATTTGATTATTTTTAGCATATTGTATCCTATTTATCTTTATATTTTTAACATCTATATTTTTGCTTTCTCTTTCAAACATGGCTGCTTTTAAAGACCTCATTCTTATTTTAGCAGCACCTAAATTGTTGCCTTCATCAATCTTTATGATAGTATATATCTTTGATTTTTCATTAAGTATTTCCTGAACTTGGTCTGTGGTTACTGCATCCAATCCACATCCAAATGAATTAAGTTGAACCAATTCTAAATAATTTTTATCTCTCACAAAGCTTGCTGCTTTATACAATCTTGAATGATATACCCATTGGTCTACAACTCTAAGAGGTCTTTGTATATTTGCTAGGTGGCATATTGAATCTTCAGTAAGTACTGCCATATCTAATGAGTTTATAAGTTCTGGCATACCATGATTTATTTCTGGGTCTATATGATATGGTCTCCCACATAACACAATCCCCTTCATATCTCTTTCTTTTATTTCTTTAAGTGCTCTTTCTCCTGCAGCCTGTATTTCCATTTTAAAGGAATTTTGTTCATCAGTGGCTTTATCAACTGCATTATTAATTTCTTCTTTAGTTATATTTATATCTGAAAAACTTTTTGATAATTCTTCATAAAGTCTTTTTTTCAATTTTTCTTTGTCATTTAGACTTATAAATGGATTTATATAGTTTATGTTCTTATTTCTTATATTTTCCACATTATTTTTTATTACTTCAGAATATGATATTACAACAGGACAGTTATAATAATTATCAGCACTTGAATCCTCTTTATTTTCATTCGTTATGCTTGGATAAAATATATTTTTTATGCCCTTTGCAATTAAGTTTTCTATATGTCCATGAACTAATTTTCCTGGATAGCAAACTGTTTCAGAAGCAATACTAGTTATACCAGTTTCATATAATCGTTTTGATGACCTATCTGAAAGTACAACTCTAAATCCCATATTATTGAAAAAAGTAAACCAAAATGGATAATCTTCATACATATTTAATACTCTTGGTATCCCAATCTCTCCATTTTTTGCTTCTTCTTTTTCTAGTGGTTTGTATCTAAAAATCCTATCATATTTGTACTTAAATAAATTTATTGGTTTTTTCTTTTCTAGTCCTATTTTTTTATCGCCATAGATAGCTTCGCCTTTCTCACATCTATTTCCTGAAATAAAAATTTCATTATCAGAAAATTTATTTATAGTAAGAAGACAATGATTTGAGCATCCTTTACATCTAGTTACACTCGATTCTAGCTTTATATTATTCAATTCTTCCTTAGATAATAAAGATGTTTGATAGCCACTTTCATACTTTTCTTTTGCTATAAGTGCTGAACCAAAAGCACCCATAATGCCTGAAATATTAGGTCTAATTACATTTTTTTCAATTAATTTTTCAAAGCTTCTAAGCACCAAATCATTATAAAATGTTCCACCTTGTACAACAATATTGCTACCAATTTCATTTAAATCTCTAATTTTTATTACTTTAAACAAAGCATTTTTTATTACAGAATAAGATAACCCTGCTGATATATCTCCAATACTTGCTCCTTCTTTTTGAGACTGTTTTACTCTAGAATTCATAAACACAGTACATCTTGAACCTAAGTCTACAGGACTTTGAGAATAAATCCCTTCATGTGCAAATTCTTCTATTGTCATAGATAGAGAAGTTGCAAATGTTTCTAAAAATGAGCCACAACCTGAAGAACAAGCTTCATTTAATATTATATTGTCAATTACTCCATCTTTTATTTTTAGGCACTTCATGTCTTGGCCACCAATATCAAGTATAAAATCTACATCTTTATTGAAAAATTTAGCAGCTTTATAATGTGCTATAGTTTCTATTTCTCCATTATCAATTTTTAATGCTTTTTTAATAAGACCTTCTCCATATCCAGTTACAGTTGAGCTCAGTATTTTAACGTCCTTTGGCAAGATATCATATATTTCGTTTATAACTTTAATAGTAGTTTTTAATGGATTTCCTTCATTACTATTATAATAAGAATATACAAGTCTTCCTTCTTCATCAATAAGAGCTGCTTTAGTAGTAGTGGAACCTGCATCAATTCCTAAATAGCAATTACCTTTGATTGAATTTATATCTACATAGTTTATTTTTTCTTTTTCATGTCTTCTTGAAAACTCTTCATATTCGTTTTTATCTCTAAATAATGGTTCTAATAAATTTACTTCTCCATCTTCGATATTCTCTATACTATCTAGCTTTTCTATTAGAAACTCTAAATTTATACTGTCTTCATCTACTGATAATAATCCCGCTCCAATAGCGATATAAAGTTGTGCATCTTCTGGAAAAATTATATTTTCATCTTTTAAATCTAATACTCTTTTAAATGCTTCTCTAAGCTCAGATAAAAAGTACAATGGACCGCCTAAAAATGCTACATTCCCTTCTATTTTTCTTCCACAAGAAAGAACACTTACAGTTTGTACGACAACAGCATTAAAGATACTCATGGCGATATCAGTCTGCTTAGCTCCATCATTTATGAGAGGTTGAATATCTGTTTTAGCAAAAACACCACATCTTGAAGCTATTGGATATATAACATTGTACTCTTTTGCTAGCTCATTTAATCCACTAGCATCTGTCTTTAAAAGTGACGCCATCTGGTCTATAAATGCTCCTGTACCACCTGCACATATCCCATTCATTCTTTGGTCTATTCCTCCACTCAGATATGTTATTTTTGCATCTTCACCTCCAAGTTCTATGACAACATCAGTTTCAGGATGGAAATATTCTATTGCTTTTGTACTAGATATAACTTCCTGAACAAATTTTACTTCTAGTTTTTTAGATATTCCAATTCCACCTGAACCAGTTATTACAATCTTAGTATTTATATTTCCCAATTTTTCATATATACCATTTAGTACTTCTTTAACTGATTTTTTCACATCAGAATAATGTCTTCTATATTCTTTATGAACTATATTATTACTATTATTAAGTACCACAACCTTCACCGTTGTAGAACCTACATCAATTCCTATATGAAATAATTCATCCATTGTATCCCTCCATACTTATATGCTTTTTTTAATTTTTGTAAGTTCTATGGCTTTATTTTAAGTAAGTTATTCTATAATCTTTATGACTAATATTTTTATTTTATGATTATTTTATTAATCAAGCTTACTCTACTAGGCAATTCCCAATCCTAACCTTAAATTTTAAATAAGAACATATAGTTAGTGTACTAAATTTTGTCATAAATTTCTACAGATTTTTGTTACTTTTTACATAAATATAACGTAACTCTAATATCTACTTAATATTTATATATTATCTTCATTCATCAAAAAATGGTTGCCAGTGTACAAATTCTTTTTGTACACTAACAACCATTTCTTATATACTATATTTTATTAACTATACTTATCCTACGAGCATAAATATGAAGTGAGCTGCTGCTCCTGCACATAAACCACCTATTGTATGAGAAAGAATAGCTTTACCTGCTAATTGTCTAGCATTTAATGCATCCATCATACCAATATGTGTACTTAAATATCCACTCCAACACATCCCCATAGCTGTAAACACTGCTATATCATTAGGAGTTATAGCTCCTGATTTTATAAACTCTGGAACTAAAGACATTGCTGCTCCAACAGCTCCCAGTGAAGTTATAGGGAAAGCTATTGCTTCTGGTGATGTAAATCCAAACAATGGTTCTAATATAAATCCAAGTTTATCTCCAATAACTGGAAGTAATCTTATTCCTTCATATGCAGCTCCTGTATAAACCTCTTGGCCTGTAACAGGGTCTGTAGATGGTCCAAAAGTTAATAGCATGACTAATGTACATACTACTAGGACACCTGGGATTATAGCCATTCCCATATCTACTCCCATTTTACCACCCTCAAGAATTGCATCTAAAGCTCTTTGGAACACATTTCCTTCTCTGACTTCTCTAAATTCAGCTTTTTTCTCTAGTGACCCTGTTGCTTTATCTTCCTCTGGATTGTATTTATAAAATTTCTTAGTAAATGTCAACATTATTCTAACACTTACTATACTACCTATAACAGCACCTAAATTACCAATTAATGCTGGAAGTACATATTCTGTACCTTGTGAAATCATAAATGTTGTTAAGATAAGTCCCATACCAAAAGCTGTTCCTAAGTTACATAATGCTGGAACTTGATATTTTTTAAAGTACTGTGTGAATGTTTTATCTTTAGCAAAAGGTATAATAGCTGGATTATCTGATAAATAAGTTGTTATAGCTCCTGCTATACTAGCACCAGGCAATCCATACAAAGGCTTCATAAATATAGCGAAAATTTTATTAATTAATGCTATTACTCCAAACTCTGAAAGTAGTGCGCTTAATGCGCCTGCAAGAACTGCCATAGCCATAATTAAGAAAACTGTCTCTAATAGTAAAGCATGTGCTGTACTCATTATTACTTTGAACATCATTCCAGCTCCCATAATACTACCAACATATCCAAAACCAACTACTAGTAATATTAAGAAAACAAAAGTTTCCATGCTTACTGCCTTAACCTGTCTCCTGTCTGTTAACTTCTCCATTTTGAATCATCCCTTCTTTTTCTTTTGTTGTAAAGTTTAACAAAACCTTTTCTCTTTTTTAATTATACTTATAAATATTACTGTTTGCAACTTTATTTGTCATTTTTTTATCATAATTAAAATTAAAATCAGTATTTTAATAATAAAAATTTTTCAGATTTATGCAAGCTTTCGACATCTTATCCTTCATTTTAGAAAAAGTATGATTCCTTACTAATTATACACAGGTTACTCTAACGACCTAATATCCACCTATAAGTTGTAACTTGTATCTTTTATAGTAAACAAAAAAGATTATGAAAAAATTTTTCCTTCAATATTTTTCATAATCTTTTTTGATAGTTTTATGGAATTTTTTTTAAATTTTTTTTAAAAAAGTTATGTATTATTGTAATTTTTCAGCTATATATTTTACTAAATCAACTGTTCTTGATGAATATCCCCATTCATTATCGTACCATGACACTACTTTAACCATATTGTCTTCTATAGCCATTGTGGATAGAGCATCTATAATAGATGATCTAGAATCTCCTCTAAAGTCTATAGAAACAAGTGGTTTGTCACAATATCCTAGAACTCCTTTTAATTCTCCTTCAGCAGCATCTTTTAATGCAGAGTTTACTTCTTCAACTGTAACGTTTTCTTTAAGTTCACACACTAAATCAACAAGTGAAACTGTTGGTGTTGGCACTCTAAGTGAAAAACCATTTAATTTTCCTTCTAATTGTGGTAATACTCTTGACACAGCTTTTGCTGCTCCTGTAGTGGTAGGTATTATAGATTCAGCCGCTGCTCTTGCTCTTCTCAAGTCTTTATGGCTCTTATCTAATATTCTTTGATCGTTAGTATATGAATGTACTGTAGTCATTAAACCTTTTACTATACCAAATTTTTCGTCCAATACTTTAGCAAATGGTGCTAGGCAATTTGTAGTACAAGATGCATTTGAAATTATATTGTGCTTTTCATTATCATATTGTTCTTCATTAACTCCGATAACTATAGTTATATCTTCATTTTTTCCTGGAGCTGTTATAATTACTTTTTTTGCTCCTGCTTTAATATGCTTTTCTGCCTTTTCTCTTTGTGTAAACAATCCTGTTGATTCTATTACTATATCAACTCCAAGTTCCTTCCATGGTAATTCTTCTGGGTCATTATATCTTAATATTTTTATTTCCTTAGAATTTACTACTAAAGTATCTTCATCTTTTGCTTCTACTTCACCTCTAAAAGTTCCATAGCATGAATCATATGTAAATAAATGTGCCAAAGATTCTGTTGTTGCTCTTGCATTTATGGCTACAATTTCTATATTATCTCCTAATTCTTCTTGAGCTATTCTTAATACAGCTCTTCCTATTCTTCCAAATCCGTTCATTCCTACCTTAATTTTCATTATGAAATGTCTCCCTCCATTACTATGTTTTTACATGATTATTGTACACTAAACAAATCATTTGTTCAATACTTTTTCTTGATTAAATAATTAAATTCTATGTTTTTTTATTATCAAAAGAGAATTAGTGTATCATTTTTATCTGTTTTGACCCTCATTTAGTATATACTTTTTATCATGCGAGGTCTGAAGTCATTTATTTTACTCAATGTCCCTTGGGACATATTTCGCCATCTTTTTTTTGAATTTTTAAACTATACTTATTCATAAAATATACTATATTAGATACTCTTTTTTAATTTAAAATAATAAAAAACAGATAAATTATTATTTAGCCCAAAAATATATAAACTTTTAAACTTTAATACACAAAAAAGAGATTATAATTTCTATAACTAAAATAAACTTTAATCATATCTATAATCTCTTTTCTATAACTATTCAAATAATTTAGTTCCTAAACTTACAAACATCTGTAAAATTAAAAATGCTTTTGTATCTATTTTATGATTACTTGCTAGAATCTCTTTAGCTTCTTCTTGCGAGATTAAAAAAGCTTCAATGTCTTCATCAGGTTCTAAAAATTCATCTGTTATCTCTCCATCACATATACAATAAATAAATGCAACA
Organism: Clostridioides sp. LIBA-7678; assembly: GCF_056716065.1. Classification (NCBI taxonomy): domain Bacteria; kingdom Bacillati; phylum Bacillota; class Clostridia; order Peptostreptococcales; family Peptostreptococcaceae; genus Clostridioides; species Clostridioides sp. LIBA-7678. Next base: position 1,974,520 of record NZ_CP196987.1, on the reverse strand, counting down.
GATTCATCACTCATTCCAGGAGATAAGTATACTTTATCTTTACTCTTATCTTTTTTGATTTCTAAAAGAGTAAGTCCTGTTTCTTCTCTAAGTTCTCTTTCAACAGAAGTCCCTATAGATTCACCTTCATCAACAAGCCCTGCTGGTAATTCATATATATAGTCATTGATAGGTACTCTAAATTGTTTTATCAAAATCAGTTTTACACTACTTTTATGAAGTCCCACTATTACAACTGCATCTGCATTATCTTCTTCATTTTTCAAATAAATGCGTTTTAGTTCTTCATGACTTTTTCTTGATGCTGCCATCCAAACCTTATCTTCATTCAATTTATTCTTATACTCAATTTCAAAAAGTCCTATAAACTTATTTTCAATCAATGGATTTACATTATTTATTATAGTTTTTTTCAAATTTACTACGACCTTTCTTTTTTAATACCATCAAGCAAATATAAATATGATGCCTTAATAAATATTTACCTTATTATATTTCCATTTCTGGATTATCTTTATCTACAAAACCTACTTTAATCTCACAATCAAAGATTTCTTTTAATAACTTCGCTAATTCTTCTCTTGCACTCATTACTTTATCCAAATTAGCATCAGTGAAACCATCTATAGGGAAAAATATATTTTTTGAACTATTAGTTATTTTTCCTTCCTCTCCTTGTCTCCATATCCATCTTCTAGTTTTTACCATATCTCCAACAGAATAGATTAATTCTCCCTCTTCCATTAACTCAACATCAGTTTCTCCAAATGGAACAAATTTATCCCCTTCTTTTGAAAATCTAACATATACATCATCATTTCTAAAATCCATATCATGCGCACCCATTGGAAGTAAATATTTTAAAGAAATAGAATTTCCTAAATCTACAATAGGATTTATGTGAGGAAGTTTCTTATTCTTAGCAACTCTTGTTGTCATTGCTTCTATTGAACTCATAAATTTGTTTGGGTTCATTCCCAAGCTTCTAAAGGCTTCTCTATATGGTATGATTTCTTCTGATTCTTTCACTTTTTTATCTTTAAAGTAATCTTCTACTCTATCTATACTTATATCTAAAAGATTACTTATTCTTTCAATTTCTTTAGTATTATCTATCCCTTTTGCTACTACTACCCCAAAACATACATTTTCTAATTTATCAAAGACTTCTTTTTCTACTATAAATTTCATTTTGTCTTATCCTCCTGTTATTTACATTATTTTCTAAGTAAATTTTATCACTTTATGTCTTATAAATATACCCCCTATTTATCAATTGTTTAAGTTTTTTAAATTTTCCAATTAATGTTATATTTAATCTTTCCAAATATCTTATATGTACTAATTGCAAATTTAACTTTCAAAAATAGAACTCTTACTTTATAATGTATAATATATTTTTATGGAGGTTAGATTATGAAAAATTTTATTTTGATATATTTTATAGTTATTAATTTTATTGCTTTCTTTTCAATGTATATAGATAAAAAAAGAGCAATTAAAAATGAATGGAGAATAAAAGAAGCCACTCTTATTTCTATGGCTGTAATTGGAGGCAGTATAGGTTCTATAACTGGTATGTATTCTTTTAGACATAAAACTAAGCATATTAAATTTACGTTTGGGATACCATTTATAATATTCCTACAATTATTATTAATATATTTTTATATTTTAAAGTAATTGAAATACAAAACTTTATTTTTCCAATAAATTAAGGTGTATGAAACTTTTGATTTCATACACCTTTTTCTAGCAATTCATAAAAAGACATCTAATTAAAATTAATGACCTTTATGTTTGGCTTTTCTCTTTTCTTGTTTCAAATTGAAAAGTCTTTCTTTTTCTTCTTCTTTCCTATCTTTAGCTAGAATTTTTTTATCCTGCTTTCTTTCTTCATATTGATGCTTAAGGGCATTTTGAGCCTTAGTTCCTATAGTTTCTTTTTCTTGTTCCTTTTTTACTTTTCTCTGCATTCTTTTGTATCCAACTTTGTCTTTGGTTATATTCTTTTCTAACTTAATACTACCAAAATCTAATGAGAAAAATCTTTCAAGTATAAATTCATATACTTCTACCTCTTTAGGTTCTGCTCCAAAAACTACTCTACATGCTTCATATTTCTTACCATCTTGTCTTTCAAATACACCTATCCAAAATGGCTCTTCAAATAAAACTGTCAATTTTCCACTAACTTTGTCCATTGCTAGTTCCTCCTATTTAGTTACTTTCTAAAGAACGGACAACCAAGGAGGCAGGTTACTGACAGCAATTGCTGCGTCTGGACTACCAACCAGACTGTGTTTTTATCTTTATAAATTAAATATTATCTTTTTTAATAATCATTGTCAATGTTGATATCAATTAATTTCTAAGTATCGATTTTTATTGTTCCCTGCATAAATAAAACTGCTTCACCAGAAATTCTCACAGTATTATCTTCTAATAATTCACACTGAATTATACCACCTCGATTAGACAGTTGTGTTGCTACCATTTTATTTTTTCCCAATCTTTCAGCCCAATATGGAATTAAATTACAATGAGATGAACCAGTTACAGGGTCCTCTGAATCTAATTCTGGACAAAAATATCTTGAAACAAAATCTGTATTACTCCCTTGTGCTGTAATTATTATACCTAACCAATCTGTCAATTTACGCAAATTTGCATAATTAGGTACATAATTTATAACTTCTTGTTCACTATTTAGTAATAAAATTAAATCTCTTGAAGAGTAAATAGCACTTGGTATACAACCTATCAAATCAATTTGTTGTGGTGATAATTCTATTTCAGTAGGCATTAGTTTTGGAAATGTCAACTCATATAGATTCCCATTTCGTGTAACTTTAAGATTTCCACTTTGAGTAACAAACTCTATTTTTTGAATATTACTATCAATAAAATTTGATATTATATAAGCTGCTGCCAAAGTTGCATGCCCACATAAATCAATTTCTGCTTTAGGAGTGAACCATCGTAATTCATAATTTTCCTTATTTTTGACTATAAATACAGTTTCTGGCAGATTGTTTTCTTCTGCTATTTTCTGCATTAATTCCAAAGGCAACCTCTTGTCAAGTACACAAACTCCAGCAGGATTTCCTTTAAATAATTTACTTGTAAATGCATCAACTATGTAGTATTCCATTCCTTATACTCACTTCCTAATTTCAATTTTCTTATATGTATTTCTCAATATTACTCTGTTCAACAACTATTTTACCTAATAATGTGATTGCTTGCTTAGGACAATTATTTACACACCGATAACACATTGTACACTGACTATTGGAAACAACCATTTCATTTTTAATTACTAAATTATTCATTGGACATAAATCAATACATTTACCACATATGATACATTTATCATCATTTATTTTTAGTTTGTCTGTATATCGATTCATTTTATTAACAAAATATAGTCTTTGTCCAAATAGTCCTACAATATGACACAAAAAACCTAACCCATCTTTTGGTGGTATCCCATACTTCAAATCTTTACTAGCTTTCTTTATTTTATTTTCTGCTTTTATTACTAAATTTCTATTGTAATCCAAAGAATGTTTTAATACCTTTTCATCTCCTATACTATCTGGCATCTTTATGTGTAGCCCACCAACAGTAGTAGCTCCATATTTTTTAAATATTCTAGATAAAACACCAGAACCATCTCCACTAAACAGAGCCATAGTGGCAATAATAAAAATACGTTTCCCATTCCACAAGGATGAATTATTGACTATAAAATCTTTTAATATTTTAGGTACATTACTATATTGTACAGGATAACCCAAAACAATGTCCTCATGATTGTGGATGTATTTTAAAAGTTCACTATCTTCAATAGAATAAGAATTTGCTGTTGTATCGTATTCTTGTAAAAATTTTTCTACACAGTATTTTGAATTACCTGTTCCACTAAAATATATTCCTAACATCGATTTACTCCTACAATTATTAATTTGATTTAAAATTATAAATAGGTTTCAATATATTAATTATGTCAACCGTATCTCTTATATTTTCTACAATCTCATCAATTGGTTTGTACGCTTGAGGTGCTTCGTCAATAGTTTTAATATTTACACTTGTTGTAAATATATTTTTCATAGATTCTTCATAATCTTTCATATTTATATTTCTTTTAGCTTCTCCTCTTGAAAGTATGCGTCCTGCACCATGAGGGGCAGAATTAACCCAATCTAAATTGCCTTTGCCTACTCCCAATATAACACCATCTCTCATGTTTATAGGAATTAGTAATTTTCTACCTTCATATGCTGCTATAGCTCCTTTTCTTAATATCTTATTTTCAATTTCTATATAATTATGTATAGTTTGAAAATGTTCTAAATCATTAAATTTAAGACCTATGCATTCTTCAATTATTCTTTTAGCCATTGTATCTCTGTTTAATTCAGCATATCTCTGTATAATATCCATATCATGAAGATAATCATCCATTAATCTTCCTTCTAAATAACATAAATCTTTTGGTATTTTAGGAGTAAAGTTATGCTCTTTTTTAAGCCTAATCAATGCATCTTGAATCTCATCTTCTCTATTTTCCTTTTTATACTTCTCTATAAGTCTTTTACTATCGTCTTCAAATTCATTGTTGGCTCTGATATAATAATCATAAGCTTTTTTTTGATAGCATTTTGCTACTCTATTTCCAAGATTCCTACTACCTGAGTGTATTATTAAATACTTATTTTTTTCATTATCTTCATCTAACTCAATGAAATGATTTCCTCCTCCAAGACTCCCAATTGCCCTGTTATATTCCTCAGTTGCTTTTCCTATATCTTTTAAACAGTATAATGATTCTATTTCTTTTTTGTAATTTGCCTTACTATATTTATTTATATTAAATCCATGAGGTATTTTCTCTCTTATGAAATCATCTATTTTTTTTAAATCCAAATCGATTTTGCCTAGATTTGCACATAAAACACCACAACCTATGTCAACTCCAACAAGATTTGGAACAATTTTATCTTGTATTGTCATGACAGTACCTATTACACAACCAGCACCTGCATGGCAATCTGGCATTATTCTTATCTTAGACTTAGCTGTAAACTCCTGATTACATAATTCTATTATCTGACTTATAGTTGTACTATCTACATTATCTGTAAATATTTTTGCTTTATTACACTTTCCTTGAACCTCTAACATCAATATCACATCCTTTTTAGCTCTTTTGAGATATATGTTACTTTTAATAGCATTAATTGTTTTAAAAGATATCTAAATAAATTTTATATAGAAATAACAATCTAAATATTAACTCTTACTTTTGTATAAGTAAATTTATAATGTATTAAAAGTAACATAAAAATTCCCATTTTTCAATATATGTGCTTTTCTTATATTATTTTATTATTATCGGTTTCAAGTTTTTATTTATCCATTTAGAAATATTTATTATTTCTGTAAAACTAATCCCATAGTCATACTATCATCAGAATATGCCTCACCTTTAACATTACTAAAAAACTCAACAGATTTAAATCCAATATCTTGAATTTCTAATAAAAAACTTTCTTTTGAAAAATAGTGATTCCAAATATAAAATACATTTTCATGTTTTTCTGTCATCACAAGGGTTTGCTCAAGTGTATTATAATCACTGTATTTACAATTATCTTGTATACACATATATCTTTCGCTACTCCAAAATCCCCCATCTTCATTTATTTCCCAGCTCTTAATCTCTTCAAAATCATTGTATTTATTTATTGTAAATACATCTAATATCAATTTTCCTCCAGGTTTTAAACTTTTATAAATTTTCTCCATTAACAATCTTCTGTCTTCAGTTGATAAAGCTCCATAATCACAATAAATTAAAGTAGCTAAATCAAATTCTTCATTGTAATTCATACTTAAATAACTTTGAAATAAATAGTTTATATTTAAATTCGTTTCTTTATTTCTATTTTGTGCATATTTAATAGAACGTTTTGAGAAATCAATTCCGGTTATCTTATATCCTTTTTGCGCAAATCTCTCTGCATATAATCCTGGGCCACACCCTAAATCAATTAATTTAGGATAATCTTTTGGACTTGCAACTGTAGCTATCCAATTTACAGAATCCTCAATAAAGTTAAAATTTCTACTTGCTCCTTCAAAGTCAACATCTAAATGAGCTTTTAATAATTGTTTTGAAATGTACTCGTCATTCCAAAAATTAATTTCACTTCTTTTGTAAAGCTCTGGTCTTTCTAAATACATACATAATTTGTTCAACAAAACATACCACTCCTTAAAATTTTTATTTTTAAAATAAAAAAACCACAGAGTTTACTCTGTGGTTTAACTTCAAAAAGATGAGTTTAAATAAGAGTAAAATAGAACCAAATATTTTTAAGCACAACAATAAAACTGTAGTTTAACTTTGTTTGCTTATTAAATTTGATTTTATTCACTCTTTTCCAGAAATACTTATATCAACTATTTTATGATATCAAGTATCACCGAACAACATCATCCTTTCATATTTTTATTTTATGAATTAATTATATATTTAATGTTTATATTTGTCAATAAGATTTAATTTAAACATTTCACAATTATTTCTCTAAAAATATTTTTTATATCTGAAATTAATCAAAAAAAGATAACTGTACATCTTGTGTTTTTTTTAATTTTTCATTCATTACCTTAGAGTAACTACTTGATAAATAATGTTTGTTTCTAAGTTCATTGACCATTTTATACAATTGATTTTTATACTCTCTATTAGCTGAGCCTGTACTATATAGTATTGATAATTTATTAAATAATTCAGGAAACTCTTTTTTAACAAAGTCAAAAAAGACACCTCTAGTTAGCCCTCGTAAGTACAATATCCCAGGCAAAACGTAATGTACATTACATTCTCTTGCATATGTAAATAAAGAATTTATATTCTCAAAATCATCTGTGATATACGGTATAATTGGCATAATATGCAATCCAACTGATGAGTTAGTTTTTCTGAACTCTTTTAACATATTAAACCTTCTCATTGAATCTACACCATTTGGTTCAATAAGTTTTTGTATATCTTTATTTACTGTTGTGATTGTAGATGCTATGTTTATGTATGTAATCCTAGATAATTTGTCAATCAAATCATAATCTCTCAAGATTAAATCTGATTTTGTGGAAATAATAGCCGGTATCTTATACTTTATTAATAGATTTAATATTTCTGGCATAATTTTATAATCTTCCTCTATTGGTTGATAGCTATCTGTAACACCACCTATATTAATTACTTCTCTATTCCACTTACTGCTTCTAAGTTGTTTCTCAAGTTTTTCTACTATATTCGTTTTCACATAAATCTCTTCAAAATAATTATTAGAATTAATATATTTATGAGAATAAATAGCATAGCAGTATTTACATCCATGCTCGCATCCACGATAAATATTTAAATCCCATTTATAGGGCATACTTCGTTTTAATTTATTACAAGCTATTTCACAATCTATTGGAATATATTTTACCTTAGTATACAAATAATCACCTCTTTATACATAATAATATCACAATATTAAATCATAATAATTAATTAGAGTAGGTAATTTCCAGACCATAATTTATAACCTTCACCATATTTATAAAGTAATATATTCCATTCATCCATGGTTATTCCTCCACAGGTCGCTTTTTCTTCTAAATTATATAAGCACTGCCTCAAATATATTTTATTGTGCCAAGAATTATATAGATTCTCTAAACTTAAACTATGCACCTTAGATATATCATTTGAGAAATTGTTATTTTCCCACTTTAATATACTTATATATTTGAGTTCATTAGGCTTATAATTTCTCTTTAACATTTCATCATGTATAATTCTTGTATAAAACTTAAACTCATCTATACTATAATCCAAGACCTTATTAACTAATAGATGATTTGGTGTACCTTTTTTATCTATAGAACCTTTTATAGCAAGTAGTTCTCTCCATTGACTTACTAATTGATTTTTAGGTAATACATCAATTAAATCCTTATGCCATAATCTCATAATTTAACTCCTCACTATAAAATATTTTCTAAATTTAATCCTAAGTATATCTTATAACTTTACATGTTCAATAATTTTATCTGTAAAAACTATACCATTTAAATGGTCTATCTCATGACAAAGACATTTTGCCATAAAACCTGAACCCTTAATTTCTATTTTTTCACCATACTCATTTAAAGCTTGTACTGTAACTTTTTTCGGTCTTTTTAATTTTCCCCATGTTTCAGGAAAACTTAGACAACCTTCAACAACAATTTGTTCTCCTTCTTCTTTAACAATTTCAGGATTAACAAGCTTAATAAGACCTTCTCCTAAATCTATAACAACTAATCGTTTTAATACTCCTACTTGGCATCCAGCCAGTCCTCCACCATTTGGTGTATTATACATAGTCTCTGCCATATCATTTAATATCTCTCTTATCTTATTATCTACATTTTCTACATACTTACTCTTTTTTCTTAAAATTTCATCATCAAAAGTTCTAATCTCTCTTAGAGCCATAATGTTCCCCCCTACTTATCTGTGCTCTTGATTTTCTTTCACTTTCTTCAAATAAAAATACACTCTCAATTGGCTCATTAAAAACACTTGAAATATCATATGCCAACCATATTGAAGGTTCATTTTTACCAGTTTCTATAGCATTTATCGCCTGTCTAGACGTTCCAACTAATATGCCAAGTTGTTCTTGTGTTAAACCTAATTTTTCTCTTAATATCTTTATTTTATTTTTCATACATACTCCATTCATGTAATGTTAACCTTACATTTCAAATGTAACATTTTTCAACCTCAATGTCAAGTTAACCTTACATTCATTCTATAAATTGTCTTACTTGATTATTTTTTTACTAAATTTTTTAAATAGTAAAAAAATCCATACTAATGATATAAAAAATGAAATAAATACATATATATAATTACTTTCCTTAAACGCCTTTGACAACCAAAATGTTGGCAAGAAAAAGAGAATATATTGTACTCTATTAAAAATAAAAAATGGTGCTAAAATACCCATTATAAAAACACCTGATAATTTAGTAATAGCCATTCCTTCCAATTTATTTGAGGATAAAGAAATCACCAACATTGATGTAATGGTTGCTTGTAACAAAGCTATTAAAGAAATTAATATGTTTGACAAGAAAGTGATTTTAGTTAAAGAAAAAATCATTAATAAAACTACTGTAATAACAAATGCTAAAATAGTTGGTATTCCAAGTCTTGAAATAAGATAACCAGTTTTACCAAGTGGGGTTACTATTAAATACCTTGAAATATTGTCATCAATCTCTCCTAATATGACCATTGTAGAAGCAAAGGAGAACATAAAAGGTGTAATAAAAGCCATAAGCAAATCAAACATCAAGAAATATGACTTTAAATTTAACTGATAGTAAAACTTATCAGACAATATATCTTGTATTAATGGTATTCCAAATTTTATAAATACTCCACACAGTATTGGAGAAACACATACTGCAAAAAGGATTGCATCTCTTTTAACTTGTCCAAACTCTTGTTTAAAAGCATTTATAATCTTTATCATAATTTTACTCCACCTACCTTTTTCCAACTACTACAAATAAAATAATAGGTTATAAAATAAGTTATTATTATCATTAATATTAAAATTAAAATATTAATTACTATAAAACTTTTATCCCCACTAATAAGAGAAATACATACATTAAAAGGATAAAAATCTATATATGATTTTGTATCAATAAATACATTGAGTATTGGTGGAATAAAACATATAATCTCAATAGGAATAGTTGAAACAATAAACTTATTTAAGCTAGATACTCTACTTGCAATCATCAATCCAAGTAAAGAAAATATAACAGAAGAAAAAAAAGTTCCTATAATTACTATTACAATGTTATCTAAATTTACTGCACTGGCAATAAATATAGCAACAATACTAGATATTATTCCTAGTGAAATTACCTTTGATAAAATGTATTCTGACACTTTTACTGGAGATACAGTTAAAGAATTTAAAACTCGTTGACTTTTCTCAAGAAGCACAATAGCCCCCATAAAAAACAATCCCATTGCTGCTGGGTCAGAATAAATCATAATTATGGCTATCTTTTCTCTCATAAAAGTCGGAAATACATTGATAACACAAATATATATAATACTTAAAATAATATATAAAAAATAAAAACCATATTTAAATTGAAACTTTATATCTCCTACTATAAGGTTTTTTAGTCTCATTGTAAGTTCCTCCCTGTTATCTCAATGAAAATATCATTTAATGTTGGTTCGCTACTATGTATTGATAAAAGTTTATTTTTTTCAATAAGCATATTCAAGTTTTTGTCATTACTAGTATTGTTCAAAAAACATTCAGAAGTTTTTTCTCCATTATCAAAATAAGTATATCTGATTTTGATAGCTCCTTTTGACATGATAAGGTTATGTGGTGTATCTAATGCAGATATTTTTCCATTTACAATAAACGCTACCCTATCACAAAGCTCTGTTGCATCCATCATATTATGAGTTGTTAAGATAATAGTTTTACCTTTAGATTTTTCTGATAAAATTATGTCTTTCATAATTTTGCTATTTGATGGGTCAAGACCACTTGTTGGTTCATCCAAAAATAAAATATCTGGATTATGTAATAGAGCTTTTATAAAATTTAGTCTAGATTTCATCCCTTTTGAATATTCAGATATCTTTTTATTTCCTTCATTTTCTAAACCTACTGATTTTAATAGTTCATCAATAGGTAGCAATTTTTTGGAATATAAAGAACCAAAATATTTTAGATTTTCTATTGCAGTCAATTTTTCATACAAACTTGGAAATTCAAAATCAACACCTATATTTTCATAAAATTTATTTGAACATTTTTTACTTTCTATTCCATTAACAACTACACTTCCTTTGTAATTGGTTATCATGCCAATTAGAATCTTTTGTAGTGTTGATTTTCCTGCCCCAGATGGACCCAAGAATCCTAGTATTTCCCCCTTCCCTACCTTAAAGTTAATATTTTGTAAAAAATCTTTATCTGTATAACTAAATGATAAATTATCAACCTTAATCATTTTATACCATCCTTTCTACTTTTTGACCATTTTAATTATATAGTCAATAAAAGATAATTTTTTTGTTTGTTAACTATTCTCTATAAAAACAATTAGCAAACAAAAGTTAAACTCTACTTTATAAGTTGTATAACTAATCCATGTATCATTAACCTTAAAGCATCTTCAAAGCAATCACTTCCAACTTCTCGTTTATATAACATAGTAAGAAAAACTGCTCTAAAAGCGCCACTAAAGCTTTCTATATCCTTATTTTTTGCATTTGGTATATAAGATATAATCTGTCCAATTTCAAAATCATCATGTTTGAAATGTTCTTCTATTATAGAATCTGGTAACTTTCGCATTAAGATTTCAAGTTCTCCACTTACCATAATATTTAAAATCGAAGTACTATCAACTAGTTTATAAAATTTCATAAATATCTCTGTCAATTGCTCACATGTAATATTTTCATCTATCCTCCCTATTTCGTACAGAATCTGTTTCTGTATAGAATCATGTATATCTCTAAGTACCTCAAAAAAGAGTACTTCTTTTGATTGAAAAAATAAATAAAAAGTTCCTTTTGGTATTTTTACCCTTCTTACAAGCTCATCAACAGTAGTCTTTCTGATACCATATTGCTCCATACATAAACTTGCTTCTTCCTTAAGCCTTTTTATTATATACTCTCTTTCTTTATCAGAATATGATTTAGGCATTTTTTCTCCTCCATTTTGACTAAAATATTTTATATAGTCAATATAATACTTTTTTTATTAACTGTCAATAGCTTTATTAATATACTTAAAAATCTTCGAAAATTCTGAATTTTTTATAGCATTTTTTATTCTATAGTGTTATAATATAAGTATAAATAATATATTATTCTAATTTTCATATCTATTTGCTTATTTTTTAACTTAGTTTCTAATAGAAGTAATCATATTCATCTTTTTAAAAATTTCATTTTTAATAAAAAATAAAGGAGTTGATTTCATGACTACTACTACAAAGAACCGTTTTCAAGATTATGTACAAGAAAACTTAAATAAATATGTTGAAGTGCATTCTTATTTTAGCAGTTGTCCTCTATATGGTGAAATTATAGAAGCAGACAGCTTATCAATTACACTTTGCTCAAGATATATAGATGACTCTAATCCAACTTTAAACGAAACTTACACATTATATTTACCATTAAGCTCAATAATATCTATTAGAACACTATAAAAAGTTAATTATATATGGGTTATTTATATATAAAATGCAAAATTTTCTGTATAAAATAACCCTTTTTATTTGTGTTTTTAAATGTATAATGTGCAAATTAAAAGCTGAAAATAAAATTTTATAATTATTTTCAGCTCTTATTAATAAAAATTACTAATACATATTAATATTTAAGTATCTTATTTAGCACTCTTTAATTTTACTAACTCTTTAAATGCATTTTGATTTGCTCCACCACCAACTTGAGTTACTTTTTCTAAAGTCTTGTTTTTAAGAACTTCTTTTTGGCTATCAGCTAATTTGTCTCCAACTAAAATTACTGGTGAACCAGTTTTAGACCCTAGAGGACCAACTGCCAAGCCATCTATCAAATCATTTTGACTCTTAATTCCATTTTTAACTACAAATGCATTTTTTAAAGTATCTTTTTTATAAAAATTATCTATTATCTTGGAATTAGTTTCATCTCTACTACTACCAGATAATCTAATTGGATTTTTCAATTTACTCTCTAAATTACTTGATAAAGATACTGTTCCTCCAATAATATAAGATTTATCTATATTTAATGAATTTAAAAAGTCATCAGCTCCTTGCAATTCGCTTTTTTCATTTGCAAGTATAATTGGTATATTATTTTCTGCTGCGGCTGCTCCTACACTAATGGCATCAGCTAATCCCTTTACTCCATTAACAACTGCTATTTGAGAAACACTTTTTATACTATTTAGTTTTTGAGCTAATAGTAAACTTGTCTTATATCTATCACTTCCTGATATTCTCTCTATTGATATGTTTAAGTTTTTTAATTGTTGTTCAATTTCTTTACTTATAGAATTCTCTCCACCTATTAAGTATACTTTCTTAACACCTAATCTTTGTATCTCAGCCTTAGTCTTTGAATTCAAAGTTTCTTTTTGTGTTAATAGTATTGGCGAATTGATAGCAGATGTAAAAGGAGTTGCTGCTAATGCGTCCACTATTGAACCTCCATTTACTAAAACTACATTTTCTGAAGAATTAAAACCATTTTGACTAACTTTGATAGCAGTTTCATATCTATCACTACCAATTAAAGACTCATTTGGTATACTCTCTCCAGAAGACTTTTCTGTAACAGCTTTTATAGTGAAATTACATGGATAGAAGTTGCTATCTCTATTTATATCAAAGAATTTTCCAGTACTATCTATAACGTAACTTTCACCTAAATTAGCTTTTGCTTTAAATGTATCGTATCCTGGTACATTTGATTCAGAGCCTATAGTTGATTCTCCATTTTTTGCCTCTATACTGACTACAATTGCTCCTTTTCCTGCTGGTATATCAAAAGAATCAATTGGAACTGTTATGTATCCTGAATATTGTGCAGTACCTTCTTTTAACTTTTTCATATTATTCTCTTGAGGTATACCATTTACTACTGGAGCATAATATACTTCATATTTAGCCCCTATACTCTCAGTTAAGAACATTACAGATTTTAGAGTCTCATCACCTCTATTAAAATCAAATACATTTGCAGCTGTTATTTTGTTTGAAATTAAAGGAACAATACTTGCATAGTCATGTTGATACATTTTTTCGTCATCATTTGGCTTTTGACCACCTTTGATTGAAAAGTTATCTATATCAGACATAAGTGTTTTATCTTCATAAGATATCCAGAAATATCCATTCTCAGAATTATAATCTCCCCAGCTATTTTTTATTAGCCAAGCACCATTTTTTGATGGTTTAAGGTTTGCATTAAAACTGTCTTTAGAATAGTTATCATCCCAGCCCACAATTGAAATAGCATGATTAGTATTAAAACTTTTTGTTGGACAATAGTATGCATTTTGATTTTCACTTTGATATTTAATATCTTCATAATAACCAGATGTTACTGCTCCATACTGCAATATAGCATTTTTTGTAGAATTTATATCATTACTTACACATACAGCATCTGTTACATTAAAAACAGTTGGAGCTGTATTCATATTAGTTGGCTTTGTAGCTCCTTGTGCTTTAGATACTTTACCATTGTATGGAATGTCTTTTTCCAATTTAGGACCTGACCAAGATGTTAAATAGCCCATAGCTTCATAATTTAAAGCACCATCCATGTCATTTACATTCCATCCATATTCACCCTCTGAAGCCCACCATCTTAGATGTTCTTCTGATAAATCATAATCTCCATAGTTATTTAATTTCAAGAAACTCTCTAAAGTTGCCATTGCAGCGAAATCCCAGCATATTCCTAGATTTTCTTGATTTTTTACTGATGTCATAAGACCTAATTTTCTAGGGTCATAAGATGCTGGTGCGGTTCTTCCTTTACTCTGAATTTGAGTACCTTCCAGTTGATATGGATTTGGTATAATACCATTATATTTTTCTGTACGTCCATTTTTAGCATCTTTTAGATATTGTTTATAAGTTTCACTGTATTCTGCTTTTTTTATCTGATTCAATGTACTACTACTGTCAGCTGATACAGGAATTGTTGACATTACTAAAATAGATATTAAAAATAGTGCAACAAATCTTGCTGCTTGTTTTGAAGCAAATTTCTTCACGCGTTCTCCCCCTCACTTTGAGCTAATTTTAAAAACTTTAATGTTATATATGATTAAATATAAATTATTTACAAATATATAATCATTTAAATCAATTATACCAAAGTTTCCCTTTATAAATAAACAAAATAAAATAAAAAACTGGATTTATCCCAAATAAATCCAGTTTTCTTGTTTTATTTTTAATATATTTTATCTAAACCCTATTACAGCAGCCCCTAAAGCTCCCATTATTTGAGTATCTTCTGCAATAAAAATTTTTCTGTCCAGTATTTCTTCTATCATTTTTACTAATTCTTTACTCTTTGCAAGTCCTCCAGTAAATGCAACTTCATCTATTATCTCACCTCTTGCCAGCATTGAAGTAGATTTATTTGCAATAGATTTAAGTATCCCTGCTGCTACCTCTCCAGTAGAAATATTTTGAGCTAAAAGACTTACAATTTCAGATTCAGCAAAAACTGTACACATACTAGATATATTAACTGGATTATGTCCTTGAGCTAATGTATCAATACTTTCTATATCACTTCCCAAAAGATTAGAAGTAATTTCTAAGAATCTACCAGTTCCTGCAGCACACTTATCATTCATTATAAAATTAAATACATTTCCATCTCTATCTAAGTTTATAACTTTACTGTCTTGACCACCTACATCTAAAATAGTCCTTATATTCCTATTTAAAAAATAAACTCCTCTAGTATGACAAGTTATTTCTGTCACTTTCTTATCAGCAAAATCCATTACTCCTCTTCCATAACCTGTCCCTACTACTTTTTTTATATCTTTTTTATCAATTTCACTACTTAACAACTCATAGACCTGTTTAGATGTACTTTTAGGGCTCCATCCAGTTGGTATAATTATTTTCTTAATAATTTTTTCACCATCGAATAATACACCTTTTGTTGCCACTGACCCTGAGTCCACTCCTATACTAAACATAATTCCTCCTACTTTTATGTATTCCTACAACATCTCTACAAACGCTTCAAATCTAGTTCTCAATTGTTCAGTATCTGATTTTGAATAATCAGTCTCAAGAGACATAAATGGCTTGTTTTTTTCTTTTGTAACAAATTCTCTTATTCTATAGCTTTCTATATTAAATGTATGACATGCTTGTAAAACTACATCTATTACAGCATCAACATTATATTCATCTATTATTCTATCTAATAATTCAATACGATTATCATTATTCATCATACAAGAACATCCTATGTTTATATACTTTTGTGTTAAAGCATCATAAACATCTTCTATTTCTTCATCAACTAACAAATCATTTGATCTAATAGCTCCACAAAGTTCATATGCCACAACTGAAGCTCCTGCATCTTCTAAAGTCTTAACTATTTTTTCGCTTATTCCACCAATAGGAGAACCTGTTATTAATATTCTTGGCTTATCTTTTTTAACTGGACATTCTCCTTTTTCATATCTTTCTTTCATATCATCTATGACTTTTCTTAAAGATTGCTTAAGTTCCGTACGGTCAAATTTGAAGCCTGCTTGATATAAAACATTATGTAGCTCAAGCCCTGTAAGTGCAGATGGTTGCAATTTACCAAGTGCATAAAACTCTTTTAAAAGTTCTCTTTCTTCATTTTTATCTTTTATAGCAGCTCTTATATCATCTTCTGTTATAGTCACACCTAAGGATTTCTCAACCTCATCTTTTAATCTTATCATTTCATCCTTCCAAAGCTTATAGGCAAATTCACCTTTTGATGTATTTGGAAGATGCATTACATAAGTTGGTTTAACCTTTGCAAGTTCTTCATACATCTTTTTCTTACCATCACAAGTAGTTTCTCCTATTAATAAATCAGAAAAATAGAAATATGGACAGGTATCTGTTATTGCATGCCCATAACTTGATTTTATTAAAGGACAAAGATTTCTTGGAAGTACTCTTTCTGCATCTGGTATTGGCTCTTCACTAACTCCACATACACCTACTACAGTTGCACCAGCTGCCATTGGAATTTCAACTGGAGTGAAGGTACAGAAAACTCCAACCATCTTTTTCCCACTTTCTTTAAGTTCCTTTGCATTTATAAATCCTTTTTGTCTAGCTTCATTAAAGCTATCAAATTGTTTTGGCAAATTTGTCATGAAAATATTCCTCCCAATTACTTTTCTTCATAGTTTAGCTTGTATTTTTAACAGTAAGAACTAAATTTTTCCATCAAAATACAAGCCTTTACATTAAATTCTATCATGATTTACCTTTTATCCATAATCGTTTTTATCAATGCAAATCCAAGTATATATAGATATATTGTATAATCAATTTTATCTCTTGTTATACTTATAAATTAAGTTCTCTAATTCTCAATCTATAAGCATACACAGCAGTTTCATGCAGTTTATCAATTAATTTTCCATTCACATAAAATCCTACAAATGCTCCTATTCCAGGCATTAGTTGCAGAAATTTAGCTAAATCTAAATAATCTCTATATTCTTGTTGAAATGTCTTCCAATTAAAATCGTTAATATCTTCTGGTAAACTCTTCACATATTCATCCCAGTTATTCATCAATTTAAAAGTTTCATTTATATGATGTTGGCTAGAGAAAGCCAATTGTAATATACTTAATATATAAATTCTTTCTCTATAATCCTTAACATCATAACCATATATTGAAGCAACATCATATAAAAATTTTATTTTAATCCCTAGAAGTAGGGGAAAATCAGAAAGGCCTAATAGAATTCCTCCAGCCCCTGTTCCTGCTCCTTCAATCATTGCAGTAGTTTTGTAATTTTTAGCTTTTTCTAAAACTAATTTTTCTCTTTCTTCTAATGTCATATTTCTTATTGGTGGTTTTGTAGCGTATTTGTACCCAAACAACACAGTCTTTGTCATTCCCTTTATCGAAGAAGTTATTACTTCATGGTATTTATCTGGCAATACTCCATTAACTTTATTTTGTATACCTTTTGATGCCTTATCAAATATTGAAGGTTTCTTTAATATATTTTTCTTCCATTCTTCAAGTTCTTTTTTAGCTAGTTTAATATAAAAGATGTCTTCATAACTTTTCACGTTTTTTCTCCTAATCTAATATATTTTTGTTGATTCATTAAGTGGATTTAAAGTTTAAATAGCTTAATCTGTTAAATTAAGCTATTTAGATACTTTTTAGTTTTTTCATCTGCAAAACTAGCTTCTACTGTATTTCTGTACATTAATTTATAATCTTCTAATCCTAATTTAAATGTACTAAATATAACATTTAGTTCTGAATTTAAGCTTATATCCGATACAGTCCTGTTATCTGTATTTATGCTTACATGTAAATTATCTTTATAAAAATTATAAAATGGATGTGTCTCATAAGAATCTACCGTTTTAGTTTGTACATTACTAGTTGGACATAATTCAAGTAATACTTTTTTATCTTTAACTAAATTATAGGCCTTTTTATGTTTGTTAATTTTTACACCATGACCAATTCTATCCGCTTTTAAAATATTTATCGCATCTACAACATTTTCTCCACTTGCTGCTTCTCCTGCATGTACTGTAACTTTATATCCATATTCTCTTGCTAATTTAAAAGCCCCCTCATATTCCTTACAAAAACCTTCTTTCTCTGGCCCACATAAATCTACTGCAACAACACCTTTATTTACAAATGATTTTCCTTCTTCAATTACTAATAATGCCTCTTTTGAAGTCATAGTTCTCATACAACCTAATATCAAATTTCCTTTTATATCATAAATACTTTCAGCTTCTCTAATACCTTCTATTATACTTTCAATTATGCTTTTAATACTCATACCTTTTTGGGTGTGAAGTAATGGTGCAAATCTAATTTCAATGTATTTTACATTTTCTTTACTTGCATCTTCCAAAAGTTCAAAAGCAATTCTTTTTAAATTTTCCCTAGATTGCATTACTTTTAAAGGCAAATCAAATTTTTCTAGATATTCATCAAGTGAAGTACAATTAAAAGAAACTTTTGCTAATTTTTTTATTTCATCAATATTATCTGAAGGTAAATCTATTTTCTCTTTAATAGCTATGTCAAACATAGTTTCTACTCTAACACTTCCATCTAAATGGCAATGTAAATCTATCTTAGGTAAATTTTTAAACATTTTATCCTCCTACTAATAACATTCTAAACATATTTTTAAGTCTTATTTCTATTATATCAATATACTAAGGTTTTTCATTCTAAAAAAATTATATCTCTTTAAAATATTTTAATTTAATTTATGATTATCTAATTATATCTACTGATTTTTATTAATATACATTTATTAATATATATTTGATAATAAAATTCTAGTACATGAGAATTTAAATTATACAATTAATATTTTAAATTACAAAGGAGGACTTATTTTGATTACCTTAACTCTTGATATGGTACAAACCTTAACACTATCTATGTTATTTTTTTTAATTGGTAATTTATTAAAGAATAGAATTAACTTTTTAAATAATTTCTGTATACCTGCTCCAGTAATAGGAGGTCTGTTATTTTGTTTTTTAAACTTATTTCTTAAATACTTTAATTTAGCAGATATATCTGTAAGTGGAAATTTAATGCCAAATTTTATAACCTTCTTTTTTACAACAATAGGAATTGAAATAAGCATAAACCTTATAAAAAAAGGTGGTAGTGTATTATTTAGATATTGGATTTTGTGTGGAGTACTTGCATTTTGTCAAAATATCCTAGCTATTACAATATCAAAGATTATAAAACTTGAACCTCTTTTAGGACTTATGTGTGGTAATGTATCTATGGAAGGCGGTCATGGTTATTCTGCTGCATTTGGACTTACAATAGAAAATCTTGGTGTAAATGGAGCAGTTGGAGTTGGCCTATCTGCTGCAACAATAGGACTTATTATAGGTGGTATATTAGGCTGTCCTGTAGCTAGATTTTTAATAAACAAATATAAACTAAAACCCTCAACAGATATAGATTTATTAAATTCTAATTACAATAGAAAGACAAATAAAATAAGAAATAATGACTTCTCTCAAACAATAACACCAACTATATTTTTAGAACAGGTACTTATCATATTTATTTGCATAAATACAGGAGAAATCATAAGTAGAATATTTTATATAATGTTTAATATTCTTTTACCTTCTGTCGTAACTTGTATGTTCTCAGCCGTTATTTTTAGAAATTTAAATGATAAAATAAATATACTGAAATTAAATTTTAAACTTATTAATTTTCTAAAAGAACTTTCATTAGGAATTTTTTTGACTTTATCACTTATGAATATAGATTTATTTGAATTATCTACATTATTACCTCCTATTCTTCTAATAGTAACTTTCCAAGTGATTTTTATAATCCTATTTTCAGTATTTATCTGCTTTAGAATTCTTGGAAAAGACTTTGATTCTGCCATCATAATAAGTGGTTTAATTGGACATGGAATAGGGGCTACTCCAAATGCCTTAGCAAATATGAGCTCTTTGACACAAAAATATGGTGATTCTCCAAAAGCATTTTTGGTAGTTCCACTAGTAAGTGGATTTTTGCTAGATGTTATCAGTATCCCTTGTATATTATTTTTCATAAACATACTAAGTTAGTATGTTTATTTTTTTGTTATATATTGACAATTTGCTATTTTTGTTATATATTATAAATATAGAATTTGATAATGATTTTCATTAGGAGGTGTTAATAATGACTGTTTACAATTTAAAACTTGGACAAAAGGGAGTTATAGACAATATAGCTGGGAATGAAAAACTTATGAAAAGACTTCTAGCTTTAGGATTAATAGATGGCACTGAGGTTGAAGTTAAAAAGATAGCTCCTCTTAATGACCCTATAGTGATTAGATTTAGAGGATTTGATTTGGCTATTAGAAAATCCGATGCAAAGAATATAAATTTAAAAAATAATTAATATATAAGAATAAAAAAGAGATTTTAAAATCTCTTTTTTTATGTGTATAGATAACCTTAAATTGATACTACATCAGTATAAAAATCATTAATACAGACTCATAAATAATACTCTTATAAAACCACATATAAATATCCATAGGTATGTTAATTGCAAATAAATATATCTATGGATACTATTCCTTAATAGTACAAAATAAAAACTATTTTTATAAATAAACTATATTGGTCTATTAAATTTCACTTTTAAATCTTTATCATCTTGAACAAGACTATATGTATTATCCCATTGCTCTCCTTCATCACTTCTCTCAAAAACATCATACAATGTTTTTATATTTTCATTAGTAAAAGGTTCTTTCCCTTTCTCTAATAGGTCCTTGTTTACTTCTGAAATATTATTTTGTTCTCCATTTGCTTCTTGTGCTTTATTTCCTTTTAGCTCTTGAATTTTATTTTCAATCTCTTCTATTTCTTTTTTTAAACTTTCTATTTTTAACTTGGCTGTTTCACTGTCAATACTCTTATTACTTTTTACTTTCTCTATTTCATCTTGCAATACTTTTTTCTTTTGTTCTAAACTTTGTATCTCAGTCTGACAATTATCTGAACTATTTGTAATTGGTGCTTGACCACTTATATTTCCTATTTTCATTTTAGCAACCTCCTATTTTCTCTATATGTTAAACTTTTTTATTTAAATACATAGTATTGCTTACAAAGTTTATTTTCAACTGAATTGTTCTCAAATATCAATATGTTGTAATGAAATAACTAACATTATACTTATTTGAAAATAATCCGATGTATTATCTATACTTATAGCTCCTTGATATTTCTTTGCAATTTCTTTTATATTTGAAATTCCTATACCTGAGCCACTTGTATAATTATTTATTGGGTTATAACTATTCTTTATTTCTATCAAAAAAAATCCACCTTCTAGCTTGCTAGAAAGCTTTAAATACCTATTTTGTTTATCTACAAGCCTACAGGCTTTAATTGCATTATCAATAGCATTTGCAAATACTATACATAGATCAAAATCCTTCATATTAGTGTCTTGTGGTATGATTACTTCACAATCCACCTGTATTCCTAATTGCTTTGCTACACTCAATTTATTATTAAAAAGAGCATCAATGACAACATTTTGTGTATGGCAAGAAAAAGACAGGTCACTTGTCACTTTTTCAAGTTTATTTAAATAATCTTGTGCTTTTGAAATTTGTCCTTTTTTCAATAATCCATTGACAATAGCTAAATGATTCTTAAAATCATGTCTAAATGATATAGTTTGTGATAACCGTGACTTAGCTTCTTCAATATAGCTTTTTTGAGCATAAATTAGTTGATTCATAATTTCCTTCTCTTTATCTGCTTCTAAAGATTGCATAAGTTTCTTAAAGGTAAATAGAGAAAAAAATACACATATAGTTCCAATTATAGAAAAAAGAAATGCTTGTATTGCTTCAGTCAAAGATGTATTTAACAACAATTTTGCAGTCTGAAGTTTTGTATCTATATTTATATATGAACTACTTTTAAATGCTCTCATAAATAATATTATAAATAACAATGGAGTTATTAAAATTACTAAATACTTATCAAATTTTACAACTTCAATATTAAATTTTTTAGCACTATAGCAATATATAAATCCAGCTATTATAATAGTAATTGAAGATGATATCCCAACATTTATATAAAATTTATAAATATTTGTATTTGCATTACTAAGAAATATAAGATAATTTAATGGAGCTATAAATCCATATACTAACTGTTCAATTATATATACTAATAGAGATGATACTATAGATAAAACTGTAGATTTTTTTATGATGTAATTCACAAATAAAAAAGTCATAAGAAGAAATAGAATCTGTGAAGAAAATAAATTATTTAAATTAAAATATATATCTATGATGATTAACAGAAATGAAACTAGCGAATACAAAATAAAACTCCAATGTTTTGAATTAGTATTTGTAAAACTAATTAGAAAATAGTATTGCAATATTACCATCAAAAGTCTATATATGATAAAAGAAAATAAAAAACTATACTTTAAAAATAAATCAGAAGAAAATAAATTAATCATACTATCTCCTCCTATTTTTCATAAATTCAAGCATAGCTTCTGAAAATATTTGTTGGCGTAGTCTAGAAACTGGTATCTTGTCTCCATTTTCCATAACTGCATTACCATTTTCATACCCATATACAGATTGCAAATTGATTATATAGCTACGGTGACATCTAAAAAAGTTTGTTGGCAAACTTCTCTCTAAATTATCAATGGTTCCATAATAATCTATAGTCTCTTTTTTTAAGTGAACGTAAATCTTTCTTTTTATGACTTCACAATATAAAATATCTACAATTTTCAATCGCCAATATGAATAACCTCTTTGTATTGTGATATAATTATTTTCATTATTCTCAAGTTTTATAACTATCCTATCCAAGGTTTTATATAGTTTCTCATTAGATAATGGTTTTATCAGATAATTTATAGCATCTACTTCAAAAGCATCATATACAAATTCATTTAAAACTGTAACAAAAACTATAAAGCAATCATTACCATATGCTCTTAATTTTCTAGCTGTCTGCATTCCATTAATCTCTTTCATTTGTATATCTAAAAAGATAATGCTAAACTTTTCGTGATTGTATAGTAAATCTTCTGCTTTATCAAAAAGTTCTATATTACACAGTAGATTATTTTGCTTCATATATAATTGTACATTTTCTTTTATATGATTTAACATGTATGATTCATCATCACAAATGGCAATTGAAATCAATATATACACCTTCTTTCTTGTTATTATTCTAATTATTATATAAAGTTAATTTTTTCTATTCAATTAAACTGTTCTAACATGTTGAATATATGTTCCAAAATGTAATAACCTCACTTTTCATAGTATATCTAATTTAAATTTATGTATCAAGATTAAGTCAAATTAATTTATCATTTTATAAGCCTAATTTATACATATATAAATAATTCTTACTATATTTAAATTTGCATAATAAAAAAAGATATCATAAAATAATTTAAAAAAACTATTTTATGATATCAATTTTAATTAAAGTGTTATATTATTTTTATTATTCAAATACGGTTTGAGTTTCTATATCCTCTTTTAAGGCATTTAAAGCTTTTAAAACTATCTTCTTTCTAATCTTTTTACTTTCTTCTTCTCCTAGATTAGGATTTCCAAGTGGGTATGGTATTCCCACTGCTGGAACAATCCTATTAGCTCCTATTGTAAGTGATATTGGTACTACAGTACAAATATGAACAACTGCTATACCAGCTCTTTCTATCTCTTTTACCATCGTTGCTCCACAACGAGTACAAGTACCTCATGTAGATGTTAAAATTACAGCATCCACATTATCTTCTAAAAGTTTCTTTGAAAACTCTTCCCCAAACCTTTTGGAATTTCCAACACTTGTTCCTGTTCCTGTAGTAGTAACAAAATAATTTGCCAATTCTCCAATTATACCTTCTTTTTCAAGTTCCCTAACTACATCTAGTGGAACAACTAAATTTGGATTTTCAAGTACATATGCTCTATCATAACCTCCATGTATAGTTGTAAAATCTTTATTTGACATAGAATCCATATCTGTTAAATCATAAATTCCATACTTAGTAGCACTTGAAGACTCAATTTTATCTGGATTATCAATTGGAACTATCCCTCCAGAAGTTACTAGTGCAAGTTTTATTTTAGATAAATCCTTAATAGGCTTCATAGGTGTAACCCTATCAAACTCAGGCATTGGATACTCAGTTTCAAAGTTTTCTCCCTGCATCTTTTTAACCAACATATCAATTGCTCTTTCAGAACCTCTAAGTTCATGGAAGAAATTTTTTCTTATTCCTCTCATTATATATCCTTCTTCTTCAGGAGGACCTATTTCTTCTCCTCTAACCAGTTTAAGACCTAGCTTTATCATTATTGGAACTACTTTTCTAAGACTAGCTGCTGAATTTCCAGTAGATATTATGTGTAAATCTAACTTAAACATGTCTACTCCAGGATTTTCTTTATACATTCCTGTAATTGCAGGAATATTTAGCTCATCTTCAACTGCTTTACAAATAGCTCCACAAGCTACTCCATATCTACCTGCATTAAACGCAGGCCCTGCAATAAATAAATCAGGTTTTTCGTCTTTTATCATTTTTAAAAGTTCTTGAGTTGCACTTTCAATATTCTCTCCAAAATACGTATCTCCACAAATTACAGTTGAAATTATTTCTGCATCATCATTAAATTGACTTTGAAATGCCATTCCAGGTCCTACTGCTCCCTCTCTTTTCTCTGGTGGAATGTCTGCTTTTTCTTCTCCTCCTATACCAGCAAAGAAATTATTTATATAATGAACCACTCTGATTTTACTCATATCTTAACCCTCCAAAACACTTTATAGTTATACATTAATTAGACCAATTATTACTCTAACAAAACTCTATATTTAACCATTTATTTAATAATATCTTGCTGTCAGATGATTATAACCATTTGCTATAGTTGAAGCTATTATTATTTGTAGTTCTGCATCCATACTTCCATCATCATTTAAACACCCTTTATACCCACCAATCATCATTTCAACATATTCCAAAGTTCCTATAATTTTCTCCATTGCTGGAAAATGAACCACTAAGTTTCCTTGACCACAAGAAACAACTGCATCTGCTTCTTTAGTAGCATCTGCTATAGATTGACTCTTTCCATCCTTCCCAGGAAATTCATCTGTTATCAAAACTACACTTGCTCCAACTTCACTACACTTTTTACAATTCATCATTAAGTCAGTATCTGGATTTCCATAACCTTCTTCTGTAACTAGTACTCCATCAACACCCAAAAACTCTATTAATTTTGCCACCATATCAGAACTTCTCTCTTTATCAACTAAGAATACGTTTTCATTGGTCAAAATAACACCTACAAAGTTTAAATCTTTTCCATGCCTTTTATATAAGTCATGTATAACTGGATTATTTAAATGATGGAATGTAGTGACCTTATCACATGGTGCTACACAGTTTCCAGAGATTATAGCTCCATCCATTATTTCAGTTGGATACATAAAAGTAGGAACTATTTGTTTAGCATCTACTCCATAATAATAAGTATCATGTAAAAGTCCTTGTGATTGTAACATATGAACATATGCTACTGTTGGTAGGTCTGGATATTCTTTTACTTGTTTTAATAATGGTTTTGTCTCATATACAATTATTTCATCTGGCTCAACTTCTCTTCCTGCTTCACCTATATATGCACCTATTTTCAATCCAACAATTCTAGCTGCTTCCTCATAGTCATGAGTACCTATACCATCTTTTGCTTTTATAACAATACATATATTATTTGTTTTTGAAAAAGGTGTATATTTAGCAGTAGGGCCACTCATATCAATTACACCTTCTTGAAATCCAACTATATTTCCACAAGTTACAACACAAGCTCCTAAAAGTACATGTGTTCTTCCACTTCCTACAGTCTTTACTTTGTTTATAATTCCAGGAAATATTTTACTGTCATCTCCAATTTTAACTCTAGGTTCTATTACATCTTTAACTGGAGCTATTCTTACTGACTCACCAGGTCTTGCAAGTTCAACATTTACATTTACAATTCTTTCATCTTCCAAGGCTATTTTTTCTATTTCTTTACTATTCACATATAATACTCCATTTTTTACTTCCGTCTTTTCTCCAAATTCAACATTTTTTATAAATATATTCCCTAGCTCTAGCTTCATATGAAAATCCCCCTTAATATATTTAATCGCAATTAAAAGTATTTATTATTACGTTTATTCATATATAAAGCATTTTCTATGCCAATTATTTAAGATGTGTATTATATTTATTAATGTTATAGAGATTTTCATTTCTAAGTTTTATAAGTATTGAATTTAACAATAATTATTGTAAATCTTAAATTTTAAAATTATAATAAAAAAAGATAAGTATGTTTTTTCTACTTATCTTTTAATAGAGTTTGAGAAGTTTTTTTCTCATTTAATGAGAAGTTTTTTTCTCACTTAATATTATATTCTGATATTTTATTAGTTAATTGCCTTCTACTAATTTCTAATTTTTTAGCTGTGTTTGACACATTATTTCCACATAAAGATAAAACCTTTTCAATATACTCACATTCAAATTCTTTTCTTATTTCTCTTAGAGGTCTAATACTTATTTTTTCATCTATATACACATTATTTGATATTAAATTTAAATTATCTTTTGATAAATTACCTTCTTCACTTAAGACTACAAGCCTATTTATTATATTTTTTAATTCTCTTATATTTCCAGGATAATTGTAATTTAATAAAAAATCCATTACTTCCTTATCAATTGAATATACTTTTTTATCATGTTCATTTTGATACTTATTTAAGAAAAATTCTATAAGTGTATTTAAATCTTCTCTTCTACTTCTTAATGGTGGTATAGTTATTGTGATTGTACTTATTCTATAAAAAAAATCTTCTCTTATATTTCCGTTTGATATTTCTACTTTTGGTTCCTTATTCATTGCGCAAATTAACCTAAAATCAACTTTAATTGATTTATTACTTCCTATTCTATCTATAGATTTATCTTCAAGTGTTCTCAGTAATTTTACTTGAACATTTAAAGGTATATCTCCTATTTCATCTAAAAATAAAGTTCCTTTATTTGAAAGCTCAAACCTACCTTTTCTACTATCCACGGCTCCTGTAAAAGAACCTTTTTCATGACCAAACAACTCAGACTCCAATAAATTTTCTGAAAAAGCACAACAATTTACAGGTACAAATATCTCGTTCCTTCTTGGACTTATACTATGTATGTACCTGGCTAGTATATCCTTCCCCACACCAGATTCTCCCAAAATTAATATATTAACATCCTTACAAGCAGCTTTTTCTGCAATTTTTATGACATCATTGAAATTCCTATTTTTGGATTCTAAAGTAAACTCTAAATTATTCTTTTGTGTAGAAATTGATGCTTTCACTGCTTTTACCTTTTCAATTTCTTCTAATAAATTTTCAATAGGATTGCTCTTTATAAAATAAGATAGCGCACCTCTTTTCATAGCATCAACTGCATTTTCAATACTTCCATATCCTGTAACTAATATAACTTCTATACTCTTATTAATAGATTTAATTCTGTCTAATAGCTGTACCCCATCCATATTTTTCATCATAACATCAGATAAAACCAAGTCATAATTCTTATCTTTTTTAATGATACTTATAGCTTCTTCCCCATTTAGTGCTATATCTACAATATAACCATTCTTTTGTAGAATTTTTTTCATTACCGTTCCATACTCTAGCTCATCATCAACTACTAGTATTTTCATTATATAGTCACCTCTTTATTTAGTGGAATCTTTATATGAAAACAAGTTCCAATACCTAATTTACTTTTTACACTTATATCTCCATTATTCTTTTTAATTTCATTATAAGTAATGTATAAGCCTAAACCAGTCCCTTCACCTATTGGTTTTGTAGTATAGAAAGGATTAAATATATCCTTCAAAGCATTTTCTTTTATTCCTTCACCATTATCTTTAAAATCTATAAACAAATAATTGTTTTCTACATAACAGTCTATAATAATTTGCCCACCTTCATGTATTGCATCTACCGAATTAGAAATTAAATTTATAAATACATGTTTTAGTGATTCTCCATTTATATAACATACTAAATTCTTATTACACTCTATTTTTATTTCAACATTCTTTAACTGCAAGATTTTATATTGAAGCTTCACTATGTTTTCAATAAAATTTCTTATATTTATATTTTCTAAATTATCATCCGATATTCTTGCGAAATTTAACAGGTTTGTTATTATGTTGCTTGCTCTATCTACATTACTTTCTATAGATTTTACACAGTCATTTACTTCTTCCATTGTAACATCATCTTTTAAAAGATAACAATTGTTTCTTATTATCCCTAGAGGATTTCTTATCTCATGTGCTACACCAGAAGCTAGCTGACCTATAGATATCATCTTGTTCTCCCTAAGTAACTTTGCCTCTACTATCTTATCCTTCGTTATATCCTTAATTAGAACCACTATATACTCAATATTATTTTTTTTATATTCTACAGGAAAAGTACTTATCTTTAAAATCTTATTATGTAATTCAATTTCATTTGTTTTATGGGTGCTTTCAGAAAATGTTTTTTCAATAATTCCCTTCATAAGGTTAATTAAATCTTCTCTTTTGTAACTTATTTCATTCACAAAATCAGATAGAACTTTGTTTGATTCTACTATTTTGTAATTTTCATCTATAAGCATTATTATATCTGTAATACTATTAAATGTAGCTTCTAAAGTCTTTTTATTTTCTAGTACTTCTTTTGTTTTTCTTTTTATTTCTATCTTTAACAAATATGTATAGCTATAAAAAATATAAATTGATATTAAAATTATACCTATAAAAAGATAAATACTTGGCACAATTCCTCTTTCATACAATATATCATCAACATCATTATATGCAAAATACCACTTTTTCTTTAAGTCTTTATATACTCCATTTTTTTGAAGTTTGAAAATCCCTTTATTTAGAATACTGACCAATTCTTCATATTGTTTAGGTACAGCAAGAACAGCTTTTTTAGTATAAATAGGATTAGTTAAAACATCATATTTATCTGAAAGTCCATAATTACTTATATAATATCGTAATACTGGTTCATCACCTACAACTGCATCTACTCTCCCTGATATTAAATGATTAACCCCAGTCTTTATATCTGGAGTTAATACTATATTTGTGTTTTTAACTTTTTGTTCTAAAAAGTTTATAGAATAGTCACCTTCTGGTATCGCAATTGTCTTTCCCTTTAAATCCATATAACTACTTATGTCTTGAGATTTCTCATTTTTTAGTATATTTGCACTTAAAGTATATATTGGGTCTGTAAATATAAATTTTTTTGCTCTTTCTTCTGATGGAATTAAATCGAAGAATTTTATACTATTATCTACCGAATTTATGAAAGATTCTTTCCACCAAGTATTTGGTTTAAAATAAAAGTCTTTACCAATTTGAATTGACAAAGAATTCATTAAGTCGACAATGATTCCTTTATACTGCCCATCTTCTTTACCTTCATACCTCAAAGGAGGAGAACTTTGGTCAGAACTATACACCAAATTATCATGTTCCTCCAACCATTCTTTTTCTTCTTTTGTAAATGGTAGTGATTTTTTAATATATTCAAATATATTGAGATTATATTCCGTATTTACATACATATTTGTAAGTGAAAATACCACTAAAAAAGAATAAATAATGCCCATAATAACTATCTTTTTTTTATTCACTTTAAAACTCCAATCTTCTTTTTATTATTAAATTCAATATTTAATAACAAAATCCTACTTTTTCATTAAATATTTGTATTTATTATAAAATTAATTGGATAGATGTTGAAACTATAGTCATCACTATTCCTATTAATGCTTCATATGGAATTAATTTAAACCTTTCTCCTATATCCATATTTATACTGCCTGCACTAGTATGGAATAATGAGCCATGTGGTAATTGCTCAAACACACTAGAGCCTGCATTTACAATTGATGCTCCTGAAATTGGTGACAGACCTCCATTTATTATAGCATCAGAAAAAGTTGATGATGCTATAGTAGCTCCAGCTGTTGATGAAGCTGTTGCTAATGACATAAGTATACCTGAAATTGGTGCTAATAAAAATTGTGGCATATTTAAAAATTGCAGGATACTTATTGTGCTCTGTTGCAATTCAGAAACCTGTATAATTCCTGCAATAGTTCCTGTTCCAAGTAATAATATACAAACACCTTGCATTTTAGATAATCCAAAGGCTAAATACTCTCTTGAATTGTTCATATTTCCTGTGGCAATTAAGGTTACTATTCCTCCTATTGGAAGAGCTATCATAGGGTCTATGACTATTGGAGATATATTCCCCAGGAACAATAAGAATATTGCTACAACTGGACCACATAATGATTTAAATAAGCTTGGTAAATTTTCTCTTTGTTCTAAGATTTCGTATGATTCTACTTTATTCCCCTTGTTTGTTAGCATACTTGCTAAAATAATTGTAATCACAATTCCAACAATTGCTGGAATTATATTAGCAATCATAACACTAGATAGGTTAACAGAAAAGTTACCTGCCACTGCTATAGTATTCGGATTTGGCGATATGATATTACCTGCTTTCCCTCCTCCTAACATTGCTAAAAGTATTGATAGTTTGGAATAATTTAATTTTCTACCTATGTATAATCCTATAGGCGCCACTGTTATTATAGATACATCCAGATTTACTCCTACTCCAGCAAGTACCATAGTTGAAGCGGCAATTGAAAGCAAAGCTCTCCTTTCTCCTAATATTTTTACAATCTGTTCTGATATTTTATCTACTGCCCCTGTTTTTATTAAACTTCCTGCTAATACTCCTGATGCTAAAGCTCTAAGAATTGATGGTGAAATGTTCATAGCCCCAGTTGCCATAAAATCTACAGTTTGTGTTATATTTGCTCCTCCAACTATTCCTCCAATAAATGCTCCTAACATTAAACTATAAACAGCTTGAAATTTTTTTATAATTAAAATAATTGCTACTAATAAGCCAAATATAGCTCCAAAAGTTGTTATTTGCATAATACTCCCTCCTATCATAGGTTAATTATTTTTTACTTAATTTAATTTTATTTAAATATATTTTAAGTATTCTGTATTCACTTGTCAATTATATTTTAATTTATTCAATTAGATTGAACATTATTTTTTCAAAAATACATTCTATATGTTATAATAATTTCATACTGTATAATCTTTTTATTTGATTATTTTAGGATAATATTTTTTAAAATGAAAAAGAAGGGATATTCATATGAATGATTTAAATTTAGGAGAAAAAATAGCTGAAGTTCGAAAAAAACAAAATTTAAGTATTAGAGATTTAGCAAAACTAGCTGATGTTACACCATCATTATTAAGCCAAATAGAAAGAGGCCTTGCTAATCCATCTGTAAATTCATTAAAGTCTATAGCATCTTCTCTAAATGTTCCTCTATTTACATTTTTTGTATCTGAGGTAGATAAAAAAAGCTTAATAGTAAGACATGATAGTAGAAAAAAAGTTATTTTGCCTGGAAGCAATGACGTTGTATATGAAGTTTTAATTCCAGACTCTAGTAGCAATTTAGAATTTGCAATTATGGATTTAGCTCCAAATACCTCTTCTTGTGTAGATAGGATTACTCACAATGGAGACGAGATTGCATATGTTTTGGATGGAGAAGTCAAACTTTTTATGGATGATGATGAATTCACTCTATTCAAAGGAGATAGTGTTAAAGTTCCTCTGGGAACAAAACACAAATGGCAAAACAATTCAAATAGCGAAAGTAAAGTAATTTTTGCAGTTATTTTATAGAGGAATAAAACTTATGAAAACATATAAATTTATATTTTTTGATGCAGATGATACTTTATTTGATTTTAAGAAGAGTGAATCACATGCTTTTAAAAGACTCCTATCTGAATTTGGTTTGAGACTTGATTATGAGAAATGTATAGAAATATATAGAAATATAAGTGATAAACTTTGGCTTGACCTTGAAAAAAATATCGTAACTTTAGACGAACTTAAATTGCTTAGATTTAAACTTTTTGCAGATGAAATGAAATTAGATGTTGACCCTAAAACTCTTAGCAAAATGTACTTAAATTTTTTAAGTGAATGTACATTTTTAATTCCAGGAGCAGTTAATATATTATCATATCTCAAGAAAAAATACACAATAATTATAATAACAAATGGAATATCTGAAGTTCAAAACAAAAGGCTTAAAAATTCAGAAATAAAAGAGTATATCGATGGAATAATTGTCTCTGAGGAATTAAAAGTATCAAAACCAAATCCTGAAATATTTAAATATGCACTTAAAAAATTTGATTGTTGTGATAAATCTTCTGTATTAATGATTGGTGATAGTTTGACATCAGATATTTTAGGAGGAATAAATTCAGGAATAGATACTTGTTGGTTAAATTTCAATAACAGTATAAATAATACTAACTATTCACCAACTTATGAAATAAGTAGTCTGATTGAGTTGAAGAAAATTATTTAGTTTGTGAATTACCAACATATCAAGTGGAATATTATTATTTTGCAATAATTTTTTTAGTTTATAAATATAGTAACTAAAAAAATTATTGCAATTTATACATAAAACAAGTTTCAATCTTAAAAATAGCTAAAAGCATTTTTGAGGACATTTACTACATCTTGATTCGAGATTTTCCTCATCTCCCATTAAAATAAGCATTGCCACACTCTTTATAGGTGATAGTTGGTGATAATCATTGATTTCTATTTCTACATTATTATATTTATTTTTTATATAGTTATAAATCTCTCTCTGTTTCTCAACCTCAAAATCTTTATCTCCTGGATATATTTCGTATGATATATTGAGATTATTATATTCTTCTTTTAAGTACCTCTTTATTTTTTCATTAATACAATCTAAACACACTACTCCTATTTTATCCAGTGCTAACCCTGCCATCATATTACAATTTTCCATATAGTCGTTCATCTTGATATCAATCTTATCTCCTATTGTGTATAGTATAGCAAATGCTTTTTTACACTTTTTAGGCATTTTATCAATATCAATCTCACTCATATATATCTTAATATCTAAGCTATCATTTATATTTTTTATTTCTTTTTCAACGATTTCATTAATCGTATCTGGAGCCTTCCTATTTCCATACCCCAAAAACTTTAGCACAATGTTCTTATCTATAAAAATGTCTTCTAGATTTAGAGATTCTAAAAAAGATTTATCTTTATTACTATTATAATTCATTAATATCAATCCTATCTAATTCTTTATAACTAATTCTTCCTGCCTTTATAGCTGCTTGTAAGTTTTCTACTGGGGTAGTATTTAAACAGTTACATCCAAAGTTGCATAAGAAATTGTCATATCCTCTCATCTTCTTTAACAACTTTAGTGTCTCTCTCCTAATCTTATCTGGGTTAGAGCGACCAAGAAGCTTTATTGGGTCCAAGTTACCAATCAATACTATATCTCTAGGAATCATTGGAGCAATTTCTTCATAGTCCAAAATTTGGTCTAAGCTTACTGCATCTATATTACAACTTAACATATTGTCTAATAATTCCCTAGTATCTCCACATATATGCATCCCTTTCCAACAATCAAGCTCATCGTATATTTTATTTAAATTTTTTACTATATACTCATCAAATCTATCTTTGCTTAAAGTCACTGATGTTGGTTCTGCTATTGAAATATACTTAGCTCCTGCTTTATTTGCAGCCACAGCATATCTTCTTACCAACTCAGTTGTAAATTCCAATAACTCTTCTACAAATTTTTTATCAGTTATTATATATCTCAAAAGTTGTGTAGCTCCAGCTAGCTGGCCTGCAAGTGTAAATGGACCTTGTATAGCTTCATACAATGGTTTTTTTATACTTTTTGATATAAGTGACAAACTTTCTATATTAAGTGGCATACGTCCACTTGTATAAGGGTCTGGAACTTCTAGTTTTCTTAATTTTTCCCTATCAGTTATAGTATGTGTTAATACACTTGGAAAATCATAATCCGGTCTTAGTGTCTCTAGACCTAAAGTCTCACAAAACGTAATCCCATCACAGAATGAATATATAAAATCTGATTCAAAATACTTGTCCATAGTCTTTGCTAATTCTAACTGCGTATCTACACTATCATATACTTCATATGCCTTTTTATTTATTAAAAATAATCCATTTGTACCCATATCAGGCAAAAAGAAGCCTCTATCCTCACTGTTTATATATTGAAGTAAAGTCATATCTGAAAACATCTTAAACTTCACCTCCTATAAGTTTGTTTATTAATTTGACTGCTTTTGGAGCATTTGAGCTATATCCATCTGCTCCTATTTCTTCTGCAAACTCCATACTTACAGGACCTCCACCAATTATTACTTTTGGTTTTTTATCTATCTTAATCCTATTAAGTTCATTTATAACTGACTTCATGTTCTCCATAGTCGTTGTCATCATTGAAGATAAGCCTATTATATCAACATTGTTTTTTATGGCCTCTTCTATTATATCTTTACTTTTTCTATTTACACCTAAATCAATAACTTTATATCCAGTAGCTTCTACCATTACTTTTACAATGTTTTTTCCTATCTCATGGGTATCTCCTTCTACTACAGACATCAGAATTACGCCCTTTGATTTCTCCTTTACTTTTCCAGTCCCTTTCAAAAGATTAATTCCTTTATTTAGTGCATCTGTACATACTATAACTTCTGAAAGATAGTATTCTTTGTTCTCAAATTTATCTAAAGCTCCTATCATACCTTTGTTTAAACCATATTCATAAATATCTTCTACATCAATATTTTTATCTATAGCAATTTTCACTAAATTTTCTATATTGTCTACACCCATATTTAATATGCATTCTGCTATATCATCAAGTATGTCCATATAATATTTCATCCCTTCTAGTATCTTACAAAATTTCTTTTTTAACATAAACTAATTTACGTTATTTAATAAGAGCTCTCTTTAAACATAATCCATTTTTATTGAATACAGTCGAAAAGCACACAATTATTGATAATTTAAATTTGCAGTCCATGGAAAATCTAAAGGAAACACCTTTGTTGCAAATTCATGTATATTTTTTAAATGTTTAAATTCATTGTATTGCTCTTCGTTTTTTTCAAAAAACAGTTTATTAAGTTTATCCAAACTTTCTATTACAAGTTCTTCTTCTTTATATTTAATAATATATTTATTTTCAACTTGTTTAAACTCCATATATTTTAATAATTCAGAATCTATATATTGATTAAAATAACTTCTTAGGTTATCACACAATTTTACAAAATTTATTATTTTCATAGTTCCTTGTTGATAATCCAAAGTTTTTATTTCATTACCTTGTAATTGGTCTTTAAGATTTCTTACATGTACTTTATAATCTAAATATTCTAAACCAAATTTATTTGTTACGTATTTCAATATATTTTCAGCATTTACAGAGTTTAACCCTATCTCAGCCACTTCTCCTACAATAGAATTTTCTTTTTTTATTGTTCTTATTATTAAATATCCTATAATATTATTATTTTCTTTTATAAATACCTTCTTATAATCAATTGGTCCCCAAGCAATAGTTGCTGCATGTAATAATTTTTTGAACTCATCTTTTCTTCTTATAAATCTAGTACTATTTTGATTATATAGTTCAATCATTTTGTCTAAATCATCATCTTTTTCAAAATTAGTTTCATCAAATTCAACTATTTCATATGGTATTTTCACATTCTCAGGTTTTATTGTATATTTGTAGAAGCTTTTTACCAAACTACAATTTCTTCTACTGTACAAAGTTCTTGTTCCTGAAATGATTACAATATCTATACCATCATAAAACATTTTTTCTTCTACTTTATCCAATACCTTAGATGAATAGCCTTTTTTTTCATAATCTGGATGAGTACACACCCCGCCTATAGCTGCAACTTTCAGCCTATTTCCTTGAATATATACATCTTGAATTAAATAATTTACGTCTGAAACTATTTTATCATCTTCTGATATTATAATCATATTTTCTATATTATTTTTATTTAATAAGAGAGGAAACTCCTCCATCATAGTTGGTTTATGATTTCTTGATATCCTAAATACATAGTTTATTAATTCTATTACCTTATCGAATTCTTCTAATTTTGCACTTCTTGGTCTTAATTCCATTTATATTCCTCCAAATATTATTTAAAATACTTAAACGCTATTATCTATAATAAAACATTTACTACTACATTTCTAATTATATCTTTTTTCTTTGCAATTTTTAATTGTTTTTTCATCAAATTTTTATAAAATATACATCTAATTCCCAGTTACACTTATAAAATGACCAGTTATGCATAATATATTGAAATATTTTCCATATATTTATATGATTAATGTCTATAGGTCAGTTGAAATAATCACTTTTTAGAAGGTTATAATTTTTTTATTACCTTCTTTTTTTATTATAAATTATAAATCAATCAACAGAAAATATTCTAAGTTACTTTTAAATAATGACTTTATGGTTCAATTGTACTAAAATAGTATATGTAGGTTACAAATGACCTAATAAATATTAAAGTTTGGAGGTAATAGATATGGCAGATTGTAATTCATGTCCATCAAAGGGAAATTGTAATAGTCAATCAAATTGTTCTATTGAAAATAACCCTAACAATAAATTTGGAAAAATAATTGGTGTTATGAGTGGAAAAGGTGGGGTTGGAAAATCAACTGTAACTGCTTTACTTGCTAATAAGCTAAATAAAATGGGATATAAGGTTGGTATATTAGATTCAGATATAACTGGACCAAGTATTCCTAGACTTATGGGTGTAAAAAATGTAAAAGCTTATTCTGATGGCTCTTATATTTATCCTGTAGAAAATGCAAATAACATAAAAGTAATGTCTATAAACCTTATGATAGATGATGAAAATGAACCTGTTGTTTGGAGAGGACCTTTACTTGGAGGAGTTGTAAAACAATTTTATACTGATGTTCTTTGGGAGGAATTAGACTACTTATTAATAGATATGCCTCCTGGTACTGGAGATGTTGCATTAACTGTTATGCAATCTATCCCTATAAGTGGAATAGTTATGGTTTCTGTACCTCAAGATTTAGTATCTATGATTGTATCAAAAGCAGTTAATATGGCTAAAAAAATGAACATAAATGTTCTTGGAGTTATTGAAAACATGAGTTATATCCAATGTCCTGATTGTTCTAAAAAAATCAAGTTATTTGATGGAGAATCTACTGAGACATTTTTAAATGATTTAGATTTAGAACTTTTAGGAGAACTTCCTATGACTAAAGAAATCATAGATATTACTCATAATGGTGTTACAGAAATTAGCGATGATTTAGATTCAATATTAACTAATGTTGTTGAAAAAATCAAATAAATAGCAATTTTATAGTTTATATTTAACATAAAAGAGGCTTGTCTTTATTTTGCAACAATACAAATAAATACAGACCTCTTTTATGCTTATCTATGTTTTAAATACACAAAATATTCTTCTATAATATCTCTATTTTTTACTTTTAGCAAATATTCATTATAATGAGCATTATATGGTTGTGTCATTTTACATTCTATTACATTTTCTATGTCTTCCAATTCTAAAAGTTCTACATCTTTTAAAAATTTTCTCTCTATAAGTTCCATTAATCTTTCCATAAAATATCCCCACTTCCCCTATAATTAAGATAAACTAGGTATTTTTTTAATTACAAAATTTACCTGTTTATTATATTATATCCAATATCTTAAGGTTTCTAACATAACTAATAATTATTTTAATAAAATATACATTAATTTATATTAAATCTATTTATAATAAGTATTTTTACATATTATCTGTGACTTTGATGCTATATATTTAGTATTTTTTCGATTATATAAAGAATTCCTCTTAATCCTACAAATGGAGCATATGGATTAACTATATCAACTTCAAGACCTAATTCCTCCAACAAGTCTCTGACACATAAAACAGTATCATAATCTCCAAATACAGCACAGTTTTTGCTTTCTTCATAAAAATAGCTGCTTTTATACCTTCTTTCTAAGCACTATATTTAAACTTGATTTAGAAGCATTTTCTATCTCATCTATTGATGTATATGATGTAAAAGTTACATTTACATCTTTTTTAAAAAAGGATGATATCTTTTACACAATTTTTACAAACATGGTTAATTCTTTGTTAAATCAATTATACATAAAATAAACCAAATCTTAGTTAAAGACTTTAAATTACTATATATAGTGAATTTTCTCAAATTAACAACAACTTAAAGATTTAACATTCTCTTAACGTATACTTAACAAAACATTAATATTT
Organism: Clostridioides sp. LIBA-7678; assembly: GCF_056716065.1. Lineage (NCBI taxonomy): Bacteria > Bacillati > Bacillota > Clostridia > Peptostreptococcales > Peptostreptococcaceae > Clostridioides > Clostridioides sp. LIBA-7678. Next base: position 1,935,641 of record NZ_CP196987.1, on the reverse strand, counting down.
TTATTGACAAAATTTGTTATTCTATATTAAGGAAACGATAAATTTTAGTTAATAAAGTTTATAATTCAGATAAAAAATTTATTAATTTCTTAAGGGAGGAAATATCGTGAATATAGCAATTAGTCTTATCGGTGGACTTGGACTTTTTCTTTATGGAATGAGTTTAATGGGAGAAGGTTTACAAAAATCGGCAGGAGACAAATTAAAAAAAATTATTGAACTCTTAACAAGTAATGTTGTTATGGGTGTACTGGTAGGTACAGTTGTTACAGGTATTATACAAAGTTCAAGTGCTACTACGGTTATGGTTGTAGGATTTGTAAATGCAGGAATAATGAATCTAAGTCAAGCTATTGGTGTAATAATGGGAGCAAATATAGGTACTACAGTTACTGCCCAATTAGTTTCATTTAATCTTGAAGGAATAGCACCAATTGCTCTAGGTGTAGGTATTGTATTCTATTTATTTACATCAAATCAAAAAACAAAACATTTATCTGAAATACTTATTGGCTTTGGTATATTGTTTACAGGAATGGAATTTATGAAAGATGCAGTGGCACCACTTGCTGAATATAAAGCATTTACTGATGTACTCTTATATTTTAGTAAAAATCCTCTATTAGGTATATTAGCAGGATTTGCTATAACAGGTATTATACAAAGTTCAAGTGCATCTATGGGTATGTTAATAGCCTTGGCTTCTCAAGGAATACTACCTCTATCAGCTGCTTTACCTATCCTTTATGGAGATAATATTGGTACTTGTGTTACTTCACTTTTATCAAGTGTCGGTGCAAGCAGGAATGCTAGACGTGCAGCTGTAATGCATCTAAGTTTTAATGTAATTGGTACAATCATATTTATGCTTATTTTAAATAAGCCTATATCAGCTATAGTTACTCATTTTAACCCAACTGATACGGCTAGACAAATAGCAAATGCACATACTTTATTTAACCTTACAAATGTTATAATATTATTACCATTTTCTAAATACATAGTTAAATTAGCAAGTAAACTTATACCTATTAAAGAAACTGAATCAGAAGTAGTAAATAATACTAAGTACTTAGATGAAAGAATGTTTAGTACTCCATCTATAGCACTTGGTAATACTGTACAAGAAGTTGTAAGAATGGGACACAAAGCTACAAATTCTTTAGAACATGCAATTGCAGGATTCTTAAATAAGAGTAGTGATGATATTAATAAAACTTTTGAATCAGAAAAAGTTGTCAATAAATTACAAAAAGATATACTGAACTATCTATTAAAACTTTCTAAAGAACCTCTTAGAGACGATGAACGTTTTAGAACAGATTTACTTTTTAACACTGTAAATGATATCGAAAGAGTATCTGACCATGCAGAAAATATAGCTGAATTAGCTATGAGTGTTAAAGAAATGAATATTAGCTTCTCTGACAGTGCAATAAAAGAAATATACCAAATATACAATAAAACTATGACTAACTTCAAGGATGCTTTAATAGTTTTAGATGTTAAAGATTTTGAGTTAGCAAACAAGGTTTTAGAAGTTGAAAATGAAGTAAATTACTTAGAAAAAACTTTTAGAAATTCACACATGATTAGATTAAATAATGGAAGTTGTACAATAGATGCTGGTGTGCTTTATCTTGACTTACTTACTAATTTAGAAAGAATTTCTGACCATTCAACAAATATCGTAAAACAAGTATTAAAACTTAAACAAAAAATATAGTGATTGCTTTTATATATAATCCTAATAAATAAAAAATAAGAAGCCATAAATGATACTTATATTATTTATAGCTTCTTATTTTTTATTCAAGATTCAAATTCTTATCTTATTTAGTATCAAACTATTATTATTTAGATTATTCATAAGCATTTTAATAAAAATTTAATACCTTAATATAATAGATTTATTTCATTTTTAATACAATTGTATCATCTAAATATGTTATTATATATTTGAATATTGTCATATTAATAGGAGGGGTTCTACAATGATAAATTATATGGTGGACATTGTATATAGTGAAAAAATAAGTGAAGTAGAAAAGACACTGAAAAGTGAAAATATTCAATATGAATTTACTTCTCGTGATGGTTTTATATTTTTTGGTTTTTATGAGATGACAGATACATACAGGTTTGAAACTTTGTGTTCAGATGAAAAAATTCAATTTAAAAGAATATAATAAATTTAAAAAAGTACATATTTTTAGGTTATATAAAAAAACAGGGCGTCTTTGCCAGCACTTGGCTGCCACGTCCCGTTTTTTTATTATTCTGCCTTTATTATACTACTAATAAATCTTATTCCAAAAATAAGTACCAAATCAATGTAATAACTCATTTTTTTGAATTAATGTTGTTATCTTCATTATGTAGTCATCTGTACTCTTTAATCCTATCATTGGAATTGATAAATTCTCTTTTTAAAGTTTTTCATAAAGTTCTGACATAAACAAACCCTTATCATTGATTTCTTCATCATTGTCTGAAGTAGTATCAACTCCACAATTTGGAGAACGATTAGCACCATTTTCATTTCCCCTATCAATTCCCAAACAACTAAGTTCTGGACATGGTAATTGAACAATACCTACTTCTTCATTAACAAATAATTCAATTACATCCTTAAATGTTGCAGGATATATGGCAGTCCCATCTGAAATAGCATTTTGATTTAATAAACAATGTGCTATAAAAACTACTTTCTTGCTTCTTCCATCTGTAAACATGTTTTCCTCCTCCACTTTTTCTAGTTCTGACCCTTTGGCTATAAAAAATACTCCCAATATTCTACTTAATAACACTGTATTCTTTAACTTATTTTTTAACTTGGATTTATTTGCTAACTTTACAAAGTAATATACTATTTATATTATACTATACAACATACATTTACATCTATTTCCAAAATGGTAATATTTTAATAATATATACATTTAAACTTTACATACAAAAAATACACATCTATAAATTATAAATGTGTATTATATACTAACAATAAGCTGAACTTTCCTACTAATTCTTAATTAGTTATATTTTTTCAAAATAAAATTCATATAAATTAGGTCTATTGCACGATTGAGACCTTAATAATATCTCCATTTTTTCTTTCCAAGTGAACTACCTCTCCAGTTAGGTCATAGTCAAATGCTTTGACTAATATCTCAGTAATCTTTTTACCATCAACTACATCATCTTTTCCATTAAATAAATCCAAAGCATTATTCTCAATCATTCTCTTTGCAAAATTTACAGGTAATTTTATATGTATTTTATCGCCTGTATGTGATAAAACTCTTATTCTTAAAAATTTTTCTAAATTGTTTCTTGGTGTTTGTTTTGATGCCATGCTATTAAACCACTCTCCTTTATTTTTTATTTAATAATAAATTTTATTCTTAAAAATATCTTTATATGTGTTTATTATGAAAGTAATACTATTCTTTTCTAATCTTGATTTATATTTACTCTTATTTAAGATACATTTAGTGGCATCTATAATTTATAATAATTGTATATTTTGAAATTTTACCTTACAATTATTGTATCTGAATTTAACAAGAACATATTATTAAAATATTTCAGTTGAATCAAATTTTGTTTATTATATATTAAAATAAATTGGCATATTTGTTCTTAATATATTAGGAGGATTTACTTATGAATAAAATAATCAATAATATTTTAAATGCTTGCAAACAGTATACATATATTTTGCCACATAAATTATTAAGACCATATATAGCACACTATACAATATCTATTTCCGATATAAATACTAAAGAAAATCTTACATTAATACCTGATGCTAGTGGATGTATGATATTTGAATTTGATAAAAAGGGTATGGATAGTGAATTTTGGGGAGCTACAACGAAAACTGTAATTGTAAAAAACGACATAGAAAATGTACTATTTCGAGTATTTGTTGAGTTTCGTCCAGGTGGAGTATATTATTTAACAGGTTTTTCTCAAAGAGAATCCACTGACTTAAAAATTAAACTTGAAGATTTTAATACATTATTTAGCTCAGAGATTAATTCTATTTTTGAAAAAACGAGCACTCTAAAAGAATTAATAGAAGAATTAGATATGTTATTTTTATCATACTTGTTCAAATCAAATATAATAGATATGACTATCCCAATCCTTGAAAATACAAGAAAACAGAACTCCATTATGTCAGTTAAAAATATTTCTCAAATCAGTTGTTATAGTGAGCGTCATTTAAACAGGATTTTTAATAATTCTCTTGGAATGAGTATCAAATCCTATCTTAGATTACTTCGTATAAATCTTGTATTGCAAGAAGTACAAAATAATAATATGCTATTTACAACTTTAGCTCAAGATATTGGCTATTATGACCAATCCCATTTTATAAATGATTTTAAATCTATCTGTGGGGTTAATCCAACAACCTATATAAAAAATTTGTCCGATTTTTACAATGAAAAGTATAAGTTTTGATGTACAATCATATAAAATTTATATTTAAGGAGTGAGTAACAATGATAGAATCAAGATGTGGAATTTTATGTTATGAATGTGAGTACAAAGGAAAGGTCAATTGCAAAGGATGTACATATATTGATAAACCTTTTTGGGGTGAAGAATGCCCTGTAAAATCATGTTGTGAAAATAAAAATCTTACACATTGTGGTCTATGTGATACATTTCCATGTGAAATGCTTAATCAATTTGCATATGATAAAGAACAAGGTGATGATGGAAAAAGAATCGTTCAGTGTAAGGAATGGGCTAGCTCTAGCATTACGAATTAATATATCTCTATATTATAAAACAAATCTTTTTAAACTGTTGTTGCTAACCTACAACAGTTTTTATAATTTAATTTAAAGGTTATTAAGTTAATTTAATAGAATAGTAATTTATTGATTGAAAAATAGCTACGCACACTTGTGACTTTAGTCATGAGTTAGTAGCTAAAATAGTCAGCATATAGGGAAACTTATATGTAGAGATAGGATAGAACCTATCCAATACTACTTGAATTGCTGGAAATCCCTAAAACTAACCAAACTAAAACATAAGGATGAAATAAACCTAAGTGTGAAAGTTACGAAAGTAGAAAAAATTGGTTAGATGGTATAAGGTTAAACCCTAAGTACTTTAAAATGGGCAATCAGCAGGTAAGCTCCTAAGTAGGAGAAACTTCAACGACTATTCCTCTTGAGGGAAGTACACTACAAGTTATCGGTAGTGGAAGTGGGTAGACCTTAACGGATAATGCCGAAGGATAAGATATAGTCTGTGCTTACATGAAAGTGTAAGAAGTTCATAAGAGAACTGCATAGGTAGTAGCGAACTTATGTGAACGACAACCTCAAAAATGATAAAAGTCAGGACTTATGGTTCTTACATATGTTATTTAGAAATAAATATAAAACCTTCGAAATAATTGTTTTAGATAATTACGTTTGTTAATATTATAATGAGTGATGAAAAATAGAAGTTACTTGGATATGTATATTAATAATCATAAAAAGCAATTAAAGTGAGGTGATAGTAGTGGAAAAAGCTTATAAGTTTAGAATGTATCCAAATAAAAAACAGCAAGAGTTAATTAACAAAACTTTTGGATGTTGTAGATTTGTATATAATAAATATCTTGCTAAAAGAATAGAAGTTTATGAAAATGATAAAGAAACTTTTACTTATAAACAGTGTAGTTCTGATTTGACCCATTTAAAAAAAGAATTAGAGTGGCTTAAAGAGCCTGATAAATTTTCACTACAAAACACCTTAAAAGATTTAGAAAACGCATATAAAAAATTCTTTAAAGAAAATGCAGGATTTCCTAAATTTAAATCAAAGAAAACTAATAGATTTTCATATAAAACGAATTTTACAAATGGAAATATTATGTACCTTGGTCAATATATAAAATTACCTAAACTTGGTATGGTTAAAGTAAGGGATAAACAAGTACCTCAAGGGAGAATACTTAATGCTACTATATCCAAAGAACCAAGTTGTAAATATTATGTATCATTATGTTGTACTGATATAGATATTGAAGCATTTGAAAATACTAATAATCAGATAGGTTTAGATTTAGGAATTAAAGAATTTTGTATCTCAAGCTGTGGACAATTTATAGAAAATCCTAAGTATCTTCTAAAGTCATTAAACAAACTTGCTAAATTACAAAGAGAATTATCAAGAAAAACAATTGGTAGTTCAAATAGAAATAAAGCAAGATTAAAAGTTGCAAGACTTCAAGAACATATAGCTAATAGTCGAAAGGATTTTCTACAAAAACTATCTACTAAATTAATAAAAGAGAATGATATTATTTGCATAGAAGATTTACAAGTAAAGAATATGACTAGAAATAGTAAACTATCTCGCTTAATTTCTGATGTGTCATGGTCAGAATTTGTTCGCCAATTAGAATATAAAGCTAATTGGTATGGTAGACAAATTGTAAAGGTAGGTAAATTCTTTGCAAGTTCACAAATATGTAATAAATGTGGGTATAAAAACGAGGAAATAAAGAATTTAAATATAAGAGAATGGATTTGTCCTTGTTGTAATGTAACTCACGATAGAGATATAAATGCGAGTATAAATATACTAAAAGAAGGATTAAGACTAATAACAGTTTAAAATAGATAACGTATGTAAGAACCGTAGGAACTACGGGGATAGCCTGTGGAGAATTGGTAAGACATATTTTAGTATGCGAAATCCTATGAAGCAGGAACCCTGTGACTTCAGTCATGGGAGGTTCAGAGAATATAACTGGTAAAATTAAAAGTATAAAATTTTAATATCTGCCTATTTTAAATATAGATTATATAACTGAATTAAAATAGACTTAAATTTTATTTTATGTTAAAATCTTTACAGTAATAAATAATTTTATTTTAAGGAGATAATTTTATGAATAATTACTTAAAATTTGCTACATATCAACTTATAGGTTTTACATCTTCTATACCTAGACTTATTAAAATTAAAAAGAATCCTGATAAATTTAGCTTAAAAGAAAAATTTGAATTTATGCAAAAGCAAGCTAGAAAATCTTTAGATATAGTAAATATAGACCTTAATATAATTGGAAAAGAAACATTACCAAAAGAACCTCTTCTATTTGTTGTAAATCATTCTAGTATGCTTGATAGTTTTATATTAGCAGCAAGTGTGGAAAGACCAATTGGATGTGTAATTGCAGACGAACCAGTTTGGAGAAATATACCTATATTTAAAGAATGGGCAAAACTATTAAGATGTGTATATGTAAACAGAAAAAACAATCGAGAAGGTATAAAAAGTATATCTGAAGCTTCTCAAAATATACTTAAAGGTCAAAGCATGGCTGTATTTCCAGAAGGAGATTTGACATGGATTAAAGAACCAAATTCATTGGTATCAGATTTTAGAAGTGGGGCCTTAAAAATAGCATACAAAGCAAAATGCCCTATTGTTCCACTGGTAATAAAAAACTCAAAAGATACTTATGAAGGGTATCAACCTATTGGCAAGATTAATTCTCTTCCTGTTGAAGTTGAATTTTTAGAACCGATTTATGACCATATTGAAAATCCTAGACTAAAATCTTCTGTACTAGGTGAAAATATAAAAAATAATATGATAAAAGCAATAGAAAGCTTTAGAAAATCAAATAAAACATTTAAAGAATTTTAATATTAAAATTTATTGACTAAAAAAAATTTTAATGTTAAAATTCTTTTTAAGAGGTGATTAACATGGCAAAAAACACAAAACAAACAACGGTTCATATTGATGAAACATTACTCAAAGAGGTTAAAAGAATAGGAATTAATGAAAATAAGAGTATATCCCAGATAATAAATGAATCAATAATAAATTATGTATTGGTATATAGAGAAAATGAAGATAAGGAAAAAAATGAACATGATAAGAATTTAAATGAAACAATAAATGCGTTCAAAAAAGAAGAAGAAAAAAGAATACAAGCTAAAAGTGCTGCTAGAGCTATAGCAGAAGCAAAAAAACGAGTTCTTTACTAAAAAACAAAAATCGGTACAAATTAAGCACCGATTTTTTGATATTTAAAATAATTTTAAAAATAATTAAATTCTTCTTTAAATTAAATCACCAACAACTTTTACTTTTATAAGAAGTGCATTTCCAGGAAGGTATGCAAGTGGAACATCTTCTATGTTTAATACTTCTATAGTATCTTTTTTAGCACCAGCCTTTAGAGCTTTATTTACTGCCTCTTGCTTTGAATCTTCTATAGCATCTTCCCTAGACATTTTATCTAAGCTATACACCTTTTCTACATCTCCACTTATTTGTCCTAATGCAGCACCAATAGCATTTGCAGCAGTATAATGAGGAGGTCTTATAACATTACTTATGCCTTTTAATTTTTCAGGAACAATTATACTTCCTCCACCTGTTAAAACTAACTCAACATCATCTTGACTAGTTTTCATTTGGTCTACAGCATCTTCTAGCTTTAAAATTACCTTTTTATATACCTCATCACAATACTCTTTATCTAAATGTTCAACATTAGTTTTTCTATCTTCAAATGCCATATCTAACCTTGTAACAACATCTGACAAAGTTAAAGTATCTCCACCAAATATTATTGCATCTTCAGTTATTTTGTAACCAACACTTTCAGGACCTATCTTTATATTATCTTTTTCACCTTTTACACATGTCCCACCAGCAAGTCCAATAGTTAAAACATCAGGCATTCTAAAGTTTGTATGTACTCCTCCAATTGTAACTGGAATTGATGATTCTCTAGGGAATCCATTATATAGTACCCCTAGGTCACTCGTAGTTCCTCCAACATCCAATACTATTGCATTTTTTACTTCTGATAAGAAAGAAGCTCCTCTTATAGAATTTGTTATTCCACATCCAATTGTAAAAATTGGATATTTCATTGTATACTCTAAATTCATTAATGTTCCATCATTTTGACTAAAATAAATTTGTGCATCTATACCTAAATCTTTAAGTGCTTTTTCAAATCCTAAAGATACTGCTTTACCTACTTGAGATAATGCAGAATTTAAAATGGCTCCATTTTCTCTTTCTAGTATACCTATATTGCCTATTTCATTTGATAAAGATATAGGAATATCACCTAGAATTTCTCTAACCCACTTTGCAACTTCCTCTTCTTGTTGTTTATTTACTGGAGCAAATACTCCACTTATTGCAACACTTTCCACTCTGTCTTTTATTTTATTGCAAAATTCTACAACTTCTTCTTTGCAAAGTTCATTTATCTTTCTACCATCAAACTCATATCCACCAGACACTAGTATTGAATCTAGTTCTATCTTTTCTCTTAAATCTTCTGGCCAATCTATAAAAGGAAGAATAGCAGTTGTCGCTGGCTTTCCTATTCTTATCATTGCTACATTATTAAGTCTTTTTCTTTCTACAATAGCATTTGTACAATGAGTTGTACCAAGCATAGCATACTTTATTAAAGAATGGTCAATCTTACTTTCATCTATAACTTTTTTTAAAGCATTATAAACACCTGTTTCAACATCTTTTGTAGTTGCTACCTTAACTGAATGAATTACTTTTAATTCCCCATCCAGTATACAAGCATCTGTATTTGTTCCTCCAACGTCAATTCCTACACGATACATCAAAATTTCCTCCTAAACTTTATTTTCCTTGTAATTCTTCTACTGTTTTATATTCCACATCATATCCAAAGTATCCAGGTCCAACTGTCTCAATTCCTTTTTCTGTTCTCCATTTTTCATTACAAGGAAAAGCTACTACCATAACACGCGAACCGTATTTTATTCTTTCTGTAGTTATTGGAAATCCAGTTTCTAAATCTAATACTGCTATTAAATCTGGTGTAATACAAAGTGGTGTATCACCTTTTTTTGCAATTAAATTCTCGTTTTGAAATAATATAGAATACTCTCCATCATATTCATTAATTCCAGCAAAAAAAGCATGCCCTCTAGTAAATCCACCTTTCAATTCTCTCTTAATATCAATTACCTTTCCTTCAAATAACTTATATCCTTTTAATTCTTTCAATATATTCTCAACAGCACCTTTTGAATCAGACTTATTTTCAAGCAAAAATCCTCCTATAGTTTCAGCTATTGTAAGTGTATTACCTATAGCAGCTTTTTTAACTTGAGCTCCACTTAAATTGTAATCACTGATAGAAGAACTTCCTCCCATTTCCACAGTTAGAGTTCTGGCTAATCTTTCTGACCAAATTCCATCTACAGGATAAAGGATAGCAGAATTTCCTTTTTCATCAGACATTACAGCAGGTGATGCCTCATACCCTTCAAGATAAAAAGTTACCATTTGAGCTTCAGGAAAAGCTCTCCCCATAGAATCAGCATCCAAAATAGGTAGTCCTTTTTTTGCAGCAACTGCTATTGGCATAAGTGAGTTTATTCCTCCTATTTCTATAGGAATTATAACATCTACTTTTCTATTTATTAACTTCTCCATTATTTCTAAAGGTGTAGTTAATTCTACCTCAGAAAGTAATTTTTCTATTGTAATTACAGGAGAACCCATACCAGATACTGGAACTACTAGAGCATCATCATCAAGTTCATCCAAACTTATTACTTTTACAGGACCATACTTTTTAATTGCTTGTTTTGCAACAAGTTTACCTACATATGGGTCTCCTCCTCCTCCAGTTCCAAGTACTGCTGCACCAACTGCTATTTTATCTATACTTTCTTCTGTTAAAAATCTCATGTTACTTTCTCCTCATATTTCAAATTTATTTTACACTTTATAAACAAATTTCATTACACTGCTTTATCTACATTTTCCTTATTTTTTGCTGAACAAAGCACTTTTCCAATAATAGATTGTACTACAAATCCTGCTATAAACCCATCTAAAGGAGCTATAGTAGTAAGAGTTATAAATCCATATGTTGAAAGATAAGTTATCAATATCCCAATTACCCAAGATACTATTGAACGTTTAACTATTGGTTTATATAATACACCCTTATCAAAACCTTTAAGCTCTTGCTTTACTATGTAATATTCTGCTGTATATACACCACCAACAGGTGCAATTACGATTCCAAGTAGATTTAAGAATCCTATAAAACCTTCATATATTCCAAATACAGCTAATAATGTTGCTACAATACCAAGAACTATAGTTAATACTTTCTCAGGTGCTTTTTTAAGTACAAGTGCTATACTTAGTGATGCTGAATAAACATTACTTGTATTTGTAGTCCATTGAGCTAATGTAAGCACAATTATACCTGGTATAGCAATTCCCAACGTAATAAAAATTCTCATAATATCTGAAGTTCCCATACATTTTACCAATATTATAGAAACTACTATCATAAAGGCATTTCCAAATTGTATTCCCAAGAAACTTGAAAGTGCACAATCTCTTCTACTTTTAGCCCAACGACTTATATCAGGAGATACTATTGCACCAACTATTATTATACTCATTGATAAAGAAACTCCACCTGCAAATGTCATAGTAGACTTCATATTATCATCAACTGGAATTCCATTTGCTCTAAAAGCTAAAAATATAGTTAACATCATAAGAATTAATAAGAATGGTACTGAATATACACTTAATTTTTCCATTGCCTTATATCCATAAATAGCAGTGCTCATCATCAAGAGACCACCTATTAGGCTTAGAATTTGCATACTTACATCCAGATTAAATATATCTTTTATTATTATTTGTGCATTTTGAGCAAAGAAACCTACTTGAACTCCAAACCACCCTAATAGAGAAACCCCTATAACTAGAGAAAATATTTTTGCTCCAGTCTCTCCAAACACATACTTTGTTATCATAGATGTAGATAGGCTTGTAGACGAACCAACTAAAGAGCATGTAGTATACAAAATTGCAGAAAAAAATGAACCAACAATTACTGATAATATTGCTTGTTTCATTGGCATACTCTGTGCCAATTCAGCCCCTAAAATAACAGATGATAAATCCACACCTATTGCTACTAAAACTGAAAACATAGCTACCCAGCCACGTTTTTGATGCTCTGGAACCTGCTCCAGTGCATAGTTAATTTTTTCTTCTTCCATTTTCATCCCTCCATTTAAATCGTAAAGTCACTGAGTCTAGTATATTTTACAATTTTCTAATTTATAAATTTATTAACTATCATATATTTATATTTTTCATTTAATATATAGTTTTAAATTTTCTGAAATAATTCTATAATAAAAAACGCCTCTTGGAAAAATCCAAGAGACGAATATAAATCCGTGTTACCACTCTTATTAGTAAAAATTAATTTTACTCACTCATTTTCTTAAGGCGAATTAAACCACTATTATAACAAGATTATAATAGTATTCTCCAAAGTCCTTTTCACACAAATTCCAATATTAGTTCTCAGCCAAATCTAATTCTCTGTAAAATTCCTTTATGCTACTTTCTTTTTCTACGAATCTATAATATTTATTTATAGTTAATTTATGATTTATATAATAATATATATGCAATATTTTGTCAACTCAAAAAGTAAATTACTTGTATTTTTTAGTTTTATATGTAAATTTTTATATTATTACTATATTTATATAATGTAATTTTTAAAATTTCATCAAAATTTATACTTTATTATCTACAAATTTACAGTATAAACAGTTTGTATAAAACAATTAATTTTTGTATAAAATATAATTTTAAATATATAAAGAAAATATTTCTTCTTAAAAATTAAAAAATAAAAAGCTATGATTTTACATTCATAGCTTAATACAACTACTGTTTTAATTTACTAATACAATATTTCATCAACATTTTTATAATGATTAATCATTGTATTTTAAAACAGATACTTATATATTAATAATATTTTCATTGAATTATACGTCATATATAATTACATTTTAATAGTAATTTTACTAAATTATATCTACTGAATCATCCACATGTATAATTCCTTCTTTTAGAACCTTCACAAAAATTCCTTCTCGTGGCATTACACAGTCTCCAGTTAATTTCTTAATTTCACATCCATTGTGACACTTTTTACCAATTTGAGTCACCTCAACTTCACATTTACCAATTCTTAGTTTTGTCCCAACAGGTAAAGAAAATACTTCTATCCCTTCTGTAGTTATATTCTCAGCAAAATCTCCATATTTTAATTGGTCAAAACCTTTCATCTTCATTTTATCTATACTTTCTTTTCCAAGCAAGCTTATTTGACGATGCCAATCTCCTGCATGCGCATCTCCAACTATCCCATGATTTATTTTTAGTTCTGCACATTGTACAGGAACTTTAATTACACCTTTTTTCTCACTTATATTTATTGACACTACCTTAGCCATATTTCCTCCAAATTTTCACCCATATATTATTAATTACTCAAACTTAAAATCTCCTGATTTTCCACCAGTCTTCTCTACAAGATGTATATTACTTATAACCATTTTTTTATCAACTGCTTTACACATATCATAAATTGTAAGTGCTGCCAAAGAACATGCATTTAAAGCTTCCATCTCCACTCCAGTCTTTCCAAGAGATTTGCAAGTTGCATATATCCTAATAGCAGACTCAGAATCATCTATATCAAATTCCAAATCACATCCTACTAATTTTATCTGATGGCACATTGGTATATTTGAAGATGTATTTTTAGCTCCCATTATACCTGCAACCTGAGCTACAGATAGTACATCTCCTTTTTTTATCTGACCATTTTTTACTTTGTCTAAAGCTTCTCTACTAAGAGTAATTGTAGCTGTTGCTATAGCAGTTCTTTTAGTGTCATCTTTTTCACTTATATCTACCATCTTGGCATACCCTTTTTCATTTATATGTGTTAACATTACTTATCCTCCAATTTCATACATACGTCTATTTGTATCACTACATTTATTTTCTATTAGATGATGTTTTTCTGGCTTCTGTTTTATTATATCTTTCATTGATTCCCTAAATAACAATGGTTTATGTAAAAATGGTTTTATGTCTATTTCTTCTTTTGAATGTAGACACAATTTTATTGCACCACTAGAAGTAAGTCTAATACGATTACATGTATTGCAAAATGAACAACTTAATGGAGTTATAATTCCTATTCTTCCTTTGGCTCCCTTAAACATATAATATTCTGCTGTACTTTTTTCTTCATTTTTAACTTTATATAGTCCATATATTTTTTCAACCATTTCTTTTACATTAAAATAACCTTTTTTATAAACTCTATTAGCTTCACCTAATGGCATAAGCTCTATAAATCTTACATCAATTGGTGATTTAACAGTTAAAAACATAAAATCTTTAAGTTCATCATCATTAAATCCACTTATAGCAACACAGTTTAATTTTACTTTTATGCCTAAATTTAAACAAGATTCAATCGATTTTAAGACATCTTTTAAATTTCCACCTCTTGTTACAGATTTATACTTATATTCCTTCAAAGAATCTAAACTTATATTAACTTTATTTAAACCACATTTTTCAAGCTCAGAGATTCTATCAGAAAGCCCAATAGCATTAGTTGTCATTCCAATATTATTTATTCCACATTCTTCTTTTGTAAATTTTATAAGTTCATTTAACTTAGGATATAAAAGAGGCTCTCCCCCAGTAAATCTAACCTTGGTTATTCCTTGTTCTGACATAGCCTTTATAATGAATTTATAATCTTCAAAACTTAGATTTTCATTTATATAATTTTTATCAAATTTTACATCTGGTGGCATACAATAGACACACCTTAAATTACACTTATCTGTAAGTGAAATACGAAGGTAGTCTATTTTTCTTCCATACTTATCAATCATACTCTATCTACCTCTTTGTCTATTTTTTATCTATCTAGATTATATACTATTTACTTTTTTTAGTTGCACATTCTGTAGCTTCTCCTCTTAAAATTTCTATGCCATGGTCTAAAACATCAATTATAAAACTTAAATTTTCAACTGCACCTTTTGGACTTCCAGGTAAGTTTATTATTATAGAATTATTTCTTATTCCACTTACACCTCTACTTAGTATAGCTTTTTTGGTAATTTCTGTAGATTTCATTCTCATATATTCACTTAAACCTGGTATTTCTTTTTCTAATACTTCCTTAGTCGCTTCTGGAGTTACATCTCTTTTTGAAAAACCAGTCCCACCATTAGTAAGAATTAAATCTATTTTATTACTATCACAAAGTTTTACAATATTTTCCTTTAACATTTCCTTGTCATCTTTTATCAATACATATTCAATAACTTTATAATCTCCTGTATTTTCAACAAATTCAATTAGTTTTTTTCCTGTTATATCTTCTCTTTTTCCTTCATAGCCTTTATCGCTAAGTGTTATAATTGCAACATTAAACATATAATTTCACCCCTTTATACATTAACTAGACCTTTAAAAATAAAAACCAATTTAATAAAACCTACTCTATTTTATTTCCATTTTTCTCAGTAATATAACATATTATATCTACATTTCTTATCATATAACTTAATAGTACATACATTTTTATTATTCCAACGTTCACAAAATAAAAAATATTAACTTATAACTATTCCAAATATAAAACTAGTATATATGTAATCTATTTAACAAATGTACAATTACTTCCAATTTCTATAACTATTATAACATTGTCTATATTTTCTCTACTAATAAATTTTTTTAAGTCTATACCATATATTATATAATATAATTTTATTTATTTATATAATATCATCCCATTTTATTATCATAACGATTAAAATTCTTTCTTATATCAGTTTTTCCAAATAAAAAAAGGCATCCATAAAATTTTTAAAAGATGCCTCTTTTTAACTATTTATATTTTATTTTTCAAATTAATTCTTATCATCTTCTAAAATAACTGCTGTTCCATAAGCAAGCATTTCTGCTGCACCTTGCATAACTGAAGCTGAAGATAATCTAAATGCTATTATTGCATTTGCACCTTTAGCTTCTGCATCTTCAACCATCCTACCTATAGCAATTTGTCTTGCTTCAGTAAGCATTTCATTATATCCTGTAAGCTCTCCTCCAACAAGGTTTTTAAAGCTTGCTCCTATATCTTTTCCAACATGTTTTGCTCTTATTGTACTTCCTCTAACTAGTCCTAGAACTTCTGATATTTTTTTGCCTTCGACTTTTTCTGTGGTAACTATTAACATAATATATCAACTCCTTTATATCGTATTTAATATATTATATCATGCAACTTATAACTTTTTTAATAAATATTGTAACTTAATGTTTCATTAGTTAATCTATACTATAAAATAATGTGTTTGGTTAACTAGTTGTACCTTTTATTATTTAGTTAACTCATCATGTAAATTTAAATTATATTCTACATTCAATTTTAAATCTTTAATCTTTTTAATCATCATTTCACTAAAGCTTCCTTTTTCAAACCATATGTTTTGTATATCTAAAAGTTCTACTTCTTCTAAAATCACATCCATCTTAGATTGTTTGTCAATAATGGCCACAACGTCAATATTGTGTGGTACATCTTTTAAACACTCATACACATCTATACCTTCAATAGGTTTCTTTTCTTCATCTATAGCAACAACTTTGTACATATTCTTTTTAAGTTCATCTAATATTTTATATGCTTTACTTTCTTCATCGCTATTATTTAATATTACTGCCCAAGAATCGCATTTAAGTAAATTCATAAACTCTCCTCCATATAAATCCTACTCTATTTTATAACCATATCTAATTAAACTCCAGTTAATTTTTTATATTCATTAACAGTATTTACATTTAAAAATAAATCTTCATCATCAAAGTATATATAGCTTTTATCTATTTTGTCTATAAGGCTTCTGAGCTTTAAATCATTTCCTTCTATACATAAGGATACCTTATTTATTATACTCTTTTTATACCCAGAACACAATGGTTGTAACTTACCATTTGTCACTGAAATCACGCTTTTATCATCCATTTCATTAGCTATTCTTTCTACTATTTCACTATTTAGATATGGCATATCACATGCAACTATAACTATATCATACTTTGCATATTCAAGAGCAGTATATATTCCTCCAATTGGACCAACATTTTTTATTATATCATTATAAACTTTAATATTATATTTAGAATATAATTCTTCATTATTAGATATTATTATTACTTCATCAAAATTTTTAAATACTTCTATTGCAATTTCAATAAAAGGCTTTTCATGTAATTCTAGAAAAGCTTTATTTCTTCCCATTCTAGAATTTTTTCCCCCTGCTAAAATTACACCTGTTTTCTCTATATAAATCTCCCCCTTTAGAATATTCTTCTAACTTTATATGTATTTGAAAAATGGCGCATTAGCGCCATTTTAAAATTAATTGATTACTCAAATATTTGAATAATTTTTTCTTTAAATGCATTCATAAGCTTTTCTTTTTCTTCTAAGTATTCACCATAGCATTCATATTCTCTGCATATACAATTTATAATTTCACTTGATGTAAAGTTTATCTTTTCAAGATTATAGTTATACAAAATTTCAACACTATCAATTTCACTTATGCTATTGAATATACATTCATACATATCTTCAATTATAAGTTGACTATTTTCTTCAAATTGACATAAAAGTTGTTCTCTATTTTCTTCTAGTAATACATTTTCTTTTATAAACTCTACAAAGTTTTCAAAGTCTTCTGTATTGTTACATGGTTCTATTTCAAATAGTATTCTAAAAAATAAATTCCATGGGAATTCTGTATTTAATCTGCTTCTAAAATGATTTCCTAGGTCTTTACAAAATTTATCATCAAATGTTGGTTCTCTTTCAAATTCTATTTGCTCATTAAAATCTATGTCTTTATTTACAATCTCATTTAGTCTTGCAAACTCATCAAGCATGAAATTGCCCAAAACTTCATCACTTATATCCTGTTTATTAAAAGAATAGCTTAATATAGTCTCACAGGGTTTTTTAAAATCCACAACAAAACCTATACTTTTATTCATCTTTTCAGAAAAAGCATCATATACTAATTTCGCAAATAGTTTTTCAATTTCTTTTTTACTTACTTTCATATTAAAAGACTTTCCTGAATGAAAGTTTTTATAAATGCTTAAAAGCTGATTATCAATCATAGTAAGATTATTCTTTATAGAGTCCATCATATCCTTTATAAATTTATCAGCAAGTAAATATGTGTTATTTTTATAAATTATTTTATGTTCAATTTCACTCCAAAACACATTTACAAGAGACTTAATTTGAAGCTCAAATTTTACTTCTCTATCTAAATATGCAAAAACTCCATCTATTTTATATATTTCAAATCCATTTTTTTGTTTATTAGGTTGTCTTTCAGACAATTTTAATTTAATATTCTTATTTTCTTTATTATAATAGTTTACCTTGTCGTCTGTTTTATTAAAGTATCTTCTTAGAAGTCTATATATCTTGTTTTCATCCTCAATAAATCTGCATTCAATTCTCAAACCTATTAAGTCAGAGACATTGTGAATAAGATTACTTGCTTCTCCATATTTTTTTAAATATCTATTTCTAATTATCTTTTCTCTTAAACTTGATTCTGATTTTATTCTAGAGGTTACATTTATATATTCTTGATTTTTTTCATCCAAAATATTTTCAAAATACTCTTCTATTTCATCTGATATAGTTTCTAATGTTGGAGACATTGTCCTCAACATCTCAATAGACTCTTCAATAAAATCAAATTCTTTTAATCCCATAAATTTTTACACTCCCATATTTAATAACTGTTAGCTATTTCAGTTCTTTATATTTGATTACACTCTTATTTTAACATTTTTTCCTACTATAAGTAAGTATTCTCCAAAAACCTTCATATATATTTCAAATTAGAATTAATTTCTTTAGTTTTTTGACTTTTAATTTAATTTTATTTAGCTAATTTGATATAAAAAATAAGAGATTGAAAGAGAAAATATACACTTACTAAGATATTTTGTCATTTATTATATAAAAAATAAATTGCCACTAAATTATTTTTAGTGGCAATTTATTGAAAATCATATTTTGGGTATTCTATTTCTTAGTATCTTATATAATCTCTAGCTATATTGAATAAACTCTCTTTAATTAAAATCCTATATATATACCTATTGTCAAAAAGACTAGAGATACAGCTGTCAAAATCAACAATATAGGCATTATAAATCTTACCCATTTTGAAAAAGGAATATGAGCTACTGCAAGTGCTCCCATCAATACCCCTGAAGTCGGAGTTATGAAGTTTGTAAGACCAACCCCAAATTGATAAGCAGTTACTATTACTTGAGCTGATATATTAACCAAATCACCAAGAGGAGCAAGTACAGGTACTGTAAGTGAAGCAAGACCTGAAGATGATGGAATTAAAAATGCCAATGCAGCTTCCAAGAAGAAAGATAAATATACAAATATAACTTTTGGAAGGCCACCTAAAAAAGCTGCTGCGGAATTTAATATAGTATCTATTATAAATCCATTTTGAGCAATTATTACGATTCCACGAGCTAATGCTATGGCAAGAGCGGCTGATGCTAAATCTTTGGCTCCATCTATAAAACTTTCTGAAATTTCAATTTGAGATAATCTACCAACTAAACCAGAAAGTACTCCTATGGCAGCAAAACACATTGATATCTCTGGAATATACCATCCTTGACTTAAGACACCCCAAATCATTATTGCCATACCTATTCCAAAGATAGCAAGAACAGATACTTCTTTAAAAGTAAATTCTTTTATTTCTGTTGAAGTTTGATTAAGTATTGATTTATTATTTTTATCTATTTCATATACTATTGAACTTTCAGGATTTTCTTTAACTTTCTTAGCATAATACATAACAAACGCTATACTTATTAATATATAAGCTATAAAAATAACTACTCTATATGCTACTCCTGAACCTGGAGCAAGTTGAGCTAGTGCCTGTGCAATACCAACCGAGAATGGGTTTATTGTCGAAGCTGCAGCTCCTGCTGCTGCTCCTATAAATACAATTGCTATGGCGGTTAGAGAATCATATCCTAAGGATGTCATAAGTGGAACAAATATCATATAAAATGGTAATGTCTCCTCTGCCATCCCAAATGTAGTACCTCCAAGACCAAATAAAATCATTGATATTGGAATTATAAGAAGTTCTTTTCCTTTAAATTTAGATATAACTGATGCTATTCCTGCTTCTATAGCTCCAGTTCTATTTACAATACCAAAGGCACCTCCAACTATTAATACAAAGCCTACAACCTCTGCTGAATCGATAAAACCTTCTATTGGTGCCTTAAAAACATCTGCAAACCCTTGAGGATTGCTTTCAACACTTTGATAAGTTCCTGGTACAACTACCATTCTGCCTTCTACATCTTCTCTACTAAATTCACCACTTGGTACTACCCAAGTCAATATTGCCATTAAGACTATTAGTAAAAATATTATTGTAAAAGTGTGTGGTATAATAAATCGTTTCTTTTTACTGTCAGTCATTATAATGTCCTCCATACTTTACTAAATTTTAAATCTTTTAGGATATTGTTTAATCTCTCTGACTAAAGTTTTCCCTTTTTACAATTTTTTATTAGCAAAGATACAAAATAAAAAAGTTATCTTTTAAATTTTAAAAGATAACTTTTTTATTTTTCTTTAAATTAAGGATTCCATATACTATTTTAATAATTCAATTTTTTCATTATAATCTGAGATTGTTTTTTTAATATCTTTAGATTTCATTATAGTTGACATTATGGCAAAATCATCACAGTATTTCAATGTTTCTTTGACATTGGATGGTAAAATTCCTCCTAGCGCAACTATCTTAATATCAGTAATCTTCTTAGCTTCTTTTAGAAGCTCAATTCCTTTTGGATGTAAACCTTCTTTACATTTAGTTTCATATATATGTGACAAGGTTATGTAATCTACTCTTATATTTTTATTTCTCATCAAATTTTCTAAATGTTCTACCTCCTCTATTTGATGTAAAGATAATCCCAGTATTTTATCTTTATTAAAACTGTAATTATTTTCAAGTAAATCCAAGAATACTTTAAAAGGAAGATGAATCCCTTGGCAATCTGTTTTTTCAAAAAATTCAATATTACTATTTACTATAAAGTTAACTTTAAGTTTATTAATACTTTCTTTCTGATTTATATTAATCTTCAAATTTTTATTCAGTATTTTCTCTTGAAAATCTATACAATTGATTTTGGTTTTTATTTTCATATATAATTTGTTTAATTCTTCATATTCTAAATCTTTTTCTCTTATTATAATGTTTTTTATACCACTCAATATAGACTCTTTAATAACTTCTAAATATCTTTCTTCATTACATAATAATTTTCTGTTTGTTATCAAATACATCTAAAATCTTTCCCAGTCTTTAAATACATGTTGATATCCAATTGAGTTTAACATCTTCTCTACATCTGCAACAGTGCTTTCATCATTTATCTTAAATTGAGCAGTATCATGCTCATCTTGAGAATGCCCCCCTACATCAGTAGAAACACCTGCACTCAATTTAGTTACTCCTAAAGGTATTATATGACTTCTCATTTCCAAGTTTTCTCTAGTTGATATATTTATTGCTGCATGTGGGTCAAACAATCTCATACATATCATAGCTTGAACCAAATCAGTATCACTTATATCTACTAATTCTTCAAAACAACCTTTAAAAGGTCTCATTCTTGGTGTTGAATATGAAAGCTCAATATGAGGATATTTTGTTTTTAAATATTTCCCATGCAATATTGTAAAAAAGGTTTCTTTTCTAAAATCATTCAACCCTAAAAGTGCTCCTATCGATAAAGTCCTCATGCCTGCTTTTGCCCCTCTTTCAGGAGCATCTAACCTAAATTTATAATTTGCTTTTGGGCCTTTTATATGCACTTTTTTGTATATTTCCTCGTCATAAGTTTCCTGATATACTGTTAGACCTTCAACGCCTTTATCTACAATATACTTATACTCTTCTACTTCCATTGGATAGACTTCTATACCTATAGATGGAAATTTTTCTCTTAATATTTCTATAGCCTCACCTATATATTCCACACTTGAATGAAAACTACTCTCTCCAGTCAAAACAAGTAAATGTTTAAAACCTTCTTTTGAAATTACATTTCCCTCTTCTCTAATTTCATCCATAGTTAATTTTTTTCTTTTTATTCCACTTTTTATATTATAACCACAGTAAACACATTGATTTACACAATAATTTGCTATATACATTGGTGTATATAAACATACTGTTTTTCCAAAATATTGAACACTTAATTTATGTGCTTTCTGAGCCATGGCTTCTAAATATTTTACAGCAGTTTTAGAAAGCAAATTTAATATATCAAAATCTTCAAGCTTGTCCTTTGATAAACTTCTTAAAACATCATTATCAGTAACATTATTTAAATATCCATCAAAATCAAAATCTCTATATTTTTCTATTACATCATAAAAACTCATCACCAATCACCACTTTCTATAAATTGCCTAAAAAACCTGTTAAAGGAGAAGATGCGTTTGCAAATTCTGATACACTTCCTGTTTTTGCGAGATATGCTTCTCTTCCACCCTCTACAGCTAGTCTAAATGCTCTTGCCATTTGTACAGGATTTCCTGCTGAAGCTATCGCAGTGTTAACGAGTACAGCATCAGCTCCCATTTCCATAGCTTCCATAGCTTGAGATGGTTTGCCAATACCCGCATCCACTATTATTGGTATATCTAATTCATCTATCATTATTCTTATCATTTCTTTCATTTGAAGCCCTCTATTTGAACCAATTGGAGCCCCGAGAGGCATAACTGCTGCTGCATTAGCTTCTATAAGTCTTCTTCCAGCATAAAGGTCTGGTGTCATATATGGAAGAACTATAAATCCTTCATCAGCAAGTATTCTTGTAGCTTTTATAGTTTCTTCATTATCAGGAAGTAAATATCTAGTATCTGATATCACTTCTATTTTTATAAAATCTCCACATCCCATTTTTCTGGATATTCTAGCTATTCTTACTGCTTCTTCTGCATTAGTAGCTCCTGATGTATTTGGAAGTATTGTCATTTCTTTCGGAATATATGTTAATATATTCTCTTGTTTATTATCTAAATCCACTCTTCTAAGTGCCATTGTTATTATCTCACTGCCACTTTCTTTTATTACCTCAGGCAATATATTATTTGAACCATATTTACCTGTTCCAACCAACAATCTACTATTGAATTCATGTCCACCAAGTACCAATTTATCCATATTATTTCCCTCCATGTACAACTTTTTTAATATTCAATCTTTTTAGAATTTAATTTTAGTATTTACATATTTATAAGTATTTGTGTTACCAAGTTTGCCATGTGATTTGCACAGATAGCAACCCTTGGAGCCATAAGACCTTCACCAAATTTAGCTTCATTTACAAAATCACCACATATATAAAACTTGTCTTTTATCTTCTTAGTAGTTATTATATTTGAATCATAATAACCTGCCATACCTGATGATGCTATTAGATATTTATCTTTTAAATTTATTAACACATAGTTACAAACCTGTGCCTTACATGATGCATCATCAAAAGCTTCAATTATCAAATCTGAATCTTTAATAGTATCCATATTATGTTTATTTAAAAAAATATCTTGTTTCTTTAGCTTTATAAACGGATTTATTTTTTTTATATTTTCTATCATAGCATCAGTTTTTAATTTTCCAATATCATCTATAAAATACTGCTGTCTATTTAGATTAGAAGGTTCTACAACATCATAGTCTATAAGTAAAAGTTCTCCTACTCCAATTCTGGCTAAAGAGATAGCTATATTGGACCCAAGTCCCCCTAACCCCAATATAGCAACCTTCCCTTTTTTTAACTTATTATGTATATTTGGAGTATGTCTCGCAATCAATAAGTTTTCTAATTCATCAAATGATGGCTTGACTCCCTTTTGTATAAGTGTTAATTTATCGTTCTCACAAAGAGGAATATCTGTTTTAATTGGATATCCATTTAATACTAATACATCACATTTACAATTATAATCATCTCTAACTTTGTAGGCAGTCGTATTTTCTTCAACATCTGTTAATAATTCATTTACAAATATCTTTATTTTAACCACCTCCAACAAAACTAATAAGCTCTATAATATCTTCGTCTTTCAATATATATGTACTGTAGTTGGATTCTTCAATTATTTCTAGATTTACTTCAACTACAACTCTATCACTATTTAAGTTATATTTATTTAATAAATCTATTATAGTCAAATCTTTTTTAAATTCAACATCCTTCCCATTAACCTTCACCAAATCACCTCCTCTTTTTAAATCTATTTTATTCTAATCACAAATTATATTAAATTAAGTTCCTCATTATTTAGTATTTTCTTAACTGTTCTCATTGAACACATTTTTCCACACATAGTACAGCTATCTTCATGAGTAGGAGTTGATTCATCTCTATATCTCTTAGCTTTTTCAGGGTCTATTGCAAGTCTAAACATTTCACACCAATCTAAATCAGCTCTGGCTTTACTCATCTTATTATCCCATTCACGAGCACCTTTAACGTTTTTAGCTATATCTCCTGCATGAGCAGCTATTTTTGCAGCTATTATACCTTCTTTCATGTCATCTAAATTAGGTAATCTTAAGTGTTCTGCTGGAGTTACATAACATAAAAAGTCTACTCCTTTAGCACATGCCAAAGCTCCTCCTATTGCACTTGTTATATGGTCATAACCTGGTGCTATATCTGTAACTAATGGCCCAAGAACATAAAAAGGTGCTCCATGACACAATCTTTTTTCTAATACTACATTTGCTTCTATCTCATCAATAGCCATATGTCCAGGTCCTTCTATCATTACTTGTACATTTCTCTCCCACGCTCTTTTAGTAAGCTCACCTAATACTACTAGTTCCTGAATTTGAACTCCATCAGTAGAATCTTTTATACAGCCAGGTCTACAAGCATCTCCTAAACTCAATGTAACATCGTATTCCTCACATATATCCAATATTTTATCAAAATTAGTATAAATAGGATTTTCCTTATTATTCAATTCCATCCATGCAAATAACAGAGAACCTCCACGAGATACTATATGAGTTAATCTTTCATGATTTTTTATCTTTTGGCAAACATTCCTTGTAAGACCTGCATGTATAGTGATAAAGTCAACTCCATCAATAGCATGTTGTCTTATTACATTCAAAAACTCTTCTTCTGTTATATCTTTTAATTCTTTTTCTAAATATCCCACTGCATCGTACATAGGTACTGAACCTATCATTGCAGGTGAAATTTCAACCACTTTTTCTCTAAATTCTCTAGTTTTACCATAGTTACTCAAATCCATTATAGCTTCAGCTTTCATGTCTATTGCTACTCTAACTTTTTCAAGTTCTTTTTCTATATCCTTACAATCTCTTGAAATTCCTAGATTTACATTTATCTTTGTTCTTAAATTTTTACCTACACCTTCTGCACTTAAAGATTTATGATTTTTATTAGCAGGTATAACAACTTGTCCATTTGCTATTAATTCTCTTAGTTCATTCACATCTACTTGCTCTTTTTGAGAAACGATTTCCATTTCTTTAGTTATTATGCCTTTTCTAGCAGCATCCATTTGTGTTGTATAATTCATATTACAATCCTCCAAGATTAAAGTTATAGTTTTTGAAAATAAAAAAAGTGCTTTTCCTTGTTTGGAAAGCACTCTTATAATCATATATACACTTAGACAAATTTTCCCTAACATTAAATAATTTGTCTATTTATGTAACAAAATTATATTAAAAGCTTCCCTTCGCAAGCATTATCTTGATCAGGTTATTAGGGTTTGTAAGTTACGGCTTTATCTCTCAGCTAGCCAATTCTAGCGCCCCTAGCTCTAATTTTTCATTATTTTTACAAATTCAGTATAACACAGCAAAATTATTAGTTCAACACAATAATACAAATTTTATTTTTGGAGATATTAAAAATTACTCTGACATAATATCATTTTTTAAATTTTTAAGATAAGAATCAAGCATCACAGCTCTTATGTTTTCATACTTTATTGAATCTGGAAGTTTTCTTTTTATGTTATTTAAATTATCATATCCTACTTTTTCACAAACTTCTAAAATCATTTGCTTTTCATCTTCATTATAGAAATTTTCTAATTCTAAATCAAACGATATACTATGTCCATCCTTTACATAGTCATGGGCATATCCAATAATAGTCGATAATGAAATCTCTAGTTCTTGGCTAATACTTTGTATATCCTTGCCTTGATTTAATAAATCTAATGCTATTTCATTATTTTTTCTACTTTCTCCATCTAGTATTAACTTCCTTTTACCCTTTTTTTTCCAAGTAACATTAATATCATTTTCTCTTACATATTGTTTGACTTCATCCAAAATACTAGCTCCATACTTTTTAATTTTTACTCCACCTATACCTGAAATGTCCTTCAGTTGCTCTTCATCAATTGGATATCTTCCACTTATTTCTTTCAGTGTCTTATTGGATAAAATCATATATGGGAGTACTTTTTCTTTTATTGCATATTCACCTCTAATACTTAATAGTTTTTCATATAGAGCTTTATCTGAATTAACTTCAAAGAACTCACTATTAACATTATCTAAATCGACATTTTTTTCTTCACTTTTTTTGTTTATGTTGTTTTTTTCGACATATTCTTTAATTATTGTTTCAAAATCTCTACCATATTTTTGATACTTAATTTCCCCTACTCCAGATATATCTAACATCTCTTCTTTATTAATTGGATAACTGCTAGACATAGCTCTAAGTGTCCCATCACCAAATACCATATATGGAGCTATTCTTTCTTCACTTGCTATTGAATGTCTAAGCTCTCTTAAAGCACTATATAACTCATCTTCTACTTCTAATGATTTTGTCATCACGATTTCTTTAAATTCAACTTTCACTTGACCTTTTAAAACTTTCATAGACATATCATTCAATCTTATGGTTGGAAAACTTCCTCTATTTCCATTACCTAAAGTCTCAACTAAATCCAAGAATCCATGGGAAACCAATGTATTTATAAAGTTCTTTAAATCTTCACTTGAATAGTCTCTCATAATATTATATGTAGATAAAGTATTCAATTCAAGTTGTAAAATCTTTTTATTCTTAGACCCTCTAAGTACATCTACAATGGTAGTAACACCATAACTTCTTTTCATTCTAGCTACACATGAAATAACTTTTTGAGCATCTATAGTTTTATCTACTATTTCACCTTCTACTAAACAGTTACTACAATTATTACAATCTTCTATATAATTTTCTCCAAAGTAATTTAGTATTGTCCTTCTATAACATGAATTACTGTAAGCCAAGTCAATCATATATTGAAGCTTTTTGTGTTGAAACAACTTCCTTTCAGGATTCTCAACTCCAATATCGATTAAATATTTTTGTATATGTACATCTCCTGGAGAAAACAAAAGCACACATTCACTTTTCTCTCCATCTCTACCAGCTCTACCTATTTCTTGATAGTAATTTTCTATACTTTGAGGCATGTTGTAGTGTATAACCCATCTTATATTAGGTTTATCAATACCCATTCCAAATGCATTTGTTGCTACCATTATATCCACATCATCATTTATAAAATCTTCTTGATTTTTACTTCTTTCATTTTTAGATAAACCTGCATGATATTTTGATACAGATATATTTCTCTTAGATAATCCATTATGTATGTTTTCAACTTCCTTTCTAGTTGCAGCATATATAATTCCAGACTCATTTTTATGATTTTTAATATAATCTAAAATATATTTATTTTTACTAGATGATTTTACTATGTTTATTGATAAGTTTTCTCTATCAAAACCGGTTATATAACAGTCTGGATTTTCTAGACATAATAAATTTATTATATCAGCTCGTACCTCTTCTGAAGCGGTTGCTGTAAAGGCTGTAATTATAGGTCTTTTAGGTAAATTCTTTATAAAATCAGAAATCCGTCTATAACTCAATCTAAAATCATGCCCCCATTGAGACACACAATGTGCTTCATCTATTGCAATTTGACTTATGTTGTTATTATTTATTAGTTCAATAAACTCATGTGCATCTAATCTCTCTGGAGCAATATAGAGTATTTTATAATTATTTTTTCTAATATTATTTAATATCTCATTAAATTCTTTATTGCTCAGTGAACTATTTATGAAAGCAGCATTAATCCCCATAGTCTTTAAAGCATCTACTTGGTCTTTCATAAGAGATATAAGTGGAGAAATTACTATTGTCATCCCATCTAATATCAATGCTGGAAGTTGATAACAAATAGATTTACCACCTCCAGTTGGCATTATAGCTAGTACATCTTTTTCACTCAAAATAGAATTTATTATAGATTCTTGACCTTTTCTAAAGCTTGTATATCCATAGTATTTTGATAGTATTTCTAAAAGTTTTTCATTCATATATTTCTCTCCTAATTTAAATTAATTAGACTTCTTTCCTGATTATGTTCAAATTTTTATTTTTATATTCACAATCCCAGTATTTCAAAGTTTATAGACGTTCTATATTATATATTAACATATATTTTGAAAAAAATTGTTTGCAAAGTAAAATAATTTATGATACATTCTAAATATAAATTTAATACTTAATCTTCGGGGTAGGGTGAAATTCCCAATCGGCGGTATAGCCCGCGAGCCAAGCTAAAACTTGGTTGATTTGGTTAAATTCCAAAGCCGACAGTAAAGTCTGGATGGAAGAAGATATGTTTAATGAGTTTTTTGTAGAGCTGTTTTATTGTGCTCTTATTAAACATTTATTGTAGATTATTCTAAACCCTGAGTTAATTCTCAGGGTTTTTTGTTTAAAAATTATCTAATTAAACAGGAGGTGTACACATCTTGAATTTTGTGAATCAAAAAGAAAAAGACATTTATTATATGAAAAAAGCTCTTGAATTAGCTAAAAAAGGGGAAGGTTTTACAAGTCCAAATCCACTAGTTGGGTGTGTAATTGTTAAAGATAGTGAGATAATAGGCAAAGGATATCATGAGAAATTCGGCTCTAATCATGCTGAAGTAAATGCTATAAACAGTGCTAAACAAAGTTTAAAAGACTCTACTCTTTATGTGAATTTAGAACCATGTTCTCATCATGGTAAAACACCACCTTGTGTTGATAAAATTATTCAAAATAAAGTTAAAAGGGTTGTCATATCTACACTAGACCCAAACCCACTTGTTTGTGGTAATGGAGTAAAAAAATTAAAAGATAACAACATTGATGTTACTGTAGGAATATTAGAAGAAGAAGCAAAACAATTAAATGAAATATTCTTTTATTACATAAAAAATAAAAAACCTCTTTGTATTGTAAAATCGGCAGTAAGTCTAGATGGTAAAATTGCTACAAAATCACTAGAATCAAAATGGATATCTAATGAGTCTTCAAGATACCTAACTCATAAATACAGAAATAAGTATCATAGTATAATGGTTGGTACAAACACAGTTTTAAATGATAATCCCTTGCTAACTTGTAGACTTAATCAAGATGAAGTGTCTCATCCTACAAGAATAGTAATAGATACAAATCTGAGATTACCAGTTAACAGTAATTTAGTTAAAGATAAAACTAGTAAAACTATAGTTTTCACATGTTGTGAAGACAGTAAAAAATTATCAGTATTAAAAGAAAAGAATGTTGAAGTTATAATTTCTCCTAAGAAAAATGGCTTAGTTGATTTAAAATTTGTAATGTATAAACTAGGAGAACTAAACATTGATTCTGTACTAGTTGAAGGGGGTTCTACACTTAATGACAGTCTATTTAGAAATAAATTAGTTGATAAGGTCAAACTATTTTTATCCCCTAAAATTATAGGTGGTAAAGACGCACCTACATTTGTTTCTGGAGAAGGAGTAACTCGTCTAGCAGATTCAACACAACTAGTAATTAATGATGTAACTTTAATAGATGGAGATGTTTTGATAGAATCTGATGTTTTAAAATAAATTTTATGAATATATATACAGGAGGTCATAATGTTTACTGGCATAGTAGAAGAAGTTGGAATACTTAGAAAAATTACTGCTAATGGCAAAAGCGGACAAGTAACCATACTATCAAACAAAATATTAGATGGTACAAATCTTGGAGATAGTATCGCTGTAAATGGAGCTTGTCTAACTGTTTCAAAACTAGGAAAAAATGAGTTTACAGCAGATGTTATGATGGAGACAATTCGTTCTACAAATTTAGGCTCATTAAATACAAATGACAAAGTAAACCTTGAAAGAGCCATGAGCCTTTCTTCAAGATTCGGAGGTCACATAGTAACAGGGCATGTTGATGGTAAAGGTACTATTTGTAAGTTTGAAAAAAACGAAAATGCAGTTTTAGTGAGCATACGACCAGTAAAAAAACTCTTATCATCAATGATACTTAAAGGTTCAGTTGCCATTGATGGTGTAAGTTTAACTATATCATATTTGGATGATGAAATATTCAAAGTTTCTGTCATACCTCATACTAAATTGAATACTACTCTCTTAACAAAAAATGTTGGAGACTTTGTTAATTTAGAAAGTGATGTAATTGGAAAGTATGTTAATAATTTTATGATTAATAACTACAAGGAATTAAATTCTAATAGTAGTAATTGTAAATCAAATATAGATAAAGATTTTTTATTTAAAAATGGTTTTTAAAAATGATAAAGGAGTGAATTATATGTTTAATACTATTGAAGAAGCTATAAAAGATATAAAAAATGGAAAGATGGTAATTGTTGTTGATGATGAAAGTAGAGAAAATGAAGGAGATTTACTGATGGCAGCTGAGATGGCTACCCCTGAATCAATAAATTTTATGGCTACATATGGTAGAGGTCTAATTTGTCTACCTGCTACTGAAAAAAAATTTAAAAGTTTAAATATACCTCTTATGGTCAGAGAAAATACAGATACATTTCAAACAGCATTTACTGTTACTATAGATGGTGCAGATACTCTAACTGGTATATCTGCATATGAAAGAGCTGAAACTGTAAAATTATTCTGTGATGAGAATTCTACAAGTAAGGATTTCAAAACTCCTGGTCATATTTTCCCTCTAATAGCAAAAACTGGTGGAGTCCTTGTTAGAGATGGACATACAGAAGCTTCTGTAGACCTAGCTAGACTTGCAGGGTTTAAAGAAATTGGTCTTATATGTGAAATAATGAAAGATGATGGTACAATGGCAAGAGTTGATGATTTAATGATTTTTAAAGAAAAACATAATTTGAAAATTATCACTATAAAAGACCTTATAGAATATCGTAAAACAAATGAAACTACTATAGAAAAGGTATCTAGCGCTTTCCTTCCAACAAAATATGGTAACTTTGAAATCATAGGATATAAAGATACATATTCAAATGAAGAACATATTGCCCTTACTTATGGAGATATAAATAAAGAAAATACTCTAGTTAGACTTCATTCTGAATGTTTAACAGGCGATGTGTTCCACTCTTTAAAATGCGATTGTGGATTACAATTAGAATCTTCTATGAAGAAAATCGTAGAAAATGGAAATGGTGTTTTAATTTATATGAAACAAGAAGGTAGAGGTATTGGTCTTTTAAATAAAATTAAAGCTTATAAACTTCAAGAAGAAGGTTATGATACTGTAGAAGCAAATCTAATGCTTGGATTTGAAGAAGATATGAGAGATTTTTATATGGCTGCTCAAATATTAAAAAATTTAAACATAAAAAGTATAAGCCTTTTAAGTAATAATCCTGATAAAATAAATCAGTTAGAGAAATATGGAATAAAAATCAACAATAGAGTTCCTATTAACGAAGAGATTAATGACTTTAATAAGCTATATCTAAAAACTAAAAAAGATAAAATGGGACATCTATTGGATATTATATAAGTTATTAATATGATTTTTTTCTACTAAGTAATTATTTGCAATTAATATTAAATATATTTATAAATATAAATCTATAACATAAATAAAATTGGAGGAAATAAAAAATGATATATGAAGGAAAACTTATTGGAAAAGATTTAAAGATAGGTATAATAAATTCTCGTTTTAATGAATTTATAACATCAAAACTTTTATCAGGTGCTGAAGATTGCCTTTTAAGACATGATGTTTCTCCAGAAAATATAGAAATAGCTTGGGTACCTGGAGCTTTTGAAATCCCTCTTGTTGCTCAGAAAATGTCTAAAAGTGGTAAGTATGATGCTATAATCTGTTTAGGATGTGTTATAAGAGGAGCTACATCTCATTATGATTATGTATGTAGCGAAGTATCTAAGGGTATAGCAAAAGTATCTTTAGACAATGAATTGCCTGTTATTTTTGGAATCGTAACTACAGAAAATATTGAACAAGCCATTGAAAGAGCAGGTACAAAGGCTGGAAATAAAGGTTATGATTGTGCTATGAGTGCATTAGAAATGGTAAATTTATTTAAATCTCTAGATTAAATAATATCATTATTAAATAGTAGTATTGATTAAATATTAAAATCTGTCTAAATAACATAAAATACTAAATACCAAAAGGACAAAACATATTTGTTCTTTTGGTACTTAATAATTTCAAATATAATATATCTAACCTCCTACCCATTAGAATATATAAAACCTGTATACTTTTATATACTAACAATTCTATCTTGATGTATTTTTTTCAATATATAGTTTTTTGAAATTATTTATAATATCATCTACCTGAACTATCTCTCCAATATCTTCATAATTATTAGAGCTTCCTATATTATTCACATATATTTTTAACTCAGAATATACACAATCATTATGTAAGTTTTTAACGATATAAGACAGATTCTTAAAATCAATCTCATTGTAATCAAAAAAATCTACTGCTTCAGCTCCTCCATTTTTTACATATGAAATGGCAATTGCTCTACTTGTAAAGGATATGGAAATATAATTTTCTTCACAATTACTCAAAACAATATTTTGTTTAGAAAAAATTATTTTTCGACATCCTAACTGCATAAAAAATTCTTGCAATATTTTTATGTCTATACTTAATGCATCATCTTGAATTAATATATACAAAGCTGATTTCTTAATAGAAACTTTTGCTTGTATATCTCTAATAAATTTTTCAGTCTCTCCTTCAAATAGATAATAATAAAAAGGCACATTTGGAATGGGGTGTATTGAAAATGATACACTCTCTTTTAGGTCATTATCTTTATTATAAAAAATAAAACAATCATGGCATACTACAACAATATATTCCTTCTTATTGAACAATTTGCATACCCCCTCTAAGATATAAATTAATCATCAAAGTTACTTTAAAAATCTTAAAATAATTATAAATACGACTCTAAAAATAAAATACCACAAAAATATATATATTGCTATTAAAGCTATTGTTTTTATTTATAACATAGATTAATACTATACTAATTATCTATTTTATTATTTTTTTAATATACAATACAATATAATTAAGAGTAAGTGGCAATAAAATACTATGATTTAATATGTGCTTATTAAATATTTATGAGGAGAATAAATTATGAAAACATATTCAATACAAGATTTAACACCAGATAAACGTAACCTTATAGAAAAATATTCTCTTACTTTAAATGAGAATTTAATTTGGGAGTTTAAACATGGTAAATACCACACTATAAAATACTTCACACACAAGTTTGCAGTTAAAGAATCTGTTCTGGCTCTTTTGTTCAACATACACAAATTGTGCTATGCTAAAATAAAATACTTTGAGTCAAATTTTTCAAAATATGAACCTTATAAGTACAGTTATCAAGATGGATTTGTTAAATGTGAAATATATGATATGAGTTTTATGTTGCATAAATACAGTAATATAATGATAGATTTGAGAAATTTACAAGAAATCAAAACTATAGAAGAGTTTAGATTATTTTGTAATCACTTAGAAAGTTTTGAATACAATTTACAAGACTTAATTATATAACATTTTAGAGAAAATAAATCTTAGGAAAAAATTTATAGTAAGTAAACTATTTTTAAAAATAAACTATATAATAAAAAATATTACTGGAATTAAAAATTCCAGTAATATAAATTAATTAAATATTTTATTTATATAACTTACGTGTACTTCAATCTATCAAAATAGTTTTGTGATTTCTTATCCTAAATTTTCCTCTGGTAATTCCTTGTGCCACTCTGATACATTTTCTAAACCTTCTATTTCATCTGCAATAAATACAGGGTCTTTTATTCCAGATTTTTTTTGACTTGTGTAATCTTTTAAAGCGATAAATGCATACTTTCCTAAAAGCGATATTGCGATTAAGTTTATTATAGCCATCAATGCCATAAATAAGTCTGCTAGATTCCAAACTACTTCTACTTGAGTAAGAGAACCAAATAAAACCATACCTACAACGAAAACTCTAAATATATTAAGTTTAGTCTTGCTTCCACTCATAAATTCCATATTTGATTCTCCATAATAGTAATTACCTACTATAGAACTAAATGCAAATAAGAATATACAAACTGCTATAAATATGTTCCCCATTGGTCCTATATGATGAGTTAAAGCTTCTTGAGCCAATTCAATTCCAGTTGCCCCACTACTAGCATAATCTGAATATAATAATACCATAAATGCTGTACAGCTACATATGATTATAGTATCAGTAAAAACACCTAAAGATTGAATTAAACCTTGTTTTACTGGATGAGTTACATGTGCTGTTGCAGCAGCATTAGGAGCACTACCCATACCTGCTTCATTAGAGAATAGACCTCTCTTCACTCCAGTCATTACAACTCCCATAAAAGTACCAATTGCCATTCCTTTAAAATCAAATGCACTTTCAACTATTAACGCTATAATTTTTGGTATCTCTGTTATATTCATTCCAACTATAGCTAAAGCAACCAATATATATAATCCTGCAAATACAGGAACTATTATCTCAGAAACTTTTGCAACTCTATGTACTCCACCAAAAATAACTATTGCAGTTAAAATTCCAAGACCTATTCCCATAGCCATTTTACTTATTCCAAATGCATTATTAAATGCAAGCGAAACAGTATTTGCTTGAACTGCATTGAATACAAAACCATAACATATAGTTATAAGTATTGAAAATAAAACTCCCATCCATTTCTTATTTAGACCTTGCTCCATATAATATGCTGGACCACCTCTAAAAGCTTGACCATTTTTAACTTTGTAAATCTGAGCTAATGTACTCTCAACAAAGCTAGAAGCAGAACCAATTAATGCTATAAGCCACATCCAAAATACAGCACCAGGACCACCTGCCACTACTGCAATTGCTATTCCAGCTATATTTCCAGTCCCAACTCTTGAAGATGTACTTATACAAAATGCTTGGAATGAAGATATCTTCCCTTCCTTTTTTGCACTTTTATTTGCTGTACCATCACCCAGAAGTCTAAACATTTCTATAAAATATCTGAATTGTACAAAATTTGTTTTAATAGTAAAGTAAATACCAATTACAACCAACATTATAATTAAGATATACGACCATAAGTAATTGTTTACAAATACTACTGCATTATTAATGCCTGTTAAAATACCATTTAAAAAATCCATTATATTAATTACCCCCTATTTAGTTTTGTTTTCTTAATAAATCTTAAAATCAAAAAAATGAATAATTCCTTGTTAAAAATTCATTAATTTAATTATAATATTTATAAAATCAAATTACAAGGTTTGAAATGAATAATTTTTTTAATATATTGCAGTTTTATATTCAAAATCAATTTTTTTTATTGTTTTTATAATATAGATATATTTAATATTTTATAATTACTTCTAAATACAATAAATTCTA
This sequence comes from Clostridioides sp. LIBA-7678, assembly GCF_056716065.1. Classification (NCBI taxonomy): domain Bacteria; kingdom Bacillati; phylum Bacillota; class Clostridia; order Peptostreptococcales; family Peptostreptococcaceae; genus Clostridioides; species Clostridioides sp. LIBA-7678. Next base: position 1,899,745 of record NZ_CP196987.1, on the reverse strand, counting down.
TTTCTAATAGTATATTTTTTTGTTTGTCGTTTAATATTATTAGTAATGAGATTATTTTAAAATTTATTTAAATAACAAAAATTTTCTTTAAATTCTGTCAATTTCTCAGAAACTTTGTTAAATAATATACTTTTATGCATCCATTGAAAAAACAATAAAAAAGTAATACTATATATAGTACTAGCATTAGGCACAAAATAATACAAATGGAGGTACTTATATTATGGAATTTCAACAAATAATAGCTATATGTATATTTTTAATAGTTATGGCAGCTATTATTACAGAGAAGGTAAACCGATCTGTAGCAGCTGTTGGTGGTGCACTATTAATGATAATTTTCAATATACTTACACTTGATGAAGGATTGAGCCATATAGATTTCAACACTATTGGTGTATTAGTTGGTATGATGCTATTTGTCGCTGTTGTCAAAAACTCAGGGCTATTTGAATACATAGCTATCTGGACTGCAAAGAAAGCCAAAGGAGACCCGTGGAAAATAATGATTTGTTTTGCTATTATAACGGCTATTTTATCTGCTGTATTAGATAATGTTACTACTGTCTTACTTATTGGTCCAATGACTATAGTTATCACACAAATATTGGGACTTAATCCAGTTCCCTTTTTAATAACACAAATTTTAGCTTCCAATATAGGAGGAACATCTACTCTTATAGGTGACCCTCCAAATATTATGATTGGTAGTGCTGCTAATCTTAGTTTTATGGATTTTGTAATAAATTTAGGCCCTGCTGTTATAGTAATACTTATTGTAACTATAATATGCTTCAAATTTATTTATGGCAAACAACTTATTGTAGATGAGAAAGCTAAAAATTCAATATTAAAACTCGATGAAAAAAAATCTGTCAAAGATAAACCATTACTTATAAAAAGTCTTATATTAATAGCATTTATACTTTTTGGTTTTATGTTTCACAGTACAATCCACATAGACTCTTCTGTTGTTGCACTAACAGGAGCATCTATAATGCTTCTTATAGGAAAACAAGATGTAGATGAAATTATGGCTGGTATTGAATGGTCTACAATTTTATTTTTTATGGGCTTGTTTGTAGTAGTTGGTGGATTAGTAGAAGTTGGCATAATAAACAAATTAGCTCAAGCATTGATTGGACTTACAGAAGGCCATCTTGTATTTACAATGTTATTAATATTATGGTTATCAGCAATAGTTTCTTCTTTCTTAGATAATATTCCATTTGTTGCAACATTAATTCCTCTTATTTTGACTATGCAAGCTGAAGGAATTGATGTTATGCCATTATGGTGGGCGACATCTCTTGGAGCTTGTCTTGGAGGAAATGGTACATTGATAGGAGCATCTGCCAATGTTGTACTAGCAGGTATAGGTAATAAACATGGGCATCCTATATCTTTTAAAGAGTATTTTAAGATAGGTTTTCCACTTATGATTATATCTATTATTATATCTACTTTTTATTTAATTATAAAATTTTAAAAAATATAGTATAATAATACTAAAGGGGATGTGTATATATGAATATTAATACTGTTCAAGGAGATTCAATTGAAGTTCTTTTAAGGCAACTTGGAGCAACAAAAATATCAAAAGTAAGTAGTACATTGTATTTTATCAAGTTTGATTTAGGAGACGGTTGGGAAATATCTTATACTTATAATATTAATGCTAAAGATCAATATTTTTTACAAAGAATTGAACCATATCCTATTGGTAGAGGTCTGTTTAACGATGAATATGAAATAGTGTCATTTATATCAAAGGATTTAAACAAATTTTTAAATGCTAAGAATAGTAGTAACTTCAAAACATTTGTTGAAGTTACTAGGAAAGTTAATTCTATCATTGATAATGTAGAGGAACTATTTTTAAACTACAATGTGGATGGTGATGATTTGAAAACACTTAATAAAGAACTTAATGATATACTAAATGATATTAACTATATAGAGCAACATACAAAAAAAATCTAGTTTAGTATACTTATAAACTTTAAAATCCACCAGAAAATCATGAAAACCTAAATTTGAAAATTTGAAATGCAAAACTTTATTTATCAAAAAAGAAAATAGCTGATGAAGCATATGCTTCATCAGCTATCTTATTTTTAATGATGTCCACATCCATCATGTGAACAAGTATGATTTGATGGAAATTCTACTAATTTTCCATTTTTAAGTAAGTCTAGATTAGCACTTATAGTATCTGCTTCTGCTCTATAAACTTTGATTCCCATTCCATTTAATTTAATTATAGCACCTTGTCCTATTCCTCCAACTACTACTGCATCTACAACTGTGCCTGATAATGCTTTTAGTGGTTGACACTTTCCATGCTCATGCCCTAAATCTCCATTATCTAGAGATTTAACTTCTCCACTCTCTAAATCACACACAACAAAAATTGGAGCAGAACCAAAATGACCATATGGTTTACTATCCAATCCTTTATTCTCTTCTACTGGTATACATACTTTCATTATTATTTCTCCCTTCTCTTACAACATTTTTTAATAGATTTACACTCTTTACTACATCCTAGATGTATTGTATTTATATCAAATACATCTATAAAGCTTTCACTAGAATTACTTAACATAGAGTTTATAAAATCTACACATATATTAAATGATTCTTTGTTAATATGATATAAAACGTAGTATCCTTCTTTATGCCCTGTTATTATTCCAACATCTTTTAATATTTTTATATGTTGTGAAACAGCAGAATCTGAAATTCCTAGATATTTAGAAATTCCTTTTTGGCATATATTTCTCTTAGATACTAATATAAGTATGTTAAGTCTAGTTTCATCACTCAATGCTTTAAATATTTTAACCAAATTTTCCATAAATACCTCTTTTTAATTAAGTAATTACTTAATTAAATTATAGTACTCTTAATTAGATTTTTCAACCATTATTTTTAAATTTTGGAATATATTATAAATAATTTAGATATTTATTATTATAACTTTAGAAATTTCTCAAATAAATATACTTAAAAATACATTTAAGATAATTTAAATAATAAGAATTAATAAATAAAAAACTGCTTTAAAATAATTTTATTATTTTAAAGCAGTTTTTTATAAATATGTTTAAAAAGTTACTCAGTATAAATATTAAATTCTCTTTAATTTATCTAAATAGTAAACAGCATTTAAAGCTGCTATTTGTCCTTGACCTGCTGCTTTTATATAAGAATATGGTTTTCCAACACAATCTCCAGCAGCAAAGCATCCATCTATACTAGTTTTCATATCATTATCAACTTTAATATGGATACCCTCAATTTCTATTCCAGGAATCAATGAACTTGGAGCTGTACTATCTTTTATAACGAATACTCCATCAACTTCAATGTGGTTTTCTTTAAAAGATATTTTGTTTACAAGTTTATCTCCATCTATTTGTACGGGTCTATCATGTATAACTTCAATAGATTCATCTAAGTTATCTGAACCTCTCATAAGATTCTCTTTTTTGTACATAGGTATAAAATAAGTTTTTGAAGTTAATTCACTTAAAAAATTTGCTTCTTCTTTAGATTCTTCATTATATCCTATAACTGCCACCTTTTTATTTCTATAAAGTGGTGCATCACATGTAGCACAATACCCTACTCCTCTGCCTAGAAATTCTTCTTCGCCTTTAATTGGTCTAGTGTATTCTACACCAGTGGCAAGAATTACAGTAGTAGCTTCATACATATCATTTCCAGACATTATTGCAAAGTATTCTCCCATAGCATAAATATTATTTATTCTCTTATTTTCAATTGAAATATCCATACTATCTATATGCGATTTAAACTTGTCTTTTAATTCATCTCCACTTATATCATAAAAACCTAAATAATTATCTATTGAAGGAGCTTTAACAAGCTTGTTACTTAAATTATCACTACCAAACATGATAATTGTTTTATTTCTTATTTTTGCATTTATAGCAGCAGATAATCCAGCAGGACCACTACCTATTATAGCTATATCATATCTCATAACACTCACCCATTTTTTATAAATATGATTTTACTTTCATTTCAATTTTGTTCTTTGGCATAAATCCAATTAGTGTTTCTACTGGTTCTCCATCTTTAAATATAATCATAGTTGGCACTGTAGATACACTAAATTGTTGAGCTATTTCTAAACTCTCATCTATGTCAACTTTTACAAATCTAGCTTCATTTTTCATTTCTTCACCTAACTCTGCAAATACAGGCCCTAACATGTTACAAGGTCCACACCAAGTTGCAAAGAAATCCACTACAACTACTCCTTTACTACCTTCAACACTACTTCTAAATTCAGATGTATTTATAACTTTTGCCATTTTTTTAATCCTCCTATAAACTTTAATTATCCCTATACAATTATACTATGAAATTCATAAATATAATTTTACTTTTATAGGGTCTTTTTATATTTTATTTTATACTAATTAGTATACCCATTCTTTATTTCTAAAAACAGCTTTTTATATTTTTATTATTTTAACTTTTGTGGTATTGATAATTCAAATGTAGTTCCAATACCTATCTCTGAAGTTACATTTATATCAATATCCAAATTCAAACTAATCATACGAGCTATTGAAAGACCTATTCCAGACCCTTCTAAATCTTTATTTCTTACATTTTCACTTCTAAAAAATCTATCAAATATAAGAGGTATTTCTTCTTTTTTTATACCTATACCAGTGTCTCTTATAAGTAAAGTTACTTCATCTTCTATATCTTCTTTTAATTCTAATACTATCTCATCACCTTGTTTTGTGTATTTAAAAGCATTATCAATAAAAATTAATATAAGCTGTCTTAATTTATTTTTATCCGTTATTATAACTTTATTCTTAAGCTCAGAATTAAATACAAATTTTTTTTCCTGAAATTCTGCAATATCAATATAATCTTCTGATATTTCCTCAAGCAATCTTTCTAAATCTACTTCCTCCAAGTTGACTTTAACAATGGAATCTTCTTTAGTAAGAGACAATAAATCAGTTATCATTTTTTTAAGCCTTCTTGTCTCTTTCATTGCAGTAGCTATTGTTTCAACTTCATCATTTACTGTACTCTCTGGGGATTTTAACATACTTTCTAATTTTGATGAAACTATTGTTATTGGCGTTCTTAATTCATGAGAAGCATCTTGTATAAACTTAGCTTGATTTCTCCATGCAGTTTCTATTGGAATTAAAGCTTTTCTAGTAAGATACACAGCAACAAAGTAAGTAATTATTACAGAAATCAGTATACCAATTATAAGAACAGATGTAAGTTGCTTTAAAGAGTTCATCTCAGAGTCGATATTTCTAATTATCTGTATTTGATATCTTCCTACATCTACATTTAATTCTCTAAAGGTATATCCATTTTCTGTATATTTAAAAAATGAATTTTTCTTATCCAATCTTCTATCTGGAAGTAACTCATCAAAATACTCATTTTGAGTATAGTAACTTATTCTACCATCCTCATACACATAGACCATATCTTTTGGGTCTTTAAGTCTTATTGGATTTAAAAACGAGGTTCTTTTAAATTGAGAAACTATATATTCAAGCTCCTCATTTATCTCACTATCAATTCCACTATATGTTAATCCTCTAAAATATGAATATATAAATATAGAAAATATTATTAAAAAGCTACCCACTACAACAATATACATTTTTATTAGATGATTTTTAGTACTAGTGAATACATTCTTATTTATCATCGAATATATATCCTACCTTACGTTTAGTTTTAATATACTTATCATATCCATATTTACTGAGTTTTTTCCTTAGATTACTTACATATACCTCAACTATTTCAATGGTTGCATCTGAATCAATTCCCCATATTCTATCATAAATCTGCTCTTTTAATAAAATTGAACCCTTATTTAAGACAAAATATTCAAGCAAGTTAAACTGCTTATTTTGTAACTTTATTTCTTCTTTTTCAATATATACTCTTTTTTCTAATGTATCCAAATATAAAGATTTAAATTCTATTCCATTTCTTTCTTTTATTTTTCCATTAGTTCTTAATATAGCGTACACTCTTGCTACTAATTCTTCCATATAAAAAGGTTTTGTTAAATAATCATTAGCTCCTATGGTAAATGCTTCTACTTTATCATCTAATGCTTCTTTGGCTGTCAATATAAGCACAGGTGTGTCTATATTATTAACTCTCATTCTTTTTAAAATATCAATTCCATTTATGCTAGGAAGCATTAAATCTAATATAACTAAATCATATATATTTTGATTAACTAAGTATAAAGCTTCTTCTCCATCTTTACATTTTTCAGTTTCAAAATGCTTACTAAGTTCTTCTACTACACTTTCTAAAAGTATTTTATTATCTTCAACTATCAAAACCTTCATAAATATCCCCTGCCTTTATTTGTCTATCTTAACTTTATGAGATTTTAAGTCAATATCTACATTGGCTTTTTCTTTTATATCATCGTATGTGTATCCCACTATTTCAACACTTTTTGCTTTTGTTGAACATAGTATATCTATATCTGTCTCTTCTGAAGCCTTTAAAATTTTATATGATGGTATACGATTTACCACTAAATATTCTCCATTTTCATTAACTTCTGCTGTCTTAAGGATAATATTTCCTAAATCTTTTGATGATGAATTTTTTACTTTTATTTGATATGTGATTCCCTCTTTTGATTCATTTACTTTTTTAAGTTCTGATGTAGATAATACCTCATACTGACTACTATTTTCTAGCTTAATATTGTTATTTCTTATATTAATATCATTTTCTTTTAAATTAATATACACAATCTTACCTTCTGCTTCATACTCATATGCATAAACTTCCACACTCTTTGTAAAAGTTTTATGCGCACACTCTACATAAGCAACTTTACCAGGCATTAGAGTCATATCCAACAAAGCCTTACTATCTGAGGAAATAATTTTTTTATTCTCATCATATTCATTATATACTAATTCAATATTTGATATATTAAATGTCGAATTATTTTCTATCTTTGTGGATGTGTCTACTTTATCACCTTCATCTACATTTATAATCTCTGATTTACCTATATTTAATACTTTTGCATTTTCCTCATCTATTTTTACCTCATTCTTATCTTCAACTTGAATACCAGTTGAATCTTCCTTATCTTCAGATTGAATATCAGTTGAATCAGGTTGTTCATCTTTTTCGCATGCTGTAAGTGTAAAAACAAATATTGTTAATATAATCATTAAAAAAATTGATTTTTTTATTATCTTATTCATATTAAGCACCTCATATAGTAATATTTTATAGTAGATTTTTATACTTTTTCATAAATTCTTTCAATGCTTGTGTGAGTATTTGATGCTTTTCAAAGTTTGAATTACTACAAAGTCTTTCAAAATCATTCCATACTTCTTTATCTATACGTATTCTTGTTGTTTTTAATTCATCTATGGATTCATCATCTATATGTACATCTTTTTTATTAGATATTTTTTTTGGCTTTATATTATAATCCTTTACCTCTAAATACCAATCATATACTTCACAAAGCTTATCTAAGTCTTCCTGAGTTATATTTATTTTTCTATCTTTTTTAGGCTTAACATTTTTTTTTGGCTTTGTATTTTTTAAATCAGTATCATTAAACTTGATTTGTTCAATGCCTTTACTCAAAACCTTTTCATTAGAATTCTTTTTTTTGGTGCTTACTTTTTTTCTATTACTTATATTTTTTTTAAAATTTTCTTCTTCCAAGTTTTTCTTATCCAGATTTTCATTATAATTTAATTCGTCTTTTAATATGTATTTACCTTTTTCTGATTTATATCCTTTTTTATTTAAAAAATTTCTTAAAGTACTTTGACTAATTTTTAGATTTTGAGCTATCTCTGTAAACTTAATCCCCTTACTTTGAAGTTCTAAAAATTTGTCAATTCTTTCCTCGTTGTTATTCATTAATACTCCTCCGTCAATATCTTCTTGTCTTTCTCTTCATGCCCCTTATTATATTTTTCTTTTCTGAATCTACCCTATTAGATTCAATTATTTTTTGCAACATTTTATTATACGTAAAATCATCTAAGTTATTATTTTTTATATAGAGAAATGTTTCTTCTTCATATTTAATAAAACAAATTGATAGCAACCACGCCATTCCCATTTTAACATAATATTCTTCACTTTGTATATTGTTACAACATTCAAAGATTTCTTCAATATGTTTATCATCAACATAATATATTAAAAACATAACTAATGCAAATCTAATTTCCCATGGATTTTCTGAATAAACATATTTTTTAAGTATATCATACATGCTTTCTTTATATTTTTTTGTACATTTCAAGCCACAACAGAATCCATCACAAACTGACCAATTATTAATTTTAGGTATAAACCTTTCTATATAATATAGAGTCTCTTCAAATGTGCTATTTATATTACCAATTACCATACCTTGTAATACAGTTTCTTCATAATATGTATCCTCCGATACATTTAAGAATTCCTTCCAATTTCCTTTACTTATTTCTTTAGATAACTCTCTCAAATTAGGAACCCTAATCCCTATTATATTTTCTGTATTTGGTATGAGCTTTTTATTAAAATCTCTGTACTTGATATCTTGTATAGATTTCATATATTCTAGGAGCTTCTTATACTCTAATTTATTCCATTTTTCCCTATTAAACATCATTTATTTACTCCTTAATTCCTTTTCCTTATTGTAACATAAAAGTACATAAAAAAAAGCTTCCAAGTATCAGAAGCCTTTTTAAAAATATACTAAATTTTTTAAGTTAAAGTTTAAACTAAATTAATATTTACTACAATATAATACAGACTTAAAAACTTTACTAATCTCCAACACCAAAATCTGTATTATTATATAAAACCTCTATATTTGGATTTTCATCTAAATATTTATATTTATTAGTGAACCACTTAACTAACTCTTCATCCCTTTTGATACTTGAAGAATTATTTATAAAAACATTCACAGTTGCTTTTTCAAAATCATTTGATATAATCTCTATATCCCTATCTATCATCTCTTTTGTTTGACCTTCAATTCCTACCATAATACAAGGTGAATCGAAATAGTCTTTTACATCTTGTGGTGTTTTAAATTTTGCATTTTTATTTAAAATGTTATTTCTAAAATCATTGTCAAAAGTCTCAACTCCAATTTTAAATACTATAGGAATTCCAAAATAGTCTCTCATCTCTTTAATCCTATTTTTGTAAGACCAATGACTTTCTAAAAATAATTTTTTTATTTTCTTCTCTTTTATAATACATTTTATTTCTGCTAAAGTATCTTTTGGTAATTCAAAACAACTACCAGAGTTTATGACTTCAAGAACTCCATATTTTCCAGTTATATTTTTCAAAATCTCTATATTTAACTTGTTCATTTCTTCTTCTAAATTAGAATTATCATCTATATAATCACAAAAAGAACACTTTCCCCATATACAAGGAAATCCTTTAAGTAAAACAATTTCTCTTTGATTTTTATTTGTTATTTCACTATATCTATCCATTTTTTTTATCTTCCTCCAGTCAATGATAGTTTTAAAGTTTTTGGAACTGCATTTAATCCTAAATTCACTAAAACAACTGCTACCAATTTGTCTGTATAGTCTGTGAATACTTGAGTTACAAATACACTAAATACATCTCCTAATCCTAATACTTTCAAAATTTGTACTATGTAGGAAGAACCTGATGATGTCATACCTCCAAAGAGAAAAGCTGAAATTATTGAACTTATTATAGATGTTGGAATAGCAAATAACAATACCCCTAATGGAGTTTTTAATCCATTTAAAAAATTCTTTTTAAATGCTATTCCAGCAAGTAAACCTGTTGATATCTGAACTGGTGCAAAGTAAAGAGAATACACATCAAATGTAATTCCACTTATTAAACTTCCAAACACACCTGTAACTACAGCGTATTTAGGACCTAAAAGCGATGCTATCATTATAGTTCCTATTGAATCTAAGTATATAGGTAATCTTAACCCCATAGCTATAAACGCCCCTATTATATTTATAGAGATACCAAAAGCTATAAGTGTAATAGTTTTTACACATATTTTTCTTTTCACACTATATCACTCCTTCCACAGAGTCTATAATGTCTTCATAACCTTTGAAAAGCCTCTTCAAAAACATATACATAAACTTATTTTCATCAACTTCATTTAGAACAATTGCATTAGGACATTTTTTATAGAAATTAAAAGAATCCACTATAGATTGACCTATAGCTATACCATCTTCTACGACTTCTACATATGATTCAAATCCTTTACAAATACTTCTATCTACAAAGTATGCTACTGCTAGAGGGTCATTTATCACACAACCAATTATTCCTTCTTGCTCCCAATGGAAATCAATATAAAACCTAGTTATTTCAGTTATATACTTTGCCATTTTCTCATCAAGTCTATTTATAAACTCAATAATATTAGGAGTAAGTACAATTTTTCTAGTTACATCCAAACCTACCATGTGAATTTTTTTAGATAAATTCTTGTAAACATAATCTGCCCCATGTGGGTCTACCCAATAGTTAAACTCTGCTACTGGAGAGCAATTTCCATGAATTCTAAATGCTCCTCCCATAGACACAAACTCATCAAGATTTTCAAAGACTTCTTTATCTTTCATAAGTGCCTTAGCTATATTTGTAAGTGGTGCAAGTGCTATTATTGATACTTTTTCATGATTATGTAAAGTATTTATTATAAAATCTACTGCCCCATCTTTTACTTTAGCTCCTGTCACTTTTTGATAAAAGTTTTCTCCAATACCATCTTCTCCATGTGTATCTTGAGCTGTTACAAGTTTTCTTTTTAGTGGTGCTTCCTCTCCTTTATATACTGGTATATTTAGTGAAGAGCACATTTGAAGTGTTTTTAGTGCATTTTCTGCACCTACATTTGCTGGAACATTTCCACAACATGTGGTAATTCCAAGTACTTCTAGCTCTGGTGAGTTTAAAGCTAGAAGAATGGCCAAAGAATCATCAATTCCTGGGTCACAATCAATTATTACTTTTCTTTTTTCCATACTTTTATCCTCCTTGATTTGTGGTCGAGGAGAACTACACATCTTTTTTCCACTTTCAAAAAGGTGTGTCTAAGGGTATTAATTATATACTGCCACTATATAATTCCTTAGTTTTTTATACTTGGAGTTCTCGAACAAGTACAGATGTTAGTATTGTTTTAGTCTATTTATTGTAGACCTTCAAAAAAGTTCCATCTGATTTAATAACTACAAAATGAATTTTGTAGTATAAAAGAATTTATTATATTTTGATGTGTCTTGTTAAAGTTTATTTAAAATTATAAGATAACTTTAACAAAATGTGGCACTTTTAAACCGATTATTATTATACAACAATAGTTGAACTATTACAATTAATAACTTAAAGATTTCAGCTATAAAAATTTATTAAATTATATTATTCATAGTTTATTGACAATATTAAATATAAAGCATATAATTACATTGTAAATTAAATTAACACTGTTAAGTTACGAGGTGATTATATGAGTATTAAAGAAAGACGTGAAAATGAAAAAGCAGAAATGAAGAAAAAAATTATGGATGCTAGCATAGAAATTATCAATCAATATGGATATGAAAACTTATCAATAAGAAAAATTGCTTCAAAAATAGATTATTCTCCAACTACAATTTACCTTTACTACAAAGACAAGGCAGAGATTATCAGCGATATAACAAAAAAACTTTATAACACTGTAGAAAGTAATGCTATTGATATTATACATAATTGCTCATCTCTCCCAATAGATAAGCAAATCATAGAAATTATGACTAGTTTTATAAAGACTCTTTCAAGTGAACCTGAAATGTCAAAAGCTATTATGCATAGTAGGATGAACATTATATTTGCATCTGAAAATACAAATAGTGAACCTACTAATAATGGTATAGAAATACTAGATGAACTTCTTTTCCTTGGAATTGAGCAGGGTATATTTAAACAAAACGTAGATAAAACTTCATGGATGCTTATAAGTGCACTATTAGGATTTATTTTATGTATTGTTGAAAATCAATTGTATTCCTTACATAATTTCACTCAAATTATAGAGAATTTCTTAGATATTTTAGTAGGAGGGCTTTACAATGAAAAACCACAATGAAACTAATAAGAAGAAAAAAGTTTTTAAAATATCTATAATCCTATTTCTTGTGTTTATATGCGTTATTATTTTAATTATAACTAACTTAAAACCAGAAAAATTAGTGGTAAAAAATATAAACCCTGCTAATGTGAAAAATGGTATTTATACAGGAAGTGCTGATAATAAACTTGTGAAGGCTACTGTATCTGTTGAAGTTAATAATGGCAGAATTAAAAATATTAAGATACTAGAACATGACACTCTTTTAGGTAAACCTGGTGAAAAAATCATAAAAAATATAGTTGAACAACAATCTTTAGAAGTAGATGCTATAACTTCTGCTACTTATAGCAGTGATACTATACGAAAGGCTATAGAAAATGCTTTGAGAAAAGGAGAATAAATATGAATACTATTATTATATACTCAAGTAAATATGGTTGTACGAAAGACTGTGCAAACATACTAAAAAATAAACTATCAGACAATATCACTATTGTTGATATCAATGATAGTAACCCTAAAATTGAATTATCAAAATTTGATACAATTATTATTGGAAGTTCTATATATGTTGGTTCAGTTTCAAAAAAGATTCGTATATTGTGTAATGATAATATAGAATTATTAAACAAAAAACGAGTTGGTGTATTCCTTTGTTGTGGATTTTCTGAACAGGCAGATAAATATCTAAAATCAAACTTTCCAGCATCTTTATTAGAAAATGCAAATGCAATTGGAGTTTTTGGTAGTGAAGCTCGATTAGAAAAGATGAAATTTTTAGATAAGCTTATTATGAAGTCGGTTTCAAAAGGTAATTATGACAGTTTTAAAATATCACAAGATAGTATAGACGATTTTTTAAGAAATCTTAATAAATAAAATTATTTATTTCAAATCTCCTTACAAGATAAAAAAATTATCTAAAATGTAGTATTATAAATATACTCTGAAGTTTGTAAATATTGATAAAGTAGTTATATATCTATACAATATTATATATTATACAATATTTTCTTATATTTATTTAGACCTATGTATTATATAAGAAAATTCTACTACATTTATTATATTGGAGATGATATTTATGAAATATATTGAAATTAGGATTGCTAATGAAACGGATGCAGAAGAAATATTGGAAATATATACTCCATATATTACTGATACTGCAATTACTTTTGAGTATAGCATTCCAAGCATTGATGATTTTAAAAGCAGAATAAAAGAAATCTGTTCAAAATATCCTTACCTAGTCTGTTTAATTAATAAAAAAATTTTGGATATGCCTATGCTCATGAACACAATGAACGAACTGCTTATCAATGGAATGTTGAATTATCAATTTATGTTGATAAGAAATTTATTAGTAATAAAATAGGAATTGCTCTTTATAATTCAATCATAGATATATTGAAGTTACAAAATATTCAAAATTTGTATGCTAGTATTACGTCACCAAATATAAAAAGCGAAAAACTTCATCAAAGATTTGGTTTCAAACTATGTGGGATTTATCACAATACAGGATATAAATTTGATTGTTGGCATGATGTTATGTTGTTTGAAAAACATATAGGTAATCACTCTAAAAATCCTAATTCTATAAAAACAATCAAACAAGTTAATTCCAAAGAAATAGCTGCTATTTTAAATGAGAATATTAATTTAATAGCTCTTTAGATTTAATATAATTTAATCTATAAAATATGAACAAAAGAAAAAATAGGGAAGATATTTAAAATATTTATTTTAATATTTTAAACATCTTCTCTATTTTTTTCTTAAATTTCATAATAATAGTCTTATTAAAGCAAATACTATAAAAAGAGTTTATCTTTATTTACTAACCTAATTTAAATTTAAAATATAGAAAAATGGAAGGAGAATAATTCATGATAAAATTAATTGGTATCTTGATAGTCGTAATTGGTTTTATACTTAAAATGGATACACTATTTACTGTATTATTAGCAGGCATAGCAACAGGAATTGTTGCAGGATTAGACTTTAATCAAATCTTTACAATCCTGGGTGACTCTTTTGTTTCAAACAGAGGTGTATCATTATTCATACTAACATTACCAGTAATTGGTGTGTTAGAAAGATATGGATTGAAACAAAGAGCTGTTTCCTTAATAGAAAAATTAAAGAAACTTACAACAGGAAAAGTACTTACTATATATATGATAGCTAGACAAGTAGCTGGTGCTCTATCAATAAGAATGAGTGGACACCCTCAGTTTGTGAGACCACTCGTTAATCCTATGGCACAAGCTGCTGGTTTAAGTAATAGTGACGAACTAAAAGAATCTGATGAAGAAGCTATAAAAGCATTGTCTGCTGCATCAGAAAACTATGGAAACTTTTATGGTCAAAATCTATTTGCAGGTAGTAGTGGAGTATTGCTTATAGCTTCTACACTGACTCAGTTCGGATACAATGTAACTGGACTTAACATTGTAAAGGCCAATATTATAATGGCAGTAATAGCACTTGTAGTTGCTACAATTCAATTTACTTTATATGATAAGAAATTAAATAAGAGTCACAAGAGATAGATTTATTTAGGAGGAATAAAAATGCAAAATTTTATAAATATATCATTAGAAGTTTTTTATGCACTGATGGGTTTTCTGATGGTTGTAATAGCATATAGGTCTTTTACTACAATAGATAACAATAAGAAATATGGTACATCATTATTTTGGATACTGATATCATTACCCTTCATATTTGGTAGACTGATTCCAGCTAATATAATCGGAATAATTCTAATATTATCTAGTTTTTTGACACTTTCCAAACAAGTTGTATTTGCAAAATATGAAGAACCGAATGAGAATTTTGGGAAAGAACAAGCATATAAACTTAAAAATAAAATATTTATACCCTCATTAATATTAGCATTTGCTGCAGTAGTTGTGGCTATGAGCCTTACTAATTTTGACAATTCTTCACAGTTCGCAATAGGTGTGGGTTCAATAATTGCATTAATATCAGCTCTTATAATAACTAAAGCAAAGCCTACTACATCAGTTCAAGATGGCTCAAGATTACTTCAGCAAATGGGACCTGCTAGTATGTTACCACAACTTTTGGTTGCATTAGGTGCTCTATTTACTCAAGCTGGAGTTGGTGAAGTCATTTCAAATATGATATCTGGTGTAGTTCCTGCTGATAACAGATTATTTGGTGTTATAGCGTATGTATTAGGTATGGTTATATTTACTATGATAATGGGAAATGCATTTGCTGCGTTTTCAGTCATAACAGCAGGAATTGGAATTCCTTTCGTATTGTCTCAAGGTGGAAATCCTGCTATAATTGGAGCACTAGCATTAACAGCAGGATATTGTGGAACTTTACTTACTCCAATGGCTGCTAATTTTAATATAGTTCCAGCAGCTTTACTTGAATGCAAAAACGACTACATTGTTATAAAATACCAGGCACCAGTTGCTTTAGTATTAATTATAGCTCACATATTAGTAATGTATTTTTTAGGATTTTAATACAATTAGGAGGTAAAATAATGAAAATTTTATTAACAGGATTCGACCCATTTGGTGGAGAACCAATAAATCCAGCTCAAGAAGCAGTTGAAAGGGTTAATGATAATATAAATGGCGCAGAAATTATAAAAATAACTATACCAACAGTTATGACAAAATCTGTTGAAGCTATAGATAAAGCTATCCAACAGCACAATCCAGATATAGTAATATCAGTTGGACAAGCTGGAGGTAGATTTGATATTACTCCTGAGAGGGTAGCTATAAATGTAGATGACTTTAGAATAAAAGATAATGAAGGTAACCAAGTCATAGATACTGTTATAAAAGAAGATGGTCAACCTGCATATTTTTCAAAATTACCTGTAAAAGCTATGGTAAAGCATATGAATGAAAATAAAATTCCAGCAAGTGTTTCAAACACTGCAGGTACATTTGTTTGTAATCATGTAATGTATGGAATTCTTTACATGATAGATAAAAAATATCCTAATATAAGAGGTGGCTTTATACACATACCATATATGACTTCACAGATAATAGATAAAAAGAATACACCTTTTATGTCTCTAGAAGAAATAGTGAAAGGCTTAGAATTAGCTGTGGAAGCTTGTACTATCTATAAAAATGATATAGAGGAAATTGGTGGTGAAATTTCATAATGACTCTTTGAATATTTTTATAAATTTCAAATAAGAGTTATTCAAGTAAAGACTGTAAGTAAATTTGTTTAGATATTTACTTACAGTCTTTTTATAATACATACCAATATAAAATTAAAGTTTATTCTTCTCTCCCCACTCACACATTGCATCTAGAATTGGAATCAAAGATTTTCCTCTTTCAGATAGACTATATTCTACCTTAGGAGGTATTTGAGGATATTCAGTACGAATAATCAAGTTATCTGCCTCCAATTCCTTCAATGATAAACTCAAGGTTTTATAGGAAATTGTATTTATATAACGCTTTAATGCGTTATATCTGACAACCTTAAATTCTACAAGACAATAAAGAATTATCATTTTATATTTGCCATTAATCAATGAAAGTGTATAGCTAAATCCTGTTTCACTTAAATCTGTATTTGAGATATAATCTATACCCATATGTTACACTCTCCTTTTGGTTAGTATTGAACAAAAATGTGCGTACTTGTTTTTAAGATAATTTATAATAAAATTATAGTGTAAGAATAATTGAAAGTCAATTTGATAATAGGAAGTATAATATATAGGTGAAAATCTATTAAATAAAGTTTATTGGAGGAAATTTATAATGAAAGTTTTATTGATTAATGGTAGCCCAAACCAATATGGATGTACTTATACAGCATTAACTGAGATTACTAAAGTATTAAATAAACATGATATTGAAACAGAAATACTGTATTTAGGTAAAAAAGCAATCCCAGGATGTATTGCTTGCTCATCTTGTTTCGAAACTGGAAAATGTATTTGTGATGATAAGGTTAATGAATTAGTTGAGGAACTTGATAATATTGATGGTATCATTATTGGTTCTCCTGTTTATTTTTCTAGTGCAAGTGGTCAATTAACTTCATTTCTTGACCGTTTATTTTTCATAGCTGGGAGTCGCATGGCTACAAAATTAGGTGCTTCAATTGTATCCTGTAGACGTGGTGGTGCAACCGCAACATTTGACCAACTCAACAAATATTTTTCAATTAGCAATATGCCTATTGTATCATCACAGTATTGGAATCAGGTACATGGTTTTACACCAGAAGATGTTATGAAGGATGAAGAAGGCTTACAAACTATGCGAACTTTAGGCGAAAATATGGCATGGCTTCTTAAATGTATTTCAGCTGGTAAGAAATCTGGAATTAAAGAACCACAATATGAAGAGAAAGTTATGACTAATTTTATAAAATAGATAATGAAAATATAATGGAATTTGTTAAAATGAAAGTACTAATCTATAAATAAAAATATATATTACAAAAAATAATAAAACAGAGTTATTAAGTGTATACATCAAATCTCTGTTTTATTATTTTTTATTAAAAAGTTTCAAGTTTCAGTAATATTATACTTATATCCAATGTTATTTTTAAGCAGAAGTGTTTTAATACACACATTTTATATTTTAAAATTATATTAAGTATATCCCTAAAATATACAACACATATATATGGGCTGGATAATATAAATAAAATAAATATTTCATACTCTTACCTTTTTCTCTATTGTAAAGCAACATGAAAGGTAGAGAAGCAACCATCATCCATTGGTAATTTTGTAAAGTAGAATTTTTTAAACTAAAATCTCCATTTGCCATTGTTATAAATACAAAGATACACATTAAAATATAGCAAATACTTAAATTAAGTTTCTTCTCTCTACACAAATAAAAAATAATTCCAAGTGTAATAAGAATTGGTCCACCTTCTACTAAAAATGGTACTGGTACTAAAGTCATAAATAAAGCTAGAAGCTCATTAAATGATTTGAAAAGTATAGTTATTATAAATATTCCTAATATTATAGGGGCTATTATCATTGTTAACCCTATAATAAGATATTTTACTTCTCTTTCTTTTCTAAATTTCTTTATAAATTCTATTGCTTGTAAATAAATTGCTATCAAAAATATTGTTGAAAAAATATTGTTTATAATTATTACCCCTTCTGGATGTGGAAATACACTATTAATTATTTGATTTCCTATTGCCATAATAACAGACCAAATATACAACCTAGTTATGTACTTTTTCCTGTTACTAGTGTGATAAAATCCTTCCACTGCCATAAACGTAAATAAAGGTGCTGATATTCTACCTATCCAATGAAACCAAATAGGTATTTGCATTGTTTCTGGCATAAATGCTGCTATATGGTCAAATGTCATAAATATTAATGCCAAAATCTTAATAGTAAACCCATTTATTCCTTTTTTAAAAAAATTCATATTATTCTCCCCTAATTTTGATTTATTTCTATAATAATTTCTGTCCCTACTCCAATTTTACTATTTACATAAATATTTCCTTTATGAATCTCTATTATCTCTTTAGAAATAGCCATCCCAAGCCCTGAACCTTTATGCAATTCGCCTGTATTGGTACCTCTGTAATATTTCTCAAAAATATGTTTTAAATCATTTTCACTTATCCCAACTCCACTATCTTTTATTATAATTTCTATATTATCTTTTTTTATAATTTTTATCTCTATCAAAGTATCCTCACTATTATGAACTATTGAATTAAATATAAGATTAGTTATGGCTCTTCTTAACAATATTGGGTCTGCGTGTACTTCTATTGACTCTTCATAACATTCAAACTCAATATACCTATTTTTATATCTATTATCATTTAAAATATCCACTATTATATTTCTAACCAAACCAACTAAATTTATTTTTTTCTTATTCAAAACTATATTATTATTTTTTAGTCGAGTAGATAAATTTAGGTCATCAACCAAATCTTTTATATACTTAGATTTATTGTATATAATTTCCGTATACTCTCGTAATTCATCTTCTACAAACTCATAATCTTTGTCATTGATTATTTCTGCATATCCTTGTATAGATGATAAAGGAGTTTTTATATCATGTGTTATATTTGCTAGCCATTCTTCTCTCAATTTTTCATTTTCTTTTCTCTCTGCTTCATTTATTCTTAAAGTATAAGCCAACATATTGATATTTGCAAACACTTCTTCATATATACCTCTATCTTTAAGGTATAAACTATAATTTCCATTGGCCATAGTCTCAACACTCCATAACACACTTGATATTGGTTTTGTAAGCTTTCTACTAAATAAGTAGCCAACACCCAATGCTACCATTCCATCAATCACAAGTGTTATAATAATGATTTTATTTAAAGTTTCTTTAATACTATCGTTAGAATAAGTTAAAATTATTCTTGATGTATCTCTACTAGGCATACCAACTATTACATTTAAATGTTTTTTGTTTAGAGTTTTTTCTAAAATAAAATTAATGTAATTTGTTTCTCTATACTTGTAATTATTAACCATCTGAAATGGCGTATATTTTTTAGGAGTATCCTTTGGTACATTCATTCCATAAACTTCTTCACCTGAATCATTTAAAACTTGTAACCAAGAATTTGATTTTTCTAGTTTATCAATTCCAATCTTTGATAACCTAAGCACTCCATTTTTTTCATATAAATCTTTTTCAAAAGAACGTACAAATTCTTCAGGATTATTTTTAGAGTCCACAGCTTTAAAAAAACTATTAGTTGAAACAACATACAGTATAGAAATTATATTTATAATAACTACTGATATAACTACAAATACGATTGTGAGCATAAAGTTTCTAGTAATCTTCCATCTCATACTCTAATCTTCCTTTACTGCTAATTTATATCCAAGACCTTTTATTGTCAAAATATATTCTGGTTTTGAGGGATTATCCTCCAATTTTTCTCTAATCTTTCTTATATGAACCATTATAGTATTATCAAAACCCACATAATCTTCTCCCCACACCTTATCCCATAATCTCTCTTTACTTATAATCTGATTTTGATTGTGTGCAAATAAAGATAATATTTTTAATTCTTTTGCGGATAATCCTATGGACTGCCCATCTTTTATAAGTTCTGCTCTACTTTCATTTAATTTATATGGTCCAAATGATATAATTTTTTCTTTATCATTGTCTAAATCCACACTTCCATTTTGGCTCTCATTAAAATAACTTAATCTTCTTAAGTGAGCTTTGACCCTAAAAGCTACTTCCTTAGGACTAAATGGTTTTGTAACATAATCATCTCCTCCAATTGCAAGTCCAAGTAATTTGTCTAATTCTTCTGTTTTAGCTGACAAAAATATTATTGGAGAATTAGAGTTTTTTCTTATTTCTTTACAAATATCATAACCTTCTCCATCAGGTAACATAATATCTAGTATAATTAAATCAGGGTTAATATTTTTAAATATTTCTAATCCTTCTATTCTAGTTTTTGCAGCATATACGTTATTAAAACCTTCTTTCTTTAATACAGTTTCTAAAAGTTTTAATATTTCTACCTCGTCATCTATTATTAAAATACTATTTTCCATAAATAACCTCCTATTATAATTTACCTATATATTAGCATACATTTTCTTAAAAATTTATTTATATTGTTTTAAAATAGGTTAATACATAAATAAAGTTACTATTATTTTTGGTTAAAATCTTTCACTTGATGTAAAATTTTTATATGTTATTTGGGTTAATATTATCATTAATGTAATTGAGATTACTATTGATAAACCTATCAATGTATTTGGTACATTGTATCTAACAATTTGTTGACTCATCATAATCCAGTTTGGAGTTATTGACATAAATTTTATGGCTTTATCTGGAATAAAACCTACGCTAAAATATGGTATTGCCATTATCAATCCACCTAGTATAAATGGTATTATAGAGGATTTAAATATAGATGAAAGTGTTAAACCTATTTGTGCAAATATAAAAGAAGCCAAAATAGTTGTTACTATAACAATAAGATACATTTGGATTACTGTAAGATTTAAATTACTATTTCCAAAATACCATAAGTTTTTAATTGGTTCATCCAAATATTTAAAGTCAAAAAAACTAAACCCTCTAATTCCTACTAATAGTATAAAAGAAATATTAATCATAGACAAAATTAAACCATTAGCTACTAGTTTTGATAATACTACTGATTTTTTCCCATTTTTAGTTGTATTTATTAAACCAGTCATATTAGAATCATATTCTTTTGTATAATTTCCAGAAGTTATTATAAACATTACTAAACCTATTAAAGGTATAGAACCTTCTATCTTGTAAAATATATCTGAGTACGTATCTAAAACATCAAATTTTCTAATCAGAACAAAACCAAAAAATAGCAGAAACAACCAAACCATCCAAATACTTTTTGATTTTAATATTTTTATCATTTCAGATTTAACTAAATACATCATTTATACTATACCTCCTTTGCATCTTCTAAATCAAAGTAAAACATATATACATCTTCAAATTTTGCTTGAACTGCTTGTGTATTAGTTTCAGTTGGAATATCATCTGAAACTATTCTAAGTACTATTGAATTAACATCACTTTGAATACTTATAACCTTATACTTAGATTGAATTTTATCAATTTCACACTCATTTTCAACTTGAATATGATATACTTTATTTTCCATGTGACTTAATATTTCTTTGTGTGTTCCTTTCACTAGAAGTTTACCATTTTTAATCATTATTGTTTCTTTTGCAACTGATTCTATATCTGAAATTATATGAGTAGAAAGAATTATTATCTTATCTCTAGATATTTTAGCTATTAAGTTTCTAAATCTAGCTCTTTCTTGTGGGTCAAGACCAGCTGTTGGCTCATCAAGGACTATTATTTTCGGATTATTTAATAAAACTTGTGCTATACCAACTCTTCTCTTCATACCACCAGAAAATTTTCCTATAGCCTTATTTCTTACATCATAAAGTCCTACTAATTCCAATAATTCATCTATATTACTATCTAAATCTTTTCCCTTTAAACCTTTTAATGCCCCTATATACTGTAAAAATTGTTTTGCTGTAAAATTTTTATAAATTCCAAATTCTTGTGGCAAGTATCCTAAAATGTTTCTATAATCATCATCCATCTTAAATATATCCTTACCATTATAGAAAATTTGACCATTGTTAGGTTTTATCAATGTTGTTATTTGTTTCATTAAAGTAGATTTTCCTGCTCCATTGGGTCCTAAAAGACCATAAACTCCATTTTCTAGCGTTATTGTAATATTATCATTTACTACTTTTTTACCATATATCTTTGAAAGATTTTTTATTTCTAACTTATTCATCTTAACTCTCCTTTATTTACTTATATAATCTGATTTTATTACTAAGAAACATAATGACATAGCACCTACGAATATTGCTATCAAAAACCCTATTAATAGATTAACAATATCTATATGCATTTTAAATATCATAATCTCTCCTAGATAATTTCCTATTATTTTATTAAATCCAAATATCAAATCATAATAATTTACAGTAGAAATAACTAAAAGTAATTTTTTAGGTAATACATGAATTACTGACATTATCTTAGTTATAGCTATAATAAATATAAAAAAACTTATTGATGTTATTGAAGATTTACTTATAAATGAACCTAATATGGCTATCATAGCCCATCCTTCAAACATTAAAAGCTCAATACCTATATTTGATATCACATAATTTATTATGCTTAAATTTGATTTCAAAGTAGCTATGTTATCTACTATTCTGAAAGCTTCTAAATCTCCATTAGTTGGCATACCTTGTCGCATACAAGTTATGATGAATATTCCAATCAAATAAACAGAATAAATTATTAGTGGAACTAATAAAGCAACAACTATTTTTGACTTTAATGCTTTTTTCTTCTCTTTTGATGATAGTATGATATCTCTTACTGAAGAAACCACTTCGTCTATATAAATATTTGAGATAATTATAGCGATAGTAATTAACATCCCTACATTTATAAGTGTATTTGTAGCTCTATAATTAAACACCTTCCAAAAACTAACATCTTTATACTGATTCACACTTAAATTATAAAGTTTGATATTTGACATTGACTTAATTTTTTTAGAAAATACATCTGTATCTTTTTGATTTGAAAGTTGATTTAAAATATTAATCTTATTTTGAAATTTATAATTACCTATATCATCACTACTTCTTGTATCTTCTATACGCCCTCTTTCTTTATCTATATAATAATTTTCCGTCTCTAAAACAGGTTTAACAAAGATATTGATTGATAGTATTAACATTAATATCCCTAAAGATATAAACATATTTTTAGATTTAATCAGTTTTTTCATTTCCCAATTTACCAATGTACTAATCCTCCTAAATTATTTTGATTACACATATATATTAAAACTTGAATCTTATATCAATATAGTCTTAACCTTAAATAAAGCTTAAATTATTTGATTTATTGAAACTCATCAAAAGTAGGCTTTTAAATTTACTATTTTATAAAATAGCTTGTAATATGTTTATTTTTTATTGTAATCTTTTAGATTCTCTTTTTTGTAAGAGACTTGCTATACTTTTATTAGTAAGATTAAATTTAAAATAAGTTGGTGATTATATGAGAAATATAGATATTTATACAAAGTTGAAAATAAGCTTTTTAGCATCCATCAGCATGTTTATCATTGCAGCTGCCTTTATTATTTTTATTGGAAATTATATGTTTTCAATTATTTTTATTCTTTTTGGTATTTTTATTGAGTGGCAATTTTACCGTTGTCCAAACTGTAATCATTGTCTAGATTCAAGGATGGAACTTTTAAAGAGTGGCTCTTACTGTCCTTATTGTGGAAAGATTATTAAATAGTTATTCTTTTATCTAGTTTATTTAATATTAATTAATAAAATTTACTCTATGTGTATTTCTAAATTTCTTATTAAGTTATAAAATTTTTAAATATATTAAAAAGATATAAAGAATTGTTATGCACAATTCTCTATATCTTTTGTTGTTTATAAAGACTTTATATATTTTTTTATTATATATGCCTTAAAAATTTTTACCAATAGTAAAATAAATTTTCTATTTTGCTCTTTTGTTTTAAAAATTTTATCCAGCTACTTTTTATATTTACCCATTTGAAATTAAACTAGTTAATTTCAAATCACAATTTTTAATATAAATAATTGAATATAGACTTATTTATCATTAGTTTTTCTTTTAAAAGCAATAAGTATAATTTCATAATATTTTTCATTTTCAAACAAGCATGTTGAATAATAAAGCATCTTCTAGTATTATATATTTGTAGAATAAAACTAAATTGGTAAAACTAGGAAGATTTGGTTTTATAGAGTTATAGGAACTAGTACTAAAAAATTTTATAAGTTTTGTTATTTTGTTACTAAAATACAATTTTTGATTTTACTAAATTTTTTAGGGGGATGAATAATATGTTTATTGGAGAAATAGACAAATGTACACATATATTAACTGCTTATATAAGTAGTTCATACGATTATTGTAATTTTTTAGATACACAATTAGATGATTTTATATCAGAATATGGAGAAACTGTAGTTGAAACATGCTTACATCAAGTTTTATTATTAGTGAGTCGATATAATTAAAATTAAGTTTTTCCTAGGAAAGCCTTTTTGGATTTACCTACCTTAATAAATATATAATTTTTTTGTACTTTATAAGTAACTATAACTTCTGCTAAAGTAAAGATGTATTGGGAGTACATCTTTACTTTTTCATTAAAACAGTTAAAAGCATACATATAAAAATAAATCATCCAATACAAATTATACATTCCTTATACCTAACTTAATGTATGAGCATTTTTCTATACATATATTCTGTAATCTCATCAAATATAGCCTAAATTTTTACTATTTTGTACATTCTCTATAAATCATACAAATAACATCTATAAAATCCCCCTAGTATGTTTAAACCACCTATAAAATAACACCAATATTTAGAATATTCAATATCAACTGCATAACTGGTCAATAAAAATGTATAACTAGACAAAATTCTTATCTTTTCTTTATGTTTATTTATATTTTTATTTATTATTTTTATGAATTAGTTTATTTAAAGTTCATTTAATACAAGTTATCTTAATGTCAATAATTTACTAATTTTCATGTTATCTACACGATTGTAGATTTGTGTATAACTAAGTTCTATATTAAGAGTACTCTCCCAAACGTTAGTACTTTACTTAAAAGTAAGTACTTGTTTAAACATAAAATAGAACATATACTTATATAAACAAATATATAAGGAGATGATTTTTATGAAAAAATGTAAAATAGAAGTTATAAAAACTACATTC
Source organism: Clostridioides sp. LIBA-7678 (assembly GCF_056716065.1). Classification (NCBI taxonomy): domain Bacteria; kingdom Bacillati; phylum Bacillota; class Clostridia; order Peptostreptococcales; family Peptostreptococcaceae; genus Clostridioides; species Clostridioides sp. LIBA-7678. The sequence continues at coordinate 1,874,169 of NZ_CP196987.1, read as the reverse complement.
CATCAAGATTTAGCAGATAAATATGGATGTGAAGGTATTGTAAAATGCCCTATGCATAAAGTAGGAGAAGTATTTTTTGGAGATTTTGCTAAACCTGAGAAATTATGTGATGAAGCATGGAAGGCAATGTATCAGTATGTATTTGCTTTATCTCATGGTAGTGAATTGTTTTACTATGGAGATTGGATAGATAAAGAAGGAATTGCTATATGTTCTTGCAATGATGGTATTCGTCCTGTTATTTTTAAAATTGAGAGAACAGATGAAGAATCTAAAATGTAGTATAAAATACACTTATACTAATAATTGATTCTATTATCTAGTCAAATTTATATACCTTCATATTTCTAAAGTATAAATCTAATTTCAGAATTTAATTTCTTTCAAAAACTAATTTGCATCTACAAGATTACTTTTTTTAATTAGTTATAATAGGTAAAGCTTACTAAATAAGAATAGCTTTATCTATTTATACTTATGTCTAATTTTATACAATCTAAGAAAATAGTTACAGTATATGCCCTCTTACATATTGATTCATTTCCCACTATTTTTATTATTACTCCTATAGCACTCTATATTTGTAAAATAAAAAGCATCTCCTTTATAATTTTCAAAAACTATATTGAGATGCTTTTTATAATTTAAATCTATATATTTAATTTAAGGAATAATATATCACTGTTCTAACATTATTATAATTCTTCGTATAAATCAGTACTTAAATATTTTAGACCACTATCATTAAGAGTCAAGACTATATTTTTCCCTTTTTCTGTACTTTGTAATAACTTAATTGCTGCACATACATTTGCGCCAGAAGAAAAACCTGCAAAGACACCCTCTAATTTAGCTAATTTTCTTGCTACATCAGTTGCTTCATCATCTGTTACTTGAATGTATCCATCAATAAGTTTTTTGTCTACTAGTGGCAAATCCATAGAGTAGCCTCCACCTTGTATTTTATGCCCTTGGTCAGTTATTTCTTTACCTGAATAAATTGCTGCTGTTGCAGGTTCAACCACATAGCATTTAATAGAAGGATTATGTTTTTTAAGTGTTTTTGAACAACCAGCAAAAGTACTACCACTTCCAAGAAAATCTACAAATACATCAATATTTCCATCTAATTGCTCCCACATTTCTTCTGCTGTATAACTTTCATGTGCGTGGTTACAAGCTTCTAGATTGAATTGGTCTGCTCTAAATGCATTTCTTTCTTTTGCTATTTTTTGAGCCTCGACTTCTACAAGTGCTAAATCTTCACCTGATACTTGTCCATGAACTGAATTTGGCATTTGGTCTACAAGAACTACTTCTGCTCCTAAAGCTTTCATCATTTTTGCTCTTTCCATAGAATTTCCTTTTGACATACATGCAATAAATTTATAACCTTTACATGCACAAGCTATTGCTAATCCTGTTCCTGTATTGCCACTTGTTAATTCCACAACTGCTTGACCTGGAACTAATAACCCTGCATTTTCTGCTTCTGTAATCATTTGTAATGCTACACGATCCTTTTTACTGAATCCTGGATTTAAATATTCCATCTTTGCATAGATATTACCTTCAACTCCAAATTCCTTTGCTATTTTAGATAAACATAACATATGAGTATTGCCTATAGCTTCTGTAACATTATTAAGTACATGCATTACAATTCCCCCTTAATCTCTCAACTAACATCCATTGAAAAACAATCCTTTATGCATTATAATTTATATTACGGATGTACAGTATACTTAACGTTCATTATATTATACCTTTGTAAATTATAAATAACGTTAAATAAATTATACATTCGTAAATTATATTTGTCAATAATTTACATTTTAAGGAGTTAATATGAGTATTAATACTATTATTGCTAAAAATTTAAATAGATTACGTAATGAACGTAACCTAAGTCTAGGTCAACTTGCAGAATTATCTGGTGTAAGTAAGGTCATGTTATCACAAATTGAAAAAGGCGACTCTAATCCAACAGTAAATACAATTTGGAAAATTGCAAGTGGATTAAATGTTCCATATACTGCGATACTTGATCAACCTCAAAACGAAACTTTTATTGTGTCAAAAGCTGATATAGATGTACAAGTTTCAGAAAATGAAGATTATCGTCTTTATTGTTATTATCCTAATACACCAACTAGAAACTTTGAGTTATTTCAAATGGAATTAGAAGAGGGTCATAGTTATACATCTGTTGGTCATTCTGAAAAATCACAAGAATACATTATGATTCTAGAAGGACAATTAAAATTAGAAGCAAATGATTGCGTTTATCAACTTAAAGAGAATGACTCTATTTGTTTTTCAGCTGAATCAGTACATACATACCATAATCAAGGGGAAAAAACATTAAAAACAGTAATAATAAATTACTATCCAGTTTAAAAATATTGTTTAAAAATAGAATAATTATTTCTTATACAAAAATATAAATTCTTTAAACTAAGATTTTGCATCAGGCTATCAACATAAAACTGTCGATAGCCTTTTTAAATTGATTATGATATAATGCAGACAACATTTAGTCGTATAATGTAAATGATATTATAATATAAAACACAGGAGGGATTTTAATGCTCATAACTCATATATATTTTAACGGAAATTGTAATGAGGCGATAGAGCTATATAAGAATGCACTATATGCTGATGTTAAAACGCTCATTGAGGATTCCAATTCAAGTCTTGTCGTTCATGCAGAACTAACAATTCATGATAGATTGCTCATACTAAATGATTTTGGTAATAGTGATGGAGTTTCAAAGTCTGGAGGATATCAGTTATGTCTCCAGTTTGATAATGAAGATGAGTTAAAAAGAGCTTATTCAAATATGGAGTTTGAAAGTATTACAATTAACCCAATACAATCCACAGATTACAGTCCATGCACTGTAAGATTTGAAGATAGATTTGGTGTAAGGTGGGCATTTTGGGTATAGCTGATTGTATATTAGTAAGTAACCCTATTGTAAATTTAGCTTGTTAATACCAATCTTTTAAGTCTTAAAAAAGCTTATGGTAAAATCGAGATAGCTTCTTAAGTTTTATCAAACCAAGAAGCTATTAGTCAACAATCTGAGATAAATCCTTTAAACTAGGATTTATGTTTTTATCTTTAGCTTTACAAATTTATTATATATCTTTACACTTTTATTAATTATGTTATAATAACCTTATATGAAAGTTTTATATTTTTGACAAATGGAGTATGAATTACTCCTTTTTTCTTTTATGTTACTATGATGAACATTTATTTAACATTAATAGGTTATCATGTAAGATAAATACAAAACGTCTCTTATATGTACATTTTTCATTGTTGTAATAATGATTTCATGTATATATTTCTCACAATTGGAGTGCTTTTGCACTCTTTTTTAATATCTTCTATTATTACTTATTAAATATTTCATTACCCTTTTTAAGCTTTTAAAATAAACCTTGGCTGACAAAATATACAACTTGTTAAGATTATTAACTTTGAAAATTTTGAATTAATTCTCTCAGCTACAGATATATTCCATAAATTACACCTTGTAAGACTCTACTAGAATTTAATACTAACATCCACACTAAAAACCTATCCTAAGTACTAATAATGCTATTACTGTAATATACTTGTTATCTAACTATGAATAGATATTCTCACATTTTAAATGAAATGGATAAAGAAGCATCTGATAATATAAACAAGGTTATCTTTAAATAATGTTCAGTTTTGTATCAGTTAATATCATATTTTTCCTAAATATCGGCTAAATGTCAGTAACATGTATATTAGGATGTTCTAGCAAACAACTGTATTTAACTACTATTTAATATTATACAATAGAATTTATATCTTAGATTTGATATAATACATATGGTAAAATTTTAATTTATAAAACCAAAATATGACCTACATATATTAAAATTAACAAATTTAAAACTAAGGAGACTTATATGTTAAAAGCAATAAAAGGAAATATAATTTTCACAAAAACTTCAGATGCTTTCACAGTATTTGAAAATAGTTACATAATACTAGATAAAGGTAAAGTAAAAGGAATCTTTAAAGAAATACCTAAAGAATATAAAAACACAGAAATAATAGATTACACTGACAAACTTATAATACCTGGCATGAATGACCTTCACTGTCATGCATCTCAATTTAAAAATCTAGGAATGGCTATGGATAAAGAACTTCTACCATGGCTTGAAACTTATACATTTCCAGAAGAATCAAATTATGCAGATATAGAATATGCAACAAAAATGTATAGAAAATTTGTGAAAGAGGTTTGGAAATTTGGAACTACAAGAATAACTGTATTTGCTACAGTACATAAAGAAGCGTCTATGAAACTTATGGATATATTCAAAGAGGTTGGACTTGGAGCATACGTTGGTAAAGTAAATATGAATATGAATTGCCCTGACACTTTACTAGAAAATACTCATGATTCTATTACTGACACAGAAGAAATTATAAACAAATACAATGATACAGATTCTATTGTAAAACCAATAATAACCCCTAGATTTATACCAAGCTGTACAAGTGAACTTTTAAAAGGTTTGGGTGATTTATGTTTAAAGTATAATATTCCTATGCAATCACACTTATCTGAAAATCATGATGAAATCGAATGGGTTAAAAGTTTAGAACCTGAATCTAAATTTTATGGAGATGCTTATAATAGATATAATTTATTTGGTCAGACTCCTACACTAATGGCTCACTGTATTCATTGTTCTCAGGAAGAAATAGATTTAATGAGAGAAAATAATGTTATGGCAGTTCACTGCCCAGCTTCTAACTTTAATGTTGGTAGTGGAGCTATGCCTATTAGAAAATTAATTGATAATAATATTAAATTAGCTCTTGGTTCAGATATAAGTGGTGGGCATACTTTGTCAATATTTAAAGCCATAGTATCTGCAATACAATTATCTAAATTATATTGGGTAAATTCTGGTAAGAAGTGTAATTTCTTATCTTTATCTGAAGCTTTTTATATTGCAACAAAAAGTGGAGGAAGTTTCTTTGGAAAAGTTGGTAGTTTTGAGGAAGATTATGATTTTGATGCATTAATTATTGATGATTCAGATTTGAATCATGCCAATTATTCTATACTTGAAAGACTTGAAAGGTTTATCTATGTTGGTGATGATAGAAATATCATTCATAGATATGTATGTGGAAAATTAATTGAAGAACCTAGTATAGAATTATAATAAAAATTTTAATTATATAAAATTTGTCCATATAATCCGTTTCATTTATATGACTACAATTAATAAAAGAGTGTATTTTAAAACTCAAAACTATAGGTTAAAATACACTCTTTTTAGCTTATTTATAGTATTAGTGAATGTAACATATTTTTACTAATACTATTTTCCTTAATATAATCCCCTCTTAGCATTTAAGATTATCTACATGTATCCAGATATTAAGCAGAATACCTATAGTTTTATAAAATTAATAACTCATTTTGGTAGGTAACCTTAAACTTTACTTTTACTTTTGTTGTACGCTTTACATACACTAAATCTTAAGATTACCCATCCTATCTGCAACTTTATTTTCATAAATAATACTGATGATATTAAAATAAGTAGTATTGGTTTTATAAGAATATCAAAATTATTAAATTGAAATAATCTATTGTAAAAAATAAAACTTATTACAATTATAACTGTAGCTGTTAGAAGATACACAACCTCTATTGAATAATCTGTTCATTTCATATCTTATTATTTTCAAATTATTAAAGATTTAATTACTCTCTTGTAAGATTATAAGCTTTTAAAAAGTCCTAATATTATATATTATTTTTCTTTATTTTTTATTTATATTAAAATTTTTAATAAATACTAAATTTTATTTGTAAATATCTAGTAATTTTTGTGTTATTTTTATATAATATATATGTATAAATAATTTTGGAGGTTTTATCTAATGAGTGAATTTAAAAATGTTACTGCAGTAAAAAAGGCAAACGTTTATTTTGATGGTAAAGTAAGTAGTAGAGTAATAATATTTCCTAATGGAGAAAGAAAAACTTTAGGATTAATGTTACCTGGAGAATATACTTTTTCTACTAGAGAAGAAGAAATAATGGAAATGCTTGCTGGAAGTATGGATGTAAAATTACCTGGAAGTAATGAGTTTATAACTTATAAAGAAGGGCAGAAGTTTAATGTTCCTAGTGATTCAAGTTTCGATTTAAAAGTTAATGAAGTTGTTGACTACTGTTGCTCATATATAGCTGATTAATAAACATACATATTCTTACATAAAATAAAACACATCTAAAAAGAGCAGTTCAATTAAAAACTGCTCTTTTTTATATATTCTTAAATTTAATTTAAATCTGGAACTATTGTATCTAATATCTCATCTAATACGAATAGCATTACTTTTATCATAATTGGCATTAATACTGCTAATGTTATAGTTATAAGAATTAAGTCTTTACTCAATGCTACAAATGAGAATAATCCACCTAAAAACAAAATTCCAATAACAAATGCAATAGTCATACTTACAATTAAAAATAGTCTTTCTTTATTAAATGGTAAACATTGTTGTCTTAATATTAAAAGACCACATACACCAGTTAATATCGCACACATTGTAGAAAATACGCTTGAACTATAACCTAAGTATTCAACTATGTTGTACACAATAATTACATTTACTGTTACACACAATGCTCCTGGTAAGGCATTTTTTAATATATTGAGTAAAAAATTTCCTGAAATTCTACTTTTATTTGCTTCAAGAGCTAAGAAGAATGATGGTATCCCCACTGTCACAGCTCCAATTAGTGATAATTGTATAGGCACAAATGGATACTGTCTACTAAAGAAGAATAATGTTAATATAGACAAGAAGAATGAGAAAATTGTCTTTACTAAAAATAAAGAAGATGCTCTTTGAATATTATTAATTATCTTTCTTCCTTCCATAACAACTTTTGGCATTGATGCAAAATTTGAGTCCAGTAATACTAAATTAGAAACATTTTTAGTAATATCACTTCCAGAAGCCATTGCTATACTACAATCAGCTTCTTTAAGTGCTAACACGTCATTTACACCATCTCCAGTCATAGCTACTGTATGATTTTGTTTTTTTAGTGCTAAAATCATTTGTTTTTTCTGTTGTGGACTTACCCTTCCAAAAACACTATATTTATCAACAGCTTCATATATATCTTCATCATTTTTAAGTGTTGTAGCATCAATAAAATTACTAGCCGTTTTAAGACCTGCTTTTCTAGCCACTTCACTTACTGTTATTGGATTGTCTCCAGATATAATTTTTATATCTACACCCTCATTATAAAAAAATTCTAATGTCTCTTTAGCTTCATCTCTAATTTTGTCCAGTATCAATATAAAAGCTAGTGGTTTTATATCTTTAGGTATATTGTTTCCTTCCATACAAGAATTACTATGAGCTAAAACTATTACTCTATTACCTTTTTTAGAATATCTTTCAACCTCTGCTTTAAACTCTTTATATTTCTCCTTAAAAATAAACTCAAATGCTCCTAATAAATATGTCCCTTTATTTTCAAAGGATACTCCACTGTATTTTCTTTCTGATGAAAATGGAATTAAATTTTTAACTTTATATGTATCTAAAATATTGTATTTATCTCTTATTGCATTTAATGTTGCATTATCATCTTTAAGGGCATTACATATATTGCCCATTATATCATCAATATCTACTTTCTCTAGCATTACTACATCATCAACTTGCATTTTACCCTCTGTAATTGTACCTGTTTTATCAAGGCATAATGTATCGACTCTGGCAAGAGTTTCTACACAGTATAACTCCTGCACTAAAGTTTTATGACTTGCAAGCTTTATAAGTTCCTACAGCTAATGCAATACTTGTAAGTAGTGTCAATCCCTCTGGTATCATTCCATTTACAGCTGCCACAGTTCCTACTACAGATGTTGTTATAGAATCTCCATTTCCAAAATGTTGCTTTGCAAATAATATAATTCCTAGAGGAATAATTATTATACCTACAACTTTTAATATTGTATTTAATGAATTTCTAAGTTGAGAGTTATGTTTTCTAGAAACCTTAGCATCATTAGCTATCTTATTTGCATAGTTGTCTTTACCTATATTTTCAACTCTCACAAAAGCTTCTCCAGAAACTATAAAACTACCAGAATATAAGAAATCACCTTTGTTTTTTACAATAATATCAGATTCTCCTGTAATTAAAGACTCATTTACCTCTAATTTTCCATCTAAAACTTTTGAATCTGCACAAATTTGATTACCTGTTTTTAAAATCATAATATCATCTAGTACCAATTCTTGTACATCAATTTCTTTTTTCTCTCTTTCTCTTATAACGGATACCTTATTTGAGACTATGACAGATAGATTGTCCAGCAACCTTTTAGCTCTTATTTCTTGAATTACCCCTATAATAGTATTAATTACAGCAATAAATATAAATAGAGTATTCTTAAAAGAACCAACTGATACTAATAGACATACTAAAACAATATTTATCAAGTTAAAAAGTGTAAACACATTATCTTTAAGAATTTGTTTATATGTTTTAGTTTTTCCATTATCAAATACATTAATTAAATTATCATCTATTCTACTTTGAAGTTGTCTACTGCTTAACCCCATATTTATATCACAATTATACCTTTTTAAATTAATATTATCCATATTCTACTCCTTTCAACTTAACGATTTTTTTATACTTAAAGCTACAAATATATTATAAAAGTATCAATTTTTTTATTTTATTATTCTATAGTTTATATAATAAAATATAAATCTAAAGATTTAAATATTATAATTCTTAAGATTTCCTAAATTTTTATAAATTTCGATATATTTTAGTTAAGTTTCTCTTAATCTAAAAAGTAGATAAATTGTCCCAAAATAAATTTCTATAGAACCTATAAATATTGGTATTATAATCATTATCCTAACATTCTATATGGATGCTAACTTAATTTAAAACTTCAGTGCTAAATACCATACATATCAATACATAAAAAAGCTATCTAGACTATATTAAGTCAGATAGCTTTTTCTTATAAATACAAATTTATTTATATTTACAATTTTTATTTTTAATTTTTTATCTTTGTGACCATGTAAGTATAGGTTTCTTTACCGCTCTTGCGTCATCCACTCTCTTAACTAAAGTATTATGTGGAGCAGTTTTCAATAGCTCTGGCTCTTCTTTTGCCTCTTTAGCAACATTTTTCATAGCTTCTATAAAACTATCTAATGTTTCAATGCTTTCACTTTCTGTAGGCTCTATCATAAGTGCTTCATTTATAATAAGAGGAAAATACATTGTTGGAGGATGGTATCCATAATCTAAAAGTCTCTTTGCTATATCGATAGTTTTTATATTTGCCTCTCCTCTTGGTAATCCACCTAATACAAACTCATGTTTACATAAAGTATCTATTGGTAAGATATAATTATCTTTTATACTCTCTTTGATATAATTAGCATTTAAAACTGCCATCTCACTTGCTTCTTTAAGGCCATCTCTTCCCATAGTTAATATATATGTGTAAGCTCTTACAAGCACTCCAAAATTACCATAGAAGTTTTTAATTTTTCCAATAGATTTTTCTCTATCATAATTTAATACATACTTATCTTCTTGTTTCTCAATCACTGGTATTGGTAAAAAAGGTACCAATTCTTTTTTAACTCCAACAGGACCAGCTCCTGGCCCTCCTCCACCATGAGGAGTAGAAAAAGTCTTATGAAGATTAAGATGCACTACATCAAATCCCATATCTCCAGGTCTTGTTATTCCCATAATAGCATTCATATTTGCACCATCATAGTACAAAAGCCCTCCTGCTTCATGTACAAGGCTTGCTATTTCTTTTATATTTTTTTCAAACAATCCAAGAGTACTTGGGTTAGTAAGCATAAGAGCTGCTACTTCATCACTTAAGACTTCTTTTAATGCATCTATGTCTACAGCTCCATTTTTATCAGATGCTATCTGAATCACATCAAAGTTTGCCATAGCTGCACTTGCTGGATTTGTTCCATGTGCAGAATCAGGAATTATTACTTTAGTTCTCTTATGGTCTCCTCTGTTTTCATGGTATGCTTTTATAATCATTAACCCTGTAAATTCTCCATGTGAACCTGCTGAAGGTTGTAGTGTGACTTCATCCATACCTGTAATTTCTGCAAGTCTACTTGACAAGTCATACATTAAAGAAAGAGAACCTTGTGCTGTATCTGAAGATTGGTATGGATGCATTCCTGTAAAGTTTGGAAGTGCTGCCATATCTTCATTTATTTTAGGGTTATATTTCATAGTACAAGAACCTAAAGGATAAAAACCTGTATCAACTCCAAAATTTTTATTCGATAATAGGGTATAATGTCTAACCAATTCTAATTCACCAACTTCTGGCAAATTCAATTCACTTTGTCTAACCATACTTTGGTCAATCATATCTTCTACTTTTATATCATCTATATCTAACTTTGGAAGTGAATATGCTTTTCTACCTTTTTTAGATATATCTATCAACAAACTATTATATTCTTTCATTATAATCCCTCCATTATTCCAACTAACTTATCTATTTCTTCTTTGCTTCTTTTCTCAGTCACACAAAGTAAAGTTGAATTTTTTAATTCTGGATAATTGTGTTCTAAATTATAACCACCTAATATATTTTCTTCTAAAAGTTTATTATTTATAGTTTCTACATTAAGATTTCCTTGTACAGTAAATTCTTTGAAAAATTTACCTTTGAACATTGGCTTATATTTCCCAGTTTGTATAAGTTTATTATAAGCATAATGTGCTTTTTTCATAGATTGCATGCCAACTTCTTTAAAACCTTCTTTACCCATAGTAGCCATATATATTGAGGCTACAAGAGCATTTAAGGCTTGATTTGAACATATATTAGAAGTTGCTTTTTCTCTCCTTACATGTTGTTCTCTAGTTTGTAAAGTTAGTACATATGCAGTTTTACCTTCTGTATCTAAACTTTGCCCAACTATTCTTCCTGGCATTTTTCTTGTATACTTAGATTTGCTAGCCAAAAATCCTACATAAGGACCTCCAAAATTGATAGGATTTCCTAATGATTGAGCTTCTCCAACAACAATATCTGCTCCTATTTCACCTGGTGTCTTTAAAACACCTAATGATATTGGGTCAACACTCATAATTAACATAGCCTTATTTTCATGAGTTATTTTTTCTATTTCTTCCATTTCTTCAATAATTCCAAAGAAGTTAGGAGTCTGTATAAGAACACATGCTGTATCTTTATCTACTGAAGCTCTTAATTTTTCTATATCTGTAATTCCATATTCATTACAAAAATCAATTTCTACTATTTCACAATCTTTATATTGCAGATAAGTCTTTAGTACTGATAAAGTTTCAGGATGTGTAGTTTTTGATACTACTATTTTACTTTTTCTCGTCTGGTTCATAGCCATTATACATGCTTCTATTGCAGCAGTTGCCCCATCATACATTGATGCATTTGCAATTTCCATACCAGTAATTTCTGCAATCATAGATTGGAACTCAAACACTACTTGTAAAGTCCCTTGACTTATTTCAGCTTGATATGGAGTATATGCTGTATAAAACTCAGATCTTGAAGTTATATGTTTTATAATTGATGGTATATAATGGTCATATGCACCAGCTCCAAGAAAACAAGTTAAATCTTCTAAACTTAAATTTTCTTCTGACAATCTTTTTACTATTTTACTTACTTCTAATTCAGATTTCCCACTTTCTAAATTCAAATCTCTTTTTAACTTTATTTCATCTGGTATATCTGAAAATAATTCATCAACTGAATTTAATCCTACTACCTTTAGCATTTTTGATTTATCTTCACTTGTGGCAGGTATATATGAAAATTTATTCTCTTCATTTGATATAGTATTATCTTTTTTATATTGCTTTTTGTAAAAAGGTTTCTTAACTATCATCGCAGGAACAACTTTTTTTCTTATTGCTATTCCTATTTCATTTCCTAATTTTGCATATTCAGAATCTATAATTCCCATACCTAAAATTTTTCCTGTTGTTGGGGATGCACATCCTGTTGTTACAAAACCTACTGTTTTGTCGCCAATCTTTATATCGTATCCATTTCTAGGCATCCCTTTACCTTGCATCTCAAAGCCTATTAATTTTCTTTTAGCTCCACTTTCTTTTTCTTCTGATAAGATTGTTTTCCCAACAAAGCCTTCCTTGTTTGTTTTTACAAAAATTGATAAGCCTCCTTCAATTGGAGATATATGTTCATTTATTTCATGGCCATACAGAGGTAGAGCTGCTTCAAATCTCAAAGTATCTCTACAGCCTAAACCAGCAGGACATATGTCTTCTCCTCCAGCCTTTAAAACTTCATTCCAAATTATTTCTGTATGTTCGCTTTTACAATATATCTCAAATCCATCTTCTCCAGTATATCCTGTTCTTGAAACTAAACAAGTTAAACCACATATTTTTGTTGATGGAATTGACTTATAAAATTTTATTGATTTTAAATCTATATCTATGATTTTTTGAAGAATTTCTTCTGCTTTAGGCCCTTGAACTGCTAGTTGACTAACTTCATTAGAAACATTTTTTATATCTACATGGTATCCTTCACTTTGTTTTATTATCCATGCTACATCTTTATCTATATTCCCTGCATTTATTACTAATAAATAATCTTCTTCACCAAATTTATATATTAATAAATCGTCAACTACTCCTCCATTTTCATAACACATAGGTGTATATATAATGTCATTTATCTTTAATGTGCTTATATCATTTGTAACTAAATTTTGTATAAATTTTTCTGAATCTGCACCTTTTATTTGTACCTCTCCCATATGAGATACATCAAATATACCTGCACTTTTTCTAACCATTTCATGCTCTTTATTTATTCCTTCATATTCTAAAGGCATTTCCCAGCCAGCAAATTCAACAAGTTTTGCTCCAAGCTCTTTGTGTATATTATACAAAGGTACTCTTTTCAATTCATTCATATATAACCCTCCCTATAAATTTAGACCCACTATATTTAAGTAATTTTGATATTATGTCCTGTACTTTTTCATAAAAAAAAGATATATCAGCATAGAAAATAATCCTAGCCTATATATCCCTGTTTGTATACCTGAAAGATTTAATAATTTAATATTATTTTGCTTCTTCGGTGACTTATAGTCTATTAACCTAAGTCTCTCCAGAGTCCCATCAATTAGCGATATATTTGCCTGAAAGTTTCTCTAAGAATTGGCATTTCTTAAATTGCTTCTTCGGCGCCTTTTTATATAAAGATCTCTCTCGCTAATCTCATTTGGAAATATTTATTTTCATTTTTATTGTATGAATATTTCAATTAAATGTCAACACATTATATTTATTTTTTTTTATGTATTAATTTTTTTGTTAAGTTTTTATTATCAATTATACTACTTTTATAATATTAACTTTTATACATATATGTTATATATTAATGTAAAATAATATATTTATTTAATTTATTACTAGCATGTCATATAAAACACTAAAAGTAAAGTTATATTGTAATTTACTATATTATGTTAAAGATATATTTATACATGCAATAGAATCGTTTGCAAATTTATCTTTGTGAAAAATAAGATTTTATCTTATTGACAAATATCTAAGAATTTATATGTAATTGTAATTTTAAACAACAAAAAAAGCACTCAATGTGCTTTTATATTTATTAATAAAATATCCTTAGAAATATATTCATATTATATTCGATTTATCAAAAAATAAAAACGGGATAGCCCACTCCGAAAGCCAGCAATCCCAGTTTTTTTCAGCACAACTAAGTACTGTAGAGTGCGGATGAAGGGAGTCGAACCCCCACGCCAATGGCGCTAGATCCTAAGTCTAGTGCGTCTGCCAATTCCGCCACATCCGCTTATTACTCTTTTATTTTACTATATTTCGCTATTATTTTCAATAACTTTTTAAAATTATCTAAAAACTAACAAAAGAATGATAATAAAAGGTGAAATTTATTTATATCTTTATTCTGCAAGTTCTATCTCTGCTTCATCAACTCTCTTACCAATTATTTGAATACCAACAAATACAGCAGCTATAGCTACTGGTAATACTATATATATTGGCAATCCTAATCCAGCTGGTATATATCCAAATACAATAGTGATTACTGCTGTAAATATAGCATATGGCATTTGAGTATTAACATGGTCTATATGATTACAACCAGCTCCCATTGAAGAAAGTATTGTTGTATCTGAAATCGGAGAACAGTGGTCTCCAAATATTGCACCTGTTAAGACTGCACTTGTACTCACTATTACATAAGACATATCAGGATTTAATGAGTAAGCTAGTGGTATTGCTAGTGGCATAAGTATACCCATTGTTCCATAAGCTGTTCCAGTAGCAAAAGATATTATTGCTCCTAAACCAAATATTAAACTTGGCAATAAGAATGGAGGTAGTGAACCTGATAATAAGTGTATCAAAAATTTAGCTGTACCTAATTCTTTTATTACTGAACTTAATGACCATGCAAGTATTAATATTACACCAGTTATTACTAAACTTTTCATCCCATCTATCCAAACATCAATTGCTTCTGACACTGTAAAAATCTTTTTAACTACAGCCATTATAATAGCAACTAAACTTGCAACAAGTGCAGATTGGAATAATGCTCTAGATGCATCAGATGCACTAAATGCTTCTTTTATTGCTCCAAAAGAATATGGTGAATTTGTAAATAGTTGTATTAGAGCTTTATCTTCACCACCCATTATAGACGTATATCCACTATAATAGAATGATGCCAAAGCAACTATTATTAATGTTCCTATTGGGATTATAGCATTCCACACACTCAATTTCACTCCATTTTTTGGTGCTAAATCATCTAATTCTTCTACACCTTCATCAAGGTCTGTACCAACTTTTCTACTTCTAGATTTTATTTCTGCTTTTTTCATTGGCCCAAATTCTTTTAATAATAATGCTGATATTACAATAAATGCTAATATTAATATATTATAAAATCTAAATGGTATTGTATTTAAAAATATACCAAATGCATCAACATCTACACTTATACTTTCAAAAGCATCATGTATTAAACCAACTTCAAGACCTATCCATGTAGATATTATAGCTAATCCAGCAACTGGTGCTGCTGTAGCATCTATTATAAAGGCTAATTTTTCTCTTGATATTTTCATTTTATCTGCAACAGGTCTCATCATAGGACCTACTATTAATGAATTTGCATAATCATCAAAGAATACCAAAAGACCTAAAAACCATGTTATAATTTGTGTACCTTTCGCTGATTTCGCTCTTTTGGCAAGTGCCTCAGCTATAGCCTTAGCTCCTCCCATCTTTGCAACAAGATTTATAACCCCTCCAATTGCTAGAACTTGTAGTATTATCCCTGCATTCCACGGGTCTGATAACGATACCAAAGCTCTATCCACTAAGTCTAAAAATGCTTGTATGAATGTAGCAAACACATTTATACCACTAGCTTTAATTATAAAACTCCCAGAAAGAATCCCTATAAGTAAAGAAATTATTACGTTTTTAGTTATGAATGCAAGTATTATAGCAACTAATGGTGGTATTAAAGTTAAGATTCCAAATTTTTCTGCATTAGCTAGTGCGATAGTGTCTATATCTTCCTCTGCAAAAACCATTACTGTTGACATTATAAACATAATTGTCGTCAGAAAAATAATATTAATTTTTTTGTTTCTCATATAAATCTCCCTCTCTTTTTTAGTTTTGTGAATTATACAGGGTATTTGATAAAACTAAAAAAGCCTTAAGTGCTAAACACTCAAGGCTTGAAAATTACAATACATCAACAATATTAAAATAAATATAATATAATTCCTTAAATGATAGCTCACCACAAATAAACCTGTGACAGTTGTACATATTTTCTATGTACCCCCAGCAATATAATCTTAAAGCATCAATTATAAAACTTCGGCAATATCTCCTTTCCTAATAAATCTCTGTGCTTAACTCATTATTAGTACTGATAGATTATTGCGCCTCTACCCTTCTATTCACTTTTATTAAGTATATTTTGAGTATATATTATTTATTTAAACTTTGCAAGTTAGTTTTTAAAATTCCTTTTTATTTTTTACATAAAATCCCAAACTTCTCTAATTATGTTTAATATACACTTCTATTAATATAAGATTGTCTTCTTTTTTAAATCTTCTAATTTAAAGGACTTTTTACATTATTGTCGAATTATAAAATTAATTGTACTAAAAATAACAAAAAAATTTTATCAATTATATGGAGGAATTACTTTAATGTTACTAATTTACAATGAAAAGACAAACCCTTACTTCAATTTAGCGATGGAAGAATATCTTCTAAAAAATTTTGACGAAGACTTATTTATTTTATGGAGGAATGAACCTTCTATAATTGTTGGAAAAAATCAAAATACACTTTCTGAAATAAATTTAGAATATATAAAAGAAAATTCTATACCTGTTGTTAGGAGACAATCTGGTGGTGGAGCTGTATTTCATGATTTAGGAAATATAAATTTTACATTCATAGCCTGCAATAATAATAGCTTTAGTGATTTCAGAAGATTCACTCAACCAATAATAGACTTACTTAAGACATTAGATGTAAACGCTGAATTTTCTGGAAGAAATGACCTTCTTATAGATGGTAAGAAGTTTTCTGGAAATGCTCAATACAACTACAAAAATAAGGTGATGCATCATGGTACACTGTTATTTTCATCTGAGATAAATGACCTTTCAAAAGCTCTAAAGGTAAAACCTATAAAATTTGAAGGAAAGGGCATAAAGTCTGTAAAATCTCGTGTAACTAATATAAGTGAACATCTACAATCTAAAATGGATATACTAGAATTTAAGGACGCAATAATGAATTATCTCTCTAAAACTAACACTGATAATACTAATTATTATTTAAGTGATTATGACATAGAACAAATAGAAAAACTTACTAAGTCAAAATATGAAACTTGGGATTGGAACTTTGGTAATTCCCCAAAATATACCCTTTCAAATGAGTTAAAATATTCTGGTGGAAACGTTGAGTTTAATCTAAATGTTGATAAGGGAATAATAACTACTATAAAATTTTTTGGAGACTTTTTTGGAAAACGTGATGTTTCATTTGTGGAAGATAAACTTGCTGGAACGAAACATGAAGAGAATGCTTTAAGGAATGTTTTAGATTCCATTGAAATAAATGATTATTTCTTAGGAGCTGACACTGATATTCTAATTTCTGGAATCTTAGGTGTTAAATAGAAATATTAAAAATTTTAAAATATTTATAAAATTATGTTTACATATGTAAAAAATCATGATAATATTTATAACATAATTAAAAATTGATACTTCTTATCCAGAGTGGTGAAGGGACTGGCCCTATGAAACCCAGCAACCAGTATATTTTTATATACATTGGTGCTAAATCCTGCAGTATTATACTGAAAGATGAGTCTAAATTAGCTTTTAAAGCCTGAGTTTAAACTCAGGCTTATTTTATTTTGCAGTGTGATAAAAGAGGGTATTTTATTTTTAACTAATCAATCATATTCAGGAGGGAATTTATATGAAATTCAAAAAATTATTAAGTTTATTATTATGTCTAGTTTTTACTTTATCTATAGTTGGATGTTCTAAAGGTAACGATGATAAAAAAATTGTTGTTGGCGCTACTTTAGTACCAGGTGGAGAATTATTAGAAGAATTAAAACCACTTATCGAAGAAAAAGGTTATACTTTGGAGGTTAAAAATTTTGATGACTACATACTTCCAAACGAAGCTTTAAATAACGGAGAAATTGATGCAAATCTATTCCAACATGAACCTTATCTAAAAGAAGCTGTTAAAGCTAAAGGATATAAAATAATGGCTGGAAAAAAACTATATGTATGCCCAGCAATCCTTTACTCTTACAAGATAAAATCTATTGATGAATTTAAAAAAGGAGATACAATCGCAATAAGTAACAACCCATCTTCTTGTTCTAAAGACCTTAGATACCTTGAAAGTATCGGACTTTTAACTTTACCTAAAGGTGATGGATTAGTTAGTCCTAAAGATATAATAGAAAATCCAAAAGGCATACAATTTAAAGAATTGGATATCGCTCAGATTCCATCTTCTCTTCCAGATGTAACTGCTGCATTTATAGATACTACATACGCAGTACCTGCTGGCCTTGATGCTAAGAAAAATGGACTTTATACAGCACCTATAAATGATGAGTATGCAAATCTTTTGGCATTTAGAACTGAAGATAAAGATAGTGAAAAAATTAAAGTTCTACAAGATGTTCTTACATCAGATAAAGCAAGAAGTATAATTGAAGAGAAATATAAAGGCATTGTAATTCCTGTTTTCTAGTATATTTAGTATAATTTTAATATTATTATTCTAATCTTGTTGAATATTGACTTGTTAAGTGCTACCATTTAAGTAAATCTATGTTTATGGAGGAAAATTACTATGGCTATAGAATTAAAAAAGGGGCAAAAAATAAACCTTACAAAAAAAGAAAATAGTGATTTAGGTGAAATCTTAGTTAATTTAAATTGGAATCAAAAAATACAAAAAAAAGGTTTTTTTGGCTCTCTAAAAAGCAGTAATATAGATTTAGATTTAGGTTGCTTGTTTGAAATGAAAAATGGTGTAAAAGGTGCTGTACAGGCATTAGGTAATTCTTTTGGTAGTTTAGGACATCCGCCTTTTGCTCAATTAGATGGAGATGACAGAACAGGTAGCAATACACAAGGAGAAAACATAAGAATAAATGGTAATAAAATAAAAGAAATAAAAAGAATACTTATTTATGCTTTTATCTATGAAGGTGTAGCTAATTGGTCTGAGGCTGATGGAATTGTAACAATCAAACAGAAACAGGATTCAGATTTAGTTGTTAAACTTGATGAACATAAAAATGGCTATAATATGTGTTCAATAGCCTTGATAGAAAATGTAAATGATGAGACATTCAGTGTTGAAAAAGTAATTAAATACTTTAAAGGTCATAGAGAAATGGACAATGAGTTCCATTGGGGCTTAAAATGGGTTGCAGGAAGAAAATAAGTGTATTTATAAGGGACTATAAGTAAATTTACTTACAGTCCCTTTTTTCATTAAGTATTTACTTGGTAACTATTATAAACACATTCTTTATCCAGTAGTTCCTCAAATTCTAACATGGGCATTGGTTTATAAAATACATATCCTTGAACTAAATCACATCCAATCTCCTTTAGAAACTCAACTTGCTCCTTATATTCAATACCTTCAGCAACAGTTGTAATATTCAATTCTTTTAGCATATGTATAATATTTTTTATTACTGTTCTTTCTTTTTCTTTGTCTAAACTAGCATTAAAAAACATAGAATCAAGCTTCAAAACATCAAATGGTAAATCTTTTAAGACACCTAAAGATGAGTAACCTTTTCCAAAGTCATCTAGAGAACAAGTGAATCCATTTTCATGTAAATCATGTATAATTTCCAAAAAGTGTTCTTGATTCTCAAAAGCAACACTCTCAGTAAATTCAATTTCTATAGTATTTCGGGGTATATTATATTTCTTTTGTATATTTGAGTAAGTTTCCACAAATTTAGTATTATAGAACTGTATTCTAGAAACATTAACTGATATCTGAACAAATGGTTTATTTTCATCTAATCTCTTTCTAATCCATATACAGACTTCTTCAAAAACATACTTATCTACTAAACCAATAAAAAAATCCTTTTCCAATATTGGAATAAATACTGCAGGAGATATAATCCCTTTATCTGGAGTCATCCAACGTACTAAAGCTTCTGCACAATCTATTTTTTGATTATGTAAATTAACTTTAGGTTGAAAATAAACTATAAATTCTCTATTTTCAATAGCTTCATGTATTCTACTTTTGATTGTATTTTCTTCAATCATTTTTTTACGAATATTTTCATTATAAAAAGCATAATTAGTCCCTGGTTTATTTTTAACAGTTTTTTGTGCAAAGTTTGCCCGATTTATTAAATCATCTATGTTTAGTTTTTCAATCACATCTTCAATACAACAAATTCCACTGACAATAGTGATACTATATTTGTTTTTAATTTCATTTGTAATATTAATTAGTTTATCATCTACAACTCTTTGCCTTATTACTAAATCTGACTTATCTACATAACATCTTAAAGCAATAAATCTATCTGCAATTTCTCTTGCGAATATCTCATATTTTCCAATATCATTCATCATAAGATTAGCATATCTTTTCAGTATCATATCTCCATAATCATATCCAAATATATCATTAACGTATTTAAAATTTTCAAAATCAATATAGAATATAGCAAATTTCTTATCTTTATATTTGTGAATATTTTGATTTGCATCTATCTTAAACTTTTCTATAGTATTTGCTCCTGTTAGCTCATCTTTATATGCAATGTTTTTTAAATCTACATTTAGTTTTTCCAAACTAATTAATTTTCTATTATATTGTATAATCAATATAATCCATGCTAACATACCTATAGTAGATATAATGATTATTAAAGTCATTAGATAATCACTTTTTTCTTTAGAGAAATTTTCTATCTCAAACACTGTACTATTTGCAAGATTAAAAAATTCTTCACTTATATCTAATAAATGATTATTCTCTTCATTCATCCTTACTTTTTCTATTTCAGTGTTTAAATCTTTCCACTTTTTTTCTAGTAAAAATAAGTACTCATTATATTTTTTGCAATCAGCGTCTACCAAACCGTACTTTCCATCCCCTGTAATCAATTCATGTAAAATCCCATCAATATAATCTCTCAACTCATCATTGGGTTTATTGTTCATTTCTAATTTGCTTAAACGCTGACTAGCTCCCCGAACAATGCCAACATAATTAATAAGTTTTCCATAGTCCCCAATATTATGAATCAATTTAATCGAAATGGAACTTATAGAAATTAATAAAATAAATAAGACTAAGATAGTTACCTTCAAAACTCTCTTCATAAAATACCCCTATCCTCTATGTTGTTTTTCATGTGTATAATCATTTTTCAAATAAGATGCATGAAATTCCAATAAAAACTTATATGCAGTTAAGATATAGAAATTTTTATTTTACATAGTTTATTTTTAGCATTATATCCATTTACAAAAACGTTTTTTATATAGAAATTCTTATTTTCAAATATAGTTATCTTACTTTTAGTTGTAAAACATAGCTTAAAACTATATAATTGCGACAACATACATCTATATAGTTCAATTATATTTAAAAATTATTCTTTTTGTCCAGTACAACTTTGTATTTTATTATATTTTGAATAGATTTATATTGTAATTAAGATTATTATTTAAATCATAAAAAATCAGCCACTTAAAGTGGCTGATTAAATAAGTAATAAATAAAACATGTTTATTGTAAATAATAGATTTACTTATTAACTGCTTGTGATGCATCATCTATCATTTTATTTAAAGAAGTTAGACCTCCATCATTCACATACCATGTTGGTGAATCCAGATAGATTATATTATCATTTTTATATGCATCCATAGACTTTATTATATCATTATTTAAAACAGATTTTGCTGTTGAACCCTCTTTTATATCACTCCCTGTAGCTATTCCTCTATCTATAACAAACATAACTTCTGGATTTTGTTTAGCTATATACTCAAAAGTAATATTTTGACCATGACTTGATTCTTTTATATTTTTATCTTTATTTTCAAATCCAAAACTATTGTATAATATACTAAATCTTGATTCTTCACCAAATACACTTAAATTACCTTCATTTACCATTAGGGTTAAAGCATTTAAGTTTTTTTCTTTTACTTTTTTATTTAAAGTCTCTATCTTCTTTTCAATTTTACTAAATTCTTGATTAGCTTTTTCTTCCACTCCAAATATTTTTCCTATTTTATCTATATTATTTTTAACAGAATCCAAATACTTCTTATCATCTTTACTTGTACTTATTGTTGGTGCTATTTTCGATAATTGCTCATAAAAATCTTCTTGTCTTCCATTTATTATAATTAAATCTGGATTTGCTGATTTTATACCTTCTAAGTCTGGTTCTTTCAATCCTCCTAAATCTGCATATTTTTCATCTTTATATTTTTCTAAAGATGTTGGCAAACTTGATTTTGGAAGTCCTACTAAGCTCTCTCCTACTCCTAACGTATCCATTGTATCTAGAGCTGAATAATCAAATACTACTACCTTCTTAGGATTTAGCTTTACATCTGTTTCTCCCAAACTATGAGTTATCTTTACAGTATCATTTGAATTATCTGATGTCTTAGATTCATTTTTTTTGCCTCCACCTAATGCAAACACTGTCACCAATACTACTATTACCACTGTGGCTACTATTGCTACTTTTTTATTCATGCTGATATCTCCCTCTTTCTTATTGATGTCTATTTTAATTTAAATTTTTATAAAATTCATTTGTTTTTATATAATACTTTGAATTTTATAGATGATTCGTTAAAAATAAATACAAATTCGATTTCCATTTATATTTTTAATATTGAAATTCATCTCATAAATATCTTCTAAAACTTTTTCATTGACTATCTCATCTGTACGACCTACCTTCTCAATTTTTCCATTTTTTAATGCAACTATATTATCTGAATAGCATGATGCGAAGTTTATATCATGCATTACTAACACTATAGTCTTATCTAGGTCATCACAAAGGTCTCTAAGCACTTTCATCATCTGAACTGAATGATTCATATCTAAATTATTAAGTGGTTCATCAAGCAATATATACTCTGTATCTTGGGCTATTACCATTGCTATATAGGCTCTTTGTCTCTGACCTCCGCTCAACTCATCTAGATATTTATGTTGTATATCAGTCAATTTCATATATTCTATCGCTTCGTCAATATACTTCTCATCCTCTTTAGTTAGATTTCCTTCACTATACGGAAATCTTCCAAACCCAACCAATTCCCTTATTGTGAGCCTTAAAGTTATATTATTAGATTGTTTAAGAATAGCTATTTTTTTAGCTAATTCCTTGTTAGTGTAGCTAGCTAAGTTTTTACCTTCTATTATTACTTCGCCACTATCACCACCTATAAGCCTTGTTACTATTGATAATACAGTACTTTTCCCAGCTCCATTTGGTCCTATAAAAGAAGTTATCTTTCCTTTCTCTATATTAAAAGAAACATCTTCTACAACATTTTTGTTCTTATATTTTTTAAATATATTTCTTATTTCTATCACTTATTTGCCCCCTTTAACAATAACTGAATAAAGTAAATTCCTCCTATGAAATTTATTACTACACTCAAAGTAGTATCAAATTTAAATACATGTTGTATAAAAAATTGACCAATTATTAATGTAATCATGCCTATTAGCATAGAACCAAAAATTAAATATGTATGCTTATACGTTTTAAAAACTTCTCTAGATATATTAGCAAGTAAAAGCCCTAAAAATGTCATTGGACCAATAAGTGCTGTTGATATTGAAACTAAAATTGCTATTACTATTATCATTTTTTTAACTACTTTATCAAAATCTACACCTAAATTAATTGATTGCTCTCTACCCAATGATAATACATCTAAATACTTTATTTCGTCATATATAAAAGGTATCATGGCAATAATTATTATAAATGCTATTAAAAGTACATTAGTATTTATATTATTTAAACTGGCCATTATGCTAGTTTGTAAAGCTAGAAATTCATTTGGGTCTATCATTACTTGAATAAAGGTTGTTGCACTTTTAAATAAGATTCCAAATATCATACCTACTAGGACTAAAAAGAAAATATTATTTTTATTTTTTTCAAATAATGTCTTATATAATAACATTGATGCTCCAATCATCACAGCAACATTGACAATAAAATTATAATTTTCATTAATAATCAAACTGCTAGTTGAACCAAATATAAATACTATTATAGTTTGAATCATTACATATAATGAATCCAATCCTAATACGCTTGGTGTTAGTATTTGATTGTTTGTAATTGTTTGAAACACTACAGTAGTAAATGCTATACACCCTCCACCTAATATCATAGCAAGTATTTTTGGTATTCTTTGTGATAGTGCATAATCTATATTATTCATATCTATTCCATAAATTGTAAAAATCACTATTGATATTAATAGTAATATACTAATGAAATAAATTTTCTTATTAAGACTAAGCTTCATTTACATTCCTCCTTAGTATCAAATAAAGGAATAGTATACTTCCTATGACTCCAACTGTAAGTCCTATAGATATTTCATATGGATAAATAATTATCCTTCCAAAAATATCGCATATAAGCACAAATATAGCTCCAAATAAACCAGTATACCATATGTTTGCTCTTATATTATCACCCATATATAAGGACACAATGTTTGGAACTATTAGACCTATAAAAGGTATATTACCAGCTGTAACGACTACACATACTGTGACAAGGGCCACTATTACCAAACCTATATTAACAACCTTTTTGTAGCTCAACCCTAAGTTTGTTGCAAAATCTATGCCCATGCCAACAACAGTAAATTTATTTGCATAGACATATGCTAATATTATAAGAGGTATTGTGATGTATAATATCTCATAATTTCCTTTAAGTATCATAGAAAAGTCGCCTTGCATCCAAGAACTTACATTTTGACTCAAATCGTATTTATATGCAATAAAATCTGTCATAGAACCTATTATATTTCCAAACATTATACCTACTAATGGTACGAAAATTATATTTTTAAATTGTAATCTGCTTATTATTTTCATAAACATAAAAGTCCCTATAAGAGAAAATACAAATGCTATTATGGTCTTTGTAAGAATAGACGCAGTTGGTATTAAAAGCATACAAATTACTATACCAAATTGAGCTGCATCTATTGTAGCCCCTGTTGTGGGTGATACAAATTTATTTTTACTTATCTGTTGCATTATAAGACCTGCTATACTCATCCCTACACCTGCAATCAATATACTTATCAATCTTGGTATTCTACTCATAACAAATACCATAAGTTTATGTTGATTTTTTGCAAATAGATGCATTATATTTATATCTTCAGCTCCTATAAATAAAGAAAAATAAGACAAAATTATTATTCCTATGACTAAATACCTTTTTTTCATTCTCCCTCCTTAAAAACTTTTCTTTTTTTAAAATGATAATTATTATCATTTTTTACTTTTATAGTTTATCAATAATAATTATCATTGTCAATAGATATATATATTTTTTTGTTTTACATATAAAAAATGTTACTAGAATTGAAACTTCTAGTAACATTAAAATTCAATTTAATAAAATAAATTATAAATGCTAATTTAAATATGTATGTGTTACATTAAATATAATAAATATCTTATGCGTTTAAACTATTCATTATATTATTTTAATATATCTTTAAAGAGTCTATAAAAATTACCACTAGAAATTAAATCTATATCTCTTTTTTTATAACCTCTATTTTCAAGTTCTACTATTATATTATGTGCTGTATGTGTGCTCTCAAGACCATCTACACTTGGAATACTGGCATTTTCAGTAAAAGAACCTATAGTTTCTGTCCCCAAGTAATCACTAAAGTCAAACCCAAAAGATACATGTTCTATACCTATAAGATTTACCATATAGTCTATATGGTCAACTAAGTGTATCAAATCTTGTTTTTTGGGATTACTATTAGTAAATCCTCTAAAACTATTTATTCCTACTAATCCACCTGTCTTTGAAATTTCTTTTAATTGAGCATCTGTAAGATTTCTTTTAGCATCACATAGATTTCTTGCGTTAGAATGAGAAGCTATTACTGGCTTACTTACAATAGACATCAAATCCCAAAATGACTTGTCATTCAAATGTGACACATCCACAATCATGCCCAATTCTTCCATCTTATTTACTGCTTTTTTCCCTATTTCAGTTAAACCTCTGTTCTTATCTCCTAAACATCCTGTCGCAAGTTCATTTTGCTCATTCCAAGTTAACGATGCATGTCTTGCTCCAACTTCCTTGTAAAAATAATCTATTAAATCTATATTTTTTCCAATATGACTTAATCCTTCTATTCCAATTAAAATATTTATTTTATTTTCACTTATACCTTTACTTATATCAGAATATTTTTTTACTATATTTACAATATCTTTCATATCTTCAATTTCATCTTTTATGGAGTTTACAATTTGTTTAACTCTTTTTTCAGGTTCCTTATCATATGGAGGGTCTATCCATATTACAAAGATAGCTCCTTCTATATTTGCTCTTTTAAAACTATCAAGATGAATTCTTCTAAATACATCTTTCTCCCCGTTAAGTCTTCTTATTGTTACATCTGCCCAAGTATCTGAATGTCCATCGAAAATCATAACAACCTCCAGTTAAATAAAAATCTTTATCAAAATAAACTTTTTAATTCACGAAAAACTATATTAAATTAAAATTATATTAAAATATTTCCCACTAAAAGGCCAAAATAATTACCAACTATGTATCCAAATGTTCCAACTATAAGTATTGGTCCCACTAGTTTAGACCAGCCTTTTGATATTGCCATAGCTGCTGCTGTTGTAGGTCCACCAATATTTGCATTAGATGCAAGAATGGCTTCTTCTAAACTAAATTTAAATATTTTGGCAACTATAAATGTAACTAACATATTTATTAGTACCATTATTCCACAGTATAAAAGTAGTAGTGGTGATTTTTGAATTATTAATGTTATAGAAGCAGGAACACCTACTACTACAAAGAAAATATAAATCAAAAATGTACCTATCTCTTGTGCTCCTTTTATATCACTAAAGAATTTAGGCATAAAGGTAGCAAATAACATAGTCAAAGTAGTTATTATTAAATATTGATTACCGAATAGAGTATTTAACATTGCTAAAAAAGGATTTGATGTTGGTATTATAGCTTTGAACCAAGTTGATAACTCTACAGATACTGCAACAATTATAAAGGCACTACCAATAGCTATTGCTATATCTTTTAAAGATATTTCTTTTCTTCCCCAATAATTTGCTGCTATTGTTTCTCCTTCAGTTACATCAGTACGTTCCATCTCATCTACATGTGGATGTTTAAAATGTTTTCTAAAAAATCCAATGGATGGGATAGCTATTAAAACAAAGAAATATAAAGCCATTAAAAGATTATCTGCTACAACTGTTGCTGATACTAATTCTCCGGGTGCATTAAATGCTCCTGACATGGCTGCGAAGTTTACATTTCCACCTATATAAGAACCTGTCATCATAGCTGCAACAATATTTAAATCTGGTACTGCATTTTTTAATAGTAAAAATCCAACCATAGCTCCAAGAACAGTTCCTACAGAGCCTACAAGAAATATTACAAGTAATCTTCCACTTTCTTTCCATATCTTTTTAATGTTACATTGATATAACAGTAAAGCTATGGCTAAAGGAACAACATATCCCCATACCTGGTCATACACAACAGACTCTACTGGTATGATATTTAGATTTGATAGTAACATGGCTCCTACAAGAGCTATTATTGCCCCTGATATTTTCGATGCCCAGTTGTACTTTTGTTCCAGATAAATACTAAATGCTGCCCATCCAGTTATGACTGCCCATAGTACCCAAATATTATCAGGACTTACAAAACTCTTCATCTTACCTACCTCCTATTTCATTAAATTAAAATATTCAAATCAATATTCAATATATTGAATATTAGTTTTATTATAATCCATCTTTTCAGAAAATTCAATATAACATGGAAAATACATGAATAATAAAACTTTTTTATTTTATTACTCTTTAGAAATTATATGTTATAATCATGTCTAAGGGGGTTTGTATCTAATGAATATAGATGTCGGAAGTAAAATTAGAGCTCTTAGAAAATCTAAAAATATCAGTATCTCTACTTTAGCAAAGAACTCGGATTTAAGTACGGGTTTAATAAGTCAAATTGAGCGAAATATGGTTGTTCCATCAATTGTAGCAATGTGGAAAATATCAAAAGCTCTTGATATAAATATAGGTTATTTTTTTGATGAGATTGGAAAAGAAGACTCTGATATAGTAGTAAAGAAAAACAATAGAAAAAAAATAGTAACTAATGATTCTACAAAATTTTATGAACTTCTTGTTCCTAATTTATCTGGTAAGAAAATAGAATTTTTACTTGTTACGCTAGATGGTCATACAAAAAAAAGTAGTGAATTTGTAACACATGAAGGGGAAGAATGTGGTTATATAATAAAAGGAAAAATGAAGATAATACTTGGAAATAAGGAATATGTACTAGAAGAAGGAGATAGTTTTTATTTTAACAGTACTATTCCACATGTATATGAAAATTATGATGATGATATATGTATCTCAGTTTGGGCAATGACTCCACCTTCATTTTAATATATGGAACTCTTACTTAAATATAAATTAATAAAAATCTGAAATAAATTAGTATGACAAATTTTATTCTAATTTATTTCAGATTTTTTTAGTTTATTAATTATATATATTTATTATTATATATTAAGCAGACAACTTTCATCTAAAATATTAGATAGTATCTCTTCTGTTCCACTCATTCCATTAAAAGTACTCGATATAAATGAACTTTCTGTTTCATTTTTATTTATATCACCATGCTTTAATACATATGCTTTATTTGAAATATTGAGCATACCATAATCCATAACAGAATCTCCTATTGCATAAAAAGACTCTATTTTTAATTCCTTAGTCAAATACTTTATAGCATTTTCTTTTGAGATTTCTTTTGGTATAAAATAGATTTTTCTACCACTAACATAGAATTTCCAATTTTTTGATTCCAATATATCTAGATACTCCCTAATTGAATCCAAACTAAATTTTGCAAAATCAACAACTATATAAAAAAATGTATCTTCTGCAACTTTAAAGTTGGTTATTCCTTCTACATTCAGATAATCTTTAAATTTTACAATCATACTTTCAATGGGTTCATAGTTAGACTTTAATTTATCTATTTCTTTACTCCACGATTTTAATATTTCATTATTTTTAAGTATAATTGCTCCATTTGAAGTTATACTAAATGGAAAATGAATCCCATATTTATTAAATTCTATACGCTTAAATTGCTCTACTGTTCTAGTAGTTGTAGGTATAAACATACCATAATATTGTATTTGCTTTATTAAATTTATAGTATCTAAAGATATATAAGATATTTCTTTTTCTCTATAAATTTCTATATTAGTATATTTCTTATCAGTGTCTAAAAATTTATCAGAGTAAATAATACTCCTGTCTAAGTCTGAAAAAACAATCATTCAGTATTCTCCTGTCTAATATATTTTCTAAATATCTTTCATATTTTTTATTATTCCACAACATTTATATGCTTTTAAGTCCATTTGTTCAACTTCAACATTTTTCTCTTTAGCTAATATAAATATGTGCTCTAAAGATTTATCATTTAAGTCTTTAACTAGAATCTTATATGGAACTCTTCTAAGTAAAACTCTTGTTGTTTCTCCAACACCTGGTTTGATAAAGTTAATATCTGTTATGTTGTATTTTTGCTTTATATTTAAAACATCAAGATATCCATCTTTTGTTATAATATCACTTTCCCATTTATTAACTTCATCAGATATGTTCTTAAATTGATTTTTAAAACATGCTTCTATAGTTTCTATATAATTTATAGATTCGTCTTTATCTTTTAAATGTTTATAGAACTTAGCTCCATGAAAATCATCTTTACCAATTAAATCATCTCTTAATACAGTTCTACTTATTAATCCAGAAACAGTTGAATTTAAACATGCACTTGGTATTAAGAAATCTTCTCTAATTCCATAAAGACCTGAATATCCAGCAGGGTCAGCCAATACAGCAAGGGTTGAGTCAAAAGTTTTTTTAAATTTACTATTAAGCTCATCACATGCCTTTTCAAGTTCTTTTGATATAGTTCCTTTTCCAGTCCAACCATCTAAAAATTGAATCTCTGAATTTGGATGATTCTTTACTATATATTCAACTGCATTCATATCTATTCCTTTATCTCTTATTATAGAGATTGTATAATGAGGTAAATTTAGATTATACTTGTTTTTCAGATATCTCTTTGCCAAAATTCCAATAGGTGTACCTGCTCTAGCAAGTGAAACTAAAACCACATCATTCCCATTTTTTTTAATTATTTTTTCACACATAACCCCTATTGAAAATGCAAGCTTATCTTTATTTTGCTCTAGTTTATCATGATATAAATTCAGATAATCTTCACTAACTTCATACTCTATTGGTATCATTTCTGAATAATGACTACCACTTTGTATTTTTAATTCTCTCTCTTTATTTCCTTCTTCTTTAATTAAATTTGATATATCTTTTAATAAAAAGATAACATCATCCTTAGAATACGTGCTAAAATCTGCCATATGATTCAACTCCTATCTTAAAACTGTGATATATCTTACTCTCCTTAAAGCATTTAGCTACAACATACTATAGTAAGTTCTTTTATACTTGTATTTTTAATTATATCAATAAATTCCAGATAAGAATTTTTACTCTTATTTAACTCTACAAATAAATAACATTTAGAAAAATTATGTTTATCTATATTATAAATATAATTTTGAACATCTATATTATAAAAACTCTTTAATTTAAACTTACTTCTAATAGGATAATTATTTTTTTCAATATCAATAATTGGACTTCTTGTTGTTGAATGATAGTACACATCATATTGATTTTCTTTTTCTTTAGCAAACAACATTGGTATATACATAAATTCTTCAGTACCTAAAAATAGAATCTTTTCATTTTCATTTTTTAAAGATTCTTTATTATCCATAGTTATTTTTTTGCTTTCTCTCTTTACAAT
The DNA here is from genome assembly GCF_056716065.1 of Clostridioides sp. LIBA-7678. NCBI lineage: Bacteria > Bacillati > Bacillota > Clostridia > Peptostreptococcales > Peptostreptococcaceae > Clostridioides > Clostridioides sp. LIBA-7678. Next base: position 1,843,158 of record NZ_CP196987.1, on the reverse strand, counting down.
TTCTTTTAATCTAAACTGTTCTCTTCTATTGATTCCAAATCTACCTGTATATTTTACGTATTTCTTATTCCCAATATAATCTTCTAGGTCAACATTAATGTGATTTACTACTAAGTTTACTTTATCATTTGAAATAGATTGTGACTCAGCAGTATTATAATTATCATTGTAATTTGAAATAATATCTTCATTTATATCAAAATCAAAGTTTCCTTTAAATAAGTATACAAATTCTATCTTACAATCTAGTTCTTTTTCTAAATGAGTAACTTTTCTTAAGTTTTCATCACTCACCCAATTAAGTATGGAACATATTGTGTACTTCTTTTTAGGATAAATACTTTGAATCTTCCTAATTATATTCATACATGTATTAGCTGTGGTAATCTCATCATCAACTAATATCACCTCATCTCCAGTTTTGAAGTTGTTAAGCATTCCAAAGTATAGATTTTGGTCTGTTGCATGAGAATGTTCCTCTAAAAATTCTAGATTCTCTAACTCATCAAACTGTTCTCTAGTAGTGTGAATAAATTCGTATTCTCCACATAAGTAATCAAAAAAACTATGCCCAATAGCTGTGCCAGTTTCAGCAAAAGCTATAACAGTACCATTTGATGTTACTTTATTTTTTTCATTATAAATTGTGGCTATTAATTTTCCCAAATTATCCATCTCACTTGGTTTGCATGCTAGATGCTTACCAAGTGTCTTTGATATGAATAAAAAACGTCTCTTACTATTGTTTCTTATTCCTATATCTAAAAAATCATTTAATTCTAAATTTAATGGATTATCAATAATGTCAATTTCACAATTAAAATTTAAGCAATTCTTCATAGTCTACTCCTTTATTTAATACACCATATATTTTAGATAGAATCAATGTTTTTTTAGCCCATAAAAAATGTGGATTTGTCTCATTCATTCTCTCTCCTAGTACACCTTTGCTCACACCATATTTGCTATTTGTGCTATTCAATATCTCTAAAGCATCAGTAAAATCTTCATATGGCACTGCAGATAGTGCTTGTACAATCTGAATTTGCATTGGATGAATTACTGTTTTTCCAATTAACCCATGAAATTTATCCAACAATATTTCTTCTATATACTTACTTCTTATATCCTTATTTGTCATATCAAAGAACTCTGATACTCCTCCACTTATAGGTATATCTAACTCTGGTCTTTGAAGATACGTAATTATATCTAGTATAAATGAAGAGCAAATCAAATTGTCATATATAGAAAAGTTTTTGTCTCTTCTTATGCCATACATACCTAATATGTCAGTTATACCTACTCTAATACTGAGTATTCTTGACTTGTGTTTTAAAATAGAATTGTATAAATTATTAAAACTCAATTCTTTACTTTCCTTATATATAAATTCCCTTGTCTCTATTATTGGAATAACATACATATCTTGAAGATTCATAGAGCTCAAAGCTTCTATGCAATTTTCTATTAACTCTGAATTTGCTTTAGGAATTAATATGCCTGTTATAGTATGACTATTTTTAACTATAATATCTTTAATCCTCAACAATTGCTCCACATCTTTTATCCTTACAAAAATTAATGGTATTCCATCTTTGTTTGTTATACTTTCATCACTAATATCTTTCAAAATTAACCTAAGATTTTCTATAGCCTCTAACTCTCCATTTACCCCAACAGCATCTTCTAAGCAAATAGCCAATGGTCTAACTCCTTTAACATCTCCTATAATACTCTTATAAATCATATTATATTGAGTAGCTGGAACGTATAAAAAAGCACCTAGTGCATATTTCAATACATCTTTTTCAGTCTTAGCATTAAAGTCTTCTGGCTCTTTCAAAAAAATTTTTTTCAAATCATCTTTGCAGATATAATCGAAATATTTCAATGTATGGCCTCCTCATATACATAGAAAGGGCCAACTTTATACAAATTAGCCCCTAATATACTACTTATTATAAATTATAGCTGTATTTAATTCTTCCAACCTCTTTGTATTATCCTTAATTAAAACTCTATTGTTTTCTTCTATTCTCATAGTTTCATCTATACCAGACTTAATAGTAGTATACATTTTTTCTAATGTCTCTATTTGAACAGAGCTTGTTCCAGCCATTCTAGCTATTTGTGCACTTTGAGTACTTACATTTTGAGCATTTCTAAGCAATAATTCATTAGTCTTATCATCAAGTGCTTTTAGAGATTTTGCTTGCAATTCTTGCTTTTTAAGCAATATGGCTTGAGATAAACATTGTTTAAATACTGGTAAAGTTACAACAAATGCACTGTTTATTTTTCTAATTAAACCATAGTTATTATGTTGCATACCTCTAAGCATAGGTATTGTCTGTATGGCTATATTTTCTGCTATTCTTAAATCATATATTCTTTGATTTAACATATCATAAACTTTCAATAGCTCTTGATAATTAACAACATCCATTTGGTCTCCACTAGTTTCCGATTTTTGCTTAAAGAAAGGTAATATCTCGTTATCCATTTCTTCTATTGCCATTTCTCCAGCAACAATATATTTTTGAAGTTCATTATAAAACTCAAAGTTCTCATTTAACATAGAACCTATTTGCTTATTAGAAAGTGCTATATCTCTTTCATATTGTTCAAGTTCAATTTGGATTTTTTCAACTTCTCCTCCCAATGTTTCATATTTTTGAAACATCATTTCAATAGCATTATTAGCTTTTTTGAAAAGTTTTTGAACAAAATTTGGTTCCTTAGTTTCTTGAAAATCATCTAAATCAAACTTGTCCATTATTTTAGTCAAATGAACCAACATTTTAGAGTTTTCTTCATTTCTATTTAGTTTTATTGTATTTAAAAGACTATCAGAAACCCTTGCTACTCCTTCAGATGCTTTTCTACCAAATTGTAAAATTGTATCTGGGTTTTCTACCTCTATAAGAGACGTTAATGCCTCAACTTCCTTAGACTTTCTCAGTTCATTTTTTTTATTATTTGTATATTCCATTATATCAAAATTTTCTTCTTCAACAACTGTAGGTAAATTTTCAGTAACCTCTACAGAATTTTTATCTTTTGAAAAACTATTTATATTTATCCCCATCTAAAATCTTCTCCTCTTTCCAAAAATTTTTTTAAGTAAAGGTATATCATCTTCAAGTGAATTTAATCTAAGGTCATATACCATTTTATCCAATCTGTGTACATCAATCAATTGGTTATTTATAACATTCTCTATATTATTTTCTCCTCCTGGACACAATATAATAATATCAAATCCAATTTTACTTAGTAAAAGCATAAGGAAAACTATTTCTTTATCAAATACTATACTCTTGTACATATATATAATCAATTTTGGATTTATAAGAGAATAATCAAAATTATTCATCATATGAACAAACTTCTTATCCATATGAAGTATTGTAAACAGACCTTTTATCTTGTCCTCTCCACTTAAACCATTTAAGAACATATTTCCTTCTAATAACTCTTCAACCTTTTCTAAAATCATAATTTGTTGATTTAATGCCAATGTTGAAATAGAATAATCTTTATTATTTAAAACAGAATTTTTATCTATAACACCTTTTGAATTCAGTAAAAAAGACAAACTAAAAGCATCTCTTGTAAACTCTTTCGAAAATTTGTCTATATCCCCATTAAATTCAATAAATGTTGAACTTTCCGAATCTCTCAATAAATCTAAAAACTTAATATACTCATTTTTGTCATTATATATTCCATTAATCTTAGAGAGAAAATTTGGAACTTCTACAGTAACATCACTAAACTTAAATCCTGGTCTTAATTTTAATGGCTGATTCCAGTATATTGATATTTCATCAACAGTTGAACTTAAAAGTAAATTTTTTATTTTTCTATCTTGAAGCTGCCAAGGTTTTATAAATCCTGCATCATTTAATAACTCTTCGCTTATACGTTTTGATGCTTCTGCTCCCACAGTAAAAGCTTTTTTTACAGAACCTTTATCTATTTTTTCTCCTAAGATAACCCTTTCTTCAAAAGCAACTTTTTCTTCTATTATATTGGCTTCTTCAAACTCTACCTTGTATTTTTCTATGTTTAAAATATCTATATTACTCTTTGAATTTGGGTTAAGATATAAAACATCAAAGCCTGCCAAGTACAATATTAAGAGTAGATAAACTTCATGCTTTTTTATATCCCCATAAAATATTACTTTTGGAGCCTCATTTTTATTTATATCTAAAGCACCGATATAGATTTTTATCCATGCCATTATTTTCACTATAAAATTTTGTTTAACTCTATCATTAGTAAATTCTTTTTCTTCCTCTTTTAAAACTTTATCTATAGCTTTTTTTAGTTTATAATCAATCCCATCGAACCCTAAAATATTTATATCTACATCTTCCATACTGTTTCTATATTTTTTAAGTCCATTTTTAAAATAATTTATAATATCAAAATCACTAGGATTTGCTATAGCATCAGTAAATAAAACAATATCTTTTTTACTATCAATATTTTGTTTTGCCTTAAATATCTCAAGATTGTACAAAACCTCATCTTCTAAACCAATATATGAAATAAAATAACTTAGATATCCTTTTGAAGGAGTGTAATTTCCTCTGTCTGATTGGCTGGAGAATATTTTTTCAAATACCTTTGAGTCGCCCATAATTATCCTCCCAATTTAAATGTTTATTTAGAACTGACTCAAAATACATATTTTGAGTCAGTTTGTTATTTTTTAAAAAATTTATTTTAAGCGGCTTTTTTTGGTTTTACTAGTCTTATTATACATTTTACAACTTCATTAACTACAACTACACTTGCTGCTACACATAGAACTTTTCCCCATGTCATAACATCCATAGCTACAGAGTTAAAGAAATCTTGGAATAGCTGAGTAAATATTACTTGTGCAATTCCTGTTAAAACTATTATTTGTAATGCTAATTTGTTATGTGTAAAGTTTGGAAAAATACTATCTGCATTAAATTCTCTACAGTTAAATGCATTAAACAATGCACTAAAAGCAAACAATGCAAACATTACTGTTCCTTTGTGAGCTTCATCAACTCCTAAGAAGTTAAATGTAGATTGTAGCATTAGTATTGTTGTTATATAGATTGCATTTAATACTATCGTATATACCATTGATTTAGAAATTATATTAGCTTTTCTATCAACAGGCTTTCTATTTAATACATGGTTTCTAACAGGCTCTAGACCTAATGCTAGTGCTGGTGGACCATCCATAATTATGTTTACCCATAATAATTGTATTGTAGTAAATGGCATTTCTTGTCCCATTACCTGAGATATTATAGCCACTAAAAAGGCAATTACATTTACTGTTAATTGGAATTGAACGAATCTTTGGAAGTTATCATAAATTCCTCTACCCCATTTAATACCTTTTACAATAGTACTAAAACTATCATCAGTTAAAATTATATCTGCTGCATTTTTAGACACCTCTGTCCCTGAGATACCCATTGCTATACCAACATCTGCTTTTGAAAGTGCTGGAGCATCATTTATACCATCACCTGTTACTGCAACAACATCTCCACTCTTTTGTAAAGCTGAAACTATTCTCATTTTACTATCTGGCTTACTTCTTGCAACGATTGAGATAGTTTGTATCTCTTCTTTTAATTCTTCATCATCTAAAGTATCTATATATGAAGCTTCAACTGCTCTCATATTTCCTTTTAATAAGCCTAATTCTTCACCTATAGCTTTTGCTGTATTTATATTATCTCCTGTAAGCATTTTTACAGAAACACCAGCTTTGTTTGCTGTATTTACAGACTCTATAACATCTTTTCTAAGTGGGTCTCTTATACCAACAAAACCACTGAATACTAAATTACTTTCCATTGCACTAACATTCATAGCATCACTTTCAGCAGTTACTGCTGCTTCTTCTTCAGCTTGTGAGATTTCTTTATATGCAAAACCTAAAGTTCTCATTGATTTTATTTGTAATTTTTTTATTTCTTCTAAAATTTCATGTTTCACATTTTCAGTTATTGGAACTATGTCTTTTCCCCTTTGGATATGTGAACATAACTCAAGTAAAACTTCTGGTGCTCCTTTTGATAATAGTACATGATGATTATCTCTACCCATAACAGAAGTCATCCTTTTTGAGTCAGAAGTAAAAGGATTTTGAGCTACTATATTACAATCTTTTCTAAATTTTCTATAGTCTACGTTTTTATAGTATAAAAGTAATGCACATTCAGTAGCACTTCCCAAATACTTAACATCACCATCGTTATGCTCTATATCAGCTGTAGAGTTTATCATACAGTTTTCTTCAAAATAACTATTTATTTCTTCTTCTGAACTTTCAATATATCTTCCATCAATATATGCAACTTCTACAGTCATTCTATTTTCAGTTAATGTGCCAGTTTTATCTGAACATATTACAGAAACAGAACCTATAGTTTCACAAGCTTCTTTTTTAGTAACTAATGCATTTATTTTGGCCATTTTTTGCATTGTTATTGCAAGTGTCATATTTATCATAGTTGGAAGACCTTCTGGTACTGCTGCAACTATTAACGCAACACATACTGTAAATGCCGTTTTAACAGGGTCTATTGATTCTAAAAATGGTAATATTCCAGACATGTCTACATTTAATACATTCTTACTTACCATTTGGAAAACCATAAATATAAATAATAATCCTGCTACTGCACTAGAAACTTTAGCTATCAATCCACCTAAATTTCCAAGTTTTATCTGAAGTGGAGTTTGCTCATCTGTATCTGATAAGTTTTGAGCTATTTTACCCATCTCACTACTATCTCCAATTGAAGTTACAACTAGAGTTCCTCTACCATAAGCTACAAGTGTACCACCAAATACCATATTTATTTGTTTTGCAGGTATTGGCTCTTGTACTACTAATGCTCCTTTAGATTCTATTTCTTCCATAGAAACTACTACATCACACTTTTTAGATACATCATCAGATTCCCCAGTTAACATATCTTCTCTAACTTTAAGATTTATAGTCTCTATAAGTCTACCGTCAGCAGGTACCATGTCACCAGTTTCGATATATACTATATCTCCTGGTACCAATTCACTTTTAGAGATTTGATGTACTTCTCCGTCTCTCAATACTTTAACTTCTATGTTTTCAGTCAATTTAGAAAGAGCATCTGCTGCTTTCTTAGAGCGACCTTCTGTAATCATACCTATTGCTATACCTATTGCTATAGCTCCTACTATACCTATTGCATCATGAGTTTCTCCAATTACTGCACTTACTACTGCTGCAATAATCAAAATAACTATCATTGGTTCACTTAAACTGTCTTTTAAATCATCCCAAAAGCTTCCTTCTTCTTTTGGCGTAAACTCATTTAAACCATACTTTTCTCTTCTTTTCTTGACTTCTGGTTCTGATAAACCTTTTTCAGGGTTAACAGATAAGTCTTCTGTTACCTCTTCTTTATCTACATTATAATATTTGATATCATTATTAAATTCCATATGCACACTCAATCCTGTCTAAATTTTGCATTACTTCCTTAAGACCCGCATCCTTTGTTCCTTCACCTATTGCTTTAAATTGCCAACTTCCATCTTTTCTATATATAGCTCCTACTATAAGAGTAGTTTTTTCAGAATAATTATCAGATAGATTATATTTGGCTATCTCTTTCTTATTATTTTGGTCTTCAACTCTTATATAGGCATTTTCTATCATACCAAAATGTTGTTTTCTATCCACACAGTTGTATATGTTTACTACAAATAACAATTTGTGAATATTTGATGGAACCTTATCCAAATTAACTAGGATTTGTTCATCATCACCTGTACCTTCACCAGTTAAATTGTCTCCTGTATGCAATACTGACTTACAGGCACTTTTTAGATTTCCAAAATAAATTAAATCTTTTATTCCACTCAATTTTCCTTCTTGATTAAGCATAAATACAGATGCATCACAATCTATATCAGCTTGTCCTCCACCAAACAGAGATTTAAAAAATCCTCCACCTGCTTGTTGCACAGGGTCCCATCCCAAACCTACAAGTATATTACTCAGTCCAGGGTTCGATTTTTTTAAATCTATTTTATCACCTTTTGATAAATTAATCGACATACTAAACCTCCACAAAATTTTATATAATATAACCTATACATTTTTGTATAGGTTATTTATATTTAATATATTATATTACTCAAATTAAACATTTAATCCATAATTTCTACAAAGTGCTTCTAAGCCACCTTCAAAACCTGCTCCAACTGCATTAAACTTCCATTCTCCATTATACTTATATATCTCACATACTGTAATTGCAGTTTCTATACTAAATTCTTCACCCAAGTCATATCTTAATATTTCTTCGTCATTTTCAGAATTTAAGACTCTTATATATGAGTTACTTACTTGTCCAAAATTTTGTCTTCTTTCGGCAGCTTCATATATTGTAACTGTTACAGCTATCTTTTGAATATGCTTTGGCATTACATCTAAATTTACTAGTATTTCCTCGTCATCTCCATCACCTTCACCAGTTCTATTGTCACCCAAGTGTTCAACTGCTCCTGATGTATGTTTTAAGTTATTATAGAATATAAAATCTTCATCTTTTTCGACTCTTTGTGATTCTCCTACCATGAAAACACTTACATCTAAATCATAATCATATCCACTATCAAATGAATTTGTATCCCATCCTAATCCAAGTTTTATATTTTTAAGACCTGGATTTCCTTTAGTTAAATCAATTTTTTGTCCTTTTTTTAATACTATAGCCATGGAAAATACCCCCTCTAGTTTATTATTATATTTGAAATTATAAGTTTATTCCAAAGTTTCCACATAGTGCAGCGAGACCACCTTCAAAACCAGAGCCTAGTGCATTAAACTTCCATTCTCCATTATGCTTATATATTTCAGCTACTACTATAGCAGTTTCTATACTAAAATCTTCTCCTAATTCATACTTTATTAGCTCTTCATTCGTATCTTTATCTACTATTCTTATATAAGAATTACTTACTTGTCCAAAATTCTGTCTTCTCTCAGTTGCATCATGAATTGTAACTGTAAAAGAAATCTTGCTTATTTCTCCAGGAATCTTAGATAAATCAACAACTATTTGTTCATCATCTCCATCACCTTCACCAGTTCTGTTATCACCTAAATGTTCAACCGCTCCAGATGTATGTTTTAAATTATTGTAAAATACAAAATCTCCATCATTAGTAACACTTCCACTTGCTCCTGTTAAAAATGCTGCTGTATCTAAATCAAAGTCAAATCCACCATCATACTTGTTAGTGTCCCATCCTAAACCAACTAAAATATTTTTAAGGCCTGGATTTCCTTTAGTTAAATCAACCTTTTGGCCTTTTGATAATGTTATACCCATAATTTATCGCTCCCTTGTTAATTTTAGCTAAACAAATCTTGCTAATTATTTATCTTTTTCTTTAATCATATTATATCATTTTTTATTCATTTGTGAAGAAAACTTACTTGATATTTTTAAAATATAATTAAAAAAATGTTTATATTTCTTACTTTTTACATAGATTTTACATACTTTATTAAATATGTAAAATCTATGTTTAATATGTAATTATATATCATTTGTATGAACAAGTACATATTTTATTTTGAAACTACAAAATTCTTGTACTATATTGTTTTAAGTTGTTTTATAATAGATTATATCATCTTATTTTATAGGAGAAAAAATATGCTTTGTACTATTAAACCATTAAAGATTTTAATAAAAAAATCACATGAACCTCTAATTGAATTTATGTCTAGTATGTCATATACAAGTAAAAGTTCTTCATACATTAAGGAAGTCTACTTTACACGATATATAGGTGTTGAAGATTCAATTGATAAGTACATAGAAAAAATCAAAAATATAGACGATTATTTTTTTAATAATCCAAAAATTCCTTATATTAGATTAAGTAATTTAAATATGAGTTTTGACAAATCACAAACAGATAATATGCTTAAGGTTTTTAATACTTATGATAAAGTCAAATTTAACAGTTGGAACTTATATAGTATTGACTTTCCATGCAAGCTAGAAAATGATACTTTAGATTGGACTAAAAAAATTGCATTTAAAAATACCTTAGATTTATTTTGTACAAGTATGCCAAATTCAACACCTTCTATTGTTAAAAACTTTGCTGTTAAACTTTTGTGTTGGATAGAATACTTTCTACCTAAGTTATTTTATAATAAAACAAAAACTAATATCTCACCAAAAATAGTGTACTTTGGAAATATTAAGAGACAAGAACTTTTTTTCTTGTATTTTTTATCACAACTTGGGTGTGATATTTTATATATAAACCCATGTAAAGATATTATTGATTTATATCCTGAATGTTCAAATTTTTCTACTCTATTTGAGCTTTCTAAAAAGAGTACAGAGATATTAGAAATACCTTTTGAAAAATCTGTTTCGAATATAAACTATAAAGAAGATACCAATAAAATCTACACTTCTACAGATAGACCTCACTCTGAAAATACTTTTATTAACACAAAACATACAGCTAAAAAACCTATACAAAATAAAGAAATAGAACTTTCTTATGAAGAACTTGCAATGTTATCATCTTCTATCGTTATGATTGTTGTGTGTAATAGTGAGGAAAAACCATTCAAGAGTGGTTCTGGAGTAGTAATAAATAGCGAAGGTTATATACTTACAAATCTTCATGTAGTTAACGATGGGTACTCATTTTTAGTTAGATTTGAAAATGATGATAATGTTTATACATCTTACCAAATTATAAAGTATCATACAGATTATGATTTAGCTGTAATAAAGGTTGATAGAAAATGTAAACCAATACCTATCAATGTTAGTAAAAAGCCTGTAAGAGGTCAAAAAATAGTTGCAATCGGAAGCCCTTTAGGTCTTTTCAATACAGTTTCAGATGGAATTATCTCAGCTTTTCGTGATTTTGAAACAGTTCAAATGATACAATTTACAGCTCCAATCTCTAGTGGTAGTTCAGGTGGAGCACTTTTAGATATGTTTGGAAATTTACTAGGGTTGATTTCTGCTGGTTATGATGATGGTCAAAACCTAAATTTAGCAGTAGAAAGTAACCTTGTCAAAATGTTTGCCAACAATTTTATTGAAATAATAAAATAAATGTATCTGGATAAACTTTTAATAAAATAGCCAGAACTAAATTTCTGATATATATTATTATCAAAAACTTAGTTCTGGCTATTTCTAAAATACAATACAAGAAAAATCTAACACAAGATTAGTATTTAATATTTTTATCTTCCATAAATATTTGATACCACATACAAAAGATGAATATAGTCCATATTTTTCTTGAATTATCTTTATGTCCTTTAAAATGTTCCTCTAAAAGATTTATTGCATATTTTTTATCTATAAAATCATCTACATTTGAATTAGAAATAGTTTCTTTTACAACTTCTCCTAAAGAATCTTTTAACCAAATTCTTATTGGTGTTGGAAATCCTAATTTTTTTCTTTGGATAACATGTTCTGGGACTATATCTCTAAATGCTTCTCTAAGTAAAACTTTTGTATTACTCTTTGTTGTCTTTTGATCCATTCTCAAGTTCTTTGCTACATCAAATACATCTTTATATAAAAATGGAGCTCTAAGTTCAAGTTGCTCACATATAGAAATTTTACTCATTTTTTGAAGTATATCACCCTGAAGCCATGTATTCATATCTATATGTTGCATCTTGCTTATATAATCATAATTATGCTTCTGTGCATCTCTATACAAATTAGATAACAAGTACTCATATATATTTTTCTCTTTATATTTAGAAAAGAATCTTTTTACTTCACTATTTTCAAAAATCTTTGCATTTCCTATATATCTTTTTTCTAGTGGTGTTGTAGCTCTATAAAAGTAATTTTTTCCCTTCATGTTAGGCATAAGTTCTGAAACTCTTCCTAGTATACTTTTAACATAAGTAGGTGAGTTTACAATGGATTTCATATTATTATATTCCTTATATATATTATATCCTCCAAATAATTCATCTGCACCTTCTCCAGACAATGCTACTTCAACATGTTTACCTGCTTCTTTGATTAGAAAATAAAGTCCTACTTCTGAAGGGTCTGCTACAGGGTCATCCAAAGAATAAATTATTTTTGGTAATGCTTTTATATACTCATCTTGTGTTATATTAATTTGAATATTTTCTATACCTAACTTATCAGCTGTTTTCTTTGCTATTTCTAACTCACTATATCCTTTAACATTAAATCCTACAGAAAAGGATTTTATATTTGGATTAATTTGTGAAGCTAAAGTAGTTATAATAGATGAATCTATACCACTAGATAGAAATGTTCCAATTACTCTATTTCCTATCATATGACTTTTTACTGAATCCATTATCACATTTCTTACATCTTCCTCGCTTATATCTCTATTTCCTAAATGATTCTTAGTATAAAAAAATTTTGTACTACTTCTAAATTCAAGTTTGTTATATCTTTTTAAAGATAATATTCCATTTTCCACTCTAAAAAAATGACCTGCTGGTATCAACCTTATTCCTTGTATCATAGTATCTTCAGGAAGTACATATTGAAATGAAAAATAGCTTTGCAAACTTCTTTCATTTATATTTAGATTTTTTATATATTCAAGCATAAATTTATACTCTGAGGCAAAAATGATTGATTTTTCATTATTTATATAATAAAGTGGTTTTATTCCAAATAAATCTCTCGCTCCAAATATACTTTCACTTACTTTATCATATATTATAAAACTAAACATACCTTTTATCTTATGTACACAATTCTTACCAAACTCTATATAAGATGCCAATAAGATTTCAATATCATCATCAGTAGTAAAAGTATGCCCTTTTTCAATCAATTCTGCTTTTATTTCATGACAATTATATATACTTCCATTAAAAACAATAACTTTTCCATCCTTTTCAAATGGTTTATTCCCACAAATAACATCTATTACATCAAATCTCTCAAAATCAAAAGTTTTTTCATCATTTTTAAATTTTTCTCTACTATCGAGATTTACATTATTAATATTATTTATAGACTCTTTTTTTTTAAGTTTAATATCTTCTTTTTTAGATATATCTCCTTTATAATAAATTGAAATATTGCCATCCATACTATCAAAATTCCTTCCTATCTTTTAGTCTTGTTCTATATCTCATAGTTTTGTCTTTAGATTTAAAACTTATTCAATTTAAAAGAAAATTACTATCAAATTTTTATAAATTATTTGCTAATCTTTCATATTTTTTTTATTTCTAGAAATACTATATTAGGAGGTGATTTTTATGAAGAAAAAAATGTTAATACCAGTTATTATGTCTTTATTTATAATTTCACAGTGTATAACTTCATTTGCTTTTACACCTGAAAACAATAAATTTAAGGTTAAACCATTACCTTATGCATATGATGCACTTGAACCTTATATAGATAAAGAAACTATGAAATTGCATCATGATAAACACTATCAAGCTTATGTTGATAAATTAAATGCTGCTCTTGAAAAATATCCTGAGCTTTACAATTATTCTTTATGTGAATTATTGCAAAATTTAGACTCTTTGCCTAAAGATATTGTTACAGCAGTAAGAAACAATGCAGGAGGTGCTTACAATCATAAATTCTTTTTTGATATAATGACTCCTGAAAAAACTATCCCTTCTGAATCTTTAAAAGAAGCAATCGATAGAGACTTTGGTTCTTTTGAAAAATTTAAAGAAGAATTCAAAAAAGCTTCTTTAGATGTTTTCGGTTCTGGTTGGGCTTGGCTTGTAGCTACTAAGGATGGTAAATTATCCATTATAACTACTCCAAACCAAGATAGTCCTATAAGTAAAAACTTAACTCCTATAATAGGACTTGATGTTTGGGAACATGCTTACTATTTAAAATATCAAAATAGAAGAAATGAATACATTGACAACTGGTTTAATGTAATAAATTGGAATGGAGCTTTAGAAAACTATAAAAATTTAAAATCTCAAGATTAATTAAATATTAAAATCCTTTTGAAAAAAACTTATGTTTGCTATATAATAGAATAAAAGATAGTCTAAATTTACCAATATTATGTTTATAGTGACGATTCAGGAGGATTTTTATATGATAAAAGAAACACATGAAAGGGGAGGATATATATTTGCACTTTTGATACTCCCCTTTATAAACAATATATATCTAGTCAAATACGATATTACATATAAAATAGTATTAATTATGGTTTATATTTATTTTGCATATTTAGGGTCTTTGTTTCCAGATATAGATATGCGAGGTTCTCATATAAGTAAAAAATTTATATTGATATACAAATTATTTGGAAGCAGGTTTAGACATAGAGGATTTACCCATAGCCTAATTGCTTTATTGCTTCTTTATAGTTTTTTTAAATCTCTAACAATCTTTACTCACAATAATATAGTTTTCTCATGTTTGTCTAGTGGATTTATAATAGGATATCTATCTCACCTGTGCCTTGACCTTATTACTAAGGAAGGTATTGAACTGTTTTACCCCATTACCATAAACATTTCTTTACTCCCTATAAAAACTAACTCAAAAACAGAAAAATTCATATCTAAGCTCTTAAATTTCATAGTTATTTTTTTGATTGGATATCAATTTTATATTTTACTATAGTTACGTTTGTCAACTCATATTTTGTTTAATAGTTCTTAAAAGATATTGTACCTAATAAACAAAAAAATAAAAAGTATCTTAAAATAATGCTTTGTAAGTTAATTATTTTTTGATACTTTTTATTTTTTAGAAAACTAAATTTTTCTATTATCTCTATCATCATTGTGTTTTTTATGATGAAATTCATAATTATGATTTTCAAGGTTTTTATTGACTCTATTTCCAATCTTCCATGATAAAAACACCAGCAATATAAATGATGCTATCTTTAAAGGACTTGTTATAAATCCTTCTATGTCACTTGCCACATAACTTATTACTATAAACATTACAAATTTGCCTGCCAACATTGCTGGCACAAAATCTTTTATATCTTTTTTACCAAAAGCTGATGCAATAGTAACTAAACAACCAGGCATAAATGGACAGGCATATGCTATAAACAATAACTTAAATCCCTGTTTATCCATCCAACTTATTGCCCTTTCAGTTTTACTATTTCTCAACTTATTAAAAAGCTTACTGTCATTAAATCTGCTTATTAATAAAAATAATGAGGTTGTCCCAAGTCCTGAGCCAATCCATGATAACAAACATCCAAGAAATAACCCTTGTATTGCAGCATTTGCTGTAACTATGGCAACAAGTGGTAGGGCTGGTATAAAGCTTTCTATAAATGCACTTAACAAACCAATTATTGTAGCTAATACCCAATAGTTTTGAGTCAAATCAAGTAATTCTTGTATATACTGCATATTGCTTTTCCCCTTTTTTAACTTTAACTATTATTATATACTCTATATTGTTATTATATACCAATCTCAAAAAAGGAATCTAACATTAAAAAGTAAACAATCTATATAAATTTACAGTTAAGGTATGATTATTTTATTATATATTATAACAAAAAAGTCTTAAAATATGAATTGTCATATTTTAAGACTTTTTCGGTCTTATATTTAAACTATAGTATATCTGCTTTCATAATATCTTCAAAATCACCCTTTTCAGATATTAATCTTATCAATTTAACAGTACAACTTAAATCATTTATAAGTATAGCTCCAACTAATGAACCATCTTTAATAAATAATTTTTTGTATATTCTCTTTCCTTCATCTTTTGATGAAATTTCTTTATCAAAATTTTGTATATTACCAATACTAAATACTTTTACATTCATTGCATCTAATGAAACTGGATACACATCACTTTCAAATGTCAAATTATCTCCACTTGCATTTGCACCTGCTATTTTTCCCATTTCCACTGAGGATGGCCATATTGCTAAACTAGTATTTTCTACTTGTGCAACATCTCCACAAGCATATATATCTTTAACAGTTGTCTGTAATGTCTTATCTACAACAATACCCCTGTCAGTTTTTACAGATGTATCTTGAACTATTTGTGTATTTGCTCTTACACCAATAGAAAATACTACCATATCACATTCAACACTATCTCCATCTTTGAATATAACTTTTTGTGCTTTTCCATTTCCATCGATACCATCAACTGCTACACCTAATCTTACATCTATTCCTGTATCTCTTACACATTGCTCTAATATTTTACTACCTTCTTTATCAAGTTGTTTTGATAGTATACCATCCATCGCTTCAACTACTACTACTTCTAATCCTTTTAATCTAAATTCCCATGCAGCTTCAAGTCCTAATAGACCTCCACCAATTACCACAACTTTCTTAGATTTTTCTAAGGCTTCCTTTACACTGTATAAATCTTTTATATTTCTAAGAGTAAACACATTTTCTAAATCATGCCCTTTAATTGGTGGTATAAAGTTTCTACTTCCTGTAGCTATTACAAGTTTATCAAATTTAATGGCACCATCATTTACTATAATAGTTTTATTTACTTCATCTAACTTATCTACATTTGTTCCTAATATTACTACTATATTGTTTTCGTCATACCAAGCTTTATCTTCCATATAAAAATCTGAACCAAGCTCTTCATTTATGCCATCAGAAAGTGCAGGTCTATAGTAAGTTAATTCATCTTCATTAGAAATCATAGTTATCTTACAAGTTTTATTTCTTTTTCTTATAGCATCTGCTGCATAAAAACCAGCTGCTCCATTTCCTACTATTACAAAATATTCATCAGTATCTTTTCTAAAAGTAACTTCATCTTCTTCAACTTCTATAAATTGGTCTTCTTTCGCTCCACATACAGGACATACACTAGGAGCACTATCCCCTTCAAATACTTCATTACAAATTACACATTTAAATTTCTTAGTTTTCTTTTTACTTCCAAAAGTAGAATTTAATTTATCCAAGAATTTACCTGTATAAGAATGTAATTTTTCTAACTCTTCATTTGATGGTTTAAAGTTAACAGCAAATGGTTTTACAGCTTTCATTCTAAGCTGATTTATTCTCTCCATAGCATTTTCTATACCTTCTCCACTCCATCCATATGAACCAAATACTGAAGCAACCTTTCCACCATGAATAACTGGATTTAAGGATACTAAAATATCCCATATAGGCTTTAATGCGTCTCCTAATATTGTTGGTGTACCAAACAATACACCTTGTGATACTGCTATCTTTGCTAAAATATCTTCTTGTTTATTCTCTATTACATCAAATAAGTTTACTTTATAATTGCTGTTTTGTTCAATATATGCTTTTATAGCTTCTGCCATAATCTTTGTATATCCATGTGCAGAAACATAACAAATTGTAACTTCTTTTTCTAATTTTATTTGTTCATTTACACTCCAGTTATAATAAAGGTCTATAATTTTTCTAGGATTTTCAGTTAATACTGGTCCATGACCTGGACATACAGTATCTATATCTAAGTCTCTTATCTTTTCTATAGCAGTTACCATAGATGGCTTGAATGGTCCCATTATACAATCATAATAGTATCTTAAAGCATCTAAGTAATCCTTTTCTTCATCTTCATCAAGTGTGTTTACTATCTTATCATTACTATAATGACTACCAAATGAATCACATGTTACAAGAGTCTTGTCTTCTTTAATATATGTGTATATAGTATCTGGCCAATGAAGCATAGGAACAGAGAAGAATTCTAAAGTCTTGTCTCCAATTGATAATGCATCTCCATCTGCAACTGCAATATACTCAAAATCTTTGTTTACTATTTCCTTAAGATATTTAATTGCAGTTTCTGAAGCTACTACTTTTGCATTCTTAGCTAAATCCAAAAGTTTTTCAACACTTCCTGCATGGTCTGGTTCAGTATGACTTACAACAATATAGTCTATTTTTTCAAAATCTATATTTAAATCATTTAATCGTTCAATATAATTGTCAAAATGCTTATCTTTAACTGTCTCAAATAAAACTGTTTTTTCTGTCCCTTTTAATACATATGAATTATAAGTAGTTCCATAAGGTGTATACATAATTATGTCAAATACTCTTAAGTCAGGGTCAAGTGAACCTACCCAATATAAATTTTCTTTTATTTTTAATGATTTCAATGACATACCGTACTCCTCCTAAAATAGTTATTTAATCTTTTTATACCCTGCTTGTTATATTTTAAACAAATTTTATTTAAAAAAGAAATTATTACAAAAGTAATTTAAAGCTTCTAATCTTCTTTTTCTACCTCCAATATAGTTCCCTTTTTAGAATCTACCTTTATGTCATATTCATTTTTATCTTTATCTATTCTTATTTTATAAAAAGTAACATCTAAATCTTTATCTAAACTCCATTTTTTTACCCTTCCATTTTGTTCTTTTAATGTAATCTCCATAGCTTTTTGAGGTGTTATTATATCATTTAAGTCTAATTTTTCTTTTCTAGCTGCTCCATTTAAATCTTCTGAATCCAATTTTTCTGTTTTATCCTGTAGTACATCTTTTGTATTAGCGTCTATTTTCATCTTATACTCATTATTATCATCTACACCTTCAACAGTATAAACAAATTTATTTAAGTCTCTTTCAAGGCTTAAATCTACTATATCAGCATCTTTATACTTATCTTTAAATATGCTTACTGCATCTGTGTATGGTACTTTAAAATCTTGTTCATTCAAATTTTCATTATTTTTTTCATCTTTTAAATCCTTATTTGACGCATTTGTCTCTTTCTTCGTATTATCTTGTGCCTGTCCTGAATCTGTAGTTGGATTTCCACTACATGCAGTCAATAAACCTGCAACAAGTATACTTACTACTAATAAATATGTTTTTTTACACATAAAAAAACCTCCTTAAATACTTAATTTATTCTATATTATGCCCTCTAAACCCTTTATTTACCCTTTTATATTAAATTTACTTCCTACTTTGCTAGTTTTAAGACTATAAAATTTATATCTACTAAAATAAATTTACTAAAACAAAATATGTTGTTTGTATAAATAAAGCATTCTCCAGTATGAGAATGCTTTATTGTAATTATAAAATTATTCGATTAATACTTTTAATTATTGCTTTATTATCTTTTACAGAAGGAATATATTTGTAATTATTTTTAAAAATACTTTTTTAAATGTTATTCCAAATATCTTTATAAGCATATCCACTATAAACATCTATGAAATACCATCCATAAGTCTGTTTTGGTTGTGGCTTTGAATCTATTCTTACAGCATATACTTTTATATTATTAATATTATCAATATAAGCAGTATTTACTCTTAATAAATTAACACTAACCTTATGCTTTCTAGCACATTCTGCTAATGCTAATTCTTTTGCTTTATCTTCTGTTATCATTTTTCTATTTTCATAGTCAGCTGGGTTACATACTTCCATAATGCCACTAACATTGTATGTATATACTTTGCTCATATCATTTTTCTCTACACAATATCTAACATCACCTTCAGAATTCTCTGTGACATAACCAAATACGTAGAATTGTTTTCCTGAATATTCAAAGCTAGTATCTAATAAAAATATTAAGTCTTCATCTTCTGGATAATTTTCATTATAATAAAGTTTATCAACACCTAGCAATTTTTTCACAGCATTAGCAGCATCCTCTACTGTATATTGTTTTCCAGTATCTGAATTTCCTATATTTTTTGTTACATTTAAACACTGCTGTAATATACTATCATTTAGATTTCCTATTGCTGTTATTTTAGTTGCACTTTTTAATACAGTCTTATTGCTATTATCATCAACTAAAACTGTTGGAGTATTTTTAGCTATTGTAGAACCAGCAAGTGCATACACTAAATCTGTTCCGCTAGCTATATAAAACTCTTTTGCTCCATTATAGAACTTATTTATTATCTTCTTATTAGTATCATATCTATCTACTCCACCCAATCTAGTTGAATTAGTATCATTTACTAAGTTATCACTCATTGATGAAGTACCTCCTATTATATAACTTTCTGTTCCAGTAGTGTTAAATGGTACACTCTTTCCATCAGTTAATACTATAGGTGCTTTATCTCTAACAGCTACAGATGCAATACTCATAGCATCTGGTTCACCTTTAAAAGCATTAGTTAATATAACCTTACTAACCTTGTTAATAGCTCCTATTTCTTTTGCTACATTATAACTTGTCTTAATTCTATCACTACCTTGAAGTCTTTTAACTTCTATATTCTTACCTTTCAAAACGTTTTCAGTTGCTTTATCAATAGAACTTTCACCACCAATTATGTACACTTTATTAGCTTTTTCAACTCTTTTCATAGTTGCACTTGGTATATTATTCTTTTTAGTTAAAAGAATTGGTGCATTTGTTGCTCCTGCAAGACCACTCGCACTTAATCCATCAGCCATAGTACTATCTGCATTTACAAGTATTGCAGTAGTATAGTTTTCTCTATCTGCAATAAGTCCAGCAGTTTCATATTTATCTGCACCTTGAATTTTATCAATTTTATCAAGTGCATTTGCAGATATAGGACAACCAGCAACAAACATTGACATAGCTATCCCTAACGATAATAATTTCTTTGATTTCACAATATTTCCCCCCTTATTAATACTTCATAATTAAATTGTATAACAAGCACATATTATATGTTGTCGAAAACAAAAACTATTTCCAATCATTTAACGACATTAAATTGTAAAAAAACAAAATATTTTTTTAATAAAATATAAAAAACTCTTATATATAATATATAAGTAGTTAATTGTTTTAAGTCAAAACATAAGATTCTTATAGATATTAAATCAGCCCTCATAAGAAAAAAATGAAAAATAGGCACCCAAAGATTAAATCTAAAGGTGCCTTGACTTTATAATATTAAATTCTTTTTAGCTCTCTTAATGTTAAATCCATCTTAGGATAAGGAATTGTAATTCCTTCTTCATCAAATCTAACTTTAACCTCTTCCAATAAATCAAGATAAATTGTCCAATAATCTTCTGTATTACACCAAACTCTAACAGCAAATTTAATGGCATTATCTCCATGTTCCACTATTCCTATAAATGGTTCTGGTTCATTTATTATTAATTTATGGCTATTCACAATCTCTTTCAATACTCTTCTCACCTGTACTATATCATCTTCATATCCTACACTAAAAGTTAAGTCAACTCGTCTAGTATTCTTTGCTGAATAGTTTGTTAGGCTATCATTTGATACAGAGCCATTAGGTATAAGTATCTGCTTATTATCTGGAGTAACCAATTGTGTATAAAAAAGTCCTATTTGCTCAACTGTTCCTCCATGACCTGCTGCTTCTATGTAATCTCCTACTTTAAAAGGTCTAATCAAAAGTATGATAAATCCTCCAGCAAAATTTGATAAACTACCTTGTAATGCTAAACCTATAGCTACCCCTGCTGATGCTATCACAGCAGCAAAGCTAGATAAGCTCATTCCCCAATATTCTAAAACAATGATTACAACAGCAACTTTAAGCACACTTAAAAGAAGAGATTTCAAAAACCTTCTTAGGGTTAAATCAATATCCCTTTTTCCAAGTAATAACATTACATGGTTTACAAATTTCTTTATTATTTTAAATCCAATGGAAAGTATAAGTATACCTATTATAAGTTTTACTCCACTTGTAGTAGCCCATTCTAAAAAGCTTTCCATTATACCGCCCATATCCATTTTATTAATATCTAGATTGTTTAAATCCAACTTGCTTATATCATCTATTTTTGTCGTATCCATAAAAAACTCCTTACTTTATATTTTTAGAACCAATATTATAGTTTAAAGTTCTTATTTTCTATTTAATATAATACAATATCATTTCGACATAGTAAACAAGATTTATATTCCAATTATATCTTGGTATATATCCTTGTAATAAATATAAATTCTTTTTTATCTATAAAATATTGCATTAAATTGAATCAATAATAAGATTCTATTCAGTCTTAGAATTATCATTTTTTACACCTATATGAGATGCTATTATAGTTATAATACTGAGTACTATAAATATCACAAATCCTCTTTTATATCCATCAACTACATTATGTGAATTTACTTGCAAAGATACTGCTATAATTAAATTAATAATACCACTACCTATAAATTCGAAAGTATTAATGACACTAGTTGCCAATCCAGAATAAATTTCTTTATTTTTATACTTAGCATCATTGAAAACTTGTAAATGAGACATCACTATACATCCCATAATAAAAAATGCTATTGGAAAATCATTATTGGTGGTTTTACTTTATATACAACTACAATTAGAATCCATATAAATAAATCTATTATTGCTCCATATTTGATTATATTAAATTTACTAGAGCTTATTTTAGCAAATACAAAGTCCATAATTATTGAACCAAATATAAATCCATATGTAAAAAATGATACTATAAATGCAGAAAAACTCTTACTAACCCCATAAACATCCATTATGTATTTCACTCCCCATAGACTTGTAAATGCACTTGTCAGACCTACAAAAGAGAACATTATCATTGAGTTATACCATGTTGATTTATTTTTTATAACAGACTTAATTCCATCAACAATACCAATCTTCTCTGGCTCTTCATTAGGTTCCATATCTATATTGAATCCGTATTCTCTTGGAGTATCTCTAACAATAATATACATAAAACATCCGATTACAACACCAATTATGCCTATCAATAAAAATGAATTTCTCCAACCAACAAATTCAGATAGAAACACAAGTGGAAAAGTAGCAAGAACTCCCCCTAAATTCCCTACAAATGAAAATTTAGCTGTTGCAGAAGCAAATTCTGATTTATTAAACCATCTACCCTGAATTTTTAAAATACAAAGCAATATTACTGAGGTCCCTGCACCTACAACTATACGAGAAATATATGCTAACTCTATACTTTGAATCAATCCAAATAAAATAGAACCTAAACTTGCCATTATTATTCCAAGACTACTAAGTTTTCTTGCTCCATATTTATCAATTAAGATTCCTGCTGGTATTTGCATAAATGCATATGCATAGAGGCAAAAAGATGCTATATTTGAAATTTGTATAGAATTAAAACCTAACTCATTTGATAAATTATCTGAAACAACAGCAGTTGACATCCTTAAAAATAAGACTAAAATGAATGAAAATGTAATTATGCCCCAAACACTCCATTTAGCCTTTGTATAACTTTTCATATTTTCTCCCTCAAATCTACATAGCTTTAAATTTTCTTGATATACTCTATAAAATTCATGCTTTCTAAGTAATTATATCAAGTATACATCTATTTATTACAAATTTTAACATATAGTCTCATTATACTACATATATACATATTTAACTAGAAATAAAGTTTCATTCTTGTTATATATATAAATTAACTCCTTAAATATAAAAAGCCATCTTTGAACATTACTCAAAAGATGGCTCTCTATAAAAATATCTATTCTAAATTCAATTTTTTATCTAATATATATTTTGTAGCGAAAAATAATATTACTACAACTGCAATACTCCCAAGCATTGCAAGTGCAAAATGAGGACTTTGATAAAAATGGTATATCATATTTATATCTTTATGTGGTAAAATTCTTTCTATAGCATTTCCAACACTTGATATTACTATATTTATAGCTATAAAAGAAACAAATGCTACTATATTTCTATGCTTGTTAAATCTTGGCAATTGACCCATTGAAATTGATGTATATAATAACAAAATAAATGATGAATATGAAATAAGCATTGTTACTAAAAATAATACAACATCTAAAAAATATTCAGAACCTTTTGTAAAAACAGTATTAAAAAAATCTAAAAATTCAGGTAAGTGTATTCCAGAAGCACTAAAAAGCATAAGCATTCCAAATGTAAGCATTGCAACTATAAAACTAAGTACAGCATATATAAGTGCTGTTATACATTTAGATAAAATAAGTGAACTAGTACTAACAGGAAGAGTAAACATTAAATACCCTTCATCACCCAAAAGATTTTTTCTGAATCTTTGAATTGTAACTACAATAGTTAAAACACCTAATGCCATGAAAAGACTCGTCAATACCAGTATTCCTATTCCCTGTATTTGGAATATATCTGTGTTTATAAATATTCCATTGAATACAGCTACTACCAATATAGCTATATATAATGGTATAAATGTTCTTCCACTTGCCTTTAATTCATATTTTAATAATTTACCTAACATTTGAATTCCTCCCTAAATAATGCATCTATAGATTTTCCTTTTTCTTCTCTTATTGTTTCAACATCTCCTTGCAATACTATTTGTCCCTTAGATATAAATATTACTTCATCACATATATTCTCTATTTCACTTATTAAGTGAGTAGCGATTAGTAAAGTACTATCTTCAGAATAATTTTTTAATATAGTTTTAAGTATATATGACCTTGCAGCTGGGTCAACACCACCAATAGGTTCATCCAGGATATATATACTTGCTTTTCTTGACATAACTAAGATAAGTTGAACCTTTTCTTTGGTTCCTTTAGACATTGTTTTTAGTTTTTCATTCACATCAATATCTAAACTTTTAATCATCTCATTTGCTCTTCTAACATCGAAGTCACTATAAAAATCATAGAAAAATTTCAGTAAATCTGATACCTTCATCCAGTCATTTAAATAAGTTCTTTCTGGTAAATAAGATACTATTTTCTTAGTCTCTATTGATGGTTTCATTCCATTTATTACAATTTCACCATTATCAGGCTGTAATAATCCATTTATTAGCTTAATCATTGTACTTTTGCCACTTCCATTAGGACCTAACAATCCCACTATCTTTCCCTTTGGTATATTCAATTCAACATTTTTCAAAACCTTTTTAGTTCCATAACTTTTATTTACACCTTTAAATTCAACTATTCCATCTTGAGAAATATTATTTATATTTTTATCCATTTTATAATTCTCCTTTCAAATTTTCTGTAATAAGTTTTAACATTTCATCTTTATCATACCCAAGTTTTTCTAAAGTCTCTTTTAATGTATTTATCTCAACATTAGCTATTTCCGCTTTCATAGCTTTTATTTTTTCCTTATCATCTGTTACAAATCTTCCTTTAGTTCTTTGGCTATAAACTAATCCTTGTCTTTCAAGCTCTGTTAGAGCTTTTTGCATTGTATTTGGATTTACTTCAGCATCTTCTGCTAGTGCTCTTACTGTTTCTAGTTTAGATCCTATTTCAATCTCACCTGAAATTATTTTCAATTTTAAATGTTCTACTAATTGTATATATATAGGCTTATTATTATCAAGTTCCCATTCCATGTTTATACCTCCTTGTTTATATTATTGTATTAATAACTTAATACAATAATATAATAATACAGCTTATATGTCAATTACTTTTAAATAAAATTATAAAAATATTTCTGTATATTTTTTCATACTATGCTTTTATAAAAATTCCTACTATATATCTATAATCAAAGCTATAATTATTTCCTTTTAATCTTAAATAATTTTACTATCTTAAAAAGTATATAAAAAAGTTCACAAAAAAATGAACACTGTATTAGAGTTCATTTTTAACATAATTTATTAGATTTTTTATAATATAGATTAATTCCTATTTTATTGAGCTATACATAATCAATTTTTCAAATTCTTCAATTGGCATTGGCTTTCCAAACAGATATCCCTGTGCCATGTCACATTTTACTTCCTTTAAGAGCTGAAACTGCTCTTCTGTCTCAACACCCTCTGATACCACTTTCATTCCTAATTCTTTTGCCATTTCTACAACTTTAGTAACAATTATCTTACTTCTATTGCTATTATAAGTTTCCATAATAAATTTTTGGTCAAGCTTCAAAATATCCATAGGAATTTCTTTTAACATATTTAATGATGAGTACCCTGAACCAAAATCATCCATAGATATCAAAAATCCTATTTTTTTTAAATTATTCATTATATCAATTAAGATGTCAAAATTATCAAATATAATACTTTCTGTAAGTTCAAGTTCTATATACTTTGCAGGTATTTCATATTTATCAATTATATTTTTATATGTTTCTATAAAATTATTGCAATATAAATGTATCCTTGAGACATTAACCGAAATAGTAACTGGATTTATACCTGCATCAATCCATTTTCTAAGCTGTATACATATTTCTTCAAGTACATATAAATCTAAGTTTATTACAAAACCATTTTTCTCGAAAAATGGAATAAATTCATTTGGAGGTATTAAACCTTTATTAGAACTTTTCCATCGAACAAGAGCTTCTGAACCTTGTATTTCTCCTGTATCAAGTTCTATTTTTGGTTGCAAATGTACAATAAATTCTTTATTTTCCAAACTTGAAAACATCGTATTTTCCATCTCTTTTTCTTTTATTTCTTGGTCATGAATCTTATTATCATAAAATGCATAGGAACTTTTATGTCCTCCTTTTGCCATTTTATGAGGTATATTAGCCCTATCTATAATTGAATTAATATCTCTATCTTCTGAAAGTATAAAGTAGATTCCACAACTCAAAACCAGTTTATACTTTTCCTCTTGATTATTATTAAATAAATCTAGTTCTTCAAATATAATGTTCAATCTATTTG
The DNA here is from genome assembly GCF_056716065.1 of Clostridioides sp. LIBA-7678. Lineage (NCBI taxonomy): Bacteria > Bacillati > Bacillota > Clostridia > Peptostreptococcales > Peptostreptococcaceae > Clostridioides > Clostridioides sp. LIBA-7678. Next base: position 1,816,488 of record NZ_CP196987.1, on the reverse strand, counting down.
TTATATCTTTTTCTTCTATGTATTTCATAATTATAGTAAAATTATCAGCAGATATTCTTGCAAATATCTCATCTTCAAATATATTATTTTTAATAATCTTAGTTAAGTTACGTAAAATTTCATTTCCAACTTCATATCCAAATAGGTCATTTATATATTTAAATTTATCAATATCTATATACAATAAAGCATATTTCTCTTGAGTATTTTTGCATAATATCTTATTAGCATCAATCACAAACTTATCCATAGTACTTGCTCCTGTAAGACCATCTGTATAAGCTACCTTTTGCAATTTAATTCTAAACCTTAATTTATCATATATTATATATAGTATAAGCATTATACATATCATAGTCATAATACATATTATCTGTAATGAATATTTGCTAATAAATTGATTATTAAACATAATAGATTCAAAATTGCTTAGGGAGTTATTTTGATAAAATTCATTTAAAGAATAAACTGGTATTGTATGTATAATCTGTAAAATTATACATATAAATAAAAAAAACATTAATTTTTTTTGTAAATTCCTCATAAAAATTTCCTCCCATTAAAACACCTCTATTTTATTATAAACCATTAGCAAATAAGTATATCCCAAAAGTTTCCATTTCTTGTAAAATGGATAGCTTTGAAAAGAAAATAGTAAAATTATAATATAAAAATAAAATTTTTCAGATAATTTGAAGAAAAATAAGTATCTTTTATCAATAATTATATACCAAAATAATCCAATTTATTTTATATTATACCGATATGAAATGTATAAATCAATAGTTAAGACAACTAATATACTACATTCTATAATTATAGTAACTGAAAATTTCATGAAATTTAAAATAAATATAAACTATCCATTTTACAAGAAATGACTACTTTTTCCCAAAATATAGTATTTGCAACATATTCATACTTTATTTTTTCTGTTTTTTCTTTCTATATTTATTTCGACAAACTAATTTTTAAATTTTATCCCTAAGTAAATTAAAAAATATCTAATTTAAATTTTTTAATATATCTCCTCATAATTGATTTTTTAACTATAAATCTATAAAATTAAAACTCTTTATTGTTTCATTTATATAATGAAAATATTATATAAATGAAACAATAAAGAGTTTATATAATTAAAAGATAAAGAGAATATATAAAATAGCACTAAAGTATTTTATATATAAGATATATTTATATACTTTAGTGCTAATCAATATTTAATATGTATAGTAAATCTACATTTAACTTTTTAAAGATTTTCTATATAAAATTCTTACTCCCAATGCAACTAATATAAAACTTATTAAAAGAATTAAGACAAATTTAAGTATATTTAAATTGGCAAAATCGACCTCAATAAATTTGTACAGATTGGCTACATTTCCAGTTGTATAATGGCTTACTACAATTGCTATACCATTATTTAAAAAATGTAATAACATCGATACAAATATGGAACCAGATTTATATACACTATATGCAAATATAATACCCAGTATAGAGGTTGGAATTATTCTTATAAAATCCATATGCATAATACCAAATAATACTCCACTACATATTATAGCCAACTTAACAGACTTATTCTTATCTTTTGATTTACTAAATGAAGAAAATATAAATCCTCTAAAAAATATTTCTTCACATATAGCTGGCAATAAAGCTATTGTTAGTAAATTTAATAAAAACTTATCTTTCATAAACAGGGTTTCGTTTAAACTTTCAGCAACTTCCATGTTTTGAGGAAACAAGAATAAAATTAGTTGTGTTATAATCATAATAAGAATATATCCACCAATCCAAAGTACAATACTGCCAAGTATATGTTTTAACTTAGGAACTCTCAAGCTAAACACTTCTTTAAAATCAGCTTTAATATAGTATGCAAATATTAATGGTAATGAAATTATCATAAATTGTGTTATTATGATACCACCCATACCAAATTTAATTTGTACTAAAGAACCAACATAAATTAAAAGAACTAATCCCACTGCGTATAAAATAATACCATCACTTATAGTTGGTATAGAGCCTTTTTTTATATTGCATCTTTTCTCTAAAAAAGAAAAACTCTTACTATTACCAAAAAGTATTTCCTCTGAATTGAACATCTTAGATAGTAATATGATTGCCAATATAACAAAAGCTATATTTGATACCAAAACTAAAGCTATTAAATTTAAATCACTTTTAAAAGATAATACACTTTTTATAAGTAGTGATATGTTTACCACAGGTATTACAGATGTTACCCTATCCAACACTATATTTGGTATCATAGAGACGTATGATGGTATCATAATAATTAACATAAGAGGAGTTATGTAGTTTTGAGCATCTTTAAAACTTTTTGCAAGTGAACATACACACATACTTATTGCTGCTACTACCATTGAAAACAGACATATACAGATTAAAGTAGTTACAATTGGTAAAATTAAATCTCCATAATTGAAATTTCCAAAGCCAAGTTGACTGCTAAGACCTCCACTAATTAAAATAAATGCCATAGTCAATCCCATAGATAAAATATTTAAAATTGCTGTTACTATTGCACTAAGAGAAACAGCCATGTATTTTCCCATAACCAATTCTAAATTTGATATTGGAAGCGTAAATAGAGTTTCTAATGTACCTCTTTCCTTTTCCCCAGCCATAACATCTATTGCTGGATATATTGAACCAAGCAAGACTCCTATTATCAGTATGAATGGCAATATTTGTCCTAAAAAATATCCTGCTACTTCTTCTGTCTTTGCAACATCTACAGTGCTATATGTTAAAGGCTCTAATGTAGATTGTACATCTAAACCTTTATCAGATAATTTTTTTTCTACAGTAAGTCTTTTGTATTTATCTAAAACAGTTTCTATTCTCTTTACTGCATTAGAAGAGTTTTCTTGAGAAGAATTCATATATATTTTATAACTTGTAGATGCTTGTTTTTCTTCTATCTTTATATAAGCATCAATTTTATTTTCTTCTAATGACTTTTTATAATCATCAACATCAAGTATTCTTATTTTTCCTTTATCATTTACATTATCTTTGCTTTCAGTATCTTTACCTAAATTATTATCTTCAATCATCGATACTAATACTTTATTTGGTTTATTATCAAAGGCTATATTAATATCCTTGCTATTCATACTATTTGCAGACATATTCATTACCTGCATCATTAATAGCATAAGTAAAGGATACAAAAGAAGTGGTAAAACAATCATCATAAATAATGTCTTTTTATCTCTCAATATATCCAACATTTCTTTTTTAAATATGTATTTTACAATCTTACTTCTCATCTAAACTTCCTCCTTTCTAGCAAGTTTTATAAATACGTCTCTCAAGTTGTTTACTCCAGATTCCTCTTTCAAACTATTTGGTGTTCCTGATGCAATTATTTTTCCATTGTGAATCATAAAAATCTTATCACATAAAGCTTCTGCTTCTTCCATATAATGAGTTGAATAAAGAACTGTTTTACCTCTTAGTTTTTCATTCTTCATAAAGTCTATTATAGATGCACTACTTAAAACATCAAGCCCTAATGTTGGTTCATCAAAAATGTACACCTTTGGAGAATGTATTAAACAACGAGCTATAGACGTTCTTTGAGTCTGACCAGTTGATAGATTCTCAATTCTATTATCTATAAATTCACTCATATCCATTATTTTTATAACATTTTCAATCGATTCTTCTATATCTTCTTTTGTCATTTCATATAAGCTTCCAAAAGTTGTTAGAAGCTCTCTAGGAGAAAGTCTTCCATATAACTTTGTGTTTCCAGACAAATATCCTATTTCTTTTTTTGCTGAATTTCTATCTATTGAATAATCATATCCAGAAACACGTATATCTCCTGATGTTGGTGTTAATATTCCTCCTAACATTCTAAGCAAAGTCGTTTTTCCTGCACCATTTGGACCTAATATTCCCACAATCTCTCCTTCTGCAACTTTAAAAGAAACATTATTCACAGCAAGAAACTCTTCTTTTCTAGTTTTTATTTTCTTTAACTTTCTTATTGAATTTTTATTCTTATCATCTTTTACGACCCTTGTAAAAGACTTGCATAATTTATTAACCTCAATCATTTATTAAATTGCTCCCTTCTTGTTTATAGATATATTTATATAAATATAACATATAAACCTTTTTTATATAAAGTTTTTTGTTTTAAAATAGAGTATCCTAGAAATTCACACTATAATTTGACAAATTACCTTTTTTTATTCTTTTATAATATATTTTGTAACATTTTTTTACATATTAAATATAATATTACTATATAGATAAACTTAATCATCTATATATTCAAATCAAAATAAAAAAGGAGTTCATTTAATGGAAAATAATAAATGTAGAGAAAATTTTAGATTTTCTCAAGAATATGAAGAAGGTTATATAAATACAAATGATAGATACTATGACAACTATCAAATAGAGGATAGATATTATGACAATTATCAAACAGAGGATAGATACTATAATTATCCAAACAAATGTAAAGAACCTAAAGTAGTCGAACATTGCTGCTGCAAAAAAAGTATGAAAGATGCATTAGAACTTTTAAGATATGATGCTATAAGACCTTTTGTTAATTTTAATCAGTTTGCTTTTATTTCAGATTTCTTTATAGTTGGTGCTTATTTAGTAGGTATAGATTACTCTCTACCTCCAAAAGATAATCTATCTGGACTTAATGCTACTTTTAAAAGATTTTCAGCTTGTAACTGCGATTTAATAGATATATCTGGTCAAATATATTATCCTAAACCAATTCCATTGACACTTGGCGGATTAGTTAGTTCAATTGGCACTATTCCAGGTATAGCTGAATTAGTTGCTCTTATAGAGGCAGCAGTACCTGCTAATATAGACCTAGGAGGTATATTAAATTCAATACTTGATGATATAATTGATTATATAATTGCTACAATCAATCCACTAACAACTGTAGATTTAGCATCATTATGTTCTCTTAAAGCTGTTGCTTTTAATGTTGCACCTGGAGATTATAATGATTTTGTGGCAGCTTTAGGATATTATCTTGATAAAAAACAATATAAAGATTGTAATTGCAACTGTGATTGTGATGATTGTTGTTGTAATAAAGGTATACTTGACAACCTTTATACTTCTAAAATAAATAATCAAGTTACTGTAGTAGCTGGTAGTTTAGTTCTAACTGGTGTTGAAGTTTTAGGTAAGAAAAATGATGTTTTAGTACTTGGAAACTCTAATGACTCAAGAATATACTTTGTATGTGTAGATTCTATAGATTATATTGCATAAAACAATTTTAAAGTACTATATTTAAATATAAAATAGCATATAGTTTTTAAAATATAAAATATTTGATTATTGTTAATAAAAAAGAGTGCCTATGTAAAAATAACTTTAGACGCTCTTTTTTATTTTTATATTGACTTCTATCTAACTTTTTTACCAAGCTTAAATACTGCTAATACATCAGCTAATACATCTATATTATCTATAGGATTTCCATTTACAACTATAACATCTGCTTTCTTTCCTTTTTCTAAAGTTCCATAATTTTTATCAATTCTTAAAAGTTCAGATGCAGTTTTTGTAGCAGCCACTATTACATCCATATTATCCATACCATAATCTGACATTAGTTTCATTTCATAATATGTCTTCCCATGTTCATTGTAAGAAGTTCCTGCATCAGAGCCAACTGCAATTTTAATTCCTTTTTTATACGCTTTTAAGAATGATTCTTTATGTGGAATAGCGACAATTTCACACTTTCTAAGAGTCGCCTCAGTTATTCCACTTTCTTTTCCTGCATTTAGAATAAAATATGGAGCAGCCACAGTTGGAACTAAGTATGTTTCTCTTTCTAGCATCAAATCAATTATCTCATCATCTAAATAAACACCATGTTCTATAGAAGTTATTCCTGCAAGTACTGCATTTTTTATACCAGTTCTACCTTGTGCATGCGTAGCAGTTATTTTTCCTGCTTTTACAGCCTCCTCTACAGCAACCTTCATTTCTTCCAAAGTCAATTGTGGTGAACCTGGCTCAACACCATCAGTCGTTACACCTCCAGTTGCCATTATCTTTACACAGTCTACTCCATTCTTTAAGACTGTTCTAGCTGATTTTCTACATTCATCTATACCATCACTCTCAATCCCAAAGTAATATCCATGTCCTCCTGTCATACATATAACTGGACCTGAAGCAACTATACCAGGACCATCTATAGACCCTTTATCTACAAGTTTTTTAAGTTGTACATCCACATATTTAGGACAACCTAAACTTCTAATATATGTTACTCCTGAATCCAAGTAAGCATCAAGTTGTTTTATTGTATTTACCACAAGCTCTACATCTGATACATTCTCATAATAAACTTTTGGATTTCCAACTGGCTCCATTGTCAAATGAACATGACAATTCATAATTCCTGGCATAACAGTTTTATCTAAGTAATCATATACATCATATCCATCCAAATCTTCTCTTATGTCTTCAATTTCAACTATAGTATCTCCCTCAATAATTACCCCCTTATTTTTCATAATGCTATTTCCTGTTCCCTGAACCTCCCATGACTAAAGTCACAGGATTCCTGCTTCATAGAATTTTGCATACTGAAATATGTCTTACCAATTCTCCACAGGCTATCCCCATAGTTCCTACGGTTCTTACATAAGTTATTTATTTTAAACTCTTATTAGTCTTAGTCCTTCTTTTAGTATATTTATACTTGCATTTATATCTCTATCATGAGTTACATTACAACAAGGACAAATCCATTCTCTTATACTTAAATTCTTCATTTCCTCGTTTTTGTACCCACATTTATTGCATATTTGTGAACTTGCAAAGAATTTACCTACCCTTACAATTTGTCTACCATACCAATTAGCCTTATATCTAATTGACGAACAAATTCTGACCATGACACATCAGAAATTAAGCGAGATAGTTTACTATTTCTAGTCATATTCTTTACTTGTAAATCCTCTATGCAAATAATATCATTCTCTCGTATTAATTTAGTAGATAGTTTTTGTAGAAAATCCTTCCTTTGATTAGCTATATGTTCTTGAAGTCTTGCAACTTTTAATCTTGCTTTATTTCTATTTAAACTACCAATTGTTTTTCTCGATAGTTTTCTTTGTAATTTAGCAAGTCTATTTAATGACTTTAGAAGATACTTAGGATTTTCTATAAATTGTCCACAACTTGAGATACAAAATTCTTTAATTCCTAAATCTAAACCTATCTGATTATTAGTATTTTCAAATGCTTCAATATCTATATCAGTACAACATAATGATACATAATATTTACCACTTGGTTCTTTGGATATAGTAGCATTAAGTATTCTTCCTTGAGGTACTTGTTTATCCCTTACTTTAACCATACCAAGTTTAGGTAATTTTATATATTGACCAAGGTGCATAATATTTCCATTTGTAAAGTTAGTTCTATATGAAAATCTATTAGTTTTCTTTGATTTAAATTTAGGAAACCCTGTATTTTCCTTAAAGAATTTTTTATATGCGTTTTCTAAATCTTTTAAGGTATTTTGTAGTGAAAATTTATCAGGTTCTTTAAGCCACTCTAATTCTCTTTTTAAGTTGGTCAAATCAGAACTACACTGTTTATAAGTAAAAGTTTCTTTATTATTTTCATAAACTTCTATTTTTTTAGCAAGATATTTATTATATACAAATCTACAACATCCAAAAGTTTTGTTAATTAACTCTTGCTGTTTTTTATTTGGATACATTCTAAACTTATATGCTTTTTCCACTACTATCACCTCACTTTAATTGTTTTTTATGATTATTAATATACATATCCGAGTAACTTCTATTTTTCATCACTCATTATAATATTAACAAACGTAATTATCTAAAACAATTATTTCGAAGGTTTTATATTTATTTCTAAATAACATATTTAAGAACCGTAAGTCCTAACTTTTATCATTTTTGAGGTTGTCGTTCACATAAGTTCGCTACTACCTATGCAGTTCTCTTATGAACTTCTTACACTTTCATGTAAGCACAGACTATATCTTATCCTTCAGCATTATCTGTTAAGGCCTACCCACTTCCACTACCAATAGCTTGTAGTGTACTTCCCTCAAGAGGAATAGTCGTTGAAGTTTCTCCTATTCGGAGCTTACCTGCTGATTGTCCATTTTAAAGTACTTAGGGTTTAACCTTATACTATCTAACCAATTTTTTCTACTTTCGTAACTTTCACACTTAGGTTTATTTCATCCTTATGTTTTAGTTTGGTTAGCTTTAGGGGTTTCCAGCAATTCAGGTAGTATTGGATAGGTTCTATCCTATCTCTACATATAAGTTTCCCTATATGCTGACTATTTTAGCTACTAACTCACGACTAAAGTCACAAGTGTGCGTAGCTATTTTTTAATCAATTAGATTTCCTGCTTTAATATATTTTTTGTTCATTTTAAAGTGCTCCCCCTTTTTAAGTATAATGTATTATTTATTTATTATTTTTAATATTCTAATAATTAATTTTACCACTATACTCATCCTATTTCAAATCTAAGTAAATTAAATACAAGTTAAATGATGATATACAATATAAAAAAATATTAAAAAGCACCTTTATATTAAATTTAAAAATAAGACGAAATAATCAAAGATTATCCCATCTTATTTCCATTTAATATATAGCAAATATATATCAATCTAAAGAAATGCAATTAATAATATCATCTAATTTGCAACAAAAAATAACTTATCGTGTATATTTACATCTCCATTTATTAGCTCAGCTTCATATAATGTCTTTTTAAGTTTCTTATCGAATACCTGAAATTTTACTGGTTTCGTTCCAATTACATCAAAAACCTCTTTACTTCCCTTTCTTCCTCCTGATAGAGTATCTTTTATGCTTGAAATAGAATATATCTTATCATCTAATAACTTAACTTTCCTAATTCCAGATGATGTATCACTATAATCTACTTTAAAATCAAGTATCTCATAATCCTCTAGCTTAATATCATTTGAGTTGATATCATAAACAAGATTAATTACAAAATTACTCCTATCTGTAGCTATAAGATTTAACTTATTGTTCTTAACAATATAATCTAACTTCGTTTTGCTTAATAAACCCATTTCTTTTGAATTGGCATTTTTTTCTTGATTTAGATTATCCATAAATTTATTACTAATATTAAAAGTATCATCTTCTATATCATATATAATAAGGTTAGAATAATTATCATGCCCTTCAATATCTCCGTTTGTACTCTTATTACTTACCATTTCCAAATAGATTTTGCTTCCTATAGAAAATTTAATTTCATGTATACTTTGTTTATAGTCATTATGTAAGTTTAAATCAAATCTATTTAATAATTTATAAGACTTATCTTTTATATCTATCTTTAATATGCAAATATTATTGACTTTAGAGCCTGAAAGATTAGTTTCACTAACTACCATATATAAGTTTCCTTTATATATTTTATTAAACACAGTTTGCCAACTATTTTTTTTAAAATCAGATTGTTTTAAACTAATATCAAAACTTTCTTCTACACCATTTTTTAAATTTTTATTTGAAATCTTTATACAATCATTTAAATTATTATTCTCTTGTCCCAAAGTAGGCTTAATATAGGTATATGCTTCTCCTATATTTAAATCATCTTTATATACAAATTCATATCCTTTATTATTAATAAAATCACTGTATTTTTTATCGATATTCAAATAATCATTTCCAATTCTTGATTTAGGACTTGTATCATTTTTTATTCCATTCTTACTTACAATTACCTCTTCATAAGAAAATTTATTTATATTAGGTGTATATACTAAACTTACTTTTCCTATATCTTTTATATTACCATTTAAAGTATTTACAGATAGTTTGTCCTTATTAAAATAACTCAATATTGAAGTCATTATAATCATCAATAAACACACTATTATAAAACATATTGTATATTTTCCTATATTTTTTTCTTTCATAATACACCCCCTAAAAATCAATCTTCTGTTTCAAAAGTTTATTGGATATAAAACTACACATAAATATGTTTATACTTGAATACAAGACAATAAATATATTACTATATTCATAAGGTATAACAAATTCCACAGAGATTATAAATACTAAAATCTCCAAAGCTAAAAACATGAAACTTATTAAAGTTCTTAGTTTATAAATAGATTTATTTATAAGAATTGATGTAAACACTACAGACACAAATCCTATCAGTAAAAATATATACTCCACAAATAGTATTTTAAAACTATATGGAAGTAACATTTTTAACTTATATATTGTATCTTGCACAAAACCGTAGCTTGCAATATTTCCAAGCATATAATTAGGTAATAATTTATTTAAAACAAATAAAATTATTGTAAATATTATTGTGTAACTATACACTAGAAATAATATATTTAATAACTTAGATGTATAAATATTAATTCTATTTTTGGGAAGCATTATAAGTGTATATATAGATTTACTTTTCCCATCAAAATCCCTATACCAAATAAAAAAAGCATAGCAAATACATGCAATTATACCAAACATAAACCATGCTTCTGTAGAACTCATTATATTTCTAAAGCTTGAGAAACCTGTAAAATTTATTGTTTCTATTGTATTTCCTACTTTCGTTAATTGCTCATCTTTAACTGCATTTTCTATTATATAATTATAGTCATTTAAATTCTTTACTATATTTAAAATTACAAAAGAACAGCAACAAATAATTATAAGTATATAATTTTTTATATTTCTTTTTAATTCAAATTCGAATAATTTCATTAAATCTTTCATTAATTCACCTACTTTATTTCAAATTCTAAATTACTATTTGAAGTGTTAAACTGTAATTTTCCTTCGTATACTATTTCCTTAGAGTTTTTATTTATTATATACAACATAAATTTATCATCCCAAGGTAACACAGGGTCTAGTTTTGATGTATATACAATGATTTTATTTGAGTCAATTTCAACATTTTTAATACCTCTTTTTTCTTTGTCCTCTAAAACATACTTATCTTCATCCATGCTGTTATCAAGCACATTATAGGTAAATAAACTTAACTTTGTGCCTGGACTGTCATCATAATCATTTGACATTACCATATATAATTTACTATCTTTTAGACTTGCTTTTACTAAATTATTCATTCTATCATCAGTTTTTAATTCTATTATTTTATCTTTATTTTCTTCAACATTATACTCAAGTAAATGCTCAAGTAAAGTAATTTCAGAGTTACTATTACCATCCATATCTGCCTTTAATACTTCTATTAAAATATACATTTTATCTTGTCCTTTACTAGCATAACCTACACGAATAGTATCAACATCTGAGTATTTTTCAAAAAAATAATTACTTAAATTTATACTTTTTACCGTCTGTATTTTTTTATTTTTTGGGTTAATTTTTATTATATCTATGGTGCTTAAGCCTTTTTTATTGATTTCTGACGAATCGCCTATCGCACCATAAAATACAGACACATATAAGTCTTTTTTATATCTTTTTGATGATAATACCTTTGTATAATAATCATCAGTACTTTTATCTACCTTATATTTTGTTCTTTTAAAATTATTCATATCTAATTTTTCATATTCAATGTCTTTATCACTTCCTTCAGATGCAAATACTCCTTTATCCAAATCTTCTTTTTTCTCATCTATAACAAAATTTATATCTTTTGAATTATCATTCATTTCAAAACCAACATGAGTAATTAAATCGGAACCACTAGATACATCAATTAAATTATTTATATTCTCACTCTCTTTTTGTGGTTTTACTAATTCAGTCTTTTTAATTTTATTACTTCCATTTATTGTATAATATGAATTTATATATCCATTAAAATCATATCCAAACTTTATGTTTATATAGTCTAATTCATCTGGGTCACCTTTTATAGTTTTTATCTTCAAATTGTCTTCATTATTTAATAAACCTATACTAAAATATATTACTACGGTCAAAAATATAATAAGTATAGGTGCTTTAGATTTTAATTTCATACCACCCCTCCTAAAGAGATACTTTCTTTTTAATTAGTAAATAAGATATTCCATTTAGAATAAACATTATAATTAAAAAACTTAGCACACCAGCTACTAAAGTATTAAATTGTGTTCCAATGAACACATAATATTTCCTAAATAAATTGATTATATTTATATATACTGTTGAAAAATATAGACCTATTAGAACTACAAAAGTAACTAAAAGCACATAAAACTTATTTATATAAGAAAATATAAATAATATGCAACAATTTACAAGAGAAATGGCTATAAGTAATAAAAATACATAAATCACCATGAAAGATATAAAATCAACAGGTATACTCCTCAAAGTTGAATAATATAAATCTTGCGCAAAAGGCACCTTTATTATTGGCACATTTTTAAAGATAAAATTAAATATACACTTACATACAAACAATGTCGCTATCTGACTTATCAAAAAACCATATATCATTGTTATCAAAGCAATTGACTTAGATATGCAAATCTTAAACTTATTCTGAGGTAGCATCATAAGAGTGTAAATACTTTGATTTTTGGAAAAAAACTCTCTTTTCCACATAAAAACATAGTATACAAACATTCCCAACATCCCAAAGAGTAGAATATGTTGGATAAATCTAATATTACTAAGTATCCCTATTCCATAAAATATACCACCAAAATTCTCTACTGCTAAGTTTAGAATAAATTTAGAATTCTTAAGTTTATTCATTTCATATAAATTTAAACTAAGCGTAATTAATGAAAAAAATGATATATAAGCTATGTAAAATTTATTACTTCTTCTTAAATCTACATTTATTAGATATAGAAGTTTATTCATTCTTATATACCTCCCTCATCTTATCTAATATAGATTTACCTTCTATTTCTCTTAATTCCTCTGCATTAAATGAAGTTATAACATTACCTTCATCAAGAATTACAACCTCATCAACTAAACTTTCTATTTCTACTATTTCATGAGTAGTAATGATAATAGCCTGATTTTCCTCCATATATTGTGCTATTACTCCTATAAATTCTTCCCTCTTAAATAAATCAATTCCTGTAAATGGTTCGTCAAGTAGTATATATTCTGGGTCTTGGCAAAATCCAAGAATTAATTTTACTCTTGCAATATTTCCTTTTGATAAATTATCTATTATTTCATCTTCATCTAATTTGAATATGTTCATCATTTCTTTTGACTTCTCTTTATTCCATTTTGGATAAAAAATCTCCATAAATTCAAAGGTTTCTTTTATTGTCGTATTACTAAAGTGAGATTCTACATCTGGAACAAATGCTAATTTATTATATATCTTTTCATTTATTTTTTCTCCATCTATACGAATCTCTCCACTATCAATATTTATAAGACCTGCTATTGCTTTTAACATTGTTGATTTACCAACACCATTTATCCCAAGTAATGCAGTTATTTTACCTTTTTCTATATTGAAACTTACATTCTTTAAAGCATCTATCTTTCTTATTTTAAGACCTTGCATCCTTTTATATGTTTTACTGACATTTTTTACTTCTATCATAATTAGTACCCTCCATATTTAATATGCTTGTACAATAAATTTTTTTAATTAAGTTTTATAATTGTTAAAAGACTAGTATTCTTCTTCTATTATCTTTAAAACTTCCTCTTTAGTAACCTTTATTGCTTTCATATTTTCTATAAAAATAGATAAAGATTCATTTATCAACTCTAATTTTAAGTTTTTTAGTATATCTTCATCAACTGTTACACTACTTTGATAGTTTTTAAAAGTATTTATTATATTCATATCACCCATCTCCTTATATGCTCTTTGAACAGTATTTAGATTTACTTTTAGATTAAGTGCCATTTCTCTTCTCGATGGTATCGTCTCTCCTGGTCTCAAAGCTCCAATTACTATTTGTCTTTTTATATATTTTATTATCTGCAAATAAATGGGTGTTGTATTATCTAGTTCAAAATTCATGCTTCCTCCTATTCTAGTGTATTAATACGTTAGTACACTTGCTTTAAAAAAATACACCTTTAGCTCGTATTTTATTTAATATTCTATTAAGTGTATTATACGATTAATACACTTAGTTTGTAAACACCTTTTTATAATTTACATTTTATTTTAATTTATTAAGACATTAAAAGTAAAGCTTGAATTATAACTTTACAAAATGGAGCATCAAATGAGAGGATATATATTTTATGTTATGTTAGACTTGAAAACAAGTGAATGAGATAAGATTATATGTTATCAATCATTTAAAAGTTTTATATGTATTAACAATTAAAAATCTAATAAGAATATTGGTATATATTAGGAGGTAAACAAATGAGTTATAAAATTGAAATTAAAAATATTGAACCAGTCACAGTAGCTACTATGCGTTATAATGGCCCTATGACTGAAGCAACAAAATACTTTCCAAATGTATTTAAATCTATAAAAGGAAAATCTAATGGAGCTCCTTTCTTTTGCTACTATAATGTTGACCAAAAAACTGGTATTGGAGAAATGGAACTATGTGTTCCGACTTCAGAAACTCCAAATCGTATTGGTGTAACCATAAAAGAATTTCCTAAAACAAAAGCTTTGTTTTTTACTCACATAGGAGCCTATAGTAATTTGCCAAAAACGTATGAAATGATATTTAAATATATTCATGAAAATAATATAGAAATACAAACTCCTTGGAGAGAAGTATTCATTAAAGGACCAGGTATGCTGATAAAAGGAAATCCAGATAAATATATTACAGAAATCATATTTCCACTTAAAGAGGAGGAATAACATATGCTAGCGATTAAAATAGACAATTTAGTAAAAGAGTATAAAAATGGTGTAAAAGCTTTAAATAGTCTAAGTTTTAATGTAAATGCTGGAGAGATTTTTTCTTTACTTGGTCCTAATGGAGCTGGTAAATCTTCTCTTATTAACATTTTGACCACCTTTTATAAACCTACATCTGGAAATGTAACAGTCTTTGGAAAAGATTTAGTAGATAATCCTTCTTGGATACGTACTCAAATTGCTTGTGTAGCACAACAAGTCTCTATTGATGAACACCTGTCTCTTATGGAAAATATGGTATTTCAAAGCAAGATGTATAAAGTAGAACCACAAATTGCAAAACAAAGAATAGAATCTTTAATTGATAAATTTGAGTTATCTAACTACTTAAAATATCCCACTTCATCATATTCTGGTGGAGTAAAGCGTAGATTAGATATAGCTATGAATATGGTATCATCTCCTAAGATTCTATTTCTGGATGAACCAACTGTTGGTATGGATGTAGACTCAAGAAAAGCTATGTGGGATATGTTATTAAAAATTAGAGATGAATATGGCACAACTATATTTCTAACTACTCATTATCTTGAAGAAGCTGAACAATTGAGTGATAGCATTTGTATTATGAAAAATGGAAAAGATTTGGCACATGGAACGCCATCCAGTTTACGTAGTTACATTAGACAAAATATACTGCGTATAGTTTTTCATGATATAAAAGATATAAAAAAATATAAAGATAAAATTAAAAATACTGGATTGGTCAAGTTTATGAGTATAAGAGAAAATTCGATTTTTATAAGTGTACAGGATAGTAGAGTTGCTTTTACTTCAATAAATAAGTGGCTTTTAGAACATGACATAAAATTTGATGCAATAGAAATTGTAGAACCAAGTCTTGAAGATGTTTTTTTAGCATTAACAAGTTCTAAAAAAGGCTTAAAGGAGGAATGGGAATGTTAAATATCTTATGGCGTAGTATGAAATGGCGTTTTAAAAATCCAATATCATTTATAGTTACTATATTACAACCTTTTCTTTGGCTTGTACTTTATAGCTCTATTGCAAATCAAACTATGAATAATATGAATATTAGTAATTATACCGCTTTTATACTACCAGGTATTATTATACTAGTTGTATTTTCTTCATGTAGTAGTGGTGGTATCATCAACTTCATAATGAAGAACAGTGGAAGTTTCTATAGGGTTTTGATTGCACCGATTAGTAGATATTCAATTGTTTTGGGTCAATTACTAGAAGCTATCTTAGTTTCTTTCTTAGAAGTAACTATTTTATGTGTAGTAAGTATATTCTTCTCAGTAAAGATAGAATCTGGTATTGGAGGAATTATGCTTATGATAGTACTAATATTTATGACTGCATTTTTTTTATCAAGTCTAGCATATTCCATAAGTCTATTGTTACCAAATGAAATAATTTATGAAACAATTATGACTGCAATTGTACTTCCTATTTTCTTTTTAAGCTCAGCTCTTTTCCCTATAGAAAACTTATCTGGAGGATTAAAAATAGCCGTTATGCTCAATCCATTTACTCATGTTATTAATGCTTTACGTAGTTTAATATTTGGTGAGACTATTCTTATTGGAGATATATTACCTGTTATTCTACTATTCTTAATATTATGCTGTGCAAGTTTCTCACTTGCTATGTGGAGGCTAAAAAAGGAAATGGTAAGTTAATTTACTAATCTATAATAAAAAGTGAACTCTATTATATAGAGTTCACTTTAGATGCTTTATTTTAATATTTCTAAAACTGAATTTAACACAGCATGTCCATTACAAGTTCCATAGTTCACCATATCTATTACAGATACTGGAGCTCTATCTCCTACTATAGATTTTACATCATCAAACATAAATCTAAGCTGTGGTCCAAGAAGTAAAATATCAAAATTATCAAGTTCTGATTTTATATTTCCCTCTCCAATTGCCCATATTCTACAATCTATATTTCTTTTTTTTGCATCTTTCTCCATTTTATTTACCAATAGAGTAGAAGACATACCTCCAACACATACTAACAATATCCTAATCATTCATAACTCCTTTTAATCAAATCTACATATATCTTGATTAAAAAGTATATGTAGAAAAGTTTATCATTTATAACTTTTTAAATTTCACTCTTAAATTATATCAAATTTTTCCATTTTTTACACTATTAGAACTAATTTTATATTTTTAATGTCCATTTTTCCACTTCTTTAGATATATCCTTAGCCTTTAATATTGCAGAGATTATAGCATATCCATCACTGTCTAAGCTCTTAAGTTTATCTACATTGTCTAGTTTTATGCCTCCAATTAGTACAAATGGTATATCTACCTTTTCTTTAATTTCTTTGACAGTTTCAAATGAAGCTGATTTTGCATCCAATTTAGTAGATGTTGTAAATATAGACCCTATACCTAAATAATCCGCTCCATCATTTTTTGCACATATAGCTTCTTCTAAAGTTCTTGCTGATACTCCTAGTATCTTATCATCTCCTATAAGCTTTCTAACTTCTCTCGCATCAATATCACTTTGACCTACATGTACTCCATCTGCATCACAGATAAGTGCTATGTCAACTCTGTCATTTATTATAAACTTAACTCCATATCTTTTAGTTATTTCTCTAAGTTTCATAGCTTTTTTTAAAAACTCTCTCCCAGGAGCATTTTTTTCTCTAAGTTGTACGGTTGTGATTCCAGAAGCTATTGCATCTTCGATACACTTATAGAAATCTCTACCTTCAAGCATTTCAGAATCAGTTACTAAATATAATTTTAAGTCTTTTTTTAAGTTTTCTTTATCTATCATTTTAAGTCTCCTCTTAAAGCCTTATTCGTTTAAAAATTCAATATTAGAATTTTTGCTTAAAGTATCTATATTCATTTTGTAAATAGTATTCATAAGATTTTCTTTAAATGTTCCTATTGGTGGATTGTCTAAATTTGCCAACTCTCCACTTAAAGACATCGTAAGAACACCCATTGTAGCTGCTTCTAATGTATTCTCAGTAACAGCCATAAAACTCGCAATTAAACTAGCAGTCATACATCCAGTTCCTGTAATGCCTTTTAATTTATCAGTTCCATTGTTTATTTTATATGTATCTTTACCATTTGTTATTATATCTATTTTTCCAGTTGCTACTACGATACATTCAAGTTTTTCAGAAACTTTTCTTATTATATCAGTGGAGTCTTCTTCTTCATCAAATGAATCTACACCTTTTCCCCTTACATCAAAACCACCTATAAACTTTATTTCTGCCATATTACCCTTAACTACATTAAATTTGACTTCATTCAAGAGTTTGCTTGTAAGTTTTGCCCTAGCTTTACTTGCAAATACTCCAACTGGGTCTAATATAACAGGTTTATTGTACTTATTTGCCGCTTTTCCTGCTAATAAAAATAAATCTAACATATTTGAATTCATTGTTCCTATATTTATTACTACAGAGTTTGCTATACTCACCATTTCTTCTACTTCTTCATATGAAAAACTCATAAGAGGACTTGCTCCTATGGCTAAGGTTACATTAGCACAATCATTTATGGTTACATTATTAGTGTAATGAATTACCAGTGGATTTGATTCTTTTACATCTTCAATTAAATTATACATAGTCTACCTCCAACAATTTTTTATTATTCAAATTTATAAAAATGATGCACTGGTCCTACTCCATGACCTATATCAAAACTATTTTTTATTGCCTCTGTTATATAGATTTTGCCTAAATTTACTGCTTCTGTTATTTCATAACCTAAAGCTAAATAAGAGGTTATTGCAGAAGATAATGTACATCCTGTTCCATGTGTATTTTTTTTATCAATTCTTTCACTTTTATAAACTTTAAACATATTTTTACCAACTAAAATATCAACTGCTTCTCCATCTAAATGTCCTCCTTTCATAAGGACAAACTTAGGACCAAGCTTTAGTATTTCTTTTCCTACTCTATTCATATTATCTATATTATTTATTTTTATTCCTGTGATTTCTTCTGCCTCTGGGATGTTTGGTGTAATTATGTATGCAAGTGGCATCAAGTATTTAATTAAATTTTCTTTTGCTTCTGGCTTTAATAAATAATATCCACTTTTAGATATCATTACTGGGTCTACTACCAAATATTTTGGATTGTATTTCTTTATATTTTCAACTATTTCAAGTATAATCCCAGGACTTGAAACCATTCCTATTTTTACAGCTTTTGGAGGTATATCTTCAAATACTGCCTCTATCTGCTTTTTTATTATGTCCTTACTTAAATCTTCTACTGCAAGAACCCCTTGAGTGTTTTGTGCTGTTATAGCTGTTATTACACTCATACCATAAGTACCAATTGCACTAAAAGTCTTCAAATCAGCTTGAATTCCAGCTCCTCCAGATGAATCTGACCCAGCTATTGTAAGTGTTGGTATTTTATAATTACTCATTTATTCCCTCCTAAAGTTTAATTTAAATAACTTAATTAAAAAAGCTATACCTACAATAGGTATAGCTTAGAAATCGCATATATAGTAAATAATATACACTTAAGTTTTATACTAAGCTTTCCTACGCTGGTATTATCCAGATCAGGTGTAAGGGTCGGTATACCTCTCAGCTCTTGGCTCCCCTAGCTACTTTAATTTATTATATTTATAACTTCATTATAGTACAATAGTATTTATTGTCAAGTTTTTACATAATATACACTTATTATAATATTAATGTTTACATTAATTGTTCTATTTCTTTTCCAACAAGATAAGCATCTTTATTATCAATTAAATCTATAAACGTTTCTGGATTTTTTATTATATATAATTTTTTACTTCTAGTTAATTTCTTTATATAACATTCCAATTTCATTGCATTACTTTTCGTATTGGTTACAAAATAAACTTCTAGTTTTTTAAATCCTTTTGCTCTTGTATATTTTGAATTAATTCCCGACTTATGTTCATTCATTCTTCTGATTATATTACTGGTATATCCAGTATATAGAGAGTCATCTTTACATCTTATAATATATGTAAAATACATTTCAAATCACATCCTTATTAAATATATAAACATTATATTATAAAATTGATGAAATGGCATGTATTTTGCATATGCAATCTTCTTAGGACTAATTTTATCTAATACATGTGTATAAAATCTATTTTATATAAATCTAACGCTAAATTTTGACATAATAATAACGTATTTATTTTTGTAACAAAAAATTCACAAATTATAAAAAATAAAATTTTCAAAAAAATTATAATTTTCAAAAAAATAAATTGACACATATAAAAAAATTATGATACCCTAATAAAAAGGGGGCAATGATTATGGAAAACAATTTAATTATAGCTAAAAGCAATAATACTAAATTAACTCAAAAGGAATTAATTAAAGTTAATCTACAGATAGGTGTGGATTTTACACTTTTGTCAAAATCACTTAAAGCCTTTTACAAAAAAGAAAAAGATTTTTATTGCATTGCTCTTGCGCCATGCAATGTATCTAATGAAAAAGCAAATAGAAAAATAAGTATTTCTGATATGATAAAAGAAATTAACACTTTAATTGAAAGTATAACTGATAAAAATGAACTTTTAAGTGAAGAACTCTTCAGAAAAAATTTATCAGAATTTTATGACGAATCTTTAGATGACATTTATATAGAATTAAAACAAGCATATTTATACATTAAAAAGAATACAGATGTTCTTAGTATAGAAGACTGTATTGAATATGTATTTGATGTTGATATAAGTAATGAGACAAAACTAAAAGAAAATCCTTTGATTGACTTTAATTCACTTTCTTTAGTATTTTGGAGTGGTGAAACAAAAAATATTTTACATCAAATGAATATTTTAGATTTAGAAAATATCCACTCTTATACTATGGAAAACAGTACAAACATAACTATATATGAAAATGATACTCTTCAATCTGAATTTGGTGAAAAAGATGAAGATATAAAAGAAAATAACCTAGGCATAATTGAACAAATGCTTATACTTCCAAACGATTTAGACTATGATAAAGATGAAGTCGAAAATATGAAAAATAGACTTGCAAATATAAATATTAAGTATTTGCAAACACTTAAAGAAAAGGATATAAAAATAAAATTGATAAATTCAAACTTAACTGATGAGCCAGAATTTAAAGATTTAAAACATCAATTACCACCATGCTGGGTAAAATCAGGTAAAACTTGGAAAGATGTGCCTGGCATATATAGAAACAATTCTATAGTAGTTAAAATAGGCTACAGTAATCCTAGTTATGCAAATGTACATTCAGCTAAAAATTTAGAACTACATGAGACTGCACATGCTATAGATAAAAATGTTTTAAACAAAAAATCTAGTTCAGAGGAATTTATGGAAATATTTGCTCAAGAAAGATATAAACTTTACGACCCAAAACAAGTTGCACATGCCTACATTAGTAAGTTTATAGAAGAATTTTTTGCAGAATCATTTGTACACTACTATCTCGATGATGTTTCAAGAAATACTTTAAAAGAAAATTGTCCTTTAACATATGATTTTCTTGAACAGCTTGAATTAGAATATTAAATACTCTAACTTCCAATAATACATTTAACTATATTCTCTTTATCAATAATGACACAATGATACAATTTATATTTTTAATAAAGTGCTATCATTAAAAGATTCTTATTATTTATGTTATAATATTTATGGTGGCTATGTTTTAAAATAGTTTATGTGACCCATAATTTAAATAAATAATAGAAAAAGGATGAAGAACTATGAAGTTGAATAGAAATGATAGTTGTTGGTGTGGAAGTACTAAAAAATATAAAAAATGCCATATGGATATGGATAATAAAATAGATTCATTTGCAAGGTTAGGCCATATTGTGCCAACCCATGACATTATAAAAAATCCAACACAAATTGAAGAAATAAAAAAAAGTGCAGTAATAAATACAAAAATTTTAGATTATATTTCAGATAAAATTGAAATTGGAATGTCTACAGAAGATATAAATAAATTAGTCCATGACTTTACACTACAAAATGGAGCTATTCCTGCTCCTTTAGACTATAATGGATTTCCTAAGAGTGTATGTACATCTATAAACAATGAAGTTTGTCATGGTATTCCTAGTAAAGATATTATTTTAAAAGATGGAGATATTATCAATGTAGATGTTTCTACTATTTTTAATGGATACTACTCAGATGCTTCAAGAATGTTTATGATAGGAAATGTTAAAGAAAATGCAAGAAAATTAGTAGAGGTCACTAAAGAATGTGTTCAAAAAGGTCTTGATGCTACTAAACCATGGGGATTCTTAGGTGATATAGGTGATGCTATTAACTCCTATGCTCAAGAAAATGGATACTCTGTTGTCAGAGAAATTGGTGGTCATGGAGTTGGATTAAGCTTCCATGAAGACCCATTTGTAAGTTATGTATCTAAAAAAGGAACTGAAATGTTATTAGTTCCTGGAATGATATTTACAATAGAGCCAATGGTAAATGAGGGTACTCATGAAATTTTTGTTGATGAAGAAAATAATTGGACTATCTATACAGAAGATGGTAAATTATCTGCTCAATGGGAATGTATGGTTTTAATTACAGAAACAGGATTTGAAATTTTAACCCAATAAAAGAAAAATGCCTATAAAAATCGAAAATTCAATTTTTATAGGCATTTATTTTATTAATGCACATCTATTGCATCAACTGGACAGCTTTCTCTAGCTTCTTTTGCTGATTCTTCAGCATCACTTGGTATTTCATCAACTATAACATGTGATTTACCATCATCATTCATATCAAATACTTCTGGACATATTGATGGACATAATCCACAACCTATACAAGTATCTTGATTAACATCTGCTTTCATAATAAAATCCTCCTAAACGCTACAAATTTAAAATCTTATTTGTCAAAGATTTATGAACCAAAACTTTAACATTTAGTTCTTTTTTATTATGTCCTCAGATTTGAAAAAAATACCTTTTAAAATAATTTTCATAAAATTTATTTTATAGTCATATCAAATCTATATATAATACACATTATCTAACTCATCATACTCATAGGACACTTCTTTTTTATTCTTTTTTACAGGTTCTAAATTTCTTATTTTTACTATTTTTGCAGGTATTCCAACAACGGTTGCTCCATTAGGTACATCCTTGACAACAACTGAATTTGCACCAATTTTTGAATTAGAACCAACATTTAAAGGTCCTAGTATTTTTGTTCCAGCTCCAATCAATACATCATCACCAACAGTTGGATGTCTCTTTCCAGTATCCTTTCCTGTGCCTCCTAAAGTAGCTCCTTGATATATTGTTACTCTGTTACCTACTTCTGCTGTTTCTCCAATTACAACACCCATTCCATGGTCTATTAATATACCTTCTCCCATTTTAGCTCCAGGATGTATTTCTATACCAGTCATAAATCTGGATATCTGAGATATTAATCTTGCTGTAAAAAGCATCTTTTTCTTATAAAGAGCATGAGCCATCCTATGCATTATCATTGCATGTACTGATGGATAAAGTAAAAAGACTTCTACTTTAGATCTAGCTGCTGGGTCATTTTTCATTATATATTCAATATCTTTATTTATTTTCTTAAACAAAGTATTCACTCCCTAAAATAAAATTTTTAAAATAGTCCCATGGACATATACTTATCTACTCCATCTGGAGCTACTGTTACTATCTTTTTATCTGGATATTTTTTCGCCATTTCCATAGCACCAAATATATTAGCTCCAGAAGATATACCTACCAGAATTCCCTCTTTTGCTGCAAGTAATTTGACTGTGTCAAATGCATCTTCATCATCTACTAATATTATTTCATCAACTACACTGGAATCATAATTTTCAGGAACAAAATTAGCTCCTATTCCTTGTATTTTATGAGGTCCAGTTTTGTTTTCTGATATAGCTGGAGATTTTTTTGGTTCAAGCGCGATTATTTTTATATTTGGATTTTGCTCCTTTAAATATCTCGCAGTTCCTATTAAAGTGCCCCCAGTTCCAACTCCACATACAAATATATCTAAATCTTTAACATCATTCATAATTTCAACTGCTGTTGTTTTATAATGTGCGTTTGGATTATCTTTATTTTCAAATTGCTTTAAACTCTTATAGTTTGGATTTTCTCTTAAAAGCTCATTTGCTTTTTCTATGGAACCTGCCATACCAGCTTTTCCATCTGTAAGTACCAAGTTTGATCCATAAGCCTTCATCAAATCTCGTCTCTCAACACTCATAGTCTCAGGCATTACTATTACTACTTCATATCCTTTTAATTTTCCTATCATAGATAATGCAATACCAGTATTTCCACTAGTTGCTTCTACTAATACATCTCCTTTTTTTAATTCTCCTCTTTTCTCTAATCCTTCTAGCATTTCATACACTGCTCTATCTTTTATACTTCCTGCTGGATTTACTTTTTCTAATTTTACATATATGTTAGAACACCCGTTAGTACATCCTAAATTGTTCAACCTTACTACAGGTGTGTTTCCTATCAACTCTAATGCGTTATTATATAACATACTACTTCCTCCTATATGTCTAAATCTATTATCAAATTGATAACGATAAATATATTATAGTATTATCATTTTGATAATGCAACCTTTTTTTGGATTTTATACTTACAATCGTTTTATTCCAAATATTAGTAATGTTCAAACAAAAAAAGTGAAAATCATTATCGATTTTCACCTTTTAAATATAAAGCTTTAAACTGAGCCATATGCAGTACTTTGCTACAAAACCCCTACAAAATACTATATAAGACCTAATATCTTTGCAACCTCTACATTAACCTTTAATACATTTACCCTATCTTCACCTAATACTCCAAAAAGTTTTTTAGAAGTATTATCATCTACAATTTTTTGTAATTTACTCTCTGATATTCCTGATGCTTTTGCTACAGCAGGTATCTGAACTTTTGCAGAAGCTGGACTTACATTAGGGTCAAGTCCTGAACCTGATGCTGTAAGCAAGTCTGTTGGTATATCTTCTTTTTTAATAGTTGGATTATCCTTTAAAAATTTTTCTATATCTTTTTGTACTCTATCATGAAGTTCTGGATTTGTTGCTCCATAGTTAAAAGAACCTGATGAAACACCTCCATAAGATGTATTTCCATCTTTATCTGGTATTAAATCTTCTTTTGTATAAGTATTATAGTTTATTGATGATACTCTTCCCTTAAAGAACCTTGCATCTGTAAAGTTTTGACCAATAAGTTCTGAACCTACTTTTACACCATTTACTTCTATCATACTTCCATTAGCTTTATCTCTAAATGCAACTTGACTTACACCTGTTAAAGCAAGTGGATATACAAGTCCACAAACAACTAACAATACAAGACTTACAAGCAATGCTGGTTTTAATGTTTTCATTTTTATATCCTCCATTTATTAACCTAAATTAAGAACCATTACTAAAGGTGTAATTAATAAATCAATTAATTTTATTCCTAAAAATGGTACTATAACCCCACCAAGACCAAATATAATCATGTTTCTCATTAACATAGCTTGTGACTTCATAGGTCTATATTTTACACCTTTCATTGCAAGAGGTATTAAACAAGGGATTATTATAGCATTAAATATTAAAGCTGATAATATCGCACTAAATGATGTAGAAAGTTTCATTATATTTAATATCTCCATTTGAGGTATCGCAAGAGTAAATATAGCTGGTATAATTGCAAAATATTTTGCAACATCATTTGCTATACTAAAAGTTGTCAAAGCTCCACGAGTTATCAAAAGTTGTTTTCCTATTTCAACAACTTCTAATATCTTAGTTGGGTCTGAATCTAAATCTACCATATTTGCTGCTTCTTTTGCAGATGTTGTACCACTGTTCATAGCAAGACCTACATCTGCCTGAGCAAGTGCAGGAGCATCATTTGTTCCATCACCTGTCATAGCTACTATTTTACCTTCTAATTGTTCTTTCTTTATAGCATCTATTTTATCTTCTGGTTTACATTCTGCAATAAATCCATCTACTCCAGCTTCTCTTGCAATTGTAGCTGCTGTCAAAGGATTATCCCCTGTGCACATTATTGTCTTTATTCCTATCTCACGAAGTCTAGCAAACCTTTCTACAAGCCCTGATTTTACAGTATCCTTTAAGTAGATAATCCCATATATCTCATTATCCACACACACTACTAAAGGTGTTCCTCCTAATTTAGCCACTCTGTTTACATTTTCTTCTAAATCTTCTGGTACTACCCCACCATATTCTTTTACTCGTTTTATTATACTATCATAAGCACCTTTTCTTATAGCTCTACCATCAGCTAAATTAATTCCACTCATTCTAGTCTGTGCAGAAAACTCTATGAATTCAGCTTCAGCTGCCTCTTTTGTTTTACCTGTTGAACCTAA
The DNA here is from genome assembly GCF_056716065.1 of Clostridioides sp. LIBA-7678. NCBI lineage: Bacteria > Bacillati > Bacillota > Clostridia > Peptostreptococcales > Peptostreptococcaceae > Clostridioides > Clostridioides sp. LIBA-7678. The sequence goes on along the minus strand of NZ_CP196987.1, from coordinate 1,790,163 downwards.
TTTCACACCTAAATCAACTATAGACTTTCCTTCTGGTGTATCATCTTTTAATGAACACATAACAGAATAATTTATTAAATCTTTTGAATCTGCATTTCCAACTGCTATAAATTCTGACGCAAGTCTATTTCCATAAGTAATGGTACCTGTCTTATCTAAAATCATAGTATCAACATCACCACAAGCTTCTACTGCTTTTCCTGACATTGCAATTACATTGAATCTAGTTACTCTATCCATACCTGCAATACCAATGGCTGACAATAAGCCTCCTATAGTAGTTGGTATTAAGCAAACCAAAAGTGCTACCATAGTAGAAATTGGAATCTTTACACCTGCATAATTTGCCATTGGATAAAGAGAGATTAAAACAACCATAAATATAAGTGTTAACCCTACTAACAAGGTATTTAAGGCAATCTCATTTGGTGTTTTTTGTCTTGAAGCACCTTCCACAAGAGCTATCATTTTATCTAAGAACGATTCTCCTGGTTTTGTTGTTATTTTTATTTTTAACCAGTCACTTACAACTGTAGTACCTCCTGTAACAGAAGCAAAATCTCCACCAGATTCCCTCATAACAGGTGCGGATTCTCCAGTTATTGCTGATTCATCCACAGAAGCTATTCCTTCTATAACTTCTCCATCATTTGGAATAACTTCTCCTGCATTTACCAAAACAATATCGCCAAGTTTTAATTCACTTGCACTTATCATTTTTTCATTTCCTAGCTTATCGAAAACCCTTGCTACTGTGTCTTTTCTAGTTTTCTTCAATGTATCTGCTTGGGCTTTTCCTCTACCTTCAGCTACAGCTTCAGCAAAATTCGCAAAAAGAACTGTTATAAATAATATTATTGTCACAATCCCATTATATGCTCTTAAATTATTACCTTCATCACCAAACAAGCTAGGTATTATTGTAAGTATCAATGTTACTATAAATCCAATCTCTACAACAAACATAACTGGATTTTTCATCATATATTTAGGATTTAACTTTTTAAAAGCTTCTATAATGGAAGTTTTGAATATATCTTTTGTAATAAACTTTGTTTTTTTAGTTTCCATAAAACTTTACTCCCTCCCAATTTTTTAGTGCCATAACACTAGATGCTCTGAAATAGGTCCAAGCGCTAAGGCTGGGAAAAATGTTAAAGCACCAACAATTAAAACAACCAGTACTAAAATTATTGTAAATGTGAAATTATCTGTTCTAAGTGTTCCTATACTTTCACTTACAGCTTTTTTAGATGCCAATAAACTTGATATCGCAAGTAGTATTATAATAGATACATATCTTCCAAAGAACATAACTATGCCTGTTGTTATATTCCAAAACATAGTATTATCTCCTAGACCTTCAAATCCTGAACCATTATTAGCTGCTGAAGATGCAAATTCATATAATACTTGTGATAATCCATGGAATCCAGGATTTGAAATTCCTTCAAGCCCTGCTGGTACTGCAACTGAAAGACCAGAAAACATAAGTATCAAAAGTGGATGTAATATAATAAGTAAAGCAATAAGCTTCATTTCTTTTCCTTCTATTTTCTTAGTCAAAAATTCTGGCGTTCTTCCTACCATCAATCCACATAAAAATACTGCTATTATAGCGTACATCAACATATTCATAAGACCTACACCTTTACCACCAAACACGACATTTAACATCATATTCAAAAGTGGTACTAAACCTCCTAAAGGAGTTAAGGTATCATGCATATTATTAACTGTACCTGTTGTAAACGAAGTAGTTACTGTTGTAAATAATGCAGACTGTGCTATACCAAATCTAACTTCCTTACCTTCCATACTTCCCATACTTTGACTAAGTCCTAATTGTGATAAAATAGGATTTCCTGCACTCTCTGCTTTAAAACAAACTACTAGACCTATTAAAAATATGATTGACATTGCACCAAACACAACCCAACCTTGTTTTTTATTCTTTATCATATGCCCAAATGCAACAACACAAGCTCCTGGTAATATCATCATAGACAACATTTCCACTATATTTGATATAATAGTTGGATTTTCAAATGGGTGTGATGAATTTGAACCAAAGAATCCACCACCATTTGTTCCTAAATGTTTGATTGATTCAAGAGCTGCTACAGGCCCTCTAGCTATATCTTGAAGCTTTCCTTCTATAGTAGTCACTGTTTCTGTTCCAGCAAAAGTTTGTGGTACTCCTTGTGTAACTAATATAATTCCAACAATTAAAGCTCCTGGTAAAAGTACTCTTGTTGTTATTCTAATTAAATCTACATAAAAATTTCCCAATGTTTTCTTTTTGCCAACCAAACCTCTTACAAATGCCATAGCTGCTGAATATCCTGTTGCTGCTGATGTAAACATCATGTATATTATCACTGTCATCTGACTAAAATATGAAAGACCTGATTCACCTGAATAATGTTGAAGGTTTGTATTTGTCATAAAACTTATTATTGTATTAAATGATAAACCTTGTTCCATACCTTTAATTCCACTTGGATTAAAGATGTGCATACTTTGAGTTCTAAGTATGATATATCCTATAAATACCATAGCTGCATTTGTAAATACTAAAGCTAAGGCATACTGTTTCCAGTTCATTTCTTTTTTCTTATCTATACTACATACCTTATATATACAATTGTCTACTTTATCAAATAGTCCATCTCCAAATGTTTTTTGATTAGTAGCTATATGGTATAAATACTTGCCCATAGGTATTACTAAAATCATAAAAATCGCTAACACTATTACTATCTGCACCATAAAAATTGTTCCCCCCAATTCAGCTTACTTATTAGCCTTATACTGTTTAAAATTTTTCAGGATTAATAAGCGCATACACCAAATATATTATTAACATTATAATTACAACTGCCAGAAACCACATAGGTAATCCCTCCATACATTACATTATTTTTTTTCTGTTTGTTTCCCACACCAGTCAGCAAGCAACTTCATGGAAATAAATCCTATGAGTAACAATGCTATCATAACTATATCCAACATTTTAACTCCTCCATTTACTTTAATTTCTTTTACAAATTTTAGTTTTGTATTGCTACTTCATTTATCTTATCATTTTAGGTATAAAGATAGGATTAAGAAACATCTGTTACTGATTAGTATTTCATAAATATAAAATTGAGTTTTTAAAATATACATCTAGCAACCGTATTCCTAGCAATTTCAATACAATTTCTTATCCTAAATTTATAAAAATCTCGATTAAGAAATACCTACTACAAATATATAAATGCAAAAAAAGATGGCAAATTTGCCATCTTTAATAAAAGCTAATGTTATTTAATTTATATTAACATTCTGGAACTATGTCATTACTTATATCCATATCTAAACTTTTGCCATGATAATAAATAAAATCAATTACTTTACCACTAATTGTAACAGCAATTAACGAATAAAATATATCAAATGCTGACAGATAAAATAATGATAACAACAATACAATAACATCTGTTGCTAAATAAACTTGCCCTATGTTCAAAGATGTAGTCTTAGAAATTACTAATGCTAAAGCATCGTCTCCTCCTGATGCACAACCTGCTTTTACTACTATACCTACACCAGTTCCAACAGTTACACCTGCTAAAACAGTTGATAAAAGCATATTTTGTGATTGTGGTACCAGAGGTCCTATAGCTTCAAATAAATCATATAACACTGAAAAAGTTATAGAAGCTACTATTGAATATATAAGGAATTTTTTACCGAAAAATTTATATCCTACTAAAAGTAGTAAACCATCTATTACAACATTTGCTATTGCTGGCTGTATATTGAATAAATTTTTTAGCAGTAGTAAAATACCTAACACTCCACCTTCTGTTATGTTGTTTAAATAATAAAAATTGTAAACTCCAAATGCCAATATTGCTGAACCTAAAAATATAAGTCCAATCCTTTCTAAAAATAACCGCCTGGCCATACATATCCCTTCCTTTTTCTTAATTTATATATATTATATACAAAAGAAATGGCTTTGTATACCGCACTTTTCAAATCTTTAATTATACAAAATTTTTATGTTTTTTTCAACAATTTTTTTATGTTTTTTTATGTTTTTTTAAACCTATGTATATAACACAGTCATTCCAACACCTCAGACGTTTTCCTTTTTTACAAAAGTTTATATTAATTTGACTTATAATTTAGTATAATTAAGTCTTTGTTTATATTAATTTTTTATTTGTTTAGAAATACTATCCAACAATCTATAACTAAGTCCACAAAAAAAGAGTTACTTTAGAAACTATATAAAGTAACTCTACAAATTTTATTTACTATCTTTTACCACTCACCTTTAAATTCTGAAATGTTATCCTTGTTAACTTCAACTTGCTTAATTTGTGTAACAGGTTCTACTTTTTCACCTTTTAAAATCTTAGATGCTTTTTCTACAACTAATGCTCCTTCTTCCACTGCAGACATATATGTTGTTCCATCTATTAATCCATCAGTTATAGCTTTTAATCCATCTTTACTTCCACCCAAACCTATAACTTTAACTTTATCTTTAAGACCAGCATCCTTTAAGGCTTGTCCTGCTCCTGTAGCAGAGTTATCGTCTTGGCATATTATAACATTAAAATCAGTTTTCTTTTGAATTAAGTCTTCTGTTACTTTTAAAGCTTGTTCTTTTTCCCAATTTGAAGTTTGATTATAAATTATTTGTATATTGCTATCTTTTAATTCTTTTTCAAGACCTTTTTTTCTTAATACTTGTGGAGTAGTCCCTGGAACACCTTCTATTAACACAGCTTTTCCACCAGCTTCTCCTAACAAGTTTTTAGCAATTTTACCTGTTAAAGCTCCTGTCTCTTCCTCATTTTGTCCTATATATGTAACTAAACCTTTGAATTCTCCTGTTGGGTTACTTCCTATAGAATTTGTAAATGCTATTATAGGAACCTCTGAATCATTAGCAGCTTTAACTATTCTCTCGCTCACAGCAGAATCAACTCCACACAATGCAATCATATCTACACCTTTAGCCATAAAATCTTCAGCTTGTGACAATTGTTTACTAGCATCCCATTGAGCATCTGCATATTCTACATTTACACCTAATTCTTTAGATTTTGCATCTATACCTTGTTTAGTTGCTACAAAGTAACCCGTTGAACCTGGTAGTAATACTGCTATTTTCTTTTCTCCATTTTTTTCTTTGTCACCACCATTTGAACAACCAACCAAACCAAATATCATAACAAGTGATAGCAACAATGCTAAATGTTTCATTAATTTTTTCATAAAAAAATCCCTCCTTATTTTTTATCTTGAAGCAAGCTTCTTCTTGCTATAAGAATCAAATCCAACTGCTGCTAAAATTATTAATCCTTTAAATATGTATTGGAAATATACATCTATTCCAAGAAGGTTAAAACTGTTGTTTATAACACTCATAAGTAACACACCTATAACAGTTTTAAGTACAGAGCCAGAGCCTCCTGCTACTGACGTACCTCCTATTACTACAGATGCAATTGCATCCATATCATACCCTTCACCTGCAATTGCAGTTGCAGTCCCAAGTCTTCCAGTTAGTACAATACCAGCTATCCCTGCAAGTATAGCATTAATAATAAATACTTTTATTTTATGAGAGTCTACATTTATACCATTAAGTTTACTTGCTTCTTGATTTCCCCCTACAGAATAAACATATCTACCAAACTTAGTTTTATTAAGTACAATAAATGAAACTAACACTACTATAAAGAAAATTACTACTGGTATTGGTATATTAAACAAGTATCCATTTCCAATGTAATCAAGTATTGGTATATTTTCAGTAATTGGATATCCTCCTGTAAGCATCAATAGTAATCCTCTTACAATAGTGACCATAGCCATAGTGGCTATTAGCGATGGTACATTTATCTTGGCAACTACTATCCCATTGATTAATCCTATTACTGCACAAATTGCTATACCTAAAAACATAGATACAAGCAAGTTAGTTCCACCAGTTGCAAATTTCATTGTTATAGCACCTGCAAGAGCTGCTACTGCTCCAACTGATATATCAAAGTTGCCAGATATTATAACAAAAGTCATACCTGCTGAAATTATTCCAATTATAGAAGATTGTCGTAAAAGATTAAGTATATTTTGCTTACCTAAAAATGATGGAGTTGCAATGCTTATGGCTATACATAAAGCCAAAAAACCTAGCAATACTCCATAATCTCTTAAATTCAATTTCTCAAAAGCCTTTTTCATCTCAGTCCTCCATTTTCATTTTTTATACATTAAATATACTGTTCATTATGTCTTGAACCTTTATATTTTCATTTTTTAAATCATCTACAATAGAACCTTCTCTAGTTACTAAAATTCTATCACTTACTCTTATTACTTCTTCTAAATCAGAAGATATAAATATTACTCCTATTCCTTTACTTGAAAATTCCTTTATTGTATTAAAAATATCTTCTTTCGCAGCAATATCTATTCCTTTTGTCGGTTCATCATATATTATTAAATCTAAATCTTTGTCCAGCCATTTAGAAACTACTACTTTTTGTTGGTTTCCACCACTAAGTTCCTTTACCTCTTGTTTTACATCACTAATTTTTATTCCTAGTTCTTTAACTCCTTTTTTAGAAAATTCAATTTCTCTATTTCTATCTATAAACAACAGTTTCTTAAATTTGTCAATTTGTACTGATGCTGAATTAGTATATATAGCCTGCTCTAAAATTAACCCCAGATTTTTTCTATCTTCAGGAATCAATCCTATTTTATTCTTTATAGCAATTTTAGGAGATGTTATATCTACTTTTTTACCATTAATAAATATATCTCCACTATCTTTATTCTCTATCCCAAATATCAAATTTATTATTTCAGTTCTTCTTGAACCTACAAGACCTGCAAGACCTACAACTTCACCTCTATAAACTTTAAATGAAACATCTTTTATTTTATTAGACCAACTTATATTCTCAACTTCTAGTACTGGGGGTTCTTCATACTTTGCAAATGTATAATCCTTTTTCTCAATAAGTTTGTGATTATCATCACCTGTCATAAGTTGAGTTATTTTTAATTTATTTAAATCTTTTACATCATAAGTTCCAATCATAACTCCATTTTTCATTATACTTGTACTATCACATACCTTAAACACTTCCTCTAATATATGAGAAATATAAACTATAGTTTTACCTTTAGATTTTAATCTGTTTATTATTTTAAACAATCCTTCTTTTTCATTATTAGTAAGTGATGTTGTTGGCTCATCCATTATGATAATTTCAGAATTACATGAAACTGCTTTCATTATCTCAACCATTTGTTGATTTGCTACGCTCAAATTGGACACTACTATATGTGGGTCTATATTAAAATCAAAATCTTCACAAATCTTCATATATTCTTCTAGCATATCTTTCTTATTTAAAAACACAATTCCCTTTAAAGTTTCTCTACCAAGAAAAACGTTTTCTATAACTGTAAGTGTTGGTATTAAACTTAATTCTTGATAAATTATACTAATACCATTTTCTTTAGAATGATGTGGATTTTTAAACATAATTTCTTTACCCTTTAGGATTACTTTACCTTTAGTTTGAGCATGAACTCCTCCTAAAATTTTAATAAGTGTAGATTTTCCTACACCATTAGCTCCCAAAAGAGCTCTTACTTCTCCCTTTTCTAATTCGAAATCTATACCATTTAAAACATCTACTTTTCCAAAACTTTTAAATATTTGTTGCATTTCCAATATTTTACTCACTATATCACCCCACTAATTCCTAAACCATTTTATAATTTCATCAATATTTTCTTTTGGTGCTGATAACAAGTCCCAAGATAAAACATATCCTTTTACTGCTGTCTTATTTATATTTAAAATATTTTCACTTATATATTTAGGTGTAACAGGAGCTATAATTTCTTTTTTATTAATTTCAATGCCTACATATATATCTTTAGTAAGATTTTTTGTCATAAAATTTATTTCTTCTAGTACAAATTTTATAGGATATACATCCCCTTCATACTCTGTAATCCCTAAAATATCTAAGAATTTTTGTTTTACAATCTCTTTATTTTCCTGTACAGATTCATCAATAAGTTTTTCAAATTCAAATGGTAAACCTGCTGGAGCTTTTGTAATTCTATACATCATCGGTTTTATAAAATCAGCTACCTCTTGTAGCCTTTCTAAATCTTGACCTGTAAAGTAAGAAATAAAGGGAGAAAAAGTATCTATGCCTATTTTCAATCCTTTATCTTTAAAATAACTACTTATATCTACTAGTGCATTGTATATACTTTGATTTTTTATTTCGAAAAAATTTTCCCATATTTTATTTTTAAATTTGTATTTTCCATTAATGTATTCTGTTATGCCAAATGGAGTATCTTTATTACTTATCACTTTGTTAGATACATTATTCATTTCTATTATTAATGACTTTTTATCTATATTATTTTTTTCATATATATTTAAACAATCTTTACAAAAACAATTAAAAACACCATTTAACTTATTCGAAAAAGAAGCATACCTTATCTTATCTAGAAAAATTCCATCAAATTCAATTTCACTAAAATAAGTACTATATATTTTCTTTACATTTTCTATATTTTCCTTATTATTTGGACAATAAAATTCAAAGTTCTCATCTTCTTGTAAAGTATATCCCTTAACTTCTTTTCCAGTATAATCAATTAGTAAATTACTTTTTTCAAGCAATCCTATTTCCGAAAAGCATGGTAACCAAAGATATAATTCAACACTATATTTATTTAACAATTTTTTAGTTTTTATATATAACTCTTTATCTACATTCCAACCCATGATAACCTTTTCTATATCAATATATTCCATCAATTCTAATAGCTTACATTTTATATCATTAAATTTTATTTCTTTATTTTTAAATCCACCTGTAAAAATTTGTACTATCACTTTTTTTCTATCCATGTTTGACCCTCCTATCAGCTAATGCCATAGCAAGTCTTATACCTCCATATACAGGCTGATTTTCTTGAAGTATAAAGTTTAATTTTTTATCTATGTTTTCTGCTTTTAAATTATTCATTAACATTTGAGCATATATAGTTCTGTTTAATGTTCCACCAGACAAGACTATATTTATTTCATTTTTATCCTTTTTCATTGAATTATAGATTTTACCTAATATTACTTGAGCTAATTTAGATAATTCAATTGATGACTCTCTTAATATTTCAATAGCTAATTTATCTCCTTGTTCAGCGCAATCAATCACTAATGAAGCTAAATTTGCTATTTCAACATTGTTATTTATTTCAGTAATCATATATGTAAGTTTTTCAAAGCTATCTGCATTAAAGAAATATAAGATACAATTAAATAAATCACTATACTCATGACACTCATCACAATAAAGTAAGACCTTCTTTAATAATTTTCTTCCTATATCATATCCAGAGCCCAAATCACTAAAATTATATCCCCATCCACCAACTCTATATATTTCTCCATCTTCTCTAATTCCTAATACAATCGAACCTGTCCCAGCTACAATTACTAAACCAGGAGTATCAGTTTGTGCATAAAAGGCTAACACTGCATCATTTACTAGATACATTTTTTCTTTATTAAGTCCAATTTTTAATATCTCATCCATTATAATTTTATAATCATTAGGAGAATCACATCCTGATATCCCAAATACAGTGTACTCAATATCATCATAATTAATATGCAAATCTTTTAATATTTTCTCAAACCCATTATTAATATTTTCATATGTTTTTTGTATTCCAACTGACTTGTAATTAGTTGAACCAGTAGTGTACTCTTTAAGTATGTTTCCATCTAAATCACTTACACAAAATTTTGTCTTTGTTCCTCCTCCATCTATTGAAATCAAATATCTCACATTAATATCCTCCTTTTTTATTAGACAAGGAATATTGATAGTCAGTTTCTTTTAAACACATACTAATTACTCCATTTATACTTCCTTCTCTCAGTGACTCTACTTTTATTAATTTAGGGAAATTTTCTTCTCCCACACTCTTACTTACATCTTTCTCTATAAATTCCATATCAGCCTCAGTTAATATACTGCATTGTATAATCATAGCTTGTGGATTTAAGACACATACAAGAGTTCTTACAAAATTTGATATTATTGATAAGACTTCTTTTTTAAAATTATTATCCTTGCTCTCCAAATATCTTTTTCTTAAACTTAAAATATAATCTTCAATATTTAAGTTTTCATAATTATACTTATTAAACTCCATATTTAAATAACTTAATTCTCCAGCAAAATTTGTGGAACCTAAATATAACTCGCCATTTATAACTATCCCTGAACCAATACCATCTTCTAAATACATAAGAGCCATATTTTTATATTCATCTTTATACTGTTTTTGGTAAATTCCAATAGTAGTAATATTTGTATCATTTTCTATAAATACTTTAGTATTGTATTTACTCTTTATTAAAGTCTCTAGGTTTATACCTTCCCAACTTTTTATAGTTGGTATATTCTTAACCACACCATTTTTTACAACTCCTGGAACTCCAATCCCAATAGCTCTTATACTGTTTTCTCTTACCTTTTCTATTAAAGTATCTATAACAAAAAAAGTATCTTGGTTAACGTTTTCATAGGTATCCATTCTTATGTCAAATTCCTCTTGATAAGTTATCTCCCCTAATAAATTTGCAACTACTCCTATACAGCTATTTCTATAATAATATAAAGCTATTATGTGTTCCAAATTTGCATTTATTTCAAATAATTGTGCTCTTCTTCCTCCAGTAGACTCACTTAATCCACTTACTTTGACCTCATTTTTTAAGGCTAATTGTTCTACAATTTTATTAACTGTAGCTAAACTCAATTCAGTAATACTTGAAATTTCTGGCTTCGTTATAGGACCTTCATTTTTTATAATGTTTTTTATTAAATCTTCATTTACTTTTTTTATCGTTTGTGGCTTTCCAACTATATTTTTCATAAACAACACCTTACTTTATAAACTTTATTTATTAAGTTTAGTATAATATCTTCAATACAAATTTGTCAATAAATTTTCAATAAAAAAGCCATTTCAATATAATCTAAAATTATTATGAAATGACGTTTCTATTGAAATAGCTGATTTAAAAACAAGTCTTTTAAAATCTATTTTTTAAACCTAACTTCAGCTGCCTTTGCATGAGCATACAGTCCCTCTTCTTTTGCTAACTTTTCTGCAACAGGAGCTAATTCTTTTATAGCCTTTTCATTCAATATCTGCTTTGTACAAGTTTTTATAAATGTACCAACCCAAACACCACCTGTGTATCTTGATGCTTTAAGTGTTGGTAATGTATGATTTGTACCTGAAACATAGTCACCAAATACTTCTGCAGAAAGATTTCCAATAAATAGAGAACCATAGTTAATTAATTTATCACAAATCTCATCATACTTCTCTACTGCAACTTCTAAATGTTCTGGTGCATAAAAATTACTTATTTTAATAGCTTCCTCAATATCATCAACTAAAATTATCTCTCCATTATTCTCCCATGAACTATATGCTATATCTTTTGTTGGTAAATCTTCTAACATAATTTTTATATTTTTCTCAACTTCATTTGCTATTTCTAAGCTATTTGTCAATAATATACCTCTTGCATTTAAATCATGCTCACATTGTGCTAATAAATCAGCTGCAATATAAACTGGATTTGAAGTTTCATCAGCTATTATAAGAACTTCACTTGGACCAGCTACAAAATCAATTCCCACTTGACCATAACACTGTCTTTTAGCTTCAGTTACAAATTTATTTCCTGGTCCTACAATTATGTCAACTGGATTAATCTTTTCTGTACCATATGTAAATGCTGCTATAGCTTGGACACCTCCAGTTGCATATATTTCATCAGCCCCTGCTATGTCCATAGCTACCAAGGTTTTAGGATTTATATCTTCAGTATTTTTCATAGTTGGCGAACATGCTACTATTCTTTTTACACCTGCAACTTTTGCAGGTATTATAAGCATAAGTGCTGTTGAAAATAATGGATATTGCCCACCTGGAACATATGCAAGGCATGATTCTATTGGAATATTAGTTTGACCTAAGATTACACCTGGATAAATTTCTTTTTCAAAAGAATTTTCAAAACTTGATTTTTGAGCTTTAGCAAATTCTCTTATATTTTCAGCAGCAATCTTCAGATTATTTATAAATTCATTATCTACATGTTTATAAGCTTCTTTTATCTCTTCTTTAGTAATTCTAAATTCATATCTTGTATTTTTATCAAACTTATCATTGTATTTTCTAAGTGCAACATCCTTATTTCTTCTTATATCTTCTATTATAGAACTTACTTGCTCTCTTAAAACCTTTTCATCTACCTTTTCTTTTGTACTTGATGTTTTGATGCTTTTCATTTTTTACCTCCTAGTTTTACAATATTATTCTCATTTAAGATACCTGAACCTCCCATGACTAAAGTCACAGGGTTCCTGTTTCATAGAATTTTGCATACTGAAATATGTCTTACTAATTCTCCACAGGCTATCCCCGTAGTTCCTACGGTTCTTACATACATTATCTATTTTAAACTGTTATTAGTCTTAATCCTTCTTTTAGTATATTTATACTCGCATTTATGTCTCTATCGTGAGTTACATTACAACAAGGACAAATCCATTCTCTTATATTTAAATTCTTAACTTCCTCGTTTTTGTACCCACATTTATTGCATATTTGTGAACTTGCAAAGAATCTACCTACCTTTACAATTTGTCTACCATACCAATTAGCCTTGTATTCTAATTGACGAATAAATTCTGACCATGACACATCAGAAATTAAGCGAGATAGTTTACTATTTCTAGTCATATTCTTTACTTGTAAATCCTCTAAGCAAATAATATCATTCTCTCGTATTAATTTAGTAGATAGTTTTTGTAGAAAATCCTTCCTTTGATTAGCTATATGCTCTTGAAGTCTTGCAACTTTTAATCTTGCTTTATTTCTATTTAAACTACCAATTGTTTTTCTCGATAGTTCTCTTTGTAATTTAGCAAGTTTGTTTAATGACTTCTGAAGATACTTAGGATTTTCTATAAAGTCTCCACAACTTGAGATACAAAATTCTTTAATTCCTAAATCTAAACCTATCTGACTATTAGTATTTTCAAATGCTTTAATATCTATATCAGTACAACATAATGATACATAATATTTTCCACTTGGTTCTTTGGATATAGTAGCATTAAGTATTCTTCCTTGAGGTATTTGTTTATCCCTTACTTTAACCATACCAAGTTTAGGTAATTTTATATATTGACTAAGGTACAGAATATTTCCATTTGTAAAGTTTGTTCTATATGAAAATCTATTAGTTTTCTTTGATTTAAATTTAGGAAATCCTGTATTTTCTTTAAAGAATTTTTTATATGCATTTTCTAAATCTTTTAAGGTATTTTGTAGTGAAAATTTGTCAGGTTCTTTAAGCCACTCTAATTCTCTTTTTAAATTGGTCAAATCAGAACTGCACTGTTTATAAGTAAAAGTTTCTTTATCATTTTCATAAACTTCTATTTTTTTAGCAAGATATTTATTATATACAAATCTACAACATCCAAAAGTTTTGTTAATTAACTCTTGCTGTTTTTTATTTGGATACATTCTAAACTTATATGCTTTTTCCACTACTATCACCTCACTTTACTTGTTTTTTATGATTATGTAGTACTGGATGTCTATATTTTACACACCATACTATATGGTATTTATACATATCTGAGCTACTTCAATTTTTACTCACCCATCCTAATATTAACAAGGTCAATTTTTTTAAACAAGTATTTTAAAGGTTTTTATATTTATTTTTAAATAACATATGTAAGAACCGTAAGTCCTAACTTTTATCATTTTTGAGGTTGTCGTTCACATAAGTTCGCTACTACCTATGCAGTTCTCTTATGAACTTCTTACACTTTCATGTAAGCACAGACTATATCTTATCCTTCGGTATTATCCGTTAAGGTCTACCCACTTCCACTACCGATAACTTGTAGTGTACTTCCCTCAAGAGGAATAGTCGTTGAAGTTTCTCCTACTTAGGAGCTTACCTGCTGATTGCCCATTTTAAAGTACTTAGGGTTTAACCTTATACCATCTAACCAATTTTTTCTACTTTCGTGACTTTCACACTTAGGTTTATTTCATCCTTATGTTTTAGTTTGGTTAGCTTTAGGGGTTTCCAGCAATTCAAGTAGTATTGGATAGGTTATATCCTATCTCTACATATAAGTTTCCCTATATGCTGACTATTTTAGCTACTAACTCACGACTAAAGTCACAAGTGTGCGTAGCTATTTTTTAATCAATAAATAAAAACTCCCACCCTCTATTAAAAGCTAGAGGATGGGAGTCTAATCATATTGTACTCACCTCACTAACTGAGCACTATTTGTCTAATAACTATACTTATATTTCTTCTAATCATTAATTTTTTTCTGAATTTTCTCTTTATTATACATAATATGATATATTTTAACTATTGATTTGTCAATGAAATTCTTTTATTTTCTACCACAGTTACAGTTAGGTTTATGGCATTTATGGCAACAATTGTTGTTTCCACCATTATTTCCATTTCTTCTAGCTTCACATTCCATACCTTTATCAAATAATCTAGCAGCTTCTGCTAAATATTCTATTCCTCTATAATTGAACTCAGAATATTCATCCCAGTATTTTTCTGCTTTTTCCCATAATTTTCTAGCTTCACATTCATATGCTAATGCTTCTTTTTTTCTTTCTGCAGATTCGCAGAATGCTTCTCTAGCTTCTCTTTCTCTTATTTCAGCTTCTCTTCTAAATCTTTCACAGTTTCTAGGTCTATTTTCTTCTTGATTTGAACATCCACAGTTTGAACCTCTTCTTTCTCTATCTTCATCGTATGCTGCTCTTTCATATTCTTCTCCATCATTTTGGAACCATTTAGCTGTAGCTTCTCCTCTTTCATACCAATCTTCTGGATAACCACCATTTGCATATTTTTTATTTTCCATATAACATATCTCTCCTTTTAATTTTAATTTTTTATGAGATGTTTTGTTTTATCTCATAGTATATAGTATTAAAATTATCAAAATATGTTACATATAAACTTATTTTTTCCCTTTTTTAACTTATTTTCAACATTTTATTCATTTTTTCGCAATATCCCTTATCTTTTATTAGACATAGGCTGTTATTTATTTCATACTCAGAATCAGCATAAACCATAATAGCAAGCTCATCATCATCATTTAAAACATCATAATTTACTAAGCAATTCTCAACTATATTCAATATTTCATCTTTATTACATTTTTTAAATCTAAGAAGTGCTCCACATTTTTCTCTAACTATCTTATTAACCTGTATTTTATCTTTAGTAAAAGAATCTATACTTGAAACTCTATTATCTATTATATCAATCACATCTGAATAAACTGCACTTCCTGTTGCTAGACTTCCAGCTCCCTTACCTACAAAAGAAACTTCTCCTACTGAATCGCCATTTACTATAACAGCATTAAATTCATTGTCTATTCTAGCAAGTATATTATCTTTTTCTACTAGGACAGGTCTAACAAAAGCACTTACTTTATCATTTTCATACTTACTTTGACCAATTAATTTTATCTTACAATTTAATTTTTTTGCATATTCAATATCTTTTTCATCTATATCTGTAATTCCCTCTAAATATACATCTTTCCAATACACTCTATTATCATAAGCTAGAGTTGATAATATTGATAGTTTTCTAGCAGCATCATATCCTAATACATCTGACTCTGGATTGGCTTCAGCAAAACCTAATTCCTGAGCTTGCTTTAACGCCATATCATAAGATAAATTCTCGTCATACATTTTAGATAATATAAAGTTAGTAGTTCCATTTAAAATAGCATTTATACTATCTATGTTATTTCCTTCTAATGACTCTATTATTGGTTTTAATACTGGTATCCCTCCAGCAACTGAAGCTTCAAATTTTATACTTACCTTATTTTCACTTGCTAATTTTGCAAGCTCATCTCCACATTCAGCTAGCAAATCTTTATTTGCTGTAACAACATGAATTTTATTATTTAAAGCTTTTTTAATATAAGATAATGTTGGTTCTAAACCACCCATAACTTCTACAAGTATATCTATATCTTTTTCAAATATATCATCTATATTATTAGTTATTATATTAGAGTATTTTTTACCTTTATGTTTTTCTAGATTGTTAACTAAAATTCCAACTATTTCTATATTTCTTTTTTCTTTATTATTATCTATTATATCTATAAGTCCACTTCCTACAGTTCCATATCCTAGTACTCCAATTTTCACTTTATTCTCCATTTTATTATCCTCCTAAAATTTATAATTTTCCGATTTTTTTTTATTTTCAATCTTTTATTGCAATAAAAATAGACTCATCCCTAGATAAAGGGACGAGTCTATGCTCGCGGTTCCACCCAATTTGATTTCATCATTTATTGATAAAATCCACTTTATACTTTAACGCAGTTAACGGTTAATCTTACTAAAACCTTTCAAGGTAACTTCAGACCACAGCTCCTAGGTAGTTTTCAATTTTTCAAACTTAGAAAGTCTTTCAGCCTTTGAACTTTCCTCTCTGATAGTCGAACTAAATCTACTCTTCCTATTCATCGCTTTTATATTTTTTATGATTATTATAATTACTATTTATATTTTTAAATAACAAAAAACTCCCATCCTTATAACATAAGGACGAGAGTATTATTCCCGCGGTTCCACCTAACTTAATTTTCATATATTATGAAAACTCACTTTACACTTTAACGCAGTTAACGACTATTCTTACTAAAATCTATTAATATAGATAACTTCAGAAAGTAGCTCCTAGGTAGTTTTCAATCTCTCTAATTTAAAAAGTCTTTCAGCCGATGGACTCTTCTCTCTGGCAATCGAATTAGATTTACTCTTCCTATTCATCGCTTTTTTATTTATTATGTTGTAATTTATTTTAAACCCTTCTAAAACAATTGTCAATAGTTTTTTAAAATTTTATCTATTTACACTTAAATTATAAATCCGAAAATTCTATTTCTAATTTTTTACTTAGCTCATCGCTAACTTCTCTTTTATAATTGCATTTTTCAGTATTATTTTCTCTTCTAATTGGCAATGAAACAATAAATTCACTTCCAATCCCAAGTTGACTATTTAAACATATACTTCCATCATGTAATTCAACTAAAGATTTCACTAGTGAAAGGCCAATTCCACTTCCTTTAACCCTATAAGAAAGTTCATTATCAATTTGTTCAAATCTATTAAATATCTTATCTATTTTTTCTTTTGGTATACCTATTCCACTGTCAGATATTTTCATTTTAAACATATCATCTTTCACACATAAAAATATATTTATCTCTCCATTTTCTTTATTATACTTAATTCCATTAGAAAGCAAATTTAATATTATTCTTTCCAATTTTTCTGAATCAAATAACATAGTAAATTCTTCTATTTCTGTATCAAATGTAAGTTGTATGTTATTTTGACTTGCGAAATCAGCTACAGACATACATATATCCTCTATAAATGAAATTATATCGGATTCTTCTGGTTTGAAATCTAAATATCCTGACTGCATTTTTGTAAAGTCTATAAAATTATTAACCAATCTTAATATTCTATTTCCATTCTGTTTTATCATACCTAGATTTCTTTTTAAAGTATCATTTGATTCTATTAAATCTGCTTCTTTTCTTTCTATTAATTGTAATGAAGACGAGATTAAATTTATGGGGGTTCTAAGTTCATGAGACAAATTTGCAAAGAACTCCATTTTGTTTTTATCCATTTCTTCTTCTAATTTTTTTCTTCTGCTTATATCTCTTGCTGTTCCAATTATTCCAATAACACTTCCATAACTATCAAAAAATGGTCTTTTTGTAATCTCAATACACTTATTTTCATTGTTCATACTTATATTTGATTCGAATGTAACCACCTTTTTATTTTCAACTACATCTTTATCACTTTTAAGTATCCTATCTATTAAAGATTCTTCTGTTGATATTTTATAACTATTCTTTCCTAATAATTCTTCTTTATTCATACAAGCTAAATTTAAAAAACCTGAATTAAATCCAATGTAATTTCCATACACATCTTTATAAAACATATTCTCTGGAATTGAATGTTCAATCATCTTCATTAAGTTTTTTGAATTATAGTTTTTGTTACTATTTCCACTATATATTATATTATCTATTATTCCTATAGTTCCCAAAAGTTCATCTTCATCATACAAAAAATATTTTTCAACCATGAAGAATGTTTCTTTGTATTCAAATAGATTTTGTAAAAATCTTTTTTTACTCGATACACCTTCTATATAATCATTCCTAAATAATTTTCCGGTGCTTTCTCCCCATACTTCTACATCATTCTTCCCAAATATATCTTTTGTTGTTTTAATATTATTATTTAATATTGGAACTAAATTTTCGCTACAATCTATGTATATGCCTTCTTCATCTTTTATATAGGCTATTTTTTCTTTTTTATTAAAAGAATCGATTACTTGTCTGTAATCAAATACAATCTTGCAAAAATACAAAATTATATGTGATTCTCCTATTATTTGTTTTTTTATGTTTATCCAATTTTTAAGTGTTGGTATATATCTTTTTACACAGTTTACATTATCTGAAAATAACTCATTAAAATATTTCTTGGCTTTAAATACAGGTAATAAATCTAATATATTTTCGTCACAAAGTCCTTCTTCTAATTTTAATATTTTCCCCATACCTTTACTTATATATTCTACTCGATACTCTATATTTTCTTGTTCCTTTATAACTTTACAATATAAAAAAGGAACAGGTATATTTTTTATAAAATTTACATATTTATTATGGGTATCCATATCCTAACCACTACCTCTCAATGTTATTTACAATAGTACTCTTTAAGTAATTATATGACAATTTTCTATTAATTATAACATATTTTATAAGATTTTCTTGTAAATAAATTTAATTTTATGTAATTTATTATTTGTTTATAATTATTTGTGTCGCTTTTTTCTCATCAGTTATTATGTGTGTTATGTATCCAGTCTTCAATGCACCTGTTATTGCACTTACACTAGAATCTGAACATATGGCTATAACCTTTTTTGCTTTTTTTAATTTTTCAAGAGGTATTTGTATAACATAGTCATTATCACTTTTAATTATTTCCCCATACTTATTAAAATAATAAGATAAAAATGAACCTACTGCCTTCTCTTTTGTAAGCTTTTTCCCAAATCTAATTGCAGTAGCTTGGTCTGGTACCTGTGGGTAATTATCTATGGATAAAATTATTGTGTCAATATTATCCCATTTTTTCTCCATACTTTGATAATTTTCAGTTTTCAAATATATATCTCTTTCTTCACTACTAGTTGGGAATGCAGGCGCATATAAAAATACAGGACTAAATCCTGTACTATTTGAAAATACAGATATTAACTCATTAGGATGATATCCTTTGTTTGGTATATTTGCCATCCCAACTAATGGATATACCTCTCCTTTAAAAATACAATTATCATCATTCTTTTGCATTTCTTCCATTATATTACCTATAATATAACCCCACCCTATTCCTACATTACTGACCTTATTTAATTCTTCTTTTATGTACTTTATTCCATGACTTAGTATAGTTTGTTGAGTTATATATTCAGTTTTAGCTTCAGGAACTATTAACCCACCTTTAATACTAAAAATATCTTTTATTTGATTCATCAATAAATCATTACTAGAAAACAATTCTCTAATTTCTATTTTTACTATTCCAATCTCTTTTGCTCTATTTAACATCTTACTTACTAAGGGTCTTGATACACCTAAGATTTTTGCAATTTCTGCTTGAGTTTTATTTTCTTCATAATACATTTTTGATACTTCTACCAATTTCAACATTTCATTATCAATAGTCATATTTTCATCCTTTCAAAGTTGATTATAAATTAAAATTATATCATTAAATAAATTTTGTCAAGTTGTATTAATAATAAAAAAAGTCTAGAAAAATCCTAGACTTTTTAGCTTAAATATCAACATTCTTGCATTAATTCAATTATAAAACCACCATTAATTATAAATGCACATTTCAAGTTATCTCCTACATTAAAAGGTTCTACAATTACTTCATTCTCACTCAAGTATTTATCCATATTTTTTACTTTATATGCAACATGAGGATTCTTTTGCATTATTTCTGGAAGTGGACTTCCTTCGACAAATCTCAAGTATTCATATTTAAACTCTGTATATTTTGGGTCTGTTATATAAACCTTTAATTCTTCATTAAATTCCTCATGTTCTTGTGGTTTGTCTGTTATGACACCTATATGTACAAATTCCATAAATTTACCTCCAATATATTGAAATTTATGTATTACATTGATATTTATATACTTAACTTAGTATATATTACTTATACTCCTTCTTTAATTCTTCAAATAACTTATATGCTTGTTCTGGTGTATTGTTCTCGTGAACAATAGCTTTTATTGCTTTTATCATTGCTTTTGGACTTTCTGATTGGAATACATTTCTTCCCATATCAACACCTGCTGCACCTTCGTTTATAGCTCTATAAGCCATCTCTAATGCTTCCTTTTCTGGGACTTTTTTTCCTCCTGCTATAACTATAGGTACTGGACAAGCAGCTGTTATTTTCTCAAAATCTTCACAATAATAACTCTTTACTATACTTGCTCCAAACTCAGCTAGCATTCTAGTAGCTAATAAGAAATATTTTGCTGTTCTTTCCATTTCTTTACCTACTGCAACAACACCCAAAACAGGTATAGAATATCTATTTCCCATATCTATTGTTTTAACTAAATTTTCTATAGCTTTACATTCGCCTTCAGCACCCATAAATGTCTGTATAGCTAGACAAGATGCATTCATTCTTATAGCATCTTCTATATCAACTCCAATTACTTCCCTACTCATATCTTCTCTAAGCACTGAACTTCCTGCTGAACATCTAAGTGCTATAGCCTTATCCTGAATTGGACTTATACATGTTCTCAAAGCTCCTCTTGTAGCCATAAGACAGTCTGCATCTTCTATAAGGTCAGGTATTGAAAGGTCTAATCTCTCTAACCCTTGAGTAGGACCCATGATATACCCATGGTCAAAGGCTAACATAAGTGATTTTCCTGTTTTAGGATTGAATATTTTTGACAATCTATTTTTCATTCCCCAATCCACATTATCCATTCCTTTTAAATAAAAGCTTTGTTCTGGAGGTTTTATACCTACTCCGTAATCTTTTGGTAGTATTATTCCATCTTTATCTGCCATTTTTTATCTCCCTTTAATTCAATCTAATTTTTTTTAAAGTAAGGTGTATTACATGGTGAATTGAAATATCTTAACAATTCCTCATTCATTCTAGCTATAAATAGTTGGAATCCAGCTGTTTCTTGAGTAGTTAAAAGCTCTCCAACATGATTTGAAAGTACTTCTATATTTTTTTCTTGCAATATTTTATGACATTTTCTATACACTATTAGCATTTCCATCAAAGTAGTAGCTCCTGAGCCATTAACTATTAACATTACTTTTTCCCCATCTTTAATGTCTAAATCTTTAATCAAAGCTTGTGTCATTATTTCAGCAGTTTCATCAGCAGACTTCATTTCCATACGTCCACCTCCACCTTCTCCATGTTGCCCCATTCCTATTTCCATCTCATTTTCTCCAAGCTCAGAAATAACCATTCCTGTAGAAGGATGAGTAGCTCCCTTACATGCAACAGCTATAGTCGCCATATTATCAGCAAATTTTTGTGCTATTTCTGCAACTTCATCTAAAGATTTTCCTTCTTTAGCAGCTCCTGCAGCTATTTTATATAAAGGTATACAACCAACCAAACCTCTTCTATCATCACTATTTTCTCTTGGTGCATTTGCTATATCTTCTTGAGTAACAACTTTTTTAACATTAAGTCCTTCTTTTTTAACTTGTTTCATAACAAGATTTCCTGTCAACATATCTCCTGCATGATTAAGGACTACAAACAGTACACCTTTGCCTCTGTCAGCCATTTTTATAGCTTCTAAACAAGAATTTGGACCTGGGGCTGCAAATACATCTCCAACTACAGCTATATCGACCATTCCATCACCAACAAATCCACTCAATGCTGGTTCATGACCTGCTCCACCTAGAGTGACTATTGTTACTCTTTCTGCTTCTTCTAATTTTTTATTTATTACTAAATTGGAATCTGTAACTCTCAGTAGGTCTGAATTTGCAAGTTCTAAACCTTCTAAAACTTCTCTAGTTAAATCTTCTGACTGGTTAATAAATTTTTTCATTGGCATGATAAATTCCCCCTATTAAACTTGTTATATTTATTATTTAATTTGTTAATCTAATTTATAATGCGTTATATAAACCTTTAAACATCAGTGATATAGAAACAGCACCTGGGTCCATATGTCCTAGACTTCTTTCTCCTATACTTTTTGCTCGTCCAAATTTTGCTATGTAAGTTTTAGTATTCTCAGCACCTTCTACTGCTTTTTCATAAGCTAATCTAAAGATATCTACTATGTCATTACTCTGTACATTATAAATAGCATCTATGGCTGGATATAATGCATCTACCAAAGTTTTTTGACCTATTTTAGCAGTAGAAATAAGAGATAAATTTTCTCTTGCTTCATTAAACATACCTTTTATTTCTTCTATTTCAAGTTCATCTTTATCATCTATTCCTTCAGCCATTCCCTCAAATATAGTCCCCCATAAAGGTCCTGCTGAACCACCATTTACATTCATACATAAAGTACTTAAATCTTCATTGATTGATTTTATGCTATCATTTTTATTTTCTTCTAATGCTCTTTTTTTCATACAATCTGCTATTCTATCTATAGTAACCCCATGGTCACCATCTCCAACTACACTATCTAATTCACATAAATATATCTTATTTTCTTTTAATATTTCCGCCGCACTTATCAACATTTTTTTCCATGTAGTAGTTGATAACATTGAACCATCTCCTTATTAATATCTTGATTCAATATTATCATATGTAATAACAAATGTAAATTATTTTTAGAAAACGTTTTTACAAAATTTACATTTGTTATATTAAATAATGTTTCTTTTTTTAAAGTTTACTTTAAACTTTCATTTCTTATCTTTCTAAAATACAGTCTTGAATTTACTTCATAGCCTATAACAATAGACCAACTGCTAAAATACATCCATGTCATAAGTACAATTATTTCAGCTATACTTCCATAGATTACTTCATAGTTAGCATAATAATTTGTATAATAAGAGTACAAAAATGACACTAAGAACCAAGAAAATGTAGCAAAAATAGCACCTGGTGCAGATTCTTTCAGAGTCAACTTTTTATTTGGTGTATACTTATACAAAGCTGTAAATATAACTATTATTGTTAAAATACCTACAGAGTATCTTAAAATATCCCATATCCTTATAAATATCTTATCTAATCCTATAAAATTAAAAATAAAATAACCTATTTTCTCTCCATAAACCAGAAATATCATAGATAAAAAAATTAACACTAAAAGCATAATTGTAAATAAAAATGATATAGATAGGATTTTAAAAAAAGACCTAGTTTCTTTAACTTTATATGCTCTATTCATCCCTTTAATAAGAGCTTTTACTGCTCTTGAAAATGTCCACATAGTAAGTCCAAAACTGACAGCTAAAAAATTTAAACTTCTATTATCTATTGCAGAAACTATAATTGAAGATAATACATCAAAAGCACTTTCTGGCATCATATTTCTAAAAAGTTCTATATATTTATTTAAATGAAGAACTGGTATATATGCTATAGAACTTATAGTAAATATTAAAAAAGGAAATATAGACAGCATCAAGAAAAAAGATACTTCTGCTGACTTTGAACTTAATTCACTGTAATTAGATTTTGCAACTATATATTCAATCAATTTTTTATCTATCCCAAACATAAATATCCCCTTTTCTCTCAAATTAATTTCATTATACAATATTAATTATACTCAGATTCATACCATAATATAATTATTTAAATAAAAATAACATAAATAAAAGCTGAAAATAACAATTCTACTAACATTTCTATATTCTAATCAATGAAAGTAAATTATAATTTTCAGCTAAATAAATATTATCATAAAACTATCTTATAAGATAGTTAAACATCTTTTATTTTAATTTTTCAACCATAATATCTATATATTCTTTTAGACCACTTAGTTTTTCATCTGCTTCAACCTCACTAGCTCCTTTTACAGCTATGTAGAATTTAAGTTTTGGCTCTGTTCCAGATGGTCGTATTGCTACCCAAGATTCATCTTCCAAGAAGTATTTTAAAACGTCAGACTTAGGAAGATTATCTATACCTTTTTTATAATCTTTTTTATCCACTACTTTGATATCATTTATATAATCAATTTGATTTTCTCTAAAGTAAGATATTATTTCTTTTATCTTTTCTACTCCTTCTATACCCTTTAAAGTCAAAGATATAGTCTGCTCTTTAAAAAATCCATATTTCTTATAAAGTTCTATTAGACCTTCATATAAACTCATACCTTTTGAATAGTAAAATGCTGCCATTTCAGATATTAATAATGAAGAAACTACTCCATCTTTATCTCTCGCATGAGTACCAACTAAATAACCATAACTTTCTTCATATCCAAATACATAATTTCTGTCTTTATTTTGTTCAAATAGTTTTATTTTCTCACCAATAAACTTAAAACCTGTAAGAACATTTAACACATCAACATTATTGGCTTTGGCTATATCTGCTCCAAACTCTGATGTAACTATAGTTTTTATCATTGTAGAATTTTCTTTTAACTTATTATTTTCTTTTAAACCTTCTATTATATAATGTGTCAACATACCACCGATTTGATTACCTGTAAGTAGAGCATACTCTCCTGTGGTAGTTTTTACAGCTACACCCACTCTATCGCAGTCTGGGTCAGTTGCTATTACAAGGTCTGCTCCTTTTTCTTTTGCAAGTAATATTCCTCTATTTAAAGCTTTTTTCTCTTCTGGATTTGGATAATCAAGACCTGCAAAATTTGGGTCTGGATTTTCTTCTTCTGGAACTACAATTATATTTTCAAATCCAACTTCTTTTAATGCTCTTCTTATTGGTATATTGCCTGTTCCACAAAGAGGTGTATAAACTATTTTAAAAGTTTTACCTACATTTTTAACTAAGTCGGTTCTTATAATTTGACTCTTTACTGCTTCTATAAATTCAGTATCCTGTGATTCATCCAATAAAATAACTAAATTTTTATTATCTTCACTTAAAGTTGGTATTATACTGTAATCATGTATACTATTTACTTTCTCAGTTATTGCATTTGCTATATCTGGCATAACTTGTGCCCCATCTTCCCAGTATACCTTATATCCATTATATTCAGGAGGATTATGACTGGCTGTTATAACTATACCCGCTATTGCATTTAGATTTCTAACTGCAAAAGATAATTCTGGAGTGGTTCTTAAACTATCAAATATATATGCTTTTATACCACATGCTGCCAAAGTATTTGCAGACTCTATACAGAATTCTCTAGACTTATGTCTATTGTCATGAGCTATCACTACTCCTCTATTTTTTTCTTCAGCTGTCGTATTTTCTAATATATAGTTAGCCAATCCAAAAGTAGCTCTTCTAACTGTATATTTGTTTATTCTATTTGTACCTGCTTCGATTATACCCCTAAGACCAGCAGTACCAAATTCTAAGTCCTTATAAAATCTATCTTCTATTTCTTTTTCATTACCTTTTATCTTATCTAATTCTATCTTTGTATCTTCATCAAAATATGAACTTTTTACCCACTCTTCATAAGTTTTCCTATAATCCATAATAAAATCCTCCCTATCTTATGTATTTATTATAATTGTATAAACAAATATCTTTTATATAATTATACTTCTTCTATATATTTATTAACTGAGCTAATAAATATATCTGCCATTACTCTATGACCTTCTTTCGTTGGATGTAATCCATCAAAATACAAGTTTTTATATCCTTTTTGTTCCATGCACTTATTATATCTCGAATAAAAATCTACAAACTCAGTATTAAATGTTACACTAAACTTTTTTACCCAACAATTATATAATTCTAACTTTTTGGATACTAGATTAAAATCAGTAAAACGACTCCAATCTTCTCTAACATTTGGAATATCTGGTTTCAATGGTATACCTATTATAGGTATGATATTTTTTGAATATGCTTGATGCACCATAGCCATTATATTAGAATTAATAACTTCATTTCCTGCTCCAACAATCAAATCATTGGTACCACCCATTATAAAAACTATATCAGGAGAATTTTTTACAACATCTTCATTAAATCTAACTAACATACCACTTGTTGTATCACCATTTATACCCTTATTTATTATTTCTAATCGAGTCTCTTTATTCACAATGTTTGTCCATGAATTACTTCGTGATACTCCAAACCCATATGTTAAACTGTCTCCTAAGCAGACTATTTTCATCTTATCCCCCCTTAGATATATTTTTATGTTTCAAGAATAATCTAACAGTTTAGTTAATTCATATTTTATACTTTTTTATCTTTCAAGTAAAGTTATTATAGTTACTAATTTAATGTAGATATATATCTATACTCTTTCTTCCCCAATTTGATGCACTTCCTTCACTATTCATAAAAATATCTATTCTGTTACCTTTAATTGCACCTCCACAATCTTCTGCTACAAAAGTCATACCCAATTTAGGTATATATACTTTTGTTCCATATGGTATTATACTAGGGTCGACTGCAATAACACCCCATCTTGGAGTCGTTCCAGTTGATGTTATTGTATCTCCTGCATATGCAGTAGCAACCACTTTCATATGTTTTCCACCTCTTATATTTGCTCCTCTTGATGCAATCAATACTTTTTCTTTAGTTCCATATTTTATAATTTTTGTAGTTGGCTCCTTAGATATTAATTCTTTTGATAAGATTTTTTTGACTAACTTTCCATCATGGTAAGTTAATTTATAGACTAGTTTTTTTTCTCCTTCTTTTCCTTCTTGATAGACCTTAGATTTTCCTTTTAATAGATTACTATCATTCACATGCTTTGTCTCAAATGGAATCTTTTCAATTTCTTCTTTTTGATTATTAGTTACTTTTACAACTTTTATTTGCATATCATCTTTTAATTCTGTATCTAAACTTGGATTAATTTTATCTTCAGAATTATACTTAATACCCTGTTCATCCAAGAGTTCTTCAACTGTTTTTTTAAATGAAGAGACTTTTTGCTCTTGACCTTTAACTATTAAACTTATATCTTCTTTATTTAATATAGAATAAATACTTACCAAACTCAGCAAAATTGATACACTCAATAAAGATGATATTATTATCCTCTTTTCTCTTTTCTCCATAATAATCTCCTTCCCTATTCAAACTTCAAATTAGTATTATTCATTACAGATTTAATCTTATATTATATATGTATATTATAGCTTTCAAAATTTATGTAACTTTTTTGTAACTTCTAAAATCATTAAAATCATTTTTAGACAGTTTAAAAGCCATCACACATACTATTTTTAAATAATCAGTGATTAATATAATAATTTGAAATAATATCATAAACAATTTATCTTTCATCCTAAAAAAGATGGACATAGAGGAAACAAAACGGAAAGATGATACACAGATTAAAACACATTGTATACCAATATTGACTATGATAAAATGAATTCATATGCAGATTAGAAATTTTTATGATTGGGAGGAACAAAATGAAATTTGAACGTTTAAGAACCAGTAAAGATAGATTATACTATAAAGCTATGGAATTATATAAAACTAGTTTCCCATTTCATGAGCAGAGAAAGTCTTCTTTGCAATCAGAAATTATGGAAAATGAAGAATATCAATTCAATTTAATTTATGATAAAGACAAGTTTGTTGGCATAATTTTGTGTTGGGAAACAGAAAGCTTTATTTATGTAGAGCATTTTTGTATTTTTCCAGAAATGCGTAATAATATGTATGGGCAAAGAACATTGGAACTTCTAAATAAAAGAGGAAAAACTGTTATTCTAGAAATTGACCCTCCTATTGATGATATTTCAATCAAACGTAAGGCTTTCTATGAGAGAGTAAAATATAAGGCAAATGATTATGAACATATTCATCCACCATACCAAGATAAATTTAGTGGTCATAATCTAGTTGTAATGTCTTATCCAGAAATTCTATCTAAAATGGAATATGATAAGTTTAATCAATACTTAGGGAACCATGTAATGAATTTCTAGATACAGTCCCTCTCTATTGAACTTTGCAAAATATCATAACAATTATATAAAGCAGTTGATTCACTATAATTAGCTGCTTTTTTAATATTAATTAATGCTATAAAATAAAAGATTCCTTTTCCTTGAACAAAAGAATTATTCCATAAATTGGACTATATTATGAAATTCTTTTCTATTTTCGCACAATAAAGGAGATAATTCAAATTTTTATGTTGAAACATCTCCCTTTAACTTAAGTAATCTTTAAGTCTTATATTAAATTTTTATTTATTATTTATCTTTTAACAATTTCTCTAATTCCAAAAGATTTTCAATTACAGACTCAAAAATTGGCTCGTCTCTAAGTTCATTATAACTCTCATCACTAAACACAATTAACAGATTCGTATATATATTAAAAGTATAGGAATTTTTAGATTTTACTTTATCAAAAAATCTCATTTGGCTAACATCCAAATTTTCATGTATAGGATATTTCTCTAATATTTCTTTTAAACTATATAAAGCTTCTTTAGCTTCTTCTTTCATATTAAAAAATAAAAACGTTAAAGATAATTCCATATAATCCATATATATATTAAAAAATGCACCTTTATCTTCACTAAGTATTTTTTTTATTTCTAAAGAAAAGTTTGCATACCCTAGTAACTTATCTTTTATATATTCCATTTCTTTCTCTATTACTTTTTTATTAGAATCTCCATCCTCCAATTTTTGCTTTAATTCCTTATATTGATATTTGTATATATTAATTATTCCTTTACAATCCATACTTACATTGAATACATTAGTGAACAATTTATTTTGAAGCAATATTTCTGCTTCTTCCAACCTATTTTGATTTAAATATATCATAGCTAAATTAACACTTGTATCTCCTATTGGTTCATGTATCATACTTAAGTACAACTCTGCCTTTTTATAATCTTCCAACATATAATATGCATTTGATAATATAATGAGTGCTGTTTCTTTAATTTGAATATCATCTGTATTTCTTACTATATCTTCAAGAATATTTGTTGTTTCTTTTACTTTGTTGTTCAACTCATTCTTACCAAATTTATATGAATACATCTGGTACAGTGAGCATATCTTTAATTTTAATAAATAACATTTAGGATACTTATCTATGTACATATTAGAAAGTTTTTTCACAGATTCTAAGTCTTCTTTACATTCTTCTTTTGGTTCTTCTGTTGATAAATCAATTTCAATCCCAGCAAAAACTGCTTCTAATTCTTGATAAATTTTCATTACTTCTTCTTCACTTAAATCAATCTTATAATTCATAAGCTTATCAATAGATACATTAAAAAAATCTGCTAATAGTGGTAATAATTCTATATCAGGATAAGAATTTCCACTTTCCCATTTTGATACTGCTGGTGTTGAAACCCCTATAAATTTTGCCAATTGCTCTTGAGTTAGATTTCTTTCTTTCCTAAGAGTTTGTATGACTTTACCTATTTTAATTTGCATATATACCTCCCTAGTACATCTGTTGTAATTTAAGTATATAAAAAAAGTATTTACTAGTAAATCGAGGCAAAGTTAATAAAATGTTCATAATTTAACCATTGGTTATATTTTAGTCTAAAATTTTCTTTCATTGACTTAAAGTAGATTCCACATCTAATGATAATAATACTTGCTATTAATAACCTATTTGTAATCACACTTATTTATACTATAAGTGTCATTATCATAAAGAGCACATTTAATACAAATAAATCATTTATATAGCTAATACTATAAGACTAATATTACATTATATACATTTCTTTATTACAATCTATCTATTTTATTATTTAGCCAACAGATTATGTCCTCAAATACTTCTTCCTTATTTATCTCATTTAATAATTCATGTCTTCCATCTTTGTAAAGCTTACAAGATACATCTTTTACCCCTAAATTTATATATCTATCCCTCAGTCTTAATACTCCCTTTCCATTTTTTCCTATAGGGTCTTTATCACCAGATATTATATAAATAGGAATATCAAGAGGTATTTTTTTTAGATTTTGCTTATCCTCAATTTCTTTTAATCCTTGAATCAAATCATAAAAAAAACCACAACTACACACTACTCCACAAAATGGGTCATTTATATATTTCTCAACTTGTTCTCTATCTCTACTCAGCCAATCAAATTTAGAGTTTTTATTTCTTTTTATGATTTTTCCACCAAATATCAAATCATTTATTTTATTACTTCTTGAATTTCTTCCATGTTTTTTAATTTCATGATTAATTATCATATGGGCAAAATTTAAGATAATCCCTTGTTTTCCATTTGAACCGCATAGTATAAGACCAGACAAATTATCATGGTAATCCATTATGTATCTTTGACTTGCAAACGAACCCATACTATGTCCAAATAAATAAATTGGTAAATTCCCATTTTCCTTTTTTATAATATTTGTTAAAGTGTGCATATCTTCTACAAGACATCTAAATCCTTCTTTTTCAGCTAAATGACCAACATTTTCTATAGTCTTCGCAGTCTTTCCATGACCTCTATGGTCGTTAATATATACTATATAGCCATTTTTAGTAAGTTCTTTAGCAAAAGGCTCATACCTTTGTGCTGTTTCAGCCATTCCATGTGAAATTTGGATAACGGCTTTTGGGTTGTTTATATTTTTATCTTCCCATTTGTATGTATATATATCTAAATCTTCCTCTCCTTTGAAAGTAAAGTTTGTACACTTCATAATTATCCCTCCAGATTGATTTTATTCAGTATATTAACTTATATATTATATTACAAGTATTTTCAAGTCAAAATCTTTCTATATACTTTATGATTTACTAACCATTGATACAAATGACTATACAAAGTTATATAATAATTTAACAACTTAAATCTTAATATAAAAAATAATACCTAGATATACTTGGACATCATATTGACATTAGAATCAATTCATGATATTCTGTTTTCGTTAAAATACAATCCAAAGATAAAGGAGATATTTCATGGATTATTCAAATGAATTAAAAGAACTCTTTCTAATGAATCAAACTTATGCTACTCTCTTTACCCTTACAAACAAAATACAAATAGAAGGAGATAAATATTTTGGTATACTTACTTCAAGACAGTATATGACTATTTTATCTATTCTCCATTTACCAGAAGAAGAAACAACATTAAATAATATCGCAAGAAAAATGGGTACAAGTAAACAAAACATAAACAGACTAGTTTCTAATCTTGAAAAAAGTGGATATGTTAAAGTAGTTCCAAGTCCTCATGATAAAAGAGCTATTAATGTTAAAATTACAGACTTAGGAAGAGAAGTTATGATAACATGTAGTAAAATTGGAATAAATTTTATGGCTGATGTGTTTCATGAATTTAGTAAAGATGAACTGGAAACTTTATGGAGTTTACTAAAAAAAATGTACCGTTTTAATGGTGAAGAACAAGATGGATTTGAAGAAGATGCTAATTTTATGGAAGATGAAGAACTAGATAAAATCAAATCTGAACTACTTGAAGAGTTTTCAAGAAGAAGAAATGAGATAAACAAAACTTACTAATATTATAAATATTTATAAAAGTATATAGATTTAAAATTAATTTTTAAAAAATAAAAATTTTAATTTCTCAATACTGCTAACAAAATGATTAAAGTGGTATTTGTTAGTTATAAGAAAAGAACTCTATATTAAGTATAAATATAGAGTTCTTTTCTTGTCGTTATTGTACTCTTAAAAGCATATCATTTAGTTTTTGTAAATCATTAAATGGTTGGCTACAGCTATTGTTTTGACACACATAATAAGTAGTCTTATTATTCTTTAATTTATAATCCTTTAAAAAATCTACCTTGGCATTTTCTTCATTGTATTTCTTTACTAAAAAAGTTGCATTTGGTATAAAATTTTTACTTATTAATTTTTTAAATCCAATCAAATCAGAGTCTTCTTTTAAAATACATATAATTTCTTTGGTAGGATAAAGTTCATACATCAATGAAAGCATATAGAAACTATACCCAGTTGGAGAATTTTTTACATTATCTACATATAGTTTTAATTGTTTATACGATATTTCTTCAAGTTTGCTATCACCAGTAATCTTTGCAAGTCTTATAAGATTGTATAATTGAACAGAATTTCCGGATGGAATAGCACCATCATACAAATCTTTTGGTCTTGCTATTAAATTTTCACTATCCTTACCATATATATAGAATCCACTTT
Organism: Clostridioides sp. LIBA-7678; assembly: GCF_056716065.1. Lineage (NCBI taxonomy): Bacteria > Bacillati > Bacillota > Clostridia > Peptostreptococcales > Peptostreptococcaceae > Clostridioides > Clostridioides sp. LIBA-7678. Next base: position 1,757,493 of record NZ_CP196987.1, on the reverse strand, counting down.
TTTCATAATCCCAGAAAAGGTCAATACAGCTTTCATTTAAATTCAATGCCTTTTCTAGATATCTCATATCAAATGTTGAATCATAAAGCTCTATATATGCCCATATTAAAAAAGCATAATCATCTAAATAAGCTAAATAAGCAGAACTTCCTTCTCTATATCTAGCTAACAATCTACCTGACTCGTTTACAAGCTTATCATTTATAAAATCAAGGCATTTATTTGAATACTCTAAGTACACATCATTTTTCAGTGTATTATAAGCATTTGCCAAAGCTACTATCATCAATGCATTCCATGAAGTAAGTATCTTATCATCTTTATGCAAAGATGTTCTTTCTTTTCTATATTCAAATACCTTTTTACTAAGATTAGCTATTTTTTCATTATATCTATCATATTCTTTGTTTTTTATAAGATTTGGGATATTTTTACCCTCAAAATTTCCACCATTAGTTATATCAAAATAATCATTAAAAAACTTTCCATCTTCTTCACCCAGTACATCAATTATTTCAAGAGGATTAAATGTATAAAATTTTCCTTCTTCACCTTCACTATCAGCATCCTGTGCTGAATAAAAACCCCCTTCTTTATCTTGCATCTCTTTAATTACATAATCTATAGTCTTTATAGCAATTTCTTTATATAATTCTCTTTTTGTTATTTTATATGCATCTAAATACGCTATTGTAAGCATGGCATTGTCATATAACATTTTCTCAAAATGAGGTGCTAACCATTTTTTATCAGTTGAATATCTTGAAAAACCAAATCCAATATGGTCAAACAAACCTCCTCTATACATTCCATCTAAAGTTTTTTCCACCATTTTTAATACATCTTCATCTTTTTCTATACTATAGTATTTCATCAAAAACATAAGGTTTTGAGGACTTGGAAATTTAGGTGCATTACCAAATCCACCATACTTCTCGTCATAGATAGCCTTAAATATCCTAACAGATGACTTTAACATCTCTTTTGATAACTCGCCATCTGTATTTTTCACTCCAAAATCATCTTTAAGAGCTTCTATTATTTCATCTCCAGATTTTATAAGTATATCTTTGTTTGTATTCCATTTATCAGATACACTTTCTAATAAATCTATAACACCAGGTCTATTATATCTTGAATACTTTGGGAAATATGTTCCTGCAAAAAAAGGTTTCTTATCTGGTGTCATTATTATAGTCATTGGCCATCCGCCACTGCCTGTCATAGCTTGACAAACTGTCATATATACACTATCTATATCAGGTCTTTCTTCTTTATCTACTTTTATTGCTATAAAGTTTTTGTTCATTATTTCAGCAACTTCTTTATCTTCAAAAGATTCTTTTTCCATAACATGACACCAATGACATGTTGAATACCCTACACTTAAAAATATTGGTTTATCTTCTTCTTTTGCTTTTCTAAAAGCTTCATCATTCCAACTATACCAATTTATAGGATTGTACGCATGCTGTAAAAGATATGGAGATTTTTCATTTATTAGATTATTAGGTTTTTTATTATTTTCCACAATACCACCTCATTATTGTTTTATTATATATTTTGCAATAAAAAAATAGATATACACTTATATTAAGTGTATACCCATCTTAACTACATATATTTAGATTTTTATCTACTTAATTCTTCTAGGCAAATAATTTTTTATATATTTACTAAAACAAAACAACATGAAAAATATCAAATTATTTTTTTAAAGGTTTTTCAAAAGAAGGAGGATTAATATCTATTTTAGTATCATGATTTGGTCCTGGAGTTGATAAGTCAAAATATAACTTTGAATCTTCTGTAACCCCAAAATCTCTGTTTGAACCTGTATCTTTGACTTTATTTAAAGCATCTCTAAATAAAGCATTATGTGCTTCTTCTCTGTTAAGTAAAAAATCTATTGTTTCTTTTACATGTTTATCATCAATCTGTCTATATAAGTGTTCATAAACTACCTTGGCTCTTTGTTCTGAAGCTATATTTGAAAGTAAATCAGCTACTAAATCACCTGTAACTGTAACATAATCAGCAGTCCATGGAGCTCCTGATGAGTTTATTAATACTGGTGATAATCCAGTTAATACATGAGTCTCTATTTCACCTGTATCAACTGCATTATAATCAACATCATGACCATTTAATAAATTTATAGTTTGAGCAACCATTTCCATATGACTAAGCTCTTCTGCTGCTATATCAAGAAATAAATCTTTTATTTGAGGGTCTTTTATTCTAAAACTTTGAGCCAAATATTGCATTGCTGCCTTTAATTCTCCATTTCCTCCTCCTAATTGTTCTTGCATCAAAACAGCATATTGAGGATTTGGTCTTTCTACTTTTACTTCTTTTAATAACGCTTTATCATGTTTAAACATATGAATACCTCCGTAAATTATTATTCAAATTTATTATTTGCTTAAAATACAATCTTATTCTAAGTTCTATAATTAAGATTTAATAAATACTTAGTTATACATTGAGTAATTTATTTACAAAGACAAAAAATCTACACCTAAATAAAAAACTGAACATCAATAAAGTTTCAATAAAAAACTTTATCAATATTCAGTATAAATCTTAGTTACATATTAAATTTTCTAATGCATCATTAGGAGCTACAATAGGATAAACATCATAATCCTTATCTATATCACATTGCAAAAACATAGGTTTATTAAAATCTATCATATCTAAAACTTTCTCTAACCCTTCCATATCAGATACCTTATATCCATCAATATTATAGGCATTTACAAGCTTAACATAGTCTACATTTTCATCAATATCAGTTTGAGAGTATCTTTGATTAGAAAATAATTTCTGCCATTGTCTTACCATCCCTAGTGTTCTATTATTAAGCAATAAAATAAGTATAGGTACATTATAGTTTGAAACTGTAGCTAGTTCATTACAATTCATTCTAAAACTTCCATCACCAGTAACCAAAACTACATTTTTATCTACATTACCAACTTTAGTTCCTATAGCTGCACCTAAACCAAAGCCCATTGTTCCTAGTCCTGCTGATGTTATAAAGCTTTTATTACCTTTAAAATTCCAGTATTTAGCAGCCCACATTTGATGCTGACCAACATCAGTTACCACTACAGTAGGATTATCTAATTTTTCATACTTCTCATTTATTTTTCTAAGTATATTTTGTGGATGAAATTCACCTTCTTGTACACCCTCACTCTTTCTAAAAGTCTTTATTTCTTCTTTCCAGTGACTATTATTCTTACTATCCACTTTCTCTAGTAGTAAGCTAAGAATAAATTTCACATCTCCAACTAGAGATACATTTGATTTTATGTTTTTACTTATTTCAGATGGGTCTATGTCTATGTGTATTACTTTTGCATTTTTAGCAAATTCAGAACTTTTACTTATTACTCTATCACTAAATCTTGCACCTATAGCTATAACCAAATCTGAATTAGAAAGAGCTAAATTACTTTCTCTACTTCCATGCATTCCAACCATACCAAGAGATAACTCATTTTTTCTATCTATATTACCAAGTCCCATAAGTGTATTTAATACAGGTGTATCTATTTTGGATGCAAATCTTTCAAGAATTTCCTCACTATCTGAAGACTTAACACCTCCACCAGCATATATTATAGGTCTTTTAGAATCTTTTATTATATCTATTGCATCACTTAAAAGTTTAATATTTATTTCATCCTCTAAATCAAAATCATTCTTATAATCCATATAATCATCTATTTGGCATGAATCATAATCCTCATCGTTAAAATCCATTTCTGCCAAAAATAAATCCTTTGGTACATCTACAAGTACAGGCCCTTTTCTTCCTGAATTTGCGACCTTAAAAGCTTCCTTTATTGTAGGAATCAATTCTTTGGTACTTCTAACTAGATAATTATGTTTTGTCATAGACAAAGTCGCTCCTGTTATATCAATTTCTTGAAAAGAATCTTTGCCTAATAAACTTGTTGGAACTTGCCCTGAAATCACAACCATAGGAGACGAATCCATAAAAGCTGTTGCTATTCCAGTTATAGCATTTGTTGCTCCTGGACCAGATGTTGTAAAGCAAACCCCCACTGTGTTAGTACTTCTTGCATACCCATCTGATGCATGAACTAAACCTTGTTCATGAGATGTCCTTATATGTTTGAAATCATCTTGATAATCATATAGAGCATCATAAAGAGGTATCACTGCTCCACCAGGATATCCAAATACTGTGTCAACTCCCTCTTTCTTCAAGCATTCTAAAATTACTTTTGCTCCATTCATACGCACTACCATGCACCACTCTTTCCCTCAAACTAATCCATTTAATATATTTATTTTAAGAATGACATCATACTTCTTAGATTTCTTCCAACTTCTGCTATTTCTGTAGCATATTCTGCTTCTCTAGTTTTAAGGAAGTTTTCACGACCTTCTTCATTCTCTTTAATCCATGCCTTCGCAAATTTTCCATTTTGTATATCTTCTAAAACTTCTTGCATACCTTGCTTTGCTGCATCAGTTATTACTCTTTTACCAGATACATAATCTCCATATTCTGCTGTATCACTTATGCTATATCTCATTCTTTCAAATCCACCTTCATATATAAGGTCAACTATTAGTTTCATTTCATGTAGACATTCAAAATATGCTACTTCTTTTTGATATCCTGCATCTACAAGTGTTTTATATCCTAATTTTATAAGTTCACTTATTCCACCACAAAGTACTGACTGTTCTCCAAATAAATCTGTTTCTGTTTCTTCTTTAAAAGTAGTTTCTAAAACTCCTGCTCTTGTTGCTCCAATACCTTTTGCATATGCTAAAACTGTCTCTGTAGCTTTTTTAGTGTAGTCCTGATATACCGCAAATAGTGCAGGAACTCCACTTCCTTTTGTAAATACATTTCTAACTAGGTGACCAGGTCCTTTAGGAGCTACCATTACAACATCAACAAATTCTGGTGGTTGTACTTGGTTATAATGTATATTGAATCCATGTGCAAATGCTAATGTCTGACCTTCTTTTAAGTTATCCCTTACACTCTCTTCATAAACTTTCTTTTGCTTTTCATCTGGCATTAGTAACATTGTCAAATCACTTTCTCTTGTCGCTTCTGCTACACTTTTAACTTCAAATCCATCTTCTCTTGCTTTTTGTGCTGATTTACTTCCATCATAAAGTCCTACTACTACATCTACACCATTATCTCTAAGATTTTGTGCATGTGCATGTCCTTGGCTCCCATAACCTAAAACTGCAACCTTTTTATTTTTTAAAACCTCTAAATTTACATCATTTTCATAATACATCTTTGCCATCTTTATTTCCTCCCAATACTTTCTCTCATTTTTATGATATTTATTTTTATTAGAAATTTATACTCATTATCATTGATTTTATGCTACTTAACAGATTATATTTCTAAATTTAAATGGTTTCAAAATTATATTTTTAGAATTTTCAGTTTTTATAAATTGCGGAAAACTAATAAATTCAATGATATTTGTATTTTCATTCTAAGATTTTTCTAATTTAATATTTATCTTTAGTTTTTCATTTTAACATAAATAGATTTATCATTAGCTTCTATTTTTATAAAACACATTTAATTAATGTCTTACTTTCTCAACAGTTATTTCTCTTATATCATGTAGCTTCTTCATATGATTTAAAACACAATCTAGAGATGTTTTTTCTTCATTTACTATTAGTTTTATTCCTGAATTATTCATGTTATCTACAGTCATACTTATTGATTGTATATCAACTTCTCTCCTTCTAAGAGTCATAGCCACTCTTAAAAAAGAATCTATCCCTTGGTTTAATTTAGCATATACAGTATTTTCCATAAAAATTCCTCCTTATTTTTATTATTTTTTATTAATTTTATATGGATTGAACTTTTTATATTGCTTAAAATAAAAAAACTTTCATCTTTATAAGCAATATAAATATTACTTATAAGGACGAAAGTTATATTCCGCGGTACCACCTTATTTGTAGATATAAAAATACATCTACCCCTCTTTTTTCAGGTCGGGTAATTGATTACCTTAACCTTAGCCATGTAACGTTGGCAGACGTTTGTACTTACTAAAAATATTCAGTACAAAAGCTCCAGAGTGATAATTATACTACTGTTAACACCAATTCTCAGCAACATTGGCTCTCTGTGGATAACACCATTAGTATCATTGTCTCTGTCATCGCTTTTAATTTTTTTAATTTTATATTTTCTATCTGTTTTGTTGTTAATATAGATTATATTCTCTATCTTTTATAATGTCAACGACTTTTTTTAAAATTTTCAGATTATTTGTTTTTTTCACAATAATATGTTTTCTATATTCTAAATACAACTTTTGGAATAAGCGTTTTCATATTATTATTTTATATCCATTTATTTTTAGCCAATTTTCTTTTTCTCTATAATCTGGCATAATAGATTTTACCAAATCATAAAATTTTTTAGAATGATTCATATGTATTAAATGACTAAATTCATGTATTATTATATAATCAATTACATCTAATCTTGCCATAGATATTTTTGAATTTATATAAATATTTTTTTGAGATGTGCAACTTCCCCATCTCTTTTTTTGCTCTTTTACCTTAACACTTTTTGGAATCAATTGCTTCATTATTTCACAAGTTGATTTAAGAAAATCTATTCTCTCTAAAACTATTCTTTGGCTTTCTGTTTTATACCATTCCTTCAAAGATGTTCTAATGAAGTCTTTACTGGTATCATTTGTTTGAATAATTATTTGAGATTCATCAAGATTTATTGTACAGTTACTTTTTGAGACACAATCATCTAACATTTCTTTTATAACTAAATAGTATTCTTTACCTAAATAAAGAAATTTCTCGCCATTTATAAACATTCTTTGTCTGTATGATTCTTCTCTGTTCTTATATTTTTCAGACTTTTTAAGTATCCAGTCTCCCTTTTCAATTATTATGTCTTTTATTATTTTTTTAGAGATTTTAGGAGGACTTGTTACAATTATTTTACCAAATGAGTCTATTTTTATAGAAATATTTTTTCTATCTTTATACAACAAAATCACCTTTATCTCATTACCTCTAAAAGTTACATTTAAAATGTCAGTGTCTTTACTTACTGTATTCATCAGTTTCTTTTTTCCTTATTTGCTCTACAATTTATAAGTTCAGCAGCTATACATACAGCTATTTCAGCTGGTGTCTGAGCATCCAATTTTATACCTATTGGTGCATGAACTTTTTCAAGTTCTTCCTTTTTGAAACCTTTTTTCATAAGTTTTTCATATGTTAGCCCAATCTTGGTTCTACTTCCAATCATACCAATATACCCAGAATTTCTTTTAAGAGCCCATTCTAAAGCACTTGAATCATATAAGTGCCCCCTTGTTAAAATAATTATATAACTATTTTCATCAATTGAAAAATCTGGTATATCTTCAAAAGAATCTAAAACTACTACTTCTGAATCTGGAAATCTTTCAGAGTTGGCAAATTCTTCTCTATCATCTATTACTACTGTTCTAAATTCTAAAAGGGATAATATTACAGCCACATCTCTTGAGATATGACCTGCCCCAAATATATACGCTTTACTTGTATTCTCTTTTAAACTTCTATTAAATCTTTCTATATTACTCTCTAATTCACTGTCAATAAAATCTATTTGTATCTCTCCATTGCCACCACATATCATTCCAAGTTTTGCTACATCAGATTTATTTAAAGTAAATTTATACAACATTGATTTTCTATCTTTTATGACATTAAGTGCATGTTTTATACATGTAGCTTCTACACTTCCTCCACCTACTGAACCAGATATTTTACCATCATTTTTTACAATCATCATGGCTCCAGTTTCACGTGGTGTTGAACCTGAGTGAGAGGTTATAGTAGCAAATGCAAAATCCTCCTTATTTTCTATTAACTGTATAGCTTGTTCATATATATTCATATAATTCTCCTTACCAAGTCTATCTAAAAATCTTCTATATATCTATCTTAGGTTTTTTATCACCTTATTTGGTATTACAAACTCCACTGCTCCCATATAACCAGGTGCTACTTCATATTCATCAAAACTAATTACAAGGTTTCCACTTTTATTAATATAAAAATCTTGATACTTATTTATAGATTCGAAATCCTTTACTGGTGAATCTTTTCCTTGGTCAATAAAATAGGATTTTGTATTATCCTTTTTAATCTGATTTCTCATCTGCTCTTTTATATTATCACTTATAGCTCTTATATATCTACTATCTTTAAAAAATATTGGCAAATTTAATAGTATTTCTCTATTTTTATCAATAGTATAGTGCTTTTTAGTTACAGTTGAAGAAGCTTCTATCTCTTCTTTTTTCATTTCTATGGATAAAAAGTCCTTAGAATTGTTTTTAACATTATAACTTGCATTTAAATATCTATGACCTTTATTATTTTCTTTTTTCATTTCATTTTTAAATTGATTGTAAAGTTTTTTTCCATCTTGCAAAAACTCATTATTTAATTTATTCTCTAAATCTTTATCTTTTAAACCCTCTATTTTGGGAATACTAATTTTCACTTCATAATTACCTTGCTTAAAATTGAGATTCTTAGCATTTACAACCTTTATTGTATTATTGTTTAGAGTCTCATTAGAAGAACTTGCAAATATAGGTTTTATATTTACTAATGATATTAATAAACATATTGAAACTATAGCAATTTTAAATATAGATTTTTTAAGTTTTTTACATGTATTCATGTTGACCTCCTTAATGTATTTATATATAAACTACTATTCAATTTACAAATCTTTTATTACTTTATATGGTATTACAAATTCTACTGCTCCCATATAACCAGGTGCTACTTCATATTCATCAAAACTGATTACAAGATTTCCATCTTTATTAATATAAAAATCTTGATATTTGTTGATAGTTTTAAAATCTTCAGCAGATAAATCTTTTTCTTGGTCTATAAAATATGATTTTGTATTGTCCTTTTTCATCTGCTCTCTCATCTGTTCTTTTATATTATTACTAATAACTTTTATATATTTATCATCCTTAAAAAGCATAGGTAAAGTCAAAACTATTTGTCTTTTCTTATCAACATTATAATGTATTTTACTAACATAAGATGATGCTTCTATCTCATTTTTTGTCATTTCTATTGAGAGGAAATCTTTAGAATTATTTTTAACACTATAACTCAAACTTAAAGACTTATGTCCCTTATTCTTTGATAATTCTATCTTTTCCATCCTCTGTTGAAATTCATCATAAAGCCTTTTTCCATCTTCCATAAAGCTACTGTTTAAACGCTTTTCTAAGTTTTTATCTTTTAAACCTTGTATCTTAGGAATATCAATCTTAGCTTCATAATTTTCACTCTTTAAGCTATAATTTTTTATAGTTATTACTTCTACTATTCCTCCAATTATAGGTATCTTAGAGAAATTATCTGCAAATACAGGACTTATATTTACTAATACTGTAAACATACAAGCAAAAGCTATTGCAACTTTAAATCTTAATCTATTTACTTTCTTATTTTTCTCATAATATATATTTTCTATTTTCTCATGATTTATTATAGTATCTAGTTTCTTTGGTATTGGAATTTTATGATACTCCTCTTTTAACTTATCTAACCTTTCTTTGCTCGTCATTCTTTTTATCCCTACTCTTCAATTTTTAATTTTAGTTTTTTTAAAGCAGTATATAGCCTAGTTTTAACAGTATTCACATTTTCATCCAATATTATTGCCACTTCTTCAATCTTTAAATCTTCAAAAAATCTTAATATTATAATAGATTTATACTCAATAGGTAATTCTTCTAAAGCTCTTTTTAAATCTAAATCAGTATATTTATCACATTCTCCAGTTTCATCTATATGGTCAATATCTGTCATGTTATTATATTTACGGTTTTTCCTAATAAAATCTATACTAGTTCTAACTAAAATTTTATAAAACCATGTCTTTATATAATTTACTTCTTTAATATTTTCCACTGAATATAGAGCCTTATACATGGCTTCTTGAACCACATCTAAGGCATCTTCTTCATTCTTTGTATAACTATATGCAATTCTATAAAAAGAGTCTTTATTATCGATAATGTATTTCTCAACCTTCGTTCTCTTTAAACTCTTAAACATTCCTGTAAAATCTCCCTCCGATTACAGGCTAGGATTGAGTCTTTAGAGATTCTATCTGTCTATTTTTGCATCTTCATTCAATTTCTTTATATGCTCAATATACTTTTCATTTAAAATAGATTCTCTTATTAAACTCTGACACTCATTAAAACTTTTTTGTCTTTCTCTTTTATCAGTAACTTTGACTATATGATATCCATAACTAGTTTCAAATACATTTGAAACTTCATTTTTCTTTAATTTGAACACTTCTTTTGTAAACTCAGCATTTTTATCTTCTTTTGTGAAATATCCTAGCTGTCCTCCGTTTTTTCCAGTTGCTTTGTCATCTGAATATTTTTTAGCCAATTCTTCAAAACTTTCTCCGTTTTTGATTTTAGTTAATATGTTATCTGCCTTTTTCTTTAAAGCTTCTTTCTTATCTTTGCTTACTTCCTTTTTGTTTTTATCTAAAGTTGATATAAGTATCTGAGAAGCATTTACTTCTTCTACATTAAAATCTTTTTTATGTTTCGTATAATAGGATTCCATATCCACATCACTTACATTTATTCTATCTTCAAAGGCTTTCTTATTTTTATCTATGGCTAAATCTTTAGATATTTCTTGTTTTAAGTATGCTTTATCAACACCTGCTTTGTCCATTTTTTCTTTGTAACTCGTATTCAAATTCATATTATCTTCTAGTTCTTGATACTTTGAGTCTACTTCGCTTTTAGTTGGAGTTAATCCTTTATCCTTAGCCTCTTGATATAAAAGTTCATTATCCACCATAAACGATATTATAACATTTTCTAATTTATTTCTACCTTTTTTATCCAAAGTTTTTTCCAATTCATCTAAAGATTGCCCATTTATATAACTATTAGTAGCAGATAAAACTGCTTTTGTTTTTTGATATTGCTCTTTTGTAATTTCCACATCATTTACTTTTGCCAAACTTTTGTTGCAACCAACCATCATTAAAGATAGTATTCCGACCATTCCTATATAAAGTTTTTTATTCAATATATCTACACCTCACTCATTTTTATTCTCAATTTCTAAAATATCAATTAATGCTCTTATATTTTAACTACTCTAAATTACGCAACCAATAATTTTTTGGTATCTGATTTTGATCCACTGCTGCAAATTCATAACCTTCATCTGATAAGAATTTTAAAACTGAATCTAAAGCTTCTGCACTTTGCTTTTTCTCATGCATTAAAACTACAAGTTGGTCTTTATCCTCGCCTTTTCTATTCTTAACATGATTTTTCACATTTTGTAAGATTTGAGCAGAATTAGATCTCCAGTCCTCTGTATCTAAATCCCAGTCCCAAATCTTGTATCCAGCATCAACTAAAGCTTGATAAGAAGCTTGTGGTGTATATGGTTTACTTCCATAAGGTATTCTTATTACTTTTGAATGTTTACCAGTTATTTTGTAAAAAGTTTGGTCATTTGTATCAAATTCCTCTTTTGCTGATGTACTAGTAACATAAAGCTTATGAATATCATGTGATACACTATGGAAACCTCCTGTGTTCCCACTTTTAATTATATTTTTAACTTGTTGTGGATATTCCTTCATATTGCCATCTATCATAAAAAAAGTTGCTTTAATATTATATTTATTTAGAGTTTTTATCATCTGGTCGGTAAATTTAGATGGACCATCATCTATAGTTATGTATGCTACTTTTCCAGAACTCTTACTTGGCCCTTTGCTAATTTCCGTTGTTGTATTAGATACTATATCTGTAATAGTAGAACTTGACAATTTTGTATTTCTACTAATTTCGTCTTCTTTAACATTTAAAGAGCTAACTCGTATACCAACTATTATAAAAGCTAGACATACTACAATAGCACTTAAAAGTACATATAATTTCTTTCTATTTATTTTTTTCTTTTTATTTCTCATCGTTCGACCTCCAATATTGCTATATTTTTACATTTATATTTTTGTAGTATTTTATACCCAAAATTTACACTACATATATATAGACGTTGAACTTCGACAAAAAGTTTTGCTTAATTTTTAAAATTTGTTATTTTGATGATTATTATGCTGTATAATTTATGTATAATTGTATAGAATGTTGAAAATTGAGTATTATATAGTGTTTTTTACAATTAATTCTAGTTAAAATGTCATTTCTAATTTTTAAAATTTATAAATTGTTTTTTATAAATTAGAAATATTAAACAGGAAATAAGTACTAAAACAATGATATTGCAAATTTTTCATGTATACATTATGTATTTATGTTAACTAATATTTTTATCAAATAAAAATTACTAACTTTATTCATAAATCATTATATTAATTAGGTAATTTTTTCTTATTAACACAATATTATGTTATTTATAATAGAAAGATTTAATTTTCAAAATGTTATATATATCTTCTACTATACAGATATAATTTAATTTGATTATTTTAAAAAAATACTTATAAACAAAATACATCAGAATAAACAATTATTTAGATTTTCAATTTCATTTCCAAAAAATCAAAAATAAAATCCCAATCTATCTATAAATAGATTGGGATTTTATTTTTAACATAATTATAAAGTATTTATAAGCTACTTAGATTCTCTTTTTGTCCCTCTAGTCATATAAGCATACACTGGTAAGCCTATAGCTGTTATTATAAGGCCTCCTATAGATATCATAGTAGTTTTCATACCTGCAAAACATAATTGATTAACTACAACAAATATACCACTTGCTATAGCTATTATTGGAACTATTGGATATAATGGCACTTTATACTCTCTTGGCATATCTGGATGAGTTTTTCTAAGTTTCATTACTCCTATAAATGTTAATACATAAAATATCCAAGTCGCAAATACTGCTAAATCAGTTAATAAGTTAAATTGACCTGATAAAGCATATATAGATGCAATAACAGATACTAATGTTATAGCATTTGCTGGAACTTGAGCAGAATTTAATTTAGAAAAAGTACCATACTTTGGTAAAGTCTTATCTGTAGCTAAAGTATATGCAACTCTTGAACCAGTTAATAAGAATCCATTTAATGCTCCGAATACTGAAATTAATATACCTACAGATATTATTTTCCCACCAATTGAACCAAATATAACTTCAGCAACTGCTGATGCAGGAGAAGCATAATTTGCTAATTCATTAGCTGGTAATACCCAAAGGTATGCTAAGTTTATTATAAAGTAAACAGCCATAACAACTGATAATCCACCTATTATAGCTTTTGGAAGGTCTTTTCCAGGATTTTTCATTTCTCCAGCTAAAGTACCAACATTCATCCAACCATCAAATGCAAATAGTATAGCAATTAAAACCTGACCTAATACACTACCTAGACTTAATCCCTCACCAACCATAGGTGTAAGTATTGGATTATCTCCACCACCTTTAATAAATCCAACAATCATTATCAAAATAAGTGGTATTAATTTACATATTGTAGAAACTGTCTGTATAGCTCCTCCAGTTTTTGAACCAAGCATATTCAATCCTGCAACTATTACTATAATTCCAATAGCTATTGGAAGTAATAATGATGGGCTACCAATTAAAGCTGAAGCTTGCTCTCCAAATATAACACCCAACGCAGCCATCATACCAGGATAGAATAGTACAATTTGCATCCATCCAGTTAAAAATCCTAATTTTTCTCCATAAATTTCTTTTATATATACCATCATTCCACCAGTTTTTGGTATCGCTACTGATACCTCTGCAGCTGTAAGACCAGCTGTTATAGTTATGATTCCAGCTATTAACCATGCTAATATACCAAGACCTGGAGCTCCTCCAGTCAATGTATAAACTGCTTGTGGTTTAAAGAATACACCAGCTCCTATAACGGAACCAACAACAGTAGATAATGCTGCTGACACGCCAAGTGTCTTTTTTAGTTCGTTACTTCCCATTTTCTTCCTCCTACTTAAACTTATTTAATTTCATAGTTATATAAGCATATATTATGCCAATATTATAGAAAAATAGTTTTTATTATTTATTAAAATAAAATAATCTCTACTAAACGTTTGTAATCTTTTACTTTTATGATAGCTTAAAGCTTTTAAAAAATTATAAAAATTAAAAATCCAAATCTAATAATATTTCTTAAAAGTACATGTATTTTTTATATTGTATAATATACATTGTATATTTATAACAAGTAAAATAGATTATACTTATTAAGTTGAAATCGTTTTAAATTTCTTGCAATAAAATTTCACCATTTCTCAAAAACATTTTATTTGTATTTCTGTAATTTCCTATTTTATATGTCTTTTATAAATAGTATGACTTTTACTTGTTTTATAGTCTATTTTATAATAATAAATAATTTGACAATTTATTATAACCCAACTTAAACCAGAAATCAAAACTAATATTTTATTTTTTAATAAAAAAATAAAATATTAGTTTTGAAAACGTTTTCTAATTGTTTATATTTAACTCTATTTTTTTATAAAACCACTATTTTTATTACTATTTTTTAATATAAAATTTATTTTCATATTATTTGACTTAAATATAATTAGATAATTTTATTTTTTCTAAAATAAGTAATGAAATATAATTATTTTATTAATAAATTATATATATAATAAATTGCACCAAGAAATTTACAGACTATTCTACAAATTTAAAATAAAGAATAAGAAAATATACCGCTTTTTATAAAAAGCGGTATATTTTCTTATTTTTTATCAATCTATCTTATTTTATTTTCTTCTGTTAAGTAACTCTTTCTTTATTTCATCAATTTTAACATCCTTTTCTATCATTAAGACTAATGTATGATATACTAAATCGCTAATTTCATAAATAAGTTCACTCTTATCTGTATTCTTTGACGCTATAATTACCTCACTACTTTCTTCACCAACTTTTTTAAGAATTTTATCTATACCTTTATCAAAAAGATAATTAGTATATGAGCCTTCAATAGGATTATTTTTTCTTTCATTTATTAAATCATATAGTTCTTTCAATATACTTTTTTCTACTTCAAATCCCATTTTATCAGTATCATCAAACAAATCTCTATAAAAACAAGAATAGTTTCCTGTATGACAAGCTACACCAGTTTGCTCAACTAAAAGTAATATAGTATCTACATCACAATCATAAGACATCTTAACAACTTTCTGAATATTTCCAGACGTCTCACCTTTAATCCAAAGTTCTTGTCTACTTCTGCTAAAATAACAAGCTACTTTATCTTTTAATGTTTTCTTTATAGCCTCCTCATTCATATATGCCAACATTAGCACATCTTTACTCACTACATCTTGAGCAACAACAGGAACTAGACCCTTATCATCAAATTTTACACCTTTTATAAAGTCTTCTGTTTCCTCACTGTATACATTGCTACATTTATTTTCCATCTTTTCAACCCCCTATTAGATATCTTGCTTATAATCTTACTTCTACACCCATGTTTTTTAAATATTTCTTCAAATCATTTATTTTTATTTCTCCAAAATGAAATACAGATGCTGCTAAAATTCCATCCACATTAGATTCTTTTACAGCCTCATAGAAATCTTCCATTTTACCAGCACCTCCTGATGCTATAACAGGCACATTCACTAAAGAAGTTATTTTTGATAACAATTCTATGTCATATCCATTTTTCATTCCATCTTCATCCATACTATTTACAACGATTTCCCCTGCTCCAAGCTCTACACCCTTAACAGCCCACTCAATTGCATCAAGACTAGTCTTTTCTCTACCACCTTTTACATATACACTCCATGAACCTTCTTCATTTTTCTTTGCATCTATTGATAAAACAACACATTGTGCTCCAAATTTTAATGATGCTTCCCTTATTAATTCAGGATTTTTGACTGCTGATGAATTTATAGAAACTTTATCAGCACCTTTTCTTAAAATATCAGTAAAATCTTCTAACTTATTTACGCCTCCACCAACACAGAATGGTATATTTATATTTTCTGCAACCTTTGTTACAAATTCTAAAGATGTCTTTCTGTCTTCGTTTGATGCAGTTATGTCATAAAATACAAGTTCATCTGCACCACAATCACTATAAAACTTCCCAAGTACCTCTGGACTGTCAACATCCACTATGTCTTTGAATTTCTTACCTTTTACAACTCTTCCATTCCTTACATCTAGACATGGTATTATTCTTCTAGTAAGCATATTTGTTGTGCCTCCTTAAAGTCTATCTTTTTGTCATATAGTGCCTTACCTATTATAGCACCATATAGATTCATATCTTTCAATCTTCTAACATCATCTATAGAGGTTACTCCTCCTGAAGCAATGACATTTAGTGATGTTTCATTTGATATTTTTTCATATATATCAAAATTTGGACCTTGTAACATTCCATCTTTTGATATATCTGTATAAACAATGGTTTGCACACCTATTTTTTCAAGTTGTTTACACAATGTTAGAGAATCCACATTACTTACAACTTCCCAACCTCTAACTGCTACCTTTCCATCTTTAGCATCTATAGAGACTACTATTTTATCTTTATATTCGTTGACTAATTCTTCAACCAAATTTAAATTTTCAATAGCTATACTACCTAGGATTACTCTAGTAACACCAGCTTTTATTAAACTTTGGACTTTTTCCTTATCTCTAACTCCTCCGCCTACTTGAATAGGTATATCTATATTGTTTGCTATCTTTTCAATTGTTTCTGTATTTACACCAAATTCACTTCTAGCTCCGTTTAAATCTACTATATGTATATATTCTGCGCCTTCATCTTTCCATTTGTTTGCTACTTCTAATGGATTATCATAATATACATTTACTTTATCAAAATCTCCTTGAGTAAGTCTGACACACTTGTTATCCTTTACATCTATTGCTGGAAATATTATCATTTTATCATCTCCCCATATGCTTTTAATATATTTAAACCTACTTCTCCACTTTTTTCCGGATGAAATTGTATACCATATACATTATTTTTTCTAACGATAGCAGGAATTTTCTTTTCATACTCTGAAAATGCAATAAGTTCTTCATTTGATGAATTTGCATAATATGAGTGAACAAAGTATACATAGTCATCTTCCTTAATATATTTAAGTATATCATCTTCTTTATTAAATTTTAGATTATTCCATCCCATATGTGGCACTTTTAAACTTATATCTAATTTATCAATACTCCCTTTTATAAGTCCTAATCCTTCATATTCTCCATACTCATAACTTTTCTCATAAAGTAATTGCATACCTAAACATATACCTATCAGAAATTTTCCTTTTGAAGCATGTTCTCTTAATATTGGTATCAATCCTAGTTCATCTAAAGCATTTATAGAATCTCTAAAAGCCCCAACACCTGGAAGTATAAGCGAATTTGCGTTCTTAATTTCATTTATATCACTAGAAATTTTAGTTTCTATTCCAGCTTTTTTAAAACCTCTAGATACAGAATCTATATTTCCAAGACCATAGTCTACTATTATATTCATTCTACAAAACCCCCTTTGAAGATGCTATCTCATTGGAAATTATTTCACTTCCTTCTTTTAAAGCTCTTGCAAAAGCTTTAAATATGCTTTCTATTTTATGATGGTCATTTTCTCCATATAAAAGATTAATATGTAATGTTACTCTAGATTCATTTACAAAAGCTCTGAAAAATTCTTTAAAACACTGAGTACTCATATTACCAAGCATTTGAGTATCAAATTTAGCATTAAATACAAGATATGGTCTATTACTTATATCTATTGCTACCATTGATAGAGATTCGTCCATAGGTATATAGATAGTAGAATATCTTCTTATTCCTTTTTTATCACCTAAAGCATTTTTAAATGCTTCCCCTATAGCTATACCAATATCTTCAACACTATGATGGTCATCTACATATATATCACCTTTACAAAGCACCTTTAAATCAAACTTGCCATGAAATGCCATCAATGTAAGCATATGGTCTAAAAATCCTATTCCAGTATCTATTTCAGCTTTACCAGAACCATCAATATTTAGTTCTACTGAAATTTGTGTTTCAAAAGTATTTCTTTCTATACTCCAAATTCTCATACCTATTTCTCCTTTTTCAAAATATCTCTTATAGCATCCATAAATATGGTATTCTCTTCTTTATCACCAATCGTAACTCTATAATAATTTTTTAACTTACCACTAAATTCCCTTATTAGCACCCCTCTATCAATAAGTTTTTGTGATAGATTTTCAATTTCAGAATAGAACAATATAAAATTTGCTTGTGATTTATATGCCTTAATTCCTATATAAATCATTTCTTTATATAAAACTTCTCTTTCTTCTTTTACTTCATTTATATAAGCTTTCACTATATCTTTATTTCTAAGAGCTCTTGTAGCAATAAAATCTGATAATGAATTTAAATTATATGGAGGTCTTACCTTTTCAACAGAGTCTATTAAACTACTATTAGATAACATATATCCTGTTCTTATTCCAGCCAATCCAAATGCCTTTGATAAAGTTCTAAGAACTATTAGATTTTCATACTTAAAAACATCACTCAACATACTTTCTTCTCCAAAATCCATGTATGCTTCATCCAAAACTACTAAACTGTCAGTTGAATCTAAGAGTTTTATTACATCTTCCCTCTTTAGTATTGTTCCAGTTGGATTATTTGGATTACATACAATTACTATTTTAGGATTGTTTTCTTTGACTTTTTCAATTACATTATCTATGTTTATAACTAAATTTTCGTCACTTTCAACACCTATAAACTTAGAGCCATTTATTTGACTATATATAGAATACATGCTGAAACTTGGAGAGAAACTTAATATCACTTCATTTTTATCTACAAAAGTATGTATTATCAAATCAATTATTTCACTTGAACCATTTCCTACTAAAAGATTTTTCTTACTTACTCCAGAAATATTTATATAATCTATTATAGACTCTTTCAATTCACTATAAGAATCTTCAGGATATAAATTTAAGTCTATATCACTATCAGAAATCTCTTTAATAAGATGCTTAAACAACTTCTTACTTCCTTCATTTGCATCAAGTTTTACTTTGCAATTCACATGGTTTGGTTCATATCCCTTTAATTCTCTTATACTTTCTTTTTCTCTCAATTTAAACTCCTCCTTCTTAATTGTATTTTAGTTATCTAGTTCTTCAAATAAACGAATTATATTTTGAATTTGTTCATATTTAAATCTATAACTAGCTCTATTTGATATAATTCTAGCACTTATATCACATATATCTTCCAATATTTCAAGACCATTTGCTTTAAGTGTATTACCTGTCTCAACTATGTCTACAATTACATCTGATAATCCTACTATTGGAGCTAATTCTACGGAACCATTTAATTTTATTATTTCAATTTTTTGACCTTTCTCCTTAAAATATTTTTTAGCTATATTTGGATACTTTGTAGCTACTTTTAAATACTCATCTTCTCTATATATACTGTCGCCCTTTAATCCTGCTACAGCAAATTTACACTTCCCAAAACCTAAATCATATATTTCATATACATCTGTTTCATTCTCTAAAATAGTATCTTTTCCTGCTATACCAAGGTCTGCTACTCCTTTTTCAACATATGTAACTACATCTGATGGCTTGACATGTATATATATTATTTTATTTTCTTCATCTTTAAAGATTAACTTTCTTGTATCTGTGTCTATACTGTCCCCTAGACCCATTTTTTTAAATTTTTTAAACGATTCTCCTTCTATTCTTCCTTTTGCTAGTGCTATAGTCAAATAATCCAAAATAACCCCTCCTTTTAAATCCTATTTATATACATATTTCATTAACTCATCAACACTTAATGTAAACCCAATAGCGGGTATTTCTTTTCCATATTCTTTAGTTAGAGAATCATATCTTCCACCACTCAAAATCTCTTTATACGAGTTTGGATAATAACCTCTAAACATAACACCTTCATAATAATCAAGCATTGTAATCATTGATAAATCAAATCTAGCCTTATCTAAGAAATTACACTCTTCAATTAAGTTATTTATTTGCTTTAATTCTTCAAGTGCTTGTTTCATCTTATCATTACAATAGAAATTTTTTGACTTTTCAATAACATCACATAAATTTCCTTGTAAACTTAAAATATTTGATAATAATTCCTTTACTTCATTTTTAATTTTTAACTCTTCAATATATAGTTTTAATTCATGAGTATTTTTCGTATACAATAAATTTTTAATTTGATTTTCACAATTCTTATTTAAATTTAATTCTTCTAGTAGACCATTAATATACTTGCTACTTCCAACTTCTAATATAAACTTATTGTTATATTTCTCAAGTATCTTAAGAGCTAGTTTTACTACTTCTCTATCTGCTTCTACAGAAGATTCTCCTAGACATTCGCAACCTATCTGTCTTATCTCTTTTATTCCAACTGTATTTTTATTTTTATATATTGATGAATTATAAAAAAGTTTAAGCTTTAAACCATCTTCCCATCTTGGAACAAGACTTTTTATTATACTTGTAGTTATATCAGCTCTAAGTACCATTACTTTTCCATTTACAACCTTTACCATCGATTCTTCTGGAATTTTATTATTAATACTCGTAAACTCATCGTATTCTTCAAATAGTTGTGGCTCTATTTGAAAATATTCTTCATCTAAAAAAAGTTTATCTATTTCTCTTTTTAATTTATATCTTTTTTTAGAATAAATAACTTCATCTTCAATCCTTAAAAACTTCATATTATCACCCTTTTCATTAAAATTGCTCTTCCCTTTGTAAATTTAAAATAATAAAAAGCCATATAGGCTTTATACCTATATGGCTATAATTTTCTCTTAAAATTACTTCCCATCATAGATACAAGACCAATTGCACTAAAAACAGGGCTTGTGTCTATGAATTAATTTCATATTACAATCCCTTTAATCTATGATGATGGTGATGATTTAATTTTGTATTTAATTTTACTATATCTAATCTCACCATGATAATTTCCTCCCAAGTAATTTTTATTAATATTCTAAATTTACAGTTTTTTGTTACTATTAATAATAATATATTTTTCAAAAATTGGCAATAGTTATTTGTAAAATTGAATAAAATATTTTATATAGACTTTTTATTTGTACAATTATAAATTTAATCTTTACCTAATTTGGAAATTTTATGTATAAAAAATGAAATTTCGGGAAAAATTGTAATAATTTAAAAAAACTTATTAAAATATAGTATAATAAGTATATCTTAATGTAAAGGGATGATTTTATGTATAAATATGATGACTATGTGAATTTAACAAATGATTTAGATTTACCTGTAGAAATTAGAAATAAATGTGTTAGAATTGTTAGTGTTTCAGAGAATTTAGAGGACATAATTATAGTACATAAATTCAAACTATATGTCGTAAATGAGAAGTACATTAAAGGAATTATGGAATAGGCATTTTGGATGTACTATTTTTATCAAAATTTATTATAAATAAAATTTAATATTTATAATAAGGAACTGTCTTATTGTAGAAAATACAATATATATAAGACAGTTCCATTTTATTTATTGTAGAATTTTAGTATCAATCAAACCTTTTAAATTATAAAACATACAACAAAACAGCTAAAAAATGAAATAAAGAACCTATCATAATAAAAATATGAAAGATTTCATGAAAACCAAATTCAGGACTTATATTAGGCTTTTTAATAATATAAATAATCGCACCTATAGAATAAGATATTCCCTCCATAATCAATAACTTGAGGCAATCTTTAGGTATTGAATTGAATGCATTTATATCAAAGACAATTGCCCAACCCATAAGTAAGTATATACTTGTAGACAACCATCTAGGAGCATCCATCCAAAAGATTTTTATTATTATACCAATAAAGGCTACTATCCATATTGCTGTAACAAATATTATGCCTTCCTTTTTTTCCATAAAACTTAGACATATTGGTGTATAGGAACCAGCAATTAATACATAAATCATTGCATGGTCAACTTTTCTAAAAAACAATTCTTGCTCTGGTGTTCCTTTTAAAAAATGATAATATGAGCTTGCACTATATAGAGCAATTAGTGACAACCCAAATATCGATACAGATACTATCATCAAAAGAGAGGTCTCTTGCAATGATACAGATTGAAAAACTAAAATTATAGTTGCTAAAAGAGATAAACAAGCTCCTATAAAGTGAGTTAAGCTACTTATCGGGTCTCTACCCTTCAAAAAAAATTGATACATTTTGTCCTCCTACAATTATGTATTTTAAAAATCAAATTTATCGATATAGTTTTCATTACTATATTATATATTTAATTATACCACTTTATATTCTTTTTACAAGACTCAATATTGTTTTATTTTCTAATTTATTGTATTATATATATTATGGAGGTAGCATATGATGAATAATGAACTTAATACTATAATACTAGAAACACTAGATAATGCTGATATAACTTCAAATGATATTCCTTCTATTGATTTATACATGGACCAAATTATTTCTTTAATTGACAATAAGCTTTCTGCTAATAAGAGATTTGAGAGTGACAAAATTCTTACTAAAACTATGATAAACAATTACAGTAAAGAGGGATTAATCAAACCTATTAAGGGGAAAAAGTATACTAAAGAACAAATTTTACAAATGATAATTATTTATTCTATGAAAAATACACTTACAATACAAGAAATTAAAAGAATCTTACATGGTGTGTATGAAAAAGATGATTTCAATGAAGATGACTTAGTTAGTTGTTATGAAAAATTTATGTCTATAAAAGAAAATCAAAGAAAGAATATACCAAACTTTATAGATTCTAATTTTGAAGATGTAACAATAACTCCAGAAAATAAAGATGATTTACTGATAGCCTTATTGAGTTTGACTTCAATGGCTGACCAATTAAAGAATATTTCCGAAAAATTAGTAGATACCTATTTCCCAGATATTTCTAAAAAATAATTTCAATAAAGTAAGACTGAAAATAAATATTAAAATACAATATTACTTAAATCACCCTTAATTGTATACAATATAATTTTCAGTCTAAATATTAATACTTTCTATTTTTAATTCTTTCTAATAATCTCCATGTTAAGGTTCTACAAATTTAATTTTATCCTATTTAAGTTTTGACAATGTGAACAATTTAAATTAACTTGGATTTGTTTATACCCTATGAAAACGGCTTGTTTTAATATACCAGTGCCATCATCTATCATAACTACATTGTCTTTTATCTCTACACAGAAATTATTTTCTTGATTACACCAATAACAATCATACTTTTCATTACTTTTTTCTTCTCGCATGATTTTCGCCTCCTTCAATATAAGTTTCTACATTAAAAGAGGTTTTTCCTTTATATTTTTAATAAAATATTATAATTAGAACTTCATAGAATCTATTATACCTTCTATCTTTTCAGATGCTTTCTCTATTGCACTTTGTCTTTCTTCTTCACTAGTTCCAGTTCCATCTACTAATAATTCATCAAATTTCTTAATTCCTATAAATTTCATTATACTTTCCACATAATTTAATCCTTTATTCATAACTGGTTTCAATACCCATGGTATGTGTCCACCTGAAGATTGTATATATACCATACTTCTATCAATATCGTTTAAAATTCCTTGTGGCTTATCATTACCTTCAAATGATATAGTTTTTCCATCTTGAATTATACAGTCTATATATTCTTTAAGTGGTGCTGGAAAAGATAAGCTCCACATAGGTGCAGCTATTACGTATACACTTGCACTAACAAATTGGTCACAAAGGCTTCTAATCTTTGTAATCTCTTTTCTATCCTTATCATCCAACTTCTTAGCATCTTCTTCATTAACTATGCAATTTCTCTTTTCAAAGTACTGATATTCAAGTCTTGGTATATGCTCTTTATAAAGGTCTATTTCTTCAACCTCAAAATCCTTGTTTTCTTCCATAAATTTATTTATAAATTTTCTTGCTACAGTTTTGCTTGAAGATAAGTCTTCAGGTTTTGAATTTACATTTATATATAATAATTTTTTCTTCATAAGCTCACTCCTAAGATTATTTTTATATTATTATTTCACAAATATAACCATTCTATTCTGTTGCCAAATCATAAAATAAATAAAGATACAAATTTTAAATAATCTTAAAAGTAAAAACAATAAAATATTATGTGTATTAATTACAGAAAATATTAAAGATATAATAAAAAATAGATATTCTAGCCTAAATAATGTTTATAATTTTAATAAAAATGGTATAGTGTTAAAACACTATACCATTACAATTATTTAAATATTTTTTAATATTTTTTCTTCCATTTTGCGCTTCTACCTCTTGCAACAACCTCTATCTTATCTTGTTTTCTTAGATTGTTAAAAACTCTATTTATTGTAGGTTCTGGAATATCAGGACATAAATCTCTTATATCTTCTTTTGTAAAATATCCAAGAGTAGAATTTATTATTTTTTCTATTCTACTAGTTTTGGTTTGTCTTTTCTTATCAGATATATTTAAACTATCATCCAACTTCTCATATGCAGTCAATATTGTTTCTAAAAAGTACTCAATCCATGCATTCATATCTGCTTTCTCACTGCCTATAGACGATTTCAAATAATTTAAATTACTGTAATATTCATATGAACTATCATCAAATATTTTTCCTAAACTTATATATCTTCCAACTTCATATCCATTTTTATTTAGCAACAATAGGATAAGTACTCTCGCCATTTTTATATTACCTTCTTTGAATGGATGTATCAATATGAAATCTAACACAAATGCAGAAATTAATATTAATATATCAATTTCATCTTCCTCCATCAATGTATTATAAGCTTCACATATTTCTTCTACAGCTTTTTCCACCTTATTTACACCTGAATCAATACTTATGAATTCACCACATTTTAAATTGTGTTCAATAAAATCATTATCTGATTTGTAGCTTCCTCCTCTAGTAGATGAAAATTTATATAAGTATCCATGAAGCTCAAGAATTGTTTGTGAACTTATTGGAATACTTTCATAAGCACTATTAATAGTTTTTACTACATCTCTGTATTCAACAATGCTCAATTCTTCTCTACTTCTAGGTGTAACTTCATTACTTATTAATTTCTCTAAATTAAAATTACTACTATCTCTTTGATTTCCAATGTATGTAGATTCAGAACAATCTACTAAAGATTTTTTTTCTAATCTTTCTAAAATTTCTTTTGGTTGTTTTTTGTAAAGCAGTTGTCTACCTTTATACTCATTTATCTTAGACAACATTCTTGCTACATTCATGTTTACATACATATTTTTTAATTTGCTTTTCTTTGTAAATTCCATAAAATCACTCCATAATTAGAATTTCTCTTATCCTTGACAGCGGTTTTATTTTATCATATAATTGTATTTTTTGCAATTTCTTGCTCAATTATCTGAATTTATATTTCTTATTCAGTTGTTATCTCATTTAGTTTTTCACTTTCATTTAATCTTTCACTCTTAGGAGTATATCTTTTTAACTCTCTAAATACGACTACACCTGTAATTACTGTAGCTATAAAGTCAGACACTGGTTGAGCTGTCCATACACCCTGTAAACCTAGGAATGTAGGAAGAATTAGTACTGCTGGTATCAATAAAATTACTTGTCTTAAAAGACTTAATAACATTGCCATTTTGGCTTTTCCTATAGATTGTATAAAGTTTGTTCCTGTAACTGATAAGCCCACAATTGGCAACATAAGTAGATATATTCTTAAACCATCAACAGATATACTCATAAGCTCAGGGTCTTTATTAAATATTCCTATAATCGCCTCTGGGAAAACCATGACTACTACCATACCCATACATAAAATTATAGTAGCTACTACTAATGAACCTAAATATGCTTTTTTAACCCTATCGTATTTTTCAGCTCCATAATTGAAACCTATAATAGGTTGCGCTCCTTGATTTATTCCAAAGATAGGCATTAAAAATACCATTGCGATAGAAGAAATTGTAGCCATAGCACCTATAGCTAAATCTCCACCATGAGTTTTAAGTGCAATATTTGATATGACTTGAACCAAACTTGCTGCAAGTTGCATTGCAAATGGAGACATACCTATTGCAAATACTGCTTTTATTAGTTTCTTATCTAATTTTAGATTAGATTTACTAAATCTTAAGTTTGATTTTCCACTTATATAATATCCTATAGTTAAAACAGCTGTAAGAGCTTGAGAAGTTACTGTAGCAATTGCAGCCCCTTGTATTCCCAAATTGAATCCAAATATTAATATCCAGTCTAAAACTATATTAGTTAAACATCCTATTATCATTATTCCTGCTGAAATTTTAGGGCTACCATCAGCTCTTATTGAGTGGTTTAAAGAAAAGGAAAGAAGATTTACTACTGTACCTAATAATATAATATTTATATATGATTTTGCATATATAAGGGTATTTTCACTTGCTCCAAATAATGTAAGTATCTTATTTGCAAATAAGATTCCAAGTATCATTATAATAATTCCTGTTATTACAGATAATGTCATTGCATTTCCTATAAGTTTTCTTGCCTCTTCTACTTTACCTTGCCCAAGTTTTATTGATATAGTAGTAGTTGTTCCTATACCTATCAACATACCAAATGCAAGTATTATTGTCATTATCGGCATTGTGACACCAAGACCTGTTATTGCAAGTGGCCCAACTCCTGGTATATTTCCAATAAAGATTCTATCTACTACATTATATAAACTATTTACCAACATACCTATTATCGCTGGTATAGAATATTTAAGTAGTAATTTGCTAATTCGTTCTGTTCCTAATAATTGTTGATTTTCCATCAAGTCTCCTCCTTCTTCTAATATTCAATTTTCCACATATTACAAGGGAGGTGCAAATGCCCTCCCTTAATATTAACTACTTTTTAAATATTAATTTTATATATCTATTATATACCACTTTAATCAAAAAACCAAACTTTTCTAATATAAAAATTTTTTAACAGATAAAAATAAAGTGTATATATAGATGAGAGCACTAGTAATATACCCAGATTTTCTAAGTTAAAACTACTATTTAATATATTATTTAAAAAGAATAGAGAAAGTATGGTGTTTGCAATTGCTATAAAATATGGTATGAAAAATAATGTACCTATCTCTATACTAACAATCTTATTCATAGTTTTAAAAGATAGACCTATTTTTGATAAGTTTTTGTATTTAACTTTATCATATGGCTCATCTGTATATAATCTAAAATATAAAAAACTTAAAACACCCATAAAAAGTATCACACCTATAAAAATACCCATAAATTGTAGAATTTTACTTTGTTGTAATTCCACTAAATACATGTCTGGTAAAGTTAAAAAGTATGACCTAATATATTCTCTATCCAAATTAAAGTGCTTTTCTTTTAGATTTTCAGTTATATTAGCACTAGTTTGCCAGTTATTATAATCAAATCCATAAAAACTCAGTTTTGAAAATTCATTTTCTATATCATTATATAAACTATCATTTATAATTATAATTTTATTGAACATTCCAGTAGGAAAAATTATATTATTTGATGATGCTTTTATTTTTATATTTATTCTTTTTATATTATAATTTTTTACTTGTTTTAGAGACTTTATGTGTTCTTGTGAATTACTACCAGGAATTAATATACCTTCATCTTTTTTGAGATTCACCTCATCTAATTTTAATTGTTTCGACAATGCATTATAATTTTTTACACTTAATATCGCATCTCTATTATGTTTAAGTATAGGGAAACTCAGCTCTTTATAATCATATCTTTTAATTGTCTTTCTAATTTGTTGCAATTCTTCATATTCTTTCTCATTATTATCTTCTGAGAAATATGAGTAAACCATTGGGAAGTTGTTTTTAGAAGATTCTCCTTGAGAACTTACAAGTGATGAAGTTGTTGTAAATGCTACTAAAGTAGCTGATAAAAGTATTGTCATTAAAAACAGCAACCTTGTATTATCTTTTAATTTATACATTAGATTACTTATAAGTAACATATTCACTTTTCTTTTATAAAACTTTTCTTTATTTTTTAAATACTTTAATATTAAAATTATAAATTGAGAAAAAAATAAAAATGTACCCAAAATGATTAATAACGTTATTGTATACATACCTCCATTTATTTTTAACTTGTTACCAAATAGTATCATAGCATATCCTATTATAAGACATACTATACAAATTACTCCAAGCAACTTTGAAGTCTTTATATCTTTTTTAGGCTTTCTTGTTCCTACTAAAAGCTCTAAAACATTATTCTTATTCAATAACTTTAAGCTTAATGGTCCTGTTATTAAAAACAAAATTGTAAAACATATGACTGTCATCAGTATTGCTTTTAATGGAAAATAAATTGCTGTTAAGTTTATATAAAATAACTTACTTAAATACAATAAAAACAATTTAGAGACTGATAGACCAAGTAATATTCCCAGTATTATTGCTAAGGAACCTATTATCAAGTTCTCAATTAATATCAATCTTTTTAATTGTCTATTGCTCATTCCAATTATTATCAATATTCCAAAATCTTTTAATCTATATTTTAAGAAATTTCCTAAAGAATACAATATAAAAAGCAAGCTAAACCCTAGTATTATTAATTCTGAAACCATAAGAGCCATAAACGCAGTAGAGCCATTTTGGATTCCTGAATCTGCTATGATTGGATGAAACATAGATACAGCAAAGACAAAAAATATCATTATAGAAAAAACTGAACTTAAAAAATATGCTAAATATGCACTAAAGTTCCTAACTATATTATTATAAGCAAACCTTCTAAAGCTCACTATCTTGCACCTCCTATCTGAGACAATACAGATAGTATTTCATCATAAAAAGAATTACTGCTTCCAGATTTTTTTATTTCTGTATATACACACCCATCCTTTATAAAAATCACTCTATCTGAGTAACTTGCACTATATGCTTCATGTGTTACCATAAGTGTAGTTACATTTTGTTCTTTATTTATCTTAGTAAATAATCTTAGAACATCATCAGTAGATTTTGAATCAAGATTTCCAGTTGGTTCGTCTGCAAGTAGTAGTGATGGTCTATTTATAATTGCCCTGGCAATAGCACATCTTTGAGCCTGACCTCCTGAAATTTCATAGATTCTCCTATCTAAAAGATTATCAATACCTAAAAATTTAGCTACGTTTATGGTTTGTCTATTCATATCTTTAACATTCGCACCATCTAATGTAAGTGGTAACATGATATTTTCTTCAACAGTTAGAGTATCAATTAAGTTAAAATCTTGAAATACAAAACCAAGTTGTTTTCTTCTAAATTCAGCAAGCTTTTCTCCTTCTAATTCACTTATGTCACATCCATCTAATATAACTTTCCCTTCATTCTGTTTGTCAACTGTAGATATTATATTTAAAAGAGTAGATTTACCACTTCCAGATGGTCCCATAATAGCTACGAACTCTCCTTTTTCTATATTTATACTAACTTTATCCAAGGCTTTAAATGGAACTTTCCCACAATATGTTTTTGATATATTTTTAATACTTAATATGTTCATTTTATATTCTCCATAACTTTTTTATTTTTACTACAATACTATATTATCGTGAACATACTACTTTAACCATAAAAATACCCTAACAATTAACTTACATATTTGTAAGCCAATTAAATTAGGGCATTAAATAATCTAACTAATTATTGATTACTATTAAATTTAAAATTTAAACGTTTTTCAAATTCATCTAACACCATAGGTTTAGCAAATAAGTATCCTTGAACTTTATCACAACCTATTTCTTTTAAGAATTCCACTTGTTCATAAGTTTCTACACCTTCACAGATTACTTTAATATTAATAGCTTTTGCCATTTCTACTATCTTGGAAATAATAATTTTACCACGTTTTGTATCTGTTGTCTCAATTAAAAATCCTCTATCCAATTTTAAAACATCAAAAGGAAGGTCTTTTAATAAATTTAAAGATGAATACCCTGAACCAAAGTCATCCATTGATATAATAAAACCTATTTCTTTAAGCTTTTTCATTATGTTAATCAATATATCTAAATTGTCAAATACAACACTTTCAGTTAGTTCAAGTTCAATAAACTTAGGAGAGATGTTGTACTTATTTATCAAATCAGTGATATTTTCTATAAAATTATCTCTGTATAAATGAACTCTAGACATATTCACTGAGATTGGTACAGGAGTATATCCTTCATTTATCCATTTGTTAATCGTCTTACAAACCTCTTCAAATACAAACATGTCAACATTTACAATGAAACCATTCTTTTCAAATAAAGGTATAAAGTCTATAGGTGAAATAAATCCCATTTCTGGGCTATCCCATCTTATCAGAGCTTCTGCTCCCTCAATTTCATTTCCATCATTTAGACTATATTTAGGCTGATAATACACTATAAATTCATCTTTTTCTAAAGCTTTATTCATATTATCTTCCAATCGTTTTTCATTATACAGTCGATTTCTTGTCTCTTCATTAAAAAATGAATATGAGTGTTCGTATTTTTCTTTTTTAGTTTTTGCTGCAATATTTGCTCTGTCAATTAACAGGTCAATCTTTTGAGCATCATCTTTTTCAGTGATTTTATATATTCCACTTGATATAACAATTTTATATTTAGATGAATTATTAGTACTTAAGTTACAAATTTCATTATTTATTTTAGACAATCTACTTAAAAGTTCATCTTCAGTACTGCAAAAAACCAATAGTATAAAATGGTCATTATCCATCCTAGCACAAAGCTCAAATTTATTCATATTATTATTTAAAACATGTGCAATATGAATTAATATCTTATTTCCCTCAGAATAACCAAACATCTCATTTATATATTTAAATTTATTTACATCTAACTGCACCAAGTAGAAATCATCTCGATAGTAATTTTTTAAAATATATATAGAATCTTTTCTAAATTTTTCCTTGTTTTTTATTCCACTTAAAGAATCATAATAAGCCAACTTTTTAAGTTGGTCTATTAACTTAGCATTACTTAATTTCCACAATATCATAAATATTAATATATAGAAATATAATTTTATTATAAAATTAATTATTAGGCTTTTAAAATTTTCAAATATATCACATTTTGATATTAAAGTCCAATTAGTATCCTTAATATTTGTATATTTTACATTATATAATCTCCAGTTATTCCAATATAAAAAACTACTTTTTTGTTTTTCATTTATATTTTTTAAAATTTCATCTTTAGTACTTCCTATGATATTCCCTTCTAAACTCAAAGTATTACTTTTATTATTGATAGAGTTTTTATCCGATTCAGAAATAAGAGTATAATCTTTATCTATCATTAGAAATTTAATAGAATCCTCAAAGTTACTTCTACTCACTATCTTATTTACATTTTGAAAATAAAAAGACGCAAAAATGGTTCCTGTTACCTCATTGTTTTTTACAATAGGCATATATATAATAAACACTTTATCACCTGTAACATTACTAGTCTCAATGTCTGAAACTACTACTTGCTTAGTTTTAATTGCTTTCTTAAAACCAACCTTATTTTTTATTGAACCAACTTTTTCCCTATATGTACTTGAAACATTTCCTTCTGTATCTGTTATACCAATCATAAAAAGATTATATTCTTTTTGATATGGTCTTAATAATTTTCCTTTTTCAATTAGAGATATCTCACTATTAGAAAATCTATCATCTTGACTAAGAGCTTTTAATAAGGAAGTGTTTGTTTTTAAATAGTCCTCAAGCTCTCTTTTAGATGCCTCAAGCATATTTTCAGAAGTAACCTTCATAGAATTACTTGCACATATAATTGTGCTTGTGAAATCAATCAAGACTAATAACATTAATAAAATTAATATGTGTTTAAAAATTAGTCCATCAAATACTTTTTCTTTTCTTCTCATATTAAAACACCATTAATTGTATAATTTATTTTTTTGTTATCTAATGTTAGATTTAGCAAATTTAATTTTGTTATCAACACATTATTACCTCCTTATAAAACCTTTATTGTATACCATTTTATCACAATTATGTCTAATTATGGTAGAATAGTGTCAAATATTACGACAATAACAATTGTACAATTAAAAAATACCAAGCCAGAAATTATATTCTAGCTTGGTATTTTTAATTTACAAATTAAGCATTAACTTTTGCTTTTAAGTATTCATCTATTGAGGCTGCTGCTGTTTTACCAGCTCCCATTGCAGATATTACTGTTGCTGCTCCAGTAACAGCATCTCCACCTGCAAATACTCCTTCTTTAGAAGTTTGTCCATTTTCATCTGTTATTAGACATCTTCTCTTATTTATATCAAGACTCTTTGTCGTAGAAGATATTAATGGATTTGGACTTGTTCCAAGTGACATTATAACTGTATCTACATCAAGTACAAATTCAGAACCTTCTATTTCTATAGGTCTTCTTCTTCCAGAATCATCTGGTTCTCCTAATTCCATTCTTATACAAACCATACCTTTAACATATCCATTTTCATCTACTAAAATTTCTTTAGGATTTGTCAATGTATTAAATATAATACCTTCTTCTTTTGCATGGTGTACTTCTTCAGCTCTTGCTGGAAGCTCTTTTTCACTTCTTCTATAAACTATATATGATTCTGAACCTAATCTTAATGCAGTTCTAGCAGCGTCCATAGCAACATTTCCACCACCAACTACAGCAACTTTTTTACCAGAACTAATAGGTGTGTCATAATCATCTCTGTAAGCTTTCATTAAGTTTACTCTAGTTAAGAATTCATTTGCAGAAAATACCCCATTTGCATTCTCTCCTGGTATATTCATAAACATTGGAAGACCTGCTCCTGAACCTATGAATATAGCTTCAAATCCTTCATCTTCTATAAGCTCATCTACTGTTATTGTCTTACCAACAATTACATTAGTTTCTATTTTTACACCTAATTTTCTTATATTATCTATTTCAGGTTGAACAACAGCTTGTTTTGGAAGTCTAAATTCAGGTATACCATAAGTTAAAACTCCACCTGGCTCATGCATTGCTTCAAAGATTGTTACATCATAACCTTTTTTGGCTAAATCACCAGCACAAGCTAGTCCTGCTGGACCACTTCCTATTACTGCTACTTTTTGATTTTTCTTAGGCTCTGTATCAGATAAATTTATATCATTTTCTTTTGACCAATCTGCTACAAATCTTTCTAGTTTACCTATTGATACTGCATCTGATTTTATTCCAAGTATACATACACCTTCACATTGACTTTCTTGTGGGCATACTCTACCACAAACAGCTGGTAATGAACTACTCTTAGCTATTACTTTAGCAGCACCTTCTATATCATCTTCTTTAACTTTTGTTATAAATCCTGGAATATCTATTCCTACTGGACATCCACCTACACATTTTGGTTTTTTACAAGCCAAACATCTATTAGCTTCTGCCATAGCTTCTTCTTTATTGTATCCTAAACACACTTCATCAAAATTTTTTGCTCTTACAGCAGGTTCTTGTTCTCTAACTGGTACTTTTACTTTTTTAGCATCCATTATTTGTTACCTCCACATCCACAATTACTATGATGATGACTATCGCCTTCTTCAAGTTTTAGCATAGCTCTTCCTTCTTGAGTCTTGTACATAGATTGTCTTCTCATTGCTTGGTCAAAGTCAACTAAATGTCCGTCAAATTCTGGACCATCTACACATGCAAACTTAGTTTCATCTCCAACACTAACTCTACAACCACCACACATACCTGTTCCATCAATCATTATTGTATTTAAACTTACTATAGTAGGTATATTTAACTCTTTAGTTAATTGGCACATAAATTTCATCATTATCATTGGTCCAATTACGATTGCTTGGTCATATTTTTTGCCTTGATTATCAACTAAATCTTTTAATAAGTCTGTAACTCTTCCATTAAATCCATATGTACCATCATCTGTTGATACGTATACGTTTTTAGCTACTTCTCTCATATCATCTTCTAATATTATTAATTCTTTAGTTCTTGCACCAATTATTACATCTACATCTAATCCATTCTCTTTAAACCATTTAACTTGTGGATACACTGGAGCAGAACCAACTCCACCAGCTACAAATAATATTTTTTTATTTTTTAATTCTTCTATATCTTCATGTATAAATTCACTTGCTTGTCCTAATGGTCCTACAAAGTCCATTACAAAATCGTTTTCTTCAAACATTGCTAATTTTTTAGTTGAAGCACCAACTGTCTGGAATACAATAGTTACTGTTCCTTTTTCTCTATCATAGTCAGCTATTGTTAGAGGAATTCTTTCTCCCTTTTCGTCATTCTTAATTATTATAAATTGACCAGGTTGAGAAGATTTTGCAACTCTAGGCGCCTCTATTTCCATCAAATAAATACTATCTGTTAATTGTCTCTTACTAACTATTCTATTACTCATCTCGCTATTCTCCATTCTAACAAATATATTTTTCCCACTCTAAATTTAATTAAAAACATAAACACACAAAACTATAACTTATTATAATATAATATTAGTTCTTGATTAATTGTTTTGTATTGGACATCCCCCCTATAAAATAATTATAACTGCCCAAACTACAAATAGTTGATATTAACAAATTTCTTTTAATTGCCAATAAACACTAAGTCTATATCATATGTCTAATTTGTTATAGATTTAACCTAATACACACTTAAAGTATACTATATTATGCCAAATTTGTAACAAAAATTTTATAAATACATAATAAAATTTTTTTATTCAATTATTTATTTAATAAATTAACTTAGGTTTTCATAATAACACTAATTTCTTTAAAAACTAAACGTGTGTAAGGCTTTAATCTATTGCAATACCAGCTTTCATATTATTTAAAATACACCCTTATTTTATTATATATCTAAAATTTTCAATATTCATTAATTATTTGAATTTTTATATAAAATTTTTACAATTTCTAAAGATTTATTTACTTATGTAATAAATTATAATAATATTAATTTATAAAGTTAATAATTAATATAGATTAAAATAAAAATAATATAAACATAGGAGGTACATTCTTTGAAAAACATTATTTCTGCAAAAGAACTTATATCAAAGCTAGAACAAAATGATAATCTAGTCATTATAGATTGTAGGTTTGACCTTATTAATAGAACTTATGGTATTGATTCTTATAAAAAAGGACACATAAAAGGTAGTTTCATCTTAGATATAGACAAGGATTTATCGTCTCCTACAAAAGAACATGGTGGTAAAAATCCTTTACAAGACCCTTTCATATTAAAAGAAAAGTTAGAAAAAATGGGCGTTGATAACGATACTACAATTGTAACTTATGATGATGGAGATTTAAATGGAGCTTGTAGATTATTTTTCCAATTAAAACATTTAGGTCTTAAAAAGGTCTATGTACTAGATGGAGGAATAACTTCTTTCGTAAACGAAGGCGGAGAACTAGAAGAAAAAATAAATATTCCAAATTGCACAGGTAAAGAAATTAAACCAAATATAAATGATGATTTAGTTGTGCCAATGGAATATGTTAAATCTAAATTATATAAAAAAGATACTGTAATCATAGATTGTCGTGCCAACGAAAGATATCAAGGTCTAGTTGAGCCTGCTTATTCAAAAGCTGGTCATATACCTAGTGCTAAGAATTATTTTTGTAAGGATTTAATAAAAAGTAATTTTGAAAATGGTTCACTTAAAGACATGGAATTTTTAAAAGATTTCTTCAAAGATTTAAATACTTATGATGAAGTAATTTTATCTTGTGGTTCAGGAATATCTGCTTGTGTCAATAGTCTTGCTCTTAGAGAGCTTGACATCCCTCATAAGATTTATGTTGGTAGCTTTAGTGACTGGATTAGCTATGATGACAATGAAATTAAGACTGGTCAAGAATAAAACTAATAACATATAAAATCAGTCTATAATATCTTAAATATTATAAAATATCATAAAGGCGTTAGTCATTTAGACTTTCGCCTTTGATTGATATTTCATATACATTTTTAAATTCATCATATATACATTTTAATAATATTAATAAACTGCAACATGACCATCACATCTTGATTCTGTTGCACAGATATAACTTTCTTGTTCTGTTTTGAATATTATTTGACCTCTTCCCATATCAACACTATCATTAATTACTTTTATTTCATGCCCTTTTTCAATTAATGACTCTATTATGTGTTTTGGCATATCTGATTCAACTTCTATTTTCTTGCCTTCTATCCATTGCCATCTTGGAGCATCTAGTGCCTCTTGAGGATTTAGACCAAAGTCTATCATGTTTGTTAGTACTTGAACATGTCCTTGTGGTTGCATAAATGCACCCATTACACCAAATGGTCCTATTGCTTTATCTTCTTTGCCCAAAAATCCAGGTATTATAGTATGGTAAGGTTTTTTAAATGGTTTTACTACGTTATGATGTTTAGGGTCTAAGTTAAAATTATTCCCTCTACTATGTAATGCAATCCCAGTGTTTGGTATCACAATTCCAGAACCAAAGTTTATATAGTTACTCTGTATATATGAAACCATATTTCCATCTTTATCAGCAGTACAAAGATATACTGTACCACCACAGTATGGTTCTCCTTCACTTGGATATAGAGCCTTTTTGTTATCGATTAATGAACTTCTTTTTTTGGCATACTCTTGATTTAATAAATCTTGAACCTTCACCTTCATATGTTCTATATCAGTTACATAAGTTTTAGAATCTGCAAAAGCTAATTTCAAACTTTCTATAATCTTATGTATATCTTCCACATTTTCTATATTTCCTTCTATATCTAATTCTTTTAATATATTAAGCGCCATTAAAACTGTTATCCCATGTCCATTTGGTGGAATTTCAAATATTTTATATCCTTTATATTCTGTGCTTATAGGCTCTACCCATGTTGGATAAAAACGCTCTAAATCACTTTTTCTTATAGCTCCATCAAATTTTCTAGAATATTCATCTATTTTATCAGCAAGTCTTCCTCTATAAAAGCTTTCAGATTGAGTATCTGCTATTTCTTCTAATGTATTTGCATGTTCTTCACATATAAATATATCTCCAGCTTCTGGAGCTTTGCCTTTTTTAGAAAATGTATCAAACCATGGTTTGAATTCTTCCCCAACAAATTCTTTTTCATATAATTCATATGATTTTTTCCACACTTTAGCCACATTAGGAGATACTACATAACCTTCTCTCGCATAGTTTATTGCTGGAGATAAACATTCCCTTAAACTAAGCTTGCCATACTTTTTATTTAATTCTGCCCAAGCTGCAGGTATTCCAGGTACAGTTACTGCTCCAAATCCATACTTAGGCATTTCCTCAAGATTACCATAATTATTTAATTCCATCTTTTCTGGAGCAAAACCACTAGAGTTTAGAGCATGCAATCGTTTTTCTTCTTCTATCCAAACAAGAGCATATGCATCTCCACCAATCCCATTGCTTGTTGGTTCTACCACTGCTAATGTAGCAGCTGTTGCAACTGCTGCATCTACAGCATTTCCACCTTTTTTTAATATTTCAAGCCCAGCTTGAGATGCCAGTGGTGTTGATGTTGCAACTGCTCCATTTTTAGCATATACGACATTTCTTATTGATGAATATTTATGTTGATAAGCGTTAAACTTCATAAACTTCAACTCCTTGTCATTTTTTATTTGATGTTTTTCCTAAATTTATTATATAACATCAGGTAACACAACTGATATAAAATATATACTTTTTCCAAATCTTAATTTTTTCATCTTAATATATCCCCTAAGATTTTATATCTTAGCTTAAAACAACTTAATTTATTCTATTATCATATTTTGAGCATATTTTAAGGTTAAAAAATAATATATAAAGTATCCTATATAATAAATGACTAGAGTTATGATAATTGGAGTAATTAATGACCTAGGTATAAACTTTTGTGCAATTGACATTGCAAATAGATTATGAACTGTACCTACGACTAATGGAAGTAAAAATACAACTTTTAATTGTTTTGATATTATTTTCTCAATATCTTTGTTGTTTGCTCCAAGTTTTATTAACATAATATATCTTTCTTTATCATCATATATGCTTGATAGTTGCTTAAATAGAATTATGCTACCTGTACATAAAAGAAATACTACAGATAAAAATATACCTATAAATAACATAAGACCACTTAATTTTATCAAATTATTATAGTTCTCATTCCTTGATGTAAAATTAAAAGGATAAGTAAATTTCATATTTTTATTCACTATATTTTTCAATTTTAAAGTTAAATCAAGTCCTTTCTTTTCGTTATCTATGTCAATTAATCTTATTAGTCTAGAGCTTCTGTCTGACTTTAACTGATTAAAAATTTTATCTTTTATTACAACTAAATCGAATGTAGATTGTGAATTTATTTCTGGTTCTAAAATATTTTCTTGTACTTTAAAAAGATTTGTACCATATTCTTTTTCTCCTTTAATGTATAGCTTTATTTCTTTAGTATTAAAATTTTCTAAAAATATTTTCTTATATGAATCAGAAACATAATACACATATTCATTCGAGGATAAATCTTTATAACCTACATTCTGATACTGTCTTAATTTTTTAAAATCACTTTCTTTAATTAAGTCCACAGATATTCTATCTTTTCTTTGATTATTTGCATTTTTATAATACATTTCAAAGATTATATTTTTGTCTATGAGCTCTATTGTTTTATCAAAGATTACCTTATTATTTTTTTTATATTTATATAACAAATCTTCAATTTCTTTATTTACATGATTATTTTCTGCATTTACAGTATAACTGTATTTGTAATTTTCATTTATATTTCTATCTATATCATAATAAAGTGATATGGTAAATCCTAGCATGGTTACACTTGTAGCTATTAATATTGATATTATAGCCAGTATCCTACTATTGCTCTTCAATTTAAATCCAAGTTCAGAAAAAGCAATTAGATTTCTTCCTTTATAATAAAATTTTTTTTTCTTCCTAACAGCGTCAATGATTATAGACATAACTGATGAGAAGAATAAAAAAGTTCCTGGTATTATTGTAATTAATATAAAAATTGAAAGCATAATATTCTCAGCAATAAAATAACTAATTGACATAAGATAAGAAATTGTTATTAGTAAAATACCAAGTATTCCTTTTAACCTTATACATTTTTTAGTTGTATGCTTTTCTGGCAATTTATTAAATAATTCTACAACTCTTTTATTTCTGATTATCATAGTATTTCTTATTCCAATAACTATGAATATTATTAAAAATACAACTAGTGTTTGAACTAAAGCCTTTGCACTTAAATTCATCTTTACTACTATCATTTCATTCATTAACTTTACAAGTATCATAGTCATAAGCTTTGAAAATAACAAACCTAAAAATATTCCTATTAATATTGCAAGTATCCCCATCAAAAAAGTCTCATATAAAAATACTCTTCCTATCTGACTTTTCCTCAT
This sequence comes from Clostridioides sp. LIBA-7678, assembly GCF_056716065.1. Classification (NCBI taxonomy): domain Bacteria; kingdom Bacillati; phylum Bacillota; class Clostridia; order Peptostreptococcales; family Peptostreptococcaceae; genus Clostridioides; species Clostridioides sp. LIBA-7678. The sequence continues at coordinate 1,717,796 of NZ_CP196987.1, read as the reverse complement.
TCCAAGTAAACTATAAGTCCCCACCTCTCGTCTACGTCTATTAAAAAAAAATGAGTTCGAATAATATATAAATAAGAAAACAAATATAATTATTACAATCGAACTTGTGTTAATACTTATCCTGGTTTTATTTCCAAGTGAGTTTAAAGCTTCATTATACTCTATAGATTTAAAACTAAAAAATACAAACACGCTAAATACAATTGAAATAAAATACATTAAATAGTTAAAAAAACTATTTTTTACATTTTGCATTGCAATTCTAAATAAACTCATTTTTATTAACTCCTCCAATTAAGGAAACTGTATTTACTATTTTATTATAGAATTCTCTAGTACTTTCCCCTTTAACAATTTCTGTAAATATTATTCCATCCTTTATAAAGAGTATCCTGTCACAAAAACTTGCACATGTAGCATCGTGAGTTACCATTAATATCGTTCTATTGTTATTTTTATTTAAGTTCAGTAGACAATTCAATAAATCCCTAGCAGATTTGGAATCTAATGCTCCTGTGGGTTCATCTGCAAGTATTAATGATGGTTTTGTTGCTATTGCCCTACAGACAGCTCCTCTTTGTTTCTGCCCTCCTGAAACTTCACTAGGATATTTATCTAATATTGATTCTATATCTAATTCTTTTGATATTTCTTGTATTCTATTTTCTATATTTGATACGCTTTCATTTTTTAAAGAAAGGGGCAGAATTATGTTTTCTTTTATTGTAAGAGTCTCTAGAAGATTAGAATCTTGAAACACAAATCCGAGATTATCACGTCTAAAATCTGCTAATTCATTTTGATTCATTTTAACAATATTCTTTCTATTTATATAAACCTCTCCTGATGAAGGTAAATCTATCGTAGAAATGATATTTAAAAGAGTTGATTTACCCGCACCAGATGAACCCATAATACCAACAAATTCTCCTTTATAAACCTTAAAACTTATTCCTCTTAGAGCTTCAAATTTTGAACCTCTTCTCCCATATTCTTTTTTTACATTTTCAACAGATAATACTTCTTCCATAGTTAAATAATCACCTCTCCTCATAATTAGTTATTTATTAATTCTCACAAATATATTATATATATTAAAATAGCTTTTAAACATTTAATTACATTAATTTAAAGTTACATTTATGTAAGTATTTATTATATTTCTTCATTTTTATTGTAATTATGTTTAAAATATAATTTATCAAGTAAAATATAGTTATATTAATATAATTATTTTAGATTATAAGGTAGAAATATTTTAATTTATCAAGTAAAATAAGGTTATGTTAATATAACTATTTTGAATTAGGAGGTAAGAATGTTTAAAATAATGGTAATTGAAGATGATGTTTCATTAAAGAATATCATAGCAGAATGTCTTTCTAAATGGGGACATGATGTGTATCAAATAGAAAATCTTGAAAACATCATAGAAGAATTTAAAAACTATGAACCACAATTAGTTTTATTGGATATAAATCTTCCATTTTATGATGGTTTTCATTGGTGCAATGAAATAAGAAAAATTTCAAAAGTTCCTATAATCTTTATTTCTTCAAGAAACTCCAACATGGATGTAATAATGGGTGTAAATCTGGGAGCAGATGATTATATACAAAAACCATTTTCTATAGATGTTTTAGTAGCTAAAGTTAATGCACTCTTAAGAAGAACTTATAATTTTGTTGAGAATAATTCAAATCAAATTGTTCATAATGGTGTTATCTTAGATTTATCAACTGCGACCATAAAATATGAAGACAATATTGTTGAATTAACCAAAAACGAAATTAAGATTCTTCATGAGCTTATGAAATATAAGGGGCAAATAGTTAGCAGAAATAAACTTATGAAAAAATTATGGGATAATGATTGGTTTGTAGATGATAATACATTAACTGTAAATGTAAACCGAATACGAGTAAAATTAAATGAAATTGGGTTGGAAGATTTTATAGATACAAAACGAGGATTAGGTTATATAATCAATTAAAACAACTCTAAGTAGGTGAATTTATGAGCTTTAAAGATTTTCTCAAAGACAAACTCGGATTTTTGATATACAATTTTACTTTCTTAATTTTTACAATAGCAGTTATTCTTTTTTCCCCTGTAGAGATTTTTTTAACTGACACTATTTTATATATATTAATTATAAATGTCGTATTTTTATTGTTATATCTACTAATTAGCTACATAAAAAAGAATAAATTTTTAAATAACATAAAAAATGATATAGCTCAGATTAATAGCCATGATATAGAATTAATTAAATGTAAAAATGAAGAAAAAATATATTTGAACACCATTAAAAATTATCAATATAAGTGTAATAAAATAATAAACAATAATGTTAAGAAGTTTGAAGAAAATAAAGAGATTATGAGTATGTGGGTACACGATATAAAGATGCCTATCGCAATAATAAAACTTACGCTTGAGCAGAATGAGGATTTAATTGATGAAAAAATTTCTAATGATATAGATAATGAAATATTTAGAATTGAAAATTCTGTTGAAAAAATTTTATATTTATCCAAACTTGAAGATTTTCATAAAGATTTTTTGATTCAAGAAGTGAACATTGAAAAAATTATTAGAGATATTATAAGAAAATATTCAAAATATTTTATTTCAAAAAAAATAATTTTAGGCTTAAATAATTTGAATTTTAAAGTTTTATCAGACGAGAAATGGCTCTACTTCATATTCGAGCAATTATTGAGTAATTCCCTAAAATATTCCTCATTAGGAGATAATATATCTATCTATTGCAAAACAACCAAAAATTATTTACAATTAAGAGTGGAAGATACTGGTTGTGGTATAAAAAAGGAAGATTTAAATCGAATATTCAATAAGGGATTTACAGGTAATAATGGAAGGAATAACGCTAAATCTACAGGACTTGGGCTTTATTTAGCAAAGGAACTTTGTGATAAACTTGGCCATAAAATTGATGTAGATTCAGAGTACAATCAATATACAAAATTTACTATTACATTCAAATGCGATTTATAGTATCTTAATATTGATAGTTTATTTCTATTTAACTTATATTCAACAGGCTTCTTAATAATGATTCTATATGTACATCCCAGTATATAATAAATAGTTTTTATAAAAAGGAGGAAGACATGTCTTTTCTAAAAAAATTTAAAAAGAAAAAATTTAGAAATAGCAGCTTCAAAAGTAACAACTTTAGAAGTAGTAGTTTTGGAAGTAGTGGCTTCAAAGCTAAAAATAAAGGTTTTAAAAACAATCCCTTTAAAAATAAAAGATTCAAAATTTATGCAGGAATAGTAATAATCATACTTCTAATTTTAGGGGTACTTGCTTACAATGATGCAAAAAACACTAAATTACAAGCTAATGAAAACTTTATAGAAACATATACTGTTCCTGAAAATGAGAAAATATTTATAAATGGTATGGTTGTTCCTAAACAGACTAAAGACTTTAATATTTCTGGAGATTATGAACTAAGTGCTGTTAATGTTACAAATGGTCAAAAAGTAAATCAAGGAGACCTTCTTTTTACTGCTAAAAATCCAACTATAATAGCAGAAATAGATAGTTTGAAATCACAACTTAGCCAATACAAAAAACAGAAAATATCACTTTCTGATATTACTGAAAATAGAGATGCTATAGCTTCTATAAATGCTCAGATAACTGCTTTAAACTCTCAAATAGCTTCTTTAGATAAGAAAGCATATGATAGTGTCACTGCTCCTTTTGATGGCACTGTATACTTAAATGACCAAACTGGAAATCCAGAACAACCAGCTTCATTTATGACTATTCAAGGTCTAGAGTTTTATATGAAAGGACAAGCAAGTGAGCAAGATTTACCTAAAATGAAAATTGACCAAATGGTTAATATATTAGTTTTCTCAACTGACCAAAAACTTACTGGTAGAATAAGTTTTATATCTGATAAGCCATCTACTCCAAATACTGAGATGGGAGCTCAACAGAATACTCTATCTTATTATGATATAAACATAGCATTTGATAATCAAGAAGGATTAGTAAATGGATTCCATCTTCAAGCATCACTTGAAGTAGCTAGTTCAAGCTTTAAAATACCAGCATCTTGTGTGCTTAAAGACAAAAAACACTCATATGTATTTAAGGATTTAGATGGTATATTGAAAAAACAAATTGTAGATGTAGCAAGTCAAAATGATGATTTTGCTGTAGTTAGAGGCGGTCTTGAGCAAGGCGATATAGTAATAAAACACCCTACTAAAGAAATGAAAGAAGGAAACCCAGTTCAAGGCGATGGCGTAACTGCAGGTTCTAATAATGGAGATGCTACTCCAAATAAAAAAGTAAAAGAAGTTACTATGGATGTGAATTAATTTACATATGTTAATAAAATTAGAAAATATTCAAAAGTATTATAAAGTAGGGAAAGATGAATTACATGTTTTAAAATCCTTAAACTTAGAAATTGATTCTGGAGAATTTGTAATGATAATGGGTAAATCTGGTAGTGGTAAAACTACTTTACTTAATATCTTAGGTTTTCTTGATGTATTTGATGAAGGAAGATATATATTTGATGGAACAGATGTAACTAATTTGAGTGAAAATGAACGTTCTGTTTTTAGAAATATTAATATTGGATTTGTTTTTCAACAATTTAATTTAATAGAAACTTTAAATGTATATCAAAATGTAGAGTTACCTCTAATCTACAATAAGGCGCTAAAAAAATCTGAAAGAGAAGAAATTGTTGAAGATAAATTAAAATCTGTTGGACTTTTGGATAAACTTAAACAAAAGCCTCTTCAGTTATCTGGTGGTCAGCAACAGCGTGTAGCTATTGCACGCTGTCTGGCAAATGACCCTCAAATAATCTTTGCTGATGAACCAACAGGAGCGTTAGATAGCGAAACCAGCAAAGAAATTATGGAACTTTTGACAAAACTTAATGAACAAGGTAAGACTATAATAATGGTTACACATGATCAAGATTTAACTAAGTATGCAACTAAGGTCATACGACTTAAAGATGGTGTGTTTACTTCGGAGGTGTAATCATGAGCTTATTAAAAAATTCTTTAGCTAACTTAAAAGGACACAAACTTCGTGTCTTTGTAGCTTTACTTTGGATTATAATAGGAATAACTTCAGTAATACTTGTTAGTTCTATAGGTAATGGGTTTCAGAAAGAAATTAAAAAATCTGTAAACAATGTAAACCCTAATAAAACTACTATTTCGTTTGAATCTGCTGATAACACAGGCCTTACTGATGATATGAGTATATTTTTAAAACCATTTAATGCAAAAGACTTAGAAGAATTATCATTTGTTGAGGGTGTAGAAAGAATAGCTCCATCAAGAGATGGGTTTAATCTTGATTCAACTTATTCTTCACAAGCATTTTTTGATAAAAAGAGTACTTATGTTGATGTAGGACCAGTAAAAAAGGATTCTAAAATAAATTTAGTTTGTGGTAGAGATTTTTCTTTAGATGATGAAAAAAGAAAAGTAATTTTACTTACATTACAAAGTACAAGTGAAATTTTTGAAAACCCAGAAGATGCTTTAGGTAATGGTATCAATATAAATGGAACTATATTTGAAATAATTGGAGTACTAGATGATTCTCAGCAAAATCAAAATATGGGATTCTTTGGTGGTTATCAAGATATGCAGTTTACTACTTCTCTTATACCTAAAAAGGCTTTTGACAGTTTAATGAGTCAAAATTCTTATTCAAATGAAATCTATCAGTTAGACTTAGTGTCTTCTAATGGGTATAATGTGAATGAAGTTGCAAACAATGTTATAGCTAAACTATATGAGATACATCCTGGTATCAATGGTTCTTATACTACACCAGACCCAACTGAACAGACAGCTTATCTTGAAAGCATTAATTCTAATGTAAACAAATATGTATCTATAATAACTGTAGTTGCAATGTTTGTTGGTGGTATTGGTGTAATGAATATAATGTATGTTTCTGTTATGGAAAGACAAAGAGAAATTGGTATAAGACGTGCTATTGGTGCAAAACCTAGGTCTATATTATTTCAGTTTTTAGTTGAGGCTGTATTTATAACAGTATGTGGTGGAATTTTAGGAACTATAGTTGGATTTATTGCTACTAATTATGTTTCTAAATACATTGGATTTGAAGCAATTCCTAGTTTAAATAGCTTATTTTATGCTATTGTAGCTACTATATTAACTGGGGTTGTGTTTGGTTTAATCCCAGCCTTTAAAGCCTCTAAACTAGACCCTATAAAGGCAATTTATAAGTAGACACTGTCTAAATTTATAATTTTTAGATTTACTTATATAAAACAGGTTTAATATATAACGCACTATTATATATGATAGATTAAGAATTTAATCTTCTTCAAATATAGTAGTGCGTTCTTTAGTTTCTAGTCTATTATTTTTCTTATAAAATCTGTTTTATTGTCACAGTAAGTATTAACATCATATCTATAAAGTTTTGCTAGTTTTTTCTTTAAGTTAGAATACTCTTTAACCTTATCTGGATTTAACCTTAAATAATCTCTAAATTTAATATGTTCTAAATATCCTTTTCCATTTTTAGGACATACATATAAATTATGTTCCATAAAGTCAGTTGTCTCATATAAAAATGCTTCTCTTCCTTCTATATCTAAATTCCCAAGATGTCTATACCCTAATTTCTTTAATTTACTTATAACATCATTTAAGTAATTGTAGTTTTCAATTACTATATCAACATCCAATCTTGGCTTTGCAGAAAGCCCCTCAACAGAAGTGCTACCAACATGCTCTATTTTTAAAATTGAATCTCCTAATACCTTTTCTAGTGTAGATTTTAACTTTTCAAACTCATACTTCCAATTTGGATTATATTCTACTACTTCAACAATCTTTGTAGTTAATCCAGTTACTTCTAGTTGATAGATATCATGTTTCATTACTTTTCCTTTGTAAATCTTATCATACTCTGATGTTTTTTTCATACCTAGTCTTTTTGCTACATTTATAGATGCTGTATTTTCAGGTCTTATATCTGCTACTAAAGTATCTGCACTTAGATTTTTAATAGCATAATCTATACAAGCAATTGCACCTTCAGTAGCATATCCCTGGTTCCAATATTCTTTTTTTATTATATATCCTATTCCTAATCCTATGTCCTGCTTTATAAGACCTATCTGTCCAACTACATCTTCTCTTTCCTTATCTATAGCAATAAAGTATCCATATCCATCATTATCGTATCTTTGTATATTTCTATCAATCCATTCTAAAACTTCTTCATCAGAGAAAGCATGTTCCCAAGCATACATTACCTCTATATCTTGTAAAATCTTACTTATTTCCTCAAGGTCATTATGATTCATCTTCCTAATATATAATCTTTTACTTTCAATCATTGTATTCACCGCCTTTAAAAGATACTGCTAAGTTAAGCGTTATATACAATCTCTCCATTACATATTGTATAATTAACCTTGCCATATAAAGTCTTACCTTTAAATGGTGAGTTATCAGCTTTAGACACAAAGCTTTCAACTGTCCATTCTTCTTCAGGATTAAATATAACAATATCTGCTATTGCACCTTCTTCTATAAAACCAGCATTTAAATTGTATAATTTTGCAGGGTTTGTAGACATTTTTTCGATTAATTGCATCATACTAAGATGGTTTTTATGAACTAAGTTTGTTATTCCAAGAGATAAAGAAGTCTCTAACCCAATAATTCCACTTGGAGCTTTTATGAATTCTCTGTCTTTTTCTTCTTTACTATGAGGTGCATGGTCTGTTGCTATTATCTCAATAGTACCATCATTTAATCCCTCTATAATCTTATCTCTATCCCACTTACTTCTTAAAGGTGGATTCATTTTTGCATTTGTTCCAAACTCTAATACATCTTCTTCAGTCAATGTAAAGTGGTGTGGTGAAGCTTCTGCAACTACATTTGCACCAAGGTATTTTGCAAATCTAACCATATCAACAGATACTCCAGAACTTATATGTTGTATATCAATCTTCGCACCAGTTTTTAGTGCCAGCATACAATCCCTAGCTACCATAACATCTTCTGCCACACTTGATGCGCCCTTTAATCCTATCTCTGAAGCTATTTTTCCTGCGTTCACACCTGGATTTCCAACTAAAGAAGGGTCTTCTTCATGAAAACTAAGTGGTACATCCAATTCTTTTGCTTTAATCATAGCTTCCATAATTAGATTGCTATCCATTAGAGGTAAACCATCATCAGTAAACCCAGGTACACCAGCTTTTTTAAGATTTTCCATATCAACCAATTCTTTACCTTCAAAACCTTTAGTTATAGCAGCTGCTTGTAAAACATTTATACATGCACTTTTTGACTTTTCCTTAATATAATTAAAAGTATCTTCATTATCTACAATAGGATTAGTATTTGCCATGCATATAACAGTTGTAAATCCTCCTCTAGCAGCAGCTTTAGCTCCACTTTCTATATCTTCTTTATATGTAAATCCTGGGTCTCTAAAGTGAACATGTACATCTACTAGACCTGGCGCAATTATATTACCACTAGCATCTATTACCTTTTCATACTCATCACTTTCATCAAATTTACCTATTTTATAAATTTTATTTTCTTTTATAATTAAATCAATTTTCTCATCTTTTTGACTCTTAGGGTCTATCACTCTACCATTTTTAATTAAAATCATCTTATTTCTCCTTTATACTTTTCATTTATATAGACTCATATAATATTATACATTATTTTACATACTTAAATACAAAATTACGTTTGACATCAATAGCCTTTTTAGGACAAAGTTCATGGCAACAGTAACATCGTATACATTTACTTAAGTCTATAATGGCTCCCTTAGTTCCCATTTCTATAGTACTTGCAGGGCAAGCTTCTTTACATTTTCCACATTTTATACAATCTTGGAATCTAACCACAGGTTTTGGTGTTATAAGTTTTGAAATAGGCTCATTTAAAAATTTTGGTAGTTTTACAGAAAATAATCTTAAGTCTTTACTTACATTTGGAACCTTATAGTCTTTTATAATTAAATCATCTATATCTTCTCCTACAATCTCAATATCTGAAAAATCTGCTTCTATATAACCTCTTTTTATAGCACCTCTAATTGTAGCAACTCTATTTGGAAGTAAGCTTATAATCTTACATGCAACTACATCTATAGCATATGGATTTTGTGATGCTAATAATACACCTATTTCTCGAGTGGTTCCAGCTGAGGGACCATCACCTTCCATACCTACTATTCCATCCATAATTGTCAATGTCGGTTTCACATAATCACAAATATCCAAAAGCACATTTTCGCAAAATAATTCTTCTGTAGGAAATCTATAATGTATTTCTGCTTTTTTCAATCCAGCTATACATCCATACATATTTTTTGTACCACCAGTAAAAGTTGCCATCATATGTGTCTTTAATTTGCAAAGATTTATTACATAGTCTGCATCTACTATTGGTTTAATAATATCCATATATTTTAAAACATGTGCTTTTTCACTATGTATCTTAACATCTGAAACATCATAATTTAACTTAATACCCAAATCATTTGCTACCTCTTCAATTCCAGATGCCTTATATATACTTTTAAGAGAACTTTGATTATATGGACCACCTGGGCTATCTGCTATTGTAATATCACAATCTAACTCTAAAAGCTTTTCACATACAACTCTCACAACCATAGGATGTGTAGTTGTAGCTTCTTCAGGTCTTTTCTTCATCAATAAATTTGGTTTTACGAGTACTTTACTTCTTTTTTTAACAAATTTATCAATTCCTCCAATATCATCTAAATTTTTTTCAATAGAACACCTCACATCTTCGTAATTGTAAGTTTTGCAACTCCTAACAGATACTGATTTCATATTATTTCCACCTTTTTATCACAACAGTTTATTTTTATAATTTAAAAAAGGAGAAACCAAAGTTTCTCCTTTTAATCTATATTTTTAATTATTATTTTCCAAAATGTCTGTTTAATAATCCTAAGAATGCTTTACCATGTCTAGCTTCATCTTTACACATTTCATGTACTGTATCATGTATAGCATCTAATCCTAATTCTTTAGCTCTCTTAGCTAATTTTAATTTTCCATCAGTTGCACCATACTCAGCGTCAACTCTAACTCTTAAGTTTTCTTTTGTATCTGCAACTACAACTTCTCCAAGAAGTTCTGCAAATTTAGCAGCATGCTCAGCTTCTTCAAAAGCTATTCTCTTATAAGCTTCTGCTACTTCTGGATAACCTTCTCTATCAGCTTGTCTACTCATTGCTAAGTACATTCCTACCTCTGTACATTCACCAGTAAAGTTAGCTCTTAATCCTTCGATTATTTCTGCATCTACACCTTGAGCTACTCCTATTCTATGTTCGTCAGCCCAAACCATTTCGCCTTTCATTTCTTCGAATTTATCAGCTCCAACTTTACATACTGGACATTGTGCTGGTGCAGCATCTCCTTCATGTATATATCCACATACTGTACAAACAAATTTTTTCATAATTAATTTCCTCCCAATTTTATATAATTAAATTTTTATTTTTAAGTTTAATAACTTGCTACAAGAATATATATACCCCCGGCTTTGTAGTTTAAACACTAAAAATAAAATTTATTTCCTAATTAATTTTATCACTTTGAAACACCAGTATCAACCAAGTTTTGATGTCAAATTTCTACATAATACATAGTTTATTTGATTAATTAGGAAATAACTGTCTTATTAAATACTTTCTAATGAAGACTCTTTTGAATCTTTAAGTTTCACTTTTTTGCTCTTTAAAAAAGATAATTTAGTTTCTGCTGTTATGATTGCAACAAATATTAATATACTACCAATAACCAATTTTGCTGTAATAAGTTCCTTTAGAATTATTATAGAAAATATAGTACCAAATACAGCTTCTGTAGATAATATTATAGCTGTTCTAGTTCCATCAACTCTTTTTTGACATATAGTTTGGAACAAAAATCCTATTGTAGTACTAAATATAGCTAGATATATAGTTCCCATATATCCAGATAATTCAGCTTCCATTTTCAATTGCCCTGCAAATGTCTGAACTACTAAAGACATTAAAAATGCTACGGTAAATTGAACAGCTGTTAATGCCATTGGGTTATTATCTTTTGCAAACTCACTTGTAAAGAATATGTGAAATGCAAATCCAAATGAACATATAAGTGTTAGTAAATCTCCAAAATTGATAGAAAAATCTGCTTCTAAAGAAAGTATTCCAATCCCTACAAGAGCTACTAAACTACTTATTATCCCTATCTTATCAAGTTTTCTTTTATAAATTATAAATCCTATGAATGGAACTATTACAACATTTGCTGCTGTTATAAAAGCATTCTTAGATGGTGTAGTGTACATAAGTCCAATAGTTTGCACTGTGAAAGCCAAGAATAAAAATATTCCTAAAAGTCCTCCTGCCTTTAACAATTTTTTTCCCATACTAGCACGAATCTGTTTAAAAAACAGTAAGTTCATAATTACGGCTGCTAAGAAGAATCTTAAAGTTATGATTTGTAGAGGTGTAAGCCCACCGTCTAATGCAAATTGGGTTGCTACAAAGCCACTTCCCCATATAATTGCTATAAATATTAGTCCTATTTCTCCAAAGTATTTTTTCAATAAAGCCCCCTCCTTTTTATTTTTTTGCAAAATTATAAACCCCCTAAACAGCAAGAGAGTTTTTCTATAAGCATTACTATAAAAATATAGTAAATTTTTTCAGTATTTTAAATCCAGATTTATATCTATCATGAGCTCAGATTTATATCCACTATTTAACAGTAATATATTAATCATTTTTTGTAAACACCTTTTTAATAAATTTTTATTTTTTTTACTTATACTAAATTTTTTTATAGATAACTTCAGTATATTATATATTCATATTATGCAAATAATGTCAAATAAGTTACACTTTGGTTATCTTAGTTACAACTTTGTCGGTTTACTTTTTCTACTTTCTTCGATATAATTATAATATATTTTTGATACAATTCGACAAAAGGGGGAATGCTGTACTTATGGTAAAAAGAAGAAAAAAGAAAACTATTACACTTACTATAATTGTTGTAATAGTTATTGGTATTTTTTCTATGGCATGGGCGGATATGTCTAGAAAAAAAGAAATTAAAGAAACTCAAGAAAGACTTAAAGCTGAAAGGCTGGAAAAAGAAAGAATCGAAAAAGAAAAAAACGAACCTATTATTGGTGCAAAAAAAGAAGCTACAAAAGAATATGGATATGATGCAAAATTAGTTTGGGATAAACTTAGCAAATACGACTATTCAAACAATGGAGAAAAGATAGTCTTTCTTACATTTGATGATGGACCATCTACTACAAATACTCCACAAGTCCTAGATATCTTAAAAAAACATAGTGTTAGGGGAACTTTCTTTATTAAAGGTGATTCACTTGAAAGAAATGGTGCTAATGAAATTTTAAAAAGAACATTTGATGAAGGAAATGCAATAGCTCATCACTCTTACACTCACGACTATAAAAAACTATATCCTGGCAGAAGCCTAAATCTTGATACATTCGTAAATGAACTTAACAAAACTGATGAAGCTATGAAAAAAGTTTTAGGAAAGAATTTCTCATCAAATGTAGTTAGATGCCCAGGTGGATATATGTCTTGGAAGAATATGGAGCCTCTAGGTAACTACTTAAAAGAGAAAAATATGGCATCAATTGATTGGAATGCTTTAAATGCTGATGCAGAAGGTAAAAAGAAAAATGCTCAAGAGTTATTTGAACATGCAAAAAAATCTTCTGAAGGTAAAGAAATGGTTGTTCTTTTAATGCATGATACTTATGGAAAACAAGAAACAGTAAATGCGTTAGACCAAATTATAACATATTTTAAAGACAATGGTTATCAATTTAAGATTTTAATATAATAAAAAAGGGGTTGTCTCAAAATAGAGACATCCCTTTTATTTTAATCTATTTTACTAGTTCAATTTTTACAAATTTTTTCTTTCCTATTTGAACAACTAATTCACTTTCTTTAACAATGTCACTTAAATCCTCTACTTTTTCACTATTTACCTTTACTCCACCTTGAGAAGCTAATCTTCTAACTTCACTCTTGCTCTTAACAATCTCATTAGCAACTAATACTTCAATTAAATCAAATCCTTCTTCCTTAACTTGAATTGTTTGTATATCTTCAGGTATTTGACCTTTTTGGAATACAGACTTAAATCTTTCTTCGGCTTCTTTAGCAGATTCTTCTCCATGATATAATGTAACTATTTCTCTCGCTAAGTTCATTTTTATATCTCTTGGATTTACTGAACCGTCTTTTAACTGAGATTCTATTTTATTAACTTCATCAGGATGAACATCAGTTACTAAATTATAGTATTTAATTATAAGTTCATCAGGAATTTCCATAGATTTCTGGTACATTATTCCTGCTTCTTCATCTATCCCAATATAGTTACCTAAACTCTTACTCATTTTTTCTTTTCCATCTAATCCTTCTATTAAAGGCATCATTATTACTATTTGAGACTCCATACCAAACTCTCTTTGTAATGATCTTCCCATCAATAAGTTAAATCTTTGGTCAGTTCCACCAAGCTCTATATCAGCTTCTAACGCTATAGAATCATATGCTTGCATTAATGGATAGAAGAATTCATGTACTGATATTGGCATTTGCCCTTCATATCTCTTCTTGAAATCTTCTCTTTCTAACATTCTTGCAACAGTAATAGTTGCTGCTAATTTTATTACATCTTCAAAATTTAATTTAGCTAACCACTCACTATTAAATCTTACAATAGTTTTTTCTTTATCTAAAACTTTGAAAATCTGTTCTTCATAAGTTTTCGCATTTGCAAGAACTTGTTCTGTTGTTAAAGCCTTTCTAGCCTTAGATTTTCCAGTTGGGTCTCCAATTTTACCTGTAAAGTCTCCAATTATTATTACTATTTGGTGACCTAAATCTTGTAGTTGCTTCATCTTTCTAAGAACTACTGTATGCCCTAAATGTATATCTGGAGCACTTGGGTCTAGACCCAATTTTACTATCATAGGTTTTCCTTCTTTTTCTGATTTAATAAGCTTTTCTCTTAACTCTTTTTCATCTATTAAATCGTCTACACCTTTCATAATTATTCGTATTTGCTCGTCTATCGATTTCATTTTTCATTCCTCCTAAAATATTTATATAATCTTTAATTTTTATTTTTATAATAAAAAAAGCTTTCATCCTATTAAAAGGACGAAAGCATTGCTTACGTGTTACCACCTTAGTTCATCAATATCTCACGATATTAATCTCTTAGAGTATAATTATATATACCCAAGTACTATAACGTGTACTACTCCGATATCTCTTAATGGTTGTTATCTTTCAGAGATAGTGCTCTGAGATGTATTCAAACTAAATCAATTTATTCCATTTCACCAAACTGGAACTCTCTGTTAAATAAAACTTAGCTCTACTTCTTCTCTTCATAGCATTTATATATTCAGATTATTTCATCAATTACAAGAATTTTTTCTTAACTTACTCATAATATATTATTATTTTTACATTTTGTCAACCTTTTTTATTATTATATACATGTTTTTTTACATTATACTATCTTTTTATATTTTTTACCAATATCTAAAATTTATTTTCAATCAAGATATTAATTTGTTTATTGACAATATTAGTCTGATTCAATCTTATATTTATTTTCTTATTTAAAAACGCATTTACTATTATTAAACCAACCATAGTCACATTAAACATAAAAAATAATAATAAAATTATTATTAAAAAAGAAATTCTAGCATATAATAATTTTCTAAATTTAGATATTATAAAATTTTGCAACGACATACATGAATCTCTAACTATAAAATAAACACATAAGTAAGCAATTGATATTAAGATTGTTTTTAAATAAACAAAATCAACTTTAATATTTAATAACTTTAAAATTTTAAAAATCACTAAATAAGAAACACATATGTAAAAAACTTTCTTAGAACAACATAAAAATTGATTTAGACTTCTAAAGTTTTTAAATATCAAATATTTTTTTAAAGAATTTGAACCTAATATATGCAATTTATGTCCCAAAATCAAACTTAAAAAATATATACAAAAGACCATCCCAAATGGAAACAATGTTATCATCAAATAATAAATAATATTTGCATATCCATTAAAATAAATTAATTTACTATATCCCTGAAATTCTTTCATAAAGCTATAACCTATTAATGCTGAAGCATATATATCAATAAAAACCATTACAATTATTCCAAATATTGAACCATATACTAAATCATCCATCACCATTGTAGGTTTATTTATAAAATAACCACACATTATACCAAGTAATACACTCTGACTTGCCCAAATAGCAGTTCCGAGATTTCCAAGTACTAGAGAAATTATTAAAAGTGATGTAAATCCAGATAAAACAGTGTACTTTAAATCACATTTTAAGCATATTATACAAAAAAATATTGGTACTATAAAATCTAGATAAATAGCATATCCAAATCCAGTACCCACAGCTATAATTGTCACTACTATAAATAAAGATGACAATAAAGCAGCTTCAGTTAATTTTTTAGTAGTATTCAAAACAAGTCCTCCATAAATCATAAATTTTCTAATTAAAACTTTATTTTTAATATAGTATATCACTTTTTTAAAATATTTTTAATAAATATAAATTTTAATGAAAGTATCTATATTAGAAATGATATAATATATCTTAATATTCAGTTTTTTAAGACACTAGGAGGTAGTTACTATGTTTAAAATTAAACACTTTAATGATTTAAATTTAGATGAGTTTTATGAAATAGCAAAATCAAGATATGAAGTATTTGCTTGTGAGCAAAAAATATTTTCATTAAACGATTATGATGATATAGATAAAAACTCTTATCACATATTTTTAAAAGAAGATGGATTGATTTGCGCTTATGCTAGAATAATACCTAGAGAATATAGCTCTTATGATGATGTTTCTATTGGTAGAGTTTTGGTTCTCTCTAGTCATAGAAAAAATGGGTTAGCAAAACAAATGATGGATTGTGCTATAGACTTTATAAAGATTAATTTACATGAAAACAATATAACTTTATCAGCACAAGCTTATGTAAAGAATCTTTATTTATCTTGTGGTTTTAAAGAAATATCAGAAGTGTATGACGAAGCTGGCATTGAACACATTAAAATGAGATTACAGTGTTGACAAGCTAATATTGTTAATATATAATTTAAGTATAAATAATATATTGAATTGATATTTAGGTATTTGAAAATACCTTATATGGAGTCAGAAGGCTTTTTGCTTTCTGGCTTTTTTTATTACTAAGATTCAATAATTATATAGATTCAAAATGTTAATTTTTATTCTATATTCTACTTTCCCCAAAAGTAAGAATTATACCCAACTTTGTGATAGGCATCTTGCCTATCTTTTTTTTGTGAAAGTAACAAGGTAATAATATAATGCATAGTTTAAAATAAGAAGATTAGCTCAGGCTAAATTTCATGCATGGAGGTGCTACTATGAAAAACCTTAACGACATTCAAGTGAAAAAAACTGTTAAAGTTGAAGATATATTGTCCAGTGGTAATTTAAGAGAAAGAATGTTAGCGCTTGGTCTTACTAGAGGAGCTGTTATAGATGTAGTTAGAAAAGGTCCAAAAAACAATTTAACTGTCTACAAAATCAGAGGTAGTAAGATAGCTCTACGACAAGAAGAAAGTAGCTTAATATTAGTTTCTGACATTTAAAATTTTCTAGCGGGAGGATATTAATATGGGTTTGACACACAACTCAACCAAAATGAGTTCTTTAAAAGACATGTTTGATATAGATAACAAAGAAGACCAGTTTGTAATTGCATTGGCTGGTAATCCAAATACAGGTAAAAGTACTGTATTTAATCATCTTACAGGGCTTAGACAACATACTGGAAATTGGCCAGGAAAGACTGTAGCTACAGCTCGAGGTAATTTTAAATATAAAAATGCTGAGTATGCATTAATCGATTTGCCAGGAACATATTCTCTATTTGCCTTGTCACAAGAAGAAATTGTGGCTCGCGATTTTATATGTTTTGGTAATCCAGATGCAGTAATAGTAGTATGTGATGCTACATGTCTTGAAAGAAATTTAAATTTGGTGTTTCAAGTGATGGAACTTACAGATAAAGTTATTTTATGTATAAATTTAATAGATGAAGCTAGGAAAAAAGGAATTACTATAAATACAGAACTCCTAGAGGAATCTCTTGGCATTCCAGTTGTTTTAACTGCTGCAAGAAGTGGTTCTGGTATGGATGAACTATTAGATACTTTAAATGATGTGTCTTTTGATAAATATAAGTTCAATAATAAACCTGTAAAATATAGTGAAAATATAGAAGATATGGTAAAATCAATTCAGCCAGAATTGGATAACATCATGCCAAATATAAATTCTAGATGGTTAGGTCTTAGACTTATTGATGGTGATGAAAGTATTTTTGAATCTATGAGCAACTATATAGATAAAGATTCAATAGATGCTATTAATGAAGTAAAGAAAAAAGTTCCAAATGATATAAATAAACAGAAAATCAGAGATGAATTTACTAAGATTAACTATGATTATGCTAAAAAATTAAGTGAGGAATGTTCTTCTAACATTCCTAAAAAATCAACTGATAGAGAAGAAAAAGTAGATAAAATATTAACATCCAAAGTATTTGGGCTTCCAATAATGCTTTTATTATTAGGTACTATATTGTGGATTACTATAGAAGGTGCTAACTATCCATCCACTTTACTGTCTAATTTGCTACTTGGATTTGAGCCAAGTATTTCAAGCGTGTTAAATAGTATTAACTGTCCATCATGGTTAAATGATATGTTGGTTTTAGGATTGTACAGAACCTTAGCATGGGTAATTTCTGTAATGTTACCTCCTATGGCAATATTCTTCCCATTATTTACCTTGCTTGAGGATTTTGGATATTTGCCAAGAGTTGCATTCAACTTAGATCACCTATTTAAAAAAGCTTGTGCACATGGTAAACAGTGTTTGACTATGTGTATGGGATTTGGATGTAATGCAGCTGGAGTCATTGGTTGTAGAATAATTGACTCTCCAAGGGAAAGACTTATAGCTATACTTACGAATAACTTTGTACCTTGTAATGGTCGTTTTCCTACTCTGATAGCTATATCTACAATATTTTTTAGCTCAGTTATAACTAGCTCTTTTGTATCAAGTATAGCAACTGCATTTTGTATAACTTTATTGATAATTTTAGGTGTTTTAATAACATTGTTAGTTTCTTATACTCTTTCTAAGACATTATTAAAAGGAGTTCCTTCAACTTTTACATTGGAACTTCCCCCTTATAGAGTTCCTCAAATAGGAAGAACTTTATATACTTCCATAATAGATAGAACAATATTTGTTTTAGGAAGAGCTGTAATGGTAGCCATACCTGCTGGTGTAATAACTTGGATATTTGCAAATATCTATATAGGAGATTTAAGCATATTATCACATGTTGCAAATTTTTTGGACCCTTTAGCTAAAGTAATTGGTCTTGATGGTTTTATATTGATGGCTTTTATTCTTGGTTTCCCAGCAAATGAGATAGTTATACCTATACTTCTGATGGCTTACCTAGCAACTGGTTCTATGATAGAATTAGATAGCTTTAGTGCTTTAGGTCAAGTTCTTAGAGAACATGGATGGACTTATTTGACAGCTTTAAATGTTATGCTGTTCAGTTTACTACACTGGCCTTGTGCAACAACACTTTTAACAATAAAAAGAGAAACTGGAAGTCTAAAATGGACTGCCTTAGGATTCTTAATGCCTACTGTACTTGCTTTTGTTGTTTGTTTTTTAACAACTACAATTTACAATTTATTCATATAATTAGTATTTACTGACATTAAATGTACCTTATAGATACTGTTTAAACCTTTATATACTATTATAAAATATAGAGATATACTCAATACTAAGTATAATTACTTAATGTTTGAATATATCTCTTTTTGATTCTTATCTAGATACTTGGATTGAAATCTCAGTCATATAATTATCTTCATTACTTTCACAAAAGAAATCGAGTATACTCTCCTCATATGAATTTCCAACAATTTTATATTCATTCTCATATATATATTTTTTCAACTTCTCATAAGATTTATATGAGTCTTCATATTTTCCAATATGCTTTATACATGCATATATTCCCTCTGGTTTTATATATAACTTTTTTTCTTTTATTTTTTTATCTATTTTCAAATAGAAACTTGCTATGCTTAAGTAGTCTCCATTTTTTATATTCTCATTACTTACCATTGCTCCTAACTCATATCCTTGATACAAATTTTTTGATTTACAGTAATTAGTGAAATCTATTAATTCCATCATGAAATCGCCATTACTTATACTAGTCAAGTCACTTGATAAGACTAAGTATTCCTCAAATCTTTTAGACATATAAATTTCTTCACTATTCATTTTAGAAATTCCTTCAACTGTTGTATTTATTCTGTTTTGTATCTTTGAACTTATTTTTCTTAATTTTTTTATTTTTTCTCTTATATTTTTTTCTTCTTCTTTAAGCATTTTCACGCAAAGTTGAGGACTTCTATTTTGTATATATTCTTTTATTTCCTCTAGACTCATTCCTATTTCCCTTAATGATTGTAATATGTCTAATGTATCATATTGATAAACCGAATAATATCTATAATTATTTTTATCTTTATATTCTGGAGAAAAAATCCCTATTTTATCGTAAAAAATTAATGTCTGTTTAGATATTCCACACAACTTTGCAAATTCTCCTGTGGTAAAATACTGTTTTTCCAAGGGTTATACACTCCTTTTCGTTTTGTTGTCTATATAGTTACTATATTCTTTATTATTGGTTAAATCAAGTAGTTATTATTTTAGAAAATCAATATATTTTTAATTTCAAAGTTTAAATGTCAGTTAGATGTCAGTAAAATATTTTATCCACAATTTTTATATAACTTTTCCACATCTTATCCACAAAATTATCAACAACAATAAAAAGGTAGCTCTTAATATAAGTGCTACCTTTTTATACATCAATCTTCATCTTTCCAAGTTTTTATCCATTCTCCTATTTCTGCTATTTTATCTTCTGTTATTTCTTCTCCATCGTGTAGCTTTGAAATCAGTTCTGATAGAGGATTGTTATGTAAACCTCCAAAAATTCTTTTACCTTCTAATTTTAAATATTCTTTTTCTTTTACTAACACTGTATAGTGTACATGTTTTCCAATTCTTTGAGAGATTAAAAAACCTTTTTTAGTTAACCTTGTTAAAAGCGTAATTGTAGTTGTATGTTTCCAACCATATATTTTTTCTATCTCATCTGCAACATCTTTCGATATTACAGTTTTATAACTTGAGTTCCAAATAAACTTCATGATTTTTAGTTCTGCATCTGGTAATTTCTTATTTATCATAATATATCCCTTCTTTCTATAAAACTCAAACTTGTCTTTTTATCATATCTTTTATATTTGTTATGAATTTTTTAAATTTTTCTTCTATCATTTGATTCCTTCTATGTATAGTTGTAAATATTCGAGTAAAAAAATCATCATCTATATTTATATTTTTTTCTTCTCTTATAGCGTTTAAATATTCTTTTTTAGTTACTAGCACCTCATAATTAGATTTAAAACTCACTATTTTCTTTTTTAATACTTTCATCTTTACTAATCTTTTTAGGAGAATTTCTGTAGTACTTTTTCTCCATTTATACCTTTCTTGCATTGCCGAGATTATTTCTTTTTTATATAGAATAGACTTTTTCCTCCACATATATTCCATTAACAATAGTTCCCCTCTACGCAATTTAGCCATTACCTCTTGCTGCTCCATTTGTATGTCACTTCCTCATTTAGTCTAACTTAAACTAATAATAGGAGCTTTTTAATACAAAAACTACAGGTAAAATTTACCATTTATTCTACTTATTTAGTTTGTTTTTATATATAAAAAATATTATTAATATCTATAAACTTATTCAATTTTCAAACACATATGTTGAATAATAATTAGTTCTATTGCATTGTTTTAATTGCAGAATAATACTAAATTGGTAAAACTAGAGGAATTTAGTGACGCAAAGCTATAGGGGCTAATATTTATAAAATTCTTATAAATTATGTCCTCCTGTTACCAAAAACATATAGTTATTTTTGTTTTTATGAAAGTTTTTTAGGTGGGCAATAATATATATACTTAGAGATAAAATAAAATATATTTCTAGTATTCACAGTTTTATTTTTTGTTAAAATGCGATATAATAAAGATGTAAAATCGCATCAAAAATAAAAAAAGAAACTACAATCTATTAGCCTAGAGCGAAGTTTCAAATTCAAAATAATTTAAGTAATGATTTATTCATTGAAATCGTCTTGATTGCCGTCAGGACGATTTCTTAGTTTATGTAAAGATTCTTTTAATTTACTTATAGAATCTAATAATCTTGTTATAGACTTTACTATTGTTGTAATAGATTTTATTATAATAGTAATATAATACGCTATAACAAGTATAAACATAAGTGTTTTCATATACTCACCCCCTTTCATATGAAGGTGATTTCTGAAAACTTTCGCCCTTAGATTGTAGTTTCTTGCAAGATATATTCTTGCATTTTAATTATAACATGATTTTACAATTATCAAATATCATTTTTCATCAATTAACTTAAAACTAAGATTTAGAAGATAACTTTCTTCTCCATTTTCTTCCATAGTTCTATTACAAAGATATCCTAAAATTGAATATTTTTTTTGCACTAATTTTCCTTGAACATTTTTACAATTTATTTCAAGTTCTCCTAATGGCATATTCTCGTAGCTCTTATCAATCTTTAACTCTTTATTTTTTATTGAAATATATTTTGTTAAAAATATTATTAACATATTCCAACTCACAAATAAATATGTTTTCTTTATTTCTTCAAATTTGCATGATTTTATTACTTGAAATATATTTTCTCTTTTATCTGGATTTGTTGAAACACATACTGAATTAAACACGGCTTCAAGATACTGATTTTCTTTATACTTGTTAAAAAAATCAATCTTATCCTTTTTACTTGGTTGATTCCAAGCCATAGAAACATAAAGACCATGTTCTTCACCCAGGTTCATAAAATCAATATAAATTGAACCGCTTCCATAATTAACATCATTTTCTAAATGTTCTATTTTAAAATGTTCATCTTCTGGATTTTTACATACTAGTAATGTTTTTTCCAAAGGTACTATAAATGGGTCCTTCTTATCCTCTTCTTCTTTTCTTGACTTATCACTAGATTTGATAGTATACAAAACCCCAATTAAAGTTGCTAATCCTCCAAAAATTCCGCCTAAATAACTTCCCAAAAAGGAAAATAAAGCTCCATTATTACTTGGTGGTAAATATTTATCTATTGCTATGGGTGTTCCAATAACTATTGCTGATAATACAAGTAAAATAGCAAATCCTATTAAAATTTTTCTCATTAACAAATCCCCTTAAAATATTATTTTAATATAGTTATATTAAATAGTTTCTTTTGTATCATTCATAATAAAATAAAAATCAAATTCACAATCAAGCACATTTGCAAATTCCCTAATTTCTTTTTCTGAAAAATTGTCTCTTGAAAATTTATTTGAAAGATTTTGTCTTGTTTGTCCTGTTTTTTCAGCTAACTCACCTATAGTTATATTTTTTCTTTTTAATATTATCTTTATCTTTTCTCCAAATGAAATTGACATACCAAACACCTCACTTTTCTATATACAATTATACACTATATAGTTTCTTTTATCCATTTTTATTTTACAAAGAAAACTAAATAATTTCATTTTTATATTTACAAACGACACTTTATAGTGTACAATATGCTTAACAAAATAATTATTGGAGGTATTTAAGATGATGAAATTTGAAATTGGCAAAACTTATACAACAAGAAATGTATGTGACTATGACTGTGTGTTCACTATAGAGGTTATTAAAAGAACTGATAAAACTATAACTTATAAAGAAGAAGATACTGTTAGACGTGCTAAAATTAGATTTAATAATGATTGCGAATACATAAGAATAGGAAATTATAGCATGGCACCTAATTTTAGTGCTAAAGACTTAGTTATAGAAGATAAAGAAAGTATATCTAATATTGAAAAATATTTCGTAATAAGTCGCTACTACGACAATGGTAAAACTATTGCTTTTATGGAAATGAATAGCACTAAATATAAAACTGAATATATTAGAAACTTCGACCAATACGTTGATGAATTTTCTACATTAGAAGAAGCAGAAAAATGCTTACAAGAATGTCTTAGTGCTTAAGGAGTGATATAAATGTGTTTTAAGACTTATATACTAAAAAGAGTAGTAAATAACAATCAACTAGAAATAACTCGAAGTTTTGACTTAGATAATCTTATTTGTACTGCAACAGAGATTTTGAAAGGTAATGAGATTGATTTGATAATTACAGATGAAAAAAACAAGGTTGTTTGGAGAAATGAAAAAAGCACTCCCCAACATGAGAATGCTTAGTTACAGATATAGAAGTGTACTGCGAATACACTTCTATTTTTTTATTATATCATATAATTTATGTTGTTAAAAAGACCTATTTAACTCGATTTTAAAGGCTATTTAGAAATATTCTTGATAGTTTTTTTAGAATATCTATCTTTTATTTCTTTAAATCCATCTTCAATACTTATTTTTCCATTAATAATATTGGGTATAACTTCTCTTTGTGATTGTTGATAATTAACATAATCATTAAATAATATAAATTCGTTTTTGTTTGCATATCCTGGTTTATCTGGATATAAAATATTTGGATTTTTTAAGTTATAAAAATCTCTACACTTATCAAGAATTTCCTTATCAACATAACTAACAAATGGATACATCCCAAATAATCTACCATCAACACCTTTATTAGCAAATTCCTTACTAAGAAAATGATTTAATATTTTTAGTGCATTTTCTTTGTTAGAAGCGTTAGCAGGTATTGATATATCTGTAGTGTTTAGATAAATTTTATCTTTAAACCCTTTATAAGAAGGAATTTCAAAAACTTTATATTTACCCATAGAATCTTTATAATTCATTATTTCAATTCCTTGAATAAATTTCATAGCTATCTTGTCATCAATAAACATATCAGATGTATTTATTGTTTTATGTATACCATAATCTTTATACAAATTCATAAAAAATGTAAATACATCCATCCATTTATCATCACCATAAATAGTTCCTTCTGATTTTACGGATAAATTAAATGGTGTTGTTAGAACTTCAAAATCCTGAAAAAAGCTTTCTGTGCCATTCATACCTAATGACAAAGGATAAATATCACTAATATTATTATCTTTTATTGAACTTTTAATATCCTTTAATATTTTTAAAACATCTTGCCAAGATCTTATTTCGTTTGGAATAGGTACATTTAACTTTTCAAAGAGATTTTCATTTATCATAATAAAATTTGATGAAAAATATGGTGAAATAAAATATATATTACCATTACCTATTTCCTTGGATTTATCTATTATTGCAGGATAAATGTTGTGTGTATCTATATAATTATCTAACTTTAATAATTTTTCACCTTTCATAGAATCTCTTAAATATTCATTTGGAATATCTAATAGTAAATCAATGTTATTATTATTATTTAATTTGTTTATTAATTGAACTTTAGGATATTCCCAAAAATCATGTTCTTCTGAAATTTCATTATCATCTATAACATAGTCTACTTTTAGATTTATATTTAATTCTTTTTTTAAATAATTTTTTAAAGTGTCATAACTAGAAACTTCACTTTTATACAAAACTAATCCATTTATACTTTCTCTATTTTGAGAAAATATTAATACTGAACATATGAGTAATGCTCCCAATAATATAGTCAATTTTTTCATATTCATGCCCCTATTTTAAAAAATAATCCTTAATTTAAGCATATATATTTTTCTGAATTTTATAATTAGTATATATTCAGTACAAATAATATCAATAATTATGCATATAACACTTATCCTGATACTTAGTGACACTATTAGAAGTGTTTATATTAATAATTTATCTAAGCTTCAATATAATTATTATTAATCTGTTTAGATAATAAATTTTAAATAAATAATAATACTATCCTTTGAATAAAGAGGCTTCTTTACATTTGGATAAGCCTCTTTATTATTAAATATTTTATTGTATTTTAGTAACGATAGTTAAATTGACCTGATGCAGATTGTACTGGTGCATTTGGATCATCAAATGATAAATTATAATAGTTAGCTAATCTAAGTCTACGGTCAGACCCAACTGTATCATTGTGAGCCAAATCTATAGAAAGATTTCCATTATAAACTCCTGTTCTAGTTACATATTTTAGTTTTGAACCTTGTTTTGTTGTTATTTGATATTGTACGCCTGTTGAAGCTGTAGCTGTCTTAGTTCGTTGATAGCCATCTATTATTTTTTGGCGTCCTGTTGATACAAATGCACCTGATTGAGTATAATTCTTAAATTCCCCTGAATACTTATAAGTATACGTTCTAGGTTCTGCGCTACGTGTTGTTGGGCTTACATTTAATTCTAAACCTTGATAAGGTAATTCTCCTGTTTCTGGAGAGTATGTATTTTCTTCATCTGCATGCCCAATTAAAATACTTCCCCCAACCATTGATATCATTGCTGCTAATGTAATTATCCTTTTTGCTTTTTTAAACATAATAATATGTCCCCCTTTTCCTCTTTTAATTATAATTTTCTTAATTATATCATTTAATTTTTATTTTTCAAATTCTATATTTAGACATATTTTCATTTTTTTTTCATTCTATAATAATAAAGTGAATTGACGAAATATTTATATTATAAATACTACAAATGTACAGTCTAAAATTATATTTTATCAATGAAACCATATTCTATTTGCATAAAATATATTTTTTTTTACAATTTTTAACAAAAGAAATATTTATAAAATATTTTTTTAATTTTTTATTCATGTTAATGATCCTTCTCTTCAAATTCATTTTTTCATATTTTCCAATAATAATTTTTTCTCAGTTTTTTATTTCTGATTTCTTATTTGATAAAATCTAACGCCTTATAAAGTGTATCAAATCTATCATTACCTTTTATCATTGTATATTTTTCTTTGGTTATAGAACTTATCTTATTACATGCTCCTCCACCTACAACATATAAGTTCTCTGTCTGACCTGGTACATAATCTTTTATATCACATATTAATATTTTGCCATCATTATAACCCCAACCGACTACAGTTGCAGGTATTTTGTCAACCTCTCCATCATAAACTATTGTATGTTTGTACATTTGCTTAACTCCCTCATTACTTATATTTTTATTCAATGTACCTTCTACAATTAACTTAGCAATACCTTCATACCCAAACTTCTTAGCTTTCTCATAATCATCTTTATTGTCACAAAAGAAACTTTCTATTAATATTGCTGTAGGTTTGGAACTATTTAAAATATATAAACTTTTATCTAATTTAGCTCCTCTATTACCTACTTCTTTATCTCCTTTTTTTCTTATGAAAGGTTTAGATAGTTTATCTACTACTCTTTGTGCATATTCCTTCCCTTTTTCACTATAGTAAAATACCTCTGTTCCAAAAGCTCCTACACCACTTGAATTTAAATGTAACTCTATAAGTAAGTCATATCCTCCACTATTAACTTTAGGTATTTTATAAGACTTTTCCTCACTCTTAGTTTTAAACTGCTTTTCGGGGCATATTATTACATCTACCTTATGCCCTTCTTTTCTGAATGTATCTGCCAATATTGGTGCAAGAGATTTATTATATTGATACTCGTTAACTACTCCATCAGCAGAAGTACATGCTCCACTTTTTAAAATACTATGTCCTACTGTAATGCATATTTTCATTGTTTATTTTCCTCCTTTAATTGTTTGTAAGTTTGATTTATACCTATTGATATACCCCAACAAATTACACCTTGTAAGACTGCATCAGCATTTAATCCTAACATCCATACTGAGAAACCTATCCCAAGTGTTAATAACACTACTGGAATATATTTATTATCTAGTTGTTTATACTTCTTACAACCTGCTCCTATAACATAAAGAGCAGCTACTAAAATTAGCAACTGCTCTGGTATAAAACTTATTAAATTATCCATTTATTTAACCTCCTAATTAAAATATTCCTCTCTGTATTGCAAATATAAAGAATCCTACAAGTGTTGTAATCATTGTTCCAATTAGCCATTTGAGCATACTTGTAAGTGAGTTTAAATTCTCGCATAGTGCCTTTAACTCTGCTTTAGACTCTATATTTGCTACTTTTAATTCGTCTATTTCATCATTATGTTTATTTATTGTTACCTCATGTCGTTTCAAATTGTCTTTGAAAAGTTCTTCATTCATGCAAGCCTCCTAATTTTTGATATTAAAAAAGAACCTTCTTATAATGTCGGTTCTGCTCCTTCTATTGCTCCACTATTTTGTATTATATAATCTTCTTCTCTTTCTATTTTTTTTAATAAACTTTCAAAAAACTCAACATCCAATTCTAATAATAACTCTAATTCTTCCATGGTCTTTTTAATTCGTTCTTCTTCATTAATACTTTCATTTGACTTATACATATATATCCCCCTATCATAAGAACTTATGTTCTTATTTTTAGTTAAAAACTCCCAACAATTTTTAATAAAGTTTATATAATTACACCCTTTCAACCCCCAAATTATTTTTAGATTATTCAGAATTGTCTTAGATAATTATCTTACTTACATAATAATACTTTTGATTTGCTAATGCAATAAAAAAAGCGTAATTGTAATAAAAAAATCGAATTTTGTAGACAGTTGGAAGTTTTTTCCAATTAAAAGTATTATTAATCGAGTTTTTTATTATATTTTTTTATAAAACTATCTTTTTATAATAATTTTTATAATCTATTATAATTTTAAATTTGCAACAAAAAAGTTACGATAAATAGAAATCTTCTTCTACTCATTGTAACTTTTTAAATTCTCCACTTAGTTAATATAAAACAAAAAGAATATTTAAAATCAGAAACCAAAAAACTCTTCTTTACATACCACATAGTTAATATAAAACTTGGTTTTACTGCTTGGATAATACCTTATGTCTTTAGTATTTACATACCACATAGTTAATATAAAACGTTGATTCTAGTTCTATTCTTTGTAATGTTTACGACATTTACATACCACATAGTTAATATAAAACTTTTTACCAATTCAGACTTTCATTTGTATTTGCGTTATTTACATACCACATAGTTAATATAAAACTAAAGTTCTTGAAACGTATTATTGTCAATTAAGTATATTTACATACCACATAGTTAATATAAAACGGTTTGTCAAAAAGCTCTGCTAAGTATAAATTTTTTTATTTACATACCACATAGTTAATATAAAACGAATGAAGGAACTTGGAATACTTCAAGTTAATGGAACATTTACATACCACATAGTTAATATAAAACTAAAACTGATATTTTGAAAACTACTGATTTTGATACATTTACATACCACATAGTTAATATAAAACAAAGATTGAAAATCTCAGATTTTAATAGAAGTCACATATTTACATACCACATAGTTAATATAAAACTTGTAAGTGTTGATGATTTTTCTAAAGTTTGTAACTGATTTACATACCACATAGTTAATATAAAACTTTCTACTTCCGTTTGTTTCG
Organism: Clostridioides sp. LIBA-7678; assembly: GCF_056716065.1. Lineage (NCBI taxonomy): Bacteria > Bacillati > Bacillota > Clostridia > Peptostreptococcales > Peptostreptococcaceae > Clostridioides > Clostridioides sp. LIBA-7678. Next base: position 1,688,926 of record NZ_CP196987.1, on the reverse strand, counting down.
CTGAAACTCCTCCTACAGATTTACATACCACATAGTTAATATAAAACTAAAAGAGCTGTTAAGAAATTGGCGGATAGCGGTTTAATTTACATACCATATAGTTAATATAAAACAAGCAAATAATTTATTTTTTCGTATTTATAATAAGACTATTTACATACCACATAGTTAATATAAAACTAAATTTAGAAATTTATATTGTGAGTAGGTGTTATTTATTTACATACCACATAGTTAATATAAAACAAAGATGGCGTTGTTACTCTTAGTAGTTCTGTTGTATTTACATACCACATAGTTAATATAAAACTATTGCGATTGGTGGTGCTTATTTGGTTTGGAAATAATTTACATACCACATAGTTAATATAAAACTTAAATATTTTTAGTTAGGATGTGTTTTGTATGGCATTATTTACATACCACATAGTTAATATAAAACTTTACCTGTTAAGTCAATGTTTGTTACTTTAACCGCTATTTACATACCACATAGTTAATATAAAACTTTGCTTATACATATCAAAAATCGGGTCATTTATCTATTTACATACCACATAGTTAATATAAAACTTAATCAAATTGATGTTTTTTGGTTTAACAAATTTTAATTTACATACCACATAGTTAATATAAAACAATTTTTATAATAAGCTAGACCAATTATATAATCTAATTTACATACCACATAGTTAATATAAAACAAAGATATTATAGAGAGAAACTATTTACTTATTGTATTTACATACCACATAGTTAATATAAAACCCCAAAATAAACTTAGCATTTCCAATACTTACACATATATAACTTTCTTAAATTTGCAGTGAACCATGAGTAGTGCAGTTGATAACGCTTATCACATTCCCTCAACACCTTACATTGCAACTGTTAAAGCCTACTTTATCACAAATATCGCTCACTGCAAAATTTATATATTTTTATTATATCATAAAATTCAAACTATAAAATTAAAATGGAATAATTTATCAATTTAAGAGCACCTACATATTTGTAAGTGCTTACTATATTATCTATTCTAATAATGCCTTTTTCTTTTTATTATATTCTTCCTGTGTAATTGCACCTGAGTCTAACAACTCTTTTAGTTTCTTTATTCTATCTAGTGGGTCAATTCCACTATTTCGAATATAATTATTATCATTGTTTTTTTCTTGTCGTAGCTTTTCTTCTTCTTTAGTTTCAACCTCTTCTTCTCGAAAATATATATTTTCAACTTCATCTACATTATTTCGAATTTTGCTAAAATCTTGAATCCTAAAATGATTCAATATACCACCATCATCTTTTGAATAAAAATCAAAATAGACTGTATCTATTTTAAATTTTTTCACCTCATTAACTATTTCTTTTATAAATTTTTTACACTCGCCTAAATCTTTAAATTTTTCGTTTTGCAAACTTAAATCAACAAGCATCCTCCCTCTACCTTTACTGACTTCTAACTCATAACGAGAACCTTTATATTCTTGAGGTATTAATGGTTCTAACTTGGCTTTCAAATCTTCTTCACTTATTTCTATACCATATTTTTCTTCTTTTTCTTTTTTCCTTCTTTCATCCTCTTCTCTATTTGCTCTTTGCCATTCTTCTTCTTTAGCTTTTTCCTCTTTCACTCTTTGCTCTTCTCTAATAGCCATCTTCTCTTCTGTATATGGGCTTATATCTTCCCAAACTGCATATAAATATATTGTAAAAATAAGAAACATATAAGATATAATACACATAACTCTTTGTTTTTTTCTAACAAAATAAATAATTATTAATGATGCCAAAAGTACTAAACTTCCTGGCATAAACCCTATAAAAATAACTATTCCTAATAACATTAATATTATTGCTACTATTATCACTGACATAATAAAATCCCCCACAAATTACTCATCTCACTCAATATTATAGCATAATTTGGTAAAACAAAAGCACCTACATATTTGTAAGTGCTTCCTTATTTACAACTTTTACAATTAAATTTATTCATTAATTCAGACTCATTATTATTGTTTATAAAAATTAATATTAATTAATGTCAAAACTGACAATAATTAATGTTAAAATTTTTTTATTGTGGTATAATAAAAGCAAGAAGAACTACAATCTATTTGGAAGTAGAGTGAAGTTCAAATACTAATGTTTATTTTTTTGAACTTAATTTTCAGTTCAAAACTAAAGTCACTCCTGCCAGAGTGGCTTTTTACTTTTTTAAATAATTTACTAGTTAAGTAAACTATTAAACTGGCAACTAAACTTGCTAGTACACCTTGTAAAAAATTATCCATACATACACACCTCCCTTCTATACGTTGGGAGGATAATCTTTTGTATGAACTCCACTCTATAAATTGTAGATTACATCTTCTTGCTAAAAATATTATATCATATAATTCTTACATATTTTACCTATATATTACTTTTTTAAAATTCATATATATATTTCTGTATACATCTGCTCTATCATCAAATAGTATTTATAACTTAGATTTGATATAATAAAACTAGAGTTATTCAATATATTTTAAACATGAATAATACTTATAAAGGGAGTGTACATATGAACATCAAATCAGCCTTCATAAGAAAAAGAAATGAAAAATTTCATGTATATGTGGAGTATGTGGAAGAAGAAACTGGGAAAAAGAAACAAAAAAGTTATGGAAGTTATGAAAAGAAAAAGGATGCTGAAAAACATTTAATTGAAATAAAATCGACTATAAACAATAATAAGTTTGTTGCTCCAAGAGATATAACATTTGTAGATGCATGTTATAAATACATTGTGACAAATGGTAACAATTGGTCTCCTTATACAATTGTGAATAGGAAATCTTGGATTAAAAACTATATAGAGCCTTTTTTCAAAGATACAAGATTAATAGACATAACACCTTATTTAATGCAGTCTTTCGTAAATAAACTATTTACTAAATTTACATCTGGAAGTGCTAAAGTTAGATATGGCTTTGTAAGTTCTGTATTAAAAGAATCTTACAGATTAAGAGAAATAACAGAAAATCCTTGTAACTTTATAAAGCTACCTCATAAAGAAAGTTCTTTTAAAATTAATATTTATGATAAAGAAGAATCACTACTTCTAATAGATAAACTAGAATATAATATCATAGAAATCCCTATTCTCTTAATGTTGTTATTAGGCTTAAGAATTGGAGAAGTCTGTGGACTTAGATGGTCTGATATTAACTTAGAAACCGATTCAATAAGTATTAATCAGATACTTATATATGCAAACAATAAAATAGCATTTAAAGAACCAAAAACACCAAAATCAAAAAGAACTTTATCAGCTCCAAAAGAATTAGTTGAAAAACTAAAAATAGAAAAATTAAAACAAAACAAAATGAAATTGCAAGGCACACTTATAAATGAAAATAACTTAGTGTGTCTAAATACAAATTTTAGACCTTGGATACCAACTGTATTGTCAAAAAACTTTCATAAATTTATTAAAAAAAATAATTTAAAACAAATAAGAATACATGATTTAAGACATACAAGTGCTACCTTATTGCTTTTAGGAGGAACTAATATGAAAGTAGTTTCTGAAAGGCTAGGTCATACAGATATAAAAATAACTATGAATAGATACTCTCATGTTTTAGAAGAAATGGACAAAGAGGCTTCTGACAATTTAAGCAAAATGTTATTTAAATAAAAAAACTGACTGTCAGTTAAATGTCAGTTAAACCCATAAAAGTAGGTTTTGTCAGTTAAATGTCAGTCAGTCACCTTATACTCTTTTAGTCCAAATACCTGTAAAAATGCACATTTTAGTGTTTATTAATACTTGTTAATATATAAATATTATTTATAAATCAAATAATATCTATAATTATTTTTATCTTTATATTCTGGAGAAAAAATCCCTATTTTATCGTAAAAAATTAATGTCTGTTTAGATATTCCACACAACTTTGCAAATTCTCCTGTGGTAAAATACTGTTTTTCCAAGGGTTATACACTCCTTTTCGTTTTGTTGTCTATATAGTTACTATATTCTTTATTATTGGCTAAATCAAGCAATTCTTATTTATTTTTTATCATCTTAAATGATGAATTATCAAACACTTTACTAAATTTTTAATTATACACTTTATTGCTCACTAAAAAAGGTAGCAACTATTTATAGATTCTACCTTTATGTACTCAACATCATGTTTTATTTTGATTATATCAACGGTTTCAATATTATAATTAAATTCATAAAGTTTCTTTAAAAATAAATTAAATAAACATAAATTACAAATTTGATTAATATCAATTGTCTATTTTTAAAATATCTAAAATCTCACTTGCTGTTTGTGGCTTTCCAAAAAAATATCCTTGTATGTAATCTGGTTGCATTTGTTTAACTAAATCATACTCTTCTCTTGTTTCCACTCCCTCTAAACAAACTTTTATTCCTACATCGTGACAAATTGCAACAATAAAATGTATAAATGTGGCATCAAACTTACTTTTTAATATGTCTTTAACAAAGACTCTATCAATCTTCACTATATCTATTGGTGCAAATTTTAAAACTTCTAATGATGAATATCCTGTACCAAAATCATCCATAGCAATACGAATGCCTAATTCTTGTAAAACTTTAAACTTATATTGTAAAATACTCATATTCTGTACTGTATGGCTTTCAGTTAATTCTAAAACAAGATTTTTATAAGGAAAATTTTCTTTATCTATAATTTTTATTATATCTTCAATAAATGTATCCTCTAATATTTGAACAGCTGAAATATTTACACTCACTGTAAAAAATGGATAATCAACAATCCATTCTCCACAAGTACGTAATGCCATCCGAAGTACCCATGCTCCTACAGTATTTATCATATCATTTTCTTCTAAAATTGGAATAAATTCTAAAGGAGAAATTGCTTTACCTTCACTATTAGTCCATCTTAAAAGTACTTCTACACCTATTATATTATGGCTTTGTGTATCTACTTGTGGCTGAAATCTAAGACTAAATCCCCTAAAATTATCATTGATTGATGCTTTCAACTCCCACATCATTGCTACAGAGTACATTTTATTTTTTAATATTTTTTCAGAGAAAAAAACAATTCTATTCTTACCATGATCTTTAGCATACTGTAAAGAATAGCTAGCATATTTACTAAGTTCTTTTACTGTATCCCCATGTTTTGGATATATAACACACCCAGCAGAAATTGTTATATTTAATCCATATTTTCTCCATAGGTGAAGATGTATAATTAAATTTTGTATTTGTTCATATAAAAGTTGAATCTCTTTTTCCTCAACATTATCAACGAGAATTCCCAGTTCATCACCATCAAGTTTATAAAGTTCAGCATTACCTGGTAAAATAGATTGTATAGATTGTGCTAAAGTTTTTATTATATTATCTCCAAAATCTCTATCATACATCTCATTAACATTTTTAAAATCGTCGATATTCAATAATACTATACATAATTTTTCAATCATCGGATTTGAAAGTTTATCTTCAAACACACTCATAAATTCATAGTAATTCAACAGTTGTGTTAATGGGTCAATCTTATTTTGTTTCCCTAACTGTGTCATTATTCCTGCAAAAATACTTGGTTCTCCAAACTCATCACGCATTAATTGTCCTCTACATCTTAACCAAATATATTCTCCACTGCGATTCTTAGCCCGGAATTCCACTGAATGATAATCCATATTATTTTTACCTATTTCCATATTTGACTTATAAAAACGGTCCCAGTCTTCTGGATGTACAATGCTCTTCCAGTAAATAATTGGACTTTCTACAATTTCTCCTGGCAAATCAAATAATTCAACTTGTGATGGTGAATATCGAAATACTCCTGTTTTCATATTACAGATATATATATATTCATCTGTACCTCTAATCAAAGCATCATAAAGTAATGTAGAATCATAATCAAATTTACTTCTTAAGGCATTAAAATCTTCAAGATAATCTCTTTCTTCTTTATTATTTGATATTTGATAAAATTCTTCAACTTTACCTTGCTCATTTAAGCTTTTGGAATTTGTAATATCTATAGATTGGTGTATATGAACAACTGTACCATCTTGCCATGAAATTAGACTATCATAATTTTCAAAAACTTGATTTAAATTATTACATTTTTCATACCACTTTATTAATGTTCCTTTTTTATTATTCTTTAACAGCTCTAAAACTTTACAAAAACTACATGGGGCATTTTTTTCAGTATATAATACCTCCCAACAAACTTTTCCTTCTGGAGCTGAAATATTATATTCTTTTTTCATATTTTCATTCATGAAAATAATTTTATCAGTATGAATATCTGTAATATATATATTAATCTGTAGCTGATTTAATATAACCTCAAGATTATGTTTGTTCATATACTTACCTCCTTCATCATTGCTATTATTTATAACCACATTCCTAGAATTATTTTTATTACAGAGGATTTATTTGTCATTTATATATACATTAAATATACAATTTAATAAAAAAACTTATTACTTCATATTTTAGATTATAGTTGATAAAAAAAAATACATCAATATCATATTATCAATTTGAACAAGATTATTGTATATAATGCTTATCAGCCTTATATTAAATTTTACTGCTGTATTTATCTTTATAAAATTAGATATAAGAAATAAACTGTATATTTTTTATTACTTTAAAATTTAAGATAATAAAAAATAATATTAATAATATAAAGTAAAAAAGATTTTTTTTAGAAATAGATGAAATTATTTTCATTATATATTGCAAATTTAAAAAATTTATATTTAATAAATATCATAATTTTTTTACTTATATTTTATTTTATTAAAATAATTCATCTTTCATATACATTATATAAATGTCTTTATTTTATTATTTTTACAAGGGTATTATTTTAATAATTTTCAAAGTCAACTACACCTCCATCAAAATAATACAACATAAATAAAAGTATATTTACTCAACTTTTATTTAATTATTTGTCAATCTTTCATTTAAATGGTAAAATATCCATGGATGGTATCTTGTTATGAGAACTATACTTTAAATGTTTTTAATTATTTTGTCTTATGTAACTCATATCTTCATGAATGAGATTGGAAATTAAGATGTTGTATCACAAAGTGGAGGTGGTACTATTAAAATAGGATTTATTGGTTCCGGAAAAGTTGGTACATCTTTGGCAAATTATTTTTTGTCAAAGGCTTATTATGTAACAGGTTTTTATGGAAGAAATCAATTATCTTTACTAGAATCAACAAATTTAACAAAAACAAAAATTTACAGTAACTTGAAAGACATTATTGATGAAAACGATATATTATTTATTACAACATCAGATGATTCTATTGAAATTATAGACAAAAAACTTTCCAAATTTAATTTAAAACATAAATATATTTGCCACACAAGTGGCTCTTTAAAATCTAGTATATTGTTCTGTTCAAAAAAAGCAGGTGCATTAATTTATTCTATCCATCCTATATTTGCATTTTCCAATAAAAATACTGATATAAAAAAAATGAAAGACATTTGTTTTTCCATAGAAGGTGATAATGAAAAAGATGATTTATTTATTCAAGATTTTATAAATAGCTTGGGTAATCAATTCTTTATAAGAGATAAAAATACTTCATCCACTTATCATTTAGCTAATGTTTTAGTTTCAAATTTAGTGTTATCTTTACTAAATGTAGGTGTAAATTACTTTATCAAATTGGGTTTATCTGAGGAAGAAACTTTAAAAGCTATAAATCCTTTAGTCAAAATAAATATAGAAAATATACTTGATAATGGATTTTCTAAAGCCCTTACTGGACCTATTGTCCGTGGGGATATAACACCAATAAAAAAACATTTATCAGCATTAGATAAGAAAGATGAAGATATTTACAAAATTCTATCCTTAAATCTACTAAAAATAATAGCCTTGGAAAATGAAGATTCATTAAAATGTACAAAAAGTATTTCTACAGAAAACGCAGTTGAAAATTTAATAAGTAAATCTGAAAAATACAAAGAGATTTACAAAATTTTAGGAGGAAAAAACGATGAAAAATACTATACTGACTTTTAAAAATGCTAAAAGTAAAGGAAAAAAGTTATCTATGCTTACTGCTTATGATTATTCAATGGCAAAACTAATGGATGAATGTAATATAAATGGTATCTTAATAGGAGATTCATTAGGAATGGTCATAAAAGGTGAAGAAAACACTCTATCTGTTACTATAGATGAAATTATATATCATACAAAAGCTGTGAAAAATGGTGTGAAAAATGCCTTAATAGTAAGTGATATGCCATTTCTATCTTACCATATTTCTATCGAAGATGCTGTTAAAAATGCTGGTAGACTTGTAAAAGAAGGCGGGGCACATGCTGTAAAGTTAGAAGGAGGTTCAAACGTTATAGAACAAATAAAGAGCATTGTAAATGCTCAAATACCTGTAATGGGTCATTTAGGACTAACACCTCAATCTGTAAATTCATTTGGCGGATTTAAAGTTCAAGGAAATACTAGTGAAACAGCAAAACAACTTATTGAAGACGCTAAATCAATAGAAAAAGCAGGAGCATTCTCTATTGTGCTTGAAGGCGTTCCTGCTAAAATAGCTGAGATGGTAACTAATTCTATTTCAATTCCTACAATAGGGATAGGAGCAGGAATTAATTGTGATGGTCAAATTTTAGTTTATCAAGATATGTTGGGGATGTTTGGAGATTTTGTACCTAAATTTGTAAAACAATATGCAAATATAGGAGATATAATGAAAGATTCAATTAAAAATTACATACTAGAAGTTGAAACTGGTGCATTTCCACAAGAAAAACATAGCTTTTCAATAAATGAATCTGAATTAGAAAAATTATACTAAGATTAAGGATGGTACAAAATGCTTATAAAGGAAATAGAATCACTAAGAAATGTAATTAAAGATTGGAAAAAATCTGGCTATTCTATAGGGCTTGTTCCTACCATGGGATTTTTACATGAAGGACATCAAAGCCTTATTAAAAAAGCTGTAAAAGAAAATGATAAAGTAGTAGTTAGTGTATTTGTAAATCCAACTCAATTTGGACCTAATGAAGATTTTAATAGCTACCCAAGAGATATAGAAAAAGATTTTAAATACTGTATGGATAGTGGTGCATCAGTAGTTTTTAATCCATCATCAGAAGAAATGTATTTAAAAGGCAACTGTACTACCATAAGTGTATCTGGACTTACAGATTTTCTTTGTGGCTCTAAGAGACCAGTTCATTTTGGAGGTGTCTGCCTGGTTGTTTCAAAATTTCTAAATATAGTAACTCCTGATAAAGCTTATTTTGGAGAAAAAGATGCTCAACAATTAGCAGTAATTAAAAGAATGGTCAAGGATTTGAATATAGGTACAGAGATAATAGGCTGTCCTATAGTTCGTGAAAAGGATGGTTTAGCAAAAAGCTCGAGAAATACATATCTTTCAAAAAAAGAAAGAAAATCAGCTTTGATTTTAAATAAAAGTCTGAATCTCGTAAAAAAAGAGTTAATGAATGGAACTTTAGACGTAAAAAAATTAGAAAATTTAATAATATCTACCATAAACGCTGAACCCTTAGCAAAAATAGATTATGTTGAAATTGTAGACAGTAATACATTACAACCAGTTAAAGAAATAGAAGATTCTATACTTGTGGCAATTGCTGTATTTATAGGAAAAACTAGATTAATTGACAATTTTACATTTGAATTAAACATATAAACATCCTATTACAAAATATTTTGTTATAAAATTCTACTTATTAAAATAGGTAAGAAGTATATTATACAAGATACTCCTTACCTATTTCTAATTATTCATTAATTCAAGTAATAATTTTCATTATAGTTTTTTTATTTTGTGACGAAAGAAAAGGTTTAAAAACATTAACGTCTACTAAATATTTTTTAGTTTGACACAGTAAACATCTTTAATCATCAAACCACTCAGCAGATGATTTATTGAAATAATGTGGCGAAAACTCTATGACTTTGTAATCTTGCACACCAAAAGCTTTAAGAGGTTCATTAAATAAATACTCTTCCAATTTTTCAATTGATTCTGACTTCATAATAAACAATCCTCCACTCATATCTGTTTTAAGTGTAGACATCAAGATTAAGCCATCATCTATCGCTTTTTGAGTATAAGACATGTGCTTTTTCATAATTTTTTCATCAGTTAAATTTGAATCTTTTATAATGCCTTCAATAACAAAATATTTCATACTCTACATTACTCCTTTATCCTATATTGAATCAATACTTTATTATTAGTATGGGTTTACTTAAAAAATAAATACCCTTTATTTTCTATTGTCTCTATGACATTATTCAATACATTCATTACAATTCCCTCTTAAATCTTCAACCACAGTCCATTGAAAAACAATTACTCATAGATTATAATATAAACTACAAATGTGCATGATACTTAACATTCAATATATTATATAATAATTGTTTCAATTTCTAGTGAAAATACCATATATCTGTAAAATATATACTGGTTATGTTCATAATGTAGTTTTTGATTTTTACAGAACAAGTGATATATTATCTGAAAATACTCATTGCATTTCACAATATAAAAAATAAGTTATTATTAATTAAGAGATTAATTTATTATATATAAGGAGGATAAAAAATTATGAATAGTGGTGTAGTAAAATCTGAGAAAAGTATAAATTTAGAAAAAGTAAGAGTTACAGCAGAACAATATTATCGTAATGGTGACTTTTATTGTTCAGAAGCAGTCGTTAAAGTTATAAAAGATGAGTTTGAATTGGATATAACAGATGAAATTATATCTATGGCATCAGGATTTCCTGTTGGAATAGGAGGATCAGGATGTACATGTGGAGCTATAACTGGTGGCATAATGGCTTTAGGATTATTCTTTGGTAGAAGTGAAGCTAAAGATGAAAAAGTAAATAAGGCTATGGAGCTATCAAAAGAATTGCATGATTTTTTTAAAGGAAAAAATAATTCTTTATGTTGTAGAATTCTTACAAAAGGAATGACACTTGGAACAAAGGAACATATGGACCAATGTATATTATTTACAGGTCAAGTTGCTGAGGAAACAGCAAGAATAATTTGTAGAGAGCTAAATTATAAACTTAAATAACTTATTTTCTTAAATTCAACATATGATATGTAAGAATGTTTTTGACTATTAGGATTTTCAATAAGAATATCATATGAATTGTGACATTGTTTCAAAAATAAAATACAGTCTCTTGATGATTTAATAATATAAATAAACAAAATTACTAGTATTTTACATAAATAATAATTATCCATTATTAAGTGTGAAATAAGGTGTCTCAAAATAAGCTTTTTAGTCCATGAGGCACTCTTTTTTATATGAAAGCAAATATATTTTCATCATTTCAGGAATAAAAATAGGCCTATCTCCATTTTGTTCCAACCTTTTTAACTTTATAATTCATTAGATTAAAATCTTCTTAAATTACTAATTCTTCTTTAAGCTTACTTATTGTTAGTTCTATTAATTAAAAAAATAAGTTTGACAGACCAGTAATTTATTATTTTCAAAGAAAAAATATAGTTATAAAAAGACAATTTTAAATATAGTTTTGTCTAACATAAAATAGTTAAAATTCTTAACAACTAAAAGTAACTTTGTATAAAGAAAACTCTACCATAAACTTTCTTATTAATACTAATTTGTATTGTATGATTTTCTAATAAATTTTGATATAATGAGTTTTAAGATTAAGTAGTTATAACTAAGACGAGGGAGATAAAAATATGTACAAAAATTTGAAATTATTAATTATTGCTTTACTTACATTGGCATTATTTACTGGTTGTAGCTCTGGTAAAAATGAAACATCAGAAGAAAAACCAATTCAAATTGCTTTAACACAAGATATGTTATCATTTGATCCAATGATGACTTCTGACATTTTCTCAGAAGCTATTCTCAGAAATATATACACAACATTGTACGATTTTGATGATAATCTACAATTAAGAAAATTACTTGTTAAAAGTGAAAAAAGGATAGATGATTATACTTGGAAATTTGAAATTCAAGATAATGTTAAATTTCATGATGGTTCTTCTTTGACAGCAGAAGATGTTGTATTTAGTATTCAACGTGCTATGCTTGGAGGAAGAACAAAAAAGGCTCTTGAAATTTTAGAAAGTGTAAAAAAGATAAATGATACTACATTTGAAATTGTTACAAATGAACCTTACTCTGAATTACCTTCATTATTTGCCAAAGCAGAAACCTCTATAGTTTCAAAAAATGTAGTTGAATCTAAAGGATATGATTTTTCCAAACCAATTGGTTGTGGCCCATTTAAACTTATTGAAAGAATAGAAAATAAAAAAATCTCATTAGAGCGATTTGATGATTATTATTTGGAAAAGGCAAAATCTAAATATCTCAATTTTTTAGTTATTGTTACAGAGCAAGATAGAACTACAGCTCTGTTAGATGGAGATGTTGATATATTATTTAGTGTTTCTGCATATGATTGTGACAAATTGAAATTATCTGATAATGTTACATTATTACAATCTCCTTCATCCAAAATTGAGTATTTATCACTTAACACAAAGTTTCCACCTTTTGATAATCAAAAAATACGTTTAGCTATGAGTTATGCAATCGATAGACAAAAAATTACTGATAGTATATATCATGGCTACAGTATACCTTCTGTAAGTTTAATACCTAAAGGTATTATGGGATATAAAGAACCTGAAATTACATATAATCCAGAAGAAGCAAAACGATTATTAAAAGAATCTGGCTATGAAAATACGTTAGAATTAAATGTAATAACCATAAATACAATCAGAAAAAATACATTAGAACTTATTAAATTAGATTTAGCTAAAGTAGGTATCAAATTAAATTATAATTTAGTTACTATGCAGGAAGCTGCAAATATGATGAATGAGGGTAAACATGAATCTATTCTAGTTGGTTGGGCATTTAATAATGATCCAAATGGTGTGCTTCCAGTTTTATTGGGAACTAATAGTGGTAAGACTCAAAATTCAAGTAATTACAGTAATCCTGTAGTAGATAAATTGCTAGCAGATGCTAGAAAAGAAGATGATAAAAAAAAGAAACAAGATATATATGAAAAAGTAAACTCTATAGTCACTCAAGATTCCCCTATTATCATATTACAAAATCCAATGGTATTAAGTGCTGCCTTAAATGATATAAAAGGAATCCATATAAATCCTCAAGGATTAATTCAATACAATTCAATTTATCGTGAGTCAAAGTAATTATAGGATATGTTTCTATAGTATCAAATTTCTCATACCATTCTTCAACACATAGTTCATTATGTATCGATTGGAACTTTAGCCCAGACTGATTTAATCTAGTCTGGGCAGTATATGTAGCATACATTTTAATTTTTGATTTTTCTAAATATAATTTATTTTATGCTTGCCTTTAATTGTCGCTTTACTCGATACATAGATTCATCTGCCTGTTTTAATAATTCTTCAAATGTTGATGTTGAATCACTATCCCATGTTGCTTTTCCTACACTAGCAGAAATAATAAATTGTTCTTCTTCATATTCATATTTATAAATTAGTTTTTCTTCAATCTTTGACTTTATGTCAGTTAAATCATTTTCTGAAGTAATAGGAAGCAAAACTATAAACTCATCCCCACCTAATCTTGAAACAATTCCGTAATCCTTAACAATTGATAATAAATCATTTCCTATCTGAATAAGAAGCCTGTCTCCTTCACTATGTCCAAAGCGATCATTTACCAACTTGAAATAATTCATATCTGCAAATAAAATTCCATACATTTTACTTCTGTTATTTTCTAAACCATCATGAACATAATCCATAAGTCCAAGTCTATTATATAACCCTGTTAAAGAATCTCTCCTAGCTTGTTTATTAGATTCAATTTCTTGCTTTTTAAATCCACTAATATCACGTAACTGTATAAATAAACGAGAAAGTCTACTATCCTCATATAAAGGTACAATAACTACATGAAACCATCTTTGATTCAAATGTGAAGTATAGACTTCTACCTCAACTGATGTTGCAAGGTGTTTATCCCTCATATTTTCAAAAATGCTACGTAATTTGTTTTCATCTTCTTTACAAAAGCATTTTACAAAATTTTCTATAACACAATCATTTTCATCTAATTCAATTCTATTCAACAATTCAGTAAAATTTTCTTTATTACTATAAATCTTTTGTTCCTTTACATCGATATCAATATTAATATCTCTCATATCATTTGATTGATATAACTGATAAATCCCCTTAAAGTTGTGCTGAGCTAATGATACCGTATTCATCAACTCAAAAAATTTCTTTCTTAGATACTTTGTTTCGTAATATCCTGCATTCTTTTCATTATCCAAAATCTCTCTATCTAAATTATTCTGATATTCATCCATAACTTTGATTAAACTTATTATTGGTTTAACTACTCTATTTGTAAAATAAAATGCCAACAAAATATCTGCAATAAATATAAATGTAATGATTATAATATAAATATAAATAAATTGATTTGTAAAATTATAAATTAAACTATCCTCCACTAGAATTACTAAATACCAAGGAGTATTATGAATTGATTTATAATATCCAAAGGTATTTTCTTCTCCTATTTTTGATTCAATTTGTCCAAAAGAATTCTTCGAAAAGTCATCTTCAATCTTAATGATTTGATTATCTTCACTATGATAATAACCTTTATAATTAATAGTTTCACCATTCTTTCTACAAATATAAGTTGCAGTATCACTTATATCGTAATAACTGCTAATAATCTTAAATATAAAAGATTCATTGTAAACTGAAATCATGCTTCCTATATATTCACCATTAATCCAGACTGGAGTCAAAATTCCCAAACTATATGAATTTTGTGATAGATTAAATTCTAATACTTTTTGTTTTTCATCTTCTATTTTATTTGGTACCTGATTATAAATCTTATCAACTATTATTTTTTCACCTGTACTGTAAATCAATTTATTATCCTTATCTATCATGATACTAGCCATAATTTTATCTTCAGTAATATCTAGATAGGAGGTAAAAGCTTCTATTAAATACTCTTTGTTTTTATTTTCATTATATTTATTCAACGTTTTTTTAGCAAAACTACTATTATAAATTATATCTGACTCAATTGTTTGAGATATATAATCTCCTTGTACATTTATACTTTCATTTAAATTATTTGCATAAGTTTTTTTTGATAGTTCAAAACCACTTTTATATAATAAAACTGAAACAATCATAATAGGTATTAATGTTAATACAATAAAAGCTAATCTGAGTGCATTTTTTAGTTTCATATATTTTATCATTCCTTTCACTTTGGTCAAGCACAAACATGTATGAAAATGTTGTTCTTCTCTAATCTTTATTTTATAATCCTTGTATGGAATATTACTATTCTATAAATTACAGGAATTATTTTCACACCCAAATAGATATACCCTCAACTTTTCAAGTATAAAAAAGAGGGGCATTAAACTTGGGTTCTTTATTATTTTGTACTAAGCCATGTTTATTTAGCTAAAGGATGATAGTTATTGTTTCTATTCCTATTTATTTTAGGGTAGTGATACCTATTATAAAACTTACTTATCCCCTCTATTGTGGCCTTGATGTATACTAAAATTTTACAGTTGCAACTGTCATCATCACTAATTATACTGAAATTTCTGAATATATCCAAAAATCTTTTTCAGCTACCAATTCCAGTATTCCTGTTTTCCTCCAAAAAGTTTTCAATAATTTTGTTAACTTATTCATTATTATTTAGATTAACTCATGTTAAAATACTATTGTATTTATTTTTAATAATTTACATACTACTAACAATAAAATAGCTTATAAACCCAAATTACACTCAACCTAAAACCATATTATATAATAAAAATATTTTTTATATCTTAAAATCTATTTTATTTTTCAAATTTTATCTCAACTTGTTTTTAGTAATTTATACAATGAATTTATTGTTGTTTCAAAGTTAAATATATTATAGCAAATTATATGTAAAATGTCATAAATTAATTAATCCAATAATTTTTTTATAACATAGTAATATAATTATATCTAATATATTATTCTTTTTGAAGTTTTACCCATAATTTAGTAAACTCACGCTTTTATTGTTTTTTATAGTGAAATTAGTATAAAATATTTTTTAAATAATAATAATTTCTCATGCCTTAATTAATGAGAGTTTTAAACAAAAAATATATAATTCACTTAAAATCTAAGTATAAATTTATTAAAAAGAAAAACAAGTAACCTAAATCCTCTTTTTTTACAACTTAAAATTGAATCATTGGTATACTTTAATATTTACTTGCCTCATTATTATAAGTAATATACTGACACTTACTAAACAACTAAATTGTATGCCCAATAAATCTTTAAATCTTTTTTTAAAAAAACAGATAACAAAAATTATTATATAGTTGTCTTTATGTTTATTTATAAAATACTTCTTTTGATTATTTTTGCCTAAATAACAGTCCTTTAAATGCTATAGCTTAGTAAAAAGCAATTCTAAAATTTAGTTAATTTATCCTTAATATACATAAATTTAAATATTAGGAATAAAGTATTATAAATAAGATACTTTCTAAAGGGAGGAAATTATGATAGATAATCAAAAGTATGCTATTTTATCACTAGAATTACATTTATTTTTTGCAAGAATTATGAAAGAACATTCTCTTTTTCTAGAGGCAGGATTTACACATAAAGATTATAATCTTGCTATGGAAGCTGACCACTATAAAAAACAATTTGAAGATTTATTATCATATACTGTTAGTGCTAGTAATGGTATAATTAGACCTGATATATTATATTCAGAAGAGATTGTAACTACTCTTACATTGAATGCAGAACAAAAAACTGAAGAACTTACAGGAATAGAAATAAATCAAAACTTAACTACAAGAGAATTAAACCTACAAAGTGGTGTAAACCCACAGGTTGGTCAAGACTTAGTAGACTATGTAGCTCAGCTTAACTCTGATGCAATAAGATTACTTGATGGACTTATTAATTTAAAAGAAAGGGTTTTAGATGGAGTACTATCGTGCACCTTGTTCACTTCAAACTATCCATTACTTATTGAACATATAATACATGAAGCAAACTTGTATCGTTCCTATGTAATTGACCTTGAAAATAAAGTAGATATTGATTTAAAAAATTTCAAAGAAATAGAATTATTCTGGGACCATATTATGATGGAACACGCACTATTTATGAGAGGATTACTCGACCCATCTGAAAGCGAACTAATAAATACTGCAAATGAATTTGCTATAAAATTTAATGAATTAATTGAAAAAACAAATGAAATGACTGATACTGATGTAGCAAGTATTACAGATGAAACATTAAATGAAACTGTTGAATTTAAGGATTTTAAAGAAGCTGGTACATCAGGAATAGAAGAATGTAAGATAAGGTCTATAATATTACCACTTTTAGCAGACCATGTATTAAGAGAAGCCAACCACTATATTAGAATATTGGAAAGTTATAAAAATATGTAATTATAATTTCTTTTAATCTCTATCTATTTAATCAAAATAAAGGTACACATAAATCGTACCTTTATTTTTTTATATTCTATATAATTCAAATCATTTATTTATGAAAAACTAACCATCTATAATTAATAACTCTATTTTGGATAAATATACTTATAAAAATATCCATAAATATATTTTTATAAGTATATATATGTAATGATTTATTAAAATTTTGATAGTAAATATTATCCTAAATAAATATTTATGTTATAACTATATTATAACTACATTAATAATTTGTGGTTATAATCTTAAAATTTAAATATGGGAGTGATTTTAGTATGATAAGACAAACACCATTGGAAAAACGATATGATAAGTTAGGACCAAATATCATTAAATCTCTTAAAAAACGTTATTTTGATGCTTATTACTGTAAAACTAAGAATGATGCTTTACAACAAATTTTAGATTTGATTCCTCAAAATCATGTAGTATCATGGGGAGGCTCTGAAACACTTAAAGAAATGGGAGTACAAACTGCTATTAGAGACAAAGGATTCAAAGTCATCGATAGAGATTTAGCAAAGACTCCAGAAGAAAGAATAGAAATTATGCGTCAAGCACTTCTATGTGATACTTTTTTGATGAGTAGTAATGCAATTAGTGAAGATGGACAACTCTTCAATATTGATGGAAACGGAAATCGTGTAGCCGCAATGATATATGGTCCAAAAAGTGTTATAGTTGTAGCTGGTATGAATAAAGTTGTTAAAAATATTGATGATGCAGTTCAAAGAGCTAGAACAATTGCTGCTCCAGCAGTTGTACAACGTTTTCAAGATGTAAACACTCCTTGTTATATCAATGGAAGTTGTATGGATTGTACAAGCCCTGAAAGTTGTTGTGCATATATGGTAACTACAAGAATAAGTCGTCCAGCAAACAAAATAAAGGTAATATTGGTAGGAGAAAATCTGGGTCTATAAAATATACATATATTTAATCAACTCTATAAAGAACTAAATTAAATAACTTACTCATATAAGTGGTAGAATAAAATTCTTTCATAAAACTTTCATTCTACCACAAGAAGCTAGCAAAGAATTTGGTTTTTATAATTATCTCTAAATTTTACAATCTCTAATATAATATTAAGTTCTTTTTTATTTGCAAAATCAATATCTTTCATAATTGAGTTTTATTAATATAGTATAGTTATTCTTATTAATACAAGTTCATCAATTGTCAAATACAAATTCATTTCTATATAGCTCTTCGTTGATTTAAAGCCACTTATCGTATAAACAAAGTTTTTCTTGACTATATAGTTACTATATAGCTTATTATATATAGAGAGTAATAAAAGGAGGTAAAATTTATGGAAAATTTATTTACAAGAAAATTCACTACTTTTGAATTTCTAAAATTTGTTTCTCCTGCAATTATATCCATGATATTTATATCTTTATACACAATAATAGATGGTATCTTCGTATCAACATTAGTTGGTTCAGATGCTCTTGCTAGTATAAATATTGTACTACCTATAATCAACCTTGTTTGTGGGTTTGGAATAATGATGGCAACTGGAGGAGGAGCTATAGTTTCTATACGTATGGGCGAAAATAGACAAGATGAGGCCAACTCTACATTTTCTTTTATAGTTTTGTTTTCATTGATTGTTGGGGTTTTATTCACAGTAATCTCTTATTTTTTTGTAAAAGAAATATCTATTTTGCTTGGAGCAACAGATAAATTACTACCCTATTGCATAACTTATGGTAAAGTTATGATTTTATGTACACCATTTTATATTTTAAAGTTTATATTTGAATACTTTATAAGAACTGATGGAAACTCCAAATTTAGTTTATTTCTATCAGTCATTGGTGGTGTAACAAATATAATATTAGACTATGTATTTATCAAATGTTTTGGAATGGGCCTTTTAGGCGCTGCAGTTGCAACTGCTATAGGTATTATTTTTACTTGCATTTTAGGTATTATTTACTTCTTATCAAGTAAGTCTACACTAAAACTGAGAAAGCCAAAAACTCATTTTAGACTTATAAGAGATACTATGATAAATGGTTCTTCTGAAATGGTTACAGAGTTATCTACAGGAATTACAACCTTCTTATTTAACATAGTTGCCTTAAGAATAGCAGGAGAAAATGGACTTGCAGCTCTTACTATAGTCTTGTATGCTCATTTTTTAATGACATCAGTTTATCTAGGATTTGCTGCTGGAGTATCTCCATTGATAAGTTATAATTTTGGTGCTGAAAATAGTGATAAATTAAAAGAAACATTTAAACATTCTTTAAAATTCATATTTATTTCATCTATTTTAGTGTTTATTGTTGCTTTAGTTTTCGCACCACTTATTGTTAAAGTTTTTGTAAGTCCAAGTAACGAAGTATTTGACTTAGCTTTACACGGATTAAAAATATTTGCCTTTGCTTTTTTATTTGTTGGTATAAATATATTTGCGTCAGGTTTTTTTACAGCATTTCACAATGGAAAAATTTCAGCTATTATATCTTTTAGTCGTGCCTTTGTTTTTATAATCATAGGAATCGTAATTCTTCCTCCTATGTTGAACTTAACTGGATTATGGCTTACTGTCCCATTTGCTGAAATTCTAACCATATTTATATCTATTCCACTTATAAAAAAATATAAAAGTAGATATAACTATTAATAATATATACTTATTAAAATAAATGAACCTACCTTAAAATACAAATTTATAAATTTGATTTTAGGGCAGGTTTTAATTTATTTATAATAAGTCATTTGCATAATCTTTAATTGGCGCCTTTCTAAGCAATAAAATTATAAATATTATACAAATAACTATAATTCCTACTTTTGTTCCTAATAAAATAAAAGGATTCTGAAATGAATAAATAATCTTTTCTAAATACATAAGTATCTTGTTAATATTTTTAGTTGCAAAATTAACTATATAAATTATGATTAGTACAGGTAATCCTATCAATATAGCAACACTGCTAGCTTTTCTAACTCTATACGTAAAAGCACCTAATAATGCTCCTATAAAACCTATACATATTTCATTTATACATATTTGTACAAAATAGTTTAAATAAGTTAGTGGCACACTTGATGTTGTTGGCTCTATTAGTGCAGATATAGATGTCCAAATCATATCTTTTCTTAGTATAACTGACAGGTCTACACTATAACCTGTTATAATCTCTATAAATAACTTTGATAAAAAAATCAAAACCATACCTACAATAGAAATTATAAAGCTTAAAATAATTAAATTCAGCACAATAGCTTTTATACAACTTTTTCTATTTGCTCTTATACTTAAAGCGCCTGAAAAATCTCTATTTACCATATTTATACTATACACAAATATCAGTATAGTCAGATATGTTGAAATAGGATTCACAGCTGTATATAGATTATCTTTAGATACCTCACCAAAAACCTTAAGAGTAACTACTGGCAAAATACTCATAACAATTCCCATAATTACAAATGTAATTATATATAGCTTAGTATTTTTATTAAAAAATTTTATATATGGTTTTAATTCATTCACTTATAAGCCCTCCTTTTTAGTCATGTTAACAAACATGTCTTGTAATCCTATGTATCCTACATCGATATTTGAATTTCTAATCGCCTTTTCATCATTTTCATTGAAATCGCCATAGTAAAAATAAGCAACTGTATTCCCAAATGTCTTTTTAGGTTTTATATTTCTTATAGCTTCTAATTTTTCTAATTCCTCTTTGTTTCCAGTAATATAATGAGCTTTTTGTTTTATAACATCAATTTCTTCATCTATAATAATTTTACCCTCATTTAATATTATTACATGTTCCAATAAGTCATCTATTTCATCAATCAAATGAGTTGATATTATTATCGTTCTTGGATTTTTTATATAATTATCTAAAATTATGTTATAAAATTCCTGTCTGTTTACTGCATCTAGACCTATTGTTGGCTCGTCAAATATAGTTATAGGTGAATTAGAGCAAACCCCTATTATATTTGAAAGTATAGTTTTCATTCCTCGTGACAATTGTTTATACTTTTTTTTAGTATTTAAATCAAAATACTTACATAATTCTTCTTCTAATCCTTTATCATAATTTTTATAAAAATTAGAAGAATACTCAAATATCTGACTTACTTTAAAATCTGGACTATAAAATTCTTTTTCTCTCACAATACAAACTTCTTCCAATACTTCTATATCTTCTTTTAAGTTCTTTCCTAATATTTCTATCTCACCTTCATTTTGAACTAACTGATTTACTATTATGTTTAACAGTGTTGTTTTTCCAGCTCCATTTTTACCTAATAAACCATATATCTTATTTGTTTCAAAATTTATAGACATATTACTAAAAACTTTTTGTTTTTTAAAACTATGAGATAAATTTTTTATTTTAATAGAACTATTCATATCTTATATCCTCCTTGAAATTGATTATAATATCAACCAATTCTTCTCTATTTATTTCTAATTTGTCAGCTTCTTGAAGTAGATTTTTTATGAAGTTATGTTTAAAATTTTCCTTTCTAGCTTCTTTTATAATAGTTTTTGCACCCTCTGATACAAACATCCCTATACCTCTCTTTTTATATAGAATATTCTTGTCAACCAGTATATTTATTCCCTTTAACACTGTAGCTGGATTAATTTTATAAAGCTTTGAAAGCTCTGTTGTTGATGGAACCTGTTCTTCTTCTTTTATCCCATTTGATAATATCTCATCTTCAATTGTTTGTGCTATCTGAATAAATATAGGTTCTTCATTGTTTAATACTAATTTCATAGGTTCCTCCTTTCTTTATTAGTTAATTACTCAAGTAACTAACTATATAACTTATATTATCTTGAAAAAGATTATCTGTCAATACTAAATAAAAAACAGAGGAAAAATTTCCTCTGTTTTTTATTTAGTATATTCATAATTAAATTTTAATCATTACTAGTTATCAATAAATTCAAAGCTTTAATACTCTGTTATATTCTCATTCTTTAATATCTTACATATCGAGCTAGTTCCTAACCTTTCAGCTCCTGCTTCTATAAATTTTTCTGCATCAGAAATTGATTTAACTCCTCCAGCAGCTTTTATCTTTACATTTTTTCCAACATGTTCTTTCATAAGTTTTATATCCTCTAAAGTAGCTCCATCTGTTCCCATTCCAGTAGATGTTTTTATGAAATCTGCACCTGATATTGTCACTATCTCACACATCTTTATTTTTTCATTTTTATCTAAATAACATGTCTCTATAATAACTTTTAAGATGTTCTCTCCAATAACTTTTTTTATTTCTTTTATCTCATTTTCTATATTATTATAATCTTTATTTTTTATATCTGAAATGTTTACAACCATGTCAACTTCATCTGCTCCATTTTCAATAGCATCTTTTGCTTCAAATACTTTTGTAGCAGTAGTTTGATATCCCAGAGGGAATCCTATTACTGTACATACTTTCATTTTCCCATTTAGATATTCTGTAGCTCTTTTTACATATGAAGGTGGTATACAAACTGATGCTACATTCATATTTACAGCTTCATCACATAAAATTTTAATATCTTCCCATGTAGTAGTCGCTTTTAAAATGGTATGGTCTACCGTTTTTAGTATATGTTTCATAAAATCCTCCTAAATGTGTGATTAATATAATTAAACTACCTTTTTAAATGCAGTTTTCTTTTTGCGATATTTAGTATCATGTCGACTTCTTCAACTTTAAAAATAGTCATTAATAATGTGTAAACTCCTCCTCCAACTAAAACTGAAATAGTTAATGATATAAATTCATTAAATGTACCTAATCCCAAAATCCCAAATACAAATTTATAAGTAAAGTATGATAAAATAGCCATAATAAAAGATGCAACTAAAGATTTCAAAGTTCCTTTTATTATTTTATCTTGACCAAAATACCCAACCTTTCTTTTTAAATTCCAAAAAAGTAATAATATACATGCGATTGATGATGAACTAGTTGCAAGTGCAAGACCACCATGAGCCATTGGTCTTATTAAAATCAAATCTAGCACTATATTTACACATACAGATATAATCCCATTTACCATAGGTGTTTTTGTGTCTTGTAATGAATAAAATACTTTCCCTAAAATATCTCTTAAACCAAATGCGGTCATACCAACTGCATAAAAGGTTAGGGCAGTAGCTGTCATTTGAGTTGCTCTAGCATCAAAAGCCCCTCTCTCAAAAATGATTCTAACAACAGGAGTTGCAAAGAAAATGGATGCAACTGAAATGGGAATCATAGAGATTATTATCATATTTATACTAGATTTAACCGAGCTTGTAAATTTCTTTTGATTATTTTCTGCACTTAACTTTGATAACATCGGATACATAACAGATACTATTGAAGCTGTAAATGTCCCTGTAACAAAACCATTTAATCTATCTGCATAAGTAAGTGCAGGAATACTACCTTTAACTAGTGTAGAGGCTAACGTTGTATCCACCAATGAATTCACTTGATTAACAGCAACACCTATAAATACTGGTGAAAGTAATGACAGTAATTTAATAAGGCTATCATCTTTAAAATTTAGATAGTATAAATATTTGTAGTTCGTTTTTTTAACAAAAAACATGTAAAAAAGTAGCTGAACTACCATAGCAATCACAGCACCAATTGGAAGTATGTATGGTCCCAATACTGTACTTAACATTATTGAAATAATTATTACTATATTATAAGGTATACTCCCAAATCCAACTACGATAAAGTTTTCTTTAATTTGTAAAAATGCTGACATAACACTAGTAATACCTATAAATATTATTCCTGTTATCAATATTTTAGTAAATTTTACAGTAAGTAAAAATCTCTCTCCTTCAAATCCTATAGCAAATATGCTTACAAGTTGCTTTGAGAAAATAATACCTAATATAGCAACAATTATGCATATACCAACTATTATATTTAAAACATTATTTAAAAACTTTAGTGCTTGCTTTTCACCTTGTTTACTACTTATTTCTTGATACATAGGAATAAAAGTAGTAACTATAGCAGTGCCAATTGCTGCAAATATAATATTTGGTATATTCATAGCTGTTAAATAACTTTCTGTATATAAGCCTGTACCATAAATTGATGATAGCACTAATTCTCTACCCATTCCAAGAATCTTAGAGATTACAGTAACTATCATCAAATAAAAAGTCGCTTTCGCCACCTTGCTCATTTTATCACTCCACTTCTAACCCACTTCTTTTAATTCAGTAAAGATAGCCTATTACATACAATTTAATCTATTATTCCCACATTTTACAAGGATAATAACAGTGTTTATTTTTTAATATATCGTAAATAACACTGTCTTTATATTTTTATTTCTACAACATTTTCTACATTTGTAATTTAAGTCTAATAGTATAAATTTAATTGAATCCACAGAAATGGAGTTATCATTTTCTAATCCTGGTAAAACAAAAACACTTATATTGGTTATATCTCTAAATTTCATCTTATTAATTTCTTATAACCTAATAATCTCCACATAAGGAAAAGATATAATCATTTTTATCATCTTTTTTAAGTTATATTTTAACATATTTTATCTATTTTGAAAAATTTTAATCACTTTTACTAAATAACTATTCATTTACAAAAATAAAAAATGAAAATAGTTACTATTTATAACTACTATCTTCTATAAAAAAATAAAAGCAGGAGAGTCTTTCTCCTACTTTTTTATATTCTCTTTAAAAATATTAATAAAAATGCTTTAATTGTTTTAACTTACTTGGATGTCTTAACTTTCTTATTGCTTTAGCTTCTATTTGTCTTATTCGCTCTCTAGTAACTCCAAATACCTTACCAATCTGTTCTAATGTCTTAGGGTCATCATCATCAATCCCAAACCTCATTCTTAAAACTTGTTGTTCTTGTTCTCCAAGACCTGTAAGCAATTCTTCTATTTTTTCTTTTAAATTATGTTGTTCAACTTCTCGTATCACAACATCCTTAAAATCAGCATCTGATGGTATAAATTCAACTAAACTACTATCTTCATCCTCTTTTAATGGAGTATCCAAAGATACAACATTTTTATCTCTTCTTAATAATTCCAATACTTTATCAACTTCAAGACCACATGCATCTGCAATCTCCTCTACAGTTGGTTCTCTTAATAATACATTTAAAAGTTCTTGTTTCTTTTTCTTTACAAAATTTATTCTTTGATGAAGATGTATAGGTATTCTAATAGTATTTTCGCAATCGTCAATATATCTTGTTATGCTTTGTTTTATCCACCAAGTTGCATAAGTGCTAAATTTGTATCCCTTTTTATAATCGTACTTCTCTACTGCTTTTATAAGTCCTATATTTCCTGCTTGAATTAAGTCTAACATATCAATACTGTCTCTTTTATATCTTTTTGCTATACTCACTACCAACCTATAATTTGAATTTATAAACTTTTCCTTTGCTACTGAAGATGAGTTGATTATTTCCTTAGCCAGCTCTACCTCTTCTCCTGCTGACAACATTTTGTATTCCTCAATTTCCTTTAAATACATTTTCATCGCATTTGATACATTTGATGAACCCACACAAATATAATTTTCATAATTATTTTCTTTTTTAGTATCCATAATCAAACCCCTTCTATTCATAGAATTTGCTAAAACAAAAATAAATAATTTAAATCTACATAATCTACAATTACATAATATCCCCTTTCTCAAACAAGTTGTTTTGTATATTATGTATACAAAGTTATAAAAACTATACCTATAATACTATTCTATTTTTAACACCAATATCCTCCCCATATATATAATTTATTTTATTATATCTTGCTATATCCTTAGTTTTTAGAATGATATATGTCTAAAAAAGGGGCTATCGTACTAGAAAAGGGTGCTACCTCATAACCATCTAATATACTCAATAGCCCCTCAAAGATTTATCTTTAAGGGGCTAAAATAATCTATTTTATTTCACTAACATAAATTTACAACTTGAACTTGGTAAATAACCGTTATTATTTGGCCAGGAACCATAATATTTAAGTTAAATCCAGCTGATGGGTTAAGAGTTTTATCTCCTACTCCATTTATAGTTACTGATCCTAAAACAAATACTGAGTTAGCTGGCGTTGGATCTAGAAATACTACATTAGTAGCATTAATATTACCATTATTAACTATTTTAACAGTATAAGTTATTATATCTCCTATTGTTGCATATTTCTTATCTACTGACTTATTTACACTTAAACTGCCATATGCAATATTAGTAGCTACAACATTAGAATAAGCTGTATCACTGTATGATGATTGTTTTGGATCAATAACATACTGGAATGGTATTACAGCTTGATTTATTACTTGGTTAGTAGAAGGAACTGAAGTTACTATTACTGTAAATACCACTGTAACAACATTACCTATTCCAATACTTCCAAGGCTAAATCCTTTTGTTGGGTCTGCTGATGAATTTGTTACTCCATTTATAACTACACTTCCTTCATTAAATGTTACACCAGTTGAAGGAGTATCTTGGAACATTACATTACTATCTATAACATTACCTACATTTGTCAAAGTTACTGTATAAGTTAGTATATCTCCAATTGTTGCAATTGATTTATCTACCATTTTCACTGCATTTATCTTACCTAATACTACATTGGTTGTTACTGTATTACTATGTTGAGTGTAAGTTAATGGTGTCCCATTAGGATATATATAGTAACTAAATTGAACTTGTGAAGTGTTAGTTATATATGATGGTGTTGGTAAAGTGTTTATCTTAGCACTAAATCCTACAATTACGGTTTGACCTGGAGCCAGATTTGGTAAAGTAAATCCAACGGTTGGGTCTAGTGATGGATAAGTTACTCCATTTATTGTTACAGTTTGTGTAACAAAAGTTAATGATGATTGTAATATATCTAAGAATTGTAGATTATTTGAAATAACATTACCACTATTTACTATAGTTGAGGTATACGTTATTGTATCTCCCACCTTAGCATACATCTTATCAACTGTCTTAGTATTTGTTAATTGCCCCAAGTTAATATTAGTGGTTACAGTATTTGATGTTGCTGATATTTGATATGGAGTTGAGCCTATATTATAACTTCCACTTGATGTCGCGTAGTTGGTAACTATTGGTGGTGTTGGTAATGTGCTATTTACTGTAACTTGGAATTGAACCAAAGAGGTATTCCCAGCTACTAAATTATTTGGTAAAGTAAATCCTCCTATTGGATTATAGTTTGCATAACTTATACCATCTATTATTACAGTTCCATTTGCAAATGTTGCTCCATTTGATAAGAAATCTGTAAATAATATATTAGATATAGGTGTATTTCCTGTATTTTTAACTAATACACTATAATTTAATGTATTGTTTAAAGTTACATATAACTTATCTACACTCTTAGTTAAAGTTAAACTAGGCTGAACTATTATTGTACTTGTAGTATTAGACTGATAAGAACTACTATAAAGAGATCCATTTGGATTTACATAATAGTTAAATGTTCCTATAGCATAGTTTATTACAGAATCGTGAGTCGGATTATTTATTACAGTTACTGTAAATTGTACTGTAACTGATTGTAGTGTTGGTATCGTACCCAAAGTAAACCCTTGAGTTGGGTCATAGTTTGTATAAGGTGCTCCTCCTATAGTTACTGTTCCACTATTAAAAGTTACATCTGATTGTAAGTTATCAAGGAAATTTACATTTTTAGCATCAACATTTCCAGTATTAGCTACAACTACTGTATATGTTAAGACATTACCCATAGTTGCATATGACTTATCTACGCTCTTTGTTAGAGTTATTAATCCTACATTTATTTGAGTAGATACAGTATTAGAGCTAACTTGAGAGTATATATATGATTCTGATGGATTTATTAAATATGAAAAAGTAACATTTGCTATATTGCTAATCAATGATGGATTTGGTAATAATGTCACTGTAGTATTAAAGCTTACTACCACTGTAGCACCAGGAGCAATATTTCCTAATGTAAAACTAGCATATGGGTCATAACCAGAGTATGACATTCCATTTATACTTACTGAGTTAGTAATAAAAGTTAATCCACTTGGTATCACATCTCTAAAGTTAACATTGTTAGCTACTACATTACCTGTATTTACAATAGTAACTGTATAAGTCACTGTATCCCCTATAGTAGCATATGCTTTATTTACATTCTTAGTAACTGATAATGAACCTACATTTATTGTTGTAGACACAGTATTACTTGTACTTTGAACTGTAACTAGTGGATTAGATGGATTTATATAGTATCCATAATTTGCTGTAGCTGTGTTGTAGATATTATCAGTAGATGGCATTGTACTAACTTTTACTGAAAAAGTTACTGTTGCACTTGAGTATCCAGCAATATCTGGTATATTAAATCCTACATTTGTATCAGCATTAGGTTGAGAGATTCCATTTACTACTACTGAGCCACTTATAAGCTGAGCATTTGATTGTATAATATCTTTAAATAGTATATTAGTACAGTTTGCATTACCTGTGTTATTGATTGTTATTGAATAGTTTAATGTATCTCCTATAGTTGCATATGTCTTATCTACTGATTTAGTAAGTGTTAATACTCCTAATTGTATATATGTTTTAACCGTATTAGAAGTAGCAGTCATTGTTTGTTGATTATCTGATGGTGTTAACTGATAATTAAAAGTTGTAGAAGCTGTATTATCTACTTCTCCACTTGTAGGTATAGAAGTTATATTAACACTAAATGTTACTGTATGATATTGATTAGGCGCTAAATCAGTTAAGCTAAATCCTACTGTAGGGTCATAGCTTAATTGTGGTGTCCCATCTACTACCACAGAATTTATATTAAATACTGTTGATGCTGGTGCTAAGTCCTTAAAGTTTAAACTTGTAGCGTTTACAGAGCCTGTATTTTTAACTATTACTGTATAAGTTAAGCTATCTGGTTCAGTTGCATAAGTTTTATTAACTGATTTTGTAAGAGTTAATTCACCTACTGCAACATAAGTTTGTGTAGTATTAGTTTTAATTTGAATACCAGTATAAGTTTCTCCACTTGTGTAATCATAAGTTATTGTAGCATGGTTGTAGATAATATTGCCTGTCGGTCTAGTCTGTACAATTGCTTGGAAACTAACTGTTACAGGTGTTCCTGGAACAATGTTTGGTAGAGAGAACCCTTGACTTGGGTCAGCGCCAGTTTGTTGAGTAGTACCTATATAAACTGAGTTTGCTACTAACTTAATATTAGAGTCCAAGATATCCAAGAACTGTACATTTGTTGCATTGACATTACCATCATTAGTAATAGTTATACTAAAGTTTAAAGTATCTCCTATTTTAGCTATTGATTTATCTACAGATTTATCTGCTGATATTATAGTATCATAAACATAAATAGTAGTCGTATTAGAACTTGCACTTGTATTTATTGCACTACCAGTAGGATTAACATAGTAAGAATAATCTATTGTGGCTGTATTTAACAATTCATTATTTGTTGGTATTGAATTGGCAGTTACCTCAAACCTTACTGTAGTTTGTTGTCCTACTTGTATATCATTTAAGCTAAATCCTATATTTGGATTATAGCTTGACATGTTAGTTCCATTTATATATACAGAGCCTGAAACAAAAGATGATTCCACTTGAATGATATCTGTAAAGTTAATATTCTTTAATACTGTGTTTCCAACATTAGCTATTACTACAGTATAAGTTATTATGTTATTTAATTTTATAATAGTTCTATCTGCTGATTTAGTAACAGCCATATTTCCATAGTTAATATAAGTTATAGTAGCATTACTTGTCGTATTAGAAGATATACTCTCCGTTCCAACAGTGTATTGATAGTTTAGATTTGAAGTATTGGTAATATATCCACTACTTGGTACACTAGCTACTTTTACTTGGAAACTTATAGTTACAGATTCTCCAGCTGCAATAGTTCCTAATGAAAACCCTTTACTTGGGTCATAAGATGATTGTGCTGTTGAGCCTATCATAACTGAGCCTATTACAAAAGTTGTATTACTTGGCATTACATCTAAGAACGTTGTATTTGCAATACTTTCATTACCATTATTAGTTATTACTGAAGTATAAGTTATTGTATCATTTAAGGTTGCATAACTTTTATCTGCAGTCTTTGTATTAGTAACAGACATAGTTACAATATTTGTAGTAACTGTATTACTTGTTAAACTTCCACTAATATATTGACCTGTAGGACTTAATTGGTATTGGAAGTTCATACTAGCAGTATTGTTTATTTGTGGTGGTGTTGGAATACTAGTTATTGTAGCTTGGAAAGTTACAATAGTTCTACCACCTGGGCTTATATTAGGTATAGTAAATCCATTGTTAGGATTAACATTTGAATATCCTGTACTTACACCATTTACTGTAACTGAACCAGGTACAAATGTAGATCCATTTTCAATAATATCTACCAAGTTAACATTTGTTAAAGGTACTGTCCCTGTATTATTTGCTGTAACAGTATAAGTTAATGTATTTCCTAGCATTGCATAAGATTTATCTACTATTTTTGTTATTGTTGCTGAATAAGAATTGATTGTTGTAGTAACAGTATTACTTGTTATATTGTTAGTTACTGGTTGTTGTGATGGATCTATATAATAACTATAAGATGCTATTGCACTGTTTTTTATAACATTTGGTGAAGGTGTATTATTTACAGTCACTTTGAAACTAATAGTTATTGTTTGCCCAACATTCATAACCCCTAATGAGAAACCTTGTGTTGGATCATAATTTGATTTTGATACTCCATTCACTACTACACTACCTGCTACTAAAGTTGCTTCTTGTTGAAGAGTATCTGTAAAGGTTGCATTAGATATAATAGCAGTACCATTATTTGTAGCTGTAAATGAGTAAGTTAAGGTATCTCCTACTGTTGCATATGCTTTATCTACACTCTTTGTTAAGCTTAGTGAACCTACAGGATCATAGGTTACAACTGTATTAGAGTATATAGTCTTAGTAACTTCTGGCGAAGTTGGATTTACCTGATAGTTTATTACCGCTTCTGAATAGTTTGGTATATATCCAACAGGTGGATTTACAACTATTGTAGTCGCAAATACAACTATTACAGTATCACCAGGATGAATATCTCCTACAGGGAATGATTGAGTAGGATTATATGATGGATAATTTACTCCATTAATATATACAGTCTCTGGATATAAGTTCATGTAAACACCTATATAGTCTGCGAATACAACATTTGTTAAAGATACTGTTCCTGTATTTTGAATAGTCGTTGTATAAACCAATGAATCCCCTAGCTGAGCGTAGTGTTTATTTACAGTTTTTGTAATTGTATAAGCCACTTGATTTACTGTTGTTTGTACAGTATTACTATATATAGATCCCTTTAGTTCACTATTGTTAGGGTCTGGTTGATAACTATATACTAAATCACTTTGATTATATACAATGTTTGGAGTAGGAACTGAATTAACCTTAACTTGGTATGTTACTTCTATAGTATCACTTGCACATATTGTTCCAAGAAGAAATCCTTGATTTGGATTATATGATGAATATGACACACCATTAATTGTAACTGTTCCAGGTATAAGAGTTGTGCCTGATTGAATATTTGATAAAAACATAGTACTAGTTGCATTAATATTACCATTATTAGTAATATTTACAGTGTAATATAATGTATCACCTATTATTGCATAGTCTTTATCCACACTTTCAACAATATTCATACATACATAATTAGCTATAGTATCAACTATATTAGAATCTTGCTCTGTAGTTACCACACTAGATGTAGGTGTTATTTGATACTTAAATGGAACTTGAGCTATATTTTGTATTGTATTTGCTGGATTAAGTTGTGTTACTTTAACTTGATAGCTAATATTTGTAGTTGCTTGAGAATTTATAGGATTTGGTAATACAAATCCAGTAAAAGGATTTAACCCTGATTGAGCTACTCCATTTATTTGAACGCTGTCACTTACAAATGTAGTTCCAGGTATTGTTGGCTCAGATATTTGAAATTTAGAAGCTGGTTGATTTCCTACATTACTTAAGCTTAAAGTATAAGTTACTGTATCGCCAATATTAGGATAATTATTATTATTACACCTTTCGCCTATTACATTTACATATCCCACTTGTATACTAGTATGATTACTAAATATAGTCTTTTCTCTTATATAACCATATTGATTATACCTATACCCAAAACTTACACATGAAGAATTATCTATATTTGTTGATGGTGGTAATGAATTTATTTTTGATTGAAATAATATTTGTGTGCTACTTCCTGGCGCTAAATCTTGTAAAGATATACCTACTGTTGGGTCATCTGTTATATCTGTTGTACCATCTATTGTTACACTTCCAGTAATAAAGGAAGAATATCGATTAATTTTATCTTGGAATAATATATTTGTTGCAACTATGTTACCTGTATTAGTTATATTTATTGTATATGTTACAGTATCTCCAATATTTGCAGTACTTGCTGAAGCTGATTTTGATATATTTAAAAGAGCTTCTTGAACCATTATTTGAACAGTATTTGTATTTGCATTGTTTGTAATAGTATTTTGACCTGATGTAAATTGGTAACTATAATTTACAGTATCATATATCAAATTGCCTGGTGTTGTAGGCAATGAATTTGATTTAACTGTAAAATTAACATTGGCAGTCCCATAAGCTGGAATACTTCCTATATTTACACCTTTTGTAATATCTCCACCTTGAATAGTTTGATTGTTTACTATAACTGAGTTTTGAACAAAGCTAACTGATGGGTCTAAAGTTGTAGATAATATAACATTGTTAGCAATAATACTTCCATTATTTTTTATTTGAACTGAAAATACTAATTGTTCTCCAACCTCAGTGTTATATTCTCCATCACCATCTATATCATATAGCTCCAAATAGGCTGTAATATCAGGTGCTTGAGCAAATACTTGAGTACCAAAAGCTACTATTTGTACTCCATCTCCAGATACACTTTCAGTTATTTGAGTAGCTAATAATGATTGATTTGTAATTAATGTATTTGAAATATCTACATCTACAATATCCCATTTATTTCTTGCTCCTACAAGTTGTGTAGGTACAAACCCATCATTGTTATTAGTTGCATTAGTTCCTGAAATATTTAGTAAACCATTACTAGAGCTTGTAGGGTCTGCTACATTTATTACTCCACTAAAGAAATTATTTTCTGGATTGTTTGGTGATGTCCCAGGATTAGTATTTGGTGAAAAAACTGAGTTACCAACATTACTTAATTGAGCAAAAGATGGTCCCACTTCTACATATTCATTTCCATCAAGTGGAGAACCATTTGCACAAGCAATAAACATATTGCCTTTTAACATTGATGGATCTGTACTAGTTGTATATCCAGACATTGTCATTTGTAATGGTGTATTAGTAGTTGCTACTGATATACCAGAGTTATAAAGAATCATTTGAGGTTTAAATAAATCATTTCTATATATTACTGTTAATGTCCATCCTGCTCTTGTATTACTTAGACCTGTAGAGGGTACACTTATTGGTACATTTGATACTGTATAACTTCCTGATAGTGCTGCCTGAACATATGTTGTTACATCTGCAGCTCTGTATCTATCAACATTTCCTGTTGGCCCATTATAAGTATCCATATACTCAGGTATTATGGAATATATTCCTTGTGGAGTTGTAAAAGTTATTGCGTTATCTTGAATACTGCTAACACTTTGTGCTCCTGATACACTACTAGTAACTGTAGAATACCAAACAAGCTCTGCATATAATACTTTACTGTTTGATAATATATTTAAATTTGCAGAACTTCCTGCTTTAGTCCAATCTCTTGTTGTTGTTCCATTAGGCATAATTAAATCAGATGTACTTACTGTTAAAGCTGTACTACTACCACATACAACTAAACTGTTTCCTGTACCCACTAAAATAGCTTTATCTATTGCCTTAAAACGTGGTGTTAGTGACATGTTTACCTCCTTGCAAAGAATATTTTTAATTTTACATTATCATTTTTAATAATTACTGTATATTATATTAAAGTAGTAATTTTTTAGTTCCTAAAAATTAAATTTTTAATTAAAACAAATATTTTTTTATCGAAATATGTATATTTATTTTGAATATAATTTATTAATAAACTTAAAGGAGTGATTTAATGGACTCAAACATGTTAAATATTATTGTAAGTAATACTCAAAAGATTCCTATAATAATAGGAAATACTTCTACTTTTAGTATTACTATACAAAATCTCAGCACCGTGCAAAGATTTTATAATCTAGGTCTTACTATTACAATACCTGATGGTCTGGTCCTTTCGACATCTACTTTTTCACAAACATCTAGTATAACAAATGCGGATAATAGCATCACATATTCTTGGATTAATATGAAAGACCTTGCACCTATGGAGGTAAATTTCACTTTTAGTATAACTGTTAAGTGTAATACTAAATTTAAAAATGGAACTGTAATACCATTTGGATATATATTTTCTGGAATAAGTGTATCTTGTCAAGCAGATACTATGCCTAGAGGGAGCTATGATATAGGTAATGTAGTAATTACTAATGGTATAGCTATGTCTTTTCAAACAATAATGTTTAATAGTACTATTACTACACCTGGAAAAGTATTAAAAGGTGCAGGTAGCCTACTCACTTTAAATGATTATACTCAAGTTAGCACTGCTACTTGCAAGTTTTATAATAATTCAAATTCTTCATCCTTAGTTAATATAACAATACTATTAGATGATGGAATTAGATATATAGGAAATGTTACTACTTTAGGTACTGATGCATCACAATTTACAACTCCTACTATTAACTTGGTTAGTATTAATAATAAAATGTATACTCAACTTTATTATAGTAATGTAAATCTTTCAGTAAGTAGCAATACTACTTTAAATTTTAATTTTGCAATATGGAATCAATATAACAGTAATCAAGGAAATTATATTGTTCATGGTACTACATTGAATATGTACATTAGTATGGTATCAGCAAACCCTCAAGTAACAGCCAGTTCTAGCAGTACTACTAGTTTTTCAGCAATGGATTTGATAATAGCTACTTCTACAAGTAAATCTATAGTTGATATACAAAATACAGTAACTTACACCTATGTATATAAGGTTGGGCAATATTACAATATACAAAATGTATTAGTTCATTATTTGTTACCTGATGGAATCCTTTATCTATCTAGCTCTATTAATCCAACATCAGTGGCAAATAGTTCTACAATGAAAGGATATTATCTAACTTACAACTTTGCTTTTATGCCACAAAACTCTACACAGACCGTAACAATAAGTGCAAAAATTAATAGTTTTTATACCTATAAATTTGATACAAATAACATAAATCTACCTGTCGTAGCTTCTGATCCTTTTACTTCAACTACTGATATTACAGGTACTCTTGTAGGTTCATTAACTCAAGTCACTGATAATTCTAGTGTATCTTCAAGTATAAGTGTAGGAACAATTACCAAACAATTTGTTAAAGGATACTATAAAAATGGAACCTCTAAAACAATAAATTCTTTAGCTCCTGGAGATTTTGCTGAGTATTTATTAACTTACAATGCATCTACATTACAAGCTACTCAAAAACAAGTTTATATAGATGACTTTTTCCCATTATCATCTAATCCTATAACCAGCTTAACTTACAACTACACTGGTTATAATCCTGTATCTCAACCTAAACTAATAAGTCCCCATGGAGTGGATTTCTTCTATGGAAATATACCTGGCTTAACTACTGCTACTATTAGTTTTAAAGTACAAATAGAACAACTTGGTTCTTCTGGCCAAAATGCTAATCTAATGAAACTAAAAGGAATAAATACCTATGGATATGCCTATAGCAATCGTGCACAAGTAAACTTTAATATAGGCACTCCTAATATTCAATTAACTAAGACTGTTAATGGTCCTAACACAACAGTTATAAAATCTAATGAAATCTACACATATGC
This sequence comes from Clostridioides sp. LIBA-7678, assembly GCF_056716065.1. Taxonomy (NCBI): domain Bacteria; kingdom Bacillati; phylum Bacillota; class Clostridia; order Peptostreptococcales; family Peptostreptococcaceae; genus Clostridioides; species Clostridioides sp. LIBA-7678. Next base: position 1,652,202 of record NZ_CP196987.1, on the reverse strand, counting down.
AGTTACTATAAAAAATACTAATACACTAGGAACAGAAACAGATGCATTTAATTTTACTCTTAATGATACTTTATCTAACTGGTTTACTCTTAAGAAAAATAGCTTAATAGTTAATGGAACAGGTAGTTATGATGAAATTAAAATTGAAGATAATAGTATTATTGTTAGTATTGATAAACTTGCTCCAGGTCAATCTATCACTTTAACATACAGTGTAACTATAAGCTCAGTCATGGCTCCAGGAGTAAGTATTACCACTACAGCAACTAATACTAATCCATATTCTCAAGAATATGATGATTATTCAGATAACTACCAATATTCTAATCTTAATAAAAGTGCATCAGTTAAAATCTCTTCAGCTAACATAATAGTATCAAAAAGTAATATCGCATCTACATTTAAGGTTGGCTCTTTAATAACCTACACAATTACAGTGACTATTCCTCAAGGTACCATTGCATATGGACTATATATAAAGGATGTTCTTCCAAATGGAGGTCAATCTTATGTAGGTTCTGCATTTAAAAACGGTGTATCTATAATACCAACAGTATCATCTTATACAGTTACATTACCTACTGAAGGAACAATAGATGCCAGAGTATCATCACAAACAATAGCTTACAACATGACCTGTAGAATAATTAGTGCAACTAAGAGTATTGGTGCATTAACTTCTACACAAAATAATATTGCACAATGCCTATATCAACAAATTCAAGGTGGTAGTTATACCACAGTTTCTAATACATTAGCTATAACAGTGAATCATCCAAACTTAGTAATGACATTAAGTGCAACAGATAAAACTACTTCTACTATATATAACCAAACTGCTAGTATAAGTACTAATTCTGTTATGCAATTTTTACTTATATTCCAAAATAATAGTTTAGTAAATTTAGTAAATGGTACTATACAAATTCCTATAAATAATAATTTCTTATTTACTTCTATAAACACAACTTCATTCTGTAATGCAACCTATAATAGTTCTACAAAAAATGTTGTTATTTCAATACCACAGTTAGGTCCATCTATGTCTGGATATGTAACTTTTACAGTAATACCTCAATTAATGTTGGTCTCTGGTTCTTCAATGACTACTCAGGCAACTGCTATTTCTTATTATAATGATATATGGCCTACTAAAATATATGGTGGTGAACAAAGTAACACTATAACTTGCTCTTTAGTCCCTGGAGTTTCATTATTGCCAAATCCAGCTAATAAAATAGATGATTCAACATCATATATTGTTACACCTGCAGGCAATACTGCAGTTATATTAAATTATTTTAAAAATACTGGTGGAGGCTATGACAGTTATTCAATAACTATACAAAAAGTAGCTATTTCTTATACACTGTACATTAATGGTACAAAAATAACTGATGTACCTACTAATACACTTTATCAAGCAACTTTACCTCAATTAACAAATTTACCTCCTAATAGCAGCAAATTAATAGAACTAGATGCGGTCATTCCTTCTAATCAACCATTAGGTGTTAGGTATGATTTTTATATTACTGTTACATCACAAACTAATCCATATCCAAGTAAGACAGTTTTAAATATAGATCCTAGTTAAAAATATCTTCTATCATGAGTATTTATAAATACTATACAGTTTATTTCTTTATTATAAAAAACCATCGATTATACTTGATAATATTCGATGGTTTTAATAATATAGTAATATATTTGAGCTAACAAACAATTTACCTTTATAAATTTGGCTTGTTGATGTATTTTCAATATTTATTTTTATATTATCTTTATTTAAATAGGTAATACCAATAGGTACAAGCATGTTACAAGAAAATCCAAAAACACTTATTTTAGTTTTCATTTTTTGGTTTTTGTTTTTTCTATTAGTTTTTTTACATTTTAGTTTATAATTTATTTCGTATTCTATGTTACCTAAAATAATAAAGGTGCATACATCAGAATTTTGTTTTCTATATACATCATTGGCAGGAGTATTAACAACCTTTGTTTCTAGTATATTTACTTTTACTTTTATATCGATTATTTTATCTATTCTTTGAGATATTTTTATATTGTTATCCACTTGTAATGATTTAAATACTTTATTTTCAACATGTGTGTTCACTTTATTACTTTTCATTACTACTCTAGTGGGAGACATCTCAATATTGTAAATATAGTCATGTTCTATAGTGGAGCAATTTTTTATTGTATTACAGAGATAATGAGGTAATACTATAACTTTAAATGTTATTATTATGCATTTTCCTGAATTAATATCATGCAAACTAAACCCTTTTTCTGGATTTATGAAATATTTCTTTATACTATTTATAGTTACTGAGTTATTTATAAATTTTGTCCCTGTTGGAATTTTATCTTGAAAAAATGCATTAGTTACAATATACTTACTAACATTTGAAATGCAAACTGTATATGTTACTATATCAAAAGAATAGGAATGTTTCTTATCTACATATTTTTCTATCTTTAATATATCCTTTACTATATCAGTAGAAACTACATTACTACAGATAGTCTTTACTATTACAGGACTTTTAGGTGATAATCTATATTGAAAGTCTATCCTACATTCATTTATTACCTTCATTACATCACTCTTTTCTATTTATGTCTGTTAGATATTAGATTATTATTACTCTAAATATTGCATTAACATAGTTACACTTACAAATATTTTACTCTGATTGAGCTTTACACTTACGTCTTCTACAAAGTATCTAAGATTAATTCTTTCCTCATTACTATCATAATTTGGGATAACTATGAAAGTACTAAATGGCAACATAATATTTAATACTTTATTTTTTTTATGTTTATTACGCTTACATTTTTTGTTGGTATTTTCATATTTTAATATTAAACTCATATTAATATTACCCAATATAATAAGATTTTTCCCACTTAAATGTTGCCCTTCTAATGAAGTTCCTTTTATTGTATCCACGATTTTTGTATCACATAATTTTAATGAGTATATTTCTATAGATGGAGTTGTATATTCTATTCTATAATCTTTAGACTTTTTATTAGATAATTGTATATTTTGATACGTAGTAAATTGTTTAAAATATTTTAGTGGATGTAATTCTCCAAAGCAAGATATATTGTATGTCATTTCACCTATACTATAATCCATATTCTTTTTTCTCCCTTTTAGTGTATTCTTCAATACAATGAAAAATTTATAATGTGGTATTCTCTACCTATTAATATATTATATAATATTAAAACTATTAATACTAAATAACCAAAAAGTCTTGTATCATCTATATATTTTTCACATTAACTCCCTTGCTTAATATTTTTTCAAGTTATTACTTTAGTATATATACTAAATGTTGGGTATTATATAATAATTATTTCATGTGGTATTTTTTTATTTATCTAACAAAAAAGAGTCTATCTTTTTTGGATAGACCCTTGTATAAAAAAATGCTACCTTCTTTGTAGAGGATAACATTTTACAGTATATTTTGACATAAATTATAATATACCTTCAGACTTATAAACTTCTAAATTTTTCATTATATAACTTAGTGTACAAAATTCCTTATCTATTCTTTCTCCAATTAATGTCAATCCATCTATTAATTGTTTTTCTTTAAAGTTTTCTAAAAGTACCATTATACTTATATAATTAATGCCACCATCTTTAGTATCTAAAGTTCTTGATTTTTTAACATACTTATTTTCCATTGCAAATTTTATTGCATTTTCTAATCTTTCACTCATCTCTATAATAGGCATTGCTTTAAATACTTTTATTTGAGGTGAATTTATATCAAAGTTTTTAGCTTTAGTTATGTCTGTATTTAAAAATATTACGTTTTTAAATTTAGTACCAGAAAAATCTACTTCTTCTAAATTAACTCCTTCAAATATAGTATTTTCAAATTTTGCATTTTTAAATTTACTTCTTTTTAGGTTTGCTCCTATTATTTCTGCTGATTTGAACGTACACCCATAAAAGTTACAAGACTTAAAGTGAGCTCCTCTTAAACTTGTAAAATTAAAGTTTGAATTTGAAAAATCAGTGTTATAACAGTTACTTCTTTTTAAGTCTTGATACATAAAGTTTTTGTCCATTTTTTTTGCTTTATTGTATTTTAATCCTGTCTCTATCTTTTGTGTATTATTCATTCTTCCTCCGTAATTTAAAAGCTCATATACTTATAAGTATATACACTTGATAATAATTATTTTTTATATAATTATTTCTAATATTAACATATAATCTCAGCCATAACAAATTTATTATATATTACTTATAATAATAAAATGCTGTCTTTTTGATATAATATAATTAAACTTAGGAGATTTGTAAAATGAATGATGAATTTAACAATAAAGATACTTCTAGTAAATATGCATGTAATAATACTATGATTTTATATAAAATACAAGAAATTTTAGAAGACAAAAACATAGATGATTTAGAATTTACTAAAGGAAATCAAAAACAGGCTATAAAAGTAAAATAACTTGCTACACTTGTGAAGAGTGTAGTAATTGCCAGTATAAAGGATAGTAATAGTAAGATTCCTCTTGAAAATAGAACTAAAAACTTACAAGTATCTAAGTTATTCCATGAGAAAAGAAAACTTAAAAAGAATTATAAGCCCGAAGGGGTGTGAATTTAGGATTAATAGAAGTATACAAGCAGAAGGAGCTTTCACTCAAGTAAAACAAAATATGAAATTCAGAAGATTTTTAAGCAGAGGTAAAGAAAATATTCTATCAGAATGTATTATTTTTATATAAAATAATTAAAAATGTACTTATTAAGATAGGTAAAAGAGCTATCACAGAACAAATTTAATTTGCTCATGCGACAGCCCCTTTTAATATATATGCTTAATGTTTAATTTTCATGATGATTGCATCCGCATCCACAATTTTCATCGTGATGGTGATGTTCTTCTAATTCTTTGACCTGTTGTTCCATTTCATTAAACTCTTTTACCATTATATCATAAGTTGGAAGAGCTGCCTCAGTATCGTATTCTTCGCCTCTCCAATCAGCATACATCATAGCATCCCCATTAGTTAAAACTAATCTACCTGACATAGTTATATTATCCACTTCTTCTAAAAATTCTATTTGTTTTTGTAAAACTTCGCCTTCTAGCTCTACATCTTCATCCAAACATTGTACTATCATTACAGGTGCATAATAGTCTTCCTCATCTTTAACATTTACAATAATATCTAAAACTCCTTCTGCGCCTTCTTCAAATTCTGCTAATTCAACATTTGTATCAATCATATCCTGAGGTACTAATAAGTCTTCTATTAAATATTTTATTACTCTGTCTTTTACTAATTCTTTTGACATTTATTTTTCTCCTTCCGATTCTATAACATTATCATAATCATTTCTATATTATAGTATACTACATTAATTGTTTTTTCAATCTCTTACAAAAATTATTTTTTTATTATCTTCCTTATATTCCCTTTTTTATTACAATCTTGTAATCGCATTGATTTAAAAAATAGTTTATATTTAGTATAATAGAAATGTAGCACATATTTTTATTCAATATATTAATAAAAAGTATATTTGAAAATGTAATGTATGTTAAATCTAGGAGGAATATTATGAAGTTTAAAAAACAAATTAGCTCTATTATTGTATCTACGATGCTTGTACTTGGAAGTATGAACCTTTCTTATGCAGATGGCACAAATGTAGTTACACTTGGAGCTAACTTATCAGAATCTCAAAAGCAACAAATGCTTAATTACTTTGGAGTAAAAAAAGACCAAGTCTTAGTTTTAGATGTAACAAATGCAGAAGAAAGACAATATTTACAAGGTGTTGCAACAGAAGGTCAGCTTGGAAAAGTTACTATATCTTGTTCATATGTTGAACCTACTAAAAAAGGAAATGGAATTAATGTTAAAACAGCAAATTTAACTTGGGTAACTAGCTCAATGATTGCTTCAACACTTACAACAGCTGGACTTGAAGATGCAAATGTTATCGCTGCTGCTCCATATCCTGTAAGTGGTACTGGTGCATTAACAGGAATTATGAAGGCATTTGAAGATGCTTCAGGAAAGAAACTTGATGAGACAAAGAAAGAGATTGCTTCTGAAGAATTGGTAGTTACAGGTGATTTAGGAGATGATATAGGCCAGGAAAAAGCAACTGGTGTAATGAATGATATAAAAACAGAAATTGTAAAAAATGGAACAAAAGATACTAATCAAATAGCAAATACAATAAACAATGTTGTAAATAATTACAATATTACTATTACACCAGAGCAAAAAGAACAAATTAAGGGTGTAATGAAAAAAATAGCTGACCAAGATTATGATTACAATAACATGAAAAATACATTGGACAATGTATCAGATAATGTAAATGAGCAATTAAAGAAATTAGGTGAAAGTGTTAAAGGCTCTGGTATATTAGACACCATTGGTGGATGGTTTAGTGGAATAGGAGACTGGTTCTCTGGTTTATTCTCAGGTGGAGATAAAAAAGATTTAGGAATCTTAAATAACACTAATGATGAGTCTCTTGGCTCTAATGCTGTAATAAACTCTACAGAAGGTGTTCAAATAAATCCACAAGATAATACTAATTCAAATAATGATAGTAATTCAAATAACTCAGAAAATGATAATACAACTAACAATGAAAATAAAGATAACTCTCAATCAAATAACGAGGACACAAATAATTCAGAAAATCAATCAAATAACGATGATTCAGTTGGTTTTTTTGAAAAAATAAAAAATTGGCTTTCAGGCTTATTTTAAAAATTAAATAAATAAAGAAAAAGAATTGCCTAAAATAGAAATTTTCTATGAAAGGCAATTCTTTTTCTTGCAATAAATTTTTATTACTCACTCATCTTTTTAGATTTATCTATGCATGCACATATAGCTTTTATAACAGAGGCTCTAAAACCTTCTTCTTCAAGTACCTTAACTGCCTCTATAGTAGTTCCTCCAGGTGAACATACCATATCTTTTAACTCACCAGGATGTTTTCCTGTTTCAAGTACCATTTTCGCAGAACCCATAACTGCTTGTGATGCAAATTTATATGCTTGTTGTCTTGGCATACCTGCAATTACTGCTGCATCTGCCATAGCTTCTATAAATAAAAATACATATGCTGGTGCTGAACCACTCGCTCCAATTACTGCTTCTATAAGATATTCTGGCACTACTTCAGTATTTCCAAAAGAATTAAATACTTCTGTAACTGCTTCTAGGTCTTCATTGTTTATATTTCTATTTATAGAAAGAGAAGACATAGCTTCATTTACAAGAGCTGGAGTATTTGGCATTGTTCTAACTATTTTCTTATCATTTCCTATTATTGACTCTATATCTTCTATAGATTTTCCTGCTGCTATTGTAACTATAATTTTACTATCATCTATAAAATCTTTTATCTCTTCTAAAATATCATCATATATATCTGGTTTAACAGCTACAATCACTATATCAGAATTTCTAGTTACTTCCTTTGAATCTTTTGTAGTTTTTATTCCAAAACTTTTATATATTCTATCAAGAGTTCCTTGACTATATGCTGATGCTATAACCATATCAGGTTCAACTAATTTTGAATTTACTATCCCTCCTATCATAGCGCTTGCCATATTTCCTGCACCTATGAATCCAATTTTTTTCACTATAGTACCTCCTTATTAGCTAATATTAATAGTTAAAATTTAAACTTCTTTAATTGTATCAGATTTCTCAAATGGATTTGGGATACTTACAACCAAAATCTTTACTAATTTATTAGTGTAATTAACCCAATTATGATTGTTCTTTTCACTATTATAGTGTATTGTGTCTCCTTGATACATTTCTATTTGCTCATCACCCAAAAATACTGTAAGAGTACCCTCTAGCACGTACACAAACTCCTCACCTTTGTGTACATAACAACAAATATCTTCATTACTCTTACTTGGAAGAATTTCAATTAGTCTTGGCAACATTGTTTTTTCTTTTAAATTAGATGATAAATGATAATGTATAAATGTTGAATTTTCTACATCAAACACTTCTTTCTCATAACTTCTCAATACAGCTCTTTTATGCTCTTTTGGCTTCATAAAAAAGTATGTTAATTCTACATCTAATACACTTGCTATTTTTCCTAAGGAATCTGTTGCTACACTTGTCAATCCTCTTTCAAGCTGTGACAAAAAACCAATTGATAAGTTTGTTTTTTCACTCATATCTTTCAGTGTCATTTGTTTTTGAGTTCTAAGTTGTTTTATTTTTGCTCCTATGTCCTTATTCAAAACCATCACCCCTAAATAATTTTAATTTTTTCATAATATAAATACAAAAATATAAATATAGGCTATTATACCTATTTTATTTCACTCTTTAAAAATTTTATTAGTATTACTATAATTTATTATTTTTGTTTTGTCTATATTTTTAAGATTTATTTTTCACATATTTTTATATAACTTTGCTAACTAAATATCTATTCTTTATAAGTATTTATTTTTTATATAATAAAACTTAAGTTATTAATATGATTCAATATATTATCAAAATAATTCATAATAATGTATTAATCTTATTAATATATCCTATCTAATCAATATATCTAAATTATATTTTATATGTTGCATGTCTTATTTAAATTTAATTATTAAAAATTCAAATTATTATATTATTATTTCTACACATTATTACATCCTTTTTTATAATTATAACATAATCTTACAATTTAATGACATCTATTCAATGTCTTTTTTTACTCTGCAACATCTTCTATTTTACAATTTAATATTATACATATTTTTTAGATACAGACTTGTCAATTTTTAGATTGTCAAGTGTTATTGAAGTGCTTTATGTCCTCTTAAAATACATCATCTAATTTTTTATTTAATAAGAATTGCTTACTATAAGAAATATAACATCATCTTTATAGGATTCTTTTAAATATATCTCTATTCTAAATAGAATTTCTTTTTTTGTCAAAATTTCTTCATTCTTTAATAATTAATTAATTACTTATAAAATAAGTTAATTATCTATACAAATTTTATCATTTTTGATAAAATACAGAGAAAAAATTAATTTTAATCGCTAATTTCGCCAAAATATATCTTTATTTATATTAGTAAAATAATTATAAATTTATTAAAATATGTTTGTAATTCATAAATTTATTTTTATTAAATTAAAAATTATGTAAAAAAAGTGAGATATATATCTATAGAAAATTTTTCCTATAAATATATATCTCACTTAATAAATATATATCTCACTTACATAAAGACTTATTCTATATAAAAACGCCATAAAAAATCTTTCGCCTCTTCTGCATAATCTATATTTATACGCTTACTAGTTTTTATATCTATATCATCCTTACTAAATACCTTTACTCCTTCATCATCATAATAAAAATCACTTATATATAATTCTTCACCCATTATACTCTTGCTGTTTAGACTTCTATCTATTTTTAGAGCCTTGCAAAGCTTTCCTGGCCCATTAGTAATATTCTTTATTTGATATTTACTCAAATTATTGTAAGATTTATTGTATCTATTTATAGATATCTCATCTAAAGAAGTTATAGGTTCTACACCTCTTATTAATACACACTCTGGTGTGTTTTCTACATTTGCTGATAAATTTAAACAGTTGTACATCCCATAAATTAAATAAACATATATATGCCCACCATCTAAATATAATGGCTTCGTTCTGTCGGTTTTTTTATCACCATATACATGTGCTCCTTTGTCATTTATACCCATATAGGCTTCCGTCTCTATGATTTTAGTAACGATTGTTTTATCTTCATACTTTCTTATAAGATATTTGCCTAATATTGATTTGGCTAAATCAATACCATTTTTTCTAAAAAAATCCTTTTCCAAAACTTCACCTCATAAAATTTATTTGCAATAAACTAAGTCTAGCTAAAAACATAAATAAAATCAACTTATTTTATGATTGTATACAAATAATAGATTTCAATATTTATTATTTGTATATATCAAAAAATTCTATTTCGAATTTTTCAATATTGTCATTATAATTTGAATTATCATAGACTTCTTCAACCACTTCTTTAATTGGGAATATAATCTTCACTTCAGTCCCTTCTCCTACTTTGCTGTCTATGTAAATTTCCCCATTTTGAATTTCAATCAATGATTTTGTAAGACACAATCCTATCCCACTTCCAAATTCATTTGATATACCACTATTTTCAATTTGTTTAAATCGATTGAATATGTCACTCAATTTATCTTTTTCTATACCTATTCCAGTATCTTTTATAAGTATTTCTACTGTCTCACCTTTTTTATAGATACCTACAAGAATTTCTCCACCTTCTAAAGTAAACTTTATAGAATTTGATAATATATTCAATATTATCCTTTCTATAGATTCTGGGTCAAGCCCTACCCTCATAGTTTCCTCATTTGTATCAAAAATCAAATCTATTCCCTTAGACCTAGCATAACTGCTAATAGATGTAACTATTCTTTCTGTTATATCGATAATATCAAAATTAACTGCTTTAATCTTATATATCTCTGACTTAACTTGAGAAATATTTATTATGTTATCTATTAATCTCAATAATCTAAACATATTTTGTTTAGTTATTTGTATATGTTCTTTTAGTATATTCTGAAAATCTATTATTTTTCCTTTTTTATAAAGATTTTCGACAAGTTGAACTGAGCTATATATATTATTTAAAGGAGTCTTAAGTTCATGAGATATATTAGCATAAAACTCCATCTTCATTTGGTCATATTGTCTCTGTTTTATTAGTGCTTTCTTAAGTCTTTCAGACTCTCTTTGTACACTCAAATCTTTAATAATTCTAACTCTACTTCTCTTTTGTCCAAAATACAATGTTCTTGATATCATCTTTACTTCTCTAATATGATTATTTTCGTTTACTATGTGAATGCTCTTTTCTCTCTCTCCTATATTTAAATTATTTATGTATTTTTTTACTAATATATTTCTATATTTTTGCGTTGTGGCTCCTAATACATCACTAGAAATTCCAAATAATTCTCTAAAAGCTCTATTTGTATATAGAACTCTTGATGTACTTAAATCTTCAAGAAAAATAGCCTCTGGTATAGCATCAAGTAATTTTTCGTATATTATCTTTTGTTCATTTGCTATTCTAAGTATATTTATCTCTTTAGTTATATCTCTAAATGTAAGCAATTTAAATAGCTTATTATCTGACCAGTAGTCTCCAACTCTAACTTCTTCAACACGGTCTTCACCATCTATATCAGACATTACAAAATTAACTATACAGTTTGCTGTATCATTGTAACTTACTATTTCAGCTTTCTTTTCTTGTGTAAGATTTAATCTTTTAAATTCTCTATTATCAAAGAAATCTATATTGAAAGTTTCAAAATACTGTTCTAATGTCATACCAACTAAATCACTGGAATTACATCTAAAACTCTTTTCATATTTCTTATTTATACTAATTATCTTATTCTTCTTTATACCACCTTCAGCACTCCTCACAAGTATAGGGGATGGAATATTTAATATAATGTTTTTGTAATCTTTATTTATATGTCTTATTTCCTCATCCATTTTGATTTCATTTGTAATATCATTTAAGCTTATTAAGTAATTACTTTCATCTTTATTATTACTTAAACTCAACAAATAGATTTTATCATTTAATTCTACCTGCTTGTCGATTATACTTATATCATTGTCAAATTTTTTTAATTTTTCAGCTACATTTTTATCTTCTTTGACAAAAGTTAATATTTTATAAAAATTACTCATATCTTTTGAAAATTCATCTTTAAACTTATTATTTGTATAACTTATATTAAAATCATAATCCGTTACTATCCATACGTTTGGTATTGTATCAAGAGCTTGTCTCAATAACTCTTTCCTTTGGTCTATATAATTCTTTAGTGTTCTTTGTATAGTCATATCTTTTTCTATAGCTAAATTTATCTTACTTAATTGCTCTGACTTTCTACTTAATTTTTTATTTATATAATCAAGCTCGTAATATGGATATACAATTCTATTATTGAGACTGTATACATATACATAATAAGTGTGGTTACATAATAATAAATACACTACTCCTATTAATCTCTCTGTATCTACTACACTAAAATAAATTGCTATAAATCCTATAATAGTTGTAAAAAAAGCAAAATATGATAAATCTTTTATTAACTTATAGTGTTCAACTGTGCTATCAAGTTTATTCAATAAATATATCAAATTAAACAACGACACGACAATATTAACTAATATAATAATCATATTCCAGTTAAAATCACTAAAAATATTTCTTATAAAATAGTCTACTATGACAAAAGCACTATAAAAGATTAATACAGGGCTTATTCTCAAATTTTTTACTTTAGAAATGGTTAAATATATAAAAGTAGACATATTAATTATACTTAAATTTAGTAATACAATTTGGAATGTTTGAAGTTTTAAATCTGCTACGCCTAAAATACTTACAAAAACTAATACGAGACACCCTGACTTTAATATATTTATAAATTCGTCTTTTTTAAAACTAGTTATATAAACTATAGAGTATCCAAATATCCAAAGTAAAATTATCCTATACATATTTATAGAAACTGTATACAAATTTATATTTAAAAGTGCAATAATCAAAAATACCCCATTAGCTAGTATATAGACCTTATTCTTGCTTAAAGTTCCCTTAGATTCCATATTCCCCACCACTTCTTCATTTTTATATAGTTTTACCTATAAATATGTTACCACAATTCTTCCAAAAAATTTGTCACTTTCTAGTTATAAAAAAAAATGAGTAAATATTTTTAATTTTACTCATTTTATAGATTTTGTATATTCAATTTAAAAAGCTGGAACTATACTTCCTTTATATTCATCTTGTATAAATTTTTTAACTTCTTTACTGTTCATAGCTTCTGATAAAGCTTTCATCTTATCACTGTCTTTATTATCTTCTCTACAAGCTATTATATTCACATATGGAGAATCACTTGACTCTATTACTATAGCATCCTTAGTAGGATTTAAGTTAGCTGTTAAAGCATAATTAGAATTTATAACTGCTCCATCAACATCCTTTAATACTGTTGGTAATTGCTCTGCATTCATTTCTTTTATTTGTATATTTTTAGGATTCTTAGTTATATCTTTTTTAGTTATAAGTTCTCCATCTTTTACTTCTATTATTTTATTTTTTGCTAATAATTTAAGCGCTCTAGCGCCATTAGTTGCATCATTTGGTACAGCTATAACTGCTCCATCTTTTATTTCATCTAATGACTTAACTTTTTCTGAATAGAATCCCATTGGCTCTATATGAACTTTAGCTGTATACGTAAGTTTATATTCTTTCTCCTTAACTGTTTCCTCTAAAAATGGAATATGTTGAAAGAAATTTGCATCTAAAGAACCTTCATCTAAAGCTGTGTTTGGAAGTACATAGTCATCAAATATTTTTACTTCTAAATCATATCCTTTTTCTTTTAATAAAGGTTTTGCTACTTCCAGTATCTTTGCGTGTGGATTTGATGAAGCCCCTACTAGTATTTTCTTATCCTCTTTGTTTGAACAACCAACTGCTGATATTGCTATTGCTGACACCAATGCTACTGATAATAATTTTTTTAATTTCATTTTTTACTCCCCCTCTTTAAAGTTTTTATGATTAAATTATTTTAGTTTCTTGTAAGCTAGATTTCCTATACCTTGTATTATCTGAACTAATATTACAAGTGCTATTACTGTATACACCATTACTGCTGTATCGAATCTTTGATATCCATAAATAAGTGCTACATTACCTAATCCTCCAGCTCCTACTGCACCCGCCATAGCTGTATAACCAAGTATAGATATTATTGATAATGTAATTCCAGATACTATTGAAGGCATAGCTTCTTTTATCATAACTTTAAATACTATTTGTCTCTTTGTAGCTCCAAAAGATCTTGCAGCTTCTATCAATCCTTTGTCAACTTCATTTAACGAACTTTCTATAATTCTAGCGATAAATGGTGCTGCACCAATAGTTATTGGTACTATTGCAGCAGTTTCCCCTATACTTGTTCCAACGATTAATCTAGTTATTGGAATCATTGCAACTATAAGTATCATAAATGGGAAACTTCTAAATATATTTACTATAAACCCTAAAACACTATTTATTGTGCTATTTGGTTTTAATCCATCTGGTTTTGTAACTACTAATATGATTGCTAGTATAAATCCTAATATTGTTGCTACTATAGTTGGTACTATAACCATATACAAAGTTTGTAACAATGCATTTGGAAATAGTGTTGTTAAAAAGTCGATTAAACTATTCATTTATCATTTCCTCCCATCTTATGCCTTTACTAGTTAGATATTGTTTTACTTGTTCCCCACTTTTATCTGAAACATTTATGATAAGTGAACCTAAAATATCTTCTTTAAATTGTTCTAATTTACCAAATATTATAGATACATCTATATTTAGTTCTCTTGCCATAGTCGTTATAATAGCGTCATTAGAAATATCTTTAGGGAATAGTATCTTTATATTTGTTCCTTTTGGTAAAATTATACTTTCTTCACCTATTAATTTTCTAAGTCCCTTAGTATTTCTTAAGAAAATCTCTTCTGTATCTCCTACCTCTAGTACTTCTCCATTTTCCATTATTGCTACTCTTCCACAAATCTGTTTTATAACTTCCATTTGATGAGTTACAACAATTATTGTTATTCCTAATTTTTTATTTATATCTTCAAGTAATGAAAGAATTGATTTTGTAGTATTTGGGTCTAATGCTGAAGTTGCTTCATCACAAAGAAGTACTTGTGGATTTAGTGCTAAAGCTCTGGCAATTGCAACTCTTTGTTTCTGACCACCACTTAAGTTCCTAGGTTTATCATTTTTCTTTTCAGATATACCAACCACTTCTAATAGCTCCAAAACTCTTTTCTGTATTTCTGATTTTGTATATCCAAAACATTCTAATGGTAATGCTACGTTATCAAATACAGTTCTTCTCTCAAGTAATGAAAAGTGTTGGAAAATCATGCCTAGTTCTTTTCTTAAATCTCTCATTTGCTTTTCATTTAGTGACTTTACTTCCTTATCAGAAACAAGCACATTACCTTCTTGATATTCTTCTAAGCCATTTATACATCTAAGTAGTGTTGATTTTCCTGCTCCACTATGACCTATTATTCCAAAAATTTCTCCAGATTCTATTTCAATACTTACATCTTTAAGTACTTGAATCTTTCCATAATACTTATTAACATTTTTTATGCTAATCATAAAATTTCCTCCCTATTATTATGCTAAGTTTTTATGTTTATCCTCGCTTATGTATTTTAATTTATATATAACAAAATAAAAGCCTGAGTATAAACTCAGGCTTAGAAAGCTATTTATACTCATCTATCAACTATATTAGTTGCAGGATTTAGCACCAATGTATATAAAATATACTGGTTGCCGGGTTTCAAAGGGCCAGTCCCTCCACCACTCTTGATAAGACGTTATTTAATTTAAAATTTAATTCGATTATCATTTGTTGCTATGTTATATATGATATATTCATTAATAATATTTGTCAATAAATTTATTTAAATTTTTTATTTTTTGTTTTTCTTAGTTAAAAATAAATAGATATCTTTTATTGACTTTCTAGTGTCTAAATCTTTGTATTTTCAATAGTTATATGATATTATGTAATTATTAATTTATCATTAATATAAAAAATATGAAGCCCAAAAAAGATAATACTTTTAGGGCTTCCATATATTGTGAAACTTTTTTATTTTCTAACTAGATATTTACTCTATTATTTTTTATTATTTCCTGTTATTCCTAGTCTATCATTCATATCTTTTATCATTTTTCTAAAACCACTACCTATATCATTTCCAACATCTTCTGTTCCATGAACTATCTTCATAAAGTCATTTTGACCTTTTTTCATATCTTCATCAGATACATTATCTAATTTTTTTATTCTCTCATCTATATCTTTTATTAATCTTTCACCTTCAGTTATTAATTCATCATTCATTTTCTTTAATTCTGTATCTTCTGTTTTACCATCTTTTTTAAGAGATGTTACAAATGATTGTATTTTATCTCTACTATCTTTATATGCAGCCTTCACATCAGCTAAATATTTTTCATTTCCTGGATATTCTTTATCCTTAAACTGATTATTTATACTCTCTGGAGTATCATAAATAGAATATCTATTTAAACCTGCTATATAATCATTATAGCTTGTTGAATAATAATTCATATAACCTTCATTATTATTTACTGATTCATTGGGATTTTTCCCTGCATTCTCACTTGGTTCTTCTGTTTTTTTAGTACATGCAGTCATTCCTATAGCTAATACTAACGCTAGTCCTACAAATAAGGTTCTTTTTAATTTCATTTTTATTACCCTCCTAGATGTTTTGTATTACAAAAAATTTAAATATATTTCTTTCTTAACTTAGTATTTCTATATTTTTATTTTTTATTTACTAAAATTAAACAAGATATAATTTATTTTTTGGGAAATTATAATAAATAAGTAACTAAATAAAAAAAATATATTTTTATTATTGATATTGATTATCATTCATAGTATAATCTAATTAATTGATATTAATTTTCATTTGAAGGAGGTTATCTTTTATGTCTTGTTGTAATTCACAATTTTGTTGTAAAAATAAAATTGAATCATCTTATATAAAATGGCTTTTAGAAGTTTTAGGTCCTGTCTTTTTAGGTTCTAAACCTGCTGAAATAATAAATATCTCATTTACTGATGTAAATAGAGAGGAAAAAATTAGTGATATTTACAAATATCTATATAAATGTAAAAAGATAGATTTTATAGTTATTGATAAAAAGAAAAAGGGATTAAAAATCTTATTTGTAAACAAAAAAGCTTTATCAGAAAGGCTAAAATGTAAAAAAACAGTAAATTTTTTAAAATTTCTGGGATACAAACAAAATACAAATGTTAATGCTTATTTAGAACATTTAGTAGATAAGCTTAAGGGTGATACTTTTCCTGATGAAATAGGAATTTTTTTAGGATATCCTCTCAAAGATGTGATTGGATTTATGGGATATAGTAATTATGAAGTTTCTATGATTAAATATTGGAAGGTTTACGGAGATACAAAACAATCAGAAGACACATATTCTAAGTTTTTACTTCATCGTAAAAAAATGAGAAAGTTACTAGACTACATAAGTGTAGATAAAATAGTAAGTTGCTTTTAGTTGTATTTTTATATAGTAATAAAAAATACACCCTTTTACTATACTGTTTCCATAATAAAAAGGGTGTATTTTCTAATTTAACATTCTAGTTTTGATTGTACAACATGTCTTTAATATCTATTTTCTTCTCTTGCATTCCATTAGACATTAAGAATTCTTGTGTGTCTTCTAACTCTTTTATATCTTTATCTGTTATTTTAGAACTAAAATCATACCAAGAATACATTTCTTTAGTTTCATCTAAAGATAGCCCCACTTCTTTAGATACAACATCCATTACTTTATCCTTGTTTTCATCCATATATTTTAAAGTCTCTTCATGAACTTTCATAAATCTTTTTACTAACTCAGGATATTTTTCAGCAAAATCATCACTTACTGCAGTAACTATTATTCCACTAACTAAGCCTTCTCCATTTACAATCATCTTAGCACCTGAGTTTATTGTTTTTAATGCCGTTGGACCTGCAAGCATTGCTACATCAGCACTTTTGCTTTCTAATGCAGAAGCAGCACTAGGAATATCCATATTTACATATTCAACATCATCTATAGTGTAACCTTCCTTAGCAAGTGCTGCAATTAACAATTGATGAAGTATAGTACCCTTTGGTCCTACTATCTTTTTGCCTTTTAAATCTTTTATAGATTTAATATTTTCATTATTAGTTATAAGCATATATCCTTTTGGTGATCTACTGTAAATATTTGTAACTTTAAGACCAACACCATTTGAAGCAGCTATTATTGCAGATGTTCCTCCTAATGCATGTAAAAAGTCTATCTCTCCTGCAGCTAGTGCTTGAGTTTGCTCTGGTCCTGTTGTCAATTCATGAAAATTAACTTTTATATTGTCTTTTTCAAATTCCTTTCCAAATAAATCATCCTTTTTTTCAAGTATACTAGGAACATTAAGTGGTGATTTCACATAAGTCAGATTTATTTCCTTAGGTAAACTAGCCTCTTTTTTTGCAGGTGCATCTTTCTCGTCATTTTTTGTTGAGCAACCTACAGTACCAACCAACACCATTACTAAAGATGTCATTACTGCTAAAATCTTTTTGTTTCTCTTAATCAATTAAAACTCCCCCAATTCCCTTAATATTTCTTTTTTTAAGCTTATATAATAGCTTTTTGTTAAATCTCTATTATATTCATCTTCGACACTAAACTGTTTAATCCCTTTATTTTTACTAAAAACAATTATTTTCTTTGCTATTTCCATAGCTTCTTCTATATTGTGAGTCACAAATACTACACCTTTTTTAGTATTTTTATGGATATTTACAACTTCTTTTTGCATTTTTCTTCTTGTAAAGTAATCTAGTGCCGCAAATGGCTCATCCATCAGTAAAATATCTGGATTGAAGGAAAGTGCTCTTGCTATACTTACTCTGTGAGCCATCCCCCCAGATAATTCATTTGGATATGAATTTTTAAACTTTTCAAGTTTCATCATTTTTAAATACTTATCCAAATCAACCTTATTTTTATTCTTTTTTTCAGTATGTAAAAGTATATTTTCACTCACATTCAACCATGGCATTAGTCTGCTTTCTTGAAATACTACACCTACTTTTGGAATACATTGTTTATCATTATTGTAAAAATATACATTTCCACTAGTAGCGTTTTCAAGACCTGCTAAAATTCTAAGTAATGTTGTCTTACCACATCCACTCTCCCCTAGTATAACAGTGATTTCTTCGCTAGATATATTTAAAGATACATCATCAAGAACCAAGTGTTCCTTATTATCAACTAAATATTTTTTATGTATATTCTCTAACAAAAATCCATTTCTAACCATTTAAATCAACCTGCTTCCCTTTACTAAACTTTGTTATTGCTTTTGAAAATAGATAATCTGAAAGTATACCTAAAAATCCAATAACAAAAATTCCTACCAATACAACATCAGTTCGTGACATGTCTTTTCCATCAGAAATTAAATATCCTAGACCTGAAGAAGCTGCAATAAGTTCTGCTCCAATTATAGCTCTAAAACTATATCCAAGACCTAAACTAAGTCCAACAACAATATCTAACATAGAATTAGGAATTATTATTTTATAAAAAATTCTCTTTTTAGATAAGTTAAAAGATTTACCTACTTCTATTAATTTATTATCGCAATTCTTTATGCCTTTCAATGTATTTAAAAATATAGGGAAAAAAGATGCCAAAATGATAATTATAATTTTGGATTCTTCACCTATTCCAAACCATAAAATCAGCATTGGAACTAAAGCTAGTGGAGGTGTACTTCGCATAAATTCAAAGAGTGGTTTGAAATATTCATACATTTTTTTATTTACTCCAAATATAACTCCAAGTGGTATTGCTATCAGTGAACTTATAAAAAAACCTATCAATATTCTTTTTATACTAGCATAGGCATTTAAGAAAATAGAACCATCGTATATCATTTTTATGAAAGTATCTAGAACCCTTTCAGGAGGAGGCAAGATATAGCTACTCCATATTCCTAGAACACATACAATTTTCCATAAAATTAAAATTATTAAAAAAATATAATATCCTTTGAATTTTTTATGAATTTTCTCAATCATATAAGACTCCTTTTAATATATCTATCCCTGCTACATTTTTTATTTTTTAAAATCCTAAAGAGTGATTAAACTACATTATAAAATTTAATCTATACCAATTCTCAACCCACCTGAATTCATTCTATCAGAAGGCGT
The DNA here is from genome assembly GCF_056716065.1 of Clostridioides sp. LIBA-7678. Taxonomy (NCBI): domain Bacteria; kingdom Bacillati; phylum Bacillota; class Clostridia; order Peptostreptococcales; family Peptostreptococcaceae; genus Clostridioides; species Clostridioides sp. LIBA-7678. Next base: position 1,632,177 of record NZ_CP196987.1, on the reverse strand, counting down.
AGAATCTGTTTTTAAGCCAGACAATCTTTCAGATGGTTGTATGATGACTATTTGTCCAGGTTCAACAAATTCCATATGATAAGATTCCCCAGAAGTCTGACCAATAAAAGTCTTCCATGATAATTTTGCTACTTTTGGATATGGTTCCCTTCCAGTCCAGGCTACTAATGCATCTGGGTCTACACAACAAGGCCCTTCAAGTATTAGAGGATTTCCATCTGTTATTATGGCAACATCTTGATTTTGGCCTGTTTTATTTACTAAATGTGTAGTAAAAAGCCCTTTTTGAGATAGTACCCCTGAACCAATTAATTTTACACTATAATGCAATTGTTCAGAAAATGCCAATAAATTTTCGCTCTCAACATAAATTGAATCACCTGGGTCAATCGATATTACATCTACATGATAAGCATTTTGAGCCAGGTAAATTTCACCTTCACCTTCAACAACCATTATTGGCATTTGTTCTCCTGTTAATGACCTTTGAACATGCCCTAACAGTGCTCTTCCTAAACCACCACCATTATTAGGACCAAGTAATAATTTTTCAAAATTAAAATTTCCTTTAAAGGCTACCATAGCACCTTTTTTTGCAAAAAATTTGCCACTTCCCCTTGCTATACACATAAGCTCATTTGTCACATCAAATTTAAACATAATATACATTTATATTGCTTTATTTAGCAATAATCCCTCCTAATCATATATTTGTCTATAATTATACATTAAAATTACAACATAGTCTAACCTACTTCAAACATGAAATTTATTATTTGTATAAAAAATAAGAACCTGATAATAAAGTAATTTAACTTTTTATCAGATTCTTATTTTATCTATCTCTTATTAGTATTACAGCTCTTACTACTTGAGCAACCAGAACAACCACATCCGCAACTGCTACCATTCTTTTTTGAATTTTTAACCATATGCATTATGGCTAACGCCATCAATACTACTACAATAGCTGCTATAATAAATGTAGCCATATTCACCACTCCTTATTTATATGAATTAATTTTTCATATAACTTAATTTACCGATTTTTTCTTTTTTCATATTTCTATTTGAATAAGTTAAAACTATCAATACTACAGCTACTGCTATAACTATAGATATTATTGCCCCAGCAATACTTCCTCCAGTTCCTAAAACTAAACTTCCAACTTGATTGATAAGAAGAGCAACTATATATGCTGTTAAAGTTTGGAATCCTAATGTAATCCATGTCCATTTCCATGAACCCATTTCTCTTTTTATAGCTCCAATAGCTGCAAAGCAAGGTGCACAAAGCATGTTGAATGACATAAATGCAAATGCACTAGCTACTGTAAACATACTTGCAACTGAACCAAGAAGTGCTGGGTCTTGCTCTGTCGCATCTGATATACCAAATAAAACTCCAAATGTCCCAACTACATTTTCCTTGGCTACTAGACCTGTAACTGTTGCTACTGATGATTGCCAGTTTCCAAATCCAAGAGGTGCAAATATTGGTGCAACTATATTTCCTAAACTAGCTAATATACTATCTCCAGCATCTACCATTTGTAATGACCAGTTAAATGATTGTAAGAACCAGATTGCTCCACAAGCTACAAATATAATCGTACCTGCTTTGATTATGAAGGCTTTTCCTCTATCCCACATATGTATTAAAACACCTTTTGCACTTGGAACATGATATTGAGGTAATTCCATAACAAATGGAGATGGTTCTCCTGCAAATAAACTAGTTCTCTTTAATATAATTCCACAAATGATTATCATTACTATACCTAAGAAATACATTGATGGCGCTACCCATGAAGCACCTCCAAATAATGCTCCTGCAAATAATGCTATTATTGGTATTTTAGCTCCACATGGAATGAATGTAGTTAACATAATAGTCATTTTTCTATCTCTATCATTCTCTATAGTACGAGTTGACATAACTCCTGGAACTCCACAACCTGAACTTATAAGCATTGGTATAAATGATTTTCCTGAAAGACCAAACTTACGGAAAATTCTATCCATTATAAAAGCTACACGTGACATATATCCACAATCTTCTAATATTGATAATAATAAGAATAGAAGCATAATTTGTGGGACAAATCCTAATACAGCTCCAACTCCACCAATTAGACCATCAACTACAAGTCCTTGTAACCAATCAGCTACATTTAAAGAAGCCATAAAATTACTTACATTTCCTTGAATAATTTCTCCAAACAGTACATCATTAGTCCAGTCAGTTGCTATAGCGCCCAATGAACTTACTGCTATATAATAAACTCCCCACATTATAAGTGCAAAAATAGGTAATGCTAATATTCGGTTTGTTACAATCTTATCTATCTTGTCTGATACAGTTTCCTTACCTTTTCTATTCTTCTTTATTATACTTGAAATTATTGAACTAATAAATTCATAACGATTTGCTGTTACTATACTTTCACTATCATCATCCAATTCATTTTCACAATCTCTAGTTATTTCTTCTATGTTATTCAATATTGTTTTAGAAATATGAAGTTTTTGTATAACATTTTCATCTCTTTCAAATAACTTTATAGCTAACCAACGTGTTTCCATATCTATGTATGGAGTTTTTTCTTCTATTATCTTTTCAATTTTTTCTATTGCTACCTTACTTTCATCAACAAAAGGTAATTTAAAATTTAATTTATTATTGTTACTTGCAAGTTCAATTGCCTTTTCAGCAGCTTCCATGATTCCTTGACCTTTAACTGCTGTCACTTCTACAACTGGGCAACCTATAACCTCAGACAACTTTTTAATATTTATCTTATCGCCATTCTTATTAACAATATCCATCATGTTAAGAGCTATAACAGTAGGTATACCTAATTCTAAAACTTGAGTTGTAAGATATAAATTTCTCTCTATATTTGATGCATCTACTATATTTATTACTGCATCTGGTTTATCATCTAACATAAAATTACGTGTAACCACTTCTTCTAATGTATATGGTGATAAAGAATAAATACCTGGTAAATCTACTATCTCCACATCTTTATTTCCTTTTAACTTTCCACCTTTTTTTTCAACTGTTACTCCTGGCCAGTTCCCAACATACTGCGATGAACCTGTAAGCCCATTGAACATTGTTGTCTTACCACAGTTAGGATTTCCTATGAGACCTATTTTTATTGACATTTCCATTCCCTCCATTATTATTTAAGTACATAACTATTCATGATACAGAAAATCATTCTCATTATGTAATTGCACTAAATCCATTCTAATTAATTAATTTTATTATTCCACGATAATTTTTTCTGCATCTGACTTACGAATTGATAGTTCATAATCTCTGACTGTTATTTCAATTGGGTCTCCAAGAGGAGCTACTTTTCTTACAAATACATCAACACCTCTCGTAATTCCCATATCCATTATACGTCTTCGTGTGGCTCCTTCCCCTTCTAACTTCTTGACTTTTACAGTCTCCCCACACTTAATATCCTTTAGTCTGTTCATATCATTACCTCCCTATATTATTATTCTACTTGCCATCTTTTTGTCTAATGCAACTCTAGTATCTTTTACATCTATTATTAAATTCCCATCTATCTTAGAAATTATTTTAACATTTGTACCTACTACAAAACCTATACTATTTAAAAAAGTTCTTGTCTTGTCACTTCCTGAAATCTTCTTTATAACTACTTCTTCTCCTGTATTTGATAGTATCAATGGCATCATATAATATTCCTCCTCTTAAACTAATCTAAATTTATAAGCAATCGTTATCTCATATATAAATTACAATATTTTATCTTAAATTTTAGTCAGTTAAAATAATCACCTATTTTTTTCCTTCTTTTTACAATTCTTAATTTTGATTTAAGTCTATCATAATAGTATGAACTTTGCAAGTGATTATTGTATTCTTTTGATTTTTTTTCTCATTTGATTCAGTCTATTAATAATTTTGATAAAAACTCATACAAAAATAAAGATGCTTTAAGATAGTATGTTTAACTATCTTAAAGCATCTTTATTGTGTAGATGTTTTCACATTATTTATACATTTTTTTCTTCTTTTTTAAAAACTATTTTCTCAAAATCTTTTACAGGCATTGGTTTAGAAAATAAGTATCCCTGTACCATATCACATCCAATTTGCTTTAAAAAATCTAATTGTGAAATGGTTTCTACTCCTTCTGAGATTACCTTCATTTTTAATTCCTTTGCCATTCTAATGACATTAGATATAACAATTTTTTCATTGTTACTCTCATCTTTTTCTGTAAAAAATGCCCTATCTAATTTTAATATGTCAACAGGTAGTTCCTTTAGAAGATTAAGCGAAGAATATCCTGTTCCAAAATCATCCATAGAAATCACAAACCCATTTTCTTTTAGATGATTCATTGTGTCAATTAAACCGTCTATATTATCTAATACTGCTGTTTCTGTTAGCTCTAATTCTATAAAATTTGTTGGTATTCTGTATTTATCTACAATTAGTCTAAACTTCTCAACAAAATTACTATTTACAAAATGCATTCGAGACAAGTTAACAGATATAGGTACAACTTTTTGACCTTCATCCATCCATTCTCTAATCTTTTTACATACTTCCTCAAATACATAGAAATCAATATTTACAATAAAGCCATTTCTCTCAAATACAGGAATAAATTCTATTGGTGGGATTAGTCCTTTCTTTGGATTATCCCAACGGACAAGTGCTTCAGCCCCTATAATCTGGTAATCTAAAAGACTATATTTAGGCTGAAAATATACAATAAATTCTCCGTTGTTAAGAGCATCTATCATTGTATTTTCAATTTCTTTTTCTTTTAGTATTTTCTTATGCATTTCATCATTATAAAAAGCAAATGAATTTTTATGACCACCTTTTATAGTCTTTCTTGCAGTATTTGCTCTATCCATAATAGTGTTTATATCTCTATCATCTTTATTTATTTTGTATATACCACAATCTAAAATCAACTTATAGTAATTTATCTTATGATTACTAAATATCTGAACTTTGTTATAAATACTATTTAGCCTTGCTTTAATATCTTCATCTGTCTTATATCTAATAAGAAGAACAAAATGGTCAGCAGAAACTCTTGCAAAAATTTCATCCTCATGCAATTCACTTGCAATAGTATTTGATATATGTATTAAAGTATTGTTTCCCACATCATATCCAAACATATCATTTATGTACTTGAATTTATCAACATCCATATAAAATAACACATATGATTCTGGATTGTTTTTAGCAAATAATTTCTCTGCATTTATTTTAAACTTCTCTATACTCGCTGCTCCTGTTAATGAATCTGTATATGCAATTTTCTTTAGAGAGTCCTCTTTCTTTTTCTTATTGTAAATTATATATTTGATGGCAATTAAAAACATAATACAAATACACATAATAATTTGTAATGAATACTCTTTAAAAATGATACCAAATGGTACCTTATAAGGCTTATTAATGGTGTTAGAATATATACTGTCATTTAACTGTTCATCAGTAATTTTGCCTATTGATTTATTTAAAATTGATATCAATATTGGGCTAATTTTATTTGATACTCCTATACACATTCCATAATTAGTATCTAAAACAGATATAATCGATAGATTATTACATTTTCCTTCCTTTAAGAGTTCATCAAACTGATAAGAACTAAGTACCATTAGGCTTGCTTTTCCTTCATCTATGGCATCTAAACAATCTTCTATAGACTTATAGGATGTTGTTTTGGCATTTTCAAAGCTTTTTTCTATGTAAGAATCAATAGACTTATAACTACTTGTTAAAGCAATATTTAAATCATTATTGAGATTAGTTCCTAGTTTTCCAACCATAACTATAGGTATATTTATGTATGGATTTGTCAGTTTCATACCAAATCGTTTTTCTTTATCATCTTCATTAATTGAGCCACAAAGCATATCTGCCTTTCCATTTTTTATGTAATTAAGACTCTCATTATAATTTTTTGTTTCAATATAGTCAAATTCTATTCCACATTTTTTTGATATAATTGACATTAAGTCAGAACTTATACCTTTAAATGAATTACTTTCTACATCATAATATTCAACAGGAGACCACTCAGAATCGTATACCATAGTAAGCTTTGGATTGGCTTTAATAAAATTAATTTCTTGACGAGTAAATGCTATAGAATTAGTAACATCTCTTTTAAAATATTTTTTATATAATTCCATATCATAGTACATATCATTCATTTTTAATTCTTTTAAAGCATAATCTAATTCTTTTACTAAATCAGTTTTCTCTTTTGTAGTAGCTAAATAAAAAGGTTCCATTGAAAACTTACTAACTATCTTCATTCCTTTTGCATTTACAATGCTTCCACAAACAAAAGCATCTGCTTTATTTTTATTAACAGACTCAATTAACTCATCGATAGAATTACAATATATATATTTTACTGAAAATTTATTTTCTTTTCTATACTTCTCAAATGCAATATTATGAAAATTACCTTTGAGCACAGCCACTCTCATATTGTTAAATGAACTTATATCTTCATAAAACATATTGTAGTTACTTTCATTTGTATATAGTGCACTATATTCATATCCTGAACTTATTTTAGGAAAATTAAATATTTTACCTCTTTCATCATTACTCTGTAAAGGTCCAAGTAAATCTATCTCACCGTTTTCTAATCTATCTAAACATTCTTCCCAAGACCCTTTTACAAATTCATATTTCCATCCTGTATACTTTGAAATTTCTTTTAAATAATCATAACCATATCCTGTATAAGAATGTTCTTCGGATGAAGATATAATTCCATAGTTATCACAATATCCAACTCGTATTTTTTTTGAATTTTCAGACTCATCGGCAAAACATTGAACACTATTAAGACACGATACAATAAGCAAAAATATCAAAGAAAGTACTAAGAAGTGCTTTTTAAATGCTTTCATATTTAAAAACCTCCAATTTGCCAACTTACTTTAACTTATTTAGAATTTCAGTTGTAACTACTTTTATTGTAATGGTAAATATATCAAATTGCAATATTCTCATATAATATTCTTATTCAAGTACAAAGAATTTTCTTATTGTTTATTTAAATAAATAGTATTATAAACTCATTAAAAATCATAAAGACATAATTAACACTATAATGTCAATTAACTATATCTCAAAAATATAATAACACTAAAATCTAATGGCACTACTAATATTTTCAAATATCAATAGTGCCATAAAACTTTTAAGATTAATTAAATCTTTTATATATTTTATAATATGCTATACTAAATATTTATCTAAGAAACTTTTTTCTTTAGTACTAAACACTTGTGCTTGAACATCAGAATAATTTTTTGAGTATGTATCAATAAAACCATGATTTGCATCTAAAATCTCGATTTGAACATTTTGTTTTCTAGAAAGTTGGCAAAAAATAGAATCAACATCAAATGAATCATGTTTTGCAAACACTAACAAGGTAGGACATTTCGGAGTTACCTCCATATAATCTCTAATTCGAGAACCATAACAACAAACTATACCATCGCAAAGAGAGTCTTCACTACATCTCCATGCAATAGTCGCACCAACACTATATCCTATAACAAGTACATATTTATATTCTGATTTTAAGTCATTTATAAGTTTTTCTACTTGTTTATAAATATCAAATCCAACATTGTCTATAAAAAAACCATACGCCTCTTGAGATTCTGAATAAGAAAAAACTTTCCTATCTCCCAAAAGCTCTGGACAAAACACATCATATCCATCTTTATAATACTTTTGACAAACATCTTTTATAAAATTATTAGCTCCATAAATTTCATGTAGTATAACAATAGCTATATTACTTTTATGTATATACTTAATCAGATTGTCCACCACCTGTCGATATTTTTTACATTTAGTTTAATGTATTCTTTTAAGTATGTCAATTTACTATCTCTAAAATCTGACTTATAAAATAATCCGTTTATTACAAGAAACTTTCTGCAAAGTAAAAGTGACTAAGTAGTAAAAATCAACACTCCTGTAACAAATATTACACAAGATATGCAGTAGGCATGACCCCCAGCCAGTTAGTTTTTCGAATATATTTACATCAAATTAATTTCATCATTATATAAATTAGAGATAATAAAACTAAAAAATTGATTTCATTAAAACTATATTTATACTCATTTAAATATTTACAAGATTATAGCTATAAAATACAACTATTAAAAAGGAGTATATCCTTATAATTTTAAAAATCATAAATGATATACTCCTAAAAATCTACTTAACTTATATTAAATTTATTTTCCAAAATATCTATTTAATAATCCTAAGAATGCTTTACCATGTCTAGCTTCATCTTTACACATTTCATGTACTGTATCATGTATAGCATCTAATCCTAATTCTTTAGCTTTTTTAGCTAATTTTAGTTTTCCATCAGTTGCTCCATACTCAGCGTCAACTCTAACTCTTAAGTTTTCTTTTGTATCTGCAACTACAACTTCTCCAAGAAGTTCTGCAAATTTAGCAGCATGCTCAGCTTCTTCAAAAGCTATTCTCTTATAAGCTTCTCCTACTTCTGGATAACCTTCTCTATCAGCCTGTCTACTCATTGCTAAATACATTCCTACTTCTGTACATTCACCAACAAAGTTAGCTCTTAATCCTTCGATTATTTCTTCGTCTACACCTTGAGCTACACCTATTCTATGCTCATCAGCCCAATTTTTTTCGCCTTTCATTTCTTCAAATTTATCAGCTCCAACTTTACATACTGGACATTGTGCTGGTGCAGCATCCCCTTCATGTATATATCCACATACTGTACAAACAAATTTTTTCATAATTACTTTCCTCCTAAATTTTATATATCAAATTAAATTTTTTATTTATCAAGTTAGTTTATATATACCCGAGGCATATACCTTTAAACAATTTTTTTAAAGTTTTTTCTAAACACTTACTTTCCTTGTGTTAACAGTATGTTTCTATAATAATGTCCTTTTAGTTTTATTAATTCTTTATGATTTCCAGATTCTAAAATTCTGCCATTTTCTAAAACTATTATATTGTCACAATTTGATATAGTACTTAATCTATGTGCTATGATTATACTGGTCTTTCCAAAAGTTAAATTATTTATTGCATCTTGAATCTTGGCCTCTGTTGCTATATCTATATTGCTTGTAGCTTCATCCAAAATAAGTATAGGTGCATTTTTTAATATTGCTCTAGCAATACTTATTAACTGTTTTTGACCTTCGCTTAAATCCTCCCCCCTATCTGATAATACAGTATTATATCCTCTATGCATTTTCGTTATAAATTTATGTGAATTTGCTATTTTACTAGCATATATAACATCTTCATCAGTAGCCATTAGATTCCCATATCTTATATTTTCCATAACTGTATCATTAAATATATAACTTTCTTGTGGAACTACTCCAAAACAAGTTCTTAAATAATTTCTATCAATAGAATATATATCTTCACCATCTAAAAATATGCTTCCTTTATCTACTTGATAAAAATTTGTAATTAGATTTATAATTGTTGTTTTCCCACTACCAGTCTCTCCTATAATGGCATTTGATGTGCCTGCCTTTATCCTTAAGTTTATATTATCTAAAATCTTCTTTTTTGAATTATAAGAAAAACTTACATCTTTAAACTCTATCTCTCCATTTGAAAAAGAAGAATTTAGATTATCATTCTTGTTATCATTAAACTTGTCTTTAAATACATCCTTTACTTCTTTTTCCTCTTTCTCATCTATAATCTCAAAAACTCTTTCACATCCTGCTATTGCTGAAAGTAATGTATTAAATAGATTTGCCAATTCATTCAATGGTCTTGTAAATTGTCTTACATAGCTTAAAAAACTAGCTATAACTCCTATAGTTATAATATCTTTAGACGCCAAGACTCCACCTATAATACATATAGTTGCAAACCCTATATTGCTAATTACATTCATAATAGGCATTAAAAGAGATGTATAGATTTGCGATTTGAGTGAAATATTCAGTAGTCTATCATTAACTTCCTTAAAATCATTTATAGACTTTCTTTCATAGTTAAAAGATTTTACTACATTTATATTAGATACCATTTCTTCAATATGAGAATTTAACTTCCCTAACTCCACTTGTTGTTGTTTAAAAAGAACTCTAGTCCTCTTTGCTATAAAGTTACTTAGAAACATTACTATTGGTATTAATATAATACTACAAAATGTTAAAATTGGACTTAATATAAACATCATAATGAAAGTCATCAATATATTTAAAATTCCTGTAATTAATTGTACTAATGAATTTGAGATTCCTGTGCTAATATTATCAACATCATTTGTTACCCTGCTCATAATATCTCCAGTAGAACTTTTATCAAAGAAGGTTATTGGTAGATTTTTAAATTTCAAAAACAAATTACTTCTCATCTCTTTAACTATACTTTGAGATAGTCTAGCTGTACATATCCCCTTAGACAGTTTAACTGAAAATTCAATTATATAAAATGAGAGTAATATAATTATGCCTTTTAAGAAAATGGACTTCGAATACGTATCAATATTTATTATGTCAACTACTTTTCCAAGAGTATATGGTATTATAGTTGATATAATAGAGTCGATTATTACTAGCAAAAAAATGAATCTAGTAATCTTTTTGTCTTTTTTAAAGTATATAAAAACTCTTTTAAATGTTTTTTTAAAATCTTTAGGCTTCTCTTTTTTCTTTAATCTACTGACCTTTTGATTTCCAGTACTTAAATTCAATATACTTCCTCCTTAATTTACATCTTCATTTGCTAAGTTCTGCAACTCAAAAATTTTTTTATAAATTGGAGAACTAACCAGTAAATCTTCATGTGTAGCAAATCCAACCACCTCTCCCTCATCTAAGACTAAAATTTTATCACAGTCAATTATAGAGCTAATCTTTTGTGAAATAGTTATTATAGTACATTTCTTATTTTCTTTGTCTCTTAAATCTTTTATATAATCTTTTATATTCTTTCTAATAGTTGTCTCTGTATTAATATCCATTGCACTAAAACAATCATCAAGGATTAATATTTGTGGCTTTTTAGCTATAGCTCTAGCTATCGTAATTCTTTGTCTTTGTCCTCCTGATAGGTTTTTACCCCTTTGAAATAAAACTTCATCATAAGAATTTTCAAGTTTTGTTATAAATTGATTTGCATTTGCTATCTCGCACGAATTTATAACATCTTCTCTACTTATATCCTTATTTCCCATAATTATATTTTCTAGTATACTTTTCCCAAACACACTACTATTTTGAAATACTACACCTATTCCCTCTCTTAAACTTTCTTCAGAAATACTGTATATACTATTTCCTCCAATCTTAATATCTCCTTTATCAACTATATATAATTTTTGAATTAAATTTATTAAAGAAGTCTTTCCTGAACCAGTCTGACCAATTACACCAATGTTTTGACCTTCTTCTATTTTAAAAGATACATTTTTCAATATTTGTTCATCCGTATTTTTATTATATGAAAAATACACATTTTCAAAAACTATATCACCACTTGTAAGTTTAAATTTCTTTTCTTCAATATCTAAATTTACATTTTTCTCAATTATTTCTTCATTCTCATCAAGCAAAACTTCACTTACTCTTTCATATGAAGCTTTTGCTCTAACAAAAACATTAAAAACATGTGAAATCATTATAAGTGATGTTAATATCCTAGTCATATAATTTACATAAGCAACTATAATTCCAATTTTAATTTCCCCTGAATAAACTAAATATCTTCCAATTAATAAGATTATTATTATGGAAACATTAATAATTATTGTAATTGTAGGTCTAAAAAATGACATCATTGTTGTAGCTTTTCTACTGTTTTGGAAAAGCGCCTCATTTAACTCTTCAAAACGTTTGCTCTCATAATCATATCTGCAAAATAGCTTAACTACTTTTATGCCACTTAAAAACTGCCTTAATTTTGAATTTATCTTATCTGTACTTTCTTGCACATTCTTAAATAATCTATAGCCAATCTTCATATTGAGTAATATTATAATAAATATGATTAAAACTGCAACTAAGATAATTATTGACATCTTTAAATTTAATTTTATAGCTATAATTAAACTTCCTATACACATGATTGGTGATTTTATAAAAACTCTCATCATTCCATGTACGAATTGTTGTATTTGATTAATATCATTAGTAATTCTTGTTATTAGTGAAGCTCTACCAAATTTATCTATTTGTTTTAATGAGTATGTATTTATCTTTTCAAACACATCTTGTCTCAAATCATAAGAAAAACATTGAGAAACTCTTGCTGAGATTATACTTCTTATTATTGAAAATATTGCACCTAAAAAGGTTATACCTATCATTAAAGCTCCTGTTGATAATATGTAATCTAAACTCTTATTTGAAACTCCTATATCGATTATTTTTGCCATTATAGTTGGTTGAGCTAAATCACAAAAAGCTTCCAGTGTCAAAAAAAATACTGCTGTAAAAAATAACACTATATATTTTTTTATGTATTTTTTAAAATACCTCATTTAATCATCCCTTCATAGAATTTTCTCATTATCAAAAGTATATCATAATGGCTAATTTAATTGATTGTATCAATTATAAATATTTGTTTTATTATTAAATTTTATACTATACACTTTATAAATTATTTGTTTTTATTTCCTATATTTATATATATTTATAGCATACTATTATATATAATATATATGTATTAAAATTAAGACAAAACTTTAACTTTACTATTTGTCTAAAAAGTAATATAATTTAAAATTGATTATAAATCTAACTTTTTCTCTATCAAAATATTTTAGGAGGTGAGACATTTGAAAAAAACTAATAGTTTAAAAGAAGTTTTAAACTGGAATAATATCAAGAATTTAAAACCTTCAAATGGTTTAAAAAATATATTAGAAATTTTTAAAAATGACCTAAAAGATATACGTGGAAATTATGCAGTACTTGTAATAGTTGTCGGACTTGCTTTTTTACCTTCTTTGTATGCCTGGTTTAATATAAAGGCATCTTGGGACCCTTATGGAAGTACCGCTAATATGCTTGTAGCAGTAACAAATGAAGATAAAGGAAATGAAATAGCAGGTCAGAAGATTAATGTAGGAGACCAATTAATTGAACAACTTAAGGATAATAAAAGTTTAGGTTGGCAATTTGTAGATGAAAAAACCGCTCTTGAAGGTGTTAAAAAAGGTACTTATTATGCATCACTTAAAATTCCAAAGAATTTTACAAAAGATTTAACATCATTAATTACAGATGATGTTAAAAAAGGTGAAATTATTTATACAGTAAATGAAAAAATAAATGCAGTTGCACCAAAAATTACTGATAAAGGTGCTTCTACAATACAGTTGCAAGTTAATCAGACTATAGTGAAAACAGTAAGTGAAATTGTTCTTGGTATATCAAATGGAGTTGGTGCAGGAATTGAACACAGTCTTCCAAAATTAACAAAGGTTGAAAGTTCTCTTATCGACCTTCAAAAGAGATTCGACCATATAAATAAGACTGTCGATTTAGCCTCTGATGCTACTTCAAAGTTGTCTGATACAGTTAAAGATATTAAATCAGATTTACCTACAATTAAAAAGACTTTAAATGATACAAAACTGTTATCAAATGATTTAAAGAAATTCTTAGAGGATACAAATGATAATTTAGATGAACTTTCTCCTCTTATAAAATCTGATTTAAATTTAATGGTTGACCTTTCATCTTCTGCTTCTTCTCTTACACTAAATTTAATTGATGCCGTAAATAATGGAAGCGAAGATGTACCTAAGTTGATAGATAATTTATCAGAAAAGCTTTCTAATTTACAATCTTTAAATGATACATTAGAAGACTTTTTAACTAAATTAAATCAGCTTACATCAAACCATCGATTGGATGATGTAATAGATAACTTAGAAGACTCTAACAATAAAATAGATTCTTCTATATCAACATTGAATGACATTAAAAACAAGGTTATATCTGGGCAACAACCATCTATAAGTGCATTAAATAACGTTTTAAGTTTATCAAATGGTATCGGAAGGATTAATTTAAATATTTTAAATAATTTTGATTCAAAAATATCAAAACCTATAAATAGCATATTTTCAAACAGTATAAAAGTAGCAAATGATATAATCACTGTACTAGACAAGGCAGAAGCAAAACTTCCAAAGGTTGAAGAAATACTGACTACTTCTCTAAGTCTATCAGGAAATGCACAGGAAAGTATATCATTAATAAGAGAAAAGCTTCCTCTAGCAAAAGGAATGCTAGATGACTTGATTAATAATTTAAGTAAGATTAGTAATGGTGAAGATATGAAAAAATTAGTCAGCTTACTTGAAAGTGATATATTAACCAAGTCTAACTTCTTAAAGGAACCTGTTGAAGTGAAAACAGAAAAATTATATCCAATTGAAAATTATGGCTCTGCAATGACACCATTTTATAGTGTTCTTTCTACATGGGTAGGTATATTGCTTCTTTCTGCATTATTATCTACATCTGTACATGGAAACTATAAGCCATATGAAATTTATTTTGGAAGAGGTCTTACTTTTCTAAGTATAGCTCTTATTCAAGGCTTCATAATCGGAACTGGAGATATACTATTATTAGGAGTAACAGCAAAACATCCAATTTTATTGATACTTCTGCTTATGTTTACTAGTATGGTATTTAACTTTATTGTTTATTCTTTAGTTTCTGTATTTGGAAATGTAGGAAAAGCAATTGCAATAGTACTATTAGTAGTTCAGATTGGTTCTTCTGGTGGTACATTCCCTATACAGGTTACACCTACATTTTTCCAAAGAATAAACCCTATAATGCCATTTACCTATGCAATAGGCGCTACAAGAGAAGCAGTAGGTGGTATATATGCTCCAAATTTAACTAAAGATATATTAGTTCTGTTGTTATTTATGATTCTATCTATTTGTTTAAATGTACTTCTAAAAGGACCTATAAACAGAATTATAAAACCATTCAATGATAAATTTGGTGATAGTAATTTAACTGGTCATTAAAAAATCAATTCTGTATTTAAATATATTTTTTAGAAATAGTACTTAATATTTATATTGAAGGTAGTAACTTCTCAGTTACTACCTTTTTTAACTTCAAAATTAAAATTTATTATGTAATTTAAATGACTGATATTCATTCATTGACTTTAAAAATTCCTTATGTTATTATGTACTTGAAATTATAAGGAGGATACTATATGGCACGTATTACTAAAGAACCAAGTGAACGTAAACAAGAAATTTTAGATACTGCAATAAAATTGTTTTATGAAAATGGATATGAGAAAACTTCTATAACTGATATTGCAAAACATATGAATGTCGCACAAGGATTATGTTATCGTTATTTTCCATCAAAAGAAAACCTATTTGACAGTGCTATAGACTACTATGCACAGACTTTAGTGGACAAAATGTCTACTATTATAGACAATGCAGATAAAACATTAAAACAAATTATTGAAGAAGTTCCTACATTTATTGATATAGAAACTGATGATAACCTTTACTATAAAGTATGCCATGGAGAAAAGAGTAAAAAAATTCATGACCAATTATCTTTAAAAATTTGTGAAAAACTTATTCCCATAGTAAAAAAACAACTTGAATTAGCTAACTCACGAGGAGAAATTAATGTCCCTGATATTGACACAACAACATACTTTTGTGTATATGGTCAACAAGGTATATTATTGCGTAAAGATATTTCCAATAATGAAAAATCAGAAAAAATTCGTTCGTTCCTAGGTTATCTTATGAACATCTGAATATATCCCTGCTTAATAAACAGGGATATATTCAGTATTCAATATAACTTACATAATTTAATTAAGATAATCAATTATTCCTGAGTTTAAATTATACAGATGTTCAAATCCTTCCTCAGCTAATAAATTGCATGCAGTAACACTTCTATGACCACTTTTACAATAAACCACTACTTTCTTATCTTTATACTCATAAATTTCATCTATATTATTGATTAGCTCCTGTAAAGATATATTTATAGCATCTTCTATTTTACATTCTCTAAATTCATCTTTAGTTCTTACATCTAGTAATAAAATATCATTTTCATTTTTCATCATTTCTTTAAGTTGTTTCTTATTTATATTCTTGTACATATGTCTAAGATTCCTCCATTTTATTTGTATATGTTACTTATACCCTTTATTCTTCATACAGCAACAAATATTCTTTTTTATTTTTATCAGCTATACAAAAAGGTATACTTATTAAAAAATTTTTATTAATAATAATCTGTTGATTTAAATAATTAAGAATGTTATGCTAATTATAAATTATTAAAAGGGAAAAGAGGTAGTGTAATATGTTTAAGCAAAGGCTCTCTAAATTATTATCTAGTACATTAGTATTGAGTATGTTATTTACTGCTACTCCAAATATTACTTTTGCTGATAGTAATGTAAAAGATAACTCGGAGAAATATCAAAGTTCTGACATAAAGCTAAATGATTATAGCAAAAACTCAGAATCTTATCCAAAAACTAAAGCTCTTGCTAAAGAGAAAATTAAAACTTTATTATCTAAGTATGGAATTGAAAATGCTCAATATGCTTTGATTGATAATGGTAAAATTGAGATTTCTGGTAATGGTGGAGTCTACAGTAGACAAGATAATAAAAATTTAACTAAGGATAATATGTATAATATTGCATCTATCAGTAAAATATTTACTACTACTGCTGTTATGAAGTTAGTAGAAGAGGGAAAAGTAAAATTAGATACTCCTGTTGTAAATTATATACCTGAGTTTAAAATGGCTGATGAGAGATACAAGGAAATCACTCCAAGAATGTTATTAAACCACTCATCAGGATTAATGGGAAGTTCTTTAAAAAATGCTCTTTTATTGGGAGACAATGATTCTTATGGTCACGATAGTTTCCTAGAAGAATTAAAGAAACAAAGATTAAAGGCTAAACCAGGAGCTTTTTCTGTCTATTGTAATGATGGATTTACTTTAGCTGAAATTTTAGTGGAAAAAGTATCTGGCATGCCATTTACTAATTTTATTGACAAGTACATAAGCAGTCCTCTTAATTTACAAAATACAAAAACTCCAGAAGATAGTTTTGATAGCGCAAGACTTGCAAAAGCCTATGTACCTTATTTTGAAGATGCTGTACCACAAGATAATTTTAATACTATAGGTGCTGGTGGTTTATATTCAAGTGCAGAAAATCTATGTACATTTGCACAAACATTTATGAAAAATTCAAATGGTATTCTTTCACCTTCTTCAATAAAAGCTATGGAAAACAAAGAATATTTAAACGGTCTATGGCCTGAGGGAGAAGATTCTATACTTGGATATGGCTTAGGTTGGGATTGTGTAAACACTTATCCATTTAATCAATATAACTTAAAGGCTCTTACAAAAGGTGGAGACTCTTTACTATTCCACAGTAATATTATAGTGCTTCCAGATGAAAATATGGCAGTTGCAGTTGTTTCTTCTGGTGGAAGTAGTCAACTTAATGAAATAATTGGACAAGAAATGTTGCTGTCTGCATTAAAAGAAAAAGGTAAAATTAAAGAAATAAAACCTGATAAAACATTCAGTAAACCACAACAAGTTAAAATGCCAAGTTATTTAAAAGAAAACAGTGGTCTTTACGCTTCTTCAAATATGATAAAAGTTGATGTTAATGATAATGGTACTTTAACAGTGTCTTCTCCTTATCTAGAAAATGGGCCTGAAGATAAGTATGTATACATAGGTCAAGATAGATTTGTATCTGAAAAGGGTAATAGTTGCTTAAAATTTGTAAAAGAAAAAAATAATATTACATATTTAAATATGAGCTCTTATGATGATGTCCCTGGATTAGGTCAAACAGCAAGTTTGTATTATGTAGCTCAAAGAGTAGATAATAATGATATATCAGATAGCGTCAAAGAAGCATGGAAAAAAAGAAATGATAAAGGTTACTATATAGTAGATGAAAAATATACTTCTCAACACTATATGTTTGGTTCTGTAAAAGCAGTTCTTGGTCTTTCTGATGGAACTCCTGGTTATATAGCTAATACTAAAATAGCAGATGAAAATAACTCAAATGCTTTTATAGAAATACCTGGTGTGATGGGACGTGACTTAGCTGATATTAAACTTCATAAAGAAAATGGTACAGAGTATTTAACTTTTGCCACACAGACATATGTTAGTGAAGATTCTATAACTAATTTACCATCAGAAAAATCTTTTACATGTGAGTTAGCATCTAATGGTTATGCAAAATGGTATAAAATTGGTGACGATATAGCAAATAAAAAAATAGAAGTTAATCTTCCTCAAAATTCGTCTTTTGCTGTTTATGATGATAAAGGAGTTCCTGTAAACTATTCTTTAGTTACAAAAAATAATAGAGTTAGATTGCCAAAAGGAGGCATAATTGTTTTCTCAGGAAGTCCAAATGCTAAATTTGAAGTTGCGTACCAAGATGAAGTAAATGCAAGTACACTTACAGGAACTGATAGATATGAAACTTCTATTAAAATAAGTCAAGCAGGTTGGGAAAATGCTGAAAATGCAGTCTTAATAAATGACTCAGCAATTGCAGATGCTTTAGCTGCAACACCACTTGCATATAAGAAAAATGCTCCTATATTATTAACTGGAAGCTCTCAAATAAATGAAAAAACTTTGACTGAATTGAAAAGATTAAAAGTAAAAAATGTGTACGTAGTTGGTGGAGAAGCTTCTGTAAATGAAAAATCATTAGATACTATAAAATCAAATAATATTTCTGTATCTAGAATTTCAGGAAATGATAGATATCAAACTTCTATGAACATTGCTAAAGAATTGAATAATATTAGTAACATATCAAAGATTTCAGTAGTTAATGGTGAAAAAGGATTAGCCGATGCAGTAAGCATTGGAGCTGTATCAGCTCAAAATGATATGCCTATAATACTTACTAATGAAAACAGTAATATAGATGAAATAAACAACTTGTTTAAAAGCAAAAAAATTGAGAAGTCTTATGTAATTGGTGGAGAATACACAGTTTCTAAAAATATAGAAAGTAAACTTCAAAATCCACAAAGAATATCAGGTAGCACTAGAAATGAAACTAATGCAAAAGTAATAAAAGAATTTTATAAAGATTCTAAGATAGACAACTTATATGTTGCAAAAAACGGAATCAATAAACAAGATGATTTAATAGATGGATTATCTGTTGGAGTTTTAGCTGGAAAAACTAAGTCTCCTGTAATATTAGTAGGAAATTTATTAGATTATAATCAAAAAGAACTATTTAAAACTATGAGATTTAAATCTGTAACACAAATTGGTGGAAATGGAAATGAGAATTCATTTAAACAAATCAAAGAAATAGCTTAACATGTTAAAAAGGGCTATATTTAAGTAATATTACTTAAATATAGCCCTTTTCTATCTATTTATCATTCATACTCAATAGTTTATCTAAATACACTGACTTTAATTGCTTACTAGCTAAAATCTTTTTAGCTGGTTCAAGTTTTAAGATGGCTGATAGTATAGCTCCCATAGCTCTATGACTAGCTAAGGCATTATTATCAAAAATTAGATTTTGTAATTGTCCTTTTTCAATTGCCATTAGAACTGCTCTATGTACTGAGTTTGCTGGAGTTATTATCTTTTCATTTCTCTTTAACAACATAATACTATTTTTATGGCAATTTCTAACACAAACTCCACAACCTAGACATCTATCCTCATCAATTTTTATATATTCTTTATCATTTTCCTTGACCTTGCTTATTGCATCTATAGGACATGCAGTTATACACTTTCCACATTTTACACAACTTTCATGGTTTATATTTGGTATAAAACTAGTTGTCTGTACTGGATGAAGATTTCCAAATCTTTTAGCTGCTACTAATGCCTCACAACAACAGCCACAGCAATTACATATAAATGTAACTCCTTTTCTAACATTTTCTCCACATTGAACTAAGTTATGCTCATATGCTTGATGAAGTAACTCTTTACATTCTACTTTATCTACACGTCTTGCAAACTTATTATTTATTAAAGAATTTGCTACATTGTCAAATGTCATACATATATCCATAGGAGCATCACAAGCTTTTCCAACATGTTGCATTCTATGTCTACAGTAGCACATACTTACACCTATATGAGTCGATTCATCGATTATATGAGTAGCTCTTTCGTAATCTAAAATACTAACTTCATTATCATTAGTCAAAACTTCCTCTTGAACATAAACTCTTCCAAGCTTTGTTTCTGTTGAATAAAATAAGTCTTTAATAAAATCTTCCTCTACATTCATATATTGATAGTAAAGTTCTGCTAAAAGTTTTTGGTCTATATCATGTCTTGTTCTCATCATAGCAAACTCAAAAAAGCCAGCCATTGGAGGAGGCATTATATATTTTTTCCCTTTATTATCTTCTATATCTAGTATCAGAGCCTTACTTGCAAGTTTATCTAATACTCTATATGCTTCACTTTCACTTACACTCCAGATTTTAGCTGCTGTTTTTACTCTAAAAGGCTTTATTGGAAGCTGAGCTACTAATTTTGCTTCTTGTTCTGTATATAATACATTTAGTATTTTGTATAATGTATCTGATGGTGGAGCACCTTGTGGAAACTTGTTTATTCTTTCCTCTAAACTTTTATACATGTTCTTCGCAGTTATATGAGAAATAGTAATCACCTTCTTTTTCTTTTGTTTTCCAATAAAATCAAATATTTATACTTATTTATAAATACTTTATCTAACCCCTTACCTTATATAATACCAATTCTTTCTAAATAGTTAAATACCTCTAGTAATTTATTTATTAGATTTCTTATATAAATAAAAAATCGTTTAATTTGTATAATAATAGTTTATACCAATTAAACGATTTTAATAATATTTTATATATTTAAAAATTACTTTTATACTTAGATACTTTCTCTTCTTATATTATCTATTATATTTTCTTTGTTCAATTTACTCATTGGTATATAAGCTGCTATAAAGGTTATTATAAAGACACTTACTATACATATAGCTATTGCTGCCCATGGTATGACAGGGGAAAACTCAATTACACCTGAAATAAGTTTATTCATAACTAGAGTCATTCCAATACCAATTGGTATCCCAAATATTAAAGACAGTATACCATAAATAAAACTTTCTAAATATATCATTTTTCTAAATCCATTAGGGGTAACTCCTATAGATTGTATTATAGCAAGCTCTCTTTTTCTTAGATTTATACTTGTACTTACTGTATTTAGTATATTTGTAACACTAACTAGAGATATCACTACTATAAAACCGTATACAAATATTTTGACAACTTTTAGATTTTGTTTTTCTTCTTCTCCTCCTGCACTTTCATCATGGAAGTTAAAATTATTTTTATCAGCTAAAGATTCTATTTTCTTCTTAGTCTGAACATCTCCTCCTAAATCGATAAATATAAGACTTTTATTTAATTTTAGACCTAAATTTTTAGCAACTTCATCATAAGTTATAAATTGCAAGCCCATATTTTGATATCCCATTCCTAAACGTTCTTCATCAGTTATCGCAAGAATTTTAATCTTCATTTTTTTACTTGAACCATTGTCATCAAGATATTCACAATTTAGTGTATCTCCAACTTTGTAATTAGTTAACTCCACTATACCTTTCTTACCTCTAGATTCAAAGTAGCTTTTTCTAACTAGTATCACACCATTTTCTTTAATTGCTTTTTCCTTATCAAAAGAGCCTTTTACTAAATTATTTGTTTTATTTTTTATTGCAAACTCTCCTGGAAAATTTAATTCATTATTGCTAAAGTCGTATTCATAACTATCTCCACTCTTATGTTGTTGATAATACTCCTTAATTAAATCCTCCTTGGATTTATTTATTTTATTTTCACTTACTTTTATAGACATAGATTGACCTGTTGCGAATTCAAAGTTCTTTATTTCAGGAATATCCTGTAGTTTACTTATGACATCATCAATAGGTCTAGCTGTACCCTTTGCAGTTAGATACAAATCATAGTTTCTTTGAGAACTTCTAATTTCCTCACCTCTTAACAAAAGCAATGTAAATCCACTAAAAGATATAAATATTATTATACTTATCATTAAAGAAAAAAGAGTCACTATGAATTTTTTTCTATTTCTTTTCATATTTTTATATGCAAGTACTCCTTCAGTCTTAAAAATAATTTTAATAAGCTTTGAATCTTTAACTTTTCTCACTTTATACTCTCCACTGTTCTTAATTATATCAAGTGGAGAAACATTAGAAGCTGCTATTGCAGGTAATAGAATTGATATAAATATTGTAAATAAAACTATTATTATACTAACAATAATTATTATTGGGTTATATACTATTTGTAAACTCATCTGTGTAACAATCGATTCTGTAAAATACTTATTTATAGTTTTAAATAATAAGTCTATAGCTATTGTTCCAGATATTAGTCCTATTGGTATTCCAATTAAACTAATTATAATACCTTCTATAAAGACTAACCTTTTAATTTGGCTAGATGTAGCACCTATAGAATTTAATATGCCAAACTGTTTTTTTCGTTCAGTTATAGAAATACTAAAAGAATTATAAACTGTAGCAATCGTGCATATAATTACTAATATAGTTACTAATGCAATTATAGATTTTACAGAACTATTTATATTCTCATATTTACTGGCGCCTTGTAATCTCAATAAATGTTCATTGTATTTTACCATATCAGAAATTGATTCTTCATCTTTATTTAGATATATGTTTTTGCTTGTTTTTTTACTTATTTTATACACATCTTTAGGATTTTTTACTGTTACTGAGATGTTCATTGCTCCTTTATAATCAATCATAGGATTAAAGTAAGTTATAGCAGTTGTAATCTCATCATAAAGCTCAAATCCGGGCTTTTTAATTATACCCACCAGTTTAAAAGTACTATCCTTTTCATTTGCTATATAATCACCTTCATGAAATACCATGTTATCAATCTTTTTCTTATTTGAATCAAACATGTCTCCTACTTTTAAGGTTATTTCGTCTCCTATTTTTAATTTATCATCCATAAGATTAATAACATTTTCACTTAGAACAATTTCTCCTTCTTTAGATGGCAATCTACCTTCTTTTATAGAAATTTGATATCCCTCCATGGCATTTTTATCATACTGTTTTATACTTAATATACCATTCTCACTATTTTCCAATTTAGAATATCCAATTTGCTTAGTAAATGCATGTTTTTCTATTTCAGCTGATTTTGTTACATATTTCATATTCTTTTTGTTTACATCATGGAATGTAACATGAAAACTTCCATCATTTTTTATAGTTTCTCTTACTTGATAATCCATGAAACTTTCAAATATATTTCCTATACCACAGATTAAAGCTGTTGAAAGTATTATCCCAATTATAGTTACAATAGTTCTTCTTTTATTTTGTTTTAAATATCTAATAGTTAGTGATGTATATAAATTCATCTACATCACCTCATCACTTTTTATAATTCCATCTTCTATACCTATAATTCTATCAGCCTGAAGTGCTATGTCTTTATCATGAGTTATCATTATTAGAGTCTGATTGTATTTCTTTACTGACAGTTTTAATAATCCTAGTATTTCTTTTGAATTTTTACTATCTAAATTACCTGTTGGTTCATCTGCCAACACTATAGAAGGTCTATTAATCAAAGCACGTCCTATAGAAGTCCTTTGTTGTTGACCCCCTGATAACTGGTTTGGAAGATGTTTTTCTCTATCGTTTAGACCTAATGTTTTCATCAAATCATTTAAATATTCTTTGTCAATATCTCTATTGTCAAGTTCTGCTGGAAGCAATATGTTTTCCTTTACAGTTAAGACTGGAATTAAGTTATAAAATTGATATATAAGACCTATATTTCTTCTTCTAAATATTGCTAAATCTTTAATTTTCAAATTATAGATATCCACATCATTTATATAAACCTTACCACTAGTAGGTCTATCAACACCTCCTAGCAAATGCAATAATGTACTTTTACCACTTCCACTTGGACCTGTTATTGCTATAAACTCACCTTTTTCAATTGATAAGTTTACATTTTTTATAGCATCAACTTTTGTTTCATTTTTACCATAACTTTTAGTTAGATTTTCTACTCTTAAAATTTCCATGGCTACCTCCAATATTTATATTCTATACTTCATATATTAGACTTTAGCTATTACTATAAAGTGAATTAAATATTACAGATTAGTCACTATTATCAGCATACATTTTATGAAATATTATATGGAATTCTGTTCCTTTTCCTTTTTCACTATTTACATAGATATCTCCATTTTGGCTTTCTATTATGGATTTTGACATTGCAAGACCTATACCTACACTATCTTCTTTTGAACTACTCTTTCCTCTATAAAATCGTTTAAATATATGTGGTATATCTTTTTTATCTATTCCCTCACCATCATCTTTTATTATTAGTTCAGAAAATAATGGATTTTCTTTATATATCATACTTATATTTCCAAATTCAGGAGTATGCTCTATACAATTTTTAATTATATTCACTAATGCTTCCACAGACCAATCAATATCACCAATATAAGATACATTATCATTTCCTTCTATAGTTAATTTTTGATTTTTAATTTCCATAGGTATTTTCATTGGTTGTATTGCTCTATGTATAAGTTCACTAAATTTTATCTTATCTTTTTTAAACTTTATCACTTTTGCTTCTACTTTTGATAGTTTAAGCATACTTTTAATCAACCAGTCCATTCTATTTAGTTGATTCTTTATCTTATCCAAAAAATCAATTTTTACTTCGCATGGTATATCATTATATAACAAGTCATTCAACATTATTAAAGAAGTCATAGGAGTTTTTAATTGATGTGATATATCAGAGATTGTATTATTTAAAAATATTTTTTCTGATTTTAAAAGTTCAACCTTTTCATTAAGAATTGTCGTCATCTTCAATAGTTCAGTTTTTAAAAGACCTACCTGACCTTCTTGATTTTTATTTTTCATATCAAATGGTTTTCCTTCTGAACTATAGTAAACATACTTAGTCATATCTGATAAATCATTGTACATTACTTTAAAATAGCTAACAACCAATATAAATATTAAAATAAATATTATACATACCAAGATTATATTTATTTTTATCGTATCTAAAACTAATTTAGAAATTATAGGCTCAGTGTTTATTTTAATAGATTTATCATAATTATACTTACTTAATATTTTCTCTCCATAGTCTATATTTCTTATAGACTTTCCTTGAGTTATTATATCTACTATCTCTCTTTCTAAATTTGGATATTTACTAGACAGTGTTCCTATTATAGCTTGATTATTTTTTACAATCATACCTTTAGTTATATTCATATTGATTATACTAAACCCAATAGATATAGTAATAGCAACAAACATCAAAACAATATACTTACTGAAAAACCTCTTCACTTCTGGATTATATAGAAACATTATTTTCACTTCCTATCCATTTATAACCAAGGCCTCTTACAGTTTCTATGTATATTGGCTCACATAAGTCATCACCTATTTTTTCTCTAAGTCTTTTTATATAAACAGTTAGAGTATTATCATTTACAAAATCATATGTTACATCCCAAAGTTTTTCCAATATTTGAGTTCTACTTAAAACTGTATTTTTATTCTGTATAAGAATTAGAAGAAGTTTATATTCAACTGATGTCAGAAATATTTCTTTTTCATTTTTATATACTCTAGCTTCTAACATATATATATTTAACTCCCCAAATTTAAGCATTTTTTTAGCTTCTTCTGAAGTATTTCCTTTTCTTCTTAAAACAGCTTTTATTCTAGATATTAGTTCTCTAATTCTAAAAGGCTTTGTTATATAATCATCTCCACCCATATCAAGACCCATTACAATATTTACTTCTTCATCACAAGCAGTCAAAAATATTATTGGAATTTGAGAGAATTCTCTTGTATATTGACACAATTCATAACCAGTTCCATCTGGTAATGTCACATCCAAAAGTATCATGCTGTATTCATTAGAAGAAATCATTTCTTTTCCACTTAATAAGTCCTTTGCTATATCTACACTAAATCCTTCTTGCTCTAAAGCATACTTTATTCCAAAAGATATAGTACTATCATCCTCAACTATTAATAACTTTAACATAACTATTTCCTTTCTTTTCATTTTGATTTTAAATTATTTACCTATACAGTTTTTATTATACACAAATACCTTATATACTAAAATATATCTAAAATTACAAAATAGTCACAAAGGGTTATTAAAGCTTACAAAAACAAAAATGTAAGTTATTACTTAACTCTCATAAGAATAATACTAATTTCTTCAAGTTAAGTTACAACTTACATTTTAGAAACTTTAGGTTAAATAATCTAATATAACTATTTAACTATTTAGAATATAATTTATTCTTCATCATACTTCTTATATTCTTCTTCTTTGTAAATATTGTCTTTTTTATCGTCTTCATGTACATCAATATCATTCTTTATATCTTTAACACTATTTACATATTGCATCATTTCTTCCTGAGATACATGTGGACAATTTTCACAGTTTATTCTTCTTGAATTAAATTCTTTTACTTTTTTTTTTAATTCTTCATATTCATAATCCTGTTTTTTGTCTCTACAATCACAGTCATAATCAAATTCGTCATACATATAGTCATCATAGTCACTATTTCTATAATAATTTGTATCAACCATTTGAGAATTAGATTTACGATTTTTTACCATCTTATATACAGCATATGCACCCACACCTGTAAGAACTGCTCCTGTGAACATCATTGGTTTACTCATTCCATCATCTTTTTTATGCATTTGTCTTTTCATTAAATATGTTAACATATTTTTTTCTCCTTTCTAATTTTTATTTATATCTATAGATAGTATCTGTATTATTTTGATAAAAATTAGGTTATTTTTAAATTACAATTTTTACAAATATAAATTTATATTTTGTGTTCGATATTATTTTTTATGTTATACTATATGTATAACAGTCTTTTTCATTTATAAAGCATAATGGAGGTTTTTTATGGTTCTAAATCTAGATTTTAATAGTGATAAATCTATTTATGTACAAATTAAAGAAGAAATAACTAAAGCTATAGCTTCAGGAGAATTGAAAATAAACGAATCACTTCCATCTGTGAGAAGTATGGCCGAAAACATTGGTGTAAATTTACATACAGTGAATAAATCTTATAATGAGCTAAAAGAAGAGGGCTTCTTAAATATTGATAGAAGAAAAGGTGCTATTGTTGCTAAGCTACCAATGAAAATAGACAATTCCACTCGTCAAAAAAATAAGCTTGACTTAGAACTTCTAGTAGCAAAATCTTATTTATCAGGTATCAGCAAAGAAGAATTTTTATCGCTAAGTTCAACTTTATTTGACAAATATGAGGTGAAATACTATGAGTAAGATTGAATGTCTATTTACAATATTCCCAATTTTAATTTTGATGTATGCTACATTTTATTTTATGCCATATTTAGTAGGTAATAAACATATTTATGGAGTTTCTATAGACCAAGAACACAAAAACTATACTAACTTTATAATGCTAGATAAGAAATTCAAAAAACTTTTATCTTTAGGTTTTATTATAGACTTTATATTAGTTTTTATTCTAGTTCTTACATCTGATAAATTAGAATTTTCCTATTTTATTAGTATAACTGGATTTTTATTATATGAAAGTTTATTGTATATTCATACTCATAAAAAGGCTAAAAAGTTTAAATCAGAAATTTATTCTATAGAAGGTCATATAGATATGGATTCAAAATTAATAGTAGATATGGATTTCTTAAATAAAAAAGATAAAATAATAAAAAGGTTTAAAATATTATATTTAATACCAATACTACTTGCTTTTGGAATGAGTATTTTTATAGCATCTAATTATAATCAACTGCCAAACTTAATTGTTATAAATTGGAATATAAATGGGACACCTAATTCTTTTATGGAAAAATCATATTTTAATGTGTTTAAATCAATAGGCACTGCATTCTGTTTAATCGTTTTATTATATATAACTTCTATTGGTTCTATAAAGTCAAGAATTAAGATAGATTCAAATAGAATTGAAGAAAGCAGAACTGAAAACATTAAATATCTAAACAAAATTGGTTATTTATTTTTGATATTGATGATTTTAATGACAATACAATTTTTCATTGCTTTTTTATCAATAAAAACAAATTTATCAACTGCTATGACCATAGCAACATTTGTGGTTATAATTTATTTAGTGTTAACATATATTAAGTCTCCAAATTTAAAGTCTAACTCTTCTTATTCTCCAGAAGATGATGAAAAACATTGGATAGCGGGCATCATATACAATAATCCAAACGACCCATCATTAATGGTTGATAAGAGATTTGGTATTGGTTATACTGTAAATTTTGGGAATCCTATAGGAAAAATAATATATATTGCTATAGCTTTACTTTTAATTTTTTCATTGTTTAGCCTAATAAAATCTCTTTTACTTTAAATACCATAAAAGGTATCTTACTTGTATTATTGGGTATTATATTTTGTAGGATAAGAAATATTTCATATTATCATTGAAATATAGTATTTATATTTTACTAGGAATGGAGATTTGCATAATGTTGTCAAAAGCTGAAATCAAATACTTTAATGAATGTGCTTCTGAAATACTTTCTTCAGAACAAGTACAACTTATGAGAACATTTCCTCATCACGGCGATGTTTCATGTCTTGAACATAGTTTGTCAGTAGCATATTATAGTTATCTATTATGTAAAAAATTGCATCTAAATGTTGATATTCAAAGTGTTATTAGAGGAGCTTTATTACACGACTTTTTCCTTTATGACTGGCATTACAAAGGGGATAGAAAAGGATTACACGGATTTACTCATCCTAAAGAAGCACTAAAAAATGCGAATTTATTTTTTCAAATAAATGAAATGGAAACAGACATAATTTTAAAACATATGTGGCCACTTACAATTACGCCTCCTAGATACAAAGAGGCCTTAATTGTATGTTTGTTGGATAAATTTTGCTGTTTGGTTGAGACTTTAAAGATACATTCTTTACTATCTCCTTACCATGTATAGAATATTTCTTTAGCATAGTTAAAATTTAACTTTAAAGAGGTCTTAAGTATTATAACTTAATACCTCTTTATTATTTTATTCTTTAAAATACTATTTTTTTATAATATCATTGTAAGCAATAATATTTAACCTTGATAACTTACCCTTCTTATAGACATGCTTACTACCTTAAATAACAGTAAACCAGCTATCAGATTTATTAGTATTGCTGGTACTACTGCAACCATAAACAATGCTATAAATGAACCTCCAGGAAGACCTACTATTACTTGAGCAAACAATAAAAATGCAGTTCCACTCACAATAGTTCCTATTGGAAAGATTATTGTAGCTACTATTAAGTCTTGCTTTTTATTACTTAAGTTTTTCATAAATGGTAATTTATAAATTATATACATTATCATGAACATTATATTTATTGTAACAGTTTTATCAAGTATATTTGGAACTTGACCTCCTGGAAATTTAGTTGTTAATGCTGCAAATATTCCTGTCACAATTCCTGCCACTAAACAAATTTTATAATCATCTTTGTTCAATATCATTATTATAAACATCATTGCTAGAGATATATCTGGTTGCATTGGAAGTCCTATAGCAGGTGTAAGTTGATGTATTAATAATCCCATAGCTAAGAGTATAGCATTTAAAGTTAATTTTTTTGTATTTGATTTCATTGTAATAATTCCCCCTAATTTTATTAATATTTATTTTATTTCTTTGCCAATTTTCTAAATCATTTTCATTAGCTTTGAGAGTTCATAACATCTTTTTCACCACCTTTTATCTCATTTATATATTTTTATTTTGAAATTTTTGTAAAATAAAAAACTCCGTCCTAAATTAATAGGACGGAGATTATCCGCGTTGCCACCTAAATTATATAAAAAATAAACATAAACTTATTTCTTATACATCTCATTATCAGGTACTTACATACCTTATTCGCTGTAACGTGCGACTGACGATAAAGTCTACTCTCATAATAATATGATTTCAATTCATTCCTCTAAGGTCCATTCACTATATTCCTTCTTGCTAAGATTCCACCATCCTCAGCTCTCTATCTTGAAGCTAAACATAATTACTCTTCCTTGTCATAGGATTTTTAATTTGCTGTTGCTATTATAATATTCTAAATTTTTATAATTGTCAACTCTAATTTTTATTTTATTTTAAATTTGTAAAAAGCATAGCATAATCTTTGTAAATGTTTTAAAATTTAATTTAATAATCAAAATTAGAAAGGATGATAATATGTTTAGAGAAATGAGATTAAAAAAGAGAGAAATGACAAAAGAAGATACTGTAGAAGTGTTAAAGAATGGTGAATTTGGTACTTTTTCCACTATATCTGAAAATGGCTATCCTTATGGAGTAGCTGTAAACTATGTGTATCTTAATGATTCTATTTACTTCCATTGTGCAAGAAATGGTCATAAATTAGATAATATATCAAAAAACAACAAAGTTTCTTTTTTAGTAGTTGCTAATGAAAATGTTATTCCAGACAAATTTAGTACTACATATTCTAGTGCTATAGTGTTTGGAAAAGCTTCAACTGTAGAAGATGAAGAAAAGAAAAATGCTCTTGTAGAAATCATAAAAAAATATTCTAAAGGATTTTTTGAAGAGGGAATGAAATACATAGAGAAAGACATAAATTTAACAACTGTAGTTAAAATAGAAATCGACCATATTTCTGGCAAAGCTTCACGTTTATAATAACATATTAAAATACCTAAAAGTAGCTATATAGCCACTTTTAGGCACTTTCTTTTGACATTCTTATAGACTAATTCTTTTTAGATAATCTCTTATCCCCAGCTTAACATCATCATTTGGTCTTATATCAGAGTTATCACCTGCTATATGTAGTATTCCATATGCTGGATGTCCTCCTCTTACTGTACATGGAACTGATAAAAGAGTCATTCCCATATGTTGAGCAAATATATTCATTGCTTGCAAAGATAGCTCTCCTCCTCCATGTTGTGAACCTGCTGTGGCAAAACAACCAAATATTTTCCCACTCAAAGGAGCACCTACCCAAATATCAGAAAAACTATCCATAAACATCTTCATTGGTCCAGATACATTTCCATAATATGTTGGCGAACCCATAAATATAGCATCATAGTCTAGCAATTCTTTTCCAGATTTAATTATATTTACACTTTCAAACTCATCTTTATATTCTTTAGAATTTATTAAATAATATTGAAGAAGTGTTTTTGCAACTTCGTCACTTACTTTAAACATATCTACTTCTATATCCATTTCTTCAAGCACTTCTTTATATGTTCTTGCTAATAAATATGTACTCCCACAAACACTATGAAAAATTACTGCTGCTTTCATCTTTATCCCCCTAAGTAAATTCAAATTTATTTTTTATATAGTATTTTTTATAATTAAATACTACTAAATAATACTAAATGGATTCAAATATACATCACTTTTTATTACTTCAATTTCATTAAAGTCTCTCAAAAATCTCTTCATGACATCTTTGAATATATCTTCTGTATCAAAATGACCACAATCTACTATACACATTCCAATATCAAGTGCATCTTGTGCTTCATGATACTTTACATCTCCAGTTATTAATACTTCTGCACCTTGTCTCTTAGCTTTTTTTACAAACTCAGAACCAGCTCCTGTTACAACTGCTACTTTGGTTATATTTGTATTAAGGTTTCCAACTACCCTGATATGTTTCATATTTAATTTTTCTTTTATTTTATTTGAAAGGTCTTCTAATGTCATACTTTCATCAAGTCTACTAACTCTACCTAGACCAAATGTCTTCCCCTTATTTTCTAACTTGTACAAATCATATGCTACTTCTTCATAAGGATGTGCATCCAACATAGAACTTATCACCCCTCCTAAAAGCTTCTGTGGCACTACAGTTTCAATTTTAACCTCATTTACAGCTTCTATATCATTTATGCTTCCAAGAAACGGATTGGAGCCTTCTAATGGCTTAAACTGTCCTTCACCTTCTATTGAAAATGCACAATCACTATAATTTCCTATATGACCTGCTCCTGAATTACTTAAAACTCTTTTCAATTCATCTGAATAATTACATGGTACATATACTGCAAGTTTATATAAAGTCTCGCTTTCAGTCACATCTAAAACCTTTGAGTTACCAAATTCCATAATCTCCATAAAATAGTCATTTAGACCATCAAATGCTATGTCAAAGTTGGTATGCATAGAATAAAGTGCTATATCATTTTTAATAAGTTTTTGTATAAGCCTACCTTTTAAATCTGCACTATTAATCTTATTAATTTTCCCAAATATAAAAGGATGATGTGTCACAATTAAATCTATGTTTTTTGAGATGGCTTCATCAATAACATTTTCATTAGCTTCCAAAGATACTAATACTTTTTTTACATCCATATCAAAATCTCCAACTATAAGACCTACATTGTCCCAATCCTCAGCTAAGTTTAGAGGATACTTTTTTTCAATTTTTCTAGTTAGACTCTTTAATAACATATATGCCTCCAATTTATTTTATTAAATTTTCAAGTTTTTTTATTGCAGTCTTACTATCTTCTCTCTTCTTGTCTATTGCTTCCCCATTCTTTCCTTCTAGGTTATTAACTATAGCACGATATGTCTTTATCTTTTTTTCTATAAATTCATTAAAAAGAGAGTCCTTATTTTCTAAAAGTTTTATTCCAGTTTCAAAATATATCTCATCTTCTATTATAGTATTTTTACCTGTGTATTTGGCAACTATTATTTCATATATCCTAAAATCTTCTCTCACCAAAACTTCTTCTGAGATTTCATAACCATTATTTAAAAGATAACGTCTGAGTTCTTCTTGTGCTTGCATAGGTTGTAGTATCAATTTTTCTACATTATGCGCCACTTGTTTTTTAGCTTCAAGAAGTTCACTTATCAAAATTCCACCCATACCAGCAATTATTATTTCTTCTATTTCTCCTACTTCAAGAACCTCTATACCAGAACCCAGTCGTAAATCAACCTTATCTAAAAGATTGTTCTGTATGACCTCTTTATGTGCATTGTCAAGAGGCCCTTTATTAACATCTGCCAATACTGCAAATGGTACTCTTCCCTCTTTTAACAAATATACTGGTATATATCCATGGTCAGTTCCTATGTCAGCTATTTTTTTACCATCTGATACCAATGATGCTATTTTTAATAATCTATCTGTTAATTTCAAATATATATCTCCTTTCAATTGCCTTCATTTATAGTCTTTATATTAAATTATAATCATTAAATTAAGGTTATTATAAAAAATAAAATTAAATCTCTACTACAAAATAGCCATGAGATATCACTTATCCCATGGCCTTTATAACAAAAACATTAATGATGTATCTTTTTAATCTAAATAATCTCTAAGTTTTTTTGATCTACTTGGATGTCTTAATTTTCTTAGTGCTTTTGCTTCTATCTGTCTTATTCTTTCTCTAGTTACATCAAACTCTTTTCCAACTTCTTCAAGAGTCCTAGCTCTACCATCTTCAAGGCCAAATCTAAGTTTTAATACTTTTTGCTCTCTATCATTTAATGAGCCAAGTACATCTTCTATTTGTTCTTTTAGTAAAGAATATGCTGCTGCCTCTGCTGGGGCTGGAGCATCATCATCTGGAATAAAGTCTCCTAAATGACTATCTTCTTCTTCTCCTATTGGTGTTTCTAAAGACACAGGGTCTTGAGCTATTTTCATTATTTCTCTTACTTTATCTTCTGTCATTTCCATTTCTTTTGCAATTTCTTCTGGTTTTGGATCTCTTCCAAGTTCTTGAAGTAGTTGTCTTGATACTCTTATTAGCTTATTTATAGTCTCTACCATATGAACTGGTATTCTTATAGTTCTAGCTTGGTCTGCAATGGCACGTGTTATGGCTTGTCTTATCCACCATGTTGCATAAGTACTAAACTTATATCCTTTTGTATAGTCAAATTTTTCGACTGCTTTTATAAGACCTAAATTTCCCTCTTGTATTAAATCTAAAAAAAGCATACCTCTTCCTACATATCTTTTTGCTATACTTACAACCAATCTTAAGTTTGCCTCAACTAACCTTTGTTTCGCTATCTCATCACCTTCGTGCATTCTCCTAGCAAATTCAACTTCTTCATGTGGTTTAAGTAGAGGAATTTTTCCTATTTCTTTTAGGTACATTCTAACAGGGTCATCTATACTTATCCCTTTTGGTAAAGATAAATCCACAGTTTCTATTTCTATTGCAGAAGAGTCTTCATGTGAAATCGCTTCTGTATCTTCATCCAGGTTGCTAATACTTAAATCATCATCAGTAGTCGAAAAATCTATATCAGCTTTATAATTTTTTGTTTCTGTTATTTCTATTCCCAGATTTCCTAAAGTCTCATAAAGATTTTCTACTTGGTCCTTATCAAGTTCAGTCTCTGAAAAAGCTTCCATTATCTCTGCAAGTGTTAATGAACCTTGCTTTTTTCCTTTTTCTATTAATGTCTTAGCAGTAACTTTTTTTAACTCTTTTTTATTCGATTTATTTTCCACACTCAAACCTCCTTTCTCTACAAGCTCTTTAAAATTTTATTTATATCAACTATTTTTAAAGCAATTTCCATAACTCTACCATCTACCTCTTTCATATCATTATTATTTTCTAATTCTTGTTGCTCTCTCAACAAGCTGTTAATTTGTTCTTCTAATGAATTTTTTCTGATATTTGTTACTATTCCTTCTATTTCTTTTGTGTTCTCTAAGTTTATACTATTCAGAGAAATTGAATTTAATTCTTTTAAGTATTCTTCGGATATGTTTAAACTTTTCAATTTGTCAATAGTTATTTTGTCCAATTCTTGATTTTTAATCATGTAATTTAAAATTTCTTTACTTTCTTTCAATAAAAAATCACTTTCTTCTACTTTTAGTAACGCTATTTCTCTAATTTTTTTATCTTCTAACATTATTTTTATTAGAGTCTCTTCAACTAATTGTTTTCCATCTTGTCTGACTTCGACTTTTTCAATTATCTTTTCTTCTGCTTTCTTTTGATTTTTGTTGCTATATGGCTTATTATAATTTTTACCATATACTTCTCTCTTTATAGACTCGACATTAATATCTATTTGATTGCTTAAATACTTTGTATAAAAATCAATTTCAACAGGACTTGTCAATTGTTTTATAATCTTAGAAGCTTCTTTTGCGAACTTCACTCGTTCTTCATCTTTTTGAATATTAAATTCTTTTTTAAGATGATCTATTTTATATTTTATGTAGTGAGTAGAAACATCCATAGCTTTTTTATAATCATTAAGTCCATATTTTCTTACAAATTCATCTGGGTCTTTAGCATCTTTTAAATCCAATACTTTTACATTAATACCTAATTTAGTAAGTATATCCATAGCTCTTAAAGTTGCTTTTATTCCTGGTTCATCAGAATCATAAGATATAATAGCAGTGTCCGCATATCTCTTTATTAAAATGCCTTGTTGTTCAGTCAAGGCTGTTCCAAGGGTTGCTACTACATTTCTTATGCCATACTGATAAAGCGAAATTAAATCCATATATCCTTCAACTAAGACTATAGTTTTACTCTCTAAATTTTTTCTAGCAAAGTTTAATCCATATAAGTTCTGTTTTTTATTAAAAATTATTGTGTCTGGAGAATTTAAGTATTTTGGCAAAGAATCATCTAATACTCTTCCCCCAAATCCTATTATATTTCCTCTATAATCGAATATAGGAAACATAACTCTATTTCTAAATTTATCATAGCAATTAGTTCCATCTCTGTTTTTTGCAATTAGACCGCACTCCAATAAATCTTGTTTTTTATATCCTTTACTGATTAAAGTATTCATAAGTGAATTCCATGAATCTAAAGAAAATCCTAAACCAAATTTCTTAATAATTTTATCATCTAGTCCTCTTATTCTTAGATATTCATACCCAAGATTTTTACTTCCCAACAAGTTTGAAAGATAAAATCTAGCAGCTTCTGTGTGAATATCTTGGAATTTTTTAGATTTTTCTATTTTAATTCTAGTCTCTTCATTCATGTTAGTGTTAATTTCTATACCACATTTATTTGCTAAAATTTTTACAGCATCCATAAAATCCAAATTTTCCATTTTCATGACGAAATTTATTACATCTCCACCTTCTCCACATCCAAAACATTTATAAATTTGTTTTGATGTGTTTATATAAAAAGATGGTGTCTTTTCACCATGAAATGGACATAATCCTTTATAATTAGCTCCAGATTGTTTTATATTCATATATTCAGATATTATACTTGCTATATCGCATCTAGCCTTTATTTCTTCAATAATGTCTTTTATATCATTCATATTATCACCTTCTGGTGTAATTTTTTGTGTTAACATTTCTATTCTACACTATATTCTAAATTTGTCAATCACTCAATATACAGAATTCGACTTTTTTTATTGATATCCTTCTTATTAATCAAAAAATTTTTATTTTTTATATTAATTATATCAATATTAAGTCTTTATTTATATCAAATGGTCTAACTATTAAATTATATATAACCTATAAATTTGTATCAATAACCATTACGAATAAAAAAGAGGCTTTTGCCTCTTTTAATAATTCTTAATTGATTCCATTAAATCTTCAAACTCATCAAAACAAAGAGATTGGGCACCATCTGATAGAGCATTTTCTGGGTCAGGGTGCACTTCTACCATTATTCCATCAGCTCCACATGCAAGTGATGCCATTGACATAGGTTTTATCAAGTATCTAATTCCAGTAGCATGACTTGGGTCTACCACAACAGGAAGACCTGTTTCTTTTTGGATAATAGGTACAGCAGCTAAATCTAATGTATTTCTAGTATAATCATTATATGTTCTTATACCTCTCTCACACATTATAATATTGCTATTTCCTTCTATTGCTATATATTCTGCAGCACCTATCCATTCAGTAATTGTCGATGCTATTCCTCTTTTTAACATAACAGGTTTGTTTTGTCTTCCTACTTCACTTAAAAGTGTAAAGTTTTGCATATTTCTTGAGCCAATTTGAATTATATCACTTATACTATACAGGTCGTCCATATCTCTTACATCCATAAGTTCTGTAATAACAGCTATGCCAACCTCTTTTTTGACTGCTTTTAATATTTCAAGACCTTCTTTTTTTAATCCTTGAAATGAGTTTGGTGATGTTCTTGGCTTATATGCTCCACCTCTTAAAATATTTGCACCATGACTTTTTACAAATTTAGCAGTCATTAAAAGTTGCTCATAACTCTCTATTGCACATGGTCCAGCTATTATAAGTTTGTCTTTTTTTACAACTATCTCTTTATTATTTGTATTTATCTCTATTTTTGAATTACCATTAAATAGGTTTTCTTTCATAACCTACAAGCTCCTTTACTTCTTCTCTTTCTTCAGCAGATAGGAGGTTTAAATGTTCTTTTATTGATTTTTCATTTATTAGAAGTTCTTCATTTAAATCCATAAGTGGTATCAAAACGAAAGCTCTGTCTTGAATCCTTGGATGAGGTATTAATAGTTTTTCGTCAGTAGAGACTACATCATTAAAAAATAGTATATCTACATCTATAGTTCTTGGACCCCAGCGTACTATTCTCTCTCTGTGTAGTTCTCTCTCTATTTTTTGACAATATTCTAACAACTCATATGGTTCAAACTCTGTTTCTATTTCTACACACATATTTAGAAAATCTGCTTGTTCTGTATATCCCCATGGTTTTGTTTCATATAATCCTGATTCTTTTACATTATAGATAGATTCACTATTTCTTAAAAGCTCACATGCCTCTGATAAATTATTAAATCTATCCCCCATATTAGTACCTATTCCCAAATAAGCCTTATTCATCTCTTGTTCTCCTTATCTCAACACCAAAATAGTCATAAATTCCATTCACAGGAGCTTCTGGTTTTCTAACCCTAACCATGACTCCATTTATAAGCACAAATTTATTTAAGACCTCTTCTGCAATATTTTCTGCTAAAGCCTCCAAAAGATTAAATTGTTTATTTTCAGTAATATCCTTAACAACACTGTAAACCTCAGCATAGTTTACAGATTTATTTATATCATCACTAAGTCCAGCCTCTCTTGAATCAACATAAAGCTCCATGTCGATAAAAAATTTCTGACCTAGAAAATTTTCTTCTTTAAGCACACCATGATATCCATAGAATCCTAGATTACTAAGTAATATTTTATCCATTATATTATACCTACTTTCTATATATTGCATCAGTCATTCTAGCTGCCATTAAGTTTTCATAAACATCGTGTACTCTAACTATATCTACACCATCTCTTATACCTAGTACAGTAGTAGCTATTGTACCTTCCAATCTTTTTTTTGGTTCAACTGGAAGGACCTTACCTATTACCGATTTTCTAGATGTGCCAAGTAAAATAGGATAGCTTAAGTCTTTCAATTCGCCTAACCTTCTTAATACTTCTATATTCTGTTCAAAATCCTTACCAAATCCTATTCCTGGGTCAAGTACTATTTTTTCTTTTTTTACTCCACAGCTAATTGCCATTTCTATGCTTTCTTCAAAAAAGTCCTTTATTGACTCCATTATATCTTTTTCATATTTTGTCCCATCTTGATTGTGCATTATACATACTTCTGCATCATATTTACCTATTACAGAGGCCATATTTTTATCTTTTCTAAGACCCCAAACATCATTTACCATAGTAACACCTAATTTTAGTGCTTCTTCTGCAACATCTGCCTTATAAGTATCTATTGATATTGGTATATCTAATTCTTGTTTAAGTTTTTTTATTACAGGGATTACTCTTCTTAGTTCTTCATCTGAGTCTACATAACTATGACCTGGACGTGTAGATTCTCCTCCTAAGTCTATTATATCAGCGCCTTGGTCAACCATATCTTTTGCGTGTTTTATTGCTATGTCTAAGTTATTAAAATCTCCTCCATCTGAAAAACTATCTGGAGTTACATTTAATATTCCCATTATATAAGTTCTTTTACCATAATCAAACACAATTACTGACACTCCCTTAAATTAAATTTTATATCTCAACAAATGATTATATCTACAACAACTACTATTTCATAGTAATAAGACTCATCGCCTCAGCTCTAGATGCAATATCCTTTTCAAATATACCTCTTACTGCTGATGTAACAGTTTTTGAACCTGGCTTTTTCACACCCCTCATTGTCATACACATATGCTCTGCTTCCACTACAACTAAAACACCATAAGGCTGTAATTCTTCCATTATTATATCTGCAGCATTTTTAGTAATTCTTTCTTGTAATTGTGGTCTTTTTGCCAATGTATCTATTACTCTAGCAAGTTTAGAAAGACCTGTAAGTCTTCCTCCTTTTGGTAAATAAGCAATATGAGCTTTTCCAAAAAAAGGAACTAAGTGATGTTCACAACATGAATAGAATGGAATATCTTTTACCAAGACTAATTCTTCATGTTTCTCATCTGCAAAAAGAACTTTTAAATGGTCTCTTGGTTCTTCAGTAAGACCTGAAAATATCTCTTCATACATTCTAGCAACTCTATTTGGAGTCTCAATTAGACCTTCTCTATCTGGGTCTTCTCCAATTGCCTCCAATATTTCCCTTACTGCATGTTGTATCTTTTCTTTATCAACTTTATTCATTTAAACTCCCCCCATTGATTTGTGACTAGAAGATTAGTTTTATAATCTCTTTTGTCTCAATTTCTTTAAAAATATAATTATACACATCTAAAAGTTTTTGATAGTCATAACTTTCACTTACCTTTGATACTAGTTCAAAAAGCTCATTATTTTCTTTTTCCAAAACTTTTAGCAATTTTTTATCTTTTGGTACCCAATTATCATTTATATTAAAGTACCCAATTATTATATCTTTTAAATATAAATTCGTCAAAAAATGATATTCAAAAGCATCAAATTTTTCTTTATTTTTTAAATTTGATATTTTTCCCCCAATATCTTGTTTTAAAAAAGACTTTTCTTCCAGTGACATTTTTTTAGGCCCTTTTAGGTAAATATCCCTACTTATATCCTTTATATTCTTTGATATCTTCTCTTTATCAAATAGAACTTTAGCATCCTTCATCTCTTTAATAAAGAAATACTCTCTATCTGATAATAATTTTTTTACACCATCTCTTGAAAAATAGTTTATGTCAAATTCTATTCCCTCTTTTTCAAACAGTACTCGCTCTTGTTTTTCCCCTTTTTTTACAAAAACGAATATATCAATATCATTTATTTCTACATCGTGAAGAGTAAAATCTAAGTCTTTACTAGAACCAACCAAAAATACTGCTAAAGTATTTAGATTTTCTATTATCGTTGTTATCTCTTCACTATATACCTTATAAACACAACTTATCATTTCTTATCTCCAACAAATTGTTAATATTTTAATTTACTTTAAATATTCTACTATTTTATCGAAAATAGCATTTTTTTCATAAAATTTTATTTTGTCAATTTCTGTAACTTTCATAGCTCCCATAAGACTATTTGTGACAAAAACAAAATCAAAACTACTAATTTCTGATATATTAATTTCATTTTCTACCAACTCTATATGTAATTCGTCACAAATATTTATAATCCTCTTTTTTATTATTCCATTTAATATTGGTAATTTACCACTAGGAGTATATACTATTTCTCCTTTTATAAAAAATATATTACTCATAGAGCATTCTAAGATTACACCCACTGAATTTACAAATATACCATCATCATAACCATCTTTATTTGCAAAATTTTTAGTATATATATTTTCAAAATAATTTGTAGTTTTATGTCTATGAATCAAACTATCTCCTCTAATGATTGGTGAGACAGTTAACTTAAAGCCATTTTCATATGTTTCTTGATTATATGGGATATCTCTGATAGATATATTATAACCTTTATCAAAAACAGTAATTCTAAGTGCTTTATCAACAATAGTTTCTTTTTTTATATATGTATTAATCTCATTTATCAAGAAGTCTTTTTCATGCTTTATATCTAGTTCTAAACACCTTATTGAATTAAGCATTCTTTCTATATGAAGATTTAAATCTATTGCTATACCATGTTCAACTTTAATAGTTTCAAATAAACCAATTCCAAACTTACTTAAACTGCTATCAAAACCTACATTATTCTTCATAATAACCCCTCAAAGCCTTCATTATAGATTTTGCTTTATCCATTGTTTCTTGATATTCTTCATCTGGGTCAGAATCCCAAGTCATTCCTCCTCCAACTTGGAAATAAACCTTTCTATCATCTTTTATTATTGTTCTAATTGCTATATTAAAATCCATATCACCATTAAAACCTATATAACCTATTGAACCAGTATATACACTTCTTTGTGTTGGCTCCAATTCATCTATAATTTCCATTGCTCTAATCTTAGGTGCTCCTGTTATAGAACCACCTGGAAAAGTAGCTTTTATTATATCAGTAGCATCCTTATCGTCTTTTAATTCACCTACAACTGTTGAAACTAAGTGATTTACATTTGCATATGGTTCAATTACAAATAGTTCTGGAACTTTTACACTTCCTGTTTTAGATATTCTACCAATATCATTTCTTTCTAAGTCCACTATCATAAGTAATTCAGCTCTATCTTTTTCACTATTTTTAAGTTCTTGTTGAAGCTTTAAGTCTTCTTCCCTATCCTTACCTCTTGGACGAGTACCTTTTATTGGTCTAGTTTCTATTTTCTTATCAATACATCTTATAAATCTTTCTGGAGAGTTTGATAATATATGTACATCATCAAAGTTTAAAAATGCTCCAAATGGTGCTGGACTAAATCTTCTTAAATCTCTGTATAGTTCAAAGCTTGTAAGTTCTGTTTCTCCACTGAACCTTTGTGTTAAGTTTGCTTGGTATATATCCCCTTGTCTTATGTACTCTCTAACATTTTGAACTGCATTTTTAAATTCTTTCTTTGTGAAATTAGATTTAAGTCTTATAGGTTTAACTTCTTTTTCTTGATAACATATATTATCTATGCCTTTTTCTTCTTCTTTTAGTATTTTTTGTTCGATGTCATCAACTATCTTTTCTTCTAATTTCATATCTATATTTGGAGTAGCTATGTAAGTTTTTTCCATAAGATGGTCTACAACTATTACATGATTGTACAAACCAAAATACATATCAGGCATCCCAATATC
Source organism: Clostridioides sp. LIBA-7678 (assembly GCF_056716065.1). Classification (NCBI taxonomy): domain Bacteria; kingdom Bacillati; phylum Bacillota; class Clostridia; order Peptostreptococcales; family Peptostreptococcaceae; genus Clostridioides; species Clostridioides sp. LIBA-7678. Next base: position 1,589,687 of record NZ_CP196987.1, on the reverse strand, counting down.
ATCTACAGCACTTCTAGGCAATTCTTCCATATAATTACCTAAATCATAAGACAAATATCCTACAGCTCCTCCTATAAATGGAAGGTTAGTATCATTTTTAACTCTATATTTATTTATTTCTTCTTTTAAAAATTCTAATGGATTTTCGTCAGTATCTTTATATTTTAATACCTTAAATGGCTTACTACTTATAAAAGAATATCTTCCTAATTTTTCTTTATCCATAGCACTGTCTAATATAAAACTGTCATGTTCGTTTCTAAAAATAGTAAATATCTCAAAAGAATTAAGTTTAGTGTTTATCTCTCTTATCATATTACATATGTATCCTTTCTCTAGCTTCTGTTATAAAGTTTTTCAGCATCTCATGACCATACTCTGATAAAATAGCTTCTGGATGAAATTGTACTCCTTCTATTAAGAATTTTTTATGTCTAATTCCCATTATTTCACCTTTATCAGTTGTTGCTGTAACTTCTAGTTCTTTAGGAACTTTATTAGAATCAATTATTAGTGAATGATACCTAGTGACATTCAAAGGATTCTTAAGACCACTAAAAACCCCTTTATTAATATGGTTTATACTATGCACCTTTCCATGTACAGGTTGCTGTGCCTTTATAATATCTCCTCCAAAAACATGTCCAATAGTTTGGTGACCCAAACAAATTCCTAGTATAGGCTTTTTCCCTTTAAAATAGTTAACAATATCTATGCAAACACCAGCTTCTTTTGGAGAACATGGTCCTGGAGATAATACAATTACCTCTGGATTAAGTTCTTCAATATCACTTATTTTGATTTCATTATTTCTCTTTACTACGACTATTTCCCCTAATTCTTCTATGTATTGTACTAGGTTATACACAAAAGAATCATAATTGTCTATCATTAGAATCATACTAAAATCCCCCCCTAAAAATTATTTTATTAACTCAGAAACTGTTACGAATTTAAAGCCTTTTTCCATCATTTTTGGGATAAACATATCTAAAGCTTCAACTGTATCATTAGTTGCATAATCGTGTAAAAGTATTATATCTCCATTTTGTACTTTATTAATTATTTTATCAGCAATACTGTTAGCTCCAGGATTTTTCCAGTCCTTCACATCTACACCTGTCCATAAAACAACTTTATAGTCATGCTTTTTTGCAATTTCTACTAAGTCTTTTTCTCTATAACTTCCAAATGGTGGTCTAAATAATGTAGGTTTCTTTCCAGTCACTTCTTTTAAGATATCTTCACACTTAACAATCTCCTCTTCTATCTGATTAGAACTTAAATTACTTATATCAGGGTGATTAAAAGTGTGATTTCCTATTTCATGCCCTTCTTTACTAGCTCTCACTAATGGTTCTTTATACCATTGAGCATGTTTACCAGCTATAAAAAAAGTAGCTTTTACATTGTATTTCTTTAATACATCTAAAACTTGGCTAGTTTCTTTTGGATGTGGTCCATCATCAAAGGTAATTGCTATTAACTTTTTTTCCCTTGAACCATGCTTAATTAAAACATTTCCATTAGTATCTGTCATCAAAGCAGAGACCTTACCAAAATTAGATACTAGTATTATTCCACAAAACAAGACTATCGCTACTAAACACTTATATGTTGTCCTCTTTTTCCATGGTGTCATTTTTAAACTTCCTTTCAAACATTTTAGTTATTTATAAAAATTTTGAGTGTAATATGTTTTATAGCTTCCTCCAAATATTACTCCAACTCCAATATTATTATAATTCCCCAAAATATTTTTTCTATGTCCTTCAGAATTCATCCAAGCTTCATGTGCATATATTGCGTTAATTTGCCCCGCTGCTATGTTTTCCCCAGCCGAAGTATATACGATTCCCTCCCTTTTCATTCTATCAAATGGAGTTTCATTATTTTTATTTATATGGTCAAAAAAATTATTATCTCTCATATCTTCACTATGCTTTCTTGAACTCAAAGTAGCTTGTTCACTGTATATTAGCGAATTTAATCCTCTTTGATTCCTAACACTATTTACAAGGTCTATAACTTCTAGTTCAAAACATTTTTTAAGCTCTTCTCTATCATCTGGATATAATTCTTTAAACTCATCTTCAGTACTTTTATCAATTATTAAATATGAACAAACTCTATTTTTTTCATGAATATCGTAGAAAATTGTAATATACTTGCCTTCTTTACTTATTATATCATATTGATTTTCTGAGTTTATTATATATCTAGTATTTCCTTTTCTCTTATATTTTAATGGTGTAATCTTAGTTCTCACTGTTTGCCTATCTTGATTTATTTTTATATCTTGGTTTTCACATGAATTCATAGAATTACTGTAAAGTGCTACTACCTCATTATTTTCAACACCAACCATTGCAAATTCTTTTCCATATTGATTATATACATACCAATCAAAGCCATACTCACTAGTATCAATTCTTCCAGGTTTCCCAATACTTGATAATACTTGATTTAAATTGTCTCCCAGACTTATTTTTTCAAAACTCTTTATATCTGATTCATCTAGATTTTCATTTTCAGTATTATTCAATTGTAAATTTTGATTTTTTTCTTTTTTATCTTTTTTTGAATTGTCACCTATATTTATCTTGTCTAAAAATTCATTCCATATTTCACTTTGAGAAATTTTTTCTTTTAAATCATATACTTCCTCTAACAATTCAGGACTATAAAATAAAACAATAAGTATTACCAACACTAATGCAATTAATTTCTTCAATATATCCCTCCTTCATAAAATCGAATTAAAATTTTTTAATATTCATTTATTATACTAATACTGATAATATATACTAATAAATAACATTCATACCTATTCAAATTTACTAAGTATTATAAAAAAGCTTTACCTACTAATAGATAAAGCTACAGTCTTAAAGAAAATATTTCATCTAATGTTCTATCAAAAATGGATGGTTTATCAAATTTCCAAGTCCCTTCATAAACCAATTCATTATTTAGATAAAAAGTTCCTTGCCCATGTTTTTTTCCATGCATAAATTCACCTACATATTTCTTGCCTTTTTCCCATATATAAGTCCCTTTACCATGAATCAAATTATTCTTCCATTCTCCTTCATAAAGTATTTCTCCTTCACTATTGTAACAAATACCATATCCTTCCATCTTTCCACCTTTAAATTCACCTGCATATATGCATCCATCACTCCACTTGTAAATACCTTTCCCATCCTTCTTACCATTTTTCCAAGTTCCAATATACTCATCTTTGCTATTATAGAGCATATTTCCAATACCATTCATTGTATCTTCTTCAAAATTACCTATATATTCATTTCCATTTGAAAATACAAAACTTCCTTTTCCATTTTTTTTATCTTGTTTAAACTCTCCTATGTACTCCATTTCTGTTCCTTCATCTACAAAAAAAGTATAAGAGCCTTGACCTTCCATCTTTCCCTCTAAAAACTTACCTACATATACATCCCCATTTGAAAATTTATATATTTTATTTCTTGGTTTTTTTGTATCTACTTCATCTATATCACGAATTGTTTTTCCTTCTAATTCTAATACTTCATTTTTTGGAGCAAAATCTCCCTTTTTTAAAACACGTTTTTTCATGTTCTTTATACTTTTAATCTCTTTATTTACTTCATTTATATATTTCAAATAATTATCATACAAATTAACATATTCTTTAGATAAATTCATAATGCCATTCCTCCAACGTTATTACTAGATATTTTACTAAATCCATTAAATTTATTATATCCTAATAGTGGTCATGTTTTCTACACATTAAGTAATTTTTTCAATTTTAATTTTAAAATAGCATCTTTTAAAGTGATACACAAATCATTAATAAAATCTTTATCTTCCACCTATTAAATTTAAATAGGCTGAGAGCCATAATATAAATTTATATATTATAGCTCTCAGCCTATAAAATTCTCTATAAATCTTTTGCTTTAAATCCTCTTCCTTTTACCTCTGTGACATCATTTACAGATATAAAGGCCTTTTTATCATACTTCAAAGCTATATCTTTTATCTTTGGTATCTCATTTGATGAAACTATTGTATATATAATTTTCTTTTTCTGATGAGTATATGCACCTTCTGCATCTAAAAAAGTTACACCCCTAACTAAACTCTTCATTATATCTTCTGCTATTAAATCGACTTCATTTGACATTACCATAACAGATTTTTGATAATTCATTGCATCTTTAATGAAGCTCATTGAGTACGCATTTAGAAATAAACCTATAAGAGTATATAATGCTAAATCTAATCCAAATAAGAAACTTCCTGTAAGTACTATTAATCCATTTATTGCTAAAGCAGTATCTTTCATTTCTATGTTCTTCTTAATTTTTAGTATTGCAGCTATTATATCTGTACCACCTTGGGAAGACCTAGTTCTAAATACAACCCCAACACCTAAACCAGATAGTATCCCACCATATACACTTTGGAGTAATATATCATGTATAGGTATAATCTGACTTATTTCCTGAGTCGCACCTAATAATAATGAAAATACAATCATATTTACTAAACTTGAAATACAAAACTCTTTTTCAAGGTATATGAACCCTAAAATAAATATTGGGATATTGATTAAAAATGTTAATAGACCCACATTTATATTTGTCAAATAGTTTATAGATGTTGCTATACCTGTAGCACCTCCACTAAGCAGATGTGCTGGTCTTAAGAACCCATTTATACCTATAGATGTCATCAACATCCCAAATAACATTGTTGAATATCTTAAAACTGGATGTTTTTGTAGGGTATTCTTAACTTCACTCATTTCTTTCTCCCTTCAATCTTTCTAAATCTTTAGAATTTTAAAAACTTATCTTTACATATATTATATTATTCCTGATGTAATAGATAATATTTCAAATAAATTTTTATATAATTTCTTGAACTGTCATCTATTACATCATCTATTATAGTATCTTTTTCATATATGTCTAGTGCAATTTTTTATATTTTAATCTTTAAAAACGTTCAAATCATCTCATTTATGCTTTAAATAAAAATCCTTCTAGCACAATATGATACTATTTATTGTTTGACTTGCAATATAGTAAATTTATAGTATTCTTTTCTAAATATCTATTTTTACAGTAATTTATCTTATCTTAGCAAATTCAAATTTAATATTTATCTGTTCATAATTAATTGCTAAATGAAATTTTTGTTTTCATAATTTCAGTATATGATTTTTTTATTTCATTATTTGCATTTTTTTCATTCACTTTTTATTTTAAAATTTTTTATTTTATTTTGTTTTAAGTATCCACAATACTAATTTTAATTTTATTTTTATATAAAATTCATTATAATTGGAATTAATATTACTGTAATTGTACCAGATACTCCAATAGAAACACCACTCATAGCTCCTTCTACTTCTCCAAGTTCAAAAGCTTTTGTAGTCCCTAGAGCATGTGCAGACGTTCCAAGTGCAATTCCTTTAGCAACTGGATGATTTATATTTCCAAGTTTAAATACTGTAGAAGCAACCATTCCACCAAAGATACCTGTAAAAATTATAGCCACAACTGTTATTGACTCTATACCATTTAAGGAATTTGCTAAAGATATTCCCATTGGTGTTGTTATAGATTTTGGAATCAAAGAGTTTATAATACTTACATCTGAATTAGCTATCTTACCAATTATCAATACAGATATAAAAGAAATTACTATACCACAACCTATACCTACAATAATTTCAACCATATGCTTTTTAAATAATTCAAATTGCTTATAAAGTGGAACTGCAAGTACTACTGTAACAGGACCTAGAAAGAAATTTATACTATCTGCTCCTATCTTGTAGTTCTCATAAGGAATTTTAGTTATGCTTAAAAATACTATTATTCCTACGATTGCAATTAACATGGGATTACATATAGGATTGTTCGTTTTTCGTTGGATATATCTCCCTAAATTAAAAAATACTATTGTCACTATTATACCAAATACTGGCGTTTGTAATACATTATACATCTTTTTGTCCTTCTTCCTTCTTTTTTATCATTTTTTCCACTATAACTCCAGTGGCATACATTACTATTAGTGTGCTTAAGCATATGACTAATAAAAGCACTAGTACATTTTCTTTTATCAGGTCTAATGATTTTATAAGTGACACACCTGCTGGGATGAAGAATATAGCCATATTATCAAGGAAAAATCCACTTATATTTTCTATACTACTCAAATCTAATACCTTAAGTTGTAGTAGCAAGAATAATAATAGCATCCCAACTATACTTCCAGGAATAAGTATAATTCCCTGTATAAAGGAACTTATATACTCTCCTATGACCCATATACATAAAATTATTACTAACTGATTGAAAACTTTCATTTTCCACCTCCAAAAACTAAAGAGATTGCTTCAAATCACATATTTGTAGTTTTTTCAACAAGCAAATATCTTTCTTCAAATAGAAAGTTATAATTTGATACAATCTCTTTTAAATTTATTTTTATTTTAATTTAATAAAATACATACTTGGTTGTTTCAAAAAACTTAACTATATAAACCTATTTTTCACTTAAAATCTCTTTTATTTTTGAATTGTTATACATGCTGTCTGGAACTTCACTTCTTAAACTATAGAAGGTTTGTTGTGCATTTTTTAAATCACCATTATCATAATAAAGCATCCCTAACTCATAATATGAATCATCATAATACTGGTCATGTTTAGTATAAGTATTTATATATTTTTTATAATATTTTATAGCTTCATCTTTATTTCCTAATAGCTTATTTGTTATGGCTAATTGATATATTGATTCAGAAATATATTTTTTAGTTTTCCCAGAAGAAACTACACTTTTAAAATTATCTATGGCTTTTTCATATTCTTTATTTTTCTTTAAATCTAGAGCTTGATAGTATAAATCTTCCTCATCAGCTACAGTTATCTCTCTTTCTGGTTCTTTATTTTTAGCCTCACTTAACTCTTTATTCGTTTTTTCTAATTTTTCACTTGTTTCTCCCAGCTTTTTATCAGTTTCATTTAGCTTTTCATCTTTACTACTTATTTGATTATTTAAATTTTCTATTCTCTTTTTACTTTGAATCAAATATACACCCATACCTACTAAAACACAAACAACTATAATATATGGTAAAATATTTTTCTTCTTTTTAACTTTTTTTACCTCTTCTTTTTTACTTGTATCTTCTTTTTCTTCCTCTTTCTTTTCAAATACTGGATTATCCTTATCTAACTCTTTAAGTTTATCTAAGTATCCTTCTCTCTTTTTTACATTGCCTAGTTTATCATACAACAAAGATAAAATCACATATGGTTCTATTAGTTCAGGTTCTTCCTCAATTATATTCTCCAAAATATGTATTGACTCATAATTTAATTCTTCATTTATAAATCTTATAGAATGATTGTACCTTCCTAAAAATGTTTTAAAATCTTCAGATGAAATTAGATTTACATATTTTCTCGATATATGGTTATTTTCATAACATAAAGCTGTATAAAAGCTCTCAAATGACTTAGCAAAGTCACATTTTAATAGCTTTAAAAGACCTCTAAGATTTAGTATATCAATATCTTTAGGATTTATTTCTAAAGCTTTATTCACCATATTAATAGCACTAGTTATATAGTTCTTATATGCCAAATCCAGTGCATTATTATATCTTTTGTATGATTCTAATTTTAATTCCTTTGATGTTGTGTCTGACTTTGAATTTAAAGCTCCTTGTAAGTTCAATAGTGTCTCTTCTTTATAATTTGTAGTCACATAGCTCTGCTTTAATGCTTTTAGTGTCTCGTCACCATCTTCTTCTTCTATGTTAAAAAAAGTCAAATCACTTTTATTATCTTCTATCAAAGATATATCTAAAATTTTTCTAGGCATGTTTTCTATGTCCTGTTTTATATCTTTAACTAAAATAATACTCACCTCCACTCTAAAATATATATTTAAGATAACATATTTAATATGTCAAGTCAAAACTATACATATTTTGCCATTATCCTCATAATAAAAAAGGTAATCCTCTTCTTCTTGTGAAAAGGTTACCTTTTTCCAATATTACTAACTTTTAATGTTGAATTTTTTTACTTTTCTATACAGTGTAGCTATACCTATATTTAAAGCCTCAGCTACCTTTTTCATACCTTCTGTGTTACTTCCATATTTTTTTATAGCTTTTTCTATAGCTTCCCTCTCAAGGTCATCCATAGTCTTAACTTCTTGTTTATATAATTCATCTAATTTAAAAGATATTAAGTCAGACATACTTCTTATAAAAGCAGTTAACTCCTTGTCTTTTGAAAGTATTTTTTCCTTTTGTTCTTCATTAAATGCAGCTATACCCAAAATTCCAAGTATATGTTCTCCCATTTTAACAGGAGTACATATATCAGCTAACTCTTTACAATTTTCTCTATTTGCACATTGATTACAGTTCTCTTCTATTTCCTTATTTATAACATAGGATTTTCCATCTTTTAAAACAAGAGAGTATACTGATTTCTCTGAGATTGTCTCTCCTATTTTACCTCTGAATATTCCTGTCCCTGCTATCCTAGTTAAATCTTTTGTAACTAAAGTAACATCTACATCCAACACATTAGAAATATTCTCGCAAATACTTTGAACGTAATTCGTTATATTATTTAAATTCAAAGTAATCCCTCCTATTTAGATTTATATTTTTTAATACTCTACATAAATCCTATTCTTGAGAACTTTAAGCTTGCGGTTGTGGTTGTGTCTCATTAGGCTTATTATCAGTTGGTGGTGTTTCTGGTTTTTGTTGATTATTTTGATTATTCGAATTTTGATTGTTTTTATTTTCATCTGTCTTTGGCTTTTCTTCTGGTTTTGGTTCCATAGTTCCAACTAATATAATACCTTCCTTCTTAGGATAATATGAATTAGCTATTTTTTCAGTTTTAATTTTCTTACCATTAGCATCATTAAATGTTCTATATGTTGATACAGAATATGCATTTCTTCCGCTCTTTTCCACTTTTTCTTTGCCTTTAGGCATTGTAGAATCATTAACTCTTTTCATTGTAGTTTGTGAAACACCATCTAATTTTGTTGATATTGTTATATTTTGTTTGTCTTCTGCACTTCCATATATATTGCAAACAATTTGATTCCCTGAAACGTAATTTTTTATGTAAACTGGATGCTTTAGATTGTTTTTAAATAAGAAATCTATTCCACTATCTGCAACAGTTGCATCTCTTCCTTTTGGAACATAACTTGATGGTATTGTATGATTTTTTACATTAACAATTTCTAATCCTGCATATAACACAGAATTATATAGTGTTGACGAAACTTGACAAACTCCTCCACCATAGTCTTCTTCCATCTCACCTTCCATTATTACAGGTGCACTTTTATATCCATTTTCTTTACTTCTTTTACCTGTATGCTTGTTAAATGAAAAAGTTTCTCCTGGCATAAGTAATACATTACTTATATTATCTGTTGCTAATTTTATGTTTATACTTCTATTTACTTGAGAAGTTTTAAATGTTGTTGAATACTTGCCTAAATTTGTGTCTATATTAGCAAGTTGCTCTTTTTTTATCTTTGCTGGAGTAGCTTTTACTACTAACTTATTCTTATAATTTCCTTTTTTAGTTTGATTCTCAAAATTCTCCATACTCTTAGAAATATCCATTTTAAGACCATCAGAGTCTGGTACAACTTTTACTTTTTCACCACTTATATCAAGTGTTGCATCTTTTACCTCTACATCTATTTCTTTAGCTATCTTTTCCATTTCTGATTTTAGCTTATTTTTATCATAATTTGTCACTACTACTAAGTTGTTTTTCTTTCCAAAATTTGCTGAAATAGTTTTTGATAGATTTCCAAAGAAACCATTCTTTCTATTTAAATTATATGCATTTTCTACTGTTTTATCCAAATCTGCAGATAAATTTAAATCTTTACTTTTAACTTTCCAGTTTTTATCATTGTAGATAAACTCAACATTTTCTAATTTGTATTTTTTACTTAATTCCTGTTTTGCTTGTGCTTTAGTCAATTTGCCAATGTTTACTCCATTAACATATGTGTTTTTTGCTATTTTCTCCCCATTAAATTGCACACACATTATGCCTATAAAAATTATGACTACTAATGCTACAGCACCAATGGCTATAACTAGCTTTTTGTTCACATTACTCATCCCATACTTCTCCTTACAATAAAATTATTTATATACACCTACTATTATATTACTACATAATCTGCCTTAAAAACCCAAAAACTTTTTAATTATATAATAATTTAACATTATCAATATAATTAATTAATATTCATTTAGTCCTTTTTCTGATATGGCATATATTTTTTCATTGTAAATATTAATAGCATAAACCTCTTTACCTTTAAATAATCCTTTGTTTACTATAGCGTAATAATAAATATTTTTATACTTCCCAAATAATTCTTCTAATGTTTTTTTACTCTTTACATACCTCTCAGCTTTCTCTATATCTAATATCTCAACCTTTTTATATTTGTTATCTTTTTCATCAAGAGTATTAGTTAATACAAATTTAGCTTTATCTTTAGTAATACCAAATTGATAACTTCCATCCTCTAATATCCTAAAGTATCCATCTCCATAGTCTACTTTGTAATCTTTCTTACCATCTTTATATGAATATAAATCTTTAGTTTTTGCACTTACTAAAACCTCATTTACTAATTTGTCATACTCATATACTTCAGCATAATAATATTTATTATTTTTTATCATTTGTGGAAGTGAATTTATAGATAAATTTGACTTATCTTTGCCACTTTTTTTGGATATTACATTTATGATGTCATCAGATGTTAAAGTATACAATGATAAATTCTTCTTATATTTTTTCTCTAGACTTTGCACTTTTTCATCATCTGAATAATCTTCTTTTAAATATTCTATATACTGTAATGCTCTTTCATAATCTCCAGAAGTATTTGCCTCTTCAGCTCTACTTATATAATAATCATACATTTCCTCAATACATTGCTTTTTCGCATTTTGAGCCATATTATAATACTTCTCATCTTCTTTTAATACTTTATTATACTTTTCGATAGCTTCATAATACTTATATACTTTTTGGTCTTTGACTGCTGAATCATAAACATCTCTAGATTCCCTAATTGTTTCTATATTCTGTTTGTATACATCTAAATTACTACCCACTCCATTTAATATTGAAACAGTGTTTATGTAGTTAATGGCAACATCATAAGTAGTATTCTCTTCCTTATACATTTCCTTAACTCTATCCGCCTGAGTTAGCAAATCATCCACATCTATATTTATTTTATTTAGCTCTTTTACTGTATTTATTAATCCAATAAAACTTTCTTGACTTATATCTCCATCTAAGTATTTATCACCACTATTTAATAATAATTTGTTAATTTTTTTAGAAACAGACTTATTGAATCTTTCCATTTTTGAAGCAGAAAACTTTTTTTCTATACTCGCATAGTAATCAACAGCTATAGAATATTGTCTTTTATCTATGATTTTCAACAACTCATTAGCTTCATTCCCTACACTAAATTCATTACTGCTTAAGAAAAATACTATCATTAAAACAATTACGCCTAATGCTGATAATGAAACTGCAACTATAGACTTTCTTTTTTCATCAATAAAATCTACAGTTTTCTCAAATAAATCTCTAAAATTCATTATGGTTCCCTCTCCATTTAGCAATATTTATATTCTATGGTAAACTAAATTTCTTATTGGTTATTATATCATAATTCCTGAAAAAAAATAAAAACACAAGTTAAATCGTGTTTTTATTTTACCTATCAATCATTATTTTATACATAAATATTTCCTTTACATAAACTATGATATCTTTCTCTTTATATCTCTAGAATGACTTTTTTGTTTTTTATTAGCACTGACATTTTTCATTCTTGTTTTATGTACAGTTTTATTATCAAATATTTTTCTAGCATTGCATAAAACAATTCCAGTTGTTAAACAAACTGTAACTACACCGCCCATCAAAAAGTAATAATCCAATCCTATATGTACTCCCATAACTGAATTTATTAATACTAATGCAAAAGTCATTGCAAAACATATCATCATGGAGATAACTAAAATTCTTAGAATTTTTTTCAATCCAATCACCTCGTATAATCACTAATATTGACACTACCCCTTATCCATTACTATACCAAATTAGTAAAAAAATAGCAATTACTATTGTCATTTATATTAGGAATATATTAAATATTTTTAATAAATATCTTTTTTTGACATTAGGATTCGTTAATTTTTAATAAAGTAGTAACACTAATCTGTATTAATTAATAGAATAAAATAAATGATAATTTATTGAGGGGTGATTTACATGCCAAATTTGCCAAGTTTAGGATCAAAGGCTCCTGATTTTAAAGCCAATACAACAAACGGCCCTATTAGACTCTCTGATTATAAAGGTAATTGGATTGTTTTATTTTCACATCCTGGTGATTTTACACCAGTTTGCACTACAGAATTTTTGTGCTTTGCTAAATATTATGACGAGTTCAAAAAAAGAAATACAGAGTTAATTGGTCTAAGCGTCGATAGTAACAGTTCACATCTAGCTTGGATGTACAATATTTCTTTGCTTACAGGTGTAGAAATTCCATTTCCTATTATAGAAGATAGAGATATGAGAATTGCAAAGTTATATGGTATGATATCAAAACCAATGAGTGATACATCAACTGTTCGTTCTGTATTTATTATAGATAATAATCAAATTTTGAGAACGATTCTTTATTATCCACTTACTACAGGAAGAAATATTCCAGAAATACTTAGAATAGTAGATGCTCTTCAAACTAGCGACAGAGACAACATAGTTACACCTGCAAACTGGTTCCCTGGTATGCCAGTGATTTTACCATATCCTAAAAACTATAAAGAATTAAAAAACAGGGTTAACAGCTGTAATAAGAAATATTCCTGCATGGACTGGTACTTATGTTTTGTACCAGATAATTATAATGACGAAGAATTAAACAAGAAAATTGATAATACTTGTAGCTGGAATACAGAACATACTAAAAACATTGAAAATAAAGGTGATTGTGAAGACAAAAATACTGACTACATGCACAAAACTCACGATTGTAAGGAAGAACACAGTAATGATACTAAAAAAGATTTTAACTGTGAACAAAAGCACACTAAAAATACCAATAAAACTTGTAACTCTAAACAAAATAAGCTTAAAGATAAATCTTGTGATGTAATGAATTATAACTACGATAAAGAAGATAGTAGTTATGAGGATTTCTATAAAGAAAATTATAAAAACTATGATTATACTAGTGAAAAAAATACTAAGAAAATAGCTATGAAGACTTTGAAGGATTCAAAAAAATTAGTTAGACCACAAATAACAGACCCATACAATCCAATAGTTGAAAATGCAAATTGTCCAGATATAAATCCAATTGTGGTAGAATATGTTCTTGGTAATCCAACTAATGTAGATGCTCAACTATTAGATGCAGTTATCTTTGCTTTTGCAGAGATAGACCAGTCTGGTAATTTATTTATCCCTTATCCTAGATTTTTAAATCAATTACTTGCTCTTAAAGCTGAAAAGCCTAGTTTAAAAGTAATTGTAGCTATTGGAGGTTGGGGAGCTGAAGGCTTCTCTGATGCAGCATTAACTCCTACATCCAGATACAATTTTGCAAGACAGGTTAATCAGATGATAAATGAATATGCTTTAGATGGAGTTGATATAGACTGGGAATATCCTGGAAGTAGTGCATCTGGAATAGTATCAAGACCTGAGGATAGAGAAAACTTTACACTTTTATTAACAGCCATAAGAGATGTTATAGGAGATGAAAAATGGCTTAGTGTGGCTGGAACAGGAGATAGAGGGTATATAAATTCAAGTGCTGAAATAGATAAAATAGCTCCAATAATAGATTATTTTAATCTTATGAGTTATGATTTTACAGCAGGTGAAACAGGTCCAAATGGTAGAAAACATCAAGCAAATCTTTTTGAATCGGATTTATCTTTACCAGGATATAGCGTTGATATAATGGTAAGAAATCTCGAAAATGCTGGAATGCCTTCTGAAAAAATACTTCTTGGTATTCCATTTTACGGAAGATTAGGTGCTACTATAACAAGAACTTACGATGAACTTAGAAGAGATTATATAAATAAAAATGGGTATGAATATAGATTTGACAATGTTGCTCAAGTTCCATATTTAGTTAAGGATGGAGAGTTTGCAATGTCCTATGACGATTCTTTATCTATATTCTTAAAAACTCAATATGTTCTTAGAAATTGTCTAGGTGGCGTATTCTCATGGACATCAACTTATGACCAAGCAAATATATTGGCTAGAACTATGTCCATTGGTATAAATGACCCTGATGTATTAAAAGATGAACTTGAAGGTATCTATGGTCAGTTCTAATATAATGTAAGGAAATTTTATAGTTTTGTTATACAAAAAAGCAGATTGTATTATATTAAATAAACTTTGTCTAATTAATAATACTGATTAGTTATTTATAAATTAGATACTTATTTTCTAATAATACAATTCTGCTTTTTAATTATGAGTTAAGAGTTTAAATATACTCCTACAACATCTTATTATATATCAATAATATTTTATTATATCCCAATAGCTTTTTTAGCCAATTTGTCAGCTTCCTCATTATATTGGTTTCCAGAATGTGCTTTGACTTTTGTAAATTTTACATTTAGTTTAGTTTTAATACTATTATAGAAATTTTTATATGCTATAGTTCCTTCTTTATTCGTTTTCCAAACTCCAGTACACCACTTTTCTATACCTTCATAATCAAAATATAAAATCAAATTTTGAATATTATTCTCAAGACAATATTGCATCGCAATTTTAGAAGCTTCTATTTCTCCAGCTACATTTCTCATTCCTACAAGAGTTTCATCTTTTCCTTTTTCACTATATGTTTTTATAACTTCATTATGTTTTAAAATCACAACACCTGAACCATACATCTTTATTGAATGTTCATAGCTTCCATCTACATATGCCTCTATAAATTCTTCATCTTCTTTAAAGCTAGGTTGTTTTGAACCATAAATATATTCTTTTGCTTCTTGTAAAGTAGGAAAACTTTTATATTCAGCTCCTGAAAATCCATTTACCTGCTTTTTGCACTCATCCCATGTATTATATACACCTATATTTTTACCCTTTTTTACAGCATAAAACTTTTGTTTTGCCAAATATATCACTCCCACCTTTAGTTTTTATGTTCTTCTCTCATAAATATATCTAGATTTATCAAATAATTCCTATCAAAATACTTTACTTTCATATCTTTATTTATAATATCTATATAATACACTTCCCCTTTTATAGCTCTTTGTCTTATATTTTCATTCATATCTTTTCTTATTATATCTTTATCAACATCATTCTTATCTATTCTAGCATCAACATTTAGTGCTTTTACAGTGTCAAATATAACAGATTTTAGGATTGAACTTCTAGATTTATTTAAATGATGCTTTATATAGGTATAAAATTCATTACTATTCATTTTAGAAATTTTACAACCATGCAAATCTTTCTCCAACCTCTTTAGTACACTTATATTGGTTCCTGCATCAAAAATCACAAAACATCCATAATCATATTTACTTCTTAAAATTCTCCCCATAGCTTGTTTTACCTTGATTGTCATTTGTGGATAATTTATAGTGTAGTAATCTATATTATACTTCTTCATTATAGTAAAATACAAAGGGTCTTTTGGATTTAGATTTGGAAGCTTGTCTAAAGTTACACATACTAGACCATCTCCTGGAATATCTACACCTTCAAAACATCCTTTTGAACCGAGTACAACACACTTTCGATTCAAATCATTAAGATGTCTAATCCCTTTTTTATCAGCATAAATTTCTAAATTAAAACCATGTAAATATTTTTTCAATATTTCATAAGTCTTTTCCTGTCTATCTTTACTATTAAAAAGAGCCAATGTATGACCTTCTGTAATTTGTGATATATTAGATATAATTTTACTCATTTCATTTGGGAATTCAGTATTCCTGTATTCACATATATCCGAAAATGCAACTACAGATACCATATTTTTATAATCAAAAATTGGTTCTATAATCTTTTCTACATTCTTAACTCTATCTATTCCTAATGTATTTTTAAAATAAGACATATTTTCAGATAAACTCAAGGTTGCAGATAAAAATATTCCTTTTTCTAACTGAGATAAGATATTTTCTTCAAATAAATCTGCTATTTTTAATGGAACTACTCTAAATTCAAAATCATTATAATTCTTCTCAATTTCAACTATCCTTGCATAATCATCCTTTTCATCATACTCTAAAAATATTTCAAATATAATCTTTATATCCTCTAGGTCTCTCGCCTTCGCTTTCCCAAATTTATATATGTCGGTTTCTTTATCTATACTATCATCATCAATATTTCTATAAATTGTTATTATTATTGCAACTAAATTTTTTATTATTTTTTCACAACTTGATTTTATCTTTTCACTATACAATCTATAACTTATTTCAGTATCTATACCATCTTTTTTTAGTTTTCCCACAATTTCATCTATCTGCAGATTTAATTCCCATCTTAAATTATAATTACTTACACTATTATATTCATTACAACTACCAAAGTCTAATATTGAATCTATCTCTTCAAGAATAAGATTTATACTTCTAGCAATTTTTTGTTTATCTTTTCTTTCAATTTTTAATACATGATAAAATTTATCAAAAGCCTTTATTTTTCTCATATTTTTACTATATTTTTTATATATGAAGCTACTATCTTGAATGAATTCATATGGATAAATTTCTTGCAATAAATATCTTAAAGATTTTGAATTTATAATGCTTGAAAAGAAATCATATCCTTTTTCAGTCAAATTATGTGCTTCATCTACTATTATATTTTCTAGAGGTTTTTCATCTTTATATGGCCATTTAGCTAATAAAGAATGGTTTACTACTGTTATATGTTCTTCTTTCAATTCTTCTGTTCTTTTCTTATATAGGCAATCTTTTTTACACTTTTTAGGTCTACACATATTTGGGTCACAGCTTATATTTCTCAAGTGTACATTTATTTCCTTAAAATTATCCAACACCCAGTAATTTATTTCTTCTATATCTCCATGTTTACCACCTTCAACTAATCTCTCTAAAAATATCAAAGATAATATTTCTCCCTTAGTAGGCTCTTGAGATTCGTAATCTGCTATATATGCTTCCAATCTATCTATACAAATATAGTTATTTTTTCCTTTTATATACCCATAACTTACTTTTCCATTTAACCCTAAAGAGTCTAACACATTTGGAATGTCTTTATTTATTAATTGTATCTGCAATTCCTTTGTATCAGTAGAAATTAACAACCTTTTCTTATTAATTCTAGATTCTAATATCGCTGGCAATAAATACCCTACACTTTTACCTATACCAGTTGGTGCTTCTATACATGCAATTTTTTCATCATCTTCACTATTTCTAAACAACTCTCTTATCATTTTAGTAAGCTCATACTGACCTGTTCTATACTCATATGTAAATCCTTCTTTATTCTCCCATATGGTCTTGTATCTCAATAGTTCTTCATAATTATTTTTCTCTTCATTTAAAATTTTTAATGTTTCTCTTTCTTTTTTCTTCTCTTCTTTTGAGTTAGGCTTCTTATATTCTTTTTTAATATTTATATTATTTGATAAATCATAGTTTGCATCCTCTAAAAATTTACTCCATTCCCAGGTTGAAAGATTAAACTTCTTAAGATAAGAATTTATTTTAAAACTCAATGGCTCTAAAGTACTTTTCTCATAATTATTAAATCTTACTAGGAGACAATTTAAAATATTTATGATATCAAATACATCTGATAGAGCTCTATTTTTTATTTTAGAATCGCAAGCAGTCAAATTATTTTTTAAATACTCTAGACTATACTCTTTATGATATGGTTCTAAAATAACTGCTAATTCAATTAAATCAATAAACTTATTTTTTAACTTTGGCATATGATACTCAAAAAACTTTTTTTTCAAACTTAAATCATGACATATAATCAAACTATCTTCTACAAAATTTATAAGTTCATCTTCTACTTTTTCTATATCATGAGCTATTTCTAAATCACTTTTATTTAAATTACTACATAGTGAAAATACTTCTATAGGTACATCGTATTTATTTTTTATTAATGATTGATATGTATCTATCTTCCAATCTTTAACCTTAACAGCTCCAACTTCTAAAATTTCTGAATTTAAATAATCTAATCCACTAATTTCTATATCTAAAAAAACAACATTATTCAACATACTTATTATATTATCCATTTTTATATCCCTTCAAGTTAAACAAGTCTAACTTATTTACAATAATTGCTCTTTATATTTTATCATTTATATGTACTTTATTTAATATAATTAATATTAATTTTATATATCTTACAACAAATTTCTTTAATTTATTATCTGTATATATGAATATTTTTAACTATAAATATTCAAACTATATTGTAAGAAATGCACTTGAAATTTTAAATAAGAGGTGAAATTGTGAAAAAAGATAGCCTAAAAAAATACATTCTGATAGGAACATTTGCTCTAATACTTTTGGGAATCGCTAGTGTAAACTTTAAATCATTAGATAAGACAAAAACTCAAATTTCTAGCCCAACACTCGATACACATGAATATGATTGGTATTTTAACCCTAGAGAGGATGGTAAACAGCCATCTCCTATAAAAGAAGCAACTTTTTTTAAAAAATATGATTCTTACTATGTAGGAAATCCTAATGAGAAAGTTATATATCTATCATTTGATGCTGGATATGAAAGTGGGAACACTCCAAAGTTATTAGATACATTAAAAAAACATAATGCTAAAGCACAGTTTTTCGTAGTTGAAAGTTATATAAAAAGCAATCCAGATTTAGTAAAACGTATGGAAAAAGAAGGTCATTTAGTTTGTAATCATTCAAAAAGTCATCCATCAATGGCAGGTATTACAGATTTTGAAAAATTCAAAGAAGAAATTACAAGTGTAGAAAAGGCATATAAAGATGTTACTGGAAAAGAAATGCCCAAATATTTTAGACCTCCAATGGGTAAATTCAGTGAGCAATCTTTGAAATATACAAAAGATTTAGGATATAAATCTATATTTTGGAGTTTTGCTTATGTGGATTGGTATGAAAAGAAACAACCTACGCATGAATTTGCTAAAAACAAAATTTATTCAAGAACGCATCCTGGGGCAATAGTTTTATTACATCCAAATTCTTCAACAAATACTGAAATATTGGATGAAGTACTTACACATTGGGAAAAAGAAGGTTATAAACTTAAAACTCTTGATTATCTAAGTAATAAAAAATAATATTTTATTTAAACAAAACTCCATCAGGAATTAGAGTAAAAATAAAACTATTTATAAATACTTTAATTCCTAATGGAGTTTTTTATTTTTTATATTTATTTAAAAAGAATTGTCCATTCATTTATCTCTTTATATCCTATATTTTGATATATTTTACCTGCTATATCATTGTTATAAAAAAGACATGGGACTTTTCCTTCCAACAATAATTCTTTACTTAAATTGTAAACTATATAACTTGCAAATCCTTTTCCTCTATATGCTTTATCTGTACTTACAGATACTACCATTGCCAAAAAACTAGTTTCCATTCCAGTTGATGCAGTGCTAATCATAGTATCATTATTTTTAATAAAATATGCTCTTACATTTCCTTCTTTTAAATGCTCTTTTCTTTCTTCTATGTAATTTTTACTTACTTTATAATCTGAGATATTTAAAAGTTTTCCTATCTCATCAATATCTTTTTCCTGAGCTGTTTCTATTTTATACTCTTTCATGTGAGAAAAATCTATTTCTTTTATTTCCTTTAATATACAAAATTTATTATCTAGTTTTTCATAAAAATCTTTATATTCGCTTATTAGTCTATCTATTACACACTTTTTTCCACTTATACTTTCTACATCCAAATCTTTTATATGATGTTTCATCTCTTTTACATCAAAGTCATTTTTTAGACTATAAATTATAAGTTTTGACTTATTCTTTAATATTATAGAAGTTATATTTCCTCCTTTCATTTGAGACCATATATCTTGAGAGTAGGAGCTAAACCCATAGTTTTCAACATATCCAATTATGAATAAGTTTAGACTTTCTTCATGTGATACATATTGCCAAAATTCTTTTTCTAAAGTATTATCTATTTTTACAATCAAGTATATATCCTCCTTTTGTATTAATAATGATATACCTTATAATTTATAGTATCATTTAAATCCATTATATTCCACCAAATATTCTTAATTTTTCAAAAATAATTTAGAATTGTAAGCTAATTAATTTCTTATAAAAGTATACAATTAAAATATTATATGTCATTTTTATATTTTAATTAAATTACATTTTTTAATGTCTATGCAATATGTTCATATTTATTTTTATATTCTGTCATCGCTTCATTCCAAGCCTCTTCCACTGAGATTCCTTTCTTAATTGCAATTCTTTGTGCCAATTCTATTATTTTCATAGCTTTTCTTGATATATTCATATATTTTCCTCCTCTAAATTATCATAAATTATTTTAAAGTTAAATTTCTGTAGTCATTTTATATGTTTATTTACTTATATCTTACTAATTATTTGTGTATTAAATGTGAACTACACTAGAAGAATTTTAGAACTTAATAAACCATAAACTTTACATACAATTCATATATATTTGTCATATCACAATACAAGTGATATAATTTATTATCATTTTATGGGGGTGATATATTATGAAAATAAGAGATGAATACACATGTCCTCTTGAAATTGTACATGACATAATCAAAGGAAAATGGAAAACTATCCTTGTATTTGAATTGAGACAGTCTAATAAGACATTTTCTGAGTTAGAACATAGTATTTTGGGAATAAATCAAAAAATGTTAATTCAACAATTAAAAGAACTACATGAATTTGGTATCGTTGATAAGATAAGTTCAGCTGGTTATCCATTACATGTTGAATATTTTCTTACTGACCGTGGTAAAAAAATGTTAAAGGCTGTGGAAATAATGCAAGAAATAGGTATAGAATATATGCTTGAAAACGGTCAACAAGGGGTTCTAGATAGCAAAGGAATTTGTTATAATAAATAGTTTTATACATACTAAAAAGTAAGTAATTTACATTTCTTATATGAATATTATAATAAGGATAGATAGGAGGTATAAACATGTCTATAGCTTTAATACTAATTGATATTCAGAATGATTATTTTAAAAACGGAAAATGCGAATTATTTGAATCAAAAAAAGCTGCTGAAAATACAAAGAAAATATTGCTGTTCTTTAGAAAAAATGACTTACCAGTTATTCATGTACAACATATATCAACAGATAAAACAGCTTCTTTTTTTCTTCCTCACACTTATGGTTCAGAAATAAATGAAACTGTTTTTCCACTGGCAAATGAAGAAATTATAATTAAACATTCACCAGACAGTTTTTTTCAAACCAGCCTACACACTGTACTTGAGAAAAAAAGTATAACTAAGTTGGTGATTTGTGGGATGATGAGTCATATGTGCATTGATACAAGTGTAAGAACAGCAAAAAAATTGGGATACGACATAACTCTTATAGATGATGCCTGTACAACAAAAAATTTATCTTGGTGTGATGTAGAAATTCATGCAAACACTGTCCATCAAGTATTCATGGCATCATTGCAGAATAGTTTTGCAGATATAAAAAATACAGATATTTTTTTGTCTAGTTGTTATAAATAAAAATATTCACCATATTAAAAAAAGCAAACTTAACCTATTTCAGTATACTTTTTAATCATTTAAAATTAGATACTTTCTACCATTTTTATATATATAAAATACCCTTATCTATTTTATATTCATATATAACTATTATATAAATTTTAAACTTTACTATATCCACATAAAAAATGTAGTATTATAGTATATATAATATTATATAGAAAGGGGTGCTAGACAAATGAATAATCATATACTAATTCAATTTGGGTATATAGCAAGAATCATTATTGCTGGTTTCTGTGGAGCTTTAATTGGATATGAAAGGAAAAATAGACTAAAAGAAGCTGGAATACGAACTCATTTTATAGTGGCATTAGGTTCAGCACTTATAATCATTGTTTCTAAGTATGGGTTTAATGATATAGTAGGTACTCCAGGTATTGGTCTAGACCCAGCCCGTGTTGCAGCACAAGTTGTTAGTGGAATAGGTTTCTTAGGAGCTGGATTAATATTTATTAGAAATCAATCAGTAAGTGGACTTACTACAGCTGCTGGTATATGGGCAACAGCTGGTACAGGGCTTGCTATTGGCTCTGGACTATATTTATTAGGTATTGTTTCAAGTATTATCATTGTTATTGTACAGATATTACTCCATAGAGATAGGAAATGGATGAAACTTCCTACAGCAGAACAAGTTTCTCTCAAAATTTCTAATAGCACTGATTCTATAGAGTACATTGAGGAGAAATTTAAGAAATCTAATATTGAAATTATAAACATGAATATTAAACGTCTTGATGGAGATTGGTTAGAAATAGTTATATATACTAAGTTACCTAAAGGATACAAAAAAACAAATTTATTAAAATTATTTAGTGATAACCCTCTTATAGAAACTTTAGAAATATAAAAAACAACTATAATGATACAATTTGCCACCGATTTGAAAATGTAGTGGCAAATGGGTGGCAAAAAAATTGCCACTCCATTTTTCTTTGTTAAACAATAATGTGTCTTATTAATCATTTTCTTCTAAACTCTTAAATTTTTCTTTTACTTATTAAAGAATCTTTTGTCCATAAATATTCTGCCAATATTAATTCATATCACACTCTATTATTCTCTATTTTTAACTATATCTATAGGTTGTTGCTGAGTTACACAATGAATCATTCCACCATCTTTATACAACTCTCTTATATCTATTCCTATTACTTTTCTATCAGGATATAAATCTTGTATAATCTGATTTGCAACTTTATCATTTGGGTCATTGTAATTTGGAACTAATACAACTTTATTACCTATATAAAAATTCATATATGAACCTTGATATTCTAAGTTTTTTCCATTTTTTAATTTAACATTATTTTGTGTAAGTGGTAGATATATATAATTATACTTTTCTCCTTTTGCATTAGTTGAATTCAATAATATATTAATATCGTTTTGTTTTAGACCCCAATCTATCAATCCTTTTTCATTTAATGTAATTATTGTTGATTCATCATAAAATTTTGCAAATCCATCAATATGAAAGTCTGTTATATCTATTCCAACCACACCATCTAACCATATAAATTTTTCTACACCATAATATCTTCTTATATATTTTTCTATATCACCTTGGCTTAAGTTTTTATTTCTATTTTTATTTATTATAGAACTTTTAGTTGCTAGAAATGTTCCACCACCATCAAGTTCCATTGCTCCACCCTCTAAAACTACTTCTTTTAAATTTATACTTTTCACTCCTAAGTCTTCACTTATATTTTTAGGAATTTGATTTGATTTACTACATGACTCTTTTCTTCCCCAACCATTAAATCCCCAATCTAATATTACAAGTTCATCGCTTTCATCATATACAAATATAGGACCATTATCTCTTATCCAAACATCATCAGTTTTATAAATATAAAAATCTATATAATTCATATCAATATTTTCTTTTTTCAATAAATTTTCTATTCTATCTTTTTCACTTTTATTATAAACTACTATATGAACATTCTCACCTTTAACTAAAGACTTTGTCATATTTACCCATACATCTTCTATTCCATTTTGATATTTTTTCCCATAAGTATAACTATGAGGCCATTGCAACCAAGTTCCTTCATGTTCTTCATCTTCTAGTGGCATATAATACTTTTGTTGATTATTTTGATTTATGGTTTTGTTTTCATATCCTTTTGTAAATTCTCTTATCATCAATAATAATGGTAGTGATAATCCCAGCATTAAAATTTTCTTATTCATAATAACCTCCTCTATTTTTATATTTCAAGTATAAAGGTTATCATAATGTCAAGGTCAACTAATCTTTTGAAACTTTTATAGATACTTCTGTTATAAATTCGTAGCTAAATGGAGTTAATAATGAGTCTACAAAGTATTTTTCAACAAAATTTCCTTTAATTTTAAAATCGTTATTTTTAATCCACTTGTACAAAGCAGAATAAGCACCAGTTAAATTTTCATAATCTCCATAACATATTGTACTAATATATGTACCGCTTTCAATTACCTTATTATTAAATCCTTTTATCTCTTTATTATCTATAATAGGTTGATAATATTCTATTTCATATGTGTTTTCATCTACATTTTCATTATTGTAAAACATTACATAATAATATCCAACTTTATTAGATTTGCTTTTTGAAATCGCATTATAGCAAGATTCTATAAATTCTCCTATATCCTTATAATTAATAATAACTTTTTGGCACAATGTATTAACTGATTGTCGTTCACAAATATTAATATCATAATTATTTATGATTATATCTTTAAATTTCACCTTTTCTTCTATTTCTGAAATTAAATACCCATATGTATTTACCTTTTTTGTTAATTCTTCAATCTTATTGATATATATATCTATACTTTCATATTTATTATTATCGAATATATCTTTTATTTCTTCATAAGTAAATTCATACCTTCTTAAGTTTTTGATTTTTGATATTACATTAATGTCTCCCTCTGTATAGTATCTATACCCATTATTTTCTATGTGACTAGGTTTCAATATATTTTCTTTATCATAATATCTGAGCATTCTAGATGATATTTTAGTTATTTTTGAAGCTTCACCTATTTTATACATACAAACACCTTCTTTATTTTATTGATTGGAAGTTTATTACTTTACTATTATATACTGTAGATAAAACTTGAACAAAATGTAAAGGGTACAATTTTACCAAATAAAAATAGACTAGATAATCACTAGTCTATTTTCACATTATTTAATCCATAATTTTTATATTATTTTATCATCAATTAAAATTTAATTATTTAGTTACAAGTACTTGAATTTCAGTTACAAATTGTAGTATTTTCTTTATGTTTATTTATATTTATTTATATTTATTTTGAAACCGTTAAAATATCAGACATTAAATCAATGTTTTTATTTTATCTTATTTATGTTTATTTATTTATAGTTAATTTTATATAATAAGTTCGGTGGCAAATGGGTGGCAAAAACAATTTGCCACTCATTTTTTCTTTGTAAAATAATACTCTTTATTTCTCATTTTCTTCTAAATTATTGAAATACTCTTCTAGTTCCTCTAACTTTTTTTCATCTACCTTCTCATCATCTTTATGTAATGCTGAAATCAAACTTTTAATTGAATTTTTATGTATATTTTTTATAAATTCTCTTGTTTCAAATCTCTGATATTGTTTTTCTTTTACTAGTACATTATAGTGAGTACGTTTATCTATTTTCTCTGTTTCTAAAAACTCCCTTCTTTGCAATCTTTTTAATACTGTAAATGTAGTTGTATCTTTCCATTCATACTTTTGCTCCATAGCCTCAACAATTTCTCTTGATGTCAATATTCTATCTGATTCCCAAATATATCTCATAACTTTTAATTCTGCTTCTGGTAATTTACTAATTTTCATAGTTTACACCCCTTTGCCGATTTATGTATATGTAAATTCTACATCAATAAAGCTTATCAAACAAGAGAATTTAGCCAAATATATCCATCCAATTTTTACCATATCATTCTTTTAAGTTTCTGTAATACTCTTCTAATGAATCTAACTTTTCTTTACTTACATTTTTATGTGTAGTAGTAAGAGAACGCATTATTTTTCTACTCTTGCTAGATTTTAGTACCTTTTTCTTAAAAGCATAATATTCTTCATTATCTATTATTATTTTATAATGAGATTGAAACTTTATAATATCCCTAGCCAAATAACCTTTGTCAAGCAGCCTTTTTAATAGTGTTTTTATTGTACTTTTATGCCATCCATACATCTGTTTTATATCTTTTACAATTTCTTTTTTAGACATTTTAGAATCTTTTTTCCATAAATACTCCATTACTATTAATTCTGCTCTTAATAATTTTTCTACTAACATTTCTTCTTTCATCTTATGTCGCTCCCTCATTCAGTCTAACTTAAACTAATAATAGGAGCTTTTTAACACAAAAACTACAGGTAAAATTTACCATATATTCTACTGTTTTAGTTTGTTTTTATATATAAAAAATATTATTCATATCTACAAATTTATTCAATTTTCAAACACATATGTTGAATAATAACTAGTTGTATTGTATTGTTTTAATTGTAGAATAATACTAAATTGGTAAAACTAAAGGAATTTAGTGGCATAAATATTTATTAAATAAGACTTGTAAAATGAGTTATAAGTTATATTGGTAAGTTATCAAAAACATATACTCTTTTGATTTTATGAAAGTTTTTTAGGTGGGCAATAATATCTATATTTAAAAATAAATTGTATGGTTATACACATATATTGACTACTTATAATTATAGTTTATATGGTTATTATAATTTTATAAATACACAGTTAGACGATTTTGTAATATAGTGCATAGAAAATATGGTAGAATCTTGTCTGCATAAAGCAATGATATTGATAGGTAAATATAATTATAAAAGATTAATTAATTTATATCATCCATCTTGTGTAAATCATATCTATTCTAGTGAAAATTTTAATATAATCTAGTAATTTCAATATGATTACTAAATGTTTTAGTAATCAATTTATTTATTTATTTTATTGACATTTAGTAAATATTCTAGTAAAATAAACTTAATAAAATTTTTAAATAAAAGGAGATTGATAAAATGAGAGTACCTGAATATTTGTCACACAAACCTATAGTTGCGGTAGATAATTATGATAGAATTGATGGAAAGTATGCAAATAATTCTGATGCAAAAGCTTTGTCTTTAGGGAAAGCACAATGGAGTGATGATGAGAATATTGAAATTTCAGCTAAAGTTTGGAGACACACTGGGGGGAAATGGTCTAGACAAAGTGAAGAATTGCCCCTACATAGAGTATTGGATTTAAATATATTAATACTATCATCAATGATGATTAAAAAAGATAATAATCTTTCAAAGACTAATTTAGATGAAGTTATATTAAATGAATCTGATAATAAAATATTAGAAAAATTTTTAGATGAAAATCAAGAATATCTAAAACCTAGAATCAGAGAATTAAAAAGAATCTTAAATGAAATAAATTTAGAAGATTAAAGTTAGTTAAGTAGGTGAATGAATTGTGTAATTTTAAAACTTACATATTAAAAAGAACTCTGAACAATAAACAACTGGAGGTAACTCGAAGTTTTGACTTAGATAATCTCATTTGTACTGCAACAGAAATATTGAAAGATAATAAGATTGATTTGATAATTATTGATGAAAAAAACAATGTTGTTTGGAAAAGTAAAAAGAGCATCCCTTACGACAGAAAATGCTCTCTTTAATATGGTTAACTTAGTAAAGATGGATTGGATGTTCATCTTTACTTTTTTTATTATATCATATAATTTACTCTATGAAAAAGGCCTATTTAAATCGTTTTTAAGGTATGTTGAGTAAGGTTATTGATAGTTTATGCATTTAATGTATTTCAAAAAAATAAGCACTCTTTTTATAGGAGTGCTTTGGTGTATTTTAATGTATATATCTAATACAATTATAACATGTCTTATGTTTTAGTATGATAATTTTCGTTCGCTTTATTGTTACAACTTATACTATAGTTTTATAAAATTCATTTTATGAAATTAAAAATATTACAAGAGAATATGCAATTTTAAACAATCTAAATAGATAATTTTTTTATATATTTTTTAATATTAAACAATTATTTCAAACATGATGTATATATTAAATATATATAGCACTATGTTGCTATATCTCTACTAATTTTTTAATAATGTTTATAGTGAATATATTTTTATGTTTTATCTCATTTTGGATAATTTTTATTAAATTTATTGAAATTTTTGACTCAAAGGGATACAATATGAGTATACTAATAAATAAAACATATGTTTTATTTAATACTAAGGAGGTGTAATTATGAGCTATAAAGTTATGGAAATAGCACAACATGTTATTAATTATTCAATAGAGCAAAACGCTCCTGTCACAAATCTAAAATTGCAAAAACTATTATACTATATTCAAGCTGCTTTCTTAATTGAATTCAAAGAAAAATGTTTTGATGAAGAAATAGTGCATTGGAGACATGGTCCTGTAATATCCAAAGTTTACTCAGAGTATAAAATATATACAGATGAGGAAATAAAAGATAAGCAAACAGAGTCTATAGATATATTCTTAGATACAAACTTTAACTTTTCCGTTGAAAAAATAGAATATAATAAAATAGACTTTTGCCAAGAAGACTTAGAATTAATTAATAAAGTTATAGACAGTTATAGAGATTATTCCCCTTGGACAATGGTAAATAAAACACATGAAGAGAAACCTTGGAAAGATACAGTAAAAAATGAAATCATAAGTAACCAATCTATAGAAGAATATTTTTTAAATAATCCAGATAAAATCTATGGGGGACAATAGTGTATACGATATTAACAAGTTTAACAAAGGGTGAACCTGCTCTTACATCTTTAGAAATAAAGGGCATCTATAATAAATTAATAAAACAATCTTCAAAATTAGATGATGGAAGTTTGGAGTATTCAGAAATTGCAAAATTTGTTTTTTCGGTAGAAGAGGAGGATATTGAATATGTATTTCTTAACATTAAGTTACTTGAAGAATATGAGATATCTAATAAAAATGAACATGTCCGAAAATTGCTAAATAAAATAAAAGTTCATATAGACTTAGAACGTAAAAGAATGAGCTTTTTAGAGAAGAAACAAACAGCTCAACTAACTAAAGTATCTGAAAATAGCCTAGAGAAACTTAGCGATATAACAGTAGAAATTGATAAACATACTAAAGAAATTGTTAAATCCAAGGAAATCTTAGATAATAATAAAAAAGAAATAAATAATTTATATGCTAATTTAATAACTATATTAGGGTTGTTTTCTGCTATAGTTATCACTTTCTTTGGTGGTCTTAGCACAATAAATGGAATTTTAAGCAATATGGATTCAGTAAGTAAATATCGTTTGATATTTATAATTTTATTAATGATGTTTGCTATGTTTAACATTGTATTTCTACTACTATATTATGTATCTGCTCTAACTGGTAAAAGAATTTCTAAAAATTGTGAGCAAAATTGCGAGACTTACAAAAAACAAAGAAGCGAAGACAATAATAACCACCGATTCGGTAATAGATGGATAGAGTGTAAAAACAAAAAAATTCTATGTTCAAAACAAAGATATCCACTTATATTTTATTTTGATTTATTAACTATCATTATGTTGGTGTTAGTCTGTGTAGCTTATTATATTAAAATATAAAATAGAATTTATAAAAAGAATAATTTTAAAGGCGATTGATATTAAAATCTATCGCCTTTATTTTATAATATACCTATTTTATATATTAATATAAATACATTTCCTTTGCTATTAGCTTTTATCTATCTATTAATAAAATCTAACGCCTTATAAAGTGTATCAAACCTATCATTACCTTTTATCATAGTATATCTTTCTTTAGTTATAGACCCTATCTTATTACATGCTCCTCCACCTACAACATATAAGTTCTCTGTCTGACCTGGTACATAATCTTTTATATCACATATCAATATTTTCCCATCATTATAACCCCAACCAACTACAGTTGCAGGGATTTTGTCAACCTCTCCATCATAAACTATTGTATGTTTATACATGATTTTCCCCTCGCCATTCTCTTTATTATCTATAGTTTTATTTAAAATACCTTCTGCTATTAATTTAGCAACTGTATCTTTATGTCTAATATAATAGTCTATATCTGCTTTACTATCTACGAAGCACACTTCGATTAATATTGCAGGAGCTTTTGTATGACTAAGCCAATAAAGACCTCTTACATCCGATTTTGCACCTCTGTTTTTAAATACTGTTGCTAACTTTTCATTTACTCTATTTGCATACACTTTGCCATTATTAGTTTTATATATTGTTTCTGTACCCATTGGATTTAAGGTTGTATTATTTGCATTGAAATGTATTTGTATAGCTACATCTATATCTTGTTTATTGGCTATTTGACATTGTTCAGATAGATAATTATTCGATTTATCTATTTTACCAGTATATACAGTTGCTCCACCTTGTTTTAACCATTTAACAATTAAATCAGTTAGTATTCTGTTTTCTTTTCCTTCGTCTATATAACCAACTGCTCCTGTTCCTTTACCTGTTAGCGTATGCCCTGGTACTATTGCTATTTTCATTGTTTATTTTCCTCCTTTAACTGTTTGTAAGTTTGATTTATACCTATTGATATACCCCAACAAATTACACCTTGTAAGACTGCATCAGCATTTAATCCTAACATCCATATTGAGAAACCTATTCCAAGTATCAATAACACTACTGGAATATATTTGTTATCTAGTTGTTTATACTTCTTACAACCTGCTCCTATAACATAAAGAGCAGCTACTAAAATTAGCAACTGCTCTGGTATAAAACTTATTAAATTATCCATATCTTATCCTCCTAATTTAAAATATTCCTCTCTGTATTGCAAATATAAAGAAGCCTACAAGTGTTGTAATCATTGTTCCAATTAGCCACTTTAGCATACTTGTAAGTGAGTTTAAGTTCTCACATAATGCTTTTAACTCTGCTTTAGACTCTATATTTGCTATCTTTAATTCGTCTATTTCTTCTCCATGCTTATTTATTCTTGTTTCATGTCTTTTTAAATCTGCGTTGAAAAGTTCTTCATTCATGTAAGCCTCCTAAATTTTATATTAAAAAAGAACCTTCTTATAATGTCGGTTCTGCTCCTTCTACTACTCCACTATGTTCTATAATATAATCTTCTACTGCTTTTCTATACTCTGTGTTAGTTACATCATCTAGTTGAAATTCTTGCTTTTTCAACGGATTCAGTCCTTTATTTAATATTCTTTCTGCTAATATTCTTACCACAACATTATTTATATTCATTATAAAAGTCCTCCTACTTTTTCATTTTCTGCAAATAATAATTGATTTTCTAACTCTTGTATTCTTTTTTCTTCTTCTGTTAATTCTACTTTTATTTCTTCTAAAATAGGCTCTTTTGTCTCTACATTTATACCAACAATCCTGTATTTAGAATAATCTATAGAATTGTATTTTATCTCCAACCAATCAACTTTCATATTTTTGTCATATGGAATTAAATCTCCTTTTCCTTCTCCACCTTGAAATAAAACTTTACCTTTGTTATCATAAATTATTAGTTTTCCTACTTCCATTTTTATACCTCCTGTCCTATTGCTAACCAATTTGCTATATAAGTTCCATCAGTAGAACCATATATAAAAAATGGAACTTCTATAGGATTATTTTCTCCTAAATTGGGCAAATAGTAAGTCTTTAATTGTGTTCCTATGTTATTTGTTTTTCCATAATAAAGATTTTTAGAAAAAGAACTATTAATCCAAATTGAAACTCTTGTTGCAGAAGCATACACAAAAACTACAAGTGGCACAAAACTTAATTGTGGTAAATTTACACTCCAAGTATTAGCATATGAATCATTTTCATAATAACTCCCCTTATATGCTGTTACATTACCACTTGCTTGCTTTAAATCTTTTATACTACTGACTTTATTTATCATATCTTGTAAACTTTCTGTACTAGTTGTTGCAATACCTTTATCAGTTATATTACTTGCAAGTGTATTTTTTAATGTTTGTGTTTTTGTTTTAGTTGTATCTAATTTATCTGTCCCTAAAAATGGACTTCCCAATGCACTTGCTATATTATTTTTACCTATCTGTAAATCATTTTTTGTACTTTCAAATGCTATCATAAGTTCTCGTAAACTAGCATTATCAGTCAACTTTTCTGTCATATCTCCACCTCACTTATATCATATCTATTAAATTATTTGCTATTGAAATTCCTTTTATTCTTTGTCCATTCACTTCTGTTTCTAAATTATTCTGTTTTTCTGATAATGTATTATAATTTCTTGCTAGTTGATTTAATGCTTCCTCTACATTGTCACTTTCAAATAAGTTATCTGTATCTTTTATAGTTGTTTTCTCTGCTGTTGTTTCTATACTATCTACACTAGTTTTTACCTCATTTAATGCACCAACTATATTTGTTTTCTCTGTTGTTTGAAGTAGTGTTGTATCTCCTATTTTTCCATTTAACTCTGTCTTAGCAGTTTCTATGTTGCTTGTTAACTCTGTTTTGGTTGTATCTATTTTAGTGTCTAACTTATTGATATTTGTTAATATTTTTTCTTCATCTTTTTTAGTTAAAAATATCGCAGTTGGGTCAACAACTAAGGTCACTTTCTCTACATTAGATACCTCTATGATAAACTTCAAATACAAATCTTTCATAGCTCCATTGCCAACTTTTGGCTTATATGTTTCAGGACTTTTACAAATTGCAATCATATCGCCTTCATTATCTATAAGAGCCATTTCTCTAACTGTAAATCCACCTATTGAACCAGGTACACATGCTGTTGCAATAATCCAATTAGGATTATTTTCATCCTTGTCAAAAGCATTTATATTCCCTTCCCAAACTTTATTTTTTAATGCTATTTGGTCTTCTGTTGGATTGTAATAGCTTCCTCCTCCATCACCTGCTTGAATCTTCTCTAGTACTACTGATTTACCTAGCATTCCTGCATTAGCAATCTTAGCTTTACCTATATTTGTAAGTATAGTGTAAAATTGTTCATCAGCCATTTATACCACCTCCTTTTGGATATACTGTTAATATTTCTGAACTCATGTTATGAGCTAATGCAAACTTAGCTTTGACATTAGCTTTTACTTCTTTACTTGAATAAGGATATACTGTTATTTCTTCACCCATAATTGTTGTTTGTGCAAAATAAGTTTTACTTTTTAATAAAGATACTAACTTATAACTTACAGATAAATGAGAAGGTTTTATAACATTTACTCTCTTATATAAATCTTCTAAATCTCTAGGAAAACCTTGAGTACTAGTTAATTCAACTCCAAAAGTATATGGAGATATGTTTTCATTTATTTTTATATTTGCACCTGTATAAGATTGAAGTATCATAGACATTCTTTTAGGTGTCATAATATATTTGCTTTGGAGCTTAGCAATGACTTTTCTTCTTCTAGTTTCTATAGCTTCATCTAGATTAGTAGCTAAACCTACTCTATTTTCCCAAAAACTTAAACCCCATGTTGCAATTTGAGGAAATAATTGTAATTCTATTTCTTTATTTAATAACTCTAAATTATCAAATTCGCTTCCTATAGCTTCATATAAGCTTTGCATTATGATAGATTGTTCATATATTGGTGACAATGTAAGAAGCATTTCTCTACCTTTTTTAGAAGCTATCATCCAACCACCTCGTTAACTATTTCCCCTACTCCGACCACTTGGTCCTGCAATTTTATATTTTCTTTTACATCATTTATAGTAAGATTAGAAAAGTCCTGTATACCTTCGTCTGTCAACATCATAGAACCTACTATTGCTTGTATCGCATTGTATGAGACTGTTCCACCTAAATCAATCTTATCTAAATATTTGTCTATCTTAGTTTTTAGATTGTTTAATACTGTTTCTTCACTAAAACTGTTACTAAATATAAAACTAGCTTTTACATTAATAAGTAATGTTTCGGGTGTTACAACTGTTACTAAAGCCCCGATAGGAGCTTTCCCGTCTCTATTTTCTCCTTCTGATACATTTAATGGATATATATATTCTTGAACTTTATCTATCAATTCTTGTGTTGCTGCTTTTCTATTTTTATCTAGTATTAATACTTTTACTGTCCCCGCTCCATTCCATTCGGGAACTACATAGGCATATCCAACTCCAGCTACTTCTTTAGCCCAACGAATATAATCTGAATTAGCTCCACTAAGTTTGTCTTCTTGTTCTGCTACAAGAACTCTTTCTCTAAAATGTTCTTCATCTTCAATATCTGTTCCGCCTTTGAAATCTTCTTTATTATTAACAGATTTAATCCCATTAATAGAACCTAATAAAACAGATATACTGCCTTTAGATACATTTCCTATAGTTCCAGTTTCTCTACATTCTGCTTTAATATCTACTGTTTCATTTTCTCCTATAGTTTTAGTTTCAAGAAGCTCAAACTCTATGCTCTGTTTTTCATCTGTAGCAATCGTTGTAACAATAGTTCCTTTTGTAATGATAGTTCCTTGCACACCTGTAAATGTAACCATACCAACTGATTTAGTTGGTTGATTTTTAAATACTCCCTTACATTCTCCTAACCACTCTAGATAAGTTCCATAAGATGTCTGAGGAAATGCAATCTTTAAATTATTTTGTAGTCCTAGTTGTTTTAACTGTGCAGATTCTTCTGCTGTAGGTCTTGTTGCATCATAAATAAAGTCCCCTTCTAGTGTGCTCACATCTTGAAAGTTGCTTAACATTCTTTCATGTATAGTGTCTTCATCTTCTGTCAAAAATACTGGTATAGGTAGTTCTCTTTCCATATAATCACCTACCTTTTTATGTTTCCATCTATAGTTATATTTTCATCATCTATTGTTAGTACATCAAATTCATAATTAACAAGCCTACTATTTTCAAGCCAATTGAATATAAAATTACTCACTTCTTTTGTATATGGATGAACTAAAATAGTTTCTTTTATTAACCTAGATATTTCAAGCTCTTTAGCACTTTGGGATAGGTTACTAGCAATTAAATCTTTTATTTCACTTCCATATACACTAGAATAAGCTGACCGTTTGTATCTAGGTGTTAATATAGCTTTTTGACACCATTGTTTGTATGCCTCTACCTTGTTACATCTTTTTAATGTTCCATCTGCATTTTTAACAAATTCACCTTTTATAAAGTCAAATAAAAAAGAACCCTTTAGGTTCAATTCATTTTCATTATTATTTTTTAATTCTACAGTTTCAAAAGTTTCATTTTGTGGAAATAGGTTTGGCATTTACAACCCTCCCAATTACTACAAATTCAGCCCCCATAATAGCTACTAATACATTATCTCCTATATCTAGTGGCTTTAATTCTTTTGGAGTTTCTATTTTATGTTTATGTCTATATTCTCCACTTAAAGCCTCATCTGAAAAAGTAAAATAATCTTCTTTTAAGGTTAAATTCTCTAATACTAAA
The DNA here is from genome assembly GCF_056716065.1 of Clostridioides sp. LIBA-7678. Classification (NCBI taxonomy): domain Bacteria; kingdom Bacillati; phylum Bacillota; class Clostridia; order Peptostreptococcales; family Peptostreptococcaceae; genus Clostridioides; species Clostridioides sp. LIBA-7678. The sequence continues at coordinate 1,554,194 of NZ_CP196987.1, read as the reverse complement.
TAATCTTGTATTTCATCTTTATAACCATTCACCTTAAGACCATTTGTTGTTATTTCTGCAAGCTCACAACCCATTCCAAAGATTCCATCATTAACACTTTTATTCATTTTTTCTTTTAATATTCTAGCAACTCCATTGAATCTAGCATCAGTCATTGTTATAAAATTTCCTCCTTATATAATCTAAAGTTCCTATATTGAGCTTCATTTTTGGTGTAGAGTCTAATGTATGAGTGACATCTATAACATAGTATTCTCTTCCTTTTAAAGATACCTTGTCACCTGCTCTTATTCTGTTTATGTCTACTGCACAATCTACACTTATTGTTTCTTCGCCCGAATTAAACATTGCTTCTGCTGCTTTCTTAGCTTCTTTTGCATTAGTTATCTTTTCATCTTGTTTAATCTTTTGTAGTGTTCCATATTTGTCTGAGTCCTTCTTATATGTGCCAATGATAGGTGCTTTTGTATTCTCATCTTTACTCTTACCTAACACTTTTACACTTGTTACTGCATCATTAAAACTACTTGTAAAGTTTGCATCTTCTAATATACTATCTAATTTATATACATTTGCATTAGTTCCAAGCTTAAATAATTTCAATTTATTATCCATTCTTACTCTAAATAAATCTCCACCTTTTGTTGCTGTTTCCTTTAAATCTTTTTTAATCATATCTAGTATGTTAGCCTTATGTATTACTTTAGCAAGTTTCTTTCCTGTGTTAGCTAGATTGTAGTAAGGTATATTCCATTGTTTACAGTAATATTCAATCCTCTGTGTTGCTGTATTTTCTTTAAAACTATATTGTTCTTCTGATTCTTCCATATATACTGTTCTTTCTCTACAAGACAATGTTAGTTTCTTGCTCTTTTCACTTCTTCTAGTTTCCCATATGACTCCATTGAAGATTGTTTCTTCTTTTTTACTCTCATATGCAATGTCAATTAGAATTATTTTATCACCTTTTTTAATATTTATATCTTGCAAAGCTTTAGTTTCTATTAAGGATACATCCATTTTATATGCAACTCCATCTATAGCTTCACTTAATGTTATTCCCTCATTAAAATTTGCAATATCATATTTTCCATTTAGTATTATTTTCATTTAGAAGGTATCACCAACTTTTGACCTTTTTTAATTATATTTGGATTTTTACCAATAACTTTTTTATTTTCGGGTATATTGTAAATCTCTGGCCACCTTGAACCCTTACCTAGAAATTTCTTTGCAATACTCCATAAAGTGTCTTTAGATGTAACTGTATATATTTTAGATTTAGTTTGAGTATTAGGTCTATTGTCTTTTAAATCTGTTTTAGTATTACTTTTAGTTTCTTTTTTTAATGTCTCTATCTTCAGTTCTCTGTAAGTTCTAAATGTTATCTCAATATCTCTATCTTCTTCTCTTCCTGCTATTTGAATATTGCTAAAACTAGATACTGTAACTAATCCATTGTAACCAAAACCAGTTATAATAAGTCTTAGAGGTTCGGCTTGGTCTACCCATTTTTCAAGCATTGCAACTATTTCAATTGGATTTTTTAACTCACTGTATCTACAATAAGAAGCATCATATAAGTTTGGTAAGAAGGTTTTGAATGATATTTCTCTTATCTTCTCTCCTTCTTTTTTAATGTCAAATTCACCTAGATTTACTATATCAACAGTTTCAAATCTTTTTTCTTTTTTAATAGATAAAGAATCTTGTGGGTTAACTGGAAAATGGAAATCTATTTTTTCTTTTTCATTTTTTAGGTATATGTCTATTACCAAGCTATCACCTCACTTAATTAATTGCATATTAAAAACACCAACTAATTAGTAGGTGTTTTTATATTTATTTTAATTTTTTTATTTAATTTTCTCTTTTAAAGTTACAAAATCACTATACCAAGCACCTGCTTCGTTACAATTTTTTTCATATTTCTCATAATATTTGTATTCATTTTTGTCTAAATATTTTATTCCATTTTTACACGCATCTTTTACCACGAAAAATGCTAATTGCAAGTTTTGTATAGCTTTATATTCATTTGATTCAGTGCTATATTTATCTTTTAAATCACCTAGCTCTTGCCAACATTTTGATGCTACATCTCTCCCTGTCGAAAAGGTTTTTTGTAGCTCAAGTGCATTATTTGAAGCTGATGTTTCTTCTATACTCGCAGGAATCATTAAATATATATTTTCATATGTTTCTAGCTTTTTCACAAGTTCATCTTTTTTAGTTTGTTCTGCTTGAGCTTGTTTTTCAGCATTTTCACTATTTTGTTTTTCTTGTGCTAATTTTATAGCTTCTCCATCTTTTTTTTGTTGCTCCGTTTGAACTTTCTCTTCTTCTTGTTTTTTAGTTTCTTCTTCCACTTTCTTTCCATCATCTTCTTTTTCTTTACTAGAAACTTGATTTACTTGAGCAGGATTTTCATCACTTATATCATCTGTAAAATAAACATACCTAACGCAACTCAATGTTAATAATGCTAAAAAACATCCTAAAACTATCTTACCCTTACTCTTATTTCTGATAGCTTTCATCAATAATTCAATTGCAAAAGCAGCCAATGCAATCGGTAAAAACCATATTGCTATAATACCTATAATAACTTTCAACAAAATATTTAGGCTTTTAAATTTCTGCCACATAAAATTTCCCCCTCATAATTTTACATATTTTAACAATATTATATCATTTATGAGAAGGATTTTTTTAACAATAATTCGACATTATCCAATGTCTTGTAATGCTTCTCTTAGCTCATTTTCTACTTGAGACAATATTTCCTGTATCATTTCTTCTTTATTATTACTATTTTGAACATTAATAGATATCCCACCTAAATTTATAGTGTTGCTAGAAGAATTAACACTATTTGGTGTAGCTTCTTTATATTCTTTATTATCTGTATCTAAAACATTTGTGAAAGGAAATTGTTTAACATTATTTACAACATTGGAATAGCTTCCTCCAATTTTTTGTGATGGAGTTGAGCTTAAACCTAACATTTTGCCTGTCTGCTCATACAGACCTATCGCTCGATTTCTTCTAGCATTTGATAAAGGAATAACCATTTCGGGACCTGCTTCTCCACAAATACTTGGTTTACTTGCAACACCGCCCTCAGCAAAATGGTCTAGTATATTGCTTAGTATTCCGCCTCCTTCATTTACTGTCCTTTTGACAGTTGTTTGAGTAGTCTTAACATTAAAAGATGCAGAGATTGGTGCTGAAACTGTTGCTCTTACACTATTCCAATAACTAACAACTTGGCTTGACATAGCACTAACTTGACTTACTACAGAACTGCACATAGAAGAAATGGCACTTATTGCTGAACTGCTTAAGCTTGTAAAAGACGTCCTAGCTCCATTATACATACTACTACATGCAACCCTTACATTTGATGCTAACATATTAAAAGAAGTTGTAGCACCATTGTATAGGCTACTTCCAGCTTCTTTTCCAACTTGAGCTAATTGGCTAAAGCTTTGCTTAGCTCCATTATACATATTTGTAGCTCCTTGCTGAACTGTTGCAGTAGCTTGGTTGAATGCTGTGTCTATACCATTTGTAAGATTGCTATTATCAATTTGAGGAGTTGCACTATTTACAGCATTTGTTACTCCATTTTGTGTAGCTATAGCTATTTCATTACTTTTTTGCTGTACAACTGGCACTCCTGCCTGTACTCCATTTACTACACTATCGGTCAAATCTGTACCTAATTGTTGTCCTGCTTGTTGTACGGCTGGATTACCTTGAGTTAGAGCATCAGCCACTTGCTGATTTGCTTGCTGTGCAGTTTGAGAAGCTGAACCTTGTATTTGTGAAGATGCTTGAGCAAAGATACTCCTTACAGTTTCTAGAGTCTTTGGTCCTTCTATCCCTAAATTATTCAAATTTTCAAGAACTTTACTGGCTTGTGTTTCTATTGGAGTGCTAAAATCTACATTAGCAAATACTTGACCCATATTTCCATCCATTTTCCCTAGAGCTGCTTGCATCTGTGGTCCTATTTGATTAATGGTACCAAGCATACTGCTTATTGCTCCATTCATACCGTCTTGATTAAAACCAATTTTAAACGAATTAAATGTATCACTCAAACCTTGCTTTAGGTTTGTAGTATCTAGTGCAGTAGAAGCTTGTGAAAAAATAGTTCTTAATGTGTCTATAGCTTGTGTTCCTTCCAATCCTAGACTATTTAGATTCTGTAATACTTTAGTTTTCTGTGTATCTATAGAAGAATTAAAGTCCACTCCATTAAAAATCTCACTTGCTTTCCCACCTAATCCTTTTAGAGTTTCTAGAGCCTGTGGTCCTGTTGTTTTCAAAGAGTTCAGCATTCCTGTTACTCCATCTTTCAACCCACCTACATTTGTTCCTTCCTTGAAAGCATTAAAAGCATCACTCATACCTTGTTTTAAATTATTAGAAGAATCTGCACTATATTTACTTATAAAACTTAAGGTTTCTTGTATGCTACTTCTATATTCTTGAGCACTCAATTTACCTGCCTTGAAAGCATCATCTAAATTTTTAGTGATTTTGCTAACTTTATCGCTAGGTTTCATATCTGCTGTCACACCCGACAATATTATTGCCATATTATCATTCAATCCTCTCATCATAGTAAGAGATTGGTCATCTAAACCTTTCAATCCATTCGTTAATGCTCTAGCTATATCACTAGATTTCTTCTCTGTTACATTTTTAGATTGGTCAAAAGCTGTTGAGAAAGCTTTAGTAACACCTTGTAACTCCTTTGAAGTTGATTTTTTTAATAGAGCTGTTGCGTTAGAAGTCTCTGAATTTATATCTGATAATGCTTCTTTTGTATTTGTTTTAATCTCTGCTGTAGTTTTTCCAAAAAGATTTTTTAATGCTGAAGCTTTTTCATCCCAACTCTTATCTGATAAAAGAATACCTATTCCTTTGCCTATCCCTCCAAGCATTATAAGTAGATTTCCTAGCGTAAGCTTTATAACTCCACCTACAGTTTCCATTATTGTAGTTACATATTCACCAAAAGAACCAAATCTAGTCTGCAAATCCATCATAGCAGTTTTATTATTAGAAATAGCAACAGTCATTCCTGCAAAAGCTATAACTACAGCTCCTATCCCAACTGTTAATGCGAAGGCAGCTAATTTAGCTGTACCAAAAGTACTTGCAAGTAAACTTAAACTTTTAATAGCTCCTCCAAAAGCAAAGGTGGCTTTAAGTACCATAACAGAGGCTATAACAGAACCAATTGCAGGTAATAACACTTGTATTCTTGCTTTTATCTTATCAAAATTATTTACAAATTTTTCTACAACTCCAACTATAGCATCCCCAATTTGTGGCATTTTCTTAATTAAATCTTCTACAAATTGGCGAGTCATAGGACCTAATTTACTTCCCACACTTATCCTTACATCATCAATAGCACTTTTTAAAAGTGTAAATTGTCCCGACAGAGTATCAAGTTTCATGTCAGCTATCCTCTTAGCTTCTCCTTCACTTTCTGCAATAGCTGTTGTTAATTTATTAAAGTCACTTTCACTAGCATTTACAACTGCCGCCCAACCTGCCATTGCTGTACGACCAAATATAGAAGATATTGCAACACCTTTTTCAACATCTTCTAATCCTCCTAATTTTTCTCTTAAACTTCCTATCGTTCCTGCTAAATCTAAACTTCCATCTTTATTTTTCTTTAATTCTATTCCATATTTTTTAATTGCAGAAGCTGCTTCTGCTGGTGGCTTTATTAATCTAACTAGACCTCCTCTTAGCGAAGTACCTGCCATGCTTCCCTTGACACTTGCACTCAATTTGTTATGTATAAGCTCTTTATCTTATACTCTCCTAGTTTCCTAAGAGTATCGGACTATATCTTCATCTTCAACTTTACTTGCTAAGATGTTCGGCACTCGTGTTGGTATTATTGTTTGCTATACTCAACCATTAGTCTCTACACCTTCTAAGCTACTTTTATTAGCTTCACTTAGCTTGGTTCGGAATTAGCATATTTTTTAAACTTAGCTTTTCCCGAGTTCACCGAATATTTTTTACTTAAATTTCTTTAAGCTGACCAATTATTTAGCCATTAGACCTGTTGCAAGAGATAAATCTTTCATAGATACTCCTAATGCTCCACCCATGGAACCTACATATTTAAATGTCTCCAATTTTGTTATACACTAAGCTCTTTATCTTAGCTTCTATATATTTCTATATAGTTCAGACTATATCTTTATCAAATTTTTTAAAATTTGATAGCTACTGTTCGTGGACATTTCAACATATAAAAATACTTTTACTTAGCATACTTTGTCTAGTCGTTACACGTTCTAGTCGTTTCCGAACTAGCTTCGCTCGGTATTCCCATATTAAAAAATTAACTTAGGGTTCACCGAATTAAATAGCTTTTACATGGGCAATCCATTCACCCATCAACTCAACACTTGTATTAGAATTAGTTATTGTTGCCGCCATTACGTCGACAAATTCGGTAGTATCATTTGCAGTTAGTCCCAATGCAGTTAAACCATCCGTCACTATATCCATTTTGTTATACACTAAGCTCTTTATCTTAGCTTCTATATATTTCTATATAGTTCAGACTATTTCATCACCCTCGACTTTACGTTAGAGTGTGGGATTTCGTGGATTTTCATCATATCCATATAAGGACTTAGATTACTAATCTAGTCGTTAAGCCTTTTACCTATTTCTAAATAAAGTGGCAATAGATTACCATATATAAATTTATACTTAGGCTTCCCTATTTTAACCCCATATTTTTTACTATAGATTTCTCTATAGCTGTCCAATATACTTTAGACGTTAGTGCCAAATCTGTTCCTCCTGCTGCTGCCAAGTTAAGAACGTCAGGTATTGCTTTTATCATTTGCTCAGACTTCCATCCTGCCATACCCATATAATAAAAAGCATCTCCTGCATCTTTTGCCGTAAAGCTAGTGTCTCTCCCTAATTGTCTAGCTTTTGCAGTTAAAGCTTCTAACTCTTTTCCTGTTGCTCCACTTACTGCTTGTGCATTCTTCATACTTTGTTCAAAAGTTGCAAATCCTTTTACAGCACTCCCAACACCAATTCCTCCAATTAAAGCTCCTGCGGCAGCCGTCAACTGAGCGAATTTACTAATAGCTCCACTCACAAAAGAATTTATTTTTCCTGTAATTCCTCCAAGTGCCGAACTAGCTTCATCTCGAATTTTGACTGCTGCTTCATATCTCTTACTCACAAATTCTTGTAATTTATTTTTAGTTCGAGAAATAGTGTTTATAGCTTCATCAGCTTGAGACTTTATTTTTATAATAGTATCAGCTTTTAAGTTCTGCATCTTAGCTTTCACTTTATCTATTATAGAGCTAGACTCATCTTGTCCTCTAATTATCACAGGAGGTACAGGCTTAGCAACTTCTTTTATCTTGTTATTAACTTTGTTAACAGTAGAACTTGCGTTATCTGTAGCTTTTAATCTTGCTATTACTGTCTTTCTAGCTTTATTAACATTACTATTAACTTTATTAACTGTAGAACTCGCATTATCTTTAGCCTTTATTGTTGCGGTTACTGTTCTTCTAGCTTTATTCATGTTGCCATTTATTTTATTTATGGTGTTAGAAGCTCTATCATTTATTCTAATAGCTGGGTTAGCTTTTATTTTATTAAGCTTTTGCATCCGTTTTTCAGTACGTTCAGCTATTTTTTCAGCAGCACTCAGCTTGTTTTTAGTTTCTGCATCCCCTTTTACACCAATAACGACATCAATATGATACATCTCTTTTTTGGCTATTTCTCTCACCTCACTTTCTATTTAGATTTGTTTGCTTTTTCTTCTAATTCAATTTCATAATTGACAAATCCTAATATTAGTTTTTGTACTAGCTTATCTTTTTTAACAAATTCATCAGGTAGAATCCTAGTTTTTACAAATACATTAAATAAACTAGTTACAATTCCACCATGCTTAATTAGTTTTTTATTTCAATTTCCTCTAATACCTCATCATATCTAGATAATTTTAAGATTTCATCTGCAATAGCTTGTAATTCACCTGCTAAGAAAAGTCTTTTTAGTGCTTCTCTTGCATTAGAATATTTATTTTCCTCCAAAAACCTTTTATTATTAAAATTAGGTTTTGTAATTCCTCTTTCTAATAACATTAGGTTCATTAAATCATCATCTACTTTTTCTTCTGTAAGTCCATTCTTCAATTTTCTTGTTTTAGTACATTTTTTTCTTATGTTTGTTATTTCTTTTTCTGTAAAAGCTTTTATAGTAATTGGTATTTTTACTCTATCGATTTTAAGTATTCTTGTAGGTGGTTCAATTACTTTTGTTAATCTTCTAAAAATTTCATCATCAGCTAAATTAAGCAATATTTCATTTTCTTTAGCTTCATCTGACTCGTCATCATCCTCCTCAAAATCGTCTTCTATTTCTTCATCTATAATATAATCCTCGTTTTCTATTTCTTCAGCAACGACATTATTTTCTTTTATTACTTCCTCGTTTTCTAATTCTCTTTTATCCATATCTAACATATTCTTTCCTCCAATATTTTTTATTTTAATAAAAAAGCTACAAACAAAGTTAATTGTTTATAGCTTCATGTGTAGTATTATTTTAAAGTTCATCTAATAATTCATATCCTCTAAATGAACCTTCTAACTCCTCTTTTACATCTTCACCTGCTTTTGAATTTATAACAGGTATTTTTTTAAGTCTACAGTTTTTTAACCTTATTCTTTCATAACCAAAAGTTTCAGTATTTCTTAATTCGTAAATTATCTCAAAAGTTTTAAAGCCAAGTTTTAATATATTTGAATTAACCTTAAATCTAGTTAAAGAAAAAGAGCCTTTTTTTGTTCCACCTCTTGAAATCTCGTCTTCACACCCTAATAACTTTACACTTTGCTCGTCTTGTTCATAGTCTGCTTTTATTTCTTCTGCATACATTTCTTCTTCGCCATCTATAATTATTCTTACATTAGAACCATTCAAAAAATTTGCTTCTTCTATATAATCATCATTATATTTGCTCATCTTTTACACCTCCCTTATCCTAAATAACCAGTTCCATAAATTTTCTTCATTACATCAACCTTAATAGCATCCCATTTCCAATAGAACTCATCTGCTTTGGCAGTTGCTTGAAGCTCTGTATCTATATCAACATTAAACTCTGATATAATACCTTGTGACATTAATTCTTCAAAATATTTCTTTAATGCACATATAACAGTTGTCTGCCCTGTCGCATCATTAAATATTTTCCCTACAAACTCTTTTCTTTTCAATGAAGTATCTTTATTTATAGTGTTAATAAACATAATATTAGATATATATCCCATAGCTTCATTCTTATCATCTACATACTTTTTAAATGTATTTACATCATCAACTATAATCACGTCTCCATCATCAAAATCAAGTATTAATGTTCCCGACTTTAAACACTCTTTAACTTCTGATTGACTTAATCGTGGTTCTACTTCTTCAAATATAGTCTTAGCATTACATATACTACCTGTTATGCCTTTGCTTACTGCTAATGCTCCTATATAAACAGCTACTTCACTAGGTGTATATTTTATTTCTTCATAATAGGCTGAGCTTCCAACGTTAATTATATTTTCATCATTAAAACTTTTTGATTTATCATTAATCTGTTTTATATTATCCTCTTTTTTCCCACCTAAAAATAATAATATATCTTTTCCTAATTCTTTATTCTTAGCCACCCAAGCCTTTGTAGTTTCCTGCAAAGCTTCGTCAGCCACACCATCAAGTGTAAAGCCATCAAAGCTATATCTTTCAAATTCTTCCAATGCTTTTAAATAAGACTCATTTGTTATAGATGTGCAACCATCATTTCCACCCTCAAGTGCTACATTCACTAAGTTTGCTAATGTTGTATCACTATCAGCTACTTTAGTTGCAATTACATACTCATTATCTAAATTTGAGTTTATTTCTAGTACTATTTCATCTATAGTACCTTTGACTGAACTAGAAAATAGTTGTTTAGTTCCTTCAAAGAAAATAAAATCCTTTTTATCTGAATCCACTAAATTGGATTTTATTGTTACATTAAAATTTCTGCTAGTTGGATACTTAGTTTCTAGCTTAATTACATCTTTTGCAGTATTTTCTGTAGTATCTTTAAGTATTAATGTACCATTTTTTTGGTTTCCATCTACGAGCCTATACAACAATAGTTCCTTTACATTCCCTAATAAAGCTAGTTTTCCTAGTTTGAAAGCTGAATAACTCATATCATCACCAAATAGAGTTTTAAGCTGTTTTAAGTCATTTTTTACTGTTATTACCTTCCCTACATCTCCCCAATTAGCCTTAATAGGCATTGCTAATCTACCCTTTAAGCCTGTATTTGTAGATTTCTCTGCTTGTGTTTTAAAGCGATTATAAAAGCCAGGTATTTCTTTTTTTTCTTTTTCATTCCATGTTCCTGTTGCCATTTTTACTTCACCTCTCTTTCTAAGAAATCTTTTATTAATTTCTCAAACTCTACTTTTGTAAGTTCTTCTTTCTTACAATTAAATAAAGCACCTGCCACTACTTCTTTCTTGTAGCCAAGTGCTTCACTATTTTTTAAGAAATCATTTTTCAAATATTTTTCTTCTTGCTTACTTACACTAATCTTTTTATTAATTGTTTCAGCCAACCCTTGCACCTCCTATCTTAAGTTTCCATTACTATAAATCTCATTCATAATAGGTCCTTCTCTTTTTATCTTACCTATCATTTTAAATACTACAGTTAATTGACCACTAGAAAACATATCTGACTCTCTATCCTCAACTACACTAGCAACAGTTAGATACATATTTTTATCTTCTCTAAGTCTTACTCTCTTATCTATTATCAAGCGTATTTCTAATGCTTCAAGAAGCTTAACTATTTCATCTTTATTTTTACTTACCACGTGACATTTCATAGTTTTAGTAATCTCAATCAGATGATAGTTAATCCTTTTGTTTTCAACATTTGTAGTTCGCCACAAACAGCATGGTGCTATAAAATTTTTCTTCCAATTATCCTTGTAACTCTCGATTTCTAATAAATCTTTTGTGTACTTAGATAAAGCTTCAACCCATCTATCACTAGTTATATCCTCTTTATCATCTAAAGCTATTACACTAAATTTCAGACACCTTATTATAGCTTCCCATTCTTCATCTATAACATCTTGACCAACTGCACCCTCATAAATACAAGTAAATACCTCATTAGAAGTATCATCTGTTATAGTTTTAAAATCTAAAGTCTCTATAACTTCTTTTGTAAGTTCATCCAGTTTATTAAATGTAGTCCTTTTCTCATATAACCAAATATTTATGGTCCTTCTAAAACCTATAACATCACCTTCATTGTCAGCATCTTCACCTTGGACAATTACAATATAAGGTTTTATAGTCTTTTTATTAGGGACAGATGGTTCATAACAATCTTTTAATCTTGGTATGTTCTCAATTAAGACTTTTCTTATTCCTGCTCTCATATTATTTACTCCAATGTCCTTCTATTAATTTCCCTATTTTAGTAATATTCTTGCTGACCGTAGATTCTAAAGAATGAGTGGGTTTAGTTCCAGGATGCTGGACCTTCATAACAGGATGTGAAGCTCCATTCCAAAATAAAGCTTTAGCATTCTTTGGTTTTATAACATGAGGTGCTGAACCTTCCTCTAAAACAGTTCCATAGTCAACTCCATGCCCTAATCTAACAATGTATTGATTTCCTCCACCTAGACTAGTTCCTGTTATACCTTGTCTTGCATTCCCTGTCCTATCAGTCCATTTTGCACTATTCTTAGCTTCTCCTTCTAACATAAAAGCTATATTCATACATAAAAGTGGCATTGTAGCCTTTTTCCTATCAATTTCATTTATAGCCTTAGTAAACACACTCATAATAAATCACCTCTAATCTAGCTTTTCAAGACCACATATATAACCACAAACCTGTTCCTCAACTACAATAGGATTTACATAGTTTAATTTCATAGTACCTTCAATACATTTAAATGTTATATCATTTTCAGTATTTAATTTTAAACCAGCTTCTTTATCTGCAACCATACCAAAATTTTTATTTTTATAAGCTGTACCAATAGTTTCACTATTTATTACTGTATCATTAGTTTTTTCGGGATATATAACTACTGTTAGTTCTTTTATTTCATTTGTAATCTCAATAGCTCCATCCACTATTTGTTTAATTTCCTGCTCTATAGTTATTGTTTGAGGATTTAAAGCTATCCCTCGATTAACAGTTTTTATTATCTTATCAGCTCTTAGTTTTCTCATTGACCATCAACTCTTGTCATAGATGTTTTATATCCTGTGTTAGTTGTTTCATTCTTTGATTTTTCTTCTAAATAATCAGTTTTATATATCTCTGCTAATGACAACCAGTACGAACTATTACTACTTTTAGTTTCTATAGGACCTATTTTAATACAATCATCTGTAGCACCTTTGAGTAAACAACCTCTCCATGAAGCTTTTAAAACATTATTCTCATTAGATTCTAATAACATCACAAGTTGTTCATCTGTAAAATAAGGATACTCTTCTTCTTGCAAATTGAGTTTTAATTTATCTAAATCAGTAATAGACATATCTACTCACCATCTTTATTAAGAAGCTCATTATTATTCTTTTCCTCAGCTTCTCCTATTACTTCTATATAGCCCTTTTCTTCCATATATTCTTGGTCTGCTTTTCTAATCTCAAACACATCATCTATTTTGTAACATTCATTATCATATTTTAAGTAAACTAAAGCTTTTACTTGCATTAAATTATCTTTCTTTTTAGCCATAATTATCACCCCTTAATTATGCTACTGTAGCAAAGAAACATTCATCAGCACGTTCAAAGCTTGGCATACCTAATTGTGATACCTTAGTTTGAACTGTTACTGGGTCAATTAATCTCATTGTTGTTATAGCAATACCAGTTCTAACAACAGAACAATCTAATTTAGAACCATATACTTTGTCAGCTTCTTCTGGTGTTGTGCCATAATAAGTTTTTCCTAAATCTCCATCTGGAATAAAAGTTATTTTGTTGTCAGGGAAATAAGATTCCTCACTTTCATCTTCTAATTTATATGTTCCACTTACTATGGCAACAGATAAACCAACTTTATTTTTAAGATAATTTTTAATCATTTCATCAGTTAAGATAACTCTACCATCTTTGTCTATATCCAATTTAATAGCTTTGTTTTTAGCAAAATACCCAAAGGTTTTACTTGTCATTACCATTCGCTTAGGTAACGGCTTCCCTTCATCTCTCATTATTCTCATCCATCTTTGAATATCTCCTATAATATCTGCATCTGGATTATCCCATGTTGCACTTCCAGTTAGCACTTCTTTATGATTACTTGGAACTTCAAAGTCAAATACTAAATCTCCATCTTCTGATACTATATTTATTACTCCATCAGCTAGAGCTTGCATTCTCATTCTTTCCATTTGCATATCGCCACCATCTACAAGGGCTAAATAATTATCATATATTTGTGAAATTATCATTAATAATAGTTCTTTGTTTTGAGCTTTAGAAGCTAAAAGTAACTGTTGTCTATCTTCTTCATTTACAAGAACACTCTCTTTAAAAAATGGCATTCTCTTTGACTTAACTTCTATTTGAGCTTTTAATGCTCTTATTTTTACAGCAACATCAAAGGTACTTTGTTTTAACACTACTGGTTTTTTCTTCGCTCCCTTAATATATTTTAGGTCCATACCTATTTGCTTTTTTCTTGGAAACAAAGATTCGCCTATTAACATTTCTAGTGGTAACTTTTTTATATATTTAGCTATCTCCTTAGAGTCTATAAAGTCTTTCCAATCCATTTTAATTCCTCCTAATATTTATTTTATAAAAACATAATCATTTTCATTGCTTGTTTTGCTTCTTCTGGTATAACTGATGGTAAAGTCTTTTCATCTACAAATCCAAATATTAGTACTGGAATACTTTCATTCCCATTTGAATAAGTAAAATCTATATTTCTATATACTAGACCAAAAGCTTTATCATTTGTAACAGTTGTACCATCTACCAATTTTCCATCTTTTGATATTAATGTACCTGCTTTTAAAATTCTCTTTCCATCTACTACAGCTACATCAGTTTTTTTCATTTTAATATTTACATTTTGAAATAAATTTCCTGCAAATTTTAATATGGTTTTATTTTCCCCCATGTAAATCTCAGATTTTTCTATACTCATATATTTTCCTCCTATTCTTCTCCAAAGAATTTCTTTTGAGCTTCTATATTTTCACTTTTTACTTTAGAGTTAGCTAGCAACTCACCTATACTACTTATTTCGCTGTCATTATCAAGTAATGATATTGTTCCTCCTTCTAGTCCTCCAGTTCCTACATTTTCATCATCTCCTTTATTTTTTTCATTATTAAATAAATAAGAATCACTTTGTTGATAAGCTTTTATTTGTTCATCTAATCCAATGATTTTGCCATCTACAAAGTTGATATTTTCCTTATTTATTAATGCTGATAAAGCTTTTGCATTTTTAGGATTATAACTTTCAATAGCTCTTTCAAGAGCTGTATTGAATTTTAAAACCTCAATTTCTTTTTCTGCATTTTCTTTAATTTCTTTATTTGCATTTTTAAGACTTTCAATTTCATCTGATAGCTCTTTGTTATCTTTAACTTTTCCTTGCAAGTCATTTAATTGCTTATCTCTATCCCCTATTTGCTTTTTATACTCTTTAATCTCTTTATTAGCATTTTCTAACTCTGTCTTTTCAACATACTTAGAGTTTTTAATATTATCTAAAAGAAGCTTATTTTCTTTATCTTTAGATAATTTTTCATAAACTTTTTGTCCTTCTTCATCTCCAAGTAACTTTTTAAAATACTCTAACATTTAATTTCCTCCTAAAATTAAGCATAATAAAAGCACTCATTAATATTTAATTAATAAGTGCTCACTTTATTTTTGTATCAATTCCTTTAACTTTTCTTTATACTCAGCATAACTATTGTATTCATCATAGTTAAACCCAGGTGCGTTTTTACCATACTTCTCTTTATATAATCGTCTTAACTCTAACAATTTTTTATCTTTTCTCATTTCTTCAAGCAATCTAAATCCCTCCTAACAATTCATTAAATATTTTATCCAAATCATTTAAATGTTCTTTAATAAAACTATTTATTTCTTTATTATTTTGATACTTTAGTGTAAATAAATTAGCAAATATTTCTTTCTCTTTATTTCTGTTTTTACTCCAATATTTTTCGCTATGAGTTGCTAATAAATCCTCAAATTCATTATTAGATAATGCTCCTAATACGTCACTAATAAATTCGTTATTGTATAGCTCATTAGAATTAGTATATATACTTTGCAAGTTCTCAATATTCTTCATAACATATATAGAGCTATTTTCAATAGCTTTTTGGAACTTAATATTATTATAGCTCTTAATTTCTTTTATATCAATTCTATGCGCAAACTCATGAAGTAAAGCAGCTTCTTTATTATATGATTTAAATTCTTTAATATTTGGATTAATACCAACTAAATCAACCTTAGTATAATAAATAAAAGGTATTTTTTGACTATTATCAATTAGTATTTTGCTTGGTTGCACATACTTGTTAATATATTTTTGAACTTGTTTAGGTGCTTTCTTTGACTTATTCTTAATTGAATTAGTAAGGTTCTTTTTAATTCTATCATCTTTACTATTTGTAGCTATTTTATTCTTTTTATTTCTTTGTTTCTTAATGATTGGAGCACTATTATTTTGATGTGTTATTCCATCAAACCAACTATCAAGAATATCATTGTCTCCACCAGTTACCCAATCGTTCATCATTTTAGAAGCTTCATTTATTGGCACTACTACTTGAGTAGGATAACATAAACAATTAGGGTGTGGAATAGGATACTTTTCGGGCAGGAAAACTCCCTCACCTAGTCCAAAACGATTTTGTTCTGCATACTCGTCACATTCATCCTCTCCCCTCCACTTTACTTGTCTAATATAATGTTGAGAACTTAGGTTCCATTGTAACCCCGCGCAGAAAGGATTATTTATTGCATTTTGAACACTTGTTTCTACAAAAGCATGAGTTATAGAGGTTCTAGCAAGTCTTTGAGCTTGATAAGATATACTTTTATTCATTCCAACTTCTAACGTTTTAGCTTCTGTTTTTCTAACTGGATTAACATAATTATCTAAACTCTTTGCTAAGGTCTTTGCATTAGCACCTCTTGCAACATTAGCTTTTATTAATCTATCAATGTCTTTTCTATTTTTACTACTATATCCCCAAATCCTACTATTTAATGACCTTTTGTCTTTATAAAAATTACCTGTAATTAGTTTTTCCACTACACTAGTAGTTGTTTTTATACACATAACATCACATGCAAGATTTATAGATTTATTTGGGACTATTGATTGATAGTAATACATTTGCAATTCTTTAGCTATATTAGAAGCTTCTATCACACTTTTTTCTGCAACAGGTACTAATCTTTGGTTTAACTCATTAATATACCTCTCGATTGATTTATTTAGCTTTTTTAGGTATTTGGTACTTAGATTTAATTCTTTATTCTTAGCAATGTCATTTAAAATGATTTTACTGGCATCTTTATATACATTTAATATCTCTAATTGTATTTTTTTATCTAATAATAAAAGTTTTTTTCTAGCTTCAAGAACTTTCTTTGTATAAGTATTGTCCTTCATAACAACACCTCATTACTTGCCACTATTATCAGATTCATTGTTTAATTCTTCATCAATATTATCAATTTCTATTTCTGCGTCTTTTCTGAACTGGTCTTGCTCTACTGATTGTATCTTTTCATTATCTTCTAATACTTCATTAAATGCTTCCTCATAATCTTCATCATCACCAAATTCTTTTATATAATTTCTATGACTTCTAACATTATTGTTCACTTCTTCAAGTGCCAATCTCTTTGAATCTTCTTCATCTTCTGGAATAGGATAATTTTTATTTAATACAATAGAAAACATTAAATCATCCCAATCATGATTCCAATCATCATAACAATTAAATTTACTACATGCTTCAACGATTAGTCTTAACATACTTCTTATTGCAGGTTCCCAATCATTCCACTTTTCCGAACACCTTGCAATAAGTTCCGTATATAAATATTTCAAAGCTTTGGCACTAGGTATATTCTGTAATTGCTCTGGTCTAGGGATTGCAAGTTTTTCGTACATACTATCCTCAAGTCTTTTAAAAAAGGAGTCGACTGGGTCTGCATTTGAAAAACTACTCTCAACTCTATATGCTTGTGCTTGTTTTCCTTTTTCTGAACCTTCTTCAAGTGTTTTTAATGCCATTAAAGCATTTGGAGCAATCTTACAAGCATTAACTGTTTCTTCTGTCGCATCTACTACAACAGTTTGCCCAAACATCAGAAATTTTAAAGAGTCATTAAAATCTGATAATCTTTTATTATAAGTATCTTGTAATGGCTTTAAATCCTCAATATCACTAATACCTGTGATATTTGTAATACTTTGTTCATTAACAATTACCCAACATGGTATTTTAGAAAGCTTGGTATCACTTTCTTTTACTTCAATAGGTTTAGATAAATTATCACCTTTAAATTTTTCTACTCTTAAAAAACAACTTTCTTGGTTATTAACACTACTTTCTTTCATGTAATAAGTATATCTATACCATATTTGGTTCGCTGTTACTTCTTTTATGGTTGAAGCATCAAATCTAACAAATATAACAGATTTTAATTTTGTAATGTCATTACTATCAACTTGATATTTAAAATCATCTATAGAATGATAAAATAGCCTTATAGGTTGATTTGGTCCAGCTTCTAACCTTAATAAAACTCTTTTTGTTATAGTTGCTATCTTAAAAGCTTTTAGTGTGTTGCTCCAAAACTTGCTGGCATTTAATATTGAATCAGTATATTGCCTTAATTCCTCACATGCTTCTTTATGTTCTTTCTCATATGCTTTAAGTATTATAGTTGGCTCTTTTCCAAACATAAAACGAGCTTGTTTATTTATAAGTGGTTTTACCTTATTATCTATAATCTGAGAAGGTGTATAGTCTAAATTATCAAAAGTAATCCAACTTTGACCTAGAAAATCATCATCTAATAATCCCATTGTTTTATTTCTACATTCACCTAAATAAAACAAGAAATCTCTTTCTGCATGTTTTCTATCTTTTAATTCTTTTTCATCCAAATTAAGCAAGATATTTTTTATACTCACTAAAATACAGCCCCTCCCTTCTTATTATATTGATTTGGTATATTATTTTTCTTCAATCCTAAACCTTTATTGTAAATATCATTATTATATTTTAACTCCTTAATATCTGACACTTCATAACCATCAAGTGCATACCATATAGCACTAAATGTATGAGGGTCTATATTAAATTCATCATATATTAAGTTTCCATTTTTATCTGTAGCATATGTTAGGTTCTTTAACTCTTTTATTGTATGTTTACACTCACTTGAACAATAAATCTTTTTAAATCTCTTAACCTTCTTAGTGTTTTGTAGTCTACTTCCAGCATATTTCTTAGCACCAAATATATTAAAACCTTGTTGTCTAAAATATTTTATAGTTTTAGGTTCAGCGGCATCAGCTTTTATTAATTCTTGAGTATCTTTAAATTCTTTAATATCTTTAACAGTCACATCATCTGTAGTTTGATTCTTATAGTACTCCCAGTAAACATATAAATATTTATTTTCATGGTCTATAGCTAATCTTAAAAGTGCATTGTATGATTTTTCAAATCCAAAGTCGAATCCAACTTTATAATACCTTTGTGGTATGTTAGATATTTTATTTATAACTTCTTGATGCTCCATAACTTCAAACTGTGGTAATACTTTAGTTCCATTTATACCAAATCTTCCTTTTCTTGCTATTCTGTATAAGTCGTAGTCATATTCTTTCATTTCATCAAGTTGCTCTATATAACTTTCGGGCAGAAAAAAATTATCATCTGCAATTGAATGATGATAATATGTATTATTTTTTATTACTATTCTATTTTTATATAACACAGTATCATCTAATACAAACCTGTCTTTTTCTTCATCTCTAAAGAAATGTTTATAGGTCCAGTTATCTTCTCCGATTGGATTCGTTGAACAAATTATATGATTAGATAAACTAGGATGTCTCAAACGTCCTAAGAGTTCTTTAAAGCCAGTGTATTTAACTTCTGAACATTCTTCTAACCATATTATAGATACACCATTTATTGACTTTAATTTAGCTGGATTATCCATCCCTTTAAATATTATTTTACTTCCATTAGGAAAAATAACTCTCATAGGACTTGTTTTAAATGATAATATATCTCCTAAACCCATACTTTCTGCAACTTCTTCTAATAGAGAAAAACAACTATCTCTCATTGTGTCATATACTTCTCTTACCACTAAAGCTTTTCTTTTTTCTTCAAGAAGCTTAATGATTAATTTAGTTGCTACATGATAACTCTTTGAACTTCCATATCCTCCAACAAGAAAATAAAATTTGTAATCCCAATTGAATATAAAATCATAAAAGTGGTCATTTGATATAAATTTACTTTCCATTTTCTCCACTCGCTTTCATAACCTTTATAGTTATTTCCTTGTCTTTGTTCTCCTTATTTATTTTTTCTTTTTCAATTTTAAACTTCTCTATGTTTATTTTTAACATTTGTAATCTTTCAATATTCTTAGCTTTTTCTTTTTGTATCTTAGTTAGTTCAACTTCTAGCTTTTGTACTCTTTCAAATATAGAAACGGCTCTTGTGACAGTTTCCGTCTGTGTCTGTTCATTATCTTTAAGTAAATTACCTTGTATCTTCAAAGTCCTTTTGTCTATACTTTCTAGCGTGATTTTATCTACTTTTTCTTCATATTGCTTTATTCTTTTCATATGTCTGTGTTCTCTAACTGTAAGTAGGCTTATTTCTAATTCAAGTCTGTGTATTTCATCTTTATTTTCACTTTTTATTAATTCAATTTCTTCACCTGTTAGAGTACTAAAGAATATTTTTTCATATATACCATCTTTTAAAGCATTCTTATTATTCTTTTGCCCACCTTTTTTCTTTGTAGTACTACATTTATTTGTTTGTAGTACTACATTCCAGTTATCTCTACATTTCCAATTACTTATTGTTTTCTCATTTTCATTTAATAACTCTGCTATCTCTCTATTTGCAATATTTCCATTATGCTCTTTAAATATATTGAACGCTTTATCTCTATTTGGACTTCTAGCCTTTGCCACATCACCACCTCGGTATTCGTTTTTACTTTTTTATTTATGAAGCTTGTTTATCTACTTTTATTTCATCTTTATTTCTAGTTAACAAATAGAAGAATGGAGTATCTGCTAAAGCTAAGAAAAACTTAACTACATACTGACTCATTATCATAGTTAATATACTTGGTACAGTACCCCAAAAGCCTATAGTAATAAATATAGCCGTATCTATTAGTTGGCTCAACATAGTACTAGCATTGTTTCTTAGCCACTTATGCTTTCCATTAAACTTATCTTTTAACTTATGAAATATAAATACATCATTACTTTGAGCTAATATATAAGCTGTTAAACTAGCTAATACAAATCTTACATTCTGCCCTAAAACTACTCTTAGATTATTTCCATATTCTTGTGCAAAACTTGCACTTGGAAGGGCTATTGCTATTGTAATTAATAAAAGACTAAATAACTGCATTAAAATACCTCTTTTGACTGTTCTATTCGCTTCTTCTTTGCCCCAAATTTCTCCAATTATATCAGTGCATAAAAAAGTAAGTGGATATGCTACCACCGCTGCAGGAACTACAAGACCAAATATATCAACAACTTTTCCTGCTACAATATTAGAAATAACCAAACTCGTTACAAACACACAATTTAATAATGTTAAATTTCTTTCTGTCTTTTTCACCATCTCACTCCATTCATAAATTTTTGATATTTAACCCATTCACACATGCTATGAGCTACTAGCTTTTTTAAATCAGTTTTCTTATTACCTTCTTTTTCTAACCTTCTTATATGTATATCTCCATCTTTAAATGTATATAATTGTTGTCCAATACTTGCTCCTATAGTCCAGCTACTGCTATCAACACTATAAAACTTAAATGATTTTAATATCTTTGTCTTAGTAAATCCTAATCCATGCACTTTTACACCTTTTTGATAAGCATACTCAACCATTTTTTGTATTAGAGGATACTCTTGTTTTTTTATATCATTTATTGCAAATCCTCCAACTGCAATATATTTATATGTTGCACATAACTTTTTCCAGTATTCTACTCCCCGACTTTTATGCCATACAGGTATACATTGTCTGCCTACTTCATTTTCTATTTTTTTAGTCCACTTCTCCACCTGCTCTAAGCCAAATATCACATCTACATCTACTTCAAAGAAATATTTTATATTGTAGTCTTTAATAAATTTTATATATCTATCAATATAGTTTTCCATTTCTTCTTTTGAGATTTCTGTACCATTCATAAAAGAAAAAGCTCCACTATCGAGTAAGAAATTCTCATTTCCTACTATTTGCAAAGCTTCTAGGCATGTTTTCTCTTTATTAAAAAAAGTTTCTAAGACATATAAAGGTTTACATTTCTCTATTGTTTCTAATCTTAATTCTTTATTCATTCCACTTTTTGTTGCAGCAAGAAAAATCCTCATTATGCTTCAAACTCCTCACCACAACATGGACATTTCACCATCTTACCTTTTTTCTCTTTTTCTTCTAATTCTTCATCTAATGTAAAATCTTTGTCACTAATATTCAAATCTTCAAAGTCATTAACATAAAAATTGAACTCTTTCATATCAATATTAACTATGTCAGATAATTCTTCAACTAATTTATTATAATCCCAACTAGCATATTCATTAGTCTTGTTATCTATTAACCTGTAAGCTTTTATTTGTTCTTCTGTTAAATTGTCTAGAACTAAGCAAGGTACTTGTTTAAGTTCTAATTGTTTAGACGCTTCATACCTCGTATGACCTGCTATTATTAGGTTATTTTCATCAATTAAAATTGGGTTAGTAAATCCAAACTCATCAATTGATTTAATAACCTTCTCTATTGCTTCATTATTACATCTAGGATTATTCTCATAAGGTTTTATATCTTCTAAATTAAGATAAACAACTTCTCTTTTGCTCATTTTAAGACCTCCTTTTTAAATTTTTAAAAAATAAAAGACTAAGCTTAATCAAACTTAGTCTTTTTAGTGGGGGATACATATTATTTAAGGGAGCAAGTTCCAGGAATCGAACCTAGATTAAACCACTACTTGCATGGTGAGTGAGGTTACCAAGCCCCACCCGATTTTTAGACCTCTGAATTAAGATACAAAATTGTATGAGATTTTAATCTCAATTCAAATACTTAATATAGTGTATCAATAGATTTTGAACATAGTTAGAATCGAACTAACAGCATCCTCATGCCCTGCCTAGTCTGTTCATATAAGCTAGGCGAATCCCTTAACCTAGCTCACATATATATTTAGTTTTGAGAGGGAAACCTTTATTTCCACAATACTATTATCTCATGCTTTTTTAATCAAAAAGGGGAGAAAGTAGGGAATAAAGTGGGAACTTTTGGGGAGAAACTGGGGAATTTTCTAATTTTTAAATAATGGTAGCTCATTTTCCTTAATTCTTGGATAGAGCATATCCATAACTTTATATACTAACCTTTCCCTTACACATCTACACGTTTTCCTATCTGAGTTCATTTCTAAAGATATATAAACCATGCTATTTTTCATTCTGCTATCATAAAACAGTTTAAAAAAATGTTCTTCTCTTATATCTAAACATGTAAGTGCATTTTCTATCTTCTTCTTTTCTATTTCTTTATCTTTTTTTAATTTCTTTAATCTAGCAATATCTCTTTCTTTTTTAATAACTTCATCTTCCACACTTGAATTAAAAGCATATGTCGGACTTACTTTCTCACCATAACCAATAGCTTTGCACCCAAATATTTCATTTTCTCTACTTTCTATATCCAATTCAAGATTTTTAATCTCTGCATTTAAAAATTTATAATGATGTAATCTACCTTCTACTTTTTTAAATAGTTCTTTTTTATTGATATTATTATCCATACTTTCACACTCCTGTTTATGTTATAATAATCTTGTATATAAAAGTTTTATATTTTTGACAAGTGGAGTGTGAAAGCACTCCTTTTTTCTTTTTAAATACTATTTATTATTCAATCCTATTTTCTTGAAAAACTTTCAACTTTGCTCTTATCTTTTTCCGCTTCTTTAATCTGCTGTTCATTTTCCGCTTCTTTAATAAGGAGTATTTCTCTAGTACACTTACATACATTCATAGTTTCTTTATGTATTTCTTCATCCATTATTCTCATATAACTGTCAATACCACTTTTCCCAATACCCTCGTCAGCTAATTCATATATTGTTTTTTCCATGCTATCTTTTAATTCTTTAACATTTTTACTATGTTCAATAAGTTTTTTAATATATTCTTTCATACTAATACCTCTCTTTAGCAATTATTTATTCAAGATTTTCTACAATCTTGTATCATTTACTTCTTATTCTTTTTTGCATCTCTTTTTTTCTTATTCAATTCTTTATACTCTATCCAACCATCTACACCATATTTCTTACTTCTAGAAACCCATGTCAATTTTTCAGGAAAGTTATAATCAAATATCTTTCTTTTTATCTCTCCTTGTTGAGTTCCAAACCCTTTTACATCTATATATTCAACCTCTCCATTCCATTTGTATATTGCAAAATCAACGGTATAAGTAATAGCTCTTTCAGAAACTCCAAACTTTTTAAATTTTGGTTGCAACTCAAATTTCTGCTGTAGCCCAAAATCTTTAATTTCTCCTTTTGCTTTCTTATCTTTAAGATATAAATAGTATTCTGCTTCATCTTTACTATCAAATTTAATTCCATCTATTATAGTTTTCTTATTATTGTATTTGCTCAATTGTTTTCTCCTCTATTTTATTCCTAATTGCACATAACCATTTCCAAGCTTAACAAAATACTCAATCTCCTTGTTTACCTCAATTCCTGTAAATTTTTTATCTTTAAATGACTGTAATATAACTGTATCTCCCGCTTTAAAATCTGCTGTATGCTCTACTTCAATTTGTTTTTTATTCTTAATTACATCTTTAAAAGTACTAGAAGCTATCTGTAATTCATGTATCATACAATCACCTCTTTATAAGTCAAAGTAAGTCTATAGACTTCTAGTTTCATTCACAAACTTACCTTGACTATTTATTTTTACAAATTATTTACTTGGAACTGCATTATCCTCTATTTCCCAAAGATGAAAGCAATTTTCATGTAAATTTATATATTCTTGTTTTGGTGGCAATATCTGTACTATAGTCTTATTTGGTTTCATTAATTTATATCTAACATACTTAATTTCATTCCAATTAGGAAATCTTTTTTCATTTGATATAGTTAGATGCTCTTTTCCATTTTCAACTGAATATATAACATTGCTCCCAGTATCCATATTATATATTTTCACATCTTTAGCCCCTAATCTTTCAAGCGATTCTTTTGCAAGAATGGACCTATCATTTTTATTCTCAACTAATAACATTTTATTCCCTCCAAATTTTATAAATAATTTTCTGCTTCCTTCTTCAACCATATTTTATGTGCTGTATCACAATCTTCACTTTTACAATCTCTCTTAGTATTTTTGCAACTACCACAAATCTCTTTACTAAATCGCTTATAACTTTCTTTCTCTGTGATATTCTTTGACTTGCACATTTCTTTATTAGTCATATACTCACCTTCTCTGTTTGAAAGAAACTTATCTGTCTTTCATTTTCTATATCTTCATTACTAAATCGTCTTTCTAGGTCATGTACTGTGACCCCATTAGCCCTAAAAGGTACAGGACTATCTCTATCCAATTTAAGCATCTTTTCCCACAAAATGGGATAGTATGTTCTTAGTGTTTTAAGACTCTCTAAACTTTGTTTAGGGCATAAATAACAACCAGTTCTCTTGAATCTGTGATGAATCTCATAGTAAAAACCTTTTTCTTCTAAATACTTCAAACAATCACTTTCGGTCATTTTTGCTTCAAATAATGGGGCTATACAGTTTTTTTCTAGTCTTTTATATCTATTAGGTTCATCAAAAGCAATTCCAATATACCTCTTATGTTCACCTAATTTATTAAAATATTTATTGGCAGGAGCACGTTTTAAACTACTGTTACACCATGCTCCTAGAGTGTATGGGAAACCTCGTATTTGCCCTTTACGCTTACCTCGCTTATTAACAGTATAAAAGTATTCTTCAAAGTTTTTTT
Source organism: Clostridioides sp. LIBA-7678 (assembly GCF_056716065.1). Classification (NCBI taxonomy): domain Bacteria; kingdom Bacillati; phylum Bacillota; class Clostridia; order Peptostreptococcales; family Peptostreptococcaceae; genus Clostridioides; species Clostridioides sp. LIBA-7678. The sequence continues at coordinate 1,528,721 of NZ_CP196987.1, read as the reverse complement.
CTGCTTTAATTCTTGTTATTTTAAAGTTTATTCTTTTCTCAAAATCATCTATTATGTTATAGATTTCATCAAACTCTATTCCTGTATCTATAAACACGATTTCATCAAGAGGTAATTTCTTTTCTAATATTAGAAGTAGCATTGCAGCTGAATCTTTTCCTCCACTAAAACTAGCAATGTATTTCAAAGTTATTCACCTACTTTTCATTATAAAAACTTACATTTTTAATAATTATATCTACAGTTCCATTCCCATTATGTCTAATGCCATATTTCATAAAATCCTCAAAATCATCTATTTTGCCTTTTATCTCAATCCCTGTATCTGTTTTTATATGTCTATTTTTTAGATTTTTCTCAACCCACTTTTTATCAATATTAAAACTTCCATCAAGACCTTTTTCCTCTGCATGGTCCTTAAAACTATCTTTTAAATCTTCCTTTATTGCTATTTCAGTAAACTCATTTATATCAAGTTTTTGCTTTTCTCTTAGCATGTAAAGCAAGACACTTCTTACGTCTTCGCCCTGCTTCATATCACTATATAAATTCGCTATAAAAGCATCTACCAAGCCTTTAAACACCTTAGTCTTATACTTATCATCTTTAATTTTAGTAGCATTTAAAAACTCTGTAACAAACTTAGAATTAGTTTCTTCCTTCTCTGCATCCTTGTCTAAAACGCTTAAATGGTATTCGTCATTCATTCCACTCAAACCGATTAGAGCGGCAATTTTGACTGTCTTAGTCTCTTGTATATTAACTTCATTAGTTGACATCTGTATATTAAATTTATCATCTTCAAACTCAATAGAATGAGTATACGACTTGTTGTAATCAAGTTTTAATATAGCAATTCCCTTTTCATCTTTTTCAGTATATAAGCATATTGCTAAGTCACAAGATTCTAATGTAGCATTCACTTTCATAATCTCAAATAAATAAGCTGCAATCTCTTTAGAGTTACTTAAAAATGAATTTTCATCATATATTATTTGTTCACAACATTTCTTAATTAGATTGTTACTATAGTCATTAAATACTGCTTTTCTGATGTCATTATCTCTTAATACTTTGCTGATTTTCTTTTGAAAGAAAACTTCAATATCTTGACTAACTCTCCCCTCAAAATCATTTAGTATTGGAGTATCGCTATTTTTATCTAAAACATGTATTATAAATTTGTGTATTATCATAATTCCACCCCTTCTTTTTATGCAATCTCAAAATGTTTTTCAACTATTTCTTTTATCCTTTCATGAAAATGATGTTTTGAAATAGCCTTAGTCACATCTTTTTTTATGTAACCTTTATACATTCTTAGCGAATCCATTTTAAATTCTTCTGATACGCATTTTAAATAATTAGCATACTCAGAGTTAATTACATATAAATCTCCTGCATCATTTATATTGTATCTTTGTCTTATTTCATCGCTCTTGCAGTAACCGAAGTCGCCTATATTTATTTCCCTTTTATCCTCTTCATTTCTTTTATACTGATATAATTCTTCTACAAAAGCTGAAAACTTATCTATAAAATTATCTTCTTCAAATTTAACAATAAAAGTATGATATGAATTATAATACTGAGATACTATTAACGAATATTTATACATTTTATTCCCCTCTCTTTTCGTTTTTGAGAGTCGCAAAACATTTCAACAGTAATTTATATTAAGATACATTTTGAAACTCTCTAAACTGTTTTTGTTAGATATTTTCTATATCCATTTCATATTTAGATAAAATTTCTTTAAATGCTTTTGCTAGCTCTGTTCTTATAAAAATTGAATTTAAATCTTTAGCAGCTATATCAAGTTCTATATTTTTGTAATCCTCTTTGTTAGGAAACTTAAATCCTATTCTTATAGGGCAATCTACATCCTCAAGATTTTCTATAACTCGCTCTGCAAACTCTGCACTACCTTGTAAATCCTCATAACTTTCTACTCTATTTTTTAAATCTTCATATTCTTCATATTTCATAACCTAGTACCTCCTATAATTTATTAAAATTCTTTTTTATCGCAATTTTCACACTCTTTTAGATTCAATCTATACTCATAAACCCTACCAGCTATAAAACTTCCTACTATAAGTATTAAACTAGCGAATACATTCATTTTGCAATTTCTCCTTGTCTTTCAAAAATTCTTTTTTAACCTCCTCTATGTTCTCATGTACATTCCCAATTACTATATATTCTTTGCTCTGTCTTGGTTCTATCTTACTTTTAAGCTCTATCCATTCGCCCTCAAAACGCTTTAAATAATGCCATTCAATATATAATTCAATACTGTCATTTTCTCTTTTTACAATTCCATAATCACTCTTGTTTTTAGGATTATAAGATTCTTTTAATATATCTCCTTCATAAACTTCTTTGTTGCTTTTATCCCATCTTTGAGAGAATATGCCAACATTACAAACTTTTATCCATTTAGATTTTTCTGTTAACATAAACAAACTGTCTGCTACATCACTCCACTTTATTGTTGCTGAATAAATCCATTTTTTATTTTTTAAATTATAACCTCTATATTTAACCAAACTCATTTAATCATCCCCTCATACTCATATCTACTTAATATTTTTATAGCTATATCAATAGCTTTATTTACAGAACACTTTTTCTTATTTATTATCTTTTCAGCTAATTTAATTACTTGCTCTACATTTGCTAATACCATCTGTCACTCCTTGAATATATCTAGCTTTCCACCCATTTTTAGAAACTTTACCCGTTCTTGCTAAGTTAGCAATATGAACATCTGTAAAATGTACATATTTACTTGCTTCAACAGTAGTATCAAATACTTTAGTTTCTCCAGTTATAATATTGAAACACTCTACTTTCTTGCCCTTTCTACCTTGCACATTATTATTTATTTGCAAATCAATAACATTTTCTCGCTTATTTTTAATTCTTACTTTCTTTAGATTATTTTCATACATAACTTCTAAATCCATAGTTTTCTCTAACAACTCTCCTGCATCCACCCAAACTTTAGCCATATTCCATTCCCCCCTTATTTAACTGGCATTTCAAATACTTTCTCTTGCTTATGTCTAACTCTGCAAGAATCTATATAATCCATTCTTACTCCATTTTCTATAAACTCTTGTATCTCATTTAACGCTTGTATAGCTCTTTCTTTACTTTCATATTCAGCTATTTTTCTATTTTCATTTTCAAGTATTGCATACATTCGATTAAAACCTATTTCAACCCTATCAGTTCTCATTAAACCTAATTTATCTTGACTTCTAATTATTATCATTTCTAATACCCCCATCCTTATTTGAATTTTTTTCGACTTCAACACACCACTCTGGCACTATACCAAAATTAAAACAAAATTCATTCGGATAATGAACATAACCATCGTCAAAGATTTTCTTAACAGTAAATTCAGTATTTTCAATACTATCAATCCAAAGCTCTTTATATTTTTTGTACTGCTCCATACCATTACTTTTTATAAATTTCTCTTTATCAAATCTATAAGTATTACCTATTTCAAATCTCATATTATTACTCCTCACATTTTCTCAATAATTCTTCTAAGCAATTCTTGCAGATAACAATTACAAATTCTCTACCATACAAATCCATGACCTTAGCATTTGTAAATTTATCATCATAACAATCAACTAGAAACTCCCCACAAACACTACATATAGCTGTTCTGCTCATTCCTATCCCTCCAACACTTTAGGCTTTCTTATCTTTTCTAACATTCCAGTATTTTCATATATATTTCCAATAATTTCAAAGTCAATGGCATAGTCTACTATGCTTCTCTCAAATAAAGAGATTTTTTCTTCCAATAAATCATTTGTAGCAACAAATCTACCATCTAAAAACTTAACTTCACATGGAAAATCAGATTCATGCATTAAATCATTGCATAAAACAATATCACCTTCATATATTTCTCTTCCATGGTAATCCTTCAAACCTGTATATATCATAACCTCAAAATTTTCATTGTTTTTTGGCAAATAAACACCATTATAAACCCACTCTCTAAGCAAATTTTTAGAATAGCACACCATTTCATCATAACTATACATTTCTTTACCATTTTTATTCCATTCTCTAAATTTTAACTCCATTTTTCAATCCTCCATTTTTTAACTTCTAGGAAGTAATATTGTATAATTACTCCCTAGATTATTTAACTGAACTTCTCCTTCTGACTTTTCTTAATAATCTCGTCTAATTCATCAGATGTGTATTGAGTAAATGTTTCATTAAAATTATGAAACTTAGTCTTTTTATCTTGATTAGCGTCCTTCTCTACAAAATTTCTATCGTCTCTATAAATTTTTTCTAAGAAACTGAATGCCTCGCCCTTTTTCTCTATGAATATATCTACTGCTTTTAATAGTCTATTTTCATCCCAAGCAAATACTTTTTTTTGCATGTTATTACTTAGTTTTAAATGTGTATTTTCTTCAATCATTTCTTTATTTTTATTCACTACAACACTTGTCTGTGTAGTATAGTTACAGGGTATAGTAGAAGGATATAGTAGATTAGTTTTTCGTTCCGGATTTATATCCGTTTGGGTCGGATTTATATCCGAAGGGTACGGATTTATTTCCGAGCAGTCGGATTTATTTCCGACCTGTTGATAACTATCACTAATCAACTCTATGTACCTATATCCTAATTTATAGTAACTCCATGTACCACCTTGCTTTAATGTAGCATGTTCTAATATACCTATTTTATCTAGCTTTTTGAGTACTCTATAAATAGTGTCGTGCTTCTCTGTATAAAGAATTGGTAGCTCTTTAATAACCCCAGAATAATCAACCCAATAATATTCAATTCCATTAATAAGTTTTCTTGCCATCCTGCCACTACCTAGAAAATCTACAAACCATCTCAATATAAGTAAATCCTTTGTGTTTAATCCTAATTCTACTGCCTTTTTCTGACTGAATCCTAATATTGTATATTTCAAGGTGATTCACCTACTTAATCAAAATTCATAGTATCTTCCATACTCATTTGACCATCTTTGTTTTCAATTTCTTCTTTTATCTCTACTTCATCCTCTTTTACTTCCTCAAACTCAGCATCTATAAAATCATCTTTTGGTTCATATTCACTTAGTAATTCAATTAATTCATCTACTTCCTCAAATTTTAGTTCTTTTAAATCAAATCCATTACTCTCACAAAATTCTTCTAACTTTGATGTATCTTTTTTATTCTCATAATCATATAAACCTTTCGTTGATGCTAATTTAAGTATTCCTTGTTTTTGTGATGGACTTGCCTTACCTATTTCAATAGGCTTTTGAGATAATTTATCGGGTACAGTCTTTATTTCTGCACTATCGTATAATCCTTGTAAATCCTCTGGGAACGCTTCTCTTAAAGCTGTAACAATTGCACATTTTCTTATCATTACACAAGGCATTTGCTTCCAAGTAGCTTGGCTCTTTGAATACTCTTCTAAAGACACTACAGACTTTATAGGGAACTTCATACCTCTTACTGATACTTCACACCATCCGCCGATTAATTCCTCTTGAGGTAGTTTTAAACTACCCTCTCTTTCAAATACTTCTCCATTTTTATTTACAGTTACTATCCCAGCTTTCATGCCTTCAAAGTTAGGGTTTTTATTTGCTCTTTTTACAAATACATCTTTACCAACTACTATATTTGCTGGTGAATTTCCAAACTTTATTAGATATGCTTCTTTTATAAAAGGATTTAGGTTTTGAGCCTTACATAATTCTATAAACATTAACACTTCTTGGTCTGTTACATTTCCGCTACCACTTACTAGATAATTCTTTACTGTTGTATAATCAAGTATTTGACCTGACTCTAAAGTACATGTCGCTAATTCTAAAGCCTTATTATTCATATTAATTCACCTCTTTTTTAGCTTTTGGAATTGTTAGTGTAGTTCCATATTCAATCCTGCAACCTTCAACTTCATGGCCTTTTTTAATAAAGTCTTTTATAGTATTCTTATCTACTTTTATAACTTGCTCTACTGTTTTATATATACCAGGTATCTTTTCTTCATCTTCTATGACTAAGCTACCTGCTGACTTTCTTATACTTATATTTCCTAAGACCGTTTCTACTTTCTTAGTACCAAGTAACTCCATGCAGTCTTTTATATTGCTTTTTAACCTATCAAGAGTATTCTTTTTAACTCTCTTTAACTCTTGCAACCTCTTAATTTCTGAATCTATAGAGCTTATATCACTGTCAATATTCATTATTACTGAGACTATTCTAGTGTTTTTATTTTGTATCTCTTGTTTTATTATTTCTTTTATTTCCTCTAATTTTTCAGCTTCATTTTCTGTTATTTCTGTTAAACCTTCTTCTATTTCTAATAAATCTGTAGTTAATTCATATAAAGTACTCATAATTTCCCTCCATTTATGCTATAATTAGCTTAATTAAATTTTTTAATAGTTATTTGAATCGAGCCACTTGCAATGGCTCTTTTCTACATTATTTGAACATCTATGGGTCTATCTGTTTCAAATTCTTCTCTCATTAGCAGTTCTTCTGCTTCTTCTGTGTCTTTTTCTATTCTCTTGTACTCTGCATATGCTTCATGCTTAATTCTGTCTTGTTCATCTGTCGTAAGACTTCTATCTGCCCATGCTCTTTGTACTATATCTAAATATATTAAATATTGTGCTTTTCTGTATTTTTCTATATCTTTGATTAATTCTTGTCTACTCTTCATTTTCCAATCCCCCTATTGATTCAATTTCTGAATTTAACATAAGCAAAATATCCTCATATGCTCCTAATTCTTTTTCATCTGCTCTACACTTATATCCAATTGACTTTTTAAATTCTATCCTCTCATTTAGAGCCTGTATCTTATATTCTAAAAATCTTTTAGTTACTTCCATCTTCAATCCCCCTTAAAGTTCAAGTCCTCTTTGTTTACATTCTTCCATATAAGCTACACACTCTGCATAAAATCGTAGTGTAGGTACTTTCTTGTGTTTTTTGCAAAATCTTAGAAACCATCTTAGAGTCATTTAAATCACCCCCTCTCTAATTTCTTTCATTTCTCTAAGCATTTCTTTGATGTTTTTTCCTTGATTTCTAGTTATAAAATCATCTAATTCATAACTAGAAACTTTAGTCGCTCCTACATCAACAGATTTTAAAAGTCCCATTTTTATTAACTCATATCCAAACCCTTTATCTATCTTTAATCTCTTACTTGCTTCTTCAACAGACATTAAATAATCTGGATAACCTTTGCTTACTATAATTGTTAATTCTTTTGGTTCTAATAATTCTATTTTCGAAGTTTCATTTAAGTACTTTGAGATTTTCTTTTTATAGTTGTTTAAATTCATTTCTACAACTTTACGAATACTTTCTGAAAAACAAATAGATATATTATCTAGGTCATTAAAACTTTTATCTTCTTGCTTATCTAAATTAAAGTTAGATATATTACCCAATTTCTCCACCACCATTTCAAGAATATTCTGTATTTATTACTTATCAAGAAAGTTATAAAATAGTGCATCAAGCATGTATAATAAGTGATTATCTTTGTCTATTGTCAATACTTCTTCATCTTCTATGTAAAACTTAATTAAATCTTCATCTAAACAATGAGTAATAAAAGAGTTATCATCATCACTTATTAACATTCCAACTTCTTTTAACACTCCTTGTTTATTTTTAATTTGAACCTCTGCTATTTCATCAAGAGTATTTTTTATACCATAAAATATATCTTCATTCATTGTCTCTACCTCCATAATTTCTAATTTTCAAAGTTCTAATTTAATATTGATAATTGTTTGTTACTTTTAAATTTATTAATGAAATAAACTTGACCTTTTCCAGTAATCTTTGGTGTTTTAGTTACACTTACATATCCATTTGGGTGAACTCTTGTACCTTCTTTAGTTTCTATAACTCCCAAATTCACGCTTTTTTGAGTTGGTGTATTGTAATCCTCACCTTTACGTTTTATTAAGTAACCATTATCTCTTAACCATGTAAACAATCTTTTCTCTCCTGTATTAATTCCATTTTGTTTAAGTAATTTTGCTAGTTCTCCAACTAATATAGAGTCATTAGAAGATGCTACAGAATCAGCAAAAAGTACTTTTGGTTGTTGTAACTGAATTACCTTATCTTTCTCTTCTAATTCTCTACTTTTATTTTCTATTGTCTTTTGAGCTACTTGCAATGCTCTTGCCATAATCTCGTCATCTGACATATGTTTTGTTGTATGTATATATCCACCTGTTTTACGTATTTCTTTTAATATCTTTTTAACTTCTTTTTTAAATTGTTTTGCGATTGGTTTTCTACTTTGCATTAAAACTTCATATAAACCATCTTCTGTTAAAAACCAAGCACTATAAGCATTGTTTAGAGTGCCTATCTGTATTAATTCTTTTTCTTCTGTTTCAATATTAGATAACATCATTGATACATTGCTATGTTCTATCCAATTAGATACATCTTTGGCTAGAAATAAAGGGTTTTCTGAAGTTCCATAAACTCTAAATTCTTTACCTAATAATTCTTGTTCTTTAATTGTTTGTAAGTTGTTCATATAATTTTCTCCTTCCTATATTGTTTTTTTTGAAAGTTTCAGAATTAAAATTGATTTAAAAATATCTTCTAATTCTTGCATAACCTCATTCCAAACTTCTTCTTCATCTTCATCAATTACATCATCTTCAACTATGTCTATGAAATCATCTTCCTTTTTTAGATAATCTTTAATTTCTTTATGTAATTTTAGAGTTATACTTGAAAGACTTCTCATTTCTAATTTTGGTAAGAACATTACTCCTGCCTCTGTACTTTTTCTAACATGTTCATAGCCTAACAAATTATTGTTATATATAGATACCATCTTTGCTACTATTTGATTGTTTGGTATCCTCTTGTCATTTTCATATGCTCTTAAACTCTCTACAGATATGTCCAGTAGTTCTGATGCTTTTTCTTGTGTTAAATTGGTATTTTCTCTTCCTTTTTGATATATATTTTGGTATTGATATGACATTTAAATTCCTCCTTTTAGGATGTATAATTAGTTTAATCATTTAAATATTTAAACGCTATGTTTAACTTATATCTAAAAAAATTTCTTCTAACTCAACACCAAATATTTTAGATATTTTGAAAGCATATTTTATTGGAAAACTTCGTTTATTATGTTCATACATAAAATATCTTTGGCGAGAAATTCCCAATAATTCAGCCATCTCAGTTTGAGTTAGACCTTGATTTTCTCTAATGATTTTTAGTCTATTCATTTTTTTCACCTCTCTTTTTTAAACATATTGTTTAATATATTTATATTATATTCAAACACAACGTTTAAGTCAATACTTATTACAACATTTTGTTTAATTTTTTTAGTAAAATTTTTACCTATGATATACTATAGTAAACAAAATGTTTATTTTGGAGGTTGAAAATATGACTTTTGGAAATAGATTGCGTAAACTAAGAGAAGATAATAATATTAAACAAGTTGAATTGGCAAAAGTATTTAATATAACAAGTCAAGCCTTGTCTCAATATGAAAGAGATTTAAGAATGCCTGACGCAGTTTTACTTGATAAACTTGCAACTTATTTTAATGTTTCTGTTGATTTTCTTTTAGGCAGAAACTTGAATACTTTATCAAAAGAGATAGATAATGAGATAAAAAAAATAGTTGATGCAATATTTGAATTAGATAAAGAAGATAGAGAAAGTATATTTAAAATAGCTGAATTAGATAAAGGAGATAGAGAAGCCATTTTGAAAATTCTTGATTCTTTAGATAATAAACAGAAATAAAAATACATTGAGTTGTATCCAATGTATTTTTATTTTTTTATTATAGGAAACTTAAAATAAATTTCTGATTATCTTTTTATAACTTCTCATATGTCCGTATAGCTTGCTTTTAAAGGCTTTACGGACTTTTCTTATTCGGTTGATACTTCACGTTTCTTCTTATATCTACTCATGTTTTGGCTTTCAAACGTGGTAAATTGAGTGGTAAATACATTAGGCTATTAGGCTTATCAGTTCATTCTTTACTCCGTCCATTGACACATGAGCGTACAAGTTCATTGTGATATTGATGTTGGAATGACCCATGATGTACTGTAAACTTTTTGGGTTCATGTTCTTGTTTGCTAATCTCGTACAGAACATGAGGTGTTATCTTTGGCAACTTATCCTCATGGCTCTTGTTAGGCTTCTTCACTCATAGGAACTTTTCGTATTCCGCTTTTGGTCTTTGGGGTTTCAATGTAGTAGCCTACTTCTTTGTTTCTCATTAACTGGTGATCTACGTTGATGAAATTTTGAATAAATCTTATTTTTAAATAAAGCAGATATATCACTATCCTTATGATTTTGATATTGATTTTCAAATCCCTTATATAGTTGAAAACCTACTAATGTACCTGCCTCAAAATAAATATCATCATGTATAGAGATAAAACTACAAACAATGTCAAATAGTTTATTGTCATTTCTACTTGCTTCTGAATACAGTTCTTCAAGTTTATTGAAGAATGTATCAAATGATTTTTCAATTAACATATCATAGTTATCTAGGACGTTCTCATTATCTCCTATCTCACGAATGAGATAAGCCATAAAGTTTTCAAATTTACTTCTTTTTAGTATACGATTTGATTCACACATAATTTTCTCCTTTATTAACGGTATAAGGTTAATTTATCATATACACAACACTTTATCAATGGTATACCATTAATGTTGCGACGTTAAATAGTATATACTTAAATTAACCGTACACGAGTAAAGGAGAGAACATATATGACATATTCAGATGTAATAATAAAAAGGCTAACAGAATTATGTAATGAGAGAAATATAACAACCAATAAATTAGCGACTTTATCAAGAATAACACAATCAACAGTTGAAAACTTGATGAAAGGTAAAACTAAAAATCCAAAGTTAAAAACATTACATAAACTGGCACTAGGTTTAGATATGACGGTATCCGAATTATTAGATTTTCCAGAAATGAATGAAACTGCTTTTGATGATGAATAGTTAAGAATGACAGAGGGTAGGCAGTCATTGCTATACGTTTTGAATTAAGCTATAATAAATGTACAAATTAGAAGTTGTAGGAGAAACATTATGAGATTAGAAAAAGCAAAACAAGAAAAGATTAAAGATATAGTGGAGATGTCAAAAAGGGCATTTAATTCAGATGTATTAGTTGGAGGTGAAAATGATGGTCCTCCAGATTATGATTCAGTAGAGTGGCATAAAAAAATGCTGGAAGGGAATCATTTGTTTCAAGCGATGGTGGAGGATACGATTGTAGGCGGAGCAATTTTATTTCTGGACGAGACAGGAACTAAGTTGTTTATAGGAAGAATTTTTATTGACGATAAGTATCATAGAAATGGATATGGAAAGTCATTGATGGAGAGTATTGAGAAAATATATCCGACCGTGAAAGAGGTGCATCTTGATACACCAGTTTGGAATGTAAGGACAAATTCTTTTTATAAAAATTCAGGGTATGTTAAGCAGAAACAAGAAGAAGGTTTTATTTTTTATAAAAAAGTACTGAGTTGATAAATCCCAGTTTGTCGAGCAGTTAATCAAATAGATTGACTGCTTTTCTTCTGTAAAGAAAAGACACTTCAAAATCAAAGTGTCTATCAATACTATAATTATTAAGTCGTATCAATGCTCAATCAAATGTGGTAAATGAATAGTAAAACACACAATAAACAGGCTTGAATAAATTGATAAGTCAAGTGTTTATACAGATAATCGACTTTTAGTTTTTATTTTAACTTTAATAAAAATATATATTTTTAATCATTTTTTTATTTTTCATAAGAATCCTTATAATTTTCGTGAAATTTTCATAATCATTTTCGTCCTTTTCCCTTAACATTCTTATAATAGCAACAAGTCTTTCTTTATCATTTTGCATACTACCACCCCTTCTTTATCCCATATAAGAACTTATGTTCGTTAAAATAGTTAGAATCTACCTTTTTTTAAGCTTCATTGCAAATTGAATAAAATTAAAATAGTCTTTTGGAATTACTTTTCTTATATTTCCTCTAGCTAGATAGAGTTATTTCTTACTTATATTTTAGCACAAATTTCCAACAAAAAACGTGCTACTCAAGCACATTTATTACAGAAAACTACACAAACTATTAATTATAAAAATAATTAAAAGTGAGGTTAAATTAAATGTTAAGAAAATTAAGAAAACACAAAGGAATGACACAATTAGAGTTGGCAGAAAAATTAGGTTGGAATAGGAGTCAAATTTCAAAGCTAGAAAATGGTAAATATAAAGACATAACAATATCTACAATAGTAGACTTATCTATTGCATTAGAGGAAGATTTTTTATATTTATGTGATATTTATAGGAAAAAAGAAATGGAAAAAAGAAATAAGAAAAATTTATGTTAATAAGAAATACAATAAATAGTGCAAATTTATCAAATAAAAATAGACTAGCTAAACACTAGTCTATCCTTCATACTACTAATAACACCTTTTACAAGCTACATAACCTTTTGACTCTGCTTCTTCCCTACTCATAGTAATTGCACCTTATACCAATAAGGCGTAAATATTCTTAAGTTTTTAATCAGCCTATTTGTTATACAAAATATAACGGCTACTTTCAGCATCTAATAATGCAAAGCCACATGATAATAGCGTTTTTTCTGATGCCTTATTCATATTGTCAATGTCAGCGGTAACTCTCTTAGCATGCGGAAAAGAAAACACCTTTTCCACAAGCAATGTAATCATTTCCTTACCCAAACCTTTTCCAAGGTAAGCTTCTTCTCCTATCAGGTAGTCAATTCCGTATGAACCCAATATGGGCATTGTTCCAAAATCCTCATCTTTACTATCTTCACATTTATAGTATTGGCATAACCCAATCGGGCGCCCTTGAGACAGTACAATAAGATGTGTTAGCCATTGAAATTCTCCATTGCGCTCTTTTAGTTCATATATCCAATCACTAATTGAAACACCCAGATGCGGTATTTCATACCACCTTTTAACATGTTCCCTATTCAACCAATTTTCAACTAACGATATATCATCATCGTTTAGCAGTCTTAGTTCTAACATCATATTCACCTACAATCTTATTCGCCTAATCTGCGTTATTAGCCGTCTCATCCCAAAAAGGCGGCATTAAATCAGCCCAATAAATTGGAATTTACTTTTTCCCATATTTATCATTTCCAAGTGCGATAAATCCTGCTGTAATAGCAAGCGCAAGCATAATATCGTGTTCTCCAAGCGGGTCTGTTACAATCGAATATACCAAAAACGCAGTACAAATTAGCAATACCACTAATATGATACCACGCACAATTTTTCTGCTTTTTGACATCTCGATAACCTCCACAATTTTTCATTTGCCACGTACGTCTTATCTGCCTATGGTGTATTAAGCTCTTGCCATTTATTTTATTCTACAATTCCAATATAATTCTGTCAAACTTAGATAAATCACTTTAAGGATTCTTACAAGCTATTATTTTTATTTGGGCACCAAATAGGGCACCATTTTGCACTTTCATACAAACCTATTTTATCAAAAATACAGTAATCATGCCATTTTCAGCTTGTAGAGAAACTATAACCAGTTGGGAAAATTACTATTTTTTATTAATATCATACAATCCTATTAATCAAATAAAACTTATGTATGATAAATACTTATATTGATTTTTAATAATTCTTTAACTTTTATTGTATATCCCCCTCTTTATACATTTTAATTAAATTATATAGTAAACAAATAAGAAATGTTGTCGAAAACAAAAATTATATATTTTTATCTGAATATAAGCACATAAAATAATTATTACTAGTTTTCTACCTAAATGCTATTTACTTATACTTTAACTGTTATAAAATATAATTAAGGTATATTTTTGAGAGGAGAAATTTTTATGAAAGGTGGAGTTAGAAAAAGAGGTAAAAAATGGTATTACTATTTTGATGCAGGCATAGTAGATGGTAAGAGAAAAAAAGTAGAAAAAGTTGGCGGAGAAACTAAAAAAGAAGCTGAAAAAGCTTTAAGAGATGCAATAAATGAATTTGAAAACTCTGGTACTGTATTTGATGAAACTAATATTAGTTTATCTGATTATTTGGACTTCTGGTATAAAGAATATGTACTTCTAAATTGCAAGTTTTACACTCAAGGTAATTATAAAAGGGCTATAGAAAATCATATTAAACCAAGTCTTGGAAAATATAAATTGAAATCTATAAATCCTGCTGTTATTCAAGAATTTTTAAATATAAAATCAAAAGAAAAATATACAGAAAATGGTGAAGAAAAAAATTACTCAAAAGGAACTTTAAAATTGATTTATGGTGTTTTAAACACTTCTTTAAAATTAGCTGTATACCCATATAAACTTATTAGAGAGAACCCTGTTCAATATGTTAGTATACCTAAAAACTTAGTAAAAACTAATACTAGTAATAAAGTTAAAACTATTACCTTAAATGATTTTGATACAATATTACATAAGTTTCCAGTTGGGACAAATGCCTATATTCCTTTGATGATTGGGTTTTATACAGGTATGAGAAAAGGTGAAGTATTAGGCTTATTTTGGGAAGATATAGATTTAGAAAATAATATAATTAAAATTAGAAGAAACTTAGTAAGGAAAAAAGATTCCAATTTTGAATTAGCTCCCCCTAAAACAAATTCTTCAATAAGAGATATTAAAATTGGTGATACTCTATCTAAAATATTAAAAGATGAAAAACTAAATCAAAAGAAGCAGAAAGTTAAAATAGGAAAATGGTATAAAAAAACAGAATATAATTGGGTATGCAGAAAAAAAGATGGTTCATTTGTAACTCATGGTGATATTGACATGGCAATAGCAATAATAAATAAAGATTTAAATATTGATTTCAATTTTCATTGTTTAAGACATACACATGCTACTTTACTTTTAGAAAATGGTGCTAATATTAAAGATATACAAAAGCGTCTCGGTCACAGTAAAATAACTACAACAATGGATACTTACTCTCATGTCACACATAAAATGGAAAATGAAACAGTAAATATTTTAGAAGGTCTCAGAATATAATTTGCCACCGATTTTATAATACGGTGGCAAATCGGTGGCAAATTAGCATTTTTTCACTCTATTTATCATCTAATTCGTTGAAATCTAGCTATTTAGTTACAAGTACTTGAATTTCAGTTACAAATTCCTCTACAATCCCAGTCTCATGTATATCTATCTTGTATATTTCTATAGGTGCAGCAATTACTTTATAATTATTTTCTTTTATAAATTTAAACACCTTTTCCATATATATTTTATTATTAGAATTGCTTCCAGTATAGTTTAAAGTTACATAATATCCCTCATCAAAAACTATATTATATATTTCCTCACTATTCTCTAAAAAACAAAATACAGACTTAAACTCATTGAATATACCTTTGCTGATTGCCTCAGTGGAAAAAGCAGAACCAATATTATTATTTCCAAGTATATTAAATCTATCTTCGTATTCTTTTTGTAGTTTTTGAATCAAAAAATCAAAATCCTCATCTCTTTTTATATCAGCATTTAACTCTAAAGCTTTTCTTTTTTCTATATATACAACCTCTATCTCATCTATTTTTGTATTTTGAATTACACTTTCAATTGAACTTAATCTTTTTATAATATTTTCCTTATGACTTATAAGTTCAAATATTTTTTTATCAATTAATTCTAACTCTTCATTTAAAATGCTCTTTGTAGACTCTATACTTCTATCATCTAAATATTCTTTTATTTTTTTCATTGGAAAATTCAAACTTCTAAACTCTTTTATTAAATTTAGTTTCCATATATCTGATATGTTATACATTCTATATCCATTTACATCTCTAACTGGCTTTAGAATACCTATTTCTTCATAATACATTAATGAATCTCTTCCAATTCCATATATTTTAGATATCTCTCCTATTTTATAGTAATCTTTCATTTATACAATAAAATCCTCCATAATCTTATTTTTATTTTATAATCTATATGTTTCTATCTATAACTATAGTTTTAGAATATACTAAAAATACCTCTAAAACAAGGATACGAAAATAAGTAATCTGTAATCACCCATTAAAATCTATTTATTTTCCTATTATAATATTTCTAATTTTAATCTTTATAAACAACATTTTTAGATTTGTAGTTTTTTACACCTATAGATATTATGTCTTTTTTACAAGATTTTTTATATTAAAATAAATTTCTATAAATTATCATTTTATTGATTTAGTAAGTTAATATTTATTATGGTAAAAATATAAAATTAGACTTAATTCAAATAACTGAAATTAAGTATATGAAATCATTGCTATGATACGAATTTATTTATAATAAATTAATTATAAATAAATTATTTATTCATAAAATTATTAAAATTAATATTAGCTATAATGAGTTCTATAGTGTCAACTGCATAATCTGCAATCTATCTATTTATAAAAAAATATGATATAATTGCATTCAAAAAGGAAATCTTTCAATACTCGAACTTAATAATTAACTAATTTTATCTAAGATTATTACTAGACTAAAAAATTTTTATTTTTAATATTATAACAAGTAAGTTGATACATCTAAGTTTGAAATACTTATTAAAAATAGATTAGTCAAATTATTTATAAATTAACATTTAAATATTTTTAGCATAAATATGTTTATCGTCAAAATTTTAAATATCTTATGGAGGAATACCATGCAAAATTATGATTATATAAAAATGTTAAATAAAAAGGTAGAACTATTAGCTAATGAATTAGATAATAGAGATTATAAATTAAAAATCTCAAATGAAATAGATTTTTTTTCTAAAATACCAAACAGGGAGTTTGTATACCAATATATTGATGACTGTATTTCAAAAAATATACATATTGGAGTTATGTTATTAAATATTGATAACTTTAAATTATTTAATGATATATATGGATACTTGGTTGGAGAAAATCTATTAATCAACCTAACTCAAGAACTGTTGTACTTTATTCCAGAATCAAATGGAATAGTTGCTTATCTAAAAGGTGAAGGATTTTTAATTGTAATTCCTAATGTATCAAATGAAGAACTAGATAATATAGGTACAACCATTATAAAGAGTGCTAGAGAATTAAAAGTACAACTTCCTAATGAAAAAGAAATACACTCTAATGTTACATTTAGTATTGGTAGTACTATTTGGGATGGCGAACCAAATGTAACTACTTTAGTGATTTTCAATCAAGTATACAGTGCTTTAAAAAAGGCCAAAATAGAAGGTAAAAATAGATACATACCATTTGATTTTGATGATAATAATTTTTATAACAAATTGGAAAATGATAAAGAATTTTTATACGAAATATCACATGCTTTACAAACTAAACAAATTGAAGCATTTTATCAACCACTCTATAATATAAAAAACAATACTATAGTAGGATGTGAAGCTCTTGCTCGATGGAGACATCCAATTAAAGGACTTCTTACTCCAGATAAGTTTATACCTTTATTTGAGCAATTTGGTTTAATAACAGAATTAGATTTATATTTATTTGAAGAAAACTGCAAAAATATAAGAAGATGGATTGATAACAATGATGTTTTTGTTCCAATTTGTTGTAATTTTTCTCGTCTTCACTTTTTTAATCCTAATTTTCCAAGTATGCTAAAAGGCATTACCGAAAAGTATAGTGTTTCTACATCAAATTTCAGCATTGAAATCACAGAAAATGTATTGCTAGAAAATACAAATACTATTATTCAACATTTAAATGAGCTTCGTTCTTATGGTTTTTCTGTATCTATGGACGATTTTGGTTCTGGATATTCATCTTTTGGTATGTTGCAAAATCTACCTTTTGATGTAATCAAAATTGATAGAATATTTTTATCTCATAATTTGAATGATTTCAAAAATGCAACAATTTTATACTCTATAATAAATATTGCAAGAGCTCTTGGAATGCTTACAGTGTGTGAAGGTGTTGAGACAGAACAACATGTAGAATTTATTAAAAGTATAAATTGCGATATTGCTCAAGGTTATTATTATGCAAAACCTATGGAATGTGCTCAATTTGAAAAATTACTATCTAAAGAAAATAATTCAGGAGAAATGTTTATAAAATATTCTGATATAGGAAAATCCTTAGTAGAAAAGATATTTGATGAATTTTTTATTATGCAAGACATGAAAAAACTAAAATCAAATGTAACTGAAGATATTCAATGGTCTGACTTTTACAGCAAAACGGAAATTACATCTTTTGCTAAAATAATAGAACACTTTGAGAAACATATTAAAGGTAAAAAATTTTCTATTCTTTATAAAAGTATAACTCCACATGATACTGACTCAAATTTATTATTAATTAGTGGAGAAGCTGTTTTATCAGATGAGTCTGCTGAATATCAAAAGTATAGTAATTTCTATTTTAGTGCAAATTGTATAATTTCAGAAAATAGATTGCTTTTAAAAAAATTAAACCTAGACTTAATTAAAACAGCTGGCTATATAAATGAGTTTGAATCATATTCTATACCTAAAATGACAAACACTCATCTTGATGAAAGTAATATTTTATCACAATTTTATTCAATGTTACCTGTAGGTATAATTCGTTATGATTTATTTGGTGATATGATTATTACTTATATGAATGAAGAAATGTTTGATATTATAGGTTATACAAAAGAACAATTTTTTGGTGAGATGGGTGGTAACTTAAGAGCAATTGTTCATCCAGACGATTTAGACTTTATTTATAAAAAGAGTTTGGAAATGATTGATACAAATAAAATTGAACCTTTTTTATATAGATTTATAAAGCGCGATGGTCAAATTGTTACAGTTATGTATACACAATGTAATCTATATGCAATTGACGGAAGAGCTATTGCACAAGGTATGTATATAGATATAAATAAAATAAAAAATTTAACAGAAGTCTAATCCAAAACACTTTATTTTAAAGAAACTAATATATTTAAATAAATTTTTCAAAGTATTTTATAAATGTAAGCATCTTTCATTAAGTTATATTGTTGATAGAGTAAAAAATTTTGAATCTATGATGATATACTTATATAAAACATTGTTTAACAACATTTTTAATTTAAGTATATTAATGTATAATATAACTGAGATGTATAATAAAAAGAAAGGGGGAATATCATGAGTATACTCCTAAAAAAAGCACCTAAATTTGCAAAACATATTATAATAAACTTTTATGTAAATAGAGATATTGATGAAATATTAAAACACCTTTCTAAAGATATCACATGGATTGGACCAGGAGAACAGGAATTTCTCACTTCTTTTAATGAAATAAAAGATTATTTTTATGCAGGTCAAAATGAAGTACCTTCTTGTGATATAAGTAATGATACATTTGAAATTGTAAGTGAAGATAAAAATAGATGTATGGTATTAGGAAAATATACTGTTAGTACTAAAGAAAATGCACAAATGGTCTTAGAAGTAAATCAACGTTGCACATTTGAGATAATTGAAGATAGAGAAAGATTACTAGTAAAACACATGCATATATCAAATCCTTATGGTGAAATGCAAATTGATGAATACTTCCCTACTAAAATTGGAACACAAAGTTATGATTATTTACAAAGATTGTTAAAAGAAAAAACAGAAGTTATTGAAATGATTACAAATAATATCAATGGTGGATTAAAGGGTAGCAATGATGATGATACATTCTCCTTTTTCTATGTTAATGAAGGATTGCCTAAAATATTGGGATATACCTATGATGAGTTTATCGAAATGAGTGGTGGTACCGCAGTAGGAGCTGTATATCCACCAGACTTGCCTAAAGCACTAGGAGATTGTGAAAGATGTTTTGCGAATGGAACTACATATTCAACTGAATATAGAATACGCAAAAAAGATGGAACATTAATGTGGGTATTGGATTCTGGAATGAAATCATTAAATAATGACGGGGTAGTAAAAATTAATAGTATTATTACTGACATCACTCAACTAAAAAATATCGAATCTGAACTAAAATTAGAAAGAGAACGCTATCGTATTGCTCTACAAAATATTACAGACATTATGTTTGAATATGACATTGGAAATGATAATTTTATAAAGTACCAACGTGTAGAAATTGACAAGAAAATTGAATTAGAAAACTTTGAAACAAAAAATTATTCTAAATTGTTAGAGTCTGGAGCAATCATTCATCTTGATGATATTGGCAAATTACTAGAAGTACTTCGTGGAAACCTTAGAGAGACAATTGAAATAAGACAATTAAACTCATTAACTAGAGATGAATGGAGATGGATTCGTGTTCAATGCTCAGTTATCTATGATAGTGACCATAATCCTATCAAAACAATTGGTGTTTTGAAAGATATAACTGAAGATAAATCTAAATTAGAAATTTTAATTAATCAAGCTCAACGTGACCCACTAACACAACTATACAATCAAAGAGTATCAGAAAACTTTATACAAGAGTACTTCTGTAGTTCTGATAAAAAAACTAGTGATGCTCTATTAGTTATTGATATTGACGATTTTAAAACTGTAAATGATACTTTTGGACATTTAGAGGGGAATGAAGTTTTAGTTGCTGTATCAAAAATATTACTACAAAACACATGTGATAAAGATATAGTTGCTCGCATTGGTGGAGATGAATTTATGATATTTATAAAATCATTAACAAATGATTTAGTAATCAAAGCTACTAATAATATTTTAAATGATACAAGTAAAATAAAAGTGAAAGATAATCATAAAATAACACTAAGCATTGGCATTGCTTTTGTTAATGATTCAATTAAATCGTATAAAGATTTATTTTCTAAAGCTGATAAAGCTCTGTATATATCAAAAGCAGCTGGAAAAAATCGTTATAGCATATGTGAATAATAAAATTATTATATTATATCTTTGCCTAAAAATAACTTATAACTTAGGTATTGTTATTTATAATTATATTAATCATAAAGTATATGATTATTTAAAAACAATCATCATATACTTTATGATTATTTTATATAAATAAACCTTTCGAAACTTTATATTTAAACTCCTTCCCTAATTCCATATAAATTTTTAAAATAAATTTATCTAAAGACATAAAGCCAGTTTATTTTTAATTTTATTTTTTATATAAATTAATCATCATTTTTAAATATATTTTTGGCTTATATTATTGCCTATGAATTATATCGATGATATACTGATACTATTTAAAACATCTTTCATCTGCAGAAAGGATTACTATATGATGAAAACAAAAAATTTAAAGAATATTCCGTTTTTACTTACAGTCTTTGTGGATATTTTAATGGCAATTGCAGTTTTCTATCTAATGAACTATGTACAATATTTACTGCAATCAGATGTTAAAATTAATTTAACTGAAATTGTAACACAAAATAAAGATGTAATTACAAATAAATTAATGATGGAGGTTAATAATTTAGACCTTGTTTCCAACCAAGTGTCAGAAAGATTTTCACAATCAAAAGACAAAAGTCAGGATAGTTTAAAATCTATAGCTTTAAATTATTCAAAAGAAAAAAATGATGATAGACTTTTTTTTGCATCAGAAGATGGAAAGGCAACTTTTCCAAATGGCAAAGAACTTGATATTTCAGGAAGGCACTATTTTAAGCTAGTTTCTAAGGGGATTCAAAACATATCTGAACGAATAGTTTCTAGATTAGATGGAGAGGACATTTTTGTTATAAGTGTTCCTATAGAATCTCATGGAGAAGTTATTGGCTCAATTCAAAAACAGTATACACTGAAAGAAATGTATAATCTCTGTTCAGTTTCTCTATTTTCTGAAAAAGGTCATATGTACATTATTAATAGTCAAGGATACATTCTTATAAGTTCTGAGCAGGATATATACAATAGAGAATCTGATAACTATTATAGAATGATTTTTTTACAGAACCCAGAGGTTTCTAAGAGTCTAGAGAAAGATATACAAAACAATCATTCAGGTATTATGGAAACAGAGCTAAATGGTGAAAAATATTTTTCTGCTTATACTCCTATAGACAAAGTCTATGATTGGTATTTAATCTCAAGTGTATCTACTAACGCAGTTTCAGCAAATACAAATATTGTTATTAAGTTATTCTATTTTATTTTATTGGTTGTTGTAATGTTTTTTGGTTTTAGCATGATATATTTTTTATATTTAAAAGAAAAACAACAGACTAAGTTAAAAAAAATTGCATTTGTAGATACTATTACACAAGGCAATACATATACAAAATTTATGTTTGATTTACAAAATCTCCTACGCACAAATACAAACAAGCAATTTTATATTTTTACTTTTGATATTGATAATTTTAAATACATAAACAATTTTTACGGATTTGATGTTGGAGATAAAATTTTAAGAAAAATTAATGAGATTTATACTAAGAGACTTTCTATAAATGAACAAGTTGCTAGAGTTTATAGTGACCATTTTGTTGTTCTTCTAGAAGATGCCTCTGAACAAAGACTTAATTCCTTATTTGATTCAGAATTAAAGATAGAAGGTGTTACAGTATACCTTTCTGCTGGTTTATATCCAATTATTAATCGAGATGAAAGCATCAATCTTATGGTTGATAAAGCAAACATGGCAGCTCAAAAAATTAAAGGGATGAGATACAAAAGAGTGGAAATTTACTCTGAGAAGTTTGATAAACAGATGATTCACAATGAACAAACAAAGAGAGCTATTGAAAAGGCACTTGATAATGATGAAATTATTCCTTTCTATCAACCTAAAGTTGATATTAATAGTCACAAATTAGTTGGTGCTGAAGCATTGGCACGTTGGAGAACTGATGATGGAAAATTAAGACCTCCTGGTGAATTTATTTCAGTATGTGAGAAAACTGGATTAATTACAGCTGTTGATATGACTATATTTGAAAAGACTCTAAAATTTATTAAGAGAAATTTAGAAAAAGGTGTGAATTGTGTTCCAATTTCTGTAAACTTTTCGCGCATGCACTTTCTTAATAATGACTTCTTAGATGTACTTCTTCAAAAATTAGATGAGTATAAAGTACCACCTCATCTAATTGAATTAGAACTTACTGAAACTATAATTTTTGATAATTATAAAATGATTGAAGAATTTATAAACAAAGTACATGATAATAAGCTTCAAATTTCTATGGATGATTTTGGCTCTGGTTATTCTTCACTACATATGCTAAAAGATATGGACATAGATATTTTGAAAATTGATAGAGGCTTCTTAAAAGATACTGCAAATAGTGATAGACAAAAATCTATTTTTGCTGCCATTACTCAGATGGCAAGAAGTCTAAATATCAAGGTGGTAGTAGAGGGAGTTGAGAATATAGAAAATGTAGAACTTATGCGAGAGTTTGGATGTTCTATTGCACAAGGCTATTTCTATTCAAAACCTATAAGTGAGCAAGATTTTGAGAGACTTTATCAGGAGGGAAAAATATAATGAAACGTATTATAAGTTTGATTTGTATAGCAGTTCTTTTTTTAGTTAGTTTGTCAGGATGTAAAAGTGAAAAACAAAATGTAAAAATTGGTGTTTCTTTTGGTGTTGGAAGTGCCACACGTTGGCAACATGAAAAAGAATATATGGAGCAACAAGCTAAAAAACTTGGTGCTGATATAGAGGTACGCCTTAATCAAACAGATAAACCAAAGACACAAAAACAAGATTGTTTTGAAATGATAGATAATGGAATTGATGTCCTTATTATTACTCCACGTGATGTAAATAAAGTTCAAGAAATATTAGATTATGCTAAGGAAAAAAATGTACCAGTTATAAATTATGCTCGTGTTGTTTTGGGTGAAAAAGTTGACCTCTTTGTAGGATATGATAGTAGTAGAATTGGACAGAGATTAGGTCAATACCTTTCAGAAATAGTTTATGATGGAGATTATATTATACTTCAAGGTGACCCTGGTGACAATAATGCTAAATTATTGTACCAAGGAGCAATGAGATATATCTCTCCTATTAAAGACAATATAAATATTCTTTTGGATGCTCCTGTAAAAGGTTGGTCTCCTGATGAAGCAAAGAAGATGGTCATTGAAGCAGTAAGTTCTAATAATAACAATATAGATGCTATTCTTGCCCCAAATGATAAAATAGCAGGAGCATGTGTTGATGCATTAAAAGAATTAGGAATTTCAAAACATGTAGTTATTACTGGTATGGATGCAGAAATAGATGCTGCTAAACGTATTGTTGAAGGTACACAAGATGTCACAATATATATGGATTTAAATGAGCTTGCCTGTACTGCTGTGAATGAAGCAGTTCATATGGTAAAGAATGAAACTATAAATGTAAATTCAGAATTTGATAATCAAAGTGGTAGTACAATTAAAGCTAACCTTATAACTGGTCAACTGGTTACTAAAGAGAATTTAGATAAAATACTCATTGATAATGGTTATTTTACTAAAGAACAAGTTTATGGTAAGAATTAAACTTTAAGTATATAAAAATATCAGATTATAAATATTTTATTACAAATACTTAATATTAATATAGTCTATCAAATAACAACTTATTTATATAAAAAAGTGGACTCTTAAAAGAGTTCACTTTTTATTTTAAATATAAAATTGCCTGTCTATAAATGCAAATTTTTTCTTAGAAACTTTCACATTCATAATTTTTAAATATTAAGCTCAGGTTCATAGCTGTTGCACATATACTATACTTCATTTCTACTGGTATACAATCTACTCCATTTATAAAATCTATTATGTATTAAATGCCAAAATACATCTTCTCCCTATTATTCTGCCATAGCTGGAAATTCATAGACTATCTTTAACAACATTTCAGTGAAAATTAATGTCTTCCTAGCATCTTCCTCGCTTACAATACAAATTTCATGAGTAGCTTCATTTCCTATCTTTCTTATTTGGTTCACCCATTTTTTAGAATTAGGCAATATATAATTCTTTTTATCAAGCCATTCAACATAAAATATAAATGTCTTATTTTCTTCAGCACCTAAATGTACTGCTACATTCATTAATAACTTTCTGCAACATAAAGCTACTGATGTAAATGCATTTACACTAAATGAATTTCGAGCTTCTTCATATAAATTTTCAACATCTTTATTATTAATATGTAATACATCATTCCCAGCTTTGGACATTGGATACTGTCTATTGTCTTTATCAAAATAAGTTGGATTACCACAACTAGGACATACATATATGCTTATTTCAACCTCTTTTTCTGGACTAGTACGATAAATACCTTCATAACCTTTTTCACTTCCTACATAGCAACCACAATATCCACAAGTGTAGTTTTTACCTAACAATTCATTGTCTATTCCTTCCCAAAAATTCATCGTCTTCACCTCCAAATACTTAAATTTTTCTTATTTCAGTATCAGAATATAAATCATCTTTACTTCCTTTAATTTCTACTATTTTTAAATTTACCAAATTCATTATTCTCCAAAGTATAAACCAATCTTTTACACACATTTCATCTTCAAGCAAAGATTCTGCAACAACTTCAATTAAGGGTTTCCATTTATCACTAATATTTTTTAGTATATATTTATCAAAATAAGTTTCTTCAACACTTTTAATTTCTTTTCCTATCAATGCTCTAAAAATAGTATTTTCTTTAACTAATACATCCCATTTATTTTTAATTTCTAGCTTTTCATTAAATTCAATTTCTGATGCCTTGTTTAAAAAGAAATAAGTATCTTCTGGAGACATTTCACTAGTAAACGAATATTTCATTATACCATCTTCTATCTTTTTTTCATCTATTAATGCAATTTTTATGTTTTTATCTTGAAACTTACTCACTATATAATATACACCACATAAATCCCTTGAGTTATTTGCACACCATATTATTATGTCTCTATGTTTTACCAAGCTTCTATCTTCTAATAAATTGGGCTTGAATAATAGTTTAGGATTATTTTCAAAATCAGCTCTAACTTTAAAAATATCTTTTCTTAATTCATAATTATTTACATCTGAAATATCACCTATTGATAAATCATCTTCAAATACTACAATTTTATTATGTGGTATTAACTTTAGCTTCATTGCTTCTTTTAATATATAATAACAAACATCATCAAAACATATGTATGCCATGCAACTCACCTCTCTGTACAATTAATAATTTATTTTATTATAATATATAAACTGTACTTGTTAAACAATCCTAGATTATTATAGTATTATTTATAAAATTAGTTGATATATTTTTATTCACGCTTTTCATAATATAAGTATGAAATAAACTCTATAATAATGTACATCATGCTTAGAATTGCAATTGGAATAAAAATAAACATATACAATATATTTTCTGTTAAATAATAAAATAAAAAGCTACATATACTAATAATTGTTGTAATCCAAAACATAATATTTCCACTCTTAGCTTCACTTTTTAACTTTATAAGACGATTTCTTTCATCCATAGATTCAATCCTATCTTCTTGTGTAGCTTTTTTAGAAAATGCCCGAATAAGAATTATAATCCCAAATAATAAAATTATTATAGAAAATACAACATGCTTAATTTGCAGTGTTAGCCAATCTTCAGGATATATAATATCTTTTGTTAAACTACATATTCCTAATATTGTAGCCAAAACACCAAAGGTAAAACCTTTTTTATTATAAATTTTCATATTGTTTATCCTCCAACTCTTTATTTTCTTTAAGATAGCATAAATCTTCTACTGTTGTGCCAAATACCTCTGAAATACGATAAGCAAGCATGAGCGAAGGAGCATACTGTTCTTTTTCTATAGAAATAATTGTTCTCTCGCTCACATAAACTAAATCAGCAAGTTGTCGTTGTGTCATTCCAATGGAAATTCTTAATATTTTAATTTTAGTTTTCATTGAATACTCCTTTTATAATATGAAGTTCACTTTATATAAATAAGTACTAATATAAAATCTGTTTCAGGAAGATTAGGCATGCAGATATAAAAATAAATATGAATAGATATTATTACTTATTAGAAGAAATGGACAAAGAAGCATGTGAAAATATAAGTAAAATATTATTCAAATAATGGTCAGCTAAATGCCATTTTAAGTACTTTTTTTATTAGTCAGTTAAATATCAGCAATATAGATAATAAAATCTACTTATAAAACACTTGAATTTACTATTATTTAATAAAATTTATAATTATTTACTCTTTGTTGTTGACATTAGTACTATACCATATCTTTATTTGTAAATGTTGTTATTCCAATATATTCATATCTTTTTATATGCTTTTGTCAGTTAAATGTCAGCAAAACATTTTATACACAGTATTTACATAAGTTTTCCACAACTTATCCTCAATATTATCCACAGAAAAAAGGTAGCACTTATATTAGTCGCTACCTTTCATTTATCAATCTTCATCCTTCCAACTTTTTATCCAGTCCCCTATTTCTGTTATTTTGTCTTCTGTTATTTCTTCTCCATCATGTAATTTTGAAATAAGTTCTGATAAAGGATTGTTATGTAAACCTCCAAAAATTCTTTTTCTTTCACTAATACTGTATAATGTACATGTTTTCCAATTCTCTGAGAGATTAAAAAACCTTTTTTAGTTAACCTTGTTAAAAGCGTAATTGTAGTTGTATGTTTCCATCCATATATTTTTTCTATCTCATCTGCAACATCTTTCGATATTACAGTTTTATAACTTGAGTTCCAAATAAACTTCATGATTTTTAGTTCTGCATCTGGTAATTTCTTATTTATCATAATATATCCCTTCTTTCTATAAAACTCAAACTTGTCTTTTTATCATATCTTTTTATATTTGTTATGAATTTTTTAAATTTTTCTTCTATCATTTGATTCCTTCTATGTATAGTTGTAAATATTCGAGTAAAAAAATCATCATCTATATTTATACTTCTTTCTTCTCTTGTCGCATTTAAATATTCTTTTTTATTTACTAGTACTTCATAACTAAATTGAAAATCTATCCTCTTCTTTTTTAATACTTTCATTTTTACTAATCTTTTTAGAAGAATTTCTGTAGTACTTTTTCTCCATTTATATCTTTCTTGCATTGCCGAGATTATTTCTTTTTTATATAGAATAGATTTTTTCCTCCACATATATTCCATCAACATTAATTCTCCCCTTCGTAGTTTATTAACTACTTCTTGTTGCTCCATTTTATGTCACTCCCTCAAATTCAGTCTAACTTAAGCTAATAATAGGAGCTTTTTAACACAAAAACTACAGGTAAAATTTACTATATATTCTACTATTTTAGTTTGTTTTTATATATAAAAAATATTATTCATATCTACAAATTCATTCGATTTTCAAACACATATATTGAATAATAACTAGTTGTATTGTATTGTTTTAATTGTAGAATAATACTAAATTGGTAAAACTAGAGGAATTTAGTAGCATAAATATTTATTAAATAAGACTTGTAAAATGAATTATAAGTTATATAAATAAGTTATCAAAAACATATACTCTTTTGGTTTTGTGAAAGTTTTTTAGGTGGGCAATAATATCTATATTTAAAAATAAATTGTATGGATATACACATATATTGACTGCTTATACTTATAGTTCATATGGTTATTATAATTTTATAGATACACAGTTATATAGATTTTGTTTTCTATAGAATCTTTTTTAGTTTTATCTACTTTATAAATATGAGGGGTGATATAAATATGTTTTAAGACTTACACACTAAAAAGAGTAGTAAATAACAAACAACTAGAAATAACTCGAAGTTTTGACTTAGACAATCTTATTTGTACTGCAACAGAAATATTAGAAAAAAATGAGATTGATTTAATAATTATTGATGAAGTAAACAATGTTGTTTGGAGAAATGAAAAAAGCACTCCCCAACATAAGAATACTTAGTTACAGATATAGAAGTGTGTTTTTATTACATATCATAAATTATTGATAGCATTAAGTGAGAATAGAGTTAATACAATCGCTTTTAAGATAGTTCAAATAACTTTATTGAGATTTTTACCTTTATATGAAAATATGAAATAAAAAAGCACCCTGTTAGGATGCTTTAAGTATTATAAACACACTATGAAATTGAATTATTTTAGAATGTAGATATATTTACATAAGTTTGTCTACATTTTTATTGTTATCTTTTACTTTATTTAACTAAGTTTTCTACTTCACTAAAAGCTTTCTCATTTCCATTCCCACCAATTTGAGTTATATTTTTAAACTTTTTATTCTTAATTAACTCTTTTTGGCTATTATCTAATCCATTTCCAACTAATACTACTGGAGATTCCGTTTTACCTGCGAGTACTCCTACTGATAAAGCATCTACTAAGTCATCTTGTTTATTCATTCCATCCTTAGCTATATACAAGTCATTAAGTGTATCTTTACTATAGAAATGATTTATTACTTTTGAGTTAGTTTCTGTTCTATCAGAACCTGCTATTTTAGTTACAGATGGTAATGTATTACTCACTTCTTTACTATTAAATAAAGATTCTCCACCTATTACATATGATTTTGATATGTCTTTATCATCTATTAAGTCTTTTATATCTTTCATATCATCATTTTGATTAGTAAGAAGAATTGGCATTTCCTCTTTTGCTGATATAGCTCCCATACTTACTGCATCAGCTAGTCCCTTTTCTCCATTTACCACTACTACTTTTGACAACTTAGAATTTTTGTCTAATTCTTTTGCAAGTTTTATTGATGTTTCGTATCTATCATTTCCAGATATCCTAATTACATTTAATCCCTTTTCTTTTAAATCAGATACTACTTTTTCATCAACAGACTTTAATCCACCTACTATGTAAACATTTTTTGTTTCTAACCTATTTATTTCTTTTTCTGTTAATTTATTTAAGTTATTATTTTTAGTAAGTAGTATTGGTGCATCTTTAGACTTAGCAAATGGTGTTGCTGATAAGGCATCAGATATACTAGACTCATTTATTAGCACTATATTATCAGCTTTATTCCAGCCTTTTTGACTTATTTTTACTGATGTTTCATTTCTATCTACACCTGTTATTTTTTCCTTAGATGGTGCCATATTAAAATCTTCTTTACTTGAAGTTCCATCAGAAGAACCACTTGATCCTGTTGATTTTCTTTTATAAGTAGCTATAAAATCAATACTATCATCAAAAACTAATTTACTTACTTGATCTGATGTATATATTTTTTCATCTTTATTGTTTCTCCAACCACTAAACTCATAGTTTTCTCTTTGTGGATTAATTTGAATTTCATTTATACTGGAATTATCTGATATTTCTTTTCCATTAATTATACTTCCATCATAATCTATGTATCTGATTCTACATTTCACTATTTTATCTATTGATATATTTACATCCATAGTCTCTACATCATTTACTGGACCATATTCATATTCCAAACTATAACTTATGCCATTTGGAAAGTCAGAAAGATTTTTCCATGTTAGAAAACCTGTTGAGATATTATAATTTCGTGGATATAATTCCTTTAATTTTGAATTTTCACTTCCTATATCTACAACTATATTTTCACCACTTTTTATAATACTTTTTTCTATGTATTGACCACTACATTCTAGTGAATTTAATTCTTTATTTTTACTTATATCTATTTTTGTTAAACCATTTTTTCCACAAAACAAAGAATCTAATTTTATATTTGTAGATACATCCAAGTCTTGTAATTTATTCTTAGCACATCCCAAATACTCAAGACTTGTAAGTCCTTTTATATTTAATTTACTTAGGTTATTACCTGAACAACTTAAATTTTTCAAAAAAATATTGTTACTTAAATTAAGAGATTCAAGTTTATTGTTAGTACAATTTAGAGATTTCAACTTTTTATTATGGCTTAAATCTATACTTTTTAAATTATTATTAAGAAATTGTAAATTTTCTAAGTTTACATTATTACTTAAATCTATCTCTGTTAATTCATTACTAGTAAAAAATAAATTTACCAGATTTTTATTATTTTTAAGATCTAAACTTGATAATTTATTTGAATCACAATGTAATTCATTAATAAGATTATTGTTTTTTAAATCAATGTTTAATATTTTATTTCCACTAATATCTAGATATTTTAATTTTATATTTTTACTTAAATCTACATTTTCTAGATTGTTTGAACTACAATCAAGTTTTTCTAGATTTTTAAAATTTTCTATCCCATCTAAATTATCTATTTTTTTTGGATTGGAAACATCTGGATTTTTATGTAAATTTAACTCTAAACAGCTCTCGATTTTGTTTAAATCACTTTCATATATTTTATAGTTATCTTTTGATGCAACTTCATTTGTTAATGGATCCTCTCTATTCTCTAATACCTTTTCAACAATATCTCTTCTAAAAGATTCGTCGACAAATTTATTGGTTATATCAACTTCCTTTACATTCTTTCTTTTATAAGACTGTAGGTCGCTGTTACTCTCTAAATCTAATGCATTTACCAATAATATTGATTTGCTCATTATCAATGTAACACTAGCAACTATTAGTAATGATTTTATATATTTCTTAAGTGTCATAATTTCCCCCCATACCTATTAATAATAAATAATCTTTATCTAAATATTACCATATTTATAATTCTCAAGAAATACTAAAATGTTTTATATAATCTATCAATAAAATATAATGCTTTATAAAGTGTATCAAATCTATCATTTCCCTTTATCATAGTGCATCTCTCTTTAGTTATAGAACCTATCTTATTACATGCTCCTCCACCTACAACATATAAATTCTCCGTTTGACCTGGCGTATAGTCTTTTATATCACAGACTCTACATTCATTTTCTTTGTAGTTCCAACTAATTATCTGTGCTAGAACTTTATCAACTTCTCCCTCATAAACTATTGTATGTTTATACATCTTACTCACTCCCCCACTATTTTTTATCTTATCTTTAAAATCTACCCACAATTTCGGACTATCAAGCATCTTACGAGGACAATATTTTTTCTTAGCATCATAGTGTCTAATTACTTTATCTGCACTAATATTTAAATCTTTCATTAACTTTTTAGTTAAGTCTATTGCATTTTGTCTTGCTTTTGTATAATTGCCATCTCTATTTACACATATTTCTATGTTTATACTATTATAGTTTGTAATTCCTGCAACTAATGCAGTTCCATAACTTTTACCAACCGCCCAAGCTCCATCTCTATGGTCCAATGTTTGATATATTACTTTATCATCTACATAGTAATGAACACTTGCTTCTAAATTACCTGCATTTAATGCTTGTGCATGTCTTTTAGCATCTGCTCCTTTACTCTCGTTGTCAGTCTCATGAATTACTATAAATTTAGGGTTATTCTTATTTTGATAACACTTTTTCTTTGTTAGCATCTTTATTATATCTACCATTATTTATTTTCCTCCTTTAATTGTTTGTAAGTTTTTGATTTATACCTATTGATATACCCCAACAAATTACACCTTGTAATACTGAGGTTGGATTTAATCCTAACATCCATATTGAGAAACCTATTCCAAGTGCTAACAACACTACTGGAATATATTTATTATCTAGTTGTTTATATTTTTTGTACCCCTTACCTATAATAGAGAGAGCAGCTACTAAAATTAGCAACTGCTCGGGTATAAAACTTATTAAATTATCCATTTATTTTCCTCCTAATTAAAATATTCCTCTCTGTATTGCAAATATAAAGAATCCTACAAGTGTTGTAATCATTGTTCCAATTAGCCACTTTAACATGCTTGTAAGTGAGTTTAAATTCTCACATAATGCCTTTAACTCTGCTTTAGACTCTATATTTGCTATCTTTAATTCGTCTATTTCTTCTCCATGCTTATTTATTCTTGTTTCATGTCTTTTTAAATCTGCGTTGAAAAGTTCTTCATTCATGAAAACCTCCTAATTTTTTGCATTAAAAAAGAACCCTTGTTAAATAAGAGTTCTCTCATCTAATATATTGTTATACAATGCTTGCAATATCTATTTGCTCTTCACTTACTATGTTACATATGGATGGATGTTTTGCATCCCCATTTTTATCCAATAGTTTATAAACAATTTTACAATCGTTGTACTTTAAAATATCAATAACTTCTTTAATTCTTGTCTTATTTCCATCGTTTGAACCCCAAGCTATATAAACTTTCTCTGAGTTATTTATAGCAGATTTAATCCATTTATCATTTTCTTTTTTACCTAATATTTTTATATTACCTGTTACTTTATCACTATTTGTTTCTATATAAGAATATAAATTAACTATATAAATACCACCGTATTCCCTATTATCAACTAAATAATTTATTACTTTCATACTTGTATTGTCATATTTATATTCGTTAGCTGAACTTGGATTAAGCAATATAATTGATGCTTTAGGTTTATCCTCATCCCAAATACGTTTTATCAAATACCTATGTTTTTGGTCTTTACTAAAAACTACCTCACTTTTTATAGTTGATTCTCTAATATCTAAATCTTCATTCATAATAAATATCCCCCTTTTTAAATTAATTATAATACAAATTAACCCAATAAGTGTAAATAAAAAAAGGAACATTACCTATAGCGTAGGTTTTGCTCCTTCTAATGCTCCACTATTTTTTATAATATGATTTTCAACTGCTTTTCTATACTCTGTGTTAGTTACATCATCTAGTTGAAATTCTTGCTTTTTCAACGGATTCAGTCCTTTATTTAATATTCTTTCTGCTAATATTCTTACTACAACATTGTTTATATTCATTATAATAATCCTCCTACCTTCTCATTTTCATTTAGTAAAATCTGATTTTCTAACTCTTGTATTCTTTTTTCTTCTTCTGTTAATTCTACTTTTATTTCCTCTAATATAGGTTCTCTTGTCTCCACATTTATACCAACAATCCTGTATTTAGAATAATCTATAGAATTGTATTTTATTTCCAACCAATCAACTTTCATATTTTTGTCATATGGAATTAAATCTCCTTTTCCTTCTCCACTTTGAAATAAAATTTTCCCTTTGTTATCATAAATTATTAGTTTTCCTACTTCCATATCTATGCCTCCTGTCCTATAGCCAACCATTGTACTTCATAAGTATCTCCTGAAGCTCCATACAGATGTATAACTGTCTCTGTAGAAATTCCATCATCTAATTCTTTAATATAAAAATCTTTTAACTCTGTTCTCACATTATCTTTTTTACCATAAAAAATATATTTAGAAAAAGGACTTTTAACCCAAATTGAAAGCCGTCTATAGTCAGCATAAACAAAAACAACAAGTGGCACAAAATTTAGTTGTGGTAAATTCACACTCCATAAGTAATAATAATCATCATAAAATCTACCTTTAAATGCACTAGCTGTACCACTTGCTTGTCTTAAATCTTTTATACTACTGACTTTGTTTATCATATCTTGCAAACTTTCTATACTGTTTGTTACAATACCCTTATTAGTTATGTTACTCGCAAGTGTATTTTTTAATGTTTGTGTTTTTGTTTTAGTTGTATCTAATTTATCTGTCCCTAAAAATGGACTTCCCAATGCACTTGCTATATTATTTTTACCTATCTGTAAATCATTTTTTGTACTTTCAAATGCTATCATAAGTTCTCGTAAACTAGCATTATCAGTCAACTTTTCTGTCATATCTCCACCTCACTTATATCATATCTATTAAATTATTTGCTATTGAAATTCCTTTTATTCTCTGTCCATTCACTTCTGTTTCTAAATTATTCTGTTTTTCTGATAATGTATTATAATTTCTTGCTAGTTGATTTAATGCTTCCTCTACATTGTCACTTTCAAATAAGTTATCTGTATCTTTTATAGTTGTTTTCTCTGCTGTTGT
Organism: Clostridioides sp. LIBA-7678; assembly: GCF_056716065.1. Lineage (NCBI taxonomy): Bacteria > Bacillati > Bacillota > Clostridia > Peptostreptococcales > Peptostreptococcaceae > Clostridioides > Clostridioides sp. LIBA-7678. The sequence continues at coordinate 1,493,737 of NZ_CP196987.1, read as the reverse complement.
TTCTATACTATCTACACTAGTTTTTACCTCATTTAATGCACTAACTATATTTGTTTTCTCTGTTGTTTGAAGTAGTGTTGTATCTCCTATTTTTCCATTTATCTCTGTCTTAGCAGTTTTTATGTTACTTGTTAACTCCGTTTTAGTTGTATCAATTTTAGTGTCTAACTTATTGATATTTGTTAATATTTTTTCTTCATCTTTTTTAGTTAAAAATATCGCAGTTGGGTCAACGACTAAGGTCACTTTCTCTACATTAGATACCTCTATAATAAATTTTAAATACAAATCTTTCATAGCTCCATTACCAACTTTTGGCTTATATGTTTCAGGACTTTTACAAATTGCAATCATATCGCCTTCGTTATCTATAAGAGCCATTTCTCTAACTGTAAATCCACCTATTGAACCAGGTACACATGCTGTTGCAATAATCCAATTAGGATTATTTTCATCCTTGTCAAAAGCATTTATATTACCTTCCCAAACTTTATTTTTTAATGCTGTTTGGTCTTCTGTTGGATTGTAATAGCTTCCTCCTCCATCACCTGCTTGAATCTTCTCTAGTACTACTGATTTACCTAGCATTCCTGCGTTAGCAATCTTAGCCTTACCTATATTTGTAAGTATAGTGTAAAATTGTTCATCAGCCATTTATACCATCTCCTTTTGGATATACTGTTAATATTTCTGAACTCATGTTATGAGCTAATGCAAACTTAGCTTTAACATTAGCTTTTACTTCTTTACTTGAATAAGGATATACTGTTATTTCTTCACTCATAATTGTTGTTTGTGCAAAATAAGTTTTACTTTTTAATAAAGATACTAACTTATAACTTACAGATAGATGAGAAGGTTTTATAACATTTACTCTCTTATATAAATCTTCTAACTCTCTAGGAAAACCTTGAGTACTGGTTAATTCAACACCAAAAGTATATGGAGATATGTTTTCATTTATTTTTATATTTGCACCTGTATAAGATTGAAGTATCATTGACATTCTTTTAGGTGTCATAATATATTTGCTTTGGAGCTTAGCAATAACTTTTCTTCTTCTAGTCTCTATCGCTTCATCTAGATTAGTGGATAAACCTACTCTATTTTCCCAAAAACTCAATCCCCATGTTGCAGTCTGAGGAAATAATTGTAATTCTATTTCTTTATTTAATAAATCTAGATTATCAAATTCGCTTCCTATAGCTTCATATAAGCTTTGCATTATAATAGATTGCTCATATATCGGTGACAATGTAAGAAGCATTTCTCTACCTTTTTTAGAAGCTATCATCCAACCACCTCGTTAACTATTTCCCCTACTCCAACTACTTGGTCCTGCAATTTTATATTTTCTTTTACATCATTTATAGTAAGATTAGAAAAGTCCTGTATACCTTCGTCTGTCAACATCATAGAACCTACTATTGCTTGTATAGCATTGTATGAGACTGTTCCACCTAAATCAATCTTATCTAAGTATTTGTCTATCTTAGCTTAAGTATTTGTCTATCTTAGCTTTTAGATTGTTTAATACTGTTTCTTCACTAAAACTGTTACTAAAGCCCCGATAGGAGCTTTCCCATCTCTATTTTCTCCTTCTGATACATTTAATGGATATATATATTCTTGAACTTTATCTATTAATTCTTGTGTTGCTGCTTTCCTATTTTTATCTAGTATTAATACTTTTACTGTTCCTGCTCCAGCCCATTCTGAAACTACATAAGCATATCCAACTCCAGCTACTTCTTTAGCCCATCTTATATAATCTGAACTAGCTCCACTTAATCGGTCCTCTTGTTCTGACACAAGGACTCTTTCTCTAAAATGTTCTTCATCTTCTATATCTGTTCCGCCTTTGAAATCTTCTTTATTAGTAACAGATTTAATCCCATTAATAGAACCTAATAAAACAGTTGCAGTATTTTGAGATACATTTCCTATAATTCCAGTTTCTCTACATTCTGCTTTAATATCTACTGTTTCATTTTCTCCTATAGTCTTAGTTTCAAGAAGCTCAAACTCTATACTCTGCTTTTCATCAGTTGCAACAGTAGTTACTATAATTCCTTTTGTAATTATAGTTCCTTGTATGCCTATAAAAGTAATAACTCCAACCGATTTAGTTGGTTGATTTTTAAATACTCCTTTACATTCTCCCAACCATTCTAGGTATTCTCCATAGCTAGTTTGAGGAAATGCAATCTTTAAATTATTTTGTAGTCCTAGTTGTTTTAATTCCGCTATCTGTTCTGCTGTAGGTCTTGTTGCATCATAAATAAAGTCTCCTTCTAGTGTGTTCACATCTTGAAAGTTGCTTAACATTCTTTCATGTATAGTGTCTTCATCTTCTGTCAAAAATACTGGTATAGGTAGTTCTCTTTCCATATAATCACCTACCTTTTTATGTTTACATCTATAGTTATATTTTCATCATCTATTGTTAGTACATCAAATTCATAATTAACAAGCCTACTATTTTCAAGCCAATTGAATATAAAATTACTCACTTCTTTTGTATATGGATGAACTAAAATAGTTTCTTTTATTAACCTAGATATTTCAAGTTCTTTAGCACTTTGGGATAAGTTACTAGCAATTAAATCTTTTATTTCACTTCCATAAATGCTTGTATAAGCTGACCGTTTGTATCTAGGTGTTAATATAGCTTTTTGACACCATTGTTTGTATGCCTGTACCTTGTTACATTTTTTAAATGTTCCATCTGCATTTTTGACAAATTCACCTTTTATAAAATCAAATAAAAAAGAACCCTTTAGGTCCAGTTCATTTTCATTATTATTTTTTAATTCTACAGTTTCAAAAGTTTCATTCTGTGGAAATAGGTTTGGCATTTACAACCCTCCCAATTACTACAAATTCAGCCCCCATAATAGCTACTAATACATTATCACCTATAGTCAAGGGTTTCAACTCTTTTGGAGTTTCTATTTTATGTTTATGTCTATATTCTGCACCTAACATTTCATCTGAAAGAGTAAAATAATCTTCTTTCAATGTTAAATTCTCTAATACTAAATAGTCCTGTATTTCATCTTTATAGCCACTTACTTTAAGACCATTTTTTGTTATTTCTGCAAGTGAACAACCCATTCCAAAGACTCCATCATTAACACTCTTATTCATTTTTTCTTTTAATATTCTAGCAACTCTATTGAATCTAGCATCAGTCATTGTTATAAAATTTCCTCCTTATATAATCTAAAGTTCCTATATTGAGCTTCATTTTTGGTATAGAGTCTAATGTATGAGTAACATCTATAACATAGTATTCTTTTCCTTTTAAACTTACCTTATCACCTACACGTATTCTATTTATATCCACTGCACAATCTACACTTATTGTTTCCTCTCCACTATTGAACATTGCTTCTGCTGCTTTCTTAGCTTCTTTTGCATTAGTTATCTTTTCATCTTGTTTAATCTTTTGTAGTGTTCCATATTTGTCTGAATCTTTTTTATATGTTCCAATTACAGATGCTTTTGTATTTTCATCTTTACTTTTGCCTAACACTTTTACACTTGTTACTGCATCATTAAAACTACTTGTAAAGTTTGCATTTTCTAATATACTATCTAATTTATATACATTTGCATTAGTTCCAAGCTTAAATAATTTCAGCTTATTATCCATCCTTACCCTAAATAAGTCTCCACCCTTACTAGCTGTTTCTTTTAAGTCTTTTTTAATCATATCTAGTATGTTAGTCTTATGTATTACTTTAGCAAGTTTCTTCCCTGTGTTGGCTAAATTGTAGTAAGGTATATTCCATTGCTTGCAGTAATATTCAATTCTCTGTGTTGCTGTATTTTCTTTAAAACTATATTGTTCTTCTGATTCTTCCATATAGACTGTTCTTTCTCTACAAGACAATGTCAGTTTCTTACTTTTTTCACTTCTTCTAGTTTCCCATATGACTCCATCAAAGATTGTTTCTTCTTTTTTACTCTCATATGCTATATCAATTAGAACTATTTTATCACCTTTTTTAATATTTATATCTTGAAGTTGCTTAGGCTCTACTAATGATACATCCATCTTATATGCAACTCCATCTATAGCTTCTGAAAGAGTTATTCCCTCGTTAAAATTTTCAATATCATATTTTCCATTTAATATTATTTTCATTTGCCAGATATCACCAACTTTTGTCCTTTTTTTATTACATTTGGATTTTTACCAATAACTTTTTTATTTTCGGGTATATTATAAATCTCTTTCCACCTTGAACCTTTACCTAAAAATTTCTTTGCAATGTTCCACAATGTATCTTTAGATGTAACTGTATATATTTTAGATTTAGTTTGAGTATTAGGTCTATTGTCTTTTAAATCTGTTTTAGTATTGCTTTTAGTTTCTTTTTTTAATGTCTCTATCTTCAATTCCCTATAAGTTCTAAATGTTATCTCAATGTCTCTATCTTCTTCTCTTCCTGCTGTTTGAGTATTGCTAAAACTAGATATTGTAACTAATCCATTGTAACCAAAACCAGTTATAATAAGTCTTAGAGGTTCGGCTTGGTCTATCCATTTTTCAAGCATTGCAACTATTTCAATTGGATTTTTTAACTCGCTATATCTGCAATAAGAAGCATCATATAAGTTTGGTAAGAATGTCTTGAATGATATTTCTCTTATCTTCTCTCCTTCTTTTTTAATGTCAAATTCACCTAAATTCACTATATCAACAGTTTCAAATCTTTTTTCTTTTTTTATAGATAAAGAATCTTGTGGATTAACTGGAAAATGAAAATCTATTTTTTCTTTTTCATTTTTTAGATATATGTCTATTACCAAACTATCACTTCCTTTCTAAAATATTTTTGAACATTACACCGCAGTTTTCTTACCATATATTCACCTTCTTTGATTTTTTTGTATAAAAAACACCTACCTTTTAAGTAAGTGTTATTTATAAACATTTATTTTTAATTACTATAAGATTTTTTGGATGCACATAGTCATTATAAAACCCTTAGAATCAGTATCACTAAAATCATTATTACTATAGTTTACACACTACATAGTCATTATAAAACCTTTTCTAGTAAATTGTTATACGACTTTTTGAAGAACTTTACATACCACATAGTTAATATAAAACTCTTCCCCCCCTCCAAACCATAATTTATTTATAATTCTTTACATACCACATAGTTAATATAAAACGAATATAAGGAGGTTTAGATATGAATTGTCCAGTATGCTTTACATACCACATAGTTAATATAAAACAATGTTAGATGAAATATAAAGAAAAAGATGTCCCCCTTTACATACCACATAGTTAATATAAAACGAGGGAATAAAATGGAAGAACTAATAACTCAATTGAGCTTTACATACCACATAGTTAATATAAAACTATTTTATATCAAAATACAAGCCAGTTTACAACGATCTTTACATACCACATAGTTAATATAAAACTTTAGATGTCCCATATGTTTTGTGCAATAGATTAAACTTTACATACCACATAGTTAATATAAAACGCGAATTATACAAAAGAATAATACAACACTCAGATATCTTTACATACCACATAGTTAATATAAAACGATAAATATGAAAAAATGTCAACAACAAGAATTGCTACTTTACATACCACATAGTTAATATAAAACTCGTGGGTGTGAGTTTTGTATTGTTCAAGAAAAAGACTTTACATACCACATAGTTAATATAAAACGAGAATATGAAGTATTGCTAAATACAACAACAATTTCTTTACATACCACATAGTTAATATAAAACTGGGAGTTATAACGAGGCTGGAGAATATTTTCAAGTCTTTACATACCACATAGTTAATATAAAACGAGAGTTTAGTTTAAAAATAAATGCTAATAAAAATCACTTTACATACCACATAGTTAATATAAAACTATAATATGCAGTACGAGCTATTTAAATCCATTTTACTTTACATACCACATAGTTAATATAAAACAAAGAGGCGATAGCTTTGAAAGATAATAAGAGGATAACTTTACATACCACATAGTTAATATAAAACTATAGATGGAAGTATCAGTAGTTCGAAAGATAAGCTACTTTACATACCACATAGTTAATATAAAACTGCGGATGCTCCTGCCGTTTTCGCTGAGAGTTCTGACTTTACATACCACATAGTTAATATAAAACTTAGAAATATAAGAAAATATGAAATGTTAATATTTACTTTACATACCACATAGTTAATATAAAACGAGTTATGGAATTGGTGATTGTTTTTAACTTTGAAACCTTTACATACCACATAGTTAATATAAAACGGTGAGTCTAGATGAATAATACTATATTTCCTTTCACTTTACATACCACATAGTTAATATAAAACCACCTCACTTACAAAAAATAAACCAAGATTTTTATCTCTTTACATACCACATAGTTAATATAAAACTCAAAACTTACATTAAATTAATTTCTGCCCACAAAACTTTACATACCACATAGTTAATATAAAACTCTTATACTTTGTTGCATATTACACCCCCAAATACAACTTTACATACCACATAGTTAATATAAAACATTTATAATGATGGATATACTATTGATTATCTTAGTCTCTTTACATACCACATAGTTAATATAAAACGAAAACGTTAGAGATTATGATGTTGCTTTTAACTATCTTTACATACCACATAGTTAATATAAAACGGTACACCTGGCTCTGGAAAATCACTTCACATGGCTACTTTACATACCACATAGTTAATATAAAACTGTTGCCTTTTTAGTGGAGTTATGTTATCCTATATGTCTTTACATACCACATAGTTAATATAAAACTACAGTATTAAATGCTTCTGCACCAAGAGTAGCTAACTTTACATACCACATAGTTAATATAAAACGAAAATGTGAGGGATTATGATGTTGCTTTTGATTACCTTTACATACCACATAGTTAATATAAAACTTATAAAACTGATTTAATTAAAACTATAGATGAATTCTTTACATACCACATAGTTAATATAAAACTTGCTACGTCAGTTGGTACTGCTTTAGAACCTGTCACTTTACATACCACATAGTTAATATAAAACCCCAAAATAAACTTAGCATTTACAATACTTACACATATATAACTTTCTCAAATTTGCAGTGAACCATGAGTAGTGCAATTGATAACGCTTATCACATTCCCTCAACACCTTACATTGCAACTGTTAAAGCCTACTTTATCACAAATATCGCTCACTGCAAAATTTCTATATTTTTATTATATCATAAAATTCAAACTATAAAATTAAAATGGAATAATTTATCAATTTAAGAGCACCTACATATTTGTAAGTGCTTACTATATTATCTATTCTAATAATACCTTTTTCTTTTTATTATATTCTTCCTGTGTAATTGCACCTGAGTCTAACAACTCTTTTAGTTTCTTTATTCTATCTAGTGGGTCAATTCCACTGTTTCGAATATAATTATTATCATTGTTTTTTTCTTGTCGTAGCTTTTCTTCTTCTTTAGTTTCAACCTCTTCTTCTCGAAAATATATATTTTCAACTTCATCTACATTATTTCGAATTTTGCTAAAATCTTGAATCCTAAAATGATTCAATATACCACCATCATCTTTTGAATAAAAATCAAAATAGACTGTATCTATTTTAAATTTTTTCACCTCATTAACTATTTCTTTTATAAATTTTTTACACTCACCTAAATCTTTAAATTTTTCGTTTTGCAAACTTAAATCAACAAGCATCCTCCCTCCACCTTTACTGACTTCTAACTCATAACGAGAACCTTTATATTCTTGAGGTATTAATGGTTCTAACTTGGCTTTCAAATCTTCTTCACTTATTTCTATACCATATTTTTCTTCTTTTTCTTTTTTCCTTCTTTCATCCTCTTCTCTATTTGCTCTTTGCCATTCTTCTTTTTTAGCCTCTTCCTCTTTCATTCTTTGCTCTTCTCTAATAGCTCTTTCCTTATTAGTATCAGCTACTAAATCATCCCAAATTATGCAAAGATGTATTGTATATGCAAATAAAACACAAAATAACATACACATTACCTTTTTCTTTTTTACAATTGAATAAATAAGTAAAGCAAAAGCTATAATTAAAAACACATATTGCGTATAAGCAAGTACTATCATTATTAATAATATTATTGGTATTGCCTTCCACATAATAAATTCCCCCATAATTACTCATCTCAAGCAATATTATAACATAATTTGGCAAAACAAAAGCACCTATCATTTAAGTAAGTGCTTTCTTATTTACAATTTTTACAATTAGATTTATTCATTAATTTAGATTCATTATCATTGTTTATAATAATTAATGTTAAAATTTTTTTATTGTGGTATAATAAAAGCAAGAAGAACTACAATCTATTTGCGGTAGAGTGAAGTTCTATAACTGAAAGTTATTTTTTACGATGATATTTAAAATTTATATCAATCTTTAAGTCACTCTTTGCGGTAGAGTGGCTTTTTACTTTTTTGATTAACTTGCTAATCAAGTAAACTATGTAACTAGCTGTTACACTAGCTAACACATTAAATAAAAAATTATCCATACATACTCACCTCCCCTATCAATGTTGGGAGGATAATCTTTTGTATGAACTCCACTCTATAAATTGTAGATTACATCTTCTTGCTAAAAATATTATAACATATATATTTACATATTTTTTCTATATATTACTTTTTTCATTATAATCATAGCTTCTTATTAAAAAACACCTACATAAGTAAGTGTTCTTTGGTATTCTTAATTATAAGTCTATATAATTAATATAAAATATAAAATTTCTTTATTTAAATTAATAAAAAAATACTTTCTTAAATATTATTCCAGATATCTTTATAAGCATATCCACTATAAGCATCTATAAAATACCATCCATATGTACCTACATCATATTTTGAATCTATTCTTACAGTATATACACTAATATCATTAATATTATCAAAGTCTATCATATCAACTACTAAACTATCAATACTAACATTATGTCTTCTGGCACACTCTTCTAATGCTAATTTTTTTGCTTTTTCTTCTGTTATCATTTCTGTGTCTTTATAATCATCTGGATTACAAACTTCCATAACTCCATTAACATTATATGTATATACTTTGCTCATATCATTTTTTTCTACACAATATCTAACATCACCCTCTGTTTCTCCAGTCATATAACCAAACATATAAAATTGTTTTCCTGAAAAATCAAAATTTTCATCTACTAAAAATATTGATTCTTCTCCTTTTTTAAGCTCATAATTGTAATAAACTTTTTCAACACCTAATAATTTTTTTACTTCATTAGCAGCATCTTCCATTGTATATTCTTTTCCAGTATCTGAATTTCCTATATTTTTTGTTACATTTAAACACTGTTGTAACACACTATCACTTAGATTTCCTATTGCTGTTATTTTAGTTGCACTTTTTAATAGAGTCTTATTGCTATTATCGTCAACTAGAACTGTTGGAGTATTTTTAGCTATTGTAGAACCAGCAAGTGCATACACTAAATCTGTTCCGCTAGCTATATAAAACTCTTTTGCTCCATTATAGAACTTATTTATTATCTTCTTATTAGTATCATATCTATCTACTCCACCCAATCTAGTTGAATTAGTATCATTTACTAAGTTATCACTCATTGATGAAGTACCTCCTATTATATAACTTTCTGTTCCAGTAGTGTTAAATGGTACACTCTTTCCATCAGTTAATACTATAGGTGCTTTATCTCTAACAGCTACAGAGGCAATACTCATAGCATCTGGTTCACCTTTAAAAGCATTAGTTAATATAACTTTACTAACCTTGTTAATAGCTCCTATTTCTTTTGCTACATTATAACTTGTCTTAATTCTATCACTACCTTGAAGTCTTTTAACTTCTATATTCTTATCTTTCAAAACGTTTTCAGTTGCTTTATCAATAGAACTTTCACCACCAATTATGTACACTTTATTAGCTTTTCCAACTCTTTTCATAGTTGCACTTGGTATATTATTCTTTTTAGTTAAAAGAATTGGTGAATTTGTTACTCCTGCAAGACCACTCGCACTTAATCCATCAGCCATAGTACTATCTGCATTTATAAGTATTGCAGTAGTATAGTTTTGTTTATCTGCAATGAGTCCAGCAGTTTCATATTTATCTGCACCTTGAATCTTATCGATTTTATCAATAGCATTAGCAGATATAGGACAAGCAACAACAAACATTGACATAGTTAACCCTAATGATAATAATTTTTTTAATCTCACAATATCTCCCCCTTTTATATATGAAATACCATACATTTTAATAATTCTACATTAAATTTTCTTTTCCTTCTTTACAATATTTATCTTCCCATTAATTTAAGCATATCCAAATACGTGTTATAATGTAACTGTAAAGAATTGATAAAATGAAAAAAGTAGTTCTAAGGCTGGACCTACATGATATAAAATAGTGACATAATTAGGTCAGTCCTACTGTTCTTTTATAAAACTAACTTATAAAGGGAGTGTACATATGAACATCAAATCAGCCTTCATAAGAAAAAGAAATGAAAAATTTCATGTATATGTGGAGTATGTGGAAGAAGAAACAGGTAAAAAGAAACAAAAAAGTTATGGAAGTTATAAAAAGAAAAAGGATGCTGAAAAACATTTAATTGAAATAAAATCTACTATAAACAATAATAGGTTTGTTGCTCCAAGTGATGCAACACTTGTAGAAAGATGTTACAAATATATAAAAGATAGAGAATGTAGTTTTTCTCCTAATACTGTTAGAAATAGAAAAAACATGATTAAAAATCAAATTGAAGTTTTCTTTAAAGATATGAAATTAATAGATATAACTCCTTCTATTTTACAGTCTTATATAAATAGCATATATAATGAACACATGTTAAATTCAGCAAAAAACCAAGTCGGTTTTATAAAATCGGTATTGAAAGAATCTTATAGCTTAAAAGAAATATCAGAAAATATTTGTGATTTTGTTACAACTCCAAGCAAAAAAAATAATTCAACTTCTAATTTTTATACAAAACAGGAAGCTCAATTATTATTAGAAAAATCAAAAAACACTCCTATAGGGATACCAATTTTTTTGATGCTAACTCTTGGATTACGTTTTGGTGAAGCTGTATCACTTAGATGGTCAGATGTAGACCTTGATAAAAAAATCATACATATAAATCAAACATTAGTTTATGTAGACAATAAAATAATCTTCAAAGACCCTAAAACCCCTAAATCAAAAAGAAAATTATTTGCTCCTGATGAACTTATAAGTTTACTTAAAGAGGAAAAATTAAAACAAAATAAGTTAAAATTACAGGGTATATTGAAAAATGAATTCGATTTGATATGCTTAAATAAAAGATTCAACCCATGGGTTCAACCAACTTTTGTTGATCCTTTTAAAAAGCTATTAAGAGATAATAATCTTAGAGATATAAAAGTACATGAATTAAGACATACAAATGCAACTTTAATGTTACTCTCAGGTACTAACATAAAAGCTATTTCTGAAAGATTAGGACATGCAGATATAAAAATAACTATGAATAGATATTCTCACCTATTAGATGAAATGGACAAAGAAGCATCTGAAAATATAAGCAAAATACTATTCAAATAATGGTCAGTTAAATGTCAGTTAAAGTACTTTTTTTCCTATTTGTCAGTTAAATGTCAGTAATATATATAATAGGATATACTTATAAAACGCTTAAAATCACTATCATTTAATAAAATCTATAATTATTTACTATTTGTTGTTGACATTAGTACTATACCATAGTTTATCATTTATACTAGAAATAAAATTATTAATTAATAGTTTAATATTTTTATAATAGATTTACAAGGAGTGGTAATAAATGGATACTAAAATATCTATAGACGAAAACATGAGCCTAGGTAAGAGGTTTTTTAAATACCTAGCACCATCTGTAGTTGCAATGTGGGTTTTCTCATTATATACAATGGTTGATGGAATATTTGTAAGTAAAGGAGTTGGTGAATTAGCTTTAGCCGCTGTAAACATATCAATGCCATTTATTAATTTTATATTTGCAGTTTCTCTGTTATTTTCAACTGGTGCATCTACTATAATTGCAATTTATCTTGGCAAAAAAGATATTAAGTCTGCAAATGAAGTCTTTTCATTTAACTTAGTATCAATAATTATATTATCTATAATTATTTTAGCTATAACTTTTTTTAATTTAGACAGATTAGCATTATTTTTAGGAGCCACAGAATCTACAATTGGTATGGTTAAAGATTATCTAGGAATAATAATATTTTTTAATGGCTTCTTTATAGTATCTTACTCTCTAGAAGTTATAATAAAAACTGATGGATTCCCAATATTAGCTACTGTTGGTGTAATAATATCTGCTCTTACAAACATCGTACTTGATTACTTATTTGTAATTGAATTTGGATGGGGTGTAAAAGGTGCTGGCATCGCGACAGGTCTATCTCAAGTCTTTTCTACTGTTTTTTTCTTGATACATTTTTTAAGAAAAAACTCAACTTTGAATTTTTCAAAATTTAAAGTCGATTTCAAAACACTTAGAAAAATTATATTTATAGGCTTCCCAGATTCGACTACTGAATTAAGTTGTGGTATAGTTGTCTTACTTTTTAACTTGAGTCTTACTAAATATATTGGTGAAAGTGCTCTTATCTATTACAGTGTTATAAATTATATAAATACATTGGTACTTATGACTATGATGGGTATAACTCAGGGTATGCAACCTCTTACTAGTTTTTATTACGGTGCAGGGAATATAGATAACGTAAAAAAATTATTAAAGATGGGGATAAAAGCCACAATAATAGCATCAATTGCTGTATTTGCAACTTGTATGGCTTTTTCAGGACCAATAGTTTCTTTATTCATACACCCAGAGGAAACCGTACTATTCAATGAAGGAATTCGCGTATTTAAAATATTCTCTATATCTTTCTTACTTGTAGGAATTAACGTAATAATTTCTGGATTCTTTGTTTCAGTAGAAAAACCATCAATTTCTACTGTTATATCCCTTGGTAGAGGACTTGTAATAGTTGTTCTAAGTCTAATTTCAATGATACTAATATTTGGCGGTCAAGGAATATGGATGACTACTATTGTTTCAGAATTTATATGCCTTATTTTATCAATAGTTTTCCTAAAAAAGAATTATTCTACATTAGACTCTAATCTAAATAAGGTTGCTTAAAGAATATTATGTAAAATATATAAAATAAAAAATACCTATTATACAATCTTGCAAAAACTAGACCTTTGCAAAAACTAGGATTATATAATAGGTATTTTATTTATGTAATTATTTTATTTCTAAATATCCATAACCATCTTTTGTTGAAGTTCCTTTCACTTCATACTCTACAGGCTTTTTAAATATTGGACCATCCACTACAAATGTATGATATTCACCATGTTCTCCACATGGGTCAGCACCTGCATCTTTTATCTTTTTCACAAGCTCTCTAGTCAATTTTTCTCCTAAGAATTCCTCTCCTAGATACTTTAAGTTTACTTTTGTTACAACACTGCAAAATCCACTTTCTATAAATTCATATACTAAATTTTCTCTACTCTCTTGCCACAATGGTAAACTTACTTTCATACCAACTGCATCACATCTATCAGAATCCCATTTTCTATGACTTTCTATGTCTATATCTCCATATGCACATATTGTTGCTCCCATATTTTTAGCTTTTATTAAAGCTCTCTCAAAACTCTCTTCATATCCTTCTACTCCACACTCAGCAACTAATAAAGGTAATCCTATATTGCTACTTACCTGTTTAAGCATATTATATTCTAAATTATGTGTCCATGATTTCCCATGTTCTTCACTTATAGTTGTCAAGAGTGCCACAGGCTTATATCCTTTTTTCAACATTCGATTTAATGCTAATATACTATCTTTACCACCACTAAATGACATTACAAATTTTTCATCAGCCAATTCTAACACCTCTTTCATCTAACTTTGTTTTGTTACCATAATTATACCAAATATCTGAGTTGTATAGCAAATTATATAGTACTTTAAATTACTAATTTACTATAAAAAATGTTCCCAATATTAAAAGTATAACACCTATGTACTTGTATAAATGCATTGTTTCTTGTCCTAAAATCACGCTATCAATAAAAAAACCAACTAGAACTTGAGATACAAGAGTTAATATAAGTGTATTTGATACGCCTAAATTTGGAATTGCTTTTACTGTAAAATATATTATTAGCCCACCAAATACTCCCCCTAGTAATAACTTATAGTTAAAACCATTTATAGACACCAAACACTTTAAATCACCTGTAACTATTATACTTGCCAAAAAAAATATTGCCCCCACAGTTAAGCTTATAAATGTTGCAACTAACGCTGTTGTACTTTTACCTAGTTCTCCATTTATAAAGGCTTCAAGAGCAGTAGACCCACCTGCTAATAATGCAAATATTATTGCCCATAATTTTGTCATGGACAAACCTCCTCCTATATAATTCTATTAATAAAAGTTTATGATACAACCTATCAATTAATTACTAAGTACAGTTTAATTTTTATACTTGGTGACTTTATTTGAATATAAATTTCTGTTATAATTGTTCTATTGATTTTGGAGGTGATTTTATGTACACAAATTTTAATATCGATTTTAATAACTTTAATAAAAAAGAAAATGCTACTAAGTTTATGTTAATGGGAGTATTACTCATCGTATTAGGAGTATTATGCCTTACATTTAAGACATTAGGGATAAAACTAATTTCTTGGACTTTTGGTATTGCTCTTTTATTCTTTGCATATTTAAATCTAAAAAATATCAATGAATTAAAAAGATATGCTACTAAAGAAGAAATTAAGCCCTCTACTAATGTTCAATGGATTCTAATAATTGCATGTATATTACTTTTTATATTTCCGCAAAAAATACAAAGTATATTTTCATTATTTTTAGGATTTTATTTAATATTTAATCAATTGGTGGCACTTGTAAATAGCAAAAACAATCCATATTCTAAATTTACAACTTGGAATATAATTAAGACTCTATTTGGCATATGTCTTATACTGTCTCCACTTTTTCTATCTAGATTTATAGTATCAATAATGTCCTTTTTCATAATATTATTTGGACTAACTCTATTCTTTTCTGGAAATAATGCAAGAAAATATTAAATATTTTCTTGCATTATTTTCATATAATTTAAAATAGAATTTGTTTAAGTTATATATTTATGGTAATATGTTTTTTGTACAAGTCCAGTGTACAATTTTATTAGAAATAGGTGATTACTTTGGATAAATTTAAATATGCTTTTGATAATAAAAGGTATCATACTTGGAATTATTATCTTAGAAATACTTTTGGTGAAAAAGTTTTTAAGGTATCAATAAATGCAGGATTTACTTGCCCAAACATTGATGGAAGTATTGGCTATGGTGGATGTACCTATTGTAGCAAGGAAGGTTCTGGTGACTTTGCTGGTAACCCTAAAGATAATCTTATTAGTCAATTTTATAATATAAGAGAAATGATGTTAAAAAAATGGCCTCATGCAAAATATATTGGTTACTTTCAAGCCTATACAAATACGTATGCTCCTCTTGAAATTTTAAAAGAAAAGTATGAAACCATATTAGAACTAGATGATGTCATAGGTCTTTCAATATCAACAAGACCTGACTGTTTGCCAGATGATGTTGTAGAATACTTATCTGAACTAAATAAAAGAACTAACTTATGGGTTGAGCTTGGCCTTCAAACGATTCATGATTCCACATCTAAAATTATAAATAGAGGTCATGATTATAAATCGTTTGTAGAAGGTGTTGAAAAACTAAAGGCTAAAAATATAAAGGTTGTTGTACACATTATAAACGGTCTTCCTGGCGAAGATTATAATATGATGATGGAAACTGCAAAAGCTGTTGGTAAAATGGGTGTAGATGGCATAAAAATCCATCTATTACATGTTATAAAAGACACTCCTATGGAAAAGATGCTACAAAATGGCATGCTAACTCTTATGGAACAAGATGAATATATAAATCTAGTATGTGACCAATTAGAAATACTTCCCGAAACTATGATAATCCATAGACTTACTGGTGATGGCAAAAGAGATGAACTAGTTGGCCCTTTATGGAGTCTAAAGAAATGGGAAATTTTAAATCAAATTGATGATACCTTGAAAGCTCGAAATTCTTATCAAGGTTGCAAGTTTTTTTAATTATGTATATGTATTGCACATAAAACAGTATCAAAATAATAATAACTATAGAAAGAGTTATGTAAACATGATTCTCTCTATAGTTATTTAGTATTTATAAAACAAGATATTAATTTGTATATTTTATAGTATATAATAAAAAATTTAATTTATATTTCTAAATTAACTACAATTACCTATAATTTTATGTAACATTATTAATTTCAATGTTTTTAAATCTCAATACCTTTAAACCTCTAATTCTAAATACTTTCTGTTTTTTCAATCTGCTTTAACTTGTTGGATTTACAAAACATTTTTATTCCATCATAAGAAAGATTAAGTGCTACTACTGCTGATATTAGCATCAGCATCACTCCAAATAACTTCCATAAAGAAAAATTTTCTCCTAATATAGTACAACCGATTATTACAGAACCAACTAGCTCTACTGATGCCACAACACCTGCAACAGATAACTCTACTCCCTTAGATATACCTGCTGCATAAAAAATATATGCCAGTGCAGCTGGTACAACACCTAACATTAACATACAAGATAAAATATTTAAATCTTTAGCATAATACAGTATCTCCCAAGGTCTAGCAGATGGAATCATAAAGATAGCTCCAAATAAGAAACTGTATACTAATATTGTCGAACTTGAGAATTCTTTCAAGGCATTTTTACTAATAGTTGGCATAAGTGCATATGCTATTGCTGATAATATACCAAGTAAAAGTCCAAAAGCACTTAAATTTTGAAAATCTAAACTTCCACCAGTCACTGCCATAACTGCACCCATAAAGCAAAAAATAAGTGAAAGTACTTTACTTCTAGTAATGCTCTCTTTATAACAGATTTTTGAAAATACTGCTAAAAATAATGGTGAAGTATATAATAAAACTGCTGCTACTGATACACCTACAGTTTCAATTGCTTTAAAATAACATAAGTTAAACATAGCTTGACATATAATACCTATTATTATTGAATATATGATTCCTTTTTTACTTATTTTTAAAATATGTGGTGTTCTTATAGAAGAATATACTCCCAAAACTATAAACCCAAAAAACAACCTTGTAAATGCTACCTGTTCTGATGTCAATCCATTTCCCATTAAAAACTTTCCAAATAAACCAAGTGTAGCCCATAATATTCCTGCTGTCGCTATAAATACATACCCTTTACTTTTTTCTCCCATTTTAAAATCCCCTCTAATTTTATTTAAGTCAATGCACATCGTTTTTGTTAAGCAAAAATTATGCCACTTTAATCCAATATGTGTCGACACCAAAAACCTAGTATTTTCAATAATACTGATAAATCTTCAATTTTTTCATATTTGTTTCATATACATTTTAAGTTGATTTAGACTTGTTTTAATTGTAAAATAAGTTATATATAACTTATTTAAAGTTAAAATAGACTGAAACTTATATATTATATAAATATTAAATTTTAATTATATTTAACAAATTAAACCTATTTTAATATATCATTAAAATTTTAGGAGGACAACGGAAAAATGAATTTTGAATTAGATTTGGAATTTTACCAAAAGATATTGGAGGCTTCTCATGACGAAATATGTGCCTCTGATAATAAAGGAATAATAATATATTGTAATAAAGCATTTGAGGAAAATTACGGTCTAAAAAAAGAAGATATTTTAGGGAAAAACGTTTCTTTTTTAGAAGAATCTGGATATTCAACAAAAAGCCCCATACCAGTTGTATTAAAAACAAAGTCTAAATTTTCACTAGAACAAGATACTCAAACAGGAAAAAAACTCATTATAACTGCTACCCCTGTATTTGATGAAAATGGAAACTTAGAATTTACTGTTGAGAATTGTAGAGACATAACTGAACTTAATAATATAAAGAATAAACTTGAAGATACAAGAAAACAAGTAAAAAAATATAAGTCTGAAGTAGAAACGTTATATAGAACTGCTCTTAGAATTGAAGATACTGTAATTATGGATGGTCTAGTTATGAGACCTATCATAAATACAGTAAATCATGTTTCTAAAACAGACGTAAGTGTTCTTCTCTTGGGAGAATCAGGAACAGGAAAAAGTTCACTTGCTAGATATATACATCACAATAGCAATAGAGCTAATGGTCCATTTATAACCATAAATTGTGCTACTATATCTCCACAACTCCTTGAATCTGAACTTTTTGGATATACTTCAGGTGCTTTTACAGGTGCAAGTACCAGGGGTAAGGTTGGACTTGTAGAATTAGCTGATGGAGGTACTCTTTTCCTAGATGAAATAGGAGATATACCACAAAATTTACAAGCAAAATTTTTACAATTAATACAAGATAAAACTTTTACCCCAGTTGGAAGTTTAAAAAACAAAAAAGTTGATATAAGGATTATATCTGCTACAAATGCTGATTTAATTTCAAAAGTAAAGGAAAAAAAGTTTAGAGAAGATTTGTATTATAGATTAAACGTTATAGAAATAAAATTACCCCCTCTTAGAGAAAGAAAAGATAATCTCGTAGAAATTATAAAATATTATTTTAATAGGTATTCAAGTGACTTTAATTTAAATAAAACTATTTCTAAAGAGGCTATAAATATTATTGCAAACTATAGATTCCCAGGTAATATAAGAGAATTACAAAATATAATTCAAAAAATCTTACTTACTTGCACAAATAATCATATAACAGTAAATGATTTACCAAATATACTTACAAAAAATGTAACTATTGACAATAATGAAAATAAATTGAATATATCTCAAATTAATGAAGATATAGTATCTGATTTAACATCCATTAATTGTAAGAATAAAAATCTTGACACACTAATTATGGAATATGAAAAAAATATAATTTTGGATAGTTATGAAAAATTTGGCAGCTCTTATAAAGTAGCTAAACACCTTGAAATTTCTCAATCTAAAGCTAGTAGGTTAATTAGAAAGTATACTAATACTTAATTTTAAATTTGATAAACAAAAACTTAACACTATTTACATATTGTAAATTTGGCCATTTACTGGTATTATGAATATGGTTGAAATTATTTAAATAAATATGATTGACTTAGTTTCATATATTTACCATTAAACTTTTATCATAAATATCATATCATAATAATATATTTAATAAGTCTAACAAACTATACGAGGTGTAAATATGTTAATGAATACTCATTTTATTATGGCAAAATCAATACTTGATAATATAGATGAAAATAAAACATTCTTTATAAGTGAAAAAAACTTTATATATGGTAATATAAAGCCAGATGCTTTTTCTAAATATAAATTAAAAAAACACTATTTAGATGAATCATTTAATATGGTTGTTTCCAAAATAAACTATTTGTGTAGTCTTACTATAGATAGTCTTTCTAAATATTTCTCAGTAAGCAGACTTAGCCAAGAGCTAGGAGTTATATGTCACTTTCTATGCGATTTTTTCTGTGTAGCTCATAGTGAACGTTGGGAATTTAAACATAGTCTAAATAAACATGTTACTTATGAAAGAGAACTTGGAGCATTTGCAAAAGATGTTGATTTGTCTAAAATTAAAGGTACTAGTATAAATAACGGTTTTGAAAAATTTTTTACTAAGCTTTACAATGAATATAAAAAGAAAACTGATTATATGAATGATTTAAAGTTTTCAGCTTATACTTGTAATAGTGTTATAAATTATATATTGGATGCTATTTTATCTAATACAATAAAATCATATCATATAGCAAATTGTGGTTAATTTAAGAACTTTTGAACTTATAATTAAGTATAATCAAAATGACTGCTCTATAGAATATAAAAGATAATTTTATAATTCTTTAGAACAGTCATTTTTTATATTAAGTAAACAAAATCTCTAAAATTAATTACTTAATATATTTGTAGGAAAATATATTCCATTAAATTTTTATTAACTATATAAATCTTGTATCTAACTATTTATCGCCATTATAACATCAATAGCATTTTTCACACTATCCACTATATAATTTGCACTTTGTTTTACTTCTTCCCTCGCTTTGGACATTGCAAAACTGTATTTAAATCCTTCCAACATGCAAATATCATTTGGAGAATCTCCAATAGTAGCAACCTCATCTGGACTTACATTTAAAGTTTTTATTACATGTTCTATACTTCCTCTTTTTGATACACTTTTAGGTACTATATTTAAAGTATAAGTTCCAGAAAAATATATTTCTAATACATCACTGAACTCACTTTTTAGATACAATTCTATTCTAGATAACTCTTCTAAATTTTCAGAGCATACCCCTATATTTCCTATAAGGTTATCAAAACTACTTCTTTTCTCAAAGTCAGGGTCAACTATGAAATCACTAGAATAGTGTCTAAAAGCAGTTGTATCACTACCCACGATTACATCACCCTTATACTTAAAGTACAATTGTGCATCACTTGACTCAAATCTATCAATAACTTTTCTCACTAAATTATCGTCTATAGTTCTTTTAAAAATTACATTATAATCTTTATCATGTATAAATGAGCCATTTTCACATATATAATATCCATTCATATCTAAATTGTCTTTAATAATATTACGAGCCTGTTTAAATATTCTACCTGTAGCAACATTAAACTGCACACCCTTTTTTTCTACTTCTTCAATTGCTGATATATCCTCTTCTGTTATAGTTCCATTTTCGTATAGAGTTCCATCTAAATCACAAAATATATGTTTTATCATAAATTAAAAGCCTCCAAAAATGATTTTATATTATACCAATGCTTTAAATATATCCAATATAATAATAATTTAAAGCTTTTCTAATTGTATTCTCAATTCATTAAGCAAATCTCTAGTAGCTCTTAATCTTATCTTTCTTCTATCTCCATTAAATATATTTTTTTTCACTACCGTTTTCCCATTTATATATATTGCAGTATAAACTAATCCTACAGGCTTCTCTTCAGTTCCTCCGCCAGGTCCAGCTACTCCAGTTGTAGATATGCCTATATTAACTCCTAGCCCTTTAGCAACGCCCTCAGCCATTTCTATTGCTGTTTGCTCACTTACTACTCCAAATTCTTCTAAAGTTTCTCTTTTTACTCCTAATCTTTTCATTTTAGCCTCATTAGAATATGTTACACAACCTTCAAGAAACACAGAAGATATTCCTGAATAATTTATAAGAGATGAAGAAACTAAACCTCCAGTACAAGATTCAGCTACTGCTATTGTTAAGTTTTTTTCTACAAGAAGTTTAGCAACAGCATCTTCTAATGCAGTCTCTCCTTCAGACACTGAAATATCACCTTCAGTATATACATATTTACCAACTCTATTTTTTATTTCTTCTTCCACTGATTTTATTAATTCAAAAGCATCCTCTTCATTTTTAGCTTTTGCAGTTATTCTTATTGTAACTTCTAACTCCTTTGCATACAAAGCAACTGTTGGATTGGTTTGTTCATTGATTATATCGAGAATTTCTAATTCCAGATTTGACTCCCCTATTCCATATAGTCTTAAAGTCTTAGATACTAGCATTTCATTTGTAAATTGTTGTAAGTAAGGTTTGACACTCTCATTAAACATAGCTTTCATTTCTCTTGGTGGTCCAGGTAATACTATTATACTTTTATCATTTTTCTTTAGAATTGCTCCTGGAGCTGTACCATTATTATTTTTTAGTACTATAGCATCTTTTGGAAAGTATACTTGTTTCATATTGTTTTCAGCCATTTTTCTTCCTGTTTTAACGAAGAAAGATTCCAAAACTTCTAATGATGGTTTATGTAATTCTAGTTCCTGACCAAAGTATTCTGCTGCAGTTTCTTTTGTCATATCATCACCAGTTGGTCCAAGACCACCTGTAGTAATTACTAAATCACTTCTCTTTAAACTTTCATCAAAACATTCTAAAAGTCTTTGCTTATTGTCTCCAACTGTACTCTGATGGTATACTTCTATTCCCAATGATGCAAGTTCTTTAGCCAAAAATTGAGAATTTGTATTTACTATATCACCTAATAATATTTCTGTTCCTACACTTATTATTTCAGCTTTCAAAATTTATCACTCCTTGATTTTATAGCCATTAAGACTAGTCTTAAGTTCATAACAATAATTTTAGCAAAAATAATAACATAAATAAAGTTAAAAAATCATTTAAATATATCTTTAAATTAGATTATTACTCCAAAACCACACATGATACAAACTTCATATATAGTGGTACTTTCATCATCAACTCTTAATTCATATAATTAAGTAAGTAAATAAAAAATTTAATTTAAAATAATAAAAATCAAAATAGGAGTGTATAATATGAAAATAGCAGTTATAATGGGTGGAATATCATCAGAGAGAGAAGTTTCTTTAAACTCAGGAAAAGAGATATATAATAATCTTGATAAAAATAAATATGATGTTGTAAAAGTAATAATAGATGATAAAAAAGATATATTTACAAAAATACCAGAAGATGTAGATTTTGCAATACTTGCCCTACATGGTAAGTTTGGAGAAGATGGATGTATTCAATCAATACTTGAAACTATGGATATACCATATTCTGGATGTGGACCTCTTTGCAGTGGAATGTGTATGGATAAAAATATAACTAAAAAAATGCTTAGAGATTCAAATCTTCCTACTGCTCCATGGGCTTTAGTAAAATCAGTTGATGAAATAGACTATGATGAAATAGATAAGATAGGTTATCCAGTATTTATAAAACCAAATTCAGGAGGTTCAAGTGTAGCCACATTCTTTATTCATTCTAAAGATGAAGTTGAGGATGCAGTTCGCAAAGGACTAGAAGTTGATGAATTTGTAATGATTGAAAAATATATACCAGGTGGAGAATATACTTCATTTATACTAAATGGAGAAGTATTCCCTACAATATCTATAAAATCCGATTCAGGTTTCTTTGATTATGAAGCTAAATACTCAATTGAAAAAGGAGCAAAAGAAGAAGTTGTTTATTTAGAAGATGAACTTCAAAAAAGAGTAAATGAAATTTCTGAGACTTGTTGGAAAATTTTTAATTGCAAAGCATATGTAAGAGTTGATATGATTATAAGTGAAGGTATTCCATATGTTCTTGAGCTAAATACTCTTCCTGGCATGACTCAAACTAGTTTAATTCCTAGAAGTGCATCTGCTAGAGGTATTAAGTATAGTGAGCTATTAGATAAACTTATAGAATACTCTTTAAATTAGATAAAATAATTTGAGGTGGTAATTTGATATTTTCAAATCTAAAATTAAATGATAATGAACCAATTTATATACAAATTAAAAATTATATAAGTGATATGATATCAAAAGGATTAATTCCAGACAATAGTAAGCTCCCTTCTACAAGGGAGCTTAGTCAGCTTTTACAAGTTAGTCGAAATTCTATAGTCTTAACCTATGAAGAATTAAAATCTGAAGGACTAATCTACTCTATTTCTGGAAAAGGTACATTTGTTAAATCAAAGAATAAATCTTCAAATACTACATGGTCTTTGAACTGGGACTGTTTAGAGAATACATACTCCAAAAAAGCTAATGAATTGGATATTATAAAAAGTGAGATTCCTTGGAGCTCTGACTTAATCTCATTTAAAAGTATCTCTCCAGATGGAGATTTATTTGATATGGAAGAATTCAAAAAATCTTTTCTAAATAGAATATCGTTAGAAGGTCACAAATTGCTCAATTATGGATATGCACAGGGTTACAAACCCCTTATTGATTATTTACTAAAATACATGACAAACAAGGGTGTTGATATTAATAACAAAGATATACTAATAACAAATGGATTTACAGAAGGCTTTGACATTATTATGTCATCTTTTACTCAAGAAAAAGATTACATAATATGTGAGAATCCTACTCATAATACTGCTATAAAAATTATGAAATCGCATAATCTTAATATTTTAGGTGTAGACATACATGAAGATGGTTTGGATTTTAATATGCTAGAGAAACGCTTAATTGAGTACAAAAATAAAATAAAATTTGCATATATTACACCTTCTTATCACAATCCTACAGGGATTGTAATGACTCCTGAAAATAGATACAAATTCTATAATCTTATGAAAAAGTATAACATAGCAATTATAGAAGATGGTTTTAATGAAGAATTGCTCTACAATAGTTCTCATATATTTCCTATCTGCTCTCTTGACAATATGAATAATGGAGTTGTATATATTGGCAGTTTCTCGAAAATTTTATTTCCTGGAATGAGAATTGGATGGATATTTGCAGATAAAAAAGTAATCGATAAGTTAGAAAGTGTTAAAAGATGCAGAAATATACATGTATCATTTTTGGACCAAGGAATTTTATTCGATTATTTGAGCAATGGTGCTTTTGAAAAATATGTTAAAAAAATACGTAAATTCTATGGAGATAAATTTAACTTTGCATATGAATGTATAAAAAAATATATAAACACAGAATACATCTTAGGTGATGGTGGTTTGCATATATTTATAAAATTAAAAAACATAGATACTAGAAAACTATTGGAAAAATGTTATGAAAAAAATGTTATATTTATGCCTGGAGATTTATTCTTTACAGACGATTCTGGTTATGACACTCTAAGACTTGGATTTTCTAGGTTATCTTTCAAAGACATTGAAATTGGAATAAAAATAATTGGAGAAACTATAGATGAAATGTCCTAGGTTAACTAAATATTGTTAGCCTAGTTTATTTTTATGATGTATAATATATATAGTTTATATGAATCTAACACTGGGGGATAATATGAGTAAAAAGTCAAAACGAAAAAAGATTAATAAATTAAAATTAACAATTGTAATAACTGTATTATTTCTTGCCTTATTATCTATATATGAGATACTTTTCTCTAATCCTAACAAAAAAGATAACATAAACAGCCAAGAAACTATGCAAAATAAAAACAATACAACAGATGATTCTAAAAATAATCAAAGCTCTAGTAAAAAGCAGGAAGACAACAATATCAAACCTACTTTTTCATATTCTTCAATACCAGATAATATAAAAACCAAGATGATTGGTAAATCTATGCCTTCTGATGAACCTATAAGCTTTGATAGCCTATCTTATTTAAAGCTTACATACTATGGATTTGATGAAAAGACTCATCAAGGAGAAATGATAGTAAATAGTGAACTAGCTCCAGAAATTGTGGATATTTTTAAGGAATTATACGAAAAAAAATATCCAATTGAAAAAATCAAACTAATAGATGATTATGATGCTGTAGATGAAAAATCTATGTCTGATAATAATACCTCATCATTTTGTTATAGAACTGTAGCTGGTACAAGTGTCGTTTCAAACCATGGTAAAGGACGTGCTATAGATATAAATCCATTACAGAATCCTCAAGTTTCTGGAGATAATGTTAGTCCTAAAGTAAGCACAGTCTATGCTGATAGGTCTACTTCGAAATTTGGAATGATAAAAAAAGGTGATGATTGTTATAATGCTTTTGTAAGCAGAGGTTGGAGTTGGGGTGGATATTGGAAAAACCCAGACTATCAACATTTTGAAAAATAATAGATTAGAAATAAAGGTGAATTATATGAATTTAATGACATTGGAAAACATAAGTAAAAGTTATTCCGAAAAAAAATTACTTGAAAGTATATCTCTTGGAATCAATGATGGTGAAAAAATAGGACTCATTGGTGTAAATGGAACTGGTAAATCTACTTTACTTAAGATTATTGCAGGAGTTGAAGAAAGCGAAACTGGTAATATAACAAAAACTAATGGTATTAGAATAGAGTATCTACCTCAAAACCCAACTTATAATGAAAATTCAACTGTACTTGAACAAGTATTTAATGGGACTTCAGAGGAATTAAAACTACTTGGTGAATATCAAGAAATTTTGGAAAGACTTAATTCAAACTTTACAGATGAATTGAATAAAAAATTATTATCAATACACGAAAAAATAGATGCTTTAAATCTTTGGGATTTGGAAAGTGAAGCCAAGTCAGTGCTTACGAAACTTGGTATAAATGATTTTAATCAAAAAATAGCAGAACTTTCTGGAGGTCAAAGAAAGAGAGTTTCTTTAGCATCAGCCCTTATTACTCCTTGTGAGCTTTTGATACTGGATGAGCCTACTAATCATCTAGATAATGATACTATAGATTGGCTTGAAGAATATCTCAATTCAAGAAAAGGTTCACTACTTATGATAACTCATGATAGATACTTTTTGGACCGTGTTACGAATAGAATCATTGAACTAGATAAAGGTAGATTATTTAGTTATGATGGTAATTATTCAATATTTCTAGAAAAGAAAATGGAAAGACTTGCACTAGAAGCAAGTATTGAAGATAAAAGACAAAATTTAATTAGAACAGAACTTGCTTGGGTTAGACGAGGAGCTCAAGCTCGTAGTACAAAACAAAAAGCTCGTTTACAAAGATTCGATGAACTTACAAACAGGGAAACTTTCAAGCCTGATGAAAATCTTGATATATCAGTTGCATCAAGTAGGCTTGGAAATAAAATAATAGAAATACACAATATATCCAAAGCTTTTGAAGGTAATACAGTTATAGATAACTTAGAATATACTTTAGCTCGTACTGATAGAATTGGTATAATAGGAAAAAATGGTATGGGTAAATCAACCCTTATAAACATACTTAATGGAGAAATAGAACCTGATAGTGGATATATTTCAATTGGAGATACAGTTAAAATAGGTTGTTTTTCTCAAGATGACTCTCATATGAACATTGATATGAGAGCTATAGACTATGTAAAAGAAGCTAGTGATTATATAGAGACTTCAGATGGTACTAGAATTACAGCTTCTCAGATGTGTGAAAGATTCCTTTTTAATGGTACCATGCAGTATACTTTGATAGGTAAATTATCTGGTGGTGAAAGAAGAAGACTCCACCTTCTTAGAATCCTTATGACGGCTCCTAATGTACTTCTGTTGGATGAGCCTACAAATGACTTAGATATTGAGACACTTAAAATCTTAGAAGAATATCTTGATGAATTTAGAGGTGTAGTAATTACAGTATCACATGATAGATATTTCTTAGATAGAATTTGTAATAAAATATTTGCATATGAAGGAAATGGAAAAATCCATGTATATACAGGTAATTACAGTGATTATCTTATATATAGAGAGATTCAAGGAATTGAGTTTGAAGAGTCTAAAAAGGAGTCAATAAAAAAAGACGATTCTACTACTTCAAAAAAAGAAAAACCTAAAAATGATAAAAAACTCAAATTCTCATATAATGAACAAAGAGAATTTGAAAATATTGAATCTGATATAGAAAAACTTGAATCTAAAATTTCAACACTTGATGAAAGTACTTCAAAATTTTCAACTGACTTTACTAAGCTTCAAGAAATTTTAGATGAAAAGTCAAGACTAGAAAAGGAACTTGAACATAAATATGAGAGATGGGAATATTTAAATAATCTAGCTGATGAAATAGCTAATAATAAATAATTATATGTTAATATTAAGTTTAATAATTTCTAATTTAAATTTACAGGTTTAAATATATTTTCATAATTTTAACACTAAAAAAGAGGCTTATCTCCATTTTGAGATAGCCTCTTTTATAATTATCTTCTAACTTTTACATTCCGATATATCCTATAATAAGCTTCCTTATATTTATATATCCAGTCTTTCAACATAGTGACAATTAACTTCAATATGATTTAAAAAAACTAACAATCTTTCATAAAGTGGATAAGATTCTTCTCCATATTTAGCTTCTAGGTTCTCGCCTATCGCTCTAACAGTCCTTTGACCATCAATCTGTAAAAATACGAAACTAGAATATTCATCTAGTTCTATTTTTTTATATTTAGGTATCCTAGCTTTTAACTTTCTAAAAAACTTTTGGATTTTATGGTCCTGTTTTTCAAGTATCGTTACAATACTATTTTCATCTACTTCATATTCAAGTCCACTAGTAATTTTAAATACAATATCTAAAACATCATTACTCTTGCTCATTATTTTTTACTTTAGATAAAACAATAGGTAATGCTGTAAGTACAACTAAAACTACCAATAAAGCAATTGCCATTGAATTTGTTGCGGCAAATCCACTTGGTACTTTTGGAGTTATAACTCCAGTTACTTGTAATATTATACCTATTAAACCAATGATAGAACCACCAGCAACAAGACCAGAAGATAAACTTATACCATTAGAAACTTTAACTTCTTTTTCTTTTTCAGTTTTAGATACCAATTCAACAAATAAACGGATTAATGCTCCAACTAATATTATAGAAGTAGTTGCTATTGGTAAATAGAATCCTATAGCTATAGTCATTATTGGTAAATTTAATGCATATAAAACAATTGCCATAAATACTCCAACAATAATCATAACCCAAGGTAAACTACCTGACATAATACCAGAAGTTAATGTTGACATTAAGTTAGCTTGTGGTAATGCAAATTGAACATTATCACCAGTTGCTTTAAGTTGGTCAGAAAGTAATAAAATTACTCCAACAACAACTATAACACCAACTATACTTGCAATTGTAAAGTAACGTTGCATTTCATTTTTGCTACCACCAATGATATAAGTTACTTTTTGAGATTGAGTATAACCTCCAGCTATAGCAATAGCAACAACTATAAATGAACCAAATAAAAGTAATGATTTATTAGCTTCTAAATCAGTCCAGCCCATTACAACAAATACTAATGTTACAATAACTAGAGAAGCAATAGTCATACCAGAAACTGGAAGGTTTGATGTTCCTATTGTTCCTGTTAAACGTCCTGCTACTATAACAAATAATAAAGATAATAAAAGAGATATGATAGCTCCAATAATTGCCATAGCAATATTACCAGAAATTAAGAACGCTGCTAGGAATCCAACAACTACTCCACCTAATAAAAGTATCATTTGTATAGATGAACCTTCTTCTCCTTCTCCAGTACTTGATTTAGCTTTAAGTGTTTCTTTTATAGAAGCGATTATAGTTGGTATAAGCTTTATTGCACCAATAATACCACCACAAAGCATCATACCAGCACCTATATATTTTACATAACTACTAGATATAGCTCCAACATCCATTTGGTTAAGAGGCATTGCAGGATTATTCCATACCATAGCTCCATCTCTAGCCATATCTGTAAAATATCCTATTAAAGGTGCGATACCAAAGTTTGATAATATACTTCCTGCAAACATTGTTAAAGAAACTTCAAGTCCTACTATAAATCCAATTCCTAAAAGTAGAGGATTTACTTCGATATCAAATTTCCATTTGTAGAACTTACTTCCTACAAGACTCATTACATTGTTTGCTACATTTAGGAATGAACCAGTTAATACAGTAATAAATCCACTTATTACAAATCCTATTCCCATGTACTTAATTGAATCTCCACCAGCTTCTGAAGCAACAAGTGTCTCAGATATAGCCATTGATTCTGGGTACATAAGTTTACCATGTTCTTCAACTATTAGATAGTTGTGAACTATAGCAGCAACTCCTATACCAAATAAAACTCCACCAACTCCAACAGCTAAGCCTTCTAAAAATGTAATTTGGCTTCCAATTAATATAACTGCTGGTAATACGAAAATGAATCCACTTGCAACAGATTCTCCACCACTTGACATACCTTGGATTAAGTTCTTACCAAGAATACCCTTTTGACGAGCAAATGCTCCAACAAAAGCAGAACCTATTATAGCTCCTGGAATACCAGCTGCAACAGTAAGACCAGCCTTCATTCCAGAATAAGTTGTAGATGCGGCAAAAATGGCAGCTAAAATGATACCGATAATCAGTACAGCTACATTTCCACCGGTTCTGGACTTATCTGTGATGTAAGGAACGTAATCTTTTCCACTAACCTCACCATAAGCACCCTTAGGTAATTTTTTGTTCATAAAATTTTCACCCCTTTTCAGTTTGTATATATTATAACATATATACATATAAAACTTAACTTTTTATTATTTTACAAATAGCGAGTTAAAGTTGCTAAAATTTAACCCCATATTATTATTTTCTATTTTTAGATATTTTTATGCTAATATTCTTTTTATTTTTCAATTATACTAAAAAGCATTAAGATAAAAAATAAAAAAAATTTTTAATATAAAATTAAATTTGTTAAAAAAACACTTTAAAACACGCAAAAGTATAAAAAATACAATAATCATTCCCATAAACAAATTTTCATCACAGTAAAAATGTACAGAAAATTCTTTCTTTTGTGTAAATTGAGTCATTCTAAAAAACAGGTGTCATAAAGAAATTTCTGCAATAACTTTACGACACCTGTCATAATAAAAAATCACTCTGGTAGTGCTTTTTTATTTACTTTTCCGATTGGTGTAACTGGTATTTTATCTATCCTCATTATTATTGTTGGAATCATATATGGAGGTAGATGCTCGTTTAAATATTCTCTAACTGCTCTTTCATTTACCTTATCACTATCTTTATCATCAATAACATAATAGGCACATATATACATATCTCCATCATCATTTGTCCTTGATATACAAACAACACTTTTAATTTCTGCAATATTGTTTATTATATTTTCAATCTCATATAACTCTATCCTAAACTCATCAATTTTTACTTGATTATCCATTCTTCCAATATAATCTAAATTTCCATCATCTAGCCATCTTACTAAGTCACCAGTCCTATACATTAACTTATTATATTCACAAGTTTTATAAGGATTTTCTACAAATACTTGCTCTGTTAACCCTTTTTTATTTAAATAACCTCTTGATATTTGAATCCCTGATAGACATAACTCTCCTGGAACTCCAATTGGACATAGTTTATTCTTTTTATCCAATACATACGCATAAGTATTAAATATAGGTTTACCTATTGGTATTTTTCCGTATTCCTTATCTACATGGAAAGAAGTTGATACAACAGTAAATTCTGTTGGCCCATATTCATTATACAACTCATAGTTACGTTTTCTATACCCTTTTAGTCTTTCTCCTCCAGTCTGTACAACTCTAAGTGAACTATTATTACAATTTTGTATAAACAATTTTGCAAATGCTGTTGGTAATGCTAAAATAGTTATATCATTTTCCTCACAATATTCATTTACTGTATATTCATCAAATTTAGCTTCTTCAGGCATAATATTTATTGATGCACCTATAAGCAAATATGGAAATAACTGTTTCATTACAGCATCAAAGCTAAAGCTTAAGTATATGCCACATATATCATCTTCTGTAGCATTTATTACTTTTACACTATAATAGCACATATTTACTAGACTTTTATGCTCTATGGCTATAGTCTTTGGTCTACCAGTTGAACCTGATGTAGATATCGTATATGCACAGTTTGATGGTGTTATTTCTGCAGTCAATTCATATCCTATTTTGAATATATTTTCATTATTTATATCAAGTACTATAGTATTTTCATTTACAACTTTGCATCTAAGTTCATCTGTAGTTATCACTACTTTTGCATTACTATCTTCAAGAAGATAATTTAATCTTTCTTCTGGATTGCTTGTATCTATTGGAAAAAAAGCTCCACCTGATTTCATAATCCCTATTGCTGTAATAATTATATTAATATCTCTTGGTAACATTACAGCTACTATATCTTCACTTTTTACTCCGATATGATTTAAATAACCTGCAAGTTTATCAGTTAACTCATCTAATTCTCTATATGTTAAATTTCTATTTTCATCTCTAACTGCTATATTATCAGGTGTTATTTTAGCTTGTTCTCTAAATAAATCAATGTAGTTTTTATCATATGGCACTTTATATTGATTATTATTGAAGTCTTCTAATAATACTTTTTCTTCTTTCTTACAGACAAATTCTAAGTCTTCTATTAAAATATCGTTATCTTTTATTATTTGTTCTATTATATAATCAAATTGATTCAGTATTCTTCTAATAGTTTCTCTTTTGTATATAGAAGGCTTATATTTTATTTTTATTTTAAGTGCCCTCTTTGTATATACTATTACAGATAAATCATATCCTTTTTTTTCTATGTCATAGTCATATGATAAATCAAAACTTTTAGCTACAAATATGGTATTTATAAGTTTAGTATTTAGATGATTTTTATTCTCTATATCCGATAACAAATAATATCCATATTCTAAAGACCTACTCCATTGTCTTTTTAACTTTCTTACAACATCTATAAATTTCTCACTTTGTCTAACCTTAACTCTTATTGGAATTATATTTATTGTTTTTCCAAAAACTACATCATCTTCATATATATATTTTTGAAGTATAAGACCATATATAGTTTCTATGATAGAACTTATGCTGATATTATTATTTTTAGAATACCGAATTAATCTTTCATGTTTCTCAATATTCATCTTAAAAACTTCATCTACTACTTCGTCAGAACAGTCTTTATAAAAAAAATCATTTGGAATTTTTGCTATATTTGTATAATCATCTAACAAATCCATCCAATAATTCATAGCTCGTTCTAAATTAACTTCATACATATCAAAATTCCCCCTTACTACTAAATCTATAGAAAAATTCTTTTGGAATTTTATTTTCGCGATACAGAAATATATCAATAATACATATGCAAGCTCTAAACACATGAGCTTGCATAAAATTATACTTATTATAACTGCTAAATTCTTAATATTTTCAATGTTTAAAATATATTATAACACATATATGATTTTATTTTTCTACATTTATATAATATATAAATTATAAATAGTTATTTAATTAATATATAACAATACCTTTTAGAATATGATATATTATATTAATTAAAATTTTTTAAGATAAGTTATATTTATTGGAAGGAGCTATATAAATGAATATTTACGCTCATAGAGGTTTTAGTGGAAAATATCCAGAAAATACTATTTTAGCTTTTAAAAAATGTTTGGATATGGACATATATGGAATAGAACTTGATGTTCATAAGACTAAAGATGGAAAAATTGTAGTTATTCATGATGAAAAAGTTGATAGAACTTTTAATGGACATGGATTTGTAAAAGACCTTACTTTAAAAAAACTAAAGACTCTAAATTCATCTTTTGAAGGATATCAATACAACAAAGAATGTAAAATTCCAACTTTAGAAGAAGTATTAATTTTAATTTCACCTACAGACCTTATTTTAAATATAGAACTAAAAACTGACAAGGTGAACTATCCTAATATAGAAAAAGATGTTTTGGGACTTATTTTAAAATACAATATGAAAAATCGAGTTCTTATATCTAGTTTTAATGGCAATAGCTTGAAAAACTTTCATAAATTAGACCCTAGTGTA
The DNA here is from genome assembly GCF_056716065.1 of Clostridioides sp. LIBA-7678. Lineage (NCBI taxonomy): Bacteria > Bacillati > Bacillota > Clostridia > Peptostreptococcales > Peptostreptococcaceae > Clostridioides > Clostridioides sp. LIBA-7678. The sequence goes on along the minus strand of NZ_CP196987.1, from coordinate 1,460,135 downwards.
AAAACGGCATTATTGTGTTATTTACCTATAAACAATGTAGTCAATTTTGCTAAATTTCTAGGTAATAGTTACCTTCATGCACCTTTAATTTTAGTAAATGAATCTCTTGTTGAACTTTGCCATACAAACTTACTTGGTATCAATGTATATACTGTAAATGAAGAGGATGATATGCTACATTGTCTAAAGCTCAATGTAGATGGCATTTTTACTAACTATCCAAATATAGCTTCAAATCTTTTAAGTTCAAAACAATATAGTTAACCTTACAATGTTTGTACTCCTTGACTTTTATATAATTAATATGTACAATTTTATTAAATTTATCTCGGAGGTATAGCTATGGATAACTTATTAAATGAACTTAAAGCTTTAAAAAGTAATTTAGATAATCTACCAATAGAAAAAATAGAAAATTATGATTTGAGTAAAACTGCTTTATTTATAATTGATGTCAATAATGGTTTTGCAAAACAAGGAGCTTTATACTCTCCTAGAGTAGAGTCTTTAATAAAACCAATTGAAGCATTTACAAAAAAAATAGCAAATAAATTAAATCGAATAATAGCATTTACTGACTCCCATACTTCTAAGTCTATAGAGCTTTTGAGTTATCCTGTTCACTGTTTGGAAAATGATATAGAAAGTGAATTGGTTGATGAGCTTAAATCAATAAATAATCTACTAATTCTTCCTAAAAATTCTACTAATGGATTTTTTGCATTAGAGCGTTTAGATTTTGATGATATAGACAACATAATTATAGTTGGTGATTGTACAGATATATGTATATATCAATTTGCAATAACTCTAAAAGCCTATTTTAATCAATATAATATTGAAAAAAATATAGTTGTACCTATGAATTTGGTAGATACTTATGATATCCCAAATGTTCACTCTGCAGAACTTTTAAACTTAGTATTCTTTAATAGTATGATTCAAAATGGTATCAAAGTATTAAAAGAAATACATTAATAATCCAATATTTTATACAGTATATTATGTAATTAATAAATGAGATATTTTCAATAAAAACTTTAATATAAGAATACAGTTTTAACAAAGACATCATTACTTATAAATATTATTTGCTACGGCTAGCTTATGCAATATAAAAAATCGCAATTTACATATTCATTACATATTTTTGTAAGAAATATAAATTGCGATTTTTATTTTTAAGTTATATAACTAAATAATATTGCTTCAATAGTTAAATTTACTTTTTAATAATCATACTTGTTTGTAGTCTCACACATAACTACTTTTATCTTTTTGTTGAACATATTCTTATATTCTAATAAAAACTCATTTAATTCTGAGTCCATAAGATTTATTTTTTTATCACTACAAAGCATTATTTTTTCTTGGTCTATTATTACATTAATATCATTCAAGTCATTTTTTATGAATGTTGTTATACAACTTTTTGGCTGAATTTTTTCACCATATTTCTCATAAAAACCTGCACTCTTCTTAAACGATTCTAAATCTTCTGTAGATACTTTGCTGGAAGTATTATCACTCATAAAACCTGCTGTAGAAGGGTCGATTCCAAAGTTTCTAAGTTGTTTTTCTACTTCTTCAGTGTCCATACCATATCTCTCCATAAATTGCTTCTGTATTTTCATAAACTTTTCTTGAGATATGTTGTTATCTCTCATATAATCAAATATTTTTCTTGAAAACTCAGCCATAGACATTTTTCCATCCATAACAGAAAAATATAAGTTATATATATATTGCTCAAATTTATCTACATCAGAATCTTTAACTTTGTTCTTTAGTTCGTTAAAGTCTATTATTCTATCATCAGACATTCTTCATCCTCCTAGCTAAATTTTTACTTGTATAAGATTATACCATATTTCCATTATATTTATATACACACTATTTTTTTAATTTAATCATTTTTTCTGTAGCATTTAATTCACACATTCTACCTAAAGGAATAGTTACCATTGGGATGCAATGTCCAGACTGAAGATTATATATAGCTGGCTTATTTACCTTCCTTGCAAATTCCTCTAATAATTCTATCAAATCCTTTTCTTCAATACAATCTTTGAAATCTCCAAAAATTATACCATTACATTCCTCAAGTTTTCCTGAAGAATATAGTTGGGTTAACATTCTATCTAGTTTATATTGAGATTCTCCTATTTCCTCAATAAATAAAATTTTATCTTTTGCATCTATTTCATACTTAGTTCCCATTGTAGCAATTATTAAGGATAAATTTCCTCCCATTATTATTCCCTCTGCTTTACCTTCACATACTGTGTAAATCTTTTCTCCTTTTGGGTTTTCTAAATAGAGTTCATCTTTAAATTCTAAAGCATTTATTAGAGATTTATAGGTAAACTCATCCCATTTGGATACATTTGCTGCCATTATGCCATGATATGGTAAGAGACCACAATTTTTATAGAAAGCTAAGCTTAAACCTGTTATATCAGAAAAACCTATAAATGGTTTTGGATTTTGCTTTATTATATCATAATTTATTTTGTCTAATATCCTTGTTGTTCCATAACCTCCTCTTAAACACATAATCATATCTACATTTTTGTCTAAAAACATATCTTCTATATCTCTAACTCTGACATCATCATTACCAGCTAAATACCCTTTATAATTTAAACTACAACTTTCAGAAAATTTAACTTCATAACCATACTTCTCTAAATTAGACTTTATTTCTTCTAAACTTGTATTTCTCAATGGCCCAGATGGCGCAATTATTCCTAACATTTAAACACCTCTTATTCTAAAATGATATATTTTTCCTCATGCTAAATCTAGCTACTATAATTATAAGATATTTTATTTGTACTTGATACAGAATAATGATTTACATCAAATAATATAATTAATGAAGAGAAATAAATTTTTAATATAGTTAGGATGTGTTTTATGCTTAATATAAAAGCTCTTTGTAATGAAATAAATGATTGGGTTATAAATATCAGGAGAGATTTACATAAAACTCCAGAACTTGGATTAGAAGAGTTTCAAACTAAGAAAAAAATCATTAAATATTTAAATGAAATAGGTATAAATTACATCGAGTATAAAAATCATACTGGGATAACTGCATATATAAATATAAATCCAAATTTTGAAACAGTTGCAATAAGAGCCGATATAGATGCATTACCTATAATAGAAGAACTCAATTATTCTTATAAATCCATCAATCTTGGTAAAATGCATGCATGTGGTCATGATGCACATACTGCTATTTTACTTGGCACTTGTAATATACTATTTAAATTAAAGGATTATCTAAATGTAAATGTAAAACTCTTTTTTCAACCTGCTGAAGAAACCATTGGTGGTGCTCAGCTTATGATAGAAGATGGTTGTCTGAAAAATCCAGATGTTAAATATATATTTGGCCTTCATGTAAATCCCAATATCGATAAAAATTTAATTGAATTAAAATATAACACTTTGAGTGCCTCCACTGATACACTTCGATTGACTGTAAATGGCTCAAAGTGCCATGGGGCTTATCCACACCAGGGTATTGATGCTATAGTTATATCTGCTCATATCATAACTGCTCTACAAACAATAGTCAGTCGAAATACAAATCCTACCGATTCTGTGGTTATTTCTCTAGGAAAAATTGAAGGCGGAATTAAAGAAAATATAGTTTGTGATAAAGTTATTATAAAAGGAACTTTAAGAACTTTAACTCAAGAAACTAGAAACTTTTCAAAAAAACGAATTAAAGAAATTTGCGATTTTACTTGTAAAACATTTGGAGGAAGTATTTCTGCTGAAATTGAGGAGGGTTATCCAGCACTTATAAATTCAAATCATCTGGTAGATTATGTTAAACAAAATGCTATAGATTTATTTGGAAAAGAAAATATTATCATTAAAGATACACCTACTCTTGGAGCTGAAGACTTTTCATATTTCTTAAGGCACTGTGAAGGAGCTTTTTACCATCTTGGTTGTGCAAATAGCAAAAAAAATATTACCTCTCCTCTACATACATCTACCTTTGACATTGATGAAGATTGCCTTGTTACTGGTGTCATGCTTCATGTAAAAAATATATTAGCTTTTTAATTATTAATATTTATATCTAATAATTTTTTATATTGACTCTCACATGGTGTTAGGTACTATCCTAAAATTACAAATGACAAACCAAATAATTGGAGGTAATATTATGAAACAAATATCAGTAAATCCTATAGGAAAAATACGTGTTCAAGGTGAAGAAATCTTTATTGAATTGGATAAAAAATATATACCCGCACTAAAAGAACTTGATGACTTTGCTCACTTAAATGTACTTTGGTGGGCAGATGGATTTGATAATACCGAATTAAGAAATATTTTAGAAACTCCAAAACCATATAAAAATGCACCAGATATTATGGGAATATTTGCAACAAGGTCACCTATTAGACCTAATCCAATAGCATTAACTACTGTACAAATTATTAATATAGACCATGAAAATGGTATAATAAAAATCCCATATATTGATGCTAATGACAATAGCCCTGTTATTGACTTAAAACCATATACTCCAAGTGTTGATAGAATTGAAAATCCATCAGTTCCTAAATGGTGCAATCATTGGCCTAAAAGCGTAGAAAAGTCAGGAGAATTTGATTGGGAAAATGAATTTGAATTTTAAAACTATATAATTCTTCCTTTTATTTGCTTTAATATTAGTAAATTATCTTGTATACTTAAATATAAATAAATATAAAGGAGAAAATACATGACAATATTTAGTCTACAAGCAGCAAATTTATTTGGATGGATAGCTATGGTTCTTGGTGTTATCATGTCAATTAATGATAACAAAAAACAACTTCCAAAATTCAAAAATTTAAACTACTTTTTCTTTGCTTTCATAGGCTTATTTTACGCATTTACTTTATTTGCACTTGCTCAAAATTTTATACCACATATATTTAGAATATTAAATTGTATCATTTATATAATAATCCTAATAGCATGTAATAAAATTTCTACAAAGAAAAACCTTAATAGTAGTTTCTGGACATTATTTGGATTTTCAATAAATCCTATTTTATCAATAATTATTGTTTTCTTTATTAAAAATAAAAAATACAATTAAAATAATACATTTCTTTTTGAGAGTTATTTAGCAACTATAAAGTACACTTTTGTACATTAATTATCAGCTTATTTCTTATAACTCTCTATTTTTTTACTTTTATTTCTTATAACTTTCTACTTTTTGCCTTCTCTAACTAATTAATTACAAATCTATATAATAGTTTCTATAAACAATTTAACTTAAAAATGATACTTAACTATGTTAAACTAGTAAATGTAACCACTTATATGTTACAATCTTATATAAATATTATACATAAAAAAATTATACAAATAGATGTACTTAGTATTATATTTTTAATACTAGTTCAGTAATTTTCCAGTTACAGATTTAATAATAATTAATAGTAAGACATAATATTTTTATGACCTTTATTGATTATATTTTTCTGTTATCTGTTATTATCATTAATAATAAATATAAGGGGGTCTATATTATGAAATTATATTTAAGTGCTGATATAGAAGGTACTTGTGGTATTGTAAATTGGGATGAGACAAAACTTGAATGCGAATTTTCACATCACTACAGAACACAAATGAGCAAAGAAATAGCAGCTGCATGTAATGGAGCTACTCAATCTGGCATGTATGAAATACTTGTTAAAGATGCACATGATAGTGGTAGAAATATTAATCCAGACATTTTACCTGAAAATGTAAAAATACTTAGAGGATGGACTAAAGACCCACTAGTTATGATGGCTGGAATTGATGAAAGCTTTGATGCATGTATATTTACTGGTTATCATTCTGGAGCTACTTGTAATGGTAATCCACTTTCTCATACCATGGATATTGATTACGACTATTTTAAAATAAATGATGAAATAGCGTCTGAATTTACTATAAATGCTTATATTGCTGCATATTATAATGTTCCTGTAGCATTTTTAAGTGGAGATGAAATGCTTTGTGAGAGTGCAAAAAAACTAAACCCAAATATAGTTACTATACCTGTATCAAAAGGAATTGGAAATGGTTCAATTTCAATACATCCAAATCTAGCACTAAAAGAAATAGAAAAAGGTGTTAAAAAAGCTTTATCTGGAGATTTATCTAGACACTTAATAAAATTACCTGATAAATTCAAGATAGAAATAAAGTTTAGAGAACATTACAAGGCTTTTAAAGCTTCTTTTTATCCAAATATGAAAAAAATAGATTCTCAAACAATATTATTTGAAACAGAAGACTATTATGAATTTTTAAGAATGTTATTATTTATATAAATTAAGGAGTTGATTAAGATAAGTAATAAAAGAAGAATTCCTTTAGGCGAATTTATTTCTGTATTTTTATTTTTTGCTGTTTTTTTTGGTATAACTTTTTGTATTTTCACGGTTATAGGAATTGGCTTCTTATCATTCTTAGGTTTTGAATATAAATCTCTTGGGTCTGTACTAATTTTCTTTTTAATATATTTTTGTATAACTACCCCAATTGATTTTTTATGCACTACTATTTTAGATATATTTAGATATGTAAACAAATTACCTTACTCATTATATAAATTTTGCGAATTTATAATTGATTTTATACTAACTTTTCTAGCTATGAACATAATTGATACATTTATGGATTCAATAACGATTCCTTTAAGTACAGAAATCTTATTCGCTTTACTCTCTTATCTTTTATCCGAATGTATGGATTTTTTTGATAGAGATAAGAAAAAGTCCTAATAAAAAAGATAGATTTTTTGATAGAACACATACATTAGTGTATCTATTATATAATCTATCTTTATTTTATTTAACAAGTTTTCTTAATTAAAATATAGTTTCTTCTATCTCTCTAGTCATTTGTTTCGCATTATCAAAAAAATCTTCTATATATACTACTTCATCACTCACTCTTGAATATTCAGCTGCAAATGCCATTACATGACTTTGTATAGCCTCTTTCGCTGCTACTCTACTCTTTTCTAATTCTTTATTTAAAACTAATTTAACAAACTCAGAAATAAGATTTCTGTCATATTCCTCTACCATATTCTGTTTATTTGATGGTTTTATAACTATTTCTTCATTTTTTCCAAATTCTTTAATTCTTATCTCATTTTTATTTAAGTCTCCGCCAACTTCACCATGGCTAAACATTAGCTTTATAGTTCTTCCGTTTTCTTTAGTAAATGCACATAAATTAAAAGTAGCTGTCACTCCATTTTCAAACTGCAATATATTTACCATATTATCTACAACATTATTATCACATCTATAGACACATCTTCCATATGGGCTAGTCTCAAGTATTTTTAAAATATTTTCTTCTGTCGGATTTATGTGAACAGCCCTGTTTATGCTTCTATCTTTTTCTAGATAAATTTTCTTGGCTGAATATGGACATTTTTTTTCAACTAAACATTGAAGACAGTTCTGTGCCATTTCTCCACTAGCATGTTGGTTGTTAAGATGCTTCAAACTTCCAAATGCAGATATTTTTTTACATCTACTACCTACTAAATATAATAAGATATCCATATCATGACAACTCTTAGCTAAAATTAAAGGACTTGTTTCATTACTATTTCTCCAATTTCCTCTAGTAAAACTATGTGCAAAATGCCAATATCCTATATTTTCATTGTACTGTATACTAACCAGTTCTCCTAATTTCTTACTTTCTGCAATTTCTTTTAATTTATTATAAAATGGAGAATATCTAAGTACATGACAAATCATAAAAATCTTATCTTTGTACTTATCACATAAATCATTTATATGCACCAAACCATCTAGACTGTTAGACATTGGCTTTTCTAATAATATGTGATAGCCTTTTTCAAAAGCTAGTTTTGCTACATCATAATGTCTATCATCATTTGTAGCTATTATGACTGCATCTGCCATTTTATCTTGTTCAAAAAAATCTTCTAAAGTTTCAAATACGTTTTTGCTATCTAAATTATATTTTTGTGTAAATAATTCTCTTCTTCCTTTTTTAGGTTCAGCTACAGCAACTATTTCACATACATCAGAATTTTCATAAATATATGGAGCATATGCATATGTTCCTCTATTACCTGCTCCAATTACAGCAATTTTCACCTTTTCCATACTTTAATTTATCCCCTTTATATTATTTATACTACTCTATTATAGTCTATTTTTACATACATTTGGATATTTTTAATAAAAGAAACAGCAGTTATAACTTTTCAATTTTAACTGCTGTTTTATACCAGTATATTAAATATTTTCAATCTATATATTATTTAACGTCAATACAAAATCTTAAGTATTAAATACAGACTCTAAACACAATTTTTATCTATCTTATTACTTTATTATCTTCTATTTTCTTTGTCTAATTTATCTAACTTCTTATTATATAAAAACATATAAAATGCTGCTGAAAATACTATTAAATATCCAACAACACTTAGCATATCTGGATAAACATTGAACAAGAAGATACTTAAAATTGCTGAAAAAATTATATTACTATAATCAAAGATAGAAATTTCCTTAGCAGGTGCATACTTATATGCTAGAGTTATTCCAAATTGACCTAAACTTGCAAATACGCCTCCTAGTAACAAATATATAAGTTGCATAGGAGTCATTGGCTCATATACTGCAAAAGCAATTGGCCCTACAGTAATCAACGAAAATACTGAAAAGAAAAATACAATTGTATAATAATCTTCTCTATCTCCAAGAACCCTTAAACATGTATATGCCATTGCTGCAAATATAGCTCCAGCAATTCCTCCTAAGTAGGGAATCACTTCTACACTAAATGTTGGTTTTATTATAAATAAAGCCCCTATAAATGCAATTATAATAGCTCCTATCTGTTTTACATTTATTTTCTCTTTTAGAGCAATTGCACAAAATATAACTACAAGAAATGGACTCATTTTATTTAACATGTTAGCATCTGAAAGCATCAATCTGTCAATTGCATAGTAATTAAATATAACTCCTAAAGTTCCAAATATTGACCTATATAAAAGCACTTTTAAATTTTCCTTTTTACCAGTTAGACTACCTCTATGTTTTATGATAAGCCAAAATGCTATTATGGCTGATACCAAGTTTCTAAAGAACACTTTTTGAAAACTTGGTAAATCCCCTGCTAGTTTTACAAATGCAGACATCATTGCAAAACCAAGAGCTGATAATATTATGAACATTATGCCCTTTATTCGATTTGATTTGATTGTACTACTCATACTTACCTCTTTTCTATATAAATATATAAAGTCATATTAATTAAAGACTTCTACTAATAGATTAAATAATAATTATCTAAATATTCCAATTTATACTATAATTAAAAGTATAAATTATGTCAAGTAGCTAATAAAGCTTTTCAATTAATAACAATAATAATTATAATTAAAAAGTTGTATGTTTTTATAGATTATTATTACAATATATAATATAATTTTATATAGTATAGACTTTTTTTAATTTATTATTTAGATTTTTAATAGATTTTTTAATTATGGAGGTATTTAAAACATGGAAATAAAAAGATATGAAGGAACTGGAAGAATGAGTAGAGCTGTAGTTCATAACAACACAGTTTACTTATGTGGACAAACTCATGCTGAAGGTGGAGTAATTGAACAAACTACTGAAGTTTTAGCTAAAATAGAAGATTTATTAAACAAATATGACTCAGATAAACAACATTTATTATCTGTTACTATTTATTTAAGAGATATGAAAGACTTTGAAGCTATGAACTCTGTTTGGGATGCTTGGGTTGAAAAAGGATTTGAACCTGCTAGAGCTTGTGTTGAAGCTAGACTTGCTAGAGAGCATTTATTAGTTGAAATGAGCGTTGTAGCAGCTACAAAATAATTAATTTAACTAACAAGGAGATATAATATTGATATTATATCTCCTTACTATTTTATCCATATCAATTTAATTATTTTCTACAGGCAATATCAATCTGGATGGATATTTACCTCCATGATAAATGATATTTTTTGCTTCTATATACTCAATACTATTATAACCTTCTACAGTGTTGCTATTTTGAAAAATAAAGTTTTTAGCACTAGATGTTATATCTAGTCTAATTTTATGACCAACTTTAAATGTGTTTGATATTTTTGAAGTTATAATTGAGAACTTGTAAATCTCTCCTTCTTCCATAAACTCCGACTTATAAAAACCATTTCTAAATCTAGCACTAAGTATACCATCAGCTAATTTAATTGAATTCCCATCTAAATCTACATCCATGATTTTTATAACCCAGTCAGTATCTTTGGCAGAACTTGATGCAAAGAACTCTAACTTTATATCACCTGTTATAGTAAATTCTTCACTAAAAGCATCTGATGTATAACACAACATGTCACTTCTTTTTTCTAAATCCCTATAGTTATTTGGAACACCAACTTCATTTTCTGACATATCAATTAGTTGTATTGATGGGTCTTTAGGATTATATATATACTTATCACACTTTTCTTCTAAAGCACTATCAAATACTAATCTTCCATTTCCCAAAGATGTGTTAGCATTCCCATCACTTATTAGATATAAAGGCTTATCTATTTTGTTTTTTATTGGCCAATTTGTTTCTGTCTTCCACCTATTAGAACCAACAGAATAATACTCTACTGGAGCAGTCTTATCTATATTGTTTTCTATACCTTTTAAGTATTTATCGAACCATAGCAGATAATTATAATCCAAATCATATCTCAATGAATTATTTCCTAAAGAAATACCATTTATATCTCTTAGAGTATTTGAGTTATGCATCCATGGACCTAAGATAGCCTTTCTCTTCCCTTTTTCATAACCTTTTATTACATCTAAAGCTTCTGTAGTCCCCATGCCATTATCATCATACCATCCAGATACAACCAATGCAGGTACATTTATTTTACCTTTTTGTGAATGCCAATCCATCATATCCCAATACTCATCTTTTTCTACTCTTTTTAGCCATTCTTCTAGGAACTTAATCCTATACCCAAGAGCTTCAACAGGTATATTCTGTATTGGTCGTATGTTTAAAACATCATCCCAATCATCTCTTACCATTTTACTTCTATCAACTTTATTTCTTGATACCATAAATGCCCATGCAAGCATACCAGATACGAAGGCTCCTCCTTTTCTTGGTATGTCAATAAAAGGACTTCCTGATGTTACTATACTAACTAAAGCTTTAAGATGTTTATTACTTGAAGATGCAGCTGCCCATTGAACATAACCAAGATAAGATGCCCCTAACATGCCAACCATGCCGTTTGACCATTTCTGTGATACTATCCAGTTTATAGTACTATCTCCATCTTCCCTTTCATGAATCATCGGCTCCCAATCACCTTCTGATTCATTTCTTCCTCTAACATCTTGTATGACAACAACATATCCTCTTTGTACATATTTATAGTATATTTCTTTATCATTTTCTTTTCCATATGGAGTTCTCATAAGAATTGTTGGTGCTTTTTTAGTAGAATCTATAAAGTTAGGAAGATACACATCTGTAGAAAGTTTTATTCCATCTTTCATATCAACCATATAATTTCCACCAAATTTTATAGAATATATCTTTTCATTTTTATGAGTTTTATTCCATTCTTCTAATACAGTATAATCTTCATATCCATCCATAACTAATATAGTACAAGTTTCCCTAGATAAGCATATGAAACCAACTATTTTATTATCCACAATAATTATATCTAATGGAAATTTTTTATTTCTTTGAACCCATATGTATTCATTAAGCCTAGAATATGTCTCTCCTAACTTATTTATAATGACGCTTTTATTTGTATTTATTAAACTACTAGTGTATACATCAAAGTTATAAAATAAAGAGTTTAAATCCATTTTTGTAAGATTTAAATAGTATGCATTTTCTTCTTTACTTATTACTTTTAAACTTTCGATTTTATTTGTAAAAGGATTTAACTTTTCAATTAATAACTCATTATCAAAAACTACATTTCCACTATATAATCCAGATATATATAGCCTAAATTTTAGCAATTAAATCACCTCCTATAATCCCAAAGACATTTTTATAGCATATGCCACTGATATACCTGCATAATTTCCTAACACTCCACCAATTACTCCCATGACCACTGCCACACTTACAAGTGAATTCCATTTTGCAGATGCAGCTACTAAAGCTGAAGTTGGTCCATCAGCAATTGCTCCTACTATAGAAAGTATTACATATTGATACTTTATTTTTAAAAGTCTAGTTATACATAGATGGAAAACAAATGAAGCAAAAATTATGCTAAAACAGTAAAGTGTTATGGTGAAAGTTGAACCTAAAAACTCTTTTATATCTACTGAAAAACCTATAGTACATAAAAAGAATAATGCAACAAATAATCCTAAATCCAAATTCCCTTTTAGCTTTTTTACTGGCTTTAACTGAGCAATTATAATTGAAATAGTTGTAACTAAAAGAATTCTTGCTGCACTACTAAAACTTGAATTGAAATATCCAGAAAGAATTGTTGCAACCTCTGTAACCACAAAACCTATGGCTAACATCCAAGCAATATCTTTAATACTCCACTCTTTTGACTCCATAAATTCTTCATTCTGCTCATCCTCTAATTCTGATTCTTCTACATGATATGGCCAAAGTTTTTTAAACTTCTTTGAATTCTTTAGTATAGCTGGTAGAGCAAACATGAATATTAATGTTGGTACTCCAATTACATAATCTGCTGCATTTGCTGCTGCAAGAGTTTGTCGACTTACATTAAGACCTGTACCAATGGCTGTAAGATTAGCACTTCCTCCAGTATATGTACCTACAAACATTCCAGCAACTTTCCAACCTTCTGATATTTTTTCTGCAAATACAAGTCCAAATAAAAATGCCATTATGCTTACAGTTAATACAGCTACAAAGATTGCAATCAAAGGCTCTTTTGATAACTTTGTCATTTCTTTTAAATCAACACTCATCAACATTATAGTCATAGAGACTGGAATGGCATATGTAGAAATAGTTCCATATAACTCAGTACTTACTGGAACTACTTTTAAGTTTGAAAGTATTATTCCCATTATGATTATTGTAAGTGCTGGTCCTAAACTCTTAATAGCTTTATATCTTTGTAAGTAAAAACCCAATGCAATCATTGATGTCATTATAGCAAGTATACTTCCTGTACTTGAAAAAAGTGTATTCATATTTAACCTCCAATTTTATCATAAGTTTACTTCTATTCCTAAGCCTGGTTTATTGACAAGATTCATAATATCTCCATCCATCACAAATCCTCCAGATATACCATTTAATTCTTCACAAAACATGAAACTATCAAGGTCAGCTTCTGTTATATTTTTTTTAGATGCAATTAAATTTGCTGCTGCTGTTATACCAATTCTCGTTTCAAGCATGCATCCTAACATACAATTTACCCCACTTGACTCGGCTATGTTATTAATTTTTATAGCAGGGTATATTCCTCCTGATTTCATCAACTTAATATTAAAGGTATCAACTGCATCCTTTTTTATAGCTTTAATAGCATCTATTGGTGAATGTAGTGATTCATCCATCATAATTTTTATATTACTCTTACTTCTTATGTAAGCAGTTCCATCCAAATCCCAATATGGAAGTGCTTGTTCAATTGCATCAACACCAAATTCTTCTAATTTTTTGATAGTATTTATACTACTATTTACGTTCCACCCCTGATTTGCATCAATTCTAATTCTTATGCTTTCTCCAACAGCTTCTCTAATTAATCTCACAGCTTCAATATCATCTTCAGGGTTTATCCCTGCTTTAAGCTTCAATATCCTAAAGCCTTCTTTAACTTTTTCTAAAGCTTCTTTTGCCATTTTTTCTGGTTTATCTATACTTATAGTAATATCTGTTTGAACTTTATTATCAAACCCTCCAAGAACTTTATGAAGAGGTGCATTCATGAGTTTTCCTTTGATATCATATAAAGCTATATCAATGGCTGCTTTTGCAGAAGTGTTACCTATTATAATTCCATCCATGATTGTATGTATCATTTCAATATCCAGTGGGTCTTTTCCTATCAGCTCTTTTTTAAACATAAGTAATATTGAAAGTACATTATCCAAAACTTCACCTGTTACTGCTGCAAGAGGAGCTGCTTCACCAAATCCATAATATCCTTCATCAGTTTCAATTTTTAAAATTATACTTTCCCCATATTCAATTACTCCAAATGAAACTACCACAGGTTTTTTTAATCTAATTCTTAGTTTTTCAAATTTTATATCTGTTATCTTCATATTACCCTCCTTTTTGAAGTTATAATTTAATTTTTTAAATTTTATACTTCAAATTATATTATTGCTTCAATACATATGTCAAGATAATTTACTGAAAATTTACTATTTTCTAAAATATTCTTCGATAATCTTCTTTTAATTACTATTTCTATGCTAAATTATTTTTTATTATACTAATTCAACAATAATTGATTTTTATAAATTTTTATTTACATTTAATTGAATTCTAATTATCAAAATATTCTATTTATTCTTATTGCCACTAATTCTATGTTATGCTATAATTACTTTGTTTTTATCGAATATTTATATTAATTTTATTAATTGGAGGTTCTTATGTTAGGTGAAAAGATGAGAAATATAAGAAAAAGCAAGAAAAAAACATTAAGTGATGTTTCCAAATTGACAGATTTATCTATAAGTTATATCTCTCAGATAGAAAGAGATGCTATTGAACCATCATTGTCTTCATTGAGAAAAATTGCTGAAGTTTTAGATACTCCTTTATATATGTTTATGGATGATAATAATACTGATGATTTAGTCATTAGAAAAGAAGATAGAGTTATGATGAAATTTCCAAGAAGTGAAATGTTTTATGAGATAGTATCTCCAATGCCAACATCTGAATTTACTCCTTCAAGTTTACTTGTAGAATTTGAACTTAAACCAGAAAGTGAAGATGCTAAAGATTGTATATATCACGCATCAGAAGAAATCATGGTAGTAACAAGTGGTATGGTTGATATTTGTATGGGGGAAAAAATAATAAGATTGAATACAGGGGATTCAACATTTATAAAAGCCAACATACCTCATAAAATCATCAATCCTAGTAAAGATACAATAGCTCGTGGATATGGTGTTATTTCTCCTCCAATTTGGCCAATAAAATCTAAATAAACACTATATAAAATACATACTTTTTATATATGCTACAAAATAAAAATATTTAAATACTACTTTTATTTTCAAATTGAAGTATTTATTTAAATCTATAATATTTATTTAAACTAAAAAATAGCTATTTGACTAACTAAACCATCTTGATTATGGTAAATAGTAAATAGCTATTTGTAAATTACGTTTTAATTTATAATAAGAGTTATGTTTATTAAGGTTAAATTAAACTGCTATATCATTTAACACTTTTGCTTTTACAACTCTTATATTTTTCATACTCTTGTAAATATCCTGAATCTTTTCTTCTTGTTCCCTCAGCAATCTATGTGCTTCATATATATCTACAAATTCAAATTTTACTACATCATTTGGCTTTGCTTGTGCCAACTTATACAAATCTACACTTATGACATTTCCTATTTTAGTATATCCACCACTAGTCTGTCTATCAGATAGCATTATAATAGGTTTTCCATGTCCAGGTACTTGTATGGCTCCATAAGAAATACCATCAGATATAATATCTGCTCCATTAAGGTGTTTTATACTCTCTCCATCCAGTCTACAACCCATTCTATCTATTTCATTTGTAACTTTGTATTCATTTGATAAAAACTTTTCTACTTCATCTTTAGAAAAAGCATCAAATTGAGGTCCTTTTACAATTCTTAAGACTATTTCTGAACTATAGTTTGGAATATATTTTGAATTTAATTTTTTATTTATTGTAAAATCTTTTTCCTGAATGAAAGTATTTATATAATCACCTTTTTTAAGTGCCCTACCTTCAAAACCACCAATCTTAGCTCTTGTATAAGTCGATTTACTACCCATTGCAAGTGGGACATCTATTCCACCAGCTATTGATACATATGCTCTAGCTCCTGATTTTACACCTCTAAATGATAATACATCGCCAGGGTTTATTTGATATGACCTCCAGTTTTGAATTTCTTTTCCATTTATTCTAGCGCCTAAATCTCCCCCAGTTACTGCTATTTGTGTATATTCATCAAATGTAATTGTAGGGCCCAACATTAAAACTTCTAAAGAAGCTTCATCTTCAGAATTTCCAACTAATATATTTCCCACTCTATGTGCATACTCATCCATTGCCCCACAACCAGATACACCATATTGTCCATATCCAACTCTACCTCTGTCTTGTATTAATGTTTGGAAACCTCCTAATTCAACTTTGAATCCCATATATACCACTCCCTGTACTATAACGATATTTAAATACTCAAATTATTTTTTTCAATTTCTATAAATTCATCTAATGTTATTGGAACAAATTTTATAAAATCTCCAGCTCTAAGTAAAATTTGTTCTTCTCTATTTTCATCATATAATTTTAAAGGTGTCCTACCAATTATTTGCCATCCTCCAGGACTATCGATAGGATATACACCTGTCTGAGAACCTGCTATACCAACACTTCCACCATAAATTTTAGTTCTTGGCACCTCTAGTCTAGGTGTAGCTATTCTTTCATCCATACCTCCTAGATACGGAAAACCAGGAGTAAATCCCAACATATATATCAAGTAATCTCTACTTGTGTGTATTTTTATAACATCATCCACAGTAAGATTATTATGACTTGCAACATTTTCAATATCTATACCAAAAACCTTATCATAACATACTGGAATCTCATGTATTTTAGGTTTTGGTAATTCTATACTTTCTAAATTATTTTCTATTTTTTTTAAACGCTCAATTAAACTATCAAAATCTATTTTTAGAGGATTATAACTTATCATAAGTGACCTATATGTTGGCACCATTTCTGTGACAATCCCTTTAAGATTTGATATCTCTATTGCCCTCATAAATGAAATTACTTTTTTATTTATATCTTCTGATATCTCATTTCCAAACTCAGCAACTACTGCTTTATCTCCTGATAGCAAGTATCTAGTTTTCATAAATGTCACCTCTTCTAAATTAAGCAAATAAAGTACCTAGACTACTAAGAGAAGTTATTCCTGTATAGGCAGATATTAATACTACTATTACTCCAAATATTAAAAGCCATGTAGGATGTTTGTAATCTCCAACAATATCTTTTCTTTTAGATGCTATAAGCATTATTCCTAATGTGATTGGAAGTATTAATCCATTTAAAGAACCTGCTAAAATTAATAAAGTTGCTGGTTTTCCTATAAATGCCATTATAAGTGTTGATATTGCTATAAATCCTATTATGAAATACTTTTCATTCTTATCTATAAAAGGGTTTAATGTTTTTAAGAAAGAGACTGATGTATAAGCAGCTCCTATAACTGATGTAATTGCAGCAGACCATAATACAAGCCCAAAGAATTTGTATCCTATTGCCCCTGCACTAAATTTAAAAGCTGAAGCAGCTGGATTTTCTGGGTCAAGTTGAAGACCTTTCGAAACTACTGCTAATATTGCTAAAAATAGAAGAACCCTCATCATTGTTGCAACTAATATTCCTAAAAGAGAAGATTTAGTTATTTCTTTTATATTTTCTTCTCCTGTTATTCCACCATCTATCAGTCTATGTCCTCCAGCAAAAGTTATATAACCTCCAACACTTCCTCCAAGTAGAGTTATTATTGGGAATATAAGCCCTTTTGGATTCTCTGGTTTTACCATTTTAAAAACTGCTTCTCCAACAGGAGGATGATTAGATATTGCTACATATCCAACTATAATTATCATACCTAATGCTAAAAACTTAGTTATCTTATCTACTAGAGAATTTGAATTTTTTGACATAAATACAAATATTGCTATCAATCCACTTAATATAGTTCCAAGTGTCATATTCATATTAAACATTACATTCATACCAAGTGCAGCTCCACCAACATTTCCTATGTTAAAAGCTAATCCTCCAAGCGCTACTAAAAAAGCAACTAGATAACCTAATCCAGGCACTATTTTATTTGCTATATCTTGACCTCTAAGACCTGATACACCAATTACTCTCCATACATTTACTTGAGCTCCTATAAAAAGAATTGTTGTAATTAAGATTACAAACGAAAAACTCGGCCCAAAATCTTGAGTAAATTGTGCTGTCTGAGTTAAAAAACCAGGTCCAATTGCTGATGTTGCCATTATAAAAGCAGCTCCTATAAGTGCCCCAACATCTTTTTTATTTTTCGTTTTATCAGTAATATTTTTTGTACTCATATTTTATCTCCCCCTCATATTATCAGTCTTAAACCATGTTCTCTGATGAACAAGCTTCCATATCTTCTAATGGACAAACTTCTATATTTTCTAATTCAAAGCGTTTTCTTATCTCTTTAACAAACTCTATTGCCTTTGGATTATCCCCATGAACACATATAGAGTCGGCTTTGATATGTATAACTTCACCTGTTAAAGTTTCTACAGTTCCTTCTTTTACCATCTTAACAACTCTATCTATTGCACATTTTGTATCATGTATAACTGCACCCTCTGCACTTCTTGGAACTAAAAATCCATTATTATCATAAGCTCTATCTACAAATACTTCATTTGCATACCTAAGCCCAATCTCTTTAGCAGAATTTATCATTTCACTATTGTATAATCCTAAAAGTATGATATCTTTGTTTACTTCATATATAGCCTCACAAATACCCATAGCTAAATCTTTATCTTTAGCTGCCATATTGTATAAGGCTCCATGCGGTTTTACATGTTGTATGTTACATCCATTTGAGCTTGCAAATGCCATTAAAGCTCCTAATTGGTATTTTGTATAATCTTTAGCTTCTTGCCTAGTTATTTTCATCTCACGTCTTCCAAATCCCATTAAATCTAGAAAACCTGGGTGCGCCCCTATTTTCACGCCATTTTCTTTAGCTAACTTTACTGTTTTGTCCATATGATTAGGGTCACCTGCATGAAACCCACAAGCTATATTAGCTGATGAAATATATTTTAAAACTTCTTCATCTAAACCAACCTTATATGCTCCAAAACTTTCACCTAAATCACTATTTAAATCTACTTTATACAATTTATGACCCCCCTCACTAGCATTTTGATAGAATAAGTAGTTTTAATTTTTAAATTTTGTTTATTTTATATATTGCATGAAATATTTTATTACTTTTATTCAATTTTAGTTTTGCAACTATTTCGTTGCATTTTATAATATAATTTTACCATTTGAGGAATATTTTTGCAATTATTTTAATTTCGCATTCATTTGTATTTCTTTTTCAAAAAATGTTTTTGCCATTTTTTAGTTAATAATTAATCATTTCTACCTAAAAAAAGGCATTTGACTTTCATTTTTAAAGTATTTTTCAATTTTAATCACTTTGTATGCAAGACAGAAGTATTTTTCTTCATTCATTTGTTTGTTTCATCTATATAATTATTGTTTTTTGTAAATAAAATATCTTTATATTCTCTTAAGTAAATCTTTATAGAGTTTTACGTGTAATAAAATCATGTATACTAAATACATGTTAAAATATTATTTTAAAACAAAGACAATATTTGTACATATTGTAGACATACAAACCTATAAATTATACAATAGTATTATTAAGATTATATATTTTTTAACATAAATTTTGTATTGGGGGAAAAACAATGGATAAAAATTATACGATGCCAATATACCAAAAAATAGCTTTGGATATTGCAAATAAAATATATACAGGTGAAATACAAGAGGATTCAGTATTATTTGGACGTTCTGTTTTGGCTGGTAAATACAATGTATCTCCAGAAACTATAAGAAGAGCTGTTAAAATTTTAGAAGATATTGGTGTTGTTAAAAGCATAAAGGGTAAAGGTGTTATTGTATTATCTCCAGACAAAGCTTCTTCTTTTATAAAAAAATACAGGGATATTACAAATATATCATCATATAAATCAACTCTTTATAATTTAATAGATACTAAATCTAATTTAGAGAATGAAATATTGGATACTATAAATAAAATTTTAGATTATTCTAACAGACTTGAAATAATAAATCCTTTAGTGCCCGTTCAGTTCACAATAAATTCTAAATGTAAGTATGTTGGACAAACAGCCGCTCAAACTAAATTTTGGCAAAACACAGGTGCTACAATAGTTGCAATTAAAAGAGGTGAGGAACTTATAATATCTCCTGGACCGTATATCGAGTTTTTAGATGGAGATATTCTCTTAGTTGTTGGAGACAAACATATTTACAACTCTATACCAATGTTCTTATATGAAAGTGAAAAATAAATCATACAATTTAGTATGATTGTATAAAAAGTGTAAGTAAACAATAAAAAAAGAGCTTCATATTTTACATAAAGCTCTTTTTAAGTTCAAATAAATTTTGTTTTTGACTATTTTTTAAATATCTACTTCATCTTCTTTTTCCCAACTTAAAGCTCTTGATACAGCCTTCTTCCAACCTTTATATAATTTATTTCTCTTATCTTCATTCATATTTGGATTAAATTCTTTTTCTACTGACCATTTTGATGGGATTTCATTACTTCCAATATAGAAACCAACAGATAATCCTGCCAAATATGCTGCCCCTAAAGCTGTTGTTTCTACTATCTTAGGTCTATCTATATCTACATTTAATATGTCCGACTGAAATTGCATTAAAAAATTATTATTACTTGCTCCACCATCAACTTTTAGTGACTTTAATTTCAATTTTGAATCATTTTGCATCGCTTCTAAGACATCTTTTGTTTGATAAGCAATCGATTCCAATGTAGCTCTTATTATATGTTCTTTTTTTGCACCTCTTGTAAGACCTAAGATTGACCCTCTAGCATACATATCCCAATATGGAGCTCCAAGACCTGTAAATGCTGGTACTACATATACACCATTAGTATCCTCTACTCTATTTGCATACATTTCACTATCTTTCGCAGATTCAATTATCTTTAATTCATCTCTAAGCCATTGAATAGATGCACCTCCTATGAATATACTTCCTTCTAATGCATATGTCACTTTTCCATCAACACCCCAAGCAATTGTTGTAAGCAGTCCATGTTTAGATTTTACTATCTTACTACCTGTATTCATAAGTAGGAAGCAACCTGTTCCATAAGTATTTTTTGCAGTACCTTCTTCAACACAGTTTTGACCAAATAATGCTGCTTGTTGGTCTCCTGCACATCCAGCAATAGGTATTTTAGCTCCTGATAGCATACGTTCATCTGTATGGCCATAGACATAACTAGAGGGTTTTACTGATGGTAACATGCTTATTGGTATATCTAACTCTCTTAGTATATCTTTATCCCATTCTAAACTATTTATATTGTACATCATCGTTCTAGATGCATTTGAGTAATCTGTTACATGTACTTTTCCACGTGTCAAATTCCATATTAACCATGTGTCTATAGTCCCAAATAACAACTCTCCTTGTTCTGCTTTTTCTCTAGCACCTTCTACATTATCTAATATCCATTTTACTTTTGTTGCTGAAAAGTATGCATCTATTAAAAGACCAGTTTTTTCTTTTATTAGTTCTTCTAACCCTTTATGTTTAAGCTCATCACATATTTCTGATGTTCTCCTACACTGCCATACTATCGCATTATAAATCGGTTTCCCAGTATACCTACTCCAAACAATTGTAGTCTCTCTTTGATTAGTTATTCCTATTGAAGCAATTTCTTCTGGTCTTATTCCTGCTGTTTCTATAACTTCTCTCATTACTCCACTTTGTGAACCCCATATTTCCATAGGGTCATGTTCTACCCACCCAGCTTTTGGGTAAATTTGTTTGAATTCTTTTTGTGCGATTTTTACTATTTCACCCTTTTTATTAAATAGTATAGCTCTTGAACTAGTTGTTCCTTGGTCTAGTGCCATTACATACTTCTTTTCCATCACAGTATTCTCCTTATCACATAATAATATTTAATTTATTAAAAAGAAAAATCTAATATTACATATTTAAGTAAATAATCATACTTAAGTATAAATTTAATAAATTAGATACTTCTAATAAGACACTTATTTTATATCATATCTATATAATAATATTATACATTATAGCTTACATATTGATTAATAAATTTTAAAGGTTTATAATAAACAGTGTTCATAATAATTTTGATAAAAGAGGTGGTAATATGCCAAAGATTTTAGAAAATGTAAAAGAAGATATACTAAAAGTGGCTCGAGACATGATTCTAGAAGAAGACTACTCCAATATTAGTATCAGGAAAATAGCTCAAAGATGTGGTATAAGTGCAGGCACAGTATATAATTATTTTGATTCAAAGCAAGAAATAATAGAATACATAACAAAATCGGAATGGGATTTATTGATAAGGCGAATTGAATACTCCAACAAAAATACTGAAGATTATATTAAAAAATTAGATATTATTTTTACAGAAATAAGAAATTTTATAAACAAGGTTCATAATATTCAATACAATGATTTTTTAAACATTTTTGAGACTAAAAGATTTTTTGAAATGAAAAAACATAAAGATGATTTTCATGAGCAGCTTTCAAATAAAGTATATGAGGCTTTAGAAAAAGAAAAGTTTTTTAATAATGATACATTAGTATGCAATATAATTATTAAAATGTTTTTTTCATACTCAACATATACTCATATAGAATTTAAAGATTTAAAACCCTATATTGAAAAATTAATACATTAAGGTGGTGTTTGCCTTGAATTCTAATACTAGTATTCAGAACAAGGATAGTAATCCAAAAATATTTTTAGTACTTATACTTTATCTCTTAGGTATATTTATGGGAGCTATTGATACAGGAATAGTATCACCAGCAAGAACGATTATACAAAATAGTCTTGGAGTAAATGAAAAGACAGGAATTTGGATGATTACCATATATACATTAACATATGCATCTGTAATCCCTATTTCTGGAAAATTAGCAGATAAAATAGGAAGAAAATATGTGTATTTAGTTAGTATATTTCTATTTGGTAGTGGTTCATTAATATGTGGATTATCATCACTATTTTCCAATTTCAATATTTTACTAATTGGTCGTGTTATTCAGGCAATTGGTGGTGGCGGAATTATGCCTATTGCTACAGCAGAGTTTGGAACTACCTTCCCAGAGAATAAAAGAGGTATGGCTTTAGGTTTAGTTGGAGCAACGTATGGTATTGCCAATATTTTAGGTTCAAGTATTGGTAGCACAATTCTAAGTATATTTGGAACTCAAAATTGGAAATGGCTATTTTTTGTAAATCTTCCGATTTGCTTAATCATACTTATTGGTGGAATTTTGTGTATTAAAAATAATAAGTCTACATCTACAGAAAAAATAGATAAACTTGGTACATTAATGTTGATATTTATAATTGTATCATTGTTGTATGGTCTTATGAATATAGACTTTTTTAACTTTACAAATTCTATGCAAGATATATCAGTTTATCCTTACTTATTGGCATTTATTATACTTATACCTATTTTTATATTTATTGAAAATAAGGCTAAAGACCCTATTTTAAATTTTGAATATTTTTTAAATCCAAGAATACTGATAGTTCTTATTTTATCTTTAATTGTTGGTATTGGAATGATGGGTATGGTATTTGTTCCACAATATGCTGAAAATGCATTAAAAATAAATGCTGGTTCTGGTGGATATTTTGTTGCTATATTAGGATTATTTGCAGGTGTTGCTGCTCCTTTAAGCGGGAGACTTATTGATAAGTTTGGTGCAAAGAAAATACTATTATTAGGTTTTTCTGTATCCATGATAGGGTCTCTTTATCTGGTATTAATTGCACTAAAAACAAATACAGTATTTAGTGTATGTATAAGTCTAATGTTTATGGGCTTAGGTATGGGATTTACTATGGGAACTCCTCTAAACTATATGATGTTATCAAATACAAGATTAGAAGAATCTAATTCAGCACTTGCTACATTGTCTCTGATACGCTCAATTGGAACTTCAATTTCTCCAGCTATAATGATTGGCTTTATAGCACATGCAGGGTTATCTGTACAAGATAATATTATGGACTTAGTTGGAAAACCATCAACACCTAAAATAGTTCAACTTGAAGAACTTGAAAATATGATAGATGATTTAAAGTCAGACCCTGAAATGGCAAAGAATTTAAAAAATGTTTCTATACCAAATATGGATGATACATCAAATATCAACATGGATATGACAGGTGGTAAACTACCAAAATACTTGTTGGATAAGGTTCAGTCAGCAGATACAACCAACATTACCAATATCACAAAGGAAATATCAACAACCATGTTTGATGAAAAAGTTCCATCTGTAATTAATAAAATCCAGACAAATGTACAAAAAGGAATAGATGGAACACAAAGTGGAATAAATGGTATCGAAGAAGGCGAAAATAAACTAAATAATGGTATTAAAGGAATTCAAACAGGTATTGACAATATGATAAAAGCTAGGTCTGGCATTAATCAAGGAATAGATGGTATAAAAAAAGGCATTGATGGTGTTAATAAAGGTATTAAAGGTATGGAACAAGGTCTTGTAAAGCAAGATAAAGCCATAAATGAATTGACAATTGCTTACAATAAAATACCTACTATACCACAAGAAAATACTCCTACTAATAACGAAAATAACTCAAATGACCAAGAACAAAATAATACTAGTAATTCTAATCCTGACAACAATAAAAATAATTCTACAGAAAATAAAAATAATAATTCGGGTGAAAATAAACCAGATTTAAACGAAAAAAAGGAAAGTTTAAATGCTCAAATACAACAATTAAAAAAAGCAAGAGCTGAATTAAACACAAAGCTACAGAAAAGTAAAACTCAAAAGAAACAATTGAATAAAAAACTCAAAACAATGGAAATTCAAAAAAAGGAACTTCAAGGTAAGTTAAATGATTCTATAAATAAAAAGAAAGACATGGAAAAAGGCCTTGGCACTATGGAGCAACAAAAAAAATCACTTCAATCAGTTTTAGCAAAGACACAAGAAGTAAAAACTGAAATACCAAAGGCTTTTGATAAATCAAAATTAGATTATATAAATTCTATAGAAAACAATAGAACAAAAATAGAGAATACACTTCAATCTACTCTAAACTCAGGGTTTAAACAGATGTATATAACAGTATTCTGTATAAATTTACTTGCATTCGTAATATTGTTATTCTATAAAGAAAATAAAACTAGATAAAAGAGTGTTATAGTATTATATTGTAGATTTATCTTATATCTTAAATATGTTGTCTTAAATGTTAAATTCATAAATTTTTTTATAATTGATTAACATAAACTACAATATAATACTATTTCTATTTTACTGTTTGTCATTTTTATAATCAGTTAAAAAATAACATTAGTTTATCAATCCAAATTTATAGATTAATTTACAAACCCTATTCTTAACTCTTTCACCTTTCATACCTAATTACGTCTATCGAAATATATATACAAATCAAAATAAACCACATCTTTTCAACTATAATATGTTAAAATCATAGTATGAGCATATTAATTTAAGCAAAATGTCAGTTAGACTTTATTTTGTTAGTTTTTTACATATAAATTTTGATATCTTTATTTTAAATGTCATTTTGACCTTGATGACGAAAAGAAAGGAGTGTATTTTGTGGATACTTTAGGAAAAAGAATTGCTTATTTAAGAAATTCCAAAAAACTTACTCAGCGTAAACTTATGAATATTTTAAAGTTTGAAAATTTAGGTAAGTATGAAACTGGAGATAGAAAACCTAATTGTGATATATTAATGTCAATAGCTGATTATTTTGATGTTACTACTGACTGGCTTCTATATGGCAAAGAAAAAGTAAACTCTAACAATAGTGTAAAAGAAAATAAGGAAGATTACCTACATGTTACTGATGATGAGATAAAGATATTAAATCTATACAGACAATTAAATGAGCGTGATAAAATAAAAATAGAAGGAATACTTGAACTTAAGATATCTGAATATAAAGACTTAAAAAAGCATTCCTCTAATACTAATGAAGATAAAACGGTTTAAACATACATAATTTGATACGATTTTACATCATCTATTAACTTTCTTTTTTTGTAACAGACTACTAAAATATGGATATTAAGTTATTTAAAAATAAGCATAATCTAATTTCAATAATATTTAGATTACCTATCCATATTTTAGTTTATGTATTTTGAACAGTGTTGTACATTCCTATATATTATTTATATTCCCAAGAAATGTATTATTCATGTTTTCAACTCTTCCAGCATCTTTTTATATACAATTGTGCATCCTTTGTAATTACCCTCTTTAAGAAGGCTTGAGCATGTACTAGAGTATATAGTTAAGATATCTAATCTTTCCATATTTAAACTTTTTATACCATTGAGAGCCGTAATAAAATCGTCAATCGCTCTACAGCACTCTATTACTCCATCCAAATCTGATTTACACATAAGAATACTCACCTACTTCACATACTATTTGCTAATCATCTTCTGAATATTCTATATTAAGCAATTGATAAATTGATGATTTATACTTTTTACCTGTCCTTCTGCCATTTAGAATGGCTGACAAATAGTTTTCATTAACACCTATTTTCTTTGCTAATTCTCTTTGAGTCATATTTAATTCAATAAGTCTTTGTTTAACTTGTACTCCTAAAAAAGGTATCCATTTTTTTCGAGCATCCATTTATCAAGTTCCTTTCTAAGTGATTTATACTTCCTTTTGTTTTTTAGTTTACACACCTTCCTATATTTAGTATATTTTTTTGATATATACAAATATTAAGTACATAAATTTATTTGATACTAAATAAGATTTTTTGATTACTTTATGCTAAAATTAGGATGTAATTTCGTATCATTAAATTAATTATAAAGTCATTTTGACCTTAAGTCAATGTTTTTCATGTCATTTTGACCTTTATTTTGCAGCTATTTACATTTTAGAAAGTCTTTTTGACATTAATTGAATGGAGAGTGTTTATGAATACTTTAGGAGAAAGAATTGTTTATTTAAGAAAAACAAAAAATCTTAAACAATATGAATTAGAAGAAATGTTAGACTGTGATAACTTAAGTAAATTTGAGAGAAATATTAGAAAGCCAAATTATGAAATATTAAAATCTATAGCTGAGATATTTAATGTTTCAGTGGACTGGCTATTAAATGGAACTTCTTCACAAGAGCCAGATTTAATTTGTGATTTATCCTCAAATTATCCACTTAATAGTATAAACTCTAATGAAATAAATCTTTTAAATAATTTTAGAAAGTTAAGTGATTATGATAAGGCCAAAATAGAAGGTATGATTGAATTAAAACTTCATGAATATGAAAAAGAGAAAGATTTGAAAGAAACTGAATATAATAAAAATAAGGATGAGAAAATAGATAAATAATTTTTATGTTGCTTTTGATACGATTTTACATCATTTCTTAGTTCTAATATTTTTATTTCATTTATTTTCTTTTTTATAGTTTTATGATAAAATAATTAGTATATTTTGCTTTACTTGAATGTAATTATTTATACAAAAGTCAAACATAATATAAATGTGGTAAATTTTTAGTTTCAAGTAATATCTCGTTATTATAACTAAATATTTATTAAAATTAGGAGGATAAAATGGGCTTAAGAGACAAATTCGCGCAATCATTTGCTAGATCAAAAACTATGAGTGGCCCTGAGAAAAAGGCTAATGAAATAATGGGTAAATTGCTTCTTAAGAAAGCTATATTACCTATCGTTTTAATGTTCGTGATAATAATCGCTGGAGCTATGCTTAAAATTAATTCTTGGGTTACACTTGGCATAAATTTAGTTATTGCTGTTGGTGCTTTCTTCTACATAAGAAATTCTAGTAAAAAGTATCAGAACTTCAAACCTTATGTTGGCAATTTGATTAGTTTAGAGAAAAAAGGTAAAAAAGAGTATGTTGCTATTATAAAACAAGGTAAGTTACCAGTTAAGTTACAAATAGCTTATGGTGGTGAGGACCTTGAACATATTAAGAAAAATCAAATGGTTCAAATAAGTTATAATCCAGATGCTAAAATAGCTATTTTGGTTAATAGACAATAATTTAATAAAAAAAGAGGTAGCGTAATGCTACCTCTTTATGTTTTGTCTGTTTATTTTTTATTTGTTTTAAATATATCTTCCTAAATATCTTAACACAAGTTCAAAAGTCTCTTTTCTGTCTTTTCCAATAAATTCAATATACTTATTAACATCTTTATTTATTGTTTTAGAAGCTTTCCCTCCTATGGAAAATATATTAGTTGCTATTTCATTTTTATAGTCTTTTACATCGATTAATATACTGTTAATTATATAAAACGACATTATGGTTGCAATCGCTTTATCCACTTCTCCAGAATATAATATTATATTTTCAGATTTTTCTTGTGAAACATCTTCTTTTATATCTTTGTTTAAAATTCCTTCTGCTATTAATTTTGCAATTGTATGTTTGCTTCTAATATAATAGTCTGTATCTTCTTTACTATCTACAAAACAAGTTTCAATTAGTATTGCTGGTGCTTTTGTATGATTAAGCCAGTATAGACCTCTTGTATCTTTTTTTGACCCTCGATTTTTAAATACAGTTGAAAGCTTTGAGTTTACTTTTTCTGCATATATTTTTCCATTATCTGTCTTATATATTGTTTCTGTTCCCATAGGATTTATGGTTGTCTTATTTGCATTAAAATGGATTTGTACTGCTAGGTCTATATCTTGTTTGTTGGCTATTTGACATTGCTCTGACAAATAGTTATCTGATTTATCAATTTTTCCAGTATAGGTTGTCGCTCCTCCTAGTTTTAGCCATCTTATTATTAAATCTGTTAGGATTCTATTTTCCTTTCCCTCATCTATATACCCAACTGCTCCAGTTCCTTTTCCTGACAATGTATGTCCTGGTACTACTGCTACTTTCATGTTATACACCTTCTTTTTGTAACATGCCTTTTATATCAGTTACATTTTCTTTAATTTCCTCTACATCTGTTTTCATTGTTCCCATTTGAACAAGTACATTCTTATTTATTTCTTGCTGTTGTGTGGACAATTCTATAAAATTTTCTACAGTCTTTTTATACATGTCTCTATCTTCCTTTTTCTCCTGCATAGTATTTTTAAATAATAGAGCACATAGTATACCTATTGCCCCTAGGCTACTCAATTCTGTTATTAATTTCTCCATTATATCCTCCTGTTGTCTAAATTTTCTACACTTATAACTTTAATTTTTGTTATATTTTCATATCATACAATGTTATATTTTAAGTACTATCATTTTAATTTTTAGTATTTTAAATTGTAGATATATTTTGTAGATTGATTAGGTATACCTACAATTTACTAATATAACAAAAAATAAGTACAAGGCTTACTTATTGAAGTTAAGACCTTGTACTTTATATAAAAAAATAACTAGTATATAGTTATTCTGAATTTATTATTCAACTGGTATTTCTAATTCTTTACATCTAATTCTAACCTGCTCTCTAATTACTGCTGGTACTTCTTCTATTGTTTTCTTTCCTCTTAGAATCAATGCTACATATACTTCTACCATTCCACTCTCACCTCCAGATTTTGCTACACTAAAAGTACTTATATTATTTAGTTCATCAACAGGATTTTGATTTAACAACATCTCATATATTTCTGCATTTGCTATAAAGTTGCTTGTTATATCATCATCTTGCTTTATTTGACTTAGACTTATCTCAGAGATATCTTTATGTTGTACTTCTACTTTTCTACCTTGTTTGATTTGCTCTATTTTATTTTTATCAAATTTAAACAATTTTTACACCTCCATTTTAAGCTTGTGGTTCGTTGTTTTCAGCATCATATCTAAAAATCATAGATGGACGTTTTATAGCTGTCCATTTATCTCCTTTTTCTACTATGATTTTAGGTTGAGCACTTTTTATATTGGCTTCTTCTAATTCATATATTTCTTGATAACTTGAGTCTGATTTTTTAATTTCAACTAGTTTCATATCTTTGAATAAGTCAGATTTATTTATTTTTACTTGAACCTTAGTTTTATTTATCAATTGATATATAGGATTATCTTCCATCATATCATCCTTTAGCCCTTCATTTAATGTTACTATTAAATCAGCATTATTTTCAGTAATATTTACAATTGAATATACTTTATTATTTATCATTAAAATAGAATCCTTTTTTACTTTAAGTCCTGTTTCTGACTTAAATATAAACATACTTGAATATAAATCACCTGTAGTACTACTTGCTTTAATTAGTATCTTATTTTCTCCTAATACTATTTTATTTGATGGGATTTCAAATATAATACTATTTATCTCCAAATTAGTCTTAGTAGATATTAATTCATCGTTTATAAACATTTCAAGTTTTTCTATAACACTATTAGGGTCTTGTACTACTACTCTTACTTGAGATATTGATTTTTCAATTATTTCTATAGATGCTTTACTTGTATCTACTTTTGTTATCATATAAATTGTATCATCTGAAAGCTCTATATCTAAAATATCATTTAAATGTTCTGGTACTGGTATTTTAGTGAATTCATATAAGTCAGTAATTGATATAGATATTTTATACATAGATTTGTTTTTACCAGTTATCCATAGGCTATTATCATTTTTAATAACTAGTATATGATCATCATTATGTGATTTAATTTCTTTGACATTAGTTAATACCTTAGTAAAAGTTTTTATTATTTTATCTTTTTCATTTTCTCCCAATCCAAACAATCCATTTGTATTATATCCTTGAGCATACAATTCTCCTTCATTAGTTAAAACAAGTGTCATTGAGTTATATATACTTATATCTTTAATAGAAGGTAGTCCAGTAACTTTTTGTAATTCTCTTACATCATTATTATGACCAACTCCCAATTGATACTCAGTATTTTTTCCATATGACCACAGGGTATTATCTGTCTTAATAATGTAAGAATAATTATCCCCACAAGCGACCTTTTTAACATCTGATATATTGACTTCAGTAAATGTTAATAATTCTATGTCTTCAAGAGTTTGATTAATTTCTTTATATGAATTACTTCCTATACCGTATAATTTACCATCTTTAGCAATAGCTAATGAATGTGTTTTTGATATGTCAATATCAGATACCTCAAATGGTAATACTACAGAAGTATATTTAAAATCCTCTTTAAATATATTTTTATAATTTATATACTTATTAGTTGTTTTTATATATTTATCATTGAACAGTACTAATTTTTCATTTTTCTTATTAAAAGTTATTTTATCTGATGTATTATCTGTTTTAAAATATGAATGTAAATAACCTCCAAGAGCTTCATTTCTATCATTATCATATCTATGGTGAATACCTAGATGATTGTATCTATTATCTCCTGTTGAAGAATAAAATTTTCCATATATATCTTTAATAAATATAGTATTGAAACTAGAAAATACAGTATCAACATCTTTCTTGACAACCATTTTATAATATGGAACTGATATCTCCTTATAATATTCATCAGATATCCCATAATTGTCTCTTCCTGATGATATCAAAGTATTGTCTTTATCTATATAAAGTGTATTCCTAGATGTTACAAAGACATCTTTAATATCTTCCACACTATTCGTATTACTATTATTTGCTAAACTTCCATCTCCGTTAATACCTGCAACAAACAGTTTATTATCATTTGTTAAAATAGCTGAGGTATATCCATTAACTTCTATTTTTTTTGCATTTATAATATTATTAATTACTCGTATACCCTTTATATCATTGGTTTCTGTTGAAAAAAATACTCTCTCTTTTTTCCCTGTAGTATAAATCATATTGTCATTTGTTATAAAAAATGTAGCTTCACATCCTGCTGTTACAACAGATTTTATGTTTTCAATATTTATTTTTGAAAATGTACTTATACTTCCTTCAGTAAACCCAAAATATCCGTTTACAAATCCACATACATAACATGTATTATCATTTTTAACAATTATTGATACATCATTACATATATACACATCTCTAACTCCATTTATCGGTATACGTGTAAATATATTTCTACTTGTAGTATCACCTAATCCTAATTGGCCTTTTTCATTATTTCCTGCTCCATATAAAAGACCATCATTAGTTAATAAAAGAGATGTATTTCCATATATAGCTACATATTTTACATTTTCAACATTTATTTTAGTAAATACATTTCTATTTACATTATCTCCTATTCCTAACTGACCATAGTTATTTAAACCAACAGCATAGCATGTATTATCATTTTTTATAGCAAATGAATGCTTACTATTATCAGTAAATCTATTTATATTTATAGATTTTATATTATCAATATTTATTTTAGTAAATACATTTCTGTTTACCTCATCTCCCACACCTAATTGACCTACATCATTTAAACCTACACTATAAAGCATGTTATTATTAGTTAATAAATACGTAGACTTTGAATGGCTATATATTTCTTTAATATTAGAAGATATTTCAGAACTGTTATTCTTTTTATTATAATTTATCTTATTATTTAAATTTGAACTACTGTTAACTGATATACCATGTGTACCTTTAGAGTTGTATCCACATATAAATAAACTCTTATCTGTCAATATCGCGAATCTAGTCTTATCTCTACTTAAATCATAAGGAGGTATAAATATATTTTTTATATTTTTCATTACTTTTTTATAATTAGTAGCATTATACCCCTCTTGTAAGTCTGATACGTCTAGACCTTTTGCACTTTCAGATATATTACCAAAACCATACAGTGTGTTAGAAGATAGATATAATAAAGCCTTATATAAAAGTATAGCTTTATCAGAAGTAATAGGACCTGAACTTATATTAGATGCTGCAATATTATCAGATGATAAATTATTAAGAAAATTCCTTCCATACTTATGTATATAAGATGAACCTCCAGAAATAAGTAAATTATCTGGATTATAGTTTTTTAAATTGCTTGATGATTCACCATCATATAGATATGCAAAATTTGTAGAATATGATGATTTTATACACCTTGTTGGATAAACATTATAAACACTTGATTGTCCAAGTCCTGCATATGAAATTCCTTGATGCTGAACTCTATAAGTTAAGCCACTTGGTTTTGTCCATAAAGTACCATGATATCCAGTTATAAAAGAACCAAAGTTTGTACAAAATAGAACCATATATTCATATATAATAATATTATTAATTTTAGTAATATCACTTATACAAGAAATGCTATTATAACTTTCTCCTGATACATTTATATAATACCAATTATTTAATAAACTTAAATTTACACTAGCCCCATCACCATTACCAGTACCTAATAAGTAATTTGTGTTTATACCAGTTGCATACACTTTTTTTTCATCAGCCACAATAAATGTTGCATTATATGCACTATATGCATCTGTGACATTACTGACACCAACCTCAGTATATTGGCTTACTAATGTATTGCTAAGTCCATTAACATAACTTGAACTCTTTCCAGAAGTGTATATTTGTTTATTATTAGTTACAATTAATGAAAACCTGTTTGATAAATCAGTATTTATAACAACCTTTTTTACATTATCTATAGATATTTTCTTAAATATATCTGAATTAGAAGGGAGAACACCTGCTATCGAATTACTATTTACCCCAGAATAATAACAAGTATCATCATTTTTAATGTAAAATATTCCTCCAGAAATGTTTTTTGATGCTACTATAGATTTTACATTAGATATACTTAATTTTGTCAATTCATTTAATTGACTTGGTAAATCAGAGCCCATACCTTTATAACTATTATTTCCTAGTCCATATACATCTCCATTCCCTAAAATGACTAGAGTACAATAAGGACTAAAAACAACATCTCTTACAGAATGTATATCTAGTGGAAGTTCAATATCCTTTATTTCCATTTCTTCTTTTAACAACGTTAATTTGTCATCAGATTTAATTAAGTTGACATAATTACTATAACTATATTTTTCATTATTCATTTTTTTAAATTCTATAACATGCATATCATCAAAAAACGAACCAAGTTGGCCATAAGTATTATCACCTGTGCAATACGAATCATTATTTGAATCAATTAGTATACTATGTGATAAACCAATGAAAATATTCTTAGATACAGTATTTTTCAAATCTATAAATGAACTATCTATATTTTCAGAGTAATTTGATATTCCTAACTGATATATATCATTATTTCCAGCAACTTTTAAAGTCCCTTTATTGTCTATAAGCATAGTATTACCATTACCACATGCAATAGTTTTTATATTTACCTGCTCTATTTTAGTGAATAGAGATGATTGAAGTGCATTTCCAAAACATTTTTCTTTTCCACAACCATATATATCATTGTTATATGTCATTAAAACAGTATGTTCAGAACCACAAGCTATAGTCTTAACATCATTAATTGAAACTAAACTAAATAAATTTCTATCATTCTTATCTCCTAAACCTAGTTGACCTTGATTATTAAAACCTGTAGAATAACACTTATTATCATTTTTTATTATAAAAGCTGATTTATTATATGAAAATACAGCCTTTACATTATCAACATCTACTTTTGTAAATGTATTTACATTTGCAGATGCTCCATTAGTTCCTAGACCTAATTGTCCATATAAATTATTTCCAGCAACATACAAAGTTCCATCATTATATAAAAGATATGTTGATTGAAGTCCACATGCAATATCTTTTACTCCTTTTATTTCTGGCACCTTATCAAATGTAGATATTGTTTTTCCTACTTTATCCTGTCCCAATCCCATTTGACCATCTGTGTTTATACCTGCAACAAGTAATTCTCCCTCCGATGTAAGTACAACTGCATGAGATTCTCCACATGCAACTTTTTTAATGTTAGTAGATATATTTGGTATTTTAGTAAATAGTTTTCTTGTTGTATTGTCTTCTCCTAACCCTAATTGAAAGTTGCTATTATCTCCACATCCATACAGGATATTATTATTTTTTAATCCAAATGTATAGTTACAACATCCAGTAAAAAAATTAATAAAATCATAATTATCATATCCTTCATCAAACTCATCAACTACCATGTTTTTATCACCAAAAAAATTACCTCTTTGAAGTAGTTTAGTTCTTTTCATTATACAAACCTCCTAATTATCTTATTTCATATGAATATTTATTTAAAGTTATCTCTGTCTGACCCATTAGATATGCCTTATTAGATTTTGTCTCTAGAAAGTTATTATCCATTTCATGTATATATCTAACTCGGTTTGCATTAAATGGCAACACCACATTTTTAAATGTTACACTCCCAAGTTCTCCAGTTATACATTTTCTATTTAAATCTAATTTCAGCCCTTCTATAGCTATTATGTTTTTAGTATTAGATAAGGTATCATACCAATATCCAGCTTCATCTACATCTATTTCTGACTCTAACTCTAAATATATTAAGATATCTAATACTTTTTCAGATAATTTATTGTAACTGTTTTTTAATACAGATAAATCAGTTTGTATTTGTCCTCCTATTACATCATCAATAGATATATTTTCAATTTTTTCTACTACTTCATTTATAGCTTCTGACAGATTTTTAGCATCTGTAGACAATATTTCTTCCCCAATTTTTACTTTTATTTCTTTTATATTATTATTAAACTTATCATCCAAATCTTGAATATCCTTTTGAGTTACAAAAACCAGTGTTGGGTCTACTTCTAATGTCACATTTGAGGTATTAGATAGTTGTAAAATCATCTTTACAACTAAGTCTTTAATACTGCCATCCTCAGCACGTGGCTTATACGTCTCTGGATATTTACCTATAGCGATTATATTGTTCTCATTATCCAAAACAGCAGCTTCTCTTATCATAAATCCGCCAACTGTTCCTGGTAAAATAGTCTCTATAACTATCCAATTAGGATTTTTCTCATCAATTCTTAAAGAATTTATATTTCCTTCCCAAACTACATTCTTTAAAGCAGTTTGTTCTTCTGTTGGCTCATAATATTCTCCATTACTATCTCCAACTTGAAACTTTGTCAATCCTACAAGTTCTCCCAGCGCAGTTGCATTTGCTATTTTTTCTCTACCAATTTTGGTTAATATTATATAAAATTTTTCTTCCAACTATACCACCTCCTGTTTAGGATAAACTACTACATTTTCAACTCCTGTATCATTTGCAATAGCTATATTAATCTTACAATTACTTTCAATATACTTAATACTTAAAGGATAAACCTTTATTTCTTCTCTACTTAGCATTCCAGCCCCACAATTTATAACAGCACTACATTTTATAATTGGTTCAAAATATGGATGAACTTTTACTTCCTCACTACAAACCATACCTCCACCACAATAGACCATACTTTTATCTAGTATTATGGGCTCTAAATAGTGTAATAAGTGAGCAGGTTTTACTTTTTCAATCATATCGCTACAATCTAAAAGAGTTTTATAGTCACAGTTATTTGCTATAAAACTCAATACGAATGTAAATTCATCACTATAAACTTTTACATCTGCTTCTGACTTTGTGTATGCCTCACATATATTTTTTATAACTTCAATAGTACTAGTACCTCTGCTCCTCATTTTAGCTTTTATATTGTTACGTCTTGCATCAAAATCAAGGTCTTTCTTTTCAATGCAGAGTACATCTTCCCACATATCTAATCCCCATGTTGCAGTGTCAACAAATAATTGGTCAAAAGTATCATCAATATCTTCTTTAAGAATATTTAACTCTGTATCATATGCACCTTGTATCTCTTCTACAATGTGATTTCTATCAAATGATGGTAGTTTATCAATTAGTTTCATTGATTTTCCACCTCACTAAAATCAACAGATGTTACACTTGGTATTTTATCTTCATTAATAGTTATATTATCTGTGCTTCCATTTATAAGTAAGTTACTTAAATCATGCACACCAGCAGTATTTATAAGTATCCCCATGACTTTTGTATAGATTATTTCTCCTATAATCTCTCTAAAATATGAATTTATACTTTCTAAGAAAGATTCTTTGACATTATCTAATGTATATCCATCTTCTAGTTTCATTACTGCACTTATATTTATTTCTATTGGTAATGGTGTTGTAACTGTTACAGTTGGCCCAATAGGTTTTTCTTCATCTATATGTTGCTGACATCTTTCAATTGTTTCTGTATCAACAGCTTGATTGTTTTTACCAAATATCAAAACTTTAATAGTTCCTGGACCATCCCATCTTGGA
The DNA here is from genome assembly GCF_056716065.1 of Clostridioides sp. LIBA-7678. Taxonomy (NCBI): domain Bacteria; kingdom Bacillati; phylum Bacillota; class Clostridia; order Peptostreptococcales; family Peptostreptococcaceae; genus Clostridioides; species Clostridioides sp. LIBA-7678. The sequence continues at coordinate 1,422,656 of NZ_CP196987.1, read as the reverse complement.
TAAACCTTCGCATTATAGACTCCATCTACCTCTAAAGCCCATTCTTCATAGTGAGCTTTATTTCCACTTGTAGCTTGATTTTTCTGTATTTTATAAAATCTTTCCTTTAATTCTTCATCTGTCTCTATATCTGTACCACCTTCAAAACTTTTAGTGTTAATAATCTTAATTACTCCAGATATATTATCAGTTAATTTAAATTCACAATTTGTAGGTAAATTATATCTCTTACCAACTTCTAGAGCTTGAACTGGGCTATTATCACCTTCTTCACTACCAATAGTTACATCTTTTATTACTACAAATAGTAAATCTCTGTATGATATTACTGTGCCATTAGTTATTACAGTTCCTTTCTCTCCAATGAACTCAACTTCTCCATTTGACTCGGTTCCCAACTTTCTATATACACCAAATTCATTAACTCTTTTATCAAGAAGTTGGTTATATGTATCTTGTATAAAAGCCATTTTATGTATTTTAGAAAGTTCTATATACATTTTTGCAAGTTCTAAATTATTTCCAGATACCATGTTGTTTATAAAAGAACCCTCACCTTTATAAATATCAAGCTTGATATTTTCAAGAGTTCTATTTTTTATTACTTCATATGTCTGGTCGCTATACATTTAATTCCACCTCCCCATAGATAGTGGATACTTTTACATTTGCACTTAATATGTCTCTGTTAAAGTTAGCACTTTTTACATTTACTTCTAATATATATGGATTTATTAAAAGAGCTTCTTTTATAAATCTGCTAGCTTCACTTTCTGTAAGACCTTTTGTATACTTTTGTCCTATAAGTTCTGAAAGCTCTGTACCATACTCTAGAGAGTATATCTCATGTTCATACCTATTTGTTTTTATGCACTTGTATATCCAAACTTTTAAAGCTTCTTTTTTCTCAACTATTTTAAAATCACTTTTTTCTAAAATAGGTTGCTCTTTTTCAAAATCCCATGCTACTTCACGAAAGATTGGTAACTCTTCTGATTTAGGTAAGATATAATCTTCTGGTACACCTATAAAAGGGAATATTGTACTCATTATAAGCTCACCAACTTACTTACAATAGCAAATTTCTCACCTATTCTAAACATTATTACTGTGTCTCCAGATTCAAAAGTATCTATAAAGGGATTTTTTATTTCATGTTTATGTTCTTGACTTGTTTCTGTATCAAATAATTCTATCTGTCTATCAAGCATCCAACTATCTATTAAGATATCTTCTTTTTCTAATATAATGTTATTTGTTTCTATTTTTAAATCTGGTAATTTACTTTTAACTTTTCCAATAAAAAAAGAAGGTTGATTATGATACTTTCCTTCTTCTCTCATTATTCCTATAAATTCATTAATTGGATTTGCCATTATATCACCACCCTCTAAAAAACCCTTCTAGCTATGTTAAAGTCTTTTCTACTATTAAAATTACTTACTCTAATTTTTTTACCTTTACCAGGTGCTTCTATAAATTCTCCATTTCCTATATATAATCCAACATGACTTACAGGATTATGGAAAAATACTAAATCTCCTGCTTGTAAATTTTTTCGCTCTATTTTCTTTCCTACTGTGGCCTGCTGACTTGAAGTTCTTGGCAAATTAATACTAACTTTCTTAAAGCAATATACCATTAATCCAGAACAATCAAAACTACTTGGTCCATTACCACCCCATTTATAAGGCTTGCCTAAATGTTTTTTTGCTTCTGATATTACCGTTTTAGCTTTATTAGATACATTACCAGCATAACCACCAATAATAATTTTTCCTTTTCTCTTTCCAAATCTTTTCATTTCTTCTTCATTTTTTACTAAAACATCGATATGATAAGTTCCATCCTTTTCTATAATTATAGCAGGACCATTATCATTGACTGTATAAACTCCATCACGTCCAGAGACTCCTGTTACAAGTCTTACCTCATCACCATATTTAAATAATGGATGTTTTGATAAGAACTCTTTTGTGTAGTAAGGTTTTTCATAAGCTCCAACCATAGGTGTAGCACATGTCTTTTTAGAAGGATTGAGTTTTTTCTCTCTACAGTCTGTATCTCCTCCTTCTATACCAGGACCAGGATAATATGCTGTAAATATAGTAGAAAATTCTGTTCCTCCTGTATAATCATTTCCTCCTAAATTACTTTCTTCCTTAGGTTCATCCTGTCCTGCTGACTTTTCATCCATAAGATTTTGAAAGTTAAGTTCAAGTTCAATTTGGTACTCTCCATTTTGCCATGTATGTTTATCTGTATCTATATAAAACAATCCTACTAGCTTTGTATAAGAATCTTTAACTTTTACACCTCTACCAGTTATACAACTTACACCTCCATAACCTCTAAGAGAACAGCTTTTTTCTATCCCTTTAAATTCACTATCCACATCTACATCTTGATTTTCCTGTTGCTGAATTACTTTTTGCATTATTACATTTACTTCTTTAAAAACTTCATTATCTATTTTTTCACTAATTTTACTTCCATATTGGTCTACTACTATCACCTTATTTTTTACATTTTCCATACTTTCTGAAAAATTAGTATTTATAATATTAAATCCCTCTTCAAACATAACACTTAAAGTTATAGTTCCTTTTTCAATAACATTAAATTTGTCTAAATTAGCTTCTATCATGTATTTTTTCTTAGTCTTCTTACTTGCTTCTGTATATGCACTCATTATGGTATCATAACCAGTTACACCTATAAACATCTTTGTGCACTTGACATTGGTCTTTGCTATTGTCCCAACTGCAAGTCTATTTTCAGCAAATACTTGTTTTGCTATATCTTCAACTAACTTGTCTTTAAAATTACATGATACTTCACTTTGTGTAAGTAAAAATCCCATGTCTTTAGATACAAAGCTAATTTCATTACTACTTGAATCTTTAGACCTATTAATTATCATTCCTCTAAAGAGCTCTTTCTCATCTACATAGAAACAAATCGTACTAGCTATTGGTATATCTATCTGTTGAAAATTCACATCAAAAGAGGATTGGATTATTGAAAATTCTAGTGTCCTTGATGGAGATTTATAATCACCTGACCAAGAAACTTTATTTACTATATCAGTGATATCATAGATACTTCCTTTTTTTATGTGTACCCAAATTTTAATAATAAAAAATCACCTGCCTTTTCCTTTAAGTCTATCAGCAGTTATTTATAACTTATTATCCATAATAGTTATTGTTTTGGAGTTACTTTTGGTATTTTTATTCTTTTATATTCCTTTAAATCTAATGTAAAATATACATCTCTAGTTCCATCTTTTTCTTCATAGCTAAAACCCTCAATTATGACTTCCATATTTATATTGGTTTCTGTAATTGTAAATCTTAGTATAAAGCCTTCCTTCATCCATTTTTCAATCTTATTTACACAGTCATATGGTGATGGAAAACCTGTATAATCACAAAAAGTATAGTCTTTATTTGGAAAAAAACTAGATATTGAAATACTTTTAAGAGCTACACCTCCAAAAGTGGCTATTTCACCTATTTTGAGTATACTAGAGGAGTTTACAGCAGCTTTTCCATTAATACTAAATGAAGATGGAAATACTGGAAATCTAAATCTATCTTCTGCTTGTCTAAGCCACATTTCCATTATAATACCCCTCCTAATTGTGCTATTTTTATACTTGAAACTAATTTTGATGTAACTTTTTCTATATCAGCTTCTTCTCTAATTACTATTGTGTCAGCTAATTTTGCTATACTTATGTTTCCACCACTTTTTCCACTTCTATACTGATTTGCTTCTTGTTTAGTTAATACCATCTCACCCTCATGAAGTCTTGTTGAATAATCATTATAAGGTACATAGTTTAATCCAAATGCGTTTCCTCCAGATTTACTTGTCCCCGAGTTCCAATCATCAATTATAGATCTAACTGTATCAATAATTGGGTTTTTATTAATTTTTTCAACTAAATTTTGCCACCATTTACAAACATCTTTTATAATATTACAAATATCATTAAATAGATTAAAAAGACCTCCTAAGACTGGTTCTACAATAATCCAAGCATCCTCTAAGATTGGTCCTATCGTTGCCCAAACTGTCTCCCAAATAACACCCAGTGTCTCTATAAAATTGTTTATTTGAGGAGCATATTCACCTAAAAAAGAAAAAATTCTCGTAATAATAGGGCTAACAGCCTCAACTACAGGTCCAATTAATTGAAATGCTGTAGTTACTATTGTCCCAAATATACTTATTAAGCCTTGTGCAACTGGTGATTTATTATTTATATTATCTAATAAATTATTTACTAAGTTTACTACTGGAAATAATGAATCTATTAATGCAGTAAAGTCAATATTTTGCATTAACATACTTCCTGTGTTAACAATTGCTTTTGGTGCATTTCCTATCATTGTTGCTGCATGATTCTCAAAATTTTCTTGTTTATTTTCAGACATCATTTTTCGCTTTTCAACTATATTAGAGATTCGATATTGACTAGAATCAGAAAACTCTTTACCATTTTTCATGCTTCTAAACTGCATTTGGTCATATTTATTACCAATAATTATCTCACCATTCATTACATTACCTATCTTACCAGCCATTTTTTCAGATAATCCAGCTAAATCTCCTAACCCACTCTCTATAAAACTGCTTATTTTATCTATTCCTTGCCCTAGGATATCATCAAAAGGTTTAACAAGATTCTTCAAACCATTATTGATAATTGTTTGAGCACTTGCTATTATACCTGGTATTGTTCCACTCATTTCCTTAGCCAATCCCATTTGCTTTACACTTATACCCTCTAATGCTTCATCAAAAGTTTTATAATTTTCTCCTACCAAAGTATTCAGAGATTCCATATTTCCTTTTGCTGCACTTAAGAAAGCTGCTGATACATCTTGCTCACTACTTGTATTCATATTTAAAGCTCTAACATCTACCATAGCCTGAGTTATATCTTTTTCTTTTTTTCCACCAGTAATATTACTAATCATTTTAGCTTTAGTTCCCATTGAAACAACATCTTCGGGATCAAAAGGTGTATCATTTGCTATCTTTAATAAATCATCATAATAAGTATCAACATCTTTTTTTCTAACATTTCCAGTATTTCTTTTCATTACACTTTCTAGGACAACTTTCTGATTTTGCTCTTGACCAAGTAAGTCAACACCCTTTTTAACAGCAACACCTATAGTAGCTCCATTTGTTAAGTCAGATATTTTCCCTTTTATCGAACCAAGTATTCCACTTGCCATATCCTTTACAGCTATTGCACCTTTCCATACTGTCCCTGCAAACAATCTCAACTTAGGAAATACTTTACTTATAATGCCACTTGCCATATCTTTTACAGCTATTACACCTCTCCAAAGAGAACTTTTAAATAACATTAACTTAGGTAAAATTAAACCTATAATACTACTTACCTTATCTTTTGCCCCTATTATGATATTCCATATTTTACCGCCTTTAAGCTTTTTCAAGTATTCAATGGCTTTATCTATACCTTTCTTTACACCAGAAATTTCTATGCTTAACCTTATGGTAGAAGCAGCTCTCTTTAAGAAACTTATTTTTGAATTAGTTTTTTCTATTTCATCACTTTTAGCTTTAAATATTAATATAATTATAGGATTTGAATTAAATTCATTTTTCTTTTGAATCAACTTACTAAAACAATTAATAATCGTAGCTATAGTTACTGCTATTCTCATAATACTACCATTTAAACTCCCAATTGTTCCTGAAACATTAATACTAGAACTTAATTTTGTTATAGTAGAACTTACACTACTAGCAGTAGCCTGAACTTTTCTTAAAGAAGAATTTAAACTGTTTACTCTACTACTTGCACTTCCAACAGAATTATTTATACTATTAGCCATTACATTAGTTGAAAGCGAAACAGCCACAGTTGCTCTCCTAAAATTATCAGTTACTGATATAATTTGATTCATTTTTGGTGTGTAATTGTCTGTAAGATACATATTTATACCTTCTTCTTTTACATTCCCCACTATACATCACCTCCTGTCAAAGGACAAACTCCATATCCATGTTTCATTTTTTCAACTTCTTCCTCAATTTCCAAGGCGAAAAAAGCTTCAATAAGCTTTAATTCGCCTTTATCCATTGCATAAAAAAGGGACGGTCTAATACCTCTCTTCTTCCAATAATAATACATTATTGTAGTCTTGGTATCCGTCCCTATTAGTTTTTTACCTCTTCTATAACTGCATTTTTACCATAACCCATAATATCTTGAAGTATTCTATATAAGTTAGTAATTTCACCTGGCAGTAATAATTTTCTTGCCAATTCTTTTGGAGTTGGGGCCTTAAATTTCTCCATTAACTCCTTATTTTTAAATAGAAGCTTTCCATCCAAATCACAAATACCTTCTATTACTGTAAGCATCTGCATCTCTGGTAAATCTATATCTGTTTTCATATTTTCATCAATTTTAAGGCAAGTGTTTTGTATTTCTTCATCCTTACTTATTGTTAAAGCTCTACACATTACCTTAAACTCTTGACCAAATATATTAGATAATCTCTTAAGTTCAACTATCGTACTTGGTCTTTCTAAATTTTCTGTATCTGTATTTAAAAGTAAGTCTACTATATTTACATTCTTTGATAATCCATTTTCACTCATTATTATTTGCTCCTTTATCAATCAATTTCTATTAAATAACTACATATATCCATTAACTAAACATATTTAATAACCATCTATATTTAACAATTATCCAAGTAAAACTAAATTATATCAAGGAAGTCATATTCAGTAAATGTGAATGGAGCTTCTATCTCTCCTTTTACTCCAACTTCCCAATCAGCTAAAGTTAAATCATCAAATGCTATATTCTTTACTGCTATTCTTTCTGCCCCATAAGAATCTGGATCATTTAATTTAGATATAGCAACAAATCTAGGTTCAGAGCCTCTCTTTATCTTTTCTCCAATTAATTTATGCATTCTTGAGCTAACATGATATAAAGTTATTGAGCCTTTTCCTTTGTATCCCATATACTTTGTATCAGTACCCATTTGACCTGCTATTATAATATCTTCTTTTGTAAATTCCATCTTTGCTTGAAACTTCTTTACTTCTGCTACTTTATTTCCATCAAGCCAAAGCTCTCCCCAAGTACCACTCATTACATTTCTAGCTTCCATATTTGCCATATTAATTAATCCTCCTATATCTCTATTGATAAATCTATATCTTCCATAGCATCAAGTACCTTTATTTTCGCTTTTAAAAATACTTTAGAACCTGTATTAGCTTCTTTTATTTCCTGTAAAGTCATATAAGATAAATCTACTCCCTTTGATTTCAAGTACGATTTTTGTGCTTCAAAATCTATTTCAACTGTAGAATTAGATTCTATAAGTGCAGATTTTTCTAGCTCTTCTAAATAACTCTTTATAGCCACTATCAACAAGCATTTGTTGTCATAACTGTTAGTAATCTTTCCTATATAGTCATCTATTATAACCTTTCTTATATCACTTTGTATAATATCTAAAGTATCAACTATTTTTATCTTTTGGAACATTTCTCCTTTTTCTTCTGTTAACTCAGTTAAAGAATTTACTCCTCTAGCAATTCTTATAGCCCCTGCTTCCTTAATAAGTATAAGCTCTCCTTTATTAACCTTTGATTCTGCATCAATTTTAGTCATCTTAGGTATATCAACTACATCGCTAAGCTTAGTATAAGTTACTGATTGACTTAAAGGTGTCCCTGCTATAATACCTGCCACTCTACTTGTAAACTCATCAACACTATATTTCTTGTCTCCAACTAGTACATCTTCTGTAGTAAAATTAATTATACCTTCATGATTTCCTACAACTTTTCCTAATATAGCCTTAACTTTAACCTTATCTGTATCTCTAAGTTTAATTATCCAATTTTTTATAGCAGTCTTATCAACTTCTACTGCTTTAGGCATACATAGATAATTAAATTCCTTAGTCTCTAAAAAATCTAATGCAGTTTGAATATCTGCCTCTCCATCTATTACATAAGCTAATAACTTATTTGGAGTATTAACATTTCCCATCAAAGCCAAATTTATATATTCTTTATTTTCAGCAGATAAATCAGCTGGTATATCCTCTTTTTCATGTATCTCATTAAAACCTAGTGCTTTAGTGTCTTTAAGCACCATTGCAATTATTCCTCTAGCTGAACGTTCTTTAACAGTTGTAGCTAACTCCTTAAATGATATATTGATACTTGGTAATCCTATAGCCATACTATCACTCTCCTAAATTCAAATTGATTTCTTCCATATTTTCATATACTACTTCTTCTTCATATACACTATCAAGATAGTTTAATGTGATTGAAAAGTTCAATGTATATATTGACTCCTCTTTTTTGATACTTTGTTCTAGTTTTGTTATATTTAATTTTCTATCTGTTATCTTTATATTTCTGTTGAATAGCTTATTTAATTCGTCTGAGACTTCATACATTCTAATACCGTTTGATTGTGGTTTTGGCAAGTATTTTATAGAGATAACAATATCTTTGTTATTTGTATTTAACATTATAGGTGTACAAATAACTGACAATATACTTACAAAAAAACAAGACCCTTCTGAGCCTTGCACACTTTCATCATCAATAAAAACACTTTCAGTAAAGTTTTTTTTGAGAGTCTCAATAATTGTTTCTATTATTTCTTTGTATTTAAGCAAACAATCACCACTCTATCACTAAATATTTTTGCTTAATCTGATAATCTTACTATAAATGATATAAGTCATTTTTAAATACACATCTCATTTATTCTTATCAAGTATCTTCTATATTTTTAGGTAATATCATTCTTTTCAACTCATCACCTCCTTCAATATGGATTTCTTTCACAATAACATTATCTCACATATTTTATAGTCTATTGTTGTAATGGTGTATATAAAGTGTTGAAGATTTGTCCTATTTTTTTATAATATCTCGTTCAATTTAAATATCATCTTTTTCTTTAAGTTATAGCAAGAGGTTCTATCTAAATGTAATTTCATAGAAATATACGTCATATTATTTTTTGTCTTACTATTGTAAAAAAGATTAAAAAATTCCGTTTCCATATCATTTAGGCATGTTAGAGCATTTTCTATCTTTTCTTTTTCTATTTCTATATCTTCTTTTTCCATCTTTAACTTTCTTAATCTCTCTTCTTTTTTTACAACTTCATTTTCAACAGAAGAACTTATATTATACGTAGAACTAGTCTTTTCTTTATACACTATTGCTCCACATCCAGAGTATTCATTCTCACATCTTTTTATATCCAAATTAATGTTCTTTATCTTTATATCCAAATATTTATAATTATGTAATCTTTCATCTGTTTCTTTAAATAATATCTCTTTTTTGTTTTCCATAGTATTTCTCCTTTTTATAAGCTTATTATTAACTTCTAATTTGCAATAATCCCTTTACTGTATATCTTTTTTACTAATCTTATAACATTCAAGAACATTTTGTTCTATAACTATATAAAAAAAACTTCATCTATATTTTGTTCTAAAATATTAGAAATTTTCTTAGCCATAAGAAGTCCAGGACTTTTTATACCTCTTTCTATTTGAGATATATAGTCATTTGTAATTCCTGCCTTTTTAGCAAGTTGAATTTGTGTCATACCTTTACATTTTCTATAATATTTCAAATTGTTTTTAAACATAATCTTCATACCTCCATCACTATTAAGAATATTTTGTTCTTCTATATTCACATTATATAGAATTATTTGTTCTTTATCAATAGATTTTAGAAAAAAACATTCTTTTTATGCTTTCATAGTTTTATTTTTTAGAACAATTTGTTATAATCTATACATAAGGTGGTGTTATAATGTTTGCCAAAAGATTACGAGAACTTAGAAAGGAATTTGGATTGACTCAAAGAGAACTTGGCGAAAAAGTAGGAGTTTCTCAGAGAGTCTTAGGATACTATGAAACAGAAAACAGATTTCCTGATGAACATATTTTAAATAAATTAGCTGATGTGTTTAATGTGTCAGTTGATTACCTTCTTGGAAGAACCTTAGTTAAGGAAAATATTGATACAGTAGCTGCACATAGAAAAAATCCACATGAAGAATTACCTGAAGAAGCACAAGAACAACTTAATGAGTATATAGAATTTTTACTAAATAAATATAAAAAAAAATAAACCACATGATGAGCAGTCTATTTTTCTGCTCTTTTAATATAATTTTAAAGCAAACATACATTCTATTTTAGGGGGATTTTTATGAATAATTTGGATAAGCTCTTTGAATTAGCGTCTCAAGAAGAGATAATAATTCATTATACCACTTATATTGCAGGTGATTTAGAAGGGCTCTATATAAATAAACATGGTATGAAAATCATATCATTACTCAGTAATTTAAAACAAAATACAAAAAAACTTACATCTATCTTAGCTGAAGAGCTTGGTCATCATTTCACTAGCTTTGGATACTATGTATCTTCTTATAACGATTATTATACAAAAATCGTTATAGATAAATGTGAAAATAAGGCCTTAAAATGGGCCTGTGAATTCTTAATTACTGAGGAAGATATAATAAACATAATTAATTCTGGCATCACTTGCGTTTACGAAATGGCAGATATACTTAATGTAGATATTAATTTTTTTCAAAAAAGATTGGAATTCCTATCATTAAAAAAACAGTCTTTATCACTTGGAAGCAATAAATATCTAATATTAACCAACTTGCCATATTTCTACATATTTGATCCAATTTCATAATAAAAATAATAGCAATTTCAATTAATCTAACAGTAAAATCTATATATTTATTTTAACAAATTTTGGTTTCTATAAATTCAATATTAATATATAATAATGGTATTACATTATTTAAAATTCTAAAAACAAATATATGCTTTTGTTAAGAAAGGTTGTTTGATGAATGTATAAAGAAAAGTTGTTTGATAATTATTTTAAGTTCTTAGCATTATTTTTTTGGCCAATTATGTGGTATAAGTGGATAGTAATTTCAAATGGAACTATTGAAAACATATTATTTACCGTATATGCAATTGTCGCAATTGGTTTCATCATTTTATATTCAGTGTTTATGATAAAATATAAAGACATTACACAAATAGATTTCTTTTACAGGATAAGTACTCTACTTGCTTTTATATTTACTCTTTTTAGCTTTTTAATATATCCAAAGAGTTTATCTTTCCTATATTTAAAGATAATTTTTACTGGGATATATTTTTATTACTCAATGGTAAAAACACTTAAGTTTAAACATGAAGAGGGTGTGGTAGGTATTATGAGCTCACTTTTATTGATTGTAATAACTTTGTTCTACTAAATTTAATTCTATTTGACTTAATATGACTTTAAATGTTAGACATCTACATTGTTTTCTGATATTATTTAAGATGGTAGTTTTTATATTAATAATGAAATACACTATAAAGGAGTTAACTATTATGGAAAAAAAAGTTTTAGCAACAGTTGGAGAAAAAGAAATAACTAATATTGATATTGAAAATGCATTAAAATCATTAGACCCTTATCAAGCTATGCAATTTAAAACTGAAGAAGGTAAAAAGCACTTATTAAATGATTTAGTAAACCAAGAATTATTCTTATTAGATGCTAAAGACGAAAAATTAAATGAAGAAGAAATATTCAAGTCAGAAATGAAAAAGATAGAAGAAAATGTATTAAAGCAATTTGCTATAAATAAAGTTTTATCTAGTGTTAATGTGACAGAAGATGAAAAAGTAGAATTTTTCGAAGCTAACAAGAGTTCTTTCTCTAAGCCAGAAAGTGCAACTGCTAAACATATATTAGTAGATAGTGATGAAAAAGCTAAAGAAATACTTGCTCAAATAAAATCAGAAGAAATATCTTTTGAAGATGCAGCTGTTAAACATTCTTCTTGTCCATCTAAAGACATGGGTGGTGATTTAGGAACATTCGGTAGAGGACAAATGGTTCCTGAATTTGAAGAAGCTGTATTCTCTATGGCTAAAGGTGAAGTAAGTGAGCCAGTTAAGACTCAATTTGGATATCACATAATAAAATTAGAAGACCTTCAAGAAAGCACAGAATCTTCATTTGATGAAGCTAAAGCTGAAGTTGAAAAAAGTTTATTATACCAAAAGCAAAATGAGGTTTATGGAAATAAAATAAATGCTCTTAATGCTAAATATGGAAACCTTGTAAAATACAACGATTAATCGTAAAACGGCGTATAAAAAAAGCTGTCTTTTCACAATTTTTATTGTAAAAGACAGCTTCTTATATTAAAATTTTAATTTTTAATTTCAGATTTTTATTCTTTTATTATAAAGAACTTAGCTTAAAAAATTTCAATAAGATTTTTAATTATCATTAGCTAGATTTTTATATCCTCGTATTATCTCATAACAATAACCTATAACATCTCTTCTTTTTATTATCCCAATAAATGTATCTTGGTCATCTATAACAGGAATAAAATTTTGATTTAAAGATTTTATAACTAAATCTTCTATATCTGCATTGATGGAAACAGGAGAATTATCCATTTTTCTATTAATATCTGTCACAGGAACATCTTCCAATCCTTTTAAGTCCAGATTTAAGTCGTTTTTTAATGTCCATAAAAAATCACCTTCTGTTATAGTCCCAATGTATTTACCATCCTTACTTATTATTGGAATTGCAGAGTATTTGTGATATTCCATTTTTTCTAGGGCTTGCCTTATAGTGTAGTCTTCATATATATATGCCACTTCACTTTTTGGTGTTAGAAAGAATAATATGTTCATTACACTACCCACCGTTACTGAAAACTTATAAATATTATTGAATATTTATAATGTTACTTTTTTGCAGTAACTTTCTCCTTTCTTATTTTCTAAGTATTCTTAAATACTATACGCTGTAACAAGCGTTTTTCCTTTGGTCATTTTAATCTTGTTTATGCTTTATTAATATTTTTATATGGTCTATCAGTATCACTTATTCTCTTTTTAGCAAAATTAACTAAAAATCAATTGACTTAAACTTAGCCATAATAAATTTACTCTACAATATCAATTTTAACATATTTATCTTATTATTAATGCTTTTATTTTAATAAATTTAATTTATTTTGCAATTTATTTTATTTACAAAAAATGAAAAAACCGCTAAATGATTAGCGGCTTATCTCTCATATTACTAGAACACTAATATATATGAATTTTTAATTATAATCTAACTACGTTAGCAGCTTGAGGACCTTTAGCTCCATCTACTACTTCGAATTCAACACTTTGTCCTTCTTCTAATGTTTTGTATCCGTCTCCAGTTATAGCTGAGAAATGTACGAAAACATCTCCTTCACCTTCTACAGATATAAATCCAAATCCTTTTTCATTGTTAAACCATTTAACTACACCAGTTTTCATTAATAAATCCTCCTAAAAAAACACAATTATTTAGCTACTCTTTTCTGTAACCTTAGTACTACTCTATCATATATAGCTATGTTTGTCAATTATTATTATTTTTATACATTAATAATCATTTTTTTTACTTTATAATATTAAGCCATTATTCTCTTTTATACTTTATTTTTCTTTATAGATTTTTAATAATTTATTTTTATTATATGGAATCTTATGGACTTATCACTCCAACCTAAATCCCATGGAACCAGCATTCTATCAGTATTATGACATGTTACCAAAGGATATCCTCTTGAATCTAATCCTGTTACTGTTGAAACATGTGTTATTCTGCCTTTTTTCTCATATCCGACAAAATCCCCTGGACGTAGATTATAAGCCTGTTTATAAACTTCTTCATAGGAGCCTTTTGCTATTAATGAACCTCTTCCGCTATAGAGAGAATAATTTTTAAAGGCTTGTGCATTTACCCATGCTTTTGTACCTGCTCTTTCACTATAATTCCAAATTGAGTTCTTCTTAAACCTTCCACTTTCAAACATTATCTGTGATGCAAAATTTGCGCAATCTCCACCTTCTGGATTATAATCTCTATAGTTTGGATTAAATTTCATACCATGTTCCTCATCAGCTGCTGCTCCACAGTATTTGTGTGCATAATCTATAGCCTTTTTTTGCTCATCTGTAAGTTGTAACTCTACACCATTTTGTTGACCAATATAGTTTCTTATATCATCAGATTTTATGTTTTCTAAATTTAAAGAATCTGCAAAAGGATCTGTATACCACTCTTTAGTTATGACATACTGATTATCCATAATTTTTACATTTAGATAATGATATGTACCTATTCTAAAGACATTTTCTTTGTCCTTTTGATTTTCATATGAATATTTATACTCAGTCGATACAGAGCAGATTATACCATATAGGTCTTTTTCTTTTTCCTTTATCTTTTTAACCTTAACCCTTGTTTTTATGTCCTTAAATTTTACACCTTGTTTACTGGACCAATTCTCTAAATACTTCATCTTCTTTACTTCATTTTCATAAGCCCAAAGACCAAACTTTTTATCTGTCTCATAAAGACCTTTTAAAATATTTTCATTTTTCTCTAATATTGCCTTATTTCTGTAATCAAATAAGTTTTCAAGCAATAGTTTATATTGGTCTTTTACATCATCACCTTCAACAGTTGCAGATTCTATGACTTTTTCTTCCATATTTTTAATACTTAAATCATTAACTAGAAATACACCTGCTGTAGTAGCTAAAGACAAAAATACAAATGCCATTATACCTTTGATGTACTTATTCTTATTTTTCAGTATTTTCAAAGCTACACCTCCCAAATAGTACACCTTACAAATGAAATTACAAAGAATATTCTGTCACATATAATAATTTTCATATTTAATAATTCTCTATTCTATTATGTCCAATATTAAAAATTAATTGTATCGATACACTGTTTTTTTTACAATTTTTTATTTTATAATCAACTTTTTTCTTTTTTTTATAGTAATATATATGTATATAAATATTTTGGCATCATTATAATTAATACATACTAATGGAGGGTTTTTTATGCAAAAAAAAGTCGCAGCAATTAATGACTTATCTGGAATAGGAAAATGTTCATTATCAGTTGCTATACCTATACTTTCAGCATTAAAGGTTCAATGTTGTCCATTTCCAACAGCTATACTTTCAAGTCAAACTGGTTATCCTGAATTTACTTTTTTAGATTGTACTGATGAAATGGTAAGATATTCAAATGTTTGGAAAAATTTAAAAGTCAACTTTGACAGTATATATAGTGGTTTTTTAGGTTCAAAACACCAAATCGAAATAGTGGCTAATTTTATAAATGATTATCCTAATGCTTTTATCGTAGTTGACCCTGTTATGGGTGATAATGGAGTAATGTATCCAATCTTTACAGAAGAAATGAGACAAGAAATCAAAGAATTAGTTAAACATTCAGATTTAACTACGCCTAATTTAACAGAAGCTTGTTTTTTAACTGGAAATGACTATACAAAAAGTGACTATAATAGAGAAGAACTTATACATATTGCAAAAGCTGTATCTGATTTAGGACCTAGCAAGGTTGTTATTACTGGTATATTAGAAGATGATAATATATTAAATTTAGCCTATGATAGAGATAATGACCATGTATTTTTTACATCAGTTAAATACAATAACTGCTCTTATAGTGGAACAGGAGACATATTCACATCTATCCTTTGTGGTATGTTAGTAAATAAACACGACTTAGGAGTGGCTGTTAATATAGCAACAGATTTCATATATAAAACTATAAATTATACATCTCAATTTGACACTGATAGAAATGATGGAGTTATGTTTGAAAACTTTTTATCAGATTTAACTAGTATATAAATTTCAAAAAAATTATCCATTTTATAAATACCTATAGACCACAAAATCTAGGTATTTACAAAATGGATATTATTTATTAAATCATTGGTATTTCAATTGTTACCATAGCGCCTCCAGTTTTTATAGAGTTTTCAATATTTAAAATCCCATTATGTTTTTGTACAATATTATTTACAATATAAAGACCCATGCCATAATGAGATTTAGAGTTTCTACTTAAATCTCCTGTATAAAATTGTTCTGTAGCTTTTGACAAATCTGCTTTAGAAAAACCACTTCCACAATCTGTAACCACAAATTTTAAGTATTTATTACTTAGTGATACACTTATGTATAGTTTGCTCTGGCTTGGTGAATAATCTATAGCATTTGAAATTATATTCATAATGGCTCTAAATAATAATTCTTTATCTATAGTTATACTTTCAGGCAAATTATCTTGTTTAGAAAACTCAACATCTAAGTTTTGTGTACGAGCTAATGCTTCTATTTGAATCAAGACATCTTCTATAAATTCACTTATATTAATTACTTCTTTATTTAATACATAACCAGCCTCTGTTTTTGATATGTCTATTAGTGTATTAATATATTTTTCTATTTGGGTGACACCTTTTGCTATGTATTCCATGTACTCTGATAACTCTGGATTTTCATTTATTTCAA
Source organism: Clostridioides sp. LIBA-7678 (assembly GCF_056716065.1). NCBI lineage: Bacteria > Bacillati > Bacillota > Clostridia > Peptostreptococcales > Peptostreptococcaceae > Clostridioides > Clostridioides sp. LIBA-7678. The sequence continues at coordinate 1,406,139 of NZ_CP196987.1, read as the reverse complement.
TTAATAAATCAGTATTTCCATGTATAATAGTCAATGGTGTTTTTATATCATGTGCTAATGCAGATATCTGTTCCTTACGATTCTCTTCTAACATCCACTGTTTTTCTAAAGAATCTTTTAAAGCTGACTTCATTTTATCCATAGAAAAAAGAACATTATTGATTTCACAAATTTTACTAGATTCTACAACAAAATCTAAATCCTGCTGTTCTATTTTTTCTGTAGTATTTTTTAAAAGTTCCATTTCAGCATTTAATTTTTTGCCAAATAATTTTGATAGTATAATAATTTCAATAAGAAATATTATACTAAAAATAATCATTCCTAATAGTTCTGGCTTTGGTAAATATGTCCTTAAAGTTGGAGAAACAAATTCTACTACTATACTATAACGTATTATGCAAACTTCATTTTCTCTGGACAATTTGATATAGTTTTTTGATGACTTGATAGTCCTTCTTTCAAAACCTCGCATTAAATCCCATACTTCTTTTGACTCATCTTTATTAAAAGTTCCTGAAATTACTTTGCCATTTAAAGTATACACTCCATACTCACATGAATCTGGAATTAAATCTTTAGTTACTTGTTTACTTGAAATAATCTTATCTTTATTTTCATAGATTTGTTTTTCCGTATAATTAGCAGGTAATATTATATTTAATGATAATAATATAGGAAATGATAATATCAATATAGATACTAAGACAACGGTTATAGCAAAGAATAAAGATAAATATCTTACAAAAACGGTTCTAAGTGTTACAACCTTTTTATTATTAGACTTTTTACCTACAAGTATCCTCACCACCTCCTCCAAACTTTAATTAGTTTATAGTTAATTACAAACTAGCTTTTGATTTGATTATCTTTATCACTAGACTATATTCTAACATAATAATATGAGTAAATAGTAACTTTTTTATTTTTATTCTTCAGACTTTTTACCCTCCCATTTAGAAAACCATATACATAAAATTATAAATGCTAAAATGGTTACAAATCCACATACTAATCCTATTGATTGATATTCTTTAAATGATTCAACTTTAATATATTCAATTGTCTTAGAACTTGAAAAAGATGACCAAATACTTATAAATCTAACACCCCATACACAAGGAATATAAGGCCAAATTCTAGCACCTAATCCAGTTAACAACACTGCTGAAAGTAAAGTTTCTACTATACCCACTCCAATTGAGGCTCCTTTTCCGAATCTTAAACTTAAGAATAAATGTAATATATATACAAATAAATTACTCCCAACTAAAATTAAAATTGAAATCACATAAAAATCTAATGTAAAATAAACCTCATTAGAAATACTAGATACACCAAATTTAAAACCTAATACAGATACTAGTGTCGCTCCAAAACCAAGGCATATTAATATTATATACTTACTTATAAGTGTAAGATATTTTGGATTAGATGATGTTAACATATGTTTATAACTTCCTGAATAATATTCTTGTTCAATACATAATGAACACATAATACTTGATAATAAAGGAAAAGCTATTGCTATAACTTGTAAATATGCAGCTATCTTTGATATATCATCAGCACTTGAATACTTATAATATCCTAAACACAATCCCATACCTATCAAAGCAATGCAAAAGTGCATTAGTATTATAAAAGTTCGCTTTAATTTTATTAAATCAGAAAAAAAAATTCTTACTAGTTGTTCCATATTACTTCACCTCTCTATTATTAAACCAAGCATTTGTAACTAAAGAAAGCACTATAAATAAAACAATAGATATTAACACTCCTGGCAAAATTACATTACTATTTAAAAACTCACTTCCTTCTGGTACAGGAAGTCCATTTGGTAGAATATGCAATACAGGAGCCATTAATCGTGTAGTAATTGAATACGGAAATATGTACCATATTTCTGTAGTCGAAAAAACTGCAACCCCAATAATAGTAAAAAACATGTTTATTATAATTGTAATAAACAAACCAAATTTTGAAGCTAAAAACATACAAAGAGGAATCTGCCACATAAATAATAAAACTAATAATATGGTTCCAATAATATTTTGACTTATTGAAATAACTTCCTTATATACTATCCCAATAAGAACTATACCTATCATAAAAATAATTGATGTTATAAAACAGCATATAATGCAATAAAGTATTTTTCCAGTCCAAACATCTTTTTTTTCAATTGGTAATGATAAAATACCACGATACTTCTTTTTTTCATCTTTTTGTACTATTAGGGAAGAAATCAATGTTAATGCCCCTGGAAGAAACATAGTATACCACCAATTGTAAACACCATTTTGTCCTCCACCAAATAAAAATACAATAATTATAGAAAATACTGGGGCTATCCATATCAATCTAATTCCAAAAGTTCTTTTCATTTTTTGAAATTCTGCTCTAACTAATTTTTCCATATTAATTTTCCTCTCTTTCTATTTTCAGCTACTACTTTCATAAAAAGCTCTTCTAAGTTTTCTTCTTTTGATATCTTTCCTTGATAACCTATTACTCCATTAGAAATTATCCCTATTTCATCTACAATTTGCTCAACTTCAGATAAAATATGGCTTGATAAAATAACTGTAATTCCTTCCTTTGGAAAAGAACGAATCAATTCTCTAAGCTCTTCAATACCAATAGGGTCAAGACCATTTGTAGGCTCATCTAAGATTAAAAGTTTTGGGTGATTTAATAATGCAATAGCAATGCCAAGACGTTGCTTCATCCCTAGAGAAAATTGACCTGAACGCTTTTTAAAAGTATCTCTTAAATCAACAATTTTTAAGACTTCTTCAATACGAGAATCTGGTAGACCTAATAAAGTAGTATGAACTTTTAAATTTTCTCTTGCTGTTAAATTTTCATATATAGCAGGAGACTCAATAAGAGAACCAATATATGCTAGGTCTTTTCTAGTCCATTTATGTCCCTCAAACATTATTTTTCCTGAAGTCGCATTTAAAATCCCAGTTATCATTTTTAATAAAGTAGACTTTCCAGCTCCATTTGGCCCTAATAATCCGTAAATAGAATTAGGTCTAATTTTTATTGAAATATTATCAACTGCAACCTCATTCTTAAACTTTTTAGTAACTCCCCTTAACTCTAAAATATAATTACTCATAATTTTCATCCTTTCTTTTATCGAACTTGTTTACAAGAATCATTCTAAATCATAAATATAAGGATTTTATAAGGATTAAAAATTAATAAAAAAATGATGTGTTTTTTAAACACATCATTTTTTATATTAACTCTATTAATTTTCCATTATAGTATATTTCTACTTCTTCAATCCAGATACTATCATCATCTTCTTGGATGACATTTTTGATAATATTGTTTATAGTATATTTTATATTTTGTTCATTTAAATAATCGTCTTTCCAAGAAACCCTACTTTTTTTATCTGGTTCTATTAAACTTATTCTAACGAGTCTGTCTTTTTCCTTAACTTCTACTTCCATATCTAAACCATTAAAATATTCATTTGATAATGTATCTAAGATTAATTGTAACTTATCTTTAAGTGTACTTTCTACATCAATTTGTAAGTATTTTACTATTTTATCATCTTTTGAAATTATCTCTATGGGTATTTTAGTAGTAGTCTTAGGATTAATTATTTTACTAGTTGCTTCTTCTTCGACACTCTCATCCTTCTTTACAACTGCTGACTCATTAGAATCAACCAATTCAACTGTGCTGATGCTATAATCCATACATGCTGTACTCGATAAAGTAGTAGCAATTATTAAAAAACTTACTGCTATTTTATTCATAAGTATCCCTCTCCTAATTCTCTTTCGATACTTATTATACCATAGTATAGATTATATTTTTATACTTTTAAGCCAATTTATCAATTATTGTAGTAAATTATTTACAGTTCTAATCGATTTGAATTTATTTTTATAGTATATTCTTGTTCTAAATTCGACATATTTTTATTCAAAAGCCCTTTTATTTCTCTAATATTTTTATACTTATTACTATGTTCATAGTCAGACGAATCATTACTATATTCTTCATCGCTACTATACTCTTCATCATTATTAAATTCTTCTATTACTTCTTTTGCCTTTATATCACAATTAAATTTATACTTATCTACTGGTAAATTAAGACTTACCTTAGAATTTGGAACTTCTATATTCAGATGCTTAGCAATTGGCAAATTAGAATCTAAATTAAATTCATTATCATAATGTGAATTTCTACTTACTTTTTCATTTATATTTACATTTTCAGGTATATAATCTTCTACATTATTTATAAACACATCTTCATATTCTGAAGATATATCTAATGATTCTGATTCTATATTTACATTTTTAACACCTAAAATTGACTTTGTTGATAAGTCAATATTACTATTAGATATTAAATTCAAAGTCTCTAATTTATTTACATTATTTTCTGTTATAACTCTTCCAAAGCTTCCATAAGAAGTCTTATATGTTATATTATTTGAAGCTACATTATCATATACCAATAAATATGAACTTACACTTGATACATTTACGTCTACATTATTTGGTACATATATTACAAGTTCTCTATAATCATGTGAAAACATATTATCTATAGATGTATTTAGTAATTGGTCGAAATTTTTAATCCTTTTAAGCTGATTTTCATATTTTCTTTCACCTTTTACCACTAAAGTTTTATCTTTTAAAGTAACATTATACTTGTAAAACTCATTATTTCCTTTTGTTGTTACACGCACATCTTCACTTGCATGTTTCTTTATCGTAATATTTATATTGTCAACAGATACATCTAACTTGTCAATATTTACTTTTTCTTGATAAAGTTTATTTTCTTTTTTAAATTCAGCTTCCTTTTCTAGCCCAAAGTTTATTAAGCTTGGCATAACTAAAATACCTGACCATGTCGTTCCAATTATGCCTATTACCAATAATATTGCAGCAAATATGGCAAGTTTCTTATTCATGTTTATCTTCTCCTTTCTTATCATCTAAATCTTCAAAATCCTTATACATTGCCTCAAAGTTTATACTATCATCATAATCATCAGTTTTTTTAATACTTTCTTCTTTTGTATTATAATAGTCATTACTATATAAATCTTCATTAATATCTTTATTCAAGTCTTCATCTCTTAAAATATCTTTATTTCTTTTTTCCATTTTTTCATTTGCATTTATATAAATATTTTTTCTCTTTATCCAATTTATATAGCTACCTAGCAACTGTTTCCCTAATTTTATAACAAACAGTAAAATTTGCCATGCAAGTATTTCAAGTCCTACAAATGCTATAATCGCAAATATACAAAACATCGTAATATCTGGAACCATTGTTATAAACTTAATCACAAATGGAATTGATATAACAAAAGCAATCAATGTACATATTAATCCAATAGCGACAGATATAATTGCACATACGAATGCAAATGCTGGAATAATTAAGAATAAAGATAATACTACTAATAATACCTTTATAACTTGCCTAGATAAACCTCCAACACCTTCTTCTATGCTTGGTGTAAGCTTATCATTTATATTTTCCTTTGATTTGTTGTATTTTTCTTTAGCCTCATCTTTTAAGATAGAATAACCCTTTTTCATATCTGACTTAAATTTACTAAATTTATCGTTTAAAACATCTGTATTTATTATTTTTTCTTCTTCAGTATCTTTTTCTTTAGTCTGTAAGATAAGTTCTCTTGCTATAGATTTTGGTGAACCAAGTGATGCTATTATCTCCATATCACTCTTTCCTTCTATAAGACCATCTACAAAATACTCTTCATAATCTCTCAATATATCATTAACTTCGCTCTCAGAAAAATCTTTTTTTAGATAATCCTTTAAAATTTCAAGAAACTCAGTTTTATTCAAGTTCATTACCTCCCTCATCTTCACTTATTAAAATCTCAACAGCTTTTACAAATTCTCTCCACTCTTCCATTAGATTGGATAAATTTTCTTTTCCTAGTGAAGTTATTCTATAGTATTTTCTAGCAGGACCTTCATTAGATTCTAGTATATATGTTTCGAAATACAAATCTTTTGTAAGTCTTCTTAGAATAGGATATATTGTTCCTTCATTTACATCTATTACTTTAGAGATATTATGTACTATTTCATATCCATACATATCCTTTTTAGATATTAGTGCAAGTACACAAATTTCTAAAACACCCTTTCTAAATTGTGTGTTCATATACTCCATCCTTTCTTTAAATACACAGTATTGTGTTTTACAAGGTACTATGTTAAAACTTCTTATATTTTCATAATAACACAGTACTATGTCTTACACAATAGTTATTTTTAAATATTATTGTTGATTAAATTCTTCTATAAATGTATAATACTCTAATCAGATATATTTTATGAAAGTGGTGATAAATTGGCTAAAACGAAAGAAGATAAAACAATATTAATCTTAACTGCTCAATTTGGTGCTGGCCATATAAGTGCTGCAAAAGCGGTAAAAGAATGCATTATTGAAAAATATAGTAACTACAATGTTGTTATACAAAATTTTATAAATGCAAGTATACCTATGATGAATAAGCCTATGGTAAAACTTTATGAGAACAATACAAAATATACTCCAGGATTATATAATTACTATTATTATTTTAAGAAATCGTTTGATTCAAGACATGATTTCTCTCATAAATTATATACACCTAAACTTTCTGAGTATATTTCTGATATAAATCCAGATTTAATTATCTCTACATTTCCACTAGCAGCTGCTTGTGTAAATAATTTTAAGATAAAAAATCCTGATATAAATATACCAACACTTACAGTTATAACAGACGTTGTAGATAGTATGGAGTGGGTTTTTGAGCATACAGATTTGTATTTTGTTCCATCTCCTGAAATAAAAAATAGATTTTTTCAAAAGGGGATAAATCCAGACTCTATAAAGGTTACTGGTGTTCCTGTAGATAAGAGATTCCAAATTGAAAGTAAAGAACTCCGTCATGATAAATACAGATTACTACTTCTTGGAGGAGGACGAGGTCTGTTCGATATAGATGAGGATTTTATGCATTGGATAGACGAATTTATTGAAGAACATATTGATTCTATAGAAATTACAATAGTTACAGGCAAAAACAAAAAATTATATGACACATTAACTTATAAAAAACCTTTAAAAAATATAAAAGTACTTGGATTTGTAAATGATATGTATAATCTAATAAGAGAATGTGACTTAATGTTAACTAAACCTGGAGGAGCAACTATATTTGAAGCTATCCAGTCACAAACTCCAGTGCTTGTAAAAATGCCAAAGGTAGGACAAGAGATTGAAAATGCTAAGTTTATAATAGATAAAGGACTTGGGATGATTTATAGTGATGACTTAGACCTTAAGAATATATTTTATAAATTAGTATCAAATGAATTTGATTCTATAATAAACTTTATGAAGAAAAATTTAGAAGAGTTTAAAACAGTCATTCACCCAGATGAAATTGCTGATTATATCTCAGAATTAATAGATACTCATTACAATTAGTATGTTATTATAAAACTTAAAATAATAAAACCAAAGGCAATCAAGTATGCTTTCATATTTGAGATTTTACTCAAAATGACCTAAGCATACTTGATTGCCTTTATAATATTAGAATCAAGTTACTAATTTATCTTAGTATATATTTTTCTTGTATTGCATATACAGTTGTTGTATTTCTTCCATACTTCTTTTTAATTCTATTTGTAAATCTGAAGCAGTCTGATAATCTTTATTTTCTACAGCTTCTCTTACTCTAGTAAATAGAGATTCTCTAGTTAAAGTGTCCTTCATAATGTTGAACTTCAAATCTGATATTGAATTCCAAACCACTTCATCAAGTGCATCCATATTTTCTTTTGTGTGTATTTTGACAATACTTCTTATCTTTTGTATTCCAGCCTCTATTATTCTAGTTTTTAATTTTTTTTGCCACTTATCTATTGCTCCAACCTTAAATGATTCTATTATACTATCAGTAAATACATCACCTTGTTTTAAAGATTTTAATTTTGAAGCATATATTTCTAAATTTTTCATATTTTCATACACTGTAGCTGGAGGAGTTCCAAATCTTGCATTTCTTTCTTCTAAGCTATAATGCTCAAATACATCATTTTCATCTCTATATGCTCTATCTTTTTCTAAATAGAATCCTTCTTCACCTACATTTTTAGACAATTCTTTTTCAAGTTCTTTTGTACTAAGACCACTCTTGGCTGCTGCTTTTATACCATCTAACATTGTCTGATAACACCCTGATATTACTAGATATGTATTAGATAAAGGACTTGGTGATCTTAATTCAAATCTTACAGTCTTTGGATTTTTCATGTCTCTTATTAATCCAACAAGTACTGACCTATTTCTTGATGGAATCTCATAACTATGACCTAAAGATGTAACTATACATACAGGTGCCTCAAATCCAGGAACTAATCTATTAAATCCATCATTAGAAGCTGTTACAATTGGATTTAATACTTCATAATTGTAAAGAAGTCCCATAAGGGCCCCATATCCTAATTCACTTAGATAATCTTCTTTTAAATCTTTTGGGGCAAATAGATTTCTGATACTTCCATCTTTTAGTCTTGCACTTACTCCTACATGTGTATGTCCACCACTTCCTGCAACTCCATGAATTGGTTTTGCTTTAAACGTAACTTCTAGTCCATGTGATGTAAATACATCTTCTATAACGTCTCTTACTAATAATTCATTATCTGCTGCTTGTAATGGTGTAGAAAACTTCCAAGAAACCTCTAGTTGCTCCATAGCATGATTTGTTCTTCCATCTATACTAATAGAACTTTGTATCCCTCCAACCTCTTTATGAGCCATTTCAGGGCTTACACCTAGTTTTTGAAGTATTATCAAACTTTGCTCTAAACAAGTTCTTATAATACCATGAGTTCTTTTCCAGTATTGCTCTTTTAGGCTTTGTGATACATATAATTTCTCTAAGTCAGCTTTATCTTCAGGAGTATTAACCCAAAACTCAAGTTCTGTAGCTGCTGTTAACATTATTTCTTCTATATCATCTACTGAATCTATTCCTATGTTATTTAATACATGTGGGTATTCTCTAAATATCTCAAACATAGATTTTTTGAAATACTTGTCTGCTTTTTGAAGCACTCCTCTTGAACATACTTTTTTGTTATCATGTATTAAAAATGCAGGTATCTTTAATGTTCCAACAGGTAAACCTACTTCTTCGTCTATATATTCCATATTGTAATCTACATACCAATGACAACTTTTATCTGGCATTAAATCAACTTTTGCATTATTTAATGTCGCTATGTTATAAAGCTCAACACTCGAACCATCAGTCTGTATAGCTGATTCTAAAAATTTATCTATATCTTCTAAAAATATTTCTACAGGAATCTTTTCATCTGTTGCATTTCCCCCTAAGTCAACACCCATTAAGGAAACAAATCTTATATTTTTATTGTTTTTTAGGATTTCTCTTATTTCTTCATTAGTATGCTTATCTTTCTCTATTACATATAATAGACTATCCATTTTTTCACTCTCCCATAATTTTTATGTAAATTTTATTTTGTTAAATACAAGATAAAATTCATTTTAACTTACATTTATGAATTTTTCTTGCAAAATATTCGTATTTCATTCGTGTTTTTATTTATATTATTATATATCAAGTACAAAAAGTTCGCAATATTTTTTATTGGAAAAAATATTCTACATACAATAGTTTAACATTTTTATAAATATGGGGTATACTAAAATAAAAGTATTTTTGTTTAAAAATTTAATTTGACTTATAATATAATCTATAGTAGCAATAATAAAAAAATTTAGGAGATAAACTTTATGGAATACATAATTTTCGATTTGGAATTTAATCAAGGATTTGATAAAAAATTTAACAAGACTGTATCCAATGAAAAGTGTCCTTTTGAAATCATACAAATAGGAGCAATTAAATTGGATTCTAAATTCAATATAATAGATACATTTAATAGCTATGTGAAGCCTACAATATACAAAGAAATACACCCTTTTATTAGTCGCATGACTAATATTAAAGATTCTGATTTTAATGGTTCACCTACTTTTCCTGAAGTTTACAACAAGTTCATAAAATTTATATCATCACAAGACCCTATATTATGTGTATGGGGAGCTGGAGATTTAAAGGAATTGTACAGGAACATTAATTACCATAAGCTAGCATCAAATACCTTACCTAAGTCTTATATTAATATTCAACAGCATGCATCTAAATATTTCAATAACCCAGCAGGGAAAAGTATTGGATTACAAAATGCTATTTCCTTATTGCAACTCGATGAAAAAATGTCTTATCACAACGCTTTAAACGATGCATACTATACTGCTAAGGTCTTTATTAATATATACAATCCAAGTATAGTGCCAGATATATATGTGTATACAAGCATTAGACCTAAAACTATAAAATATTCTAATAAAAAGAAAGTTGATTATGATAAGTTATTTGATGAATTTAAGAAGATTTTAAATCGTGAATTGAGTAAAGATGAGAAAAGAATTATTAACTTAGCTTATAACATGGGAAAAACAAATCAATTTGCATTAGAAAATGCTACTCAAAGAAAAAACAAATAGAATTTACTTAGGTTAAAAATAGGCATGTAGATTAAAACATAATCATCTTTAAATGTATATCTACAGCCCAATTTTTATCCTTATTAATCTTTATTTTATCTCTAATTCAACTGGACAATGGTCTGAACCTAGTACTTCAGTGTGAATGTTTGCACCTATCAATCTATCTTCTAATTTCTTAGATGCACAAAAATAATCTATTCTCCATCCTGCATTATTTTTTCTTGCATTAAATCTATATGACCACCAACTATAGACACCTTCTTTATCAGGATTAAAGTATCTATATGTATCTATGAACCCACTATCTAATAGTTTAGAAAATTTTTCTCTTTCTTCCTTAGTAAAGCCTGCATTTTTCATATTATTTTTAGGATTTTTTAAATCTATCTCTGTATGTGCAACATTCATATCCCCACATACAATTACAGGCTTCTGATTATCTAATTTAACTAAATAGTCTATAAAATCATCTTCCCATCTAGTTCTATATTCTAATCTCTTCAACTCAGATTGAGAATTTGGTGTATATACAGTGACAAAATAAAAATCTTCAAATTCTAGAGTTATGACTCTACCTTCCTTATCATGTTCTTCTATATTTATTCCATACATTACTTTTAAAGGCTCTTTTTTTGTAAATATAGCAGTACCTGAATAACCTTTTCTCTCAGCATAATTCCAGTATTGAAAATATCCTGGTAAATCTAACTCTATTTGTCCTTCTTGTAATTTAGTTTCTTGTAAGCAAAATATATCTGCATCAACCTCTTTGAAAAAGTCTAAAAATCCTTTCCCAACACAAGCTCTTATTCCATTAACATTCCATGATATAAATTTCATATTATACTCCTCATCTAAACAGTAAATTTCGTTTAATTTTTTCATTTGTTTTTATTTTAACAACATGACACTATAATTTTATCTAAAAATTACTATTTACTTAATACCTTAAAAATATATATTTTAATCAATTTTTAATTTTTTTGTTAACTCTTCAGGGATTATTGAGGAAACATACATATTTGTTCCAAGCTCGAATCCTCCAAAATTATATTTTCTTGGGATTATATGCATATGAACATTAAAATATGATTTTGTTTCAATATTTGTTGGATGAGTGTGAATACATAAGTTAAATGGCATATATCCATTGACATTGTACAGTTTCTTAAATAACTTCTCAAATATCATGGAAAGTTCTTTTACATTATTATCATTTAACTCATCAAATTTTATTTTATCTTTAAATATTACTCTTACTTCTCCACTATATTTAGTTGCATATGGAACAAGCACTATAAAAGCTTCTCCATTATAAACAACTCTTGTATTTAAATTTATTTCATTTTCTATTAAATCATCATACAAAGAGCTATGATTACTATCATAATACTCTTTTGAAACTAATAATTCATTAGTAATTTCAGGAGGAATAAAAGACATAGACAGTATCTGAGCATGTGGATGCATTAAAGATGCCCCAGCTTTTCTCAAGAAGTTTTTAAAGATACTAACATACTCTACTTTGTCATTTTTCGACATTTCTTTAAATCTGTCTCTATACATAAAAAAAACATCTTCAAATTCTTTTTGATTCATGTTATAAAAATTACTATTATGTTTATCGCTCTCTATCATCACTTCATGAATACCATATACATCTCTTGCCATATCATCAATTATAGGAAATTTATTATAAATAGACTTCACAAGCCATCCTTCTTCACCCTCTATTTCAAATAGTGTATCAGTTGCATAAGCCTCATTTCCCTTACAAAATGGGCATCCTTCTTCATATTCCTTAATCTCTTCATCTTCATTTGGTATATCTGCTGTATCCAAAGGTCTTTTCAATCTATCAGTAGCAAATATAACAACATCATTAGTAATTGGATCTATTCTTAATTCTTTCATAATTAACACCTCTTAGTTAATAGCCTTTAATATAATTATATGATATTTATCGTATCTGTTAAATAAATTTATAATATTTTTTATAAATTTGCGTATTTACCCTTATATATTTTTATCTATAAATAGAGGATTATAACAAAAAATTACTATCTATACACCAAAACATTATCTTATCATAAATTAATTTACTGATATATAATTTATTGGCATGGACACAGGTATTTCACTGTAATTTGTTAAAAGTTTATTTTAGAGCTATATTAATTTTTTTTGATGATTTTTACCTATAAGTATGTTATTATTATCTTGTAAAGATGTCTTGTATTCAAACATACAATTTACATAATACAATATACGTATTTAAATTAAATAGGGGGTATTAAAATGAATTATTCAAACAGAGTTAGTGCAATGCAGGCCTCTCCAATCAGAAAACTTGTTCCATTTGCACAAGCAGCAAAAGATAGAGGAATCAAAGTATATCACTTAAACATAGGACAACCAGATATAAAAACTCCTAAAGGGTTTTTTGATGCTGTTAAAAACTTTGATAGTGAAGTCTTAGAATATGCTACATCAGAAGGTATTCCAGAATTATTAGAGGCACTTCAAAACTATTATAAAACTTATGATATGCATTTTGAAAAAGATGAATTACTAGTAACTAATGGTGGTAGTGAAGCTTTACTTTTCACTATGATGGCAGTTTGTGACCCAGGGGATAATCTATTAGTTCCAGAACCATTCTACACTAACTACAATGGATTTGGCCAATGTGTAAATGTAGAAGTTAATGCTGTTACAACAAAAGCAGAAAACGGTTTCCACCTTCCATCTAAAGAAGAAATAATGTCTAAGGTGGATGATAAAACTAAAGCTATAATTCTTTCTAATCCAGGAAATCCAACTGGTGCAATCTATACAAAAGAAGAACTTAATATCCTAGCTGAAATAGCTAAAGAAAAAGATTTATGGATAATAGCAGATGAAGTTTATAGAGAATTTGTTTATGATGGACTTGAGTACACAAGCTGTGGTAACTTAGAAGGTGTACAAGATAGAGTTATCATAATAGACAGTGTTTCTAAAAGATACAGTGCTTGTGGTGCTAGAATTGGTTCTATCGCTTGTAAAAATAAAGGTCTTATCGCTCAAATACTTAAATTATGTCAAGGAAGACTTTGTGTTCCTACATTAGAGCAAATAGGAGCTGTTGAATTATACAAAACTCCAGTTTCTTATTTCAAAGAAGTTAATGAAGAATACAAAAAAAGAAGAGATGTATTATACAATGAATTAATGAAAGTTGATGGCGTTATATGTAAGAAACCAACTGGTGCTTTCTATATAGTTGCTAAATTACCAGTTGAAAATGCAGAAGATTTCACAATCTGGATGTTAAAAGAATTCAACAAAAACAATGAAACAGTTATGGTTTGCCCTGCTGAAGGATTCTATGCTACTCCAGGTTTAGGACGTGACGAAATAAGATTGGCTTACATCCTAAATGAAACTGACCTTCATAGAGCTGCTACATTATTAAAAGAAGGTCTAGAGCAATATGTAGCTTTACACAAATAAATTCTTGAAATATTAATTTATATAAATTTAATGATATAAAAATATCCCCTTTTCAGATGTTATTTGAAGAGGGGATATTTTTTCTATTTAAATTCTTCTTTATTTAATATATATTGAAGAGTATTTATTGCCTCTAAATACTTTCTTCTATCTTCTTCAGTCAATTTAGAAAGCTTTTCTCCTAGACCATCACTTAATTTATCCATAAAATCAGAAGCTATATTGCCCCCTTCTTCAGTAATATCAATTAAATACTTTCTTCTATCAACTAAGTCTCTTTCTCTTGTTACATATTTCTTTTCAGTTAAATCATCAACCATACTAGTTAAACTGCCTTTTTCTATATTTAATTTAGAGCATAAATCAGTCATACTTATTACTCCATAATTTTTTATAAATACTAATGCTCTTAATTGTGTTTTATTTACATTATAGTCTGGTGCAAATTTTTTTAGGTCCTCTAAGTATAGGCTAGAATAAATCTTAGGAAATGTTTTTACTAGAAAACTTATGGTATCTTTTACTACGTAGTTCATACAATCACCTCGGTTGTTTTTAAATTTATTAAATTATCTAAATAACTTTATTTCAGTTTACATTAAAAATATTGCAAGCACAATAGTTTTTACTGAATGTTTAAATTTAATTAGCAATCTTATTATTTTATTTAATTTTATTTATATTATTCTTATTAAACACTATTTATATAGCTATTTTTTTTAATTCATGGTATAGTAAATAAGGAAGAACTCTTCATAGCGATGAAGAGCAGACGCTAGCCCATTAAAATGGCTATCTTATTTATAAATAAGATAGCCATTTTTGATTATCTGTATACTTCTATACTCTTAAATCCACATCTACTTTTCCTAAATCTTCTTTATAATCTTTTATAGCTGGTTCTACAACTTCATTTGCAAACTCCACAACTTGTTCTGGTGCTCTACCTATAAAGTTTTTTGGGTCCATTATAGATAATATTTCTTCTTTGCTCATTTTAAATGAATCATCATTCATTATAAGCTCAATTAGATTATTATCCTTACCTTCATGTTTAACTCTATATGCAGCTTTCATAGAGTATTCTCTTATTATCTCATGTAACTCTTGTCTATCTCCACCTCTTTTTACAGCTTCCATAAGTATTGTTTCTGTAGCCATAAAAGGAAGTTCCTCATTTACACGTTTATTTATCATATTCTCGTATACTACTAAACCATCAGTTACATTTATGCCTATTTCAAGTATTGCATCTGCTGCCATAAAAGCTTGAGGTATAGCTAATCTCTTATTAGCTGAATCATCTAATGTTCTCTCTAACCATTGAGTAGCTTGTACCATTGCAGGGCTTAAAGATTCAGAGATTATATACTTAGATAAAGATGCTATTCTCTCACTTCTCATTGGATTTCTCTTATAAGCCATTGCTGATGAACCTATTTGATTCTTTTCAAATGGCTCTTCTAATTCTTTTAAACTTTGTAAAAGTCTTATATCATTAGTCATTTTATGCATACTTTGAGCTATCCCTGATAGTATACTTATCACTTGATAGTCTAATTTTCTAGTATATGTTTGTCCACTTACTGCATAAGAAGAATTATATCCCATCTTTTTGCAGATTTTTTTATCTAACTCTTTCACTTTTTCATGGTCTCCCTCAAATAAGCTTAAAAAACTTGCTTGAGTACCAGTAGTTCCTTTAACTCCTCTTAATTTCATATTATCTATTCTGTAATTCAAATCTTCCAAATCAAGTATTAAATCTTGAGCCCATAAACAAGCTCTTTTACCTACTGTTGTAAGTTGTGCTGCTTGAAAATGTGTAAACCCAAGAGCTGGCATATCCTTATACTTAAGTGCAAATTCGTTTAAATTATTTATTAAGTTTACAAGCTTTACTCTTAGAAGTTTTAACGCTTCATTCATTTGTATAACATCTGTATTATCTCCAACATATGCAGATGTTGCCCCTAAATGTATTATTCCTTTGGCTTTTTCACACTGTAAACCATATGCTTTTACATGAGACATTACATCATGTCTTACTTCTTTCTCTATTTTTCTAGCTTCGTCAAAATTTATATTATCTATATTAGCTCTTAGCTCATCTAATTGTTCTTCAGTTATATTTATTCCTAACTCATGTTCACCTTCTGCAAGAGCAACCCATAGTCTTCTCCATGTAGAAAATTTAAATTGTGGAGAAAATATATAGCTCATATCTTTGCTGCAGTATCTATCTGTAAGTGGATTTGAGTACGTAGTATATTTATTATCTATCATTATTTAGCACCTTCCTTAAATCTTTTGTCATGTGATTAGTGTGTACAAATTAGTACATAAATAATTATATATAATTTTACGAACTATAACAAGGCTTTTTTATTTTTTGTTCACATTTATATATAGTATTTTTTATTTATTACTATTTTTTATTTATATCTAAATTATCTTTTTCAATAAGATAATCCACTATTTCGCTATCGACAAAATTTAATACATATTTATATCTAATTGCATAGTATTTGTCACTCCAACCAAGTTGATTTTTTACATCACTTTCATCTGCTCCAAGTCTTAAACTTATTGCTGCAAATGAATGTCTAAAGTCTCTTGCTGAATATTGAGAAAGCCCTGCTAAATCTAAAGCTTTTTTGACTATAAGTCTGACATTTCTATCTGTTATAGAATTACTTTTTTGAGTAGTAAAAATAAAGTCATCATTAGGTATTATTACCTCAGGAAGCCCAGAATAATTCCTATAATCTTCTAATAGTTTAAAGAAGTACGGATGCAACTTAACTACCCTCTCTTTTCTTCCTTTTCCCAGTCTCACGTACGAGTTATCGTTTTCATCTACCATAAGGTCTTTCCACTTCAAGTTAACCAATTCATTTAATAAACACCCAGTAGTAACTAGACAGACTATTATTACTCTATCTCTTATATTTAATTTTGGTAAAATACCTATAAGTTTATTTATTTCTTGTATACTTAGGACATCATCTTTTGTTTTTATTCTTGTTACTGTTGGTTTCTCTACATACCTAAATGGATTTATATCTATGTATCCTTCTTTCTTTAAGAAGTTATAAAAACTATGTAAATAACTATATATCTTTTCACAAGTTGATTTTGCATATTTGGTCTGTATATAGTCTACAAAATTTTTACAATCTTCTTTTGTCGCATAAATCAATTCTTTCCCTTTTAAGAACTCTTTAAACAGTATAACCTTTGATAAATAATCGTGTTTTGTATTTGGGTTTAATTTTGTAGAAAAAACATTAAAGGTTTCGTACTCATAATCATCTAGTATTTTTGTACTATACATAATAACTCCTTTCCTTCTCATAAAATAAAATCGTTATACTTTTACTATACCATATATTTCCCCTTCAAATATACCCCTTATTCAATAGATAAGCTCTAACTTTACTTTGTCAAATTATGAAGGTTTTATGAAAATATCAATCTTCCATTGTGCACTACACAGTACTATGGTATTATAAGTTAGTAAAAGGTGGCATTTTTTTGTTAATATATGAATAAAATATGCTACTATAAATTTGTATTGGAGGTATTTTGGTTTGGAAACATTTAGTTTGCTTGAAGTTTTTAAGGCAGTCATTTTAGGAATAGTTCAAGGAATCACAGAATGGCTACCAGTAAGTAGTACAGGGCATATGATATTAGTTGATGAGTTTATAAAATTGAATTTTTCAGATACATTTATAAGTACATTTTTGGTTGTAATTCAATTTGGTTCAATATTAGCAGTACTTGTTATATTCTTTAAAAAGTTAAATCCTTTTGATAGCTCAAAGAATATTAAACAAAAAAAAGAAACAGTTCGCTTATGGCTTAAAGTTATAATTGCAGTTATACCATCTGGAGTTATTGGAATACTTTTTGAAGATGATATAGATAGATTATTCTTCAATTCAACAGTAGTTGCTATTGCTCTTATTGTATATGGTATAATAATGATAGGACTTGAAAAGAGAAATAAAAGACCTAAGTATAAGGATTTTTCTCAAGTTACATATAAGTTAGCTCTTTGTATAGGATTATTCCAATGTTTAGCTCTTATACCAGGTACATCTAGGTCTGGTTCAACTATAATAGGTGCAGTGTTACTTGGTGCTTCTAGATATGTAGCTGCAGAATTTTCATTCTTCTTGGCTATCCCTACAATGCTTGGAGCTAGTGCATTAAAGCTTTTAAAAGCTGGATTTGGATTTAGTGGATTTGAATGGCTTATTTTAGGTGTTGGTTCTATAGTAGCATTTATTGTTTCAATTGTAGTTATTAAATTCTTTATGGACTATATCAAAAAACATGACTTCAAAGTCTTTGGTTATTATAGAATAGTCTTGGGTATAATTGTTCTTGCTTATTTCTTTCTATTCTAATGTATTCTAATTTAATAACAAATGATAAGGAGAAAAATTATGAGTGTTAAAAAAGAAATATTTGATTGGGCTAAGTCAATAGCTATGGCTATTGTACTTGCATTTGTAATCCTACAATTTATAAGACCTTCTATTGTCAGTGGAGAATCGATGTATCCTACTTTAGACGATAAAGACTATCTAATTTTAAATAGAATATCATACAGAGTTGGTAAACCTGAGAAAGGCGATATTGTCGTTTTTAAAACCAATTTAGTTGATGGCGATACAGGAAAGAAAAAAGACTTAATAAAAAGAGTTATAGCTACTGAAGGTGACAGTATAAAAATATCAGATTCCAAAGTATATGTAAATGGAAAGTTATTAAATGAACCATATATACACAATAATTACACTTCTGGAGATATAGATACAGTTGTTCCAAAAGGTAAACTATTTACGATGGGAGATAATAGAGAAAACAGTAATGATAGTAGATTTCCTGATGTAGGTATGGTTGATGAGGATGAAATTCTTGGTAAGGTTATGGTAAGACTTTTACCTCTTAATAATATTGGAAAAGTGGATTAAGAAAATAAGAGACTGAATTGGTAAAATTTATTTTACACATCTCAGTCTCTTTTAATTTACTTATAGAAGTTTTTTCTAGTTCTCTTTTGATTCTGTGATAATTCTTATTATATCACTTGCATCCTCATTAAAAGTTGTTACTATACTTAAATAATCAGTTGCTCTACTCATAG
This sequence comes from Clostridioides sp. LIBA-7678, assembly GCF_056716065.1. Classification (NCBI taxonomy): domain Bacteria; kingdom Bacillati; phylum Bacillota; class Clostridia; order Peptostreptococcales; family Peptostreptococcaceae; genus Clostridioides; species Clostridioides sp. LIBA-7678. Next base: position 1,386,836 of record NZ_CP196987.1, on the reverse strand, counting down.
CCAAATAAACCTTATTTAAATCTCCCACAAAGTCATTTACTTGGTAATCTTGCTCTGTATCATTTATAGTTTGATTGTATAACATTTCTAGCTCACATATTATCACTGCTTTGTATTCCAAATTCTTTATAGAATATATATTTGCTATTGTAGTTCCTACCTTCTTACTTATATTTGTCAGATTGTCTTCTGCACATATATAAGGAATTTTTGCTTCTTCTAAAGCTTTTTTTAGCATGTATTGAAAATAAATAGTTTTTCCACTTTTTAACTTTTTCTTATTGTAAGGATATACAATAGCAACTTCAGAATAATCAAGCCCCTTTTTACTTATCAGGTATTCAATTTCCCATATTACAGAACTTATCTGGTCATCAAGGTCACTTACCTTTATTATATCAACAGATTTATTACCACTTCTAAGTGCTTCGGTATTAAAAAAAGTATTAAACTTTGTATTTGGTCTTAATTCATTAATATATGAGTTAGAATTATTTGAAAATTTATTTGCAAAATCTACAATCTCTTTAGCTTGTCTATAATTTCTGCTTAAGATAAGCTTATCATCAAACTCTATATTGCTATATAACGTTTTAAATATATTTAATCTATTAGAGATATTCAAAGAATTACAAGAACACACATTAAATATAAATTTGGTTTTATATAAAAACTCTCTTATAAAATCTATCTCATAATCTAAAAAACTTTCTGCTTCATCAACAAAAATGGCTTTAAACATATTTTTATTTTTTATAATGTTCTGTGCTTGTTTTACTAGATTATTAAAAGTTTTTTCATAATCATTTTTTAACATATTGTAGTCTACAATTAAGTTGTATTTTTTAGCGAGTTTAAATATAAAAGAACTAAATGTATGGACTTCTAAATTATTATTATCTTTATACAATAGCTCTATCCTCTCTCGAAGCTCATTGCATAATTGCTTTGTATGTGTAAATATGATTAATTTATGATGTGGATATACTTTTGCTAGCTTTATAGCTCTTGAAAGCATAATTGCTGTCTTTCCTATACCAGAACCACCTTCAATAAGTGTATTTCCATATTTAATAGAAACAGCATCTTTAATTTGAACTTCTTCCATCATAGTTGCTGTATACTTATAGTCATCATTATAGAAAGAAATCTTTTTAAATTTTTCATTTAAATGAAGTTTATCATTTATTATATAGTACTCTGAGCATATATCTAATAAAAATAAATTTAAATTTATTTCATCGTTTTTTTCACTAAGAAATTCATCTAGTGAACCTTTATTCATTATATCTTGAAGCTTATTTTTATCTATTATATTATTATTAACAAATTCTCCAAACTCATATGCTTCTTCTACTTCAACATATGGCATAATGTAAACGTAATTATAGCTTATATTTCTATTCTTTTGTCCCATTTTTAGTTTCAAAAGCTCATATTCCTCATTCATAACTTCAAGTAACTCTTCTTCCAAAATAAAAAATATATCTTCTGTTGTATCCATAAATTTTATAAATAAAATTTTTCCATTTTTGACATACAACAAATCAGTATTTATTCCTTTAAAAGGAGTAACTTTTGGCACTACTTTAACGTCCTCATTGATATCTCCGTAAAATAATTTCTCGAATTCTTTCAATTTTAGGGCGTCTAACTGAGAGTTTATATTTATGTATTGGCTCACTTACATTACCTCCTTCTGTTATACTTAATTATACCATTTTGAACTATATTTTTATATATACTTTTTATAGGCAAATTTAGTAAATAAATTCAAAATAAATACAAATAAATACAAAACTTTTGAAGAAAAGTTGCAATAAGTATAGATATTTATTCTTATAAAATGTTTTATGTAAATAATTAATTTTTAAAATGATAAGTAATATCTTTAAAATGCCAAACTTTATCGTCTAAAAACATAAAAATTTATTATTAAAAAATTTAAAAACCTGCCAAAAAACTATCTATTTTTATTAGCAGGTTTTATTTATAATCTTTACATGTTGATACTATTATATTAATTTTTTATTTTACTATAATGTTTAATTTTTATCTTCTGATATAATATTAAGATTTGATATATCTGTATAAATCGCATAAAAAACAGGATAACGATTTTGATATAATTCGTTTACAAACTTACCTTGCATTCTTACAGGAAAAACATGACCATCTGTATGGCAGAAGCGGAAAACTACTTCAAAAGTTTCTCTTTTAGAAATTGCTTTTTCCAATGTATCAGTTACTATTTGCAAGTCATCTTGTAATACTGGTGAAAGAACATCAAAATCTTCAGATGAAACAGATTGTGCAGAATATCCAGTGAATTCAAGCATTTTTTGATTAAAATAAAGTAATTTCAAATTCTCCATGCAAGCAAATTTGACAACACCATCAGTAGCCATTTCTAATAATACCTTTATATCTCTAGGGTCTATGTGAAATGACATGCTATCAGCAGAATCATCTGAAAATACATGATAAGAATTTTTTCCATGACTTTTTGCATAATAAAGTGCTTGGTCTGCTTTTTCATATAACTCAGAATATACATAACCATGTTCAGGATACATCGCTACCCCAATACTACATGTAATAGAAAACTCCATATGTCCAGCAAATCTTTTTTGGTTAATTTTAGAACAAAAACGCTCTAATTTATCTACAAGTACATAGTTATTGGTGTTAAAGTTTTTTATTAATACCACAAACTCATCTCCACCAATACGCCCTACAATATCATCCTCACGAAATTGAGATTTCAACTCCAATGCAAACTCACTTATAATAAAATCTCCAAATGCATGACCATACTTATCATTTACATTTTTAAAATCATCAATATCAAATATTAGAAAAACATGTTCTGAATCTTGATTATTTTTATTTTCTAAAAATGAACTAATAAATTCTTCTGTTACCCCCTTATTGTAAAGACCAGTAAGAGAATCACGTTGAGAACGTTCAAGGAGTAACAATTCTCTATTTTTCTCTTCATCTATATTTTTACGATAAGATATCATACGAACAGATTCATCTGATGTCCAAAAGAAAATTCGTGCATTAATTCTAATCCAGTGATAATTTTCCTCGTCTGTCTTAATTAAAAAATCATAGCTAATATTATTAATTCCACTATTATAACACTTAAGAACATTTTCTGGTAAGAATGTATCTAAATACCCCTGTGCATACTCTTCTTTTATTTGTTCTTTAGCAATTGTATGTAGTGCTTCATCATATGGTGTATTAATATCTAACCCAAAATCATGAAAATATCTATTTAAATCTTCACAACCAGCTCTATTATTAGTGACATCAATCTCAAAAATATTTTCATAAAGTTCTTCAGTAGATTGACTCAGCAACTTTTGATATTCTAATTTTTGGGATACACTAAGCTTCATTATTTGGTTCTTATACTTCTTAAGCACACGTGTAATTGTAAAAAGTACAAATATTATAATCAAAATTATAATTGCAATTCCTTTTAGAAATTGTGTTTGAAATTGCTTACTCATTATAGTCAAATCATTTTCTAAAACAAGATGCCATTTTAAACTAGATATATATTGACATACAACATAACTTTTTGATTTTTCAGATGAATTCCAAAAACTCTTTTGTTCTTTTTTATTATTTAGTATTAACTCTTTTGAATCAGATAAATCACTACTAGAATTTTCAAAAAAATTTATATGCTCATAACCAGTTTTATCTGATGTTAATTGTACAAATCCTCTATCATCAATTAAACGTGCTACAACATCGAATTTATCATCATATTCTTTAAGCAACTTTTGTAATGAATTAACCTTTAATCCAACTCCTATAATTCCCATAGTTGAACCATCATTATCTTTTATCTTACAGTTTACAAACACTGTAATACTATTATTACTTGCTTCATCATTATCAACATTTAATGAATATTCCTCATTATTCTTTAGGAAATCATAATACCATTGATTCTCAGAATTCTTATCACTAAGATTTCTATCAAGACCATTAAAATGATAATAATTATTCGTTTTGGTCGATACTAGAAAAACAGAATCATATGAGTACTTATTCCTGTATGCATTCAAGTAATCTTGTAGTTTATGAATAAACTCTTCATCATTTAAATGTTCTTTCTCTCCATTTAAAAAGTTTTTTAATAAACTATCATTTGCCATGGTAAGAGACACATTTATAGGCTCTGAAAGGATTTTATCTATCTGATAATAAATACCTTCAGCAGCTAATGTAGATACATGCTCAATATCATTTTTAAAAATATTAGTATTAGATTGATATCCAATTACAGAAGTAGCTACAAAACCAAGAGTAATAATAATACAAACAACAATATTTGTATGTAAAAGTGTATTTTTCTTCATAATCTGTCCCCTCTTTAACCCTCACTTTGGCTTCATTGTATTTTCACCTTCTTTAAATATAATTATTTCAAGTATTAAACTTTTTAAAACTTTAAATTTTTTATATTAATCTATTACTTTTTATAAAAAAACAGAAATATACAAATATCTCATACAAAATTATTTGTTAAAATACTAAAATCATTCTACTAATATAAATGAATTATATTAGTTTTATTATTAATATATATTAATATAATAGACAAAGCACATCTAAAGCACATCATCAAAATTAAAAGTCTAAAAAAATTTATATTTTTTTCAAATATATTATTTATCTTTCACAATAACATTGATTAAAAGTTTTTTGATATAACATTCCTGTAGTCAGTTCTGCCCAACTATAATTTGTCATATATTCTCCAGAATATGTATTCACCGCCATCATATCCCATGTAAGCATATTATAATAATCACAATCAAACTTTGTAATATCTACTGCGATACTATTCCATTTTTTAACTATTATATGTTCGATATTTGCATCTTTCATAGTTTTCATCATATTCGATATTACTGTTTGTGTTTGATTTTGTAAAGAACGATTATATTCTCTATCTTCCCAAAGTACTGCTGCTATTTCAGCAATAGTTACACTCGCCCCTTTTCTATCCACTAAATAAGCAAGTAATTCTTTTGATTTTGCTCTAGAAAAGATTAATGGTTTTTTATCTACAAATACTTCAAAATTACCAAATGTATGAATAAAGATACGATTTTTCGGTTTCAAAGCAATAGGTGTACGTAAATTTTCGATTTCTTTCTTTATTCTTTCTACTGTCACAGGCTTAAGAAGATAACCACTAGCATGTATCGAAAAAGCATCTACTGCATATTCTGAGTAACCAGTTACAAAGATTATATTTATGTTGGGTAAAATATTTTTTGCTAAGAGTGCAAACTCTAATCCGCTCATATCATACATCTCAATATCAAGAAATGCAATATCTACAGAGTGTTTTTTTAAATAATTTAATGCAGACTGAGGTTCATCAAAAAGAGTAATTTCTTCAATCTCAGAAATATATAATAACTTTTCATTCATATTTTTAAGAGCAATTGGCTCATCATCTACAACAATTATATTCATAATTTGACTCCTTTCTAATAGGTATGATTATTGTTACTATTGTCCCTTTTCCTATAAAACTTTCTATGGTTAAACTTCCATTACACTGTGTCTTTAATCGCCTTTTTACATTTTTAATCCCAACATGATTTTTTCCATCATTCATTTTTTCAAGTTCTTTAAATCCTACTCCATCATCTTTTATAACAATATAAATATTTTCTTTATCTCTTGAAGTTGATATTACGATTGTTCCTCCTTCTTTTTTCTTTGTAATTCCATGCCGTATTGCATTCTCAACAATTGGTTGTATGGTAAGAACAGGAATATAAAAATCAGTAGTTAGAAGTTCATACTTAATTTTTACACGTTCTCCAAAGCGCAATAACTCTATACACAGATAATTTTTTAGATGTGATAATTCTTTATTAAAAGGAATCAATTTTTTTTGTGTAAGAGAATCCATATTTCCACGAAGATAAGAAGAAAATTTTTCTACTGCTTCACATGCCATATTAGAATCATGCTTACACAAATACTGAATAGTATTAAGTGCATTATACAAAAAATGGGGTTGTATTTGGCTAAGCATTATAGAAATTCGATTTTCCATCAATTCATTTTCCAATTTCTTTTGAAGCTTCTCTTTTCTTTTTATGGATAGCATAATATGTCCAATTTGAAATATAATAGTAGTTAAAAAACCCACACAAAAAAAGGACAATTCTCTAATATATATAGTATAGTAATTTGCTATTTCCAGAATACCGCCAATCACTACTGGTAAGTATGTAAACAGTGCTATTTTAGCATCAATTGCTCTATATAATATAATTTCTATAACTAGACATCCCATACCAAGTAGTACAATTAAGATACACATAATATTTTGTACTATAAGGAATTCATGTAAATCATATATTCGTAATATTTGAAGAATAACACAAAGTAATATACTAGTCATTATTCCATACACACCTATATTTATAGTTTTCGACCTCCACCCAGTTAAATAAGTAGCTAGATAGAGCGTGCCAAAAGTAGGAAGAAAAAATTGTGTAAGTAACTCTAAAATACCAACTAGAGTTGGAGATTGAATTATAAAAGTAAGTACGTTAAAATCTGCTAGACACCAAATTCCTCCAGCTATAGCAAACCATGACAATAAAAAAATCTGACGTGTTAGCTCACTTTTCAAGCAAAATAAAATAATACTTGCAATTAGACCAAATAGTCCAAAAGATATTGTTAACATTGTGAACATAAGACCAATCTTATTTTCATGAAGCACACTAACAATTAAATCGCCTTTAGAGCCAATCTGCATTTCATCAAAAAAACATACTAATTGTAACGCTCTACCACTAGAGTACACTCGTTGTATGGTTATTTCTACTAAGTCATTGGATGATATGCCACTTGATTTAAATCCTGTCCACATATGTCCTGTAGATTTAGTCAGCGTATTATTTGCATTTATACTATTAGTAGAAAACACTTCCTTATTAGATACTCTAATATTAACCTTCAAATGACTGATATGTAGTAAAAGAGTTTGTCCTGCTGGAATATCTTTATTAAAATGACCACGTAAATAAATAGTTTCTTTTCTTATATTCTTAAGTGAATCTACATCAATAAAAGGTTTGAATTTTCCAGACTTAGGTACTTGATATTCTCCAATAAATGAAACTGGAATAAGATTATTTTTAAAATTTGGATGATTATCCGCTTTTGAAGCACAAATAAGTAGCAATATCACTGACAAAGTTAGTATTATTGGCAAATAAAATGTATTCCACCTAGATGTTTTCTTTCCCACAATAGTTTCCTCCATAAAATAAATGCTAATTTTCTTATATATTTAAATATATAAGAAAATTATATGACTTAAAAACATTTATTTAAACATAATATATTATTTTATCATTTTATTATATCAAACAAATTTAAATAATTATATAAACAATACATATATAAATATTTATTTTATCAATGCTTTATAATTAATATATTTATCTATTATATTAATTCCATATACTGGTAAATATATTTTTTATAATTAAAAAGCCACAAGATATATTATTTATATCTTGTGGCAAATCTAAAATTCTAAAAATATTTTTTATTATTATTTAGATATTATTTCTTTTATTTGGCGTACTCTATAGCTCTTGTTTCTCTTATTATACTTACTTTTATTTGTCCAGGATACTCAAGCTCATCCTCTATTTTCTTAGTCATATCTCTAGCTAATAAGTGTATCTCTTCATCATTTATAGCCTCTGGTTTTACCATTATTCTGATTTCTCTACCAGCTTGTATAGCAAATGATTTTTCTACACCTTCATATGAATTAGCTATTTCTTCTAGCTTTTCAAGTCTCTTGATATAAGCTTCTAAAGTTTCTCTTCTAGCACCAGGTCTAGCAGCTGATATTGCATCTGCTGCTGTAACTAATACAGCTTCTACAGTCTGAGGTTCATAATCTCCATGATGAGTACTCATTGCATGTATAACTTCTTTAGATTCTTTATAACGTCTAAGTAAATCCATACCTATTTCAACATGTGTACCTTCCATCTCATGGTCTACAGCCTTACCTATATCATGTAGTAAACCTGCTCTTTTTGCTAATCTAATATCTGCTCCTATTTCAGCAGCCATTATACCAGCTATATGAGCAACTTCTATAGAGTGTTTAAGGACATTTTGTCCATAACTAGTTCTATAGTTAAGTCTGCCTAATAATCTTATTAGTTCTGGATGAATTCCATGTACACTAGTTTCAAATGCAGCTTGTTCACCATATTCTTTTATAATATTGTCAACTTCTTTTCTTGCCTTTTCAACCATTTCTTCAATTCTAGCTGGATGTATTCTTCCATCTGCTATTAGTTTTTCTAGAGCAATTCTTGCAATTTCTCTTCTTATTGGATCAAATCCTGATAAAATTACAGCTTCTGGAGTGTCATCTATTATAAGGTCTATACCTGTTAAAGTTTCTAAAGTCCTTATATTTCTACCTTCTCTACCGATTATTCTACCTTTCATTTCATCATTAGGTAAGTTTACTACTGTTACAGTAGTTTCTGCTACGTGATCTGCTGCACATTTTTGAATTGCATATCCTATAATTTCTCTTGATTTCTTATCAGCTTCTTCTTTAGCTTGACTTTCTATCTCTTTTATCATTATAGACATTTCACGTCTTACATCTCTCTCTGCATTTGTTAAAATTATTTCTTTAGCTTTATCAGAAGTAATTCCTGATATACTTTCTAATTTTTCCAATTGCTGAGATTTAATTACTTCAACTTCTTCTTCTTTCTTTTCAACTACCTTTAGTTTTTCGCTGAGATTTAATTCTTTAGATTCCAAATTTTGTAATTTTCTATCTAAGACTTCTTCTTTTTGTACTACTCTTTTTTCATATTTTTGTACTTCTGTTCTTCTTTCTCTGTTTTCTCTTTCAGCTTCTGTTCTCCACTTATGGATCTCTTCTTTAGCTTCTAATAATTTTTCTTTTTGTACTGTTTCTGAGTCGTGGTGTGCTTTATCTATTATTTCTTTGGCCAAGTTTTCAGCTTGTCCAAGTTTTGCTTCAGATATATTTTTTCTAACAAAATATCCAGCTATAATACCAACAGCTGCACCTATTACAATCATTACTACACTATCTATGACATCCACCTCCTTCGTTAATAATCCCAAAATGTCATCACTATGATTAAAAAATATTCCTAATAATTAAAATTAAATTTAGATATTTTATCCTCACTTAATTTTATAATTTTTTCAACATTGTGTCAAGCTAATAGGGAGCGTGGCATGTCTTTAATTACTAGTTATTTTTTTGTATTTTTACTTCTTCTTCTACAATTTCTTTTGATACTGGGTTACTTGATTCTTCACTTTCTCCAGTTAAGTTGTAAAATGCTCTAACTTTCTCGTCTATTTCATTAGTTAAATCCAAATTATCTTCCAAGAATTTTTTAACATTTTCTCTTCCTTGTCCAAGTTTAGTATCATTGTAACTATACCATGAACCTGATTTTTTAACTATATCTACGTCAGCAGCTATATCTAAAAGGTCTCCAATTTTTGAAATACCCTCTCCATACATTATATCAAATTCAGCTTGTTTAAATGGTGGTGCTACTTTGTTCTTAACAACTTTAACTCTCGTTCTACTTCCTATGACTTTATCACCTTGTTTTATTGTATCTATTTTTCTAACATCCAGTCTAACTGATGAATAAAACTTTAGTGCACGTCCTCCAGTAGTAGTTTCTGGATTTCCAAACATTATTCCTACTTTCTCTCTTAACTGGTTTATAAATATAGCAACACAATTTGATTTTTTAATTGAACCAGTTAATTTTCTAAGTGCTTGAGACATAAGTCTTGCTTGTAAACCTACATGAGAATCACCCATATCTCCATCTATTTCAGCTTTTGGAACTAATGCCGCTACTGAGTCTATTACTATTATATCTATCGCTCCACTTCTTATTAATGCCTCTGCTATTTCTAAAGCTTGTTCACCTGTATCTGGTTGAGATATTATTAGGTTATCAACATCCACGCCCAATGCTTTTGCATATACTGGGTCAAGTGCATGTTCTGCATCTATAAATGCAGCTATTCCTCCCTCTTTTTGAGCTGATGCTACACAACTAAGCGCAACAGTAGTTTTACCAGAAGATTCTGGCCCATATACTTCAACTATTCTCCCTCTAGGTAGACCTCCTATACCAATTGCTATATCTAAACCAATTGCTCCTGTTGATATAACATCTATAGACATAGACGTTGCTTCTCCCAATTTCATTACTGAACCTTTACCAAAATCTTTTTCAATTTTACCTAAAGCTTCATTCAACGCTTTTAACTTTTCTTGATCTACACTCATCTCTATACCATCCCTTCATTTATCTACAAACATTTGTTCTCTTGTTATATATTAATTATATAACATAAATCAAACCTAGTCAATTTAAAAACGCTACTAATGATTATATTTTTATTCATTACTTTTTATTTATAAACCATTATTAATAATTATATACACAAAAGAAAATATTCTTAAAATGAAAAGAGGTATACTATAATAGTATACCCTTTTTTACATTTTTAAAATTTTTAGTTGTTATTTTTTATTAATTAATCAATTATTTTTTCTTTATAAGTCATTTTTACTTAGAAGACATAAAAAGCTCTTTATTTTTATATAGGTATTCCCACCCTGAATATAAAGTAAGTAATGTCGCTATAAGTATAAGAATTCCACCCACATTTAAGATTAATCCACTCTCAAACTGAGCTCCTATCAATAAAAATACTATTGATACCATCTGAGTTATAGTTTTAAGTTTTCCACTGTTACCAGCTGCTATTACCTTACCATCTGCAGCTGCTATAGCTCTTAATATACTTACTGTAAGCTCTCTAGCTACTATTATAATTACCATCCAACTACTTACAAGATGGTCTTCTATCATACATGTAAGTGCAGAAATTACTAATAGCTTATCTGCTAATGGGTCCATAAACTTTCCAAAGTCAGTAACCAAGTTGTATTTTCTAGCTATTTTTCCGTCTAATGCGTCAGTAATTGAAGCTATTATAAAAATAATACAAGCTATTAAAAACTTGTTTGGTACATTGAGTAACATAATTAAAACAAATACTGGTATTAAAAAGATTCTAAACAAAGTTAATTTGTTAGGCAAGTTCATATAATACATCTCCCATTAAATCGTATTCCATTGCATCATTTATTTGAACACTTACGAATTCTCCTACTTCAAGATTGTCCACACTTTTTACATATACTATACTGTCAATTTCTTCTGCATCACCTTGTGTTCTTCCTGTATATACATTATCTTCTATCTGCTCTTCTATTAAAACATCATATATCTTTCCTATTTTTTCATCATTAAGTTCTTCAGATATTTTTTGTTGAATCATCATTAAAGTATCTCTTCTTTGTACTTTTATTTCCTCATCTATATGATTAGGTAATCTATCTGCTGGTGTATCTTCTTCTCTTGAATATGCAAATGCACCAAGTCTATCAAACTTAACTTCTTTTACAAAATCCACAAGTTGCTTAAAATCATCTTCTGTTTCACCAGGAAATCCTACTATTATTGTAGTTCTAAGTATTGCATCTGGTATATTACTTCTTATAAGATTTATTTTATTTAATATATCTTCTTTACTAGTTTTTCTATTCATTAATTTTAAAATATTATTACTTGCATGTTGAATTGGCATGTCAAAGTAACTACATATATTATCGTGTTTTTTTATAACTTGTACCAATTCTTCTGTTATAGATTCTGGATATGAATACATAACTCTTATCCACTTAAATCCATCTATCTTTGCAAGTTCTTCTAAAAGTTCTGGCAATTTTTCTTTTCCATACAAATCAAAACCATATTTGGTTGTATCTTGTGCTATAACTACAAGTTCTTTTACTCCAGATTCAGCTAGTTTATTGGCTTCTTTAATTATATCTTCAAATTTTCTACTTCTATATTTACCTCTTAATTTTGGTATTATACAATAAGTACAATTATTAGAACATCCTTCTCCGATTTTTAAATATGCCATATAACTAGGTGTAGATAGGTATCTTGGTAAATCTTCATTAAACACAAACTCTATATCATCAAGACTTACAATTTTATGTTTTTCACTTAATTCTTTAAGTATCTCATCTATGTTTTGATAGCTCCCTGTACCTACTATAGCATCTATTTCTGGAATTTCAGCTTTTAATTCTTCAGAATATCTTTGTGCCAAACACCCTGTTACTATCAACAACTTTAAGTTGCCAGTTTGTTTTAATTCTGCAAATTCTATTATTGTATCTATTGATTCTTGTTTAGCCGATTCTATAAATCCACATGTGTTTACTATAATTACATCAGCTTCTTCAAAATCTCCAATTAATTTATAGCCTTTTTTATTTAAAATTCCCATCATTATTTCTGCATCCACTAAATTTTTTGAGCATCCTAATGATTCCAATGCTATTTTTAACATTCCTTCTCTCCTTCCAATATGCTCTCATATAGGTCCATAACATCTTCTAAAGCTTTTTGTGTATCATTAAAGTTTATAACTTTATCGTACTTATACTTCTCTACTGAATGCATATAAAGCGGGTCGTAGTATTCTAAAAGATATCTTTCTACAAGCTCTTTATATTTACCTGATTCTAATAACTCAATATAGCCATCTACTACTTTATTACCCAATCTTTTTCTAAATTTATTTATACATTCTTTTAAGACATCTATATTATCTTTATCATAAATATAGTCTCTACAAAGTCTATTAACTCTATTTTCAATATTACATTCTAATAGTATATGATGTCCTTCTCGTGTCATAGCATCAAAAATCTCATTTGGAACTGTAACGCTTCCAACTCGTTTACTTTCACTTTCAACAAATATATAGTCCTCCTTTGAGAAAAATATACTTTCAAATAACTTAGTTTCAAAATTCTTTTGAGATGGTGGTTTTTTATCAAATGTTATAAAACCAAAAGTAGAACCACTATTTTTAGCTATACCTTCCAAATCCAATACATCTATTCCTTTTTCCACTAATAGATGTAATAAGTCAGTCTTTCCTACTCCAGTCAATCCATGAACAGATACAAAGTTTTTTGTATCCATTACATTTCTTAAATATTCTAAAACAAAGTTTCTATATGACTTATATCCACCTTCAAGTTGATATACATTTACACCTAATGATGATAATACATTTACTATACTTCCACTTCTCATTCCACCTCTTGCACAATATATAACAATATTATCATAATTTGTTGCAAGATTTGCTGCTTGTAGATACATATCTTTTAACTTATACGAGACATAGTCAAAACCCTTTTGTATTGCTTCATGTTTTCCTTGCATTTTGTAGATTGTTCCAACTTCATTATGCTCATTATTTTTAAAAATAGGCATATTAATCGCATTTAATATATGGTCTTCTTCATATTCACCTTCTGTTCTTACATCTACAAATATTACTTTCTCTAGCTTAAGTGCTTCTTCTATTTTTATAACTGACAATTCTATTCACCTTCTAAATTCTGCAAATCTTGTTTGCTTATTAATACCTTTCTCGGTTTACTTCCCTCACTAGCTCCAATTATGCCTCTTTCCTCCATAGAATCTATAAGTCTAGCTGCTCTATTAAATCCTATTTTAAATCTTCTTTGTAACATAGAAGCAGATGCTTGACCACTCTCCACTACAAATTCTATTGCTTCACTCAAGAATTCATCTTCATCACTACTCTTTGAAGTATTAACCTTAGATATAGTTTCAATTATATCTTCTTCGTATTTTATTCCATCTTTAACCTGACTCTTTACAAAATCAATTACTTTTTCTGACTCACTCTCTGATATGAATGCACCTTGAAGTCTAACTGGCTTTGCTGCACCAAGTGGGTAAAATAACATATCTCCCTTACCTAGAAGCTTTTCTGCACCACCCATATCAAGTATTGTTCTCGAATCAGTTTGAGATGATACTGCAAATGCTATTCTAGATGGTATATTAGCTTTTATGACCCCTGTTATAACATCAACAGAAGGTCTTTGAGTTGCTACAATCAAGTGCATTCCAGCAGCTCTTGCCATTTGAGCTAGTCTACAAATATAGTCCTCTACATCATTTGCACTTGCCATCATTAAGTCTGCAAGCTCGTCTATTATTATTACTATTTTAGGTAATTTTTCTTCAGATTTCTCATTATAACTTGTTACGTCTTTTACTTGAGCATCTGCAAAGAGTTTATATCTTCTATTCATCTCAGTAACTGCCCAGTTCAAGGCATTAGCAGCTTTTTTAGGGTCAGTAACTACTGGTATTAATAGATGTGGTATCCCATTATAATTTGCAAGCTCAACTACTTTTGGGTCTATTAATAGTAGCTTTACTTCATCAGGATTTGCCTTATATAATATACTACTTATTAATGTGTTTACACATACACTCTTTCCTGAACCTGTAGAACCAGCTATTAGTAAGTGTGGCATCTTACCTATATCTCCAATTATAATTTTACCTGCAACATCTTTTCCAAGCCCCATTGCAAGAGGAGAATTAAAATTATTAAATTCTTCGCTTTCTAGAACTTCTCTTACTCCAACCATTTGAGCTTCTTCATTTGGAACTTCTATTCCAATTGCACTTTTCCCAGGAATTGGTGCTTCAATTCTTATACTTTTAGCTGCTAAGCTTAGAGCTATGTCATCTGTTAAATTTACAATTTTACTTACTTTGACTCCTGGACTTGGCTGTATCTCATATCTAGTTATAGTAGGTCCAACTGTAACTTGATTAATTTTCGCTTCTACTCCAAAATCTGATAATGTTTTTTCTAAAAGAGAAGCATTTTTTAACACTTTCTTTTTACCATTTTCATCAGATTTCTTATTTACTTTATTTAAGAGTTCAATGCTAGGCTTCTTATAGTTTGAATAATCTTCATTAACTGATTCTGCTATGATACTCATAGGTTGAGTTTTTTCTATATTTAAGTTAGGTTTGTTTATATCAACTTTTTTTTCTGGTTTAATATCTACAACTGAATTTTCATTTGTAGCTTTTTGTAATTCCTTTAAAACATCTAACTCTGGCATACTCTGAGTTCCTTCTAATATTTCTAAATACTCATCTTCTGCTTTATTAAATCCAACTAT
The DNA here is from genome assembly GCF_056716065.1 of Clostridioides sp. LIBA-7678. NCBI lineage: Bacteria > Bacillati > Bacillota > Clostridia > Peptostreptococcales > Peptostreptococcaceae > Clostridioides > Clostridioides sp. LIBA-7678. The sequence goes on along the minus strand of NZ_CP196987.1, from coordinate 1,371,595 downwards.
TTTAATAGTCTTATCATCTACACTATCACCATTTTCTTCTTCAAAATATTCCTCTTCTTCATCCTCATCATTACGACCTTTTGACATTAACCCTTTAAAGAAACCTGGTTTCTTGTTTATAGTGGTTTCATCTACTTCATCAGTCATCATATCTATTGCAGATTTCTTCATATTTGCAATTTTATCTTTAAACGTTAAATTACTGTCTTTTGATGCTTTAGATTTTGATTTTGCATTTGATACCAAATCTTTTATAGAAATATTAAATATAAACATGATAGAAAGTATAAGAGCAAATACACTTATTAACCATCCACCTGCTATACCAAATATTTTACTCATATAATATGCAATAGTAGTTGCTATCAAACCACTACCTTGTCCACTCACACCCATTTTCATAACATCATCAAACATGTTACCTTTTAGTGGACTATCTACAGGAAGAGTTCCTGCATTTAATAATCCATAAAATACAAAGATAAATAAAATAATTATGTAGTATAATTTAGTCTTTCTTAGCCTATATATATATTCATTTCCATCAAAAAATCCTAAAAGTCCTGTTATAATTACTATAAATGGTATTGCTATGGAAAGCCCCCCAAATAGTCCTTTAAAAAGATTCTGCATTAACACAGGTACCCATCCCATAGAGTTAGAATTTAAACTATATAATAAAAATACACCTATAAATATCGTTATTAAATTATGATATTCTGCGTTAAAACTTAAGGTATTTACCTTCTTTTTTTTCTTCTTTTTCGTGGCCATTAATATCACTCCTTATTTTTAGCAAGTTTTACCCCTTCACAGCAAAAAGTGCTAATGCCTTAACACTAACACTCCTACTTTATTACATCATTATATCATAAATTTTATTATTTAAACAAATTTTAATCATTATTTTTTTCTTCATCAGATTCTTTTATAAGCTCTTTTAGTTTTTTAAGAGCTTCCTTTAGTCCTCCAACTTCATCTATAAGCCCATAATCTACAGCTTCTTTTCCTATCAATACACTACCAACATCACTTACAAGCTCATCTTTTTCATGCATAAGTTTCTCAAGTACATCTTTTTTGATATTTGATGTTCTTATTATAAACTGAATTATTCTATCTTGCATCTTTTTAAAATACTCAAAAGTTTCATTTATACCAATCACAAGACCAGTAGTTCTCACAGGATGTATAATCATAGTTGCTGTTGGTGCTATAAATGAGTAATCTCCTGCTGTAGCAAGAGGAACTCCTATACTATGACTTCCTCCTAAAACAAGAGTAACCACTTTCTTAGATGTACTGTTTAAGAGTTCTGCAATAGCTAGACCTGCCTCAATATCTCCTCCAACAGTGTTTAAAACAACTAACACACCTTTAACCTCATTACTCTCCTCAATTGAATATAACATTGGAATTATATGTTCATATTTTGTGGCTTTTTTTTGAGGATTTCCTATAAAATGACCTTCAATTTCTCCAATTATTGTCAGACACTGAGTATCCTTAGGAGGCTGAGGTGGCATTTCATTAGTACCAAATTGCTTTATACACTCTCTTTCTTCACAACTAGATTCTCTTCTACAACTATCTTTATCAAATGGTTCATTATCTTCTCTATAATCTTTCATAAAAAAACTCCTATCAAAATCATATTTAACTTAGTTTTACCAAATAAATCAAATATATTAAGATATACGTAAAATTATTAAAATTTGAATAAAAATAGTTGTATTATAGTGTTTATTTTACATAAAATTGTTGATGTATTGCATGTACTGCTGTGTGCATATCTTCTTCACTAACTAAACAAGATATAGTCATGTTTGAGTCTGATGTTTGTAAAAGAGATACTCCTGCCTTTGATAATCCTCTAACTACCTTTGACATGATACCAGACATTTCATCTGCAATTCTTGAACATATCAATGTTACTTTGGCACAATCTCTATTTATTTCATAATCCAATTCAAATTTATCTAGTATTTCCTTTAAAGCTTTTATATCAGCATCTTCAATAACAAATGCTTTTTCTGATATAAAGAAGTTTATCATATCTATAGTTATAAGTTTATCTTCTATCTCATTTAATACTTCTGTAAACACTTCTTCTGCTGATTTAATCTTAACTTGGGCTACACTATCTTTGTTTGCAACAGCAACATTAAAGTCTTTTTCTTGTTCATATTCTATATTTTCTTCTAAGTGTCTACATAAAGAACCTATTTTTGTACCTTCAAAAGTTGGGTTCATTGTATTTTTTATAGCTAAAGTTATATTGCCACTTTTAGCTAATTGTACTGCTCTTGGGTGTATTACCTTTGCACCTTTATCAGCCATTTGGAATACTTCTTCATAATCTATAAAACTTAATACTTTAGCATTTGGTTCTACTCTAGGGTCTGCTGTCATTATACCATCTACATCAGTGTAAATTTCAACTGTTTCACATTCTAAAGCTTTCCCAATAGCAACTGCTGATGTATCACTTCCTCCTCTTCCAAGGGTAGTTATTTCTCCATCATCTGTTACACCTTGGAATCCAGCTATAACTACAACTTTGCCATTGTCTAAAGCTCTTTTTACCTTTTTAGGATTTATATACTTTATTTTTGCATTAGAATATTCATCACTTGTAATTATACCTGCTTGTTGACCAGTAAAGAAAACAGATTCTATACCTTGTGCATTCAATAAGTTAGCAAGAATCGTTCCTGATATTATTTCACCACAAGACATTATTAAATCAAGTTCTCTCTTATTTGGTTCGTCATTTACTGCACTACACAAATTTATAAGTGTATCTGTTGCATATGGAGCTCCTTTTCTACCCATTGCTGAAACTACTAGTACTAATTGTAATTCTTCATCATTCTCTTTGTATGCTTTTACTATCTTACATACTTCATTCATTTTTTCATATGATTCTACTGATGTCCCACCAAACTTTTGCACTAAAATACTCATTTTTTCCTCCTAAATATATCCCTCATATTCTATAATTATCATGTCATTACCTATTTTTTTCACATTTCTCCATGGTACTTCTAAAAATGACTTATCTTTTCTTCTGGCAAAAAAACCTTTTTCTTTTGGAATTAAAAGCGCTAATATACCGCCTGTAGTTTCATCTAATATAAGGTCACATTCCCCAATGACCCCCAATCTTTCTCCTGTGACCAAGTTAACTATTTCCTTACCTGCTATTTCAGATAAATTCATATTTTTATACCTCCAGAGATTTACTTTTTAAGATATTAATCCAGATGTAGAATCTTTTCTACATCTCTTCCAACTATACATGTACCAATATTTTCGATATTGAAGACCTTATCAACAACTTTTTTTACTGAATTAATATCAACATTATTTATACATTCAAGTATTTCATCTGTAGTTTTTACTTTTTTGCTAAGTAACATAGATTTACCAGTAGACATCATTCTACTGCTAGTACTTTCTAAATCCAATATATAATTGCCTTTTAATTGCTCCTTACTTTCAAATATTTCTTTTTCTGTAAGATAGTTTTTCCTTATATTTTCAATTTCTTTCTTTATTAAATTATAAACATCTGGCAAGTTTTCTGTACTCATACTTGCAAATATGCCTAATTCACCACACTTTCTGTACAATGTCTGTGATGAGTATATAGAATATACTAAACCTTTTTCCTCCCTTATTTTCTGAAAAAGTCTTGAGCTTATACTTCCACCAAAAATATTATTCACTACTGCCATTGAATACACTTCATCATCATTTTCAAATGGAATACCTTTTAGGCACATAGCTAAGTTTACCTGTTCAGTATCTTTGTTTTTTGATATAAAGCAAGGATTAAATTTAGCCTCACTTATTTCTATATTCAACCTTTTCTTTTCCCAGTGTCCAAATTTCGATTTGATTTTTTCTACCATATCATCAAAATTAAAGTTTCCAGCTATAGAAATAACAGCATTATTTGGAATATAATACTTGTTTAGGTATTCTAACATAGACTCCCTAGTTATATTATATAGAGAATCTTTTGTACCAATTATATTCATCCCTAAACCATCATTAGCATATATATTTTCTACTAACAAATCATAAGATAAGTCATCTGGAGAATCTTCATACATCTTAAGTTCCTCCAATATTATAAGTCTTTCCTTATCTATATCATTTTTATCAAATCTAGAGTTTAGTATCATATCACTTAATACATCGATTCCTGTATCTATATGCTCATCTATTAATTTTACATAATAACATGTACATTCTTTACTTGTAAATGCATTTATTTGCCCACCTAAATTGTCTATTGAGCTAGCAATCTCCTTTGATGTTCTATTTTTGGTTCCTTTAAACATCATATGCTCTATAAAATGAGAAGTTCCACTCACCTGTTCTTCCTCTATTCTAGAACCTGCATTTATCCAAATACCTAATGTTATTGACTTTAGATATGGTATTTCTTCACCAATTATTGTAAGCCCATTTTCCAGTATTTTTGTCTTATACATTACATTCTCCTAAAAATTTATTCTTTGTTTTATATTGGATTATTGAAAACACTATGTTTTAATTATATTTATTTTTATATGTATTACATTATAAGTCAGTCTTTTAATTAATTCAACTACAACTTATACAATCTTAATCAAATATTTATACTTTGTCTACTTAAACACATCACTGAGTTTACCTGGTTTTAGTCCTTTTTCCCTTACAATTGCTATAATATCATCTATACATTTTGTGGTTGCATCTGTTGGGTGCATTAATATTATACTATTATCTTTAATATCTTTTTTCTTCATTCTATCAATTATTACTTCTGGCTGGTCTTTATATTTCCAGTCTATAGTGTCAGCATCCCATTTTATTGATGTATATCCTAATGCTTTAGCTGCTTTTACTGTCTCTGGACCGAAAGAACCCGCTGGTGCTTGAAAAAATTTAGTTTTTTCATTTATTATTTCTTCAATTATTTTTTTAGATGTCTCTATTTGTTCATAATTGTCTTCGTATGATAGTGTTGAATAGTCTAAATGTTTGTATCCATGATTGCCTATTTCATGTCCCTGTTTTTTTATCTTCAATAATTCATCCTTATTCTTTTCTGCCCACTTACCAGTCACATTAAAAGTAATTTTTACATTTTCCTTTTTAAGTGTCTCTAAAATGGATTCTACATACTCTGTTTCCCATCCAAGGTCTATGTTACAAGTTAATGCAACATATCCACTTTTATCTTTTGTACCTCTTTCATATGGTAAGTCTACCCCATTAAAGAAGTTGAATACTGGTTTATTATTGAACATTTTTAATACCATTACTCCTCCTGATAACCCCAATAATAAAACTAAAATTAGTATTATTATTTTCTTGAGTTTACTCTTGTTAAGTACCATCATTATCATTAAAACTCCCCCTAATTATGTACAAATTGTTTCTTATTTAATACTATTAAAAGAAAGCTTTATTTATGCACTAAATATAATGTAAATACTTTTTTACATGTCAATATAATTTGTATCATTTAAGAAGATATATATTTACAATAAAAAAAGCAAAATCATAAGATTTTGCCTTTAATTATTTATTATATTATTTATTTTTATGTTCTGGTTTTGGTAAAAGAACTTTTCTTGATAAATTAACTCTTCCTTTTTCATCTATTTCTGTAACTTTAACTTCAACTTCATCTCCTATATTTAATACATCTTCAACTTTAGCAACTCTTTCATGAGCTATATGAGATATATGAAGTAATCCTTCTTTTCCTGGAAGTATTTCAATAAATGCACCAAAGTTCATTATTCTACTTACTTTACCTTTATAAGTCTTTCCTACTTCTGGCTCGATTACTATGTTATTTATAAGCTCTTGAGCTTTCTTAATCATATCAATCTCAATACCTGATATAAATACCTCTCCAGTTTGTTCGATATCTATTTTAACTCCAGTTTCATCTATTATCTTAGTTATAATCTTTCCACCAGGTCCTATTACATCCTTTATTTTATCAGGATTTATTTGCATCTTAACAATCTTAGGTGCATATGGTGAAAGTTCTGGTTTTGGTTGAGATATAGTTTTTCTCATTTCTCCTAATATATGGATTCTACCTTCTTTAGCTTGTTTTAAAGCTCTTTGTAGAATTTCCTTATCTATACCATCTATTTTTATGTCCATTTGTATTGCTGTTATACCATATTCTGTACCAGCCACTTTAAAGTCCATATCTCCTAAATGGTCTTCCATACCTTGTATATCTGAAAGTACTGCAACTTTACCATCATGTTTTATAAGTCCCATAGCTATACCTGCAACCATATCTTTTATAGGTACACCTGCATCAAGTAAAGATAATGTTGAACCACATACACTTGCTTGAGATGTAGAACCATTTGAACTTAATACCTCAGAAACTAATCTAATAGCATAAGGGAAGTCTTCTTGAGATGGTATAACTGGTAATAAAGCTCTTTCTGCTAAAGCACCATGTCCTATTTCTCTTCTTCCTGGTCCTCTTGATGGTCTAGCTTCCCCAACACTATATGCAGGGAAATTATAATGATGCATATATCTCTTATTTTCTTCTTCATCTAATCCATCTAGCTTTTGAACATCTCCTAAAGCACCTAAAGTAGCCACATTAAGTACTTGAGTTTGCCCTCTAGTAAATATAGCTGAACCATGAGCTCTAGGTATCATACCAGTTTCACACCATATAGGTCTTATTTCCTCTAGTTTTCTATTATCTGGTCTTACATTTTCATGTACTATAAGTTTTCTTACTTCTTCTTTTATTATATCTTGTAATACTTCTTCTATATCTCCAATGTAATCTTCAAAATCTTCAAGAGTTTCTTCAAAATGAGCTAAAGTTTCTCCTTTAACTCTATCCATATTTTCCATTCTCTCTAATTTTTCAAAAGTTTGAACTGCTTCTTTCATCTTATCAGTTGCAAATTCACGAACCAATTGAGTTATTTCTTCCCCTGCATGGTACAATTCCACTTCTAATTTTTCTTTCCCAACTTCTGCAACTATACCTTCTATAAACTCAACCACTTTTTTTATTTCTTGATGAGCAAATAAGATAGCTTCTAGCATCACATCATCAGGAACTTCATCTGCTCCAGCTTCAACCATCATTATAGCTTCTTTTGTACCTGAAACAACTAAGTGCATTGAACTTTTTTCTCTTTGTTCTGCATTTGGATTTACAACAAAGGCACCATCTACAAGACCAATACATACTGAACCAGTTGGTCCATTAAATGGTATGTCTGATATAGAAAGGGCTATAGAAGAACCTATCATTGCTACTATATCTGGTGTGCAATCTTGGTCCACTGATAAAACAGTTGCAACTACCTGAACGTCATTTCTAAATCCTTTTGGGAATAATGGTCTTATTGGTCTGTCTATCAATCTTGATGTAAGTATCGCTTTTTCTGAAGGCTTACCTTCTCTTTTTAAAAATCCTCCTGGTATCTTACCTACAGAGTATAATTTTTCTTCATAATCTACACTTAAAGGAAAAAAGTCTATTCCGTCTCTAGGTTTAGCCGATTTAGTTGTATTTACCATTACCATACTATCACTGTATCTAACTATGCAACTACCACTAGTCATTTCGCAAATTTTTCCTATTTCTACAGAAAGTTCTCTTCCTGCAAAATCCATTTTAAATATTTTATGTTCAAACATTAATGCTTGTCCTCCTCTTATTAAAAACACGTATATCACTCTATTTACTATATTATCAAAAATACTATAAATTAACAATATAAAATTATCTTTGCACATATATGCAAAAAGCTTATATTACTGCTAATTAGAACAACTTATAGCTAATATATCTGGTCCTGTATGAGAGCAAATAGAAACTCCTCCTCGAGTAAATAATACTCTTCTTGCTTTTATTCTTTTGTTTACTTCTTCTTTTAATATTTCACAATCATGTAGATTGTCTCCACAACCGATTGTAACAATTTTTCCTTCTAAAGAACCTTCATTCATTTCTAAAATTATATCAACCAATTTGCTTGCTATATTCTTTACTCCTCTAACCTTATTTACCAACTTAGCTTCCCCATTATCAAAGAAAAATATAGGCTTTATATTTAACATATTTCCTATCAAAGCAGTTGCAACTGGAACTCTTCCACTCTGTTTTAAAAAATCAAGTGTATATGGTGCAAAAAGTAATCTCACACTACTACGAGTATTTTCTAACTCATCTATGATTTCCTCAAATGCTAATCCTTCTTCAAGAAGTTCACATGCTTTTATAATATATTGCCCACTACCAAGAGATAAGTTTCGAGTATCAAATATATGTATTTTTTCATTTCCAGCTACATCATTTTTAGCTATCATAGCACTTTGAAAAGTTCCTGAGGCATTTGATGCTCCTGTCATACAGATTATGTGATAACCCTCTTCTATAAACTTATCAAACACTTCTTTAAATTCCATATATGTAGCTTGCGATGTTTTAGGTATTTGTTTGATTTCTTTTACCTTTTTATAAAACTCTTCTTTATTTATATCTACTCCTTCTATATATTCTCTATCACTAAAAATAACTGTAAGTGGAACTATTTCTATATAATCTTTTTCTGATATTTCATCTGGAATATCACATAAACTATCACATACTAACTTTATTTTCAAAATAATATCCTCCTTATTCCAACTAATTATACTGTTATAAAGTTTCTATATTTATCTTGTCTTTCCTCTTAAATTGATTATGTATTTATATACTTATCTAATATTCTTACCCAATATTATTCATTTTATAATTTTTTATAATATATAAACTACTTTTATTATTAACTATTTTACTTTATAATGAATTAACTATAAAAAAGCAGGTATACACTATACCTGCTTTTTTATAAAGAATGAAATTACTTTCTTAATCCTAACTTAGCTATTAATGCTCTATATCCTTCAAGATCTTTTTCTTTTAAGTAAGCTAATAAGTTTCTTCTTCTACCAACCATTTTTAATAGTCCTCTTCTTGAATGGTGGTCTTTTTTATGAGTTTTTAAATGTCCATTTAACTCGTTTATTCTAGCTGTTAATAAAGCTATTTGTACTTCTGGAGAACCAGTATCTCCTTCAACTCTTCCAAATTCTTTGATTATTTCTGATTTGTTTATCATTTAGATTACCTCCGTATTTTTTTAGAAACGCCTATTACTAAGCATTGATTGGAGTATTCAAATGCCGAGTAACGGTTATTTTCCTTAATCATTTTATCATACATTACTTGTTTTTGCAAACATAGTTTTCGTATACGTAATTTGTGTCATTAAACAATTGATTTTTTAAGTCATCTATTGAATTAAACTTTCTTTCATCCCTTATTCTTTCCAAAAATTCAACAATTATATTTTTACCATAAATATCTCTGTCAAACTCTAAAATATTGGTTTCAATAGATAAAGATTTTCCATTGACTGTTGGATTATAACCTACATTTGTAGCGCCAAAATAAGTCTCATCTCCAATATGTACAATAGAAGCATAAATACCTCTTTTAGGAACGAGCATGTTATTCTTAAGGTCAATATTTGCTGTTGGGAATCCCATAGTTCTTCCAAGGTGTTTAGAATGTATAACACAACCTTCTAACTCGTAATTACGACCTAAATACTCTTTGACATTAGTCATATCACCTTGGGATACTAAACTTCTAATATAAGTACTACTCACTCTTACATCATTTATTTTGATTGGCTTTATTACTTCCACCTCAAAACCATATTCATCTTCTAAGCTTTTTAATAGATTCACATTGCCTTCTTTTGCTCTTGCAAACGTAAAGTCATGTCCAATTACTATTTTTTTGGCTTTTAATTTTTTTACTAGTATCTCATCTACGAAATCCTTTGCAGGTATTTTAGTCATATACTCATCAAATGGTATGATTACAACTATATCTATTCCCAAGTCTTCTAATAATTTTATCTTATCATTGTTACTTATGATATTTTTTGTTGAGTTTGGTCTAAAGTAATTTACAGGATGATTTGCAAATGTAAATACAATACTCTGTATATTTTCTTTTTTTGCATATTCAACTGTTTTTTTTATAAGAACTTGATGTCCTTTGTGCACACCATCAAAGTTTCCTATGGTAATGACACTTTCTTTTATGTTTGCTATTTCTGCTATAGATTTTATAATCACCATAATAAATGTTCCCCGCTAAAATTATAATTTACTCTTAACTTATTCACAAACTATTATAGCATAAGTAAAAGAGATAGACTATAGAAGTTATTATAGTACTATCTCTTTTGGCATTCTTTTAAATACATTAATTATATAAACATCTTATCACTTTTAACACTTATCGTATTATTGTGTTTTGATAATTTTCCTAATCCTAAGAAGTTATCTGTACTATATACTCTTACAAATTCATCATTCTTATTGAGATTATTTTTCAAAAATCTTTTATCATCTATTGAACCACCATTGCTATAATATTTTATGGCATTAGGATTTAGTACAATATAATTAAACGAATCTAGTACGTAGTCTATATCGTATAAGTATTTATCTAAAGTTTTATTTTCATAAAATAGTTCTAGTTCTTCTAGTGTTATCGAGTTATCTAAATCAAATTTACCAGAAGATGTCCTATTCAAAAATGACATATGTGCTCCACAACCTAGGTATTCTCCTATATCATGACAAATACTTCTTACATAAGTCCCTTTAGAACATTCAACATAAAACATTACCTTGTTACCTTTTATACTGAGTATTTTTATGTCTTTTATATTCACTCTTCTAGTTTTTAAAGTAATTTCAGATTGTCTACCACTTCTTACTAAATCACACATTCTCTTTCCATTTACTTTTAAAGCTGAGTAGATTGGAGGAAGTTGACTTATTTCTCCTCTTTGTGTATCAAAAGCTTTTTCTATATCTTCATTACTCAATTTGAAATTATCAACTTTTTTTAAAATTTCACCTGATGCATCATAAGTATCTGTACTAATACCTAAAGTAAGCTCACATATATATGATTTATCCTTATTTAAAATAACTTCACATACTTTTGTAGCTTTTCCTATACAGATTGGTAAAACACCTGAAGCATCTGGGTCAAGAGTACCTGTATGACCTACTTTTTTTATATTTAAAATTTTTCTCACTCTACTTACAACATCATGAGATGTCATGCCTGTAGGTTTCAATATACTTATAATCTTATTCATTTTTCTGTCACCTTAAATTGATTTTAACACTGCCTCTAATACCATTTTTTTTGCATTATCAATACTATCTTTAATAGTACATCCAGCAGCTCTTACATGACCACCACCACCAAATAACTTGGCTATTTCACTTACATCAACATAATTTTTTGACCTAAAACTTACTTTAATTTCATTTTGTTTTTTCTCTTTAAATAAAATTCCAACCTCAACATCTTTTATGTCTCTTGTATATGTTGTTATTCCATCAACATCGTTGAAACTTGTATTATTTCTATTCATCATATCTTGAGTCAAAACTATACTAGATACTTTTGATTCAAATATTTCCAAAGATTTCAAGGCTTCTCCTAATAATTTATAATAATCAGAAGAATTACTTTGATATATATTTTGTATTATAGTATTTTTTTGTGCACCTAAAACAAGTAAATTCTTTGCCATTTCAAAGCTACTTGCATGGACATTTGAATATGAGAAGTTTCCAGTATCAGTTACAAGACCTGTATATAAACATGTCGCTATATCTTTATTTATAATCTTAATATCTTTTATTTGCTGGAATCTAATCAATAAATTATAAACTAGTTCACATGTAGAAGATGCATCCTTATCTACATAATTTAAATCTCCATATGAATCATTACTTGCATGATGGTCTATACAGATTAATTTTGATGCATTATTTTTGATTTCATCACTTACACATATTCTTGGTTCATCTCCACAATCAAGTGCTATTAGGGAATACTGATTCATATCAAGTTCATTAGACTTATAAATTTTTACATCTTCAACCAAAAACTTTAAATTTAATGGAGCTTCATCATCAAGTACATAATATACTTTTTTTCCTAAGTTTTTTAGTGTATAATACATCGAAAGTGTAGAACCAATATTATCTCCATCTGGGCTAATATGAGAGGTAACTATAAAATAGTCACCCTCATAAATATAGTTTATAATACTATCAATATTATTCATCATAATTTTCATCCTCATTTTTTTGAGTATTTTTTTCATTAACTCTTTTTATAAGGCTATCCATATACATTCCTTTTTCTATTGAATCATCAATTTTAAACATTATTTCAGGAATATATCTAAGTTTTATATTTTTTCCTACTTCTCTTCTTATATACCCTCCAGCACTTTTAAGTCCTGTTAGTGTAGATTCTTCATCTCCACCTAAAATACTTACATATACATAAGCATATCTTAGGTCATTTGTAACTTCTACATCAGTTACACTCACCATAGATGTTATTCTAGGGTCTTTTACTCCATTTATAAGCATAGTACTTACTACTTTTCTTATTTCTTCTGCTATTCTTCTTGTTCTATTATATGATGCCATACCATCGACCTTCTTTACTAACTGATTTTCTTTGATACGAATTTATAATTTTCTTTCTACTTCTTTAGTTATATAAGCTTCTACTACATCGCCTTCTTTTATATCGTTGTAATTTACAAAACTCATACCACATTCGTATCCAGAATTAACTTCTTTTACATCATCTTTAAATCTCTTAAGTGCTGCAAGCTCACCTTCATGTATTATTATACTATCTCTAACTAATCTTACTTTACAATTTCTAAATATCTTACCATTAGTTACATAACATCCAGCTACTGTTCCAACACCAGATATTTTATATATTTCTCTTATTTCAGCTTTTCCTGTTTCTTCATCAACATATTCAGGGTCTAACATACCAGTCATAGCAGCTTGTATATCTTCTATAGCCTTGTATATTATAGTATATGTTCTTATATCAACATTTTCTTTTTCGCCTAGAGATTCTGCACCTGGAACTGGTCTTACATTGAATCCTATTATTATTGCGTTAGAAGCTGCTGCAAGTAATATATCTGATTCTGTTACAGCTCCAACACCTCCATGTATTACTTTAACTTGAACTTCTTCATTTGATAATTTTTCTAAAGATTGTTTAACTGCCTGTACTGAACCTTGTACGTCTGCTTTTATAACTATATTAAGGTCTTTTATAGAACCTTCACTCATTTGACTAAATAAATCATCCAGTGATAATCTTTGAGTTGATTTTAACATTTCATCTCTAACTATTTGCTGTCTTCTTGCTGCTACACTTCTAGCAATCTTGTCAGTTGGAACCTCAACAAATTGGTCTCCACCTTGTGGAACTTCTGATAAACCTAATATCTCAACTGCTGTAGATGGTCCTGCTGTCTTTACTCTTTTACCTTTTGCATTTATCATTGCTCTAACTTTACCACATGCAACACCTGCAACTATTGGGTCACCTACTGTTAAAGTACCACCTTGAACAAGTACTGTTGCAACTGGACCTCTTCCTTTATCAAGCTCAGCTTCTATAACAGTTCCTACTGCTCTTTTATTTGGATTTGCTCTTAATTCTTCCATTTCAGCAACCAATAATACCATTTCTAGAAGTGTATCTATTCCTTCTTTTTTCTTAGCTGATACTGGAACTGCTATTACTTCTCCACCCCAGTCTTCAACTAATAGACCTTGGTCTGCTAATTCTTGTTTTACTTTATCTGGATTTGCACCTGGTTTATCTATTTTATTGATAGCAACTATTAAAGGTACTTCTGCTGCTTTAGCATGGTTTATAGCTTCTACTGTTTGAGGCATTATACCATCGTCTGCTGCAACAACTAATATTGCTATATCTGTAACTTGTGCTCCTCTTGCTCTCATTGATGTGAAAGCCTCATGTCCTGGAGTATCTAAAAATACTATTTTTTGTCCATTAATTTTAACTTCTGAAGCACCTATATGTTGAGTTATTCCTCCTGCTTCACCTGAAATCACATCAGTTTTTCTTATTGCATCTAGTAGAGATGTCTTACCATGGTCAACATGTCCCATAACTGTAACAACTGGTGGTCTAGCCTTTAAATCTTCCTCTTTATCTTCTTCAATTTCCATTAAAGCTTCTATTTCTAAAGCTTCTGTATCATCACTTTCAGCTACTGTTAGTTCAAATCCATAGTCTTGAGCAACTAAAGCGGCAATTTCAAAACTTATCTCTTGATTTATTGTTGCCATAGTTCCCATTTTCATAAGCTTCATAATTACTTCTGATGGAGATTTATCTAACTGTGTTGCTAATGCTTGAACTGTTAGCTTTCCATCTATCTCTATAACATTTTCATTTTCTTTAGATGAAGCTTCTAATAATTCCAATACTAAATCTAATTCTTCACCTTCTAATACTGAATCTTTATCAGCTACATTTATATCTAATTCAGCTAACTTATTCATAAGCTCTTCATTTGATATATTTAATTCTTCTGCTATTTGGTATACTCTTGTTTTTGACACAAGATCACCCCCTATTTTATTTTAAATTTCTATTAGTTCAATTATCTTTTTAGAAAAGTTTTCATCTTTTATTCCTATAACTGCTCTTGGAGATTTTCCTATTGCAAATCCTATTTCCTCTTTTGTTGAAAAAAATAGATATGGAATATTTCTAAAAGTTGATTTATCCTTAAAAAGTTTTTTAGTATTATTTGATGCATCTTCTGCTATTAAAACCAACTTTACTTTTCCTTTTTTTAAATCAAGCAAAGTGGAGTCATCACCAGACACTATTTTCCCTGCACGAGTTGCGAGCCCTAAGAATGAAAGTATTTTTTCTTTATTATTTTTCATATTCTTCTAACTCCATAAGTAGATTATCATAGACTTCATCAGGAACATCTATTTTAAAAGCTTTATTTAATGCTTTGCTTTTGATAGCTTTTTTAAGACATTCAGAGCTTTTACACACATATGCTCCTCTTCCATTAGCTCTTCCTGTTGGGTCTAAAAATATTTTTCCTTCTTTATTTTTAACTATTCTTATAAGCTCTTTTTTAGAGTCTCTATCTTGACATGCTATGCATTTTCTTTGAGGCACTTTTTTTACTTTTTTCAAAATCATCCCTCCTTACTCTTCTTCACTAAAATTATCATCTGAAGTATCTAACTCTTCTTGGTTGATAAATTCAGTTTTAACATCCTCATCTTCTATTTCTTTGGAATTTTCAAGATTTAACATTTCTTGTTCTGCTTGAGATTCGCTCTTAATATCTATTTTCCAGTTAGTCAATTTTGCTGCAAGTCTTGCATTTTGACCTTCTTTACCTATAGCAAGCGATAATTGATAATCTGGAACAATTACTAAGGCAGACTTTTCTTCTTCATTTATATCTACTCTAACAACTTTTGATGGGCTAAGTGCAGCTGATATAAACTCTGCTGGATCTTCACTATATTTTATTATATCTATTTTTTCATCACCAAGTTCATCCACTATATTTTTTACTCTAAGTCCTTTTGGTCCAACACAAGCTCCAATTGGGTCTATTTTTTCATCTATAGATCTTACTGCCATTTTAGTTCTTGACCCTGCTTCTCTTGCTACAGATTTTATTTGAACTATTCCTTCATATATTTCAGGAACTTCTTCTTCAAACAATCTCTTTACTAGACCTGGATGACTTCTTGATACAACTATTTGAGGTCCTTTGTTAGTCTTTTTAACTTCAAGTATATAGAATTTTATTTTTTGACCTGCTTTATAATTTTCAAATGGTATCTGCTCACTTTGAGTCATTATACCTTCTATTCTTCCAAGGTTAACATAAACAATGTTTTTATTTGCTCTAGCAACCTCTCCTGTAACTATTTCATTTTCTTTTTCTATAAATTCATTATACACTATTTCTCTCTCAGCTTCTCTTATTCTTTGAACAACTACCTGTTTTGCTGTCTGAGCTGCAATTCTTCCAAAGTTTTTAGGAGTAACTTCATGCTCTATGATATCGCCTAATTCATAATTAGGATTTATCTCTCTAGCATCTGCTAACTCTATTTCTAAGAAAGTATCATATAAATCTGATTCATCAACAACTACTCTTTGAGAGAATACTTTTATATCTCCCTTATCTCTATCAAACTCAACTCTAACGTTTTGTGCTGAACCAAAGTTTTTCTTATATGCAGTTAAAAGAGCTTGTTCTATAGTATCTATAAGTATCTCTTTATCTATACCTCTATCAACTACTAATTCATCTAGTGCTTCCATAAATTCATGATTCATTTTTTTATTTCCTCCCTATTTAATATACCACTAAAACTTTATTGCTAATCTGACAATAGCAACATCTTTTCTATTAAATTCCATTTCTTCACTATTTACAATGATTTTTATATTATTATCTTCTGTTAGTCCCACAAGTTCACCTTCAAATTGTTTACACCCATTTAATGCTTTATATAATTTTAAATCTACATCTCTACCTTTGTATCTTACAAAATCTCTATCTTTTTTTAATGCTCTATCAAGTCCTGGAGAAGATACTTCTAAAAAATAATTCTCCTTTATAGGGTCTTTTTCATCTAATATTGGGCTTAATTCTCTACTAACTAATTCACATTCATTTAAAGATATTCCTTCTTCTTTATCTATGTATACTCTTAAGTAGTATTCTCCCGCTTCTTTTACATATTCAACATCAACCATTTCAAATCCATGTTCATCTGTTATTTTAGTTACAATCTCTTCAATTGTAGCTTCTAAATTTTTTTTCATTAAATTTCCTCCTATTCAATTGTAAATGACCAGTTCCTATAATCCCAAATAAAATATATTTAAAAAATTAAACTGGTTCTTAATAATATATTTAAAATAAAAGAGTGAGAACAGCTGTCTCACTCTTAGTTTCTGCAAAGTATACTATTTTCTATACCATGATATCATAAAATTCTTTTATTTGCAACTTTTTGGACTAACTTAAAATAGTGACAATTGATTTCTCTCGCTCATATTCTCAAGTGAACCATGATTGGTAAGAGTTTCTATTACTGTTTTTGATATTTTTGTTCTCTTTCTCAAATCTTCTTTTGATATAAATTCACCATTTTTTCTTTCATTTTGAATATTTATGGCCGCATTTCCTCCAAGACCTTGTATTGCTGCCATTGGTGGAAGTAATGTCTTTTCTCCCACAACTATAAAATCAGTTGCATCTGATTTATATATATCAACTGGCAATAATTTTATTCCTCTAGCATACATTTCAAGAGCAACTTCTAACACTGTTAACATACCTTTTTCTTTTGTAGTTGCATCGTTTCCTAATGCTTCAATTTCATTTATTTTTGATTTTATAGAATCTAAACCTTTAACAATTAAATCTGCATCAAAATCTTCAACTTTTGTAGTAAAGTAAGTTGCATAAAATGCTTCTGGATAGTGTACTTTACAATATGCAATTCTGAATGATGTCATAACATAAGCAACTGCATGTGCTTTTGGGAACATGTATTTAATCTTTTTACATGAACCTATATACCATTCTGGGACATTATTTTTCTTCATTTCTTCAATATGTTCTGGTTTTAGACCTTTACCTTTTCTTACACTCTCCATTATTGTAAAACTCATTTTTGGAGGTAATCCTTTAAATATTAAATAGTTCATTATGTCATCTCGTGTTGATATAACATCTTTCAGCCCAACTATATCTTCTCTAACTAAATCCTGTGCATTGTTTACCCAAACGTCTGTACCATGAGAAAGACCAGATATACGTACAAGTTCTGCAAATGTAGTAGGCTTTGTGTCAAGTAGCATCTGACGTACAAATTTAGTACCAAACTCAGGTACAGCAAGACAACCTATTGGGCAATTTATCTCTTCTGGAGTAACTCCTAATGCTTCTGTGGATGTAAACAAAGACATCGTTTCTTCATCATCTAATGGTATTTCTGTTATGTTTATTCCAGTAATATCTTCAAGCATTCTTATTATGGTAGGACCGTCGTGTCCAAGTATATCTAATTTAAGTATTCTACCACTTATTGAATGATAATCAAAATGAGTAGTTATTACACCACAAGAAGTATCATTTGCTGGATATTGAATAGGGGTAAAGTCATACACATCTTTATAATCTGGTATAACCATAACTCCTCCTGGATGCTGTCCTGATGTTCTTTTTACTCCAGTACAACCATTTGAAAGTCTCAGTACTTCTGCATTTGGGACACTTATATTATTTTCCTCTATATATTTTCTTGCATATCCAAACGCTGTTTTTTCTGCTACAGTACCTATAGTTCCTGCTCTATATACATACCCCTCCCCAAATAATTCTTCTGTATACTTATGAATTATTGGCTGATAATTTCCTGAGAAATTTAGGTCTATATCTGGCTCTTTATCACCTTCAAAACCTAAAAATACTTCAAATGGGATATCATGGCCATTCTTAGCAAGCTTTCTTCCACACTTTGGGCAGTCCTTATCTGGTAAATCAACCCCTGAACCCCACTCACCTATTTCATAAAAAAATGAGTATTTACAGTCTTCATTTTCACAAATATAGTGTGCTGGGAGAGGATTAACTTCTGTTATATCACTCATTGTAGCCGCAAAAGATGACCCAACTGAACCTCTTGAACCAACTAGATAACCATCTGAAAGCGATTTTGCAACTAGTTTCTGAGCTATAATATACATAACCGCATACCCATTGCTTATTATCGAATTTAACTCCCTATCTAGCCTTTTTTGAACTATTTCTGGTATTGGATCTCCATAGATTCGCCTAGCTTTTTCATAACACATCTCTCTTAATTCCACGTCTGAACCTTCTATAATTGGTGGATAAGTATCATCTGGTATAGGTTTTATATCTTCAACCATATCAGCAATTAAATTGCTATTTTCCACTACAACTTCATATGCCAATTCTTCACCAAGATAACTAAACTCTTCCAACATTTCATCTGTTGTTCTAAAATGTAAATAAGTTTCTTCTTCATCTACTTTAAAACCTTGAGAATATTTAAGAACTTTTCTTAAAACAGCTTCATGTTTATCTAAAAAATGAACATCTCCAGTAGCTACTGGAATTTTATTAAATTTTTTAGCTGTATCAATTAGCTTTCTATTAAGTTCTCTTAACTCTTCTTCATCCTTAACTTCTCCTTTGTCAATCATAAATCTATTATTATCTATAGGCATTACCTCAATATAATCATATAAATCTATTATTTTTTTCATTTCATCATCAGAAACATTCTTCTTTACAGCTTGAAAGACCACTCCTGCTTCACATGCCGAACCAATTATCAGACCTTCCTTATATTCATTTAATACACTTCTAAGTATTCTTGGAGCTCTAAAAAAATGATTTACATGTGCATCTGAAATTATTTTATATAAGTTTTTTATGCCTACAGAATTTTTTGCTATTAAGGTTATATGATTTGTGCTAAGTTTTGTATAATCAATTTTTCCAAGCACATTATTTACATCACTTAAAGTCTTTGCTCCTTTTTCTGTAAGTATTTGTAAGAATTTATTAAATATGAGTGCTGTAGCCTCAGCATCATCTACTGCTCTATGGTGATTTAAAAGAGGTATACCAAGTTCTTTAGCAACAAGATTCAATCTATGTCTTTTTAATTTTGGCAACATTACTCTTGCCAGCATAAGTGTATCTACTTTTTTGTTATTATATAATAAACCTTGTTCTCTGCACTTTTGTGATATAAATCCCGTATCAAACTCTGCATTATGTGCTACTAATACACTATCTCCAACAAATTCCATAAACCTAGGAAGAACCTCTTCAATGGTTGGCTTGTCTTTGATTAGCTCATTAGTTATTCCTGTTAATTCCTGTATCTTATAAGAAATATCTTTTTCTGGATTTATCAATTCGCTAAATCTGTCCACAATTTTAAAATTTTCTATCTTTACAGCACCAATTTCAGTTATTTTATCATTCGTGTTAGAAAATCCTGTTGTCTCTATATCAAATACAACAAATGTCTGTGAAAGTTCTTTGTCATTTGCATCTTCTATAATGAGAGAATCATCTTCAACCAAGTATCCCTCTACTCCATAAAGTACTTTAATATTATTTGCCTTACCTGCATTCATAGCATCAGGAAATCCTTGTACAACACCATGGTCTGTTATAGCAATAGCAGGATGCCCCCATTTAGCTGCACGTTCTACAAGCTTTTTAACAGAACAGATTGCATCCATAGAAGACATTTGTGTATGTGCATGTAGTTCTACCCTTTTTTCTTCTGATTTGTCTTCCCTCTCTGGTCTAACCTCTTTTCTTATTCCACTAATCATCATACTAATTTCTCTTTGATATGTATCATAAACTATGTCACCTTTGATTTTTAAATATGCACCCTTTTTAACATTTTCAAGTACTCCATCCTTATTTGTATCTGTTAAAAATAATTTACAGCTTATCGAACTAGTATAGTCTGTAATTGATGCTATCATAAGTATTTTTCCATTTTTAAGTTCTTTAGTTTCAACATCAAATATATCTCCAACAATTGCAACTGTTCCAGAAGATGCATTTAATTCAGCTATATTTTCAATCATAGCATTTGCATTATCTCCATAGACTAAATTTTCATCTACTTCAGACTTGATGACATAACTTTCTTCTTCACGCTCTTCACAATTATTAATTTTTCCAATTTCCAAAGCTCTAATTTTTTCTTCCATTTCTCTATCATTAATTCTTATAAGTCTTTCTTTATTCACTTTTTCATCAACAGCTTTTTCAATCGTTATATTTAAATCCAATCCTAATTCTTCACTAAGCACAGTTCTAAGTACATAAATTACATTTTTTTTCATTAATCGCTCATAAAATATACCTTTTGGAAGTTTTATTTTTAATTCTTCATCTAAACAAAGAAATTCTACTTGTTTATACCAACCTGCTATAGATGGACAAAGATACTTTAATATATACAATATATTATTCCAATATTTTTTTATAACATCTTTATTAGATTTTCTTTCAAATCCAGTGAATCTTATCTTCATTCTCATATCTTTAAAATAATCGAGTTTATACATCAATTCTTCTTTAAATTTATCTAAGAGCTCATGAGAAACAATCTCCTTAGAAGTTAGATAAAAATAAACTATCTTGTCTTCTTTAAAATAAACTACTCTATTTATGTAAACTTCTTTAAGTTGCTTTCCAAGGCCACTATTATTAATTTCCAATTTATCTAAATATTCCTTAACACTTTCCATCTATATCCTCCTTTCTCAAAATTATCTTTATATATATTATTACCACTTTTTATCTATTTCTATCTGTTATTCACTTATATTTACTTAGAATTAATATTATAACATAAAAATTTTGTTAATATTAATTTTAGACCTTGTAAATTATATACAAAAAGACTATAGATAATTTAAATAAATGAAAACTACCCATAGTCTGTATTTTTTATTTATGTATTACTTGTATTGAGGAACCTCAAAAACTAAACTACTTCCTCCTCCATAAAGACCAATTAGATTTTCCATAATTCCAGAAATTCCATTAGCCCAATTAACATCAGTTGCATATTGATGCCATGTATAATCATAATTCCACTTCATCTTATAGATAGTGTTTTGATTATATTTAGAGCTGTTTATATAATTTTGAGATATCCACTTTGCAGAACCATCTATAGTAGCCTCTACACTCGTCCATCCATTAGAATATGCTGCTTCTGCCCCTGAAACATTAGCGCTTTTATCTATTGCTCCTATTCCAAAAAAATTGTATACTTTAACTGGTTTACTAAGGGGTTGACCCTTATAAGATGTTATTGTCTGACCTTGAGCAAGCGTAGATTTACCATATGCAGTTTCCCACATAGCATGTGATACCAAATATACAACATCTATATTGTACTTCTTAGCGGCATTTATAAATGCTGCTCCTTGATTTTTAAAGATACTAGAAGATAAACCATTAAGATATGAATTTAAACTCGATTCTGAAATACCTCCCTTATAGCTATTAATCTTCAAAAACTGCATCATACCTTTAGTGGTACTTGTAAAGTTTTTAGGATTTAAATAATATTCTATATCACTTGAACTTGCATTTACAAATGAACTTGTTCTTTGAGCTGAAAAAGTACTAAATTCAGGACTTGGAGTACTTTTTCTATTCCCTGGTGCTATTACATTTCCCCCTGCTGCCGCTTTCTCAACTTGTTTACTTATGTGAGATTCCAAAGTATAATTCAAAGATTTGTAATCAATTTTAGCTCCACTTATACCAGACATACCATTTACTTGACCTGATGATGAAGAATTATTTCCATTACTATTTGAATTATTATTAGAATTACTATTTGAGTTATTATTGGATGCATCTGTTGAAGTAGATAAATAATTACCTACTACAAAAGCTTCTTTATTATTAAAGCTAATTTTAGCCCATCCACTACTCTCTGACAATACAGTTACTTTACTCCCTTTATATACCTTCCCTAACTTACTATATGTAGAACCTGGACCACTTCTTACATTTAGTGAAGCTGTATTTACAACCTTATCAGTATTTTTTTTGTCATTACTTTGACTAGAGTCATCTGAGCTACTTTGACCTACCTCTGATAAATACATACTTGATACATACGCATCTTTTCCATTATACTTTATTTTAGACCATCCATTACTTTCTGATATTACTTCCACTTTGCTTCCTTTTGGCAACTTACCTAATAAACCATAACTTGTATTTGGACCACTTCTTACATTTAATGAAGTTGTATTTACTTGTTTAGTTTTTGAGCTATTGGTTGAGTTTGAGATATCTCCTAAGTAAGAACTAGATACATATCCTAATCTTCCATCATATTTTATTTTAGACCATCCATTACTCTCTGATACTACCTCTACTTTTTGTCCTTTTTTTAGTACAGTTATGATTCTATAACTTGTGCCTGCTCCATTTCTCATATTTAAACTATTTGAAGTAACTTGTTTTTCTTTATTTGTAGATGTTCTTAAAGAATCACCATTTGATTTTGCTATATATTTTGACGAAGCCCAACCTTCTTGTCCAGATTCAGCTTTTATTTTATACCATCCATCAGAAGAGTCTTTAATCAAAACCTTGTCATCTTTCTTGGCAACAAAGGCTATACTACTTTCGGCAGTTGGCTCATTTCTTACATTTAAATAATTTATAGTCACTATACCTACATCCCCATCAGCATGTGCATTTATCATACTTAAGGGTAATACAGCTAATGTTGCTAACGCTGCTTTTTTCTTCACGTACTTCCCCCGCCCTTCTTATACACTAAAACAATTTTAATATAATTATACGACAACTTGTGATTTTAGTAAATATTGTCTATTTACATTTTGTATACATTCTATTTATAAATTCTTTATTCGTCTTATTAAGCTATAGGTTTTTTTAATATGAAAATAGATTTTTTTTATAATACTTATAATGTTACATGTGATTACCACATAAATTTATTTTAAAAACACAGGGCTCTAATAAAGTAACATAAATATCCTAATATGTAGTACAATTTATATATAATAATTTGGAGGTGTAACTATGGATGCAAATAACTTAAAAGAATTGATAGCTAATCATAACAATATAGTATTTTTTGGTGGAGCAGGTGTGTCAACTGAATCTAATATACCAGACTTTAGAAGTTCTACTGGACTGTTTAGCCAGAAACTCAATAAACAATTTACTGCTGAACAATTAGTTTCACATACTTTTTTTGTTAGATACCCAGAAGATTTTTTTGAATTTTATAAAGATAAATTAATATATCCTAATGCAAAGCCAAACAATGCTCATATAGCCTTGGCAAAACTTGAAGAGATGGGCAAACTTAAAGCTATTATAACTCAAAATATTGATGGGCTTCACCAAATGGCTGGAAGCAAAAATGTCTTAGAACTACATGGTTCTGTGCACAGAAATTATTGTACTAAGTGTGGTAAGTTTTTTGATTTAGAAGCTATGTTAAACCTAGGTGGTAATATTCCTTATTGTGACAAGTGTGGTTCTATAGTAAAACCTGATGTAGTACTTTATGAAGAAGCTCTTGACAATGATGTTATTACTAAAACAATTTCTGCTATAAGTAATGCTGATTTATTAATTATAGGAGGTACATCACTAGCTGTATATCCCGCTGCAAGTTTTATAGATTATTATAAAGGTAAATACATTGCTCTCATTAATAAAGCAAACACAGTTTATGATAAATCAGCTTCTCTTGTAATAAATAAACCTATTGGAGAAGTCTTATATGATGCTGTATTAAGACAAATGTAGATTTATTTCACTATTTTTATTCTATATATGAGTTTTTATGTTGAATTTAAAGTTTATTTTTAGTATTATCTTTGTTATGATGTTTTAGTATAAATATGAATAACTTGAAAGGAGCTTTTTATGAAACTAAAAACTATATCTTTACCAGAACTTAATAATTTAGACCCAACACTAGAATCTACATTTATCAAAATGGGAGAAGAACAAGGTGAATTGGCTGAATGTATAGGTAAATTCAGAAATCTAAGTGGAGAAAATAATGACTTGGATGAAGTTGATATTATAAAGAAAACTGCTAAGGAGCTAATGGATGTAGCTCAGACATGTGTTACGATGATGTTTAAACTAGAAGAACAATATGGTATTAATCTTGATGAAATACGCAAAGAACATATAAAAAAATTAGAAAAAAGAGGCTACATAAAAAATATAGATAAGTAAGATTTATTACTTATACATTATTAAAATAAATATTAAAGATGGTATCACAAAATGATTTTTAATTACATTTGAAGTACCATCTTTTTTATTTATTTTATTTTTAATAGTTTATAAAAAATCTAAATTCTTTAAGTAAAGCTACTTTTTTATAATAAAGTTTTATTAATCTATTCATTTCTTCTTTCTTCATAAAGTTTACTGTATTCTTCTACAGCTTCGTCCCATGCTTCTATATCAGTTATCCCCTTTTCAACAGCTAATAAATGAACCATTTCAGCTAATTTTGATGCTGACTCTATTATTCCCATTTGTTACACCCTCTCTATTGTCAAATACTTACAAAAAATGTTAATTAATTCTAATATCTGTTATTATTATTTCCAAAAACTCTAGTAAATAAAGATTTTTTTATTTTTTGACATAATTAGAATATATACACAAAACAATAGGATATTTTTAGTTGCAAAAATTCCTATATAAAATCTAACTATTATTAAATTTTTTATATATTAAATTGAGAGATAATGAATATATTTATATAGATACATATTAAATTTATTATAGGAGAGAATATTATATGTTTAAAATTTTCCTTTTTTCTAGTGAACAATTTGTAAGCCTCTTTATATTTGGATTATTTCTATACTATTGTCCAAAACTAACAAAAAATATTTTGCCTTATAGTTACACAGTCGAGAAGATAATTTGTACATTAATGGTAATAGTTATGGCTTTAGAGCAATTCTTAATTATTTCTTCTGGTAATTATAGTACTCTAAATTCTTTGCCAATTGGAATTAATTATATCTGTATATACCTGTGTATAGCCATACTTATTTTTAAACAGTATCATCTTTTTAATATCTTTTTTTCATGGAGTTTGGTTTGTTCAGTTGGAGAACTCATTTTTTCTAAAAACTTGGGTTATGAATTTCCTAGCTTGATATATTTTATATTTGTCTTCTCTAAATGTCTTATAATTTATGCAAATATTTATATGGTCGATGTTAGAAAATTTAAAGTTAACAGATATGCGCTTAGAGATAATTTAGCTATTTGCTTTATTTATTTTTCATTCATATTTTTACTAAACACATTTACCAATTCTCAATACTATTATGGTTTTTTAAGCCATAGCACAACTGCTATTTTTACATTTATTTTTGTTACTAGTATTATGTACATACCTGCTCTTTTGTCTAATAGAGATACTTTTATACTTGAAAAAAAGAAAAAGAGTAAATAATTTATTTAAATTTAAAAATAAAGCCACATGGATAATCTTAAATCTAAGTAATTATCCATGTGGCTTTATAGGTTATATATTTTATGATTGTTATTTTATATCTCTGCTAAATAGTACAATGTTCTAACAGGTTCTCCTGTTGCACCCTTTGCTTTGTATCCAATTGATTTTGATGATGTACTTGTGCCAGCTATATCCATATGTATCCATGGAGTAGCACCAAC
The DNA here is from genome assembly GCF_056716065.1 of Clostridioides sp. LIBA-7678. Lineage (NCBI taxonomy): Bacteria > Bacillati > Bacillota > Clostridia > Peptostreptococcales > Peptostreptococcaceae > Clostridioides > Clostridioides sp. LIBA-7678. The sequence continues at coordinate 1,345,280 of NZ_CP196987.1, read as the reverse complement.
AAATTCACCAATAAAAGCTCCTGCTGTTATACATCCAGCATTTTTACCTCCTGTATTTTTAAGGTCTGCTTCTTCACCTTTTATCATATCTCTAAATTCATCATAAATTGGCATCTTCCATACCCTTTCACCTGATAAAGCAGATGCTTTTTCTAGTTTACAATAAAATTCATCATTATTTGTCACTACAGGAGTTGCGACGTTACCCAATAATGTTAAAGCAGCACCAGTTAATGTAGCTACATCAACCACCTTTGTTACCTTTTCATTATTTATGATGTAATATATTGCATCAGCTAATGTAAGTCTACCTTCTGCATCTGTATTTAAAACTTCAATAGTTTTCTTTGCCATAGAATTAATTATATCTCCAGGTTTATATGAGCCTCCTGATAAAGCATTTTCACATGCAGCGACTACTGCTATAACATTTCTCTTTAATTTATTTTGAGATATAGCACACATGGCGCCTATGACACTTGCAGCACCAGCCATATCTGTTTTCATATCTAACATAGAAGCATTTGATTTTAAAGAATATCCACCTGTATCATAAGTCAATCCTTTACCTACTAGACCAAGTATATCTTTACTTTCTTTGTCTCCAAAATATCGCATAACTATGAATCTTGGTTTATTAATAGAACCTCTTGAAACAGCAAAAAAAGCTTCCATTCCTAATGCTCTTATTTTTTCTTCTTCATATACTTCAACATTAAACCCAAACTCTGCTCCAAGTCTAACTGTTTCTATTGCTAACGTCTCTGGATAGATTATATTTGATGGTTCATTTACTAGATTTCTAGCTATTATATTTGAATTAGCTAATATCTTAGCTTTTTCAATTTGGCACTCTGCTTCCTTTTCAGTAAATATAATTATATTATCTATTTCCTTTTTTTCAAAATCATTGTTTTTTGACTTATACTTATTAAATTTATAATCTCCAAGTAATATCCCTTCTGTAAAAGCGCCTATTTCATGACTACTTAAGTCGAGATTCAGTATATTAATGTCATTACTCTTATATTCTTTATTTTTCAATATATTTTTTAACTTCTTACATAAGTTTCCACCTATGATTCTAATCTTTTCTGTATTTAATAACTCTCTCTTACCAAAACCAACAAAGCAAACATTCACTAAACTATCATTTTTAAACAATGTTACAGTGTCTATATTATTTTCTTTAGCTTTAAAATCTCTGCTTACTAAATTTAATTCATCAAAAGGTGTAGAAACATCTTCACCATCAAACATAGCTATTACTGTTATAGTATTTTCCAAACTTTTTAATATTTCTTTAGAACATTTTATCTTCATAATAAAGCCTCCTTTTTAAAACAACTGTTCTATTATAGTTTTAGTTTCTTCTAAAGAAGCAAATAATTTATCTTTATTATCTATATCTAAACAATCCATTTTATCACTTATTATAGATACAAATTTTAATATTTCATCATCTAGTATCTTTTCTCCATTTTTAGTTATTCCATAAAATGTATTTCGTCTATCTCTACTATCTTCTTCCCTATATACATACTCTTGCTCAACTAATTTATTAAGTAATATACACAAACTAGAAGTGGATACATGTAAATCCCTACTTAAATTTTTAAGCTCTATTTTATCATGTTTCCTTATCTTTACTAAAGCAAAAAATTGTCTTTCTGTAAGAATCTTACTTTTTTTATATCTTTCATTATTAATAATTTTTATTAAATTATGAAAGTTATTCATACTTTCTAACAACAAAATAGATAACTCTTTATCACTCATAACACTCACCTCAAAACTAATGATTTATAACTCCCTCTTATATCTCAAATACGTTTATATATCTATAACATAATACTACTTTTCTTTTTATAATTATACTATATATCAACTTTATTATCTATTTAAATTGTTTTAAGCTAAAATCTTACTATATATAAACATTTAAACCACATAACAAAATAGTGGGATTTAAACTAATCCCACTACCTTATTTAAAACTACAACCATATTTGTAAATATTTTATCTTATTCTTGCATATTATTTTTGTCTTGATTTTTATTACTTTGAGATATGTTTTGAATTTTCTCCAATACTCTAGGAGTTATAGATAATATATTATCTACAAGATTAATATTGCTATCTAAACTCATTATTCTAGTCTCTCCACTTTCAACAACTACAAATGCTACTGGTTGCACAGATATAGCACCTGCGCTACCTCCAGCAAAGTTCGTATCTGCTTTTTCATTTTTTGATTCAATTTCTTTATCTTTCTCATCATATCCTTTTGAGTATTCTCCTCCTCCTATACCAAATCCAATCGTAACTTTTGATATAGGTACAACTACTGTAGTATCTGTTTTTATAGGGTCTCCTATAATAGTATTTGCATCTATAGAACCTTTAATTGTTTCAAGAGTTGTTTCCATAAGACTTTGTATCGAACCTGTTGCTCTCATTACTATCACCTTCCTTATAATTTCCTTTATTCTTATTCATAATCTTATTAATCATTATTATAGTACGAAATAAATCTTTTATTCTTGACCTTATATGTATCCTTATATTTCCCAAAACATAATTTTTTGTAAAATCTGGATTTACATTTAAATACATTTTTTCTGCATGAATTATATTAAATAAATTTCCATATAGAGTACTTATTAATACATACACAGAAGATGTTAAGCCGATATTTTCAGTTCCAAAATTAATATTTGAATAAAGTTCATGTATTTTTATTTTTTTTAATAGTCTATAAACGCTTAAAAGGTCATCAGCTAATAATATACTTGAATCTATATTATTCTTCATCCCTTCTTTTTTATCATTATTTTTACTATTTTCAGCTGGATAAAGTTGTCTATTTATATTTATTAAATTAAACATGTATTTTATATTAATTGTTAGAATAATATCGTTGTTATTTATATCAGCTACTAATAAGATGTTTATATGAGATATTAAAATCAATATAAGTATACTTATTATAAAAATTATAGCTATTATTAAATACTTAAAATTAAATAATTCATTAAACTCCATGTTTATATTATCATCAAAAAATTACTATTTATACTTAATTATCCATATTTATTTCGATATAATTTTAATTTTATATTTACACAAAAAAACACAATAACTTAGAGCATTTTAAATCCTTAAAAATTTAAAATCGCAAACTAAATTATTGTGTTTTTAATTTTAATGCTATCACTATACATGTACAACATTTTATTCATTTGTAGCTACTTCTTGATAATTTTCTATAGGAGGCAACTCTTCAAGGGTTTCTATATTTAACAATTTTAAAAATTCATCCGTTGTTCTATAAATTATAGGTTTACCTATCTTGTTAAGTCTACCAGCCTCTTTTATAAGTTCATTTTCAAATAAGGTCTGTAGTACCTTATCACACTTTACTCCTCTTATATCTTCTATCTCAACTTTTGTTATTGGTTGCTTATAAGCAATGATAGTAAGAGTTTCTAATGTGGCCTGACTCAGACTTTTCTTTTTCTTTGGTTCAATAATCTTCTTTATATATTCCGCATAATCTTTATTTGTGCACATTTGATACTTGTTTTCTAATTTAATTATCTGGATACCTCTATTTTTTTCTCTATATTCTTCAATAAGTGAATTTAACATAATCTCTATCTCTTTTGATGAAAGTTCTTTATTTATTATATAGTTTAATTCTTTTATACTTATTGGTTCTCCATATGCAAACATAACAGACTCTATAATATACTTTATATCTTCTCTTTTCATTTTAACACTCCGAACTTTTTCTTATTAGAATATCATCAAAAAATATATCTTGTACTACTACTATTTCTTTTTCTTTTATAAGTTCTAATATAGATAAAAAAGTAGCAATTATTTCATCATTTTCATATGATTTTATGATATTTGTAAAAGTAACTTCAAGCTTCTCTTTTATAATATCTCTTATATATAAGATTTTTTCTTCTACAGATATTATCTTCTTCCTTACTATTTTATCTAGTTTCTCATCATTAGAATTTTCAATTTGTGATGTTTTAACTTTAAATATGTATGGAAGTATATTTTTTATTGCTTCTATTGATATATCTTCTAAATCTACATTATCATCAATAATTATTTCTTCTTTATTTCTATAAAATCTCTCATTGATATAAGTTATATTTTCTTTTATATCTTGTGATGCCATCTTGAACTTTCTATATTCTTCTAACTTTTCCATAAGTTCTATTCTTGGGTCTTCCTCTTCATCCTTTTGCTTATAAAGCAGATATTTGGATTTTATCTCTAGGAGTTTTGATGCCATAGTTATAAATTCGCTAGTTATTTCTAAATCCATTTTATCTAACACTTTCAGATAATTTAGATACTGCTTGGTTATATCTATTATAGATATATCCTTTATGTCTATTTTATGTTTTGTTATTAAATCATACAGTAAATCTAATGGCCCCTCATAGACTTGCAATTGTATATTATACTTCATACCAATCCCTCTTTAATCTATTTATTGTATTAAACGAATAAATATACTATTTTTAGTAGTACAGCATATATTGGAGTTAATATTATTCTATATATACCAGTAAATAAAGCAATTAATAAAATTATATAACTCATACTTTCAAATTTGTACACATATTCATTCCATTTATATGGTACAAATGTAGATATAACTCCCCATCCATCAAGTGGTGGTATTGGAAGCAAATTAAACGCTGCAAATCCAATACTATATAAAAACACATATTCAGCTATTGTGTTTATCGCATACATATGCACATACTTATTTATAATTACACAAAGTATGGCAGTCAAAAGATTACAAAAAACACCTGCAAGTGAAACTATCAGATTTCCTATTTTGTAGTTTTTAAAGTTATTTGGATTTACTGGTACTGGCTTTGCCCATCCTATTCTAAGAATAAACATAGCCAAAAGACCAATTGGGTCAACATGTCTTACAGGATTTAATGTCATTCTACCATAAGATTTAGCTGTATCATCTCCCAATAAGTGAGCTGAATAAGCATGGCCAAACTCATGTATTGATATTGCCATAGCTATACCAACTAAACTTGCTACTATTTCTCCTATATTCATACTTAACATTAATGTACATCTCCTAAATTAAATTTTTAATACTATTATAACAATTAAATAACTTATAATCAAAATTATTTTATATTATAATAATTTTAACATATCAGCATAAAATTAAAATTCACTTTTTATTTTATAACTTTTATTATTATATCATATTCATTGTGAAAATATAATAATTACGCCTACTGTAAATAGAATATTATGTTGACATGAATTGACATTATTGTTATTTTATTTGTGTATTACAAATGAAAGGAGTAATAAAATGAACAATCTTGCAGAAAAAAATGAGCTTAAATTTAGATATGCAGTTGAATCAGATACACCTCTTATATTAAACTTCATAAAAGAACTTGCTTCTTATGAGAATCTATTAGATGAAGTTATCGCTACAGAAGAGATACTCAATGAATGGATATTTGTAAATAAAAAGGCTGAGGTTCTGATTGGTGAATATGATAATGAAGCTATAGGCTTTGCTTTATTTTTTCATAATTTTTCGACTTTTCTTGGTCGTGCAGGAATTTATCTGGAAGACTTATATATCAAACCAGAATTTCGTGGCAAAGGCCATGGCAAAACATTTCTAAAAAAACTAGCAAATATTGCTATAGAGCGTGGCTGTGGTCGTTTGGAATGGTGGTGTTTAGACTCAAATAAACCAAGTATAGATTTCTACCTATCAATGGGTGCAGAACCAATGGAGGATTGGACAGTATATCGAATTGCTGGAGATACACTTAATAATTTAGCAAAATAAATTACATATAAATAAAAATAGCAACTGAGATAGATAAAGTTGCTATTTTTTTATTCATATTTAGATTTTAGTCAATATCATACAAGAAGTACAAAAAAATATGTGTTACACTTTATATAATGTGAAGGGAGGTTACTTAAGTGAAGCAAGAAGAACGCACAGTATGTTTTGATAAGGAATTGAAAATCGAAGCATATAGATTTAAAGGTATAATGCAAAAGTTCCCAAACCATTTTCATGAACATTATGTAATTGGTTTTATAGAAAAAGGTCAAAGATATTTATCTTGTAAAAACAAAGAATATACCACAAGTACTGGGGATTTGTTACTTTTTAACCCTTTTGATAGCCATACTTGTGAACAGATAGATAATAAAGTACTTGATTACAGATGTATAAATATTAAACCAGAAATAATGAAAAAAACTGTATTTGAAATTACAGGAGAAAATTATTTACCTAAGTTTAATCAATCTGTGATATTTCGTAGTGAGCTAGTACCTCTACTACAAGAATTACATCATATAATCATGGAAGAAGAGTTAGATTTTAAAAAGGAAGAACTTTTTTTCTTTCTCATTGAACAATTAATTGAAGAATATACTGAACCAAATTTGCAATTTAACTTAGAAAAAACAAGTATAGAAATTCAAGCAGTATGTGATTATCTAGAAGACAATTATGCTGAACGTATATTGCTTGATGAATTAAGTGCTATAGCAGGAATGAACAAGTACTCATTACTTCGCAACTTTACAAAATTAAAAGGTATTACACCATATAGGTACTTAGAAAATATACGAGTAAATAAGGCTAAGAGACTTTTAGAAAACGGTGTAGAACCTATAGATGCTGCCATACAGACAGGCTTTGTAGACCAAAGTCACTTTACAAATTTCTTTAAGAATTTTATTGGTCTTACTCCAAAGCAATATCAAAACATATTTATAAACAATGACAAAAACAACTTTAAATAAAAAGGAGAAATTAAAATGGAAACTAAAAATTCAAAATGTGTTATGGTAATAGATGAAACTTTACCAATGGGAATCATATCAAATACTGCTGCTATAATGGGAATTACACTAGGAAAATTTGCACCAGAGACTGTTGGTTCAGATGTGCTTGATAAAACAGGAAACATACACCTAGGAATAGTTGAGCTTCCTGTTCCTATTTTAAAAGGGAACAAAGAACTTATAAAAGATTTACGAAAAAAATTATATAGTACTGAATTTGAAGAATTAACTGTTGTAGATTTTTCAGATGTTGCACAAGGTTGTAATGTTTATGATGAATTTGTTCAAAGAATTGCTAATGTACCAGAAGATGATTTACAGTATTTTGGTATAGCAATCTATGGAAACAAAAAGAAAGTGAATAAACTTACTGGTAGTATGCCTTTGCTTAGATAAATATTAAATAGACCTAAATATAAAATAATATTCTAAGTTTTATATATTTATCAAGTTCTCTATAAAAAACATAAAATTAGACAATCCTTCTATAAAAACAAATAAAAATACCCCTATAGTAAATAATTCTATATGGGTATTTTTTATGTGGATTGTAATTATATATCATTTGGCAATTATTTATATCATATTATCAATTATTCTTTGAAGCATTTGTAGATAACTTGCTTTATTTATATCTTTAGTATTTATCAATTCCACTTCACCTATTACTTTTTTATCTTTACATATCTTTATCTTTCCTAAAACAGTTCCTTTTTTAATTGGCATTTTAGGATTTTTTACTATTTCAATTTTCTTATCAAACTCTTTAGAGCTTCCTTTTTTAATAAGAGCATTTAAATCTTCCTTAGCAACTAATTTAACTTTGTTTTCATCTGCCTTATCCAATGTAAGTGTTGCTACATTATCACCTTTACTACATAACTTAACACTTTCATAGTTAGCAAATCCATAGTTTAAAAGACTAGACGCATCGTTAAATCTTTCTGGAGAAGTCTCTGCTCCTAAAGTTGCTGCAACTAGATGAGTATTACCTCTCTTTGCTGCTGCTGATAAACAGTATTTTGCTTCTTGAGTAAATCCAGTTTTAACACCAGTTGCTCCTTGGTAATGCTTTATAAGTTTATTAGTATTTGCAAGACCTACTGTAACTTGTTTCTTACCTACCACAACTTTATCCATCCATGTAGTTAAGTATTTACTTATCATTTCGTGTTTTAACAGTTCTCTAGACATTAAAGCTATATCATGAGCAGATGTATAGTGGTTTGCAACTGGAAGTCCATTTGTATTTGCAAAATGAGTATCATTCATATTTAACTCTTTTGCTTTAGCATTCATTCTGTCAACAAATCCTTCAACACTTCCAGCTAAATGTTCAGCCATAGCGACACAAGCATCATTTGCAGAAGCAACAGCTATACCTTTTAATAATGTATCAACCTTTTGAGTTTCTCCTGGCTCTAGGAATATTTGACTACCACCCATACTAGATGCAGTTTCACTTACTTGAACTTCGTCATCAAGCTTAATCTTACCTGAATCCAAAGCTTCTACTATAAGTAGCATTGTCATTACCTTCGTTACACTAGCAGGAGGAAGCTTTTTATGAGCATCCTTTTCGTATAAAATTTGTCCACTGCCAACATCCATCAAAATTGCTGATTTTGAAGATATATTTAGTTGGTTGGCATCAGCATTTTCCTTATTATTTGCAAAAGAAAAGCTTAAAGGAGTAAGCGCAAGTAATATAGCCAAAGCAGTACTAGCTAATTTTTTCATCGATGTCACCTCTTAAAGTTTATTTAAACTTATTTTCTCACATTTAACTTTTTTTATTCTAAATGCCTAGATATACCTTGACCTAAATTTTTTTTCTTCTCAAGCTTTTTAAAATAACCTTCTAAAACACCTTTATTAGATGCATTTTCTATTATTTCAAAAGCATCTTCATAATTCATGCCATATTCTCCTGCTATTTCCATCTTGGTTTGTTTTAAGGCTTTTATAGCATTTTGTCTTGAAATATTATCCATAAGAATCCTCCTCTTAGTAAAATTTATATATAATTAGTTTTTACTAATAAAAGATTGTTATAATTGGTATTTTATGTAATATATGTTTTTCAATATCACAAATTAAAAAGACCTCCTGCAATTCTTAAGATAATATCAACTAGATTTTTGATATTATCTTAAAAATTACAAGAGGTCTAATTTTCAATTTTATAGTTTTTTATATACTACACTTCCATTATTATAGGAAGTATCATTGGATTTCGTTTAGTTTTTTGATATAAATATTCTTTTAGGTTTTCTTTAATGTTATTCTTTAAATAAGCCCACTCTTTAATATTTTTCTCTTCACATTCATTTAGGACATTCTTAATTATATCTTTTGCCCCATCCATTAAATCTTCTGACTCTCTTACATATACAAATCCTCTAGAAATTATGTCTGGACCTGCTAAAACTTTACCTTCATCCTTAGAAATAGTTACTACAACTATCATAAGACCATCTTCTGATAAATGCTTTCTATCTCTTAAGACTATGTTACCTACATCGCCTACACCTAATCCATCGACTAATATGTTTCCTGTTTGTATACGATTTGCTACTTTAGCAGAATTCTTATCTAATTCCAAAACATCTCCTGTTTGCATGACAAAAATATTTTCTTTGTCCATACCAAGTTGTTCAGCTATCTCAGCATGTTTTTTTAACATTCTATATTCACCATGAGCTGGCATAAAAAACTTAGGTCTAACTAATGCATGTATAAGTTTTAATTCTTCTTGACAGGCATGTCCAGAAACGTGTATATCAGCTATGTCGCTATAAACTACTTCTGCTCCCTTTTCAAATAAGAAATTGATTACTCTTGATATTAATTTTTCATTTCCTGGTATTGGATGAGCAGATATTATAACTAAATCGCCACTCTTTATCTCTACTTTTTTGTGCTCTGAAAAAGCCATTCTAGCAAGAGCTGACATAGGTTCACCTTGTGAACCAGTTGTTATTATCACTAACTCACTATCTTCATATTTGCATATATCATTTAAATCTATAAGCATATCATCAGAAATATCTAGATATCCTAATTCTTTTGCAACTCCAACTACATTGACCATTGAGCGACCTGATATAGCAACTTTCCTATTGAACTTTTCAGCTGTGTTTATTATTTGTTGTAATCTGTGTATGTTGGATGCAAACGTAGCAACTATGATTCTTCTGCCATTTCCCTTTGCAAATAATTCATCAAGACCTACTCCAACAGTCTTTTCAGACATAGTAAATCCTGGTTTTTCTGCATTAGTACTATCAGCCAGCATTAAAAGTACTCCTTTTTTGCTTAACTCACAGAGTCTATGCATATCCATAACATCACCATCAATAGGAGTCAAATCAATCTTAAAGTCTCCTGTGTGGTATATTATACCTTGGTCTGTGTGTACTGCAATAGAGTAAGCATCTGGTATACTATGATTATTTTTCAAAAACTCTACTTCCATGTTATCAAGTTTTATAACTTGTCTTGGAGTTATGACATTTAACTTAACATTATTCATCTTATGCTCTTTAAGTTTCACTTGTATAAGACCTATACTAAGTCTTGCTCCATACACAGGTACATTTATCTTCTTTAATATATATGGAAGAGCCCCTATATGGTCTTCATGTCCATGTGTAATAAATATACCCTTTATTTTATCCCTATTTTTGACTAAATAAGTTATATCTGGTATAACTATATCTACCCCTAACATTTCATCTTCTGGAAAACTAAGTCCAGCATCTATAACAATTATTTCATCTTTATACTCAACAACAGTCATATTTTTTCCAACTTCGTTAAGTCCACCTAAGGCCATTACCTTTATCTTATTGGTGTTCTTTTTGAACAATTGCATCATCTCCTTCTGTCTATTTAATTTTTTAACACGTTCTACAATCCTAAATAATATCAAATCACGCACTCGCTACCAGTTATTCTTATTGTACCATAATTCGTATCATATTTTAAGCTATATTTAAAATACATTTAACGTATTATTTTGACAAACCTATTTTATTTTGATATCCTCTAAATATTATATGATTTAATATCGGATATTTTAGGAGGATTTATGCGTGGTAAAACTCATTGTGCAATAGGAATCTTAACAGCTATCCAAACGTCTTTAATATTTAAAATTCCTATATCTTTAGTTGACATTTTAGTTTCAGCTACTTTTGCCGTACTGCCCGATTTGGATAAATCTAATTCTATGGTCTCAAATTTCATTCTAAAAAACAATATATCCAAATACATATATAGAATTTTTATATATGCTGTTAATATTATTATTTTCTTTATTTCAATAAATATAAATGATAATTTTTATTTAAGTGCAATAATTACATTTATTGCAATTATAATTATTGAAGCAAAATTAACACATACGTTTCTTAGAAAAGTTTTTCTATCATTAATATTTATACTATTAGCTATATGCTTATACATCATAGAAGTTGAAATATATTTTATAATTTTTTGTCTAATGTTGTCAATTTTTCCCTGGCTGAAGCACAGAAGTTTTTCTCATAGCATATTTGCAACTATAATAATATATTTTTTACTAAAACAGATAGAATTAATCACTAGTATTAATAATTTATCTTTTTATGGGACTCTTGGTTATGCAAGCCATATGTTTTTAGGAGATTTATTTACAAAACAAGGAATACCAATTTTTTATCCATTAAGTGAGAAAAAAATTTCTTTAGGCTTTTTAACTGTTGGAGGTCCATTCAGTAATTTTATAGAAAAATCATTTATTTTCATCCTTATAGGATTAATTATATTTTCAGTATTAAAATTATAAATACTTTGAAAACTATATATTTGTATATCATAACCAACTCATAATAAAAAATGGAAGAATAGCATAGAATATAAAAGTTCTATACTATTCTTCCATTGACATTAAGCAATAGAAGGTTATTCTTCTGAGTTGCTTATTCCATTACACTCATCACATAATCCATAAAATTTAACATCATGATCAAGTATTTTAAATTTGTACAATGATTGTATCTCTTTTTCTATATTGTCTAAAAGGTCTTCTTTAGCTTCCATTATCTTTCCACAATTTTTACAAATAAGATGATGATGATTATGACAGTCTTCTTTATGTAGACTAATCTCATATCTTATACATCCATCGTCTAAGTTTAGTTTTGATATTAACCCTATTTCATCCAACAACTGCATTGTTCTATATACAGTAGCTAAACCTATTTCAGGACAGTCAACCCTAACCAAATCATAGATTTCTTCACTACTTAGATGTGAATGGTCATGTTTAAGCAATATTTCAACTATTGCTCTTCTTTGTGGCGTAATCTTAAAACCAGTTTCTTTTAACTTGTCTTTTAATAAATCCATTGTGTTTGCCATAACATCACCCTTACTATTTTCAATTGATAATCTTTATTAAATAATATTGTAATTGATAATTCATTTTTTGTCAAGACATTTGAAAAAATTTAATTTATTCTCACAATATAAATATATACCCATAAAAGATATATTATTCACCAAAATCCATAAATTTTTTAATATTTTTAATAAAAATAAAAAAAACAGATATATACTATAAATGCTTTTACAATTAATAAATCTTAATTAAAGCAAAAATAATAAATACCTGAATTTTTATATACAAACTTAACTTTCTATCTAGTTAAGTCCATTTGAATCATCTTCGTCATAATTTAAACCTTCTTCTTCCATTATAGCTGTGTATACAGCTACAACAGTTTCATACTCTTCATCACTTTCTAAAGGTATTAATATTTCACCTTCTTCGTCCTCATCAATTCTAAAGATTAAAGCTTCTTCAGCCTCTTCATCATCTAAAGGCATTAATATTGCATACTCTTTTCCTTCTGCTTCTAATGTTAATATTATTTCAAATTGGCTTTCAACGCCATTTTCGTCTATTAAATTTATTATATTTTCTTCCATAATGTCATTCACCTCAAATTTATTTTTATTTTTATTATTTATATTATATATCATAAGTATTCAATTTTATAGCTCTTTTATGAATTTATTTTAAAATCTAAATATCCTTGCAAAATTATTACTGCTGCTAACATATCTATAACCTTTTTTCTCTTTTGTCTACTTACATCTGCCTCTAATAGAGATCTCTCCGCTGCTACTGTAGAAAGTCTCTCATCCCAGAAATCTACATCAAGACCTGTTTCTTCTTTTATTAATTCACAAAACTTGATTACTTTTTCTCCTTGTGGACCCAAAGTTCCATTCATGTTTTTTGGCAATCCTGATACAATTTTATTTACTTGCTTTTCTTTTATTATTGCTTTTATTTCTTCAATATCTTTTTTCTTTCCAACTCTTCTTATCGTTTTTACACCTTGTGCTGTTAATCCCATTAAATCACTCACAGCAACTCCAATAGTTTTATCACCAACATCAAGCCCCATTATTCTTCCGTCTAACATAATTCCTCCTTTGTTTATTTATATTCTACAAGTTAAATACATATTATCAATCATAAAAATTGCAATATGATTTTTTGATGTAAGCTATTCAGTTTACATTAGTAATCATATTGCATTTTTTATTTAAATAATATATAAACAGTAAAAAATTCTTTAGTTATTTTTTTCAAATATTATCATATTTATACTTATTATTATAAGTGGTATAAGTATATATATAGATGCTGTAGATGCAGCAACTATACCAGAATCGTTAACTAAAAGAGTAATTATACAACCAACCATAGATGCAATAAAACCTTTAAATAATATTGGGAAGTTGTTCATTATCTTCCTAAAGTGTCTAGATGGTTTGAATATAAGTACTGCAATTACTCCAATTCCTACAAGTAAAATATTTACCCATACACTTGTCTGTGCTAATTGCATATTCATTTGAATTTTTCTTCCAAATGTCTGTAATATCTCTCCTGGCCCATTTAAGAAAATTCGTTGTACAAACATACCTAAGTGAGATTCACTACCTAAAACTATATCTAAAGCTGCAAATGCACAAACCACAACCACAGTTGAAATAACCAGTAATATAACTTTCTTAAAATCTATTTTAATATCATATATAAGCATTATAAACAATAAATACGCTACACATTCTGATATAGCTCCACCAACATTTGCACCCATTGAAGGATATGCACTAGTTATAAGTATTATTAATGAAAAAATTACAACAAGTAACTTAGATACCTTCTTGTAATGTAATAATACTGCTAAACCAAATACTGCACTTGCAATAGTTACACCTTCATATTCATTCCCTACACCATAGTATCTAGCTCCAATAACAGCATCATAACTCATTATATTATTTTGCATTAAATATGTTCCAAATACGGAATCTATAACTATGACTAAAATAGTAAGGGCCGCAAAAAATCCCATGTGTTTTATATCATTGTCTTTAAATAATTTTCTACCCAGTAAGTACAATATTAATGTAGTAGCAAATATCCCTAAAGATATTGAAAGTGGAGTTTTAAAATTCATCAAAGGAGCTAACATAAATGATAGTGGCATTATTATACCTAATTTTATAAACTCTTTAAGTACTTTGAATACACGCTCTTTATGTGGCATATAATTTCTAAAGAAAACTGCAAACATTGCAATTACCCAAGAAGCAGATATTACTCCTACAAATCCATTTATAATACTTGACCTTATTGAAGATATAGATACTATCCTTTCATAAAGTGATTTCAGATAACTAGCATTGTCTTCTTTGTTTACCAAAGAGTAACTTCTACCTACCATCTCTTTATTCTCAAGACCAAATTCATTTAATATATCTACTCCAACATCTAGATTCGCAACAATTCCAGCTTTTCTTGTTGTTGCAGATTCCAATAGACCTTTCCCTTCTCCACTAAATTTTATTATTGGAGAAAGTCTTCTTTTATTTTTATAATCTAAATCGCTTGGAAACGCACTTGATATATAAACAGTGTCATTTTCTCCAACCATAGAAAATACTTGTTCAAGATACTTATTTATATTTTTTACAATGTTTTTCTTCATTGTAGAATAAGTATTATCATTTAGATTCAATCTATACATATCTAATCTATATGTATCTCCAAGTTCCACAAATATAGCATCACTATTATTATAAGATTTTTTAGTCTCATCTAATAACTTATTGTAGTCTGTAGACATTCCAAATGGCATTTTAGAATCTTTTTTATTAATATCATCAATATTTCCTGAATCAATTCTTCCGTATTGGTCCATAGCAACTAAGCATAGATTTCTATTTTTAATTACTTGATTATTTTCAATGATATCAGAGTTTCCAATCACAGATGTCTTTAGGCCATTTTCTGACAAAGTTTTTCCTAATGACCCTAAGTTTGCTCCATATTCTCCAGACTCAAGATTTTCGTTTATTGATTTATTAATACTTAAATCATTTATTTCTTTAGCTTTTTGACCTGTTGCAACTTCAAAAACTTTAGCAGTATCTTGGTCTACTTTTTGAAAATTGATATAGTCTTCAGTAGTCACATTAGCTCTTGTTCCTGCACCCATACTTGCATAAGACCTTCTATCGTCAGTACCTTGATCCCCTCTTATATTCATGAGAGCTATATAGCCTCTCTTTTCTAACTCGTTTTTTAAGATTGGAATATTCATCATACTTCCAAGATTAGTCCTATTCATATCAATAAATATAACCTTGCCTTTTTTTTCAGCAAAACTATAGCTGGCAGTTGATACAAAAATCATAATGACTACTGCAAACAATGACATAATCTTTTTTCTCATTTATTTGACCTACTTTCTATTCAGATAGTGCGTGATTACTTCTTCAAGTATCTCATCTCTTTCAAATTTTTTAATTATAGCTCTTGCATTTTTGTGACTAGTTATATAGCTAGAATCACCAGAAAGGAGATACCCTATAATTTGATTTATAGGGTTATATCCTTTTTCAACTAGTGCTTTATATACAAAATCAATAGTGTCTCCTACACTCATTCTATCCTCTGGTATCCCTTCAAATTTCATAGTGTAGTCTAAATCTTTTTCCAAATTAAAAACCTCCTTAAGTGAATGTTATTTAACTTGTGTCTTAATAACCTCACTTGCATAGCTTAAAGCTTGGTCAACCTTAGATACATCACTAGCTCCTGCTTGTGCCATATTAGGTCTTCCACCACCTTTTCCTCCAGCTATTTTTGCAACTTCTCTGACAATATTACCTGAATGTATTCCCTTGTCTAATACATCTTTAGTGGCAGTAACTACAAAGTTAACTTTATCATCTACTACATTTGCTAGTACCACTACACCAGAACCAAGCTTATCTCTTAAATTATCTGCTGTTTCTCTTAGTGTATCCATGTCCATACCTTCAAATTTATTAGTTATTAAATTAACTCCATTTACTTCAACTTTAGAATCAAAAATAGAATCAGCTGATTGTAAACTCATCTTAGCTTTCATATCATGTAATTCTTTAGATAAATTTTTATTCTCTTCCAATAAAGAGCTTATTCTTTGAATTAAATTATCTTCCTTAGATTTTAAGTTTACACAAACTTCAGAGATAATTCCATCTCTTTCTTTTAGATATTCATAAACAGCTTTTCCTGTTATCGCTTCTATCCTTCTTACACCTGCTGCTACCCCACCTTCAGATAATATCTTGAACATTCCTACTTGAGAAGTATTTGTCAAGTGAGTTCCTCCACAAAGTTCTGTAGAATAATCTCCCATAGAAACTACTCTTACCTCATCACCATATTTTTCACCAAATAGTGCTGTAGCTCCTTTTTCTTTAGCTTCCTTTATATTCATAATATCACATTTTATGTCTAAAGATGATAAAATAACATTATTTACTTTTTCTTCTATTACTTTTAATTCTTCATTTGATATAGCTTCAAAGTGAGTAATATCAAATCTAAGTCTTTCTGGAGTAACTAAAGAACCAGCCTGATTAACATGGTCTCCTAATACTTCTTTTAATGCCTTATGAAGTAAATGTGTAGCACTGTGATTTCTTGCAGCTGACATTCTAATTTCTCTGTCTACTAGTGTCTTCACTTTATCTCCATTGCTTATTTTTCCTGATTTTATTATACCTATGTGTTTTATACTATTATTAGCTCCTTTTTTAGTATTTAGTACTTCTACAACTAAATTTTCATTAGTTATTAATCCACAATCTCCAACTTGTCCTCCACCTTCAGGATAGAAAGTAGTATTGTCTAGTACTATAGATACCTTATCGCCTTCTTTTGCACTTTGAACTAACTCATCATCTTTAACTATAGCTTCAATAGTTCCTTCGCCATATATTTCACTATATCCATTAAATATACTGTCAACTGTAGTTTCTAATTTTGATAGAGGGTCTTCTTTCCAGCTTTCTCCATCCATATTTCCTCTAGCATTTCTAGCTCTTTCTTTTTGTTTTTCCATTTCTTCATTAAAAGCTTCTTCATCTACAGATAAATGTTCTTCTTCTAAGATTTCCTTAGTCAAGTCTATAGGGAAGCCATAAGTATCATATAATTTAAAAGCTTCTTGACCACTTAAAACAGTTTTTCCTTCACTTTTTAATACTTCTATATAAGAGTTTAATATTTCTGTTCCTTGGTCTATAGTTTCATTGAATTTTTCTTCTTCTATACCGACTACTTTTTTAATGTAGCTTTCTTTCTCAACTAAAACTGGATATGCTTTATCATTTACTTTTATAACTTCATCTATTAGCTTTTGTAAAAATAATTCTTTTACACCTAATAATTTACCATGACGAGCAGCACGTCTAAGAAGTCTTCTAAGGACATATCCTCTTCCTTCATTTGATGGAAGTACTCCATCACTAACTAAGAATGTTACAGCTCTTATATGGTCAGTTATTATTCTTAGTGAAATATCATTTTTTGGATTCACTCCATACTTTACTCCAGTTAGTTTCTCAACAGCTTCTAATATAGACTTAATTGTATCTACTTCAAAGATAGTATCAACACCTTGCATGATACATCCCATTCTTTCAAGACCCATACCTGTATCTATATTTTTACTTTCTAATAAGCTATAGTTTCCTTCTTCATCTCTATCAAATTGAGTAAATACATGGTTCCAGAATTCCAAATAGCGGTCGCAATCACACCCTGGTTTACAATCTGGATTATCACATCCATACTCTTCTCCTCTATCAAAATAAATTTCTGAACAAGGACCACAAGGACCTGTACCTATTTCCCAGAAGTTATCATCCTTACCAAGTCTAACCATTCTTTCTTCTGGGAAATTCATTTCTTTTGCCCATATATCATAAGAATCATCATCTTCTTCATATACAGTCACCCATATTTTATCTTCTGGTATATTTAACCATTCTGTAACAAATTCCCAACCCCATTTGATTGACTCTCTTTTAAAGTAATCTCCAAATGAGAAGTTACCCATCATTTCAAAGAATGTAGCATGTCTTGCAGTTATCCCTACATTTTCTATATCTCCAGTTCTTATACATTTTTGAGATGTACACATTCTTACATTTGGAGGTACTTCTACACCTGAAAAATAGTTTTTCAAAGGTGCCATACCTGAATTTATAAGTAATAAACTCTTATCATTGTTTGGTACTAAAGAATAACTATTTGCCACATAATGACCTTTTGACTCAAAAAACTCTAAAAACTTACTTCTTATTTCATTTAATCCCATCTTTTCCATATTATGTTCCTCCTAATAAATTTTATTTTTTCGTTTAAATAAAAAACCTCGTCCCTATAAATAAATTTATAGGGGCGAGGACAATCGCGGTACCACCCTAATTATCATAAAAATTATGATATCTTCGGAAAACCTTAGCTATAACGTAACTACCGTCAATCTCTACTTATATCTTCTTTACATAAGATAAATTATTCAAGATTGCTACTAAAAGGCTGCTTCAAATATTATATTCTAAGGGCTTCCAGCATTTTCCCTCTCTCTGTAAGACATCAAATATTTTACTATTCCTCATCACTGTATTTGCTTTTTAATTAATATACTAATTATATTACTAAATTTTACAAAATTAATCAATACTATATTTTCATATACAATAAATTTATTTTATAAACTTTATTCCACTTTAATATACTTTATTATTTATTTTTTAAATTTTTTAGATGTTTTTATAAACTTTTCTCGATTATTCCTCCACCTACTACAATATCTCCATCATACATTACCACAGATTGACCTTTAGTAATTGCTCTTTGAGCTTCATCAAAAACTATTTTAATAGTATCTTCTCCTATTTTATGAATAGTTGCTGGTGATGGTTTTGCTGAATATCTTATTTTTGCCTGAACTCTTAATGGTTCTTCTAATTTATCTATTGATATAAAGTTAACATCTTTTGCAATAAGTTCTTTTTTGAACAATTCTTCATTGTCTCCAAGAACTATAGTATTATTTATTGGATTTATATCTATTACAAACATTGGCTTTCCAAAAGTAATTCCAAGTCCTTTTCTTTGACCTATTGTATAATATAGTATACCTTTGTGTTTTCCAAGTATATTGCCTTTAGTATCTACAAAAAAACCTTCTTCAATACGTTTTTTAGAATGTTTTTTTACATAATTTGCATAGTCATTATCTTTTACAAAGCAAATTTCTTGACTGTCAGGCTTATTGTGAACTGCCATGCCCATTTCTTTAGCAATTTCTCTTACCCTATCTTTTTCATAATCACCTATTGGCAATAAAGTATGTTCTAGTTGTTCTTGTGTAAGATTATAAAGTGCATAAGTTTGGTCTTTTTTATCTGTAACAGATTTTTTTAGCAAATACCTTCCTGTACTTTCATCCTTTTCTATCTTTGCATAGTGACCTGTAGCTACATAATCACAACCTATTTGTCTGGCTTTTTTATAAAAATCATCAAATTTTATGTGCTTATTACAAGCTATACAAGGATTAGGAGTTTTTCCTTCTAAATATTCATCTATAAAATAATCTATTACTTTTTCTTTAAATACTTCTCTAAAATTTAGAACATAAAATGGTATACCTATTTTATTTGCTACTCTTCTAGCATCTTCAACTGCTGATAAAGAACAACAACCACCTTCATTTTCAACATCGTCATCATCTTGCCACAATTTCATAGTAACACCAATGACATCATAACCTTGTTGTTTTAAAAGATATGCAGCTACAGAGCTATCCACTCCTCCACTCATACCTATCATTACTTTTTTATTCATAAACAAATTTCACCTCATCTTTTGCATTACTTATTATTATACCATATAGAGCAAGCATTGTACTTATTTAAAATATAGCTTGTTCTATTTTCTAAAAAAATAATCATCTTTATTATTTGAATCTTATGGATATATTTTGTTAACTAATTAACTTCTAAATCAATTTAAAACACTTAATTTAGGCAATAAAAAATAGCCATTTTACAAACAGCTATTTTTTATGTCCTAATTATATCATTAATACTTCTTTTAAATCATTTTAAACTTTCTCAAGATACAATCACTTATTTTTATTCTTCTTCCTCTACATCATGGTCATGAGCATCATCTATAACATATCCATCCAATTCTGGTATATGGATATTATTCTTTTGAGCATAATCTATAAGTGCTGCTTTTACAGCTTGTTCTGCTAGAACTGAACAGTGCATCTTTACTGGTGGTAAACCATCTAAAGCTTCAGCAACAGCCTTATTTGTAAGTTCTAATGCATCTTTTATAGTTCTACCTTTTATCATTTCAGTTGCCATAGAAGAACTTGCTATAGCTGAACCACAGCCGAATGTTTTAAACTTAACATCCTTTATTACATCTCCTTCTATGTCTAAAAATATCTTCATTATATCTCCACAAGTAGGGTTTCCAACTTCACCTACACCACTTGCATTATCAATTTCTCCCATATTTCTTGGATTCATAAAATGTTCCATAACTTTATCACTATATTGCATTATTTTTTCCTCCTACTCAATTTATGTCTATTTTTTATGCTTTATCTCTCTGTCTATTTTACTAAGCCTTGTTTCTTTGCATCATCATAAAGTGGTGACATACTTCTAAGTCTCTCTATAACATTTGGTAAATTTTCTAATATATAATCTATATCATCATCTGTTGTAAAATCTCCAACTGTAAGTCTTAATGAACCATGTGCTATTTCATGTGGTAAACCTATTGCAAGAAGTACATGTGAAGGGTCTAATGAACCAGAAGTACAAGCAGAACCACTTGAACCAGCAATTCCTAGCATGTCTAATAATAAAAGTATTCCTTCACCTTCTATAAATTGGAATGCAAAGTTTGCATTTCCTGGAAGTCTATTTTCTAAACTACCATTTATTCTTGTATAAGGTATTCTTTCTAACACACCATCTATTAGCTTATTTCTAAGACGAGTTAAAGTCTCTACATGATTTTGCATATTTGCTTTAGCTAATTCTGCTGCTTTTCCATATCCAACTATTGCAGGTATGTTCTCTGTACCAGCTCTTTTACTTTTTTCTTGCGCTCCACCATGAACAAAGTTATGAAGTCTTACACCTTTTCTTATGTATAAAGCTCCTACTCCCTTTGGTCCATAGATTTTATGTGAAGACATACTCATTAAATCGATTCCTAGTTCCTTAACATCTACTGGAATATTACCTGTAGCTTGTACTGCATCAGTGTGGAATAATATCTTATGTTTTTTAGCTATTTCAGATATTTCTTTAATAGGTTGTATAGTCCCTATTTCATTATTTGCAAACATTATACTTATAAGTATAGTAGTATCTTTTATTGAATCTTCTAATTGTTTTAAATCTACTTTTCCTTCGCTATCAACATCTAAATAAGTTATTTCAAACCCGTGATGTTTTGCTAAGTATTCACATGTATGAAGTATTGCATGGTGCTCTATTTTTGAAGTTATTATATGATTACCTTTATTTTTATTAGCATAAGCTACACCTTCTAATGTCCAGTTATCACTTTCTGAACCACCAGCTGTAAAATACACTTCACTAGGTTCAGCATTTATAAGGTCTGCTACTTGCTCTCTTGCTTTATCTAAAGCATCTTTTGCTTCTCTTCCGAATGTGTGAAAACTAGATGCATTCCCAAAATAGTCTGTTAGGTATGGCATCATTGCATCTAATACTTCTTTTTTAACAGGTGTTGTTGCAGAATAATCCATATACAATCTTCTTTTTTCCATTACATTCATCTCCAAATCTATTTTTTAATATTTGTTATATCATTTTCTAATTTATTTTTGTTATAGTCATTTATCATATCTTTTAGAGTAATTGAATCTATAACATCTTCTATACCCTTTTTCATCTTTTCCCAAACTATTTTTGTTACACACATGTTTGAGTTTTCACATACATCTTCATCTAGCACACAGTCAGATAATGCAACTGGTCCTTCTAATACTACAAGTATGTCACCTACTGTTATGTCTTCAGCATTCTTTGAAAGTAAATAACCTCCTTGAGCACCTCTTACACTTTTTACTAGACCTGATTTTTTTAAAGATGAAAATATTTGTTCTAAGTACTGATCTGATATTTTTTGTTTCTTAGCAATAAATTTTAACGACACTGGTCCATTATCTTGATTTAATGCTAATTCAAACATTGCTTTTAATCCATATCTACCTTTAGTAGACAACTTCATATATTATCACCTCTATATAGAAATCTAATTCATACTGATTTAGTAGGAATTACTTTCAACATCATTTTATTATACCCTACTAATTTTGTCAAGATTAATTTGAAATTTTTTATTTTGAATAAATCCCCCATTTTCCAATGTTCTCAAATCCTAGTTTTTTATATATCTTTCCAGCTTCTTCATTATCATAAAACAAACAAGGTATTTTATTTTCTCTTAGGAGTTCTGAACACAGTTTAATAAGGCACTTTGTAGCAAGTCCTTTGGCTCTATACTTTGGATGTGTCCCTACTCCAATTATCATTGCATGAGTCTTATTTTCTGAAGTACTCTTTGCCATGGATACTACTTGTTTGTTAATCTCTATACAATATCCTCTACCTGTCCTCAATCCATTTTTTAAATTATCTAAAGTAGTGCTGTGAAATTCATCTATCAAATCATAAAGCCTTACTGTCTTTTTAAGATTACCAAGCCTAATTTTTTTAATCTTTTCATTACAGTTATTATTTACCAAGAATTTTCTAGTTTGAAGTTTACAAAAATCAACTATCTTTAGATTATTAAGTCCTAATCTTTTTGCTAATGCATCCACAGCACATATTTTCCCAGAAATTTCTTCATAATTGGTATTACAAAGTAGATTATAAAAACCTTCAACATCATATTCTCCATCAGAATAAAACATCATAAACTCAAAATATTTAAGTAATACTGCCCTTATTTCACCCTTTTCATCTATGTCTGCCCATATATTTAAAAAATTATGTCCATATCCATATCTTTCAATGTCACCTATTATAAACAAATTGTACTCAGGTTCTCTTTTTAAGTATTTCATAACTCTACTATGATAAGTTGAATTAAGCTTTATAATCATAATATCTACCCCCGATACATAAAGTCCAGTTTAAAAATCACTGTCTAGATATTCTAAATATTTCTTTATATTTTTTTCAGTTTTATTTTCTTGTGGTATGTAATAGATACTATCTTTTATGCTATCTGGTAAATACTGTTGCTTTACATAATGATTTTTAAAGTTATGAGGATATTTGTATCCACAACCCCTACCTATATCTTTAGAACCAGAATAATGAGCATCTTTTATACTATTTGGTATGTCCTTAACAAACTCTTTATCTAATTCCTCCATAGCTTTCATTATTGCCATACATGCAGAATTAGATTTTGGAGATGTAGCTAAAAGAATAGTAGCTTCTGCCAATGGTATTTTTGCTTCTGGAAATCCAAGTTGCATAGCCGAATCTACACATGCCTTTACAATCATAATAGCATTTGGATAAGCTAGACCTATATCTTCACTAGCTATTACTAAAAGTCTTCTACATATACTTATCAAATCTCCACCTTTTATAAGTCTTGCTAGATAATGTATAGATGCTTGTGGGTCACTTCCCCTTATAGATTTTTGGAATGCACTTAAAATGTCATAATGACTATCACCATTTTTATCATAATTTATAATCTTATTAAATGTAGATGACTTTATTACATCTGAATCTATGTGAGTTATATTATCTTTATTTGGTTTGGTTGAATAAACTACCATTTCCAAAATATTCAAAGCTCTTCTCATATCTCCATCAGAAAGAATAGCTATATCTTCAATCGCATCCTTATTACATTCAATATCCATATAACTATCTTCATTTAATACTTCAATAGCTCTTTCCAAACCTTTTTCTATATCAAACTTCTCTAAAGGTTTAAATTCAAACACAGTAGACCTGCTTAAAAGAGCTTTATACACATAATGGTATGGATTTTCTGTGGTACTAGCAATTAAGGTTATACTTCCATTTTCCATAAATTCTAATATTGATTGTTGTTGTTTTTTATTAAAACTTTGTATTTCATCTATATATAACAAAACTCCATTTATATTATTTATACTTCCAAGTCCTGATATCACCTTTTTTATATCTTCTAGAGATGAGTTTGTAGCATTTATTTTGTAGAAATTTTTATTGCTTTTTTCTGCTATTATTTCTGCTACTGTGGTTTTTCCAACACCTGGAGGACCAAAAAATATCATATTTGGTAAAAAATTAGATTGTAATATCTTAGACAATATTTTGCCATTACCTATTATATGACTTTGACCTATTACATCATTCATTGTTTTTGGTCTTATTCTATCTGCTAAAGGCATATCCTCACTCCTTTTTTGATTAAAATACTTACACTATAATTATTTCAATAATTCGTCTAAAAAAGGTATCTATTTGAAATAGATACCTTTTCTAATCTCAACCTATAAAATATAGATTATTGATTGTTTTTTAGTTTTTTCAATTCATCTGTAAGTTTATCATTAAGTATTCTTATATGAGTACCTTTCATACCTAATGATCTTGATTCTATTACACCTGCACTCTCAAATTTTCTAAGTGCATTTACTATTACTGATCTAGTTATACCAACTCTATCAGCTATCTTACTTGCAACAAGTAAACCTTCTTTACCATCTAATTCAGCAAAAATATGCTCAACTGCTTCAAGTTCGGAGTAGGACAGAGTGCCTATTGCCATTTGAACTACAGCTTTCTTTCTCATTTCTTCTTCTAATTCTTCGCCTATCGCTCTTAATATTTCTAGACCAACAACAGTTGCACTATATTCAGCTATTACTAAATCATCATCATTAAATGCAGCTGAATATCTCGAAAGTACTAATGTCCCTAGTCTTTGACCACTACCTAAAATTGGTACTATTGTAGTATATTTTTGTAATCTTCCATGTTCTTCTGGGAAAATTTCTAATATCTTTTCACCATTTAAATTTTCTAATGTCTCATCAATCTTTAATACATTTTGAGTATATTCATCTGAAAATTTCTTTTGTTTAGTATACTCATCTTCTATAACTGAACTGTCTTGAGCATCATTTAAATGAAGACCTAGTACTTTACCTTTTGCACTTACTACATAAACATTAGAATTTAAAACATCTCCTAATGCTCCGGCCAGTAAATCAAAAGAGACACTACTTCCACCACTTGTTTGTAATGTTTTATTTATTTTCCTTGTTTTTTGTAACACTTCACTTGCCATTTAATCATCTCCTCATGAAATTTAGGCCTTTTAATAACCTTTTATATTTTCTAATATTATTTTCATTTATAACGAAAATTTATTTTTTATATTAGTTGTTTACACTTGAAAGATTATCATAGATTGGAACCTTTTTCAAGAGAATTATGTGATTTTTTTCAATTTTCACTCTTTTCCGTCATTATGCTCTTTTGACTCTTTGTTACATTCTTTATTAGAACATACTGTTTTTGTTTCAGATTTAGTCACTTTTTCAACCATATATGAACCACACTTCTCACAGAACTCTCCTGTTGGCTTATTCCAAGCTACAAAGTCACAGTTTGGATAATTAGAACATCCATAAAAAGCTTTACCTCTTTTGGATTTTCTAAGTATAATATCTCCTTCTTCACATTTTGGACATTTAACACCAATTTTATTCATAATTGGTCTAGTTGTTTTACAATCAGGATAGTTTTTACAAGCCATAAACTTTCCAAATCTACCATATTTTATAACCATATTAGAACCACAATTTTCACATATTTCATCAGTTTCTTCATCCATATTTATTTTTTCTATATTTTCAAGTGCTTCTTCTATAGCTTCTTTAAGTGGAGCATACGATTCAGATACAATCTCTTTCCAATCTGTATTCCCTTCTTCTATAACATCAAGTTTACTTTCCATATCAGCAGTAAAATCTACATCTATAAATTTATGAAAATTATTTTCTAAAATATCAGTAACTATTATTCCAAGTTCTGTTGGACATAGGCTTGTTCCTTGCTTTTCAACATATTCTCTATTTAATATAGTAGCTATTGTTGGAGCATACGTACTTGGTCTACCTATACCTAGTTCCTCTAGTGTTTTTACTAGACTAGCCTCTGTATATCTTGCTGGTGGTTGTGTAAAGTGTTGGTCTGGTAATATATTTTCTATATTTAATATATCTCCCTTGTCTATACTTGGTAAAATTTTATCTTCTCTTTCTGAAAAATTGTATACCTTAGTATAACCATCAAACTTCATTTTTGAACCAGTTGCTTTAAACACAAGGTCTCCTATTTTACATTCTACATTTAATATATCGAATACTGAATCCTCCATTTGACTAGCTACAAATCTTCTCCAAATTAAATTATATAACTTGTACTGGTCTTTGCTCAGTGAAGCTTTTATACTATCTGGTGTTCTGTCAACAGAAGTTGGTCTTATTGCCTCATGTGCATCTTGGACTTTTTTAGTATCTTTTTTTTCTTTTTTATCACTATTATTTTTATAGTAATTTTCTCCTAAATTACTTACTATATAACCTTTAGCTTTTTCTCTTGCCTCATCAGATATTCTCTTAGAGTCAGTTCTTATATAAGATATAAGACCGACAGTACCTTCACCTTCTATGTCTATACCTTCATATAATTCTTGTGCTATCATCATTGTCTTTTTAGTAGTGAAAAATAGCTTATTTGCCCCTTCTTGTTGAAGCATACTTGTTGTAAATGGTTTTGGAGCTGATTTACGTCTTGATTTAGATTCTATCTTCTCAACTTTTAAATCTTTTCCTTCCATTTCTTTTAATATTTCATTTACAGCTTCTTCATTTTCTAATTCAATTTTTTCATCATTCTTACCATAAAATTTTAAAGTTATATCTTTGTCTTTTGCTGTCTTTGCTTCAACATCTATTGTCCAATATTCTTTTGGAATAAATGCTTTTATTTCTTTTTCTCTATCACAAATTAATTTTGTTGTAACAGATTGCACTCTACCTGCACTAAGACCTTTTCTAACCTTTTGCCACAATATAGGGCTTATCTGATAACCTAGAAGTCTGTCTAATACTCTTCTTGCTTGTTGTGCATCAACTAAGTTTATATCAATATTTCTAGGATGCTTAATTGCTTTTTTAATTGCATCCTTAGTTATTTCATTAAACTCTATTCTACAATCTTCAGATTCATCTAAATTTAGTATATGAGCTAAATGCCATGATATAGCTTCACCCTCTCTATCAGGGTCAGTTGCTAGATAGACTTGTTTAGACTTCTTAGCTTCTTTTTTTAATTCTTTTATTACATCGCCTTTACCTCTTATGTTTATATATTGAGGTTCAAAATTATTTTCTATATCTACACCTAATTTACTTTTAGGCAAATCTCTGACATGACCAACTGATGCTTTCACTGTGTAATGACTTTTTCCTAAAAATTTTTCTATGGTCTTAGCTTTTGCAGGCGATTCTACGATGACTAATGTTTTGGCCATAAAACCACACACCCCCACTACCTAATCTTAATTTATACATTCAAACTGTACGTTTTATTATTCATTTCTACTACTAACTCATTTAGTACTAATTCATTTATTATTGAATTTACATACTTTATTTCTATACCAGTATAATCACAAATACTATCTATATGCAAGTTTCCTTCTCTTTTTATAGCCTCAATTATTTGCTTAGACTTGGCATTTAAACTTATATTATCATATTTTTGATTTATTTTTTTATCAATAATATTAAATATGTTATATTCATTAAAAATATCATCTATATTTTCAATTAATTTTGCACCTTCTTTTATAATTTTATGACAACCTCTACTCATTTGAGAATTTATATTACCAGGTATTGCGAAAACATTTTTTCCATGTTCAAGAGCAAAATCCACTGTGATTAATGCACCACTTCTCATTGCTGCCTCTACAACCACTACTCCATCACTTAATCCGCTAATAATTCTATTCCTATTAGAAAAATGATAAGGTGCTACTGCTGAGTTAATATTATACTCTGATAATAATAATCCCCCATTTTCTAATATTTTATTTGATAAATATAAATTTTGTTTTGGAAGAGGATTGTCTACTCCTGAGCCAAGCACTGCTATAGTTTTAGATTTTCCATTCATACAACCTATATGTGAGTATGCATCTATTCCTATAGCTAATCCACTTACTATATTAACCCCATACTGGGATAGTTGACAACTAATTGTTTTTGCACAACTAATTCCATAAGCTGTAGGTTTTCTTGAACCTACCATAGCTATATTAAAATTATCATTAACTAGACCTATATCACCTTTATAAAATAATAATTTTGGAGCATTGTATATATTTTTTAATTTCTCAGGATATTCTTTATCATATTGACAAATATATTTAATTGTTTTTTTATAAAGAAGTTCTTTTATATTTTCTAAATAAGCGTGACCTCTATATTTTACTATATTTTTTCTAATATTCAAGCTTATATTTTTTAAATTATATATTTCTTTTTCAGAAAAATCAAATATATCCTCAATATTTACTACTTCATTTTCTATTATTTCAATTGTTTTTGTTGTTATTCCACTAATTGATTTTAACCATAAATAGATATCTCTTTTTTCCATAAAATCCACCTCAAAAACTTATTTAAAATAACTATAATAAGCCTTTCTAAATGAAAAAGCTTCTATAATACATTGCGAATTTATTGTTTCTATCTCTTCCAAATCCGCTATTGTTCTTGCCATTTTTAAAAGTTTTGTATAACTTCTACTACTGAGATTATATTTATTAAATATTGTCTCAGCTGTTTTTGAAGCTTCTTTTTCCAATTTACAATATTTTAATAAATTAGAAGCTTTAATTTCACTATTATTTTTTATATTATCTTTCTTAAATCTATTTATTTGTATTTTTCTAGCATTTTCTACTCTTCTCTTTATTTTTTGAGAACTTTCTTCTTGTTTTGAAGAATTAAAATCAACATATTTTATAGAATTAACTTCTACGAAAATATCAAACCTATCTAATAATGGACCTGATATTTTATTTATGTATTTATCAATTTCATTACTCCTACATCTACATTCTATGTCTGACATATAATAACCACAAGGACATGGATTCATAGCTGCAATTAATAATACCCTACAAGGATACTTTGTACTATATTTCACTCTAGATATATTTACATAGCCATCTTCTATGGGTTGCCTTAAAGTCTCAAGTATTTTTCTATCAAATTCAGCTATTTCGTCTAAAAATAATATCCCTCTATGTGCTAAAGCAACTTCTCCAGGCCTTGCATCTATTCCACCACCAATTAAGGATTGCTTTGTAGTTGTGTGATGAGGTGCCCTAAAAGGTCTATTATCAATTATTCCTTTAGTTTCATCTATCATTCCTAATATGCTATAGACTTTACTTACTTCTATCATTTCTTCTATACTTATATCTGGTAAGATTGTCCTTATCCTTTTTGCAATCATAGTTTTTCCTGAACCTGGAGGTCCAATCATAAATATATTATGATTACCAGCTGCTGCAATTTCTGCACTTCTCTTTACAAAGTAGTTTCCTCTTACATCTTTAAAATCTTCATCATATTTACTCTCTTTTATACTATGAACTTTTGTATGTTTATAATCTTTATAGGTGTCATATCTTTCTAATTCATCATTCAAAAAAGACATTATCCCTTCTTTATCGACTTTTATTTCTTCATTTAAAAATTCAATACATTCATTTAAACTTTTAACAGGTATTATATCAATTTCATCTATAAATAAACTTTCTCTTGTATTCTCAATTGGTATAAAGATACGTTTTATATTTTGATTTTTCGCCCCTATAATAATGGGCAATATACCTCTTACTTTTCTTATTTTTCCATCTAATGACAACTCTCCTATAAACATACTTTCTTTTATGTAATTTTCGTCTTTTTTTATTAATCCTCTTAAAAGACCTATACTTATAGATAAATCTAAAAAAGCTCCTTCTTTTTTTATATCTGCTGGGGATAAATTTACAACTATTCTTGTATTTGGAAATTTATATCCACTATTAAGAATTGCTGATTTCACTCTTTCTCTTGCCTCTTTAATTTCTTTACTTGGCAGACCAACAATATTAAAACTAGGTATACCATTACTTATATCAACTTCAACCTTTACCAAAAAACTATCTATTCCTACTAAATTACTTGAATTAATAATACTTAACATTTTTAATCCTTTCAAAAAACTTTATATTTTTTAAAAAGCATTCATTATATGATTTACTCTCTTTTCCAATAAATAGACCTCTATAATATCAAACCTTATTGGAGTATTATGTAATTTTTTTTTCATAATATAGTACTTTGCAACCTCAATTATCTTTTTTCTCTTTTTGAAACCTACAGATTCGCAAGGATATCCATACTTTATATTGGACCTTGATTTCACCTCCACAAATACAATCTCATTACCTATATTTGCAATTATATCGACCTCTCCTGTCTTCAATCTGTAGTTTTTTTCTAATATCTTTGCTCCTTTTGATAGCAAATAATTAACTGCTATTTCTTCTCCAAAATCACCTTTTTCTTTATTATTCATTATTCACTCCAATACATTAAATTTTTACTTTTAAATTATTGTCAGTATACAATTTAACTATTCAATCTTTCGAGATTGATTTTATTTCCATTAACATTAATAAATACTTCTATTGACTTTATTCTTTTATGATATTATGCTAGTTTTCATGAGGAAAGTTTATTTTTATGGAGGAATGTCTTTAATGAACAGAAAAAAATTATTTATTTTTATACGATATTTATCTCTATCTATATTACTTGTAAGTTGTTTGAGTAATTCTGAACATACATTGTATCCAGTTATAACAATGATTATATTGTTTCTAATAATAAATAATCAAGTTAGATTTTTTTCTTTATCAAATGAGAATAAATTTATACTTATTTCTTATTTTTTAGAGCTTATTTTAATTTTTATATTATGTTCACATACAAATACTTTTAATTCACTTTACTTTGTTTCTTTAATTTTGGATGCCTCATTTTTAATAAAGAAAAAATATAAATACATATTATTCTCTTTAGTTATAATATCTTCTTTTATTATTGGTTTAGATAAAAATTTATATTTAGCACTAGAATCAAGTTCCATATTACTAATTATAACTCTACTTTCTATGTATCTAGAAAACGAGAATTTATCTAAATTATACAATCAAAGTCTTTATGATAAACTCAGAGTTTCTAAAGATGAACTAAAAAAAGCTAATGCTGATTTAGAGATTTATGCAAGTTCTATAGAGGAATTAGCAATTTTGAAAGAAAGAAACCGTATATCTAGAGAAATACATGATAGTGTTGGACATTCTCTTTCTACAACGATAATCCAATTAAATGCTATAGAAAAACTCTTAAAAGACAAACCTCTCATTTCTGATTTAGTACATGAACTTAGAGAATTTGTAACTGAAAGTTTTCAAGACGTAAGAAAAGCTATATCTGAACTAAAACCTGTTGAATATGAAAATTACCAAAATTTAATTAAAATCAAAGAACTGGTTGAAAGCTTTATTAAGCTTACAAATATCAATGTCAGATTAACTATATCAAAAAATACTTGGAACCTATCTAGAAATCAATCTATCACTTTATATAGACTTGTTCAGGAATCGCTTTCCAACGCATCAAGACATGGAAAAGCAACTGAAATCAGAATCTTTATAACATTTAATACTTCAAATCTTATAATTACTATAAGTGATAATGGTCTAGGGTGTAACAATATAAAAAAAGGAAATGGACTTAGCAGTATTAGTGAAAGAATATATGAATTAAATGGCAAAGTTGAATTTGATAATTCTAACACTGGGTTCACAATTAGAGCGTCTTTTCCTAAATTTTCAGGGGGTGATTTTTTTGAATAAAATCAAAGTTCTTATAGTAGATGATGAAAAATTAATTAGAAAAGGTCTTAAGATTATTTTATCATCTTATGACGATTTAGAAATTGTAGGAGATGCTTCAAATGGATATGAAGCATTAGAGTTTTGTAAAACAAATGATGTAGACATGGTTCTTATGGATATTCGAATGAAGGTTTGTGATGGAGTTCTAGGCACAAGACTTATAAAAGAATATGATAGCTCTATAGCATTATTAATTTTGACAACCTTTAATGATGATGAGTACATAAAGGATGCTATGAAATTTGGAGCTTCAGGATATCTTTTAAAGGATAGCTCGGATGAAGTATTACATGAAGGGATTCGTTCCTCGTTTTTTGGCAATATTGTACTCGATAAAAGTGTAGCTGAAAAAATTATGTCCCCTGAAAAAACTATAGAACAAGAATATATTTCTGATATGTATAATTTAACACAAAAAGAAATATCCATAATTAGATTAATCGCAAATGGACTTAACAACAAAGAAATCAGCCAAGAATTATTCTTATCTGAAGGTACAATAAAGAATAATATTACTAATATCTTAGGTAAATTAGAACTTCGTGATAGGACTCAACTAGTTATATTTGCCTTCAAAAATAAAATTGTAATATAAATATATAGGTAAGAAATCTATACCCTAAAAAATTTCTTACTCACAAACTCATTTATAATAAATAAAAATATAAAGTGACTTAAGTCACTTTTTTTAGTGACTTATAGTAATAGAATTATGATTCATAATTCTTTATTATAGTATTATAGATTTTTAACTTATACAAAATTATTTTGGGAGGGATTATTATGGATATAGTAAGAGTAAATAATATAACAAAAAGATTTAATGATAAATTAGCACTTGATAATATCAGTTTTTCTGTTAAAGAAGGAGAGATATTTGGACTTATTGGACCAAATGGGGCTGGTAAATCTACACTTATAAATATAATTACAAATCTTATGTTACCAAATAGTGGCGACATCCAAATCAATGGTTTAGATTTGTCAAAAGATTATATAAAAGCAAAGTCTATAATAGGATTAGTTCCACAAGAATTAGCACTTATAGAAACCCTTACTCCTTTTGATAACTTAGAGTACTTTGGAGCTTACTATGGATTAAAGGGAAAATTGCTTCAAGAGAGAATAACTGAAGCCTTAGAAGTCACAGGACTTACTGATGTTAAAAAGAAAAAAGTCAAAAAATTATCTGGTGGTATGCAAAGGAGATTAAACATTGGAATAGCACTTTTAAATCATCCTAAAATATTAATATTGGATGAACCAACTGTAGGTGTTGACCCTCAATCGAGAAATCATATTTTCAATTTTATAAAAAATATATCTGAAAAACAAAAAACTACAGTAATATATACTTCTCATTACATGGAAGAAGTTGAGCATCTTTGTTCTAAGATTTTTATTATGGATGAAGGTAAAGAGATTGCTTTTGGAGATAATGATTATTTAAAATCATTAGTATCTACAAATACAAAATTAATTATGGAAATAAAAAATATAAATGCTCAACTTATATTTGATTTAAAAAATACTAAAGGTGTTATATCTATCTTAGAAAATAATTCCTTATTAGAATTAGATATAGACAAAAAATTACAGCTTACAGATGTGTTATCTGTTGTTGACAAAAACAACTCAAAAATAACAAGAATATCTTATGAAGAACCTAGTCTAGAAGACGTGTTTTTAAATCTAACAGGAAAAAATTTAAGGGATTAATGGAGGTGATTTTATGAAATTATACATTAGTGTAAAAACTATGCTAAAAGGTTTAAAAAGCTCCTTTATACTTAATTTAATATACTTCTTAGCCTTACCTCTAGTTTTAGCTGGTTTTCTTGGGATGGTGACAGAAAGTATGTTTCAAAATCCTATAAAAACAGATTTGGCATCAATTGTTATATATGACAAAGATAATACAAAGCTATCAAGTAATTTGACAGGATATTTAAAAAATGATTTATCTTCTATATTAACAGTTCAAAAAGATGATTCTAAGGCAGACTTAAAACTTACTATACCTAAAGAATATGAGAATAATTTATTAAATGAAAAATCAAATACTCTAAGTATAGAAAAACTTAAATCTAGTGATAATATTGCAATATTACTTCAAGATATTTTAGATACTTATCATGAAAAATTATATTTGAATAATTCTCAAAAATTAAGTTCAGAAGATTTCTCAAAATTATTTAATAAGAATTCTATTGATGCTTCTATAATAAAAAATAATGTTAAACAAAATTCTTATGAGTACTTTGCTTTAGTTTCTCTTGGATTCCTTGTAATAATTTTTATAATGAATAATATTTTATCAAATTATATAAATGAGTCAAAAGGACTTTCAAAAAGACTCTACTCTATGCCTGTAACTAGGGTACAATTCTTAATTT
The DNA here is from genome assembly GCF_056716065.1 of Clostridioides sp. LIBA-7678. NCBI lineage: Bacteria > Bacillati > Bacillota > Clostridia > Peptostreptococcales > Peptostreptococcaceae > Clostridioides > Clostridioides sp. LIBA-7678. The sequence goes on along the minus strand of NZ_CP196987.1, from coordinate 1,310,455 downwards.
ATGATTTTGTAGGTTTATGGATTTACTCATTTATATTCTTATTATTATATGTTTTATTTTTTAGAATACTTGGTATAACATTCAAAGGTAACTTTGCTATATTAACTTTACTTTGTGCTTTATCTTCTTGTTTTATGACTTCAATATCTACTTTTGTAACCGCCTTTTTTAGCAAGAAATATGGTACAGTTATAGTTTATGCTTTACTCTTCTTGCAAACAGTTTTTGGAGGTATCTTCAGCATGGTAAATGATGTGTTTACTAAGTTTACAAGTTTATCTCCTACTTATTTAATAGGAACATTGTTCAGTAATTATGAAATGTTTAAAACTATAGACTCAATAGGAAGTTTAATTTTCATATGCCTAATTGCATCTACAGTATTGATTGCACTTTCTATTATAAAAGAAAAATATAAGTGGAGGGAGGTTTAATAATGATTAGATTAATTATTGCAAACATAAAAAGATATATAAAAAATCATACTCTTTTAGTTAATATGGTCTTGTTTCCTGTTCTATTAGTATTTTCTCTTAACTTTTTTACTGGCAGCTCAGAAAATCAATCAGTGTACTTTTCTCCAGTAGCAATTGTATCTAATTCTTCTGGAAAATACGAACATAAGTTAATAGATAGTTCTAAATTAAAAGAAAACTCATTTGGACTTGACGAACAAGACAAAGCTATGAATCTATTAAAAAACAATAAAGTTTCTGCTGTCTTCATTTTAGATAAAAATTTTTCAAGCAATATAGATAACTTAAAACGACCTGTGGTTAAATGTTTTAAAACTGAAAATGGTGGAGGTAGTCTTTGGGCAGAATCACAAATAGAATCTTTTATTACTAATTCATTAAAATTAAAAATAGATGGAAATATAGATGATAAATTGACCAAGACAAATATAATTGATAACAGTCCAGATAAGAATAAAAATTCGTTTTTAATAGTTTTCTTAATATGTTATTTTATGTACATTAACGCAGCACATCTAGCTTCTGATTTATTTGCATTAAAAAAATCTAATACCTTAAAAAGACTTGTCTCTACAAAACATAATGATATAAAAATAATTTTCAGTATATTTTTAGGGTTATTTTTTACTCAAGCAATTGTATACACCTTAACTTTAGTATGTTTCACATTTACAAGAGATTTTAAGTTAACTCTAAATACATTGATGATTGTACTATCAAATAGTTTTGTTGCTACTGGATTCGTATTTTGGATAGCTAGAGTGTTTAAAAACGAGAGTTCTATAAGTCTTATATCTACATTTTATTCTTTAATAGGTTTAGCTATATCCATATCTAGCATGATACCATCACTTGATAAATTGTCCTTTATGGCTAATCTTTCAAAGCTTACACCATTTTATTGGACTATAGATGCTATTAATAATAATGGTAATATATTAATAAATATAATTGTTCTAATTCTTATTGGAATGGTATTTGTGACAGCTGGAAGTCTTAAATTAAGAGATTTTGCTAGAAATTAATACTTATTAAATCTAGTTAGTATGTTATTTTATATAATACTAACTAGATATTTTAATATATTAAATCATCTTATCTTATATTTTTATATCTAATTATATATCTCTATTATTCTAAACTTTTTATTATATATCATTTAATTTGACCTGTCAAGTATTTTATGATATAATATTAATTATTAGATAATTAAAGCATTGTACCCAAATTGCAATATCTAAAATTCAGTTTGGAGGTATAACCATATGTATGAAATCGGTGAAAGTGTAATGTATCCAAAAGAAGGAGCCTGCTATATAAGTGGTCTTGTAACAAAGGATGTAAATCATCATATACAAAAATACTATGAATTGACTGTTATTTACAATAGTAATCTTAAAATTTTGATTCCTGTTTTAAATGCTGATAAGATTGGTATACGTCCAGTTATGGATGAAAATGAAGTTGATAATTTTATACAATCCCTTGATAAAGCAGATTGTTTATGGGTTCTTGATAGAAAAAAACGACTTAAACTATACCAGGATAAATTTCACTCAGGAGATGTTTTCGAGATTGTAAAATTAATTAAGATGCTTATGATACAAGATAATTCAAAGCAACTATGTAGCACAGATAAGGATTTTCTAAATAAGGCTCAAAGATTTGCTTTGTCAGAATTGGCTGCAGCACAATGCAAATCCTACACAATTGTATTAGAAGAAATGAAAAACCATATACTAAATTCAAAAAATAACAATTAAATTAGTTTTATATACTAGTTTAATTGTTTAGTTATTCATATAATTACTCTATTCTTCCAAATCTTTTAATCTAAAATTGATAAAGATAGATTAATTAGATAGACATCTTTATTTAAATAAAAAGTCTAGGGGTAAATCATATTCTTGATTTTCCTCTAGACTTAGTAGTAAAACTTACTCTTTCTCAAGTTCTTTTTTCTCTTCTAATAAAACACTTAACTCATTTGCTTCTAAAATTTGTGCCTCTGCGATATCAAGTAACTCTTGTTGCCATTCCACACATTTATCTTTGTAATCAAAAGGTAGCGTTCTGTCAACTATGTACTTATCAATACAGCTCTCCGCACTTTTAATTATTTCTTTTCTTTCATTAATAAATTTTTCTAATTCTACTAAGGCTTCTTCATAAGCTTTTTTACTCATATAAATTCCCCCTTTGTACAATTATTCTACATTAAAATGATTTTTCCTCTTTTTTGTATAAAATTTTATTTGTATATAACTTTTCCATCAATATCTTTTATAGTTTGACATCCAGTTAATATCATAGAGCTACTTAGTTCTGATTGAAGCTTATTTATGTAAGTTTCTACACCATCAGTTGCTCCACCAAATGAAGCTGTCACAAAAGGTCTTCCTATTAATACTGCATCTGCTCCTAGACCTATCATCTTTAATACATCTAATCCTGTTCTAACTCCACCATCTGCAAGTATTGTAACTTTACCTTTAACAGCATCAGCAATTCTTGGTAGAACTTCACATGCTCCTGGTGTACAATCTAGTACTCTTCCTCCATGATTTGATACAACTATAGCATCTACACCTGCTTCAACTGCCATTAATGCATCTTCAACAGTCATTATTCCTTTCAATATAAATGGTAGCTTAGTAGCGTTTACCAATTCTTTTATTTGTTCAACATTTTTAGGAAGTACTGGTTTTCCATGTAGTGATAAAGTTACTAAACCACAAGCATCTATATCAACTCCAACTGCAAATGCACCAGCTTCTTCAGCTAATCTTATCTTTTTTATGATATTTTCATTATCCCAAGGCTTAATAAATACAATTCCAGCACCATTATACTTTTTAACTACATCCAAATTTTCCATTAAAAAAGCATCTACTGCTGTATCTCCAACCATTGCATAAATCCCACTATTAGCACATCCTGCAACTACTGGTTCTATGTAATCTCTTTCATTAATCTTTCCACCCATATTCAATGTAGTTCCTGTTACTGGAGCTGCAAATATAGGTGAACTCATTTTTTTTCCAAACATATCTATAGATGTATCAGGATTTGAGACATCATGTATTACTCTCATATTCACTTTTACTTTTTCTAAACTCTTACTATTTTCTATAAAAGAAGAACCACTTCCTTTACCTCCCATACCAGGAACTTCCCCTGCACAAACAACTCCATTACAAACTTTACAAACTTTACAACTTCCATTTAAATTTTCTCTAGCATTTTTTAATAATTCATTATACTCCATCTTTAATCCCCCATTTATTATAGTAATTTATATCATATACATTATATCATATTGTATTTACAGTATATTTTTCAAAAAACTTTTCCTATGTATAGGAGTTATTCCATGTTTTTCAATAGCTTCATAGTGTTCCTTAGTCCCATACCCTTTATGAGATTTAAAGCCATATTCTGGATATACTCTATCATATTGATACATTATACTATCTCTAGTAACCTTAGCTAATATACTTGCTGCTGCTATTGATATAGATTTTGAATCTCCTTTTACAATTGGATTTTGAGCTATATCAATTCCTGGTATTGTCGCTGCATCAACCAATAGATAATCAGGTGCTTGTTTTAAACAATTTATAGCTTTTTTCATTGCCATATATGTAGCATTCAATATGTTAAATTCGTCTATTTCTTCATTATTTACGATACCTATTCCATAGTCTAATGCTTCTTTTTTTATTACTTCAAAAAGTTCATCTCTTTTTGCTTCACTCAGTTTTTTAGAATCATTTACACCTTCTATTTTTGTGTCTTTTTTAAATACTACTACAGAGGCTACAACAGGTCCAGCAAGTGGCCCTCTTCCTGCTTCATCAATTCCTCCAATATATAAATAACCTTTATTATAACCTTCATTTTCAAATATATTTATGGTTTCTAATCTTTCTTCTTCTCTTCTAATATTATCTAATTTTTTAGCTAGTTTTATAGCTAGACTTTGAACAGATTTTCTGTCATCGACTCTCAGTAGTTCTATATATTGCATATATTTTTCTACTTCTAAAGTCTCAATTATTTCTTTAATCTCCCTCACGCTTTTATTCTGCATACAATTCCCTCATCTTTCATTTGTAAAAATATAAGTTTTAATATATTAAATTTTTGCTAATGCAAAGTTTAATTGCATCCACTATATCCACATTTTAAGCATATACTACAACCACCTGTGTGTGCAATTCCTTCACTTCCACACTCTGGACACACAAATTTCTCATCTTCTTCAAAATTTTTATTTACTATTTTCTTGGATTCTTCATCTTTATTATCTTTTTCTTTTTTATTATTTTTATAACATTCTTTTTTATTATCTTCTTTTTTATTATTTTCTTTATTGTTTTCTTCCTTTTTTTCATTTATTAAAATTCCACTCCTTTTGCATCCATCTCTAAATATTGTCACACCTTTAAGACCAGCCTCCCATGCCTTAATATATATATTGAAAACATCTTCAATTGTAGTTTCAAAAGGTATATTTATTGTAGATGATATAGAGGCATCAATATACTTTTGCCATACTTTTTGCATGTTTATCCTTTCTTCATATCCTATATTCATAGCAGTTACAAAAAAATCTGGTAAACACTCTTCATCTGTAATACCTTTTTTATCCATATATTCTTTAACAATTGGAGTATATACTTTATAATATACATCTTCATCATGCAAACTCTCAGTTTTTCTTATATATGAAAGATTAAATATTGGCTCTATTCCCCCACTAATTCCTATCATTGTAGATATAGAACCTGTAGGAGGTATAGTTAATAGTTGTGAGTTTCTAAGCCCATATTTTTTAACCATTTCCTTAGTATCGTCATTTAAATTTTCTATAAAAAACTCCGATTTAGAGATATTTTCATATTTATATTCACTAAAAGTTCCATATTCCTTAGCAATTAATGCTGATTGCTTTACAGCTTCATTCAGCATAGTCTTACCAATCAAATCACACAATTCTAAAGATTTATCAGAACCATATCTTATTCCCATTTTTATAAGCATGTCAGCTATACCCATTACACCTAGACCTATCTGTCTATATTTATGTACACTATCCCTTTGCTCTTGTAATGGATGTAAGTTTAATCCTTCATCTAACACATCATTTAAAGCTACTACAGCTTCTCTAACGCAAGATTTTAGTTTATTAATATCAAAGGTAGCATGTTCACCAAATGGCTGTATTACAAACTCTGACAAGTTTATTGAACCAAGGAGACAACTTCCTCCACTTGGAAGTGGCTCTTCTGCACAAGGATTTACTCCTGAAAAGCAAAAACTTTTATCTTCACTCATAAAATTATATGTTCTTATTTTGTCCCAAAATAAAATACCTGGTTCTGCATAATCCCAGTTATTTTTCACAAATTTAGTAAATAAATCATATGCATTTACTATCTTGACTATTTTTTCTCCAGTAGTTTCAACTTCAAAAGTACAGTTATAAAGTTTCTTTTCTTTTACAGCTTGCATAAATTCATCTGTTACTCTTACAGAAATATTTGCTTTAGTAACTTTCTCTAAGTCTGTTTTTATATCTATAAACTCTTCTATCTCTGGATGGTTTACATCCATAGAAATCATAAGAGCTCCTCTTCTTCCTCTTTGACCAATCAAACCAGTTGTCATGCTGTAAAGTTCCATAAATGAAACTGCTCCAGTTGTGTGTTTTGCAGCATTATTCACTTTTGCTCCTTTTGGTCTTAACTTTGAAATATCAATTCCAACTCCTCCACCATAGCTAAATGTTCTAGCAAGTTTTTTTGCAGTATCGAAAATATCTTCTATACTATCTTTTGGTGGCTCTATTACATAGCAATTAGAATATGTTACTTTTTTACCTTCTTTCTGCAGACCTCTATTTGCTAAAATTCTTCCAGCAAATAGAAATTTTTTTTGTCTTATTAATTTTGAGATCCTTGGACTGTTATTTGAGATTCTCTTTATCCATTCATCAAAACTCTCACCATTATTTCTATACTTGTTTTTCCATATTGATTTTTGTAATTCATCAAACTCCCACGCTTTGGTTCTTATTTCAGAACGTCTTTCTCTATATAATATGTAGTGTTTCGCTATATCTTTCCTATTTGATTCCATAAGCAATACTTCAACTATATCTTGTATTTCCTCTACAGATAAACACTTTTCCATAGAGTTATAGTCTTTAGCTATTTTTCTTGATATATCATACGCTAAATCTCTATCCACTCCACCTTCACTATTTATACTAGCCTTATAGACAGCATCTTCAATTTTACTTTTACTAAAAAGTTCTTTTGTACCATCTCTTTTTATTATGTACTTCATCTTTAGACCTCCAATAAATTAGTATTAAATTAATACACCTATTAACTATAATTCTAAACAAACTTTTTTATATGTTTGTATTTTTTCAGATTAATTATCTAACATAATATATATTATACTATTTTATATTCAATATAACACTCCTTATAGTTTTCTCAACTTGTAGAACACATTCTTGAAAAACTTTAAAATAATATAAAAAAGTATATAAAAGTCCAATTCTACTTTTATATACTTTATCTTTTTTATGTTTTTATCACTTTAACCTTCATTAATTAATAAATACTTAAATAGTAAATTCTTTATTTTTTCTTTACAAATATATGTGATGATATTTTACATTGACATTCCATATTTGTAGTAAATATAAAAAGGAATTGCCTATATAATTTAAAGGCAATTCCATAATTATCAATTATTATTTGTTACTATGCAGTTTTACTGCTTTTAGATGGAATAAAGTATCCTATTATTCCTGCTATTACAACTGGAACTATCCAGTTAAATCCTAATGAAGCAAATGGTAAGCTATTAACTAGAGGAATGTTTACTCCAAAGCTTGTTGCAACTGTTAATACACTTACTAATAATGCCATATATGCAGCACATTTGAATACATTGTCATTTTTAATTTTGTTACTAAATAATGCTAATATAACTAGAGTTATAGTTGCTGGATATACCATACTTAATATAGGAGCAGAGAATTGTATTATTGTACTTACTCCAAAGTTTGATATGATTGCACTAAACACACAAACTACTATAACTATATGCTCATATTTTAATTTTCCATCTGTAAGTGTTGAGAAATATTGACCAGCTGCTGAAGAAAGTCCTATAGCTGTTGTTAAACATGCTAATGCAACTATAATAGCTAATAAAACTTTACCAGTAGTTCCAAGTAAAGATGCTGTTATTGCAACTATTAAAGCTGTTTGTTGAACATCTTGTCCATATGCTTGAGATACAGTTGCTCCAAGATAACATAAACCACCATAAACTAGTGCCATACCTATTACTGCAATAACACCTGCACTTACTGTAGCTTTCATCTTTTCTTTTTCACCTGTGTATCCTTTAGCTATTACTGACATGATTATGATTGATGCAAATACACTAGCTGCTAGTGCATCCATTGTTTGATAACCTTGAGTGATACCTTCTGCAAATACATTTTGTATTAGAGAACTATCTCTTATTTCTCCTAATGGAGATATGATACCTTTAACTATTAATACTGCTAAAGCTATAAGTAAAGCTGGAGTTAATATTGACCCAACTATATCTACAACTTTTGATGGTCTTATTGTTAGAAGTAATACTATAGCAAAGAATACTATAGAGAATATTACTGGGCTTATTCCTGAACCTATTGTAGGTAATATACCCATCTCATAAGTTGTTGCTGCTGTTCTAGGTATTGCCAAAAGTGGCCCTATACAGATTACCATTGCACATCCTAATGCAATACTTAATCCTTTACCTGCTCTTGAGAACATCTTTGATGTATCTCCATTAAACTTAGTTGCTGCTATAACTGCTAATAATGCCAAACCACCATCTGCGAAAAGGAATCCTATGAAAGCTACTAGCCAGCTACTTCCGGATAAAACTCCTAGATATGGAGGGAATATTAAGTTCCCAGCACCAAAAAACATTGCAAATAGTGCAAATCCAATTACAATTACATCTTTAAACTTGATTTGTTTCTCACCCATTTAAAGCACCCCCATTTTGAATTTTACTACTTTACTGCTTTTTTACTACATTTTACTAAAAAATAAGTCCAATCTCTTCTTAAATGAAAACCTTTTGACGAGATTTTATTTAATTATACATTTTTGACTTAAACTTGTCAATTATGTTTCATAATTTATAAAATCTTCGCAATATTTAATACAACTTTCTTAATTAAATAAAATCAACCTGTATACTTTAAACATGATTGGTTTTTTATTTTTTCTCTAATTTTTCTTGACAAAATTAAAAATTCCAACTTTTTTGAATATTCTTAATTTTAGCATCATTTGAACTTTTCTTGATTTAACTTGTTTTATGTAATAGTGTATATCCCTCCTTCTATATTATATATAATTTTTTTAATTCAATTTAAATAATTCAATTTAAATTTTAAATATTTTGTGTTTATTATATAATTCTAAAAAAAAGACGTCAATATGATTTTTAATTTTTTAAATTTTCAAAATTATGATATTTAGAAAATCGTTTTCCTTTTATCATAACTCTTATTTACGTTAATTCTTGTAGTATTTTGTATTTATTTTGCTAAATCGATTTCTAATTTTACTAAATTATTGTTCTACATTCATAGATTTTCCACTTCTTTTCTATCTCTGAAATCGTTTTTTCTGAAAATTCCTTATTATGATTCGCAAGCTTACTTTTCTTCATTGTAATTATTTTCTAACTCCCAACTTACTTAAACTTTGCAGTTGCTTGTATCCACGTCGACACACTTATATTTCGAAATTAACTAAAAATTCTTAATATATACCTATATAAAAACAATTTAGTACTTTGCTTAATTAATTTATATATGCAAACACCTTAAATTTTATTTTATTATTTTATTATTGTCATAATTTTATTTATATAATATCTTTGTAAAAAACAGCTAATACTTATAACTAAACTTATAAAATTACTCCAAAGTTCTTTTTTTAACATCTAATATTGTTAAAAAATAAACTATATATTTTTTCCAATATTTTCTTATATTTGTTGTATAACAAAAGCAAACAATTAGTATAGAAAGAAAAAATAAAAGGAGTTATCTATATATAAATAATTTCATTTATTATAGATAACTCCTTTAGTTACAGGTTCATATTTTAATTGAATAAAGCTTAATTTGTTCCAAGTGTATTAGATTGACTCTTTGATGGTATAAAATTACCAATTATTCCAGCTATTATAACTGGAACCACCCAGTTAAATCCTAATGAAGCAAGTGGTAAAGAATTTACTATTGGAACATTTACTCCATAAGTAGATATAACTGTTAATATACTTACAAGCAGTGACATATATACTGCTCCTTTGTATACATTGTCATTCTTAATTTTTTCATTGAAGAATGCTAAAATTATTAAAACAATTGATGGTGGATAAACTATACTTAATATAGGTGATGCTATCTTTATTATAGTCCCAACACCAAAAGATGCCACTACCGCACTGAATACAGATACAGCTAAAACTATTTTTTCATAACTTAATTTTCCTTTTGTAAGTCTAGAGAAATATTGTCCTGTAGCAGATGTAAGACCTATAGATGTAGTTAAACATGCTAATGATACTACTATTGCTAAAATCGCTTTCCCAACATTACCAAGTAATCCTTGTGTTATATTTACTATTACTTGCGATTGCACTGCATCTGTTCCATACATTGTTGATACAGTTGCTCCAAGGAAACATAACCCTCCATAAACTAGAGCTAGACCTCCACAAGCAAGGACACCTGCTTTACCAATCATCTTTAACTTCTCACTAATAGAAGTATATCCTTTTTCATTTAGAGATACTATCAACACTGATGCAAGTGCTATTGCTGCAAAGGCATCCATCGTCTGATATCCTTGACCTATACCTTCTGCAAATACATTAGGTATCATAGGTTTATCGATTATCTCTCCAAGTGGAGATACAACACCTTTTATAATTATAAATGCTAAAGCTATTAGAAGAGCTGGAGTTAAAAATTGTCCAACTATATCTACGACCTTAGAAGGTCTTATTGTTAATACATATGATATCGCAAAATAAACTACACAGAATAATAACACTGGAATCGAAGTTCCAAATAGAGGCATCATACCCATTTCATAAGTTGTTGCACCTGTTCTTGGTATAGCTAGGAATGGTCCTATACATAAAATATCTGCACAACCTATAAGAATCCCTAATTTCATACCACATCTTTTAAACATCTCAATTACGTTTCCATCAAATTTAGCTGTAGCCATTACTGCTAGAAGTGCCAAACCAGCATCGGCAAATGTAAATCCTAAGAAGGCAATTAACCATTCTGGACCTGTAATTATTCCCAAATATGGTGGAAATATTAAGTTACCTGCTCCAAAGAACATTGCGAATAATGCAAATCCAAATACTATCATATCCTTGGTCTTACCCATTATAAAATCCCCCTTTTTAACCTTATTAAATTAATAAAATGCCTCAATTGTTTACGCTTGCATAAATAAATTAATTAAAACAATAAGAACTTATTATTAAATTAATAAAATTAAATAAATTAAATTTTTAATATATTGTATTGATTTGTGCTTATTATATATTATACGAAACAAGCAAGTCAATATACCAAAATTTGAAATAATCACATTCATTTTAATTTTCAAAAAATTAGGTATATTTGTCTTAAATTAATATTTTTAAAGGTTTTCTAATCTAATTTATACTTTCATATGACAATATTTGCCTATATTTAAAAAAAATAAAAAAAACCTTAAGGAAAAGGTTTTTTTTATTTTATAATGTTAAATTTTTTAACCTGGCTTTAAAATCTATCTTTTAACATTCTCTGGTATTTCTAATGTTATATTCCCTATTTTTCCATCTCTAAACTCATTTAAAACGGTTGTAGCTATACGTGCATAATCAAGCTCTTTTTTTCCTGTTATGAATCCTCTCTTATGACCAATCATATCCATAGTTTCAATTGGAGTTTCTCCTAGAGATTCCAATTTATATCTAGCTTTCAGATTCTCAGGTGCTATCTTCATAAGTTTCTCTATAAGTCTTAAAGCTAAAGTCTCAGTATCCAAAATTTCATCCTTTATAGCTCTACTAAAGGCTAAGTTTAGAGCGACTTCTTGGTCTTCAAACTTAGGCCAAAGTATTCCAGGTGTATCCAAAAGTTCAAGATTCCCTTTTAACCTAACCCATTGCTTCCCTTTAGTTACTCCTGGCTTGTCTCCTGTTTGAGTACTTTTTCTACCTGTTAATTTATTTATAAGAGATGATTTACCAACATTTGGGACCCCAACTATCATTATTCGTATAGCTCTTTCTTTTCTACCTTTATCTTTTAAATTGTCCATTTTTTCTCTAGTTACATTCTTACATTCTTCTATTATCTTATTTATACCAATTCCTTTTATTGTATCAACTGGTATAGCTTTTATGTTAATTTTTTTATAGTACTCTACCCATTGATTTAATTTATCTCTATCTGCCATGTCACTTTTATTAAGTACAACTACCCTTGGTTTATCTCCTACAAGCTTATCTATATCTGGATTTTTACTACTAAATGGTATTCTGGCATCTAATAGTTCAATAACTACATCAATCAATTTTAAATTGTTTTTTACTAACTCCTTAGTTTTTTTCATATGACCTGGATACCAGTTTATATGTAGATTGTCATCCATAAGATACTCTTCATATTCATTTGACATATATATCACTCCTTTAAAATATTATATTACTATTCCTTAATTATAATTAAAAAATAAATTTATTTAAATCACTGTATTGTCATGCTTTTAACATCATACTTTACATAATATTCTCTTCTTATTTTAATATTATTTCAAAATATAATTCAATATTTATCAATTTTATTTTTCATTTTAAAAGTTATAAATTCATAAATAAATAATGTATATTTCAACAAATAGTTCTATTTATTTCTGATATAATTATTGACTATAATTTTCATTAAAATAGAAAGAGGGCTGATAAATCAGCCCCCCATTTATAAGTAAAGTTTTTAATTATCTATTTCTAGCTTCTTTTATCTTAGCAGCTTTACCTACTCTACCTCTTAAGTAGTTTAGTTTAGCTCTTCTTACTTTACCTTTTCTAGTAACTTCTATTTTTTCTATTTTTGGAGAGTGAACTGGGAAAGTTCTTTCTACACCAACATTGAAAGACATTTTTCTAACTGTGAAAGTTTCTCTTGCTCCTCCACCTTGTCTCTTTAATACTACACCTTCGAATACTTGTATTCTTTCTCTTTTTCCTTCTATAATTCTAACGTGTACTTTAACTGTGTCCCCAGGTCCAAAATTAGGAACTTCATTTTTTAATTGTTCTTGCTCAATTGCTCTTAGCATTTCATTCATCTTTCTTCCTCCTAAATATCATAGACGTTCTTAACTACCCGACCAGTGTAAACAGAGGAACGCCCGTATTTTCAACATTTTATATTATACTATACTTCAATAGTTATTACAAGCACTTTTACGTTTTTAATTCCATTTATAGGTACTTTATTGTATACATGTATATTGATTACTTCTTGTATTTTTATTTTTCTTTAGATTTTCTATATAAGTCTAATCGTCTTTCTTTAGTTATTCTTATAGATTCTTCTTTTCTCCACTCATCTATCTTTTTATGATTACCTGATAAAAGCACTTCTGGTACTTTTAATCCTTCAAAATCTCTAGGTCTAGTGTAATGAGGATACTCTAACAAATTATCTTTAAATGATTCTTCTTCAAAAGATTCATCTTGATTTAATACACCTGGTATTAGTCTTGATATAGAATCTATCATTATAAGTGCTGGAAGTTCCCCTCCAGTTAGTACATAATCTCCAATTGAAATTTCATCAGTTACAATTAAATCGATTATTCTTTCATCTATACCTTCATAATGACCACATAGCAGTATTATATCCTCTTTGATAGACATTTGCTTCACTATAGATTGGTTGTATACCTTTCCTTTTGGAGTTAGATAAATTACTCTTGGATTATTTATATTATGAGTTGTTATTATATGCTTATACGTGTCATATATCGGTTGAGGAGTCATTACCATACCAGCTCCTCCTCCAAATGGATAATCGTCTACTTTTTTATGTTTATTATCAGAAAAATCTCTTATATTATATATATGAACTTCAATTACACCTTTTTCAACTGCTCTTTTCATTATACTCTCATTCATATATGAATTAAATATTTCTGGAAAAAGCGTCATTATATGAAATCTCATATTGCCACCTAATCTATCATTCCCTTAATAGGGTCTATAATCATTTTTCTGTCATCAATGTCTATTGTAGGTACAAATTTTTTTATAGCTGGTATCATGAATTCTTTATCCTCTTCACCTTTTATTACATAAACATCATTTGCAGAGTATTGAAGTACATCTTCTAACACTCCTACATATTTTCCGTCTACAGTTAAAACTTCCATACCAATCATATCTGCTATAAAAAATTCGCCTTCTTCAAGTTCTCTACTATCTTCCCTAGACACGTACATAAATTTATTTTTTAGTTTTTCTGCTTTTTCTATACTATCTATATCCTTTATCTTCATTATAACCATAGAACCTTTGTATCTTACCTTTTCAACAATCCACTTATTATTTAAATCTTTTCCTAGATAAAAATCTTTCAATTCATCAAATCTATCTATATCATCAGTAAGTGGATAAACTCTTACCTCACCTTTTAGACCTTGTGTATTTACTATTTGACCTATCTTAAAATGAGTTACTTTTTCTTTCATGTTATCACCTTCTTAAAAAATTTAATCTTATATACTCATATCATCATAAATTCTTAAAACTACATATAATTATATAAAAAGGACTAGGTATTATACCTAATCCTCCTATTTACACTATCTCAAGAGAAACTTTTACATTTTCTCTATTTGCAACAGATCTTACGACAGTTCTTATAGCTTTAGCTATTCTTCCCTGCTTCCCAATAACCTTACCCATATCATCTTGAGCAACTGTAAGTTTTAAGACTATACCGCCATTATCTTCAAATTCCTCAACGACAACTGAATCAGGATTATCAACTAGAGCCTTAGCTATATCTACAACTAGCTCTTTCATATATTTCATCTCCTAAAGTAACCTCAGCAATGAGTATTTACTTAAACTAATTGCTAAGAAAAATTATTTTGCTTGTTTAGAAGCTTCGAATTTTTCTATTACTCCATTTTTCACAAGTAATTTTTTAACTACTTCTGTTGGTTGAGCACCAGTAGTTAACCATTTTATAGCTTTTTCATCATTTATTTTTACTTGTTTAGGTTCAGAAACTGGATTATAGTATCCTATTTCTTCTATAAATTTTCCATCTCTTGGAGCTCTTGAATCAGCTACTACTATTCTGTAGAAAGGTTTTTTATTAGCTCCCATTCTTTTTAATCTTATTTTAACTGCCATTACAGTCACCTCCGAATAATTTTTACTTTTTTTATATTTTATTTAAAAAAAGGTAAACCGCCTAAGCCGCCCCTTTTCTTCATACTTTTTTGCGAACCAGCAAACATCTTCATCATTTTTTTCATTTCATTAAGTTGTTTTATAAGTCTATTTACATCTTGTACACTAGTTCCACTACCTCTAGCTATTCTTTTCTTTCTAGAAGCGTTTAATACTCCTGGGTTTCTTCTCTCATATGTAGTCATTGATTGAATTATGGCTTTAGTTCTATTCATTTCCTTGCCATTCAAATCTACATCTCCAAGTTGGTCTTTTACATTTCCCATACCAGGTATCATACCAATTATCTTGTCAAGAGGTCCCATATTTTGTATTTGTTCCATTTGTTGTAAGAAATCCTCAAAATCAAGTTCTTGTTTTTTTATTTTTTGTTCTAATTCTTTGGCTTTCTCTAAATCTATATTTTCTTGTGCTTTTTCTATTAAACTTAAGACATCTCCCATACCTAGTATTCTTGATGCCATTCTATCTGGGTGGAAAGGCTCTATATCATCTAGTTTTTCTCCCATACCCATAAATTTTATAGGTTTTTGTGTAACTGCTCTTATTGAAAGTGCAGCACCACCTCTAGTATCTCCATCCAATTTAGTTAAGACTACTCCATCAACACCAAGAGCTTCATTGAAACTTTCTGCAACATTTACAGCATCTTGTCCTGTCATAGAATCTACAACCAAAAGTATTTCATGTGGTTTAACTTCTGACTTAATTGATTTTAATTCATCCATAAGCACTTCATCTATGTGAAGTCTACCAGCTGTATCTATAATAACTAAATCATTAGCATTTTTAATTGCATGGCTTAAACCTGCCTTTGCAATATTTACAGGATTTTCTTTATCTCCCATATTAAATACGGGTATATCCAATTTTTCTCCAACAACTTGAAGTTGCTTTATTGCTGCTGGTCTATAAATATCACAAGCTACTAATAAAGGTTTCTTGCCTTGCTTTTTAAAATATCCTCCAAGCTTTCCTGCTGTAGTAGTTTTACCTGCTCCTTGCAGTCCAACCATCATCAAAATTGTAGGAGGTTTTGAGGAAATCATTACTTTACTTTGTACATCCCCCATTAAACTTGTAAGTTCTTCATTTACAATTTTAATTACATGCTGAGCTGGAGTTAAGCTTTGCATAACTTCTTGTCCAACACATCTTTCTTGAACTTTTTTTATGAAATCTTTAACTACTTTAAAGTTAACATCTGCTTCAAGAAGAGCAAGTTTAACTTCTCTCATAGCATTTTTTACATCTACTTCTGTAAGTTTTCCTTTTGATTTTAACTTACTAAATGCCCCTTGTAGTTTATCAGACAATCCTTCAAATATCATTTTATCATCTCCCTACATACATCTTCTATATTTTCTAGCTTAGGGATTAAATTAGCACAATCTCTATTGTGCAATAAATCTTCTTTAATGTCAATAATTTTATCTTTTATAATTTTAATATTTTTTTCCTGCTCCTGAATCTTAGATACTAAGTGTAATTTTTCTTCATAATCTCTTAGTATTTTTTCTGAACGCTTCAAAGTATCATACACACCTTGTCTTGATACATTCAGATTTTCACTAATTTCACCTAAAGAATAATCTTCTTCATAGTATAGAGCTACTATTTCTTTCTGCTTGTCAGTTAATAATTCTTTATATTGTTCAAATAACAATCCAATTTCGACCATTTTTTCTATATTCATATCTTACACTTCCTAGCAGTATACTGTAAAGGTTATCTACTTTACACTATTGTATTTTATATCATATAAACACTCTTGTCAACCATTATTTTTAAAAGAATACTAGTTACCAAATAATGCATCTGAAAATGATTTTGCATCAAAATCTTGCAGGTCTTCTACTCTTTCTCCAACTCCAATAAGTTTTACAGGTACATCTACTTCTGATTTTACTGCAAGTACTACTCCACCTTTTGCAGTCCCATCAAGTTTTGTAAGCACTATACCTGTTATGTCTGCAACTTCTTTAAATGTCTTTGCTTGAACGACTGCATTTTGACCTGTTGTTGCATCTACTACAAGAAGTACTTCACGTTTTGCCTCTGGAAATTCTCTATCTACTATTTTAAATACTTTTCCAAGCTCATTCATAAGATTAGCTTTATTGTGTAATCTTCCCGCTGTATCACATATTAATACATCTGTTTTTCTAGCCTTGGCTGCCTTTATAGCATCAAATACTACTGCTCCAGGGTCTGCTCCTTCTTGATGCTTTATTATATCTACATTCGTTCTATTTGCCCAAATTTCCAATTGCTCTGTAGCTGCTGCTCTAAATGTATCTGCTGCTGCTAATAAAACCTTTTTACCATCTTTTTTGTATTTATTTGCTAGTTTACCTATTGTAGTAGTTTTGCCAACTCCATTTACACCAACCATTAGAATTATACATGGTGCTGGTTCTATATCTAATATAGAGTTTTCATTTGTAAGAATCTCTTCTACTATAGATTTAAGCTCTTCTCTTACTTTCATAGGCTCTGTAATACCTTTTTGCTTTATTTTATCTCTTAGTTTTTCAATTATATCCATAGTTGTATTTACACCAACATCTGCTGTTATTAAAATTTCCTCTAAATCCTCAAGTAAATCTTCATCTACTTTTGTATATGATTTTAAAACCTCATCTATTCTATCAGTTATTCCTTGCTTTGCTTTTGTTAATCCTTGTTTTAACCTTTCAAACAAGTTAATCTTTTTTTCTTCTTTATCTTCCATCTCTTCAGATTCAGTTTCATCATTATGGCTTTCTAATTCTTCTATTTTATCTTCTTTAGAATCATCACTTAAAATAGTTTCTACATCTTGTTCATTAATTTTTAACTGGCCTTCTACTTTTTCATCTTGTTCAGTACTTTCATTAGTGGCATCTTCTTCGGTTTTTTCTTCAATATCTTCTATTTTATCTATAACTTCTTCTTCAAGGCCTGAAAAAATAGTTTCTTCTACATTTTCTAGGTTATCAATACTACTTTCTATTTCTTCTTCTGGCTCAGCATCCTTTTTTTCCAGTTCCTTTTCTTTGTCTTTTCCAAAACCAAATAATTTTTTTAACACTGTTCTTCCTCCTATGTCAATCTAAGTTATATAATATCTGTTATTTCTTGAGCTTCTTTTAATTTTAAGCTAATAACTTTTGAAATGGCTTTTTCTTGCATAGTAACTCCATAAATATAATCAGCAGCTTCCATAGTCCCTCTTCTATGTGTTACCGATATAAATTGTGTTTCTTTAGATAAATCCTTCAAAAACTCTCCAAATCTAAATATGTTTGCATCATCAAGTGGTGCTTCAATCTCATCTAATATACAAAAAGGTGTTGGTTTTGTAATTAATATAGCAAAGAGTATACTTATTGCTGTTAAAGCTTTTTCTCCACCAGACAATAGATTTAGATTTTTCATTTTTTTACCTGGTGGTTGGGCTGTTATTAGTATATCACTTTCTAATAAATTTTCTTTATCTAAAATAGTTAATTCTCCACAACCTCCACCAAATAATCTCTTATACACATACTTAAAGTTTTTACTTATTTCTTCAAATTTAATCTCAAATTCAGATTTCATATTTTCTTCTAATGTATGTATAAGTTTTTCTATCTCTTCCATAGATTCTTCTAAATCTTGTTTTTGTTCACTATAAAAATCGTATCTTTCTTTTATTTCTTCATATTCCTTTATAGAATCTATATTTATATTTCCAAGACTTCTTATTTCTCTCTTTAAATTTTCTAAGAATTTTCTATCTATATCTAAATTTTCATCTTTTATTTCTAATGCTTGTACTAAAGTCAGCTCATATTGCTCAAATAACTTATTTACATATGTGTCTTGACTAGTCTTTAATCTTTCTAATCTTCCACCAACCTTAAATAAACTTTCTTTAAGTTCTATATGTTGTCTATCTATAGCTTTTAATTCTTTATTGATTTCATCAAAACTATTTTTCAAATCATCTTTAGCTATTTTTCTAGTTTCAAGATTTCTGTTACTATCTCCTAATTGTTTTGTTAGGTTTTCTTTTTCTTTTTCTTCAATAGATATAGAATCTTGCAATTTAATTATTTCTTGTTCTTCATAGTTCAATGATTTTTCTAATTGTTTATTTTTTTCTTCTAGCTCAGAATTTTCTCCAATTATTCTTTCTATATCTCTGACTATACTATTATAAACTTCTCTTTTCTTTACTAAGGTTAAGTTTAATTCATCAAATTGGGACTTTTCCTTATCATATAAATCATTATATTTTTTTATTTCATCATTTAAACTATCAATTTTTTCTTTATTTTGATTGTATATATTATCTAATTCTTCCATATCTTTTTCAACAATATCACTTTTTTCAAGTGTGTAATTTAAATTAGAGTTCAAATCATTCTTTTCATTATCTAATTTAGTAATACTGCCTTTTAAAGATTCAATTTCAGATTCAATGTTCTTTATACTTGTACTTTTTATTATTATACTTTTTTCTAAATCTTTTATTTTATTCTCATACGAATTAATTTCATTTTTTATATCTTTTATATTTTTGTCTAGAGACTCTCTTTTTGATTCTAAGTCTGAAATCTCAATTTTAATGTTATTTATCTTTTCTGTATATTCATTGATGTATCTTTTTCTAGATAGTATATTACCATTAGTTTTTAAACTTCCTCCAGTCAAAGAACCTCCTGGATTTAATATTTCACCATCTAAAGTCACTATTTTAAATCTATGACCAGTTTCTTTTGCAAATTTTATACCTTCATCTATATTATTTATAAGTATAGTTCTTCCAAGTATATTCTCAATTATATTTCTATACTTTTCATTAAATGTAATTAAATCACTTGCTATTCCTATAAATTTAGTATTTGCTTTTAAATTTCCTAAACTTATTTTGTTTGATTTAATTATATTTAATGGAAGAAAGGTTACTCTACCTAAATTATTCTGCTTTAAATAATTTATTGCAGATTTAGCACTAAATTCATCATCAGTTATTATATTCTGCATATATGCACCCAAAGCTGCTTCTATAGATTTCTCATATTGTTCAGGTACATTTATAATTTGACCTAGTGCTCCATGAATGCCTTTTAAACTTTTATTTTTTAGGACTTCTTTTACACCTCTATTAAATCCCTCATAATGATTTTCCATATCTACATAGACATTTAATTTTGAATTATATCCATTTAGATTATATTTACTTTTCTGTATTTCACCTTCTAGCTCGTTGTATTTACTAATTGTATCTTGTAAATTAGTTGCTAATTCCCTATTTCTATTATTTACATTCTTTAAATCATCATTTTGCATATTAAATTCTTCACTTATGTTGTCTAATTCAAGAGACTTTATTTCAATACTCTTATTTAATTCTGCTATTTCTGAGCTTATATTTTCATCTCTTATATTCATATTTTCTTTATTTGCATTTAAGGTAGACAACTTATTACTAAACTCTTGTTTCTTATTTAATATATCTATTATACTTTCTTTCAATAACTCTATATCATTATTTAAAGATTCCAATTTCATTTTTTGTTTATCTTTACTAGACTCCAACACTTTTATATTTTCTTGTAAAATAGATAGTTCTTCATTTCCTGATGATTTATTACTTTCTAAGTCTTTTATGTATTGCTTATTTTCATTTAGCTTTTCTTTTATATCATTTATTTCTGAACTTTTTCTATGAATTTCATTCGTGAAATTTCTTATTCTTTCTTTAATTAAATTTATTTGAGATTCTTTTTTTGATATAACCCCTTTAATCGAGTTTATATAATCTACAGACTTTTCAATTACATCTTGTAATACATCTATCTCTTTATTGATGTCTTCTTGTTTTTTCTCTACAATACTTTTTTGTTCTTCTTTTTCATTAAGTTCTTTTTCAATAACTTTTCTATGCTCATTAACCTCACTTAATTCTTTTTCTGTTCCTTCGATTTCTCTTATAAAGCTATTTACTTCTAATATCTTCAACTTCTCACTTATTTCCAAATACTTTTTTGCTTTTGTTTGTTGATTAAAAAGAGGTTTTAATTGATTTTCAATTTCTATATATACATCATCTATTCTTTCTAAGTTCTCTTTTGTATTACTTAAATTTCTTTCTGCTTCCTGCTTTTTATATCTATACTTTGATATACCACATGCTTCATCAAAAACTTTCCTTCTACTTAAAGGATTATTACTTAATATTTCGTCTACTTTTCCTTGTTCTATGATTGAATAACCATCTTTTCCAATACCAGTATCTAAAAAGACTTCTTTTATATCTTTTAATCTACAGCTCTTATTGTTCAGAAAAAACTCACTTTCACCATTTCTATAAGCTCTTCTTCTTATAGTTACTTCTGTAAAATCTAATTCCAATTGATTCTCAGAATTATCAATGGTAAGAGCAACTTCACAGTAATTCATAGGTTTTTTTGTATCTGTACCTGCAAATATCACGTCTTCAAGTTTATCCCCTCTAAGACTCTTAATACTCTGTTCTCCTAATACCCATCTTACAGCATCAGATATATTACTTTTTCCACTTCCATTTGGCCCTACTATAGCTGTTATTCCTTCTTTAAAAATAATATCTGTTTTCACTGGAAAGGATTTAAATCCCTTTAACTCTAGTCTCTTTAAATACAAATCGTTTCTCTCCCTTCATCGTTAAAACTAAAGGTCATAAATGTCATACAATTTTCTATGAATGTCTATCATATTAGCAATAATTAAACTTTTTCCATCTAACACAATTTCTAATTGATTTATATCTAAATCTGATTCTTGTGTTTTTAAAATCACACCAAATTTTTCTTTCATATACTTCACATTTGTTTTTTTATTTCCTATTATCTTAGAAATATTCTTTTTATTTGATTTCACCAACATTTGTTTTACATCTTTATTTTGTAAAATAATAAATTCCAAATAATCTTTTATCATATCAGCTTCTACTAATTCTCTAAATGCAGGGTGATATGGTCCTGCTAAAACAGCTTTCCCAATTTGTATATCATCAGTAGCTTGAAGTCCAACTCTTATTACATTTATATTATTAACATAAAACAATACAAGAACTTTCTTTACTACACTTATACTTTCATCAAGAGTAAATGGACTATACTCATTTTGCTCCATCAATTTTTCAAGCCCTGTATCTTTTACTACTAAAGTTGGATACACTCTAACACAATCTGGTTTTAGCTCTACAAATTTCTTTGCTGTAAATATACATTTTTCTTCTGTATCAGCTGGAAGACCAATCATCATCTGCAAACCAAGTTTAATTCCACTATTTTTTATCATTTTTGAACTCTTATATACAATTTCTGCTTGATGACCTCTTATACTATCTAATAATACTTTTTCATCTAAAGATTGTACTCCTAGTTCAATTATGCTCGTCTTATAGTCTTTTAACATACTTAGTATCTCTTCGTTGATACAGTCTGGTCTTGTAGACATTCTAATATCTTTCACAATTCCTTTTTCTACATATTCTTTGGCAACTGATAACAGACTTTTTTGTATATCAATATCTATCGCAGTAAAGCTACCACCAAAAAATGCTATTTCTACATCAGCATCTTTATCTATAGTCTCTAAACATTCTTCAATTATCTTTCTTGCATCTTCACTTGTAACATCAGTACTCACACCTGTTATTTTTTTTTGATTACAAAATATACAATCATGAGGACACCCTTTGTGAGGAACAAATATAGGTATAATTCTCTTTTTCATCTACAACATCCTTCTAATATAAATATTTCTTTTTATATTTTTACATATTACATTTATTTTTCCCATAATTTTTTCTTTAAAGCTACTTTAGCAGCTAATTGTTCAGCTTCTTTTTTACTCTTACCTTCTCCTATACCCAGAACATCTTCATTGATTCCAACTTCCATTACAAATCTTTTATTATGGTCTGGCCCTTTTTCTTCTATAAGCCTGTACCAAATATTATTTTCGCCATTCCCTTGTAACACTTCTTGAAGATGTGTTTTATAGTCTCTGAATATATTTCCTTTTCTTGAATCATAAATTATATTTTCCATATAATTCAGTATAAACTGTCTTGCACTTTCAAAGCCTCCATCAAGATATATCGCAGCTATTACAGCTTCAAATGCGTCTGCTAGTATTGAAGTTCTATGTCTTCCTCCAGTTGCCTCTTCTCCTCTGCCTAATAACATGTGAACACCTAAATTTATATCATTAGCTACTTCACTCAATGAATCTTCACAAACTATATTTGCTCTAAGTTTAGTTAGTTCCCCTTCGGGTAGATTAGTTTCTTCATTGAATAAATAATCACTTATCACTATACCTAAAACTGAATCCCCTAAAAACTCCAATCTTTCGTTAAAATTATATTTTTTATTTTCATTAGAATATGAACTATGAGTAAGAGCTTCTAGTATATATTCTTTATTTTTAAATTTATAATTTATAACATTTTCAAATCTTTGTATATTATCTAGTAATTTTTTACTTATTTTCATAACTACATCCCTCCAAAATCCTATTCTATAAATTCTAGTGTACTATTTTTGTCCAAGTATTGCAAAACCAAAATACACAATACCCTTCCTCATAAAAATAAAACTACCTATGAAACAAAATTATCTCATAGGCATCATAGGCAGTTTTATTTCTTATGAATTTTTACTCTCTATCATCACAACTTGAACAACCACCACATGCACAATCATCATCACAATCATCTTCTGATGATAATATTACAGCCTTACAATCAGGACAAACAACATCCACTTCATCATCATATAATAAATCTTCGTCTATTTCTACTAACTCTCCACAATTTGGGCATTCCATTTCTATATAGCTGAAGTCCTCATCGTCATCATCTTCATCGTCTTCATAAAGATCATCTTCCATGTCAGCGATTTCTTCTTCTAAATCTGCTAAATCTTCATCTATAGATTCAACAAAATCTTGAAGTTCTTCTTGCTCTTCATCCAATGTTACAATAGCATCTGCAAATACTTCTAATGCATCAACTATTTTATGTATCATTTTCCCTTCTTTGCTTTCAGCACTTATTTCTAGTCCTTCTGCTAGGCCTTTTAAGTATGCAACTTCTTCATATAAATGTTTCATGTAACACCCCTCGCTTTCTTTTTTATATATAAACTAAAAGCTCATATATCTTATATTATTAAGACATATAAGCTTTTATATACATAAAGTTTTATACTCTTGATAAATATTCACCTGTTCTAGTATCTATCTTTACTTTATCTCCAGTATTTATAAATAATGGAACTTGAACAACTGCTCCAGTTTCAACTGTAGCTGCTTTAGTTACATTACTTGCTGTATCACCTTTTATACCAGGCTCTGTATCTATAACTTCTAACTCTGCAAAGTTTGGAGCTTCCACTTGGAATGGTTGCCCTTGATAAAATCTTATTGTAGCAACTTCATTCTCTTTTAAGAACTTAATTGCATCTTCAACTTGCTCATAGTTTAATGGTATTTGTTCAAAATTTTCTTGGTCCATAAAATAATATAACTCACCATCATTGTATAGATATTGCATTTGTCTTGTATCTATAACAGCTTTAGGGAATTTTTCACTTGGATTGAAACTTTCTTCTCTTATAGCTCCTGTTTTTAAGTTTCTGTATTTAGTTCTAACGAAAGCAGCTCCTTTACCTGGCTTAACGTGTTGAAAATCAACTACTAAACATGGTTGTCCATCTTTTTCAAATGTAACACCTTTTCTAAAATCACCTGCTGATACCATTTCTTGTTCCTCCATATTAAAATAAATTTCTTATTTTTTAGTAAATTTTACATTACTATGCCTTTAAAATTATATCTCTTACTTGAATTCTGTCAAGTCAGGATTACAAATTTTTACTAATATCATAATATCATAAGTTATACAATATAAACAAGTATTTGGCAAATTACTTATTCTATATTTTTATTATTCTCCTCTACAATCTTAGTCTATACATTTTATATGTTGATATTATTTAATTATATAGTTCTCAATAATTACGCTTTATATGATTTATTGATGTTATTTCTTTTTCTCAAACTTATGTGTTTTCATATGCTTTCACTAAAATTCCATATTTTTATTTTGAATTTAGTTTCATAGTTTTGACTACGTTTTGATAATTTCAATTTTATATTAACATATTGGCCATTATTGGACATCGACACATACATTTCATCTACATAATCTCCAATTTCATAACCACCTGCTTGACTACTTTCACCATTTAAAGAATTTACAAATAGCTTATTTCTTCTTTCATTTAATATAATTTCTTTGTTACTTATATATTCCTCATTATCAGTTAAACCTTCATCCACATATCTGCATTTTATAGATGTTGTTCTTTTAAAACTTTCTTCATTATTAGATAGATTTATTATTCCCATAGAATTACTAATAATTCCTTCCATAGATTTTACAATTTCAAGACTTTGTTGTTGTAATTCTATGTTATCTTCTATTTTAAGTTTTAAATTTATTGTAATCACAAATACAGAATATAAAACCATTATCAATATTACAATTGAAGCTAATGATACTATACTTTCTAAAAGTAAGTAACCATGTTTACGTTTCATATTTTCCCTCTTTCAGAAGTACTCTTCCACTTACAGGTGTTATTGTTATAGTTTTTCTTAGTCTATGATTATATATCTCTATTGTAGATGCTTTTTGAGGTGAGCCATCAGATTTAAATTTTATTATGTCTATACTTCTTGCTATCTTTACATTTTTAGGCAGTACTATAGATTTAACATTTTTACCATCTTTCCTCAATACATATCCTTCATGTTTATCTTGATTTATATAATATATATACGTATCATAATCACTAAACATATTAATTCTTCTAACATATCTTATATCTGAGCAGAGTTGATGTGCAAATAAATTTATCTTTTGATTTTCAAGATTATCTTTTGGAAACGATAATGTAGCTATCAATAATATTATACTAATAGATACCACTAATTCTACTACAGTCACATTCCTTCTTTTTTCAAAGTTATACACCTCTATACTTATACACATGTACTAAATTTTTTTCATCAAAATTCTTTTTTATATTTTCAATTATATCTTGTTTAATTTCTTCGTCTGTAAACTCTTCACGTTCTTGATTATTCATATTTTCACTCGCATCTTCAAATTCATTTAAGATTTCATTTTCTTCAAATAGCTTATATTCATTAAATACCTTACTATGAGACTCATCCATATAATCTTCAATATCAATCCCTACCCATGGATTTTTAATTTTCACCCTCACTTTTATGACTTTTAAAAAGTTTTTCTCTTTAACTGTACTTGTTATATCTAATTCAAAAAAATCTCCTCTATCATATATAGTATTATTCTCTACCTTTAAAGAAACTTTGTCTAAGTTGCTATAAGATGTATCTTTTATTTTTTTTATACAATTAATCATATTATTTCCTAAGAAATATGTTTTAAATTCGTCTTCATTATTTGATATATTAATAGCTTCCTTTACACAAGAATATACATTACTTATTGATAATTCTATTCCACTCAAAGAAGTTTCTTTTAATTGAATGTCCTTACATTCTAACTCATATATATTATTATGTGTATAAATTAATCCTATAGACATAATGCACACAGTGCTTATAATAGAAAATATTATCAATGTCATTATTAATATAGAACCTCTATTGTCTAGTGACATAACTAGTAAACCTCAATTTTTTAAAATTATTTTTTATTTCTATATTTATTTCATAACATTGATAATAATCTAAAATTTGTTTTACTGTACTGATAACTTCATATCCATTTATGTAATTTTTATTTGTTCCATTCTCAATCAACTCATATTTACTATTTTTTATTCTGTACTTTTCATCTTCCATATATTTTTTTACAGTGCTTAACATTTCTCTATCAGATGCATTTCTACATACAAAACTATAGCAACTATATAAAGATGTCGACACTAAATAAACAGTAACATATAATATAGCAATACTTATTATACATTCGATTGATATAAAACCATTCTTTTTTGTTTTCAATAATAAAAACCTCTCAATAATTTTTTGTATATAAAAAGTATATAAAAATTTAACTATAAATTTTCTTTATAAATATCTTATATAATTTTTTTCATTTTAGTACACCACCTTCATTTTTAATAATATTAACTACCCCTACTAATCTAGCTTTGTAATCAATATCATCCAAATAAACAATTATGCATGATTAGTGAAAAACTTTGTTTCACTGTTTATAATCCTTTCTCCTTTATATTTATTGACATTTAAATTTCAATTTATACTGAATAAGTTAATAATTCCTTCATCTTGTTTCATATATATACAACAAAAACTTAAACTTAAGTTCTCATTTTTTATGTTATATTATGGTCAAAAGTTTGTAAATATATGTTTTAAATTCTAAAAGTATACATATTATTTTATTAGATAACAGTCAACTTGGATAAGTCTTCTTCATATAATTTAAAGTGACCGTTGAAAAGGGGGTGACCTATTGGCAGCTCTTAAATCTTTTGAAAAACCCTTAACCCCTGAAGAAGAGATTGAGTATTTAACTAAATTTAAAATAGAAAATGATAAAAGTGCAAAGGATACATTGATTGAAAGAAACATGAGATTAGTAGCTTATATAGCAAAAAAATATAATAATTCGACGGAAGACCAAGATGATTTAATATCCATAGGTACAATAGGATTAATAAAAGCTATAGAAACTTATAACATAGATAAAGGAACTCGATTAGCAACGTATGCTTCTAGATGTATTGAAAATGAGATTTTAATGAATATTAGATCCAACAAAAAAAATAAAACTCAAGTATCTCTACAAGACCCTATCGGAACAGATAAAGAAGGTAATGAAATAAATACTACTCTTTATATGTATTACTCTGTTGTGTAAAATAAGCTCATATCAAAATTTTTTCTTAATTATATCAAACAAAAATACATATCAATTATATTGTTAAGTATAAGCATATATTTTTTAATCTTTTAAAAATCTAACTAAATCAGCTAATTTTTTTAGGTATTACCTTACCACTATATAATACCCAAATCATACTCTTAAATAAATTGTTATACATATAGCAAACAAGTATTTTATATTAAAACTAGAAATATTCTATTTTAATAGTTTTTTCATCTTTGTCATTTTATGGATATTAATGTATATTTTATTATTATAAAAAATAATAAAATTTTATAAAATATTCCATATTATACTTTTTTCTATAAATATTTTATATATAGCCTTTATTTTTTTATTAAAATGCATTATAATAAGAAAATAAAGGTCAAGTTGATAGAGTTTTAACAATTATTATTTTCAGAAAAATTACACTATTGAATATATTAAGAATAATCAGAGACGGAGGAATTAAAATATGAGCGTAATCGTATTATGTAGTTGTTGTGGAAAAGAAATAGATGAATATAGAAATAAATATATAACTTATTATGATAAAAGTACCAATGCAGACATCAAGGTTTGTATTAATTGTGCTTTAGATTTATTAGAAAAGACAAAAGAAAATCAAGAATTAAATATTCAAAATTTTTAAGATATAATACTTCCATGATAATTTATGAAAACACCTATATATAGATATGACCCTATCAAGTAAATACTATAAAAAGCACATTAAATGGCATGAGTACGATATTCAACTGGACCCACGCCATTTAATGTGCTTTTATTTATAATTAAATTCTTATACAATTGTATTTTACTATTTATTATAAGTTTATTATTACTTTTGATTAATCACATCATCATTATTAATATACACTTTAATTGGCTTTATAAGTTTGTAATAATAAGCAATCCTAAAAATAATATCACAACAACTGTCACAATCAATGCTAGTATATTTATTATTTTTATTGCCTTGTCCTTAAATATTTTTGACAATAGCACAAAAACTGCTATTCCTATTATTCCTCCTAATGTATTTCCTATCAAATCAGTTATATCACTTGCACCTATTGCAAATATATATTGAAGTGTTTCAAAAACTAAACTTGCTAAAAAAATAGGTACAATCTTTTTTATAAAACTCCACTCTTCTTTTAGAATACATAAATATATCCCAAATGGTACAAATACAACTACATTTAATATAATCTCTGATATATCTACTCTATTATTAACTATAAGCGAACCAGCAAAAGGCACTAAGTTTATATTTCTAAGATTCATTGCTTCAAGTGATGAAATATCAAATTGCATCTTAAATAGTATTATCCATGTCAAAATGATTATATATACTATAAACAATCCTTTTGTAATATTATATTTTCTAGTTTTCATTCATTGCCTCCTTACTATATCATTGTATTAAGAGCTTAATACAATGATATAGTAATACAATTTGTATGTCAACTATTTCTTTAGTCCTTATAAAATTACATGAATCATACTATTTACACATTGATAGCTTTTCTTTAAAGTATGTTGACAGAAAAATATATACAGGATATACTCATTATAGTGACCACATGGTCACCATTTAAAACTAATCAGTGACCACATGGTCATTTAAAAAGGAGAGTTCTTATGCCTACTAATATATTTCTTGAACTAGGTGAAGAAAAACGTAACAAGATTACTAGGGTTAGTATTGATGAATTTGCTAAATATGGATATGAAAATAGTTCAACAAATAGAATTGTCCAAAATGCAGGTATTAGCAAGGGAAGTCTTTTCAAATACTTTAAAAATAAGGATGAATTGTACTTCTATATACTCGATTCTGTTACACAAGAGCTTCTGGTGAGTTTAGCAAAGGAAATAAATTTTCTTCCAAAAGAGTTGTTCGAAAGAATCATTAAATATTCAGAATTGGAATTTGATTGGTATATTAAGCACCCCAATGAATATAAATTGATTGCTACTGCATTTACCAAAAGTAATACTGAAATCTATCAAAAAGTTGAAGCACAGTATGGCCTGGAAGGTCAAAGCATTTATTATAAGCTATTGTATGATGTAGACACATCAGTACTTAGATTTGATAAGAAAAAGAGTATTGATATTTTAAAATGGTTTTTAACTGGGTTTAATGAGGATTTTTTGTCTCATATTCAGATACAAGAAAATACAAATATTGATAACATACGACAGGAATATGTTAATAGCCTTACAGACCACATAACAATCTTAAAATGTGGACTTATTAGTGAAAAGAAAGAGGTGTAAAATATGTTTTATGGTTCTCGATTCCATCAAGTAGTAGTAGACAAGGAAACAGTAAATTATATTGAGTTTGGAAAAGGCCAAAAACCACTGATTATCTTGCCAGGTTTGGGGGATGGACTTTCCCCAATTCATGGGCAGATACAGGCAACCGCTTTTGCATTGAGTTATAAGCAATTTGCTCAAAAGTTTAAGGTGTATATGTTCAGCAGAAAAAACTGTTTGAAAGAAGGTTATTCTACAAGAGATATGGCTAGAGACCAAGCAAAAGTCATGAAAACTCTTGGGATTTTAAAGGCAGATATTATGGGAGTATCTCAAGGTGGAATGATAGCACAATATCTTGCTGCCGATTATCCAGATTTAGTTAATAAACTTATGCTGGTGGTTACCTCATCAAAACAAAATGAAACCATACAAGAAGTCGTTGGTAGTTGGATGAAGATGGCAGAGCAAAGTGATTATAAGAGTCTAATGATTGACATAGCAGAAAAATCATACTCAGAAAAATATTTAAAAAAATATCGTTTTTTCTATCCTCTTCTTGTAAATATTGGCAAACCAAAAGATTTTAGAAGATTTCTTATACAAGCCACTTCATGTATTGAGCATAATTCCTATTCTAAATTGGATAAAATATCATCTCCAACCTTAATTATTGGAGGCGACAATGATAGTATTGTAGGGACAAAGTCATCTTTAGAATTAGCAGAAGGAATCAAGAATAGTGAATTATTTATATACAAAGGTCTTGGCCACGCCACCTATGAAGAGGCAAAAGACTTTAATAATCGAGTTTTAAACTTTCTAATGAAGTAAGACAAAGCCACATAGACCTAGTATTTATGTGGCTTTACGGCATTTTGTAAAACATACTTTATTGTTGAAGTTGATAGTATATTCTACAATTTTTTATAGTATCAATATGACCTTAGTAGAAACATCATAGTTAACTACTCAAACTCCTCAAATCTATACTCTTGTGCTGTATTAAGATACTTTTCTTTATCTACTTTAGACAAAAAAATATCTATTGGCCTTGCAAATGCTCCAGTTCCACTATATAAAGACTTATAAATCACTAGTTCTTCACAATCTATTTCTTTTTGATGATAGAAATTGCCATCTGAGTCTTTATATATAATCACAATATCATTAGTTTCAGTATGTACTGCATTAAATCCATTTTCTGCTACCAAATAATAACTATCAACTTCAAACAATGATTTATTAAGTTCAAAATAAGCAACAGGCTTACTAATTCCTATAGTTACATAAAAACCACCTTTAAAATGCTTATATATATATGGATATTTCACTTTTCTTTCCTTAGATACTTTCATGTCTAAAGCTTTAACCATTATACCTACAGTATCAAATACCTTAAAATTTTTAATATCTTTATATAAACAACTATTATTATTTAAATCATAGTTATTTATATAAAATTCACAATCACTACAGTTTAGATTATCTCCTTTTCTTGATTTTTTCATAAAATCATTGCAGTGTTTCTCCATTTTATATAAAACTTTATGTAACTCTAATAATAACTCATTTTTAGCCACTACTTAAATCCTCCTAATTCACCCATTTCATATTCATATTATTTTTTAACTAGTATCTTTATAATTTCAATTATTTAATATATCTTATATAAAACTCCTTTAATATTTAAATAACACATTAACCTATTGATTATAATTTTATTTGTTACTACAAATATGATATATGTTTTCAGTAAAATTCTTCTCACAGTTAGAATGTATATCCAATATTTATGGCAAATAATATACAAACTCAATTTTTTTGCATATTACAATTGTCATGATTCAACTTCTATAATACATCTTACATAAGATTTTTACACTTCAAGTTTTCTTCAAGTTTTATTGCTATTATTAAATCTTCTACATATTTCATAACCTAACATTAACTATGAATCATAAATTCTTTTATAATTATAGATTCAATTATTTTTATAAAATAAAAATTCCTTTTAAATTTCTTCGCTTTTATCTTATATCAACTAAGTAAATTAATATCCTAGTTGTTTGAAAATACTTGTCCAACTTTATGTCAAAGAAGCGCTAAATAGTAGCAACTTCTATACTTTATTAACATTCTACTGTATCAGCTTTTTTCATTGATATATTAATGGCTACTTCTTTAGCTACAGCATCAAAGTCTTCCCATCTTCTTTTATTCTCTTCATTAGAAATACGCGGATATATTATATAGACTTCTGTACTTTGATTAGCTATAATCTTTTCATCATACTCTATATCTTTTTCTGTGTCATATTTAAATGGTTTAAATTGTTGTAGTATTTTCACAATATCACCCCTTGTTATAAAATATGAGTCCATATACTTGTCTTATACTCAATATATATCTTGTTTTTAGAATTTTAATTTGACATGTATCTACTATCTTAATTTAGATTTTAAAATTAGAAATATAGTACTATGAACAATCACTACAATCATAGATACATTGTATTCAATTTATGTTGTAACCTTATTTTGCAGGAGTTGGTGGGTATTGAGAAAGAAATGTTGTTAAATTAAAACAGATAAATGTATTAAACAGAGCTTAATAATAACAAAATAATACATGAGTGAGAAATATTATGGAAAAAATGAAAGGATGCTTAATATTTATAGATATAGTCACTTTAATAGGTGAAGGAAAAGAACAAATTTCTAGGAAAACTAATGGTATAAAAACTATACTATATACTTTTACTATGGAGTAAAATTATTATTTTTGAATATTTATACCAATTTGTGATATAA
This sequence comes from Clostridioides sp. LIBA-7678, assembly GCF_056716065.1. Classification (NCBI taxonomy): domain Bacteria; kingdom Bacillati; phylum Bacillota; class Clostridia; order Peptostreptococcales; family Peptostreptococcaceae; genus Clostridioides; species Clostridioides sp. LIBA-7678. Next base: position 1,277,309 of record NZ_CP196987.1, on the reverse strand, counting down.
TAAAAGCAAGAAGAACTGCAATCTATGTGGTGTAGAGTGAAGTTCGTGATTAAAAAACTAGAAATTATTTAAACTTATGGAATTTGATTTTAAAGTCAAATTCCCAACCACTCTTAGTGCCAGCTTTGAGTGGTTTTTTACGTTTTCTAAATAACTTACTTATCAAGTAAACTATATCGCTAGCCATAACACTGGCTAATATACTTAGTAAAAAATTATCCATACATAATCACCTCCCTTCTTAAAATGTGGGAGAATAATCCTTTGTTTGTATGAACTCCACTCTTAGATTGTAGGTTACAACTTCTTGCTAGAATTATTATAACATATTATGGTAATTTATATAATTATAATACATTTATAATTTATCTAATAAAAAAGTACTCTCTGAAATCAGAAAGCACTTTCTTTATTACCCTTAAATCTCTATCATCTATTCAAGTATACTATAGTTATTTGCAGAATAATGAGGTGTCCACTCTATTTTTTCAAAGTCCTTATCTGTATCAAACTCAAGCCTAACTTTTTGTCCTTTTTCCCAAGTTCCATTTATCGATGTTGATGTTTGTGTATCAATTATTACACCATCTTTATCTATTAAATTTATATCTAGATAAAAGTCTTGAAGATCTAAATCACTTGTATTTTCTACAGTAGCTTGATAAGTCTTCCAATCATACTCATCCTTTACCTTTTCAAATTTTATACCTTTAACCATAGCATCAATTTTTTCTTTTGATGCATTTTCTTCATTTACAATTTGTGCATTATCCTTTAATACCTTAAATTCTTTTTCATCTACTTTTAAACCAAACTTATCAACTAAAGTCAACAAAATCGTACTTCTTTCATTATAGGGCTTTTCCCAAAGTTCTAAGAACTTTAATTCATCTTTTGAATAATATTTTATAGATTCTTTTGAATCTTCAAGAGCTTTTATATAATCTTTTGCTAATTTTCCAAGTTCTGGACTATCAAACTCAGCATCTTTATACTTTGATACAGCATCCATTTCTACTTTAACAAACTTCTCATAAGCTTCATTCTCCTTTAGATTTAATGTCCCAGCTTCATCTTTAGATGCCAAAGCCCATCTTTCTTTTAGACCTTTTCCTAAATCCTCAATAAATTGCTTATCCTTACCTTTACTTTCATCTTTTGTTTCTCCCCCACTAGAACATGCCACCATAAAAACTGATAGTAACATTACCGTAAGTAAACTTAATATTTTTTTAAAATTACACATATAATTCCCCCCTAGAAATTGTTTTCAATTGCATTATACTATATATTCCAATTGGATACTGTCGATTCATGCGATATTTTCATACTATTTTTACAATCTTAACTAATTTTGCTTAACATGAAATATCTCCTTATATAACTAATATACTATATTTAAGGAGTGTGATTACTTATATGAGTGTTGCTATATACTTAAGAAAATCTCGTGCTGATGAAGAGGCAGAAAAGCAAGGAGAATTTGAAACTCTAAGCAGACATAAATCAACTCTATTAAAACTAGCAAAAGACCAAAATCTAAATGTACTCGAAATAAAAGAAGAACTGGTATCTGGAGAAAGCATAATACATAGACCAAAAATGATTGAACTTCTAAAGGAAGTTGAAGAAAATAAATATGATTCAGTATTAGTAATGGATTTAGACAGACTTGGTCGTGGAGATATGAAAGACCAAGGTATAATTTTAGAAACTTTTAAAGAAAGTAAAACTAAAATTATAACACCTAGAAAAACGTATGACTTAACAGATGAATTTGATGAAGAATACTCAGAATTTGAAGCATTTATGGCAAGAAAAGAACTAAAACTTATATCAAGAAGAATGCAAAGAGGAAGAATAAAATCAGTTGAGGAAGGAAATTTTATAGGTACTTCTGCCCCATTTGGATATGACGCTGTAACTACAGGTAGAAAAGAAAGAATTCTTGTACCAAATAAAGATGCTGATGTAGTTAGAACTATCTTTGACCTATATATTAATGAAGATATGGGTTGTAGTAAAATATCTAAATATCTAAACAATCTAGGAATTAAAACTGCTACAGGTGCTAGTTGGTATAACTCCGCAATAACAAATATAATAAAAAACAAAGTTTATTGTGGTTATATACAATGGCGAAAGAAAGATTATAAAAAATCCAAAAATCCAAATAAAATAAAAACAGTTAAATTAAGACCTAAAGACGAATGGATTGAAGCGAAAGGTAAACATGAACCTCTAATAAGTGAATTGGTTTGGAAAAAAGCTCAGAATATACTTAATAAAAATGGTCATGTTAGTTATGGTAATCAAATAAAGAATCCACTTGCAGGCATAGTAATCTGTAAAAACTGTGGTAGACCTCTAGTATATAGACCATATACAGACCATGACTATATAATTTGTTATCATCCTGGTTGTAATAAGAGTTCTCGCTTTGAATTTGTTGAATCTGCTATTTTGAAGTCATTAGAAGATGCAGTAAAAAAATACCAGTTAAGAATATCTGATATAGATTTAAAGAAAAGTAATACTGATAATAATATAGAATTTCAAAAACGAGTATTGAAAGGCTTAGAAACTGAATTAAAAGAATTAGGAAAACAAAAAAATAAGTTGTATGATTTATTAGAACGTGGCATATATGATGAAGATACATTTATTGATAGGTCTAATAATATAGATTCAAGAACTGAAGAAATTAAATTTTCAATAGAAACACTAAAAAATAAATTAGATATAGTTAAAAAAGATACTTCAAAAATGATAGAAGATATTAAAACAGTTCTATCTCTTTATCATGATTCAGATTCTCTTGGAAAAAATAAACTTTTGAAATCTGTCATTGATAGAGCTGTTTATTACAAATCTAAAGAACAAAAACTAGATTCCTTTGAGTTAACAGTCTATCTTAAATTATATGAAAAGCAGTTATATCAATAACATATAAAGCGTAGTGTGTAATGAAATAAGTCTTTTAGATATACTTGGTACAGAAGCTAACCATGTTCTTGATGAGGTTGAGCTAAAAGTTCAAGTCGGAAAACTTTATGAGCAACTAAACAAAATTCTTACTCCTAGAGAAAGAGAAATTGTACAGTTAAGATATGGGTTAACTCCTTATGGGTATAAAACGCAAAGAGAAATTGCACAAAAACTCGATATATCGAGGTCATATGTATCTAGAATCGAAAAAAAAGCTCTTAAAAAACTAGAAAAAGAGCTTGTTCAAGAAAGTTAATATTATAATTTTTAAAAGGATATATCGTAATAGTATTAGACATAGTCTTTAATCTAAAAATTACGATATATCCTTAAATTTTATAATATATAATTTTATTGTATGCTTTCACATATTTCTTTAAATATAGGTATTGCAGATTTACTTCCTTTTTGAGTTCCTTCTACTAACACAGTTATTACATACTTAGGTCTTTCTTCAGGATAAAATCCAGTTATCCATCCATGGTCTATTGCTTTTTTATTTAAACTACTTTGAGCTGTACCAGTTTTAACTCCACATCCACCTTCTAAATCCTTTAAGTCTTTAGCTGTACCATCCTTAGACACAGACTTCATAATCTCTTTAACTTGTGTACACACATAAGGAGAAATCAGTTCTTCCTTTTTTGAAGACTTATAAGTTTTTATTGTATTCATATTATTATCCACAAGACTTTTATATAAATATAATGGTTTGAATGTTCCATTATTAGCCATTATTTGAGTCATTTGATTTATTTGAAGTGGTGTAAATTCTATATTTTCTTGTCCTATAGCTAAATTTCGTATTGATATGTTTTTGGGAGCTTCTCTAACTTTTTCTTCATCAAGACCAATATCAACCTTTTCAAATAAATGCAGTCTTTCAGCAGATTTAAGTATCTTTTCTTTGCCAAGTTTCATAGCTATATCTAAAAATGCAGGATTACATGAATTAGAAAAAGTTTGTCTTAAATTTTGGAAACCATGACCATTTATTTTATTACATCTTAATATTTCATTAGTATTTCCAACTTTAGTCTTTCCTGTACAGTTATAAGTATAATTCTCATCTACAACACCATTTTCAAGTGCAGAAAATAAAACTACCATCTTAAATACAGACCCTGGTGGATATGTAGCCTTTATAACTCTATTTTCAAATTCTCCATTTTTTCCTTTCAAACTTTTTGATATATCATTCTGGTCAAAATTAGGTCTAGAACACATTGCAAGAATTTCACCTGTAGAAGCTTCTGAAATTACCACTGCTGTAGGGTTTTCTTCTTTATTTAGTATCTGTTCTAATTTTTTCTGAATATCATAATCAATTGTAGTTTTTAGATGTCTATCTTTAGCCTTATCATCAATAGTTTTTACACTTCCCTTTAATATGTTTAAAGATTTTTCATTTCCTGCATCTCCAGCTTTAAAAGCACTTATATACTTTTCATTTGAATTTCTAAGCACACTGTCCATACTTTTCTCGATTCCTGCTTGTCCTGACTTATCATCCTCTTTTATATATCCTATTGTATGTGACAATAAACCATCTTTTGAATATCGCATAGTTTTTTCTTCTATCATTATTCCATTTTTCTCAAGCTCTTTTTTCATTCTATTATCGATATCTTTAGCCTGAATCTGTATTATAGGATGTGTTAATTGTTCTTGTATAGCCTTATATATATCCAAATCTTTCATCTTAGTAGCCTTCTTAACCAGCTCTAAAATCTTATAGTTATTATTTAATTTTTCTTTTTCAACCACCAATACCTGAGTTTTACTTGTATCTGTAAGTTTTTTGTTATTTCTATCATAAATTATTCCTCTTCCACTATTTAACTCTACTTTCTCAACACTTTGCGATTCTACACTCTGTTTGTATTTATCACCTTTTAATACTTGTATATCAACCAGTCTATAAATTAAAGCACTATAAATTATCAAAATTATAGTAAATATATACCAGCTTCTCTTTCCCACTTTTTTCAAAAATGGAGTCTTCTTTTTTGACATGAAATCACCCCTTAGATAATTTCATTATTGACAATTTCTAAGGGGCTAATACTATCTTTATCAAATTTTTATTATTCTTCAACCTTCTCTTCTATAACTTTTCTAAGCATATAATCCTTACCAACTTTTACTGATAGTTTTAATTTAACTATTTGTCTAGGATGAGGAGCTGACTCTATAGCTTCTCCTTCCTCATTATACATTTCTTCAATTTTAGTGAACATAGTTTCTTTATATGGTCCCATGACCTCTATTTCATCACCAACACACATTTTATTTCTTTGTTCAACTACAACAAGACCATCTTCATCTTCTGTTTCTCTAACTATACCTATAAAATCATAGTTTCTAACATATGATGCTGACTGATAATTTTGGTCCTCTGTTGTTGGTTTATTCAAGTAAAAACCTGATGTAAAATGTCTATGGCTACCTTTTTTTAATTCTTCCATCCACATTGGATTGAATTTCCAGTTTTCTGGGTCTTTATAAAATTCATCTATTGCCATTCTGTATGCTCTTACAACAGTAGCTACATAGTATGAAGTCTTCATTCTACCTTCTATCTTTAAACTTGTTATACCAGATTTGATTAATTCTGGTATATACTCTATCATACATAAATCTTTTGAATTAAAGAAGAATGTTCCTCTTTCATCTTCATATATTGGGAAATACTCACCAGGTCTTTTTTCTTCTACTAAATGATATTGCCATCTACAAGACTGAGCACAAGAACCTTTATTTGCATCTCTTCCAGTCATATAATTACTTATTAGGCATCTTCCAGAATAAGAGATACACATAGCTCCATGCATAAATGCTTCTATATCCATGTCTAAAGGTGTCTTTGCTCTTATCTCAGATATTTCATCAAAAGATAATTCTCTTGCCACCACAACTCTTTTTATTCCATGCTCATACCAAAATTTTGCACTTAAATAGTTAGTTGTATTTGCTTGTGTACTTAAATGTATTTCCATATTTGGAATTACTTTTTTGATAACACTAAGAACTCCTGGGTCAGCTATTATGACTGCATCTATTCCTATCTCTTCTAATTCCAATAAATAATCTTCTAATTGTAGAAAATCTTCATTATGAGGTATTATATTTACTGTTACAAATACTTTTTTTCCTCTTTCATGTGCAAAAGCTACTCCTTCTGCCATATCTTCCTTACTAAAATTCTTTGCAGCAGACCTCATTCCAAAAATTTCTCCACCTATATAAACAGCATCTGCTCCATATGTTATAGCTATTTTTAATCTCTCCAAATCACCTGCTGGAGCTAAAAGTTCAACTTTATTTAATTCCATCTACGTCACCTCTTTTACTTTCTTTATAACTTAGTGCTACACCATCACCTATTGGTATTAATGATGTACTTAAATAGTCACAATTACATATATAATCTAAATAATTTCTCATTCTTTTTACTATGGTTTTCTTTCTTCTTATAACGAAATCATCATGTGCAACCATACCTTTATATAAAATATTATCAGATACTAAAAGTCCACCATCTTTTAATTTATCTATAACTAAATCAAAGAACAACTTATATTGACCTTTAGCTGCATCTATAAATATAAGGTCAAATTCACCTTGGACTTGACTAAGTTTTTCTTCTGCATCTCCTTCTAGTATAGTTATGTTATCGTCAAATCCAGCTAATTTTATATTTACTTTTGCTTTTTCTATCATTTTTTCATTTCTTTCAACAGTTATTATATCTGCATCTTTTCCTATAATAGTTGCAAAAAAAATAGAAGAATAACCAATTGCACATCCTACTTCTAAAACTCTCTTTGGCTTTTGAATCTTTAATAAGACTTTTAATAAATCTGAGACTTCTTTATGTATTATAGGAACGCTATTTTCCTCTGCATAAATTTCTAAGTCTTTTAAAAGTCCTTCTTTTTCTTTTAATGTCACTCTTATATAATCTTCAACTAAGTCATTAACTATATTACTCATAAAAACACTCCCTAAAATAATAAATATTTAAACATTGTCTTAATTTATTATTTTTTAAATTCATATTGTTATATATGTTTACACTTTCTTTATTATAAATCTAAGAATAACAATTTTCAATAAAAAAGCCCAACATTATTCTTACCCTGTTAGACTTTTTATAATCATTGTTTATTTTTTTGTATTTTCTTTATTTGTTGTTTTTGTATCTTTGTCTTGTTTATCTCTCGCTTCTTTATATTCTTTGACATATTTTAAATGGTCTTGGTAGTTTGTACTATAATTATTCCCACCATCAATCTTAGCTACAAAATACAGATAATCAGTTTTCTCTGGATATAGTGCAGCTTCAATAGATTTTATACCAGGATTTGATATTGGTGTAGGAGGTAAACCTTTATTTTTATAACTATTATATGGTGAATCAATTTTTAAATCATCATATGTTACAATTTTCTTTCTCTCTTCAAATATATATTGTATTGTCGCATCTGATTGAAGAGGCATACCTACTTTAAGTCTATTATAAAATACACTTGCTATTATTGGTCTATCTTTATCAAGTACTGCTTCTTTCTCGATTATTGAAGCCATTTCCATTACTTCTTGAAGAGTCATCTTTGATTCTTTTTGCTTATTTTTAAGCTTGTCCGTATATTTACTATCAAATACCTTTAACATTTCACTTAAAATGTCTTTTTCTGATTGTTTTTTTGAATTAAAATAATAAGTTTCTGGATATAAGAATCCTTCTAAAGAAGTTATTCCATCCTCCTTCAAGTACGCAAATTTATCATAAAATTCTTGAGGTTTTTTTATTAAATTTTCAAAAGTGGCTTTATCTCCTAAATTTTTATTCACTAACATCGCTATAACTTCTTTGGATGTAGCACCCTCTGGAACAGTAATTTTTACACCATCCTGATATATTTTACCTGAAACCAAAAGATTTATTATATCATTATTTGAATACGATTGGTTAAGTAAATATGTTCCTGACTTTATGGATGGAGCTTTATTACTAACCTTTACCAAGAGTTTAAATAATAGTTCATTTTTTATTAATTTATTTTCATATAATATGTCAGATATTTTTGCGACAGATGCTCCACTTGGAATATCAATAATTACATCATTCTTGTTATTTTTATTATAAGGACCTATTTGCATGGATATAAACACCCCTGCTAAGATAATTAAAATAACAATTATTAATGCTGCTATTTTTAATCTATTTTCTTTAAAATTCATAATATAATCTACTCCTTATGTATATTTATCCATTTTCTATTATAAATCTAGATACTGTAATTTTCAATCATCTTGTAGAATAAACTTATTTATATATCAAAAAAATAAAAAACCTAACACTATTTTTGACATGTTAGGTCTTTTATAATCACTTTTCTAAAATTTTCTAAAACTTTTTAATTCCACACTGTGTTACAATACCATATATTAATTTATTTTTTTCTATTTTTTCATCTACAATTGAATATGAATTAACAAATCTGTCTTTTGCTAATAAAAACTTTTGTTCATCATCATAATACAAATATGCTAAAACTTCACCTTCATTTACATAATCTCCAACTTTCTTTTCTAAGACTATCCCTGCTGATAAATCCAAAATATCCGCCTTAGTCTCTCTACCTGCTCCAAGAATCATTGCTGATAAACCAACTTCTTCAGCCTTAATTTTACTTATATAACCTGATTTGTTTGATTTAACTGGATGTTTATACTTTGGTTTTTTGAATAAAGAATAATCATCTACTACATTTTTATTTCCGCCTTGATTTTCTATAAATTCTTTAAGTTTCTGTATAGCACTTCCAGATTTTATAGATTCTCTTATCTTTTCAATACCATCATCAAAATCATGTGCAACCTTTGATAAAACTAACATATATGCTCCTAATACTTCACATAGTTCAACAAGGTCTTTAGGGCCATTTCCTTTTAAAGTTTCAATTGCTTCTATAACTTCTAAAGAATTTCCTATTGCAAAACCTAAAGGTTCATCCATATCTGTTACAATCCCTATTGTATCTTTGTTCATACCAGTACCTATATCAACCATAGATTTAGCTAATTCAAAAGACTCTTCTAAAGTCTTCATAAATGCTCCATCTCCAGTTTTTACATCTAGCACAATTGCATCTGCTCCTGAGGACAATTTTTTGGACATTACACTAGATGCTATTAATGATATATCATCAACAGTTGCTGTAACATCTCTAAGTGCATATATTTTCTTATCTGCAATTGCTACCTTTGCACTTTGGCCACATACTGCTATTTTAGAGTTATTTACAGAATCAATAAACTTATTTATATCCATTTCTGTTGAAAAACCTGGTATAGACTCCAATTTATCAATAGTGCCACCAGTATGACCAAGACCTCTACCAGACATTTTTGCAACTGGTGCTCCACATGAAGCAACTAAAGGTATAAGAGCTATGGTAGTCTTATCTCCAACACCACCAGTACTATGCTTATCTACCTTTATACCCTCTATACCTGATAGATTTATAATGTCACCAGAGTGCATCATTGCTTCTGTAAGATACACGGTTTCTTGTTTATTCATCTTATTTAGATAAATAGACATTAATAGTGCAGAAGCCTGATAATCGGGTATATTCCCTTTTGAATAGTTTTCTATAAAATAATGTATTTCTTCTTTACTAAGTTCTAGTTTATCTCTCTTCTTTTTTATAATATCATACATTCTCATACTTGAAATCTCCATTCTAATCTGTAATAATTTGAATAAATATTAAACTTCAAAACACTTTCAAATATTATAGTATTATAAAAAAACTGTCTTTCATTAGAAATAACTTTCTATATCAAGACAGCTTCTTATTAATTCTTTTCAAATAATACATTAACTATTTCACTATAAATCCACTCAAAATATTTATAAATTTTTTACTGTACTCTTAACTAAATTCATAAATTCTGATTTAACTTTTTGAGTAGTTTGTATTACTTCCTCATGACTTAATGGCTGATTTAAGATACCAGCAGCCATATTAGTTATACAAGATATACCAATAACACTAATATTAGAATGTGCTGCTACTATTACTTCTGGAACAGTAGACATTCCTACAGCATCAGCGCCTAATATTTGAGCCATTCTTACTTCTGCTGGTGTTTCATAATTTGGCCCACTAAAAAACATATAAACACCTTCTTTTACATCTATATTGTATTTCTTTGCACAATCTTTGACTATATCTATATATTTAGAAGAGTAAGCATCTGACATATCTGGAAATCTAGCTCCAAGTCTATCATCATTTTTACCTACTAATGGATTACTTCCACTAAAGTTTATATGGTCTCTTATAATCATCAAGTCTCCTGCTTTAAACTTTTTATTTACGCCTCCAGCAGCATTGGTTACTATAAGAGTCTCGACACCTAAAGCTTTCATAACTCTTACTGGAAAAGTAGCTTCTTTTTGAGAATATCCTTCATAGTAATGAAATCTCCCCTGCATAGCAACTACTTCTTTCCCTTCAAGCTTTCCAATAACAAGTTGTCCAGCATGTCCTTCTACTGTTGACACAGGGAAATTTGGAATTTCACTATATTTAATTGTAACAGAATCTTCTATATCATTTGCCAAATCCCCAAGTCCAGAACCTAATATCAGACCAATTTTAGGTTTTATACTAATTTTGGAATTTATAAATTTGCTACTTTGCTCTATATTTTCAAACATCCAATCCCTCCATTCTGTTAAGCTAAATTTTTTATTTACCTCTTAATTTAGAATAATTCTTTTTTAAAACTTGAGCCATGTTTAGGTAATTTTACATCTAGTATATCTGCAACAGTTGCTCCAATATCAGCAAAAGTATCTCTTATTCCTAAATTAAATCCTTTTTTAACCTTATTCCCATAAATCATAACTGGTATATATTCTCTTGTATGGTCTGTACCTTTATATGTTGGGTCATTTCCATGGTCCGCATTGATTATAAGAACATCGTCTTCTCTCATATTATCCATTATTTCTGGAAGTCTACTGTCAAACTCTTCAAGTGCCTTCTTATATCCTTCTGGGTCTCTTCTATGACCATATTTAGAATCAAAATCGACAAGATTTGAATATATCAGACCTTTATTTTCTTGCTTCATATAATTTAAAGTTTCATCTACTCCATCCATATTACTCTTAGTATGGATAGCATCTGTAATTCCTTTTCCATTAAAAATATCTTCTATTTTTCCAACTGCCAAAACGTCAAGCCCTGACTCTTTTATATTATCAAGAACTGTTGGTTCAAATGAGTCTAATGAATAGTCTCTTCTGTTTGAAGTTCTAACAAATTCACCTGTTTTCTTCCCTATAAATGGTCTAGCAATTACTCTAGCAACTGCATTATCTCCCATCATTATCTCCCTAGCTATTTTACACATATTGTAAAGTTCTTCTAGTGGGATTATCTCTTCATTAGCAGCTATTTGAAATACACTATCAGCTGAAGTGTATACTATTACATCTCCAGTTTTTATTTGGTGTTCTCCATATTCATCAATTATTACAGTTCCTGAAGCTGGTTTATTTCCTATTACTTTTCTTCCAGTTTTTTGCTCAAATTCTTCTATTATTTCTTTTGAAAATCCATGTTCAAATGTTTTAAAAGGTTTGTCAACTATTATACCAGTCATTTCCCAATGACCAGTGGTAGTATCTTTTCCTTGAGACATTTCCTTGCATTTTCCAAAACAACCTATTGTCTCTTTTATACTTTCAAAAAAATCTACACCATCTATATTTCCTATGCCTAATTTTCTCATATTAGGAATTTGTATATCTGGATATTCTTTAAATATATTTCCAAGAGTACTTACATCCTTACTGTCTCCAAATTTTTCGGCATCAGGCAACGCTCCTATCCCAACACTGTCAATTACAATCCAAATCACTCTGCTCATATAAATACGCTCCTTTTAAATTATAAAATTTGCTATACAGTCTATTTAGCCTCTGCTTTTTGTAATTCTATATCAATATCATTTCTAGGATGTTTTTCCTTTATTTCTCTTCTCACGTTTTTATCTATATGATTTAAATATACTTGAAGGCTAGATAGATTAACGTTTCCTAAAATTTTACTTACAACAGCAATGTTAGCCCCTTCATTTAACAAATGAATTGCAAATGAATGTCTAAGCATTGTAGGATTTATATTTTTATCTATATTAGCTAAATTAGAATATTTCTTTATGACTTTCCAAAGACCTTGTCGTGTAAATCTTTGACCTAATGAACTTACAAATAATGAATTTTCACCTTCTACAGCCATTTTAGGTCTTGCTTCTTTTAAATACTTCTCCAAATAAAGTTTTGTGATATCACAAAGTGGTATCACTCTTTGACTTTTACAACATGAATTACAATATATATAGTCAATATCCAAATCAACATCTTCTATGTTCATATCTACTAATTCAGACACTTTTATACCAGTCCCATATAACACTTCAAAAATAGCCTTGTCCCTAACCAACTTAGGTGTTGTTAACTTTGGAAACTTCAATAATCTTTCAATTTCTTCTTCTGTAAGTATATTTATATTTTCTTTTTTTATTTTAGGTTTTTTTATGTCCTTTGCAGGATTATTTGTGCATACATGATTTAAAAATAAGTAATCGTGAAAAGATTTTATAGAGGATATCATCCTCGCTATTGTAGCTATTGACACATTATCTTTTTCCAACTTTATTAAATAACTTATAATATCATTTTCAACTATATCTACTAGTTTAATACTTTTTTGATTTATATATTCCATATATTTTTTTATATCCATAAAGTATGATGCCACTGTATTCTCTGATAATCTTTTTTTATCTTTTATGTAATCTATATATCCCTCTATAATATCCATTATAAACTCCTTTATTTAACTAGGAACTTAATAATACCAATACTTGCAGTATTTAATATTAATTGCAACCCCAATGATAGTGCTATTATAATTATAATATTTAGTATATACCTCTTAATTAAAAATTGCATATTTTTTCTGTTGTTCTTTTTAAATTCATAAACCATCTCTTTGAAATAGCTTATACTAATTAATGTTAATATGATTGCACATGGAATAATAATCAAATTTTTAAATAATATTATTAAAATCATTTTTACGCTTTTAAACTTTAATGCTAATATAAAACTATTTATTGTATATCCTATGGACATACCTTTTAATACAAAAACTACTATTACAGCTGGAATCGTTACTACAAATAGACTTAACAGAGCTATTGAGCCCATAAAAATTCCATCTGACTTCAAATTTTGTATAACTGTCTCTTTTATGTTTAGATTTAGATTATAATACTCTACAGCAGGATTTATATTGTTTAATATATTGTCACTAGAACCTGGCAAGATTTTATTTATGTAAGACCCAATAACAATAGACATCATAAACAATAATCCTATAATAATTATTTGTCTATTCAATTCTCTAAAATCATTTCTTCTATATGTTCTTCTCAATTTTATTCCCCCTTGTCCTTTATAAAATAATATGCTTTAGGACAAAGGGTTATTCATTTTTATAAATATTAATTTTTAAACATATCTTTTACTAATAATAATCCAATAGAAGTCTTTGCATCTTCAATCTCATTTTTTAATACCATATTATATGCCTCTTCAAGCTCAACTTCATATACATCTAAAAACTCATCTGCATCTAAATTATTCTCTCCTGGAGTAAGTCCTGTTGCTAAATATACAAACATTATCTCATTGGAAAAACCTGCTGAAGTGAAAAATTTATGTATTAATTTAATATTTTTTGCACTATATCCAGTTTCTTCTTTTAGTTCTCTATCAGCACATTCTTTTGGACTTTCATTTTTTTCTAACTTACCAGCTGGAATTTCGAAAATTGGCTTTTCTATAGGCTTTCTAAATTGTTTAACTAGTACAATCTTGTTATCATCTGTAACTGCAACTATTCCTACTGCTCCACCAACTTCTACTAACTCCCTTTTTTGATATCCTTGCCCTGGAATTTCAACAGTATCGACCTTTAAAGTAATTACTTTACCTGTATAAACCCTATCACTACTAATAGTTTTTTCTTCTAATACCATCTTAAACCTCCATTAAGTAATATGCTGCTGTGCTTGCAGCTTTAAAAAATGCCTCATCTTGTTCGTAATTTCTTCCCATACTTTTTACTTTTAGATTAAAATATTCTAAGTCCTCTTTTGTTTTATTATTATCTATATAAATTATATTATGCTTTTTATCTAAACCATTTGAGCTTACTTGTTCTTTTATAAACTTTAATTTTTCATCATCATATATAGTTATTGGTATATCTATATTTACATTTACAATCTCTTTAAATACGGTCATACTATGATGTGAAATACCTTGATGTCTTTCTCTTTTATCCGCAAAACTAATTCTTGGAATTGCTATTGCTCTTCCTCCAAGTTTTTTTACAGCATCGAGAATTGGACCTTGTTCAATTCCTGTAAATCCATATTTTGTTCCTGTTCCAGCAATTCCTGGTCCCATACTTACAAATACTGCATCTGCCTTTAATATTTCTTTAGCTGTAATTAGTGCAGTATATATATTTATACATTCATAATCTCCACCAAATGCATTACCTATCGTTATAGTATTGTCTATTAATTTTTTTTCTTTTAAAGTGTCCACGTTTTTACTTAAATATATTGGAAGAGATGCTCCATCAGTCATTATATATACTAATTTTTTATTGGGATTACTTCTTTTAAATGAAGCTGCAAATGGAGTCAACATACTGTGAAGAGTTCCTACTACAACAGAAAGACCTTCTAATCCTTTAAACTTTCCAAATTCATCATGATAAATACTTTCTTGTTCTTCAATAGAATCAACTTTTATTTGGAGAGGTGTATATCTAAGTTTCATTATATGACCACCTTCAGTTAAAGTAGATTCTAAATTATTTAAATTAGTTATTACAAAATGATATCCACCTGTACCTAAACTCAGTTCTACTGCTGTTGTATTTAAAACTACTTCATCTCCTACATTTATAGTTCCAGATAGCTTTGGATAATTGTATGCCCTTTGCACTTCCCCATTTATATTCACTCTTATATCATCAAGCGTTTCAGTTTGGCTTACTATTGATTCAACAATCCCCACTCTTTTACTTATCATAATGTTACCTTCCTAATTTATCTATAAAATTTAATAATTTATTTTTTTCTATTATCTTAGTTAATGAGTATTTCTCAGTGAATATATGCATAATAACTACAAATATTAACCATCCCAATCTAACATTAAATGAATATCCAAAAGCAATCATAATTCCAATAGATATTCCAAGAACATTTGAACCAGTATCTCCCATCATTGCTCTTGCTTTTAAATCATAATTAAAATACGCAAGCACATTTGGCACTATAAGTAATGGAAGCACTTGAACAAAACCTGTTAATGTCAAAAATATAATCACCATTATAAATAAATATACTTTTATTGCTCTTCCTGGTCTTAAATCCAAGAGATTCATTAAGTTGGTTGATAAAGCTATTATCAGTGTGTTTATTATTATGTCAATTATATCTTTTGATATAGCAACAGAAACTATAAGTCCTACAAATCCGCCAAATAATGCTTTAAAACCTCCTGTTGTAAGACTTCCTTTAAATAAACTTTTAAAATGTCCTTTTAATCCACTTACATCTCTATTTCCAATAATATCATCTAATATCCCTGCAAAGAACATCGATATCATACCAAACATAAACATAAATATATATGTTAAATCCCTATATTCTGTAGTAAAGAAAGTAAGTATTATCCCATTAATTACAACCATAGGCAAAAAAACAATTCCCATACTTACTGGTATCATATCTTTTTTATAGTTTGGTCTAAGTATATTTCCATTTATTAATAGATTTTTAAATAGTGGTATTACAGCATAGGTTCCAAATAATCCTGTTAATAATAAAATGGTATAAAGTATATAATCTTCCACTAAGATATTACCTCCATTCTTTCTTTTTTTGTCCTAAAACCTTTTTTATATGATAATACTGTTTTCCTCTATGAATAAACCCTTTTAAATTTCTTCCTGTTTCATTATGAGTCATATTTACTAATACTTCTTTAATTTTAAATCCATACTTTAAGATATCAATAGTCATACCAACTTCTACTCCATATCCAAAAGGTATTTCATCAAACTTTTCTAAAACTTCTCTTTTAAATATTCTTTGACCTGATAAAGTCGCATCTAACTCAACACCTGTCATCTCAAACACAGAATTTTTAGCTAAACCTTTTACAAATCCCAGACCGCCTTTTTTCTTTGCAGGAGGAAACTTAGCTATAGTAACATCAGCATCACCATTTAATATAGGTACTATTAATTTTTCAACTTCTTTAGCAGAACTTCCTAAATCTCCATCTAGAAATCCTATAATATCTGCATTTTTCATTGCTAACTTAATGCCATAATTTAAAGCATATCCTTTGCCTCTATTTTTATCTAACTTAAAAAATTTAATCTTTTCATTCTCTAATTCAGATACAACTTTAGCAGTATTATCAATTGAACCATCATCAACAACTATTATCTCGTTTATTTGTTTAATATCCACTATACTATCTAATGTATATTTTATTCTACTTTCTTCGTTATAAGCTGGTATTATTATACTTATATAAGAATCCATTTTTTCTCTCCTTAAAATTATTTCTATTTAATAGATGGCAACAATGAAGTTGCAGTATCTAATCTACCAAAGTTACCAACTATGTTTCCTTGTTGTAAAAGAATAGCTAGAGATATACTTCCTATTCCTTCATCAATATTATCTACAGTTGCAACCTTGTTTTTAGAATATAGTTCTACATAAGAAGTTTTAACTCCTGTATTTTGAACTTCTACTAAATATTTATTTTCTGATTTAAGTTTTGAAACTACAAATTTTTCTATTTTTTCAAACTGTTTTGCACTATCTTTTGCATCATTTCCACCAGCTATTACAACAGAGTCATATTTTAGATATGTATTACCAAGAGAGTTAAACTTTATTACATCTAGTTCTTGAAGATATGTCAGAATATCACTTGCATCTTCTTTTTTAAGGGTATCCATTATATAATTGACAGCATCGCTTGCATTTTTTATATCTGTACCTAATTTAGTTGAGATTTCTTTTAACTTTTCTGGATTTGTTATATTTTCTTTTAATACTATATTGAAGGCAATATTTCCATTAGATTTATTTATTATGTCTTCTATATTTTTTGTATAATCATCATTTTCATTAGCTGATATTATTCCTATGCTTTTACCATTTAATGAACCAGCTAAAATCTTATCTACATTTTTATTTATAAAATTAACTGCTTCTTCATAATCCTTATTTACATTTGCTAAGTCACCATCAAGTTTATCATTTTTCTCTTTTAAAATATTAAACTTGTCATCTAAATCATTTATTATATTTGCTTGTTGTTCACTTAATTGTTGATTATTATTTAAATTAAATCCTACTAACATGCCTATACCCAAAGCTATAAATATAGCACCTATAGTGACTATATAATATTTCATATTAATATGCATATTTATCCTCCTAAAATTTACATCTGTAATAATACTCTAAATTTTAATTGCATTAGTTGTATAAATTGTTGAACACCTGGTGATAGTGATGCGACTACCAATACAGGGAACAAAGCTGTTGCTATTAATGCCCATATGTACTTTATTTTTAATTTACTTCTGTATAACAGATTGACACCTTTAGCGTCTATAAGTCTTGAACCTATTTTGAGCCTAACTAGAAAAGTACTTGCCATACCTTTTCTACCTTTTTCTAGGAAATCAATCATATTTGAATGTGTTCCAACTGCTACTATTAACTCAGCCTTATACTCATAAGCAATAAGCATAGCTATATCTTCACTAGTTCCTGGTGCAGGAAATACAATTGCATCTAGGCCTAATTCCTGAACCCTCTTAAGACCTGGAGCCCTTCCATCTGTATAAGCATGTACTACTATTTCGCTAGCCTTTTTTAAAGCTTCATCACTTACACTATCCATATCTCCTACGATTACATCTGGAGTATATCCAAACTCAATTAAAGCATCTGCTCCACCATCAACACCAACCAAGACTGGCTTTACCTCTTCTATATAAGAAAGCATTGTACTCAAATCTTCTTTATAGTCCTGACCTCTCACAACTATCAATACATGTTTATTAGCATAATTAGTTTTCACTTTTGGAATTTCTACTTCTCCAAGTATAAATCCTTTTTCTTTTTTAGCATAATCTATAGTATTATCTATAAATCTATCCAATTCTACAGCTAAATTCTCATAAGCAGCCTTTATTTGGTGTGAAACTTCATACTTGTCTAAAACTTCGCCTGCACCTAAAAATTTTCCTTCTCTATATATCTTTCCATCTACAACTTCTATAGTTTCTCCTTCTTTTAATTCTTCAAATAATTCTTCTCCAATATTATCAATTATTAGTATATTATTTTCAGTTAATATCCCTGGACCTTTATTGGGATACCTACCACTTATAGAAGGAGCCGCATTTATGACAAGTTTTATTTTAGCTTCTACTAAAGAGTTTGCAGCAACTTCATCTATATCGATATGATTTATAACTGCTATTTCCCCACTTTCAACTCTTTTAGCAAGTTTTTTGGTTTTTCGATCTACTTTTATAGGGGCCTCGACTCTCATTTTTAAACCTCCACTATCATTATTAAAATCACATTATATTATAGCATTACTTAACAATAAAATAAATGTTTTAAGTTTGTTTTGCATCTTTGGCATTTATAATACTATATTCTATTATTTTTTTATTTAACACATTCAACAATATTCTTTAAAATATAAAGTTTATTATATTTTATTCAACATTCATTCTTAAAAAATAAACTCCTTCCATTTTGTAACTTATAAAGACATATACTATAAGTATAGTATAAATAAATTTATTATATTAATATATTGAACGAATAGTAAAGAAAAAATAAAGAAAAAATTTTATACTTATTAAAATAGCGAAACAGTATAACCCTACTGGTTATACCATTTCGCTACTTGTAATACATATTTATCGCCAATGCCTTAATTAAAAAGCCCTACTTTTTGTGTCTATTTATTTAACCATACTATGCTCTAGTCTTAATTTATCAGCAATCATTGCTATAAATTCCGAGTTAGTTGGTTTTCCTTTAGTATTGTGTACTGTATATCCAAATAGTTGATTTATTGTGTCAACTTTTCCTCTACTCCACGCAACCTCTATCGCATGTCTTATCGCTCTCTCAACTCTACTTGGTGTTGTATTGAATTTTTTAGCTATACTTGGATATAACTCTTTTGTTACTGCACCTAAAAGCTCAACATTATCAATAACCATTTTTATTGCTTCTCTTAAATATAAATATCCTTTTATATGAGCTGGTACTCCTATTTCATGTATTATATTTGTGATTTCTGTTTCTATATTCCCTACATTCTTAACGAAATCACTTCTAGTCATTTGAGTTTCTTGAACTGGTCTAGGCTTTGGCTCAACTTGAGCAACTCTATTAGAAACCAATTCTCTAATTCTGTTTATAAACACAACAAAATCAAACGGCTTTACTATGTAGTAATCTGCTCCTAGATTTATTGCGCTTTGAGTTATCTTATCTTGACCTACTGCTGATAGTACTATTATTTTTGGCATTTTAGGTATATCCATTGTATTCAATTTTTCAATTACACCTAATCCATCTAGATGTGGCATTATTACGTCTAATATTAATAAGTCCGGTTGTGTCTTTTTTACTAAGTCTAATGCTTCAATTCCATCCTTAGCTATGCCTAATATATCGATATCATCCTCATTAGACAAATACTCTTTTAATACCTGACAAAAATCCTTATTGTCATCTGCTAAAACTATTTTGATTTTTTCCACTAAAAATCCCCCCATTAAAAAACATCTTCTTATTACAGAAAACTAAACTTTTTACACAATTGCTCTTAATTATCTACTCTAATGCATATTCGACACTTCAAAATTATATTCCTTCTAGATAATTGATAAAATAATAAAATTTTTTAATGCCTCACCTACAATTTTATCATTTCATCTATAAAAATACCATATCCTTTTTTCGGATTATCTCTAAAAACATGAGTTATTGCACCAATAATTTTATTATTTTGTATTATTGGAGCTCCACTCATCCCCTGCACAATACCTCCTGTGTATTCCAATAACTTATCATCTACTACTTTTATTACCATATCTCTATAATTTCCTTTATCAT
Organism: Clostridioides sp. LIBA-7678; assembly: GCF_056716065.1. Classification (NCBI taxonomy): domain Bacteria; kingdom Bacillati; phylum Bacillota; class Clostridia; order Peptostreptococcales; family Peptostreptococcaceae; genus Clostridioides; species Clostridioides sp. LIBA-7678. The sequence goes on along the minus strand of NZ_CP196987.1, from coordinate 1,256,960 downwards.
ATACTATACTTTCTATTTTTATATCATAGCTTGTTATATTTTTATTTTTATCTTCAAAAAGAATGACTGCATCTCCTATTTTTACATCTTGTGGGCGGCCAACTTCTATCAATTGCATTTCTTTATTCGCTAAATTAAATTCTTTATTCTGTTTCTCTGTGATATTACCACTTATACCTAACTCTGAGTTATTCGAGAAATTACCCATTAAATTGCTATCATTAAAGTCGCCTTTTATTTTACCTATTTTTTCATTACTAGCCTTTACTATTTTTAGCTTTTCTGGCTTATATATATATCCTTGTTTTATTTTTAATAGTTCATTAGTATCCGAATCTTTTATGGCATGACCAATTGCTTTGAACTTTTCCATGCTAGGGTCATAAAAAGTCATAGTTCCAATTCCAGATATCTTATCTCTTACCCAAAGACCAAGCTTATATTTACCATTCTCTTTTTTAGTTTCTATTACTTCTGTCTTGTATTTATTTTTTCTCTCAAAAGTAACTTCAACTTTACTTTTCTTAGCTTTATTTAGAATTTCTGATACATCTTGACCATTTTTTATCCTTTTATTATCTATTTTTACTATATTGTCGCCAATTTGTATGCCTCCAATATAATCTACATCTTCTTCCTCATATCCTAAGACCAATACACCATCTGTATTGGCTTTTACTCCAACTATGTTGCCAAGTGGATATACAAATTTTTTATCATGATTCTTAATTGTAAAAGCTTCTATTGGAGTCTCTTTATTTATATTACAATTCTTATTTTGAAAGATTATAACCATCATAAAAATCGATACAGCTCCTAATATTATCCAAATGTTTTTTAAATTTTTATTTGATTTGTTCATATGTTCATCTACTCCTATGCTGTATTATTATGTATTTATAATTCCTTTTTCCAGAAAATTTATTCATTTAAAAACCTTATTAAACATCTTACTAAGTGATTTTTAATATATAATATGATAGTATTATATTGTAAGAAAAAGTTTGAAGGGCGGTAATATCTTGAAATTAAATGTAAGAATTGCAGACGTAAATAATTGGCGTGATTTAGTTGATTTGTCTGTAGATAAAAGTCAATTAGATTATATAGAAAGTAATGCACTTTCTATTGCTGAATCTAAATTTATAACAGCTTGGATACCTGTAGGAATATATGATGAAAATTCATTAATAGGATTCGCTATGTATGGTCGCTTAGAAGATGATAGAGTTTGGCTTGATAGATTTATGATTGATTCAAAATATCAAGGCAAAGGATATGGAAAAGCATCCTTAGATTTTCTTATAAACCTTCTTAAAAAAGAATATAATTGTGACGAATTGTATCTTAGTATATTTGATAACAACAAAACAGCTATCAAGCTTTATAAAGATTTTGGATTTGAGTTTAATGGAGAGCTTGACTATGGCGGTGAAAAAGTAATGGTATTAAAATCTAATTGATATTAACAAAATATACATCTATCAAGGAGGTGAAATCATTATATAAACATATTTATATAATGATGGATAAAATGGCTCAAAATATAAGTTTAAAATTTGTTGAAGAAGAAGACTTGGAAAATCTTGAAAATGTAAAAATTTTATTTACTGAATATTCAAATTCTCTAGATATAGACTTATGTTTTCAAGACTTTAATAACGAATTAAAAACACTTCCAGGAAAATATATAAAACCTTCAGGTTCATTGATATTAGTATTTGTCGATGAAAATTTAGCAGGTTGTGTTGCTTTAAAAAAGCTTGAAGACAAAGTATGTGAATTAAAAAGATTATTTGTAAGAAATCAATTTAGAGGACTAAAGATAGGAAAAATACTATTAGAAGAAATTGTTAAAGAAGCTAAAAAAATTGGATATGCCTATATGAGATTAGACACTCTTCCAAGCATGAAAAGTGCTCAAAGACTATACGAAAAGCTTGGTTTCTATGATATAGAACCGTATACTTATAATCCAATTGAAGGCGCTAGATATATGGAATTAAAATTATAAATTTATCTAATAGAGTATAAATAAAACTACTGCAATTTTATTTATACTCTATTTTATTGACCAAATTTATTTGTATATGTATTTATTTTTCCAAATCTTGTAAACTCATAGTTATATCTTCAGTTATATCCTTTATGTACTCTACTCCATTATTGTATGTAAGTTTGGCTTTAATATAGACTATACTACCAATATCCCTTTTAGGGAAAGTTGCTTCATAATTTACTTGACTTTCATTTGGACTATTATCTTTATCAGCATCTAATACTTTAACAGATTTTGCTTTATACACAGTATCTTTTTTCCCTTCATTTACAATAATATCTACTTTCTTCAATTTGATACTATTATAGGCTTTATTTTTTGACTTTTCACTTTCATGATTTAAGAGATTACTATTTTCTATTATTTCAATAAAATATTCTTTATTATCCCTTATTCCAGAATTAAATACAGGTTGTTCAGGCATATAATCAGATGTGGTTAGCTTTTGTACATCTGAGCTTTCAGATATGGTCCCACTTGTAACTACTTTATAGTCATATTCATTACCTGTCTTTATTTTCATCTCACAAGTATACGATAATTCTCCGTGTTTTGTCATTTCAATTTCATTCCATTTATCATTATCTTCTTTATACATAAAAAATACCTTGCCATCTTTACCCAACTTACTCAATTGAATATCTACCTCAATAGTACATTCTTCTTTTTCAAGCTTTTTAACTTTTAAATCAATACTTTTAGTTATATAGCTTTTTGACATTTCTTCATTTATCGTATTACTAATATCTGACTTGGTATTCATAATTTCTTGTGACAAATACTCTAATTTATTATTATAGTTTTCTATGTTTTTGTTAATTTCATTCATTGTCAATATCATATACCATAATAAAATAAAAATTACAATTGTAAAAATTAAGTGCATAGTATTTTTTTTATTCAATTTATGCCCCCCTCACTAATACCTTATACATAATATTATACTTAAGCATCTAAAAATTTCAAAGTTACAAATTGATATAACTTTTAAATTTTATATTTTTAATATACTCACTAAATAATTTAATCATAAAAAATAGATGTAAAGTATTCAGATAGAAAATTCTTTACACCTATTTAGAACAACCTTTCTTCACTAGCATTTTTTAGCCATTTCAATGATTTCACTTGCATGTTCGATAGTTTTCTCTGTTATATTATTACCTGCTATAAGCCTAGCAATTTCATTTTTTCTTTGAGATTGATTTAATTTACTAACATTAGTAAATGTCCTATTATTTGAAGTATCTTTCTCTATACAATAATGAGTGTCAGCATTTGCCGCAATTTGAGGTAAGTGTGTTATACATATTATTTGCTTTTTCTTTGCTATATCACTCAATTTCTCACCAACAATTTGTGCTGCTATACCACTTATACCTGTATCTATTTCATCAAACACTAATGTATCAATATCATCTATATCAGCCAAGATTGTCTTAAATGCCAACATAAACCTAGACATCTCACCACCTGATGCAACTTTATATATAGGTTTAATATCTTCTCCTAAGTTAAAAGATATCATAAATTCAATATCATCTATTCCATTTAAAGTAAATGGGCCTTCTTCAAAATTAACTTTGAACATTACATTTTTCATGTTTAAGCTTTTTAATTCATCAAGAAGTATTTTCTCTAAAGTAGTTGCTACTTCTGTTCTTGCTTTAGTCAATTTATTAGCTTTTATTTTTAAATCTTCTTCTATATTCATAAGTTGACTTTTTAACTGTTCAACTCTTTCATCTCTATTTAGTATCTCGTCTAATCTATCTTTTATCTTTTCATAATACTCAAATATATCGTCTATACTATCTCCATATTTTCTTCTTAAATTGTTAATCTCATCAATTCTAAGTTCAATCTGCTCTAATTCATAAGGCTCAAAGTCTATATTATCTTTGTAATTTCTTATATCACTAGATATATCTTGTAACTCATACATAATTCTTTCTACAGTATCACTATATTCACTCAAAACACTGTCATATTTTGATATGTCATTAAGTTCTTTAGATGCAAGACCTATTAGGTCAATAACATTATACTCACCATTATGTAACTTGCTATAACTTAAATTCAAGTTATTATATATCTTTTCACTATTTCTATAAACTTCTCTTTGTTTTAATAAATCTTCATATTCATTCTTATTTAAATTTGCTACCTCAATTTCATTTATTTGAAATTTTAACAAATCTATTTCTCTTTGAATTTGCATCTCATCCTTATTTTCTGTTAAACAATTTAAAGCTTTTTTTACTTCACTATACTTGTTGTACACTTTTTTATAGACAACTTTGAATTTTTCTAATTCATTCTCTCCAAAAAGGTCTAGAAATTTCAAATGAGTGTCTTTATTAAATAAAGCCTGATTTTGATGTTGACCATGTATATCTATAAGTGTTGATGCGATTTCTCTAAGAAGAGATACTTTAACAGTTCTTCCATTTATTCTAGCAGTGCTCTTTCCATCTGAATATATCAATCTAGTTATGACTAACAAATTATCATCTTCTATACTTATATCATTTTCGTCTAGTATTTTTTTTAGATATATATTATCTGATAAAAATACGGCTTCAACAAGTCCCTTGTCTGTTCCTTTTCTTAGAAAAGACCTATCATATTTATCACCTAGACAAAGTCCAAGCGCATCTATTATTATAGATTTTCCTGAACCAGTTTCACCTGTAAGTATATTTAAATTTTTATCAATACTCAACCTTAGCTCTTCAACTAAAGCACAATTTTTCATATATAATTCGAGGATCAAGTCTAAGCCCCCTTTTAGCCTATTTGTCTAAATTATGTGAAGCCTCAACGACTTCCACTATTTTATTATCGTATGTGTTACTATCAAACTCATAACCTTCATTTCCATTTCTCAGATGAATTAGATACTCTATATTTCCTTCTGGCCCTTTAATTGGAGAAAAGTCTAATCCTAAAATTTCAAATCCATTTCCAACAGAAAAGTCAGAAATCATTTTTATAACTTCTATATGTGTCGATTTTTCTCTAACCACACCTTTTTTACCTACTTTTTCTCTTCCTGCCTCAAATTGTGGTTTAATTAAAGCGACAATTTCTCCGTCATGACGTACTAACTCCTTAGCTTTTGGCAGTACTAGTTTTAATGATATAAAAGACACATCAATTGATGCGAAATCTGCAAACTGCTTTGTATTTTCTATTGTCACATTTCTTATATTTGTTCTCTCCATACACACAACTCTATCATCTTGTCTTAATTTCCAAGCAAGTTGCCCATAACCAACATCTATAGAAAATACTTTTATTGCTCCATTTTTTAACATACAATCTGTAAAACCACCTGTAGATGCACCTATATCCATACATACCTTTCCATCAATAGTTAAATCAAAGTTTTTCATAGCTTTTTCAAGCTTTAAACCACCTCTACTAACGTACGGTATTGGATTTCCTTTTACTTCTATATTACAGTTCTCTTTTACTTCTGTACCAGCCTTATCACATCTTTGATTATCAACAAAAACTAGACCAGCCATTATTGCTTTTTTAGCTCTTTCTCTACTTTCAAAATGACCTTGTTCTACTAACAATAAATCTATTCTCTTTTTCATAAAATTACCTTTCTGTTAAAAGCTACTTTAATAATAACTAAAGTAGCTTAAAGTAACACACCTGATATTTATTTAATTGATAAATTTTATATTTTATATCAGTCTTAATTTATAATATTTTCATTAATTTTTTATTTAATAACTAACTTTTTTATTTTATCAGCAATACCTTTTGGCGATAGTCCTACAAAATCATATAATTCATCTGCATTACCATGTTTTATAAATTCTTCTGGTATTGCTATATTGAGTATATTTACCTTATGCTCATTATCTATAATAAACTTGTTTATTCTACTTCCAAACCCTCCAGTTACAATGTTATCTTCTATTGTAACTACATTTTTGTGATTCTTTAATAAAATATTCAACATATCTTCATCCATTGGCTTTAAGAATCTAGCATTAACTATTGTTGGATTTATTCCTTCCTTCAACAATAGTTCTTTAGCTTCTAAAGCATGTTTCACCATACTTCCAATAGAAAGTATAACTGTATCTTGTCCATCATCTAATACTTCATACTTTCCTAATACAAGTTCTTTATATTCTCCCTTGTCCAAGTAATAGCTATTTCCTCTTGGATATCTAATTGCTGATGGATAGTCTAGCTTTAATGATAAATCCATCATAAGTTCCATCTCTCTTGTATCTTTTGGTGCCATTACTACAATATTTGGAATAGAATTCAAGTAACTTAAATCAAACATACCATGATGAGTTTCTCCATCATTTCCAACTAGTCCAGCTCTATCTATAAGAAAAGTAACTGGCTTTTTAGTTATACATACATCATGAATAATTTGGTCGTATGCTCTTTGCAAAAACGATGAATATACAGCAAAGTAAGGTTTCATCCCACTTTTTGCAAGACCTGCTGCAAACCCTGTTGCGTGTTGTTCAGCTATACCAACATCATAATATCTTTTTGGGTATGCTCTTTCAAATAAATTTAACCCAGTACCAGATGGCATTGCAGCCGTTATTGCTACTATATCTTCATTATTACTAGCCATATCAACCAGTTTTTCTCCAACACTAACTGACATAGACTTAACTTTTGAAGATGTTACTCCTGTCTTTATATCAAACTTTGATACTCCATGATATTTATCAGGTTGCTCCTCTGCAAATCTGTACCCTTTTCCTTTTTTCGTAATTACATGTAAAAGCACAGGCCCTTTTTTATGTTTAGCCTTTCTCAATGTATCTATTAATTCTTTAGTATTATGACCATCTATAGGACCATAATATTTTATACCTAATGAATCAAAAAATGAACAATCTTGAGGCGAAAAGCTATACATTAACTTATCTTTAAATCTATGTGCAGTCTTAGATAAAATCTCACCTGTTTGTGTAACATTTAAAATTTTATCAACTTCATCTGTCATTTTTTCAACTGTTGAGTTTCTTATAATACTTGACAGATATTTAGACATTCCACCAACATTTTTATCTATGGACATTTCATTATCATTAAGAATTACTATCATATTGGTATTGATATATCCTAATTGATTTAAAGCTTCAAGTGCCATACCTCCAGTTATAGAACCATCTCCAATTACAGATATAACACTATAGTTTTCTTTTTTTATGTCTCTAGCACAGGCAATACCTGTAGCTACAGAAATAGATGTACTACTATGTCCTGTGTCAAAAATATCATGAGGACTTTCACTCTCCTTTGGAAAACCACTTAGTCCATTAAATTGTCTTAAAGATACAAAATAATCTTTTCTTCCAGTAACTATTTTATGAACATAAGATTGATGTCCTACATCCCATACGATTTTATCTTTAGGACTGTCAAACACTTTATGAAGTGCTAATGTTAGCTCAACTACTCCTAAATTAGAAGCTAAGTGCCCGCCTGTCTTAGAAACAGATTTTACTAAAAATTTTCTTATATCTTTTGCAAGTAAATCCATTTCTTCTATGCTCATATTTTTTATATCCTTTGGAGAATTTACTTTATCTAAATATTTATACATATTATCCTCACCTTTATTTTGTAAATTTTAAATTTACATCAATATTAAAGCTGTTACTATTCCAAGTAAAGCTCCAAACCAAACTTCTAGTGGTGTGTGACCTATTAATTCTTTTAATTTCTTCTGCTCTATATGCTTTCCATGCTGTATATCCGCTACTATTTGATTTAATATAATAGCTTGCTTACCTACAGCCCGTCTAACACCTGCTGCGTCATACATTATAATCAGGGCAAGCACAGTAATTATAGCAAAATCAGTAGAATTAAACCCTTTTTCAATACCTACCACTGTAGCTAAACTTGTAACAAAAGAACTATGGGAACTAGGCATACCTCCTGAAATAAGTATTCTTGATAACTCAATTCTTTTTTCCTTGCCAGTAAATATTTTTATAAATTGTGCTAAGAAACAAGCAATCAGACTTATTCCCAAAGCCCCATTGTTAAAAATCTCCGAAAAAAAGTCCATTTTTCCCTCCTCGATTTTAGCTGTATATTTTAGTATTCCCTATCTATTATATATTCAGCCAATCCCTTTAAAAAATCTACATCGTCAGATAATTTTTCTATACTTTTCTTTGCTTCATCAATCAAATTATATGCAATTTCTTTAGATTTATCTAAACCTAAAAGTGATGGGTATGTTGACTTGTGATTTTCTATATCACTTCCAACTTTCTTACCTAATTTAGCTTCATCTCCCACTATATCTAGTATATCATCTACTATCTGGAATGATAATCCGATATTTTTTGCATATTTAGTTATTTCTTCCATCTGTTCTGAATTTGCTCCACCGATAGTAGCTCCTGCTCTCATACAACCCACCATCATTGCTGCAGTTTTATTCATATGTATATAATCTAATTTTTCTTTTTCAATTTGTTTATTTTCACTTTCTACATCTACTACCTGACCACCTATCATGCCATATATACCAGCACCTTTAGCAATTTCATTTATAGCTTTTAAATACTTTTCTGGATTTTCTTTATTGATTGAACCTGAAAGCATAACTTCAAAAGCATAATTCAATAAAGCATCGCCTGCCAAAATACCCATAGCTTCTCCATATACTTTATGATTTGTTGGTCTACCTCTTCTTAAGTCATCATTATCAAGAGCTGGTAAATCATCATGTATTAGTGAATATGTATGTATCATTTCAATGGCCATAGCAAAAGGAATAGCTTCTTCTTCATTACCTCCAACTACTTTACAAGCTTCTAATGTAAGTATTGGTCTTAATCTCTTGCCTCCAGCACTTAAACTGTAGTTCATAGCTTCAATAACTGTTTTTTGATACCCTTCTTCTTTAGGCATATATTCTTTAAGTACATTTTCTATAAAACTTGCTTTTTCTTTCAGACATTGTTTAAATTCCAATTTTATTCCTCCTCAATTTTAAAATCTTCTTCTATTCCTAATTGATTAAATTTACTTATTTTCAATTTAGCATCATCTAAAAGCTTATTACAATGTTTGTAAAGGCTTATACCTTCTTCATACAAGCTTAAAGATTCATCTAAGCTAGCATTTTTAGATTCTAGTTCATTTAATATACTCTCTAATCTTTTATAAGCTTCTTCATAAGTTAAATTCATACTATACCTCTTTATTTTCAATTTTATCTATCATACATTCCAAATTTCCATCTTTTAAGACTATCTCTATGTTATCTTTTGTTTTCAATCCTTTTATACTGTTTATTACTTTTCCATCTTTTTGGGCTATGCTATAACCTCTATCCATAGTAGCTAATGGACTTAAATTATGAAGTAATGCTCCAATCTTTATTAGTTTCTCATCTTCCAATTTCAAATTATTTTCTATTCCAAAAATTATTTTATCATATATTTTATCTAATTGTATAACTTTATCTTTTATTGTATAAGAATCTAAATAGTTATTTATCTTGTTAAATGCTGATTCTAACCTGTATTGGTCTAGCTCAATTTGATTTGTAAGAGACTTACTCATTCTACTTTTTATATTTCCAAGTTTGTAATTTATATCATCTAACGATGGAGTAGCAATCTCTGCTGCTGCGGATGGTGTTGGTGCTCTCATATCAGATACAAAGTCACAAATAGTAAAATCAGTTTCATGCCCAACTGCTGATATTATTGGAATCTGAGAATTAAAAACCTCTCTTGCTACCATTTCATCATTAAAAGACCAAAGCTCTTCTATTGAACCCCCACCTCTACCAATTATAAGTGTATCAACATTCTTCATATGATTAAAAAATCTTATTGCTTCACATATTTCTTCTGCTGATTTATCTCCTTGAACCGTTACTGGATAAAGCTTTATATTAATTTTAGGGTATCTTCTTTTTATAACATTTATTATATCTCTTATAACAGCACCTGTTGGAGATGTTATAACTCCAATTGAGTTTGGCATTTTAGGTATAGGTATCTTGTATTTAGAGTCAAATAAACCTTCTTTAGCAAGTTTTTCTTTTAATCTATTAAATTCTATGTGTAAATTCCCTATTCCCTCTATTTCAATTTCATTAATATATAATTGATACGCACCATCTCTTTCGTAGACCGATATGTATCCACTAGCTATAACTTTCACACCATTGTCTAATTTTAGATTACGATTAAAATTACTTTTAAAAATTACACAGTTTAACTTTGATGTTTCATCTTTAAGTGATAAATATACATTCCCACTACTATGAACCTTAAAATTGGAAATCTCTCCTTTAACCTTAAGATTAGAAAGTATTGGGTCGTTTATTAAAATTCTTTTAATATATGAGTTTGCTTCACTTATATCTAAAGCTCTTAGTTTCATACTCTTTCTCCTAAAAAGTTATTCAATCCTATTATAGCACACCCAACAGCATTATCAGTTGAATATTGTGGTTCTGTAAAATGAGCTTCTATATGTTTTTTTCTTAATTTTAGACTTAATTCTTTAAGAATATACCTACTTGCAGAAACTCCACCTGCAAAAACTACTTCATCTACATTATAAGTTTCACATAAATAAACTAAAGATTTAAACATATTTCTAACTACTGAATCTAATACTAATTTAGATACATATTCTTTTTGATTAGTATTATCTTTATTGTCTTTTATAATCTGGTTTACCTGATTCTCTAATCCAGATAAATTCATATATCCATCTCTCACAGAAGTTTTCAGACCACTTTCTATTTTAAAGTTACAATTTAAAGCATTTTCATCTAAATATTTTCCTGAAGGAAACTTATATCCCAACTTAACTCCTACTCTATCTATAAGTTGACCAAAGCTAATATCTTTACTTCCTCCAATTATATCTATATTATATCCAAAATTATTGTATAGCTTACTTTTATCATCTTTTTTATTACTTATTCTGGTAATTGCACCTAAGCTACTATCCAATATATTATAATTATCATCCATTTTGTTTATTAAAAGTATCTCTGTAGTGCCACCAGACATATGAACAGAAATAAATCTATTATTATTTTTTAACTTACTATTTAATAAACTTGCTTCAATATGATTTTCTTGATGAGTAGTCTCATAAAATCTACAACCATATATACTTGATAATAACTTTCCAAAATTATATCCTACATTAAATACAGGCATATATGAGTTTTCAACTGGTCTAGGTCTTATAGTTGAACAGACACCTTCTATATTAAACTTATCTTTAAATGACTTTACTCTATCACTTAAAAGCCCTAAATTATTTACATGCTGGAATACAGCTTCACTTTGTCTTAGTCCTTTTGTATTTTCTCTTACTTCTAGCATTATTTTCTCATTAAAGATAACTTTCTTATCTAAAGAGATAGCTGCTATAGAAGTAGTATAGCAGCTAGTATCAATTCCAATTATTATATTATTTACCGATTTCATCAACAACACTTCCCAATATACCATTTATAAATTTAGGAGACTTATCATCACAATATATCTTTGCAAGCTCTACAGCTTCATTTATTGACACTTTATTAGGAGTGTCCAAATAAGCTATTTCACATACAGATAATCTAAGTATAGACACATCTACCTTTGGCATTCTATCTACTGTCCAGTTTTTAGCATGCTTGTTTATTAACTCATCTATCTTATCATGATTTTCTTTTAGTTCTTTGCATACTCTGCTTATATAGTTTCTGTCTATAACATCTTCAAGCTTAGTATCTTCTAGCTTTAAATTTGCATTATTTGAATACTGAAGTGCAAGCTCTTCATATCTATTTATAATATGTTCTGAATTATCATTTAAAAAAGTATCTACTTTATCATCTAAAGTTTCAAAATCTTCCTTATTAATATTTATCTGGTATATAAGTTTCATTATATATTCTCTTGTTGTACTCTTTTGTGCCCTATCTTTTTTCATCAATCAAAATTCTCCTTTAAGTTTAATTATCTATATAAAAATCAAATGCCAACAAAAAACCCTCTGACTTTTCAGAGGGCTAATATTAATTTTTCTTAGTTGCTTTTGCTTCTTCTTTATCAACTTTATCTTTCTTAAAGCTGATTCCTTGAATGTGTATATTTACTTGAGAAACCTTCAGTCCTGTCATTGTCTCAACAGTATTTTTTACATTTTCTTGAACTTTAAAAGCTGTATCTGGTATTGACATCCCATATTTTATCATAACCATTACATCTAAATTAACATCCTCTTCTTCTATTTGTATTTTTACTCCATTATTTTTTAACAACTTATCTGTTAATGTTGCTGTAGTTTCTATGCCTTCAACTTCTAATGCTGCTAGACCAGCTATTGTAGCTATTACATCATTAGATATTTTTACTTGTCCAAACTTATTATCTTCCATATTAAAACTTACCTCCTGATTTTAAGGAACTATTTTTATAAGTATAATAATACCAAATACAAGTCTACTTTGCAAGAAAATAACCTCAGTTAATTCTGAGGTTTATTTTTTACTTTTTATTATTATTTGTAAGTTTAATATTTTCATACTTTACATTAGCTTGTTCTGCAACTAAGTCAAATATTTTTGCTGCATCTTTCTTATCTAATTTAGCTTCATTTACCACTACATTGACTTTACTATCACTTATATAAACTAATGCTTCTTCATATCCTTTTGTACTCAAGAGATTTTCTATTTGAAGTTCTTTTTCTTGAATTTTAACTATATTTAATTTCATATTAGAAGCTTCTTTTCTAGATTCTTCTGTTGTAGATGGATTATTTATCATTTCATTTAAATCTTGAACTAGTTCATTTCTTTGCTTTTCTCTATTCATTTTCATATCTAAAATATAAGATGCTTTTTTCATATTTTTCTCAGATGATAGTTGTTCTTTTATTTCTTTACTTGTTTCAGTTACCTTTTCTTTTACTTTACTAGCTTTACTATCAACTATTTCTATATCAGCACTTTCTTTTGCATCTTGTTTATTCACATTACTAGAATCCTCTGTTTTACTACTATCACTATCATCAGTATTTTTCTGTAATTGAGCTTCTTCATATGCCTTAAACTCTTTTGATGTTTCTAATAAAGATTTCTTACTCAATTGATAATTTACTGTTCCTACTACAACCAACATTGCAGTTAAAGTTATTATTACAAATCCTCTTCCCTTATAATTAAACTTCATTCATTTATCCCCCCGGTTATATGTATTTATTTAGAATATATTTCTACTTGATGTCCAGCTACTTGTAATGATGTTTGTACTGCACTATAAAGTGTTTCTTTCACACTTGGGTCATTAGCTCCACTTGCTACTACTATCACTCCCTTTATCTTTGGCTCTGTAGTTTTTATAACTACAGGGTCACTTGAATTTGAAGTTATCATTGTTTTATTTTCACTAGAAGTCGTAACTGTTCTTTCTCCTCCTTGTGCATCTTTTTCCTCTGTTGTCTCTGTTGTTTGATTTGAATTAAAAGCAGGTTGTATTTCTTCACTTGATTCAAATGTAACCATTACATCAACATCCCCTGCACCATCAATTTTAGATAGTATTGTTGTTAACTTTGATTCCAAATCATCTTTTTCTTGTTCTTTAGTAACTTGTTTTTCAGTATTTTTGTTAGCCTCTGTTTTTCCAACTTGTTTATCGCTTTTGCTACTAGGAAAACAAGACAATAAGACTAATGACACCACACAGATTCCAGCTATAGTTATTAGTGAATATACCTTTCTCTTATCTTTGTCATTTAAGTTTTTCAACATTCTCCCAACTCCTATTTATCAATTTGTATATCTTCTATAGAAACATCAAGCACCTTTATTAAGTCATTTTTTAATTTGTTTTCATTTAGGTTCAGTTCATATTCTGTACCTTTTTTAAAAACTTGTTTAGAATTTTCTTTGTCATTAGAGTTTATGTTTTCTTCATCCTCTTTAGTACTATTATTTTTATTTTCTTCATCAATATTGCCATTACTTTTTGTACTATCATTTTTTTCTTTTATTTTTATATTATTTATATTTGCTCCGTTAAGCTCTATATCTTCTAAATCGTAACCATACTCATCAAGTTTCAATTTAAGCACTTCTTTTAAACCATCCTCATATCCTTTAGATAAACTATTGTTTCCAGTTTCTTTTGCTAAAGCATTTGTACTATCTACATATTGTTTGTTGTAGTTACCCATAGACTTCAAGATTCTATCTTCTAAGCTCATATCTTTTGAAAAAAATCCTACTACTGGAGTTATTACAATAAATACAAACATAAAGTTTAAAACTAAGTTGACATAAGGTTTTATCTTAGAACTTGGTAAAATCATATCTACTATATTTACTATAAATGCTCCTATTAAAACACTAACAATCCATGCCTTTATGCCCTCTAACATAGCTTCCCCCTCTCTACAAACTCTAAATTCGATGCAATTTTATATTGATATATATTATCCTTGACTTACGACACTTATCGATGTCAAGATAGCCACAGTTACAAAGAACATTATTGTTATGGCAATTACTGATGCTAGCATTATTATCATTAGATTTGCAACTTCATTTAAAAAATTAGATATCCCATCTTCTCCAACTGGCTCTACAATTATTGCAGCTAACTTGTACACTACTATTACTGATAAAATTTTTATAACTGGAAGTAAACAAATTCCAACAAGTAAGATAAGCCCTATTCCTCCAAATATATTTTTTATAAGCTGAGATGAAGATAATAGAATATCCACAGAATCAGATACAAATCCTCCAACAACAGGAATAAAATTACCTATAGCAAACTTAGCGGTCTTGACACTGAATTTATCAAAACTAGTTACATACAATCCTTGTATAGATACAAGTCCTAAATAAACGGTAAACATCGCCCCAATAGAAACATAATTTATTTGCTTTACAAAGGAGAAAAATCGTTTTAACCTTATATTTTTTGATAAATTGTTTATTATTAAAATACCAAATGCAACAGTAATTGATACAAATAAAAAGTTCTTGAAAAATACGTTTATAAATGTTACTCCTCCTATAAAGATAGGATTCAAAGTAGTAGATGTTATTGGAAATCCAATTAAAAGTAAAAATGTTATTAATATTGGCATTATAACTTGCATGAGACCTACAGTATGGTCTATTGCATCATAGCAAATCTGTAATACATCCTTAAATCCAACAAGTGTGAGTGATACCATTGTGATAAATATTATATATGTTGCGATTTGACTTACTGCACCTGATGAAAAAGAGTTTTCTAAGCTTTTTAAAATGGATGATAATAAAGCCAGTACTAAAATCACTGCTACTACCTTTAAACTTGCTTTAAATTCGTCAAACATCAATATCTTCAATCCATCTTTATTAAATAAATCTAAGATATTTTTTTTGCCACTAATTAAATCTTTTACAAACGATTTTAAATTAACATCATTAATAACTATTTCCTTATTTATATAGTCTTGTATTTCATTTATATCTAGCTTGTCTAACTGCCCATCTATATATTTATCTATGCTATTTTTTGTTTCACCATATTCCTTATCTTCACTACTTGGTACTTCATTGGCGAATATCATAATAGCAAAGATATTTATAAAAAAGAAAGTAAATACAAAACCTATAATCATTGGTAAAAATCTTTTTTTCATAAGCAACCATGCCTCTCTTCACTCTATAAACCTCAATACAACGAAATCTCTTTAATATACCTATAGTTATCTTAAGATACACAACTATGGAATTATGTTCACTACCATTTCTACAATGGATAGAAGTATAGGGAAAGACATTGACATCACTATTATTTTTCCTCCAAACTCTAACTTAGAAGCAATGTTTCCTTCCCCACAATCTTTGCAAAGTTGTATTGCAAATTCCATTAAATATGCTATCCCAATTAATTTTATTATTAATGATATGTACATGGTTGGGATATTAGCTTTATTAGCTAAATCTTGTATGCTATCCACTATAAAGTTCAGCTTAAACATAACTGATAATAGTATTATTACTCCAGTTATTATAGCTATGAAATTTGCTATTTCTGGTCTATCTTTTTTAATTACTAAACAGAGTGTAGTTGAAATGATTGCAATTCCTATTAATTGCATTATTTCCAAATTACTCCCTCCCTTTAGTAAAGTTGAAACATTGTTCTTACAGTATTAAATAAATCACTTATTTCTGTTATTACCATTCCCAATACGATTATCACACCTGCCAATGTAGTAAGACCTGCCCAATCTTTTCTATCTGTTTTTTCCAATATCATATTCAATACTGATATTAGAATCCCAACGCCTGCAACCTTTAATATCAATGATATCTCCATAATAAACCTCCCCATATTTAAATCAATATAATACATATACCTATGCCTATAAATGTGACTAATTTTTTATACAATACACCTTTTTTGTTTATGTCATCTTTTGTCTCATAAGTCTGTTTTTTTAAATTTTCTATAGATAAATCTATCATTCTTTGTTGTGACTCTATATCACTTTTACCTAAAGTAAGTATTAGATTTTTTAACTCCTCAATTTCTTTATTACCTAGATAAGTCTCTTTGTTTAAAACATCAATATTTTCTAATATTATCATTTCTAAAGTTTTGCCTTGTTCATTGTGAAGCTCTTCTGATACTTGAAGAAAAAACTTCCAAAAACAAAATTCTTTATTATCACCTATCCTCTTAAAAATCTCTTCCAATGTATAAAGTCCGAAAGATAAATCCATCCTTAATATTTCTAAAACTCTTATTAAATCATTTAATTGTTTATGTCTACGAGTATAAGTCTTGTATATGTGTTCACCTATCAAATAACTACTTCCTATTAAAAGAGCTATAATAATTATCTTAATTTGCAAAATACCATCTCTTTTCTTCTAAATCATAAATTTTTTCAATTGTTCCAGCACCTCTTTTTGCAGAAAGAATTATAACTTTTTTAAATAATTCTTTATCTAGAAGCCTATTTAATTCTTTTCTATTTTGTATATCCTCTATCGAATCTCCATGTACAGTAGTTATTAGTCCTATCCCTCCATTTAATGCTGTATATAATGCCTTTATCTCTTTTTCACTTCCAATCTCATCTGTCACAATAACATTTGGTGACATAGACCTTAAAAGCATCGTAATCCCCAAGTCTTTTGGGCAAGTTTCTATTATGTCAGTCCTTATCCCAACATCCATTTGTGGAACTCCTAGATAAGCACCTGCTATCTCATTACGCTCATCCACTAGAGCTACTTTTAAGCCTTTAAACCCATAATCCTCATTACCATTACTTAAATTCCTTACTATATCTCTTATTAAAGTTGTTTTTCCACATTGAGGTGGCGATATTATCAGAGTATTATTAATCTGATTTTTTCCATTTATGATATGACTTAAAATCTTATTTGAGCATCCAATGATTTCTCTTGATACTCTTATATTTAAAGACGATATATGCTTTATATTTTTGACTTGTCCATCTTCTACTATTGCTTTCCCAACTAATCCTACTCTATGCCCTCCTCTCAAAGTTATAAATCCTTTTTTTATATCATCCATAAATGAATGTATTGAGTATTTACATATTATTTGAAAAGTTTGCTCTACATCTTCTCTTGTCACTACATATGAGTCTTGTTGATTTAAATCGAGTGTCATAGTTTTTTGATTATAAAAATAATCCTTAGAGTTTGCATTTAGTATCAATGGTTTTTGTGAGCGTAACCTAATTTCTTCTATATTTAGATTATTGTTTGAGATTTTTTCTACCTTTTCTCTTATAGTTGTAGAAAGAGAGTTTATTATTTCATCAGAAAGTTTATTCATTTCTTGTCCTCCTCCTTTGTTTATATAATTCTATTTATAAAGGACAAGGAATATTACCAAAACATATATATTTTTTAAAATAATATTTATAAATAAAAAAATGACTCCATTTCTTTTGGATTCACTTAATACATAGACTCTATTAAACTACTATTATTAATCTTTATAAGATATTACTCAATAAAAAAGACACTTCAAATATGAAGTGTCTCTATAATAATTACATTTCTTTTATTAGTCCTTTTTTATAAGCCATTAAAAGTAGCTTTAAATCTTCTATTTCTTCTTGTATTTTTACTCCTTCATCGGTATCTCTCACCATTTTTCTCTTTGCCTTATGCTCTACTACAACAGTTGTCGATAAAATATCGCTTTCATTTGCAATAGCTTCCTCAGCAGAATTAAATGGTTCATGTGATACTAATTGTAGAGTTCTAGAATTATATATCAAAGTGTATCCAGCTATACCAGTCGTTTTTTGATACGCTCTAGAAAAACCACCATCTATAACAAGAATTTTACCATTAGCTTTTATTGGACTCTCTCCATTTTTACTTTCTACAGGTACATGACCATTTATTATATGTGATTCATCAAGTTCTAAATCAAATTCCTCAAATATTCTTTTACAAGCCATTTCATTTTCTCTAAGCTTAAAATAAGGGTTCTTATTTTCTTTATGAGTCTCTTTTTCTGCTATAAAGTATCTTTCAAATGTTGTCATATCATCTTTGCCAAATAATGATGAACATTTTCCAGTCCACAAATACCACATAATATCCATACCATATAACTTTTCTTCTGCCTTATCCTTAAAGAAAAACCCTTCTCTTGCTAGAGATTCCATTTTATCCATAAGAGCCTTACCTTTATACTCTTTTCCCATTATATTCATAGACATAAAACTTCCATCTTCATTTAATGGTACACATCCATGAATCAGTAAATTTAAGTTTGCCTTTAAATATATGCTTCCTTTAGAAAATAAAAACGAAACGTGTTTTTGTAATTTTTCACTACCTCTAAATGAGGATACCAATTTATCAATAACATTTTTTTCTTCTATTGTTAATTTGTATGGGTCTTTTTTGTCTATTGTAGGCAGATAAGTATCTTTTAATTTATATGTCTTTCCATTTAAAGTAATTGTACCTTCATCATAGTTTATCATATTAAGCAAAAGTCTATGTTCCATCTCAAATTCAGGTCTTCTTCTTATAACTTCACCTTCAAGTTTAAATTGGATTATACTTATTGCTTTGTGCATCTTAGCCATCAACGACTTTTCTGTTATTGTTACACTTTGGTCATTAATCTTTGGAATAAATTCTTTACAAGGGTCATCCTTATATGTATCTATAGCAAAAGTTGCTAGAGGTAATAGATTTATTCCATATATGTCTTCTACAATGTCTAAATTAGCATATCTAGCTGATATTCTAAGAGCATTTGCTATACAAGTTTTTTCACCTGATGCTGCCCCCATCCATAATATATCATGATTTCCCCATTGAATATCTACACAATGATGTTCAATAAGCTTGTCGACAATTATATCTGGTCTTGGACCTCTATCGTAAATATCTCCTATTACATGCAATCTATCAACAACTAATTTTTGTATGACTGTAGAAATAGCAATTATAAATTCTTTTGCTATCCCTATGTTGACTATCGTTTCAACTATACTTTTATAGTACTCTTCTTTATGTTCACTTTTGACATGCTCATGTAAAACTTCTTCTATTATGTATTTAAAATTTTCTGGCAAAAGTTTTCTAACTTTGGACCTAGTATATTTGCTAGAAGCATACTTACAAAGTTCTATAAGTCTATAAATATTTATTCTATAAAAATCATCTATATTTTCCTCTTGCTTAATTATTAGGTCTAACTTTTGTTCAGGATAATATACAAGAGTTGCCAACATCTTTTTCTCGCTATCTCTTATTGTATTTGAAAACAATTCTTCTATTTTTCTCTTTATTACACCAGAACCATTTTTTAATACGTGCACAAATGGCTCATATTCGCCATGTACATCTGTTATAAAATGTTCTGTTCCCTTTGGAAGATTTAATATAGCCTCTAAATTTATTATTTCTGTACTTGCTTTTGATATACTTGGATATTGTTTTGATAATAACTTTAAATACTTCAGTTTGCTGTTTAAATAATCATCTGATATTTTACACAGATTTTTCATAATTCGTCCTCCAAAATTATATTAAGTTATATTCTTTTTTAATTATACCATACTTAATATACTTTTTTCGAGATAAAATGTACACTAATTATATTCCTAATAAAAGTGACATTCCTACTAAATCTGTATAAACACCATTATAATAACATTCTTTCTTTAATATACTCTCTACTTCAAATCCAACCTTTTTGTATAATCCTATAGCACTATGATTTTCTTCATTAGTAACAAGAGTTATTTTCTTAGTTATTCCATTTGATTTACACCATTCTATAAGGTCTAACATCAGTCTTTTTCCCAATCCAATTCCCCAATATTTTTCTTTTACAACAATTCCTAATACTCCAACATGCTTTCCTTTTGCTTTTTGATTAGAATCAATTGTCGCAATACCAACTATCTCACTATCTATAAATGCAATCAGTTTTACTGAATTATCAGATGCTTTTGCTGCTTCTATAGCATTTTCTTGTTCCTCTAATGATACTTTGTATTCATCTTTTCCAAATGAGAGAAAATGAGTTTCCCCTCCTACTTCATTATAAAAATCTATAATGTTTTGAGCATCTTCTTTTACTGCCTCTCTAATAAGTATGTCCACACCATTTTTTAAAGTTATTGTTGGCATAAATTTACCTCCTAACAAGTTTTTTATCTATAAACATAATACTATTGTTTTTAGCCTATTACAATATTTTTCATGTATTAATAACAATACAAGGTTATACTAAAATAAAAAATCAATAATATTTTAATATAACCTTATATATATTTTTATATATTTAATTTTCTGCCAATATCCAACTTTATTTCAATTAAATTTTATAATACAATTAAACTATTTTTTTTAATTCTTCTCCATAAATTTTTCTGTTATAAGACTTCATTATAAAATATAATGGTACTCCAATTGCCAATGCTCCTAATCCCATAATTAATTGATGCATAGATGCCTGGAATAACAGCCAAGTCCCAACGCATACTGCAATTAAAGGAATCACTGCTCCAAATGGAGTTTTAAAAGTACCTACTAATTCTGGTCTTTTCTTTCTAAATACTAATACTGATAAAGATGTTGGTATATACTGTATAAATCTAGCAACTGCACTTATTGCTGCTAATTCAGCAAAACTTCCAGATAAAGCTATTGGTATAGTAATTATCATAGTGGCTATTATTGCTACATATGGTGTACCTTTTTTATCTTTTCTTGCAAATAATCTAGGTAGCATTTTATCATCAGCCAAAGCTACACAACTTCTTGGATTTACGAAAGCACCACACATACAAATTCCTCCCACAGAAACCAGTGTACCAAAAGTTACCAATCCCGCACCCATATTTCCAAAACATATTCTTGCAGCATCTGCGACTGGTGTAGATGTACTAGATAATAAATCTCCTAGTATACCAACACATACAACTTGATTTAATATGTATATTATTGATGCAATTGCTATTACACTTATAATTGCTATTGGTATATTCTTTTTAGGGTTCTCCATATCTTCTGCTGCAACTGCTATAGATTCAAATCCTGTAAATGAATAAAACATTAAAAGTGCTGCTGCCCCAAACTCTGTTACCCCAGCTCCTGGAGGTACCATTGTTGAAGTAGTAAAATTAACTCCTTTTATGAAGAATATACCTATTCCTATAAATAATATTAATGGAATTAGTTTACCTACAGTTATAACATTCTGTACAATTTTTGATAAAGATACACCTAATAAGTTTATAATTGTAAGACCAACTATCATAGTTACAATTATAATTTTCTGTATATGAGGGTCGCCTGCTGGAGCCCATACTGCTGACAATGATGTAGGAAAACCTACTATTAATGCTCCCCAAGATATACATCCTATTACCCATTTCATAAGACCTACTTCAAAGCCACAAAAATCTCCAAAAGCTTCTTTAGTATATACATAGGCCGCACCATTTTTATTAAATTTACCTGCCACCTCAGCAAAACAGAATGCCATTGATAAAACCAATAACATATCAAACATATATACAAATATACTTGCTACACCAAATGATTTCATTGCATCTCCTGGTAATAGGAAAACTCCAGCTCCTACAACTGCGTTAATACCTAAAAGTATAATACTTATTAATCCCATTTTATTCTTTTCGTTCATGTTCAATCCCCCCAAGGTATATTATAAATTTGAACAAATATTTATAAAATATTCAAACAATTTTTCCATCTTGTTACAGTACTCTACCATCATTTCTGGATGCCACTGTACTCCTACTACAAAATTTTCATCCTCTTTCTGAATAGCTTCTATTATACCATCTTTTGAATAGGCTATGGCTTTTAATCCTTTTCCAAGCTCATTAACACTTTGATGATGATAGCTATTTGTAAGTAATTGTTTTCCTAAGATTCCTTCTAAAATACTACCTTCTTTAACATCTACTTTATGAGTAGCTACATATCTCTTTGCAGATTGTGTATGTTTTATATAACTTCCTTCTATAAGATTATTATCTTGATATAAAGTTCCTCCTAAACTTACATTTAATATTTGTAGCCCCCTACATATACCTAATATAGGTTTTTTAAGTTCTAATGCTATACTTATAGCTATTAAATCAAACTCATCCACTTCTGGATATATAAATGTGGTTTCTTCTCTTGTTTCTTCTCCATATAATTGAGGATTAACATCCCAACCTCCAGATATTAAAACTCCATCAACCATCTCAATCTGTTTTTTTATAACTTCTTTATCTGTATTTACTGGAATTATAACTGGACTACCTCCACCTTTTAGTACAGCATTTATGTAATCATTATTTACATATGACCTTTCAAGACCTGGAAACATTCCATTCTCCATTATTATTAAATTTCCTAAAATCCCTATTATTGGTTTCATAATCAAGCTCCTAACTAATCGATTGTTTTGTGTATTTATTTTATATTTATATAATTTTCCAATGCTAGAGAAAGTTGATCTGGACAAGATGTTGGTTTTGTCTTACATTCAATTCCTTTTAATTTTTTAATTACATCTTCTATATTCATACCTTCAACTAATATTTTTAGTCCTTTTAAATTTCCATCACATCCACCAATAAAATTTACATTTGTAACTTTATTTTCTTTTACTTCAAATTCAATTTCTGTAGCACAAGTCCCTGTTGTTTTATATTTCATAACTAAACCTCCCAATTATTTTGTCGTCTTATCTCTATAATTAGCAATATACATGCCAAGATTTATAATTATTTATATTTATTTTTTATCTAGTATTTTCAGTGCTTTTGCTGACTATATTTTTTATTGTTTATCTTATATACAATCTTTTGGAAAATAAAAATAGGTAATGGGTTATTTTATAATAACCTATTACCTATCTAAACCTATTTTTTCACCCTATTAATATTTAATTTAAAACCTTTAAAATGTATAACATTATATATCTACTATAATATAGTTTAAATTTTATAAGTGTAAAAGTTTGCACTTATTCAAATATTTATGTCCAGAATAGCTTATTTTAATATCAATATACTTAAGTCATTTTATTGTAAAGATTTATACCTTCTGGAGTTAGTTGACTTCCACATCTACCAGATTTAGATGATATATATCCACACTCACTTAAATAAGATAACACTTTTCTAACTTTATTTTCAGAAATCTCAATTCCTTCCTCTGTAAGTTTCTCGATTATAAATCCTCTTCCAACTCCAGAAGCTGAATCTCTTCTTTCATATAAGACTCTTAATATATCCTCAAGTTCTTTTTTGGTATAACCAAATCCATCTTCATAATTAGAAATATCTGTCTTTATATATGGTGGTAAGTCATCTTTAAAGACCATACTATCACACATTAGACTTACATAAGAAGCGACATTTTGTAACTCTCTTATATTTCCTGGCCAATTATATTTTTCTAAAATAGTTACAACTTCAGGTGAAAGCCTTATATTATGTTTCAAAAAGAAATTCATAAGCGTTATTATATCTTCTTTTCTATTTTTTAACGATGGCACATCTATTGGCAATACATTCAGTCTATAATACAAATCCTCTCTAAATTTACCTTCTCTAATCATCTTTGGTAAGTTTTTATTTGTTGCTGCTATAACTCTAACGTCTATATTTATAACATTATGAGAACCTATAGGCATAACTTGCTTCTCTTGAAGTACTCTAAGTAATTTTGTTTGCAACAATGGAGGCATATCTCCTATTTCATCCAGAAATATAGTCCCATTGTTTGCAAGTTCAAAGAGCCCCTTTTTTCCTTCTTTTAAAGCTCCTGTAAAAGAACCCTTTTCATATCCAAACAACTGACTTTCTAATAAACTATCTGGAACCGCTGCACAGTTAACTGCTATAAATGGTTGATTACTTCTATTAGAGGTATTATGGATGGATTGAGCTAATAATTCTTTACCAGTACCACTTTCCCCTATTATTAATACAGAAAGGTCTGATTTAGATATTTTTTTAGCCAATTCTATACACTTTATCATATTTTTATTTTTAGTCTTTATATCTTTAAATGTGTATTTGGCTATTTGTCCTTGTTCTCTCAATTTATTAGTGAGATTTTGTTCTAATTTTTTTATATATGTTATCTCTTGTAAATTATAATATATACCAGCTTTATTCCCCATAGAAAATATATTTTTTTTATTTACATTTATATATTTTTTATTTGTAAATACTACTTCATCAACTATTTCTTTGTCTCCAAGTAGAATACTTAAATCTTTAGATATAACTTCTTCTATGTTTTTACTTTGGGGATTTTCATTTATCCCTAAAATCTTTAAAGCTTCTTTATTAAACGTATTTATAACACCATCTGCTGAAGTAAATATTATTCCATCTTTTGATAAGTTTAATATGACATCTTGTTCTTCCATTTTTAGAAACAATTGTCTATAATTATCTTTGACTCCATTATCTAGACTTATTAAACGTTCAGAATAAGCCATTAAGTTTTTACGTATTTCCTTAACATCAATTCTAAGTCCATTTATTATTTCTATAAAAGTAGATATATCAATATATCTATTCCCAAGGTCAATTACTTTATTTATATAACTTGGTACTCTTTCTTTTACTCCAGGTGTTATAGCTATATCTATGTCTTTATAAATTTTTCCTTCAATGTATGGAGTGAACTTTAAATTTTTTACTCCTATCTTGTAAAATAAACTTATTGTTTCTAAAGTGGTTTCTTTAGTATCATTTACAACCAATACTTCTGTTCCATTTGGGATTGAAAATAATCCATAAATTTCATTTTCTTTAAGAGTTCTTCTTACCACTATAATCTTGCTATCTTGTACCAAATGTTTTCTCATACTATTTAATCTATCATCAGTCATTACCAGCACAAAGTCACCTTGTATTTTATCATCATCTTTTAAATTTTCTAAATAATAATGATTTATATCAATGTAATTGCCTAAAACTAAACGTATATTTTCTTCTAAGAAAGATGATAATTTGGTTATTTTATCAGTTACTATAGCTATTGATTGTTTCATGCTTATACCTCTTATTTATATAGTATATAATTACTTATACACTACTTTATTCCTACCAAGTTGTTTTGCTTTGTATAAATTTTTGTCAGCTTCTTCTAGTACATTTTTACTATCAAAAATATGAGCTACACCTGCACTTATAGTTACAGTTACATCTTCACCCCATTTTTTATTGGCAATTGCAATTCTTATATTATCAATTATATTTACTACTTCTTCACCAGATTTATTTCTTATCAGCACAGAAAACTCTTCGCCTCCATACCTAAATACTTTATCTTCTTGCTCCAACATAACAGAGATAGTATTCGTTATACCTTTTATAACAATATCTCCAAATTTATGCCCATAATTATCATTTATAAGTTTAAAGTTGTCAATATCTATCATTACAAGTGCAAAATTATTGTCTTTCTCTCTGTATTTTTCATACATAATATCAAAACTTTTTCGATTATAAACATTCGTAAGACCATCATGTAAATTTTGTGCTTTAAAATATTTGAGTCTATTATATAAAAAAGTAGACCCTAATATAGCAATTATAATCACTGTAAATAATATCTTATAATATTTGATTTCTTTTTTAGTTTTTTCAAATAATGCACTTTCATTTGATACTTTATCAATTATATAGAAACTGGTCTCCGAATCTCTTATACTTTTGTTCTCTTTATATTCATTTATTAGTATCTTTTGATATTTATTTACAGCATTTACATTTCCTTGTTTTTCATATATATTTAATATTTTCTCTAAGTTTTTTATTTTCTCTTGAGTTAACTTTCTTTTAGTGGATATTTCTAAACTTTTTTTATAATTATCTGATGCAGAATCATAATTTTCACTTTTATATTCTAAATTCCCCACTGCCATATAATAATACATATCTTTATCTAATATATGAACTGTTTTATCAGACTTTATAAGAGAATCAGCTCTTGCTAAAGAAGACTTTGCCTTTGATGTATCATTTTTTCCTATATATGCATTTGCCTTCATTATTGATGCCATTATCTCAAAATCATTGTAATCATCTGTATTTACAAATTTTTTATAGTCCACTACATTATTACAAGTTTCAATAGCTTTATCATATTCTCCTAATTCTACATATATTTCTGCTAGATTTATAAGAGCATATAATCTAACCATTCCATTTTTCTCACCTTCATAAACATCTATCTTAAAAGAATCTTTTATTAATTTCTCTGCTCTCTCATATGCACCTACCTTTAAAAGTATGCTCGCCAAATCAACATCTAGTCTTGCTCTTTCATAATTATCCCCTAATTTCTCAGCCAATTTTATAGATTTTACAGTTAAATCTACTGCTTTAGAATAATTATTATCCATTATATACACTGATGCTAGTCTTTTTTCTATATTAAATCTACACTCATCAGATAACTTTTCATCTGACATTCTCATTTTTTCTAATGAATCAATGACTATCTTCGTTCCATCTGGAACAGATGAAATGGTCTTTAACATATTCCACACTTCATCATATACTTTATTGTATTTTTTTTCAGGTATAGCTTCAAAAGAATTTTCAACCAATTTTTTTGCTTCATTGTACTTCTTGTCTGACACAAGACTTTCAGACATATACTTTCCCTTATTTATAATTTCTCTTTCTTTCAGTCCACTTTGGTCGTAATTTATAAACAAAATAATACTAATAAGTATTACACCTATAAAAATTATACTTTTTAGTAATCTTTTCTTTGGTAGTCTAAAATTCAAAATTTTAGTCCTCCTTCTGTATATTGTAGAATGGAAACTTACATATATATAAATAACCTCTTAATACCTAATAATACAATATATCAAAATGATTTACAACATATGCTAGAATTAAATCTCAATAAAAAAGTCCCCTAAAATAGTTTAGGAGACTTTAAATTTAATATATATGATTTATTTATACATATTTTTTTAATACAATTGTAGCATTATGTCCACCAAATCCTAAAGAATTTGATAGTACATATCTAACATTTTTTTCTTTACCTTGATTTGGAACATAATCTAAATCCAAATCTTCACCAACTTCTTGTAAATTTATAGTTGGAGGTACAAAACTATCTTCTATACTCATAGCACAAACAACTGCTTCTATAGCACCTGATGCTCCTAATAAATGGCCAGTCATAGATTTTGTTGATGATACACATAAATCATATGCCTTTTCCCCAAATACAGTTTTTATAGCCATAGTTTCATACAAGTCATTATAATAAGTTGAAGTTCCATGAGCGTTTATATAATCCACTTCTTCTAATGGAACATTTCCATCTTTCAAAGCCATATTCATAGACCTAGCTGCTCCTTCTCCATTTTCAGCTGGAGTTGTCATATGATATGCATCAGCAGTTAAACCATATCCAACTACTTCTGCATATATTTTAGCACCTCTTGCTAAAGCATGTTCTAAGTCTTCTAAGATAACAATACCTGCTCCTTCTCCCATTACAAATCCATCTCTGTCTTTATCAAATGGTCTTGATGCAGTTTTAGGGTCGTCATTTCTAGTTGACATAGCTTTCATATTACAGAATCCAGCAAATGCAAGACCTGTTACAGCAGCTTCAGAACCTCCTGCTACCATAATATCTGCATCGCCTCTTTGTATAACTTTAAAAGCATCACCTATTGAATGAGTTCCTGATGCACAAGCTGTACATACATTAGTGTTAGGTCCTTTTGCTCCTAAAAATATTGATACTTGACCAGCTGCCATATTTCCTATCATCATAGGTACAAAAAGTGAACTTACTCTTTTATTTCCTTTTTCTAAAAGAATTTTATGTTGAGTTTCTATTGCTTCAACTCCACCTATTCCAGAACCTATTATAACACCAACACGCTCTCTATCAGTTTTATCTAAATCAAGGTTTGCATCTTCAACTGCCAATTTTGCAGATACTATTGCAAATTGAGCAAACTTATCCAATCTCTTCAATTCTTTTTTGCTTATATATTCTTCTGGATGAAAATTCTTAACTTCTCCTGCTATCTGAGTTTGATATGTGCTAGCATCGAAATTAGTTATTTTATCTATACCAGATACTCCAGATTTTATGTTGCTCCAGAACTCATCTTTTCCCGTTCCCAACGGCGTAACACATCCAAGTCCTGTTATTACTACTCTTTTATTCATCGGATACCTCCACTTTTTTAAAGCTCGACTATTTATTAGCTTCTATATACTTAACTATATCTCCTATAGATTTGAAGTTTTCTGCTTCTGTATCTGGTATTTCTATACCAAATTCATCTTCAAGTGCCATTATTATTTCTACTGCATCTAATGAATCTGCTTCTAAATCCTTCATTAATGATGTTTCCATAGTTATTTCTTTATCTTCTACTCCTAATTGCTCTATTATTATTTCTACAACTTTATTAAACATTGTGTACCTCCTAAGATTTTTTATTTTAATAGATTTCTCTACTTTTTAAATTATTATTTTTTATTATTGCATTACCATTCCACCATCTACATTTATAACTTGTCCTGTTATATAACTTGACATGTCACTAACTAAAAATGCTACAGCATTTGCTACATCTTCTGGTTTACCATAAGATTTTTTTGGTATGTTTGCAAGTGTTGATTCTTTTACATCATCACTTAATACTTTAGTCATATCTGTTTCTATAAATCCAGGTGCTACTGCATTTATATTTATATTTCTTGATGCCAATTCTCTTGCAGAAGCTTTTGTAAATCCAATCACACCAGCTTTTGATGCACAATAATTAGTTTGTCCTACATTACCCATAATTCCAACTACTGAAGTCATATTTATTATTCTTCCATACTTCTTTTTCATCATAGGTTTAGTAACTGCTTTTGTACAATTAAAGACACCTTTTAAGTTTATATCTATAACTCTATCAAAATCTTCTTCTTTCATTCTCATAAGCAAAGCATCTTTAGTTATACCTGCATTATTAACCAATATATCAACTTTTCCAAATTCTTTTATAACAGAATCTATCATTTGATTTACTTCTTCAGATTTAGACACATCACATTTTATAGAAGTACACTTTACACCCATACCTTCTATTTCATTTTTAGTTTTTAGTGCTTCATCTTCTTTAGAAGTATAATTGATTACTACATCAGCCCCAAAAGATGCTAGTTTTTTTGCTATTTCTTTTCCTATACCTCTAGAGCCACCAGTAACAACTGCTACTTGTCCTGTAAGATTTATCATTATATCTCTCCATTTCTATAATTTTGTACAAATTCATTAAGAGAATCTATACCATCTATATTATAAATATTCGCACTTGCTTTTTTGTTAGAAGCTATCTTCTTGATGAATGCTTTTAAAGTTTTTCCAGGTCCCATTTCTATAAAAGTATCATATCCATCGTTTAAAAGTCTTTCTATAGAGTCTTCCCAAAGGACAGATGAACTTACTTGTTTTATAAGTAGTTCTTTCCCTTCACTTTTATAATAATCTGCATTTACATTTGCTACTACATCAATTTTAGGTTTAGTTATGTTAACTTTTTCTAACTCACTGCCTAATTTTACTCCAGCTTCTTTTAGCATTGATGAATGAAAAGGCCCACTTACATTTAATTTAACAGCTCTTTTTGCTCCTGCTTCTTTGCATTTCACCATTGCTTCTTCTATCTTTTCATTTTCACCAGATATAACTATTTGACCAGGAGAATTGTAATTTGCTACTTCTACAATACCTCCTTGTATATCTTTAACTACATTTTCTAATATACTTCTATCTAGACCTAAAATTGCTGCCATAGCCCCAACACCTGTTGGAACTGTTTCCTGCATAAACTTACCTCTTTTTTTGACTAAGCATACAGCATCTTTAAAGTCAATTGCATCTGCTGCAACCAATGCACTGTACTCTCCTAAAGATAAGCCTAAACATGCACTATATTTTAAATCTACTTGAGCTTGTACTGCTTTTAATACAGCTACACTATGTGTAACCATAGCAGGTTGAGTATTTTCAGTTTTAGAAAGTTCTTCTTCATTGCCTTCAAACATAAGTTTTTTTAAGTCTATTTTTAAGACTTCACAAGCCTCATCTATTACATTTTTAGCAACATCATTATTTTCGTATAAATCCTTGGCCATACCTACATATTGAGCGCCTTGACCAGGAAATACTAGTGCTACTTTTCCCATCTTACTCCTCCTGATTTACAGTTCTATTGCTGGCATAATCTCTTTTGCTTGATTTACCATAGTTTCTATAATTTCTTTACAAGGTGTTATTTCTTTTACCATAGCAGCACTTTGACCTGCCATAAATGAACCTTTTTCGATATCTCCATCTACTGTTGCAAATCTTAAAGCACCTGTACCTTTTTTATCTAACTCTTCAGGAGTAGCTCCATTTTGCTCCATCTTTAAAAATTCTTTTGATAATTTATTTTTTAATGTTCTTACTGGATGACCTGTACTTCTTCCTGTAACAATCGCGTCTCTATCTTTTGCTTTTATTACTAAGTTTTTGTAGTTTGAATGTACAGAACACTCTTCACTACAGATAAATCTAGTTCCTACTTGAACTGCACTAGCACCTAATGCAAAAGATGCAGCAATACCTCTACCATCTACAATGCCCCCAGCAGCTATTACAGGTATGCTTACAGCATCAGCAACTTGTGGAACCAAAACCATAGTAGTAAGCTCTCCTATGTGTCCTCCACCTTCTGTACCTTCAGCTATTACTGCTGTAGCCCCTAACTTTTCCATTCTTTGAGCTAAAGCTATTGTTGGCACTACAGGAATAACTTTTGTTCCAGCTTCTTTTAATCTATCCATATATTTTGCAGGATTTCCTGCTCCAGTAGTAATAACCTGAACATTTTCTTCTATAATCAAATCCATTATATCATCTACAAATGGTGACATAAGCATTACATTTACCCCAAAAGGTTTATCTGTTAATTTTTTGCACTCAATAATTTCTTTTTTTATAGCTTCTTTTGGTGCATTTCCTGCTGCTATTATTCCAAGCCCTCCTGCATTAGATACAGCACTTGCTAATGATGCAGTAGCTACCCATGCCATTCCCCCTTGGATAACTGGGTATTTTATATTTAATATTTTGCAAATTTTATTCATACAATTCTCCTTCACTTGAAATCATAAAAGTAAACTTTTTATTATTAATCAACCTTACTCTTAATATAAAGTTAATTTTGTCAATTAAAGCATCTTAGATATTTTCTACTATAAAGTCCACTTGACAACTGAAGCCCCCCAAGTTAGACCTCCACCAAAGCCAACTAAAACTACGTTATCTCCTTTTTTAATCTTACCTTCTCTGTAAGCTTCATCTAATGCTACTGGTATAGATGCAGCAGACATATTTCCATACTTGTTTATATTTACATAAACTTTTTTCATATCAAGTTCTAATCTCTTAGAAGAAGCTTGTATGATTCTTATATTAGCTTGATGTGGTATTAAATAGTCTATGTCAGTTGTATTTAAATTAGCTTTTTCAAGAGCTATTAAAGAAGTTTCTGCCATCTTTCTAACTGCAAATTTAAATACATCACTACCTGCCATTTCTATTGTATGTAGATTAGCTTCTACAGTCTCTTTACTTGCTTTAAGTCTTGAACCTCCAGCAGGTACTTTTAAACAATCTTTTCCTTTACCATCAGAACCCATATGAGTAGATAGTATTCCACCTTCACTTACAGGTCCAATAACAGCTGCTCCAGCACCATCTCCAAATAATACTGCTGTTGATCTATCATCGTAATTTAAAAACTTAGAACAAGTTTCTGCTCCTATTACAAGTACATTCTTATAACAACCAGTTTCTACAAATTGCTTTGCAATAGTTACTCCATATACAAATCCAGAACAAGCTGCTGATATATCAAATGCAGTAGCATTCACTGCTCCTATTGCATCTTGCACTATACATGCAGTTGAAGGCAAAGACATATCAGGAGTAATTGTTGCTAATATAATCAACTCTATATCCTCTACACTTAACTTTGCACATTCTATCGCTTTTAGGGCAGCTTTAGATGCTAGGTCAGAAGTTGCTTCAGATTCTTCTGCAAATCTTCTTTCCTTAATACCAGTTCTAGTACTTATCCACTCATCTGATGTATCCATTATCTTTTCGAAGTGAAAATTATCATATGATTTCTCAGGTAAATAACTTCCTACTCCCAATATTCCAGCCTTTGTATTCATTATATATTAAACCTCCAAAACGAGTTTATTCATCTTCGTTATTTTTATTTTCTTCATTATATTTGCTTATAAATTGACTTATATCTTCAACAACTTTTCCTTTTGCAAATTTAATGCCTTGATTTATAGCATTCTTTATAGCTTTGGCATCAGAGCTTCCATGAGCTTTTATAACGCCTCCATTTAAACCTAAAAGTGGAGCTCCACCATACTCAGAATAATCTATAAAACTCTTCAATTTTCTTAAATCATCCTTTATAAGTAATGCTCCTATTTTACTTTTTGTACTAGCCATAAAAGTTTCCTTTATAAGGCTCATAACTGAAAGAGCTACACCTTCAGCAGACTTAAGTAATATATTACCTGTAAATCCATCACATATGATTATATCTGTGTATGCATTTATAACTTCTCTAGCTTCTACATTCCCTATAAAATTTAAATCTAATTTTTTAACTTCTTCGTATGACCTTTTAACTAAATCATTGCCTTTGCCTTCTTCTAGTCCAACATTTGCTAATGCTACCTTAGGATTTTCAAGACCTAAAACTTTTCTTGCATAGATATTGCTCATAGCTGCAAATTCAACTAGATTTTTAGGTTTACAATCTGCATTTGCGCCACAGTCTGCTATAAGTGTCATTCCTCGCTTTACATTTGGTATTGCTGAGCATAAGCAAGGTCTATCGATTCCTTTTATTCTACCAACAACAAATAATCCACCAGCAAGTAAGGCTCCTGTATTTCCAGCTGATATTATAGCATCTGCTTTTCCTTCTTTTACGAGGTTTAATGCTACTACCATAGAAGAATCTTTTTTACTTCTTATAGCCTTTACTGGTTTATCTTCATTTTCTATAATCTCAGTAGTATGAACTATCTCTAGTTTATTTCTATCAAATTCATAATTTGAAAATTCCTTTTCTAATAAATCTTTATCTCCTGTGATTATTAAATCAACATTATATTCTTTTATAGCATTTACTGCGCCTTCTACATTAGATTTAGGTGCATTATCTCCACCCATTCCATCAATTACTATTTTCATAATTACCCTCCTAATCTAATTCTTCAAAGATAAACTTTCCTCTAAATATTTGCTCTTGAGCTTTATTATTGATAACAACTTTTACATAATGCTTTTTATCTATATTTCTATATACTTCGGCTTTCGCTATAAGCCTATCTTGTTGTTCTATCAATTTAAAACTTTTTACATTTGCAACTCTCATAATAACTTTAGGTGCATCTATTATAGCCATTGCCAATGAATCTGCTAGAGAAAATATATACGTATCTTTTAAAGTATTAGTCTTAGAGTAAATCATGTCTTGTGTAACTTCTAACATAGATATACCTAATCGCCCTACAGATAAATCAATGATTTCTCCTGTAATTTCCTTTACTCCTAAAGTCTTTACTTTTGAACTCTGAGTTTCTGCTATTGATTTGACTCTTTCTCTTAGCTCTGGTATGTTTAGACTCATTCTATCTAATCTTATAGTCTGTATACTTACATCAAACAGACTTGATAATTCTTCATCAGTATAAAAAGGATCCGTCTTTAGCATATCTATAAGCTCTTTTTGTCTTTGGGCTTTACTTTTCTTTTTCATGTTCCCTCCAAATTTTATAGCTGTAATTAGTACCAGCTACTAATAGTAGTATATAGTAACACACAAAAATTTTCAATACTTATATTATTATTTTTCTATTTTTTAATATGCATAAAATCCACTTATTTCTCTAGTAAATCATCTTATTTTTATATGTACAAAAAAAACATGTAGAGTATACTCTACATGTTTTTTAGAAGCTATTACTTAGACACAACTTCTTTACCTTTATAATATCCACAGTCTGGACACACTCTATGTGGTAATTTTGGCTCATGACATTGTGGGCAACTTACAAATCCTGTTGCTTCCATCTTTGAGTTAGCTGCTCTTCTCATTTTTGTGTTTGATTTAGACGTTTTACGCTTTGGTACTGCCATTTACGCCACCTCCTTAGTCAAAATTTAATTAAATAAATCTTTTAATTTAGCAAAACGAGGATCTATGTATTCCTCATCGTTTGTAATTTCACTGCAAGAACATTCTCCTTCATTTAAGTTTGCTCCGCATACTTGACAAAGACCTTCACAGTTTTCACTACAAAGAACCTTATGAGGTACATTAAAATCTAATGTCTGTTCTATTATATCAATAAGGTCGATTTCTTCGCCATCGAATATAAAAGGATCAAATTCCTCAAATTCATCTTCATCATAATCTTCTTCTTTTACTAAAAAACCTTGTATAGAATACTCTAGTGGTATCTCTACTTCTTTAAGACATCTTGAACAATTGTCAACAATTGTAAAATTGACATCTATATCTAGATATAAACCTTTATTAGTCTTTGACACTTTCCCTTTTAAATTTACAGGTGATACTAATTTGTAAATCTCATCACAATAACTAATAGTATCAATTTTTTCACAAAAATTCAAGTCTATTTTATCAGTTTCTTTTCTATTTATTTTTTCTATGCTAACTTTCATTAAGTTCACCTCAACATATCACCAAATTTATTATACAAATCTAGCATTTGTTTGTCAAGTATTTTTACTTGATAGGCATAAGTTTGCTTAAATTATTTTACTAATCTTAATGTATCTCTAGCTATCATTAATTCTTCGTTAGTTGGTATTAAAAGCATTTTTACTTTAGAATCAGCAGTAGATATTATTGTTTCTTTTCCTCTAACATCATTAGCTTCTTTATCTAACTTCATTCCTAAGAACTCCATATTAGAAGCTATATCTGCTCTTATAGCTTTTCCATTTTCGCCAACACCAGCAGTAAATACTACGACATCCAATCCATTCATCTCAGCAGCATAAGCACCTATATATTTTTGTACTTTTTTAACATAAGCTTCTAATGTCGCTTGAGCTCTTTCATCTCCATTTTTAGCTGCATCTTCTATATCTCTGAAGTCACTAGAAATTCCAGTCATTCCATATACTCCAGATTCTTTATTCATTAATTTGTCTAATCCATCAGCATCTAAACCTTCTTTTCTCATTAAGAAAGGTAATATAGCTGGGTCTATATCTCCACATCTAGTTCCCATTATTAATCCTTCTAATGGAGTGAATCCCATAGATGTATCTACACATTTTCCACCATCAACAGCAGCTATAGAAGCTCCATTTCCTAAGTGACAAGTTACTATTTTTAAATCTTTTATGTCTTTTCCTAATATCTCTGCTGCTTTTTGAGATACATAATTATGAGAAGTTCCATGGAATCCATATCTTCTTACCCCATACTTAGTATATAATTCATGAGGTAAACCATATAAATATGAAGATTTAGGCATTGTTTGATGGAAAGCAGTATCAAATACTCCTACCATTGGTACATCTGGAAGTATAGCTTTACAAGCATCTATTCCCATTATGTTTGCTGGATTATGAAGTGGTGCTAAATCTATACACTCTTTTAAAGCTTCTTCTACTTCTGGAGTTATTACTACTGAAGTAGCAAATTTTTCTCCAGCATGTACAACTCTATGTCCTACTGCATCTATTTCTTTCATTTCTTTAACTGCACCAAATTCTGGATGAGCAACAGCTTCTAAAACTAATGCTATTGCATCTTTGTGGTCCTTCATTGGTTGTTCAACAATGTATTTATCATCTCTACCTGCTTTTTCATGTTTTAGTATAGAACCTTCTATTCCTATTCTCTCAACTAATCCTATACATAAAACTTCTTCATTACTCATATCTATTAATTGATATTTTAATGAAGAACTCCCACAGTTTAATACTAATATTTTCATTATTATTTCCTCCTTAGATTTTTATAAATAATATGTAATAAGTTTTGATTTGTAATAAATGTCTAAATAAAACTCTATCTTTTATTATTCTGTCATAGATATATTATTGTATACATTAAACGATTTTCATAAATAATATATCACCTTTTAATATAAAAGTATATACTTTTTTTTAATATTATATCATATTTATAGTATGGTAATTTGTGTATTTTCCTAATAATATATTAACAAATTAACTTAATGTAGATTATTCTTTCCCATTTGCTATAATAATATAATATAAAGCTCTAATAAAGTTATTTTAATAACATTTAACTAGTTTTTTATTATGTAGTATTTCTACATTTTTATAACTTTTTTTACGTTTTTTAGTTTTATAATTAAAAATTTAAATTTTATATACATTTTAATAAATTAAGATATATATAAAAATAACTAAAGATAGAAGGAGTATTTTATGAATGTACTTGGATTAATAGTTGAATACAACCCATTTCATAATGGACATATATATCACTTATCTAAATCTATAGAAAAAACAAATGCAACACATACTGTAGCAATAATGAGTGGAAACTTTCTACAAAGGGGCGAACCAGCTTTATTTGATAAATATACTAGAGCAAAAATTGCTGTCGAAAATGGCGTAGACTTAGTTATAGAATTACCAACTCTATTTGCTTGCCAAAGTGCTGAAATTTTTTCTCATGGTGCCATAACAATTTTAAATTCACTAAACTGTATAGATTCTGTATGTTTTGGTAGTGAAGAAGGAAATACAGAAATTCTTTACAATATTGCAGAAATTTTAGCAAGTGAGCCAGATGACTTTAAGCTATTCTTAAAAAAATATTTAGATGAGGGCATGTTATTTCCAACAGCTAGAGCTAATGCACTTTTTGATTATATACATCAATACAAAAAAAATAAATTCATGCAGAGTTATTCAAAAGAACAATTATCAAAAACATTAAATTCATCAAATAATATACTTGGTATAGAATATATAAAAAATCTTATCCACCTAAATAGTGATATAAAACCATTTACTATATCTAGAGTTCAGTCAGAATACAATTCTGAAGAAATTAATAGTAATATTTGTTCTGCTACTGCTATAAGAACTTCACTTAAAGAAAATAATAGTCTTTTTCACTTAAAAGATGTTATTCCAAAAAAGACTTATAATATCCTAAATAAAAAAATAGATAATGGCTTTTTGCCTATGTTTGATGATTTTTTCTTTGATACTTTAAAGACCATTATACTTAGAGATATAGACAATTTAAAAGATTATTTTGAAGTAAATGAAGGTATAGAAAATAAAATCTACAAAGATATTTTTACATCTAAATCTTTATATGAACTGCAATTATCAATTAAATCTAAACGATATACTTTAACCAAAATTAAACGAACTTTAAACAATATATTATTAGGTATTAAAAAAAGTGATATGCAACTTGTAAAAAACATAGATGCTATTCCTTATGTAAGAATACTTGCTTTTAATGATAAAGGCAGAGAAGTTCTAAAGGAAGTAAAAAACAAATCTGAAATAGAAATAATAAACAAATTTTCAAATATATCATTTTCATTAGATGATGTAATTTTTAAAACACTCATAAATTATGATATAAAATCTACAAATATATATGACTCAGTATATTATAAAAATAATAAAGACTTAATAAAAGGTCCTATGGATTTTTATACTCATCCAGTCTATGTAAAATAGATTCTTAAAATAAAAAATATTTATAAAAAACTATTTTATTAATACTTTATATAAATACAATAATCTTATTTGAATCTATTTGCACATACTTTTAGGATGGCAACATCAACTTAAATATTATGCTACTTTCTAAACTTAAGTAAATATTGCCATCCTAAAACTTTTACAATTTATGCTGTCATTTAAAAGTAAATTTTAAAATATTACATTATTGGTATGTTTAATATATTTTTCCTGGATTCAAAATATTTTTTGGGTCAAAAGCTAACTTTATATTTTTAATTAGCATCATATAAGCATCTGAATTTGATTCATGTAAGTACTCTTTTTTAGCATACCCTATACCATGTTCGCCAGAAACTTGACCACTAAGTTCTCTGGACTTTCTATACATACAGTCAAAAGTTTCTTTTAATCTTGTCTTCCATGTATTATCATCCATACCATCTTTTAAAATATATATGTGTAGATTTCCATCTCCTGCATGACCAAAACTTTTTATTCTTATTTTTAATTCATCTTGAAGCTCATGAGTATATCTTATAAACTCTGCTACCTTATCTCTTGGAACAACGACATCACATTCATCCATTTGTGTTGTAGATGCCTTTATAGCCTCTAAAAAGGCCCCTCTAGCTGACCATATAGAATCATTTCTTTCCTGTGTATCTGATATAAATACATCTAATGCACCATTTTCTAGACATAAATTAGCTACCTTTTCATATTCTTTTTCTATATCTTCAGTGCTATTTCCATCAAATGTAAGTAGAAGATAAGCATCTGATGTATTATCTGGAAACTTCTTACCTAAAAATTCTTCTGCTGCTAGTATTACATCTCTTTCCATAAATTCTATAGCTGTTGGTATTGACTTTGACTTTATTATTTTAGGAACAGTCTCGATTGCCATTGATAAATTTGGAAATGGTATAAGTAAACTTATACTTTTCTTTGGAAGTGGAAGCAATTTTAATATAGCTTTAGTGACTATTCCTAAAGTTCCTTCTGAGCCAACTAATAAGTCCTTTATACTATATCCTGAACTATTTTTAACCACTTTTCCACCTACATTTATAATTTCTCCATTTGGCAATACAACTTCAAGACCTCTTACATAATCTCTTGTAACACCATATTTTACTGCTCTCATCCCACCTGCATTAGTGTTTATATTACCAGCAATTGTAGCACTTTTTTCACCTGGGTCAGGTGGATAAAACAAATCTCTATCTTGAACATATTGACCTATTGTCATCAACAATACTCCTGGTTCTACCGTTAATGTTAAATTTTCATAATCAACTTCAAGTATCTTATTCATTTTACACAGATTAATCATTATTCCACCTTTTATGGCAACAGCAGCACCTACAAGACCAGTTCCTTGACCTCTTGGTGTAACTGGTATATTATTTTTATATGCGTATTTCATTATTTTAGATACTTGTTCAGTTTCAACTACATTTACTAAAACTTCAGGATATTTTTCAATCCCTCCAAGTTCATCATGTGAAAAATCTTCATTTATATCACTTCCAACTATTACATTTTCTTCTCCACAAGTATCTATTAAAAAATCTATATCTTTTTTATCGATTAATTTGTACATTTCTATCCCCCTATTTGGCTGCTGATGCCATATATATTTGATTATCATCTTTTTTATTTTCTATCTTTTCAATCAATTTAGGAATAATATCATAAATATCACCTATTAAAGCTAGATGCGCTACATCAAGTATAGGAGCCTTATCATCTTTATTTATAGCTACTATATAATCAGCACCTTGCATCCCTGCAACAAATTGAACAGCTCCAGATACACCACAAGTTATTATAAGTTTAGGCTTTACAGTTCTACCACTAAGACCTATTTGTTTTTTGGCATCTATCCATCCTGCCTCTATTACAGGTCTTGTTCCTGCTACTTGAGCATTTAATTTACCAGCTAACTTATATATCATCTCCATATCTTCTTGTTTCTTTATTGCCCTACTTGCGACAACTATTACTTCAGCTTCTTCTAAACCCACTTCTTTATTTTTTTCTTTTACACTCAATACTTTAATCTTAGAGCTTAGCTCTTTTTTTTCTATTTGACATAAAGTAATCTTTCCTGTAGCATTCTGCACTTTTTCTGGTACTGAGAATATTTTGTATCTTACAGTAGCAAATTGTGGTCTATTATTAGGTGTATTTATATGAGCCATTATATTTCCACCAAATGCTGGTCTTATTTGGTCTAAATCAGTATTTGATTGAATATCAAGTATTGTACAATCGGCTGTAAGACCAGTTCTAAATCTAGCAGCAAGCCTTGGAGCTAATGACCTACCTAGCGTAGTTCCACCTACTAGCATTATTGTTGGCTTTATATTCTTTATAAAATTTTCTATTGCTTTTGCATATGGTTCTATCCTGAAATCTTTAAATTCATCCTCATCATATACGAATACTTCATCCACACCATAAGAAATCAAATTATTACACTTATCTTTTATATCTTTTCCTACAAACACACAATACACAGGTTGTTTTATCTTTGATGCCATCTCACGAGCTTTTCCTATAAGCTCATATGTCACAGGATGTATGCTTCCATTGTGATGTTCCACATATACTGCAATTCCCCTCCATTCCTCTTTATTTATTTGTACTTTGCAACTCTCTATAAATTCAAATGCACCTTTTGGCCCACTTTTGACACATAACTTACACATCTTACATCCAGCACTTATTTCTACTATCCCTGATTTTTCTTCTATAGCACCAAAAGGACATATTTCTAATACTCCTTTTAAATCAGTTATTTTATCTTGATTTACAATTATCTTTGACATTTATTAATCCTCCTTAAACTAATTTTAATTCCTCTAATTTATTTATAAGTGCAGAACTTAAATCATCTGCATTTCCTCTTACAATATTTTTATCTGTATTTGGCTTTGGAGGAAATATTTTTACAACTTGAGTAGGAGAACCATTAAGTCCATAGTTGTTTTCGTCTTTGTCTTCAAAATCATCTAAGTTATATACAGGTATTTTTCTTTCTTTAGTATCTAATTTTAATTTAAATGAAGGTAGTCTTGGTTGAAAAATATCTTTTTCTACAGTTATTAAACATGGATATTCAATCTCACATACTTGTAAATCGTTTGGCATATCTATTTCAACAACTATACTTTTCTCTTTGACATCAATTAATTTTGTGACATTAGTAACATGAGGTATATCTAAAAACTCAGCTATTTCAGGTCCAACCTGTGCTGTATCACCATCAGTAGTTTGTTTCCCACATATTATTAAATCTACCTTTCCCATCTTCTTGATGCCTTGTGATATAGTATAAGAAGTAGCCAGTACATCTGCACCTCCAAATCTTCTATCACTTATTAAAGCTCCTTCATCAGCTCCCATCATAAAGCTCTCTTCTATTACTTTTTTTGCTTGAGGAGGCCCCATACTAAGTACTTTTAGATTAGCTTTTTTTTCTTGTTTTATTCTAAGTGCTGTTTCTAAAGCATATAGGTCATAAGGATTCATTTTTGAATCTACTCCATCTCTCTTTAGTACTCCTGTAGTTTCATCAACTTCTACTGAAGTTGTTCCAGGTACTTGTTTTATACATGTCAAAATTTCCATAAAGTACACTCCTTTTTTATTTAACTATAACTGACACTCCATCAGGTATAACTACTATCTTACTATCTATACCAACTATACTAGTCGCCATTTCTAAAGCTTCTTTAAAATTAAACGCATGCTTCATATGCATTTTCTTTATCATTTCAGGATTACATTTATCCGTTACCATTATCACAGTATATTTAGATAATATTCTTGCTAATATCTGAAACTCCCATTGGTCTGGGATTGTATCACATCTACCAACATTTCTAATTTTTTCTAATAGTTGCTTTGGAGAATCTGCATTTGCTACATTTTCATAAAAAGATTGACCTCCATGACCATCATTACATGCTGCAATCATTATTATTACTCCACCGTCCCTACAAGTTGCCTCTGCTGCTGTCATCCCCTTAACTGCTTGATAAATATTTTGGTCTAGAGGATATCCTCCATTTGTAGTTACAACAATATCTGATTTTATGGAATTTACTTTTGATAGTTCTGTTACAAATTCACAACCTTTAGTGTGTGCTTTTTCGACATCACCAGCAAAGGATGCAACTATCTTTTTATCTTTATCTATTACAACAT
Organism: Clostridioides sp. LIBA-7678; assembly: GCF_056716065.1. NCBI lineage: Bacteria > Bacillati > Bacillota > Clostridia > Peptostreptococcales > Peptostreptococcaceae > Clostridioides > Clostridioides sp. LIBA-7678. The sequence continues at coordinate 1,214,274 of NZ_CP196987.1, read as the reverse complement.
TCAGTATGAATGCTAACTTCGCAACTTTAGCTGCATATACCATATCTTCATGAATAGGATTATGCTTTAATTTTCCAGTTCTTGAATTATCACTATCTATAAAGTCACTACAATGGTTGTACATTATAGTCTTTGCAGATGCTATTCCTGGAAGTACACTTTTTCTTCCACCTGAAAAACCTGCAAAAAAATGTGGTTCTATAAATCCTTCTGCTATTAAAAGTTCTGCCTCATATGCTAGTTTATTTATATATAAATCCCCACCTGAAGGTAGTACTCCCACTTTACACATAGATTCGTCATCAGTAGATATGTGCATAACTATATCCTCATTATCTACTATTTCTTCTCCCATTTTATAAACTAACTCTTCCCTTGTACTTGGCCTATGAAATCCAGTTGCCACTATAATTTTCACATCTATGTCTGGATTGACCTTCCTAATTCGTTTCAATATAATTGGCATAGTTATTTTACTTGGCACAGGTCTTGTATGGTCACTCGTAATTATGACAACATTCTTTTTTCCCTTAGCTAGCACTTCTAGTGAATGAGAGCCTATTGGATTATTCATAGATTCTTCAACAATTTCTTCTTGAGTTTTACGTTCTATACAATTATCCGATTTTGCTTCCAAAACACCAGTAAAACGTTTCTCAGGTATTTCTAAAATCATTCCTTGCTTTGAATACGGTACTTTTAACTTTACCATTTTTAATCTCCCATTATATAAACTATAAAATTGGTATGTGGTCATACCAGTTTTACACTTATATGATAATACCATTATATTCCATTTGCAAGAATAATTTATTTTATAACAAACTTTTAATTTTCATTTTTTCTATAGTTTTTACTTATAAACTTCATATGTTCTTTTGCTTTTTCACATGCAAGTTCTAAATTATTTTCTACAACTGCATTATATATAGCCTCATGTTGGTCAAGTAATATATATTCATTTAAAGGTTCTGCAATTATTTTTTCTCTTGCATCTTCTATAAATCCATCAAATAATTTTGATGCTGTCATAAAAAGACTTTGAATTAAATAATTTTTGCTTATTGTAGCTAATTTACTGTGAAATTTTTGGTCTAACAAAACTAAAGTTTGGTTATTATCTTTTCTCTTAGTTTCTATCCTCATTTCATCTATTATATTTTTCAATTCTATAGCTTCAGAAGAAGTTATTCTCTTTGAAGCAAGTTTTGCAATTTCAATCTCTAAAATTATTCTAAGCTCTAATATGTCTTCAAGTGTCCCATTATTAAGTTTAAAAATCATAGATAATGGTTCTATTAAAGTTTTTTCTATATTTGTACATATAAAGTTTCCTTCACCTTGTCTACTTTCTATCACTCCCATAGTTTCTAAGACTCTAATAGCTTCTCTAATAGATGTTCTACTTACATTCATTTGTTCAGACAATTCTCTTTCAGACAGTAATTTATCTCCTTTTTTTAATTCTCCATTCAGTATTTTATGTTGTATTTGTTCAATCACTTGTTCATAAACTTTCTTACTAGCTATACTATTAAACATTTTTTCCTCCAATATGATAATCGTTCTTGTAATATATATCTATTATATATCTTAAGCCATTACATTCATATATTTTTATTATTTTTAATATAATATCTTATAACTCAAATTTATAGGTGATATTATGAAAAAAAATAAAATTATTGCTTTTTTTGCTCCAGCTATTATAGTTGGAGTTCTAGTTTTAGGCATTATCCTATACCCAAATGAAGCTATAAAATCTGCAAGAGAGGGTTTCTCTATATGGTCTAACGTCCTAGTTCCATCACTACTTCCATTCATAATTGGCGCAAACCTGATTGTCGATTTAAAAATAGTGGATATTATAGGATTTATTATTAATCCCATAACTAGACTCGTGTTTAATGTTTCAGGTAAAAGTGCTTTAGCTTTTGCAATATCAGCAGTATCTGGTTATCCAGTAGGGGTAAGTTTGGCTTCTGAATTTAGAAATAATAGACAAATTTCTAAACATGAGGCACAAAGACTCGTTTCTTTTTGTTCTACATCAGGACCTTTATTCATAATAGGTTCAGTTGGCACTGGTATGTTTCAAAACTCAAATTTAGGTTATTTAATGATTCTATGCCATTATCTAGGGACTATATTGGTTGGTCTTTTTTTTAGAAATTATGGTAATGAAAATCTTCCAAAGACAAAATTAGATTTAAAAACAAACATAAAAAATATAATCAATCTTCGAAATTCAAGTGGAAATGGATTTTTTGTTCTATTTGGAAATGCTGTATTTAATGGAGTAAACACATTACTCACAGTTGGTGGATTTGTAATTGTTTTTTCAGTAGTATTTAAAATACTATCACTTTTTAATGTAATATCTTTAATAGCATCAGTTTTGTATTTACCCCTTTCATTTTTAGGTGTAAACAAAGAGCTCTGTCAAGCATTTGTAAGTGGTTTATTTGAAATTACTATAGGTTGCAATAAGGTATCCAGTATAACAAGTGCTCCAGAAATACTAAGAGCATCTTTAGCTAGCTTTTTAATAGGATTTAGTGGATTATCCATACTAGCTCAATGCTGTACATTTTTATCAAAAACAGACATAGATTTAAAATTATACATACTGAGTAAGTTTGCTCATGGAATCTTAGCTGCTCTCTTCATATTTATACTTTATCCTATTGCAAACTCTACTGTATTGGTTTCTAGTTTTGCTGATACATATAATGTTATATATAATAACTTAATTTGGTTTTATTATCTTAGCTATTATGACACAATTCTTCAAATTGTAGTAATAATTTATCTAATCTCAGCTTTATTTATTGCTAAAAAACATATGAAAAGTTTATCTACAGATGGAAAATTAATCAGATATAAAAACACTTTTTCCATTAAAAAATTTTTACGAAAAAAATAAAAATCACAAAAATTGACTAAATACTTCCATTTTTTTATTATATTTGTCATAATTTTAATAACCTTTTTAATTAGTTTAACAACACAGTTATTTCATCACAATTTTATAATTTTATTAGTAAATATTTTTCAAAAAATTCTCCTTAATCACATATATCACGCTTGCATAAGTTAATTGGTATATTTTTCCATTATATAATATTTCATTTATATTATATAATAAATACCGACCCAAACTTAACAAATCAAATAAGAGGAGTGGTTGAAAATGGCAACAAGACCTATAGAGATAGACGAATATAAAAAGATAATGGAACTATTACATACTGGCTTTATTTATAGTGAAAATGGCGTTGAAAAAAGATTTAGAAAAAATCCTAAAGTTGCATTGGCACTAATGTTAGAAGCTAATTTAGGTCTAAGAATATCAGATATTTTAAGATTAAAAATAGGAAATTTTAAGGGTAACATGTTAGAAATAAATGAAAAAAAGACAGGTAAATTACAGTATAGACCAGTTAATAAAAATATAATTGAATCTATAAATGAACATGCAAGAAAGTATAATCTTAAATCAAACGACTACTTAGTAAATATAAAAACAAAAGCTATTCAAAAACAGTTAAGGATAATTTGCAGATACTTAAATTTGTATAATATAAGCACACATAGCTTTAGAAAGCTCTATGCTACTACTCAATTTGAAAAGAGTAATAATAACTTAGAGTTAGTCAAGGAGCTCTTAAATCACAGTTCTGTGGCCACTACACAGCGATATATAAGGGTAACTCAACAAGCTATTAATGAAGCTAGTGAAAATTTCTTTATTGGCTAATTATAATGTATTTATTTTTCTATTATCTTATTAATTCACCAGATATTAAAAAGGTGAAGCAAAACAAAATATTTATTTTGTTTTGCTTCACCTTCAATTTTATAATTCCTATATAAACAGATTAATCTATCTTTAATAATTTTTTGACTGATTTACTATAATTGTTTCTTTTTACATCTTCCAAGAGTCTATCAATTTCATGTTCTGACTTTGCATTTACAAAAATTGCTAGTTCTTCGTCATCTATAATATCGTAACTATCTACATATTTATCTAGACATTTTAAAATTCCATCTTTATTATATCCATCAAATCTAACTACAGCACTACATTCATCTTCTATAAGTCCACTTAAGTCCAATTTGCCTTTTGAGAATGACTTTATATTGGCATTTCTCTTATCTATTACATCTATGATATCAGCATAAACAGCACTACCTGTTGCCCCTCTTCCAGCACCTTTACCTACAAAAGAAAGTTCTCCTACTGAATCACCTACTAAAATTACTACATTAAACTCATTATCTATTTTTGAAAGCATATTATCGTTATCAACCAATGCTGGTCTAACAAATCCACTTACTTCTCCTGATTCATACTTACTTCTAGCAACCAACTTTATCTTACAATTTAATTTTTTTGCATATTCTATATCTTTTTCATCTATCGAAGTTATTCCCTCTAGTAATAAATCTTTCCAATATACTATTTTTCCATAAGACAAAGTAGATAATATAGATAATTTTCTAGCACTATCATATCCTAAAACATCTGCATCTGGGTTGACTTCTGCAAACCCCAATTCTTGAGCTTGTTTTAAAGCTACATCATATGGTAAATTTTCATCATACATCTTTGATAATATAAAATTACAAGTTCCATTCAAAATAGCATTTATACTCTTTATACTGTTACCTTCTAATGATTCTATCAATGGCTTTAAAACTGGAATACCACCTGCCACAGATGCCTCAAATTTAATACTAACATCATTTAGGTTGGCTAATTCTATAAGGTCACTACCTCTCTCTGCAAGTAAGTCCTTATTGGCTGTTACTACATGTATTTTTTTATTTAACGCTCTTGTCACATAATCAAAAGCTGGATTCAATCCTCCAATTAATTCAACCAGTATATCAATATCCTTATCAAATATATCTTCTATATCTGTTGTTATCTTGTCAAAATACTTCTTAGACTTATGTTTCTCTTTATTTTTAACTAAAATTCCAACTATCTCTATATCTCTTTTTGAATTATTGTTTTCTATTAAATCAATTAATCCACTTCCTACTGTTCCATACCCTAATATTGCTATCTTCACTGTTACATACCCCCATCATTTTGATTATATTAAATTATTTATATGTATAAATATACCAATTAAAAAAGCTTGAGTATAAACTCAAGCCATATGACGGGTTTATACTCATCTTTCAGCATAACTGCTGCAGGATTTAGCACCAATGTATAATAAAATATACTGGTTGCCGGGCTTCATAGGGCCAGTCCCTCTGCCTCTCTTGATAAGATTGCTAATTTAAATTTATGTTTAATAGTATAATACAATTTCTGCCAATTGTCACTATTTTTTTAACTTATTTTCCTAAAAGTATATAGACTATTATCTAACCGCTCTTTTAGTTGGTTTCCCTTTTTTTGTAACGTTATTATTTTTAATCTTTGCTTTTGCCTGTTCATGTCCTGGGAAAAGTATCTTAGGTTCCTCAACATTTCTTTTATAAATAGTAAATTTAAAACCAATAGCTTGCACAAATTCAGCTCTTAAAGCTTCACATACAGCATTAGCAGTTTCTTTAGCATCAAGGCCTGCATTTTCCAGTATAGTAACCTTTACTAATTCTCTAACTCTTAACATATCATCTAATTGCTCTAAGAAACTTTCTGTGACACCTTCTTTACCAATTTGTGTAGTAGGTTTTAAAGTATTTGCCAAAGATCTTAAATACGCTCTTTGTTTTCCTTTTAACATATTCTCACCTCTATAATTCTATACTAAAATTAATTGTAAAATTCAAATTCCAATTCGTAAATTCTAACTACATCTCCATCCTCTATTCCCATCTCTCTAAGTCTGTCAAACACACCTTGACCTTCCATAGCTTTTTGGAAATATTGAAGAGATTCCATATCATCAAAATTTACAGAATACATTATTCTTCTAAGTGCTTTACCTGTAACTACATACACTCCATCTTCAATATCTATACTCAATTCTTCTTCAGTACCAATATCAAGCTCTGGTCTGTACATTTCTTCTTCTGAAACTAATTCTACATCTTCTACTTCTTTTAAAAGTTTAGAGACATAAGCTATTACATCATCTATTCCTTCACGAGTTGCTGCAGACATTTTAAAGACTGTATACCCTCTGCCTTCTAATTCATTTTTAAATGTCTCAAACTTGCTTTCATCTTCTAATATATCAAATTTATTTGCAACAACAACTTGTGGTCTCTTTGAAAGCTTTTCATTGTACAGTCTAAGTTCGTCATTTATCTTGTCAAAGTCTTCAATAGCATCTCTGCCCTCTAGTCCAGATATATCTACAATATGTATCAATACCTTGGTTCTCTCTACATGTCTTAAAAACTCATGACCTAATCCTATACCTTCAGAAGCACCTTCTATAATTCCAGGTATATCTGCAAGTACAAAACTATCTCCAAACTTAGTTTGGACAACACCTAAATTTGGTGTCAATGTTGTGAAATGATAGTTCGCAATTTTTGGTTTGGCCTTAGTTACTACAGATAGAAATGTTGATTTACCTACATTAGGAAATCCTAAAAGACCTACATCTGCTATCATTTTAAGTTCAAGAGTTACCCATCTTTCATCTCCATCTGTACCAGACTTTGCAAAAGCTGGAGCTTGTCTTACTGCATTGGCAAAGTGTTGATTTCCCTTACCACCTATACCACCTTTTGCAACTACAGCTGTATCTCCTTCTTTCTTTAAATCTGCTAATATAAGACCTGTAGCCTCATCTCTTATTACTGTACCTGCTGGTACTTTTAATACTAAATTTTCTCCATTTTTACCAGCTCTTTTACCTTTGCTTCCGTCCCCACCATTTTGAGCTTGATATTTTTTTTGATACTTAAAGTCCATTAGCGTTCTAAGACCCAAATCAACTTCAAATATGATGCTTGCTCCACGACCACCATCTCCGCCATCTGGTCCACCAGCTGGAACGTATTTTTCTCTTCTAAATGCTACCGAACCATTTCCACCATTTCCAGCCTTAACAAATATTCTTGCCTTATCTATAAACAAATTCTTCACCTACTTAATTAAAAACTTTTAATTAGCATTACCAAAAACACTATTATAAATTCATCAGTACTATAAGAAAAAGGAGTGCCTCAACACTCCTTTTATGTATATTACTCAGCTATTGCTACTGGATATATACTAACTTTTTTTCTCTTCTTGTCTTTTCTTTCGAATTTAACAGTACCATCAACTAATGCAAATAAAGTATCATCGCTACCTTTTCCAACATTAGTTCCTGGATGTATTTTAGTTCCTCTTTGTCTAACTATTATACTTCCAGCAGTTACTAATTGCCCATCGAATCTCTTAACACCTAATCTTTTAGATATAGAATCTCTACCATTTTTAGAAGAACCTACCCCTTTTTTAGATGCTAATAATTGTAAATTCATGTTTAACATATGGAGTCACCCCCTACTTTTTTAAAATTTTTATATTTTTTGGGTATTCCCGTTTAATTTCTTCAACCGCTAATTGAAAGTGATTTAGTAATAATTGTGCATCTTTTATATGTATATCTTTAACTATACATTCTATATGACCTTCTTCTCCTACTACTTTCTCAAATTCAATCTTTTGTAATTTGTCTAAAGAATTTATAACTGCAATAGCATTAGATGTAACTGCAGCACACACTATATCATAGCCTATTTCAGCAAAATCAGCATGTCCCTTTAAACAAAAACCTTGTATCAAGAAATCATCATTATAATAATATTTTACTTTTATCATAACTTAACCAACTACTAAGCGTTTATTTTTTCTACAACTATCTTAGTATATGATTGACGATGTCCTTGTTTTCTTCTGTAATCTTTTTTTGCTTTATACTTGAAAACTATAACTTTCTTAGCTTTACCTTGTTCAACAACTTTAGCTTGAACAGATGCTCCTTCTACTACTGGAGAACCTAATTTTAATTCTCCATCTTTAGAGCAAGCTAATACTTCGTTTAAAGTAACAACATCACCTGCGTTAGCTTCTAATTTTTCAACGAATAACACATCACCTTCAGAAACTTTATATTGTTTCCCACCAGTCTTTACTATAGCGTACATTAAATACACCTCCTCGGCCTCAAACTCGCCAGTACAAGGTACTTCATTTGAAGATTTAGACCTTTACTGTGCGGCATTACAATTATTAATTATAAAATATTTACATTTTATTGTCAACTATTTTATCGAAAATAACATTGGTTTTATTGTGTTTTAATGTACAATTTGCAGTTAAAGAAATTTTTATATTATATTTTTCACCAATTTTATCAATTATATCCATATAATATTCTTTTATTTGTCTAAAAATAAAATCATTAAACTCTATTATTATATTTTTATAAACTGTATGCTCGCTTATTCTCATAATTTCTTTTTCAATGCCATCTACCATATGATGTATAGATTTTATCGTTTGTGCACCATCACAACATGGGCAGGACATTAGATAATATTTATCAATAGACTCTTTTTCTCTACGTCTTGCAACTTCTACTAAACCAAGCTTCGTCATACCTAACACTTCAGCTTTTCTTTTATCTTTATTAAATTCTTCCTCTAAGAGGTGTAAAACCTCGTTTTGATGCTTCTTTTTGTGCATATCTATAAAATCAATTATTATTATTCCAGCTATATCTCTAATTCTAAGCTGTCTTACAATTTCCTTTGCAGCTTCAATATTAGTTTTATAAACAGTCTCATCAAGTTTGCCAGTTCCAACAAACTTACCTGTATTTACATCTATAACAGTAAGAGCTTCTGTCTTTTCAATTACTAGATAACCTCCACTCTTTAACCATACCTTTTTATTTAATAATTTCTCTATTTGAGATTCTATTCTATATAAATCAAATACATCTCTATTTTCTTCAAGACACAGTTTATCAACATAAGTATTGTCTATTCCCTTTAAAATAGACTTAAGTTCACAATATCTATCATAACTGTTAGTAATTATGGATTCGATATCATCATTCACATTATCCTTTACATATTTGGTTGCAAAGTCTAAAGATTTATATAATACTTTTGGTCCTATACCAAGTTTATATTCTTTTAAAATATTCTCATACTGTAATTTTAATTCTTCTATATCTTTTTTTATTTCATCATGAGTACAACCTTGAGCCTCAGTTCTTATTATTAATCCTAAATTTTCTTTATTCACTGCTTTAGTAATTTTTTTTAATCTAAATCTTTCTTTTTCATCAGTAATTTTATTTGATATTGTAGTTCTATCATTGGAAGGTATATAGACAATATACCTTCCAGAAATACTAATTTCAGTGTTTAATTTTGCACCTTTAGTACCTATCTCTTCTTTATTTACTTGAACTAGAATATCTTGACCAGATTTTATAGTGCTTCCTTTTTTCAATTGTAAATAAGCAAGCTTTTTAAAGCCAATATCTACAAAACAAGCTTCTATTCCTGGTATAACTTTTTTTACAATTCCACGATATATATTGGATACAGTCTTTTTATTTAAACTATCTTCAACAAAAAGTTCTGCTAATCTTTCATCTTCAAGTACTGCTGTTTTTTGAGACCCTACTAAGGACTCGATAACTATCTTTTTCACAACTTCACCTCTCGAGCTACATAGGAGTCACTAATTCCCCATCTTCTAATACATATAAGTCTCTTCTCAATATATCAACATCTAATGGGTCAACATTCAATTCAAACATCTCTAATATTTTTGGAATAAGTATATTAGTATTTAAATTAGTTTTTGAACCTGTAGCTATAGTAGCAGTAAGAGTAATATGTTCATCTTCTAAATTTAAAACATCAAAAGTTCTTATCATAGGTCTTATATCTACTTCGACCATTTTACCTTTTTTATTCTTCTTTGTTATAATTATCTCTTTATTATTCATAAAATCAATTACTTTTCTTTTTACAAACTCTTTAGTTAGAGGTCTTTTCAATTCTATATTAAACAGATATTCTCCATAATCTATAACAGAAGAAAGAGAAGGTGTTTGTCTATCAATTTCTTTTACTTTTATAAATTCTATCCCATCTGGAAGTTGAACTGATACTTTACTTAAAAACTCCTCTACTGATAAATCTTCTTCCTCTATCTCAATATCTACATACTCTCCTTGACTTTCCGTACCTAAAGCCAAAGCATTACCATAACTCATCTTAGGATGAGGATTAAATCCTTGAGAATGTGCTAAGTTTATTTCAGCCCTTCTAAATGCTCTTTGCAATAATCTCTGAAGGTCAAGATGTGATATATATATCATATCGCCTTCTTTTTTAAATTTTACTCTTATTATTTTACTCATATTAGCAAAGCCCCCTTCCTATATCATGTATATTTATTCCACAGCCATTACAATTATGTCTACAATCAGAAGTGATTTTTTCTTTTTTAGCATTCTCATCTTCTCTAATTAAGAATTTTTTATTGACACCTACATCTATATGGTCCCAAGGAAATACCTCTTCATAATTTCTATTTCTATGTGCATAGAAATCTATAGAAAGGTTATTCTTTTCCATAGCTTCCTTCCATATGTCTAAATTAAAGTGTTCTGCCCATCCATCAAACTTTGCACCTAGTTTGAATGCATCATATATAACTTTTCCTATTCTTCTATCTCCTCTAGCCACTACAGCTTCCATCAAGCTAGTTTTTGAATCATGGTAATTGTATTTTATATTGTTGTTTCTTAATTTATTTACTAAATGTCTTTGCTTCTCAACTACTGCTTCTGTAGTATCTTGACCATGCCATTGGAAAGGTGTAAATGGCTTTGGTACAAAAGTAGAAGTACTTACTGTAACACTAAAGCTTCTCTTTAATTTACCTCCATTTACTTTTCTGTAAATATCAATAACCTTATATGCTAATTTAGCTATTCCATCTAAATCATCATAAGTCTCAGTTGGTAAACCAATCATAAAATATAGTTTGACACTATTCCATCCCATTTCAAAAGCTCTTTCTGTTGCATTTTCTAAATCTTCTTCTGTAACACCTTTATTTATAACATCTCTAAGCCTTTGAGTTCCTGCCTCTGGAGCAAAAGTAAGTCCAGACTTTCTTACTTGTTGTATTTTATCAGCAATTTCCATTGAGAAGTTATCTAATCTAAGAGATGGAAGTGAAATCCCTATATTATTAGAAGCATACTCGTCCACCAAATAATCAGTAAGCTCAGATAACTTACTATAATCACTCGTACTAAGTGATGATAATGATATTTCATCATATCCAGTATTTTTAACTAATTTATCTAATATCTCCTTAAGTCTTTCAACACTTTTTTCTCTTATTGGTCTATATATCATACCTGCTTGACAGAATCTACATCCTCTTGTACATCCTCTGAATAATTCCAACACTATTCTATCATGAACAGTATCTATATAAGGTACTATTAGTTTTTCTGGATAGTCTACAGTTTCAACATCTTTTATTATTCTCTTAGTAGGATTCTTTGGAATACCATCTCTATTAGGAGTTACACTTTGAACTGTACCATCTTCATTGTATTTAACATCGTAAAAACTTGGTATGTAGACTCCTTCTATACTTGATATTTTATATAAAAAATCTTCTCTAGTTGTTTTATTTTTCTTCCATTCTTTATACTCATTTACTACTTCTAAATTGACCTCTTCACCTTCACCTAATATTACTATATCCACAAAATCTGCTAAAGGTTCAGAATTATAGGCACAAGGGCCTCCAACCATTACAAATGGGTCTTCCAGTTTTCTTTCCTTTTTTAATATTGGTATATTTGCTAAATCTAATATATTTAAGATATTAGTATATGAAAGTTCATATTGAAGTGTAAAAGTAACAAAATCAAAGTTCGTTATAGGCTCTCTTGACTCTAATGCAAATAATGGTATGTTTTTTTCTCTCATTATATTTTCCATGTCAACAGCAGGAGAATATACCCTCTCACAAAATACATCTTCATCTTTGTTTATTACATCGTATAATATATGACTTCCTAAGTGACTCATACCAACTTCATATAAATCTGGAAAGCAGTGTGCGTATCTTATCAATTCACTATTACTAGTATCTTTATGAATTGAATTTATTTCATTTCCAAGATATCTAGCAGGCTTTTCTACTTTTTTTAAGATTTTTTTCAAGTCTACTTTATTCATTTATCCAAATTCCTCCAAACAAGCTCTTTATTTTTATTCTTATTTATAAGTAATATTATACACGATAAAATATTTTCTATCAAAAATATAACTAAAATATTGAATTTAAAACCTATATTATTCACAAAATAGAATAACTAAAAATATTTGAGTATATTTTACATTAAATTTTTATTGAATTACAATTTTTTTACAAAATATGATATATTATAAACATAGAACTATTGTTTTAGATAACTTATAATGACATCTTTTGTTTCATTGACCCCAAAATGGGGTATGTTACTTGTATAATGATAAATTTTAGGAGGGTTAAAAATGAGTAAAGTTTTTGAAGTAAAAAAAGATATCTACTTTACTGGCGTAGTAGATGAAGGTTTAAAAGTATTCGACATAATAATGGAAACTGAGTTTGGGACAACTTACAATTCTTATTTAATCAAGGACGAAAAAACGGTTTTATTTGACACAGTAAAGGCAAATTTTAAAGATGAATTCTTAAGCAATCTATCAGAAGTTACTGATATAGCTAAAATTGACTATGTTGTAATTCATCATACAGAACCAGACCATGCTGGTAGTTTAAAGTACTTATTAGATTTAAATCCTAATATAGAAGTTTATTGTACTAAAGCTGCTAAACTATACTTAGATGGTCAAATAAATAGACCTTTTAATTGTCATGTAATAAAAGATGGTGAAGTTCTAAATATTGGTAAAAGAAATCTTAAATTTATAACTGCTCCATTCTTACATTGGGTTGATACAATGTTTACTTACATTGAAGAGGACAAGACTCTTTTAACTTGTGATGCATTTGGTTGTCACTTTGCAAGTGTTGATGCAGATATAGTAAACAGTGAAGATTATCTAAAATCAGCTAAACACTATTATGACTGCATAGTTAAACCATTTGCTAAGCATGTTTTAAGCGCTGTAGATAAGGTTGTAGGAATGAACATAGAATTTGATACTATATTAACTTCTCATGGTCCAATGCTTACTAAAGACCCAATGGCTGCCGTTAAAAGATACGTTGAATGGTCTACAGAAGCTATTAATACAACAAATCAAAATCAAGTTTCTATATTCTACTTATCAGCTTACAGTAATACTTTAGAAATGGCTAAAAAGATAAAAGAAGGTCTTGATGCAGAAGGTGCAAAAGCTGAATTATATGATTTGGAAGATATGACATTAACAGAAATGCATGATACACTAGTAGTATCAAAGGTAATACTATTAGGTTCTCCAACTATAAACAAAACTATGGTTAAACCTATGTGGGATTTATTCTCTGTTATAGACCCAATGGCTAACCAAGGTAAGATAGCAGGAGTGTTTGGTTCATTCGGTTGGAGTGGTGAAGGTATAACTATGGCTGAGACTTTACTTAAAGCTATGTCATTTAAAATGCCTGTAGAATCTCTTAAGAAAAAATTCTTCCCTAGTGAAGAAACATTAAAAGACTGTATGGCATTTGGTGCAGAATTTGCAAAATTAGTTAAATAGTCATTAATAACAAATAAAATTATTTAATTTAAATAAGGAGATGATTCAAAGTTTTATTTTGAAACATCTCCTTATTTCATATACAATTATACAATTTATTTTTTTAAACACGTTTTTAAACACGTTGACTTTTATTTTTTCTAACTTCTCTCCATGATAGTTCTCCTCTATCAAGAGCTTTTATAAATATTTCTGCAGAAGCTAGATTTGTAGCTATTGGAACATGATAAACATCACAAAGTCTTATCAATGCTTGTATATCCGTTTCATGAGCCTGAGATGTCAATGGGTCTCTTAAAAAAATAACTAAATCTATATCTTGTGTTACTATTAAAGAACCTATTTGTTGGTCTCCACCTAAAGGACCAGATGCTAACCTATTTATATTTAAGTCAGTTTCATCCATTATTCTTTTTCCTGTAGTTCCAGTTGCATACAGTCCATACTTTTTTAAAATTGATTCATAACCTATACAGAATCCGACCATAGTATTTTTCATTTGGTCATGCGCTACTAATGCTATATTCATATACTCAATCTCCTCAATTTATGTTTACAAGTATCAAATCTAGAAATTTATTTTCTTTCTTCTCATACACACATTTAGTACTAACCCTAAATTTGCTAAGGATGTTAATAAAGAACTACCTCCATAACTTACAAAAGGTAATGTTACTCCCGTTACTGGAATTAATGCGACGGTCATACCTATATTTTGGATTATCTGATAGCCAAACATCCCCATGACACCAACCACGATGAGGGTTCCATAAAAATCTTTGGCATCTCTTGCAATTACTAAAAGCCTCAATAAGAATATTGCAAATAAGATTATCAACACTGACATTCCTATTACACCAAGTTCTTCACCTACAACAGCGAATATGAAGTCACTATCTTGTACAGGTAAAAAATCCTCTTGGTTTTGACTTCCATTATATAGCCCCTTACCAGTTACACCACCAGAACCTATCGCAATAAGAGATTGCATAACCTGATAATTTCCTTTCAGCGTTACATCTTCTGGATTTAAGAATGCTTCTATTCTTATCTTCTGATGGTCTGCCATCATTAAATACATCAGTGGCATAGATACCAACAGTATGATTATTCCTCTTTTTATCAATTTTGAACTAAGACCTGCTGTAAATAGCATCGCAAATATCATACAACAAAAGACAATTCCTGTTCCTAAATCTGGCTGTGCAAGTAATAATCCAATAAATGGAATAGCATAAACCACAACAGGTATAACTTCTTTCAATGTATTTAATTTGTCCTTCTTAGTTTCAAGTATCTTTGCATAACTAAGTACAAATGTTAATTTGACTATTTCAGATGTTTGCAAATCAAGTGGACCTAAATTAATCCACGACCTAGCGCCACCTTTTTCTGTCCCAATTCCAGGTAATAAAACGATGGCTAACAAAACAAGACTTATTATATAAAGCACTTTGTAATACCTACCTAGAAGATTATAATCAAAAAATAATATGACTATAATCATCCCTATACCAAGTACAAAAGCTAATCCTTGCTTAATTAATTGATTATATGAACCTGTCGAATTAGCATGTGTTGCACTACTAAGTATAACAAGTCCAAAAATAAAGATAGCTAATACTGTAACTATAAGTTTCCAGTCTAACTGTTTTATCAACTTAATTGTCGACTTATAATTAATATTGATTTTTTTCAAAGAATCACCGTCTTTCTATCTTTAAACACATAATTAAATAAAAGGGGCATATACCAATAAGGATATCCCCCTTTTAAGCACTAATTACATACATCTATCTTTTATATTCTTTAATGGTATATTAGCAACTAATGCAGATACAGGTTTGTCATCATGCTCACCTCTGCATTTAGACATTTTTATTTCAAGGCCATCATCTTCTATCTCTGCATAATTGGCTATTACTTTTAAAATGTCTGTTTTTATCATCTCTAAAAGTTGTGGTGAACAATCTACTCTATCATGAACTAAAACTAATTTTAACCTCTCTTTAGCAACAGATTTACTAGTTTTAGCATCGTTAGAAAAAACTCTAAATAAATCTAACACAGATGTATCCTCCTTTGCTACTTAGCCATGCTAAACATTTTTTTAAGTCTACCAAAGAATCCATCTTCAACTTCTAGTTCAAGTAGAGGAACTTCTTCATTTAGTATCCTTTTTGCGATATTCTTGTATGCTTGACCAGCAAGTGACTTTGAGTCAAGTATAGCTGGTTCACCTTTATTTGTTGATATAATTATACTTTCATCATCAGGGACAAGACCTAACAAATCAATTGCTAATATTTCTATTATATCTTGTTTGTCCATCATGTCTCCACGTTTAACCATATCATTTCTAATTCTATTTATAACTAATCTTATCTCTTTTATTTCATTTGCTTCTAATAGACCTATGATTCTATCAGCATCTCTTACTGCTGATATTTCTGGATTTGTAACTACAATAGCTCTATCTGCTCCAGCTATTGCATTTTTAAATCCTTGCTCAATACCTGCTGGGCAGTCTATTATTATATACTCGAAAGATTCTTTCAGTTTCTCACATAGGTCAACCATTTGTTCAACTGAGACAGCATTTTTATCTCTAGTCTGTGCTGCTGGTAATAAATATAGATTATCAAATCTTTTGTCTTTTATTAGAGCTTGCTTAAGCCTACAAGTTCCTTCAACTACATCTACTATGTCATAAACTATTCGATTTTCAAGACCCATTACTACATCTAAGTTTCTAAGTCCGATATCTGCATCTACAACTACTGTTTTTTTATTTTCTAGGCTTAGCGCAGTTCCTAAGTTTGCTGCGGTAGTAGTTTTTCCAACTCCACCTTTACCAGATGTTATAACTATAACTTCGCTCATAATACTACCCCCTATTTTTCTTTCTATTTGTCTAATTTTGACAAATAGCTTTCGATTACAATTCTTCCATTACTCACAAAGGCTATTTCTGGGCTAATTTCTGATTCAATTTCATAATTTTCTTCATCATCTGGAGCTTCTGCAATATTCTCTGCTATTTGTAATATTTTAGGATTAAGATTTCCAGCAACAACATATGCAAATTCATTACCTTCTGCACCTGCATGTACAAAACCTTCTATTTTACCCATTACAAAAACATTACCACCTGCTACAACTTTAGCACCAGCATTTATATCTCCCATAACAACTGTATTTGATTTTGAAAGGACTTTTGAACCAGGTTTCATATCATTTAATATTACTACATCACCTTCAAATTCAATATTTTCTCCAGATCTTAGGGTGTTGACATATTTTGTTGGAAAATTACTATTTTCTTCAATTTTGTGATCTTCAACAAATTCCACATCAAATCTAGAAGTAATTCCTTCTTTTAATTCTAAAATCTCCATGTCAGTTAAATAATCACTATTAATTTTACTAATTTTAGCCCCATTAAAAAAACCAACATACGCTTCCAATTTGTTTATTATTTTTTCCTGTATTTCCTCAAATGGAGCTTCTTTTTTTATATTTACTATTATCCCTCTTTTATTACCCTTGAACTCTACTAGTTCTTGACTACAAATTTCTCTTAAAGACATAACAACCTCCAGAGTGATATATCATTTATATTCTTCAAATACGCTTTAAATCCTTTTATTTTTTATATATAAAGCTAAAGTTTATACGTGGATTAAGCTATCTGTTAATTTGTGACTCGAAATTTATATTTTCGTCAGAAGAATTGTTAACATCATTCGTATTGTTGTCTTTTTTACTATTAGTTGGTTCTAACCCCATGTATGTTCCAATAACTTCTCTAGTTGGTAAAAGTGAGAATACACTTGAATCACCTTGAGGAATTACACATACAACAGCTATTTCTGGGTCATCTGCTGGAGCAAAAGCAACAGTCCATGTAAAAGAACCATAATCTTGTTTAAATTTATCTATCTCGTCATCTGTTATTTTTGGATTTAATTCTTTTATAGCTTTTCTTAAATATGAAGAATTTACTTTATCAGTATCTTCTAATCTAACTTTTATTCCATCCTCTAATTCTTCTTCTAATTTCTTTCTTTCTTCGTCCTTTAAATCTTTATTTTCTAATTTCTTTTTTACTTCCTTTTCTTTAGCTAATGAAAGTTCTTTTTCTTTTTCTGCTTTCATCCTATCTGCTAGTTTAACTGCATCATCTAGATTAACATTATAAGATGACATATGACTTTTTAAATATTCATATTCGTTATCTGTAGGTATTTTCCCACTTTTCTCAGCTGTACCAGTCTTTGCTGCTACATCTATTGGGAAATCAGCAAAGGCGCTCTTTGCTGTACCTTGTCTTGCAACCAATTTCATACCTTTTGTTAATTCTTTTAAGTTATCAGGATTTTTAAAAGGTATTTTTTCTACCTTCTTCTGGTCATTGATTTTCACTGATGAATAATCACTTGAAACAGCTCTATCAACTACAGATAATTCTACTAAGTTACCTCCATTTGCTATGGCAGCCACGTATCTTGATATCTGAGCTGGTGTATAGGCATTCTCACCTTGTCCTATCGCTAAGTTGAATGTATCTGCAGTACTCCATTTTGCAAAGTTAAAATAACTAAATACTGCTAAATCTGCTACTTCTTCAATTCTATCTTCTTTAACATCCAATTTTTTTAGTCTATTCATTGTTTCTACTCTACCAGGAGTTTTCTTTTCTGCTGCCCAGCTTACAATCTCATTGATTCTTTTTTCATATTCTTTAGGATTTTTATCTCTAGTTATATCAACAAAATCATTTGCCATTTCTCTTTCTAAATTTGACTTTAACAGAGCTTGTGTTGATTTCAGCTTATCCTCTGTGCTAGGTACTTTACCTGCTCTTTCTTCTACTTCATCTTGAAGTCCAGTATTTTGGTCAAGTCCAAATAATTTTGCATATTCAAGAATTTTATTGGCATTCATGTCTATACCAATGCTTTTTCCATCTGGCCATGTTTTACCTGTACCAATAGTTGCCATATATATATTACAAGACTCTTGTATTGCTTTATACAAGTTTGTCATACCATGATTTCCTCTACCATGGTTCCATACATAGTCACCAAAAGATTTTTTACCTAGCATGATAACACCAGGGTCATTTATTGTAAAGTTTGGATTTAAGCCATTTTCTAAAGCTGCCATTGAGGTTACCATCTTAAATGAAGAACCTGGCTGGAATTCCCCTTGTGTAACCAAGTTTAAAAGCGGACTTCCTGCTAGTAAGTCATTTGGATTCTTTGGCTGAAGCGCTTTATAATCTTCTGTAGAAATACCTTTTGCAAATTTATTTGGGTCATAATTAGGATAGCTTGAAGAAGCTAGTACTTCTCCATTTTTTACATCAATAGCTATAAGGGCTGCTGATTGTGCTTTTCCTGCATATGCACTAATTGGTTTATCACCAAATTTACTTTTAAAAGTACCACCTTTAGAAGCAACTTCTATTATCTGTTTTAATGCATTATCTGAGACTTCTTGCAAATCTTTGTCCAAAGTAAGATATACAGTATCTCCTGATTTAGGCTTTTTAGATTCAATTTCTTTACTTATTCTTCCTAATGCATCAACCTTAACCATTTTATAACCATCAGTTCCTCTTAGCCTGCTTTCATTACTTTTCTCTACTCCTGCAAGACCTACCATATCTCCAGTTTCATAACCTTTTTGAAGATATGATTCTATTTGAGTTGATGGCATTTTCCCTACATATCCTAACATATGTGAACCTAAAGTTCCATTAGGATAATATCTTACTGGTTCGACTGCTATTGAAACACCAACAAGGTCCATAGCACGCTCTTCAATTTGTGCAATTGTAGTTTCTCCTACATCTTTTGCAATGGTTACTGGATTATACTGAGAATATCCTTTTGATTTTATCAAATCTCTTACAATCATTATTTTTCTAGCATCTTCATCGCTTAGGCTTTTATCAATATCTAATGCCTCACTATTTCTTACTTTTTCAAACGCTTCTTTAGCATTCAGCTTGGTCTCTTTTATCTTATAACTAGCCAGCCAATCTCTCTTATCTCTTTCTGCTGTAAACATCCATTTACTAACTAAAATAGGTGGATAATATCCATTTTCATTCAGTTTTGCCTGTAATTTTGTTGCATCCAATCTTTTATCTTCTTGAGACAATATTCCGGCTGATATAAGTTTATCTACTAAGTAATAAAAACTTTCTTTAGCATTATAATCGTTTGGAATACCATTTTCTGATTTATACTCTCTAATATCTCTGTCATATGTATAATAGTATTTTCCATTCTCTACGTATATCGGAAACTCATCTACATATTCTTCACCATTTTTTTCAAGCAAATTTATAAGCTTTAATGATATTTCATTTGCTCTTGAACGCTTATTTGCATCTTTTTTATTAATATCGTTACCTGAAACCTGAACAGTAAATAAGTTTTTATTTCCTGCTAACAATCTTCCATATCTATCTTTTATTTCTCCTCTTGGAGCTTCTATTGCCAACTTCTTATATGTTTTATTTTCAGCTAACTCATTGTAATATTCATATTTGAATGTAGTCATGTAGATTATTTTTACTAAAATAGCTAAAAACACCACACTTATGACTATTTTAATTATTTTTAGTCTATCAACTTGTTTATTTTCTTCCATGAACTCACCAACTAATCTTCTTTAAGTTTTAAAACTGCTCTTTTAGATAAGCGATATATTACTAAACCAATTAAACTATTCACTATTGGTGCTACTAGTAGACCTTTTATAAAAAGTGTTGATATGCTATAGCTTTGATAGATTATACTAGATGTACCTATATTGACAATTGAATCAATTAAACTTCCTATAAAAATCAAAACGAAAGTAATAATATAGCTACCTTTATATAGCTGGTCTCTCATGTGTCCGATTGCATATGCAATAACAAACAAAACTAACGCATTTACACCAAAAATTCCACCAACGGTTATGTCTTTAATAAGCCCTATTATAGCCGCTATAATTCCACCCTCTAGTTCATCTAAATAAAGAGAGATTATAGTCACATATATAAGAACTAGATTAAAGCTTATGCCAAAAATATCTATATAATTTGTTATACTATTTTCTATAGTCATAAGCACAATCCCCAACAGACAAAGTAAAACTTTTTTCATTGTTTTTATCCCCTTTATCCTATATTTCTTGGTTCTATGACTACAACGTCATCTATATTCTTAAAATCAACATAAGGTTTTACAACTACATATTTTAGTGACTTATCTTTATCATCAACTACTTTTTCAACTTCACCGATTGGTATCCCCTCTGGGAAGAATCCAAGACCTGATGTTGTTATTATGTCTCCTTGAATCACATTGTATGATGAGTCAAACATATAACCTTGTAAATATCCTTTACTATTATAACTATCTTTATTATCTAAAGTAGTGTTTTGAGTAATTGTTCCTTTGGCATTAGCATCCTTTGCTAGTTTAAAACTTACAGATGCCTTAGAATCCAATAGTGAAATTGCCTTGCTATAATTGTTTGAAACTTCATAAACTACACCGACTAATCCACTACCATTCATAACTATACTTTCTTTTTTTACACCTGAATTTTTTCCTGCACCTATGACAAAACTCTCATACCAGTTTCCATCATTTTTACTGACAACACTTGTAGAAATACTTGTTGCTTTATATTTTTCTTCTACAAAGTTAAGTGTCTTTTTTAACTCTTCTAATGATTCTGTTTTATCTAATTTTGCATTTAAAGCTATCATATTCTTTTTAAGTTTTTCATTTTCTGCTTCTAAATTTTTTACCTTTTTAGAATTTTCTTTAAAATTTGATATGTCTTTAAATCCATTTTTGATAAAAGAAAATCCATCATTTATTCCTTTTCCTACACTTGTAATAGCATCTGATGCTACTCCTAAATTTACTGGGCTACCACTAGAAAACTTACCAATTGATATACCCACAATTCCAATTAAAGTGATAGCAACTACGCCCGTTGCTATCACTTTAACATTAATCCTTTTTTTCTCATTTTTATTCTTGTCAAATCTCAAGGCCATCACCAACTTCTAATTTTTAGCATTCATCATTAATACTTTTTCAAAGATTTCTTGGTCTTCAACAGATTTTCCTGTTCCAAGTGCAACACAATCAAGAGGTGTTTCTGCTATTTGCACAGACATTCCAGTTTCTTGTGTGATAAGTTTATCAAGACCTCTAAGCAAAGCTCCTCCTCCTGTTAGCATTATTCCGTTTTCCATTATATCTGATGCTAATTCTGGTGGAGTTTTTTCTAGTGTAGATTTTATAGCATCTACTATTGAACTTACAGGTTCTTTTAAAGCTTCTCTAACTTCTGTAGAACAGATTTCTATTGTCTTAGGTAGCCCTGAAATTAAATCTCTACCTCTTATTTGCATGTTTATTTCTTCATCATCTTTAAATGTAGAACCTATGTTAATCTTAACATTTTCAGCAGTTCTCTCACCTATCATAAGATTGTATTCTTTTTTTACATAGGCAACTATAGACTCATCAAACTCGTCTCCACCAATTCTTATAGATTTAGCAGTAACGATTCCTCCTAAAGATATTACAGCTATTTCTGAAGTACCTCCACCAATATCAACTACCATATTACCTTCTGGTTCTTCAACTTTTAATCCTGCTCCTATAGCTGCTGCCATTGGCTCTTCTATAAGGAATGCATCTTTAGCTCCTGCTTGTCTTGCAGCTTCTTCTATAGCTCTCTTTTCTACTTCTGTAACTCCAAAAGGAACACATATAGCTATTCTTGGACTTACAACACCTTTTTTGTCAGCTGCTTTTTGTATGAAATAACTAATCATTGATTGAGTTATATCAAAATCTGCTATTACACCATCTTTCATTGGTCTTATAGCTACTATATTTCCTGGTGTTCTACCTATCATTTTTTTAGCTTCTTCACCTACTGCTAAAACTTCCTTACTGTCATCTCTTATTGCGACAACTGATGGTTCTCTAACAACAATACCTTGTCCTTTTATGTAAACTAATGTATTTGCAGTCCCTAAATCTATTCCCATATCCTTTGTCATCTTATTAAAACTAAAAAAACCTTTTTTCTCTTTCTTTTTTTCCTTAGCCATGATTTTACTCCTTCCTACTATTAAGAATCATGTTAAAAACATTCTCCTACTATTTTATCACATATAAAGTCAAATTATCATATTTTCTTTAAAGCTAAAGTATAATCCATCTCCAATAATTATATGGTCAATTATTTCTATTCCAATTATTTCTCCACATTTAACAAGTCTTGATGTGATATTCTTATCTTCGCTTGATGGTTCCACACTTCCTGAAGGGTGATTATGCATTACTATTATTTTACTTGCACTTCTCCTTATAGCTTCTTTAAAAACCTCTCTAGGATGGACTAATGACGAACTTAAAGTCCCTACAGATATATCTACATCAGATATTATCTCATTTTTTGTGTTTAAAAGAACCGCTTTAAAAACCTCTTTTTTTAAATACCTCAGGCTGTCCATATAATATTTATGTATATCCCAAGGATTTTTTATTTTATACTTCATAGGTTTAAAACTGGCTATTCTAGAGCCTAGTTCTAAAGCTGCTTTAATTTGAGTTGATTTTGATAACCCAATTCCATCTATATTACACAGCTCCTCTATTGTCATATCTTCTAAATGTCTAATACCCTGAATATCTCTATTTATTATATAGTTGGCTAACTCAATAGCATTTTTGTTTTTATTGCCAGTTCTTAAAAGTATAGCCAACAATTCAGTATTTGATAAGCTCTTTACTCCTTCAGCAAGCATCTTTTCTCTGGGTCTTTCCTCTGGTGCCATTTCTTTTACCTTAATGGTTGAATTAAATGACCTTTTCAGATAAATCACACTCCATAAAAAAGATTTATATTAAAATGTTTTTTTAATAAGTCACCTAACTTTGAAATCGGAAGACCAACTATATTAAAATAGTCTCCTTTAATTTCTTCAACTAGCAAAGCCCCATAGCCTTGTATGCCATAAGCTCCTGCTTTGTCAAATGACTCTTTAGTTCTCAGATAATCCTCAATATCCTGTTCTGATAACGTTTTAAATTTCACATTGCTGATTACATAATCAATTACTTTCTTATCTTCGCACAAGTTTATTAAGCTAATACCTGTTATGACTTGATGCTCTCTTCCAGATAGTCTTTTTAGCATATCTCTTGCACAAGACTCATCTTTAGGTTTTCCTAAAATAGCATTGTCTAAAACAACAACTGTATCAGCTCCAATAACAACATCTTCATTATGTTCAGATGCTACAGACATGCTTTTTTCAAAAGCCAATCTCATAACTAAATGTTTTGGTGCTTCGCCTTCCAATATAATCTCATCAATTTCACTTTTAATTATATCAAATATTACATTTGTATTCTCTAGAATTTCTTTCCTTCTTGGAGAGGCTGATGCCAAGATTATATTCATTTATTCACCTCGTTTGTACGTAATTTGTACCTATTTAGTCTATCACTATATTGTAAAAAATTCAACAGAAATGTCGAACCTTTTTTGTTACACTATTGTTATATTTATTACCAATAGAATAAATATACATAAAATAGAGGTATGGAAATTATTCCATACCTCTGTTTTATGTACTCATTAGAGATATGGAAATTATTCCATATCCTTATTTTGTCCATATTACAAAATTTTAATAGCTTTCTTTGGACATTTTTCCATACATAAATGGCATCCTACACATTTATCAGCATCTACCTTATGTTTTTCTTTTAATTCTCCTTCTATTGCATCAAACTTACATTGTTTTTTGCATACTGTACATCCAACACAAAGTTCTTGGTCAATAGTAACTTTCTTTTTCTTAGTTATATCACCTGATATTACTTTTGTAGGGCATTTTGCTACACATTCCATACAGCCTACACACTTGCTAGGGTCTATCTTAGCTATTTTATTTTCAAATACTATAGCATCAAATTTACAAGCTTTCACACACATTCCACAACCAATACATCCAGCAGTACATTTTTCCTTAACAGCTTTACCAAATTCCTTGCTGTTACATTCTACAACTACTTCTTGGCTTTCTGGCTTTGTGATTATTATACCCTTAGGGCAAACTTCTTTACATTTTCCACAATTTACACATTTCTCTTCATCTATTACTGCTACTCCATCAACTATAGAGATAGCATCAAATTTACAAGCAGCCTTACATGTTCCAAGACCTAAACATCCAAATTTACACATTTTAGCTCCTGAATTTAAAACATTTGCTGCTCTACAATCTGATATTCCTTCGTACTCATATTTATCTTTTGCACTTGAGCAAGTTCCTTTACAAATAACTTTTGCTACTTGTTTTTCACCTGCTTCAGCACTTACTCCCATTATTTCTCCTACTTTTGCACCAACATCTGCTCCACCTACAGGGCAACCATTAACTGGTGCTTTTCCTTCAACTATTGCACTTGCAAGACCTCCACAACCTGGAAATCCACAACCACCACAGTTAGCTCCTGGAAGTACTCCTAGTATAGCTTCCACTCTCTCGTCCACTTCTACAGCAAACTTTTTAGATGCGAAATCTAGCACTATCCCGAAGATTAAGCCCATAACTCCTAAAACTAATACAGCTGTAAGTATCACTATTTTCACCCCTCTTTTTTATAGCTTTATAAGTCCTGTAAATCCTAAGAAAGCTATTGACATTAAACTTGCTGATATAAGTGTTATAGGGAAACCTTTAAACGCTTCTGGTATATCAGCTAATTCTAGTCTTTCTCTTATACCTGCGAATATTACTATTGCTAAAGTAAATCCAGCTCCAGCTCCAAATCCGTTTATTATTGTTTCTACTAAGTTATAACTTTTTTGAACATTAACTAGAGCTATACCAAGAACTGCACAGTTTGTAGTTATAAGAGGTAAATAAACTCCTAATGCTTGATATAAAGATGGACTCATCTTTTGAATTACCATTTCAACGAACTGAACTATAGAAGCTATAACTAATATGAAAGCTATTGTTTGTAAAAATTCAGTTCCAGTTTTCACTAATAAAATCTGTATAAAATAAGTTATAATTGAAGCTAAAGTTAAAACGAATGTAACTGCAACTCCCATCCCCACTGCTGTATCAACTTTCTTAGAAACTCCTAAGAAAGGACATATACCTAAGAACTGAGATGTTATAACGTTATTAACAAGAACGATACTTAAAAATAAAAGTATTAAATTCATTTATTACACCTCCACTACGCTTTTTTACTTCTTAATTTATTAAATCCTGCAAATAAGAATCCTAATGTTAAGAATGCACCTGGTGGTAATATAAATATTAATACTGGTTGGAAAGATGCTCCAAATAGAGTCAATCCAAATAAACTACCATTTCCAAGTAATTCTCTTACTGCACCTATTATTGTAAGAGCAACAGTAAATCCAAGACCTTGACCCACACCATCAACAATTGAAGCTAGTGGACCAGTTTTAAAAGCAAAACTTTCTGCACGAGCTAGTATTAAACAGTTAACAACTATTAATGGTATATATATACCAAGAGCCTTATCAAGAGCAGGAACATATGCTTTTAAAACCATTCCTACTATTGTAACAAATGTAGCTATAATTACTACAAATATAGGTATTCTTATCTTATCTGGTGTGATTTTTCTTAGTAATGATATAACTAAATTTGCACATATTAAAACTGCTGCTGTTGAAAGACCCATACCGATTCCATTTATTGCTGAAGTTGTAACGGCTAGTGTTGGACACATACCTATAACTTGCACAAATGTTGGGTTCTCATCTATTAGCCCATTTTTAAATACTTTAGCTAAATTCATAATTAACCCTCCTTATTTATTAAGAGCACTATTGAAAACATCTATAGCCGCATTTACTCCTGTAGTAACTGCTGTAGACGTAATAGTTGCACCTGATATTGCTAGTATTTGATTGTCTGCTGTTGTACTACCTTTTGCTACTTCAAGAGGTTCAGCAGTTTTTCCTTTGTATTGACCTTTAAACGCATCATCTTTAGCTTTTGCTCCAAGTCCTGCTGTCTCTGTCATATTCCCAATATCAACACCTGTAACTTGACCTTCAGATGATATACCTACCATAACTTCAATTTCTCCACCATAACCACTTGGTTTAGCTTTTAAAGTATATCCCACTACTTCAGAACCATCAAGACCTTCATATACCTCAGCTATAAGTCCATCTCCAAGGTTTTTATAAGTACTTTCTTTCATTTCTTTGAACTCTTTTGCTTCTGGAAGTACTGCCTTTCTAAGTTCATTATTTGCTTGTATATTTCTTTGTTCTATTACTGGAGCTGTAACTTGATTTGTAGCTCCAAGTGCTAATGCGGCTATAGCACTTATAGCAAGTAAAGTTCCACCTAGTCTTACAATACTATTCATTATTTAGCCACCTCCCCAAACACTCTATTTCTAACAAACTTATCTATAAGTGGAGCAAGACAGTTTACTAGTAGTATTGAGTAAGATACACCTTCTGGATATCCACCATACATTCTTATAACAGTTGTTATAAGACCAGCTAATACAGCGTATATTATTTGACCTTTCTTAGTCATAGGCGAAGTTGTATAATCCGTAAGCATGAAGAATCCACCTAACATAAGACCTCCAGCAAACAATTGATATATTGCGAAATTTATATTAAATCCACCTAAAAGGAATGTTAATATAAATACAGTTGCTATGTAAAATACTGGTATAACATAATTTATTATGCCTTTATACATTAGGTATACTCCACCTAATAATAATAATATTGCTGATGTTTCACCTATACATCCACCAATATTACCAATCATCATATCAGCGAGACTAATTCCATTGCTAGAAAGGTCTGCTAATCCTGCTGCTCCATTTTTCAAAAAGCTCAATGGAGTTGCTGTACTAACTGCATCTAAGTTTTTACCTATCCAGTTAACACCTGGTTGAGTCCAAGCAGTCATTGCAACTGGGAATGATGCTAATAAAAATGCTCTTGCAGCAAGTGCTGGATTGACAAAGTTACATCCAATTCCACCAAATACCATTTTAACTACTAATATTGCAAATATTCCTCCTACTAGACACATCCACCAAGGAAGTGATGCAGGTACGTTAAATGCCAATAATAATCCTGTTACAACAGCTGAAAAATCTCCTATAGTACTTTTTTGCTTCATAAATTTTTGATATAAAAATTCAGTACCTACTGTACCAAGTATACAAAAAAACATAGCACTCAAAGCATTAAGTCTAAAGAAGTATACTCCTGCTACTGCTGCTGGAAGGAGTGCTATAATAACTTGTTTCATTATATATGAAGTATCTTCATTACTTCTCACATGAGGAGAAGATGATACTATCAACTTATTTTCCATCGTTTTTCCCCCTTAACTTTCTTTATTTCTGAGCAGCTTGCTTTCTTCTCTTTGCTCCTATTTCTCTCTTTGCTGATCTTATAGATTGAAGTAATGGTCTTCTTGCTGGACAAATAAATGAACAAGACCCACATTCTATACAATCCATTGCTCTATGATATTCAGCTGTGTCATAATCATCTTTTAAAGAATATGCACTTATATAAAGTGGTTGTAAGAATGATGGACATACATCTGTACATCTTCCACATCTTAAACAGTTTTGAATATCTGGAGTACGTGATTCTTCCTCATCCAAACATAAAATTCCTGAAGAACCTTTATTAGTTGCTATTTCAGTAGTATATTGAGCTATCCCCATCATAGGTCCACCCATTATAACTTTACCAACCTTCTTATCGTCTTTAAATCCACCACATTGTTCTATTATTTCTGAAACCAATGTCCCAACTTTTGTTATTAGGTTTTTAGGTTCTTTGATACAACTACCTGTTATTGTAGTAATTCTTTCTACCAAAGGCATACCTGTTTTAATAGATTTAGCTATTTGAGCTGCTGTGGCAACGTTGTCAACAACTGCCCCTGCTGCTATTGGTAATCCACCAGATGGAACTTCTTTACCTGTACACGCATAAATAAGTTGTTTTTCTGCTCCTTGTGGATATTTCACTTGAAGACCAACAACTTCGATTTCACTATAATCTTTAGCTACATTTTGGATTGCTTCTATAGCATCTGGTTTATTTGTTTCAATTCCTATAAATCCTTTTTTAACATCTAATACCTTCATTAAAGCTCTTAAACCAAACACAACATCTTCTGGATTTTCAAGCATTAATCTGTGGTCTGCAGTTAAATATGGTTCACACTCTGCTCCATTTAATATAACTACTTCTGCTTTACTATCTGGTGGAGGAGATACTTTTACATGGTTAGGGAATGTAGCTCCACCCATACCTACTATTCCTGCCTCTTTTATAATACCTACTATATCTTCTTTACTCAAATCCTCTAACTGACCTTTTGGTTGAACACTTTCATGTAATTCTTCCTTAAAGTCGTTTTCGATAACTACACATTGAGCTGAACCACCTGGTACTTCATGTTGTTCAATAGCAATAACTTTTCCTGATACTGAAGAGTGAACGTTACATGAAACGAAACCTTGTTGCTCACCTATTTTTTGCCCAAACTTTACTTCATCACCAACTTCAACGATAGGTTTAGCTGGTGCCCCTATATGTTGCTGAAGAGGAATGTAAACTATCTTTGGAGCTTGAGCTTTTTCAAGTGCCTTTGTGTTAGAGTACTCTTTTCTATATGGAGGATGTATCCCTCCCTTAAAAGTTAAGAGTTTCATTGTTTTACCCCCTTATCTATAAAAAAACATTTTTTCTGCCTTCTATAAGTATACTATATATATTAAAAAATCTTAACAATTGTTAAAAAAATATCCCTATTTTTATAATTTATTTTATAAATCAATACCTTTATATTAAGTCAAAATGAGGAAAAGGATTGCTTAATTAAACAATCCTTTTCATATAGCTTTCTAAAATCTAAATTTTCTGTATTTTATTTTATAGAATTTATAAACAGAGAGTACTCTTGCATAGATGATAAAAGTAGACTTTTACTCACACTATATTTTTCTTCATTTGCAGCTTTTGAAGCTGTATCAATTTTTTCATTTACATTCTTTACATAATCAATCAAATTATCTTTAAATAAACGCATTTCAGAATAGTCAATCTTTTCAGCTTCTTTTGATATATTTTGTGATATTGCCTTTCTATTTGTCAAAATAGTATTATATTTTTTCATATCCACATTATTTTCATCATTTGACCAAAAACTTGATTCTTCTTTAAAGTTTGTTATTAATTTATTTAATTCATTAGATATACTCTCTATATAAGCGTAATTACTTGTGTATTCTAGAGATAACATAGGTGCATCTAGGTGTG
Organism: Clostridioides sp. LIBA-7678; assembly: GCF_056716065.1. Classification (NCBI taxonomy): domain Bacteria; kingdom Bacillati; phylum Bacillota; class Clostridia; order Peptostreptococcales; family Peptostreptococcaceae; genus Clostridioides; species Clostridioides sp. LIBA-7678. The sequence continues at coordinate 1,184,139 of NZ_CP196987.1, read as the reverse complement.
ACAAAAATGCATCTGGAAATACCTTTCTTACATTGTTTATGTGCTTTCTGACCTCATTTTCATCAAATGAAGAATATGTCTGTATTTTTTTTACACCATCCTTCTCCATAACTGAAAAAGGTATATCACTGCTGACTAATGATGTCTGTATTTTTTTCAAGTCATCATTATTATCTATTGCTGCAACTTGAATAGTATACATGTCCCATCCCTCTATAGTAGCTAATTTTACTTCTTCTGCTTCTTTAGTATTATTTACTGTTTTTTCTGGATTAGTTTCTTCTTTACCTTCTGAATTGGTTTGTGATTTAGATTTCTTTCCGTTTTTTATTGAATTTAATTCATCAGATATATCTTTATAAGTTATATCTGATGAATGATTTAGAAATGGTATTTTAGCTGATACATATTCAAGTACCTTGCTATCTTTTATTTTTGTATAAGAATAATAGCCAATCAGACACAAGCAAGCAATAGTTATAACATACTTACGTAAATCAATTTTATGTCTATTATTATTAAATCCTCTGTATATCGTTTTTCTTCTATTCATTAGTTTGTCCCCCCCAAAATTATATTATTAATAAAGTATATTTTTAAGAGTCACAATTTATGAATAGAAATAATTATTTATTCTAATTTTTTAATAAGACATTATATTCGTTAAGCTAGTCTTCTTGCTCCAAGTAATACTTTGGACCAATATGAACTAGTTAAATTATCAACTTTTACCTTATTAGGATTGGTCTGAGTACCACTACAATGGATAAACTTACTATTACCTACATATATACCTACATGATTAGTTGCTCCATCTCCATCAGTATCAAAGTAAACTAAATCTCCTGGAGCATAATTTCCCATAGAAACTGCGCTTCCAGACTTAGCTTGCTCTCTAGAAACCCTTGGAATAGAAACACCTACAGAATTTTTGAAAACATACTGTGTAAATCCAGAGCAGTCAAATTTATCAGGGCCTGATGCTCCCCATTGATATGGAATTCCAATAAGAGTATATGCAAAGTCTACTATTGTTGAACCTTTTGCTGTAGATTTATCTGAATTTCCATTAAATGACGAATTAGAATTACTGTTAGACTGAGAATTCTGATTAGATGATGAACTAGGATTTTCTTTTGCACCTTCACTAGTCTCAGAAATATAACTAGCACTTACCCATCCAGTTGTCCCATTTGATAACTTTACTTTATACCATCCACTACTCTTAGCTTTTAATTCAACAATATCTCCAGCATTTAATTTTCCTATTATAGAATAGCTTGTCCCAGGTCCACTTCTTACATTTAAACTTACAGTAGATGTAACTTTACCATTTTTACCTTCTATTGATTCTTCACTAGATGGCTTTTTATCAGAATTATTAGTACTATTTGAATTAGAACTGTTTGAATTAGAATTGTTTGTTCCAACATCTTCTGACGTTTTTGAGATATATTGGCTACTAGCCCATCCAGTAACTCCATTTGATAATTTTATTTTATACCATCCATTACTTTGTTCTAATAATTTTACTACATCTCCATTATTTGCCTTACCAACTAATGAATAGTTAGTACCTGCGCCACTTCTTATATTCAATCTCGAACTTACATTAACCTTGCCATTTCCACTTATAGTTGTACCACTTGAAGTTGAATTGCTTTGGTTTGATGTACTTTCAGATGAACCACTAGTCGATATGTATTTTGCACTTCCCCATCCAACAACAGAATTTGATATCCTTACCTTATACCATCCATTAGATTTTTCTAAAATCTCTACAGCCTTTCCTTTGTATAATTTTGCTACTTTGTCACAGTCAGCACTTGGCCCACTTCTTATATTCAAAGCGCTTGCCGTTACTACTCCTTTTTCAAGAGCACTTGCATTTATGGAACTAACTGATACTGCTACTGCTCCAATTCCTAAAGCTGCTATAGCTTTCTTCACTACTATCACTCCCCCCAACAAATTTTTATAAACATAAAGTCATAACATTATTATCCATTTTTAGTACCTATAATTTAATGATAACTTATAATATAATTAATTGTAAAGAAATTATAAATATTTCCTTAAAATTAATAATTTTTAGGAAGTATTTCAATCCAATAATTATCTGGGTCTGCTATAAAATAAATTCCCATATTTTCATTTTCGAAACATATACAGTCCAAATCTTTATGAAGTTTTTTTGCCTTATCAAATTCATCAACTTCTAAAGCCAAATGGAATTCATTATCTCCTAAATTATATACTCCATCCCAATCTCTAAGCCAAGTTAATTCTAATGTATGGCTAGTAATACCATCCCCTAAATAAACTAATATAAAACTACCATCTTCTGCCTCTTTACGCTTTACTTCTTTCAACCCTAAAGCTTTATTATAAAAATTCAGACTTTTTTCTAAGTCAGTAACATTGAAATTGTTATGGCAAAAATTAAACTTCATTTTGAAATCACCCTCCAATTTTTATTTTTTTTATATTATATCATTATTATAAATTTATTTAAATCACATTAAGTTAAAAATTTGAATAATGCTGTGTAATTCATAAATAGTAGTAAATTATTTAAGATAATATGTCAAAAAAAGAATAAGTTCTATCGAATCCACAGAAGAATTATAATCAAGTTATACTTAATCATGTAAATTGATAGAACTTACTATTTAAAATTTTTATAATAATTACCTTACCTCATTCAATTCTAACTAAACAGATTAAAATCTTAATTCTTAATCTTTTCTTTAATAATATAGTTTATCACTTTTTTTCTAATGTCTTCAGCATTATAATCATCTTCTACTTGTATATCCAAAAGTTTTGCTATAGACTTCATATCTTCCCTAGTTTTTGACCTATAACTTGCTATTAATTCATCTTTTATCTTTTCAGGTTCTAAAAGATATTCTTCATCTCCTCTTTTAAAAGCAACATACTTTTGAGCATATGAACTTCTATTATAGTATATATATCTTGATATTTTTCTTAAAATCTGATTATATGAAAGTCTCTTGTTAATATCAAGCTTTAAGTACTCTGAAAAAGCAAATAGCTCTTTTTTTGATTTAAATAAAGTTTCCTTCTTTATAGTTCTTGATATCGAATTTACACTTTCTTGATATGCACACTTTTTCAACATTTTTAAATATACTCTATTAAGACCAATACTTTGATTAAATTTTTTTATGTTATTATTGATAATCTTATCTAAATTGCCCTCAAAGTATTTTTTTGCTCCTTTTTGTGATACATAACTCTCAAGTTCTTTGTGGGCCATATCAAGTATCATTTTTTTTAAATCCTCTTTATATCCCCTAGATTCCATGATACTCCCTCCCTTAACTATTTATAGTATATTCAAAATAATTAAGAAATGTGAGTAATCACGAAAATTTTTTATTTTTTATGTATATATTAATTTAAAAGGGGAGATAATAGTAATGTAAAATCAAACATACTCAATCTCCCCCATTTTTAGACCTCTATTACTCCCCCAATAGAGGTCTTTTTTTAGTTTATTATTTTCTATTCAATTCCTTTTAGTTCAAATCCTAATTCTGCAATTACTTCTTTTAATTTTTCAGTTGATACATCATCTTTCATATCTACAGATGCACATTTGTTTTCTAAATCTACATCTAAAACTTCAACACCATCTATATCTTCTGTTAATGCAGTTTTAAGATGATTTACACAATGACCACAACTCATACCTTCTACTAATAGTTTCTTTTTCATTTAATTACCTCCTTATACCCTATAAGGGTATTTTATCATATAGTTTTGACTTTTTAAATACTAATTAATCATTTAATTTGATTCACTAGATTTTATATCTAGATTAGATATTCCCTCATATACATCAAAATCATTTGGAGTAATTTTACCTTTTAATCTACTATTACTTACAATATAGTTATTTCTGATAGCCAAACTTATAAATGTTGCGTTATCTTTTACATATGTCTGTACATCTTTGTATGCTTTCTTTGTTTCAATTTCAGATGTAGAACTTGTAAGTGTAGACATATATCCATTTAATCTATCATCAGTATATCCACTACTTGCTATAATGCTACTTGCATCTGGTATACTTGATAGTTTCCATCCAACCAATGCTAAATCATAGTTTTTAGAATTAAGAGCATTTTCCATGTCTTTATCTGATAACTGATTTATTGTATTGTTTATTCCTATAGCCTTTAAGTTCTCACTTATTATGTTTGCAGTTTTTAATCTTTCACTATTATCTCTATTTACTATAATTTTTAAATTCATTTCAGAAAGTCTTTTCTTTACTTCTTCTTTTTCTCTATTTTTTTTATCTTCAGCTTCCTTTTTAACTCTTTCTTCTTCCTCTTTTTTAGCTTTTGCTTCTTCTTCAGGAGTAAGTTTCTTTGTATTCTTTTTAGTTACTTTTTTTTGTTTTTTATCTACTTTATTATCATTTTGATTTACTGAATTTATATTTGCATATTCTACTTTATTAAGATACTCTATTGCTTTATCTTTATTAAATTCTAAAGCTTTCATTTCACTATCATAGTATTTTGATTTTGAATTAAGTGGAAAATTAACTGGAGTAGCATCATCCATATATCCTTCACTAATAATTCTATCTTTATTTATAGAATGTGCAATTGCTTTTCTGAAATTAACATCTTTGAAAAAAGGATTATTATAATTAAATACTATACATTCATAATCTCTACCTTGATATTTTGTTATATTAAATTCTTTCTCTTGAAACTTACTCAAATCATTCAATGTAACATTAGTTATATCACTATCAAGAGCCATAACCATAGATGTTCTTGCATCTTCATTAGGAACCATACCTACTTTTATATTCTTCATTGTCTTTGGAACTTCTTCATAATACTCTTTATTTACAGATAAAATCATTCCTTCTCTTTCTGTATATGATTCTATTTTATATTTCCCATTTCCTATCATATTATTATTTTTGTCATTTGCATCTTTTGAATCTAAATGATTTTGAGATACTATTGGAAAAATTAAACTATCAATAGAGAAAGCATATCTAGCTTTAAATTTTATCGTAAAATCTTTGTCGGATTTAATATTCACTGAAGCTATGTTTTTAGTAAATTCATTGTATGGACTATCTGCACTTTTTTGAATTAAACCAATAGTATAATTTACATCATTTGAAGTAACAGCTTTTCCATCATGCCACTTTGCATCTTTTAACTTTATATCTATACTCATTCCATCTTGAGCTATATTATACTCTTTAACTAGTTGAGGAGTTACATTATAGTTCTCATCTATAGTAAATAAACCATCATAAACTAAATTCATTATATAACCAACAGACTTATCAGTATTCGTTATAGGATTTATAGTTTTGGGAGTTACCATTGTTAAGTTTATATACTTAGCATCTATAGAACTTTGACTTTTTAAACTTGAATCACTACTACTTTGTTTTGTTTTAGTATTACTACACCCAACTACCATAAGAGTTATAGCTAAAACAACTGTTAAGACTTTTATTCTCTTCATTAGTTTTTTCCTTTCTTGCCATATATCTTATTATAATGTTTATAATTATTTTTCACTTTTTCTACATACTTTGAAGTTTGTTCAAAAGGTATGTCATGTAGATTTTCTCCATCTTTACTATATTCATTATTTTCTAACCACTTTTTCACATTACCTGAACCACCATTATATGCAGCTATTACTAAGTCTAATTTACCAAATTCCTTGTATAATTTATTTAAGTACCAACAACCAAGTCTTATATTAGTCTCCGGGTCAAAGATATCAACATTTTTTAACTTTAGTTCATCTGCTCCCCAATCCCTAGTTATGTCTAATAGTTGCATTAAACCCTTTGCTTCTTTTTTTGAAACAGCAGAACTATTAAACTTACTTTCAGCTTTTATAACACTGTAAACTATATTTTCATCTAAATTAAATTCCTTAGAATATTTTTCTACATATTCTGAATATTTTTTTGGATATAAAAATTTATGTATTACTTTGCTTTCCATTAATAGTGTTCCAAATAAGATTATAAAAATAGATAGAATCAATACTTTCTTACTATTCACGCCAATTCTCCTTCATGTACTCAATAAATTTGTGTGCTTTACTTTCTAATTCAGTTATTGTTCCCGAATTATCTATTATATAATCACCATATTTGGATTTTTCTTCCTGACTCATTTGTGAATTTATCCTACTAATTGCTTCTTGTTCACTACAATTATCTCTATTCTTTATTCTGTTAATTTGCACTTCTCGTTTACAAGTAACTACTAATAGCTTGTCAACCATCTCTAGAAATCCACTTTCTACCAATATAGCCGCATCCAAAATCACTATACTTTCGCCTTTTTTTCTTACTTCATCTATTTCACTCATTATTTTTTCTCTTATTCGTGGATGAGTCAAATTATTTAGCTCTCTAAGCTTTTCTTCATCGTTAAAAACGATTCTTCCAAGAGCTTTTCTATTTAATGTTCCATTATCATTTTTTACATTTTGCCCAAAACAATCAAATACTTTTTTTAATAGTATCTTATCTTCAAATATTTTTCTAGATATAATATCTGCATCCACTATAGAAATATTAAGGTTTCTGAATATATTTGATAGGCTGCTTTTTCCACAGCCTATTCCTCCTGTAAGTCCTAATATCAACATAAAATCACCTACTTTGTCTCATACCAAGAACTACCGACATTTAAATCTACATCTAAGTGAACATCCATACTTACAGCATTTTCCATTTCCTCTTTTACTATCTTCTTAACTATCTCTATTTCATCATCAATTGCTTCAACTATCAATTCATCGTGAACTTGTAGTATAAGTTTTGATTTTAAATTATTATCTTCCAATTTTTTATGAACATTTATCATTGCAATTTTTATTATATCTGCTGCACTTCCTTGTATTGGTGCATTCATCGCAAATCTTTTTCCTCTGTTTCTCTCCATAAAATTACTTGATTTTATTTCTGGTATATATCTTCTTCTGTTTAAAATTGTTACAGCATATCCATCTTCACTAGCCTTTTCTATTGTCATATCCATAAATTCTTTTATTTTATGGTATTTAGCAAAATAACTTTCAATGTACTCTTTTGCTTTTGGTACAGGTATATTTAAATCATCAGCCAATCCAAAATCACTTTTACCATATATAATCCCAAAGTTTACTGCTTTAGCTGCACCTCTCAGTTCACTAGTGACACTTTCCATAGGAACATTGAAAACTTGTGAAGCTGTCTTAGTATGAATGTCTTCATTGTGTTTAAATGCTTCTATCATATTTTCATCTTGGCTCATATGTGCAAGAACTCTAAGTTCTACCTGTGAGTAATCGGCATCAACCAACTTACAATTATCATCCGCAATGAACACTTTTCTTATTTTTCTACCCATTTCCATTTTTATAGGTATATTTTGAAGATTTGGTTCTGTAGATGAAATTCTTCCTGTAGTTGTTATTGTTTGATTAAATGATGAATGAATCCTATTACTCTCTGGATTTATTATATTTAAAAGTCCTTCAACATAAGTAGAGTTTAGCTTTACTATTTGTCTATACTCAGTTATCTTATCTATTATTGGATGTTTATCCCTTAATTTTTCTAAAACATCTGCATTAGTAGAATATCCAGTCTTAGTTTTTTTGATTATTGGAAGCTCTAATTTTTCAAATAATATGACACCTAGTTGTTTTGGTGAATTTATATTGAATGGCTCTCCAGATAATTCATAGATTTCCTTTTCTAATGTAGCTATTATTTCTTTAAACTCAACACTCAATTCATCCAGGATACTTTTATCTACTTTTATGCCTTCATACTCCATATGCCCTAAAACTTCTACTAAAGGCATCTCTACATGATAAAAAAGACCATCCATACTCATATCTATTAGACTTCTTTCCATCATAGGAACTGTTTCTTTTACTGTGCATATTATTTGACCCATGTACTCAGCTAAATCCTCAAATTCTAAATCCTCATAGTTTTTAGATTTAACTCCTTTGCCTAATAACTCTTCTTTTGATTTAACCTTTTTTGATAAGTACTTCATAGCTATTGCACCACAATCATATGAAGTAGATGAAGTTGAATCTATTAAATACTCAGCTATTGTTATATCAAAATACATATTTTCCAAGTTTATATTATATGGTTTTAGAGATATATAATCATCTTTTAAATTATATCCATATTTTTTAATTTCGTTATTTGAAAGTATACTATCTAATTTTGTTATTTCATCTGAATCTATATAATATATTTTTTCTCCATCTACACTTATAAAGATATATATTATATTTTTTTCAAGTATATTACCTTGTCCTCTAACAGTTTTTAAAATAACTTGTCCTTTTTCCTTCACTTCATCTATGAATTTGTCTATCTCTTTCAATTTTAATATTTCTATTTTTTCTTCTACTTGCTCTGTATCATTTGAATCAACCAAATCAACCAATCTTGATAAGAGACTTGTAAATCCAAAATATCTAAATTTATCTAAAAGCTCATCTTTATCGTAATCACCAAAAATCATACTGTCTAAATTTACTTCTATTGGTACATCTCTTATAATAGTTGCTAGTCTTTTACTTTGAATAGCAAGTTCTTTATTTTCTTCTATTTTCTTTTTTACACTACCTTTAAGCTTCTCTGTATTATCTATTAAGTTCTCTATACTAGAGAACTCCTTTATAAGTTTTATACCTGTTTTTTCACCTATTCCAGGTACTCCAGGTATATTATCTGACTTATCTCCCATAAGACCTTTTAAATCTATAAACTGTGTTGGAGTCATCTCGTACTTTTCAATCACAGAATTAAAGTTGTATTCTTCTACTTCTCCAACTCCTTTTTTTGTTATAAGAGTAGTTGTATTATCTGAAGCAAGCTGAATAGCATCTTTATCTCCAGTTACTATGTATACCTTATATCCATTTTCTTCTGCCTTTTTAGAAACAGTACCTATAATATCATCTGCTTCATAACCATCTATTTCTAATCTATTTATTTTAAATTTATCTAAAAGATCTTTTAATGGCTGTAATTGCTCTGCCAATTCATCTGGCATTCCCTTTCTTCCAGCCTTATATTCTTTATATTCTAGATGTCTAAATGTAGGTGCTTTCCTGTCAAAAGCTACACTTATATGTGTTGGTTTATATATATCAATCATTTTAAATAGCATTGTTGTAAATCCATATATAGCATTGGTCTTTAGACCTTCTTTGTTATTCATTTCTGGAAGAGCATAAAAAGCCCTATTTATTATTGAATTTCCATCTATTATAATTAATTTTTTTTCCAAATTATATCACTCCTAAAAATTATCTATTTTTCTAACATATATATTATATACCAATATACTGTTATTTAATATTCCCATAATAATAATAGTATATTAAAATTAAATATGTTGCAAACAATATATTTTTTTGCTATAATAATATACATGACATGCCCGAGTGGTGGAATTGGTAGACGCAGTGGACTCAAAATCCACCGGACTAATACTCCGTGCCGGTTCGAGTCCGGCCTCGGGCACCATTAAAAACTCCTAAATCTATTTATTCAATAGATTAGGGGCTTTTTTATTTTTTGACATCATAATTTTATATTGATACTTATTGAATTTTAAATTACTTTATTAATCAAAATATATTAATATATTAAATAGTTTTAAAATAATCTAGTATGTTTCTTTAACTATAGAAATAAAATCACAAAGATTCTTAGAAAGCCACTTATCTTTATGGTAGATTAATTGTGAATAAATATTATAGTTGGTATTAAATGGAACCTTAATCAACTCATGTTTTTCTAATTCCTTCTCCACTGCAAGCTCTGGAAGAATACACAATCCAAGTCCACTAAGTACTGTTTGTTTAATTACCTGAATACTTCCAGTTTCAAGAACTATTTTAGGTACTATAGATGATTCAGACAGCTCTTTTTCAAACAGACTTCTATAACAACAACTCTTTCCTGTCAAAATAAATGGAACATTTTGAAAGTCCTGAATATACACCTTTTCTTTTAAGGCTAAATCACTTTCTGGAACTGATAATACACAGATAGGCTCCTCATTTTTTAATACAGAAATAGCAGATTTATCATTTATAGGTAAATCAAGTATAAATGCTATATCAATAGTATTATCTGCAAGTAAAGGAACAAAATCAGAAGAATCTAGAGTTTTTATAAAAAGGTCAACATCTGGATATTTCTCTTTATATATTTTTATAATCTCAGGTAACTTAAAAATACAAATAGATTCTGATGCTCCAATAACAATACGCCCATAATTATCTTTCTCTTTATACATTTTTTCTATATCTGATGATAATAAAAGCATCTTTTCAGCATATGGAAGCAACTTCTCACCTTCTCTAGTCAATACTACACTTTTTCCTATACGTTCAAAGAGACGTACATCCAATTCTTTTTCTAATTGTTGTATATGAACTGTAATATTTGATTGTGCATAGTTCAAATATTCAGCAGTTTTAGTAAAATTTTTAATTTTACTAAGTATTAAAAATGTATTCAAATGTTTTAATTCCATATCTATTCCTCCATATTATCTAAATATTAGATTGATACAATCAAATCAATCTATTTCACAAATAATAAATTTGATGTTAACATACAGGTATAGTAAAAGTCAAACAAAATAAAATTTAAAGGAGACTCTAATGTTATCAAAAACTAATATAATTGAAGAAGTAAATAATATTGAGCAACTGTATGTATACAAAAAATTAGGAAAAATAAATAATAACATATTAAGTGTTGTACAAGTAGCAAACAGAAGTCTAGATTTTCATGTTCATGAAAAATCAGACGAATTGTTTTATGTAATAGAAGGAAAATTTAATTTAGAAACTTTAGAGGGGTTGACAGAAGTTAAAGAAGGAGAATTTATCATTGTTCCTCAAAATACAATACATAGACCAGTAGTTAAAAAACTTACAAAATTTCTAATGATTGAATTAGAAGGAACTCTGAATAAAGAAAATAGTGGTGATTTATACGAAGATTAATCTATTTTATAATATCTAAAAGTCATTCATAAGTAAGTATACTATAGTAATTAGCTTTAAAACATATAGAGTTCCATATAAAAAAGCCACAATACATAATACTTGTGGCTTTAAGAATTTATACAATTATATAAATTCATCTCCTAATATAAACTTTAAAGCTAATTTACTTTTATATAATTTTATACTTAGTATTATAACTTTTTATCTAATTTATTATATACAACAACCCCACAAATAAATTGAAATAAAATAAGCAATCCAAGAACAATTAAAACCCACTTACTTATTATCATTACAGAGAATACTCTCAATACAGAAACAATAACTATAAGAATTACGAAAATATAAGACATGATTTGGTTAGTAATTCGTCCAGATTTATCACGTAACATAATTCTTCTTTCATCATTCATCTCTATTCTTTGATTCTCTAGCTTTTCTTCATATTCTACAGACTTTTCTGGCTTACTCCAATATATATATTGAAAAATCATACATACCCCAGGCCCTAAAGCAGCTCCAGATAATCCCCAAATTAAAGCCTCAAATGAAAACTCTGTAAATATAGCCAATAAAACAAGTAGAATTCCACAAACAAAATATCCAATTCCAATGTATAATCTGCTCTTTTTCATTTTTACTCCTCCTCATAAATAAATATTTCTTCAATATTCATATCAAAATATCTTGCTATCTTAAAAGCTAATATGATAGAAGGATTATATCTACCATTTTCTAATGAACCTATAGTTTGTCTTGATACTTGCAAAGCAGATGCTAGTTCTTCTTGCCTTATACCTCTCTTTTTTCTTATTTCTTCTAATCTATTTTTCACCTTTTTCTCCTTTAATATCTCATTAATGTAAAGTCTACTTTCCATAATTATACAACTATTTTCCTCTTATGTAAAGTTTACTTTCCATCTATTCAAAAAAATTAACAGACCTTTTTAAGTCTGCAATTTTAAAATATTATGTTATTAATTAACTTTAATGTTGTTTCCTAATTGGAATCCAAACTTCTGTAGTATAATTAGGAGCATTGACATTACCATTAGGATAAAGTTCAATATCTGGCAAATTAGCATATACATATCCAGAGCTTGGTAACCATTCAGTAATAATTCTTTTTTGTAATTCTTGTATTGCCAAAGCATTTGGCATTGGAGATACACATTCAAATACTGCCCATGTACCTGATGGTATATAGTATTCATATGTATTTTCTAATACAGACTTATCTGTTGGAGCAGCAATATAGTAATCTAAATCTTTACCATTAGTACATACACTAACTCCTAGCAATCCTTGAGGCTCGTTATTTATCAATTCTGAAAGTTTATCAATTGTTCCATTTTTTATGGATTTAGCCCACAACTTAGGAACTTTATCAAAACACTCTTCTACAATCATATTCATACTTTCTTTTACACCAACAATACGGAATCCTTTCTTTTCTACAATACGATATTGCATTTCTACATTCCCTTTTACATAAATACTCAGTGTCATCTTAGGATATGCTTTTAAAACAACTCCCTTTGCCCTAGCTGCTGACGGAGAAATGCCATGTATATTTTGAAAAGCTCTATTAAAAGATGTTGGTGAATCATAACCATATTTCTCTGATAATTCTAAAATTTTAATGTTACTATTCTGTAGTTCAAATGCCGCTTTAGTCATACGTCTTCGTCTAATATATTCAGATAATGGTACATCTGCAATATATGAAAACATTCGTTGAAAATGAAAGGTTGAACAACATGCGATTTTTGCTGCTTCTGCATAATCTACTCCACTTTCAAGATTATCTTCAATATAAGTAATAGCTTGATTTAATTTATTTATCCATTCCATTTGATATTACCTCCAAGCAAATTATACAATCTAATAAAATAATATACCTCTCTATTCATGCACAAAATTGTAAGCATTTAAATTCACAGGTATTTTTTTATTCATAGCTATAATGAATAAAAAAGTTGTATTACACAATAAAAAAGTTCAATAACATTATATTATAGAATGTTATTGAACTTTTTATAAAAATTAATTTAAGTGTAGTTAAATTAAGTATTAAATTATCTTATATATTACAGTATCCAACTATTTTATAATCTTCTGGTACTTTGTAATCTTTGTCTGGAGTACCTAAATTCCACTTCAATTCAAACATAGTTGCACTTATTATTGTTGCAAAGTAAAGCATAACAATACCCACATCTATTTTTTCTTCATATAGACTAGTATGACCATCTTTTCTAACAGCTAAAACTACAACTCCTCCATCAACTATAAATCTCCATGGCTGTCTGTTTAGTGTAGATGGTGCTAATCTTGCATAGTGGAATGCCTCAAGAAGTGCTCTTTCTTCTAATACTTCTATACTTGCATCATTTCCCCATTCATCCATGTAAACTACATCTTCTACACCAAGTCTAGAAGAACCATTGTCTAATACAACTTGCATATCAGATTTTGAATAATTTTCGCCAGTCTTTGTAGCGTTTAGTACTTTAGTATTACTTACATTTTCGCCATATCCAATTGCTATAATTCCTGTTACTTCTTTATCTGAATCAATTCCAAGTTTCTCTCTTACTTTTTTGCCATCTTCAAAAGTAACCCAACAAGAGCCTATTCCAAGTTCTGTCACTTTAAAGATTATACTTTCTCCTATGTATCCTGAATTTTCAATATAGTTATCTTTTACATCAGATAATATGATAATATAACTTGGAGCATCTATCATATTTCCCTTATATCCTGCCACTTTATCTAAATTGTCAAAAACTTCATTTCTATTCATAATTCTTATGTCAACATCTATTTCTGGAACTAGTTTCTTGCAAGATTCTGAGTATTTCTTAATGTCACTAAGATATTCCTCTTTAATATCTGTGTTCTTGTACTCTCTAACAGACTTTCTATTTAATATGATTGTTTTATAATTCATAATTTTATCCTCCCCAAACTAGTATATTATTAATTATATACCCATTAATATGATATTTTACTCATTTACTTAACAAATAATAATTACAATTTTGTAATCATTATTTATTAATAATATTCCACTTTTACATTAATAATGACCAGTTGCGCAAAATCCATTGCCAACCTTCAAATAAACACATATTATAAAGGTAATATAAAATAAACAAACAAATCTTAACAAAAAATTAAACTTTTTTTACACGAAAGAAGGCTTCCCGTTGCCTTCTTTATTTTTGCAAAAAATAAGCTGTTCCTAAAATGATTTCACATTTTGAAACAGCCAAGTTATTTTATAATGACAACTATAATTTGAGGATGTGAGGGAGAGTTGTCATTATAAATTTAGGGTAATTATATTATGTTTTAAGCTAGTTCTTTCTATATTTATATAATACATTTTATATGTGAATTTTATATGAGATTTGTATAAATGATATATGAAATTACGTATATTTATTATATTAAATCTTATTATTGCATTTTCCACAACAATACTCATATGTCTCCACATTATTTGGAATATTTACAAATACAAATTCTTTACAATTCTCACAATACTTCAATATAGATATAGTTCCACAAGTGTAACATTCAAATGTCACACAATCCTCATTTTCCTCTACTATCTCAAACTTTTTACTGTGTTCACCACACTCTGGGCACTTGTGATTATTTACATTCATAAATACTCCTCCTTATTAATATAGTTAAAAACATGTCATAAACTTAATTATTGTGTTCTATATTACTTAGTATATATTCTATAATAAATCATATTCTAATATAATAAAACAAATTAAATAAAAAAAAACCATAAATTTAAAATTTATGGATTAATTCTTGTAATGATAACTCTATTTGAGGATGTGAGGGAGGGTTATCATTACAATAGGGTATTATATTATGGTTTTTAAGCTAGTCTTTCTATACTCTATATAATACATATGCTATATGAATTTTATATGATTTTTACATAAATATTTTATGAAATTTAAATTTTTTAGTCATTTTAAAATTTGTAAAAAGTTCTCTAAAAATCCATAACATCATAAATAACCAGCATTTAAGTAAAAAATCATAAAAAAATTTATCCAATAATTTTAACAAGTTATATCACCTCATTATAATTATTGACATAAAATTAAATAAACAGTCTATAAAACTCTTATAAAATATACTTTTAGTACTTATTGATACACAATCTCTAATTTATCAATCTTATCTTGCATCTCTAAGAAAATCTCTTCAACCGAATTGTTAAATATATTACCTAAATAGATTCTTTTATCTTTTTGAAGTGAATAAGATTTTACACTACCATCAGAAGAAATGTACAAATGACTCCATTCTGCACCATATTTTGAAAATCTTTCTTTTGTATCTTTAAATCTCATATCCTCTATCTTTATTGCTTTTCCCCTATCCTCTCTTACTACTGTATGCCCTCTTTTTATCAGACTAGTTATTTTTATATCTTCTTTTAATCTAACATGTGCATTATCATTCTTTGAATATACTTTCCAGATTACTTTATGACGATAATCATCTAATTCTTTTATCAATCCTCTATCAATAGTAAAGCTCTCCTTAGTTACCACAATCAAATCAAAATAGTCTAGCATATATTGAAATATTTCTCTCATATTTTTATTTTTTAAAATATCTTCCCCAATAACTTCTATAAATCTACAACCCTTTTCATGCATACACTTTAATAAACTTATGATTTCAGAAAAATATTTACTTGTACTATTGTCACCATCCATCTCTATCGTAAAATATAAAGGAGTAAGATATACTTTATTTCCTGTTATCTCAAAAACACTTGATAATGGTTGTACTTCATCTTCAAAAGTTAAATATACGTTCTCATAAAACCTAAAGAATTCTATAACATTTTCTTTCATATTAAGTATATTTCTATATCTGTTGGATAATATATTTATTACATCTTCAGTGGTGTTTTTCCCATCACATTCTGCCAATACGACAATTTGATTCCAAGTTAAGCTATCCACATTTCCTATGCTTTTTTCATATCCATTTGCTTCATCATAAATTGGTCCAATTATAAGGTTCTCCTTTGGCCACATATGAACCCTGGTTCCATCTTTTAGTTTTGGATATTTATTTCTTACAGATTCATAAAATCTACTTATATCACACATGATTCTTCTATCCCCCCATATTTTAAACATTCTATGCTAAAAATAGCACTTTATTTTTATTAATTCAACATTTATTCAAAATTGGTCATCGTACATGTTTAACTGGATTTAACATCAACTTTATCTATATGTTATTGATGCTTATATACAAATTATTATTCATTAGATTTCAATATAATTTTGACTATTTCTGGTTTACAATTAAGTCTAATTAGAACTTTTGAGCCTCCCAAGCCTTTATTTAAAATCATAGTACTATTATCTTTTTCATATTTACCCCAGTCATACTTAGGAAAAAATTCTCTATTTGGAGATAACACACCTCCAATAAAAGGTATCCTTATTATGCCACCATGAACATGTCCAGCTAAAATTAAATCTGCTCCCCATTTTGCATATTTTTCAAAGAAAAATGGTGTATGAGCTAAAAGTATATTATACTCATTTTCATTTATCTTCCCTAAATTATCCTCTATAAAATTGTCATTTAATTCTAACTTTTTATTATTGCCAAAAAAATATGGATAGCACTCTAATGGTATAATTAAACCATATAAATTAAGATGACTATCTCCTCTATCTATTCTTACAGACTCATTTTCCATGTTTATTATTTTTTTTGAATATAACTTTTTAAAATAGTCTTTATATAAATGCTTGTACTTTTTTATCAAAGATTTTTGTTCATGATTTCCAATTATATGATATACTTCATATTTCTCTACTAGATTGTCTATTAAATCTAGTGCAACTTGAAAATTTTTATTTTCTCCATCAACTAAATCTCCTGTTATAAACACAGCATCTGGATTTAAGGAATCAATTTTATCTATCAATACCTTATTATTTTTTTTATCAAACACCTTATTATGTAAATCACTTACTTGAACTATTTTAAAATCATCAAACTCTTTTGGAATTTTTTCATTAAAAATAGTATATTCTGTCGTTTCTATATGCTGAGTTTCATATTTATACAGAATATACAATACCACTAATACTAATACTGTCAATAAAACCTTTATAATCATATTATCTTCCTCTTTATTCTATTTTGTTAATATTATTATAATGCTTTTATGTTTTTTTTTAAACAGTAACATTAATACATATATATTTTTTCCAATATTATAAAAACAAGTCATCCTTTTCTAAAATTATAATTTATTTTAGAAAAGGATAACTATAAAATTATCTATAAACTTCTATATTATGAAATATAGTTTTTCCTTTATTTAAATTTTTATATATATGCTCTAAGGTTCCATCAAATCTAATAGAATGTCCAGACTCCAAAATATAAGTTTTTCCATCAACATTAAGGTCAAGTTTTCCTTCTATTACAAGTACATACTCTTCTAAAACATGACTGTGTGTAGACGAAACATGAGTACAATTCTCTTCAAGTTCAATTATGAAGAGTTCAAACCTCCTTTGAGGGCTGAAAGGATATATTGGATATAACTTCATATTCCCTTTCTGTTCAATAATAGGTTCTACCTCTTCTTTTTTTATGACTTCATAAGTATTTGTGTTTTCACTTAATAGTGTTGTAAAATTTATTTTAAATCCAGATGAAATTTTCCATAAGGTAGATACTGTTGGGCTAGATTCCCCTCTCTCAATTTGACCAAGCATTGCTTTACTGACACCTGTCATCTTTGAAGCTTTATCTAAACTTATGCCCATTTCTTGTCTTAATAACCTTAAATTTTCTCCCACATTAGGAAATTTATTATCCATGTTAAAATCCTCCTGATAGCTTATTTGTATTCTATGATTTTTACTCCTGTAAGTTCTACTATCTCTTTTAATTTTAACATATGATTATTACAAATTTCATCAAATTCATATATATAATCCTCAAGCCCTAATGCCTTATATTTATCAATTCCAAATTTATGATATGGAAGTAATTCCATCTTTCCCTCTGGAACATTTTGTTTTACAAATAATGCAGTATTTCTTATATTTTCTTCACTATCATTAACTCCACAAATAATTGGAACTCTTATAACCATAGATTTATTTAGCTTTGAAAGCTTACATATATTCTCCAATATAATTTTATTACTTACTCCTGTGTATTCCTTGTGAACATTGTCATCCATCGATTTTATATCTACAAAAATATGGTCTATTTTCTCAAATACATCATTCACTTTATTCCAATCAAAGTATCCACAAGTTTCAATTGCTATGTTTATACCTTTATTATAAAATACATCCACTAATTCTCTTAAAAAATCAATTTGAAGTGTTGGCTCTCCTCCAGAAAAAGTTACTCCTCCATTAGACTCAAAGAAAAATATAAAATCTTTTTCAACTTCCTTTATAATTTCTTCAACTGTCATTTCTTCAGTCATTATACAAATAGCATCTTTAAGGCATACCTTGACACATTCTCCACATAAATTACACTTACTATTTATTTGAGTTCTATCAAATAGTGAGCTTATATTTTGAGGACAAACATCTATACATCTATTACAAGATATACATTTATCTTTCATGACGCCTAACTTGACTATATTACTCCAAGAGTCTGGATTAGAACACCACTTACACTTTAATTTACATCCTTCTAAAAATATAGTAGTTCTTATACCATCTCCATCATTTACTGAAAAATGTTGCACTTTTACAACTCTGCCTTTTTTACTCATAATATACCTCGTAATTAAAATTTACTATGTGCATTTCTAGCTATTATAGCATCTTGCATTTCTCTTGATAAATTAACAAATTGAGTGCTATATCCAGCAACTCTCACTAGTAAATCTTTATATTCTTCTGGATTTTCTTGAGCCTTTAATAGAATATCGTTTGATATTGTATTAAATTGTACATGGAATCCTCCTAGAGCAAAGTATGATTTGACCATAGATGATAGATTTCTAAGTCCTCTTTCTGTTTCCACTAAATCTTGATTCAGTCTTAAGTTTAAAAGAGTTCCACCAGTATGAACATCATGATTTATTTTTGATGCAGATTTCATAGCTGCTAGTGGACTTGTTGTGTCAGTCCCAACGAATGGAGAAACACCTTCTGTCAAAGGTTTTGTTGCTTTTCTTCCACATGGAGTTGCACCTACAATTTTTCCAGTTGGCACATAGTTTGATATTCCCATAAATGCACTATTAAATTTTGAACCAAATATATCTTTATATTTTCTAGTTTCTGTATAATAAAAATCAGAAACTTCAATTGCTAATGAATCTACATAATCATTATCATTTCCATACTTAGGAACATCAAGTGCAAGTTTTCTTAAATCTTCATAACCTTCCCAATCATTGTTTAGTGCTTTTGTTAACTCTTCTAGTGTAGTAACTTTATCTTCAAATACTAATTTTTTTATGGCTGCTAGTGAGTTTGAAACCACTCCTAGCCCTATACCAGTTAATACAGGCCCTATATTATATTTTGCTCCACCTTTACTTAAATCAGTACCTTTATCTAAACATCCATCTACACAAGTAGACAAAAATGGTCTTGGTACCATTTCTTTATGAATTTGTTGTGCAACAGTAGTTCCTATAACAGAATTTTTGATAAGGTATGCTAATTGCTTTAAAAACTCATCTTTAAGTTCTTCAAAAGAAGTAAATTCTGTGATACTCTTTGCATCTAACCCCATTGTTTCTCCAGTTAATCTGCTTTTACCTTCATTCATGGCATATTCTAAAGCTGCTGCAAAGTTTATATTTACTGCTGAAGTCCATTGCCCTGTTTTTCTAAAATGAGGAACTACACAACCACAATTACTCCAGTCTCTTGCATCTTCTGCATCATATCCATCTTGTAATAACATTTGTGCCCCTGCACTATCACTGTGTATAGCAGGGAAACCAGTACCTTGTTTTACTAGTTTTGCAACTGCCATAACGAAATCATCTGGTGCTCCTTGGCTTATTCTAACACTTAAACCTGGCTGATGAGTTTTTACACTTTCTGTAGCCTTTAAACACATATACGAAATAGCATTTGTTCCATCAGTACCATTTCTCTTTTTGCCACCAACAGTAAGATTTTGGAATTGATTATATCCTGCAAAATAATTGGCTGTATTTGCTGATATAGTCCATACCCATTCTGATAACTTAATCCAAAGAGCTTCTATTAGTTCCTGAGCTTCTGATTCAGTTATCTTACCTTCTTTAACATCATTTTCATAATATGGATACATATATTGGTCAAATCTACCTAAATTTAATGCTAGAGGATTTTCTGATAAAACACCACCTAGTTGTACAAACCATACAAATTGTATTGCTTCATAAAAACTAGTTGGAGGATTTGCTGGTACATTCATACATATTTCTGCTATTTTTAAAAGTTCTGCTTTTCTTTTTTCATTTGTTTCAGATTCACTCATTTCTTTTGCAAGATTTGAATATCTATTTGCCAGTGTCATAATAGCCTCTGCTACTATAGAAACAGACTTGTAGAAATCTATTTTTTCAATATTTTCTGAAATTGATATATCTAATTCTGCTATTTTTTTATCTGCATCTTCTTTAATTCCTTTGTATCCTTTTACAAATAGTATATCTTGATAATCTGGTGTTACCTCACCAACTGCCTGTCTCCACTTAGAGTCATTGTCTATTATACCTGTATCTACCAATATCTTAGCTGTATCTTCTGGGATTCTTGCTAAAAAAACTTCTTCCAAAGACTTTCCCTTCCAATATGGGAATATTTCTTTTCTTATAAATTCTATTTGTTCTTTTGATATTACATATGGGTCTTGAGTTCTTTCGTCAAAAGTATCCATTTCTTTATCTACCCATTGCCAAGAAAATTCTGGTGTCAATATACCTGTTCTTCTAAACTTACCTGCTGTCCCAACAATTAATTCATTTTCAAATATTTTTATAGGAAGTCCTTTACATGTCTCTAAAAAAGCTTTAGCTCTTCTTATACATATAGCTTCTCCCTCAGTTTTTTTATGCGATTCTGTAAAAATTCTAGCCCTTTCACAACATATCATAGGCTTAGAATTAATGTATTCTTGTCTAAATTCTTCTATTCTATTAGTTTGACTCATTTAAAATCCCCCTTTAGATAAATATCTATTATCTTTTTGTATGTTATAACATACTTTAATTATATTATACTGTCCTTTTACATAAAATGGAAGCACAAATAATTTATATATAATCTATTTCTATCTTGTTATGAATTTTTATAGTAAACTAATATACTAATGATTTGAAATATAAAATTTGTATAGTCCAACTAGTAACTTAATCATCCCAACTGTCAGTATCTTGATTCAATGGTATGTATATATTCAGCATGAACTTATCCTTATTATTTTCAAATAATAGTTCTCCATTATATTTTTGCAAAGACGATTTAATACTCTGAATTCCTATTCCATGCATAAATTTATCCATTTTATCTGTCAATAATATACTTCTATTTATAGTAATAGAATTTATCTTACTATTTTCACATTTAAGTACAAAAAATGACTTCGTTATAGTTCCTTTAATTTTGATATATTTATTACTATTTTCATCCATGATTTTATCACATGCTTCTATAGCATTATCTAAAATATTAGAAAAAATGCTTGAGACATCTATGGGCTTCATAAAATTTATTTTTGAAAAATTTATGCAGCAATTAAATTTAATTCCCTTTTTTGCACATATTTCGCTCTTTTCGTTAATTATAATGTCTAGTATCATATTTCCTGTATTATAAATATATTTAAATGATTTAATTTCATCTTTTAAATTACTCACATATTCATCTATTTCTTCACTATTATTTTTGAGATTCTCTACACAATAAATATGATTATTTATATCATGGTAAAGCTTCCTAACCTTCCTATGGGATTCTTGAATGGCTAAATAATATGCATATTGCATCTCTAACTTATTTTTTATTAATTCATTTTGAGATTTTAATCTATTTTCTTTTATTATTTCTTTAAATACTAGTATAAGAAGTATACTACTAGCTCCTATTAACTTTGGATTCACAAAATTATCAAAATAGTATCCTTCCGAATATAATGACCCAAACCGTTCTAATTTCTTTAATATATAATTTGTGAATACATTAGTTGTATTAGCTAATAAAGCAAATAATAAATATACATAATTTCTCTTATACTGAGTAATTGATTTTATATACTTTCTAAAAAAATAAAATACCATGTATATAAGAATCATTATTAAGTTACTATATATATGAATTTTTATATAATCTAGTTGAGATGCTAATAAATATTCCTTAGACGATATGACATTACCTGTAATCACAAAAAATAGTACCCTATATACAACATCGTTTAAACATTCATAATATACACTGAATAAATAAAAGAAAACAGTATACTTAATAATACTTATCTTGTAAAAATAATTATAATATACTCCCCATACAATAAATGCTACAATAGGAAATAAATAGTTTATATTATTAGAATATTTTCCTTCATTCAATAATCTAGTTACTTGAAACATAGTATAAATTAAGAACAACAGAATACAGAATATTATTTTTTCATTTTTTTTATGCTCTTCTTTGTAAGTTAATACATCTTTCATTATAGTAAATCTTATAAATATAGATAAAATTAATAATAGCTCAGTCATGAAATTTAACATATTGTATCACCAAGAAATCTCAAAAACTTCTCCTTAACCTCTTTATATCTATATCTACTAATAGGTACTTCCTCACCACTTTCCAATATTGCAATATTATACTTTATATTTTCAACATGGCTTAAATTTACTATAAAACTTTTATGGCATCTTATAAATCTAGATAGATTTAATTCTTTTTCTATTTTATTTAAGCTATATCTTATATAAAAATTCTTATTTATAGTGTGTATTAGCATCTCTTTTTTTTGAACTTCTATATATTTAATTTCATTTAAATAAATCTTATATGTGTTTGACTTATCTTTTATTATGATATAACTATCCTTGTTTGTTTCTATATCTTTAATACAGGTCAACATATGTTTTTTTAATTCTTCAAATTCTATAGGCTTTAGCAAATATCTATAAGCTCTTACCTCATATCCTTCTTGTACATAGTCTATCAAGGAGGTTATAAATATTATTTCCATTTCACTACCCATTTTTCTAATCATTCTTGCAGTATCCATTCCATTTAGTTTTTCCATCTTTATATCAAGAAATAGTATATCTATGTCTTTTAAGTTGTTTTCAAGTAACTCTTCTCCAGATAAATATTTTTTTATTTCATATTCTATACTTATATTTTTTAATATATTCTCAATATAATCTACTATTAAAAGTTGAGCTTCTTTTTCATCTTCACAAACTGCTATATTAATCATAAAATTCCTCCTTGCACGATTTTTAATTAATACAGTTAAAATATTTGAATTAATTTACTCAGATGTGATTTTACACATCTGATACTTTAGAATAACATTTTCAAATTATTTATATCAATACTCAATTTTATATATCAATTTCACAATAAAAATCAACAGTATTAAAAAACAGTATTCATGAACAAAAGAAAGTACCTTAAAAGTTTTTTTAAAATCATTTCAAGGTACCCTCTTCTATTTATTTAAACTTTTTAAGCCTTAGATAATACATTAGTCTCTTATATAACTGTACTATATATAAAACTAATAACATAATCTGTAGTACAATAGCAGTTATTGATACGTCATAACCACTAGATAGATTACTTACTTCAACATATAATAAATATATAAAGATTACCACTAACAAAAAGAATATAAATACGTTCATAAACAAAATTGATTTTACTTTATTTAGTTTATCAAAATCGCTATATAGTTTAGGAGGTACATCTTCATATTCTTTAGACCATACATACCATGAAGATGTCCCCATAAAACTGCCAATACTCCTAAAAACAAGATTCCAACCTTTTGATTTATGTTCATTAAAATAATTATTCTCTGCATCATAGTAGTAATCAACAGTGTATTTTATTTTTCTTGGACTTCCTTTATAAAAGTAAAATATTCCACCAAGTTTATTTATCTTATATAAATTATATCCTTTAATTTCCATATCCTCTAACCATTTTTCTATCTTATCAGGTGAGCTATACCAGTCAAATTTAAACCTTATTTTCTTTTTCATAATACTCACTCTCCAAAATGATATTTTTAAATATCTTAAAAAATCTATTTAAATAATTATATCATTTTGATATTAATTTTAGGTTACAATCAGACATCTAAAAGCTTATTTAAATAACAGTAAGCTAATAGCCATAACACCCATGCCTGCAATTAGACCATAAATGGATAAATGATGCTCACCATACTCCCTAGCTGATGGCAATAGTTCATCAAGCGATATAAATACCATGATTCCCCCTACAATTGCAAATACAATTCCAAGAGTTATATCATTTAAGAAATTTCTAAGAAGTGCATATCCAATAATTGCTCCTAATGGTTCAGACATACCAGATAAAAAAGAATAATAAAAAGCTTTCTTCTTATCTCCTGTAGCATAATAAACTGGTACAGATACGGATATACCTTCTGGTATATTGTGTATAGCAATTGCAATAGCTATTGGTATAGCTATCGTAACATCGTCAAGAGCTGATATAAATGTAGCTAAACCTTCTGGAAAATTATGAATTGCTATAGCCATTGCTGTAAATATACCTGTTCTCAAAAGAGATTTATTTCTTTTGATATTTTGTTCCTCTATATTTTCCATCTTCTTTATCTCATGTGGATTTTCTTCTTGAGGGATTAACTTATCAATAATTGCAATGATAGCCATCCCTGCAAAAAAAGCTATTACAGTTGACCAGCTTCCCATTTTCTCTCCCATAGACTTTGTCAAAGCATCTTGTGCTTTAGGAAAAATTTCTATCATAGACACATAAATCATAACACCAGCAGAAAATCCTAAACTTATAGAAAGAAACTTCGTGTTAGTTTTTTTAGCAAAAAAGGCTATACAACTACCTATACCTGTAGACAAACCTGCCAATAATGTTATCAAAAATGCAAACACTACATTATTCAAATAAATCACCTTCTTTTTATTTGATATTGATTATCATTTTCTTTTATCCTATCATATATATTTTATATAGTCAATCCTTATAAAAATTATAGACAATAAAAAAGCAGAGATATAAACTTAGTCTCTGCTTTTTCCTTATAGTATATTAAATTTATTTATTTAAAAAGTCCACTGCATATTGAACATATAAAGCAGTTCCAATCTCTAACGCATCCTCATCTATATTAAAACATCCATGATGGTGAGGGTAACAAGCACCTTTTGACTCATTTCTAGCTCCTACAAAGGCTAGCGCACCAGGTGCAATATTCATAAATTCAGCCAAATCTTCTGCTCCTGTTACTTTTTCAAACATTGTTATACATTCTTCTCCAAATAGCTTAATTGCTGCATCAGTTGCTATCTTTGAGCATTCTTTGTCATTTATAACTGCTGGAGTTAGATATCCATATTCTAATTCAGCTTCTGCTCTATATGCTCCTGCTGTAGATTTTGCTATACGTTCTAGAATTGAAGGAATTTGTTTTCTAAGTTCTGGATTAAATAGTCTTATTGTACCTTCTAAGATAGCTTCACTTGCTATTACATTAAATCTAGTTCCAGAATTTAAAACTCCAACACTTACAACTAATGGCTCTAAAGGACTTACTTCTCTACTAACCATAGATTGTAAATTCATAACTATTGCTGAACTTGCAAGTACTGCATCAACACCTTGATGAGGAAGTGAGCCATGACCACCCTTACCTTTTACAGTGATTTTAAAGAAGTCAGCAGAAGCCATTCTTGGTCCTTCTTCTACTGATATAGTTCCAGATTCCACATCAGTCCAAAGATGTATCCCAAATACGCTATCTACACCTTCCATCGCACCATCTTTAATCATAGCTCTTGCACCTTTACCAACTTCTTCTCCTGGTTGAAAAAATAATTTTACAGTTCCATTAATACTATCTTTAATATCATTTAGTACTTTCGCTGCTCCTAAAAGCATTGATGTATGACCATCATGACCACAAGCATGCATAAGCCCTTCATTTTTCGATTTATATTCTACATCAGTACATTCGACAACTTGTAGAGCATCCATATCACCTCTAAGTGCTACAGTCTTTCCTGGCTTAGCTCCTTTTATAGTTGCAATTACACCTGTGCCTCCAGCTGATACATATGGCACTCCAATTTTATCAAGTTCTTCTTTGATTCTCTTTGATGTTCTAACTTCTTCCATACTCTTCTCAGGATTTTCATGAAATTCCCTTCTAAGCTTAATCACATAGTCTTTATAACTCTTTGTTATTTCCTTAATATCCATTCCAGACCTCCAGGTAGTACATATTCTTCTTCTTTAAAATATTTTTTATCATTATCAGTTAAATATTAGATTAGATTTACAAATATACCTGCTATTACTACAGAAGCTATTGTAACTGTAGTGAATCCTCCAACAAGCATCTTTGGAAGCATCTTATCCATTAAAAATTCTTTTTCTTCTGGTGTTTCAGCTAAAGCTTTTACTGCTTCTTCAGTTAATATATAGTTAGGTGGGAAACCATAAAGTGCTGTAAGTGAAACTGAAAAAGCCATTTCTTTACTTTCGCCTAAAAGCTTACCTGCTATAATAGAGAATATCCCCATACCTATTACACCAAATATTATAATTCCTACAAGAGGAACTGCCATTTCAGCAAGCATTGCTGGTGTAGCCTTTGCTAAACCTGCAAATATAAAAGCCATCAATGATGTCATTAACCATCCAAATGAACCAGATTTGTTAAGAGGTTTTCTATCAACTATTCCAAGTTCTGATGCTATTACACCAAATATTAAACATATAACATATCTAGATACAACTTCATGTGTAAGATTTGTAAATTGTACTGCTAACCATGCTACCAATCCTAATCTAAGTATTATCATATATGTTGTATCATACTTTTCAGGTAAATCTGGAATTATCTTAAATCTACTTTTTTGTTCAGGTACATTCTCAGTTTTTTCTTCAACTTTACTTGCAGTTACTTTTCCACTTCTAAAATCTGATAAAAGTCTTTTTCCTTCTTTTTTAAGCATCAATGCTGTAATCGGATAACCTGCAAATCCTTGTGCAACATACATTAAAATTGCAAGTACTGCCAAACTTGCAAGACCTTTTGCTGTAGCAGCATCTGCCATCATTATAGATGCAACTAGTCCTCCAGTAAGAGGAGGTGTAGCTATTACTGCTGTATCCCATCCAAATACTACTGTACCTAATGCTAAAGCACCTACACATATACCTACTATTCCTGCTAAAGCTATTACGATTGTTTTCCATTGACCTGCTAATTCCTTAATACTCATCATAGTTCCCATATGTGTTATTAATAAAAGCATTCCCAATTGGGCTAATGGTGTTCCTAAAGCGGCTAAATCTACTATATTTTCTGGGAAAAAAGTCCAAAATCCTACTATAAATATAATTGCTGATACAAAAACTGATGGAACAAAAGCTTTAGTTTTTGCTGAAACTACATCTCCTATTGTCAGTGACACTAAAACCAGACAAAAAGCTGTTATTGCCTCCATACAAAATCCCCCCTCATAATAAATATATTTGTATACAATGTATGTATAGTTATCCATTATTTTACTACTTTTGAAAAACATTTCAAGTCAAAATCCGATTTTTTTCATAAAATTCTATAAATTCTATAAATTAAAGTTAGCTTTCTAAATTATTCTTTTTAGAAAAACGTTATCCTAATTAATGGCTATTTATCACCATTCTTATAAATAGAATTAATTGTAATTTGCAAAAAATAAAACATAGAATACATTTTTTCATAAAACAACTCATTAATATAAGATGAATTTGATTTATGAACCTTAATATATTCTATGTTTATAAATTTAGTGTATATGTTAGTTATGGTATAAAATTTATACACTAGTTATTGTGTAATCTACTATATACTCCATTTTTGTTTACTAACTCTTCATGAGTACCTCTTTCTTCAATTCCTTTATCTGTCAATACTATGATTTCATCAGCATTTTTTATAGTAGTTAATCTATGTGCGACAACTAAATTTGTTCTATCTTTGCTTAATTCTTCTAAAGACTCTTGAATTTCCCTTTCTGTCACATTGTCTAACGCAGATGTAGCCTCATCCAATATTATTATTGGAGGATTCTTTAAAAAGATTCTCGAGATTGATATTCTTTGTTTTTGTCCACCTGATAATTTTACTCCTCTTTCACCTATATAAGTATCATATCCGTCTGGTAAAGTCTCTACAAAGTCATGTATTCTCGCCTTTTTGGCTGCTGCTATCATTTCTTCATCTGTAGCATTAGGATTCCCACAAAGAATATTATCTCTTATAGTTCCTGTAAATAAAAATACATCTTGTTGAACTATGCCTATATTTTTTCTCAATGATTTTAAACTAACATCTTTTATACTCTTTCCATCAATTTTTATATCACCCTCATCAAATTCATAAAATCTTGGTAATAGATTGCATAATGTAGTCTTTCCTCCTCCAGAAGGTCCAACTAATGCTATCGTCTTGCCAGCTTTTATAGATAAACTCAAATTATTTAATACTTGAGTCTTATCTTCGTATGTGAAAGATATATTTTCTATCTCAATATTACCTTTTACATTTTCAAGCTCAACAGGATTTTTAGCTTCTTTTTGATGGTCTTGTTCCATTATTTCTATGAATCGTTTAAAACCTGTCATACCATTTTGATATTGCTCTGTAAAGTTTATCAATTTTTTCATAGGCTGTATAAACATTTTTACATATAATATATAAGCAGCAAAATCACCCAATGTAATTTTTCCAAGATAAGTAAAGTAACCACCAGCTATGACAACTACCCACTCTAAAATATCCATGTATAAGTTCATCCCAGAATAATATTCTGCCATTACTTTATAAGAATCTTGTCTTGCTCTTCTAAATAACTTATTACTTCTTACAAACTTATTTAATTCTTCTTTTTCAGTACAAAAAGACTTAGTTACTTTCATACCTGCTATACTATTTTCTAAGGTAGCATTCACATCACCTATAGTAACTCTACTCTTCATAAAAGCAACATTCATCTTATCTTTTTTAGCTATTGCAAACCAAATTATAAATGGTAATATAGCAAATATTATGAGAGTAAGAGGAATATTTATATCTATAAGTATAAAGAATGAACCCACTAACATTACTATAGAAATGAATAAATCTTCAGGCCCATGATGTGCAAGTTCTGTTATATCCATTAGGTCATTTACTATTCTAGACATAGTTACCCCAGATTTGTTATTATCAAAATACGTATTTGGAAGTCTCTGCAAATGTGTAAATACTTCATTTCTCATATCAGCTTGCATATCTACACCTATAACATGCCCCCAATACTGCATAAAATAGTTAAGCCCTGCTTTTGCTATAAATATAAGTATAAGTACTACTGCAAAAACTACTAACATTCTTAAATTTTTATTTGGAACAATATCATCCATTATATTTCTAGTTATCATAGGATAAACTAAATCACATAAGGAAAATAAAAAAGCTGCTATAAGGTCTAGTGTGAAAATTTTCTTATACGGCTTATAATATTTTATAAATTGTTTTATCATAAGTATTAAATCCCTCCTCCATTGATACTTCTAAAAAATACCCATAAATTAGTATAACATAACAACAATTTTAAATCTTTTATAAATTTACAATATAAATCAATATTTTTCATAAAATTGAATACTTATATTATTAACTCTACCTTTAAAACAATATAAAAGAGCTATATCTCTATAAATAAATTCTTACAAAGACACAACTCTATATTTAATACTAAATATTTTTTTATAAATACAAAACTATTTCAGAGCATCCAATATTTTCTTATCTAAGGCAGCTGTATTTATACCTGTTATGTATGCTGTTGCTTTTATCGCAGGTATATCATAAGTTGTTGGCAATATAGTAGTAGATACTATTAAGTCAGCTCCTTCTTGTTTTGTTGCACATTCAGCAATTTTACATTGTATAACTTCTGCTTGTATGTTATTTTCTTTAATTAATCTTTCTACCCTATCACAAACTACTGTTGATGTCGCAATTCCTGCCCCACATGCTACTAATATCTTTTTCATATTTTTTCCTCCTACGATTTCTTTGATATTTTATAATTCAAAATACGATTGATAAATTTCTCATATCTTTATTTATATAAATAATTATACCATTTTATATCAAAAGAGTATCTTAAAATTATTCTTTTAATATGTTTTTTATTTCAGTATCATTTATACTTAAAATCTCATTTTTTATACAATACTCTATGTAATTTGATATATTTTTATAGTCATTTAAATCAAATTGTTTAATATTTAAATCATATTCTATATCACTAACAATTCCTATTAAATCAGACCTATTTGATAAAATATCCTTATATTTATTCTCTCTAGTTATCTCCAATCTTCTAAACCTATAATTTTTATATCCTTCTATAATAATTAAGTCCATATCTCTATACAACTGAATCATTTCATATAATGGATTATTATCTTTTAGTTCTTCAATATATGCCACTCGTTTATCTGATATTATACATACCTTTTTAGCACCAGATTTTCTATGTTTGTAAGTATCTTTACCCTCTTCATCAATATCAAAATCATGACATGTATGCTTAATAACCCCAACATTATACCCTTCTTTATTTAATTCTTTTATTATACCTTCAATTAATGTAGTTTTGCCTACTCCAGAATAGGATACAACTGACAATATATTATACATAAAATTTACTTCCTTTCATAAAACTATCTAATAACAACATCTACTAACTGATTTTCTTTTATAGTTTCTTCCTTTTTTATTTTTATCATACAATTACTTCTCAATGTTGCTGACAATCTAGCTTTAGCATCCTTCTTATCATTTAACCTTACATATAATTTACCTTCACTTGTATATAATTTACCACTTACAAATCTATCCTTATTTGAAAGTTTATTAAATTCCCCCTTAAATATAGCTTTTATATAATGCTCCCTTTTCTTATATGTCAAATACTCAATCACAGGAACTACCACATTATCAAATACCACAATTGCTGCATGTGGATTTCCAGAAAGTCCAAATAGTAGTTTTTCTCCCAATGTAGCTACATAACAAGCTCCTCCAGGTTTAATGTTTATTTTCCAAAATAACTCTTGTGCACCTATTTTTCTAAATACATCTGGAATTAAATCCTTATCTCCAACAGACACACCACCTGTTGTAATTAAAAAATCTACCTTTTTCAACATATTCTTTACTATTTTTTCTAACTCTAATATATCATCAGAACAATTACATATTGTATCTGCCTGTATACCAAGCTTTATGAGTTTCGAATATAATGTATATCTATTACTATCGTATATCTTACCATCCTCTAAAGGCTCGTTTATATCTTGTAATTCTGTTCCTGTATTCAAGATTCCGACTTTTAAATCATCATACACTGTTACTGTAGATATTCCAAGACTTGCTAGCACTCCTAAGCCATCATACCCTATATTCTGATTTTTATTAATAATCAATTGCCCCTTTTTTATATCCTCACCCTTGAATATGTAATTATCATATTCCTTTAACTTTACATTTAAAATTATCATATCATCTACAACAGTTACATCTTCTTTTTTTACTACACAGTTTGCACCCCTTGGTATTTTACCACCAGTCATTATCTTCACTGCTTCATTTTTATTTAATACACTTTCAAATACTTCTCCTGCATATAAAGTCCCTATAACCTTTAAGTTTCTATTTTCAGAATTTGCATTATATGCATAACCATCGTATGGTGACCTATCAAATGGAGGGCTATCAATTGTTGAATATATATCTTCTGCAACTACCTTATTTACTGCATCTATAAGATTTACTCTCTTCACCCTACTTATTGGTACAACATTTTCTTCAATAATTTTTATGGCATCTGCTAATTCTATCATTTTAAATACTCCCCAATATATTTTTTATTTAAAACATTTCAATGTAGTATGTTATAGATTGAAAAATTTAGAAATAATTTTATCTTATATTTAATTATAACCAATTGTTATCTATAAGTGCAGTTCAAATTTAATAAAGCTTATAAAATCATTTCTAACTAAGATTCAATAAATTTTATAAATCTTATAAAAAAACTGTTTCCAGCTAGAAATTTACTTCTATCTTGAAACAGCCTTGTATGCTTTAGAATCCATTATTCTATTAAAGCTCCTTTTATTATTTTTACAATTTTATCACTTTCAATAGTTTTTATAGATTTTATTTTGTTATCCACAATACTTATTGTAAGCACTTCATTTTTTAATAATTTATTGTCTTCTTTTAATCTATAACTTTTAACTACTTTGTTACCTTCATGATTATATGCTGTTAGCTCATAATTTGCTTCTCCAACAACTTCATTTATTCTAGACTCATCAACTCCAATATACTCTCCTAAGTCAATCTTTCTAAAATTTTCTAATGACACAGCTGATTTTTCATGGTCGCTTTTTTCAATCATAATACTGGCATTAGCATCAATATCAATAGTACTTTGTGATGAAAACGAGTTTGTTTCAACATTGACAACTTTATTTTTATTAATATCAATGTATAAAGCACTTCCATCTAATTCATTATTTCCAGTATATTTAGGGTAAACTAATGTCATATAACTTGATGTATTTATATCTTGCATTGTATCTGATTCTTTTAAATCTTTAGGTTTTATATAATAAATTGTGTTATAAGGTATTCCCATATTTTTTATAACAAACTTATAATCCTTACTCATAATTTCATTAACATCATTTTGAACTTTTGT
Organism: Clostridioides sp. LIBA-7678; assembly: GCF_056716065.1. Lineage (NCBI taxonomy): Bacteria > Bacillati > Bacillota > Clostridia > Peptostreptococcales > Peptostreptococcaceae > Clostridioides > Clostridioides sp. LIBA-7678. The sequence goes on along the minus strand of NZ_CP196987.1, from coordinate 1,150,989 downwards.
CATAGTTTTTTGTTGTGTTGCTTTATTTGCTACTTGGTTTTTCTCTTTAGTGGTTTCTTTATGACATCCAACAAGTACAATACCTAAAATAGTTACACAAACTAATGACTTTTTTAACTTCATAAATCAATCCTCCTTTCTCAAATTTTATAATATTTATCTATATCTCGATGTACGATTATCTCTTTTTTCAATAATTATATTTATTGTATTATAAAATAATTATATAATATTTATTTGAATTTAATAAGATTAAGAAGCTCTTTGTAATTTTTCTGTAATAAAATATATTTTAAAGTTGAATTTTGAAAATTCAATTTACAATATTTTAAAGGTAAATATCCTTATAACATTATACCAAATTATTCCTAAACAATCAAAAACTCCATGAATATTTTAAGGTTTTCTATTTTAAAAATCACCTTTGACTATTAATTTATCAAATATGTTATAATAGTTTTAGATAATTTAAGGAGGATTAAATAATGGATTTTAAACAACTTGAAGTATTTGTTGCTGTTGCAAAACATCAAAGTTTTTCAAAAGCTGCAAGAGAACTTTTTTTAACTCAACCTACTGTAAGTGCACATATACAAAATTTAGAGAGAGAGTTAGAAACTGTACTTATAAATAGAAGTAACAAAGTGATTACACTCACAAAATCTGGTGAAATTCTTTATGAACATGCTATATATATATTAAACAACTGTAAACGTGCAATTTATGATATAAAAGAATATTCAGGAAAAATAGAAGGTATTATAGATATTGCATGTAGTTCTATACCTGAAACCTATATTTTACCTGATTTTATGAAGAGTTTTTCCATGAGTTACCCAGACGTAAAATTTTCCATAAGCCATTATGATTCTCAATATGCTATATCAGAAATTTTAAATGAAAGAATAAGCTTTGGATTGGTTGGTTCTAAAGTTAACAATCCTCAAATAGAATACCTAGACTTATTAGATGATGAGCTTGTTCTTATCACTCCTTCAGATTTTAAAATTGATAATAAAGATAATAAAATTGATATAGAAGAATTGGCTTACTTAAATTTTATTATGAGAAAAGAAGGCTCTGGTACTAGAAATTTAATACTAAACACACTTAGCAAAAATAACTTTCCTGTAAATAAATTAAATATAATAGCCCACGTGGAATCAAATGAAGCTATTAAAGAAATGGTTAGACTGGGTCTTGGTGTCTCTTTTATATCTTATATATCAGCTATTGACTATCTAAATGCAGGTAAAATTAAATGTTATAAAATAAAAAATGTTGATTTTACTAGAAAATTTTTCTTTATTTACTCTAAGAAGAAAACTTTTTCTCCATTGGAAGATAAATTCTTAAACAGATTATGTGAGTACTTTGAAATCATAATATAATAATTATAATATAAGATACTTAATTCTATACTATATAACTAATGAATAAAATAACTGTAATTGTCACATGAATAGTCATAAATTACTATATAAAAATTTTCTTTCTAGTTAATTTAGTAAAAAAAAGCCCTCGTTCAAATGAACTTGGGATTTTTTTAATACTTTAGAAATCATATCCTTAATTCTGCTTATACTATTCCAATAGCAGCTAGCACTATACAAATAATTATAACAGAAATTAATATTGTAGTTGTCTTGACTTTTTTTCCTAATAACCAATACATAATACCAAATATCATAGCTGGAAGCATACATGGCATTATTTGGTCTAAATAAGTTTGAATGGGCTCTGCCCACTCTCCACTACCTACATTAACACTGAGCTTTAACATTACATTAGAGGCAGTCATTCCTCCAATTACCATAAGCCCTAACATTGAAGCTGCTTCCATAACTTTTGAAACTATATTTGAACCACTTACATCTTTAAAAAATTGAGTTCCATACTTAAATCCTTTATCTAAACATATATAACGAATGATAAAATGAGGAATGTTTATTATTAAAAGAAATAGAATTGGTCCCATTATATTTCCCTGTGAAGCTAAAGCTATACCAACTCCAGCTGCTATAAGCTTCAATGTCCCCCAGAAAAATGAATCTCCTATTCCAGAAATTGGTCCCATTAAACTTGACTTAACAGCATTTATACTATTTGCATCAAACTCTTCATTTTTTGCATTTTCTTCTTCCATAGCTCCAGATATACCTACCAAAAGAGTACTTATATGAGGAGTAACTGACATGAATTCAAGGTGTCTTTTTAAAGCCTTCGATTTTTTTTCTTTATCATCTTTATATACTCTACGAATTATTGGTGCCATCATATATGCATATGCTATATTTTGCATACGTTCATAGTTCCAAGATGAATCTAATGTTAAAGACCTTCTAAAACATTTCCAAAAGTCTTTCCTCGTTATTTTACTGTCTGGTGAAATTGTCTCCAATTTCTTAGAATTCGTTGTCATCTACTACTACCTCCTTCTCTCCTACAAAGTTAACATATATTAAAGCTATTGCTAATCCAAATAATGCAACTCCTGTTACTGTTATATTTAGATAAGCAACCAATATAAATCCTAATAATAAAAATGCTACTGTTTTCTTATTAAGCATCATTCTAGCTAACATAGCAAAACCTATTGCTGGTATAACACCTGCTGCAACATCCATTCCATGAGTTACATATGATGGTATAAATGAAAGTATTTTTTCTATTACTGGAACACCTAATGAGAATCCTATACCTACTATTATTGCTAATATTAATTTATTTCCTATACCAAATAATAATTGCACACGCTCTACACCTTCAATATTACCCTCTTCTGCATAACGGTCAGCAATATGAGCTCCCCATGTAAGTACTACTGTCATTAAGAAGTTGTCTATAAGCAATACTAAAGTCGCTATAGGAACTGCAAGTACAACTGCTGCTGACACATCCTGACCAGTTAATATTACAAATGCTGTGGCAATAATAGAACCAGATACAAAGTCAGGAGGGTTACTTGCTCCAACTGGAAATGCACCCATAAATACTAGCTCCAATGTTGAACCTATTACTATACCTGTATGTAGATTACCTAGTGCTAAACCAACAAGTGGCGCAACAACTATCGGTCTATTATGCATTGTAGAACCTACAAAACAATGCATATATGCAAAGAATGCAATTAGAGTTATCAGAATAACTTGTGTAAATTCCATTTTCATCCCCCTAAAATTATATTAATTTCATTACATTTGTAGCATCATCATCAGGAACCAATTGTACAAATACATTTACGCCTTCTGAATCTAATTCTTTAATCATATTTATATCCTCTTTTGATACATGCACTGCTTTAGATATATTTTCACGATTATCATCTGATTTTGTTCCACCAAGGTTTATAGATTTAATGGCTTTTACTTCTTTGGCTAGCTTATAAACATCTTCTACAGATTCACAAAGTATCAATAAATTGTATTTATCAGTAACTCCTGAATTGAGTGCTTTTATAGAATCTTCTATATTCTTCATTACAAGTTTGACATTAGATGGTTTTGCCATTCTAAGTCCTGCCATTCTTAATTCATCCTTTAATAGCTCATCACTTGCTATCAATATGCAATCTGTACTTAAAAATTTTGTCCATGTAAATGCTACTTGCCCATGTATAAGTCTGTGGTCTACTCTTACTAATTTAATCATTATAGTTCCTCCCTAATTTTTTTTATTTCATCCATGAATGTTTTCACGTGTTCTACACTAACATCTCCAAAATCCTTGTAATTATCTTTAAAGTAACTTCCTATTATTGCCATATCTCCTAATTCAAGTTGTTTTTTTGCATTTTCCAAAGTAACTCCAGCAGCTATAACTAATGGGAAATCCCCTAAGTTTTTACGGAATAACTCTATCTTTTCCATTGATGTTTCTTGTCCTGTAGCATTCTCTGTAACTGCTATGGCATCACATCTTGTCATACCTATTTTTAAATCTTCTTCAACTGTTTTTTCCGATAATACTGGTTGATATTTAAATCGAACTCCCCCAATTAAATAAGCTGGACACTTTGAACGTTGTAATTTAAAAAATTCTTCTAATGTTGCCTCGTCTCTAGGTTTAACATGGCCTACTACAGAATCAACTTGTATATAATTTGCATTGTATTTTGTTGCCAGTTCAAATCCCATAGTATCAACATTTAAGCAGTTTACTCCATATGGTATTGACAAATCAGCGTTTGATACATACTCAAGTATTCTTTCTAAATCATAGTAATTGCCATAGTAGTTTTCTAACATTATTCCATCTACACCATTTTCCTCTAAGATTGTGATTTCTTTTTTAGCTCTTTCAAAGATATCTTCTGGAGTATCTCCTTTTAAATGTATCATTGCTATAATTGGCTTCTTATTTTTAAATACTGATAATATTCCCTTTTTTTCCATAAACTAAAATACCTCTTCTTCTTCTTTAATTTGTAATGTCACACTTTGTATTCCCATTCTAGATTCTTTCACTAATTCTTCTACATCTTTAGCTGTCAATTTATCAGAAAATCTTGTAAGAAGTTCTAATACCATATTCAAGTTCATTCCAGAGAATAAATTAACATTATGTAAGTTAGTTAATCTCAACATTGCAGTGCATACACTCGCACCATATAAATCAGATAAAATTATGTATTCACATTCTTTATCTTCTAATATTATTTTTTCTAATTCTAAGGCAAAATCTGAAGCACTTTGGCCAGGATACAAACTATATGAACTAACACAATTTGCTAAATCTCCTACTATCATTTTTACTGAATCTAAAAGACCCTTTGAAAATTCTCCATGAGATGCTAATATTATTTTTCTCATATCTGTCCTCCTACTAAATATAGACTATATTTCTGCTGATACTGCATATTTATACTTGTCACTTCTTATAAATTGTTCATTATAATATAAAACATCATTATTCTCTGTATACACTGATTGTCTTACTTTCAATAATGGCATATTACTTGCACACTTAAGATGGTTGGAATATTCTTTGTTTGAATGTTTTACTTCAAATATATTTTCTACACGCTTAGGTAATGTACTTATATTATTAGATATAACTTCCATTAAAGATTTATCTTCTAACTCTTCTTTTAATAAAAACATATAATCTATCCTAAAATAATCAACTTCAAAGATAACAGGTACTTCATCTATTAATCGAAGTCTTTTAATACATATTACCTTCTCTTCTAACTCAATACTTAAAGCCTCAGCAACTTGTTTATCAGCTTTTTTTATTAAAACAGATATTATTTGTGTACTTGGTTTTGCATTAATACGATGACAAGAATTAGTAAAACTATTTCCTGCACATGTAGCTTCTATTCTCTCTGGTATCGTTACATACGTTCCTTTACCACGTTTTTTACACAGTATATCTTCTTTCACAAGTTCATTCAGTGCATTTCTCACAGTTATACGACTTATATTAAATTCTTTGCATAAGTCTCCTTCAGATGGGAGTTTATCTCCTGGCTTATATATACCAGATGCTATTTGTTTTTTTATGTTGTCATACAGCTGTTGATATAAAGGAACAAATGAATTTACTTCTAAATCCATCTCTTTTCTTTGTTTCTTTTCATCCATTTTGTTCACCTCCCTATGTAACATTTTTATAACATTATATAACAAGTTCTTTATTACATATTATAACAAGATGAAATCGTTGTCAATTTATTTTATTATTTTACAAAAAAAATAAGACCATTGTATAACAATTTAAAATTGTTTATACAACAGCCTTTATTCACTTATTATTCTTATATTTATTTACAAATTGATATTAAAAAATGCCTTATATCCCTTATACATCTCATATATATCTACCTTAGAAACAATCTCATATGGTGCATGCATGTTTAGAACTCCAACACCACAATCTATAACCTCTGCACCTTGATTGGCCAATATATAGGCTATAGTTCCACCGCCTCCCTGGTCAACTTTTCCAAGTTCAGCAGTTTGCCATACTACATTTCCTTCATTAAAAATTCTTCTTACTTCTGACATAAATTCTGCATTTGCATCATTGCATCCGCCTTTACCTCTTGAACCAGTATACTTATTTAAAACTATCCCATTTCCCATATATGCGGAATTTCTCTTTTCATACGCTTCTCTAAAATTTGGGTCATATCCAGCAGCGACATCAGCTGATAAAACCTTACTGTTTGCTAGAGCTCTTCTTACTTTAATATCACAGTAATCACCTTCCAAAGCAATTAATTCAGCTACAGTATTTTCAAAAAACTTTGAGTGCATACCTGTATTTCCTTGAGAACCAACTTCTTCTTTATCCACACACAATGTAACTGATGTAAATTCGGGTTGTTCAGTTTCTAATATGGCCTTCACAGCAGCATATGAACATACCCTATCATCATGACCATACCCTAATACCATTGACCTATCAAAACCTAAATCTCTAGCTTTCCCAGCTGGAACTACTTCAATTTCAGCACTTAATAAGTCTTCTTCAACTATACTATACTTCTCATTTAAAAGCTTTAATATATTTGCTGTTATAGGCTCTTTTTCTTCATCATTTAAAGGCATATTACCAATTAATATATTTAAAGCTTCACCACTAATTCCTTCAGATAATTTCTTTTGCATTTGGTCTCCAGCTAAATGAACTAATAAATCAGTTACACAAAATACTGGGTCACTTTCTTCTTCTCCAACAGATATGTCAACTTTCGTTCCATCATTTAATATAACTATACCATGTAAAGCAAGAGGAATAGCTGTCCATTGATATTTTTTTATTCCTCCATAATAATGAGTTTTAAAAAAACCTAGATTTCCTTCTTGATATAGTGGATTTGGTTTTAAATCCAATCTTGGAGCATCTATATGACTTCCTATAATTTTCATACCTTTTTCTATATAATTTTTGCCTATTACAAAAAGTGCTACTGCCTTGTCTTTATTTATAACATAAATTTTGTCACCACTACCTATACTTCCTTTTTCCATAGCTTCATCTATTGAAATGTAATTATTTTCTTTAGCTAATTTTATAATTTCTTTTACTGAAATTCTTTCAGTTTTTGATTTACTTAAAAAATCCATATAATTGCGAGAATATTGCATAACTTGTTCAATAGCATTTTCTTTTCTTTCAACATCCCATGCATTCTTAAATTCATGCTTTAAGTTCATGTTTTCCTCCTATTAAGTTTTAATTTTTATTATTTTTCATATATTGTTCATATTCCTCTGGTGAAACCACCTTGACACTGTCAAGTCTTGATTTAAAGTGTGCCCTAAAATTTTCTAAGTATTCCTTTCTTAAAAGTTCTCTTTCTTTGATTTCATCATCTGAAAGAACTCCCTCTTTATTTTTTTTTGCTAATTCATTAATCCTATCTAATTTCTTTTTGTCAAACATGTTTTCCTCCTAAAGACTTCTATTTATTTAATAAAATAATTTATTGCTTTTTATATCTAACTTGTTTTTATATTCACAAAAAAATTCATCTATATTATCACTGATTATGGTTATTCCTTTTTCTAACTCTTCCATGCTTGGACGAGCTATGTTTATCCTAAAAAATCTATCATCTACTAAATTGTCAAAAAAATAAGTTCCTGGAAGCATAGACACACCCTTGTTCAACATAAAGCTTGTAAATGCTTGGGATGTATATCCTCTTGGTAATTCTAAAAAAAAGTTTATTCCTCCACAAGATTTTCTAACTTTTAATTTACCACTCAATTTATTATTAATCAAGCTTTTTGCCAATTTGTACTTATCAGTATATATCTTCTCTATATGGCTTAAATAAATTTTCCAATCAAAATTCTCCATATAGTAATACATTGATTTTTGAATAAGGCCTGGTGTTGATATATCTGAAGAGTATTTAGCCCATAAAACTTTTTTTAGCAGTTCATTTGGCATTTCTACAATTCCTATCCTAAGACCCGGCATAAGTATTTTTGAAAAACTCTTTATATACACCACTCTATTTTTGTCATCATAACTTCTAACAGTCCTATTGTCTTTTGATTCAAATGTAAAATCACTTATAAAATCATCTTCAATTATATAAAAATCATGTTCTTCTGCCAGTTCTATTAACTTCTTTTTTTTATATGTTGAATAAGATATTCCTGTTGGATTTTGGAAATTAGGCATAATATATATAAGTCTTGGTTTTATTTTTTCCAATTTTAATTTTAAAATACCTATATCAATTCCATCATCTAACATAGGTATAGATATTATTTTTGCACCTCTACTTTTGAACACTTCAATCGCTCCATTATAAGAAGGTTCCTCCATAAAGACAACATCTGAATAACTTATAAGCCCTTTACAAACTATATCTATACCCTGTTGAGCACCTGATATTATTTGAATATTTTCTTTAGTCGTTTTTATACTTCCATCACTTAGATACTCTACCATCTTTTCTCTTAATTCTTCAGAGCCAAGACCTTCATCATAATCAAATATCGAACTGCCATCTTTAGATAATGCCATATTTACAGCATTTTTAAATGAATCAATAGGAAACATATCATTAGATGGATTTCCATTGTCAAAATGAATTAAATCATCTCTTTGTACAATATTTTTATTTTTTCTGTTGTCTACACCACTTTTATAAGAATTTGAACTTGACACGAATGTTCCACTACCTACAATTTTATATACATACCCTTCATTCTCTAAAAGCTCATATACTTTAACTATAGTAGTATTATTTACTTGTAGAAATTCTGATAGTTTTCTTATTGGAGGCAGTTTTTCATGTTCAACTAGCTCTTTATCTATTATCAATTCTTTTATATGATTAAATATCTGTATATATTTAGTTAACTTCTTTTCACTTAAATCTATTCTGTATTTTTCCACATTTATCACCGCTCATTGTATTTATATTTTATTGATGCTTTCCCATATATTTGATATTATTTAGTATGTATATATAATACCAAAATTTTTATAAAAAGGGGAAATATTTATGTTTTACGACTATCACATGCACTCAAGTTTCTCTACTGATGGAAAATCTACAATGGAAGAAATGATAAAAAAATCTATTGAACTTGGTTTAAACGAAATTTGTTTCACAGACCATGTTGATTATGATGTTTATGCTGATGATTCTTTCTCAATTGTCTATGAAGATTATTTTAAAAGTCTAGAAACTCTTCAAAATAAATATAAGGATAAAATATCAATAAAAAAGGGAATTGAGTTTGGAGTTCAGACTCAATTAATGGATACCTATAGAAAAGAAGCTAATCAATATCCATTAGACTTTATAATATGTTCTATCCATGCTATAGATACAATGGACTTATATCTTGGTAGCTATTTTAAAGATAAAACTCAGCATGAAGTTTATGAAAATTACTACCTTTACTTATATAATATTGTTAAAAATTACAAGGATTACTCTATTTTAGGTCACTTAGATTTAATTAAAAGATATGCTCCTTATGATACTATTTTAGATGATAGATTGTTTTCTGATATAATTGAGGAAATTCTTAAACAAGCTATTTATGATGGTAAAGGTATTGAGATAAATACATCTTGCTACAGATACAACCTTCCAGATTTGACTCCATCTAGATATATCCTTCAAATGTATAAAGACTTAGGAGGAGAAATCATAACTACAGGTTCAGATTCACATCATGTAAGTCAAATTGCCTATGAATTCGATTACATATATACACTGCTAAAAAATATGGGCTTTAAATATGTATCTAAATTTAATAAATTGAAACCAGAATTTATAAAATTATAAATTTTTACGCCTCCTTGTGAATATATTTAAAAGATAAGGAGGTGATTTTTTTGAAAGTACCTTATTTAGTACTATCAACAGTTATTCTATTTATATCTAATTTTATTGTAAGGATATTTGGCTTTTTATATAAAATATTCTTATCAAGGGCTTTAGGCGAAACAGGTCTAGGTATTTACCATATGATTTTTAACTTTTTAATGATTTGCTTAGCTGTTACAACAACAGGCATACCTACTGCACTTAGTTGTTTAGTCGCAAAGAGAAAAGCTTTAAACGATAGACACAACACTAATGCTTTATTTATATCAACTTTATATATATCATTTTTCGTAGCGCTAGTTATATCTATAGTTGCATCTTTTAATAGTTCTTTTTTATCACTTAAGTTTTTAAAAGATGCCAAATTAAATCTATTTATACTAGCAGTTTGTCCTGCGATAGTTATAATAACTCTTTCAAATGTACTAAGAGGATATTATTATGGTATAAAGAATGTAAAAATCCCTGCTATTGGACAAATTATTGAACAAATTGGTAAAATTCTATTCGTTTTTTTACTGGTTATGTACATAAATAATAAATCTATGAATTGTTATATTGCCCTATTAGGTATATCGATTGGTGAATTGAGTAATATTATATTCATGCTTATTTGCTTATGGAGAGATTCATCATTTGACAATAGGTATATTATAAGTATTAAAGATTTTTATAATTCTTCAATGGAAACATTAAAAATGTCCATTCCCATAACTTGCAATAGAATGTCAAACATACTTTTACAGTCTATCAGCTCTATGATGATACCATCAAGATTAGCATTATCAGGAATGACTTATCAGCAGTCATTAAGTATGTATGGTGTTGTCAGCGGAATGGTAATGCCTTTTATATTTTTACCTTTTACTGTTGGTTCAGCACTTATTGTAAACTTGATACCTACTATATCTCAAGAAATGGCTTTAAGAAAACGTAAGAGTGTATTGAAAAAAATCAAATACTCTGTACTTCTAACTTTGTTTGTAGGTATACTATCATCAATATTTTTTTATTTCTTTGGAAAAGATTTGTGTGTACTAGTATTTAAAAATAAACTTGCTGGAGAATATTTAAAAGCTATGTTTTTAGTTCCACTATTTATGTCATTAAACCAAACTCTGTCTGGCATTTTACATTCAATAAGAAAAGAGTTGGCTTCAAGTATAAATACTATCACTGGTATGTTAATTCAACTTGTGGCTCTATACATATTTCTTCCTATACCTGGACTTAATATCTATGCATATATATACACAATGACAATAGTATCAATATTTACTTGTCTATTACATACTATAGTACTTTTTAAATCACTAAAATCTATACACTAGTTATAAAAACGTGAAGGCTACCAAAGTAAATAATTTACATTGGTAGCCTTCCTTAAGATGATTTTTATTTATAATTTAAACTGTCTATATATCTACCTATCTATCTGTGGCAACTAGGCTTTCCACTTCCATGATGAGGTCCACATTGCGAAAAATCACATACTTTAGAGAAAGTATCAACAAGTCTTGGTTGGATTGGATTTGGTGATGCTAAAACTACTATTTGTTCACTTATTAATGTGCTAACTGTTTCTTGTAAGCAAAGTACTAAATCTATATCATTTGGTATTATTAATTCATAGAAAGGTTCACAACATTCGTTACATTCTAATTTTAATATAGATTTTCCTATACAATCTACAGTTAAGTTAGTTTGATATTCTTGTCTTAGAGTAACAGCTCTTCCGTCAGCTGGTAAGCATATTGGTGCTGAAAGTGTGTTAAAAGTAAATTCTACATAATCAACTCTTCTCTTACATCCACCTCCTGCTCTGACTGCTGGGAAAGCTAATGCAACGAATTCTGTACATCCACATCTACCTCTTAGCTCTAATACTAAATTACGAACTGCTACAGTTAATCCTCTTTGTTTATAAGCTACTGATTTGCCTTTTCCTTGTCTACAACATTCAGCGTTTCTTTCACCACATACTGCAAATTCAAAAGTTGTTTCACAATTTCTTCCTACTATATCTCCTAATGGGTCTAAATCGAAATCTTCTAAAGTTGTCATTCCTGTGTCTATAACTATTCCATCATTACTTAAGCATATTTTTTCTATAGTTACACTTGCTTGACCTGCACTTGGAACTGAACCAAATACTTCTACTACTTCTGTTTCAAAAGTTAATGGCTCTCCATTTGGTCCAGTTGCATCTGTAAATGTTTGGAATTGCATAGTATCAAATATTCTACTAGCCTCTATTGCAAATGGCACTGCATTTGATACAGAGAAGTTTTTTGGTGATATAGGATTACAGCAATCTGGTCCACATTTGTTTTCAAAACATTCATCAGAATCCATTTGGCATGGTTCACAATCACATTTACAATGGTCATGGCATTCACAATGGTCATCACATGGATTAGGTTTGCATGGATTGCATGGGTTAGGTTTGCATGGATTAGGTTTGCAATCATCATGACATTCACACTTATTATCATTATTACATCCATTATTGTGATGATGAGATTTTTTAAATCCTCTCATATCTTCTGAACTCATTTCCTCTGTATACACTTCTTCCTCACTAATTGTAGGCATTGGCTGATTTATCATTCTTCTTTTATTTTTTTTATAATCTTGCATTTTTCATTGCCCTCCCTGTAAGCTATTGTAATTAAGTCTTCGGCTTTTTGAAGCCTAATTAATACTATGCTCTTATAAACTTAATTGTTACTTAGCTTTTTAAATTTATCAATAATTAGATATATTTAGTAGAAAAATGCATTTTAATAAAAAAAGTACTACTATTTGAAATAGTAGCACTTTTTTTGTCCCGAAACACCGGTGGCTAAGTAAATTCACACCCTAGGCACTCCCAGGTGGGTGACTTGCCAGTAACTTTTAACGTCCAAACTAAACAGGCATGTTATAATTTACTAGACACGGTCTCCCGTATTTCATTTGTAGGTTGAATTTAAAAAAGCCTTATCGTATGTTTCAGGATTTCATACTATTATTATATAATAAATTTCGAATTTTTTAAAGTGGTTTTATATAGTAATTAAGATAAACTTATTCTAGTCTTACTTTTTCTTCCTTTTCTCTTTATGTAGTTAGTTAAATTATCTCTTTCTCTTAGTTCTATTCTTAGTATTTTTTTCATTATAATTACGCTCAGATTTTTGCTCATTTACATTATATAATTCTTCATCATGCACTATATTTTCATCATTTTCGACATCTTCAGAGTATGTTTCCTCACCTTCAATTAATTCTTCATCATATATTTCATTTTCGTCTATTAGCTCTTCATCATAGTTTGATTCATCGTCCTCACAATCTTCTTCATCTTCATAATCTGATTCCTCATCCTCATAATCTAATTCTTCATTGTTATCTTCATCTTCATTGTTATCATCACCTCTTAAAAGGCTACCAAGCAATTTAAGATTACTCATGCTTCCTAGATTATTTATATTTGCCAAAGAACTTAGACTGAATCCACCTTCTCCAAAGTCATCTGGCAAAAATAATTCTGCAAATAAGTCTATTTTCTTTTTCATTCCTATAGCTTTTTCAACTGAATTTTTTCTTTTTTCTGGGAATACATCTATAATTTCTTTTATCATCATATTCTTTTTATCATCACTATCCATTTTTCTGAAAAAATCTGTCTCATCTTCTGTATCTACTAAATCTATATTATTTAATTTTTTTATGCCTCTAACTAAGTCTAAAACACTTTCTATTTTTATTAGTATTTTTCTTTCATCTCTTGACATGTATTTTTTAGTTCTAGTTATTATTTCCATTCCCATTTCTAAATCTTCTTCACTCAAATCCATAAGCCTTAAACCTCTTTTTATATCATTTGCATCAAACCTTAAATTTCCATGTGTAGATTGTGATAGTTTATCATTTGCATTTTTTTTGTTTTTTCTAACTCTATTATTTCCTTTTGATTTATTTTTATCATCAAATATAGAGATATTACCATTACTCAATGCAATCACTCCAATCAAAAATAGTAAATTATTCAAGACAATTCCCCCTTATATTATATAATTGCCCTATATTAAAGTATGTTTTTCATATTTTAATGTTCCATTTTTAAAGCTCAGTGCATATATATTATCTATAAGAATTTTTATTTATATTATATATCACTCACAATTCACCACTTCAATATTATTTCTATATATAAATAGTATGAATATAATTCAATATATATTTATAGAAAGGGGTTTTTTTATGAAAAAATTAGATACAGAGTCATTAGAAAAAATGGCTAAACAAAAAAATATTGACAAGGATAAGATAGAAAAGATTGCTGATAATTACAAAGGAAAGTCAGAAAACGAACTTATGGAGGAACTTATAAAGATAGGTAAAAACTTGGATGGAAGAGATGAAGTAGTATCAAAATTCAAAGCATTTTTAGATGAAAATCAACGTAAAAAATTAGACAATATAATGGAAAAAATCTCAGATGCAGAAACTCAAAGAGATACTAAGGCAACTAAGACTAAGAAAACTAAACCTACTAAAGGTAAACCAAGTTCACCTGCACCAAAAAATACACCAAATGGTCAACAAAAAAAATCTAAAGGTTTATTTAAGAAAACTAAGAAATCCAATCCTCATGAATAAATAAAAAGTAAACCATTTAGATATTAAAACAATTATTTTTTTAAACTATTCTTAAATTTGATATTATTGACATAAAAAATCAGGTAGTGCTTTAAGCGCTACCTGATTTACTTTAATAGTTTTATTTTTTTCTTTCTATAACACTTTCTCTATCAACAATTCTATAAGGTAATTCTATTTTTTTATTTTCAATTATTTCTTTATTTATTAATTTTATAACCATTCTTATTGCTACTGCTCCCATATCATATAAAGGTTGATATACTGTAGTAAGTTTAGGTCTATACATTTTAGCTATCTTAACATCATTAAATCCTGCAACTGATATATCTTCTGGAACTTTATATCCAGCATCACAGATAGCATTTATAGCACCTATAGCGGCCTCATCACCTGTTACAAAAGCTGCGTGAGGTATTATTCCATCATCTAATAATTCTTTCATACTGTTGTATCCACTTTCATAATCAGTTCCACCATATTTAATTAAACTCTGTTCTAATTCTATGTTGTTATTTGAAAGTGCTTTCTCATAACCTGAGAGTCTCTCCATCTCTAAAACAGTATCATCTTTACTCGTCATTATAAAAGCTATCTTTTCATGACCTTTCTTTATAAGATGTTCTGTCATATCAAAAGTAGCCTCTTTATTACTAGTACTTACTGTATATATATCATAATCTCTAGCAGTTTTACTTATATATGTTGCTGGTATACCACAATTTTGTATATAGTTGATGTGTTCTTGTTCAACCACCCATGAAATCATAACTATACCTTCCACTTGTTTTGCTCTCAATAGATTTATACTCTTAAGTTCTTGTTCTTTATCAGAGTATGTATTAGCTAAAAGGATGTCATAATCATACATTTTAGCAACTTCCTCTATCCCATTTAATACCTCATTAACAAAAGAATCTGAAACTTCTGGAACTATTACCCCTATTAATTGACTCTTCTTAGTTACTAAACTTCTCGCAAGCGGATTTGGTATATATCCAGTTTCTTTTATAACCTCTAAAACTTTTTGTTTGACTTCATCAGTCACAGGTTTTGAATCATTTATAACTCTAGATACTGTAGATATTGACACGCCTGCTTGTTTAGCAACATCTTTTATCGTTATATTGCCTTTCATCTTCATCCTCCTTATTTTACTAAATTTATCTAAAACTGAACCAAATTTATGAAGGTTCCTATTTTAACTATATTTATATAAGTTTTTATTTTACCATAAAAGCAAGTACATTTAAATACATTATATTTTATATTATACCCTATATTCAACAAATTTAATAATATTCATTATTAATTTAAATCATATTAAAAAACAAAATAAAAAAATGCTGGTATTTTATACCAGCATTTTTCCACTTTAATGATATTAGTATTAGCAACCGCAGCCACAGCCTCCATCACCATCAAAGAATCCACCACATGAACAAGTTATTAATAATAGTATTAAGAAAGGTATCCATGACATTATGTCAATATCTCTCCAGCAATCTTCAAAAGCTAAGAATAGGAAGAATAGTACTATTATCCACCATCCTCCTCCACCAAAGCATCCTTCTTCTCCAAAAAATCTATCTAACATAACAAAGCCCTCCTTATTTTAGTAACTACTATCTTTACTCTAAGCATCCACCACAGCAGCAAAGTATTAATAAAACTATTAGGAATGGTATCCATGCCATTATGTCAAATTCTGCCCAGCTTTCTCCAAAAGCTAAGAATAGGAAGAATAGTACTATTATCCACCATCCTCCTCCACCAAAACATCCTTCTTCTCCAAAGAATCTATCTAACATTCCACGTTACCTCCTGTTGATATTTTGTTGAGCTTTTCGCTCCTAACATATACTATGCATTTGGTTTCCATTTTGCTAATGTATTTTCATTATTTTTTTAATTTTTTCTCATCCTAAAAAAGTAAGGTTTGTACATTCATCTTATAACCTAAACTAAAAAAGGCAAAACCACAACTTGTATAAGTTACTGGCTTTGCCTATTTAATAATCAATATTTTTTAGCAACAACAACCATCATCGAAGTTAAATAACAACAATACTATTAGTATAACCCATATCCATATATTGTCATCGCATAATAAGTCTTCTAAAATGTCTGTACATAATAATAAGAATACTACAACTATTATTATCAACATTTTATTACTAAAAAAACCTTCGCATCCTCCAAAGAAACGTTCCATATTGTCTTCTAATTTTGTCATAACTAATCCTCCTTGAATCATTAAGAGACTAAGTTCTGTCTCTTTAATTAAATATATGTAGTAATAGACAGATAAGTTACTTCTAAAAAGTTTTTATTGATTAGTTTATTTATTTCTTTTTCGCCCAGTTTATTGTATCTATCAACTTCATCTAGATAGTCTTTTTTTTCTTCTGATATAGTATAAATTAAACTTTCTATTGATTTTACTTTGTACTCTTTATATCTTTCTATCAAGAAGGATGTTTTTGAACTTTCTATCCCTTTCTTCACATGCATTAATCTTGATATGTAATCTTCTTTTTCATTAGATACATAGCTTTCTTTTTCAGCTACATCTTCAAGGATTAAATTGGTTTCCATTACATAATCCTCTATACGTTGCATATCTAAAGTTATTGAATTATAGTAAAAATTTACTGCTATAAGTAAAAACATTCCTACTGATGCTAGTAATAGTCCTACATATTTCATAGCATTTCCTCCTAAGTTATATTTGTTATCAATAAAGTTTATTCATCAAATAATACTTTATTACTACCTTTATAAAATTTTATTATTTTTTATGGATTCCATATTGAAAAATTCTCGATATTATATTAAACTAACATTAAAATTAATTAAAACTGCTTTAGGAGGCTTAAAATGTTTGAAAAAATAAAAGAAATAATAGCAGAACAATTAGGGGTAGACAATTTAGATGAGATAACTATGGAAGCGTCTTTAATGGATGACTTAGAAGCTGATTCACTAGATGCTGTTGAAATTATAATGGCCCTTGAAGACGAATTTGGAATAGAAATACCAGACGAAGAAGCTGAGAATTTTAAATGTATCGGTGATATATGTAAATATATCGAAGAAAACAAATAATATTGTTTTGTCTACAAATATAAATAGTCTGTGTAAACTTCTATATAATAATTTATATCGAAGTTTACACAGACTATATTACGTTTATTTACAATTATAGAAAATATTCAATTTTCATATATAAATTACTCAAATTAAAGTTACTTTTCTTCATAAAATGTTACATTCTTTATTACTATATCTATGGTTCCATCTTGATTTTGTTTTACAGTATATTTCATTGGGTCTTCAAAATCAGTTAAATTTCCTTTTATATCAAACCCATTATCTGTTTTTATACTTCTTTTTTTAAGCTTTTTCTCAACCCATTTCTTATCTATACTAAAACCTTCATCAAGACCTTTTTCTTCCATGTGTTCTTTGAAGCTATCCTTTAGCTCATCATCTTTAATTGAATTATCAACAAAGTCATTTATATCAACCTCATGTTTTTCCTTCAATGTATAGTTTAATATACTTCTTACATCCTCTGCTTGTTTTATATCATTACTAAGGGCATTCGTTATCCAATTTTCAGCTGTGTTTTTAAACACTTTTGTTTTATACTTATCGTCATCAATTTTTTTAGCATTTAAAAATTCTGTAACAAACTTTGATTCTGACCCTTCTTTTTCTGCATCTTTATCTAAAAGTCTTAGATGAAACTCATCATTCATTCCACTTAAACTAATTAAAGCTCCTTGTTTTTGTCTTAGAGTCTCTGGAATACCAATTTCATTTGAAACCATTTGAATATTGAATTTATCATCTACAAATTCAATTGAATGAGTATACAATTTTTTATAATCTAATTTTAATATAGCTACACTCTTTTCATCTTTAATAGTATATAAACAAATTGCCAAATCACAAGATTCTAATGCAGCATTGATTTTCATAACATCAAACAAGTAAGATGCAATTTCTTTAGAGTTTTTTAAAAAAGAACTTTCATCATATATTATTTGCTCACAACAATTCTTAATTAAATTATCATTATAATCTTTAAAAATACCTTTTCTTAAATCCTCATCTTTCGCAATTCTCTTTATAGCTTTTTGAAAAAATCCATCCACTTCTTGATTAACCTTGCCTTCAAAATCATTTAATATTGGAACATCACTATTTTTATCCAAAACATGTATTATAAATTTATGTATTATCATATATATCACCCCATTATCTTAATTTCGATATTAACTCTTTCATATCCTTTGGTATATCTGCTTTAAATTTCAATTTTTCTTTTGTTCTTGGTTGCTCAAACTCCAACTCATAAGCATGAAGTGCTTGCCTATCTATAAGATTTTCATCTACACAACCATATAACTCATCACCTATTATTCCATGCCCTATATGAGCCATATGAACCCTTATTTGATGTGTTCTACCAGTTTCTAAACTTACTTCTAGTACAGTTGCATTTTTTAATCTCTCTATCACCTTATAATGAGTAATAGATACCTGTCCTCTTTCATCTATTATTCTCTTTATGGAGTCCTCTGTTTGTCTATAAATCGGTTCATTTATAGTTCCTTCATCTTCTTCTATAATTCCATCAACTACTGTTATATAAGTTTTTTTAACCTTATTTTCACTCATTGCTATAGACAAAGTGTGATGTGCATAAGCATTTTTTGCTACTATGACAAGTCCTGATGTATTCATATCTAACCTATTTACAAATCGTATTTTTACATTTTCCTTTTGATTATCTATATAGTAACTGACACCATTTGCTATTGTTTTATCATAGTGGCTTTTGGTTGGATGAACTACCATAAATGGAGGTTTATTTACCATGATTATATCAAAGTCATCATATATTATTTGCAAATTTAAATCTTGAGGTTCAAATTTTGCTTTTTCTTCTTCTATTTTTACCTCTATCAAATCACCACAATATACTTTTATGCTTGGTTTTTTATATACTCCATTTACTAGAACACTCTTTTCTCTCTTCATTTTTGATAATGACCTAACTGAGAAATTCAGTTTGTCCAATAAAACTTCTTTTAAAGTCATTTCTTCTTCATTTGTATATGATATTATATTATATCTTTGATTTTCTTTTTTAAACAATCCTTTACCTACTTTCTTTTATATCTTCAAAATCATGATATTATATATTTTACACTATTTTTGTTTAATAGATAATAATTATTTTTAACTATAAAAACCTGTAAGAATAACGAATAGTTACTCTTACAGGTTACATTCATGTTTAAATATTTAATTTTAAAAGATTATAATTTAGAACTATCTTTTAACTATTAGTGTAGTTCCCATTCCACCACCTATACAAAGTGTAGCTAAACCAGTTTTAGCATCTCTTCTCTTCATTTCATATAGAAGTGTAGTAAGTATTCTTGCTCCTGAACAACCTATTGGATGCCCTATAGCTATTGCTCCACCATTAACATTAACTTTAGCCATGTCTATATTCAAGTCTTTTACTACAGCTATAGATTGAGCAGCAAATGCTTCATTAGCTTCAACTAAATCTATATCTTCTATAGTCATATTAGCAGCTTCTAAAGCTTTTTTAGTTGCTGGAACTGGTCCATATCCCATTATCTTAGGGTCAACACCAGCTGTTCCATAAGAAACTATAGTAGCAAGAGGCTCTATTCCTAATTCTTCAGCTTTTTCCTTAGCCATTACTACTAACATAGCAGCACCATCATTGATTCCTGATGCGTTACCAGCAGTAACTGTTCCATCTTTCTTAAATGCTGGTCTTAATTTAGCAAGTTTCTCCATTGTAGTACCAGCTTTTATATATTCATCTTTATCTACTATAGTGTCGCCTTTTCTACCTTTTATAACAACTGGAACTATTTCTTCGTCAAATTTTCCTTCAGCTTGAGCTTTTTCAGCTTTGTTTTGGCTTGCAAGAGCTAGCTCATCTTGTTCTTCTCTAGTTATATTCCATTGTTCTGCTATATTTTCAGCAGTAATACCCATGTGGTAGTTATTGAATATGTCTGATAATCCATCTTTTATCATTGAATCAACAAAAGCAGCATCACCCATTCTTGCACCGTATCTAGCACTTGGTACTAAATAAGGAGACATACTCATGTTTTCAGCTCCACCAACTAGCATTATATCAGCATCACCTAATGCTATAAGTTGAGATGCCATTGAAACAGATCTTAATCCAGAACCACAAACTATATTTATAGTCATAGCTGGTTTTTCTACTGGTATTCCTGCACCTAATGCTATTTGTCTTGCTACATTTTGTCCAAGACCAGCTGTAAGTACTCCTCCTAAAAGTGATTCATCTATCATATCTGGAGTTATATTCGCTCTTTTTATAGCTTCTTTAGCAGCTGTTATTCCTAAGTCTACTGCTGAAACTGATTTAAATGCTCCTCCAAAACTTCCTACTGCTGTTCTAGCTGCACTGGCAATTACTACTTCTCTCATATTCATTACCCCCATTAAATTAGATTTTTATCAGATTTCCGAAATTATTTCTTAAACAATACTATTTAAATTTCTAACCTCTTATTTATTGTAATCATAGAATCCTATCTTAGTTTTTCTTCCTAACTGATTAGCTCTAACCATTTTAGCTAAAAGTGGATGTGGTCTATACTTAGTATCTCCAAATTCAGTATATAGAACATTCATTATAGCTAAAACAACGTCTAATCCTATTAAGTCACCTAATGCTAGTGGTCCCATTGGATGGTTTGCTCCTAATTTCATAGCTTCATCTATTTCTTCTTTACTTGCAACGCCATCTGCATATATACCAACAGCTTCATTTATCATAGGTATAAGTATTCTGTTTACTACAAATCCAGGAGATTCAGATACATCTACTGGCACTTTATTGATACTCTTAGATAGTTCAAATACTGTATCAAAAGTAACTTTTGATGTTAACTGACCGCTTATAACCTCAACTAATTTCATCATAGGAACTGGATTGAAGAAATGCATTCCTATAACTTTATCTGGTCTAGTAGTAGAAGAAGCTATTTCTGTTATAGATAAAGATGAAGTATTTGTTGCTAAAATAGTATCTTCTTTGCATAACTCATCTAATAATTTGAAAACATCTTTCTTTATGTTCATATCTTCCACAGATGCTTCTATTATTAAATCCATATCTTTTAAGTCTTCATAGTTAGTAGTTGAACTAACATGACTTAATATTTCTGCTTTTGTAGCTTCATCCATTTTTCCTTTAGTAACTAACTTAGTTAAATTTTTATCTAATAAGCCTAAACATTTATCTATAGCACCTTGAGTTCTACTCTTTAAACATACATCATGACCACAACTTGCAAAAGTTTGTACAATACCACTTCCCATAGTTCCACTACCTATTACAGCTAATTTCATAGTTATAACCTCCTGTTATTTTAGTATTTATATTCTGCTAACTAGATTAAAATATTTATTTAATCTAGTTAACAGCAAATATATTTTTAATTAGATTTTTTACCCTTTTATAAAGTTCGCTTCTCTTTTTTCAATAAAAGCTGACATTCCTTCTTTTTGGTCCTTAGTTGAGAAACAAAGACCAAATAAATTAGATTCTATATCTATTCCAGTATTTATATCAGTTTGAGCACCAAGTTGTATTGCTTCTTTAGAGTATCTAACTGCAAGTTGAGCATTTTTAGCTATTACCTTAGCTAATTTTTCAACTTCTTCCATTAAAACTTCTGGCTCAACTACTCTATTTACTAGCCCTATTTTTTCAGCTTCATCAGCTTTTATAACTTGACCTGTAAAGATTAGTTCCTTTGCTTTTGCCATCCCAACCAATCTTGTAAGTCTTTGAGTTCCTCCATATCCTGGAGTTATTCCAAGAGTTACTTCTGGTTGACCAAATTTAGCTTTAGCAGATGCAATTCTTATATCACATGCCATTGCAAGTTCGCATCCTCCACCTAAAGCAAATCCATTTACAGCAGCTATTACTACTTTTTTGCTATTTTCTATTTCTCCACAAGCTTTTGCTCCTAGGCCACTAAAATCTTTAGCAGCTACAGCATCTAAATCTTTCATATATGCAATATCTGCTCCAGCTACAAATGCTTTTCCTTCCCCTGTCAATATTACAACATCAATAGTTTCATCATTATTAATATCTACAAATATTTCATAAAGTTCTTCTAAAGTTTTAGAATTTATTGCATTAAGGGCTTTAGGTCTATTCATTTTCACTGTGCATATATTTCCATTTACTTCAACAGCTACATTCTCATAAACTTTAACATCACTTGTACTCATAATATCCTCCCCAAGAAATTAGTTAGCTAAAACTTCACCTTTTTCTTTTGCAACACTTAATTGACTGATAAGTTCTGGAAGTACTTTATGAACATCTCCAACTATACCAACATCAGCATATTTAAATATTGGAGCTTCTGGATTTTTGTTTATAGCAACTATAAACTCAGCATCTTCCATACCAGCTATATGCTGTATTGCTCCAGATATACCACATGCTATATAAAGGTCTGGTCTTACAGTTTTACCAGTTTGACCAACTTGTCTTGCTTTGTCTAACCATCCTGCATCTATAGTGGCACGAGAACCAGAAACTTCTCCACCTATGATTTCAGCTAATTCATAAAGTACGTCTAAGTTTTCTTTTCCACCCATTCCACGTCCTGCAGAAACTAGTATCTTAGCATCTTCTATCTTAACTTGTTTTTTAGCTTCTTTTATTACTTCTACAACTTGAACTAATTTGTCAGCTTCAGTAAATTCTACTTTAAAACGATTGATTACAGCTTCTTTAGTTTCATCGATTTCATTTTTCTTCATAACTCCTGGTCTAACTGTAGACATTTGAGGTCTGAAATCTTTACAAACTATTGTTGCCATTATATTTCCACCAAAAGCAGGTCTTGTCATTAATAATAATTTTGTATCCTCAGCTACTGCAAGACCTGTACAGTCAGCAGTAAGTCCTGTATGTATTCTAGCAGATACTCTAGGAGCTAAATCTCTACCTATTGAAGTTGCTCCAAATAGTACAACGATTGGGTCAGCTGCTTTTATTGCTTCATAAGCTGCTTTTGTATATGGTTCAGTTGTATACACTGCTAAAGCTTCATCATCAACTACAATTACTTCATCTGCTCCATAGTGTGCTAATGTATCTATTAAACCTTCTACTTTACTTCCTAAAAGTAATGCAGAAACTTTTGTATCATAATCTTTTGCTATTTCTGTAGCCTTTCCTAGCAATTCTAAAGAAACGGTTTGAATTACATTTTCTCTTTGTTCTATTACTACTAAAACGTTACCCATTCTTTATCCCCCCTTAAATTATATGATAAACTTCTCTTTTAATTTATCTATTACAATTCCAGCTGATGTTTTTGCATCTTCATTGTATATTGTGCCAGCTGGTTTAACTGATTTTGTAAATGATTTAAATACACTAGTTGGAGAACCTTTAAGACCTAAATTAGTAGGGTCAACTTCTATATCTTTTACAGTCCAAGTTTCTACTACATCATTTTCAAATGCATCGTATATTCTTCCAACCTTCATGTATCTTGGTGTGTTCATATCTTTAAGAGTTGTTATAAGGCATGGCATTTTAACTTTTAAGTCATGACAACAATCTTCAAATTGTCTTTTTACTAATACATATTCACCTTCAGTTTTTATTTCTTCAGCATATGTTATTGATGGAAGTTTTAAATGTTCAGCTATTTGAGGACCAACTTGTGCAGTATCTCCATCTATAGCCTGTCTTCCAGCTATTATAATATCAAAATCTATATTTTTTAATGCTCCTGCTAATGCTGATGAAGTCGCCCAAGTATCAGCACCTGCAAATGCTCTATCTGTTAATAATATTCCTCTATCTGCACCCATTGCTAAAGCTTCTTTTAAAGCCATATCTGCTTGAGGAGGTCCCATTGTTATAACAGTTACATGAGCACCCATTTCTTCTTTTAATCTTATAGCTTCCTCTAGACCTGCTTTATCATCAGGGTTTATTATACTTGGTACTCCATCTCTAATTAAAGTACCTGTATTAGGATCTAGTTTAACTTCTGTTGTATCTGGAACTTGTTTTATACAAACGACTATATTCATAAATCCTTCCTCCATATCTATTTTAATATCGACCTATTGTGTATATTGTATTTATCTATTTTAATAATTTTCCTGAAATAACCATTCTTTGAACTTCACTAGTTCCTTCATATATTTCAGTTATCTTAGCATCTCTCATCATTCTTTCTACTGGATAGTCACGAGTGTATCCATATCCACCATGAAGTTGTACAGCCTTTGTAGTAACTTCCATAGCTGTTTCAGCTGCAAATAGTTTTGCCATCGCTGCTTCTACTCCATAAGGTTTTCCTTCATCTTTGTTTATAGCTGCTTGATATACAAGATGTCTAGCCGCTTGTATTTTAACTTCCATATCAGCTAATTGGAATTGTGTATTTTGGAATTTTGATAGTGGTCTACCAAATTGTACTCTTTCTTTTACATATTTAACTGTTTCATCAAGAGCTCCTTGTGCTAAACCTAAAGCTTGTGCTGCTATACCAATTCTACCACCATCAAGAGTAGACATCGCTATCTTAAATCCTTGTCCTTCTTTTCCAAGTAAATTTTCTTTAGGTATTCTGCAATCTTCAAATATTAATTCGCTAGTAGCAGAACCTCTTATACCCATTTTCTTTTCTTTAACCCCAAAGCTAAATCCAGGAGTTCCTTTTTCAACTATAAATGCTGATATTCCTCTGTTCCCTTTAGACTTATCAGTCATTGCCATCACTACATATATATCACCAGCTATTGCATTTGTTATAAATATTTTTGAGCCATTAAGTATGTATTCATCTCCATCTAAAACAGCAGTTGTTTGTTGTCCAGACGCATCTGTTCCAGCATTAGGTTCAGTAAGACCAAATGCTCCTAATTTTTCCCCACTTGCTAATGGCTTTAAGAATTTTTGTTTTTGTTCTTCGTTACCATATTGATATATAGGCCAAGAACCAAGAGATGTATGAGCTGATAAGATAACTCCTGTAGTACCACAAACCCTAGACAATTCTTCAACTGCCATTATGTATCCTACAGTATCTCCACCTTCTCCACCATACTCTTTTGGATATGGTATACCCATCATTCCTGCTTTTGCCATTTTTTCCACTGTTTCGTATGGAAATCTTTCTTCTTCATCAAGTTCTGTTGCTAAAGGTTTAACTTCATTTTCAGCGAAGCTTGCATATAACTCTTTAAGCATCTGATATTTTTTAGAATTTAAATCCATAATAGCCTCCTCAGTATTTTATAAATATTTTATTTTCATTTATTAATTAAAATCTCGGCACATCTATAATAAAGTATTTGAACATACGTCGAGAAATTTATAACCTTAATTAAAGTCAGCTCTATATTTATATGCAATTATACTAACCAATTATGACATTAATTTAATTATAAATTGTTAATTTAAAATCAACTACACTTAAAAAAAATCTCGCTTTTTGGAATTTTGTGAAATTTCAAGCTAAAATAAGACTTCTCTCACAATGGTCATAGATAAAATAATTTGTTTATGATATTTACTTTTAGGGTATTTCAATAGTAAAGAGTATATACATTGCTACTTTCACTACTATTTTTAACCCATATAAAAATTTTTTCTCATATCAAAATTATTTTAATAGAGCTAAATAATCTTGCTTTTTTATGATTATTTTGTTTTTTAAATATCTTACATTTATAATAGTATCACTCAAAGGATAATTTTTCAATAATTTCTAATTATTTTTTTAACAATATTTACTACATTTTTTCCATTTTTTTGTCATTTTTTTTTAATTTAGAAGAAAAATCAGAATTTTTTAACTTTATTTTGGATTATTAGTTTAAATTAGATTTTCCCATTAGATTTATAAATATTTCATCAAAAAAACTATCCCTGTATACGATTTATACAGGGATAGTTTTTTACAAACTTCTACTATAATTTACTATATTTTTTACCAATTCTTACAAACATCTACCCATTTTTCACAATTAGAGAACTTCTCCATTTCATCACAAGTAAGTTCTATTGCAGAATTACTACTTCCACATGCAGGAAACACTGTATCAAATCTTTTCATTGAGTCATCTAAATAAACTTTTAAAGGATTCTTTAAACCAAATGGGCAAACACCTCCAATAGCATGTCCAGTAAACTCTAGCACTTCTTCTGGTGTTAACATCTTTGCTTTACAACTAAATTCAGCCTTATATTTCTTATTATCAATCTTAGCATCTCCAGCTGTTACAATTAATATTGCATCATCACCTATCTTAAATGAAAGTGTCTTAGCTATCCTTGCTGGAATAACACCTGCTGCTTCAGCTGCAAGCTCTACAGTAGCACTAGATTGTTCAAACTCCAATATACTTTCTTCTCTTCCAAATCCTTTAAAATACTCTCTTACATTACTTATTGACATCAAATACCCCTCCTAATCTGAATGTTTATAAACCTCATATTATTCTTAATTATATATATGATTGGTTGATTTTTCAATTTTTAAAAATTATTCCATAATAGTAGAGTTCCATACATCATTATTTTTGCCAACTACTAAATATAAACCTTCTGCCATTGGAATATTGACAATGTATTCTCCCTTATATTCGACACTCATGCCAGACTGATTAAAGTATCTATAATCAAAACTTAACCCTTTTGGAATTATAAAGTCAACATAACCTTGATTATTTGGCTTTATTCCATATTTTAGAGTTTTTTCAGTTACAGAATTTTTTTCATTAGATAAATCTATATTTACATATGAAGAACATTTATTTATTCCTTTTTTATTTTCTACACAGTTTTCAAACTTCATTTTAGCACTTCTTAGCCTATAACTATATCTACTATTATTACTTATTTTAAATCTTACAATAGTACCAACATCTCTACTTCTCCTGCTATCAAAATCAAAACCAATTTCCTCTAAATGATTTATTTCATAATCTTTGACACTTACCATATCTCTATATACTAATTTATTTATAGCTATGAATAGTGTAAAAATCCCAAAAATAAAAAATGAAACCTTTATAAACTTATTCATTTCTAGTCTCCTTATATTTTGTGCTATTGTGCTATAATATTAATTTAAATTTTAATAATTAAACTTATTCTTTTTTGAAATCTTAATAGAAAAATACATCGATATTATAAAAATTATTATTGTTAAAAACGTAATGCTATACAGGTTTATGTATTTAGTATTAACCATATCAGTTACATAATTTGAAAGATATACTCCTCCAATTTTACTATAATTAAAATGCTTTACTTGATATACAACCATGCTAATCGTCTTTAAAAGACCCCCATATGCAAAGTAGATTAAAATACTTATTATTAGACTACAAACTTTCATTTTGCCATATCCAAATTTAAAAATTAAAGGAAGTAAAATCGCTAAAATTGCTAAGAATATATTTATAGAGAAAAATACATCATTTAAAACCATATTTCTGAAAAATACTAGTGATGTCAATTTACTTATTAAAGACACAACTATTGTTACAGAAATTATTAAACCCACACCTAATAAATATTTTGAGTATACTATATCTTCTATACTAACTGGCATACTTCTTATAAAAATCCTTGAATCATTTTCATAATCACACTCAAATGTATTTATAAACATTAGATAACTCACAACAATACTTACTGTATAATATGAAATTGAATTAAGGAAAAAATAAAAAACAAAAAATAATACTATGTACTTTAAATTCCGTATACCATCTGAACTAATTCCTATTATTAAATCTTTCCTTATTAAATTAAACATTATTTCACCTCATTTACATAATAATACATTAGTTCTTCTATAGTAGGATTTTTGACCTTATGCTTATCAATTTCTACCAACAAACTTTTTATTTTCAAACTGTCTCCAACTTTAACAAGTGCCTCATTATAATATTTATACTCTTTTACCCCAACTATATTTTCTTTAATTTCTTCTAATTCTGCTTTATTTGCTCTAATTATTTTATATTCCTGTTCTATTAAATCTTTCTTAACTGTAAAAATCTGATTTCCTTTGTTTATAAAAACGAGATAATCAGCAACTTTAATTAAATTATCAGTGTTATGAGTAGAAATTATTACACTGCTGTTTCCATTTTTTACGAAATCTTTTAAGTACTGCATTATTTCAGACCTTACAATTGGGTCTATTCCGGCAGTTGGCTCATCCAAAATCAATAATTTAGCATTATGACTAAGTGCATTTGACAACATAAGTTTCTCAGATTGACCTTTAGATAAATTCTTAATATGCATATTTTCTTCTATATCAAATTTTTTAAGATATTCATCAAATCTTTCTCTATCAAAATCACTATAAAACAATGATACTATTCTTCTAAATTCTTTAACCTTTAAGTGTGGATAAAATTGTAAAGAATCATATACAAAACCAATATTGTTTTTAAAACTTATTGGAGAATCGTCAATAGTCTCATCACAAAGTTTAATTTCTCCTTCATCTGCATCAATAATTCCCATTATAATTTTTATTAAAGTCGTCTTTCCTGAGCCATTTGGACCTATAATGCCGACAATATCCCCTTCATTTAGCTTCAAGTTTATGTCATTCAACTTGAATTTACCTAATTTTTTTGTGATATTCTTTACTTCAAACACATCTTCACCTCTTATGTATGTTTTTATACCCGCCTATACATATTTTAACACATTCACAACAAGCTAGGTCATTTATAAATTTATAAATTAAGAATTATAAAACTATGTTATAATACAAAGTATGAAGAGGTGAATATATGAAAAGAATTATAACTATAAATACAAACCAATTAAATAAGTCCCTTGAGACTAAAGAACTCTTAACTAGAAAACTTACCAATGCTGGTTTTGAAGTGTATTCAGATGTTTATCCAGATACAGAGCTCATTATATCAATTGGCGGTGATGGCTCTTTTTTAAGGACAGTTAGAGATTTCGATTTTCCTGAAATTCCTATAATGGGTATAAATACAGGACATCTAGGTTTTTTTCCTGATATTTTACCAGATAAAATCGATAACTTTATTGAAGCTTATCTAAAAAAAGATTATATTATTCAAGAAATGTCACTTCTTAATGCTGAAGTATACACAACTACTAGTGGCTCTAACATGCTTGCTGTAAATGAGGTTGTTATAAGGGGGGACAAGTCTAGGACTATACACCTAAATTTAAACCTTGATAATAGACACATACAAAATTTTAGTGGAGATGGTATGATTATTTCTACTTCCACAGGTTCAACAGCCTATAACTATTCTGCCGGAGGTAGTATTGTTGATATAAATCTTGAACTTATGCAGATTACACCTTTACACCCAATAAACACCAACGCATATAGGTGTTTTACATCAAGTATAATATGTTCAAATGAATCTATTATAAAAATTGCACCAGAATACAGATTTGAAGATTCAGTATTAATTGTAGTTGATGGAGTTGAACACAGATTTAGACAAATCGAAAATATAAAAGTTAGTATATCTGATGCAAAAATAAAATTACTTAGGATGTCAAATTATGAGTTTTGGCATAGAGTATCTGAAAAATTTTTATAGACTGCAATTAGGAGGATTTTAAATATGAAAATAGGAATAATGAGTGATACTCATGGTAGCTCGCTTTACTTTGAAAAAGCATTAAATGTATTATCTGATTGTGATATTCTCTTACATGGTGGAGATGTCCTATATCATGGACCTAGAAATGAGATTCCAGAAGGATACAATCCTAAAAAATTTATCGAAGTATTAAATAAGTTAGAAAATATTATGATTGTAAAAGGAAACTGTGATGCAGATGTTGACCAGATGGTAATAGAACATCCTATTCAAAGTCCTTATGTCATGAGTCAATTTGGTGAAATTAGAATTATATTAAATCATGGCTATACAGAATCAGAAGAAGAAATTATTGACAAGGCAAAAAAAATGGGTGCTGACATATTGGTTTTAGGTCATACCCATATAAAGAAACTATATATGGATGATAATTTAATAGTTATAAATCCAGGAAGTACTTCTATTCCTAAAGATGGAAGCCACTCTGTAGCAATTATAGATATTATAAAAACTGATGATGAAGATGAACTTGAACTTGATATCAACTTAGTTGACATCAATACTGGAAATATAATAAATATTAACGAATAATAAACTTTCAATAAAAATAAATCAAACTTAATTCTTTTAAATGAACAAAAAAAACAAGTAAACTCTGCTATTTATATCTTAATTAGAACTTTAAAGATAATATCCTAGACCTCTAATTAAATCTAACTTAGTTTACTTGTTTTTATTATATGTTGTTATTGATTTATCTATATTACTGTAATTCTAATGCTTCTGTATATGGTTTACTATTCTTACCTCCACCAACTTGCACAAATTTATCAGCCTTTACTTTTTTTATAAAACTTTTCTGTGCACTACT
Source organism: Clostridioides sp. LIBA-7678 (assembly GCF_056716065.1). NCBI lineage: Bacteria > Bacillati > Bacillota > Clostridia > Peptostreptococcales > Peptostreptococcaceae > Clostridioides > Clostridioides sp. LIBA-7678. Next base: position 1,119,937 of record NZ_CP196987.1, on the reverse strand, counting down.
TAAACTTCCACTTGCAAGGATTACAGGTGATTTTGTCTTTGATGCTAATACTCCAGCAGCAAGCCCATCAACTAAATCAGCTTCTCTTCCACTTCCATCTTTTGCAAAATACATATTATTAACTTTACTTAATTTTCCATAAAATTTTTCTAAAACTTTGGCATTTGTATCTTTTCTATCTGTACCTGCTAGCCTTTCTGAATTGGCTAATTGTCCCTCAAGGTTTTTACTTATACTATATTCTCCACCTATTATGTAAGTCTCATTTGAATTTTGTGTAATAAAACTCTTTACTCCACTTCTTATACTATCTTTACTTGTATATATTATAGCCATATTATCACTTGCTGCTGGACTTGATATTGAGGTTGCATCTGCTAACCCATTGTATCCATTAACTACTGCTACTTTTGAAACACCTAAATCTCCTGTATCATCCAGTTGCTTAGTAAGAAGTAATGAAGTCTCTTCTCTATCTGCTCCACCAATTCTGCTTACTAACACTCCTATGTCCTCAAGAGATTCTTTTACACTCGATGAAATAGCTCCTTCACTTCCGATTAAAATAACTTCTTCTGGATTAAGTCTTTTTATTTCATCTGTAACATTATCTGGTATACTATTTTTATTAGTAAGTAGTATTGGTGCATCCAACTTACTAGCTAAAGGAGTTGAAGCCAATGCATCTGGCAATGAATTTGAATTAACTAGAAATACTCTCTCTGAACCATTATTCCATCCACTTTGAGATATTTTTATGGCCGTATCAAATCTATCTTCACCAATTAAGGTCTCTCCCTTTGGAGACTTTCTGTTTTTAAGATAATGATTCATACCTGTCTGTGTATTTTGATTTTTATCAGTGATGTCTGCATATACACAACTTGGCATCATAATTCCCACTACAAGTGCAAATGCTATTATTTTTTTAGATTTAATTTTCAATATAATTCCCCCTTTTTAATATTAATACTTATTGCTATCTGTACCTTTTATCAATACACACAATTAAAAATAATTATCCTTTATAAAACTAATTACAAAAATAGCTATATCATCTCAAATACAATACAAACTCATAATCAGTTTGACTTATAAAGAATGATATAGCTATTATAACTTTAAATGATTAGTTTTTAAATACTTTTAACTAAACTCTTTCAGCATATTTTTCAGCTATTCTTATAATTAATTGAGTAGCTTTCTCCATAGAACTAACTGGTATACATTCATTTTTACCATGGAAGTTTAATCCTCCAGTAAATATATTTGGACAAGGTAATCCATTAAAAGATAATCTTGCTCCATCAGTTCCTCCTCTTACAGGAACTAGACGTGGCTTTATACCTAATTCCTCCATGGCATCTTTAGCTATATCAACTATAAACATAACTGGTTCAATTTTTTCTTTCATATTATAATAAGAATCTTTTAAGTCTAATTCTACTCTATTGTCATATTTCCTATTTATTTTTTCTATATTTTCTATCATAATAGACTTTCTCTGTTCAAACTTTTCTCTACAATGGTCTCTAATAATATAAGCCATACTTACATTTTCAACATTTCCACCTATAGAATTTAGATGCCAAAAACCTTCATATCCCTCTGTTGTTTCTGGTCTTTCATCTGCTGGAAACATTTCTGATATTTCAGCAGCTATATGTATAGCATTTACCATTTTATTTTTAGCTGACCCTGGATGAACATTTCTACCATGTATAGTAATAGTTGCATTTGCTGCATTGAAATTTTCACATTCAAGCTCTCCAACTATTCCTCCATCTAAAGTATATGCATATTTTGCTCCAAATTTTTCAACATTAAATAAATCAGCACCTCTACCAATTTCTTCATCAGGTGTAAATCCTATTTTTATATCTCCATGTTTAATTTCTGGATGATTTATTAAGTATTCTATTGCAGTTACTATTTCAGCTATACCAGCTTTATCATCAGAACCAAGTAAAGTTGTTCCATCAGTAACTATTAAATCATCTCCCTTAAATTCTTCTAACTCTGGAGAATCACTTATATACGTAACAACATTTAATTCTTCATTTAAAACTATATCTTTTCCATCATAGTTTTGAATTATTCTTGGTTTAATATCTTTTCCACTAACATCTTCAATTGTATCTAAATGTGATATGAACCCTATAGTATCCACACCATCAGTGTTTCCCTTTAAAGTAGCCATTATATAACTATTTTCATCTAAACTTACATCATCAATACCCATTGATTTTAGCTCTTCAACTATATACTTAGCTAAAACTCTTTGACCTTCTGAAGATGGACAATTTTCACATTGAGAATTGGATGTTGTATCAAATGATACGTATTTTAAAAATCTTTCTACTACTTTTTGTTTCACGTATATACCCTCTTTCTTATACTATTAATGAAATTTTTTATTTATTAGTGAATAAATTTTTATTTAAAAAAAGTTCTAAGTTATTATAATTAAAAAATATCCACCTTCTTAAGTATATCATGCATACACACCAAACCCAAACAAAAAATTACGCCAATTATTCCTTTTACTTGGATTCCAATAAAAATTGCAGCAAGTGTAGCCAGTGGATTTAATCCAACATTTACAGATACTAGTTTAGGTTCTAGTATTTCTCTAATTAAAGATAAGATAAAAAATATTATAGTCATACTTATAGCTATAAAATAATTTTTTATAAGAAAATAGTAAACTATTACTGGAAGGTATATTGTTATAATACCTAGAAATGGAATTAAATCCATTAAAGCTCCCACAAATCCTACTATTAAACCATATTTTAATCCAAATAAAGCAAAACTTCCCCAAATTGCAAAAAATGTTATAGCCATAAGTATTGTATAAGCTCTTATATATCCAACAAGAGAAAGACCTGCTTCTTTTTTTACATTTTTTACTTTCTTTCTGACATCAGTAGTGAACATATTATAAAAATTATTTTCAATTTTATCTAAATCTTTTGCTATAAAATATGTAGCAATAAACAAAGTAATTATAAATATTATAATATATGGGATGGAAGTGGCTAATCCAAGGATACTTGTAAGAAGATTTTTTGTAATTTGCATCACTTCACCACTAAATTTATTTACTAACTGCTCTACATCAAAATTAGCTATTTCTTGAAATGTTTTCATGAAGTCGTTTACTTTATTTAAGAAATACATAATAGTATTACTTATATCTTCAGGATTAGCTGATACATTATTTAAAAATCCCATTAGTTCTTTTACTGAGTTTATTACTATTATTGTAGTAACTGTACTAACTATAGCAACTGCAAGAAAACTTAAAACCAACGTAGATACACCTTTATTTATGTGAAATTTATTTTCTAACTTTTGTGATATAGGATTAATCATAAGTGCTATTATACCACCTAAAAAAAATGGGGCTATGTATGGAAAAGCTTTATAAAGAAAAACAAATAACAATGTATATATACAAAAAAAGATGGTATTATTTTTTAATTTATATAAGAAATTATTTTCTAGTATGCTCATCTTAAAAATCTCCTTTCTTCTAATTTATATTTTTATTTTGTCCATTTCATACTAGTTTTATTTGAATATAAAATAAAAATAAGTGCATGCAATATAAAATTTAACTTTTACATTACATGCACTCATAATAAATTTAAGAACATTATTACATTATGTATATATTCTTATTTTTTTAATTCTATTTTTTTCTATACTCTCTATACAAAATCTTATATTATCGACTTCAATTACTTCATTCTCTTCTGGCAATCTGCTCAAGTGTCCAATTATAAAGCCACCTATAGAATCAAATTCTTCAGATTCTAAGTTTACACCAATAAGTTCATTAACATCACCAATTTTAGTACTTCCATCTACAATATACTCATCTTCTTTTATAACTTGTATTTCATCTTCTTCCTCATCATATTCATCCTCTATATCACCAACAATTACTTCTACTAAATCTTCTATAGTTAGAAGACCAGATGTTCCACCATACTCATCTACAACTATGGCCATTTGGCTTTTTTCAAGTTTCATCTCTTCAAGAAGTTGTGTTATTTTTTTGAATTCATATGTGAAAAAAGGCTCTCTCATATAGTTTTTAATGTCAAATGATTCTATTTCCTCATCTGATAAAAATATAATGTCTTTTATATTAAGTATTCCTACAATATCATCTATAGTCTCTTCATACACGGGCATTCTACTCAATTTCTCAGTTTTAAATACCTGTATTATCTCATCATAACTATCTTCCATATCTATAGCTACCATATCTATTCTTTGTATCATTGCATTTTTAGCTTGCATATCTCCAAATTCAAATACATTGTTTATAATTTCTCTTTCTTCCATTTCAAGGACGCCTTCTTCATGGCTTACATTTACCATGGTTTTTAATTCTTCTTCAGTTATGAATGATTTGGCTCCTTTATTTGTTATACCGAATAATTTAAATATAACACTTGTGATTATGTTAAATATCCATACTATTGGTCTTAATATAAATATAATTACTTTTATAGGTTTGGATACTAATAGAGAAACCTTTTCTGAATTACTTGCTGCTATTGTCTTTGGAGTAATTTCACCAAATATCAATACTAACACTGTCATCACAGCTGTAGCAAGTGCCACTCCTTTTTCTCCCATTAATCCTATAAATAAAGATGTTGATATGGATGTTGCTGCTATATTTACGACGTTATTTCCAACCAATATAGAACTTAAAAGTTTATTTGGACTTTCTATTAATGAACTTACTAACTTAGCTCCTTTAACTCCTTCATCTTGCATATATCTGATTCTGATTTTACTCAATGACATTAAAGCCGTTTCAGATGCTGAGAAAAATGCAGACCCCATAAGTAATACTATTAAAAATATAATCTGAATCAAATTATTGGGCGATTCCAACACTTACCACACTCCTAATTACATGTTTTTATATTAATATTAATTATAAATAACTTTAATATTAGTTTTAATTATATCACAATTATATATTTTTTGGAAATATTAGATAATATATTCAATTAACATATGTTTTTAACTATATTCAATTTTTACTTGTGAACCTACTCCAGCCTCACTAGATGAAACTATTAACTTAACAGGAACTCTATTTTTAAGTTCCTCGACATGACTTATTATACCCACACTTAGATTATTACTATGCAATCTTTCCAATGATTCTATAACAATTTCTAAAAGTTCACTATCTAGTGAGCCAAAACCTTCATCTAAAAAGAAGAATTCTAGAGGTGCACTTCCCTTTAATTGTATCTGAGATGAAAGAGCAAGTGCTAGTGATAGAGAAGTTAAGAATGTTTCTCCACCAGATAGGGTATCAATACTTCGTCTTTCTCCTCCATTAAAATTGTCTCTCATTACAAAATTCAGCGTCGAATCAATTTCAAGTGCATATCTTCCTTTTGTTATTCTTTCCAATCTTTTTGATGCTTCCAAAGCGATATATTTTAATTGGTTTGTAGAAACATATTCTACAAACTTGTTTCCTTGCACACATTTATCTAATTCCTCTAATAAATCTACCTGGTGTTCAACTACTTTAAGCTCTTTATTAAAATCATTTATCTTATCTAAAGAGTCTTTTAATGTTATTAGCTTATTTTGATTAGCTCCAATATCTTTTGATATATTACCTATCTCAACTTTTAGATTATAAATCTCGTCTTTTAATTGCTCAAAGTATTCCTTCTTTACAGTCCTACCATTTAATTTTTCTTTTGATGATTTTATTTTAAATGTCAATAATTTTTGTTCTTCTTCATATTCTAATATCTCTTCAATTAATTTTTTTATTTCATCGCCATCTAATAAAGCTCTTTTTACTGCATATATACTTTCAAATTTATTTTCTGCTAATAATCCATTTAATATTACTTTTTGTTCTTTATATTGTTCTCTAGCTGTTTTAAGTCTACCATCTATATTGTGTTTTTCAGCAATATTTTTTTCATACTCTAATCTTTGCTCTTCTAATTTTTTTCTACTTGATTCTTCTTGTTCTAATATCTTACATATATTTTCTTCAACATTATGTAAAAGATTTTTAGCCAAATCACCCTTAGTTATGTTAATAACTTCTTTATACTTATTTTCTCTATGCACTTTTTTTTCTACATATAATTCTCTAGCTCTTATTAACTCTATCTCTATCTCATGTAGTTTACTTTGATTTTCTCTTATTTTAAGGTCTAATGAATCTCTATTTTTTAATAATTTGGAGTATCCAGTGCTTAGTAATTCTAATTTTTTTTCATTTTCTCTTATTTCTTCTACCTTTGATGATAGATTAGAAACTTTAGTAATCGTCTTTAATCCTATATACTCCTGTTTTAGTTTTTTACATTTATTTTCTAGGCTTTCTATCTCTGTATTTAAGTCTCTCGTTAATTTCTTATAGTTATTCAAGCTTTCTTTTATTTTTAGTTCTTCTTTTTCAACTTTATTCTTCTCTTCTTTAACTAATGTTATCTTATTTTCGGTGTCTTCTTTCTCTTTCTCCCATTCTTGAATGTTAGATTTAAGCAAAGCAAGTTTTCTTTGTTCGTCATCAAGCTTTTTTAACAATTGACTAGATGGAATATCACCTAGTTTTCCTTTTACATCTTCCAATTCTTTAGTTTTCATTTTTTCTACAGATAAATATCCACTTACTTTAGCATTTAATTCCTCTATATTGCGTCTTATACTTAATTTTTCTTTTTCCTGTTTTTCTAGTTTTTCTTTGACAAAAGCTATATTCTCATCATATTTAGTTATATTATGGTTTTCATGATGTTTTGACCCACAAACTGGGCATGGCGTATTTTCTTTTAACTCACGTCTAAGCTCTGATGCTAAATTTAAATATTTTAACTCTTCTAGTTCTTTTTCTAAGTCTTCTCTATTTTTTCTATTATTTTCAAGCTTCTCATTTAGTAAATTTATTTCTCTTTCAGTATTAAACTTACTTTCCAGTACTATCTTTAATTCATCTTGTATATTATTCTTCTTAATTTCATTTTCTTTAGTATTGTTTGATTTATTTCTTAATTCAGTTACATATTCAGATTTTAAAAGTAAATCTGCACTCTTACCAGGACATTTTCTAAGAAGAACATCTAAGTGAAGAGATAAATTTTCTAAATTACGTTTTGTATCATTTTTATCTTTATCGATATATCTGATTTTTAAATTTATGTCTTCTGTCTCTTTAAGTATTTCTTCTAGTTTATTTACTTTTTGATTCTTCTCTTCTAAGACTTTATTATAATCTTTCTCATATTCATATGCTAAAAATATCTTTTGTTTTAATTCAGCACCTATATTTACTTTATCGATTTTTCCTTCAACTTCTTTTATAGACTTAATTACTGCATCTTTTCTAGATTCAGCCTCTTGTTTTACTTTTTCTAATTCTACTTTATTCTTATTTAAATTAACACCATGTTCTTTTAACTCTTTTAACTCTTTATCTAATAAAACTAACTCCTCTTCTAATCTTATTGCCTGTTGCAACCTTATCTTTTCTTCACTTAATTTAGGAACCTCTTCATTTTTAATTCTACTTATTTTTTCATATCTATTTTTTATGACCTCAAGTTCCTGATTTAGTATCACTAATTTCTTTTCTAAATTACTTACAGTAAAGTTATCTTCATTTATTTTTTTTTCTAGATTTTGAACAGAGCCTATGTATGGGTCTACTTTTCTTGCATTATTATCATTTTCTACAACACTTGTCTTTTCTTTTATCTCATTGCTTTTTAAATTAAGTTCATCTTTTCTAATCTCATTTTTCTCTAGTTTTAATTGTTCTTCATATACTGCTTTACTCTCTTCATAAGATTTCTGAGCCAAATCCAAAGCTTTATTTTTCTCTTTTTCAGTTTGTTTTAATTCTATTAATTCTTGATTTATATTGTTGTATACTTCTTCTGTAACTCCATCATATTGGCTTAATTTTGATTTTAAATCTTTTAAATTTTGTAAATGTAGGTTTTTTCTCTTTTTTACTTTTTCTCCAAGACTTCTTCCATATTTCTCAAGATTGAAAATTCTCTCTAACATATCCCTTCTATCTGCTCGTGACAATCTCAGAAACTCATTAAATTTATCTTGTGGCAAAACTACTGACCTAGTAAAATCATTAGCTGTTAGCCCTACAACTTGAGCTACCTTTTCATTTACTTCCACAACCTTATCAGCTAAGACATTTTTAGTATTGTCATTCAATATCTCTATTAATCTAGCATTAGAAGTCTTTGTTCCTGTTTTGCTTCTAGCAATAGTTCTATCTACAATATATCTTCTTCTAGTATTTTTACTTCCTATCTCAAATTCATATGATATAATTGCCTTATCACATACACTATTTATATATTCTTTTGTATTTCTGGAGATATTTCCATACATAGCAATGGTTATTGCATCTAAAATTGTAGATTTTCCACTTCCAGTAGTTCCAAATATCCCAAACAAACCTCTTTCAATTAGCTTTTCAAAGTCTATAACTTGTTTATCAATGTAGCTATTAAGTCCTGTAACTTCTAACCTAATTGGTCTCATCTGCTGATTCACCCTCTTCACTTATTATATCTAGAAACAAATCCATAAGCTCCCCTTTTGGCTCCACACCTCTACTAAAAGAATAAAATTCTTTAAATAACTCTGCCATAGACTTTTCTTTTATATCTACACTTTCTTGTTCATAGCAAGATGTTATTATTGGTTTTATTTCTATTATGTCTTTTAATAATTCCTTCATTTTTTTTATTTCATTCTGTGATATTATCTCATCAGTATTTATTTCAAAGTATGACCAAATATCTCTATTTTGATTTTGCTCACATATCTCTAAAGCTTCTTCTATACCATTACATTTAAATACTTCTATAGGTTTATAATTATTAAAGTATACTTCCCCAATTACTGGTTTTTCACCAGCCTTTATATCCACTATATATGCACCTTTAGTATATGCTCTTTCATCTTTACTATATTGAAGTGGAGAACCTGAATAATATGCATTTAAACGTTCAGAAGCTTTTTGTTGTTTATGCAAATGACCTAATGCAGTGTATTGAGCTTTTTCTGGTAAGTCTTTTCTTTCAACTAAAAAACTTCCTCCTAGTTGTATTGGTCTTTCTGATTCAGTACTCTCTCCACCTATTACAAATATATGTGATACTGCTATATTTATAGTATCACTTCTAAAGTTTTCTTCTAGATTTTTAAATATATTGCCTACCTTTTCAGAATAAGTTTTTTGTTTTTCCAAATCATCTTCACTCGAAAAAACTTCATTCAATCTTTTTTCACTTGGATAAGGTAAGGTAGCAATTACAACACTTTCACCATTTATATTTAGTGTTGTGCATCCTTGTACTGCATCTGTTATTTCAAAGTTTCTATACTTAGCTTTTGTTGTAGCACTTGATGGATAACCAAATATAAGTATTCCCTGTTCATGTGCTAAAGGTGTTATTGCAGAAAGTCTCTCTGGATTATCATGATTTCCTGAAATTATTAATACACACCTTTGCCCATTATTAGCAAGTTTTGAAACAGTTTGATAAAACAGTTTTTCTGCTTGTGCAGGAGGATTAGAAGTATCATATATATCTCCAGCAATTACAACCATATCTATTTCATTTGATTCTACTATTTCTATAAATTCCTCACAAAACTTTGCTTGCTCCTCAATTCTAGAATGGCCCTCTAGGGATTTCCCTAGATGCCAATCTGATGTATGAATAAATCTCATTTTTTCCCCTTCCTCTGTCTTTATGTTTAATTTATATAAAAAAACTAATAACAAACAGCTTCATCAACACCAAATAAATATATACATTTTTCTTTTACTGACTTCCCTGTTAAAGTTTCAATAACATCTGCATATAAATCTAATTGTTTTTTATATTTCTCTATTATTTGATTTATATTTTCTTCATTTACAAAATCTGTTTTATAGTCAACTAAAACTATTTGATTATCTTCTTCAAAATAAGCATCAACTATACCTCTTAACATGACACTTTCTTTATCATAGAGTTTTTTATCATCATTTTTTATTAATTCTTCATAAATATAAATATCTTTCATATTCACTTGTGCATAAATGGATTTTTCTCTATTTATAAGTTCAGCATTCAGCATCCTTTTGCCTATATTTGAAGCAAAAAATTTATATATTTTATATGGATTTACTATACTAGCCTGTTTTTCTGTTATTACACCTTTTGAAATAAATCCTTGTATTTGTGACTTTATATCATTTACACTATTTACTTTTTTTAAGTCTAAAACTTCCATAACCAAATGGACTATAGTACCTCTTTCTGCTCCATTAATCTTTTCTCTTTCTTCATCATTTTGAATGAATAGAGGTTTTTTTAGTGTTACTTTTTGTTCAAATATAGTATTTATTAACTCTTCCTCATAGTTGTTTTGTATTTTTTTTATTTCTGTGACAGATATACTAGCAGGTTTTCTTGTGCTAAACTCATATGGATATACATAATTTAATTTTTCTTCTATTTCAGTATAATAATTGCTATCAGGATTATCTACATCTATCTTTTCAAGGATTTCTTCAATACTTTCATTTTCTTCATTAGTCTTTCTTTCTATTAAGACATCATTCTTATTCCATAGTCTTCCATGCCATTTTGAATTATGGTCAACATTAAAGACTGCATCTAAACCTACATCTTCCAATAAATTAGATAAGTCTTTATGTTTTAATACACAAGGCATTATCCAATCCAGAAAATTTTTACCTTTTAGTATCTCATATTGTGATATTGTATCCAGACCTTCAATTCCATTTGCCCATCGTTTTATACTCTCTTGTACATTTCTAGTAGAACCTGTTATAATCAATTTTTCTTTTGCTCTTGTAAATGCAACATATAAAACTCTCATCTCTTCTGATAGATTTTCTATATTTATTTTACTTTTTAATGCTTCCTTGGCTATACTTGGAAAAGATATTCTTCTTTCATAATCTACAAACTGAGGTCCATACCCTAAATTATGATGATATAAGATACTCTTTTTAAAATCTTGAGTATTGAAGTTTTTACCCATTGCAGAACATATAACTACTGGAAATTCTAATCCTTTACTTTTATGAATACTCATTATCCTAACAACATTTGCATTTTCTCCAAGTGTCTTTGCACTTCCCATATCAGAACTAGATTTTTTTAATTTCTCTATAAAATTTACAAAGTTGAATATTCCCTTAAAACTAGTCTCTTCAAATTGTTTTGCTCTCTCAAACAATACTTTTAAATTAGCTTGTCTTTGACTTCCACCTGGCAATGCCCCAACATAAGCATAATATCCAGTCTTTGTATACAAATACCAAATAAATTCGTCAGTACTCATGTACATTGATTTTTCTTTAAAATCCCTTAATTTAACGAAAAAATCCTTGCTTTTACTTATACATTCTTTACTTGGAATAAACTCAGACTTATTTTCATTTTGAGAATCTATAAAATCATCATACTCTGATGTACTTTCTAAAACTTCATAAAAAGTCTTATCTTTATTCTGAATTCTAATACCAATCAAATCCTCTGGTGTAAATCCAAATATAGGAGATTTTAATACAGATATAAGTGGTATATCTTGTATTGGATTATCTATTATCTGAAGTAATGATAATATAGTTTTTATTTCAATGGTATCAAAATATCCCACTCCAACATCGGCATATGTTGGTATATCCATATTCATCAATTCATCTGCAAACACTGGAGCCCATGCTGATGTTGCTCTTAAAAGAATCACTATATCTCTAAACTCCACAGGTCTATATCCGTCAATTCCCTTATCGTAGATTTTTTGGATTTTTCCTTCTTCATTAGCTCTCATTAAATCTTTAATAATCTTTCCAACCATTCTGGCCTCAAGTTGTATATTATCTAATTTTTCTTCTTCTAATTCATTGTCTTCATTATTATCACTATCATTTTTATTGTTTATAGTATCATCATCAAGTTTATTATCTTTTTGTATAAGATGTACTTCTGTTGCTCCGCCAATAATAGATGCTTCATCTGTATCCAATTTAAAATCAGCCCCCAAATTGAGCCTTTCTTTTTCTGTATATTCAATTTCTCCTATATTTTCATTCATTATATTTTCAAATATATAATTTACAGCATCTACAACTTCTTCCCTACTTCTAAAGTTTTTATAAAGCATTATTTTTCTATGAGAAGTTCCCTTTTTATCATTATAGTTATTGTATTTTTGTAAAAATAATTCTGGCTTTGCTTGTCTAAATCTATATATACTCTGCTTTACATCTCCAACCATAAACCTATTTGGTGTTTCTGTGTTAGCCACAGCTTTAAGCAACACTTCCTGTACTAGATTACTATCTTGATATTCATCTATAAATATCTCATAGAACTTCTTTCTATATCCCATTGCTATATCAGAAGGTACAATATTACCTTCTTCATCCATATTGGTTAGTATATTTAAGGCAAAATGCTCTATATCATTAAAGTCTATTATTCCTTTTTCACTTTTCTTATTACTATATTCCTCTTCAAATCTCAGTACAATATTAGATATAGGCTTGACTATATTATAAAGATATTTTATTTCTTCTTTAATAGAGTCATTATCTTTATTAAATGTAGCATTTACTATACTTTCTAAAGATTTCTTAGCCTTATCTCTCATAGCCTTTGCTTTTTCTTTTGATTCTTTTATATATGAAGGAGCATCTTTTGGTATCCTTTTTACTCCTTTTACATAGTTTTCAAAAGACATAGCTGCCATCTTTTTATATGCTTCATTCCAGGACTTATTACACGCTTCTGAAATACCTACTATTTTTTTATACTCAATAGCTAACTTTTCTGAAAAGGTTTCTAATTCTGCTATTGATTCAACTTCTTTTAATGCCTTTTCCATATTTAAACAAAAACCATTAATTTCTATTTTTACAGTATCTAATATAGCTCTAGCCCAAATAGATTGTGAAAAATCAAAGTCTTCATCAATATTAAATCTCTCTGCTGAATCAAGCAACCATTTTTTAGGTTTAGGAGAAGCCATTGCAAATGAATATATTCCTAAAATAATATCCTGTACTTCCTTGTCTCCTCCTCTTTCTGCATAACTTTCAACTAAATTTAAAAATCCCTCATTTCTTTCTTCATACAAGGTTTCAAATACATCTTCTATTGCCTCTTGTTTCAAAATAGCACATTCAGTTTGGTCTCCTATTCTGAAATTTGGGTCTAAATTTATTCTATGAAAGTTTGATTTTATAACATCCAAACAAAATGAGTGTATTGTTGTAATGCTAGATTTATTTAATAGAACCAGTTGATTTTGTAAATGTTTATTTTCTGGATTTTCATCTAGTGATTTTCCTATAGCATCACCTATTCTCTCTCTCATCTCTGATGCAGCAGCATTAGTAAATGTAACCACTAATAACTTATCTATATCGATTGGATTTTCCCTACTTGTTATCATTTGAATTATACGCTCAACTAGCACTGCTGTTTTTCCTGACCCAGCAGCTGCTGCAACCAATAAATTGCAATCTCTACTTTCTATGACTTCTAATTGCTCTTTTGTCCATTTAGGAGAACTCACTAATTAACATCTCCTTTCATCAGTTTTATTATTTCTTCATTGCTCTTATTATTTAAATTTTTATATTTATTATCTTTCATAGTTGAATCAAATTGGCATATAGCTGAATAATCACAAAAATCACATGATGTTCCATCTTTGTGTTTATATGGAGCTATACAGATTTCTCCACTTAACATATCTTCACATAAATCCTTTATAGCATGTTTTACATAATTTCTAAGTAATTTAAACTCCTCATAAGTTACTGCTGATGTGCTTTTGCCTACATTTCCATCCTTTGTAAGACCTACTGGTATTACTAAAGAGTTTTTTCTTTCTCCATCTATTAATGATTTATCCATTTCTTTTATTATATGAGAATCTTTTATTACAAGCCCCTTCATTCTAAGTTCTTTTAGTATTGCTTCTTGTATTTCTTCATCATCTTTATCTTCATTAAATTTCGCTATTGGGTTATTTATTCTACAATATAATATTGCAGCTGGATTTATATTTACATCTTCTCCTTTTACACTGTCAAGAATTGCATCTAAATACACAAGTAATTGCAACTGTAGACCATAATATATTTCTGTCAAACTTATATCTTTATTGCCCGATTTATAATCTACTATTCTTATATATTTATTTTCTCCTTCTTTAAATTCATCAACTCTGTCTATTTGCCCAATTAGATTTACTTCTTCTCCATTATCTAATACTATTTTTATAGGAGGATATTTTCCATCTCTTCCAAAATTAACTTCATAATCTATTGGCTCAAATGAACCTTGTTTTATTTGTTGACTGATTATATCTACAGCAGTTGTCAACATATTTTTTAATCTATATGCAAGATATTTATACCTTTCAGAACTATTTAATATATATCCTGGTATCTTTGAAATTATTTCATCAACTATTATACCTATCTTTAATTCTATATACTTTTCATCAATGTCTCTCCAAGATAAACTATCTTGTGAAAGCTCCTTTGAAAATCTATCTAAAATATTGTGAATGAAAGTTCCCAAATCTGGTGGTGTAAATGAATATTCTTTACGTTTTCTAGCTTTTAAACCATACTGTATAAAATAAGCAAATGGGCACTCTGCATATTTTTCAAGCCTAGATACACTAAGAGAATTACTTTTATATAACGACCTTATCTTTTTTTCTTCAATCTTATGGACTTGATTGGTATAACTAAGCCCTTTTATAACTTTTTTTGTTATCGAACTATACATTTCATCCTTTAGATAGTATCTATATATATCTAACCAAATACTATTAATATCTTCTTTATTGTAGCTATCATTATCATAATTTTTTATTACATTTATAAGTTTATTAAATGTAGGTGATTTAACAGTTATTTTTTTAAGTATATCTTCATCATTTTGCTTATCTTCTTCTACTAAATAACTTTTGTTGTCTATATTTGGAAATATCTTTTTAAGTCTTGATATAATTATTGATGGTCTAAGAGTTTTACCTTCATGGTCAGATATAGGATATGTTATGATTAAATTCTCAGATGTAGAAGTAAGAGCCTTATATACTAGAAACTGTTCCTCAAAACTTCTAGTTTTACTATCAATGTCAACTTCAATTCCTTTACTTCCAAGATTTTCTCTATCATTATCACTTAATATCCCACTATCCTTTGTAATTAGAGGAAATATACCATCAGTAGTTCCAATTAGATATAAATACTTAGTATTTGGATTTTTCATTCTCTCCACACTACTTACAAGTACTTGGTCTATACTAGGAGGAACTAATCCTAATTCGTATTCATCAAAACCTAAAGTTATTAGCTTTATAAATTTTTCTAAAGAAATTATTTCATCACCCATAAGCTCAACCATTTGGTCTAGTACATCCACTACTATATCCCAAACTTGTGAGTATTGATTGGCAACATCAAGTTCTCCTTTATCTTTAAAATTTACTATTAAACTTTCTATAGTTTCTGGCATATTTATATCCAGTAAAAAATCATATATATACTTACATATTTCTTTTACTCTATTTTTCCCTTTTAGTTTTTCTTGTAAAGTAACTATTGGCTCTAGTACTCTATTTTTTATTTCATTTATTTTATCTTTTAATTCTAGTTCAAAGTCACTTTCTTCACTAGAAAGACTCTGTGTTATTCTATAATCCCATTTTTCATCAAACCATTTCTTACCTTTTATTCCATTAACTAGCACATAGTTTTCTAGTAAATTTATATCATTATTATCAATTCCTATAAGTCCGCTTTTTAAATATCTAAACATGGTCTCATATCCATATCGTCTATGCTTCATTTCTAAGGCTGAAATAATTAAAATAACTATCGGGTTACTTTTTGCTTCTCTCTTCTTATCTATAAAATTTGGTATATTATATTCATTAAATATAGAGTGTACTAAAAAATCATATCTATTTAAATCTCTTGTGGCTATAGTTATATCTCTATATCTAACATTCTTATCTCTAACTAAATGTACAATTTCTTTAGCTATTTCTTCTACCTCTGAATATAAATTATTAAACTCTTTTATCTTTATATTTTCAGTTGAATTTAAATATGTTTTATATGGATAAGCATTATAAAATCTTTCTAAGTATTGTAATTCTTTGATTTCTTCAAATCTTTTTATAACACCTGTATTCAAATTTACTTGTGGAAGTATTTTTATCCCCTCTTCATTACACAATTGAGTTAACTTTGAATAAGTAAATTTAGTTCTAGAAAATACATCTGCTTTACTATATCCAATATAATTAATGTCATCTACAGTTAAAGAAATACTGACATTTTTAGCTTTATTTAATATGCTCTTTATCACATTGTACTGATTTGGTGTAAAACCTGTAAATTCATCTATATAAACACAAGCTCCATCTAAATAACTGCTTAATTCTATCCTATTTGCCAATGAGGTTAACATATCTTGAGCATCTACATAATTTTCATGTAATTTTCCTTCAAAAGAATTATATATTTTACTTATATCTTTTAATTTTAGGCTTAAAGTCTCATTATCTAATTCTCCTGATATATTTTCTAACATTTCAGGACTTATATTGTACTGTTTCATTTCTGATATCATATCTGTAATTGAACTTACAAAACCAGATTGTGACTTTGACTTTGAAAATACATTTAATTCTTCACTTACATCTTCAATCGCTCTATATACCATCATTGCTTTTCCACTAGAATTTATATTTACATCTGTTAATCCTCCTGCTTGAGAAAAAACTATATTACTTAATGTTTTGAAACTAAGCACTCTAACTCTTAGATACTTATCTTTTTCTTTTCCTAAAAATAGTTTACTTACTCTATTTTCAGCCTCAAATGTGTATTGTTCTGGAACTAAAAGTATAATTGATGTTATTTCATTTCTTTGAGCTTCTCTTTTAATTTCATCTAGCATATAAGTAGATTTTCCACTTCCACCTCTACCTAATATAAACCTAAGTCCCATAAATTTCCGCCTCCAAAATACTATAATCTATTTCTTTATCATTGCATAATTTATTGAATTCGCAATACTTGCAATGGTTCTTATTTCTATAGCACATACGTTCTTCTTTATTATATACCTTTTCTATATCATTGTATAGATTGTCTTCGTATGTATGTTCTTCATAATTAGTATTCTTTATCATATTTATATAAGTTTGAATTTTATTTTTATTTGTTTCATGCTTTTCTTCATCATATGAAATGATGATTGGTAAGTCATCAAATTCAGGTTGATAGTATTTCATATTTATATCTTTAACATTTATGTCCATTTTTAAAACTTTTGGGATTACTTCTTTTGCTAAAAACATATAAACAATTGTTTGTATTCTATTTTCTACATTTTTATAGTCAATCTTTCTAGACTCAGTTTTCCAATCCCATATCTCTATCTCATCTTTTCCAACTACAACTAAATCATACTTTGCCTGTAGTGTATCTCCTCTTAAAGTCATCCTTACTTCATACTCTGGTAGATATATTTTATCTTCTTTAATAGGGACAACTTTTTTTATATTTTCAATCCATTTTAAAAATTTTTTGCTATTTTTATCCTCATCATTAAAATAGATTCCAAGGGGTATATTATTAAAATACCTTTCGCAAATTAAATGAAAATCTCTTCCTGTTTTTAAGCTTTCATAATACTCTCTACTACCAATATCATCATTTTTCCAATTTATTCTATCAATATATTTATATTTAAACTTCAATGGACATGATTTATATGTGTTAATTGAATTTTGACTATAAGAAAAATATTTTAATTTATCATTCACTCATATCACTTCTCTCTTAACTTTATTTTTAATAGCTATTTGCTACTATCTATTGTTTTAACTTTTTCAATCAATATTTTAAACAATATATCAATCAAACTTATTATATATTAACAGTTATTCAACCTCTTTTCACTAATATGTCGGTTCAATCTGTTTAAGTATATACTTGGTTTTTGCTCTTTTCTTTTATTCCCTATATCATTTTCATCTCTATAAGCACTTCCCGAAAGTATTAACATTTCCTTTGCTCTGGTGATTCCTACATATAAAAGCCTAATTTTTTCATTTATAGAATCAATCTTAGTTTTATGAGCATAGTCAGTTGAGATACTTCCTTTTAATATAGCCTCAATTTCTGATTTAATAATTGCCATAGGATTTTTGTATTTTTCTTTTAAATACCATTTATCACTCTGAAATTTTTGATTGATATTGTCAGGGAAATTATATTCAATAAGACCTAATAAAAACACACAATCCCACTCCATGCCCTTTGACTTATGATAGTTACATAATGTTATACTTCCAGGTTCTGGTTCATATCCATTTATTTCATATACTACATCTATTATGTGATTGAATATCTTATTTTTTACATCAAACAATAAATTATATACATCTTCTAAATCCATATGTATATTTTCTGATACTAGATACTTTATATAAAAAGATATATAATCAAGTACAGCCTTATCTTCTTTTTCTAAATTAAGTTTTTTCCCAATAAATAAAACTAATAGGTCTAACCTTATTACTGGATATTCTAATATATGTTTTATAATATCTATTCCTCTTTTGAAACTTATATATATATCACTTTCTTCATTAATTTCGATTAAATCAGTCTCTATCTTACTAAATTCAAAATTGTAGATAATTTCTTCTGTTGAATAATTTTTTATTACTTCTAAGAAAGTTTTTTCCTCTGCTTCATTATCAGTATTTATAAAAACCTTATCAAGTACATCTATTAACTTTTCTATATCATCACAATGTAGCATAAAATCAATAATAGATGCTATGTTGTTTATAATTTTCCTCTTACTCATGGAATTGGGACCTAATTCTTCAAAAGATAGATTGTATTCTCTAAGCTCTTTAGCAACTTGTGTAACTTGCTCATTAAATGGAACTAATATACCTATACTCTTATCTGGGTATTTATTTTTTATCCCTTTAACATATTTGGCAGTTTGCTCTATTTCATTTTTCCAGCTTTTATACCACTTTACATTTATATTGTAATGTTCTGGGCTAGGATTTTCTTTATAACCCATTCCATTTGGAACAGTCTTTATTTGCATATCTTCAAGAGCATTTCTACATTCTTCCTGTTTAAATTCCTTTGTAACATAATCTACAAGAGTATTTGCTAAATTAAGTATATCTTCTGAACTTCTATTTGACATATTCATCCTATAACAGAAATCTGAGTTATTTATAAATTCTTTAAAAAATTTAGGGTCTGATGATGAAAATGTACCTGTTATACTCTGATTTATATCCCCCACTCTAACTAAATTTTTGTTTTCACTAGATATAATTTTTATTATATTACCTTGAATTTCATTTGAATCTTGGCATTCATCTTCAAAAATATATTTGTACCTAACTTGAAATTTCTTTCTAAGTGCTTCATCTAATGTCAAAGTTTTTTCTGCTAAAATTAATATGTCATCATAATCTAGTAATCCATTTTGCTTCAACTTCCTATCATATAATTTATATATTGGTAAAATAATTTTAAGCATTCCTTTGTGTCCTCTTGACAATATTTCCTCAAGTTTATCTGGAGAAATCCCCTTATACTTAAGCTCACTTATTGCGTTTACTGCAAATTCAAAAAAACCTCTTTCCCAAGCCTCAAGAGTTATTTCCTTCCAATGCTCATCTTTTTGCTCCTTTAGAAACCATCTAAAAGCTCTTTCTCCTCCTTCAAATCTAAATCTATTTATACATTCATTTAATATAATATTTTTTTGTAAATCATCAGCTATATTAAAATCCTCACTTAACATTACAACTTCTGGTTTTTCCTTTATTATCTTTACAGCCAAACTATGTATGGTCATTACTTCATATGAGCTAATATCATCTATTTTGTTCTCTTCAAGAATCTTTTTTATTCTACCTTTAAAATTATTTACAGCACTGTTCATATATGTAAGAACTAATATCTTGCCTCCTTTATGCCTTTGCTCAAGTAATAGCTTCGCTACTAAGTTTGTTATTATAAATGTTTTTCCTGCACCTGGTACTGCTGGTACTGCCATAGTACCAGCTTCATAATTTATTATCGGTATCTGATCTTCTCTATAATTTATATTAATCATAATTCTTATCTCCTTTATGTGAGATTTTTAAGAGCATACTATATAACATACTTTCTTGAATATATCCGTTAATAGTATACTCACTCTTATATGCATAAATTTTATTTGCATTTAGTAATAAATTATATACAGTATTGTATAGATAATATTTCTTATAATATTCTTCCATTTCATTTGTATAAACCTTTTTTTCCTCAAAAGATTTTCTAAGTACAATTAAATTACTTATATCTTTTTCTATTTTCATATTCCAAGCATTGCTTCCTATATCTACCCATATTTGTATACTTCTATCTATATTTGATGATATATATGAATAAGGAGTAGTTATTACTATTTTATCTTTGGATTTCAACTCCTCTATATCAACAACAGAGTAATAATCGTTTATTGTAGTCTTTAAAGCTTCTATAAATATTTTTTCTTCTCTCATACCAAGTAAATTTATACTTTCACTAAAAGACTCACTTTCAGTTATTATCTTTTTACATAACCCAACGTTCTTTTTACCTTCTTTTAAACCTAGCATTTTATCTATATAGAACTGAATTAAAAATTCATGTATTTTTATATCACTTTTCTTCTTATCTTCAATATACTGTAAAATATCACAGTACTGACTATATCCATCTATATCATCAATACTTAAATTTCTTGTTTCATTGAAAAGTTTAAATGCTTTTATCCGATTTATTTCTAAAAGAGTTTCTAAAAAGCTTAAATATTCATCCTCTTTTATAAAATCTAAATACCCATAAAATATGCAAGTAGCCACTACAAGGGCATTTCCATAAGGATAATCTATTGCTTTTTTGTCTTTTTTAGTATTAAAAACATCTATGTTTTTTTCTATCAAAGAATCCCTAATTTGATACTCTAATATAGTATTATTTATAGGAGATATAATTGCTATATCTCTTGGAGATACCCCACTTTCTATAAGAGATATAATTTTATTACTTATTAAATCTAACATTTCATTGTACAGTTGGCTTGATTGATTCAATTCTACTTTTGCATTTAATAAATATAAATCCTCTATTTTAATACTCTTCTTCTTAATCTTATCTTTTTCTTGTGAGTTAATTTTTGATATTATCTTTTCATTTATATAGTCTATATCTATATTGTTAAATACAGAATAATCCTTGCTATAGTCAATATATATATAACTTTCTAATACATTGTCTAATGCTTTTGCAATAAAATCAACTTCTACATTACTTGAACTTTCAAGGCTATCCACTATTATATATCTTACTTCTTTAAATAAGTTTTTTATATAAAAATCATCAGTAAGCAGATATTGATTATATAGATATACACTTAAAGCATTATCTAAAATTGAATTTGATAGTAATGAATTTATATAATACGATATAATTTCATCCATCTGAGTGTATGAAAATCTGTATATACTGTCTCTATTTTTCTTTGATGAATATATTTTTTCTCCTATAGAATCAAAGTCAGTTAAATTGAATGCTGCTTTGTTTATATTAGTTATTATACTATTTGCTATTGATTTATTTGTTCCTGTAATATCTTCAAAGTAACCTTCTTGTATCCTTTTTTCCTTAACTTTCTGTACTATTAAATATTCACTTAAGCTGTTTGATATAAATGTTGGAGATACAGTTTTTTTATTTATTTCATTACATTTTTCTATTATAAGTGGCCAATACTTCAATAATTCTTTTTTTACAAAACCTATATATGTTGTTATTTTCAACTCTTCACTGTAATCTAAATTTAAAAACCTTTCATATCTTATTTTTGTATTATTATTTGGAACTAATAGTATAATGCTTCTTGAATTATTATAGTTTTTTTCTAATATTTCTCTGTATTTATTTAAAGGTTCATATCTATATTCTTTTAAACCACTCTTTTCAAGTAAATATTCCACATAATCACCTTCCTCAATTAAATTAAGTGTATATTATCTAATTATATCATATTGTGTATTTTACAAAATACAATCAAATTATTGCATTTAACTACAAAAAAGACTATATATACAGAGTCTTGCATTCATATATGCAACAATGTATATACAGTCTTTGATATTGATACACTTATATTTCATTTTATGACTTTAATGTAAATTTACATTAAACTTTTAAATATTTTTACTTACAATTACTTTAATGACTCTTCTATACCCTTAGCTATTTGTGTTCCCATTTCTTTTACTTTTGCTGGAGAGTTTATTAAACTCATGTCACTAGCATTATCCAAAAATGCACATTCTACAAGTACAGCTGGCACATTATTAGTTCTTAAAACATATAAATAATCTTTTGCAGGGTTATCGTCTAGAGTTCTTATTTTTATACCTCTATTAGTAAGTTTAAATTTCTCTAAAATCCTATTTAATATATTTGTAGCTACAGTCTTAGTAGTTCCTCCATTTTTATCTTTAAGTTTATAAAATACTTCTACTCCATGACCTTTTCTATTATTATCACCATTGTAATGTATACTTGTAAATAAGTCTGGTTTAAGTGAGTTAGATAAAGCAGTTCTACTTCCAAGTGATACAGTTTTATCTGTATCTCTAGTCATAATTACATTTATACCTTTTGAACGTAAGTATTCAGTAGTTGCAAGTGAAGTATTTAAATTGTAATCTTTTTCAATCATTCCTCCAAATGAATTTCCAGGTGCTGAACCACCATGACCTGGGTCAATCATAACTGTCTTAGCACCAGTATTATTTCCTGGGTCTGTTGGAGTTGTATTATGTTTAGATAGTGATGCTGCTATAGAATTCATTACCTTCGAAGTCAATCCTCCGCCTATTTTATATACCTTATTAGCTGATTTAGCTTCTAAATTAGCTTTATGGTATGCAGACACATATGTCTTTGGCGTTATAAGAATTGGTGATTTTAAGCTAGCAGCTAATGGACCTGCTGTTAAAGCATCAACAAGTTCATCTGATTTAGCTACTAACACAGCTTCTAATTCATCCTCTGTATAGAATTTCTTTATTACATTTGCATTTGTTTCATGTCTATCTGCACCAGATACTCTATTATTAGTAACATTATCCTTCGTTATATCATTTACTTTATTAATTACATTTGTTGATATCATTTGAGGACCACCTATAAAATAAGCACTTTGTAAATCCTCACTCTCTAGCCATTGATATGTATTATTTGTAATACTATCTTTGTCAGCCACTATAATTGGTTGTTTATCTTGACCTGCTTTTGCTGCTATAGTAAGTGCATCTATTTCTCCACCATCCTTACCATTTGTTATATATACTTTATCTACATCATGATTTTTATCTATTTCTTTTGCTATCAATAGAGATGTCTCGTATCTATTAGAGCCATTTAGACGTGTTTGATTAGCATTTGCAGCCGATTTAATTTGATTAGCACTAGTTTTAGAAACGGAGTTTTCATCTCCAATTATAATTACATCTTTAGGATTTAGACGTTTTAACTCTGATTTTACACTATCTGGCACATTATTTTTTTCAACCAAAAGTATAGGTGCATTATATGTAGTTGCTAATGGAGTTGATATAATACCATCAATACTTACATCTCCATTTATTATAATTACCTTATCTGAACCATTTTTCCAGCCTTCTTTACTTATTTTAACTGCTGTTTCATATCTATCACTTCCTGTAAGCTCTGTGATAGGTGCAGAAGTTTTTCTCAAGTATTTACTTACATCTTTTCTTGAAGTTATGTCTTCAATTATACATTCTTGTGTTACATTATAGTCTTTTAACTTTAGTCCCATATTTTCCAGTTCTTGTTTGTTTAAAGTCTTCGGATTATTTTCACTGTTTATTGTTATACCTTGTAACTCCCAAACATTTTGATATTCTGGGTCTTTATTATAATTGATAGTCCCTTCATATACCCCAGTTGATTTATTGTAATTTATAGTCGTATCTAATGGCATATCATAACACTTATATTTTAATGTAATACTATCTGCATCTGGCTTTTCTTTAAATTTAACACTAACTTTTGATGTACTACCTAAAACTATACTTTTTTTCTCTAAATTTATACTTAAATCTGCATTATTTTCCATAGCACTAGATTCAGTGGCAAATGCCATTGTCGGTGCAACAATTGCCATTGAAAGAATTCCTGTTGTTAATAATTTTGTATTTCTTTTCATATCAATCTCCTTATTTAAAATAAATTTCTAATTTAATCTTCTTAATTTTTTAATATGTCAAAGTGTATCTTCCCAATTTATAAATAATTTATAAATAAATTATAAAAATAAAATAATAAAAAAATAAACGTATTAGATACATTTATTTATCTTCACTATATCACTTATTACAATAAAAATCCATAAAAAACAAATAATAACACAAAATACCTTAATTTTTATCGTATTTTATAGACAAATATCACCATTTTTAATAGCTAATAATATTCTTGGTCTATATGAATGTTTTTATATTATACTTAACTACAAAAGGCTATATATACACTATTTTGCACTTATATGCAACAGTATATATATAGCCTTTCTTACTAATACAATTATATTTTATTTTGTAGACTTAGTCTAAGTTTAATACAATAATTTATTTTATATTAAGACCTTTAATTATTCTCATTTAGACTATTTTAGTGACTCTTCTATACCTTTACCAATTTGTGTACCCATTTCCTTTACCTTGCTTGATGTATTCAATAAACTCATATCTTTTTCATTATCTAAAAACGCACATTCTACAAGTACTGCTGGCATGTCATTTGTTCTTAAAACATATAAATAATCTTTTGTTGCATCAGTTGATAGTGCTCTCGTCTTAGCACCTCTGTTTTTTAGATTGAACTTTTCTAAAATTCTATTTAATATATTTGTAGCTAAAGTTTTGGTAGTTCCACCATTTTTATCTTCAAGTTTATAAAATACTTCCACACCATTTCCAGTTGTATCAGACGCATTATAGTGTATACTTGTAAATAAATCTGGTCTTAAAGAATTAGATAAAGCAGTTCTATTTCCAAGTGATAGAGTTTTATCTGTGTCTCTAGTCATAATTACATTTATACCTTTTGAACGTAAATATTCAGTAGTTGCAAGTGAAGTATTTAAAGTATAATCTTTTTCTTTAATACCTCCTAATGGTTTTCCTGTTGTTCCACTATCCGAACCGCCATGTCCTGGGTCAATCATAACTGTCTTAGCACCAGTATTATTATCTGGGTCTGTTGGAGTAGTATTATGTTTAGATAGTGATGCTGCTATAGAGTTCATTACATTGGAAGTCAATCCTCCGCCTATTTTATATACCTTATTAGCTGATTTAGCTTCTAAATTCTCTTTATGATATGCTGACACATACGTTTTTGGTGTTATAAGTATTGGTGATTTTAAGTTAGCTGCCAATGGACCTGCTGCTAAAGCATCAACAAGTACATCCGATTTAGCTACTAACACAGCTTCTAATTCATCCTCTGTATAGAATTTCTTTATTACATTTGCATTTGTTTCATGTCTATCTGCCCCATATACTCTATTATTAGTAACACTATCCTTCGTTATATCATTTATTTTATTGATGACATTTGTTGATATCATTTGAGGACCACCTATAAAATAAGCACTTTGTAAGTCCTCACTCTCCAACCATTTGTATGTATTATTTGTAATACTATCTTTATCAGTTAATATAATCGGTTGCTCATCTTGACCTGCTTTCGCTGCTATAGTGAGTGCATCCACTTCTCCACCAGTAGCATTCGTTATGTACACTTTATCTACATCGTGATTTTTATCTATTTCTTTTGCTATCAATAGAGATGTCTCATATCTATTAGAGCCACTTAGACGTGTTTGACTAGCATTTACAGCTGTTTTTATCTGATTAGCACTAGTTTTAGAAATGGAGTTTTCATCTCCAATTATAATTACATCTTTAGGATTTAGACGTTTTAATTCTGATTTTACACTATCTGGCACATTATTTTTTTCAACCAAAAGTATAGGTGCATTATACGTAGTCGCTAATGGAGTTGATATAATCCCATCAATACTTACATCTCCACTTATTATAATTACCTTATCTGAACCATTTTTCCAGCCTTCTTTACTTATTTTAACTGCTGTTTCATATCTATCACTTCCTGTAAGTTCTGTGATAGGTGCAGAAGTTTTTCTCAAGTATTTACTTACATCTTTTCTCGAAGTTATGTCTTCAATTATACATTCTTGTGTTACATTATAGTCTTTTAAATTTAGTCCCATCTTTTCCAGGTCTTGTTTGTTTAAAGTCTTCGGATTATTTTCACTGTTTATTATTATACCTTGTAATTCCCAAACATTTTGATATTCTGGGTCTTTATTATAATTGATAGTCCCTTCATATGCTCCAGTTGATTTATTGTAATTTATAGTCGTATCTAATGGCATGTCATAACATTTATATTTTAATGTAATACTGTCTGCATCTGGCTTTTCTTTAAATTTAACACTAACTTTTGATGTACTACCTAAAACTATACTTTTTTTCTCTAAGCTTATATTTAAATCTGCATTATTTTCCATAGCACTAGATTCAGTGGCAAATGCCATTGTCGGTGCAACAATTGCCATTGAAAGAATTCCTGTTGTTAATAACTTCCCATTTCTTCTCATATTAATTTATTAATCTCCTTACTTAATATAAATTTCTATTTTGTTTTATAGATTTAAATTTAAAAAATATATCAAAGTGTATCTACCCAAAATTATAAATAATTATATAAAAAATAAACTTATAAAACACAAAAAATAAAAAAATTAAATATATCTAATATATTTAATTATATCCACTATATCATTTATTGCCAAAAAAATCTATAAAAGACAAATAAAAACATATAATAATTGTAGTTTTATTAAATTTTATACAACAAAAAAAGATTACGTGGCTACGTCCTACTCTCCCAGGCAGTTTCCCACCAAGTACCATCAGCGCTAGAGAGCTTAACTTCTGTGTTCGGAATGGGAACAGGTGTATCTTCTCTGCTATTGTAACCACATAATCTTTTGGAGCGGGTGAAGGGGATCGAACCCTCACAGCTGGCTTGGAAGGCCAGAACTCTACCATTGAGCTACACCCGCATTAAATTTTTATAAATTAATATAACTAATTTTCTAGAGTTAACACTCTAAAAACTACACATATATTTTACTGAATGGACATCAAATAATTTGGTCAAGTCCTCGACCTATTAGTATCGATAAGCTAAATACATTGCTGCACTTACACCTTCGACCTATCAACCAGATAGTCTTTCTGGGGTCTTACCCTTGCGGTGGGAAATCTTATCTTGAAGTTGGCTTCGCGCTTAGATGCTTTCAGCGCTTATCCATTCCGTACATAGCTACCCAGCCATGCCCTTGGCAGAACAACTGGTACACCAGAGGTACGTCCATCCCGGTCCTCTCGTACTAAGGACAGGTCTTCTCAAATTTCCTACGCCTGCGACGGATAGGGACCGAACTGTCTCACGACGTTCTGAACCCAGCTCGCGTACCACTTTAATGGGCGAACAGCCCAACCCTTGGGACCTACTACAGCCCCAGGATGTGATGAGCCGACATCGAGGTGCCAAACCTCCCCGTCGATGTGGACTCTTGGGGGAGATAAGCCTGTTATCCCCAGGGTAGCTTTTATCCGTTGAGCGATGGCCCTTCCACGCAGAACCACCGGATCACTAAGTCCGATTTTCATCCTTGCTCGACCTGTATGTCTTGCAATCAAGCTCTCTTTTGCCTTTACACTCTACGTACGATTTCCGACCGTACTGAGAGAACCTTTGAGCGCCTCCGTTACCTTTTGGGAGGCGACCGCCCCAGTCAAACTGCCCACCTGACAGTGTCCCAAGACCAGATTCATGGCCTATGGTTAGAGTCCCAGTACTACAAGGGTGGTATCCCAAGGATGGCTCCGCCAAAACTGGCGTCCTGGTTTCAAAGCCTCCCACCTATCCTGTACATGTAGTACCAAGACCCAATGTCAAGCTACAGTAAAGCTCCATGGGGTCTTTCCGTCCTGTCGCAGGTATCCGGCATCTTCACCGGAATTACAATTTCACCGAGTCTGTTGTTGAGACAGTGCCCAAATCGTTACGCCTTTCGTGCGGGTCGGAACTTACCCGACAAGGAATTTCGCTACCTTAGGACCGTTATAGTTACGGCCGCCGTTTACTGGGGCTTAAGTTCACTGCTTCGATTACTCTAACAGATCCCCTTAACCTTCCAGCACCGGGCAGGCGTCAGCTCCTATACATCGTCTTGCGACTTAGCAGAAACCTATGTTTTTGGTAAACAGTCGCTTGGGCCTATTCTCTGCGGCCACCGAATGGTGGCACCCCTTATCCCTAAGTTACGGGGTCATTTTGCCGAGTTCCTTAACAACAGTTCTCTCGCGGGCCTTAGGATACTCTCCTCACCCACCTGTGTCGGTTTGCGGTACGGGTACCTTTAACCTCGATAGAGACTTTTCTTGACAGTGTGAAATCAGCTACTTCGCTACTAAATTTCGCTCCCCATCACATCCCAGCATTATCAGAGCGGATTTACCTACTCTGACTACCTCAATGCTTGGGCACACATAACCAACAGTGTGCTTAGCTTATCCTACTGTGTCATCCCATCTCTCAAACGGTTATCGGTAGTACAGGAATATCAACCTGTTGTCCATCACCTACGCCTTTCGGCCTCAGCTTAGGTCCCGACTAACCCAGGGCGGACGAACCTTCCCCTGGAAACCTTGGGTTTACGGCCTGTGGGATTCTCACCCACATCTCGCTACTCATGCCAACATTCTCACTCCCATACTGTCCACATGTCCTTACGGTCATGCTTCAACCCGTATGGGAAGCTCCCCTACCCATCATAATGATGCCGTAGCTTCGGTAGTAAGTTTTAGCCCCGGAAATCTTCGGCGCAGGATCACTCGACCAGTGAGCTATTACGCACTCTTTGAATGAGTGGCTGCTTCTAAGCCAACATCCTGGTTGTCTGTGCAATCCCACATCCTTTACCACTTAACTTACATTTAGGGACCTTAGCTGACGATCTGGGCTGTTGCCCTTTCGACTATGAATCTTATCACCCACAGTCTGACTCCCAAGTATAAGATGACGGCATTCGGAGTTTGATAGTCTTCGGTAGGTGCAATACCCCCTAGGACATTCAGTGCTCTACCTCCGTATCTCTCACCTTGAGGCTAGCCCTAAAGCTATTTCGGGGAGAACCAGCTATCTCCGGGCTCGATTGGAATTTCACCGCTACCCACAAGTCATCCCCGAGCTTTTCAACGCTCGTGGGTTCGGACCTCCACGAAATTTTACTTTCGCTTCATCCTGCTCATGGGTAGGTCGCCCGGTTTCGGGTCTACGTCAAGTAACTGAACGCTCAGTTAAAACTCGCTTTCGCTACGGCTCCACACCTTAAGTGCTTAACCTTGCTACTTAACGTAACTCGTTGGCCCGTTCTACAAAAAGTACGCGGTCACACAAGAAATGTGCTTCCACAGCTTGTAAGTGCAGGGTTTCAGGTTCTATTTCACTCCCCTCCCGGGGTTCTTTTCACCTTTCCCTCACGGTACTATACGCTATCGGTCACTAGGTAGTATTTAGCCTTGGAGGGTGGTCCCTCCTGCTTCCCACAGGGTTTCACGTGTCCCGTGGTACTCTGGATCATATCTAAAGTTTTCTCGTTTAACATACAGGACTATTACCTTCTGTGGTGGGTCTTTCCAAACCTCTTCAATTACGATACCTCTTCGTTATGATATGTCCGCAACCCCAATAAAGAAAACTTTATTGGTTTGGGCTCTTCCGCGTTCGCTCGCCGCTACTTACGGAATCGAATTTCTTTCTCTTCCTTCAGGTACTTAGATGTTTCAGTTCCCTGAGTTCCCCTCATTAAGCTATGTATTCACTTAATGATACTTAGACATTACTCTAAGTGAGTTTCCTCATTCGGAAATCTTCGGATCAAAGTTTACGTGCAACTCCCCGAAGCTTATCGCAGCTTATCACGTCCTTCATCGGCTCCTAGTGCCAAGGCATCCGCCCTGCACCCTTAATAACTTGACCAGTTAAAAAGGTTTGATAGATTAAAGTCTATCAACTTGATAATTTTTAAAAGTTATCAGCTTTATATATTACAAATTAGATGTCATATCACTAAATATATATGCAGTTTTCAAAGTGCTAACGCACAACGCCAACGGATAAATCCCGTTGCTTAAAGTGCTAACGCACGTCGCCAACAAACAAACTTAACATTCGTTCAGTTTATTCTGTTGCTTAAAGTGCTAGTTTTGAGTATTCGTAAAAACGAACCCTCAAAATTAAACAGTAGGTAATTCTCCTTAGAAAGGAGGTGATCCAGCCGCACCTTCCGATACGGCTACCTTGTTACGACTTCACCCCAGTTATTGATTCCACCTTCGACGACTTCTTCCAAAAGGTTAGATAATCGGCTTCGGGCGTCTCCAACTCCCGTGGTGTGACGGGCGGTGTGTACAAGACCCGGGAACGCATTCACCGCAGCATTCTGATCTGCGATTACTAGTAACTCCAGCTTCATGTAGGCGAGTTTCAGCCTACAATCCGAACTGAGAGTAGCTTTAAGGGATTAGCTCCACCTTACGGCTTGGCAACCCTCTGTACTACCCATTGTAGCACGTGTGTAGCCCTAAGCATAAGGGGCATGATGATTTGACGTCATCCCCACCTTCCTCCAGGTTATCCCTGGCAGTCTCTCTAGAGTGCCCAACTTAATGATGGCAACTAAAGACAAGGGTTGCGCTCGTTGCGGGACTTAACCCAACATCTCACGACACGAGCTGACGACAACCATGCACCACCTGTCACCAATGTCCCCGAAGGGAACTCTCCGATTAAGGAGATGTCATTAGGATGTCAAGCTTAGGTAAGGTTCTTCGCGTTGCTTCGAATTAAACCACATGCTCCGCTACTTGTGCGGGTCCCCGTCAATTCCTTTGAGTTTCACTCTTGCGAGCGTACTTCCCAGGCGGAGTACTTAATGCGTTAGCTGCGGCACCGAGGGGGGTAACCCCCGACACCTAGTACTCATCGTTTACAGCGTGGACTACCAGGGTATCTAATCCTGTTTGCTCCCCACGCTTTCGTGCCTCAGCGTCAGTTACAGTCCAGAGAGCCGCCTTCGCAACTGGTGTTCCTCCTAATATCTACACATTTCACCGCTACACTAGGAATTCCACTCTCCTCTCCTGCACTCAAGTCTCCCAGTTTCAAGAGCTTACTACGGTTGAGCCGTAGCCTTTCACTCCTGACTTGAAAGACCGCCTACGCACCCTTTACGCCCAGTAAATCCGGATAACGCTAGCCCCCTACGTATTACCGCGGCTGCTGGCACGTAGTTAGCCGGGGCTTCCTCCTCAAGTACCGTCATTATCTTCCTTGAGGACAGAGTTTTACGACCCGAAGGCCTTCATCACTCACGCGGCGTTGCTGCATCAGGCTTTCGCCCATTGTGCAATATTCCCCACTGCTGCCTCCCGTAGGAGTTTGGACCGTGTCTCAGTTCCAATGTGGCCGATCACCCTCTCAGGTCGGCTACTGATCGTCGCCTTGGTAAGCCGTTACCTTACCAACTAGCTAATCAGACGCGGGTCCATCCTGTACTGGCTCACCTTTGATATTTAAGAGATGCCTCTCAAATATGTTATCCCGTATTAGCATACCTTTCGGTATGTTATCCGTGTGTACAGGGTAGGTTACCCACGCGTTACTCACCCGTCCGCCGCTCTTTACCGAAGTAAATCGCTCAACTTGCATGTGTTAGGCACGCCGCCAGCGTTCATCCTGAGCCAGGATCAAACTCTCAAATAAAAGTTTATCAGGCTCAGATACTATTGTTATCAAAATATCTGGCTTTATGGTTTGTTTCTTGTTTTATAAATTAACCTACTGTTTAATTTTCAAAGTTCATTTTGTTCTCTTTCGAGTACAGTAATAATAATATCACCTTTCAAATAACAAGTCAATACATTTTTTTAGTTTTTTTTACAAATTTTCTATTCTTTTGCAAAGAATAATATTCTCCTGTTATATTTTCATATGAAGTTAATAATTATTTTGTTTCTACTTTATTATCTATAAGTTGCAAATTGTAACTTCTAATAACTTCTATTAATAGTTCTGCATATATGCGATTTCCTTTTTTATCTTCAGCTGTACTATACCCTGCATTTTCTAATGCTTGTGCTTGACTAATATAATCTTTTGCCTCAAATAAACCATGCTTTCTATATCTTTTATTATTAACTAAAAACAAACTATGGTCTCTAACAGAATCCTGTAATGAATTATATGACCTGAAATTTGCTACTATTTTCTCATTATAGTGTTCTGAAGTTGAAATTTCTACTTTCTTTCCTTTCCATGCTTTGTCTGCTTTTATCCCAAATAAATTATTACTCTGCTTTGTAAGTTTAGAGTTTCCCCATCCAGATTCTAATATAGCTTGTCCTATTGTTATTGATGGCAGTATTCCATAATCAATATACTCTCTTATAGCTGAGTCTTCTAGTTTTTTTATAAATTTAATTTTTTCATCACTATTATTTAATTCTTTATTTCCAAGATACGTGTATTCTAAATCCTTCATATATTTTTTTGCTCTACTTTTTTGAGAAGAGTCAAATTTTAATTCACTCAATACTTTAGTAAATTTCTTTACTTTATATACATCCTCTCCCTTATCATTTTTATCTTCTATTATAAACTTTTTCCCTATATTTAATGTGTCTTTCTTTTTTATGTTACTTAAATCTTCATCATGTATTACCATATCTATAGCAAGCAACTCCTTCCAACTTAATTGGACTTTACTATCACCTGCTTCATCAGCTACATCCATATAGTATTCAATTTTAGTACTTTCTATATCTCTTATTTTATATAATTCCTCAAAATACTTCGTTATATTAAAAACAGCAATTATACTTGCTATTATACATACAGTAATAAAAATTTTTTTTAATAGAAGCTTTATTCTCCTTACACTTTTATTTCTACCTAAGTTTTTTATGGTTTTTCTAGCCATATTACTCCCCCTTAAAAATGGTATTACTTATGTTATCACAGATTTTATATCAAGTGGATAATAATTTTAATTCTTCCCACTATAAATTTAAAATTAAATAAACAAAAACTAATTTAGATATTTACAATTTAATTTCTTCATTATTATGTCCAC
The DNA here is from genome assembly GCF_056716065.1 of Clostridioides sp. LIBA-7678. NCBI lineage: Bacteria > Bacillati > Bacillota > Clostridia > Peptostreptococcales > Peptostreptococcaceae > Clostridioides > Clostridioides sp. LIBA-7678. Next base: position 1,086,416 of record NZ_CP196987.1, on the reverse strand, counting down.
TATATATTTACTTGCTTTTCCATCCCCATATGGATTAGATGCTTTACTCATCTGATTATAACTCTTTTTATTTATTAATAAACTACTCACTGAATTATATATTCTATCTTCATCAGTACCTACTAATTTAAGTGTCTTAGCTTCAATCCCTTCAGTTCTTTCTGTTTTATCACGTAACACAAGGACTGGTTTACCTAACGATGGAGCTTCTTCCTGTATTCCTCCACTATCAGTCATTATCATGTATGATTTATTTAAAAAATTATGAAAATCAACCACTTCTAAAGGTTCTATAATATGAATTCTTTTATGAGATTTTCCAAATACTTTATCCGCTATATTACGTATCTCAGGATTTAAATGTATAGGATATACTATTTGTACATCTTCAAAGTCATCTACTATTCGTTTTACAGCTTTGAATATATTTTTCATAGGATTACCCAAGTTTTCTCTTCTATGAGAAGTCAATAAAATCATCCTGTCATTACCAATCTTATCAATTATAGGATGATTATAGTCTTCTTTTATTGTCATACGCAAAGCATCAATTGCAGTATTACCAGTTACAAATATACTATTTTTAGGCTTTCCTTCATAAATCAAGTTTTTTCTAGCCAAATTAGTAGGGGCAAAGTGTATATCAGCAATAACACTTGTAAGTTGTCTATTTAATTCCTCTGGAAATGGAGAATATTTATCATAAGTTCTAAGTCCAGCTTCTATGTGACCAACAAAGATTTTATTATAGAATGCAGTCAAACTAGTGGCTAGAGTTGTTGTCGTATCTCCATGAACTAATATTATATTTGGATTTTCCTTATTTATAATTAATGGAAGTTCCTTTAAAATTTTGCATGTTATATCATTTAAGCTTTGCCCTTTCTTCATTATATCCAAATCATAGTCTACATTTATGTTGAATGTTTCTATAACTTGGTCAAGCATTTCTCTATGTTGAGCTGTAACACATACAATACTTTTTATATGCTCTCTCTCTTCAAGTTCCTTTATTAAAGGAGCCACTTTAATAGCCTCAGGTCTAGTTCCAAATACAGTCATAACCTTGATGTCATTCATTTGTATCTCTCCTAATCATACATTTAATTTATACAAATACTAATATTTACATAACAAAACTATTCATACCAAGACTTAATAACCTTTATACTTTCCTTTGATGGGTAAAAATTTTTTTCTTCATCTATTTTACCTACACAAAATACAGAAAAACCATTTATCCAATCCTCATTTTCAAAAACTTTTTTATATGCCTCAAAGCATCTTGCTTGCTCTTCATCATTTATAACCTCTGAAGGAATATGATTCCAAGGTTGAGAACTTGCATTTTCTCTATTTGAAAAACCTAGTTCTCCAAAAAATATTGGTTTTCCATGAACTTTATAAAGATTATATATTTCTTCTTTTATATTCTGTCTTCTATTATTTACAGTAGATGAATGTAATGCAGAAACTAGTTCATCCACTGTATTAATAGGTTTATTACTTAATTCAAAATACGCTGCTATAGATATAAAATCTAACTTATCAAAAAAATTATTATTTAGTTTTTGTTCATAGGATAGCTTACTATTTAAGTCATCTTTTTTTGTATACCACCAATTAGTCCTGTATGTTACAAGCCCATCAAATTTTGATTGTACAAAATCTATTATTTCACTCCAATTTTTCTGATATTCTTCTAAATGTACCAAATTAGAACCTATATTTAAAACATTTACATCTAAAGGATTTGCTACATCTATTATAAGTTCATTTAATATAGTATTTTGCCATGTATAAAAAAATCGCTCTTTATTTCTAGGGTTCCAGTCGGTCTCATATAATTCACCATTTTCTATCCACGGATACGCTTCTAATATTGTTGAAATACCTTTTTTGTTTAGTTTTTTTATTAGTTTAATTGCTTTTTCTTTACTACTATTATCTATTGTCATAATATCAGAATTAATTTCATCTACATTTATAATTATAGGTACATTTACTGTATTCAATCCTAGTTTATCTATATCCTTCATAACTTGTTTTATTTCATAGTCTACAGATAAATTGGCTGATTTAATCTTGCCATCATATTGATTATTTATTGAACTTTTATCTCTTAACTCTGTACCTATAAAGTAGATTATAAATATAAAAATTAAAACCATTACTGAGATTAAAATATTTCTTTTTAATTTAAATTTATTTATATATTTATTCAAATTATATACCTCTTTTAAAATAATAGATTTATCATATTATCTTCTTTTATACTTTTTTATATATAACATTGACAATACTGCCACTACAATTATAGTAATAAAAGAAATTATTAAAAATGCTTTAGTTGTCTTACTAATACTAATGTCATTATTTGAAACTTTTACTTCTTTATTTACTTTTAAATTATAAGATAAATCTTCTACTTCTCCATATTCATCAATTGTTATTGTATCTCCTTTTAAATCATTAACTTTACTTTTGTTTAATAAATAATCCATTCCTAAATATAAGTTTTTTTCATTTATCGAACTAATTACCAGGATATTTTTTTGATTATTATAAGGTGATTTTATCAATTGAATTGCAGAAATATCTTTTCCATAACCATCAATAAAACTTATCTTATCATTTGATAAAAATGTGGAGTAGCTTTTGTTAAACTTTATATTTAAATTATCATTTAACATCTGTATAACAGAATTATTAAGTGGTACCCCAAAAACTATAATATTGGTATCTTTATATTTGTCATTAAATTCTTTTCCTCTAATTACATTTATGTTTCCTTTATAGGAATTTATACTTGCACCTAAATTAACCCCTAATCTAGACATCCAAGTCATAGCTTGTGAACCTGAATAATCTGGCATTATTACAGTTAAATCATTAAATTCATCATCTTTAACAAATGGATATGGATAACTTTCAAAAGACAAGGATTCCTTATTTTTTGTAGATATCTCCAAATAAGAACTATTTAATACGTATGCCCAAGGATTATTACTTTCCCTTGTAATACAATTCTGATTTTTTATACTCAAATTAAATGCCAACTTAACTTGATAGTAGTCTTTATTATCTATATCTTTGGGTATTTTTAATTCTAGTTTATCGTTATTAGAATGTGACCTATCCAATTTTTTACTTCCCACAACAACATCATTTATGGATACTGTAACCAAAGATTTTTCAAAATCCAAATTACCAGAATATCTTAAATTTAAAACAATCTTTGAACCATAATCTAATATCTTACCCTTTGGTATTTTGACATCGAACAAAGCTTGTTGATTAAATGCACCTTCTAACAAAAAATCTGAATAACCTAAGTCCTTTAGTGTCAAATGACTTAAATTTAGCTCTTGTTGCTCATTAGTTTTTACATTAGTGTTTTTGTTTACAATTACTGATGATGATAGCACTTGATTAGAGAGTTTATTTTCTACCAATAAATTTGATGCCTTTATTAAGTCCTCTTCATTACTGCCAATTATCACCATCATCTTCTTATTCTTATTATAAGGGGAATCTACTTGTTTAATTATACAATTTGAAGATAATAGGGTTTGTTCCTTTGTGCTTAAAATATTCAAAATTTCTTCTGCTGTATTTTCAGGTTTACCAACATATATAATATTATCTTCAGACCAATTTTTCATTTCTGAATATAGTTTAACATTAAGTTTTAAGTTATCATTTTTTGTTGTTTTTCCAAATTCTGAAGCTAGATTGAACACAGCTGTAGATTCTCCCCTAGTCATATTGTCTGGGACTACCATAGTTGTGTCCAAATTAAGCTTATCTTCAACTTCTGAATATGGATATGGATATTCACTTATTGAATTTCCCATATTTTTCTGCGTATATCTAATTGAAGTATATGATTCTTTATGAATAACCATCCAATTTCCAGTATTGGAATCATCCTGACAAATTTTATCAGATATTGTTTTATATGCTTTTATTTTTATTTCATTATAACCTTGGATTATATAGTCTTTTGGTACTAGTACCTCTAGTGTATTTTTATAATCAATCTTAGCATTTAATTTAATGGATTTTATTGGTACATTATTTATTAAAACGGTTAGGCTAGAAACATCTCCATTTAATATTTGACTCTTACTAAAATTAAGGTGTAATAAGACTTCCTCAATATCCCAATTTTTATTTACCTCAAAAAAGGTACTATTACTTCCTATAACTCCATCTATAGTGATGTCTCTTTCAAACTTATAGTTTTTAACTTTAGTCTCATCAGCCTTTACTTCATTTACAAGCAATATATTTGAAAAAAACAATACTAAAGATATAATTGATATAACAAATTTTTTCATGCTAGTTCCTCCTGTACATGAATCAAAATCTTTCTGTCTTATACCATTTAACTTCTCTTTTAAAAATTACATCTTTTAAATACTCTATCATTCCCTTTATAGCTACAAACAGCCATAGTTGAGAATATGTAAAATACATTATTGCAACTATGAATATATTTTCTAGTGTCGCTTCACCTTTTTCTATGCTTAGGCTTATACTTACCTCTATGATAAATAGAAGATATGATAGTATCCATATTATAAAAAAGTTAATTGGAATTGAAATCTCTATTAGTTTAGATATACTTAAAATAAATAAAATATCCGATATAATGACAGATGTTAAGAACAAAAAATATACAGAAAAAAAGTAGGCTATATCAAATACAATTTTATTTTTTCCCTGTTTAAATATATTTCTTATATATTTCATTAAGACATATATATTACCTTTTGCCCATCTGGTACGTTGCTTTATCCATACCTTAACAGTTTCTGGTTCTTGTTCCCACGTTATAGACTGTGGTACAAGTTTTATCTTATATCCCAATTTATATATTCTAAAGCTAATTTCTGTATCTTCTGCAATTGCTTTACTATCCCACCCTCCAATCTCTTCTATGATATGTTTTCTCAATATAAAGTTAGTTCCTGGTATTGTACATAGATTAAATAATTCCCATCTACCAGCTTGTGACATCCATTGAAAACTTAGCGTTTCTATATTTATGAATTTGGTTAATAGATTTTTATTTTTATTTCGAGTCCTGAATTTTCCAATAACAGCTCCTAATTCATCATCCATTACTATTGTTTGTATTAAATATCTAAGTGCATTTCTATCTGGTGTGTTATCTGCATCATAAACTGCTATAAACTCTCCTTTAGAAATGGTATATCCAATATTCAATGCATTTGATTTTCCTTTTCCTCCAGTTAAATTGTCTGTATTTATTATGGTAAAATTATAATTATTATACTTATTTTTTATATCTTCTAAAATATCTTTACTATTATCAGATGAGTTATCATTTATAACAATGAGTTCCATTTTATCTTTAGGATAATTAAGTAGTAATAAGGATTCCACAGTTTTGCCTATTACCTTAGCTTCATTGTGAGCAGGCACAAGTATTGATACCATAGGATATTCATCAATTTTTTTTACTTCTTTATTAAAATTTTTAAAGTAAAATATATAACCACCCATAGCCAAAATAATATTTATAAGCAATAAAGACCATATACTAAATAAGCTAAATATAAATAAACATTCTGATATATTTAAATCTATCATAAATTTCTCCTAAAATTTTTTTAAACATATATTCTAATATAAAATCATTTATTTTAAAAATTTCTTTTTATCTATTTTCTTAAAATATATAAATATAATCACAAATATTAAAACACTTACAGATACTATTAATATCAAAATTTTACTAATACTAGATATAGACTTAAATCTAGTGTCATCTTCAGTATTTTCTTCTAAATTCCTATCATAAGTTACTTTAATTTCATCTCCAACATTTCTTATTTGTATTTCATCAATTCTTACCCAATTATCAAAATCTCTTAAGTTCATAAATTTTATATTTTGTTTTTCTAGATATTCTATTGTGTATTTTAAATACTCTATATCCAAATATGAATGAAAAAAGAATCCTCCACTAAACCCTCTAACAATAGATACTTTATCTAGTTTTTCTTTGATATCTTGAAAAGTAAAATTATCTTCTGGGTCTATATATCCTAAATTTTCAGGTATAAATATATTAAATTCTTCTGTATCCCTAATAACATAAGGATATGTATTAGTACTAAATTTTTTATCATTATTTTGATGTTGACCTACATAAGTAGAAAAATACTTTTTTAACTCTTTGTATCCCTCAGATTCTATCGCATAATGTGGTGCTTCAAACGCAAGGGGATAAATTCCATTTTCTATACATATTCTGAGGCCACTCAACACTCTATTTTTTACAAACACTTCCATGTCTTCATTTAAAGGTGCATCCTTTTCTCCATCCCAAAATTCATACCCTTCTCCAGTAACTTCTTCTTTTTTGTATTGATGAGTATATCCATGTAATATCACTGTGCCACCCTTATCTTGCATATATTTTACTGCTTTTACAACCTCAGGACTTTCTGATAAAGTAATTATTTTATGATTTTTAGGGTTTACATAAGCTGGTATTAATGCAATTGCAAATGGTATATCCTTACTACTTAAATAATCAGCTATATCTACAAGGTTTTTGGGGTCTCTAAAAGCATGTACATCTTCTATTCTTACAAATATACTTCCCTTATCAAACTTTTTAATATTAAAAATATCGTTCAGTGAATCACAAAATATATAAAATAAAACACCATCTAAATCCAATTTTGATACATAAAAAAGATTTTTATCATTTATTATATATGGATACTTATTTAATGTATCATCAATACTCCCTATTACTTTATTACTTACATCTTTTGATTTCACAAGATTAAACAAATAGTGTTCATCCAAATTGTATGATTTGCCCTTATAATTTACACTAACTATGTTATTTGTTTTTCCCAAATACTCTAAATTATACTTTTTGTATTCTAAAAGATTTTCTATCCCATGCCCTAACCAACATATATTACCTTTATATGAATCTAATGCACTAAGTAAATATTTAGTTTTTTTGTCATTATCATATGAATTTTCATTAATTCCTATAATAAATACATGACTATAATAGTTTTTATTTATTTCATCATCATAATCACTTAATTTTAATAAATCAATATCTGAACTAAATCGACCCAATAGTGTCCTCATAATTTTTAAAATATCTCTATTATAAGCTGTTTCCTTCTTAGAATCATATATGACTAAAACCTTATTTCTATTAGATGTAATTTCTGTTGCATGTGAAGACAGATTAAAGTTTGATATTATTAATACTATGAATAATATCATTACTACTTTTAATAAATTTTTATTGAACGTTTTAAACATCGTATTGTAATTCCTCTTCAACTATATTCTTAAAATTTATACTATCTCCAAAGCTATCTTTATACTCTAAAAATGCAATTTTTACATCTATATTTACATATTGTCCTTTATTGTTTAAGTCTAAATTTAGTTCTCTTATCTTTTTATTTATTCTGTCTTTAACAACTTTTGAACCTTCTAAGGATGTACTTGGCATTAATATACCTATCATGTCTTTCTGTAAACTATAAATTATATCCTCATTTCTTGTACATTCTATAATACTTGAACTGATATGTTTTACTATTTTATTAGTCTTATTTTCACCAAATATCGTCTGTAGATTTCCGTAATACGGCAATTTTACTATCATAAGAGAAAAATTAGTATTATGTCTAATAGATTTACTTATCTCCATATTTACATCATTATAAAAAATCTTTAGATTTCTAAGTCCAGTTTCACTATCAATAGTCACTAACTCTTTATACTGTTCAGATAACTTTGTGTTTATATGTTGTAATTCATTTATATTTTTATTTAAATTTCCCATTATAATTGAAGAGATTGGTATTGCTATTATCCACATATATGATAAAAACTCAACATCTATATTGTGAGTAATACTGTTATATAAGATATAGGATGTATACATAAATATAATTATTGAACTTGTTATCAATCCTACTACTGAGTTTGATAAATAAGTTAACATTATTATGAAAAAAATTACTGCAAGCATTATAAATACATTCAATTTGTTTTCTGTTCTAATAGATAATATTACTATTCCAACAATTAAAAACATAAAAACTAGCAAACTCAATATTAATAAATCTATTTTTTTATTTACCCTATTCATTTTTATAAATTTACACCTCCAATTATTCTATTAAGTTGCCCATTTTTTCTAATTATTATTAAAGTCATTATACAAATAAACTTTTTACCTATTAATAATGTTAATTAAGTTGTATATCAATATAATTTAATAAAAAAACAAGCAAATACTCGACATTAAAGTCATGAATTTGCTTGCTTTTGTGATTATTATTATAAAAGATTCAAAACATGTATATAGTATTGGCAAAAAATAAAACTGTTCAATAATTAGAAAATTAATTTCTAAATAAGAACAGTTTTATTAAGTAAATATAATTAAATCAACAAGACTCTACTTTGATTTTAATTCTATCCAAGCCTTGTCATATAGTTTTATGTTCTCACCAATATCTTCAAAAGTCTCACATTTACTAAGTACTTCTTTAGATGGATATGCAACAGGATTATTAGTTATTTCTGGGTCCAATAATTTTAGAGCTCCTGTATTAGGTGTTGAATATCCGATATACTCAGCATTTATTTTTGCATTTTCTGGGTCTAGTAAAAAGTTTATAAATAACTCAGCTTCTTTTTTATTTTGTGCTGTTGTAGGTACACACATAGCATCTACCCATTTATTAGTACCTTCTTTAGGTATTGCATAATCAAGGTCAGGATTTTGGTCCATCAATGTAACTGCATCTCCAGAATACAACATACCCATTGCTACTTCTCCACCAAGCAGTCTATCCTTACCCTCATCATTTACATAAGCTAATACCAAATCCTTTTGTTTCATTAAAAGATTTTTCGCTTCATTTATTTCTTTTGGATTTACACTATTCATACTGTATCCTAATTTTTTAAGAGTTATACCTATAGTGTCTCTAACAGAGTCAAACATCATTATATTTCCCTTATACTTTGGATTCCAAAGTATATTCCAACTATCTATAGGGTCTTTAACTTCTTTTTTATTGTACAATATCCCAAGAGTTCCCCACATGTATGCAACACTATATTCATTAGTTTCATCATATATAGGATTTAAAAAACTCTTATCTAAATACTTCATATTAGGTATGTTTTTAAAATCCAGTTTTTCCAAAAGACCTTCATTTTTCATTTTTTCTACCATATAATCTGAAGGAAAGACTAAATCGTAGTGTGTACTGCCACTCTTTACTTTTTGATACATCATTTCGTTAGTATCATAAGTTGAATATTGAACATCTATTCCAGTTTCTTCTTCAAACTTATCTATAAGAGATTCATCTATATAATCTCCAACATTATATACGTTTAAAACTTTTGTAGAATCAGTTGCTTTATTACATCCTGTAAATAAAGTAACTGTCATAATACCTATAGATACAAGGGATATTACTTTTTTAAACTTAATCATTATTTAGTCCCCCTTACTATAGATTCTTTTTTATTAGCTAATAAAAGTAATCCTAAAACGACTGCAAACATTATTGTCGATAATGCATTTATTTCAGGTTTTATACCTCTTCTAGCCATTCCATAGATTTCTATAGAAAGATTGCTTACACCATTTCCAGCATTAAAGAAACTTATTATAAAGTCATCTATTGACATAGTAAATGCAATTAAAAATCCAGAAACTATACCTGGCTTTATTTGTGGTAAAATTACCTTTCTAAGAGCATATATAGGTGTCGCCCCTAAGTCCATAGCTGCATCTTCTATATTATCAGGTAATTGCTTCATTTTTGGTAAAACTGAAAGTATAACATATGGCAAACAAAACATTATATGTGCCAATAGCATTGTTGTAAATCCAAATTCCATTTTTACAAACACAAACAGACTCATAAGGGCTACTGCTGTAACTATCTCTGTATTTAAAATAGGAAGATAGTTTACATTTAGTATTAATTTTTTGCTCTTACCTCTCATCTTATGTATTCCTATGGCACTTATAGTTCCTACTATTGTAGATATTACAGATGCTAATATAGCTATTACAATAGTATAATATAAAGCACTCATTATACTCTCATTTTGAAGTAATTGACCATACCACTTCCATGTAAATCCATTCCATCTTGCCATCGATTTTGAATCATTGAAAGAAAATAGTACTAAAGCAAATATGGGTGCATATAAAAATAAGAATACTAATGCTAAATATATATTAGAAGTTATTTTCTTTAATTTTAAAATAGTAACCCACCGCCTTCTTTGTCAGACTCATCTCCAAATTTTGACATTATAGACATCGATATTAATATTACTATCATCATAAATATCGATATTGCTGAGCCAAAGTTCCAATCTCCAACAACTGTAAATTGTTGTTCAATCAAATCTCCAACTAGCATTATTTTACCTCCACCTAACAGTCTTGAAATTGCAAAGGTAGTAACTGCTGGCATAAATACCATAGTTATTCCAGACATTACACCTGGTAAACTCAAAGGAAATATAATTTTTCTAAATACTGTCATATTATTTGCACCTAAGTCATGAGCAGCATTTATCAAATCATTATCCATCTTTGATAGTGCAGTGTATATTGGAAGAACCATAAATGGTAAAAAGTTATATACCATACCTAAAAGTATAGCAAAATTAGTATACAAAATTGCTAATGGCTGTATTCCAAACCAGCCTAAAAATGTATTTAAAAGTCCATTTTTTCCTAATATAGCAACCCATGCATAAGTTCTTAAAAGAAAATTCATCCACATAGGAAGAATAAATAATAATATTAATGAACCTCTTCTACTCACATGAGCTTTTGAAATTATATATGCCACTGGATAACCAACTACAAGGCATATTAACGTGGCTCCTCCTGCTAAAAGAATAGAACGAGCAAATACTTTAATATATATAGGGTCGATTACTTCTTTATAATTTTCAAGTGTAAATGCATAACCTCCACCTGACTCTTTTGTAAAACTGAAAAATACTACTAGTATTAAAGGAATTATTACAAATATCGCACTCCAAACTACATATGGATATGCTAAGAAAGATTTTCTCTTCATCTTAGTTACTCTCTTTTCTCATTATATGAATGTCTTCTGGATATATGTCCATGCCTAGTTCTGTTCCAACCTCAGCATTTTTAGTATTGTGAAGTATCCACAATCTTCCATTCTCATTTAATTCTATCTCATAATGCACTCCTTTAAACACAGTAGATGTAACTTTCCCCTTTAACATTCCTTCTTCTGGCTTTACCATTTTTATATCTTCTGGTCTTATTACCACTTCTATATTTTCGTTTTTTTCAAATCCTTTATCAACACATTCAAAATCCCTATTACAGAAATTAACTTTATAATCTTCTATCATAATTCCATCAAATATGTTACTTTCACCTATAAACTTAGCTACAAATGAGTTTTTAGGTTCATTATATATGTCTTGTGGTGTTCCCATTTGTTGTATCTTACCCTTATACATTACGACAATAGTGTCTGACATAGTAAGAGCCTCTTCCTGGTCATGAGTTACAAACACAAATGTTATTCCTAATTTTTTTTGAATTCTTTTTAATTCTATTTGCATTTCTTGTCTAAGCTTTAAATCAAGTGCTCCAAGTGGCTCATCTAGTAACAATACTTTTGGTTCATTAACTAGAGCTCTTGCTATTGCAATTCTCTGTTGTTGTCCTCCACTTAATGAGTCAACTTGTCGTCTTTCAAAACCTTCTAGTGCAACAAGTTTTAAAACCTCTTTCACTTTAGCATCTATTACATCTTTTGGAGTCTTTTTAATTTTTAGTCCAAAAGCTACATTTTCATATACATCCATATGTGGAAATAAAGCATATTTTTGAAACACTGTATTTACTTGTCTTTCATATGGTGGCAAATTATTTATCTCTTTACCTTCAAATAAAACTTTACCATCATCAGCATACTCAAAACCTGCTATTATTTTTAATGTAGTAGTTTTTCCACATCCACTTGGTCCAAGCAAAGTTAAAAATTCATTTTTCTTTATATCTAAATTGAAATTATCTAAAACCGTAAGTTCTTCATAATGTTTAGATATATCTCTTAATTCTATTATGTTTTCTACCAATTATTAAACACCTCTATTCTAAAATGATGGTGGCGTACTTACCCAAATCACTTTTGCTGTCGTTTTACCCTCGTTTGATATATAGTGATTTGCTCTTGGTCTAAAGTAAAAGCTTTCTCCTTTTTTTACTTTATTTTTCTTTTCGCCTATATGAACATATATCGAACCTGCTAATACATATCCAAATTCTTCGCCTTCATGTGGCTTTTCTTCTTTATATTGTCCTCCTGGATACAATGTTATTATTATTGGCTCCATTTCATTTTTTTGTGAGTTTGGAATTAGCCACTTCAGTTTATATTTTAAATCTTCATCCTCTGTTTCAAACATATCCTCTTTTGTAAAACTAATTCTTTCGTCATCTATTTCATTAAAAAATTCCCTTAAATTCGTACCTAGTATTTCAAGTATATCTATAAGGGTAGCTATGGATGGTGATGTTAAGTTATTTTCTAATTGAGAAATAAATCCCTTTGACAATTCGCATCTATTAGCTAACTCTTCCTGGGTCAGTTGTTTTTCTGTTCTTAATCTTTTTATCTTTTCACCTATATCCATGTTGCACCTCCTAGTTTCTGTTTTATTTTACTAAACATTTTGTTTACTAAACATTGAGTTTAAAATTTCTAAACAACATAGGTAATTATATATAAAATTCGGATATAATACAAGAGTTTTTTTGACATTTTTTTATTTTTTTACTTAGAATAAATACAAGCATTTTAAAGGCTTTGGAAAATACACAATCAAAGGTGTTTATATTAATATTTATAAAGTTTAGTATCTCTAATTATAAATTAATTAATTAATTAAATACATAATAAAACTCCTAAAACATAAAAAAGTGTTAAACAAATAAAAAATTGCTAGAAATCTATATTTTATAGTTTCCTAGCAATCCTATTGGCTTAGCCTTCTTTTAATGTTTAAAATTATATATTTAAAAATTTCTTCAAGTTATAATATTTAACCTTTGCTTAAATTTATCATTAAATTACTTAGCTATATTTTGAGCAGCCGTTTTTTTATCCCCACTCATATATAACTTAATAAACTTTATATCATCTACTATAAATCGATGCTTAATCTTACTACAATCTAATTTAAATAAACTAAATACTATCTGTGTAAAATAACCCAATCCAAATGCACTTATTATAGTTCCTATACCAACTTTTCCTCCTAAGAAAAATCCTACTATTAATGCTCCAACTTCTATAGTCCCTCTTATTAAGTTAAGTGATTTTCCAGTTTTCTTTTGAAGTGCAACCATCAGACCATCTCTAGGTCCACTTCCTAAACCACTTCCCATATAAAATACCATTCCAATAGCCAAAAGAATCAATCCTAATATCAACATAATTATTCCTACAAATAAACTATCAGCCTCTGGAATTAACTTACTATACAAAAGCAAATCCATAAAGAATCCAATTAATAGCATATTAAAAACAGTTCCCCATCCTACATTCTCACCAAGAACAACATCAGCTATAACTACTATAGAGCCTACAATTATAGAGGCAGTCCCTATAGTTATTCCTATATGATTTGAAAGACCTTGATGAAACACATCCCAAGGAGATAAACCAAGGTTACAATTTATCGTCAATACTATACCAATTGAACATATAAATAAACCCGCTACTAGCTTTAAAAATTTCCATAATACTTTTTGTAACAAAATCTACCCCTCCTAAACATAATTTAACTACTCACTTTAAATATCAAAAGCCAGCAGTTCTCTTTTAAAAAATCTTACTTTATTAATTTTATAATACACTTCTATGATACATCATTTTATGCTAAATAACTACCACTTTATTACAATTTAGTTACAATTTTTAATTATTTTTTTATTATGGATTTTCTAGTTTCAGCACTTCTCAAATTTAGTCCTATATTTTAAAATTCTTTATTATTTTATTGTTCATAAATAGAATAATAAAATAGAAACCACTTAAATATAATAGGAAATTGTATTTAAATGGTTTCTATTTTATTATGTAATACTATTAATATGCAGAATTTAGTTTTGCTTCTATTTTCTTTTGAACAAGTCCAAATATAAATAAGATAAACCAATATACAAACCCTGCAACTAAGAACGCTTCTAGATATTTATATTTACTACCACCATTATAATTTGCTGCCGCCATTATTTCTATTACCCCTATAGTAAAAGCTAATGAGGAACCTTTAATTAAATCTACAAAGTGATTAGATAATGCAGGAATAGCCACTCTTATAGTCTCTGACATATACGCAGACATATTTATTGATAAAGCAATTATCATTGCAGTAAATGGAGACATATCTACAAGAGCTGGAATAGCTCTTGGTAATCCAAAATACAATGCATACAACTGAACTAGCAGTGGTGTTCCTCTAAAAATTGAGGTATAAACTTTAACAATTTCATTTAATATTTTAACTTTGTTATAGCTTATTAATGCCATTATAGTTGCTATTACTAAAGATAGTACTAGTGATATTAAAGCCATTATTATTGTTTCTTTAGATGCTATAAATATTTCTGGTAAAATGTTAAACATGAATGATACATCTAAACTCATAAAATTCACCTATCTCTCAATCGTTATATCTTCTCCAAACCATTTTTTAGAGATTTCAGTAAGAGTTCCATCTTTTCTCATAGCCGTTATTGTATCATCAACCTTAGCTTTTAAAGCCTTTGATTCTTCATCTTTTCTAAATGGATACGCATTTATTTCTTCATAAATAGGTTCTCCAACAGAGATAAAATTTGAACCAGCTTTTTTATTTCTAGCAGCTGTTGCAGAAACAGAAATTATCCTTGCGTCAGATCTGCCAAGTTCAAGACCTTCATATGAATCAGCTCCATCATTGAATACTAATTCCATTGAATTATCTTTGTTTTTTTCCTCCATTATCGCTCTTTCAGATGAATTTGCTCCAACTTCGACTTTTTTTCCTTTCAAATCTTCAAGACTTTTTATCTTGTCTTTATCTTCTGGTCTAATAGTTATCATTAGAGGATTATAAGCATATGGTACTGTAAAATCATACACTTCTTCTCTTTCTGGCGTTATACTTATTTGTTGAGCTGCTGTATCTGCCTTACCACTATCCACCATTCCAAGTAATCCACCTGTATCTCCATTATTTACTTCATACTTAATTTCAGAATCTAATCTTTTACCAATTTCATTCCATATATCAATTTCAAAACCTTGCATTTTCCCATCTTCTCTAAAATTAAAAGGATAATACTTTGCTCCTGTAGCTACTGTAATAGTCTTCTTTTCTTCTTTTTTAGGCTCTTCTTTTGTTGAACAGCCTATTGTTAATCCACAAATAACTAACCCTAATGTTAATAAACTTAATGCTCTTTTCCAATACATTAAAATCCCTCCATACTTGATGATATTTTTATTTACATGAATTTAAACTTTATTTATATACCATGATTTAGTTTTATAATTTTTCAACTTACACATCACTCTTTACTTTAATATAAATTGAATTTAAAACATTCATTTTTATGGATATTTCTACAAAATATAAGTTTATTTTCCATTTACCCCAAAACAATCGTATTATACTTTTCATACTTTGTCTAATCGTTTTTTTCTATGTACTTTTTTAATAGAATTAAATTTTACTATATCATTGTAAAATTATAGATGTGCAAAATTACAATGATTATTAATCTAACACTTATAAGAAAATACTTTTTATTAAAAACAAAGATATTAAAATAAAAAAAATACTGTTAAGTAGATATTTACTTAACAGTATCAATATTATTTGTATCTTAACCTATTTTGACTTTATAAATCTTCTTCGGTTTATCTTTGATACACCTACTAGCATAACTGACATGATTATCATTGAAGCTCCACCTAAAATTAATTTAGAGTATGTTGTTGTTTTATTCATAGAGTCGCCTCCTTTATTACCAAAACCCCCAGCTTCCTTTGGATTCCCTTGACTTCTATCTATATTCATATCTCCATTTTTACCATTCATATCACCCTTATCCATATTTCCAATTCCTGGTGGTGTTTTTCCATCCATGCCTTCAGGTGGCTCTGGCATACCACTCATCTTATCATCAGAATTTTCTGTATCTTTACTTTCACTTGAACTATTATCATCAGAAGTTTCCTTAGTTGAAGAAGATTCTCCACTCAATTGAGCTTTTATAGTTTTACTCATATTTTCTGCAACTTCTAAAACTCCTGGTATTGATTTTCCACCTTTACCCATTGCCCCTCCTGACTTTTCATTAGTATCGTCTCCACTTTTATTGTTATTTGTATTATTCTCATTTTCACTATTATCTGTAGTATTATTTTGAGCATCATTATCCATATTAGTTTTGACTTCGCTTAATGTTAATTCAGCATTAACTTCTTTTTCATTACTTTCATTTTCAAAACTCTTATTTTCATTGTTAGAATCATTATTATTAGATTCTTTATCACCAAATCCCTTATTATCACTAGAATCTTCAATTGAAGATGTTATATTTTTTTCAAATTCTTCATAAGTATAAAATGCTGTTGGGTCTTCCTTTACATATGATGCTATCAAGTCATGTAATTTTGTTGTCATATTTTCTAGATAATCTGAATCCAAGTACTTGGTTACTATTTCTTCTAGATATTCATGGTACTTAGCTTTATATGTATCATTTTTTAATAATGCAGATATTAAAGGTCTATCTTCCAAATTACCTGTTGTAGGTTCATCAATAGCTATAGATTGACTACCTCCACCAAAACCACTAAATCCGCCAAATGACATATTAAAGTCCCATGGCAACATAGAAAATACTCCATCTTGTTCATATAAATAGTAATTATGAGCGAAACTACCTTGATAACTATCAAGATTTAATAAAGCTGTACTTATTGCTATATTTTTGAGGACAGAATCTACATCAAGATATTTTTCAATATCTTCACCTGTGTCTAAAGATTTTAATAGTTTTGTAACTTTAGACCAATCAGCCGTTTTCTTATCACTTTCAATGATTAGATTTGAGTAACTATCTGGGTCATCACCCTCATATTGTAATGAGGCCCCTTCATCTGATTTGTATAAATCTCCAGTTACATCTCCAAAATTATTTTCAAGATAAGATTCTTTTAACCCTTCTACTGCCAAATATAATCCATGATATTCACCATTTATAGAAACTTTGGCATATGCAAATTCTGGAGTAGCTAATCCCATCTCCTCACAGACACTATAAGTTAGAAATTCTCTCATATAAGATGGGTCAGAATAACAGTTATTAAGGTTTAATTGAGTAAGACCTTCCATACTTTGACTAGTATTATATTTATCGAAATTAATCTTATAGCTATATCTATCACTATCACTATTTGCTACGGATGTAAGACTTGAATTTCCTTTAGTTCTTATACCAACGTTTCCATATGTATCTCCATTTACAGTTACTTTTGCAACTTTAAATTCTTCTTTTATCGCATTTTCATTCATGTCTTCCAAGTCACTTTCATCTATTTCTATATTAACTTCCATAACCTCATCTCTGTCAAAATATTTTTCAATATATACATTGCTATATAAGTCAACATTTTTATTACCATATGTACTGTAAACTCCAACTACTGCACATAAAAATATAACCATAATTGAGATAAGAAGGGTAAATTTTTTATCTTTCATAAAAGATTACTCCTCTCTATGCTACATAATCACCATTATAACTTACAAGAACTGCATTAGTAACTCCATCTACTTGGCTTAAGTCATTTATAAGACTTGTTTCTCCATCTTTCATTCTTACTTCAAATACCAACTCTATACCTTTTTCTGGTGTAACACTTTTTGATTTTATTTGATATTTAGAAAATACTTTTTTAATTTTATCAGTTGCAATGTCTTCTGAATTCTCATTATTACAATTTACCATCAATATATATGGTGTTTCAGATATTGTTTTGTTTGAAAAGAATATTAGAATCAATCCCATAATTATTGAACCCATAACAGCTAGTGGAATCAAACCTGCACCTAAAACTATACCTGAGCCTAATGACCAAAATAGAAATACCAAATCCATTGGGTCTTTAATTGCTGTTCTAAATCTTACTATAGATAAAGCACCAACCATACCTAGAGATAAAACTACATTTGATGTAACTGCTAATATTACGAAAGTTGTAAGCATTGTAAGTGCTACAAGTGACACATTAAATGGTCGAGAATACATAATCCCCATATAGGTTTTTTTGTAAATCATATATATAAACAAACCTACTAAAAATGCTGAACCTAGAGCTAAAGCACTATCTACAAATGAAAAACCTGATACATTTTCTATAAAACTTGATTTAAAAATATCGTTAAACGTCATAACTAAAATCATCCTTCCTGTTTTTTAATTTTTTTATTTTATTTAGATACTCTTTATATAAGATTTAAATTTCAATCCTATATATACAATCTACTCGATGCATACTTTGAAACTGCTGTAGAAGTAGTTTTATTAATCTGAACCAAATCTTTTATAAAATCTGGTATAAACTCATCATATTTAACTTCTAACACAGTCATATTTTCATCAATAACTGATACTGTTGGCAATTCTTTATTGAATAAATCGACTGAATTTACAGAAGTCTTAATATCACTATCGATTGTAACTCTTACATTTCCAAGTGGATAGACAAAAGCTTCTCTATCATAATCAACTATACTTTTTGCCTCCAATCTTTCACATTTTACTTTTAAATAAAACTCTCTTAATAAGCAGTTTGTCGATTCTTTTAAAAACTCAATGTCATTTTTTAATATCTTCTCTACTTCTTTTTTAGTTAAATTAGCTGATAGTTTTGACGTCATATTATAATGTTTTATTTTCTTCTCCAATTTTATATAAGAAGGGTCATTGTTATAAAATCTTATTCTAAACTTTTCTCTCATTGCAACTCCATTTAACTTATCTAAAAGTGCTTTATCTTCAGGAGTGTCAAAGTATAAACTTCTGATAAGATACTTTCCATCTTTTGATGCATTTCTATCTTTTTTCATTATTGGATAAAGTCTTGATTTTAAAGCTAGGACATCAGCTTCAGTTATTTTGTGTTTCATCTCAAACCTATAGTTTAACTTCTTATTCATTATTATCACCTCTCAATTCATTTAACTATGTTTGATTTATTTTATATTTAGAGTATACTTCACTTGACTTTGTTAAATCTCCGTAAAATAAGTGCATCTTTATGGCATATATGTGGCAAACAAGATTAAGCTGATGAGATATCTATGAATTTATTTATCTAAGTTTTAATAATAAATTACATTTTTATCTGGAAATTAAATTTTATATGGTATTAGATTCTATATAGTCAATGAATAGTTGTTTTAGAAAGCAAAAAAGAAGATGTCACTTATAGATAAATTAAATATTTTAAATAAAAAATCAAGTTTCTTATTCAAAATGATATAATCTATAGTTCCATCTTCTAAATTTATAATACCAAATAATTAAATTTATATAATTAAAAATATATATGCTTAATTATGTTAAAATTAGTTTTACTGCGCTCCAAACAAGTACTAGTGCCATAATAATATTAATTACTTTATAATGCTTGTTTATATATTTTTGTAAAATACCTCCTGCTAGAGCCCATGTCAAAGTACCAGATATGCCAACAAGACTACTACAAACTGCTGCTGATAATAAATATTCAACTGACTGTGACACAGGTATTACATACCCTGTATATACAGTAATGGCAAATATTATAATTTTCACATTAACAAACTGCAAAATAAATCCAGTCCAAAAGGATTCTTTCTTCACATCACTATCATTGTTTGGTTTGCTCTTAGCTACTTGTATTGCTAACCAAATAATATAAAGTGCTCCTATGTACTTCATAATACCAGTAATCATTGGTATAAACTTTGATAATTCAAGGCATCCAAGAGCACATATAAACATAATACATATAAATCCCATACTAATTCCTATAACCACTGACTTTCCTTTTTTCCATCCATTATTGCTAATTGTGTTTAATGCAAGAATATTATTAGGTCCTGGTGTAAAACCTGTAACAAATGCATATGGTAAAAAAGATAATAAAACTTCACTCAACACTTGTAATCACTCTCCTTTTATATTATAATACTATAAATTAAACAATAAAAAAAATCGAAATATTTAAATCTATACTTCAATTATATTGAATGAAATGAGGATGAACATGTATTTTAAATACCTACAAACTTTTAAAACTATAATAGAAGAAGGTAGTTTTTCTAAAGCAGCAAATAAACTCAATTACACACAATCAACAATAACATTCCAAGTACAACAATTAGAACAAGAGTTATCTACACACTTATTTGAAAAGATAGGAAGAAAAATGGTTTTAACTAAAGCTGGCAAAAATCTAATACCTTATGTGGATGATGTTCTATGTTCTGTTGATAAAATGAAGAATTTTGGTACTGACTTGTCTGAGCTACGTGGTGATTTACATATCGCAATGGGAGAAACTCTTATTTGTTATAAAATACCTCCTATTTTAAAACGTTTTCATGAAATGGCACCAAATGCAAGGCTATTTCTCCGCTCAATGAATTGCTATGATATTAGGAACTCTTTGCTTGCAGGAAGCATTGATTTAGGAATATTTTATAAAGATATTGGAGGCCTAGGAAATTCCATTTCTACCTATACTGTCGGAGAATCACCTTTGACACTAGTCGCATCCCCAAAAGTAAAAAAACAATTTCCTGATTTTATTACTCCAAACCAAGAATTAGATATACCTTTCATAATAGATGAGCCAGCATGTATTTTTAGACAAATGTTTGAATCATATTTGAATGAAAAAAATATTACTCTAGACCATACGATTGAACTTTGGAGTATACCTACTATTAAAAATTTAGTAAAAAATGATATGGGAGTGTCATACCTTCCTACATTTGCAGTAGAAGATGATTTGAAGACAGGAGAACTATGTGCAATAGATACAGAGTTAGATGATAGAAACATTGTAGCAGTATGTGGTCATCATAAAAATAAGTGGATTAGTCCCCTTATGCAATTATTTATTGATTTAGTTGTTTCAAATGAAAAATAGATAGACTTATTTAAAGTAAGTCTATCTATTTCTTATCATATTGATTATTTTAATTACACAACTTCTTCATCGTATTCACTTGAAAATTGGCTATTATAAAGTTCTTCATAAAATCCTTTATTTTCAATAAGTTCTTTGTGATTTCCTTGTTCAATAATAGTGCCTTCTTTCATTACCAATATTAAATCAGCATCACGAATAGTAGATAATCTATGTGCAATGACGAAGCTAGTTCTTCCCTTCATCAAGTTATTCATTGCCTTTTGAATCTCAACCTCTGTTCTAGTATCTACACTAGAAGTTGCCTCATCAAGAATTAACACTGATGGGTCTGAAAGTATTGCCCTGGCAATTGTTAAGAGCTGTTTTTGACCTTGAGATAGATTAGAAGCATCCTCAGTCAATACAGTATCATAACCTTGAGGTAAAGTTCTTATAAAGTGGTCTACTCTTGCTGATTTTGCTGCACTTACAATCTCATCCATTGTAGCGTCTGACTTACTATAAGCGATATTTTCTTTTATACTACCATTAAATAACCATGTATCTTGTAGAACCATTCCAAACATAGTTCTAAGTTCTCCACGTTTTAAGTCTTTTATATTAACTCCATCAATAGTAATTCTTCCACCTTGTATCTCATAAAACCTCATAAGTAAATTTACAAGAGTTGTCTTCCCAGCTCCTGTAGGTCCAACAATTGCAATCTTATCTCCTGCGTTCAATTTAATATTAATGTCTTTCATAAGAATAGAATCATCACTATATCCAAATTTAACATGTTCAAATTCTACTTTCCCTTTAGGCATGTTGATAACTTTTGAATCTTCTTTGTCCTTTATTTCTTCAACTTCATCCATAACTTTAAAAACTCTCTCTGCAGATGCAATTGCAGCTTGAAGCATATTTACGATATAAGATATCTCTGTAGTAGGCTCTGATGCTTGATTTACATATTGTATAAACGCCTGTATACTACCAAGAGTCATTGCTCCAGTTGATGCAAATACACCTCCCACAACTGCTATAATAACATACCCAATTTGATTTATAAATCTAATAATTGGAGATATAGCATATGATGAGAATTGAGCTTTTCTACTAGCATTATAAAGATTTTGATTTAGTTCTTTGAAGTTTTTTATAGTATCTTTTTCTTTGCTAAATGCCTTGACCACTATTTGACCAGTAAACATCTCTTCTATATTGCTATTTAATTCCCCCAATGCTTTTTGATTTTCTGAAAATCTATTTTGTGATTTTCTTGCAATTATAACAGTAATACCTAAAGAAACAAGCAATGTTACAGCTGATACTATTGTAAGTGGTATACTTATGCTTATCATCATTACAATAGAACCAATCACTGTGACCACTGCTGTAATAAGTTGCATTAACCCTTCTTGTAAACTATCTGCTACCTTCTCTAAATCATTTGTAACTATACTAAGTGTTTCCCCTTTTTTGTGAGAATCATAGTATTTAAGCGGAAGTTTATTTAATTTATCACTTAAATCTTTTCTCATATTAAGAACTAAACTTTGTGCAACACCTGACATAATATATTGTTGTATATATATAAATACTGCACTAATTAAATACAACCCCAGAAGTATTGATATTATGCCTCCCATAGTACTAAAATTCACACTGAATTTTGTACCTGTTTGGACTGCAGTTTTAATCCCATTAAATAATTGGTCAATAGCTTTTCCCATAACCATTGGTGCTAAAACTGTAAGAGCTGAACTTATTAGTACTGAAATAAAAATCATTAATAACTTAAATTTTTGTTTTTTCATATATTTCAATAATCTTTTAGTAGTCTTTTTTGCATTTTTAGCTTTTTCTGCTGACATACCATCCTCAAAACTAAGTACATCTACATCTTGTTTTTCTGTTATTTTTTCACTCATATTACACCTCCAAATACACAGATTGATTCTTCACTCTATGCAAGTTCTTCTTTACTAAGCTGTGAATCTGCGATTTGCTTATAAACTTCACAATTTTCAAGTAACTCTTTATGTTTTCCTATACCCACAATTTCTCCATCATTCAAAACTATAATCTGATTAGCATCCATAATTGTACTTATACGCTGTGCTATAATTATAGCTGATGAATCTTTAATTTCATTCTTCAATGCTTTTCTAAGCCTTTTATCTGTCTTGAAATCTAACGCAGAAAAACTATCATCAAAAACATATACTTCTGGTTTTCTAACTAATGCTCTTGCAATAGATATTCTCTGTTTCTGACCACCAGATAAGTTATTTCCTCCTTGTGCTACGAACGAATCATACTTATCTTCCATATCAGAAATGAACTCATCAGCTTGGGCTATATTTGCAGCATGCTTTACTTCTTCAATACTTGCATCTTCTTTTCCATATCTTATATTTTCTTCTATTGTCCCACTAAATAAAAAGGCTTTTTGTGGTACAAATCCAATCTTGTCTCTAAGCTCTTTTTGGGGCATATTCTTAATATCTTGACCATTTATAGATATTTCTCCAGATTGAATTTCAAAAAAACGTGGTATTATATTTGCAATAGTAGATTTACCAGAACCAGTACTTCCTATAATTGCAGTTACTTCTCCAGATTTTGCCTCAAATGTTATATTGTTCAAAACTAGTTCCTCTGAATCTGAATATGAAAATGTTACGTTTTTAAATACTAAATGTCCTCTTTCTGAAGTAATATCTTTATATTCATTTCCATCTACAATTTCAGGTTCTATATCTAAGATTTGATTTACTCTATCTGCACAAGCTCCTGCTCTGGGTATGTACATAAATACCATTACTCCCATAATTAAATAAAATAATATTAAGATACAATACTCAACTAGTGCCATTATATGACCTATCTCCATATTTCCATTACTTACTCTCATACCACCAAACCAAATTATACTCACTATACCTAAGTTCATTATTAACATTACAACAGGCATAAGTACTGCAAATATTTTATTTATTGAAATTGCCGTTTCAGAATAATCTATTGCAGTTCTATCAAATCTCTTTTTTTCAAAACGACTTCTATCAAAAGCTCTTATAACTCTTACTCCTGTTACTACTTCACGTAATACTCTATTCATATTATCCATCTTTATTTGCATCATTTTAAACAATCGGATAACCTTCTTACCAACCAAAAATGCAGATAACATGAATAGAAACATTACTGTAACAATAATAATTGTCATTACTTTATCTATAGAATATGCTAAAAATAGACCAGAGACAGTTATAATTGGTGCTGGTAATACCAATTGAATAAACATAAACAAGGATTGACCTATTAAAGTAATATCACTAGTACTCCTAGTAATCATTGAAGCTGTACCTATCTTATTAAAATCATTTATTGATAAATCTTGTGATTTTATAAATACTGCTTCTCTAATATCTCTACAAAATCCAGATGAGAGATTTGATGATACTTTACAAACTAAAACAGCTGATAAAGCTGTTATACCTGCTGCTATCAACATAATTATACCTGTCTTTACAATATAATCTACATCCCCTTTTACTACACCATTATTTACTATACTCGCTGTAAGTGTTGGTATATATAAAGTTCCAAGAGTTTGTAAAAATGTAAACATCAGCACTGTAACAATTAAAACTCTATATGGCTTTAAAAAACGAATTAATTTTTTCATACAATCACACTCCTTTATAGAATATTATGATAAACTATACTGTAACAGGATAGTCAAGGAGGAATTTTAATTATGAGTCAAATTTCGAAAAATTATTTCACAACTGGAGAATTTGCAAAGATTTGTGGAGTCAACAAAAAGACGCTTTTTCATTATGATGATATAGGTCTTTTCTCTCCAGAGTTAAAGAAGGAAAATGGGTATAGATACTACTCATACCATCAACTCAGTATTTTTGGTATAATTTCTTCACTTAAGGAAATTAAAATGCCTTTAAAAGAAATTAAAACTTATATAGATAAACGTACTCCCAATTTGCTAATTGAACTTTTAGAAAAGAAAACTATTGATATTAATAATGAAATTGAAAAATTGAATAATATTAAGACTTTAATGGAGTCTACCATTTCATTTACTAAAAAAGCATGTAACATAGATGCAAATACGATTACTTTAGAAGAACATGAGGAAGAGTATTTAGTCAAAACGCCTCTTACTTATAAGGAACCCTTTCTTGGAGATGATGATGAAAACTTTTTATATGAATGTATTAACTTTATGGATAACTATGATTTAGGTGATGATGGTATGATTGGTTCAATCATTAAAGGTGAAGATGTAATGAATAGAGATTTTGAGTCGTATTCATATTTATTTACAAAAGTTAATAAAGACTATAAGAAATATCCTACATCAATCAAACCAAAAGGGCTTTATGTAACTGCTTATCATAAAGGAAGTTATGAAACTATTAATAAAACTTATGAAAAACTCTTAGAATTTTTCAATCAGAATAATTTATATATGGGAGACTTTGTTTATGAAGAATATCTCCTATATGATATAAGTGTAAGAGATTCTAATGAATATCTAACTCAAATATCAGCAGAAGTTAAAATGTAAAAGGAGATACTAAAGAATACAAAAGTGAATGTAAAGATTAATAATAAGAATAGCAAATTAAATAAATTCTTTATAATACTATTATCTAAAGCATACAAAAATTTATTTAAAAAGATGTAAGTAATTTTATATAAAATCACCTACATCTTTATTTATATTCAAACTAATTTCTAGAGTTATCTAATAGCCATTTATCTGCATCTTTATAAAGACTGTCAACCATCTCTGGTCTATCTATTCCAGGGAGTTCTTGATTTATTTTATATCCATCTGTACTAAGCATGTAAGAAAGACTTGCATATGAAGGTCTATAATCCTTTATATCTTCCTTAGAAATTTTGACATCCCCATCCTGATAAACAGGTAAAATTATATCTTTTTCATATATAGCATCCATAGATATTATATACCATATATCGTCTATCTTTTGAGTCTTATACAGAAACTTGACATCTGACTGAAGTTCAACTAAATTTCCATCTATTTCATTTCTAATATGGATAGCTCCCATTGTAATTGATACTGCCTTATCTTTATTTACCCAAACTAATGTATCACATATTTTATGTGGTGCATAAGATTTCATCTTACTTGACTCTTCTACGAACCCCTCTCCACTACCTTGATACCAAGATATTGAAACAGTAGATTCCTTTGCAAAGCATTTTTTCATTTCATCCCATAGCGCATTATCTCTACAAAACCTTTCAAATTCTATAAGCTCTTTTACACTATTTTTATCCACTATATCTTCTATAGAATTCTTTCCTGGTCTACTTAATAACATATTCTCAATCTCCTTTTATATAAACTTCTTTTATTTTTAGCAATACTCAATTCATTATCTTACTTTATTACCCTTTATCCATACACCTTTTATATTTCTAGTTGCTACTATATTTTTAATTGGGTCACCTTCAACCATTACTAAATCAGCTCTTTTCCCCTCTCTTATTACTCCACGGTCATTAAGACCTAATAATTTTGCTGGTAAACTTGTTGCACTCTCAAGTACTTCAATTGTATTAAGACCTGCTTTAACTAATAATTCAAATTCACGATGAAGAGATTCTCCATGTTTCACTATACTAACAGAATTTTTATCATTGTTTGCATCAGTTCCAGCTAATATCATCACTCCAGCTTTTTTCAATGTAGCTGTATTTTCTATTGCTGTTTCTAACCTAACATCTTCTCTTCCTGTAGCTTTCTTTATATTTGATATTATACTTTCCATCATAACTATAGTTGGAATTGATATAAGATTTTTCTCTTTTATCCTTTTGGCTACATCCTCAGATAATTTACCTATAAAAGGAATATGATTTATTACATCAACATTTGCTTTTTCTGCATATTCATAAGCTATAGTTGTAGGTGCATGAGCAAATACTTTTTTCCCATGTTCATGAGATATTTCAACTACTCTTTTTATTGTCTCAAAATCAAAAGCCGTTTTAGATGTTTTAGGGTCTTCTATTATGATTTTTACAAAATCTGCTCCTTGTTTAATTTGTTTCTTAGCAAAATTTTCAGCATCTTCAATAGTATGTATTTTACTATCTTTAAACCCCATTCCCATGAGATGAGGGTGAGATTCTGGTGCAACAGGTTCATATACACTACGAATATCAGTTAATCCGTCTAAATTTCTTAAAGATTCTACTACATCTTTACTATTAGTTGCCATATCAAGCATAGTAGTTATACCCCAATCAGTTGCATCCTCCAAGTTTTTTAAACTATCCAAATGTATATGAGAATCAATAAATCCTGGAAGTAAAGTGCATCCTTCTCCATCTATAGTAATATCAGCTATTGTTTTTGATGATATAACACCATCTTTTATTACAACACTCCTTTGTTCTGAAAGTTTTTCTCCATCAAATATTTTAACATTCGTAATTTTAGTTACTGCCATACTCCACACTCCCTTTATTTTTATTTATTAAAAATCTAATTCTTATTTAATTAAAAATTTCTTACTTTGATATTTTCTTAATTTATATAACTAATTATATATAAATTAATTTACCTAAACTATGTGTTATAACCTAAACTTTGATGTAAAATATACTATATTGATTGTGCTATAGTACAATAAAGTATAACTAGAGGGGGTTTAGCATGAAATTAGCAGATTTAATGAAGGATATATCTCAATATATCTCAGTATTAAAGCCATTTACAGATGAATATATAGACATTACTAGCTTGAATATTTATAAGAATAATCAAACTGAATTTACTACTGGATGTTTATATTTAGGAAATATATCAGATATTACTGTGGATTTGAACAATATAAATTTTTTAGGTATATTTATACAAAATGAAGTTAACATTGATTTAGAAAGATACAATTTAAACTCAAATATTTGTATCATAAAATCAAAAAAAGAAAAGTATGACCTTTTTAGTGAATTGTTAAATATTATGAATCAAGAAATACATCTTAGTTTATGCTCTCAAAGGTTTTTTGATGTAGTTTCTGAGAATAAAGGCATACAATATTTAATTGATATAGCACATGAAGAATTTGGCTATCCTATGATAATTCGTGACTCTACCTTTAAAGTTTTGGCTTATTCTTACGATGTTAGTGATATATTACAACTTACTGAAAATTCTAATGGAGACAAATATTTAGACGAAGAAACTATAAATTACATAAAATATCAAAATATACATAAAAAAATACATTATAATAAATCTATTAAAGAAGAAAATAAACCAGACAACTGGCTTGGTACATTAATCTCATCCGTATGTGTAGAAGAAATTGAAATAGCTCATATAGCTATCTGTGAATGGAAAATTCCATTTAATGAATTTCACTTCAAATTATTAGAATCACTTAATAAAGCTTTATCTCTAGAACTACAAAAAAATAATCTATTTAATATAGATAAAAAACTTATTCCTAATTATATACTTTCTGATTTGTTAGAAAAAAAATATCTAGATGATGATACTATAAGCAGAAGATTTCATTATTTAAATTGGACTAAGTCAAATTCATTAAACATAATGGTGATAGTGAACAAAGATAATAATTACTTTGACAGTAAAGTTCCTTTTATTATGCAGTCTTTAAGTGCATTTATACCATCTAATAATTGTGTAGTATATAAGTCTGCTTTAGTTGTTTTTATTAATGATTCTTTAATTCATAATTTAATTGAGCATGAAAATAAAGAATTTATTAATTACTTAAAACTAAATTCACTTTATGCTGGAATAAGCCCAAGATTTTCAAAGCTATCTGATAGTTGGAAGTATTATATTCAAGCCAAAAAAGCTAGTGAAATTGCTCAAAAATATAACATAAACTTTTCTCCATTTGGGAAAAGCATACCATATATCCTCTACGAGCTACTCAGTACCAACTATGATTTATATGACCTCAATCATCCTGCTGTAACCAAACTAATTGAAGAAGATAAAAAAAATGGTTCTAATTTGTTAGAGACCTTAAAGCAATATATCTACTTTAATAATTCGCCAAGCAAAGCAGCTGAAGTTTTAAATATCCATAGAAATACTCTGTTTTATAGAATTAATAAAATAAAAGAAATTACAGGTATTACACTAGACTATGCTGATGAAATACTTCAGATTTATATTTCTATAAAAATGATTGAAATTAACTCAAGAAATAAGACCTGTTTCAACACATATACAGGCATGTAAAAGCATTTTGACACACTTAAATCACCATTGTAAAAGATATTTGATAGATTTTACCCTCTCAATATGACAAAATAATTATGAAAGGAGCGATAGCTACATGGAAATTGGAAAGAAACTGAAAGATGCTCGTATAAATTCTGGATTGACACAGGAAAAAGTTGCAGAAAAAATTAATGTATCACGACAAACAATTTCAAATTGGGAAAATGAGAAATCTTATCCAGATATTATAAGCGTTATCAAACTAAGTGATTTGTATTCCATTAGCTTAGATGAATTATTGAAAGGAGATAATAAAATGATTGAACATTTAGAAGAAAGTACAAATGTAGTTCATAGTAATAAAAAGTTAATAACTGCAATTATTATCAATATTATGTTACTTATTTTATTTGTGCTATTTAATAGATTTATACCAGACAACTACTACTTTATGGCTAGTGTATTTTGTATAGCAATAATAAGTTCATCAGCATTGTTCTACCAAATTATAAGAAAATTTTAGGAGGTGTACTCATTATGGAAGCGAATAAAACTATGCTTATTTTGATATGTTTTGCTGTAGCTCTTGTGGGTTCAGTTGGTGTTGTATATCAAATTTATCATATGACTGTGATTGATGCAAAAGCTCGTGGATTAAAACATCCTAAATTGTGGGGATTATTTGCTATGAATGGTAATAATTCGAGTGGTTTAATAATATACTTAATAGGTAGACGAAAATACCCTATTATAAATATGTCTAAAGAAGATTGCAAAGAAATTGAATCTAGAAAAAAATCAGTTGGAGTTGGATTGATTTTTTTGGCTATCAGCGCTATAGGTTTGGTAATCTGTATTACATTATTTTGAGTTAAAAAAATGCTAGTAAATGGCTAGATTAACTGTTTTTATTATCCACAAATAATAAATTATACTATTTTAAAACTATAAAAAGCAAGGAGAATTTATATGAAATTGTCTAATAAAAAGGAAGCGAAAGATGAAAAATCAGAAATGAAGCAGTATATAACTGGAGCAGGAGGTTGTATTATCAGCAAATCAATTCTCAATGGTACATCAAAATTGAAGTGGCTTTTTAGAGAAGACAGTAAATTTGGAAATGGATGGATTGCTTTTGGAGATACAGATACACAAGAGTATATTGACAATCCTAAAAACATGACAATTATAGATTTTAATACTCTTATTAATATTGAACCAACTACTTTAAATATTTTTTATATGCCTATAGGAACAGACCTAGAATTTTGCTCTGATAAAAGTGGAAAATATTTTATTGACACAAACACAAGAAAAGAAATTAGAGAACTAGTTAAACATCCTGCACAAATAGCATTTGAAAAGAACCTAAAATTTTTAAATCAGGAAAATTATCCAGTAGAATTCTTTCAAAGCTTGTTTCAGAAAAGTGACAAACTTGAATCCTTAATTGTGGGAGAGACAGATTTTCCAAGTGGAGAAGTTGTCCTTGCAGACCCTCTTGCATACTTAGGTAGTGAATATGAAACTTATTTAGAAAGAAAAATACCATCTGGAAGTTATCCTGTAGAAATTTCTATCTGTCATTCTGAAATTGTAGGACTTAGAATTGTAGCAACTAGATTAATTATTAGTGACAAACAACCCATTAAATATGAAATTGCTATGCCAAAAGGAAAGAAAATCGATGACTTTGGACAAGCAGGAGCATGGACTTTCTTTGGTGTAGATACAGGATTAGCTTGCTTTTCAGATGCAAAAGTTGCAGAAAAATACAAAGAATTTATAATAAAATGGCAAAATGAAAATCCAGATAAAAATAAATATAACGATTATTTTTCAGCACTTTTTGAAAAAAGCTATGAAATGTATCCAAATGTACAGAATAAATATGGCAATTTTTTGATTTGGCAATTACCGCAAACATCTTATAGATTAATTATGTTAACAAGTGGTATGGGTGATGGTGTTTACAGTGGATACTGGGGACTTGATGCAGATGGAGAAGCCACAGAACTTATAATACCATTTATGAATCCTACATATTTTTAAACCATAAAACTTATTGCCAATTTGGTTTTAATAAATGGAATTGTTTTAAAATACATAATACTTAATTATACATGAAAATAAGGCTATGCTTTTTATAGTCATAGCCTTTAACAAATACTTACAAATTCACTACATGAGTCAACTTTTTTAATAATTTAACTATATACTCAAACTATATCTTCTAAATTCACTGTATGTATAATTCTTCTTCAAATAAACAGTAAGAATTTTTTCCAGAGGCCTTCACATTATAAAGAGCTCTATCTGCATTTTTAAACAATTCTAAAAATGAATTTCCATTTTGAGGATGTCTTGCAATACCTATACTAACAGAAGCCTCAAAGTTAAAACTTAAATCATTGTAGTTCTCATAAAGTACTCTATTTAATTCTTTAGCTTTTTTATGTAAATTTACTTCTGAATGATAGTCTTGCATATATACTACAAATTCATCTCCACCAATTCTTCCAACTAAATCTTCATTCCCAAAACTATCTTGTATCTTCTCAGCAAAAGTTTTTAATACAAAATCACCAAATGGATGCCCAAAATTATCATTTATTTCTTTAAAATCGTCCAAATCAATAACGAATAATGCATCTTTTTTATTACTTTTATTTGTGGATATAACTTCTTCTACTAATTTTTCAAATGTACCTTTATTGTATATATTTGTCAATGAGTCACTTTCTGCTCTAGTTTTCAACTCTTCGTATTTTTTTATATCACTATCTACATCTACAATTACGCCTACAACCTTCAAAAGTTCATTTTCGTCACTAAAAATCTTTGTTACTGATGTTCTACACCAAATGTATTCGCAATTAGACTTTTTTAAACGATATATTACTTGATTATGTTTGTTATTTTCTTTAATACTCTTAATAAAAGCTTCAAACGTACTATAATCTTCATGATGAACTAATTCTTTATCCATAACCTCTTTTAAAAGATTCTCACATTTACTGCTATATCCAAATTTTTCAGTCCATGCTTGAGATACAAATGATTTATTTTCTTTAGTATTCCATTCAAAGACTACAGAATCAGTCTGTTCAACAATAATTTTATAACGTTCATTACTGAGTCTTAATTCTTCCTTATGAATTATTTCTTGCTCAAGTATTTCATACTTCATAGATAATTTAGTTTTATCTACAATAGATTTAAATAGATAAAATACAATAAAATTAATATATAAAATACCAACACTTGATATTAAGTTTAGAAATTTTAAACTTTCAGAACTAAAAAACTTATTTATATCAAAGATAGAAATAGTCAGAAATAAACTTAATAAAGGTATTGCAAGTAAAGTAATCCAATACTTTATTGGCATATCTGAATGTACATCTTTTTTAAATAAACAAACAATCTTGCATATAAATAAAAAAACTATTTTAGATAAAATTGTAGCTACTATTCTTATAGCATTGTTTTTAAGCATTATTTCGAAGCCTTCTTTTATAAATAAAACAAAAATACTTGTGACTACAATTTCTGATAATATAAAGAATACATTTAATAAAACAGTAGCAAACAATCGTGTCTTTATATTTCCTTCATATAAAAATGATGATGAAAAAACAAGGATGAAAATTAAAGGAATTGTTATCGCAGGATTTAAGGTTATTAAATTACAGGTACCTAAGCATATTATAAAACCCAATCTAGCATATCTTATAGCTCTTGTGTATCCTTCTTTCTGCCCTAAAAAATCTGATAAAAACATATGGACAACAAAAGCTTCAAAGATAACTGTTACTAAATTTGTAATATCAAAAAGCAGTTGTTCTTTCATACATATTTTTTATAAAATAAGAAGCTTACTTAAACTAAATACACTTCAGATTTTATTTTTCCTTTCTGCATATATATTTAAGCATCTACCTTAATTGTCAACCATTATAATATATGTCAGCTTAATATTGTTCTTTTTTCAACAGTATACAATAGATATATGTAAAAAACAACTTCAAATATTGACATATTTTCTTTAATATATATCAATATTATCTTTATAACTTAAATACTATAGTAAACTTAGCTCCTTTTTTACCATTTTCAGCATATATACGTCCACCATGTTTATTTACAATAGATTTAACTATTGATAATCCAATTCCATGATTTCCCCCAACCCCCTTATAAAATCGTTCAAAAATATGAGGTAAATCGTCTTTATTAATACCAATCCCATCATCTTCAACTACAACAACTATATTTTTTTGATTATATTTACATACGATTTTAATTTCACTCTTAGCATACCTTAAAGCATTTTCTATAAGATTCATAAATGCTTTGGATACATTTTTTTCATCACATTCAAATAGAACCATTTCTTCATCAAACTCATAAATAAATTTTATACCTTTATTTGTCGCTCTTACATTTTGTCTAGAACCACAGTTTGAAAGTACTTCCCTTAAATCACATTCTACAAGGTCATAATCTCTAGTTATATTATCAATTTTAGATATATATAACAAATCTTCGACCATATCACTCAATCTATCACTTTCTTCAAGTATTATATCACTTGCATGTTTGCTATCTATTACATTATACTTTATGGCCTCTGCATAACCTTTAATGGACATAAGTGGAGTCCTAAGTTCATGAGAAGCATTTTGAAAAAATATTTTTTGTTCATTATCATACTTATCAAGATATTCAGCACTCTTATTCATAATATTTGAAAGTTCTACTAATTCCTTATCTGAAAAGTCAAAGTAAGTTCTTTTAAAATCCCCATGACCCATTTTTTTTGCAAAACCACACAACTCTTTTATAGGTTTAGCAATTTTCTCAGATAAAACTACAGCTGTAAATATTGCTAATATCCCAGCAAAACACATTACAAATATCAATACAATGTTTATCTTTTGAACTAGATTTAAAGTTTTTGATATATCTATAAAAAGAATCAAATACTTATCTTGTTCTCCATATATACTAGTTATTTTTACAGTCGAAATATAGTAATCCTTACTTCCAGTAGAGATACGTGTGTTTTCATCTGAGTTTAAGTCTAGTTTTTCATTTTGGATACACTTTTTAATCGATTCCATCTCATCAATATTCTTTAAAAAATCATCCTCTCTTGTTGGAAATATCAAGTTATACTTCGAATCAATCACCATGGCATCAGCATCTGATTGTGTTTCTGCCATCCTAACTTTATCTTGTACATTTCTCATAAAATTAGATAATGCTTTTGGCGGAAGCTTTCCATCATCTTGAGGAGGCTTGATAGGTCTAAAATTACTATCCATATGTTCTACTATTTCTGTAGATTTTGTTAGCTCTTCATTTGCAGTAGTTTTTATGTATGTATCAAGCAATACATTAAAAGATACTAATATTATCATAAAAACTACAATTATTAAACACAATATACTCAACAAAATCCTAGTTTTTATACTTATATTTTTCTTTGAAAATTTTAATTTAAGTATGGATTTAATCTTAGTTGTTCTCTTTTTATCATTTTTATTTTCCATCTGAATTTTTCTCCTTTAATCTAAACCCAAAACCCCAGACAGTTTCTATCAAAATATTTGTATCTAAAATTTTTTTACGTAGTCTCTTTACCGTATCATCAGCAGCTCTTGTCTCAACTTCAATATCATATCCCCATATTTTATTTAATAATTCATCTCTAGAAACTGCCCTGTCTCTATTTTCAAACAAATAGGTTAATAAGTTGTATTCATTTGGTGTTAAGTCTATATTGTCACTTTTATTTGTAACGATTTTATTCTTTTTATTTATTGTTATATCACCAAATTTCAATTCCATATCTACAGAATCACCATACTTATCATAAATTTGTTTCTTTTCAAATTCTATCCTTCTAAATATCGACTTTACTCTCATAACTAAAGACATTGGGCTAAATGGCTTTGTAAAATAATCATCACTACCCAAAGTTATCCCTGTAATATAATCTATATCTGTATCTCTTGCAGTAAGCATGATTATTGGAACGGTACTCTTCTCACGAAGTTTTGTGCATACATCAAAACCACTTAAACCAGGCATCATTATATCTAGGATTACTAAGTCACACTCTTTTTTATTAAATTGCTCTAAAAGTTCATCACCTGTTTTAAAATCAATAACATCATGGCCTTCATTTTTTAAGAATGTCTTTACCAAATTTCTTATATTATCTTCGTCATCTGCTATATAAATTAACTTATTCATACACTCACTCCTTAATAAACTCTTAATTTAAATTAAATAGTATAAATACATTGATTAAACAATAAAATCCCAATCTGTAAGATAAATAATATTTTTTACTATATTTAAATTATATCAGCTTTTTATGCTACATTAGTTTTAAAATTGTTTAGATTTTAAGGCAATTTTAAGGCAAAAACAAATTATTATAGAATTTATCAGGCTCAGTACAAATTGTTATAAAATAATAATCCAACTTCTAACTATATTTATTCATTTTCTAGCAAAACCGATATTTCTCAGACTTTTTGTTGAATATTCAAATAATTAATATTATAGTTATATTAAGTAATACAGTTTACTTCAAGCATAAAAAAAATTTATTCATATACCATACTTATTCCATCCTCAATTAATTTTATGGATTTCTTAAACTCATTGACAAAATTATACTTCAACAAAATAAAACTAGGTAAAGTATCTATGAAGGGAGAATTTAAAATGAAAAAAGCTCTTAGATATCTTTTATTTCTAATTATTCTATTAAGTATGTATTTTTTAGCTGTTAAATTGAATTTTGACTTCTATCGTAAATTTGGCACTGGTTTTATGCAAGATTTTAAAAAATTTATTTTTATTAATTTAATCTCCTCTGGTAGCATTGGTTTATTGTTAGGAACTGAATTATTTATTAAGGAGTATAAAAAAAATGGCAGTTGGTATCTTGATATTCCAAGATTAATTCTTCTCTGTCTTCCATCTTTTTTATTAACATTAATGCCTGTATTAATATTTATTTTTCCAGTTGGCAAAATTCCAATTATAGGTAATTTTATTATGCTTGACCGAATACCACTTAATATAATAATTTTCAATATATTATTTGGATACTTTTTGATAACGAGTTTTCGTAAAAAGTAATAACTAAATAACTTAAATAAAAATAGCTATCTTTAAATAAACTTTATTATTTAAAGATAGCTATTTTTTACTTAAATCTAATTATATTCTTATACTAATTTATAATCTTTTGGACTCAGTTTACTTGCTGCTGCTTCATCTACTATAACTATAGTATCTTTGTGAAGTTGAAGTATAGAACCAGGAACTTCTGGAGTTATATCTCCATAAACAGTTTTGTATACTGCATCAGCTTTTTCTTCTCCTGAAGCTAAAAGTAATATTTTTTTAGATTTTAATATTGAACCAATTCCCATACTTACAGCTTTTTTAGGGACATCTTCTCTTGATTCAAAGAATCTTGCATTAGCTTCTATTGTAGATTCTGTAAGTTCAACTACATGAGTTCTTTTTGCAAATTTATTGTCAGGTTCATTAAAACCTATGTGAGCATTACGGCCTATTCCAAGTACTTGTACATCTATACCACCAGCTGCATCTATAGAAGCTTCATAATTTATACATTCTTCTTCAATATCATCAGCCATTCCATTTGGTAGATGAGTATTCTCTAACTTTATATTTACATGATTAAATAGATTCTCTTTCATAAAATAATCATAGCTTTGGTCATTAGATACTGGTAACTTATAATATTCATCTAAATTAAAGCTTATTACGTCTGAAAAATCTACTATGTTATCGTTATATTTTTTTACTAAATCTCTATACATACCTACTGGTGTACTTCCTGTAGCTAGTCCTAATATTGAATTTGGTTTTAAAACTATTTGAGCTGCTATCATCTCAGCTGCTTTTTTACTCATTCCATCATAATCTTTACATACTAATACTCTCATCTTGTTCCTCCTAAATTTTAGCT
The DNA here is from genome assembly GCF_056716065.1 of Clostridioides sp. LIBA-7678. NCBI lineage: Bacteria > Bacillati > Bacillota > Clostridia > Peptostreptococcales > Peptostreptococcaceae > Clostridioides > Clostridioides sp. LIBA-7678. Next base: position 1,048,810 of record NZ_CP196987.1, on the reverse strand, counting down.
AATACTTTAATTGATATAAATTCAATTTACTATTTTTTACGTTACTTTTACATTCTTTGAAGTTTGTTTTTATATTATATATTTTTATATACTACTTCTCCCAAACAAAGAGTCATCTTGCAATCTAAATTCTCATCAAATATAGCTATATCTGCATCCTTACCTATTTCTAGACTTCCTTTTTTGCCATTTATACCTAAAGATGTTGCAGGATTTAAAGATGCTAAATTAATAGCTTCATTCACTTTAAGATTTGTATTATCTAAGAAGTTAAATACCATTTTATTTAAAGATAATACACTTCCAGCTAATGCTCCATTTTCAAGTCTAGCTTCATTCCCCTTAACAATTACTTTCTGACCTCCAAGGGCATAATCTCCATCTTCAAGCCCACCAGCTTCTATAGAGTCTGTTATCAAAATAAGTCTTTCTTTCCCTTTATTATTCAATATAAATTGAAATAAATCTTTATTTATATGGATTGTATCTGCTATTAATTCACTATATACATTAGTTGTAAGTGCTGCACCAACAACACCTGGGTCTCTATGATTTAAACCAGTCATTGCATTAAACATATGAGTTACATTTGTTACGCCTAAGTTTATAGCTTCTTTAGCTTGCTCATAATTTGCATTACTATGACCAATAGATAATACTATATCTGTACATCTTTTTATTTCTCTAGTAAAATCAAAATCAATGTCCTTCTCTGGAGCATAAGTTATAACTTTTATAACATCTTTATATTCTTTGATAAATTCATATTTTGAATTTATTATAAATTTTTCGTTTTGTGCTCCTTTATAATTTTCATTTATAAAAGGTCCTTCTAGGTGTGCACCTAATACCTGTGCTCCTTCAAGTTTTCTATTTTGGGCTTTTTTTATAATTTCAAGCGCATCATAAACATGTTCTTTATCCATAGTCATTGTAGTTGGAAGAAAAGAAGTTACTCCATGTCTCATTATTGATTTTGAAATTATCTCAATAGATTCATCAGTAGAATCCATCGTATCTTTACCCATATTTCCATGTATATGAATATCAATAAGCCCTGGAGATATATACTTTCCATCAACATCTATAACTTCACAATTATTTGGTACACTATCTGCTATATCAATTATTTTTTCATCAAATACGAGTACTTTATTTTCCAAGATTTGATTTTTTAATATTATCTTTCCATTAATTAAACATTTCATATTATTCACCTACTCACTCAATACTATTTCATATTGATATTTATCTGTTCTAAATATTGATATGGTATATTCTATAGGATTACCTTCTCTATTATAAGAATTTCTATGAAGTTTAAGAGCCAAAGCACCTTCTTCTGTCTCCAAAAGTTTACTTTCTTCATCAGAAAGTATTATTGGTTCCATTACTTGCTCAGCTTTTTGTATCTTATAACCATATCTTTCATTTAACACCCTATATAATGAAGAATTATCTAATATCCCTTTTGTAAGACCCTTACACATTTCTTCTGATAGATATACTATTTCCAATCCAAATGGCTCTCCATCAGTATATCTAAGTCTAACAATCTTATATATATTTGTTGTATTATCACTTATTCCAAGTTTTATTTTAACTAAATCATCAGGTAGTTCCATTTCAAAGGATAATATATCAGTTTTTATATTTACTCCCTTTTCTTTCATAACATCAGTAAAACCTTTTACGTTTGAAAACTGATATTTCTTTTTTTGCTTTGCAACAAATGTTCCTTTACCTTGTACTCTATAAAGAAGTCCTTCTGTAACTAATCCAACAATCGTTTTATTTACTGTCATACGACTTACATTTTGTATGTTGCAAAGTTCTCTTTCTGGCATTATTGCATCGCCTTCTTTAAGTTCGCCAGTTTCTATCATATTTCTTATTATTGAACTTAATTGAGTATGCAATGGTATGTTACTAGATTTATCTACTATTTTCATATAGTCACCACTTTTCAATATGGTATATACCAATTTTGGTATATACCAATTATACTTTAAAAGAAATTTTATTTCAATAGTTTTTAACTTATTTTGTAAAAATTTTAGTAAAATCTAAAGACAAAAAAGAAATTGAAGTTTATACTATATAAGAAGCTAGAGAATTGCAAAATACATAGATAACTACATTATTTATTACAAATTTCACTAATACTAATACATATACTGTGAAAAACTACTATATAAGTATATTATGGCTAAATTATAAATATAAAATGAGAGGATGATTTTGATTTGATAAACATAGGTGATTTTAATAAACTTACAGTAAAAAGAAAAACTGAATTTGGATATTTTTTGGATGGACAGACTAATAATACAAAAGACGATATACTTCTTCATAATAGACTAATTGGAAAAAATGAAATAAATATAGGTGATGAGGTAGATGTTTTCATATTTAAAGATTCTGATGATAGAACTGCTGCCACTTTAATTCCTCCTTTAGCTAAGGTTGGAGATGTAGCACACTTGAAAGTAGTTGACAATACAGATATTGGAACTTTCATAGATATGGGACTTTCTAAGGACATATTAGTTCCTTTTAAAGCTAAAACTTATCCATTATTTAGAGATGAAAAATATTTATTTTATATATATTTAGATAAAAGTAAAAGAATTGCTGCCACTACAGATATGGATTCGTATTTATCAACAGACCATACTTACAATGTTGGAGATGTTGTAACTGGAATTGTATATGGATTCCAAACTAATAATTCTGCCATGATATGTGTCGATAATAAATATGCTGGTGTAATACTTCATAATGAATACTTTACTGAATTAAAAACTGGCGATGTTCTTGAAAATTTACATGTTATAAAGGTATATGAAGATGGAAAACTAGGTCTTTCTCCTAGAGGAAATAGAAAAGATGAACTTGATACTTTAGAAAATAAAATCTTAAGTTATTTAGAAGGTTCTGATGGATACATGAGATTTAATGATAAATCTGACCCTAAAGATATTTCTATATTATTTAATTCAAGTAAAAAGAATTTTAAAAGAGCTCTTGGAGTACTTATGAAAAAAGGATTAATCTATCAAGATGAAGAAGGAACTTATTTAAAATAGAATATTTAGATTTAAATTCTTATACTACTATATACTGATTGTAACTACATTGTTTTTGTAAAAAAGTATTGAACTCAATAAAATTTGCACAATAAAAAATCGAAGTAAAAATGAAAAATATTTTCTATTTACTTCGATTTTTTAAGTTTAACTATTTAGGAGAAATATACATGGATTTAATTCAGTTAAAAATAAAAAAAGATAATTCTCTAATAAAGTACATTAAGATTATCAGAAAATTTGATAACTCCTTATCTGTTAATGTTATTAAGGGAACTTATCTTCACTAGAATTTCTGGATAATTGGCTAAAGACTCTTAATCAAATAAATCTTGAGGTAGAAAAAGACATAGCTAGAGAAATAGAGTAGAAAAAATATATTTTATACTTTGAAATTTGAGAATAATGTAGATTTAAACATACAATAAGCGCTAGACTCTAAACCAACAAATAGTGGTATGCTATGAAGCATACCACTTGTTATTAATATCATATTCTTCTGCATACAATTCCTTGTAAACTTACCTAATACATTATAAATAAACCTACTAATGTATGCAGAATCAATATATTTATTATTAATTTTGTATAAATTTACTTCCAACGCTTTAATGTCGGAAAGAACTTGTTCATCATTGTTCTTGCTTCATCTTCAGTCATATCCTTATTAGTTTGAATCATATGAGGTACACAAATCTCTATCATCTCTTCCATGCTTACATCAGCTGTAAATTCACCATCTTTGAAACAATAACTACAATAATCAGTACTTTTACTTCCATCTTTATTTGTCCCATATAATTCATCAGTTTGTCCCATTGGCATTGCACAACATTGGCAAAATTTAATTTCTTCCATTTTAAATCACTCCTTGTACTTTTCTTTGGCTCTTAACCATATTCAAATTATATCAATACTAATATGACATGTTTATGTCATATTAATAATAAAAAATGAAATAATTCCACTAAAATATTGTACTTTTAAGGTGATTGAAAACTTGAACTTTAATAACTATCCTTCTTTTTTATTATGTAGGATTGTAGACTCTTTTGACATCCATTTTTTTCATAGAACTCTTCTACTTCTGGCTGTGCACCAAAATATAGCATAGTTGGGGTATTCTCTTTGGCAAGCTGAAAAAGCTTGCTACCAATGCCTTGTTTCTGATACTCTGGAAGAACAAGCAATTCTGTAATTGTTCCAAAATAATAACCATCTGAAAGAATTCGCAGACATCCTACAAGCACTTTATCATTATAAGCAGTTATATTCAAAGTTTTTGATAATGCAGTCTGTGTTTCATCCATATCATAATCTCCTGGCCATATCCTATTGACGAATGGTATAAACATTGAGGCATTAAGTTCTTGGTCATTAACTTTATATTCCATTATCTCTTGCACCTCCATAAATTTAAATTTATTAATTTATAATATTAACATTATATCATTCCCACATAGACACAACAATAAAAATCAGCATGCCTACATTTTCTAACACGTTTAATCATAAAGATATGTATGTAAAGGTAAGGATATATCAGTATAAGCCTATAATAAAAATGCCCCTATATCCGATAAAATAAGGATATATGAGCATATAAAAATTTATATTCTATTTACTTTAGTTTTTATTGCTGCTTCTTTAACTGCCTCAGCAACATTTTTTACAACATTTTTATTAAATACATCTGGTAATATATACTCTGGGCATATCTCTTCATCGCTTATAGTATTGGCGATTGCATATGCAGCAGCTATCTTCATCTCTTCATTAATCTCTTTAGCCTTAACATCAAGTGCTCCTCTAAATATTCCAGGGAAAGCTAAGACATTATTAACTTGATTAGGGAAATCTGAACGACCTGTTCCCATTATGAATGCTCCCCCTAGTTTCGCTTCTTCTGGCATTATCTCTGGAGTAGGGTTTGCCATTGCTAGTATTATTGGCTTTTCAGACATACTTTCAACCATTTCCTTTGTAAGAGCTCCTGGACCTGAAACACCTATAAATACATCTTTTCCTTTTATAATGTCTTTTAAAGAACCTTTTTCATTTCTTATATTGGTTACTTCTAACATTTCTTTCTGAACATAATTTAGATTTTCTATACTAGCCTCTAATGCACCACTTCTATCACATAATATTATATTTTTAACATTCATATTAAGTAGTATCTTTGCTATAGCTATACCAGCAGCTCCTGCTCCATTTATTACTATCTCTAAATCTTCTATTTTTTTATTTTCAATTAATTTTATTGAATTTATTATAGCTGCTGCAACAATTATTGCTGTTCCATGTTGGTCATCATGAAATACAGGTATACCTAAAGATTTTTTTAGTCTTTCTTCTATCTCAAAGCACCTTGGAGAAGATATATCTTCCAAATTTATTCCTCCAAATACTGGTTCCATCAATTCAATAGATTTAACTATCTCATCTACATCATTAGTCTTTAGACATATCGGAAAGGCATCTACATTTGCAAATTGTTTAAATAATATAGCCTTACCTTCCATAACAGGTATAGATGCTTCTGCTCCAATATCACCCAATCCTAGTACAGCACTTCCATCACTAACTACTGCTACTAGATTTCCTTTAGAAGTATATCTATAAACATCTTCTTTATTTTCATGTATTTTTAAACAAGGCTCTGCAACTCCTGGCGTATATGCTGTTGATAAATCATCCTTATTTTTAATTTCCACCTTGCTCTCTACACTTATTTTTCCTTTATTGATTTCATGCATTTCTAATGCCAATTTTGCATAATCCTTAGACATCAATTTTCCTCCTTAAATTATATACAACTATTTTTTAATCTTGATATTCATATAAATTTATAAACTTTATTTGCATTCATAAAGTGCTCGACCTTGCTCATATATATTATTTCCATAACTATCTATAGCTACTGTAAGCTTAAGGTCTTCTACTACAATCTTTCTTATAGCTTCTGCTCCTAAATCTTCATATGCAATAATTTCACATGATTTTATTGAATTTGAAATATATGCCCCAGCTCCACCTATTGCAGCAAGGTAAACTGCTCCATATTTTTGCATCCCTTCTATGACTTCATCACTTCTTTTTCCTTTACCTATCATAAGTCTAAGGCCTCTTTCTAAAAGAGGTATAGTCAAGTCATCCATTCTATAGCTAGTTGTTGGACCAGCAGCTCCTATAACTTCTCCTGGCTTTGTAGGAGTCGGTCCTACATAATATATTCCTTGACCATATACATCAAAAGGTAATTCCTCACCTTTATTTATACAATCTATCAGCCTTTTATGAGCAGCATCTCTTGCTGTATAAAGTATACCATTCAAACTAATTGTATCTCCACAATTTAATTTAGCTATATCAATTTCACTTACAGGTGTAGTTATTTTTATCATTTTATTTTCCTCCTAAATTACTACCTTCTTATGTCTTGATGCATGGCAGTTTATATTTACAACAACAGGAAGACCTGCTATATGTGTAGGAAAAGTCTCTATATTTAAGCCTAAAGCTGTTGTAGTTCCACCCAATCCTTGAGGCCCTATACCAAGCTTATTAATAGATGCTAATAATTCACTCTCAAGTTTAGCTATATTTTCATCTTTATTAAATTCTCCAAGTTCTCTAAAAAGTGCCTTTTTAGCTATTTGAGCACATTTATCCACAGTTCCTCCTATACCAACTCCAATTACCATAGGAGGACATGGGTTAGGTCCAGCTTCTGAAACTGTATCTATTATGAATTTTTTAATACCTTCTAAACCATCTGAAGGTTTTAACATTTTCATCTTACTCATGTTTTCACTTCCAAATCCCTTAGCTGCAAACTCTATTTTAACCTTATCACCCTTTACCATCTCATAATGGATAATAGCTGGTGTATTATCTTTTGTATTTACTCTGCTAATAGGACTTACAACAGACTTTCTTAAGTATCCTTCTTCATACCCCTGTCTTACTCCATCATTTATAGCGTCAGTAAGTGTATCTCCTTCAATTACAACATCTTGTCCTAATTCAACAAAAAATACAGCCATACCAGTATCTTGGCATATTGGTATATTTTTTTCTTTTGCTATTTCAGCATTTTCAACTAATATATTTAATATATTTTTTCCAACTTCACTCTTTTCACTTTTAGCTCTTTCTTTTATACAACTTAGAACATCTTCTCCTAAATATAGACTTGCTTCTATACAAAGTTTTTTTACATGTTCAACAATTTGTTCAGATTTTATTTTCCTCAATCGAACATCCCTCCATTACTTTATAAAAAATATTCGTGATTACACTTACACTTTACCATTATTCTTAAAATTTCTCAATATTTTTGTATAATTACATATAAGCAACTGAATATTTATTTAAGAGTTATTATTAATATTATAAACAATATATATCCTATTATTAAGCACATAATCTCTATATTTTATATGTAATACTTATTTTTTTATTACATCTACAAATTCTACCTGTATAAGCTTTTGTAAATCAAATGGTGATAGCTCTATTTGATAGCCTATTTTTCCTGCACTCACAATAATCGTCTCCAGATTTTTTGCACTTTCATTTACAAAAGTTCTATAAAGCTTTTTCATACCTATAGGAGAACATCCTCCTCTAATGTATCCTGTAAACTTATTTATATCTTTTACATGAATCATCTCCACACTTTTCTCTTTAGCTACCTTTGCGGCCTTTTTTAGGTCCAAATTTTCATGTACTGGTATTACATATACATATATATTCTTACTAACTCCTTGAGTTACTAGAGTCTTATACACTTCATTTACATCTCTTCCTATATCATGTGCTACCTCAACACCATCTACATGTTCACTTTTCACTTCATAAGACATTACTTTATAATCAATCCTATTTGAATCTAATATTCTCATAGCATTAGTCTTAACCATACATTCACTTCCCTTTTATAAAATACGAACATTACACATCTTTTCGAATATTCTGTACTATTTTAACGCAGCCTTATAGATTTTAAATAAGTATATTTTAAAATGACAATATTATTATAACTCTATATCAACTTCAAGACTTCATTTTTTTCCAATTCATTAGAATTTTTTAATATTTTTTTTATTCTAATTGGAGAATCTCCTAAAATGAATATTCTATCTGCTAAAAATAATGCTTCCTCTATATTATGAGTTACAAATAATACAGTTCTCTTTTCTTTTTTTAGTATCTTTTTAAAATTCTCCATTATAATTTGTGTATTCTTTACATCAATAGATTTAAAAGGTTCATCCATTATAATATTTTTTGATGGGTATATAAACGCTCTGGCAATGTTTACTCTTTGTCTAAGACCACCACTAAGCATTTGTGGATAGAACTTTTTATATTCGCTAATTCCAACTAATTCTAAATACTCATCACAAATTTTATTTAGTTGAACCTTATTATAGTATCTATTTACGACTATCTTTATATTTTCTTCTACTGTTAACCAGTCTATAAGTCTATCATCTTGAAATATATAACTAGCTTCTAATTTATTTTCTACTCTATTCAATTCTTCTTTGATACTTAGATTGTCAGTATCTTTTTTAATAATTCCACTTATTATGTTCAAAAGTGTAGTTTTTCCACAGCCAGATTTTCCAAGAATACAGTTAACCTCATTAACATAAAAATCAATATTAAAATTTTTAAATATAATACGATTGTCATACCTTTTATTTATATTTTCAATACTCAACTTTACCTTTTCCATAAAAAAGCTCTCCTTGCTAAAAACTTTTGAGTTATTTGTAAAATGGCAGAAATTAATAGAACGATAATTATCCATGCAAATATTCCAGATGTATTAAAATTAATTTTTTCAGTCTGTATCATAGTTCCAATGCCATATGTAGGTTGACTATAGACCTCTCCTGCTATAGCAACTTTCAAGCTCAAAGAAAATGTTGACACTAGTATAGATATAATTTGAAATTTTATAGCTGGCAAATAAATTTTTAGTACCTTATCTATAAATCTTATTTTATATACACTTGCCATTTCTAATAAATTCTTATCTATATTCAATATAGTACCTAAAACGTTATCATATAATATAGGAAAAACTATAGCAAATCCAACTATAAAAGGCGTGCTATCTTTTTCAAACCAAATAAGTGCAAGTACTACCAATATCATAGTTGGTATTGAACGTGCTAAAGCATTAATTGGTTTTAATAAGTTTCTAAAAAATCTACTTAAATAGGACATTATTGACAATATAATAGCAAAAACCACAGCAAATAAAAAACTAAAAAAACATCTTCCCATAGAATAAAGTATGTCTATATAGAAATTAGAATTAAGTATGATTTCTTTAATACTATTAAATACTTGAACTACTGTTGGCAAAAAGATATCATTATCAATTTTCAAAGCAATAATTTGCCATAAAAATAAGAGGATAACACAAGAAAGTGTTACCTCTAATTTATCTATAAATTGTTCTTTATTTTTTTTATTTTTCAACAGAGTATATTGCTTCATCAGGTACTTTGCCTCCTAATGTCTTATCATCAAAATCAGCCAATTTATCATAGTAGTTTTTGTAGTCTTCAAGCATATCTTTAATTGGAATATATTTTAAATTAGCTCTTTCAAGAGCTTTTCCTATTATCTTTGATTCAGTAGATATTTTTATTTTTTCAGAATATGCACCTAATTCTTCAGGATTTTTATTTGCCCAATCTATACTATTTGATAATTGACCTACAAAAGAATCAACAAAATCTTTATTATCTCTTAAGAACTCAGATTTTACAATTAATGTAGATTGTGGATAGCCCTCTTTTGAGCTGCTCATTTCCTTCCATGAGTCATTTAAACTTTTTATGATTTTTATATCTGGATTTTTAGACATCAAAGCACTAAGTGCAGGTTCTGGAACAATACCTGTTGTAATTTTACCAGTAGCCAATAATGGTACTAATTCACTTGCTGAATTCACATAATTGAACTTTATATCTGAAGAACTTATACCCTTTTGCAATAAAATACTCTTCATAGTTATATCTGGAGTAAGCCCTTTACCTGTACATCCAACTTCTTTACCAAGCAAATCAGAATAGTCTTTTATATTTTCTGTTGATACTAAATAAAGTGAACCCATTCCTACAGTACCAACGATATTATATGATGAAGTTTTATTATATGCTATTGCAGCCATATTTGATGGAACTATAGCTATATCTACATCTTTTTTCATCACTCTCGTAGAGATTGCCTCTGGTGTCTTCTCAATACTATACTCTGTTTCATATCCCTCTTTAATTTCTGGATTTTCATTTGCAAGTTTAGCTATTGCTACTGCTGGCAATCCATCTGGAACAGCCACTTTTACTTCTTTAACAACTGATAACTCTTTTTTTGGAGATTTACTTTGCTCTGATGAACATCCTACCAAAAAAGTCACACCGAATACTACTAATAATATTATAGAAATATACTTTTTCATCTTTTCCTCCCAAAGCTAACATCTTATAAAATAATTATATTTATTTATATTAATTTCTGTTAATTTATCGAATTTTCCTTCTTATTTAAATCTTTTTATTTATATTATCTTCTAATATCTTTTCTTTTTCTTAGTTGAACTTTTTTGTTGATTCTTATTAGTTTTGTTATTTGTATTGGCTCTTTTATTTTTATTTACACCTTTAGATGTATTTTTCTTAGAATTATTTCTATTAAAATAAGGCTTCTCATCTCTTGGCTTTATCAGACATCTATGCCCAAAACCAATTAAGTCTTCTCTCCCAGCTTCTACTAATGCAGAATATACTAATTCATAATTTCTAGGTGCTCTATACTGTAATAAAGCCCTTTGCATTGCCTTGTCACGTTTTGCTTTAGGTACATAAACTGGCTGCATTGTAAGTGGGTCTATACCTGTATAAAACATTGTCGTAGATAGAGTTCCAGGCGTAGGATAAAAGTCTTGAACCTGCTCTGGTTGATAATGAGTATCCCTTAAATACTCAGCTAACTCTATAGCACTATTTAATGTTGAACCAGGATGGCTAGACATTAAGTATGGTATTAAATATTGCTTTTTACCCAATTCTTCATTTATAGCAAAAAACTTCTGTCTAAACTTATCATAAGTTTTTCCTGCTGGTTTTTGCATATATTTTAAAACTTCTTCTGATATATGCTCTGGTGCTACCTTCAATTGACCACTTACATGATGCTCTATCAATTCTCTAAGGAATTTATTGTTTTTATCTGCCATTACATAATCATATCTGATACCAGAACGCACAAATACTTTTTTTATTTTAGGTAATTTTCTTACTGCTCTAAGTAAATGTAGATACTCACTATGGTCTGCATCTAAATTTTTACATGGTGATGGTGATAGACATTGTCTATTTTTACAAGCACCTTTAGTAATTTGTTTATTACATGCTGGCCTTCTAAAATTAGCTGTTGGCCCCCCAACATCATGTATATATCCTTTAAAATCATCTAAATTTGTTATTCCTATTGCTTCATCAATAATTGATTTTTCACTTCTACTTTGAACTGCTCTCCCTTGATGAAATGTTATTGCACAAAATGAACAACTTCCAAAACATCCTCTTGAGCTTACTATACTAAATTTAACTTCTTCTATCGCTGGTATACCACCAAATTTTTCATATACAGGATGGTATGTTTTTTGATATGGTAAACCATATACTTCATCTAATTCTTCTCTGCTAAGAGGCTTTTCTGGCTTATTTTGTACTAAATACTTACTTCCTTGAGGTTGAACAATTACATTTCCTCTAAATGGGTCTTGCTCATCATATTGAATTTTAAAAGCCTCTACATATTTCATTTTGTCTTCACATATTTCTTTATATGATGGAATTAATATATATTTATCATATATTTCATCCAAAGTGTCTGCAACATAACATGTCCCATCAATATGTCTAATATATTTTGGGTCATATCCATCATTAAGTGCATGTGCCACCTCTACAATCTGCTTTTCACTCATACCATAAACTAATAAATCAGCACCACTATCTATTAACATAGATTTTCTAACCTTATCACTCCAATAATCATAGTGTGCAAATCTTCTTAAACTGGCCTCAATCCCTCCTATGATTATTGCAACATCGCTATATGCTTCTCTTATTTTATTGCAATAAACTATAGTCGCTCTATCTGGTCTATAACCCATTTTTCCACCTGGAGAATACATATCTTTATCTCTGTGTTTTTTGCTAACAGAATAATGGTTAACCATTGAATCCATATTTCCTGCATTAACTAAGAATCCAAGTCTAGGCTTTCCTAACCTCATAAAGTCGTCTGTAGTCTTCCAATCTGGTTGTGCTATTATTCCAACCTTATATCCAGCATTCTCTAAAACCCTAGATATTATTGCTGTCCCAAAACTATGATGGTCTACATATGCGTCTCCTGTAACTAGAACAAAATCTAATTCTTCCCATCCTCTATCTATAATGTCTTGTTTACTTATTGGTAAAAACTTATTTTCCATATTATCACCTGCTCAATATATATTTAACAAATATTTTTCATACAAAAGTATCTTTTTATTTTGTTCTTAACGCTTAATTATATCACAAAAAATACTTAAAACCACAACTTAAATAATTTATATAGACATTTTAAGTCTAATAAATTTAAATTGTGATTTTAAGTAAATTCATAATACTATATTTTAAACATTTTCTTCAGGCTCAAAACTACTTACTTCATTCCCAAATATTAAGCATGCATCTTTGCCATCAAACCATTTCAGAGTAGTTGTAGTTATATTTGCATTTATATCAAATTTTTTATTACGCATAAATGATTTACAAGTATCACTGCTATCTTTTAAATGCCTCATAGGACATTTTTTACAAGGTTTGTTTTGATTGTTTAAGATTGCCTTATAACATAAATCCCCTATATGAGTATTTGGTGCTGACTCAAGCATTTTTTTATTTATAAATAACAATTCATAAGTATTTCTATCAACAACATACGCCCATATATCCATATTGTCCATTACAGACTTTTGAATCTTTAAAGACTCTTCTAGCTTGTTTTGTATACGCATTTTTAATAAAAACATACTAAGTGTTTTAGATATAAAGGTTAGTGTATTTACTTCATCACTAGTCCACATACGATTATATGAACATTCATCAAAACCTACAAACCCTCTAAATTCATCACCCTCCAAAATTTTGCATTGTAATATTGAACGTATATCTTGTGGCTTAAGTATTTTTTTCTCATCACTACCCAAACTATCAATATCATTACAATAAAATAATCCATCTGCATTAAAGTTTAAAAGATAATTGCCTAAATCATCATAATAAATATTTTTAAGATTATCAATTTCTGAACTTATCCCCTCATTGCACCATTCAAATGTATTCTTACAAGCTAAATTGTCATCTGAGTTTTCAAATATATAGACACGACTTACATTAAAATGCCTACCTACAATATCTAGAATTAAGTTTACTGCCATTTCTATATCGTTTGATTCATATAGTATATCAAATATATAGTTTGTTATATGTTCTTTAAAAGTCCTATCTATATTGACATTTTCATATGTATTTCTTGTATTAGTTATATATTGTGCTTTATCAATTCTTTTATCATATAATGTATAACAATTTTTACCTTTTCCTTTAGCTGAATAAAGAGCTATGTCTGCACGTCTAAATAACTGCATATAGTCCAGACCATCTTGTGGAAATCTAGCAATCCCTACACTTAAGGATATCTTATAATTGTTTCCTGCCCCTACAAAAGACCTTTCAAAGGCTTTAACCAATTCTTCAGCTTTATTTATAATATCTCTTATTTCAGAAACATCTTTCATAAAAACAATAAACTCGTCTCCACCAATTCTTCCTACTATATCAGATGCCCTAAATAAATTAATTAAATCACTTGCAATTTCACTTAACACAGCATCCCCATATAAATGCCCTAAATTGTCATTTATTCCTTTAAAATCATCAATATCAATAATCATTAAAGCACCTTTTCTTTTTTTATCTAATGTTATGTACTCTTCTATAAGCGATTGAGATGCTTTTTTATTATATAGGTCTGTCAAAGGGTCTTTTTCTGCCCTTTCTTTCAATTTTTCAGCTTCTCGCTTTACCTCATCAATATCAGTCAAACTCCCTACAACCTTATAAGGCATTCCATTATCATCAAAAAGTGTTGTTGCCTTTATGCTAAACCAGGCATAAGTAGTATCCCTAATTCTAAGTCTAATTTCACACTCTTCATATTCACTACCTTCTGAAGTAAGTTTAATTAATGAAATAAATTTATCCATATCATCCTGATATATATCTACTGATTTAATTAGATTTTTTGTTGCATTTTCGGTTATAGGGTCATAGCCAAACTTATTATACCAGTTTGGTGAAATATTCATTTGGTCTTTTTCTATATCCCATTCTACTATGATATTTTGAGTCTGTTTTATAATAATCTCATGACGTTCTTCACTTTTTTTAAGCTGTTGTTCTAATAGTTTAGCAGAAGTAATATCTACAATAACACTACATAATACAGATTTCCCATCTTCATAAACTATTTTTCTACCTTTTAATAAAATCCATATAATAGTTCCATCCCTTTTCTCTATTCTTTGTTCACTCGCAAATGTATCACTTATTTTGAGTTGTTCATTAATACTATCAATAAGTCCTCTTCTATCATCTTTAAAAATCAGTTTTATTAATTTATTATTTAGTTCGTCTTTCAGTTGTTTACGTGTATATCCAATCATATTTAAATATCCTTCATTTAAATATATACTGTCAAAATCATCATTTATCTCAGTTATAACTATACCACCAACAATATTATTATTAATAGCTTCTATTTCAAATCGTTTTGAATTTAGCTCTTCTTGTGTCTTTTTAAGTTCTGTTATATCAGTTAAAACTCCCTGAATACACTCATTTCCTTTGTTATCCTTTATAGATTTACTTCTCTCTAAAATCCAAATTATACTTCCATCTTTTTTTACAATTCTATATTCAACTTCAATTTTATCTTGTTTTTCTAACTGATTTAGGATAGTACGATTAAACTTGTCTATATCTTCTTTGTAAATCATATCTTTAAATTTATTTTTAAATATTCTATTTAAATCTTCATCAGAGTAACCTGTAAGTTCTAGAAACCCTTGACTTACATATGACATAGTCATATCTTCATCTTTCAGACAGTTTTTAACACCTCCTAGTATATTATCTGTAAGTGCTTTAAACTTTTCTTTTTCGTTTATAATGACCCTAGTATTATTATTTATAATGTAGGCTATGTATACTATGAAAATCAATATAACTAGTAGTATTTCCAATGCGAATATATATACATCATAAGATATATTTTCTGACTGAATAGACACTATTTCATTTGGTACAACAGAAAAAACATACCAATCATTAATCCCAAGTGGTCGATAATTTAGCATAAATTTCTCATTATCTAAATTATAATTAGAATATCCCGATTTATCATTTTTCATATTTTCTTTTATGGTTTTTATACAATCTACTTCATTACAATTATCTTTGTTGAAAAGTTTAAATATACAGGATATCATTTTACTATTTGTACTTTGAGCAATTATATCTCCATTTTTTTTTGCAACAAAAACATCTGCCTTTTCATCAAATGCTGATAATCCTAATAATTCATTTAACTTTGTTGAATCATAAATTCCACTTAAAACACCCACTATTTTCCCACTTTTATAAATGGGTGCTGATAAAACTATTATTTCTTTTTTATCGATACTAGATTTTAAAGGCTCTGATATATTCCTTTCCCCATTCTTAGCTTTTTTAAAGTAATCTCTATCTTGAATATTACTGATGATTCCATCATTAGAATAACTTTTTCCATCCAATCTAGAAACAGTCATACTAGTTAAAGAACTTCGATTTACACTAGAATCCATTAAATCAATTACCATTTCATCATTTATATTGTTCAAATTTCCAATAAAATTAGCAATAGATTCAAGCATGTCAAATTGACCACTAAGTTTTGTCTTGAGATTAATTATATTATGTTCTGTAAACTCGGACAAATATGTATGTGTGGTTTCCTTTAACTTATTATCTAATTTAAACTTGAACTTAAAAATAGCACCACCTGTTAAAATAATTATAATAATAAACAAGATACTAATACCTAATATTCTTGGCTTTAGTCTGTTAATCATACTCACATCCTCATTATATAATTATGTTATTTAATTCTTCAGTAGGAAATTATCTTAAAATAGAAAAAATATTTAACTAAAACCGAGTATTATTTATTCATTTTGCAAACATTTGCATTCATTCCTATTTTTAAGATTTTTTAATAAATATTTTATTTCTTCCTATATTAGAATTAAACAACATACTTTCAGATTTATTTATAAAACCTTGGTTCATACTTTACTCTTAATAAATATTAAGAACTCTAACTCTATTTTTAATTTATCAAAACTGATAATGTAATATATTCATTATTATTCATTCCTTTTCTAATTAATTACTATCCCCTTAATTTCATACAAAAAAAATAATATGTATTATCGGATAATAATTCTAGCATAACATTATAATGTCCTTTTATTTTTTCATTTTTATAAGTGTGAAAATATAATTTATTATTATAAAACATAAATTTTCATTCTAAATTATAACATAGAATACTACTATCTATATATTAAAATTATCCATTTTCTAAAAAAAGGTAACTATTATTAAAAATATTATCTTCTAGTGTTTATATATCATATATAACTTTGAACAAAAACAAGGGCTAAAAAGTGTAAATCTCACTTTTTAGCCCTTGTTTAATTATTCATTTATTTCATGTAGAAATAGCCCACATCTTACTTTAGGTTCAAACCATGTTGATTTTGCTGGCATTATCTTGCCTGCATCTGCTACTCTTATCAAATCCTCAATACTAGTTGGATACATTGCAAAAGCTATTTTCATATCTTCATTAACTCTTTTTTCTAATTCTTCAAGACCTCTTATACCACCAATAAAGTCAATTCTTTTATCTACTCTAGGATTCTCGATTCCTAAAATAGCATCAATAACATAGTCTTGTAATATAGAAATATCTAATGAATCAACAGGGTCTTCTATTTCTAATAAATTCTTATTAGCCTCCATTTTGTACCATTTATTGCCTAGATACATCCCGAAAGTTCCTTTTTTGTCAGGTTTATATTTTTCTTTTCCTTCTATTTCTTCTAGCTCAAAATTTTCTTTTATTTTATTTATAAATTCTTCCTCACTTAAACCATTTAAGTCTTTGATAACTCTATTATAATCCAAAACCATTAAGTTCTCATCTGGTGCAATCATAGCTATAAAATAATTAAATTCTTCTTTTCCAGTATAGTTTGGATTTTTAGCTCTCATTTCTTTTGCTACATTTTCTGCTGAAGCTGTCCTATGATGACCATCTGCAATATATAGATAATCTAATTTCCCAAATTCATCTACTAAATTACATATTATATCATCATTCTCAATCTTCCATACTGTATGCTCTATCTTGTCATCTGTTACAAAATCGTATAAAGGGTCATTATTATCCATAAAATCATTGATTATATCATCTATCAATCTTTGATGTTTATAAGTTACAAGTATAGTTCCCGTATTAGCATCACAGTATTTTATATGCTTAGTTCTATCAATTTCCTTTTCTGGTCGAGTGTATTCATGTTTTTTTATTGTTCCATTTAAGCTTTCATCAACTGATATGCATGCTACTATACCAACTTGAGCTCTACCATCCATGATTTGTTTATATATATATATACACTCTTTATCATCTTTTACTAGAATTTCTTGTTGTCGAAATTCATCTAAATTTTCTCGCGCTTTTAAATAAACTTTTTCATCATATAAATCTATATCTTCATCTAAATCAATTTCTGATTTATCTATATGCAAAAATGAATATGGATTCCCTTCTGCAATTTTTCTAGCTTCTTTACTGTTCATAACATCGTAAGGAAGTGCTGCTACTTTATCTACTATATATTTATTTGGTCTAATCGCCTTAAATGGTTTAATAGTTGCCATTACTCATTTCCCCCTAATTATATAAATATTTTATAATGCTACCTCTATTAGATTATTGAAGTCAAGAAAGAAATCTTGAATCACATTTACTATTTCTTCTCCTATTCTTTCTTGAGCTTCTACTGTAGATGCCCCAATATGAGGTGTAGGAGAAACTCTTGGATGATTTACTAAGTCTAGATTTAATGTAGGTTCTTGTTCATAAACATCTATAGCAGCTGCTGATAATTTACCTTCATCTAATGCTTTTAGTAAATCTTTCTCATCAACTAAACCGCCTCTTGCACAGTTTATTAAATAAGCACCATCTTTCATCTTGTTTATTTCTTTTTCAGTTATTACTGCCCCCTTATTCTTATCAAATGGTATGTGTAAAGATAAGAAATCTGCCTTTTCTAAAACTTCTTCCATATCACAGAATCTATATTTGTTAAAGCCTTGTGCTTCACCCATTATGTCAGTATATATGACATCCATACCTAATAGTTCGGCTCTCTTTGCAACTTCTTTTGCAATTCTTCCAAAACCGATAAGTCCAAGTGTCTTTCCATTAATTTCTGTACCTTTATATTTTTTCTTCTCCCATTTTCCATCTCTCATAGTTACATTTGCAGTATTTATGAATCTTGCAAGTACAAATAATTGACCTATTGTAAGCTCTGCAACAGATATACTACTTGCATTTGGAGTATTCATAACTTTTATGCCATTAGCTTCTGCATATTTAACATCTATGTTATCTAATCCTACTCCACCTCTTACTATTAACTTCAATTTTTTGCCCTCTAATGCTTTATCTATTACATCCTTAGTAACTTTAGTAGCTGAACGTACTACAAGTACATCAACATCTTTAAGTTTATCTCCTAAAACATCTTTTTCATAAAACTGCTCTATCACATTAAAATTTAACTCTCTCAATTTTCTCGCTGCTTCTTTCTCTATTCCATCAGTAATTAATATATTATACATAACAAACTCCTCCAATTTTTATTCACTTAATTTTCCCAATTTTTATTTTTTAAAGTATTTTTATCCATAAAACACTTTATTTAGTTTAACTTTCTGTTTATATAATTTTCAAAATATTTTTTTATTAAAGTCATATCAAATTTCCCTATTCTTTGTTAAAAATTTAATATGTAATTTTTATAAAATATATTCTACTATATATTCTAAATTTCTATTAAAAATACATAATTTTATAATATTATTTATTAAAACCTAATATATCATCAATATTATCTAATAATTCTTGTACATCTTCGACAGTATAGTCACCCATATGTGAAATTCTAAAAGTTTTTTCTTTTAAATCGCCATAGCCATTTGCTATCTGGAATCCTCGTTCTTGTAATTTTGAATTTAAATTTGATACACTAATACCTTGAGTATTTTCTATAACAGTAAGTGTATTGGATAAGTGATTTTCATTGGTAAAAATTTGGAAGTGTTTTTTAGCCCAGTTTCTAACTAAGTTTGCCATGTCTTCATGTCTGTTAAACCTGTTATCTAAGCCTTCATCTAATATATTATCTAATTGGAAATCTAAAGCGAACATGTGAGAAAGAGATGGTGTTGAAGGGTATTGGTAGTTTTTCTTGATTAAGTATTCATACATTGCTAACAAATCAAGATATACTCCTCTAAAAGGTACTTGCTTAGCTCTATCGATTGCTTTTTGAGAAAATGTGCAAATAGACATTCCTGGTGGTAATCCCAGTGCTTTTTGTACTGATGTTATACAAATATCTATTCCAATCTTATCAACCTCGACTTTTATTCCACCGGCTGAACTTACAGTGTCTACACAGTAGACCACATCTTTATACTTTTTAACAACTTCTCCAATTTCTTCTATTGGGTTTCTTATTCCAGTTGAAGTTTCATTGTGAGTTACAGTTATTAAATCGTATTCTCCAGTAGAAAGCACCTTATCAACCATTTCTGGTGTTGTTGCCTCTCCTAATTCAACTTTAAATATATCCGCTGGGACATTATTAGCCACTGCCATTTTGTACCATCTATCACCAAAGGATCCACAGGAAAATACTGCTGCCTTTTTGGATGTACAGGAACGAATGGAGCCTTCCATTAAACCAGTTCCGGATGACGTGGATAAAAGTATCGTGTTGTTTGTATAGAATAGTTTTTGCATTTTTTCACTTATACTCTTTTGGAGTACAGATGCATCTTTTCCTCTATGTCCTATCATTGGTGTAGCCATCTTTTGCAAGACTTCTTCTTTAACATCAATAGGACCAGGAATAAATAATTTCTTACTCATTATAATTCCCCCCTTTTTTAGTTTGTAATATGGATAGCGTTTTTACTGTCCTTATTTTTAATAACTATAATATCAAGCTGAATTAACTATGTCAACATAAAATTTATTTTTTATATATAATTTTTATTATATATTTTATGAAATCATTCATTTTGCACATCATCACAAGTCTGAATATTCTGAAATATACTCTCAAAAAAAATAGACTTTTTAGCTATGTAAATTAATTTTTTTGATATGTAAATTTAATGCTATTAAGAGAAATCTTTTTAGTATAGCTAATTTATTTTTATTTTATATTTTTTATAGAATTTTTTAATTTTATGTTTTTTAGATATAAACTTTTTTTAATTAAAGTTCAATATATTCTACATTTTCTTTTGATTCTTCGAAAAACCATTCTTCATCAGAAAAGTCACCTTCTGAAATTTGACCAATAGGCATTTTCATATATTTTCCAGTTGCTGTCACTGCTACATCTCCATTTGGTAGAATGATTTCACCTGTACCTTCAAACAATTTCCTATTTTCTTTAGTTATTCTTCCAACAACTTTTATAGTCGCATCCGTTGGCACTGGCTTTTTATATTTCAATTCTAAAGATACTGTCACTCCCCAAATTTGGTCATCATTTATACTTACAGCTCTTCCAATAGTCTCATCCAATATTGCAGCAGACATACCTCCATGTACTCTTCCTGGATAACTCTGATGCCAATCTTTTGTATTACAAATTGATACAAGTTCTCCATTTTCAAGTTCATAAAAATCTGCTTTAAGTCCTAGTTCATTTTGTGTTCCACAAACTAAACAAGATTTGCTACTATTTTGCTTCTTTAAAACCTTATACTTTGCCAAAAAATCCATCTCCTAACCTACATTGATAGTTGCTTAATATTAAATAATTCTAAAATATATTATATAATATTAATTAAATACCTGCAAACTTCTAATACTAAAAATAGACTATTTCGATATGATGACTTTAATCTTATGTATTACTTTCTAAAAAAACACAATATGGTTTTATGTAATTGAAATTACTCAAAACCATATTGTGCTCTAAAAATAAACTATATTAAAACAGATTTTTTACTAATTTCCCAAATCATACATTCAATCTGTATTATATAAATTAAATTATAATTCTAAATTTCATTTACTATTAATTCGCCCATTTCCTTAGTTCCTACAACAGTTCCCATACCATTATAAATATCACTAGTTCTATAGCCTTTATTAAGTACACTTTGCACAGCATCTTCAATACACTTAGCTTCCTCTTCTAAATTAAAACTATGTCTTAGCATCATGCTTACAGATAGAATAGTTGCAATTGGGTTTACAATATTTTTTCCTGCTATATCAGGTGCACTTCCATGTATTGGCTCATACATACCAAAACTATCTTCTCTAAGTGATGCTGATGGTAACATACCTATAGAACCTGTAATCATGGATGCTTCATCAGATATTATATCTCCAAATATATTATTAGTTACTATTACGTCAAACTGACTAGGGTCTCTTACAACTTGCATCGCAGCATTATCAACATACATATGAGATAACTCTACATCCTCAAACTCTTTAGCTAGTTCTTCCATTATACTTCTCCATAGTCTTGAACTCTCAAGCACATTTGCCTTATCCACACTTATAAGTTTTCCTTTTCTATCTCTAGCTATTTCAAAAGCTCTTTTTCCAATTCTTCTTATTTCATTCTCGTTATATGTCTCTACATCATAAGCATTTTCAATGCCATCAATAATTTTTCTTCCACGTTCTCCAAAATAAATGCCCCCTGTTAACTCTCTCACAACAATAAAATCAATGCCTTTCTCAACTATATCTGCTCTAAGTGGTGAAGCTTCTTTTATACTTTCATACATTGTAGCTGGTCTTAAGTTGGCAAATAATCCCAATGACTCTCTTAACTTTAAAAGACCTGCTTCTGGTCTTATATCACCCTTACATTTATCCCACTTTGGACCTCCAACAGCACCAAGTAATACAGCCTCACTTTTTCGACAAACTTCAACAGTTTTATTTGGTAAAGCCTCTCCAGTTTCATCTATAGCACATCCTCCAGCTAATACATATTCACAATCGAATCTATGGTTAAATTTAAAGCAAATTTTATTTAGAACCTTTATACCTTCTTCTATTATTTCTGGTCCAACACCATCACCTTTTATGACTGCTATATTATAATTCATAACCCACTACCCCCTGTTTACTTTTATTGAATTGATTAAGCCTTCATTTAGTATAATATTTTGCATAAACTCAGGAAATGGTTCTGCCTTATACTCTTTTCCTTTTGTTATATTTTTTATGACACCTGTAGAAAAATCTACTTCTATATTATCTCCTTCTTCTATATTGTTAGCAGCCTCTTCACATTCAAGTATAGGAAGCCCTATATTTATAGAGTTTCTAAAGAATATTCTAGCAAAAGTAGAAGCAATTACACAGGATACTCCACTTTCTTTTATTACAATTGGAGCATGTTCTCTTGATGAACCACAACCAAAGTTTTTAGTGGCAACTATAATGTCTCCTTTTTTTACCTTAGAAACAAATTTATCATCAATATCCTCCATACAATGCATAGCTAATTCTTTATAATCAGCTATATTTAAATATCTAGCTGGTATTATTACATCTGTATCTATATTATCTCCGAATTTAAAAACACTTCCATTAGCAATCATAAACTTTACCTCCTTTAAATTATCTCTGATGGTTTTGATATTTTACCAGCTATAGCTGATGCTGCTGCTACAGCTGGGCTTGAAAGATATACTTCTGAATCAACATGCCCCATTCTTCCTACAAAGTTCCTATTTGTTGTTGAAATTGATTTTTCTCCTGATGCAAGTATTCCCATATGACCTCCTAAACAAGGTCCACAAGTTGGAGTGGAAACTGCTGCTCCTGCCTCTATAAATGTAGTGATATAACCCCTTTCTATAGCTTCAAGATATACTTGTTGAGTTCCAGGGAATATCATTACTCTGACTCCATCTGCTACTTTTTTACCTTTCATGATTTCAGCCGCTACTTCAAGGTCTGATATTCTTCCATTTGTACAAGAACCGATTACAACTTGGTCTATCTTTATATCTTTATCAATCTCATCTACTGTTTTAGTGTTTTCAGGAAGATGAGGAAAAGCTACTGTCTCTCTTAATTCAGCTAAATCAATTTCATATACTTCATCATAAACAGCATCTTCATCTGCTTCATATACATTTACATCTTTCGTTATTGTTGTACACTTATGTGAATTTATATATTCCATAGTTTTATCATCTACTGAAAAAATTCCATTTTTAGCACCTGCTTCTATTGCCATATTACAAATAGTAAATCTATCATCCATAGATAAATACTTTACTCCATCTCCGCAAAACTCCATTGACTTATAAAGTGCACCATCAACGCCTATCTTACCTATTATATGAAGTATTACATCTTTACCACTTATCCATTTATTTGGTTTATTCTTCAATATAAATTTTATTGCTCCAGGTACCTTAAACCAACATTTTCCTGTGGCCATGCCTGCTCCCATGTCAGTTGAGCCTACTCCAGTGGAAAATGCTCCTAAGGCTCCATATGTGCAAGTATGAGAATCTGCACCTATAATTACATCTCCAGCTGTTACTATCCCTTTTTCAGGAAGAAGAACATGTTCTATTCCCATCTCTCCTACATCAAAGAAATTTATAACGCCTTTTGACTTCGCAAAACTTCTTGTAAACTTACATTGCTCTGCACTTTTTATATCTTTGTTAGGTGCAAAGTGGTCTAAGACCATTACTACTTTAGTCTTATCATAAACATCTTCAATACCTAATTTTTCGAACTCTCTAATGGCTACTGGTGATGTTATATCATTTCCTAAAACTATATCTAAATCTGCTTCAATTAGCTGCCCTTTCTTAACCTCATTTAAATTAGCATGTTTTGCTAAGATTTTCTGTGTCATAGTCATCCCCATCTTTTACTTCCTCCTCAATATAACTTTTATTTATCGCGTTCATAAGTGCATTAATAGCTGCTGTATTTATATTTTCTGATATACTTACACCAAAATAGACTTTATCATTGTGTTCTATCCCTACATAAGCGACACCTCTTGAATGTGAGCCTTCTTCTAATGCATGCTCCCAATAGTACCTGAATTTGTAATCTTTCATGCCACATTCTTTTAATGCATTATTAAACGAATCTACAGGTCCATTTCCTATACCAACAATTCTTTGTTCATTTCCCATGTAAGTTACTCTTGCGGTCATCTCAATCATATTAGTATCATTAGAATCATCATTTTCATAGTTTAGTTCATCCATTGATTTTATTTTATATTTTTTAACTTTATAAGGGCTCTCAACATCAATATATTCCTTCTTAAATAAGTTAAATATTGCTTCACTGCTAAGTTCTTCCCCTATTCTATCAGATTCCATTTTTACTACATTTCCAAAATCAGAATGCATATTCTTAGGTATCATAAATCCATAATCTGTTTCCATTATATAAACAGCTCCTCCTTTTCCGGATTGGCTATTTATTCTAATAATCTCTTTGTATTCTCTTCCTATATCATGAGGGTCTATTGGTAAATATGGAACTTCCCAGTAATCATTAGCTCTGTTTTTCATTGCTATCATGCCTTTTCTAATAGCATCTTGATGAGAACCAGAAAAAGCACAATGTACAAGATTCCCTGCATATGGATGTCTATCATGGACTACAAGTTTTGTACATCCCTCATATATTTCTCTTATCTTATCAATATTGCTAAAATCTAACTCTGGGTCTATTCCTTGTGTATAAAGATTAAGTCCGACATTCACTATATCCATATTCCCAGTTCTTTCACCATTTCCAAATAAGGTACCCTCAAGTCTATCTGCCCCAGCTAATAATCCAAGTTCACTTGCTGCTGTACAAGTCCCTCTATCATTATGAGTATGCAAACTTAATATGATAGAATCTCTACAACTTACATTTTCACAAAACCATTCTATTTGGTCTGCGTATACATTTGGTGTTGCCATTTCCACTGTTGATGGAAGATTTATTATCACTTTCTTTTGTGGAGTTGGCTTCCAGACATCTATCACTGCCTCACATATTTCAAGTGCATAATCCATTTCTGTTCCTGTAAAACTTTCTGGTGAATATTCAAAAGTAAACTCTGTCTCTGGATATTTTTTTATCTCTTCATTGAACAATTTTGCCCCTTCAACTGCTATATCTATTATTTCTTGCTTACTCATATTAAAGACTACTTCTCTTTGAAGAACTGATGTAGAATTATATAAATGTATAATTGCTTTCTTACACCCTCTTATTGATTCAAATGTTTTTTCTATAAGATGAGCTCTGGATTGTGTAAGAACTTGTATAGTTACATCATCTGGAATCATATTCTCATCTATTAATTTTCTTAAGAATGTGTACTCTGTATTTGATGCTGATGGAAATCCCACTTCTATTTCCTTAAATCCTGTATCTAAAATCATTTTGAACATTCTGACTTTTTCATCTACACTCATAGGTGTTGGTAGTGATTGATTTCCATCCCTTAAATCAACACTACACCAAATTGGAGCCTTAAATATCTCTTTGTCTGGCCATTTACGATTTTCTATTTGCATTTTTCCATACTTTTTATACTTTCCATATTTCATGTTATTTCCCCCTTTTATGTTTTTTGTATCCAGTATACCTTATGTCGACGCAATCCTACCCCATTTAATTCATAAGAATAAATATTAATTTTATCATTAGAATAAAAATAACCCCATCTCTAGTAAAATTAGAGACGAGGTTTTGCTCGCGGTACCACTCTATTTAGCTTTCTAAAAAGCTCCCTTAGTAATAGCCAACATAAATAATTATAATGACTATATTTCCTATAACGTGGAATTACTCCGATTATCCTAAGACATAAATCTTAGGAAACAGCTCCTAGACAAGTTCAGAACTATCAACTACTAAATCACACCATACTTTAGCTCTCTGAAAGTTTCATTGTTCTTACTGCTTCTATTCATTGCTTTTTTAATCATTTAAATTTTCTAAATATTTTGATTTAATAGTTATTATATACACATTAAAATATATTGTCAACACAAAAAAAATAAATATCTATATTTTTTTATTTTTTATTTTTAACAAGTAATTTTATAAACCATGCTAACTATTGAAAACAGTATAGTGTTATCCCTTAAATTTTTTCAACTTTTCGTCTATGATATTTAATAATTTTTTTTCATCTTCAAAGCTCAGTGCACTCAATCTTATTTTATAATTAGAATCGTCTGTGTATATATTTAATACTTTTTTTACCACTTCTATTTTTTCTATTATTTTATAGTTAAACTTTTGATTTTTTTTGGATTTTATACTGAATATACATTGATTATTTATTAATATTGAATGATTATCAAGAGTAAGATACACTTTTCCCTCATATTTATTAAAAAAATCACGTCCTTGTTTAAAAAGAAAAACTGCTGTTACTATACATAAAAGATATAAGATTTTAGTTGAATATATAAAAATTGTAGCTAAAATTACAAGTGCTAAAAGCATATATATAACCATTCCTTTTTTAAAATAACCATTGTCATAATAATTCATATAGATAAACTTATTTTTACTCAAATTTTTTCACTCCCACGATTCTAAAAATTTATATCAAAAAACTCTATAATTTCGTCTTCATGATAATTTATGACCAATTCATCTGGGAAATCTACTGATTTTAAAACTTTCTCTGCATTTTCAAATTCGCCTATAGAATAACATATATGAGAGTCTGTACCAAGAATCACTCTTACCCCATGTGTTTTACATAACATTAGCATGTGACTTGCATTTTCCCAAGTTCCAGTTCTATGAGAGTTTGAACTTAATGAGGAATTATTTATTTCCAAAAGAATATTTTTTTCTTTAGCTTTCTTTACTATAGATTCATAATCTAAAGGATATCTACTATCATCTGGATGACCAATTATTTTTACTTTAGGTTTGTCCATTACATTCAAAATAGCATTTGTATTTTCTTCTTTTGTTCCTGAAATTATACAAGGTCTATGAAGACTTGCAATTACATAGTCTAGATGCTGTAACATATCTTCCTGAACATCTAAATTTCCATCATAATCCATTATATTTCCTTCTATTCCTCTAAGGACTCTTACATCTTGTACTTTTCGTGGAAGTAGATGTAAATTATAAAAATAAAATGGATGTGGCCCTCCTGGCATATTAGGTCCATGGTCTGATATTCCTAGATATTTTATATTTTTATGAACTGCTTCTTCGACATTTTCTTTAAAAGTACTATGTGCATGTCCACTTATTAAGGTATGACAATGTACATCTATAATAGACTTTTTCATTAAGTTTCCTCCTGATATTTTATATAATTTTTTGTAGATAGCTAAAGGGCTATTTCAAAACTAAAGCTGTCATAATAGACAGAGTAATGTTTTAAAACAGCCCCATTTTAAATTATTTTATACTTCTAAATCTTTAAATTTATCTTTAAATAATTCTCCAATACTTCCTAAAGATTCCTCTACTTCTAGGTATTCTGTTATATCTTCTTCTGGCTCTCTAGTCGCTTCTTTTACTGAAACTAACATTCTTTTAGTCTTTGGTTTAAAGTCAAGAATTTTAACTTTAACTTCATCTCCAATATTAACAATATTAGTAACTTTAGCAACTCTAGTATCGCTCAATTCAGATATCGGTAAATAAGCATCTACACCTTCTTTAATTTGAACAAAAGCTCCCTTTTCTATTATTCTAAGAACCTTAGCATTAACAACATCATCAATTTTCACTTCTTTTGCTATTAAATCCCATGGGTCATTATTTATGTCTTTTAATGCTAATGCAATTTTTTTAGTATCTTTATTTACATCTAACACATAAACTTCTACTTCTTGACCTTCTGAAACAACATCTTCAACATTTTCAACCCTTGCCCAAGCTAAATTATTTATATGTGCTAATCCTTCAATTCCACCAATATCCACAAATGCTCCATAAGACATTATCTTCGTTACTTTACCATCTCTTTTTTGTCCAACTTCAAGAGAATTAAATAATTCTTCTTTTGCTACTTTAATACGAGCTTTTTCTTCTTCTCTTTCTTGTTTGATTCTAGCTCTTTCAGCTTCTTTTTCTGCTTTAATTTGAGCTCTTCTTTCTTCTTTCTCTTTATTTATACGTTCTTGTAATACATCTCTATGAGATGCTACAAGTCTATTCTTTCTAATATCAAAGTCTCTTATATAAACTTCTAAATTAAGACCAACAAATTTAGATGTATCTGTAATAAACTTTGTATCAAGTTGAGAAATTGGTATAAAAAATGTATATGTATTGTAATTAGCAAATACACCTTTGTCTATATTTTTTTCAACATTTACAGTTATTATTCTATGTTCATCATAAGCTTTTTGTAATTCTGCAAAATCATTTCTTTTATCAAGTTGTAATTTAGATAAAGTTATTGTCCCATCTTTTTGAGATACTTTTGTTATTACAGCACTTACTTCATCACCTATATGGTATAAGTCTTCTATATATTGATTTTTTTCTATGTTTAATTCACTTATAGGTATTATCCCATCAAATCCATAGTCTAATCCTAATTGTACTTCATCATTTCTCACTGCAATTATTTTTCCAGTTATTAATTCTCCAACTTTCACTTTGCTGAATACTTGTTCTTGCTGGTCAAGTAATTCTTGCATTGTTAAATCATTTTCCATTATATAAACATCCTTTCCATTTATTAATTATCATATCTGTAAATATTATACCATTAATATTGCAAATACTTACATTTTTCTTATTGTAATTTTAAAAATTAATTCAACTTTCTATCTTTATACATTATAGAAAATATCTTATTAAATTAAAATACAAATTCTAATTTTTATCTATTAAAATATTTTCATGGAAATTTTATATTATATATATTATTCTTCTGTCGTTTTAGATTTTGATAGAGAGCTTTTATAAAATATAAAGAAACAGATTGCTGTTATAGTAGCTGCTGTTATATCTGCAATTGGCTCTGCTAAAAGTACTGCAAAAAGTTTTTCATTAAAAAATGTTGGAAGTATAAATATTAAAGGTATCAAAAGTACAACTTTTCTAAGAAGAGCTAAAATCAAAGATATTTTTGCTTTTCCAAGTGCTAAAAATGTTTGTTGACAAGCTAGTTGAATTCCAAACATAAAAGAACCTGCAAAATATATTTTTATACTCCAACTAGTCATGCTAAGTAACTGCGGATTCTTATTAAATATACCAACAAAAAATGCAGGGAACATCATAAGTAGAATCCACAAAATAGTAGAATATGTAAAACATGACAATAGGCACAATTTAAATGTCTTTTTGACTCTATCAAGTTGTCCTGAACCATAATTGTAACTTATTATTGGTTGTGCTCCTTGTGTAAAGCCCATATTAGGAAGCATAAGAATTTGCATTATACTACTCATTATAGCCATTGAACCTACTGCTAAATCTCCTCCATACATCTGCAATTTACTATTTAATGCTATAAGTACTAGACTTTCTGTAGATTGCATTATAAATGGAGATATTCCTAACCCCAAGACTGGTAATATAATACTTACTTTAGGTATCATATACTTCTTTTTTATCTTAAGTATACTTTTCTTTCCAAATAGAAACACCAATACCCAAATAGCGGAAACACCTTGTGCAATTATAGTGGCTAATGCAGCTCCTTTTACACCCATATTAAGACCAAATATAAAAATTGGGTCAAGTATTATGTTTATCAAAGCACCTATAGCAACTGTAATCATACCAGTTGTAGCAAATCCTTGGGTATTTATAAAAGTGTTCATTCCCAGTGAGATTTGAACAAATACTGTACCTATTAAATAAATTTTTAAATAATCCATTGAATATCCAATAGTAGATTCACTTGCCCCAAACATCCAAAGCAAAGGCTCTTTTCCAATCTGAAAACCTATAGTTAAAAGTATTGCTAAAATCACTAATACAGAAAAACTATTACTCATTATTTTCTCTGCACCATCATTATCTTGTTCACCCATTTTTATAGCAGCTAATGGTCCTCCTCCCATACCAATTAAATAACTACATGAAGTTATTATAATTATTATCGGAAATGCTACTCCGACACCTGCCATAGCAACTTCTCCACTTTCCATTCTTCCAATGAAAATCCTATCCACTATGTTGTATAAAACATTTACGATTTGTGCAATAATAGCGGGCGTAGCAAGTTTAAATAACAATTTTCCTACACTTTCATTTCCTAAATTAGTGCTTGAATTTTCCACCTTAAAACCTCCTTAGTCTATTAATTAAAATTTATTGTGATTGAAATTTTATTCTATATAAAAAATTTATTTTATTAGTAGGAAAATTTTTAGTACTTTCCTCACAAATAATACTATACTATATTTCTTTAGCCATAGTAAACATTTTAGAGCAAAATGAATTTAAATGATACTCACAAAAAAACTATCCAAACATATTGCTTGGATAGTTTTATATTATATGTAGAGAAAGTGCTGAAACTATAACTCCTGATAACAAATTACCAATAAATACTCCTACAAAGGCATCTTTTATTCTCATTTTTAGTATAGAAGCTATAGCAGATGCAGTCCATGTTCCTGTAGTTGGAAGTGGTATCCCTACAAATAGTATTATACCTATCATTGAAACACTTTTTAATTTTTTCATTCTTGAATTTATTTTTCTATCAATTGTATCTGCAATCCCTTTAAATAATTTTTTCCCTCTTAAAAATTGCAATACATGCCTAAATGTTAATATCAAGGGAATCGATACCAAAGTAGAACCAATTACACTAAATACATAAACCCACATAGGATTTAAACCCATTGCAATACCTATAGGAATGGCTCCTCTTAATTCTGTTACAGGAACCATAGATAAAATTAATATGTGTAAATATCCCAAACTATTCCCTCCTATTCTAAGTGACATTAAGTTATGAATTTATTCGTTCTATAACCTCACCATTCTTTTTACTAACCAAAAAAGCATTTTTAGCTAATGAAAGCATAGGTAAATCACTCTTAGAGTCCGAATATGCATATGAATTTTCATAATCAATCTCTATCCCAAGCTTATCTAATACAGCCTTTATTCTATGTATTTTTTCAATTCCCTTACAGTTTTCCCCCACAAATTGGTTTTTATATCTTGAATTTTCATAAAACAACTCAGTGCCTATGACTTCATCTGCAAAACCATAATGTTTAAAGTATTTCATATACGCATATGGAGATGCTGTTATCATAATTATAACATTATGTTCTTTTTTGTTTTTGTAAATAATTTTTTTCATAGACTCGTTAATTTTTTTCATAATACAGTCATCAAAAAAAAATTTTAAATCTTCTTCACTAAAATCTACTATTGGATGAAAGATTGCCTCTTTTGCTCTTTTCAAAGGTACTATTCTAAGTAAGTACATAGCTAGAGTAAAAACAATATATGGCACCTTTATAATAGTTTTAAATGTTTTATTTTTTAAAGAATAAATAAAAAAATCTAACATACTATCAGTATTTATAACAGTATAATCTACATCAAGTAATAATACACTTTTTTTCATAAGTATTTCCCCATCCTATCACTAAAAAATTAATATTACTAAACATGCAATTATCCACAATATTACGTTTATTTTTAAAGACCAGTCTTTTAATACAATCTCGGTAGGATTTCCTTCATTTGTAGTGTTAATTATATAATTATATCTAAGTACACCATAAACTACAAATATTGTTGTAAATATCATACGTGGTTTTTCTGGATTACTTGTAGAATACAAAGCATAACACACAATTGTAGAACTTAACATAACTACCATCATTTGATTTAGATTTTCTATGTCATAATCTTCTAGTATCTTTCTATGTTCAATTGCATCATCTCTTAAAGTCTCTATTTCTTTTTTACGTTTTCCAAAAGCTAAATACAAAGATAAGAAAAAGGTACATAATATTATCCAATTTGATAAGCTTACATCTATGGCTACACACCCTGCATAAACCCTAAATATAAATCCAAGAGATATTGAAAACACATCTAATAGTATTATATTCTTTAATTTAAGAGAATATAATATATTATTTATCAAATAAAGAACAAGAATTATAGTCAATCTGAAATTAACAACTATTGATAAACTAATTGAAATCAAAGCTAATATTACAAATAGTATATTAGCATTTTTTTTACTTATTCTCCCACTTGCAACTGGTCTATTACGTTTTTTAGGATGTCTTTTATCTTTATCCATATCTATAGCATCATTCAATGCATATACTGATGATGATATAAGACAAAAACATACAAATGCAATAAATGTCTTTAATAGTAAATTTGTATTTAGTATGTTATTTGAAAAAATTATAGCCGAAAATACAAAGAAATTCTTTATATATTGCTTTATTCTCATTAGTTTTATATAATCTGAAATTTTAGTAAGAAGCTTTACATTTGTATTTGTCTGTTTCATAAACTTACTACCCTTTCAATATTATTTTTTAAACAGGATATAACTTTATCCCTATATTTAAAATTTCTATAAATCCATTTACATTACTAATTATTATAGTAACCAGTAACAATGATAGAAATATATTGTACATATTTTTTTCATTTTTTCTAAGTGCTTTAGTAAAATAAGCCAATAGAACTATAACTGCAAAACTAAAATTTATAGACATGATACTTGAATTAAGTAGATTATATCCTATTATTCCATGTAAAACTAAGTTAAATATAATTATCCCTATACATAGTTTAGGAACTCTTTTTTCTGAGTTTTCAATAACTGACAAAACACAAAAACAAAATGCTAATAATGTAAGAATAACTGGTATTGTCGCAACTTCTCCATTTTGCAAAAACAGACCTTTTTTAAGCTCTGCTCCAGGAAAATAAAAAACTGAATACAACAATCTTTCTATAATCATTGCAATTTTTTCTAAAATTGGACCACTTCTTATAAATTTCGTGTCATATTGTATTACATTACCAAGATTCATAAAACTCTCATAAGATTTAGTTGAAACTATACAAATATATGCTATTAAGATAAATGTAGCTAAATGTTTTAACATCTTTCCTAATTTTAGCTTAAATTCAAATATAATATTCAAAAAATACAAATATATATTACTAATAGTTATTCCAAACAAAGGAATAGCAGCCAATTCAACCAAATAAGAATTTTTTCCTTTCATCTTATTTGCAATAAATATAAAAAATATTAACGAAAATTGACTATATATAAACCTCTCTACATTCAAAGTCATAAATAGTTGTGGGAAAGAAAATATCATTATCGTAGTAAGTAAAATTAAAGTTAACCTCTGCATTTTTATCTTTTTAATATGATTAAAAACTAAAGTTATAGATATCGCACTAGTTATTATTTGTAGACAAATCAATCCAAATCCATAAGCACTATTAAAATTGGTTGTTCCTGGATTTGCTATTGATGTACAAAATAAGTATATTGGATATGCAAAAATTGATATAATTGTTGAAAATAATATGTGTTTACTATTATCTTGATTTATAGCAAATACATTTAAATTGAATAAAACTCCAGTATCTGTATCTAATAACACATCATGAGTATTGTTCAAATCATAAAATATAGTGGTTTTTGAAAAAAATATATTAGTTATTATTAGATAGGTTATTACAACTAATATAAACAACAACATCTCATTTTTGTATTTTAATATTTTACTCATCAATATATATCACCATCCATTCATTCTATAGGATTTGTTACTACCTATAATTTATTCCCTTAATTTTAATAGTCGCCTTTATAATATCCTTACTTGTTTTATTTTAATTGAATAAGTCTTTATTTACAACCACAATATTCACTTTATTAATGCTATATTTAAATAGATACTATATATATAGTATTCATTAGTAAAGTACAAAAACATAATTTAAGGAGACAATATTATAGCTTGTCTCCTTAGATACTAAAATTATATTCTAAAGTATTCCTAAATAATAAATTTCTAGCATAATATAAATTAATTACACTGTAACATTATTAACTCCATCTTCTTCCCATTTTTTAATCTCTCTTAATCTATCAATTATAGGTAAATGCTGAGTACATTCAATTTCACATTTTCCACAAGATATACATTCTTCAGCTTTTGCATCACTATTCATTGTATAATTCCAATGTCCTAATCCATAAACTAATTTTGTCATCTCTTCATCACTCTTTTTAAACATCTGCTTTTCATTATAAAAAAGCATGTAAGCTGGAGTATTAATACCTTTTGGACATACCTTACAGTACCCACATCCTGTACATATTTCATTCATATTTTGATTTAATCTTGTTTCAATGTCATGTATATCTTCATCTGAATAAATTCTATTTTCGTCTGCAATCTTACATGCATCATCTATATCTTGCTTTTTATTAAATCCTATCAAAGATACGCTTATTTGTGGAATTCCTATATTAAATCTTAAGGCGGCTTCTATAGTGCTTTCATCATCTTTTGCTAAAAAAGAAAGCTCTTTATTGTATTTTGGAATAGTTCCACCACTTAATGGATTCATAGCTACAACACCATATCCATTATCAACAGCATATTTAGCTCCTTTTAATCTATATGGAAAGTTTAATATATTGATTCCCATAGTTACACCTTCAAACTTATTTTCATCAAGAATCTCTATAACTTCGTCTCCTGGCTGATGTGATGAGAATACTATATGGTCAATCAATCCTTCTTCTTTACATTTTAATAATCCTTCATATTGACCTCCAGGTCTCATAGCTAGTTCGTAATGCTCCATCTTTCTAATATTCCATACATGATAAAAATTTATTTTAGATACGCCTAATCTCTCTATTGATTTTTTTACAGCTGCTATAGCTTTTTCTGATGTATCACACACTTTTGGTTTTTCTTTAGTTGATACATAAAAATCAGTTTTACCTTCCGCCATCATTTGTCTAAAAGCTAGTCCAAATATATCTTCACTTCTATCATCACAGTACCCTGGTGCTGTATCAAAGTAATTAATACCTTTTTCATATGCATATTTAACTAAATCGGCATTTTCTTGATTGCTTTTCTCTAAATCAAACCTTAATCCACCATAACCAACTACTGAAACCATTTTCCCTGTTTTCCCATATTCAACGTATCTCATTATAAACTCCTCCTTAGATATATTAAGACTTCTTTTCTTTACAAAAAATATTATACCATAAATATTTTTTATAAATTATTTATGGTATAATATTTTTTTTATAAATTATAAAATTTTACGATTGACATTTTATAACCAAATTAAAAGCTATAAAAAGGTTCAATATGAACTATTACTTGAGCATTTTCATTAATCTCTTCTTGGATTTGTTTTTCAATTTTATGTGTTAAATCATGAGATTGCTCTATACTTATAAAGGGGTCTACCATCACATGCATATCAATATAAATAGAACTTTTACTTCCCCTACTTCTGATATTGTGGACATCTCTTACTTCATTAAATTCAAACACAATTTCTCTTATATAATCCTCCTCTACAGCTACCCTATCTACTAAAATTCCAATAGATGGCTTAAATATTCCATAAGCTGAGTAAATTATAAATGCAGAGATTATAATAGGTACTATAGATTCTATTATTACTGGGAATCCTAATTTTACACCAATTAGAGTAACTAATACTCCTAGAGATACAAAAATATCACTTCTTGTATGCAGTGAATCTGAAATCAAGACATAGCTATTCAGTTTAGTTCCAATCCTATATTCATACATACATACAAAAATATTTATAAAAAGTGTAATTACTAAAGCAATTAGACTTTCTATAGTTATAGAAGGTGTAATTGGATTGGATATTCTTGACACTGCACTAAGAATTATCTTAATTGCTATAACAAACAACATTCCACTAATAAATAAGCTAGTTATAATTTCAAATTTTTTATGTCCATAGGGATGATTTTTATCTTTTGGTTTAGACGCAAAGAAAATGCCTATCAGTCCTACTATATTTGATGCTCCATCTGACAGAGAATGGAATCCATCAGCTGTCATACTATAACTCTTGATTTGATTACCAATAATGATTTTTAATAATGCTACTGCAAAATTAGCAAATAAAATTATCCATAATACTTGCTTTACTTTCTTATAATTATCCATAATAATCTACCTCCTCCCTTCGATTTAATCGAAAAAAGACTATGTATCAATATTAATTAACTAGACAATAAGATTATATATAATCACATTTATTATATTTATATTCAAAATTGGTTGTACTTGTTCATTCAATTTGAAACTTAATTCTAAATAAAAAATTCAGTCATTGTTTTGATATACATAGTTTTGATATACATAAAAATAAGTTATAGACAATATATAAAATATTATCTATAACTTAAGTTTTTGATAGGAACTATTAATTTTTTATACTAAACCTTCTTTAACTAAGAATGAATGAGCAACGTCCTCTGGTGATTTACCAAGCTCATCAACTTGATAGTTAAGTTCTCTCATAGTCTCTTCATTTATTTTACCTGAAAGCATATTCATAACTTTTTCTAACTCAGGATATTTCTTTAAAGTATCTTCTCTTACTAATGGAGCTGCATAATATGGTACAAAGAAGTTTTTGTCATCTTCTAGTATCTTAAGATTGAACTTTTTAATAAGACCATCAGTTAAGAATGCATCTATAACTTGAGATTCATTATTAGCTAAAGCTGTATATCTTAAACTTCCATTCATTGCTTTTACATCTTTAAACTTTAATCCGTAATCTCTAGCGATTCCTATAAGACCATCTTCTCTATTTTCAAACTCTAAAGTTGGCGAGAAAGTAAAGTCTTTACCATATTTAGTCAAATCAGAAATAGTATTTATTCCATACTTTTCGGCAGTCTCAGGCATCATGGCTAATGTATAAGTATTATTAAATCCAAGAGGGTCAAGTAAAGTTAACTGATTTTCTTTTTCCATAGTATCTTTTACAACCTTATATGCTTCATCAGCATCTTTAATTGGAGTATGTTTCATTACATTTACCAAAAGTGTACCTGTATAATCCACATACATATCTAGTTCACCAGATTTAATTGCATTAAATGCAACAGATGAACCACCTAGATTTAAATTCTTCTTAACATTAAGATTTGTATTTTTTTCTATTAATTCAGCATAAACATTACCAAGTATAAGTTGTTCTGTATAATCTTTAGAACCAATAGTTATTGTATCTTTCTTACCTGAAAAACTTGAACTAAAAACAACAAACAACATTGAAACAACAACTACAACAGATATTACTTTAAGTGCTATATAATTTTTCTTTGGTGCTTTTGGATTTAATCCTTTTGGAGTAACTGCAACTTCAATTTTACTAAATAAATAATCAACTAGTAGTGCAATTATACATGATGGAATTGCTCCTGCTAAAATCATATTATTGTTTACAGTTTGAACACCTGAAAATACTAAATATCCTAGACCACCTGCACCTATAAACGCAGCAAGAGTCATCAAACCAACAGCTGTAACAGCAGAAATTCTAACCCCACCCATTATTATAGGTAGTGCTAAAGGAAATTGTATTTTAAATAATGTCTGATTTCTTGTAAGACCAATACCTTTAGCTGATTCTAATACGACTGGGTCAATACTGGTTATACCTATATACGTATTTTTTACAATTGGTAGTAATGAGTAGACTACTACCATAAATATGGCTGGTTTACTTCCTATCCCAAGTATGGGTACAAGAAGACCCAAAAGTGCCATAGACGGAACTGCTTGGACTAAGTTTACAAATCCAAGTATTATTTTTCTAAGAGATGAGATTCTTGAAATAATTATTCCAAGAGGAACTCCAACTATTATAGCTATCAAAATAGATGTAACAGTTAAACTCATATGTTGTATTAAAAGCTCTATAATCTTATCCTTTTGTAATAGTATAAAGTTAAAAAAATTATCCAAGGACACTCACCTCCATTTCTAGGAATTGTTCACTTAAAACGGAAAGTAAACTACTTCTAGTAATTAGCCCCACAAGTTTATTTTCATCAGAAACAACTGGAATATATCCAACCGAATTACGGTTCATTACATTCAATATCTCAACTAAATTATCTCCTTCATTCACATGTAAAGGCTCTTTTGACATAATATCAGCAAGTAATATTGATTTGTCATTAATATCTTTCATATCCTTTACTGTAACAATCCCTTTTAATGTTTTAGCTCTGTCTATAATTAGTAAACTGTCAACCTTACTTGTTCTCATAATTTCTATCCCTTGAGTTACAGTTCTCGTTGAAGTTACAGCAATAGGATTTTTTATCATAATATCCCTTGCTTTTATATACTCTGGATTATCCCAAACTCTATCTTCTCCAATAAAATCTTTTACAAAATCATTTGCAGGTTTTCTAAGTATATTTTCTGGAGTATCATATTGTGCTATTCTCCCATCCTTCATAATACAAATTTTATCAGCTATCTTTAAAGCCTCATCCATATCATGAGTTACAAATATTATAGTTTTTTTCAATTCATCTTGAAGAGAAAATAATTGCTCTTGTAAAGATGTTCTTGTTATTGGGTCTAAAGCACTAAAAGGCTCATCCATTAATATTATCTCAGCATCAGTTGCGATGGCTCTTGCAACACCAATTCTTTGTTGTTGACCACCACTAAGTTCTGAAGGATACTTATTTAAAAACTCATCACTATCAAGACCTACCATCTCTAGTAGTTGTAATGTTCTTTGCTCAATTTCTTCAATGGACTTTTCCTTTTTTAGGCGTGGAATTAACTCTATATTTTCTTTTATTGTAAGGTGAGGAAATAGGCCTGTGTTCTGTATAACATATCCTATTTTTCTTCTAAGCTCTATTTCATTTTCTTGAGAAATTGGTTTGCCATTAATATATATTTCACCAGATGTAGGTTTTATTAATTTGTTTATAAGCTTCAATGTTGTAGTCTTCCCACAACCACTTGAACCAATTAAAACCACCAATGTACCTGTTTCTACAACTAGAGAAATATCATCTAATATAACATTATTTCCTATCTTTTTGGTTACATTTCTTATTTCTATCATAATCTATCATCCCCTTCATCGACAAGCAACCTCCAGCAATATTGTAAGTTGTTTTTATAATTATATCATATTATTCTCTTTATGTAAACAAAGTAGACCTTTTAGGTCAGTTTCTGACTGAAAATTCCTACAAATATAAAGTATTTATATATAGTTATACAATACATAATGTTGAAAAATAAAGTAATAAAAATATTCACAAAATAACACTAGTCTTAATTATATAACATCAAAACTAGTGTTATTTCATTTTTTAAAAAACTATAGTTGGATACTATCCATATACTCAAATAAAGTAATATCTTTGTAGGTTTCTTTTTTATCACTTAAATTCGATATTGTAACTCCCAATAGCCTTATTTGTTTTCTATTCATCTCGACATTTCTTAATAAATTGTCTATGCCACTTCTTATATCACTATATTCATCAATATAATGGTCTAAACTAAGACTTCTAGTTATCTTTGTGAAATCTTCATATTTAATTTTTAATGTAAGTGTCTTTCCAAATTTCTCAGAATTTTTTAATCTATGACATACCTCTTCACAAAGTTCATCAAGAATGTTGCGTGTTTCTTCTTCATCAATATCCAGGTTATGACTTAATGTAGTCTCTGCCCCAACAGATTTTCTAACTCTATTTGGCTCTACAGGTCTATCATCTATTCCTCTTGCGAATTTATACAATTCATAACCTTTTTTCTTAAATATATTTTCAAGTTCAAATAAATTTAAACACCTTAAATCGTATCCTGTTTTTATACCTAAATTTTTAAGGGTATTTGAAGTAACTTTTCCAACACCAAAAAATTTATTTACAGGTAATTTATCTAAAAACTCTTGGGCATTTTTTTCATTTATTACAGTCAGACCATTAGGTTTTTTTAAATCCGACGCAATTTTGGCTAGAAACTTGTTGTATGACACACCAGCTGAAGAAGTAAGACCAACTTCTCGAAATATATCTCTTTTTATTTGCTTTGCTATCTCAATTGATGAGTCAATATTTTTTTTATTTTTTGTTACATCTAAGTAAGCTTCATCTAAAGACAATGGCTCAACTAAATCAGTATATCTATAAAATATATCTCTTATTTGATTTGATACACCCTTGTACACATCAAATCTAGGTCTTACAAAAACTGCATATGGGCACCTATTATAAGCTACAGCTGATGGCATAGCTGAATGTATACCAAATTTTCTAGCTTCATAAGAACAAGTTGCAACTACACCTCTACTTTGTGGATTTCCTCCAACAATAACAGGTCTTCCTTTTAATTTTTTATTATCCCTTTGTTCTATAGATGCATAAAAAGCATCCATGTCTATGTGAATTATTTTTCTATGAAGTTCCATCCTTATCACCTTTTAAAATACAAACAGATTGAGTTTATTTAGATTACCTTTTAATTATACCAAACTTATGTTTCTTTATGCTCTTTTTTTAATTCTCTTTACATATTGATATTTTCCATATATAAAACATCCTATAATCAACTAATTTAATATAATTTATAAAAAATCCTTAAAAACACTTGCAAAAACTATATAAAAGCTTTACAATAGGTATTCCAAGGAACTAAATTTAAAATTCCTTATGGATAACAGTATATATATTAATTTAAATGGGATGTTTTAAAAACAAAAGACTGCCTTATACAAGGCAGCCTACTGATTTTGTTATAATTGTAATGGACTGCTCAAACTATTACTTTAAAACAGCCCATATTTTTTTATATAATTTTAACTATAGTAAAGATTTTGTGATGGATACTCTGGGTCACAAGTTACATCTATGCCAAGTTTTCTAAATGTTTGTTCATCGTCTCTATTTAGTATAGTAGTAGAATGAGCTTGACATCCTTTTAATAATGCCAATTTTTCCATAGCAAATTGTGCAGTTGGATTAGTTACAGCACAAATGCTAAGTGCAGTTAAAACCTCTTGGCAACTAAGAGAAACATTTCTACTAGCTAAAGTTTTTGTTTTTAGATTTATAATAGGTTCTAATATTACAGGTGATATTAAATGCATATCATCAGATATATTAGCTAAGTGTTTAATTGCATTTAATACAGCTGCTGCTGTTCCATTCATTAAGTCAGAACCCTTACCAGTTAATATTGTTCCATCCTCTAACTCTAGCGCTACTACAGGGCAAGTATCATTCTTATCAGCATTTTCTTTTAATTTATTACTGTAATTTCTAGCAGGTAAGACAACTTTTCTATCTTCTGGTTTTAGGTTAAGTTCTTCCATAATCATTTTCATTCTATCATAAGCACCTTTATCAACTTGTCCTTTTTTATATTCACAAGCAGTTTTAAAGTATCTTCTTATTATTTCTTCTATCGAGGCTTTTCTTATTACTTCATCATCTATTATTCCAAATCCAACTCTATTAACACCCATATCAGTTGGAGATTGGTAAATTGATTCTTTTCCAGTTATTTTTTCTATTATTTTCTTAAGCACTGGGAATAATTCTAAATCTCTATTGTAGTTTACTGACATTTCACCATAAGTTTCAAGATGGAATGAGTCTATCATATTTACATCTTTTAAATCAACCGTAGCTGCTTCATAAGCTATATTTAAAGGATGCTTCACAGGTACATTCCAAACTGGGAATGTCTCGAACTTAGAATATCCAACTACATTTCCTCTTTTATTTTCATGGTATAACTGACTTAAACAAGTACCAAGTTTCCCACTATTAGGACCTGGCGCTGTCACTACTACTATTGGTTTTGTAGTTTCTATATACTCATTTGCTCCATACCCCTCATCACTAACTATAGTCTCAACATCTGATGGATATCCTTTTGTTGGATAATGCTTATATACTTTAATTCCTCTACGTTCTAATTTATTTATGAATACAGTTGTAGCAGGTTGTCCTTCAAATCTAGTAATTACTACACTATTTACATCTAACTCATAACCTCTTAAATCATCTATTAATCTTAAAACTTCCATATCATAAGTGATACCAAAGTCTCCTCTTATTTTATTTCTTTCTATATCTCCTGCATATACACAAATTACAACTTCTACTTTTTCTTTCATATGTTGTAATACTTTTATTTTTGCATTTTCATCAAATCCTGGAAGTACTCTTTTTGCATGAAGGTCTCCCATTAATTTTCCTCCAAACTCTAAATAAAGCTTGTCAAAATTATTTACTCTTTCTAAGATATATTTAGACTGCTCTTCTAAATATTTTTTGTGGTCAAATCCTATTTTCATCTTAACACCTCACTAAATTAAATTTCTTATTGATAACAGTATATTTATATATATTTTTTTAGTAAAACATCTTATAAAAAAATGTTAATACTTTTTCACTCAAAGTAATATTATACAATTAAGATTAATTTTTTTCAAGATAGTTTTATAGTAAATTAGATATACTCATATAACTAATAAAATAAGAATATTATATTTTATATATCTAAATATAATATTCTCACCTTATCACTAATTTATTTCAATATTCTCATATATCTTTTACTCCAAGTTCAATACTTTTCTAATATCTTCTATTCCTTGATATACTTCTTGTTTAGAGAAATTCATAGCCTCTAATTCCTCATCAGTTTTTTCCATAAGCATAGTGTAAAATTCTATTGCTATATACTGCATATTTTCAGTATTCACAGTGTTAGCTTTATCGAATAAAATCTCTTCTGCTTCATTCACTTTTCCTTGAAAAACTAGTCGTTTCAAGGTAATAAGTATAACTTCTTCTTCTGTATTATACACTAAATCTTTTTCTTCATATTCACTGTATTTCTTTCCCAATAAAAGTCTTGCAACCATAAGTTTTATCTCATTGAAAATCTTATCTACTATAGCCATTTTTACATCTCCTATAAATAAAGTTTATTTTCTTTTTAATTATAACAGACTTTATATTAAAAATTATTATATGTAAATGAAATAATTCAAAAATAGATTTTAAACATAAAAAAAGAAGGTAGCGGGGGATTTCCGACTACCTTCAAACACTAGATTGTGATTGGTTTGGTATTTTACTTATACCCACCATACGCTTTGTTAAATCATCTAAATTGATTTTTTTAGCATCCACATCCTCCATCAAAAACGTCACCGCATTCACAAAGTATTAATAATACTATTAAAAAAGGTATCCATGCACATAAGTCCATCTCAGCCCAACAATCTTGGAATGCTAAGAATAAGAAGAATAATATTATTATCCACCAAGCACATCCGCCAAATCCGCCTTCACCAAAAAATCTATCCAACATAATATGTTACCTCCTAGTTATTTTGTATGTGGAGTTTCAG
The DNA here is from genome assembly GCF_056716065.1 of Clostridioides sp. LIBA-7678. NCBI lineage: Bacteria > Bacillati > Bacillota > Clostridia > Peptostreptococcales > Peptostreptococcaceae > Clostridioides > Clostridioides sp. LIBA-7678. The sequence continues at coordinate 1,004,723 of NZ_CP196987.1, read as the reverse complement.
CTCCTAAAATATACTATGTTTAAGGGGTAATATTTGCTAATGATTTTTTTAAATTTTTTCAAAGATTTTCTAAAAAAAATTATTGTCTAACACTCAATGTCTTGCTATCACTATTGATGACTACATCTCCATCAGAAGTCAAAAATGTTTTTACATTCAGTTTTTCTAATATTTTTAATACATCTTCATCAGGAGCTTTTTTATCTGAACAAGTAATAACAGCATATTCTGGGGTAATAGACTCTAAAAATGCTTCAGTTAATTTGTCATACCTTCCATGATGAGGAATTTTAACAAAATCATATTTTAAGGTATTTTCACTTATAAACTCTGCCAACCTTTTTTCCTCTGCATCTCCTGCAAACAAAAACCTGTGTTCTCCATAATTTATACTAGTCATTATTGAATAATCATTCGAACTTTCATAATCACTTTTTGAAGCTGGTTGTATGCTTATTTTTGCATTATTGATTTCAAGATTCATCTTTTCCTTCAGTACTACTGGTTCTACACCAGATTGTTTAAGTGAATCTTTATACTCATCATACTGTTTACTGTCTTTCTCATAATTTGCTTGTATCAGATTCTTTACTTTGACACTAGATAGCACACTATCGACTCCACCTATATGGTCCTTATCTAAATGAGTTAAAATCAAATAATCAAGTGTATTTACTCCTTTTTCCTTTAATTTATCAACTATTTGTTCTCCATTTTTATCTTCTCCTGTATCAATCATTACAACTTTATCGCCTATCTCAATTAATATACAGTCTGATTTTCCAGTGCTTAGTATAGTAGTCTTAAATGCAGTATTTTTTGTGTTGCCTTGAATATTATTTTGACTTACACTATTTTTTTCACTCTTTAAATAAGATTCACTTGTTGATTTTATCTTACCATTAGTAGTTATATTTACCACAATCAATAATATTGCAATTACAGACAATGTAGTAATAAAAAACATGATGTCTCTTAATATTATTCTCTTCATCCAAAATCTCCTATAAATTTTATTTATTACATATTTATAGTATAACAATCCTGACTTAGTAAAATACACATATAAATGGGGCAAATTCTAGGCATATTTGTGGCATTAAAAAAACGGGGTTGTCACGCTATAAAATAGCGCTACGCCCTTTTTTATACAAAAAAGTAAATCCCAAGTTCAAAAGAGCTTGGGATTCTTGTATAATACTTGTATTAAAAAACAAAATACTATACAAATTAATTATGCTACTTATTGTGATAATTATCAATTTAAATTACCACTAAATATGGATTATATGATTCCAAAAGATGATTCTGTAAGGTTATTAAGTCAAATTATTGAGGAGATGAAGTTAGAAAAATTATATAAGACTTATTCTCGAATTAGAGGAAATAAAGTAACCCCTATACAACTTTTGAAATTCGAGAAATATTCTGAAAGTTAAACAGTTGGCAGTATATTCTATTTTTCTATTGAAAATGATATAATATAGCTATTAAGAGGGAGGGGGACAAAATTTTGAAGTTAAAAACCTTTCAACTGATTCTGATTGTTTGTATGATTTTTCTTTCTTTTCCAATAGAACTTGACTCTGCTTCAGATAAGGTTCCAGTTAAAGTCGGATATTATGATGATGGTGATTATATGAGTCGAAATGAAAATGGTGAGTATATAGGGTTTAATTTTGAATATTTGCAGGAAATTAATAAATACACTAACTGGAAATATGAAATAGTAGATTGTAAAAGTTGGGAAAATGCTTTTGAAATGTTAAAATCAGGTGAGATAGATGTTCTTCCTAGTGTCTATTATACAAAAGAACGTACAAAAGAAATGCTTTTTCCAACACTGCCAATGTGTAATATTTATACAACTTTAAATGTAAGAGTGGACGATACTCGTTATGATTATGAGGATTTTGATTCTTTTCAAGATATGAAAGTAGGTGTTATTAGTAATAGTAAAGATGCTGAAAACTTTAAAAAATATTGTAAAACAAATGATTTTAAAGTTCAAATTGTATCTTATAAAGAAACAAATGATTTGTTAAGAGATTTAGAAAATGGAAACTTAGATGGTGTTGCTATAACACATCTTGGTCGGACTAGTACATTTAAAAGTGTAGCACAATTTTCTCCAGAACCACTTTACACTGTGGTTTCAAACCATAAGCCAAATTTATTATCTCAACTAAATTCTGCTTTGAATACATTGACACTTAGGAATTCTAGTTATGAAACAAAATTATACAATAAGTATTTTTCTATAAGTACTGCTCAGAAGCCAGTATTTACAAAAGATGAGCAAGAATATATACAACAATCTGGTGAAATTTCAGCTGTTTATGATGCTACAAAGATTCCACTAGAATATAGTGATTCCAAAACAGGGGAGTTTTCTGGTGTGGTTGCTGATTTATTCAAGGTAATTACAAATAACACTGGTTTGAAATTTAGATTTGTTTCTGCAAAGAATTATAATGAAGCACTTCAATTATCAAAAGATTCTAGTATATCTGTAGTTTGTGGTATGGAAAACGATTATATCAATAACCAAAAAAACAATATAAGAACAACACAGTATTATTTGCATGCTCCAGTAGTTTTAGTTAGTGGAGAAAATGAAAATGAAAATGAAATTAAAAAAGTGGCAGCTGTAAATGGTTCTTTGATTGGAGAAAATATTACTAAAGATGGGAAACTGGATAGAACCATAGAATATTATAATTCTCCAAAAGAATGTTTTGATGCTGTATTAAAGAATAAAGTTGATGCTGTTTATGTAAATACTTATATTGCAGATTATCTATTATCCAATCCTCGTTATGAAAAATTTTCTGTTTCAACTTTGACAAACTATGCAGAAGAAATAAGTATTGGTATTTCTGATTCTGCAGATTCAAGGTTGTTTTCTATACTAGATAAATGTATTCAATATATGTCAACAGAAGAAATGGACAGAATAATTTTAAAAAATACAATAGATCAATATGATATAACTTGGCAAGATATTATTCATCAGCATCCGATGGCAATTATTGGAGGAATTATTATAATATCAGCTATTATTATTATACTTTTGAGTTTTCTGCTTTTATTAAAGTCAAAAAATAACAAGCGTATCGAGAGTTTGTTATACCGAGATAGTCTTACAGGAATTTGGAATTTAAATAAATTTTCTAAAGAAGCCATTGAGAGTTTAAGAAATGCAGAAGGTGGTTTATATGTGATTGTTTATTTAGATATAAAACAATTCCGAATGATTAATGACACTTTAGGATTTTCAGAAGGAGATGAAATACTTTGTGCATTAGCTAAAGTTTTACAAAACACTGTCTCTTCTGAAGAATCTTGTGCTCGCGTTTCTGCAGACCAATTTGTTATGTTATTAAAATACAATAGTTGGGATTGCTTAAAGGAACGTCTCTTTAAGATTGACACTCAACTAAATGATTGGATAGAAAAAATGAGAAAAACTTACCAACTTATTCTTGTATTTGGCGTATACATAGTAAATGAAGTTGAAAAACATGATATATCTCTCATGCTTGACCTAGCAAATTATGCGAGAAGAAATACAGAAATAACACACAGAAGTTGTATTGTGCTTTATGATATGGCTATGAGAGAGGAAGGATTACACCAAAGAAACTTAACAGATAGGATGCAAATGGCATTAGAACATGGAGAATTTATTCCATACTTTCAACCAAAGGTAGATATGAATACAAATAGATTGGTAGGAAGTGAAGCACTAGTAAGATGGAATTATCCAGATAAAGGTATAATAAGTCCTGGAGAATTCATTCCTTATTTTGAAAAAAACGGATTTGTGGTAGAAATTGACTTTTATATCTATGAGGAAGTTTGCAAAATGTTAAAGAGATGGATGGATTTAGGATTAAATATTAGTCCAGTATCTTGTAATTTTTCCAGAATTCATTTTAACAATGAAGGCTTCTCAGAAAGATTGATAGAAATAGCAGATTCATATAAAATACCTCATAAATACCTTGAAATAGAAGTCACAGAAAGCATTTTTATTGAAAATCTTAATCAGATTTTGAGTCATTTTAATCAACTAAAAGAATCAGGATTTCCTATTTCTATAGATGATTTTGGTTCTGGATATTCATCTCTTGGTTTATTACAACAATTTTCTATTGATATAATTAAGTTAGACCGTACATTTATACAAACAGGAATGCATGGTAGTCGTGAACAAGCTGTTGTGTGTGGAGTGGTAAATATAGCAAAAGAATTAAATATGAAAGTTATATGTGAAGGGGTAGAAAGTATAGAACAAGTGAGGATACTAAAAGAAATTGGATGTTATTTAGCACAAGGATATTTTTATGCAAAGCCAATGCCACAGGATGATTTTGAGCAATTATTAAAAAATCCTGTACTGGAAATTAAATCAAATGTTTAAGGTGTACGTTTATTATAAATAATAAATTTAGAATACTTTTTTAGTATATCTATTGGAAGATGACTCTATCTTTGTACCATCAATAAATAGAGTGTTCTTTGAAATCTCTTTATTATTTTCAAGAAAGTTTGTAAACTGAATTATATTATACAAGAATCTCAAGTTCTTTTAAACTTGGGATTTGCTTTTTTGTACAAAAAAGGGCGTAGCACTATTTTCTAGTGCGATAGCCCTGTTCTTTTTATAAAAATTAAGTCTATCTTTCTAAAATCACATCTTCAAATTCTTTAATTTTATCATTAGATAAGACACTCTTTTTAGTCGATTGTCCATTTTTTCTATCAAAGGTATTTTTGGCTTTTACTCCTGATAAAAACTTACCTGCTCCATTAATACATCCTTCTTCACACATCATTCCTTCTATAAAGTTACCTTCTAATCTACCCAATTTAGCCATTGTCATTGTCTTTTTAATTTGTCTTGGACCAGATACTTTTATAGGTTCAAAATCAAAACTAATTCCCTTCTCAGCAATATAGTTTTGTATGGATTTAGTTAGACCTCCAGATGCTCCAAATCCCCTTCCAAAAATTGACCCATCATTTATATCTTCATTTGAACATTTTGATAAATCTATATTAAAGGATTCAAACAATGCCATTAATTCTTCAAAAGTAAGCACATAATCTACTGCATCTTTTAGACATGCATCTGTTGCTTCACTCTTCTTAGCTGTACATGGACCTATAAATACAACTTTAGCATCAGAATCAAATTTTTTTACCAATCTTCCTGTTGCTACCATAGGAGATACTGTAGATGATATTTTATCTTTTTCATCAGGAAACATCTTCTCTATATACTTAAAAAATCCAGGACAACATGAATTTGTCATGTAATCATCTCCAGATTTTATTCTCTCAATAAATTCATTACTTTCATGAACTGTAACTGCATCTGCGCCACAAGAAGCTTCTATCATATCCACAAATCCCAATGACTTTATAGCATTTTTTAACTGTCCATATGTAATATTACTATCAATTTGACCTGTTATAGCTGGAGCTACTATTGCATACATATTTTCCTTTTTGGCAAGTTTTTTCGCAACAGGTGCTATCAAACTTTTGTCAGATATTGCTCCAAATGGACATGCTGACATGCATGCTCCACAATTTATACAATTATCTTCATGTATCATAGCTTTCATAGTATCTCTATTAAAATCCAATGCTCCTGTTGGACAGACACTCTTGCAAGGTCTTACAACTTCAGATATAGCATCATATTGACAAGAACTTTTGCACATTCCACAAGCTTTGCATAAATCATGATTTATATATGCCCTTCCATTTATGTAAGAAATCGCTCCAAACTTACATGCTTCTTTACATCTATGTGCTAGACATCCTCTACAAAGTTCTGTAACTGTAAATTCATTTATTGGACATCTATCACATGCTGCTTCTACTATATATATAATTTGTTCATCTGTATCTAAGTTTACTAAATCTGGATTTATATCTCCATATTTACTATTTGGTGTTAAACTTAATGCAAGTTGTGCTCTTTCAAGAACTACCTCTCTCTCCTTATAAACACAACATCTATATCTTGCTTTCTCTCCTTTGATTATTTCATATGGAATTTTTTCTATATTTTCTTTTGTTAATTTTTCTTCAATTGATAATCTAGCTACTGCTGTTAAAACTTCATGCTTCAACCTTTTTAGTTGCGTTTCAAACTCAAACATAAGTAATCCTCCCCATAAATCACATCTTTTTTGCTATATTTCTACTATTATGTACATTGTATTTTCATTTATTCCCATAAATCATTATAACACAGGCGTATACTTTGTTAAGTTATATACAAAATATTATATATGTAATTTTTATTTTAAGTGTATATAGTTTTTAATTTAAATTACTAAATAAACAAAAATATAAATAAAAATAGAGTTGCCCAAAAGTCAACTTGCAACTTAGAACAACTCTATATAATATGTATTTTATACTCGTTTTATTTTTCTAAATTTATTTTACTAAAATCTTTTATCTTAGTATTTGCTAAGACACTCTTCTTAGTTGATTGAGAATTTTTTCTATCAAAAGTGGCTTTAACTTTTGCACCTGATAAGAACTTACCAGAACCATTTATACATCCACCTTCACACATCATTCCCTCTATAAAGTTACCTTCTAATTTTCCTAAATTTGCCATAGTCATAGTTTTCTTGATTTCTCTTGCACCAGAAATCTTTACAGGTTCAAAGTTAACACCTATACCTTTTTCAGCAAGGTAATTCTCTATGGCTTTTGTAAGACCTCCAGCAGCGCCAAAACCTCTTCCAAATATTGATGCATCATCTATATCTTCATTTGAACACTTAGCTAAGTCTATATCAAATGCTTCAAATAATGCCATTATTTCTTCAAAAGTCAGTACATAATCCACTGCACCTTTTAATTCTTTCTTAGCTGCCTCACTCTTTTTAGCTGTACATGGTCCTATGAATACAACCTTAGCATCTGGCTCATAACTTTTTATAAATCTTCCACTAGCTATCATAGGAGATACTGTAGATGATATTTTTCCTACATGATTTGGGAATGTCTTTTCTATATAACCAACAAATCCTGGACAACAAGAATTTGTCATAAAAGATTCTCCTTTTTCCATTCTTTCAGCAAACTCTAAGCTTTCATGCACTGTGACTGCATCTGCTCCACAAGCTGCTTCTAGTACATCTACAAATCCTAATGATTTTATAGCATTCTTTATTTGACCATATGTAACATTTGCTTCAACTTGACCTGTTATAGCTGGAGCTACTACTGCATACATTTTTTCATTTTTAACTAATTGTCTAGCTACTGGAGCAATCAAACTCTTATCAGATATCGCTCCAAATGGGCAGGCTGACATACATGCTCCACAGTTTAGACACTTATCTTCATGTATCATAGCTTTCATATTCTCTCTATCAAATCCTAAGGCATTAGTTGGGCATACGCTCTTGCATGGTCTAACAACCTCTGAGATGGCATCATATTGACAAGCTTTTTTACACATTCCACAAGCCTTACATAATTCGTGATTTATATAAGCCATTCCTCCAACATGTGTTATAGCACCAAATTTACAAGCTTCTTTACATCTATGCGCTAGACAGCCTCTACAAATATCAGTTACTGTAAATTCATTTATTGGACAACTATCACATGCAGCCTCCAAAATATATATAATTTGTTCATCTTCTCCTATATCCATTGTATCTAAATCTATTTTATCTTGACCTGGTTCTAACCCCATACTTACATTTACTCTCTCAGATATTATGGCTCTTTCTTTATAAACACAACATCTGTATGTAGGTTTCTCACCTTTTATTATTTCATATTGAATATTATCCATTGCTTCTCTTGTAAGGTTATCTTCTTTTCCAAGCCTAGCTATTGCTGTTAAAACATCATGTCTTAATTTGTGTATTTGTGTTTCAAATTGAAACATTTTAATACCACCCCCGTAAATGATTTTATACGATACCATTATAACACAATATTTGCTTTTATTAATATATACATAAAATATTATATGTTTAAATTTTATTTTATCGAATATATATAATGTTTTTATATTTTATTGTATAATAATATTGATATTTCTGAAATTTCACTATTTTTATCTTGAATTTTTAATCGAATATATAATATTTTTTATTATATTTTTTAATTTTACTTTTTATTTGTATTCCTTTTTATTACATTTTTTGCTATTAAATTCATTCATAGTTTGGTATGATTTTGCACTATCTGTTATTATATGATTTAGCAGTTTTTCTTAAATTCTAAAATCAATTAATTTTTTTAAAAAATTTATTTGCTTTTATTTTAAATTTATGCTATATTAATAGAACAGACTTATTTTTTTAGTTTGTATTTTTTAATAAAGCGGAGGTTTTCTTATAATGAAAAACGGAATAGTAAAATGGTTTAACAATGAAAAAGGATTTGGATTCATATCTGTAGAGGGAGAAGACGATGTTTTCGTACATTTCTCAGCTATACAAAATGATGGATACAAAACTTTAGAAGAAGGCGAAAAGGTTAGCTTTGATATAACTCAAGGTAATAGAGGACCTCAAGCTGAAAACGTAAATAGAATATAATTATTTAATTTAAATATATATATTTTAGAAAAGGAGCTATCGTAGGCTCTTTTTTGTTGTTTATTATACTTATAATACATTACAAAAACAAGAAGTTACTTTAAAAAAGACAATTCAAAACATCTTTTTAAAATAACTTCTTTTATTATAATATATTACTATCAAAAACTACTCTATTTAATTTTATCAGATATCACTAAGCATAACTCTCTCAATATTTTACAGGCTATAACTGTTGATACACCTGTAATATCATAATCAGGACTTAACTCTACAATATCACAACCAACAATATTTATATTAGAGTTTTTTATGATTCTAAAAACTTCTTGAAATTCTATATAATTTATACCACCAGGTTCTGGTGTACCTGTTCCTGGAAATACAGATGCATCTAGTATATCTAAATCTATAGTTAAATAAACATTCTTTCCATTCAACATATTAATTATATTTTCAAAGGTGTTTATTCCTCCAATTTCCATATATGTATGCTTTTGTTCTGTCGCAAACTTAAATTCTTCTTTTGTGCCAGACCTTATACCAAATTGAAATATTTTATTATCTCCTACAACATCCCATACCCTTTTAATTACTGTTGCATGAGAATTTTTGCTATTATTATACTCTTCTCTTAAATCTGCATGAGCATCAAAATGAATTACATATATGTCATTATACTTTTCATACACTGCTTTAAAAGCTGGTAGTGTAACTAAATGCTCTCCTCCAATCATAAATGGAACTTTTGAATCTCTAACAATCTTAGATGTTTCTATATATATTTCTTCTAATACCTTTTCTGTACTTCCTACACTTATTTCTAAGTCTCCATAATCACATATATTGTAATCTTCCAAGTCCAAATCTAAAAACGGACTATATGTTTCAAGGCCATAAAATTCTTTTCTCATAGAACCACTTGCAAATCTAGCTCCTGGTCTATTTGAAGTAGTTCCATCGAATCCAACACCAAATACTATAAGATTAGATTCTTCATAATTTTTGTCCATAGTCATAAAAGTATTCATGTGATAGAAATTATTGTTCATCTAACATCTCCTTTACATATTGAGGTAACATAAACGAACCTAAGTGTATATTACTATTATAATATTTAGTTTTTAAATTTAATTTTTCCCATCCATCCCTATCTTGATTTTCTATTGGACTAAATTTTTTAGAAGCAAAACCAAACAACCAATGACCAGATGGGTATGTTGGTATATGTGCTTGATAGACTTCAGATATTGGAAATATTTCTTTTAACTTCTTATTAGCTCTTTTCATTTCCCTAGCATTAAAATCAAAATAAGGACTTTCACTTTGATTTACCAAAATTCCATCATCACTCAGTATTCTATGACAATCTCTATAAAAATCAGTTGAAAAAAGACCTTCTCCTGGTCCTATTGGGTCAGTTGAATCTACTATTATTAAATCATAAGATTTATCAGAGGCACATTTAACAAAATTAACACCATCTTCAAAATATAAATTAACTCTTTCATCATCTAATTTGCATGAGCATATATCCATATACTCTTTAGATACATCTACAACCATTTTATCTATTTCAACCATATCAATCTTTTCTATTTGTGGATAACGGCTTAATTCTCTTACAGTTCCGCCATCACCCCCACCTATTACTAATACTTTTTTTATGTTTAAATTTGTAGACATAGGAACATGAGTTATCATCTCATGGTATATAAATTCATCTTTATCTGTCACCATCATTAACCCATCTATTGTTAGAAACTTTCCAAATTCATCACTATCAAATACATCTATTCTCTGAAATTGAGACTTACCCTCAAATAAATGTTTATTTACTTTTATAGAAAATCTTACATTTTCTGTCCATTCTTCTGTATACCAAAGCTCCATATAATAATCCTCACTTTCTCCTATATATTTTGTATTTATACTGCTTCTGGCTTATGAGTAATTTTCCCTAAATCTTTTTTTGAATATTTTTTTATTTTTGTAGTCAGACCTCTTGGAATTTCTGTAGACTCACTTCTTTCTGATTTTAAAAGTTGTTCTAACAATTCAAAACTTTTCCATGGGTCTATATCACCACAAGTAAAAAAATCTGCTGCTGCATAACCATACTCAGGCCAAGTATGTATTGTTAAATGAGATTCTGCAATTATAACAGCACCTGAAACCCCCCAAGGATTAAAATGGTGAAATACAGAATCAACGATTGTAGCTTTTGCATTTAATGCTGAATCATTCATAAAATTTTCTATAAGATGTGGGTCTTTAAGTACATTCTCATCACAATTATAATATTCTACTAGTATATGTCTTCCTAGTGTTTCAAATTTCATTTCAATCCCAACTCCTCTACATATTTAATCTATTCTTATCTTTTCTAAATAAAGCAATTTATTTTATTACAAGTATTCTATCTAAGTTTTTATCTTGCACATCAGTTAGATATACATTGCTATTTTTTAAGAAAATAATATATTCCATAATTTCTTTTGTTATCAATTCTCCTGGAGCAACAATTGGTATCCCTGGTGGATATGCCATTATTGATTCTCCACAAACTCTATCTATACACAAATCAAGTTCTACACTTTCTTTCGGTGCATAAAAAGCTTCTCTAGGATTAAGTTTAATAGTAGGATTTATTTGAACCATATTAAACTCATTTAATGCAGATTCTTTTCTATAGACCTTTGCAATTATAGAGAGTGCTTTTACTAATCTATCAATATCAGACTTATTCGTTCCAATAGATACAAGTGCAAGAATATTGTACGAATCTCCTAATTCTACTTGAATCGAAAAATTTTTATATAATAAGTCATAGACTTCAAATCCAGTTAAATTTAATTCTTTCACGTTTATACATAGTTTTGTTTCATCTATAAATTTGACACCTTTTTGTTTTAATATTTCAGTAGATAAAACTTTTATTCCATCAATTTTGTTTAATCTTGATTTTGCATACCTGGATAAATTTAGTGCTTTTGATAATTGTTTTTCTCCATTTTCAACTAGGTTTGCTCTAGCACCATCTATACTTGCCATAAGCAAATAAGATGCTGATGTTGACTGTAACATATTTATTGATTGAAGAACTTTTTCAAATTTTACATTGCCTCTATTAAGCAAAAGTGCCGAAGACTGTGTCAATGCACCTCCAGTTTTATGTATGCTTACAGCTACCATATCAGCTCCTAGTCCTATTGCAGAAGGAGGCAAATCTAAATGAAATGGAAAATGAGCTCCATGAGCTTCATCCACTAGCACCAAAATATTATTTTTATGACATAGCTCTATGATATTTTCAATATCAGCACAAACTCCATAATAAGTTGGATTAAGGAAAAATAATGCTTTTATATTACGATTTCTTTCTATCTCCACTTTAATTTTTTTAAGAGTAATATTTAAACTTATGCCTAATTTCTCATCAAATTCTGGTTGTATAAATATTGGTATTCCTCCACAGAGTATTAATGCATTTATCACTGATTTATGTATATTCCTTGGAAGTAATACTTTTTCACCTGGTTTTATCACACTCAAAATCATTGCATGTATTGCCTGAGTTGTACCATTAGTTATAAAGAATGCTTCATCAGCCATATATGCTTGCGCTAACAAATCTTGTGCATTTTTTATAACCCCATTTGGAGCAGATACATTGTCCATAGTTGGTGATGAATTTATATCCATTTTCATGAGATTTTCACCTAGATATTTATTTAATATATCTACACCTCTATTTTTTACATGTCCAGGCACATCAAAGCAAGCTATATCTTTTTCTGAGTATTCCTTTAAAGACTCTAATAATGGAGCACATTCATAGCTTAATTCAACTGCATTTGCGAACTCACTATCCATGATTTTGAATTCATCTCCTCTCTATATTCAAATAATTATTGTATTCTTATTTATTATTTCTATTTTTTATTTTTACTTTTATTAAACTCATGATATTTATTATATTAACATTCCGCTACTTTTACAAGTGTTTTTTTGATTTTATCCAAAAACCCAAACATTAGTCATGTCAATATTTATAAACTTTTTTATTTTTTGTTGTTTATATTAATTTTTTTAAAAATTAGTATTTATAAACTTTTTTGTTTTTTATTTTTTTATCATTTCTATTTTTTTGAGATTTACAAAGCTTTTGAGTTTAATATTTTTAAGTTGTAAGTATTTTATTACTAAACTTTTATATTATTCTGATTTCATATGTCAAAATTTCTGGTTTAGTTAGACTAAATAAATTTCCTATTTTTGTATTTTTATTTTCTGTTAAAATTTATTAAATTTTTTTTATTTGATGAAATAAATTCTATTTTTATAAATAAAACCAGATACAAAATAAAGATTTACAAAGAATAAAAGTTTCTTGATATAACAAAACAACCTTATTTAGAATGGCAAATAGTTAAGGAAGATATTTTTTGTTTCTTTTTATTTCTTATTGACAATAGTACTAATCAGTACTATACTACATAAAGTACCGATTAGTACTATTAGGAGGATATTATGGATATTAGAAAACAAATTAGACTTGTAAACTCTGCTTTAAGCAGTACATTGGATTTATATAGGATATGGGCGAAAAAGAATAAATTGAATTACAATTCTTTGCTTGTTCTATATACCTTGTATGATTTTAAGACATGCACTCAAAAACAAATATGTGATTGGTGGGCTTTACCTAAACAAACAGTTCATGGAATTTTATTTGATTTTGAAAAAAAAGGTTATATTTTAATTACCCCAAATGAAGAAAATAAAAGGGAACGATTGATTACATTTACACCTAAAGGAAGTAATTTCGCTTGCGAAATATTAAAGCCATTACTTCAAATGGAAGAAAATGTAATGGAAGAATTAGGTGAAGAATTGATAAATCAGCTAATTGTAAGTAACACAAAATATTATGAATTACTCAAGGAGGAAATCAATAATGGATAATGTTTTGGCTAAAAAGTTTTCCTTTTGTTCATTATTACAATTTGCAATACCTAACATTGTGATGATGGTTAGTTTATCTATGTATATTATTGTTGATGGAATGTTTGTATCACGATTAATTGGCACGACTGCTTTATCTGCTGTTAATATGTTTTATCCTGCAATATGCTTTGAAATGGCAATCGCAATTATGATTGCAACTGGTGGTAGTGCAATAATTGCAAGAAAATTAGGTGAAGGTAAACAAAAAGAGGCACAGGAAAATCTTAGTTTTTTAATTGCTATAGAGGTTTTAATAGGAATTTTAATTGCGATTCTAGGGAATGTTTTCATTGATGAAATTATTTTACTTTTAGGTGTAAGTCCCATTCAGTCTCCCTTAACTATCTGTTATGCAAAAATTATATTTTCATTTGCTCCTGCTTTCTTTCTTCAAACGGCTTTTCAAACATTCTTTGTTACAGTAGGAAAACCAACATTAGGATTAGCTGTTACTTTATTAGCTGGTATTACAAATATTGTCTTAGATTATATTTTTATGGCACCCTTGAATCTAGGTATAAATGGTGCAGCAATTGCTACAGGAATAAGTTATTGTATTCCTGCAATCGTGGGCTTGTTATTTTTCTTTACATCTAAGAAAAATTCATTATGCTTTGTAAAACCTAAAATGGATTGGCAAGTACTTATAAAAGCTTGTACAAACGGTTCATCTGAGATGGTAACAAATTTAGCAAATGCTGTAACAACTTTTTTGTTTAATTATGTTCTATTAAAATTTTATGGAGAAGATGGTGTAGCTTCCATTACAATCATACTTTATTTTCAATATATATTCACTGCTCTTTATTTTGGATATTCTAATGGAATTGCACCTGTCATAAGTTTCAAATATGGAAATGATGACAAAGAGCAGTTACAGAGTATATTTAAAAACAGTATTATTTTTTTGCTTATAAGTACAGTATTAACAAACTTTTTGATTCATTTGACAGTAACAGAAGCAATCACAATTTTCACTCCAGTAAATAGTAGTGTTTATGATATTACACTTCATGGATTTTCTATTTACTCTCTATCTTTTATTGTTATGGGATTAGGAGTTTTTACTTCTGCAATGTTTACCGCATTTTCAGACGGAAAGACCTCAGCTATTATATCATTTTCAAGAACTTTCATTTTTATTGTAGGTGCTATTCTTATTCTTCCTAATATATTTGGAGAATTTGGTGTTTGGATGGCAGTTCCTGTAGCAGAAGTTCTTGGATTCATTGTGGCAGTATTTTATATATTTAAGAAAAAAGATACCTATACTTATCTTTAAATATATCATCAGATAATACATTCCTGTTGAGTGTTGTATGAATGAGGAAAATTTTTATAAAAAATATAAAAGAGTTGAACTTGAAACTTGATTAAAAAGGTCAGCTTTAAGACAACTCTTACTTATATAATTTATAATATTAAAAGCTATAAACTTATAGCATTTTTTGTGCATTCCTTTATATTCACTGCTTTACTCATAATCAAAACTGTTAAAAGCTCTGAAATAGCCATACTTACCCATATTCCATTTGCTCCAAATAACTTAGAAAAAATAATCAATATAATAGGTAAAAGTAAAATTGAACGCAAAGCCCCTATAACATTAGAATGTATTGGCATTTCTATTGCTTGATAATACATAGTTGTTGTTAAATTTTTTCCAATCATAAGGTAAGCTATATTAGCCATATTAAGTGCAACGTATGCCATTAAAATAATCTCTTCATCACTTGTAAATATTTTTATAATCTCTCTTCCAAACAAGAAGCACACTATTGTAAATATTACAGACACAAAAATACTCATCTTCGTTGCCATACTATAATAACTTAACATTTTATTAGTCTCTTTAGAACCAAAATTATAGCTTATAAGTGGCTGAACACCCAAAGTTATTCCCATTAGAAGATTATAAATATTTGTAGTTATATAGTTCACTACAGCATAAGCTGAAAGACCTACATCTCCAACCACTCTTGTTAAAACTATATTATGTGCAAGTATTATTATTGAAAAAGCGCACTCTGCAAAAAATGAAGGGAATCCTATTGCAAACAATTCTTTCAAAACATCTTTTTCTATTTTAGCTGTTCCAAAGGACAATTTACCTTTCTTAAATACAAAATGAGGTAGCATTATCATTAGTGTTGATAACTGACCTAATCCACTTGCAATTGCTGCACTCTTTATACCAAATCCAAGTTTAAATATAAATATATAATTCAAAGCTATATGAAAAATTGTCCCTGACAAAGTTGCTATCATTGCAAGTTTTGGTCTTCCATCATTTCTTAAAAAGCTACAGAAAACAAGTCCTAGTAAATTTGGAAGACAAAAAACAGCATAAAAGGTTAAGTACTCCGCAGATAATCCAACCAAGCTTTCAGTTGCTCCCATAAATCTAACAATATGATTTGAAAAAAGTATACAAAATATTGTAAGAGATACACTACCCAATATTAACACTTTTATAACTTGCCTAAATATATTTATAGCCCTTTCATCATCTCCAGAACCAAAGTTTTTTGATACTAATGCTCCTCCTCCAACTGCCATTAAACTAGATAACCCTAAAAACACCATAACAAGAGGCACCACTATACTAACAGCTGTAAGTGCTGCATCACCTAGTCCTTTCCCCAAAAATATTCCATCTAATATAGTATTAAATGATGATACAAACATGGCAAGAGCTGATGGTATGGCATATTCTAAAAATTTTTTTATCATTATAAATCACCCCTCTATATATTATTATGATAATTATTATTCCACTATATAAAATATTAATATATCCTCTGAGGGGAGAGTCAAGTTTTTTTGTATACTATTTTTTTCTTATTTCTAACTGAACTAATGTCTTTTCTTTTGAATCTGAGTCTACTCTAGAGAGTATCCATATTTCATTAAAATCACCAGCAATTTCTATATTGTTATCCTTAGCATAATCTATTATTTTTTGATAATAATCATAAGCATTATTCCAATTATCATCATATAGTATAGTTAGATATTCTCCTTCTGGCAAAATATATTCATTTTCATAATTGTCTCTCCTTGTAAAATCAACTATGTTATCATATAATAATGTATCTCCTTCTTTAATTACTTTTTCATAAGAAATACTACCTGAGATTATAGGATAGACATCGTTGTATTTTTCCTGAACATGTAAGATAACACGTCTAAGATACATCTCAAACTCAACTTCATCTTTTGAATCACATTTATAAACACTTACTTTTCTTTCTTTATTGTATTTTACAAATACCTGATTTAAACCATATTCCAATAATTCATTTACATTAGATTCTATATCATTTAAACATTTTTTTACATCTGACAATTCTTTTATTTTATTTTCTATCATTTTTTTCTGCTCATTAATTGTATTCAACATAGATTTTATTGAACCATCTGAATCAATCAATTTTTTTATGTCTTCAAGAGTCATTCCCATAATCTTGCAGTACTTAATTACATCTATACTCATAAACTGCTCTCTTGAATAATATCTATATTTATTTTCTTGATTTACATATGCTGGTTTTAGTATACCTATTTTATCATAGTATCTCAGAGTTTTTATTGATAATCCAAAAAGCTTAGATACTTCACCTATTGAAAAATATGTTTTTATATAATCTCCCCCTTTATATTTTGCATTAAAATAATACTATATTCTTATGCAAACAGCAACATAAAATTAATTTTATTTTTAATTAATTTTATTCATATTTTTTTTATTAATAATTAACAAAAAAATAAATATATATAAAAAAATAAATATATATAAAAAATAAAGAGAAGCTTTATAAAAGCTCCTCTTTATTCCATCTCCGATACAGGTATCGTTTTCCAATGTTCCCTCAGAATTCTTTCAACATTTTCTAAATCATTCTCTTTCATAAATTTTACTACTTCAATATGTTGATTATTACTGTATGTCAACATTTTATATAACTCATCTTCATTATTACTAGTATATGACTTTGACATAAAGTTATATCTTAAAGAATTCAATAGATTTATTAACACTTGATTTTCTGATTTAGCTATGTATATATCGTGAAATTCATTACTTAATTTTAAATAGTTACTGTAATTTTTATACTTTATAGATATAGTCATCATTTCTGTTAATTCTTCCATTTTTATTAAGTCTGATTCAGTTAAATTTTGTACTGCTGAAGAACCTGCTAAAGCATCCAATACTCCAATTACAGAATAGGTGTCTAGTTTTTCCTTTTCTTGAAATTCTTTTACAACAAATCCTTTATTAGGTATCTTTTCTAGTAAATTTTCACCCGCCAACCTAGTTAGTGCTTCCCTTGCTGGTGTTCTACTAACTCCTATAGAGTTACAAATCTCAGATTCAGTAATTCTCTGATTAGCTTCATACTCTCCATTTTGGATTTTTTTTGATATATAGTCATATACTTGAGTTGTAAGTGGATCTACCTTCATAAGACGTTCCTCCATATTAAGATTATAAAAGTTAAATCTCCCGCCAACTTTGGTAGAGAGGTTCAGTTTTACCTTACTCATTTATATAATATCACAATTATCATATTTTTTATACTTGTTTGTAATATTTTGAAATACTAAAATTCTTATAGTAATTTAAACAAAAAATGTAGAAAAAGTTTTGATTTATCAAAATTTTTTCTACATTTTTACTTTCTCTTTATTTTTTAAATCAAGTATTTAATTTATTCTAAAAATGCCAAATGATTTTGCTTCTAAATCAATTCTCAATTCATTATTTTCAATTTGTGTAGTATTATTTACATTTTTAGGGCTATACTTTATTGGTATTTCTTCAATAAAACTGCCATCTATATTTAATGATATTCTTTCAGTACTCTCACTTCTATTTACCAAAATTAATACTCTATCATTATTTTCATTAAACCTAATAAAAGCAAACACAGAATTATTTTCTGTATATATAAAGTCTGTATCTCCTGAGCTTAAAAGTGTATTTTTATTTCTAATTTTTATAATATCCTTATAGAAACTAAGCATATCTTCATCTTCATTTTTCCATGGATATGTTCTTCTATTATCTGGGTCAACACCTCCACAAAGACCTGCTTCATCTCCATAGTATATATATGGTACACCTTCAAAGGTCATCTGTACAGCTACTGCAAGCTTCACTAAATCCACATCATAATTTAATTCAGTTTTAGCTCTTGTAACATCATGTGTGCCAATTAAATTTAAATTAGACTTAAATGATTCTTTTGGATAATTTTCCTTAATCTGCATATATCTATTGCAAAGTTCATATGATTTAATTTCTCCTTTTAAAAAAGAAAACATATTGTTTCTAAAAGGATACCCCATAACAGAATCCAATTCTTCACCCAATAGATAACTTCTTCTTTGACCATAACTAATCTTATTTGACGCATCTTCCCAGACTTCTCCTATAAGAATTGAATCATCGTCAGCTTTTTTTAGTTCCTTTTTTAACTCTCTTATAAACTTAGTTGGTAGTTCATCTGCAACATCTAACCTCCAACCTTTAACACCCATATCTATCCACTTATTTATAACACTATCTTTGTCATATATTATATAGTCCATATAGCTATCTTCTAGTTCATTTATATTTGGTAATGTCTTAACATCCCACCAACTTTTGTACTTTTGAGGAAAGTCTTCAAACATGTACCATGGATAATATGGAGACTCTTTCGATTGATATGCTCCTAGGCTATTATAGTTTCCATACATATTAAAATATTTACTATCTGCTCCAGTATGGCTAAAAACACCATCTAATACTATTGACATATCTTTTTCTTTTGCTTTATTAATAAGCTCTTTAAATGTCTCTTCATCTCCAAACATTGGGTCAATCTTTTTATAGTCACCTGTATCATACTTATGATTACTAGATGCTTCAAATATAGGGCTTAAATATAGTATACTTACTCCTAGTTTTTTTAGATATCCAAGTTTGTTGATTATCCCTCTCAAATTACCACCATGGAAGTCCCACCTTATAATATCACCTTTGCTGTCTTTTATGTACATAGGTATATCTTCCCAATTCCCATATATAAAGCTATTCTTTTTAGGATTATCAATTTTACCATTTCGATTGCCATTATTAAATCGGTCTACAAATATATGATAAAGTATTCCTTCTTTATACCATGTTGGTACTTTAAAATCTTTATAAACAGTGATTTGATATTTATTTATATCATTGTAGTCATACTCACAAGAATATCCATTTTCTCTATTCTTTCCATAAAATACAGTTTTTTTATTGCCATCCACTTCAACATCAACTTTAAAATAATAAAAATAAACACCTGTCTCTTCAAAGTTTTCCATCTTGCAACAGAAACACTTTCCAAGTTTATCATTACTTAATTCTTCATTTAAAGTTATTGTTCTCATTTCTTCTTCTTTATTTATTTCTAGGGAAATAGAATCGACATTATATCCTTCATTTACTTTAACATAAATAGTCAATCCCTCATCAAATTTTAAAGCTCCAAATGGAGCCTTAAAATTTTTATCCCAAGAGTTATATTCTATTATATCTTGCATCTAATCACACCCTTTTAAACCAAATGTCTTTTGCATATTCAGAAATTGTTCTATCTGAGGAGAAAAATCCTGAGTTAGCTATATTAACTAAAGACATTGTATTCCATTTTTCTTTATCTCTATATAACCTGTTTATATCAGCTTGAGCTTCACCATAATTCTCAAAATCTCTCAATACAAAATATTCATCATTGTAAGTGGTAAGTGAATTATAGATACTTCTTCCTTCTTCACCTAGATTAGGAATAAATCCATTTATTAAATCATCTACTACCCTTTTTATATTCATATTAGAATGGTATAAGTCAAGTGAAGAATATCCACCATACTTATTATAATTCAACACTTGCTCTGCACTAAGTCCAAATAAAAACATGTTTTCTTTTCCTACTTGTTCACATATCTCTACATTTGCGCCATCTAGTGTAGCCAAAGTTATAGCACCATTCATCATAAACTTCATATTACTTGTTCCTGATGCTTCCTTTGTTGTAGTTGATATTTGTTCACTAACATTTGCTGCTGGTATTATTATCTCTGCTAATGATACTCCATAATTCTCTAAAAACACTACTTTTAACTTGTCCCTTACTCTGACATCATTGTTTATAGTACTTGCAACAGAATTTATAAATTTGATTATACATTTAGCTAAATAATATCCTGGTGCAGCTTTTGCACCAAATATAAAAGTTCTCGGGTCAATATTTAAATTAGGATTATCAAGTAACTCATGATACATATGAAGTACATTAAATATATTCAACAACTGTCTCTTATAAGCATGTAATCTCTTAACTTGAACATCAAATATTGAATTTGGGTCGATATTTAAATCGTATTTATCTTTTATAAGTTTTGCTAAATTTGCTTTATTATTGTATTTTATATCATCAAGTCTCTGTAAAACAGAAGAATCATTTTTAAATTTTTCAATATTCTTTAACTGTAAAGTATCTTTCTTCCATGAATCACCAATTAAATCTGTAATTAAATTGCTAAGTTCAGGATTTGAACTTATAAGCCATCGCCTATGTGCAATTCCATTAGTCTTATTATTAAATTTATTTGGCTCATCTTGGTAGAAATCTTTCAATACCTCTGTTTTAAGAATTTGAGTATGAAGCTTAGCAACTCCATTTACACTGTGACTTGTAACAATACATAAATTTGCCATGTTGATGTTATCCCAGCTTATTATACTCATTCTATTTATTCTATCTTGGTCATATCCTTTATTATTTAATTCCTCTACATATCTTCTATTTATTTCTTCTATTATCATATAAATTCTTGGTAATAGCTCTTTCATCATACCTACAGGCCATTTTTCCATTGCTTCTGACATTATAGTATGATTAGTATAAGATACTGTTTTTTTAGTTATTTCCCATGCCTCATCCCAAGATAAGTTTTCTTCATCAAGCAGAATTCTCATAAGTTCTGGTATACATAAGGTAGGGTGTGTATCATTTATATGAATTGCTACCTTATCACATAAATTGCTAATATCCAGTTTGTTCTTTTTATATTTTCTTATTATATCTTGTATCCCTGCACTTACAAAAAAGTATTCTTGTTTTAATCTCAATAACTTTCCTGCATAATTTGAATCATCTGGATATAGTACCTGTGATATTTCCTCAGTATAATACTTATGTTTTAAAGCCTCTTCATAGCTACCAGAATAATTTAGAGCGTTTGAAGTAAGTTCACCAAAATCTCTCTTTGGTATCTCACTTTTAAACAATCTTAAAGTATTTATACATTGATTTTGATACCCAATTATTGGGATATCATAAGGCATTGCCATTACAGGAAGGTAGTTCTTATGCATTACTTTTAAATGACTACCTTCCTTAACTAATTCTACCTCTCCACCAAACTTCACCATTGCTGCTTCATTTGGCCTTACAGTTTCCCAAGCATATCGTCCTTCTGTAAGCCAGTTATCAGGTACTTCTACCTGATAACCATTCACAAATTTTTGTTCAAACAAACCGTATTTATATCTTATTCCATACCCTTGACCACTTATATTCAAGGATGCCATAGAATCTAAAAAGCAAGCAGCTAATCTACCAAGACCTCCATTTCCTAAGGCTGGGTCTACTTCAGCTTCAACTAAATCATCCAAGTTAATTCCTAATTCAGATAAGCCTTCTCTAACTTCTTCTTCAATATTCAAATTTAGTAAGTTTGATTTTAATTGTCTTCCTATTAAAAATTCAAGACTAAAATAATAAACTTCCTTTTTCTTGTCTAACTTTGTTGCAACCCACTTTTTTGCTATTTCATCTTTCAATAAACTACATAATACGTTCAACAATTGTTCATTAGTAGCTTCCTTGATAGACTGTGCATATAAGCTATACATTTTCACTTCAAATTTTTGCTTGAATTTTTTTTTGCTTATTGTTACCAAAAAAACCACTCCTTTAATCACATATGTCTCTATATGTTTCTATATACTCCTTAGCTGATTTTTTCCAACTATTATCTGTTTTCATTGCATTTTCAACTAATTTAGTCCATTCTTCTTTATCTTTAAATACTTTGATTGCATTTTTCAAACAGAAAAACATCTCATGAGCATTGTAATTTTTAAAACTAAATCCATTGCCTTCACCAGTAAATTTATTGTAAGGCATTACAGTATCCTTAAGCCCTCCAGTCTCTCTAACTATTGGCAAAGAACCATATCTCATAGCTAACATTTGTCCTATACCACAAGGCTCAAATAATGATGGCATTAAGAATATATCACTTGCAGCATATATCTGTTGAGCCAACGATGTATTAAAAGTAATTCTAGCTGATACTTTATCAGAAAAATTAGAATCATAATAATTGAACATTGATTGATATTGATGTTCTCCTGTTCCTAAAACAACAATTTGTAAATCTTCTCTCATAAGTTCAGGCATCATATACGCTATTAAATCAAATCCTTTTTGAGAAACTAATCTTGAAACTATCCCTATTAATGGAATAGATGAATCTTTTTTCAACCCTAAAAGGTCTTGTAGTCTCAATTTATTTTCTATCTTCTTATCAATAGACTCTACATCATAATGAACAAATATATCTTCATCTTTTGCAGGGTCATTTAAGTCATAGTCTATACCATTTAATATTCCTTTTAATTTTCCTGATTCTTTTCTAAGCAAACCATCCAATTGTTCACCATAAAATGATGTTTGTATTTCATTTGCATAAGTAGGACTAACAGTTATAATTTTATCTGCAAAATTTATTCCAGCTTTCATAAAATTTATTGAGCCATAATATTCTATATCCCCATTATCAAAGTATTTTTGAGGTAAGTCCAATATATCATCTAAAACAAATTTATCAAACACACCTTGATATTGCAGATTATGTATAGTATACATAGTTTTTATATTTTTATACCCCTCAAGGGTTGCATATCTCTCTTTTAAAATCAATGGTAACATTCCTGTATGCCAATCATTTATATGTATTACATCTGGATAAAAATCAATTCTACTTATAGCTTCTAAAACAGCATCTGTAAAGAAAGTATACCTTTCTGCATCATCTCCATATCCATATATACTCTTTCTTTCGTCTTCTCTTCTAAAATAAAATTCATTATCTATAAAGTAAAATTTGACTCCATCCAATTCCATTTCTAAAAGTCCACAATATTGATTTCTCCATCCAACACGTACACTAAACA
This sequence comes from Clostridioides sp. LIBA-7678, assembly GCF_056716065.1. NCBI lineage: Bacteria > Bacillati > Bacillota > Clostridia > Peptostreptococcales > Peptostreptococcaceae > Clostridioides > Clostridioides sp. LIBA-7678. The sequence goes on along the minus strand of NZ_CP196987.1, from coordinate 980,837 downwards.
CAGCTATCTCTTTTAGTTGATCTTTTAAATAACTTGGTATAGTTGAATATTTAGGCATTATAACCCTTACATCTACGCCTTCTTTTTTTAATTCTTTAGGTAATGCATAAGATACATCCCCTAATCCTCCAGTTTTTGCAAAGGGCCAACACTCTGCTGTTACATAAAAAACCTTCACTAGTCATTCCCCCTTCTAAAAAATATATTTATATGTTTGTATTCTTTTCTACTACAAGAGGATATTTTTCATCTCCTCTTAATTCTTTTCCATTTGATATATTTGTATTTTTATCTAATATTGCATTATATAATTTTGCATTTGATTTTATTACACAATTTTGCATTACTATTGAGTTCTCTATAACTGTTCCTTTTTCAACATTGACCTTTCTAAATATGATACTATCTTTTACAGTACCTTCAATTAGACAACCTGATGCTATAAAGCTATTTTCTACCTTGGCACTATCTGTATAAATTGTAGGCGATTCATTCTTTTCTTTTGTAAATATCTTTCTTTCAGAATATAATAATTCATCAGCAATTTCTAAATTTAATAAATCTTTACTCATTTCAAAATAAGATTCGACAGAATTTACACATTTCAGATATCCTGTATACTCATAAGCTCCTACTTTCATATTTTCTGCTTCTTCAATAATGAATTCTTCTAGATAACAATAATTGCCTTTATTTACAATATTATATATACACTCTACAAAATCTTCACGTTTCATAATATAAGTTTCCATACATATATTAGCTCTAGGGAATTTACCTAAATTATTTCCAACATTTATTACTCTATTGTTACTATCCAAATTCAAAGTTAAATTACCAGCAAAATCTTTATTTGCATTATTTACATTTTTATATATTATAGTTATATCATTATGAGATTTTTTATGATACTCCAATGCTTTAGAATAATCCAAGTTGCATAGCATATAACTAGGTGCTATTAAAATATATTCTTCTTCACTCTTTTCTATATAATCTAGATTAGCTAAGATAGTGTATATATCACCTTCTCTATGTGAATAAGTATTTCTATACTTAGTATTTTCTGGACTAAAAATTGATAAGCCACCTTTTTTTCTACTTAAATCCCAATCTTTTCCACTGCCTATATGGTCTGTCAATGATCTGTATTTTTCCTTTGCGAATATTCCAACTTTAGTGATTCCTGAATTTATCATATTAGATAAAGCAAAATCTATTATTCTATATCTTCCAGCTACTGGCGTAGATGCTATTGGCCTTCCATAGTTAAGCTTGTTTATTGCTGGGTCTCCTTTTTTGTTTAAATTTATTATGCCTAAACATTCATTTCTCATCTTAAAGACCTCCTTCTATTAATACGCATCTAGGTTCAATATTTTCGTATTCAGAAACTACATTTATTTCATTATTTACATTTTTTATCTGGACATTATCATTTATTGTTGCACACTCACCTATCATAGCTTTTTCTATAGTTACATTTTCACCTATTACAACATTTGGCATTATTACTGAATCAATTACCTTACTTCCTTTACCAACAACAACTCCATGTGATAATACAGAATTACCAACTTCACCTAAAATCCTACAACCATCTGCTATCATTGATCTATGAACATTTGCATTTTTACCTATATATTGTGGAGGCATTGCCATAGTATTTGTATATATTTTCCATTTAGGGTCTGCTAAATCAAGAGTTTCTGGAGATTTTATTATATCCATATTAGCATCCCATAAACTTTGTATAGTTCCTACATCTCTCCAATAACCTTTAAATGGATAAGCATACATTCCAACATTATCTTCTAACATTTTAGGTATTAAATTCTTTCCAAAATCATCATAATTTACTTCTGAATTTTTTTCTGCTTCTTTAAAATAACTTCTCAACATCTTCCAATCAAATATGTATACTCCCATAGATGCTAAATTACTCTTTGGTTCACTTGGTTTTTCTTCAAATTCATAGATACTTGAATCTTCATTTGTATTCATTATTCCAAATCTAGAAGCCTCATCCCAAGGGACTTCAATTACTGCTATTGTGGCTTTAGAGCCTTTTTCTTTATGAAATTTTAACATCTTACTATAATCCATTTTATATATATGGTCACCTGATAGTATTAATACATATTCTGGATTATAAGTATCTACAAAATCCATATTTTGATATATTGCATGTGCTGTACCATTATACCAATTACCTTCTTTTTCATTCATAAATGGTTGCAAAACATATACACCACCATTTATTCTGTCCAAATCCCAATGACTTCCCATACCTATATGTGAATTTAATATCAACGGTCTATATTGAGTTAAAACACCGACTGTATCGATACCAGAGTTTGAACAATTACTTAACACAAAATCGATAATTCTATACTTGCCTCCAAATGACACTGCTGGTTTGGCAATTCTTTTTGTAAAAACGCCTAGCCTTGAACCTTGCCCTCCTGCCAAAATCATAGCTAACATCTCTTTTTTCATTTAATGACACTCCCCTCATCTAGTAATTAATATTTATAATTGCATTTTTACTTTTATAAACTCTATCAGTCAATAAATGTTGTGTATAAATTTTGCTCAAATGATACTTTAATAAAAATAAAATAATATCAACTATACAATTGATATAATGTATACCCCATAATATACTTGTTGACGTATACATTATTTTCCATAAACACCATAGTATTTATTAATATTCAATTCTCAGTTAAAAAATAATACAAATTTTATTTAACAAATATAAGAAACATTTTTTATGAATATTTTATACCATAATAGATATACTTATTTTTTTATTTATTAAATGCATGATAATAAAATATAATTATAAATTTGTTAAATAATTATCTAAAAAATTTTAAATAATCAATAGTTAACCTTTTTTTCATTAACACTTTTTTGACATCATCTAAACAGTAAATTATAAAGTTACAATTAGGTTATTAGTTTTATTAATAGTAATGTTGCTATTTTTATAATTATGTGTGCTAATGATATAAATAGATTAATTAAAATCATTCTCATTACCTACATGTTTTATATATTATTATATAACACTTTTTATATTAGTAAAGAATAAATTGTATAAAAATTCTGTTAATTTATTTTTATAATATTATTTTTTAAATAAAAACAAAGAAGAAGACTTAAAAAGCTATAAGTCTTCTTCTTTTCAACGTGCATTTTTATACTATATTTAATTAATTCGACCTTTAATTTCCATTTCCTTCCTGTGATAACAAAACTCTTTTATTTTTTTAATGAATCATTATTATCTAAAACTTCTTTTACATCTAACATATCTTTGTTATCATCACTCATAACTTCTTTTATTCCTTTAAATGTTCCTAAGAAGTTAACTGCTTCTGAAGGTAAAACTAGTTTTGTTGACTTACCTTCAGCCATTTTTTCAAGTGCTTCCATAGATTTTAATGCTAAAATATTATTGTCAATATCAGACTCTTTCATTGCTGAAAATACTAATTTTAAACCTTCTGCTGTTGCAACTTGAGTTCTTTTTATCATTTCAGCTTCACCTTGTGCTTTAGCAATAGCTGTTTGTCTTATAGCTTCAGCTTCACCTTCTGCAACCAAGATAGCAGATTCTTTTTCTCCTTCTGCTACACGTACCATAGCTTCTTTTCTAGCTTCTGCTGTTAGTATAGCAGATTGTTTTTCTCCTTCTGCTTGTAATATCGCAGCTGATTTGTTACCTTCTGCTTGAAGTATCGCTTCTCTTCTTTCTCTTTCTGCTCTCATTTGTTTTTCCATCGCAACTTGAATATCATGAGGAGGCATTATATTCTTTAACTCTACTCTATTTACTTTTATTCCCCATTTATCTGTTGCTTCATCTAGGATAGTTCTCATTTTTACATTTATTATATCTCTTGATGTTAATGTTTCATCTAAATCAAGTTCACCAATTATATTTCTTAATGTTGTAGCTGTTAAGTTTTCAATAGCAGCTATTGGATTTGCTATTTCAAACACATATCTAACTGGGTCTGTAACTTTATAATATACAACTGTATCAATCTGCATAGTTACATTATCCTTAGTTATAACTGGTTGAGGTGGGAAATCTATTACAATTTCTCTCAAATCAATTACATATGCCATCTGATCTAAAAATGGTATTAAGAAATGTACACCTGTATCAGCTACTTTCTGAAACTTTCCAAGTCTCATTATTATACCTACTTTAGATTGTTTTATAACTCTTATACAAGTTAAACTTATTGCTACAACTACTACTATTAATACAATACTTAAAACAATTTTAATACCCATACTATAAATCCTCCTTTATTCTATTGATTTGTCACACTAGTTGTAGAGTTTACTTTTTTAACAACTAGTTTTACCCCTTCTATTTTCAATACTTCTACTGTAGAATCTTTTTCTATCTTTTCACCATCTATAGAAATAGCAGTCCATGTTTCATGTTCAACTACAACTAAACCTGTGCTATTTGGAGAAATCTCTTCTGTAACAACACCTTTTTTAGACATCATCGCTTGTAAATTAGTGTTAGACTTATAACCTTTATCTTTCTTTACTATTTTTTTAGTAGCTACAACCAACATAGTTATAGAGATTACTGCAAAAATTAGAATTTGTAAGAATATACTCTCTACAAAGCTACTTAAAAATATAAGTACTACAGCTCCTACACTAAACCATATCAGAGTTAAACTTGGTGTCAACATTTCTGCTATTCCAAATAAGATTGCTACTATCAACCATATTAATTTCATACTATCTTCCCTCTTTTCATATGAATTATAGAACCCTATATAAATATTATGTTTATACAATGCTTTTAAATGTAAATTTAAACCATAAACGAATAAAATAAATTAATTTTAAATTAATTTAATAGTATTATATCAACATACTTTGTTAAAGTTGTTACAAAGTAGTATCAAATATCATTCACTAGATAAGCAAAAACTCCTTCATTGTTAACGAAATGTTACTTATTAAATCCGTTGCAGTTACTGTATACATTTTCTTGCTTAATTTATCTCCTATATAACCATGTATATACGCTCCCATGACTGTAGCTTCAAATACATCCACACCTTGACCTATAAATGAAGTAATCATGCCAAGAAGACAGTCTCCCATTCCTCCAGTTGCCATACAACTGTTTCCTGTAGGATTTATATATGTTTTTTTGCCATCTGTTATGACAGTTTGATAACCTTTTAAAAGTACAACTACATTATATTTTTGAGCAAATTCTTTTGCTACATCTACCCTATGTTCTCTTATATACCCAATTGAGTCTCCTGTCAACCTGGCCATTTCTCCCAGATGAGGTGTAATCACGAATTTATTTTCCCACTCTAAAAATCTATAACATCTATCTTTCATAACATTTAATCCGTCAGCATCTAATACAATTGGACAATTAGAACCTTCCACTGTTTTGAGCAATTTATCAAATGTCTGATGATTATCTCCCATTCCTGGACCAAAACCAATTGCATTACTAGAACTTAATATTTTATTCAATCTTTCTTCTTCAAAATTTACAGTCATTGCTTCTGTAAGCCTAATAGATGCCTTGTTTTGTACATCTTCTTCACTAATCAATGTTACAAGTCCACTTCCACTCTTAACAGCAGATTCAGTTGCTATAAAACTTGCACCATAAAATCCTTTTGAACCTGCAACTATAGATACTTTTCCAAAATCACTTTTAAAACCATGTACATCTCTTATTCTAATATTATTTTTCACAAAATTCTCATCAGTTATGAACTCGTCTTCATGGTATTTTTTTGTAATAAAATCTGGAACACCTATTTTTTCTACAATTACATTACCTATAAGTGAACTAGTGTCATAGTTTAAAAAACCTCTTTTATAAAACTCAAAACTAATTGTCTTATTTGCTTTAATACAAGTTCCTAACACATTTCCTTTATCACTATTTATACCAGATGGAACATCTATAGAATATGTCTTTTTACTATTATCATTTACCATGTCGATTACTTCTTTAAAAATACCAGTTATATCTCTTTTTAATCCAGTCCCAAATATAGCATCTACTACAACATCACTTTTAGATATTGCTTCTTTAAGCATTGTTAAATTTTTATTTTTTATAATATTTTCCTTTTCATTCTTAATAATTTTATCAACTTTATTTTTATTTATATTTTCATCATCTTTTTCAATTAAATCACTTTTATTAATATTTATAATATTAATACCCATATTTAAAAGTATATTGTAGTTTATTTTAGAGCATTCACTTAACTTTTCAAGATTTCCTATTAAAAATACTTCTACATCTTTTCCTTTTGTATTTAAATGTCTTGCTATCCCAAGACCATCTCCACCATTATTACCAACACCACATACAACCACATAGCTATTATATATATCTATATCCATATTTTTCATTGCAGATATCACGGCATTTTCCATTAATACAATCATTGGGATTCCCAACTCTGTCACACATGCAGCATCAACATTTTTACTTAAATCAGATGTACCTATCAGCATAAATCATCACTCCTATAAAGTTAAAGACTTCCTAAATATTCACAGATAAATATCTATTGAAGTCTTTTTAATATCATAATAAAATTACTAAAACTAAAATTTTAAAGTAATCTAAAATAACAAAAAATTTTGAATTAAAATAATTATTTAATTTTATTATATCACATAATTTGAGTTATTATGTTGGTTTAAAGCCTATTTGAACTAATCATCCAAATATTTTTTATTTTTATTTAGAAAATAATAATTAAGAATATTGCTATATTCCACACATAAAATTTTTTTTATTTAAATCAAATTTTCTGATAATTTAATGATTTTCTTAAATTTATAGTTGACTTTTATTTTTTACTGTATTAAACTAATTACTATACAAAATAGAAAACAAAATTTTCAAAATTATTAAATTAAAAGGAGAGATAAACATGAAGACTTTATTAAACAAACAAGTACGATTTTTTAATAGCCAATTTAGTTAGGGTTTGTAGCTAAGTTAAGACAAATTGTCATGACATAGATACAAACCCCTTAGGATTATGATTTTTAAGGATTGTATCTGTGTTGGCTATAGTAATTGTTGTTAAAGTTTTTATTTTATCATCATAATATAGAGCCACATGGATTATACTGTGTGGCTCATTCGTGTTTTTGCCATACAGTTATATATACTGTGTGGTTTTTTTATATTAAAATTCAATTTTAAAATTAAATTTAAAAAATTATTTAAAAAATATTTTCAAAGGGGTGTTTTATTTATGTCAGGTATTATATCTGTAATGACGCAAAGTTTAATTTTATCGATTATGGCACTGGGGGTTTATATAACTTACAAAATCTTAGATTTTCCAGATATGTCTGCTGATGGTAGTTACACAATGGGTGCTTCTATCGTAGCATTTTCTCTTACTAATGGTATTTCCCCTGTAATGGCAACACTAATGGCTATCTTATGTGGTTGCACTGCTGGTCTTGTTACTGGAATTCTTCACATTAAGTTTAAGATTTCTAACTTACTTTCTGGTATTTTAGTTATGGGAATGCTATACTCTATCAATTTAAGAATAATGGGAAAATCAAACATCCCTCTATTCAGTTTCAAGCACTTATTCAACGGAGAAATATCTCCTATAGTTTTAGCCTTAGTATTCGTTTTTATTTGTAAAGTCTTCTTAGACTTATTCTTAAAAACAGGTCTTGGATACACTTTAAAAGGTGTTGGTGATAACTCTCAAATGATTAAATCTTTGGGTATAAATATCGGCTCTATAAAGATACTAGGACTTATGATTTCAAATGGACTTATAGCTTTATCTGGTAGCCTTATGGCTCAGTTCTTAGGATTCTCAGATGTAAATATGGGTATAGGAACTTTGGTTCTTGGAATTGCATCTATAATAATTGGTATTACTTTATTTAAGAAATTCACTTTTATTAAAGATACTACTGCAATAATCGTTGGCTCTTTTATATACCAATTCACTATATACTTTGCAATGAGTTTAGGAATGTTATCAACCGACTTAAAACTTATAACTGCAATAGTTATAATTGCTTTCTTAGCTACTGGTAACTTAAATATTTCACTAAAAAAAAACAACCACAAAGCTAGTACCAAAAATAAATCAGAAAAAAGAGGTGTTATAGATGTTACAAATTAAAAATCTTTCAAAAAGTTTCCCTAATCCGTATGGTCAACCTAATACTATATTTGAAAATTTATCAATTGATATAGAAGATGGTGAATTTGTAAGTATCATAGGTAGTAATGGGACTGGTAAGTCTACTTTACTAAACATAATATCTGGACTTATAAAAGAATCTTCTGGAGAAATTACTTTAGATAATACTGCTATAACAAATTTAGCAGAATACAAAAGGACTCAGATAGTAAGTAGAGTTTTTCAAGACCCAAGCCTTGGAACTTGTCCTTCTATGACAGTTAGAGAAAACTTATCTTTAGCTCTTAATAAAGGTAAATTATTAAACCTAAGAAAGTGTCTTCGTCATAAAACGAATGACTTAGAACACTTACTTGAAGGAATTTCTTTAGACTTAAAAAAATATTTAGATATCAAAGTACAATATCTTTCAGGAGGTCAAAGACAGTCACTATCATTAATTATGTCTAGTCTAGCAAATCCTAAAGTTCTTCTGTTAGATGAACATACAGCAGCACTTGACCCTAAAACATCAAATGAAGTTATAGGGCTAACAGACAAGATAGTAAGAGAAAAAAATATAACTACACTTATGGTAACTCACAACTTAAAGCATGCTCTTCAATATGGTGATAGATTGATAATGCTTCATAAAGGCGAAGTTGTTTTAGATGTAAGAGATAAGGAAAAAGAACAATTAACAGTTGAAGAAATCTTAGAAAAATTCGAATATGCAGTTTAAAAAATAAAAAACTTAGTCTTAATCAAGTATACTTATAATCTTTTATATGAATATATGAACAAATATAATTATTAAATTTGAGGGAGGAAAATAAAATGATAAAAAGTAAAAAAATATTAAGTTTAATTATAGCAGGAGTACTTGGTGTATCAATGCTTACTGGTTGTTCTCAAAATGATGGCTCTAGTACTTCAAACGAAAAGGATAAAGCAGATAACAAAAAACAAAAAAATATAGGTATAACTCAATTAGTAGAACATCCATCTCTAGATAAAGCAAAAAAAGGATTCATAAAAGCACTTGAAGACAAAGGCTATAAGGATGGAGATAATATAAAAATAGACTTCCAAAATGCACAAAACGATATGCCTACTACACAAAGTATTGCAAGTAAATTCGTATCTGATAAAAAAGATTTGATATATGCTATATCTACTCCATCTGCTCAGGCAGCTTATAATGCTACTAAAGATATACCTATAATTATGACTGCTGTTACAGACCCTATAGAAGCTGGACTTGTTAAATCTATTGAAAAGCCAGGCGGGAATGTTTCTGGTACATCAGACTACCTTTCTATTGATAAAACATTGGAATTAGTTAAAACATTAACTCCAAAAGCAAAAAGAATAGGTGTTATATACAATACTAGTGAAGTTAATTCAAAAATCCAAGTTGATTCTCTACATGATTACGCTAAGAAAAATAATTATGAAGTTGTTGAAAAAGGAATCAGCTCTTCAAGTGAAGTTAATCAAGCTATTTCTAGCTTAGTTGGTAAGATAGATGTCTTATATGTTCCTACTGACAATTTAATAGTTTCTTCTATGCCAATAGTTGCTAAAGTTGCTAATGAGAACAAAATTCCTATAATAGCTTCTGAAGAAGGTTCTGTATCTTCTGGTGCTTTAGCTTGTTGTGGAATAGACTATGAAAAGCTAGGATATAAGGCTGGAGAACTTGCTATTGAAGTATTAGAAGGGAAATCTATTGGAGATATCCCAGTTACTATGTTAGATGAAACTGAAATAATAATTAATGAAGATACACTAAAAGCACTTGACATGCAAAAGTTATCAGCCGATAATATAAAGTATATAAAGTCAGATGAAAATACAAAATCTGCAGAATAATACTTATTAAATTTAACAAAGTAGGTAATATGAAAACTTTATATAATAAGTACTCTTATCCACCCTAACCCTTTGAAAATTGTGCTTATTTCAGCAATTCAAATATTGCATATAAAGTTATTCATTTTCCATAAAAGTCGTCTATACTGACGACTGATTATGAAAGTTATATAACTTTCTAATCACAACTTGAGCTGTCCAAAAGGATTTTAATATTCTTTAGACAGCTTTTTTTTATAAAATAGTATGAATTTATGTGCATATAGACTCTATATTTAGTAAATATTTTCACAATTTTTCCATGTCAACAAAACATTAGGATAACGTTTTTTCCAAATATCACATTAATTTGAAAGTTATATAAGTATACATTATTTAGTATTTTAATTAAATTTAGCAGTTGACTTTTATTATTGTATAATTTATAATTTATAACAAGTCGAGAATACATATAATTTTCTGACTAATTAAAATATTAAAAGGGAGAGATAATTATGAATACTTTATTAAACAATAAAAAATATTATTATTATTATAGCCACTATTTTTAGGGTTTGTACCTACGTTTTAACATAGATACAGGCCCCTTAAGACTAGTAAAATTTTGGGATTGTATCTATGTTGGCTATATTGTTTATAGAGTTTTCATTTAACTATATAAGAGCCACATAGATTAAACTATGTGGCTTATTCGTGTTTTTCACCACATAGTTTTGTATACTATGTGGTTTTTTTATACACAAAATTAGCAAATAATTAAAATTATAAAAATATTTTCAAAGGAGTGTTTTATTTATGTCAGGTATTATATCTGTAATGACGCAAAGTTTAATTTTATCGATTATGGCATTGGGGGTTTATATAACTTACAAAATCTTAGATTTTCCAGATATGTCTGCTGATGGTAGTTACACAATGGGTGCTTCTATCGTAGCATTTTCTCTTACTAATGGTATTTCCCCTGTAATGGCAACACTAATGGCTATCTTATGTGGTTGCACTGCTGGTCTTGTTACTGGAATTCTTCACATTAAGTTTAAGATTTCCAACTTACTTTCTGGTATTTTAGTTATGGGAATGCTATACTCTATCAATTTAAGAATAATGGGAAAATCAAACATCCCTCTATTTAGTTTCAAGCACTTATTCAATGGAGAGGTATCTCCTATAGTTTTAGCCTTAGTATTCGTTTTTATTTGTAAAGTCTTCTTAGACTTATTCTTAAAAACAGGTCTTGGATACACTTTAAAAGGTGTTGGTGATAACTCTCAAATGATTAAATCTTTGGGTATAAATATCGGCTCTATAAAGATACTAGGACTTATGATTTCAAATGGACTTATAGCTTTATCTGGTAGCCTTATGGCTCAGTTCTTAGGATTCTCAGATGTAAATATGGGTATAGGAACTTTGGTTCTTGGAATTGCATCTATAATAATTGGTATTACTTTATTTAAAAAATTCACTTTTATTAAAGATACTACTGCAATAATCGTTGGCTCTTTTATATACCAATTCACTATATACTTTGCAATGAGTTTAGGAATGTTATCAACCGACTTAAAACTTATAACTGCAATAGTTATAATTGCTTTCTTAGCTACTGGTAACTTAAATATTTCACTAAAAAAAAACAACCACAAAGCTAGTACCAAAAATAAATCAGAAAAAAGAGGTGTTATAGATGTTACAAATTAAAAATCTTTCAAAAAGTTTCCCTAATCCATACGGTCAACCTAATACTATATTTGAAAATTTATCAATTGATATAGAAGATGGTGAATTTGTAAGTATCATAGGTAGTAATGGAACTGGTAAGTCTACTTTACTAAACATAATATCTGGACTTATAAAAGAATCTTCTGGTCAAGTATTGTTAAATAAACACAACTTGTCTAACCTAGCAGAACACAGAAGAACTCAAATAGTAAGTCGAGTTTTTCAAGACCCAAGCCTTGGAACTTGTCCTTCTATGACAGTTAGAGAAAACTTATCTTTAGCTCTTAATAAAGGTAAATTATTAAACCTAAGAAAATGTCTTCGTTACAAAAGAGATTTCTTAGAAAATTTATTAGAAGGAGTGTCTCTTGATTTAAAAAAATATCTTGATGTTCAAGTACAGTTTTTATCAGGAGGTCAAAGACAATCACTATCACTAATTATGTCATGCTTGACAAATCCTTCTGTCTTATTACTTGATGAACATACAGCGGCACTTGACCCAAAAACATCAAACGAAGTAATTGAGTTGACTAATAAGATTGTAAGAGAAAAAAATATAACTACACTTATGGTAACTCACAACTTAAAACATGCTCTTCAATATGGAGATAGATTAATAATGCTTCATAAAGGTGAAGTTGTATTAGATGTAAAGGGTAAAGAAAAAGAGCAATTAACAGTTGAGGAAATCTTAGAAAAATTCGAATATGCCGTTTAAAATATATCTATTATATTAATTTAAGTTTAGTTTATTTCTAAAATAAGCTCAAAAATATAATAATTATGCTAACTTTACAATAATTCATATGAATATATGAACATATATAACAATAAAATTCTTGAGGGGGATATAAAAATGATTAATAAAAAAAGATTGGCAAGTTTAGTTTTAGCTGGTGCACTTAGTGTGTCTATGCTTACAGGATGTTCACAAGGTGGAGATTCTGGTAATTCAAAACAAGAAAGTGCTTCTAAAAATAAAGAAGTTAAAAAAATTGGAATAACTCAATTGGTTGAACATCCAGCATTAGATGCTACTAAGGCAGGATTTGTAAAAGCATTAGAAAAGAATGGATTTAAAGATGGAGAAAATATTGATATAGACTTCCAAAATGCTCAAAATGATATGCCTACTACACAAAGTATTGCAAGTAAATTTTCATCTGACAAGAAAGATTTAATATTTGCTATATCTACTCCATCAGCTCAAGCAGCTTTCAATGCCACTAAAGATATACCTATACTTATGACTGCTGTAAGCGACCCTGTTGCTGCTGGATTAGTTAAAACACTTGAAAAACCAGGTGGAAATGTTTCTGGGACATCAGATTTTGTTTCTGTAGATAAAGGCTTAGAACTTCTTAAAATATTTGCTCCTAAGGCAAAAACTATAGGAGTTATGTACAATACTAGTGAGGTTAACTCTAAAGTTCAAGTTGATGCCTTAAAGGAATATGCATCTAAAAATGGTTTTAAAGTTGTTGAAAAGGGTGTAACTACTTCAAATGAAGTCAATCAAGGAATTTCTAGTTTAGTTGGTAAAATAGATGTCTTATATGTTCCTACAGATAACTTAGTAGCTTCTTCTATGCCTATAGTTTCTAAAATAGCTACTGAAAATAAAATTCCTGTTATTGCAGCTGAATCTGGTCCAGTTGAAAAAGGTGCTCTTGCTTGTCAAGGTATAAACTATGAAAAACTAGGTTACAAAACAGGTGAAATGGCAGTTAAAATTTTAAATGGAGAATCAGTTTCTGATATGCCTGTAGCTACATTGGATGACACAGATATCATAGTTAATGAAGATATATTAAAAGCTTTAGGCATGGAAAAACCTTCTAATGATAATATTTCTTACGTAAAAACTAAGCAAGAATAGATATAATAGATTTTTTGAGGGAGTGGTCAAAATGAAACGAAGTAAACTAATAAATTTAACTTTGATTGGTGTTCTTAGTATATCTACCATTACAGGTTGCTCTAAGAATAATGAAGGTGATTTAGATGAATCATCCAGCAAAAACAATGATATAAAAAAAATTGGTATTACACAATTAGTTGAACACCAAGCTTTAGATGCATCTAAAGAAGGCTTTGTTAAAGCTTTAGAGGATAATGGTTTTAAGGATGGTAAAAATATAGAAATAGATTACCAAAATGCTCAAAATGATATGCCTACTACGCAGACCATAGCAAGTAAATTCGTATCTGATAAAAAGGACTTGATATTTGCTATATCTACACCATCTGCTCAGGCTGCATATAATGCAACTAAAGATATACCTATACTTATCACTGCTGTAACTGACCCTGTCTCTGCTGGATTTGCAGATTCTTTAGATAAGCCAGGTAAAAATGTTTCTGGAACTTCTAATTTTACACCGATTGAAAAAAGTATGGAAGCTCTTGATGTACTAGGTCCCAAAGCAAAAACTATAGGTGTCATATACAATACTAGTGAAGTAAATTCTAAAGTTCAAGTTGATAATTTGAAAAAATATGCTACTAATAAAGGGCTTAAAATTGTTGAAAAGGGAATTAGTTCTTCTAGCGAAATAAATCAAGCAGCTTCTAGCCTAATGGGAAATGTTGATGTTATTTATGCTCCTACAGACAATTTACTTGCATCTTCTATGCCTATAGTATCTGAACTTGCTACTAAAAATAAAATCCCTATAATAGCAGCAGAAGAAGGAATGGTAAAAGGAGGAGCATTGGCTTGCCAAGGTATAAATTACGAAAAATTGGGCTATAAAACTGGTGAGATGGCTGTCAAAGTACTAAAAGGAGAATCTAAAGTTTCAGATATGCCTATAACAAGTTTGGATGAAACTAATTTAATTATTAATGAAGATATATTAAAAGCACTTTCTATAGATAAACCTTCCGACAATAATATAGTTTACGTTAAGACTGAAAATAAATAATTTGACTACTCTAGTTTGAACGATATAAAATTAAATATATTTTCTCTATAATTACTATGCCTGTTTCTATAAGTTTTTTAAAACAAGAAACAGGCATATATTTTTACTTTAGTATCTTTTCTACTCAAAATTATGTATAAACATTCTTAATTTATTTTTATAGACTTTACTTTTCCAGGCTTTATATAATCAATATTTAGTCCTCTATTTTCTTTATTACTCTGCATGGATTTCCAACAGCCACAGTATCTGATGGAATATCTTTTGTCACAACACTTCCTGCACCTATTACTACGTTATCACCTATAGTAATACCTGGAGTTATGATTACTCCACCACCTATCCATACATTATTACCTATCTTTACAGGGGAACCATACTCTATACCCGAATTTCTAAGTTGTGCATCCATTGGATGATAAGCTGTATAGATTTGAACATTGGGCGCTAGCATTACATTATCACCAATTTCTATTTTACATACATCTAAAAAGATACAATCATAATTTGCAAAAAAATTTTCACCTACATGGATGTTATATCCATAATCACATCTTATATTTTGTTCTACATTTATTTTACTACCTACTGAACCAAATAGCTCACTTAAAATTTCTTCTCTTTTCTCATATTCATCCTCTAAAGTATTATTAAATAGTCTAGTTAATCTTTTACATTTCTCTCTTTCTTTTACTAGAATTTTATCACTTGCATAATAGCCTTTGCCTGACAACATTTTTTCTTTTTCAGTCATATAATTTACTCCTTTTCGTTATAATTGTTTCTAAAGCAAAATAAATATTCCTGTGGAAAATCTAAATAAATGCTGTCTCCATTTTTAAATCTCATTTTACTTTTTTCTAATTCTATTTGAATAGGCATATACTGGTTAGATAAGTCCTGTTTTCTAACGTATATAGTATATGTAAATGGATTTTCTATAATGTTAATCAATTCAAAACATAGCTTTCCACTTAAATCTTCATTAGAATCCAAGACATTAATATGATGCTCTCTGATTCCCACATATTCTATATTATCGCCTATTTCTCTATTTAATGTCAACTCGCATCCCCAATCTGTAGCATAAACAGTATTTTCATCTATTCTGTTTAATTGAGATATATTTTTACATCCTGTTATCTTTGCTTCCATAAGGTATCTTGGGGATTCAAATAACTCTTTTTTAGGTCTTTTTGGAAGGCCTTCCCCTTTGTTGTATACCATAATATCATCACAAACTCTATAAGCTTCCTCAATGTCATGAGTGACAAATAATATGTCTCCTTTATAATCCTTTAGCATATTCATAAGTTCTTTTTCCATATTACTTCTTAAATGATGGTCTAGTGCTGAAAACGGCTCATCTAGAAGTAATATATCTGGAGATGTTGCCAATGCTCTAGCTAATGCTACTCTTTGTTGCTGACCGCCAGATAATTGCCAAGGATATCTCCTCTCAAACCCATTCAATTTAAGTATATCTAAGTATCTTTCTACTATTTCCTTTTTTTCATCCTTACTCAGTTTTAAAAGTCCAAGCTCAATATTTTGGCTTACAGTCATATGTGGAAACAAAGCATAGTTTTGAAATAGAAAACCTACTTTTCTTTCTTGAGTTGACAAATTTATCTTTTTTTCAGAATCAAACAATACTATATCGTTTAATACAATCTTACCTTTTGTTGGTTTTTCAAGCCCTGCTATACATTTTAGTGTCATACTTTTTCCAGAACCAGATTCTCCTAGAAAACCTAAAATTCCTTTTTCTTGTTCAATTTTTACCTTTAATTTAAAAGAGGATAAATCTTTTTCAATATCTACATATAAGCTCAATTATCTACACCTCTTTCCTATAATTTTCTGCTGAAATTCAGACCAATAATTTAACAATAAAATCATTGCTATAGATATCACTACAATAATCATAACCCACATCATAGCTTTATTCATATCTCCACCTTCCACAGCAAAAAATATAGCTATTGGCATAGTTTGAGTTTTTCCAGGTATATTACCAGCTACCATAAGTGTTGCTCCAAATTCTCCAAGAGCCCTAGCAAATGACAACACCAGTCCACCAATTATTCCAGGCCATGCTAATGGAACTGCAATCTTAAAAAACACTTTCCATTCATTAAGACCTAATGTTCTCGCAGCTGACAACATATTATTATCAATCTGTTCAAATGCTGACCTTGAAGTTCTGTACATCATAGGAAAAGACACCACTACTGCTGAAATTACAGTTGCTGTCCAACTAAATATTAAAGTCTTATCAAAACTTAACAAAAACTTACCTACAAAACCATTTTTTCCACATAGCAATAATAAAAAGAAGCCTACAACTGTTGGTGGCAAAATCAATGGGAGTGTAAATAACCCATCTATAAGACCCTTCCACTTGCCTCTATAATTAGCCATAATATATGACACAAATATTCCTATTATAAAAGTTATCACTGTTGACAAAAAAGATGTCTTAAGTGATATCCATAAAGGCGACCAATCTGTTCCCATTTTTCCCTCCTTAATTTTAAATGGAAATAGTGAAATTAATATGTCTATTAACTTCACTATTTCCATTTTATTATAATATACAATTATTTTCAATTTTCATTTATTTATATATAATTTATACTTAATATACATAACTTATTTGTAAACTTATTCTACTTTTTTGTACCCAAATTCTTCAAAAATCTTTTGACCTGCATCACTTAACAAAAACTCTTCAAATTTCTTAGCCGCATCTACATTTTTACTAGCTTTAATTACTGAAACTGGATATGTAATAGGTGAATGAGTTTTTTCATCTGTTTTTTCAACTACTTTTATCTTATCATTATTAACAGTATCACTAAAGTAAACGAATCCAACGTCAGCATTTCCTGATTGTACCCATGCTAAAACTTCTTTTACATCTTTTGCAAATACTAACTTGTCTTTTAATTTATCTTTTAAATCTAAATTAGTTAATACTTCATCTGCATATTTCCCTGCTGGAACACTTTCAGCTTCACCAACAGCAATTTTCTTTACTTTATCCGATGTCAAATCTTTCATACTAGACACATCACTATCAGTAGAAGAAATAAGAACTAAATCATTTTTTACTAAGTCTTTCGTTGTATCAGAAACTAATAACTTTTCTTCATCCAATGCCTTCATTTGTTTTTGTCCTGCTGAAATGAATAAATCACATGGTGCTCCTTGTTCTATCTGTTGTTGTAACGAGCCTGATGCTCCATAGTTAACTATAAGTTTTACATTTGAATCAACTTTTTTGTATTCTTCTTCAAGCTTTGCCATTGCTTCTTTTAAACTTGCAGCAGCCGATATGTTTAACTCTACTGTATCACTACTTTTATTTGTTTTTTCTTGTTTTTCATCATCTTTCTTGCTTTCATTACTATTGCATCCAACTGTCCCCAAAGTTAAGCATGCAACTAGCCCTAATATTCCCAATATTTTTTTCATAACAATCTCCCTTTTTGTAAATTTGATACACATTTCAATATGTTTTATCATGTTTTATCATGTTTTGTTACGTATAACTTAATTATATATACCTACTAATAAATTTTCAAGTAAATTATTTATATTACTTTTAAATATTTTCCTACATTTTTCTTTTTTTAATGTTAAAATAACCTTATATGGAGGTGTATTATGGACTCATTATCATCTTTGACGCCTGTCGAGGTAGCTGAATTATTAAAGATAACAAAAAATACTGTATATGAATTAATCAAAAGAGGTGAACTTCCTTCTTATAAAGTAGGGAAAAAAATAAGAGTTGATATTAAAGATGTTGAAGAATATATCAATAGTCAAAAGACTGGTAAAATAAAAGATACACAATTTAACAATAAAAATATATCTATAAATAATAATTTTAAAGTTATTATTTCTGGTCAAGATGTAATATTAGACATTTTAGCTAGGTCTGTTGAAAAAAAATTAGATGGAGTAAATACATTTCGCTCTTATATAGGTAGTTATAATGCTTTATATGAATTATATAATGGTAGGGTTTCTATAGCATCATCTCATCTATGGGATTTTGAAACAGATGAATATAATAGCACTTTTGTTAAAAAACTATTGCCAGGAATCCCATGTGTTCTTATAAATTTAGCTTACAGAATGCAAGGTTTTTATGTTGCTAAAGGTAATCCTAAAGAAATAAAAGCTTGGGAAGACTTAATTAGACCAAACATAACTCTTGTCAACAGAGAAAAGGGTGCTGGTACTAGAGTTTTACTTGATGGTAAACTTAGACTTCTAAATTTTAATGGTAACTATATAAAAGGTTATGACAATGAAGAATTATCACACCTTGGTGTTGCAAGTACTGTTTCTCGTGGAATAGCTGATGTTGGTTTAGGGAATGAAAAAGCAGCATTACAAGTAAATAATATTGACTTTATTCCTCTTCACAAGGAACGTTATGATTTAGTCATCAAAAAAGAAGACTTACAAAATCCAGTTTACCAAACCATAATTAACATAATAAACTCAGTTGAATTTAAGGCTGAACTTCAAGGTCTTGGTGGGTATGACTTAACTGATACAGGTAAAATCATAGCAGAAGTATAGAATCAAAATCGCAATCTATTTCATAAGACTTATAATTTTTCACAAAACTTATAACTTAAGGTCAAAATAAATTGCGATTTTTTGTGCATTTTTAAAAATATTTACCATATTAAATTTAGCAGTTAATACAAATTTCAATATAGTGAATTTCATAGTACTATTACATTTAATAGATATTCACATAATAGTACTTTTCCTTAACATAGATTAGCATATGATGTATTCTAACAAGCAACACTCTTCCTTTATTATATATATGTGGCAATATGTATGAATTTAATACATTATATACAATATTGCTTTCTTCTTGTATTTTTTCAACTAATAAATTATTTATAAAAGTATCCTTTTCATTTTCAATAACTTTACACCAATTTATTTTAACTTTTAAGATATATCTTCCCACTAGGTATATACATTCTACAATAAATAACAAAAATACAATATAATCAGTACCTCCTAGCTGATATAAACTTCCCGATACCAATGGTTTTGCAAAGAAATTATAAAAGTTTAAAGTATCTCCTGTATAATCAAAAAGTATTAATAGTAATCCTAACCCCCTTAACACTTTCATATTCAACATGTCTTTATCTTTATTATCTTTGTTTTTCATATATACTACCTCTCTTTTCTTTAGATTTTATTGTAATATAATACTAACTCTTTCATTTGAGGTATAAATGAATTTAATTGGTAGTTATTTTCATTTTTACTAGAAATTAATTCACATTACTAAACATTATTTATATTTCAACATAAAAATAGCTTATCTATTTTTGATAAATAC
Source organism: Clostridioides sp. LIBA-7678 (assembly GCF_056716065.1). NCBI lineage: Bacteria > Bacillati > Bacillota > Clostridia > Peptostreptococcales > Peptostreptococcaceae > Clostridioides > Clostridioides sp. LIBA-7678. Next base: position 960,714 of record NZ_CP196987.1, on the reverse strand, counting down.
CAAAATAAATAAGCTATTAATATGCAATTAATTTTTATCATTAACAACATTACTATCTATAAATTTAAAAATTTTATTGAAATATACTGTTTTATCATGCTCATATCCATCAACATGACCAACACCTTCTATAAGCCATATCTCTTTTTTATCGTGTTTAACTAAATCATACATTTTTTGGCTATTTCTATAATCACAGACATTATCTTCTGTTCCATGTATAAATAGTATAGGGACATTAGACTTTTTAACTGCCTCATCTGGTCTTACATCACTGTACCAAAATCCAGATTTAAACTTATTGTATAAATCTCCACATGTTATTACATAATCGACTAATACCTTTGGTATGCGCTTTTCTATTACTCCCATTCTAATCGCTTCTCTCATTTCAGAATAAGGAGAATCCAATATATAAAAATCCACATCTCTATTTTTAGAGTTTATCTCTGTATGCATAGCAGCTGTTCCTGCACCCATAGAAAATCCATGTATTCCTAATCTTCCATCTGGAAATTTATTTTTTATAAATTTAACTAAACTATCTAAATCATACCTTTCATAAAGGCCAAATGTATAATTATCGCCTCCACTATTACCTGTGTTTCTTTGATTATAAATTAATACATTATAACCTTTATCTAAGTATCCATATGCTACCTTTAGCATTTCATAGTGGCAACTTCCTATTCCATGAACAAGTATAATAGTATCTTTCGTCTTTATATTTGACGTTATAAAAATACTTTCAAGTTTGTAATTATTAGAACTTTGTATCATTAATTCATCTGTCTTATAGTTTTTTAATTTCTCTAGAGGCTTATCTTTTCTCTTAGAAAATACTTTTATCACATCTTCTTTTTTTATTAGTTGTTCTGAACCAACTGAGCTATCATAAACTAATTTACCAAATATATAAGATACAATTAATAGAATTAACAGAAACACAACTGATATAATTATAACTTTATCGCTTAAATTAATATAATTTTTAAAATTATTTTTCATATTTATTTACCATACAATTTCCTAGATTATATTTTTAAGTAATAGAACAATTACTTATATTACCCTTATGATTTCTATTATACCCATTAATGTACTAAAATTACAAATTTTATTTAGTATTAATAAATTATTATATTATATAATAAAGATTTTTAGAATTTTATTATATAATATTATTTAAATATTCTTCTGTATTTTTCTTCTTCCTCTTCAGTAAACACATTAAATACAACTTTTAAGTTTTTCTCAGGATTTTCTTTTAACCATAATCTAACTCTGCTTACAGCAAGATTAGCTGCTTCTTTTTTTGGATACCCAAATACTCCTGTAGAAATTCCACAAAAAACAATATTTTTTATTTCATCAATTTCTTTTATTGTGTTTAAACATGATTTGTAGCAATGAAGTAGTTGCTTTTCTTGTTCTTTACTTGGTTGACCACCAGATACAATAGGACCAACAGTATGTACTACAAATTTTGAAGGTAGGCAATAACCTCTTGTTATTTTAGCATCTCCAGTATATTCTAAATGACCTTGTTTTTTTATTATTTTATCACAATCTTCTCTAAGCCTAGGACCTGCACATGAATGTATCTCATTATCTACACATAAATGTAATGGTTGTAAGCATCCTAATAGCTTATTATTTGCAGCATTCACTATTGCATCTGCTTTTAAACTTGTTATATTACCTCTCCATATAGCAATACCTTCCTCTACTTCTTCTATATCATTTACATCTACTAACTCTCTTTCTTCACATTCAATTAACAATAAATTATGTAACATATTAAGTATTTCTGGAGCAATTTCTTTTGGTGGATATACATTCAAAAGTCCTCTAAGTATATCTCTAGGCTTAATTTCGTCATTTGATAAATTGTATATTTTAGAAGGAATTTCTTTTGAAAAATATGCAATTAAAGTGTTTATATTTTTCTTTCTTTGTTCGTCAGTTAGAGGCTTGATACTTTTATCAAAATCCTCAAATAAATTTACATCATCAGCATAATCTCTCCACTTCATAGCCATCTCTCCATTCTCATATTTTAGGATTGTAAAATAATTATGTATTATGTACATGTTTATTTATTTCTATAAACACTTACATAAATCCTGTTAAAAGTGTAAATTTTTTAATATTATTATATTTAAAGACAAAGTATAGAATTATTTTAAGTATTTTATAGAAACCTTTATAAAAATAATATGCAATTTGTTATTACTTTAATAGTAAAATTTTTAAATAATAATAAAGGTGAAAGCTTCTAAAGCTAACACCTTTATAAATTAAATATTCTAAAAAACCATATATTATTCTTAGTTAAGTTCTGGCCAATAATTTTTATTTGCTTTTATTAAATCATCTAATAGTTCTTTTGCTACTGTTGCACTTGGAACTGTTTTAGATAGCATAAGTGCTTGCCAAAGTTTATTATATGATTTTTCAATCCAAGCATCAACCACTAACTTTTCAACTGCTAATTGTTGTTCCATTAAGCCCTTTTGAAACGTTGGTATTTTTCCTATTGATAATGGTTCATACCCATCTTTTCCAACTATACATGGAATCTCAACCATCGCATCAGATTGTATATTTTCTATAGCTCCATTATTTTGAACTATTAATAACATACGCTCATGAGTATTAAAAGCTAGAGCTGTAGCTAAATCAACTATAAACTCTGCATGTATTCCTATCTCAAGTCCACTGCCATTAGAATGCCCTTGCTTTTCTATTAATGCACATGAGCTAAATACTTCTTTTTCTCTTCCATTAATTACTTCATTAGCACGAGTGTAATTTACGTCAGAATGATTTACAACATAATCTGGGAATAGATAGTACTTTAAGTAACTACTTGGTATTGTAGTCAAATCTGTTTTTACTATTTCTCTAGTAAATAAATTAGTTTCAAACCAGCTATCCTTCTTATCATTTTTCATTCCTTCTTCACCATTTATAAATCCATACTCTTTTATATGCTCTACTAATTTTAGCAAAAGTTCATTTCCTTCTTTGTCTTTAATTGAAGTATACCAACCAAAATGATTTAATCCAAAATATCTTATATCCATATCTTTTCTAGATTCAAGCCCCGCAATCTTTGCTATACTATGCTCCATACCTATTGGCATGTCACAGATATTTATTACTCTAGAAGTAGGTCTTAACCTTCTAACAGCTTCTGCTATTATGGATGCTGGATTAGAATAATTTAACATCCAGCAATTTGGAGAATACTTTTCCATATAGTCTATATTTTCAAGCACACCTTCTATGGACCTCATTCCATAAGCTATTCCACCTGGTCCACATGTTTCTTGACCAACTATCCCATGTCTTAGAGGTATTTTTTCATCTAATTCTCTCATTTCAAGTTTTCCCACTCTTATATGAGCCAAACAAAAGTCTACATCTGTATAAGCTTCTTCAGGGGATGTTGTTGCTAAATACTCTATAGTAGGGTCCTTTTCTTTTATTAATATTTCACAGGCTTTAGCTACTTTATTTTGTCTTTCTTCATCGTTGTCATACAATTTAATAGCTCTTAATGGTAACCTATCTAGATTATCTAACAACATTAATATGATTTCTGGAGTATATGTACTTCCTCCACCAGCTATTACTACTGAAAACTTCTCCATAACAATTTCTCCTTTTCTATTTAAAAATTTACTATATTTATAAATAACTTTATAAATACTAGTACTTTAAAGCAAAAGGGAGTTCATTTATTAAATTTGCCAAATTAATAAACTATAGCCAAACTTCAAGCACTATTTATATGAAAATTAATTCTTATCATTTCTTGGGTCCATTATTTCAAATATGTCTACAAGCTCAGATACTAAAGAGTGAGCAAACAAAGCATTTGAATAATGGTCTTCAGAATGTACAACTAAAAAATTAGTTCCACTATCTTCACTGTTCATAGCATTTGATAGTAATTCTAAATGATTCTTTGATGCTGTTTGTATTTTTTCTGATGCTGAGTCTAAAAGTTTTTTAGCTTTATCATAGTCACCTTTTTTTATTTCTTTAAGGGACATCATCACATCACTTTTAGCATCTCCCGATTCTGATATTATGCTAAATACTTTTTCTTCTATTTCAGGTATCATATCCTTCTCCTTCTAATGACTAGTTAAAAATCAAAGCTATCGTCACTTAATTCCGTAGCTAATTCTGCATTTTTGTTTAATTCCTCTTTCTCCATTATCTTAAAGAATGGATAATATATCAAGGTCATAAGTATTATACTTGCAAATACTAATACTATAGCCTTCCAGTCTAATGTCATTAAAAAAGCTGCAACTCCTGGAGGCAAAAATCCTGGAGGTTCTGCAATAGGTAATCCTACTAATCCTAATTTTAAAGCCATAAAGTTAAGTGCTCCAACTAGCACAGGTCCAAATACAAATGGTACAAACATATATGGATTCATAACTATTGGTGTTCCAAATATTACTGGCTCATTTATCCCAAATAATGATGGTAATAGCACAACTTTTCCCATACTATTTAGACTCTTACTCTTACTTCTCGACATAAGATATACTAGTCCTAAAGTTATTCCTGACCCAGTTACTTGTAAGAAACCATAGTAAAACCCTATTGTAAACACATGTTTTGGGTCTCCTCCAGCTGCTATTAGTGTCGCATTTTCTGCCATATATGTAGCTGCTATTGGCATCCATATACTTGAAGTTATTGCTGCTCCATGAAGCCCAAAGAACCATAACAATTGAGTTATAAAAAGTATTATAATTACTGCAAAAACATTGTCTAAACTGCTTATAGCTGGTGCTAAGAAATTCATTATAATAGCTGGTAATGGCTGACCTAGTATATTTTTAGTTACTGCTGCTATTGCTGTAAATAACATTATACATACTATCATTGGTGTTAAATTTCTAAAACTTTTATTTACTACACTTGGTACTTCTTTTGGAAATCTAATTACAAGATTTTTATCATTCATAAACTTAGTAATATCAACTACTAAAAGTGCTATTAGTATACTTACAAATAAACCTTGAGCATCTAAATAACTTGTATCTAATGCACCATCTACTATTTGCCCACATACAACAAGTTGTGCTATAACGGCTGTCATACCTATTTCCACATGATTAAGATTATATTTTTTAGCCAATGCTTGAGCTATAAAAAAGGCTGAGTATATAGATAATAAGCTCATAGTAAATTTATTTGGAATAAGTAATGTATCCATATTCTCAGATAATAACGTTTTTACACTTCCTTCAGGTAACATATTATTTAGAGCTACAAATAGCATACTTAAAGAGCCAACAATTATTATTGGGGTGATGCTTATCATGCCTTCTTTTATAGCTTGAAGATGCCTCTGCTTTTCAATCTTTTGTGCTATTGGAAGAAGAAATTTTCTCAAATTATTTTGAAGTGCTTCCATGTTTATCCTCTCCCTAATTATCTATTTTTATATAGCTCGATTGCCGACTTCATAACAGAAGGGGCATCCATACGACCATAATGTTTAGTATCTATTACACCAACTACTATTTTATAATTTTTACAAGCTTCAACTACATCCTCCTCCTTAAATCTAATTTGAGGAGCTACAAGAACTACATCTATATCATTAACTTGAATATATGATTTTAAATTTTCAAATGATGTTGCATCTATATTTATAGTTTTTGTTTTTAACTTTACATGCTCACTGCAAAAACTTTTCATTTTTTCTACAAGTACTCCTGTTGAAGCTCCATTTGCACATACTAATAAAATATTCATAATAAATTCCTCCTGCAATATTTAATTTCTTTTATTTTATAGTTTTATACTTTAATTCTTGCTTTAATTCTTAGTACTGCCAGTGATTAAATTTAAAAGCTGTATCTATAGCTTCTTCTGGCTTATATTCTTCTAATATTTTTAAGTATCTTTCTTTATAATCATTATCTACCTTTTTTTCTGGTATTACTATGCTAGCTTCATTTAAGAAGTGGAATGAATCTCTTCCCATTTCTAATCCTCTATATGTATGTTTATCAAGTGCCACATCCATAATTTCTGGGACTTTACCCATTGCAAATCCTTTTATAATTATATTTTTTAATAAGTCACTTGATCTATCTTTTTCACATGCACAAAGATATCTTATTGCATGTATGAAAAATAAAGGTCTATCTCCATCTGCATATGAATATTCCTTTCTTACTTGATTTAAATTATTTATGATTATTATAGCTGATGGGTCTCCCATTCCTATATCCTCAACTGATATTGTAAGTATTCTTCTCCACAACTTATCTTCTAATTCTGGTGATGATATATATAGTTCATAAGCAAATTCACATGCTTCTTCTACCATATTTCTTCTTATAGCCTTTTGAAATGATGATATTATTTCATCTGCACTAAATCCGTTTCTTGTAGTCATTCTTGCCCATGGGTCATTTGCCTTTTTATCTCTTAATATTTTCTCCTGCATATTATTTACTCCTTTTGATTTAAATTTTAATTCTTTATATTATTTATAAATAATACAAAGCAAGTATTGTGCCAGTTTTTTTAGACACTTCTAAATGCGATTATTTCAATCATATTTATTGCCAATACTTAGATACTTTGTCTAAATTTACTTTTATGTGTCTAATATTAATGTCATTTTAGACTAAAAAAGACTACCAAATAGGTTTTTATACTTATTGGTAATCTTTTTTATTATTTATACATATTCTAATATTAATAATATTTGATAACATTCTTTTTTATTAATTTCTATATTATATTTTTTATCTAATTGAGATAATATATTTTTTATTTTACTTAAGTCCTTATCACAATTAAGTACTTTTTCTTTATCAAGCTGTTCAATTGCTCTAGTATTTCCAATTAATCCATCTACCATGAAAGCCAAATGCATCATAAGCCCAATTACTTTGTCATATTTTTTTTCTACATTAAATATCAAAAATAGCTCATCAGACACAGATTTTATATCCTTAAATATTCTATTATAATTAGAATTTTTTAAAGATGTTCTTAGTCCTTCAACTACATCATCATAACCAATACTTATCTTTATAATATTTTTTAATTTATTTATATTTTCATCTTTATCTATATCTTTTTTGCTGACATAGTCAATCCCTTTAACATTAATTCTTTGTTCATTGATTAATGCTACAACATTACTGCTTTCTTTTAGTTTTGCAATATTTAAACTTAAATCTTTTTCTGTTTTATATGGTACAGATATAATATCTATTCCATCTAAATACCTATTCATTTTTTCTTCTAGTATTTTTCTTGTCTTGTTATCTACACCTTCTGAAACATGCGATGCTATAATAATTGTTTTAGATAAGTTTTCTTTATTTTGAATTTCATTAGCTCCAAAATAGTACTTTCTTGTATTGACAATGGAATTATATACATCATTTAATGATAGTCCCATGTTAGCTTTTTGAACTGCTTCTAACACAGTTAATGTGGTCACCATAGGAACTACTCTTACATCACACTTTTTTTCATTTTTTATAATTTCATCAAAAGAATTTAATGAGCCCATATCTGTAAATAGTAGTATATCTTTATTGTCTATGTTATTAATCAATCTTTTAAAATCTATAATTACTCTTTCATAACTTTTATCCAACTTCATATCAAACGAAATAGCATTACATTCTCCAATAATATCACTAACTGCTTTCACCATACTACTTGCTGTAGTTTCCCCATGCATTGTAACTATGATATTAAAGTTATTCATTATTTTATTTTGTTCATCTTTTTTAGCTTGTACTATAAATAATGTAATATATGCTACAGTTTCTATAGATAAAAATAAATCAAATTCATTCTCAATTATTCCAACTATTTTCAAGGCTGTCCTAAATTCACTTCTATTATTTCTTCTAATTTGATTTAAGTCTATATTGTTTGTAGAATTATTTTTATCTAATACATTTTTTATGTATATTGCCATTGACCTAAATATTGATTCGTTTATATTTATTTCTTCATCTTCCTTAATAATTTGTCTTATTACTTTACACATATTTTTAAATTTAACATCATTAAATAATGAGTTATCTGCTATATTCATTTCTACAGACTCATTAAGATTGGAATTTACTGTATTAATAATGTTCATATTATAGTTAATAATTTCTTCTTCCCCAAATGGTGTAAATAAAAAGAATTCTATTCCATGTGTTATAACTTCATCTGCTTTAATAGACTTATCTCTATAATCATCATTCACTTCATTTATCGACTTATCAAAGTATTTTTTCTCTATATAAATTGGCTCTTTATTGTTTATTTTATATCTTAAGTATCCATTTGCAACAGCTAACTTTATATCATTTTGAAGTTGACCTACATTATTTTTACAATCATAAAGTAGTAATGATTTAATTATTTCCCTATGTACTTTTATAGAAATAGAAATACTTTTTGATTCTTGCTTAAAAAAGTTTTTAACTAATTCCATTCTTTCAATCATGGTTCTATTTCTCAATGAAGGTATTTCTATTTTCATAGGTATTCTTCTATTAAATGTATCTAACAGTGTTGATGTTGGATTTTCTGTAGTAGCACATATTATTAATACCTTGGACTCTCTTTCCTTAGTTGCATCTCCTAACCTTTTAAATGTTCCCTTATCTATAAAAGTAAACAACATCTCTTGACCTTCTGCTGGTAATCTATGAATTTCATCTAAAAATAATATCCCTCCATTTGCAATTTCTAAAAGTCCCTTTCTTGAAGATTCTGCTCCTGTGTAAGCACCTTGTTCCACTCCAAAAACATGTCCCATAAGTAATTGTGGGTTATTTGCATAATCTGCACAGTTAAATGTTATAAAGGGTGCTTTATCTTCTCTAATTCCACTATCTATAGAATAATCATACATGTACCTAGCAATCATACTTTTTCCTACTCCTGTTTCTCCATAGATAATGGTATGGAGTCCATTTGTAGGATAGAGCATTGCAACTTTACATTTTTCTATTATAGGTCTTAAACTTTGCGTTTTACCTATTAAGGTTTCAAAACTATCTTTTTTTATTTTAGTTTCTATTTTTATTTCTTTTTCTATATCAAGCAACTCTTCTTCATTAATACTAACATTTGCAGGAATATAATATACTGGTTTTCCTTTTATCTTTGTAACCATACCTTCATTGAACAATTGGTTCAAATATGTACTTATATTGTTTCTTGCAATTCCAGTTTTTTCTGATAATCGATTAGCTGTAATTCCTTTCCCATTTTCCCTATATAATGCTTTTAAAACTTCCATTACTTTATCTTTTTTATATATCATTACAACCTCCCCCCGCATTTGTAATCTCTTATTAATCTATTCTTAAATTTTATTTTATCTTATGAATAATATATTTTTGTTGTTTTTAATTTTATTATATTTGAAAAATGGGAATAAAAAAACCTATTTTTGGAATGGTTTTAAAATTTATCCAAAAACAGGCTTTTAATTCATAGTTAAAACAACTAGTCATTACTTAGAATGACTTTATACTAAACAACTTTTAAATTTTCTTGATATTTATTTATCTCTGATTTAGAAGAATATACAAAATGACCGTCTGAAACTTCAATCCAACTCAATGACTTCTCATTTGAACAGTCGCATACATTAGAATTATACTCTACTCTATTTCTTGACTTAGCATATTTAGGGTCAGGAATAGGAATCGCAGAAAGTAAAGATTTTGTATATGGATGAATAGGATTATTATATAATTCATTTGAACTTGCTAGTTCCACTAATTTTCCATTATACATAACTCCTATACGGTCACTAATATGTCTCACCATAGATAAATCATGAGCTATAAATAAACAAGTTAAATTCTTTTCTTGTTGTAATTTCTTAAATAAATTTACAATTTGTGCTTGTATAGATACATCTAAAGAAGCTATAGGTTCATCAGCTATTATAAATTCTGGGTCTACTGAAAGAGCTCGTGCTATGCCAATACGCTGTCTTTGTCCACCTGAAAAATCAGAAGGATACTTATTTGCATAACTTCTATCAAGTCCAACTAGATTTAACATCTCATATACTTTATTCATTCTCTCTGTTTTATTTTTACAGACACCTTGAATTTTTAGTGGTTCTGAAATTATATCTGCAATTGTCATACGTGGATTTAATGATGAAGTAGAATCTTGAAAAATAATCTGCATGCTTTTATTTACATCTTTTTTTATAAATTTATACGTTTTTTTATCTGAGATACAATTTCCTTTGTAAATTACTTCTCCACCAGTAGATTCATGTAATCTTATTATAGTTTTGCCAGTTGTGGATTTTCCTGAACCTGACTCTCCTACTAATCCAAATATCTCGCCTTTATATATATCAAAACTTATATCATCAACAGCTTTTACAGTAGTACTTTTATCCAAATGAAAATATTGTTTTAAGTTTTTTATTTCTAGTATTTTTTCTCTATTCATTAGAAATCACCCTTCCACAATTTACTCTAACTGGTATATCTACTTTAGGTGCATCTGGATGCAATAACCAAGTTGCTGCACTATGTGTATCATTAATTTTAAACATTGGTGGTTCTTTTTCATAATCTATTTTAAGAGCATTTTTATTCCTTACTGCAAATGCATCTCCTTTTGGAGGATTCAATAAGTTTGGGGGCATTCCAGGTATATTATATAAATAATCATCCTGTGAATCTAAAGTAGGTAATGAGCCTAACAAACCCCAAGTATATGGATGCCTAGGGTCATAAAATATATCTTCTACTGTTCCAGTTTCTACAATCTTTCCTGCATACATGACTGCTATTCTATTAGCTATAGTTGCAACTACACCTAAATCATGAGTTATAAATATTATTGATAGACCTATCTTATCTTGTAAATCTTTTATTAGGTCAATTATTTGAGCTTGTATAGTTACATCTAGAGCTGTTGTAGGTTCATCAGCAATCAATACTTCTGGATTACAAGCAAGTGCTATAGCTATTACTATACGTTGTCTCATTCCACCAGAAAAATGATGTGGAAATTGTTTAAATCTTTTTTCTGGATTATCTATTCCAACCAATTCAATAAGTTCCAAAGCCCTTTTTTTAGCCTCACTTTTACTTATACCTTGATGAATCACTATAGTTTCTGATATTTGCTTTCCTATTGATATAGTTGGATTAAGAGATGTCATAGGGTCTTGAAATATCATTGATATATTCTTCCCTCTGATAGACTCCATCTCTTTTTCAGAGTTTTTAACCAAGTCATTTGATTTAAGTAAAATTTCTCCATTTTTAATATATCCATTATATGGGAGTATCCTCATCAAACTCTTACATAATACTGATTTCCCACAACCAGATTCTCCAACTATAGCAAGTGTTTCACCTTTTTTTAGATTAAAAGATACATTTCTTACAGCCTGCACTTCTCCTTCTTCTACTTTAAAACTTACAGATAGATTATTAACCTCCAATAAATGTTCCAAAAACCATCAACCCCTATGCTATTCAAACCCTAGGGATGTATTTATATCCCTAAGGTTTCTAATTAATTTAAATGTTATTCAATTGTCCAATCAGCTATGTTCCAGAATATACCTACACCATGATGACCTAGAACTGTCTCAGGTGTCAGCCCTTTGATATTTGGTTTTCCAACATAGATTGCATCTATATAAGCAATAAATGTATAAGGCATATCTTTAGTCATTTCTTCTTGGAATTGTTTATATAATTTTAATTTTTCATCTTTATTTTCTGTTTCTCTTGCTTTTTGAAGTATTTTGTCTATGGCAGGATTAGAGTAAGCACTGTAATTTGCACCTTTATCTGTTCCAAACACTTTATATGTGTGGTCATCTGGGTCAAATGGACTTCCCCAACCGATTAAATGAGCATCTTGATTAGCCCAATCTGTTTCAGTTACAACCACAGCTTTAGCATCCACGCCTATTTCTTTTAACTGTTGCGCACATATTTTAGCCATATCAACTCTAACTTGGTCACTCTCACCTGCTGTTATTTCAAAAGCTAGTTTAGTACCTTCTTTTTCATAAATTCCATCAGAACCTAACTTCCATCCTAGCTTTTCAATTTCTTGTTTAGCTTTTTCTGGATTATATTCAAACTTTTCTATATCAGGGTTGTTATATGGTCCCATTTGTAAAGGTGAATACGCTGGCACACCATGCCCTAATAACACACTATCAACTATTGCTTTTCTATCTATTGCATAACTTAAAGCATTTGGTAATCCTTTAGTTTTTTCATCTTTAAAGAACTTAGAGTTAAAATTGTACAATATACCTCTATAGTCTGCTGTTTTCATTATATTTACTTTAAAGTTCTTTTCATCTTTTTCAAAGTTAGACATGTCTTTAGGAGTTACTTGAGCTAAGTCTAATTCTCCTGATTTCAATTGCATCGCTTTAGCCTTGTCATCTGGAACGATTTTAAATACTACTTTATCTAAACCTGGCTCTTTTACAAAATAATCACTATTTTTAACAAGTGTTATACTTTGACCTTTATCCCATTTTTCAAGTTTAAATGGTCCAGTTCCTATTGGTTTTTGATTAAATTCATCAGTAGTTATGTCTTTACCTTCTAATACATGTTTTGGTAATATTCCTACTGTCAAATAATCAAGCATTGCTGTATTTGGAGCTTTTAAAGTAATTTTTATAGTAGTATCATTAACTACATCAGTTTTTGTTATATCTTCATAATTTGATGCTATTTCAGAAGCATTGTCTGGCTTCATTATAGTTTCTATTGTAAACTTAACATCATTTGCTGTAAATTTCTCTCCATCATGCCACTTAACATCATCTCTTAAATTAAAAGTATATGTATTTGTTGCCTCATCAAATTTCCAGTCCTTTGCTAGACAAGGAACTACTTTGTTGTTTTCATCATGAGCTGTTAATCCATTAAATATTAATGAATTTATTTCTCCATGTTCATATAGTGCAGGATTTATACTTGTATAGTCATTACTTCCATAAACAAGTACCTTTCCATCTTTAGATGTATCTTCTTTTTTATCTTTGTCTCCTCCACTAGAACAACCTGCCATTAGACTAAGTATCATTACTAAACTTAAAACTTTTAACTTCTTTAATTTCATGATGCTCCCCCTTTTGCTTTTTATAAAGTATTTTTCAAAGCTTTGACCCCATTTATTTAAATAGATATTTCAAATACCTCAGTATTTGTTTATTTAGTGCTCAGATGCTGATTTATAAATTACTAGATTTTTTATTATTATTTTTTCTTATATAATTCCCTATATTAGTTATACACACTAATGTAGTAACCAAAAATATACCTGGAATAAGTATAATCCACCATCTATTTGAAAGTAGTGCTTCTTCTGATAAAGATAACATACTTCCCCAAGAAACAATTTCTATTGGAAGACCTATACCTAAAAAACTAAGTGTTGATTCAGTCCCAATAGCTGCACCTATGTTTGTTACAACCATAAACATTATCGATGCTACAAAGTTTGGAAGTAAGTGCTGTTTTAATGTATAGAAGAATCCTCCTCCCATACTTTTAGCTGCTAATATATATTCGCTATTTCTTATTTGTCTAACCTCTGTTCTTACAATCTTAGATATATTCATCCAGCTCGTTATACCTATTACTATAGACATAGATATTGGATTTGAGTTTCCAAGTATAGCCTGTACAAATATTATGATTAATATTGAAGGTATACTAAGTATAATCTCTGTAAACCTCATCATTGCATCATCTACAAGTTCGGATGCTAAACCACTTAGACTGCCATAAATAATTCCTATAGCAGTTGATATTATGGTAGAAAACAATCCTATAAATAAAGATATTTTTCCTCCATACCATATCATAGAATATATATCTCTGCCCATTGAGTCTGTTCCAAATAAAAAAGTTTTATTTGGAGCTAAGTTGGAGCTTACTAAATCCATGTATGTTGGTTCATGTGTCATTATGAAAGATGAAAATACACTTCCAATAACTATAATTGACAAAATTATAATTGATATATATGGTAATTCTTTAATTTTTTCAAATAAGGTTTTCCTTTTTTCTATATGTTCATCTTCTTCTACTAAAATATAATTTTCTCCTACAATTTCAAAATCACTACATTGTGGCTTCATTAGTATCACCTCTATCATATTTCATTCTAGGGTCTATTTTATTGTTTATAATTTGAGCTAACATATTACCAAATACTACTAAAGCCCCTGTTATTAAACATAAAACTAATAACATATTATAATCATGATACTTTGCACTTTCAAAACAAAGAGTTCCTAACCCTGGGTAAGAAAAAACTTTTTCAACTACATAAGTTCCTCCCAATATGTGAGGTATTGAAATGGCCATTATACTGATATACGATGGCATTATATTTCTCAGGCAATGCTTAAAAACAATGGTTCTATTATTTAAACCTTTTGCCTTACATAACAGTACATAATCTTCTCTTATTTCTTCTAGCAATTTATTTCTTATCATATATGTGTAATACCATAAATGACTTAATATAAGTACTGTAAGAGGTAAGATTAGATGTGATATCCTACTTAATATGTTGCTTTCTTCTCCCATTGCATAAGCACCACTGCTTGGAAGTACACTTAAGTTTATACTAAATATAAGTATAAGTACTAAAGCAACCCAAAATGATGGAATACAGTTGGTTATTGTTCCTAGCTTACATATAATTCTATCAATGAGCTTATCTTCATGTAGTGTACAAAATATTCCTAACAATAAGGCTAGCACAAAGGTAAGTATATACCCTGAACCACCTAATATTATGGTATTTATATAGACATCATTTATAACAGAAGTAACATTTTGTTTATATTTAAATGAAATTCCAAATTCTCCTTTTGACGCATCCGAAATCCATTTTATATATTGGCTATATATTGGTTCATCCAAACCAAGTTTTTTCATAGCATTTTCTTTTTCCTGAATGCTCATTCTTTCTACACCATCTCCATAGTAAGAGATTAATGGGTCTCCTGGAGCAAGTCTTGCCATGTAAAAAACAACAAAAGATAATAAAAACATTACTAAAATAAACTGCAACAACTTTTTAAGTATATCCTTTAACAAACCCCTATTCCCCCTTTGTTGCAATAAAAAAAACCACATAAAAGTAAACGTCAAGTAACGTTAAAACCTTCGTGGTTCTATTATCATTAAACAAATTAAATTTTCAATATTTATCTATGAATTAATTTTAGCATCATTTATTAACTGTGTAAACAAACTTTTTAAAAATTGTTAAAATTTCATCAAATTGTTTTATTTATACCTAAAATAAAATTTTTATGCTCTATTTTATAGCGTTTATTATGAAATTATAAATTTTTAGGTTGACTATATTGATAAATTATATTATATTAGTTTCTATGCAAACCATTTAAGAGGTGATTTTATTGAAAACTAATTATGATTGTTTTAGAATAGCTATGCTTTTAAAAGAACTCTATTCTAAAACTATGTACACAGTAGAAGAAAATTTTAAAGAAAATGGATTAACACATCAACAGATTATAGTTATAAAGCTAATAGCTCATAATCAAGAACTTACAATATCACAATTATGTGATGAAATGTCTCTAGCTAAAGGTACAGTTTCAGGTATAATCAGCAGACTAAAACATATTGGCTATATAGAAAAATTCAAAAAATCTGAGGATAAAAGAAATACATATGTTAAGTTCACGAAGACAGGGCTTGAATTTGCAACAAACTTTAAAACTAAAATGCAAGAAAGTTTTAATGATATATTTAAAAACTGTGATGAACAAGAATTAAATGACTTAGTAAAAAATCTTAGAAATATATTAACAAAGATAAAGGAGAGATAATTATGAATTCTAAATTAATACTTGCAATAGTATTTATAACATCAGCATTAATTTTCTACACTATAGGTGTATTTGGAGAAAGAAAGGCTAAAATTTTAAAGAAGAAACATGTAATCATATTTTGGCTTGGTTTGATATTTGATACATTAGGAACCTTTACCATGAGTAACATAGCTAATAGTAACACATTCTATGTAAAATCTGCTTTATCTCAAAGCCTTCATAGTATAACAGGTCTTCTTGCAATCGTGCTTATGCTTTTTCATGCAGGTTGGGCTACTTTTGTTCTATACAAAGATGATGAAGAAAAGAAAAAATTCTTCCATAAGTTTAGTATAGTCGTGTGGGCTATATGGTTAATTCCATACTTTATAGGTATGTTTATTGGCATGGCTGGATAATGGATGTATAATAGAATATTAAAAAAAAGTGTGTAAGAAATTAAATATACACTTACACACTTTTTATACATCACTTTTTAAATAACTTTTTAAATTGATTTATGTACACTTATATATAAAATCTATTTATTAAACACCTAATACTTGAGTTACTCCTGGAACTTCACTAACTAAAACATTTTCAATAATAGCTTTTATTGTCATAGTTGCTCCTGGACATCCACTACATGCACCTTGTAGTTTAACTAAAACTACTCCATTTTCATTTACATCTATAAGCTCTACATCCCCACCATCTCTTTGTAATACTGGTTTTATCTTTTCTTCAAGTACTTTTTCAATTTTTTCTCTCATAATTATTCCCCCCAGAAATATTTTATTATCAAGATTATACCAATGGTTTAAATTTTTGTCCATCCAATGATTTATCAAATTCTATTTTTGCTTTATCAATAATTTCAGTATTCATAAATACATCATAAGCACTACAAGCCAACACTTTAGCTGAATTTATCATAGCAGAAAATCCCATACTTGAACCTGCTGATGAACATGACTGCCATGTATGACTTGCAATTCCAACAGGCCATGCTGCCATTGCAAACTGAGCCACTGGTATAACATAACTTACATCTCCAACATCAGTAGAACCTGCTAGCCCTTTATCTTTATCTCCATCAGCTATCCTCTGATGTATATAACTATCTACAATAGATTTATCATTTTGGAATGATGTTGCTACACCCAGTCTTTCCTCTCTAGTAAGAGTATCACATAATTTTTTTGCAAATTCTTCTTCTTCAGGAGTAGCTTTAGGACAACCAACAAAAACCATATTATTGTAAACTAAATCAGTCAGACATTGATTTGGTATATAATCATATATTCCATCTGTAACTGTATACTCCATTTCAGTTTCTGTCATCATAGCTGCTCCTTGTGCTACTTTTACTAATCTATCAAGAACATGCTCTGCATCCTTTGCTTTTTTACCTCTAATAAAATACCAGCTTTCCGCAAAACCAGGAACTACATTAGGTCTTCCACCACCATTAGTTATAACATAGTGCATTCTTATAGAGTCAATCACATGCTCTCTCAAATAATTTGCTCCAACATTCATAATTTCAACAGCATCAAGTGCACTTCTACCATTATGTGGAGCTTGTGCTGCATGTGCTGTTATTCCTTTAAACTTGAATTTAATAGATAAGTTTGCTAGACTTCCACCTCGCCAAGGTGCATTTATATCAAAAGGATGCCATGTAAATGCACAATCTACATCATCAAAACATCCATTTACACACATGAAAGTCTTTCCTCCACCTTCTTCTTCGGCAGGACAACCAAAATATTTTATTGTTCCATTAAACTTATTTTCTTCTATTAATTTTTTTATAGAAACAACAGCTCCTACCCCTGCTACACCTAATAGATTATGACCACATCCATGACCTGCTTCACCTTCTACCAATGGATTTCTTTCTGTACTTACAGATTGTGATAACTCTGGTAAAGCATCATATTCTCCAAGTATTCCAATCACTGGCTTACCTTTTCCAAAGCTCGCTATAAATCCAGTAGGTAAATTTTCTACTTCTTCAATTTCAAACCCCTTTGATTTTAGGTATTCTTTTTGAATGTTACTTGCATACTTTTCTTCAAAAGCTAGTTCTGGATTTTCCCATATCTTTTTAGACAAATCTATTAGTTCTTCTCTTATTTCTTCAATGTTATTTATGATATACTCTTTCATAATTCCCTCCAGATATATGTATTTTGATATACTTTACAGATTATATTATATACTAACATTCTATTTATTCATAATTTTTTGTTAATTAATTTGTTTCATATATTCTTCTATAGAATGTATCTTACCTTCATTTTGTTTCTTCATAAAATCAATATATTCAATTTTCCATAATGTAGTTTCAGATTTCTTACTTACTAAAAACTCTAATAAATTGATTTCTTTCATTCTTATATCTTCATAAAATACAACACTACCCAATATTGCCAATTCCAATTCGCTTAATTCTGAAAATAACATTAAATACTCTTCTTCAAATAAGCATTCAGCTTCTAGGATATCAATAAAATCTTTTTTTGCATTAATATTTTCCTTTATTATCTTTATTTTTTCAACTATAGATGTACTATCTAATATTTTATTGAATACCTCTCTAAATGATTCATCATCTAATTTACTTTCATCATCAATAATATAATTCTCTAAAGACTCATTTTTACTACTACTTACAGTTATCATACCTTTAAAAATATCATCCCTTATTGACCCCAGCACAGATTCAATAAATATATTTTCATATCTTTTAATATATCTTATCATTACTTCATCTTCTATGTTTAATCTTTTTATCAGCACTTCAATTGCTTTCATAAGTAATGATGTTATCTTTTTATTTTTCCTAATTTCTCTATTAATTTCTTCAAAATCATTATAATTTAAATTATTATCCACCTGAATCAATTCAATTATATTATTTTCTTCATAATCTATAACTTCATCTTCAACATTATTATTGTACATGCTTTTAAATTGTATTTCTAAAAACTCATATTCATATTCTGAAATCTCTAAATTAGTTGGTTCATTGCCTAAAATCGTAGAAAAAATACAATTGTTTATAATAAGTTCAAATAAATTTATAAGTATAACATCACAATCTATTTTATAAGTCATTCCATAATCATAAAATAATTTTTCTCTATCTTTCTTCTTAAATAAATTACAAAACCTATTTTCTATGTCTATACTCTCGATATAATTCTTTACATAATAGATACCTTGAACATCCATATCGTCTAATGCCAATGGATAATCTATACTCACTGGAATGTCATGAGCTTCAAATTTTATAACATAATTTTTAAAGAAACTTGATAATTCTACCAAAGTATCATTATAGGCTATTGAGTTGGTATCTAACTTTCTATTTATCATTAATTCATAAAAACTCTCTAACTCAATTAAATCATTTTCTAATATTTTAATACCTTCTAGATACATGTTTTTTATATTTTTAGCAGTCAGCTCTACAACTCTCTTTTCTAAATTTTCTAGCTTATTTATATATGCATCAATAGCATACCATAATGAAATCAACAACTTTTCAGCAACTTCTGTCCTTACTGATGTACTTTGACCATTTGTATATTTTTTAATCAAATCTATGAGTATTAGAGATATTTCTTGCTGTATGCTATATACTTCTCTTTCGTCTATTAATTTACAATCTAGACATCCCTTAAGCAAAGATATTGAATATTGATTTTTTATTAATTTTTTTTCATTTATATTAATATTGCTTAGATTATTTGACATAGCTACTCTCTCCTATAATATATTAAACTTTTCCAAACTTAAACGCTTTTGCAAATTCATCTGCTTCTCCTCTTACATTATCTAGATTTCCTGAAAATTTTTCATAAAGTTCATCTAGTAGTTCTATAATTTCATCATCACATATCTTATCATCAGTTTCATTTTTTAAATAATAAAAAATTTCTTGCATATCATTAATAGTTTCTAAATAATCGTTTATGTTTGTAAACTGTGATTTGTATATGTTTTCTATCAATTGTTTTGTAGTTTTTATATCTAACTCTATTCTGCCATATCCCTTTAAAGTATAATTTCTTGAAGTTATTATATCTTTTACATCAGATTCTGAAAGTGTTAAGCCATACTCCTTAGATTCTTCATTAGTTTCAAGCAATTCATTCCTTTCTATCTCTTTTAAGCCTTGGTGCATAGAACTCAAAATAATAGATGATATCATTTGAAATTCTCCTTTTTTTATTTTTCTATTGACTTTTTCATATTTTTATGTTATATTTAAATTAGTATAAATTATTTTATTCACTACTTATAATAGTATTATTATAAGTAGGTTTTGTCAATTCAAAATTAACATCTCAATCAAATTTTTCAAAAAAAATACCATCACTCAGATATATAATTTTCTATAACTGCCTTTTTACAGTTATTTATAATTAAACTCTAAACAATGATATCTTTATTAATTTATTTATCTTTTTTAGCTCTACTTCTACTTTTCTTTACATTTGAACAATTTCTACAAGAAGGTGAACAATATTGAGATTTGGAATTTGTAGGAATATAAATTTTACCACAATACTTACATTTATTTAAAGAAGGAGGCTCACTTGTAATTGCAAACGCATATATAGTCTCAATTGCAGTCTTCAAAGAATCAAATTCCCACGCAATAGTTGGTTTATCCAATTGACTTATGGAAAAACCTATCTTTTGAGGATTAAACCCTCCAGACATGATAGTAACACTTTCAGTTAATAGATTGGATGTGTTTTTATATACACAAACTTGATTAAAGTGTCTACACATATCCTTAGCAAAACTTACAATCCAGTCTAATTGTTCAGTATAAAACTTTGAAAATACTAAATCTAAAATTAATGGTCTCTTTCCAAAAAACTTAGGTGACTCTTCTCTTTTTGATACATCTATACCTCTTCTGTATTTCTTAAAATACACATCATCATCACTTGCAAATGGTATAAACATATTTACATATTCATCAGTACTCAATATATTATCCTTTGTAATATAATTCTTTTCAATCATTAGTACTCTTTCTTCTCCAACTATGTCTCTATTATATACACTTGAATAAATTAATCCCAACAATCCATATTTCTTTACAAATTCAAGTACTTCTTTTTTTAATCTCATTTCTTTTGTCTCTTTTGGTATGTCTTGCAATGCTTCTTGTCCTATACAAATTATATCTACTATTATGTCATCTGCGACATCAAACGGATTATACATAGTAAATATAGCATCTTCAGTTGGAGCTATATATAATTCATCTTCTTCAGTAATTTTATATTCATAATCACTATATTTAATCCAGTCACTTGCAAAATTTCCTATTAATTCTATTTTTTTATTCATAATAAGTGTGCCTCCTCTCAATGTAATACTTAATTATAATTTACTATTACATTCTAAGTTTATTCTATAATTTTTACTATGTCAACTATTCTTTTATATTTATATAATATAAAATATATACTAAACTTATCAGGCTAAAATACTTTGTTTATATCAATTAACTCATAATTAAATTTATAAAAACTATTTACATCTGAAATCAATCTCTTTATAATTAACATGTAATATATTTTTATATTTACATATTACAAACAAATTATGAAAAGAGGAATCTAAAACATGGATAGAAAACGTGAATTAAAACAACTATATAAAGAAATGAAATTTGACACTGGAGTATTTATAATAAAAAGCTATATTACCAAGAAGATTTACCTGGGAAAGAGCAATGACATAAAAAGCAAATTTAACTCCCTCAAATTTCAGCTTAGTGCTGGGTCTTGTATGATAAGAGATTTAAATAACGATTGGAAAAAACATGGAGAAAAAGCTTTTACATTCGAAATCTTAGAACTCATAAAACATGATGATAATAAAACTGAAAAAGACTACTTAGAAGAACTAGATATTTTAGAGATGGTTTGGTTGGAAAAGTTAAAAGAAGATAATTCTTATGAAATTTATTCTATATAAAAACTATGTGATATAAGTAAAGAAACGCATTTCTTTTAAATAAAATGCGTTTCTTAAATACCCTATACCACTATAAATAATATACTAATTTTGTAATATATATTCACTTTACTGATAACATTATATTACTTTTTTACAGCATTCAGACACTGCTCTATAATATTCTTATCGCTTATACCTATTGCTGTTACTTTATTAGCTCCCTTTAATATACTCTTATCACTTTTATTTGAAACCAATACAACAGGAACATTTTTTGCAAGTGGTGATGCAACTAGTGTATAAACCAAATCATCTCCACTTGTTACATAAAATTCTTTTGCTCCATTATAGAACTTTTCAATTACATTTTTATTAGTTTGATATCTATCAACACCACCAATTCTAGTTGCTCTATATCTATTCACTATGTAATCGCTTAATGTAGACTCTCCTCCAATAGCATACACTGGAACAGGAGAAACACCAAATAATGGGTCTAAATCTGTATCTTCTTCTGCTGAAGCTATATCCTTTGTCAATATTATAGGAGAACCATCTCTATACGCAACAGATGCAACATTCACTGCATCAGCTTCATCTTTAAATCCATTTACTAAAAACATCTTATCACTACTCTTGATTTTTTCTATTTCACCTGCAATTTTATAACTTGTATCTACTCTATCTACTCCATCAATTCTTATAACTTGCATTCTTCTCATAAGTAACATTTTTTCTACATCTTTACTTATAGTATTCTCTCCACCTATTACATATATCTTAGTAACTCTATTTAATCTTTGCAATGTTGCCTCTGGTATATCATTCTTGTTAGTTAATAAAATGGCTGCATTGTTTACTCCTGCAAGACCACTAGCAGCGATACCATCTACCATCGTAGAATCAGAGTTAATTAAAACTGCTGTTGTAAAATCTTGCTTATCTGAAATAAGCCCAGCTGTCTCATATTTATCTACCCCTTGAATATTTTCAATCTTATCTAGCGCATTTATTGATACTGGAAAACTAGCACTTAATAATAATGCTGAAATACCTAACGCTAATATCTTTTTACTAAACCTCATAAATTACCTCCCTAAAACAAATATAGTTAGTACTAGTATAATATAAAATCACCTAAAAATAGTATAAAAATAGTTACATTTTTTATAAATTAAATAATATTAAATCAAACACATTTCATCCATTAAAATAACTTCATTCATCCTATATACTAAACCATCCCAAGTTTTTTTCGACATATCTATAGATATCCTCTTATTTGAGTCATTTAACAAAGATTGTATTTTAGTATCTATAGAATTATACAGATTATTCTCAAATATATACAACTCTTCCTCTTTTGGTATACCTTCATTCTGCATAAAAGGTAGAGGAACATACTCTATCTTTCCAGAGTTATTAATCTCGCTTCCAATCCATTCTTTAACACCAAGAATATCAGTAGTAATCACATCTGTACCACAAGATAAAGCTTCTAAAACAACAACTGGTAATCCTTCATAAAACGATGGCAACACAAATATCTGTGACCTATTAAATAGTTCAGCTAAGTCTATCTGCTCCAATTTTCCTAGAAAATTCATCTTAAATGGAGACTTGCTTGCAAGTTTAACTATCTCATTATATGATTCGATATCACTTCCAGTACCTGCAAAATTAACTTCTATTAAATCTTCATGATATTTTAATTTAGATATAGCTTTTATAAATGGAATTAGTCCCTTTGATTTGCATATCTTACCTGCAAATACTATTTTTATTTTATCATCTTTTCTTTTATAGTGTTTGTTATAAAATATATCATCATTATAACCACTACCAATTACAACTACTTTACTTTCACTTATGCCAAAAGTCCTTATAATATCATATTTTTGATTTTCATGAAGAGCAAATATTAAGTCCAGTTTCCTAATATTTGATATTATATATTCTTTTTCTGAATCAATAGTATTTAGTTGTCGTAAACAGGTCCCATGACAGATAGACATTACTTTTATATCTTTTACAATCTCTCTAACAAATGCAGTTAAGAGATATAAATGGTGGCATATTATAATATCTGGCTTAAAATCATTCATAACCCTATCTATATTCACTTTAAATTGATGTTTTAATCTGTTTATCATGTCTATATTTAAATCTCTATATCTTGTACTTTCATATGGCATGGAGTCACTCATGCCTACAACAGGAAAATTTAATTCTCCGCAATTATACTTTACTGGATAAAAGCTTACATCATCTGGAAAACAATTTACATCATCATTCACATCTATCCCTGCAATTACAGCTTGCCTGTAACCTACCTTTTCAAAACCTTTTATCATGCCAGATAAGTATATACCACTACCTGTACTATTTGGTTTTTGTGTTATTATATGAAGAATTTTCATTTTTTATCTACCTCCCTTCTAAAATTAGATAGTTTCATAAAGTTTAATCATTATATATATCTAAATATAAGCAAGACGAATCATCTTTTACTTTAAATCGTGGAACTTTAACTGCTTTATAATCGTTATCCTCAAAATCTCTTACCTTATTGTGTATATATCCTATACCAAATTTTTCTGCTATACGTATTAATTCTTCTTCTTTTATGAGATTATATCTATCACATGCACTTGTAAAACCATCACTTGTCAGCATCAATTGAAAATCTTTTTTTATTTCAAGGTATCCATATATAGAATTTTTTACAGCTTCCTCATCAAAATCCAATATCCAATATCCATCTTTTGTATTTTTCTTCAATCTATTACTTACTATTGTATCCATAACACTAGCTTTAATCTCATCAAATGTCATTTCTTCCAAGTTAGAAAGTTTACTCATCTCATCAAATACGATATTATCAAACTTACAAATACTTCTATCCTTTATAACTTTTGAATCACCATTTTTAATGAACAATGCACAATCCCCTAATAAAAAATACTCTACCTTATTTTCATGGAATTTTACGATAGCTATAGAACTCGATGGCAAATCTAATTTTTCTACCTTTATCCCATTTAATCTTAGCTCATACTCTTTTTTTACCTCTATTATTCCACTATTAACAATGCTCTTTAATGATTCTTCTCTGCTTATGTTTTTATATAGGTACCTATTCCACCACTGAACATACCATCTCGCATCACTTTCATTCGATATTAAGTTTTTTCCATTAAGTCCTGTAGCACCATCTAAAACCCATGCACCAAATGGATTTATGCCAACCACATCTTCATTAAATTTAGCTGTTCCTTGACTACATAATAGGCTATAGTCTCTTATATTTAAAGCCATATCAACCTCCAAATTGAATATCTAAAAATAAAGTTCTATTTAAAATTATACAGTAAATAAAAAAATCTACAACAAAACTTGTTGTAGATTTTAATTTAATCTATATTTGCTTTATATTTTAATGATGGAATAATCTATTTTTAGTAAAAGCCATAACTATATTATATTTATTACAAGTTAATATAACATTGTCATCACGAATAGAACCACCAGGCTGTGCTATAAAGCTTACTCCACTTCTTTTTGCTCTTTCTATATTATCTCCAAATGGGAAAAATGCATCTGAACCAAGTGCTACTCCTGTTAAAGTTTTAAGCCATGCTCTTTTTCCTTCTCCAGTTAAAGGCTCTGGTTTTTCTTCAAATAAAGTTTGCCATATACCATCAGCAAGCACATCCATATAATCATCAGAAAGATATACATCAATAGTATTGTCTCTATCTGGACGACCTATGTTCTTTTTAAATTTTAAATTTAATACTTTAGGGTGTTGGCGAAGATACCAAATATCAGCTTTATTGCCCGCAAGTCTAGTACAATGAATACGTGATTGTTGACCTGCACCTACCCCTATTACTTGTCCATCTTTAGCATAACAAACAGAATTTGATTGTGTATATTTAAGTGTTATTAAAGCTATAATTAAATCACGTTTTGCACTATCTGTAAAAATTTTATTATCAGTTGGAATGTCTTTTAATAGGTCTTCATTTATTAATATTTCGTTTCTACCTTGTTCAAAAGTAATTCCATAAACATCCTTTGTCTCAATAGGCTCAGGAGTATAATTTTCATCTATTTTTACAATATTATAGTTTCCTTTACGTTTTCCTTTTAATATTTCAAGAGCTTCATCTGTATACCCTGGAGCTATAACACCATCAGAAACTTCTCTTGCTATAATAGTTGCAGTTTCTTTATCACATATATCTGAAAGTGCTATAAAATCACCATAAGAAGACATTCTATCTGCTCCTCTTGCCATTGCATAAGCACAAGCTAATGGAGAAAGCTCTAAATCATCAACAAAATATATTTGCTTTAAAGTATCTGATAAAGGTACTCCTACTGCCGCACCTGCTGGACTAACATGTTTAAATGAAGTTGCTGCTGGAAGACCTGTAGCTTCTTTTAATTCCTTTACAAGTTGCCAACTATTAAATGCATCTAAAAAGTTTATGTATCCAGGCTTCCCATTTAACACTTCTATAGGGAGTTCTCCATTTTTCATATAAATCTTTGATGGTTTTTGATTTGGATTACAGCCATACTTTAGTTCTAGTTCTCTTGCCATATACTCATCCCTCTCTATAATAAATTAATCATAAATTTGATTAATTACATATTAATTAAATTATTCGTACTAATAAAATTATATGGCATATTTATCCATTAATCAACTATATTTTTTAAAACACCTATCCCTTCGACTTTACATTCAACTACATCACCATGTTTTAGATATACTTGAGGATTCATTCCCATAGCTACACCAGCTGGAGTCCCAGTTGAAATTATATCTCCTGGTTTTAAAGTCATACCTCTTGATAAGTCACTTATTACAGTAGGTATATCAAATATAAAGTATTCTGTATTAGAATTTTGTCTTACTTCTCCATTTACTACACTGCTTATATCCAATTTTAAAGGATGTTCAAATTCTTCTTTATGTACTATGCAAGGTCCCATAGATGTATGTGTATCTAAACTTTTACCTCTAAACCATTGAACATGTTTATCTTGAAGTGCTCTTTCACTTATATCATTCACTATTGTATATCCAAATATATATTCATAGGCATCTTCTTTTGATATGTTTATACCCTCTTTGCCTATAATTACTGCAAGTTCTGATTCATAATCCAACTTTTCAACCAAATCTCCATGTAAGCTTATCTTATCATCCACTCCAATTATTTTATCTGCTCTCTTAGAAAAATAAATTGGATAATCTGGCATAACTACATTTTTTATAACTCCATCTGGGATTTCGTTGACATGGTCTCTATAGTTAAGACCTAAACATATTATATCTTTTTTAGGGCTTACAATTGGAGAACATAATTTCACTTCTTCTAATTTATAACACTTAACATTTTCAAATGAATTCTTCTTTATTGTTTCTAACTCTTCTGTAGATACATTTTCAATAAAATCATTCATATCCATATAGATTCTACTTAACCCTAAACTATTTATTTCATATATACTATTTGTTTCTGAATTAAATACACCTATTTTTTCTTCATTACTACTACAAAAAGTCACAAATTTCATTTTTATTCCTCCATTCAATAAGTTGATTAATATTATTTTATTTTTATTAGTTTATATAAATTGTAATAGATAATATTTATATGTCAATATATATTTATGTATTTTAAAAATATTCAAATAATTTCATGAGATTTATTAAATATTTCTACACAATTTCTCTATAAAAGATAAATAAAATAAGGTTGATTTAAAATTAATTTTAAATCAACCTTATAAAACATCCACTCTATTTAATTAAATTATCTGTCTAATAAATATAGCAAATATACTTCTCAATAGTACACAAAGACCTACATCTTTGAATCTTGATTTAACAATCCCAAGTATAATACCAAAAACGGTACCTATCATAATTTTTGAGATAATTACTTCAAATGTATAACTAGAATTATTATACAAAATTATATAATTTCTTATAACATCCATATATCCTATATTATAAATCCCTGATAATATAGATGTTATACATATAATTTTACTCTTTGACTTTATAAAATTACTTAGATAGTTCCACAGATACTCTCTAAAAAACAACTCTTCAAATACAGGAACTATCAATACAGACAAAATCATCATAGTTATGTTAAAGAATAAATAGCCTTCTCTGCAATAGGTTGATACTATTGCTAAAGACAAAACTACTATAAAAAATATTAGCTTAAATTTTTTAATAAGTAGATTATTTTTATTTTCTTTAAAAGCTTCTGTTATTTTTCTATTTCTTATTTTGTTATACAAAGAATTATCATTCAAAAATAGAATTAATGATAAACCAACTAATGTAAAAGAAATTAAGTTTATAATATTAAAATTTTCAAGAGTAAATTCAAATTGACTTAGAAGTACATAATTCAAAATCATCCTCAATATTTGAACTATAAACATCAATAAAATAGAATCTATTATACATTTTTTATAACTATACTTCATCCCAATTTAAATCACCCCATGTATATGCTAATCGTAAAGTCCATTTAATACTCTACTTACAGTTGCTTTACTCCAACTTGTTTCATTTGAAATTTCTTTATAACTTAAGCCATCTCTTCTTAAATTCTTTATATTGTTTATATCATCATCAGTAATTTGCTTTTCTTTTGGCTTAAGACTATTTTTGTAACTTCTTAGTCTATCCAATTCGGATTTTAAACTTTCTACCTCAAACTGTTTTTTTTGAAGTTTACTCTCATAAGAATCTCTCATTTCATTAAATTCTTTAATGTAGTTTACTTTCCAGTCCTCATCAATTTTTGTTTTAAATATACCCATATTTTAACCTCCTTAGATTTTGTTACTCAAGTTATGTATCGATTATAAACATTAATTTCTATATTTATCTCTAAAATCCTTGTACATAACCACTAGATAAGTTAGTAAAATTCAGATATATTTTTACAATTTTAAGTATATATTAACAATATCAAAAAATATAATGTCTTAATACAACACATTATACATTAAAACTTATTAAAATGAACCTTTTCATACTCCAAATCAGAGTCACTATATGCTTTCTTTTCTTCATCAGGGTATCCTATAGAAATTATACATTCTACACTGTACTTATCAGGTACTTTAAGTTCTTCTCTAATATACTTATCAGCTTCTATATCATCATCATGCATCCTGTTTCTAACTTGTACCCAACAAGAACCTAATCCTAATTCATGAGCCTGAAGTTGTATATATGATGCAGCAATACTTGCATCCTCTATCCAAACATCATTTTTTTCCTTATCTCCAATAATTGCAATAGCTAAAGGTGCATTTTTTAAGAAAAATCCACCACCTTTAGTTCTGCATTGAGATAAGTTAATTAACTTTTCTTTATCATTTACCACTATAAATTCCCACGTTCTAAGACCTTTTGATGATGGCGCTAAAAGAGCAGCTTTTAATATTTTATCTAGTTTTTCTTTTTCTACTTCGATATTTTTATACTTTCTAATACTTCTTCTTCTCTTTAGAAGTTCTATCATCTAAATCATCCCTTTCATAATATCATACACTAAGTTTATATAACATGCCCATTGGCATTGAAAATATATCCTCTATTCCTTATTTGATAAATCCTTTTATAATATTTTATCATAACAATAGAAAGATTTCTCCTTTCCTAAGAAACTCATTTCCCCAATTTTAATAAAACCACACTTTACAAGAAATGCATTCATTTTTGAATTTATTGAATATGTATCGCTTTTTAAATATGATACACTATTTTCCTCAGCTAATTTTTCTGCAAAGTCAACTAATTTAGATGCTATTCCTTTCTTTCTAAAACTTGGATTTACGGCCATTCTATGTATTACCATAGCTTTTTTATTAGAAGACCAATTTAAATCTGCATATTCCTCTGGCTCCTCATAGTTAAGACATATAAATCCAGCTACATCTCCATCTATTTCATCTACATATAAATCTTGTTTCTTAATATCTGAAACAAAGTCTTTATCTGATGGATAATTTTCATCCCATTGTGTATTATTATAATCTTTCATTTCTTCTACTGTTGCTTTTATAATTTTCATAATTTTTTCTAAATCATTCATATTAGCTTTTCTAATCATAAAAATATCTCCTTATATTAATTTGCTATCTCTTTACTTTAAACCATTCTTTTTCCACATTCTTGCTCATTTTTTCTAATACTTTAGTTGCCATTTGTTTTTCTTCTTCTGTAAAATTTTCAAAACACATCTCTATACTTCTATTTTCTTCTTCAATTATCAGCTCATAAACTTCTAAAGATTTATCAGTAGGAGTTAAATTATACCCTCTTTTGTCAAACTCATCCTGCTTTTTATCTACATATCCTGCTTTTATTAGTTTTTGTATTGCTTTGGTTGTTGTAGCCTTATCTACCTTCAACATATTTGATAATTCAACAAGGTTTATACCAGGATTTTCACAGATTCGTGTCAAAAATGTAAATTGTCCTTTTTGCAACTTTAATTCCTTGTACTTTATATCATTTATAGAATTTACAGCTCTAGATAAAGCCCCTACTTCTCTTAATATATTACTTTCTAAATGCTTAATCAAACACACCTCCAATAAATGTATTTATTTTTAGTTGAAAGTTCAACTTTATTTAAATATTACCATATATTGGTTGAAAGTTCAATTAAAAAATAGATTTTTTAATATTATTATTTCTATTTATTAAATAATGACAAACTTAAAAGCTGTTAATCGTCTCTAAAACAATTAACAGCTCTCTTTTAATACACATTATATTTTTATTATAAACATCATCTATCCAATGTATTTACACACTTCATCTGCAAACTCTGTAGTTGTGGCTGAACCGCCTAAATCCACAGTTAATTTACTTCCATCAAGAAATACCTTTTCTAAAGCTGTTTCTATCTTTTGTGCACTTTCATACTCACCTAAGTATCTAAGCATCATTACTGATGATTGAATAAGCGCTGTTGGGTTAGCTTTATTTTGACCAGCTATTTGTGGAGCACTTCCATGAACAGCTTCAAATATAGCACAATCTTTACCGATATTTGCACTTGGAATTATACCTAGACCTCCAACAAGCCCAGCACCTAAATCAGATAGTATGTCTCCATAAAGATTCGGCATTACCATTACATCATAATTTTCTGGATTCAAAACTAAGTTCATAGCTGCTGCATCTACAATCAAATCGTCATACTCTACATCATGTTTTGATGCTACTTCTCTAAATACATCTAAGAACAATCCATCAGACATTTTCATTATATTTGCCTTATGTATAGCTGTAACTTTTTTTCTTTTATTATCTTTAACATAGTTACATGCGAAATCAACTATTCTTTCACTTGCACCTCTTGTTATTATCTTTATACTTTCAGCTGCGTAATCACCTATTTTATGCTCTATTCCAGCATACAAGTCTTCTGTATTTTCTCTTACAACTACTAAATCAACATCTTCATATCTTGATTTGATGCCTTTAAAACTTTTAATTGGTCTTAAATTAACATATAAATCTAATGCCTGTCTTAGAGTCACATTTACACTTCTAAATCCTTTCCCTACAGGAGTAGTGATTGGACCCTTTATAGCTATTTTGTTCTTTTTTATACTATCTATAATATATTCAGGAAGTGGAGTACCATATTCTTCAATAACTGCCTCTCCTGCATTAACTTCTTCCCATTCTATTTCTACCCCAGTAGCTTCTACTACCTTTTTCATAGCTTTCGCAACTTCTGGTCCTATTCCATCTCCTGGTATAAGTGTCACTTTATACATTAAATATTCCCTCTTTTCATACTAATTAGATTGATTTTTAGTGTAATTTAATTTTCCACCAGCTTTTAATACATCAACTTCTTTTGCTGATAATTCTGCCTTAACTTTAAAAGAAGTTCCTTTAGTTGTGTTTTTAACTTCCAAAATTCCACTATCTAAATTATCCAAAATATTTGGTATTTCAAGATTATCTAAAAGAGATAAGTTTTCATAATCTTTCTCATCACAGAACTCCATTGGAATTATACCACTATTTATTAAATTAGCCTTATGGATTCTTGCAAAGCTCTTTACTATTACCCCTTTTACACCCAAATATAATGGTGCTAAAGCTGCATGCTCTCTACTTGAACCTTGCCCATAATTATCTCCACCAACTATAAATCCACCATTATTATCTTTTGCTCTTTGAGGAAATTCTGTATCTACAGTATTAAAACAATAGTTTGCAAGATATGGTATATTACTTCTGAAAGGAAGTAATTTAGCATTTGATGGCATTATATGGTCAGTAGTTATATTATCTTCTGTCTTTAGTATAATTTTTCCATCTATAGACTGACTTAACTCTGTATTAAGAGGGAAAGGTTTTATATTAGGACCTCTAACTACTTCTACATCGCTTCCTACATCAGCAGGTTTTATTATCATGCTATCATCTATTAAAAACTCATTTACATCTAAGTCTGTAAATTTAATATCAAATTCTCTTGGGTCTGTAAGTTCTCCTTTTATCGCACTTACTGCTGCCACTTCTGGGCTCACTAAGTATACTTGTGCTGATAAAGTTCCACTTCTTCCATAGAAGTTTCTATTGAAAGTTCTTAAAGACACAGAATCAGTACCTGGAGATTGCCCCATTCCTATACATGGACCACAAGAATTTTCTAATATTCTAGCTCCAGAACTTATTATATCTGCCAAAGCTCCATTTCTAGCAATCATCTCCATAACTTGTCTTGAACCTGGTGCTATTACCAAACTCACATTCTTATGTACCTTATTTCCTTTTAAGATTTGAGCTACTTTCATTAAGTCTTCATAAGAAGAATTTGTACAACTTCCTATTGCAACTTGGTCTATTTTAATTTTTCCTATGTTTTCAACTTCATCTACATTATCTGGGCTATGAGGTTTTGAAGCTAATGGTTTTAATTCATCCAAGTTTATAGTAATCTCTTCATCATAAACTGCATCTGCATCTGGTTTTAGCTCTATCCATGCATCTCCTCTTCCTTGACTTTTGAAGAATTCTAGCGTTTTTTCATCGCTTGGGAAGATTGAAGTAGTTGCTCCAAGTTCAGCTCCCATATTTGTTATTGTAGCTCTTTGTGGAACAGATAAACTTTTTACACCTTCTCCACCATACTCATAAACTTTACCTACTCCACCTTTTACAGTTTGTTTTCTCAATACTTCTAATATTATATCTTTTGAAGATACCATATTGTTTAATTTTCCAACTAGATTCACTTTACAGACTTTTGGTGCTTTTATATAGTATGCTCCTCCTGCCATTGCAAGAGCAACATCTAACCCACCAGCTCCAATTGCCATCATGCCCACACCTCCAGCAGTAGGTGTGTGGCTATCAGAACCTAAAAGTGTATCTCCTGGTGTTGAAAATCTTTCTAAAAATACTTGATGGCAAATACCATTTCCTGGTTTAGAGAAATAAACTCCATATCTATCTGCCACTGTTTGTATATATTTATGGTCATCTGCATTTTCAAATCCTTGTTGTAACATATTATGGTCTACAAATGCAACACTTCTTTTAGTTTTTACTTTATCTATCCCCATAGCTTCTAATTGAAGATATGTCATTGTTCCAGTAGAATCTTGTGTCAAAGTTTGGTCTATCTTTATACCAATTGAGTTACCAGCAACAGCTTCTCCATCTACTATATGTTTTTTAATTATTTTATAAACTATATTATCTCCCATATTTTCCTCCTAAACAATTATATCTTAAATGTATGAACCTCTAACTGCTTCTTCTTCTGTTGTTTCCTTCTCATGTGCTAGTATATCACAATATAATTGAAGAATTTCTTTGTCCATTAAACTTCTTTTTAATCTTATTGATGTAGCTCTTATAGCATTTAATAGTTTGGTAGCGTTTTCTGGAGAAATATACATTTCGTATTCACTCAACTTATTTACAACTGCAGCTCTTCCTGAATGTTTACCTATTACTATTTTTCTTTCAAGATTTACTTCACTTGGGTCAAATGGCTCATAGTTATGTGGGTCTTTTAATGCTCCATCTGCATGTATACCAGATTCATGTATAAACATGTTATCTCCAACTACTGGTTTCCATGTAGGAAGAATTCTTCCTGATGCCTGTGACACATACTCACATATTCCTCTAAATTTTCTAGTATCTATGTTATTTAAATCACATTTATAAATACACTTAAGTGCCATTAAAACTTCTTCTAATGCTGCATTTCCTGCTCTTTCACCTAATCCATTTACTGTAACTCCAACATAATTTGCTCCTGCTGCTATTCCTGCAAGTGCATTTGCAGTTGCCATTCCAAAGTCATTATGTGTATGCATTTCTATGTCAAAATTAGTTCTTTCATAAAGAGTTTCTATTGTATTCTTTATAGAAAAAGGATTCATAACTCCTACTGTATCACAGTATCTAAATCTATCTGCTCCTGCTTGTTTTCCAACTTTTATAAATTCAGTTAAGAAGTCTATGTCTGCTCTTGAAGCATCTTCTCCATTTACTGAAACATATAATCCATTTTGTTTTGCAAATTCAACTGTTTTAGCCATATTTTCTAAAACCCAACCTCTAGAAGTTCTCAATTTATTTTCTATATGAATGTCAGATACTGATATTGATATAGCTACTGCATCAACGCCACAAGAAATAGATTCTTCAACATCTTTTATTACTGCTCTATTCCAAGCCATTATATCTGATTTTAAGTTTCTACTACATATGTGCTTTATTACATTTTTTTCATCTCCACCCATAGTAGGTATACCAACTTCGATTTGGTCAACACCTAGGTCACTTAACATTTCAGCAATCATTATTTTTTCTCTATTTGCAAATACAACCCCAGCTGTTTGCTCTCCGTCTCTTAAAGTAGTATCTACTATTTTTATTTCCTTTGCTCTATCTTTTGATATAATGCACATATTAATGCCCCCTTAGTATACTTTTAATTTTAAAAACATTCGCTTTTATTTTTCATTGATACCTCTAACTTATGATTATTTTTTTATTTTTTATTCATTTTAATTTCATTTGCAATTTATTTTTTTGCCTTTTCATATCTTGTAATCTATTATATTACTTTATATCATTTATTGCACTATATTTTTTCTTTTTTGTGAAAACTTCTTAAAAATGAAAGTTATTATGTTTTTCTTGCATTTTAATTTAATTTTTAAATAGGTTTATTTTCAAAAAACCTTTAAAAATAAACCTATAAAATTCCTACTAAAATTTAATTTAAGATACATTCCATTTTAAAGTATCTTCATGTATTTCTAAACTATATAAATAATAATCAAAAAAATTACTAAAAATACTTACAAATATGATATTATTAATTGATTAATAAAAAAGAAAATTTTTCATGAAAGGTAAGATAATAATGGATTTCAAAAGCTTAGGGATTAGTGAAAATACAATAAATATTCTAGGAAAATCTGGAATAACAGCACCTACACCTATACAAAAAGAAAGTATTCAATTGATAAAAGAAGGAAAAGATGTTATAGCAGAAGCTCAAACTGGTACAGGAAAAACACTTGCTTTTTTGCTTCCAATATTTGAAAATATATCATTAGATATAGATGATATACAAGTACTTATACTCTCTCCAACAAGAGAACTAGCTATTCAAATAACAGAAGAAGCTATAAAACTTAAAGAATCTAAAGACGTAAATATTCTAGCAGCTTACGGAGGAAAGGATATTGGTTCTCAAATAAAGAAACTAAAAGGAAATATCCATATGATTATAGCTACACCAGGTAGACTTTTAGACCATCTAAATAGAAAAACGATTGACCTTAGTAAGTTAAAAACTTTTGTTTTAGATGAAGCAGACCAAATGTTGCTTATGGGATTTAAAAATGAAGTTGAAGCTATTTTAAAAGAAACTTCAAACAAAAAGCAAACATTATGCTTTTCTGCAACTATGAATTCTCAAGTAAAAAAATTAGCTTATAGATATACGAAAAACCCAGTTATAGTTTCTATTCAAAAAGAAGAAATTACTCTTAATAATATAAAACAAGAAGTAGTAGAAACTACAGATAGAAAAAAACTGGATTCTTTATGTAAAGTTTTAGATGAAGATAATCCTTTTATGGCAATAATATTTTGTAGAACTAAAAGAAGAGTTGACAATCTTGAAGAAGCACTTGCTATAAGAGGATACAATTGTCAAAAACTGCACAGTGATATTGCTCAATCAAAACGTGAAAGAATAATGAAATCATTTAGAAATTTAGATATACAATACTTAATAGCTACAGATGTTGCCTCTCGTGGTCTTGATATATCTGGAGTTAGTCATATATATAATTACGATTTGCCAGAAACATCAGAGGACTATATCCATCGTATTGGTAGAACTGGTAGAGCTGGCGAAGAAGGCTATACATGTGCTTTTATTGACCCTAAAAATGAAAGAATGTTAAGTGAAATAGAAACAGCTATAGAATCTAAAATTAGTAGAAGAATTATAGAATTGTAATATATAGACTACTTAAAATGCCAATAGTATATAAACACTATAATATACAGAAAGTAGGTATCAACTTTTTCTTTATTATAATACTATTTTATATTGTGTAAAAAAGCTGTAACCTTTATGATTACAGCTTTTTCTATCTATTATTAATTTTATATTACCTGTTTTCAAGTTGTTTAATATTAAATTTTACAAATAATCTAAATAAACATACTCAACTATTATTTATAATATTCTTTTTAAGAATACTTTTGATATTTCATCTACCTCTGCTTCACATTCCCATTTAGTTGGATTTTCAGCGATTCTCTTAACAAGTGGAATTATAGGTTCAAGATTTTTATCTACAAACAGTGGCAAAAGACATGAAATTATCCAATATTTCCAGTCATCATCGTCTTCTGAAAGAACATCCATTATTAATGGAGTAATTAACTCTTGATGTAGAGCCAAAACAGGTAAAATTTCTTTTGCAACAGGCCAGTTATAATCTTGCATCCATTCCAATAATCTATAACAAATCGGCCTTATGTCTTCATCAGATAATAATTTTAATTTTTCGATATTACTATTATCAAATTTATCTTTAGGGAGCAATTCTTCAATATTTTCCATAACTTAATTCTCCTAATAAATATATTATGTTCATTATATTTTCCAAATTTTAATTTATCAATTTATTTTTCAACCCTATTTTATCATATTTAAATAGTAATATACTCTATTTTTTTGACTATATTTTCGACTTATTAATTAAACTATATCTTTTATTTAAAGTACTACTCACCTTATAAATTTTCAATATTTTCGTTTAATTCGGCTGGCCATTTAGCTTCTGGATGTTCCTTTGCAAATTTCTTATTCTTATAATGGCCTAATGTAAGGAAAGGAATTACTATAGTGAATAGACCCAAATAACCACAATATCCATATCCGTATTTAACTATATTACTTAATCCTGTAAGAGATATAAGCATTGACACTATCATTATTGCACAGGCTGTAAATACCCTTCTTTTCATTTTTGAAGAAAGGAAAGAAAGTGCTTTATGGTCTTCAAATCTATTTACAAGACCAAATATGGTAGTTACTCCTGTAGACATTAAGCAAAGGAATAATGCAACATTATAAATTATATATATAGTATTATTTCCAGATTGACTTGCAACATAAAGAGTAGGAAGTGTTGTTTGACCAGCAGCAGTAAATTCTTTATACCATCCCATTAACATAGTTACAGCAAGCCCTAACGCAACTGCATTCATAATAAATGAAACTACCATTGCTTTAGTCGCTTCTTTTGAGTTTTTAAGAAGTGGTCTTGAACATCCTGCAAGTGTAGGTATAACAACTGACTGAAAACCTGCATAAATAAAAGTATTGAGTATTGGCTTGATATATCCTGGTGTGAAACTAGTTCTATTTGATAATATTCCTGTTATTTCTGGTACCTTAGCTTTTATCCCTACAACAAAAATAGTAAGTGTACATATTAGTATAGCTATTGTCATTGCTGTAGCTGCTTTAGATACAAGCATAGCTCCAAATATAGTAAAGGCAAGAAGTACAATTCCTATAATAAATACAGATACAAAATAATTCATACCTATACTTTGGAATACTGCTGCTGCACCTGCTATTACAGCACTTACGGCTATTAAAACCATTAGATAGTAATATATTTCCCATATTATTTCAAGTTTTGGATATGGACTCCAAAGTTCACAAAATAAATCCTTATAATTCCTACAATTATTATTATTATACATTATAATAACTTCTCTCATAGTAGCAGTAAGTATAATCATTGCTAAAACTGCCATGAGTGGTGCTGTCCATCCATACTGCACATAATACTGAGTTTCTTGATTCCCTGTAGCAAATCCTCCTCCAGCATGAGAGCTAAAAAGAACACTTGCAACTCCAAAAATAGCTAAAATAGAGCCTGTTGCTTTTGCTTTTTTTACATTTTTTTGCATGAAACCATCCTCCCCTAAAAATTATAACGAAAGTTTATTTTTTAACACTTTCTTGATAAAACAATAACATTTTTGTTTCTTAAATTCAACCTGATTTTTCCAATAAATTAGCATTTATAGTTTATCTTTCACCTTATATTAAATATTTTTGATATATTTATTTTGTTTTTTAACTTATATTTAAATCTTTTTGTTTTTTATTCTTATGAAATGTCTTTTTTGATGTTAAATTTTATACAAATTATTTTTTATTATTACATAATTATTATTTAATAATATAATAATTATTATAATATATTGAGTTTGATATAGTATCATCTTTATTGAAACTATTGGATTCAATAAGAATAATCAATATAATTTCTAAAATAATTCATAGATATAAATAAATTCACTTTATTTACTACTTATTCTCTTATTATTAATACATGATAAAATTGTTTATTAATGAAAATATAATCTCATTAAAAATAATTTTTTTACAATATTTCATATAATACTATATTAATTTTTTTAAAAATAAATATAATAAAAGGAGCTATCTTAAAAATGATTTTTTCTAATCAAATTTTAAGTTCAACTCCTTTTAAATAGCAACTTAAATTTTATATGTTTAAAGTCAACCCTACTCCAACTTCATTTACACTTAAAGTTTCATTCATCTTAGCTTTTACTTTAAAAGAAACACAATGACAAGGGTACAACATTTTTATTCCTTCTTTCTCTAAATATTGAATTGTACTATCTAACCTATCATCCAATTCAAAAAGATGAAAACCTCCTAATATACCAATGATTCTGTCATCTCCGCATACCTTTTTAGCATACTCTACTATATTACAAATTCCACTATGAGAACATCCTGTAATAATAAAAAGACCTTTATCAGTTTTACAGACTATAGCAGAATCATCTAAAACACAATCATCTTCCCACAAATCTCCTACTTTATATTTGCCCATTTTAGCTCTTTTTTCAAAATTATGTACAGTAGGTATTTCACCTAAAAATATGCAATTCTCACTTATATTAAAAGGTTTTTCTTGAGGATTATATATAAAAATTTGTTTAATTTCATCAACAGAAAATGGAGCACCTATATTCTCATTGCCTTCTTTTTTAGGTATAAAACAATTGGGATGTGCGACAAGCTCAACTTTAGATAAATCATACTTATCTTTCAGAAACTTAATACCTCTTGTATGGTCATTATGCCCATGAGAAAAAACAACATGAGTTAAGTCGCCTAAATCTATATCTAGCTTTTCAGCATTTGATATAAATACATCTGAATATCCTGAATCAAATAAAACTTTATTACCATCAATTTCAATATAATAGCTTACTGCTGGTTCTCCAACAAAATATCTATCAATGTATGTATTATTATCAACAAGAACTTGTATCTTTAACCTTTCCATGATAATCACTCCTTAAAATATTATTTAGTTTAATAGTACGATATCACAGAATATTTTACAATTTAATATTTTTAATTTTCACAATAATAAAGAGAACTTTACAAAGTAAAATTCTCCTTACATAAACTATATTCACTCTTATTTTTATAAATATATATATCTATTAATAGTTCTAAACTTAAAACCTATACATGTTGTATATTTGTATAATTTGATATTTCAGAGTTAACTGTATACAAATCATCAACACTTAAATCATGTATATCCTTATGCCCAGAAACCCTAGCAAAAGTCTTAAGTTCTTCTAAACTTACATTTAAGAAGTTTGCCACTCTATTAGCACTATTTTCTATATGTAATCTTTTTCTTAATTCTTCATCTTGAGTAGCTACTCCTACAGGACACTTACCAGAACCACATATACGATACTGTTGACATGCAGCTGCCATAAGAGCAGAACTTGCAATAGCAATTGCATCAGCACCCATAGCTAATGCCTTAACAAAATCAGTAGATACACGAAGTCCACCTGTTATAACTAAATCTATATCTAATTCATGTGTATCTATATATTTTCTAGCACGATGAAGAGCAAATATTGTTGGAATTGAAGTTGCATCTTTAAGCAATTTTGGACTTGCGCCAGTAGCTCCACCACGACCATCAATAGTTACAAAGTCAGGTTTCGCATAAGCTATAAATTCCATGTCCTTTTCAATATGTCCTGCTGAAATTTTAACACCAATTGGACGCCCTTCTGAAACTTCTCTAAGCTCATCTACAAGTTTCTTTAAGTCTTCTTTAGACTGTATTTCCTCAAAACAAGATGGACTTATTACATCTTGACCTACAGGCTTATTTCTCACCTTTGCTATTTCTTCAGTAACCTTTTCGCCAGGAAGATGACCTCCCATACCAGGTTTTGTTCCTTGACCAATTTTTATCTCTATAGCATCAGAATTTTTAAGATTTTCTTCAGTGACACTGTACTTATTTGGTACATATTCAAAGATATACTTGTATGAAGCTTCTTTTTCTTCTGGTAATATACCACCTTCCCCACTACACATAGCTGTCTTACTTTTAGCTGCGCCCTTTGCTAAAGCTATTTTTAGTTCTTTAGACAAAGCTCCAAATGACATGTGTGAAATATAAACTGGATTTTCTATAATCATAGGTTTTTTTGCTTTTTTTCCTATTATTGTTGTTGTATTTACTTCATCATGCTCATTTAAAGGTAATGGATTTAATTGAGCACCCATAATTAAAATATCATCCCAAGAAATTACTGGTAGTTTAGTTCTCATAGGTTCTATTATAGACTTCCCTGTAACAGCCATTTCATGGATTATGTCCATATGTTTCTCAACTTCATCATCTCTTCTTAAATATGTATTTATGTAGTTTAAATCACCTGTTTTTTCACTAGTTACCTCAGTCTCATTTTCAGCAATATCTTCTGCTCCCTTTTCATCTTCTTCATAGTAAACAGTACTTATCTTTCCAAAATAACTACGACCTTTTGTACATACAGGGCATTCCCAGTCTTCACTCAATTCATCCCAAGTTTTATCATTCTTAGATTCATCATAAATATATCCACAAACACTACATTTATAAATTGACATATTATTTTCTCCTTATGTTATATTGACATTAAATAAAACTAAAAATTGAATTTATATAAATTTATAGGAGGCCATTTGTATAAAATACATTTATAGCCTCCCCTTTAAATTCAATTTATTTAAATATTACAGTTCAGCCTTCCATAATCCATGTAAATTACAGTAAGCATATGCAGAAATCACTTTATCATCATCATTCAAAGCAAATTTAACTATAGGTTC
The DNA here is from genome assembly GCF_056716065.1 of Clostridioides sp. LIBA-7678. NCBI lineage: Bacteria > Bacillati > Bacillota > Clostridia > Peptostreptococcales > Peptostreptococcaceae > Clostridioides > Clostridioides sp. LIBA-7678. Next base: position 918,990 of record NZ_CP196987.1, on the reverse strand, counting down.
TCCATCTACTGTTAGACATTTACGTTGACCACCTTGCTCAGTCATAAGATATACCCATGCTATATGATGTTCTTTAGTCATTGGATGAGCAACACTACTTATTTTTACAGTAACATTATTTCCTTCTACTTCAATCACAGGTACATGTTTTTCAACTGCTGCATCTGTTGTATTAGGAACAAGCTCTTTCATAGGCTTTCCACAACAGAAAACAGGTACGCCACTATTTTGTATCATTCCTACAATATTTCCACAAGTCTCACATATAAAAAATTTTTGTTCACTACACATAAACTCACCTCATTAATTATTTTTTAGAATTTGAAAGTTAACCTACTTGGCTACACTTTTCACAATTATTACAAATCCCTTTAAAACTTATGTTATAAGATGTTATTTTTATGTCTGTTTCCTCTGCTATTGATTCTTTTAAATTATTAAGAACATCAGATTCTAAATCGTACACCTCTCCACATACTTCACATATGATATGATAGTGATTATCTATTCTACCATCAAATCTATCTGGATTTCCTGGAATACTAACCTTTCTTATAAAGCCATGTTCTGTCAGCTGGGCTAAATTTCTATACACAGTTCCTAAGCTTAAATTTGGATTATCTTTTTTTAAATTTTCATATAGGTAATCCGCAGTAGGGTGAACCGGATTATTTAATATTTCATTTAAAATCAGTTCTCTTTGTTTAGAAAATTTCATAGTTAACATTCCTTTTTAATTATAATAATTTTTAATAGTTTTCAGCTTTTATATTGAAGTAAGCCTTTGGATGGTCACATACTGGGCACTTTTCTGGTGCTTCAGTACCTACATAAACATGACCACAGTTTTGACATTGCCAAACAACCTCTTCATCTCTTTTAAATATTTTTCCTTCATTTAAGTTTTCTAAAAGCTTTAAGTATCTTTCTTCATGTTCTTTCTCTATTTTTCCAACAGCTTCAAATAAATAAGCTATTTTGTCAAATCCTTCTTCTTTAGCTTCTTTAGCAAATTTTGCATACATATCAGTCCACTCATAGTTTTCACCTGCTGCTGCATCTTTTAAATTTTCTTCTGTTGAAGGCATGCCATCATGTAAAAGCTTAAACCATAACTTAGCATGTTCTTTTTCATTGTTAGCAGTTTCTTCAAATATAGCAGCTATTTGATTATAGCCTTCTTTTTTAGCTTTTGAAGCATAGTATGTATATTTGTTTCTTGCTTCTGATTCTCCTGCAAATCCTGCCATTAAATTTTTTTCTGTTTTAGTTCCTTTTAAATTCATAATTAATTCCTCCCTTTTCAATAATAGTAATGATTACTATTTCTATATTTATATAATATATTAATTTCCACATTTTGTCAACTATATATAATATTCTTTTTTTTATTTAAATATTCTCATTTTCTAACATATTATTAAAAAAATATATTTTAGATTTATTCTCAGTCCATGAAATATTTTTTAGCTACAATTTTTATTTCTTTTCTGATGTAAATACTTTTGAAAATTATGTTATATATATTTGATGAACTACTCACCTTGCCTACTTTTATATAAAAACAAAGGGGCTGTCGCATGGGCAAATTAAATTTGTTCTGTGAGAGCTCTTTTTACTTATCTTAATAGGTATATTTTTAATTATTTTATATATAGTTTATTTTCTAAGTAAAATTATGCATGACAAATATAAGGTATAAAAATACCATTTTTTCAGATAATATTTGATTATAAATAATAAATTTAGAATGCTTTTTTTAAAGTATGAAGATATATTCCACATTTATTTTTTACTATTTTATTGTGTAGCCTAGAAATGTTATGAGCTATCGCTACAATAATACACTCTGATAGAACATTTTCTTTACCTCGGCTTAAAAATCTTCTAAATTTCATATTTTGTTTTACTTGAGCGAAAGCTCCTTCTGCTTGTATACTTCTATTCACTCTAAGTTCACACCCCTCCGGGCTCATAATTCTATTTAAGTTTTCTTTCCTTTTTTCATGAAACAACTTAGATACTTGTAAGTTTTTAGTCCTATTTTCAAGAGAAATCTTACTATTACTTCTCTTAATGCAACTACTTTTATATTGACAATCATGACATTCTTCACAAGTGTAACAAGTTATTTCGCTTTTATAACCTGTTTTTGACTTTCTATTTATTATTTTATTAGCAAGTAGTTTTTTATTGTTTTTACAAATATAATAATCATTTTTTTCATCATAATCCATGTTATCAATATGTCCAATATTATTTTTATATTTTCTAGTTTTACTAATTTCATAATTTGCAGGTTTTATGAAAGATAATTGATTATTACACTCTAAAAATGTATAGTTTTCCTCACTTTCATACCCAGAATCAGCAACTATTTTAGGATATTTGAATTTTGCATAGTCCTCAATCGATTTTAAAAACGGTATTAATGTTGTCGTATCAGTAGGTTGATGTCCTGAACTTACCCAAACTATATATTCTGAATCTACACCAAATTGTATATTATATGCTGGTTTCAATTGTCCATTTTTCATATGGTCTTCTTTCATTCTCATGAAAGTTGCGTCATTATCTGTTTTAGAATAACTATTCCGTTCACCCATTATATGAAGGTCTTTAGTATACTTTTTCAATCTATCAATATAATTATTTAATTGCTCTATAGATTTTTGAACCATAGATTTTTTCTTTCCTTTTCCATGAACAAATGTTATATTTAATTCTTTTGATATTTTTTTTAGTTTCTTTAAAAGTTTCTTCAAATGGTAGATTTTTATTTTATCTTTATAAATTACTTTAATACCAAAATCAGTTTCACATTTTAATATGAAGTCAGATATATTACTCATCATTTTAGCTATATTTTTATTTATAGCTTTTTTCCAAACAAAAGTATATCTATTTGCAGATGACTCTATTTTTGTGCCATCAATAAATAGAGTGTCCATTGAAATCTCCTTACTATCTCCAAGAAAGTTTGTAAACTGTGCAATCAAAGTTTTGCTTATTGGTGAAAAATGAATACTACGGAATCTTGCAATTGTTGAATGGTCTGGAGGTGAGGCTCCGCCTAGAAGATACATAAAGTTAATATCTCTTTTGCATGCTTTCTCTATTTCTCTTGAAGAATAAATACAGTTCATGTTTGCATATATTATAATTTTCAAAAGTTGTCTAGGGGTTACTTTATTTACTCTAACTCGAGAATAAGTCTTATATAATTTTTCTAAATTCATCTCCTCAATAATTTGACTTAATAACCTTACAGAATCATCTTTTGGAATCATGTAATCAATATTTAGTGGTAACTTAAATTGATAATTATCACCATAAGTAGTATAATCAGTTTGTATAGTATTTTGTTTTAGCATACAATTATTATACAGGAATCCCAAGCTCTTTTGAACTTGGGATTTATTTTTTTATACAAAAAAGGGCGTAGCACTATTTTATAGTGCGACAGCCCCTTTAAGTAATTTCCTTATTAAAATTTAATTAATTCTTGTTTTTGTTATCAGATTACTAATATACTAAGATATTCTAACAATTTTCATCTAATTCTCCTAAAATCTTATGAACATGAATCATTAAATATAATTCCTCTTGTTTAGGCAATTTTCTAGAATACTCCTTGTATATATAAGCTCCTATCTTTTTTACACATTCATACTCTTCCTTACAATTTTTTTGAACTTGCTCATAAATAAAATCTATCTTTTCTTTTGATGGTTCATTGGCTAGAAATCTTTGTGAAAATGCCTTTAGATGCATTACAAATCTCCTATAATAAAATGACTCTTTATTATATACAATAGAAAAGTGATAATGAACTATCTGCAAAATAGCATTTACAATCTTAGCACTTCTCTTATTTCTATCACTATAGGGATTATCCTGTTGTGCATTTATAAAATGACCTGCTATATTACCAATTTCCTCTTCTGGTAACTCTAAGCCAAGAACCTCTTTAAAAACAGTAATTGCATATCTTCCTATATCATATTCTTTTGGGTTAAACTCTTTTATTTCAAACAAATAGTGATTTTCAATCATTATACCTTCTTTAAAGCGTCTCACTGCAAAGGCGATGTGGTCAGTTAAAGCCAAATATATATGGTTCATAAGTTTTAAGTTATATTTTTCTATTCCATATGCGATTATCATTTGAGCTATACCAAAGTATTCTGCATCTATTTCTGATGCAAGTTGTATAATACTCTTTTTTGTATTTTCATCATGAAGAACAAAGGTCTTTTCTATATCTTCTTTATTCAACTCAGACCCAACCTTATAATTGTGACCAATACCTTTCCCCATCAATATTATTTCTTCGCCATTATCATCCTTTGCAAGTAGCAATGAATTGTTTAATACCTTTGTAATATACATACTAAAACCCTCAATATATATTTATGTTTATTTTGTTATTCCATTGTTCTCTATAACTTCTTTATACCAGTAAAAACTATCTTTCTTTATTCTTTGTAAGTCTAAAACTTCATGGTCTGTTCTATTTATATAAACAAGTCCATAACGCTTATTAAAACCTTGTGAAGAACTTAAAAGGTCTGTAAATGACCATGGACAATATCCAATCATCTCTACACCATCTTCAATAGCTAATTTACATGCATTTATGTGACTTCTTAAATAATCTATACGATAGTCATCATGAATTTTTCCTTTTTCTAATACATCTTTAGCTCCAAGTCCATTTTCAGTTATTATAACAGGTAAGTGGTATCTTTGCCAATATTCATTTAAAGCTACCCTAAGACCTGATGGGTCTATTGATGCTCCATATTCTGAAGCTTTCAGATTAGGATTCATCGACATTTTAAATAATCCATACATACTAAAATCAACAGTTCCTTCTCTTAAGCCAAGTGGATGTTGCGAATCCTCAGGTAAGGCTTCTGCACAATTTGTTCTATAGTAATTTACAGCTATAAAATCCATTTTAGATTTTCTAAGTATTTCTTTGTCCCCTTCTTCCATATGAGGAATTATATTTCTTTTTTCAAGGTAATTCATATAATATCCTGGATATTCTCCATAATGATGCATATCAAGCATATAGTACACTTTAAAGTTATCATTCATTCTAGCAGCATACACATCTTCTGGCTTGGATGTAAGAGGATATGTTACAGATGATGATACAGCTGCTCCAATTTTACTTCCTTCTATCATTTCATGGCATGCATTAACTGCTAATGCATGTGCTAGACAAAGGTTGTAATCCATCTGAGCACGCATCTTATCTATCTTCCATGGGTCTGTTTCATCATATATATTAATTCGCTCCTCTACTCTAACAATTAGATTCTGTTCATTATGAGGTTGCCAATACTTTACTCTATCTCCAAAATACTTAAAACATATTTTAGCAAACTTTTCAAAAGCATAAACAGTTTTTCTACTTTCCCATCCATTGTATTTCTCTACTAGTGCAAATGGAAGGTCAAAATGGTATAAAGTTACAAATGGTTCAATATCACACTCTATTAGTTTATCTATTATCTTGTTATAAAAATCTATACCCTTTTGATTTATCTCTCCTTCACCATCTGGAATTATTCTAGCCCATGAAATTGAAAAACGATAGGTCTTCATCCCTAAATCTTTCATTAATTCAATATCTTCTTCATAGTTATGATAAAAATCTGATGCTATCTTAGTATCTGCTTGTAAATGAGATTTTTTAAAAGAATTGTAGTCAGCAACGGTTTTGCCTTTATTATCTTCATCCCAAGCTCCTTCTACTTGAAATGCAGAGGATGATGCTCCCCATAAAAATTTTTTTGGAAATCCTGTATTCATAAATATTTCTCCTTTTACATTAATTATTTTCTTTATTAATTCATTGCAGTAAGCTCACTTTTTTAATATACTTGATTATTCATTTTTTACTTATTTCTAGTTAAATTAACTTAGTTATTAGCTAGTACTAATGAAATAATATTATCATTAGTAGATACATAACTAGGCTTACAAGAAACTACTTGTCCAAAATCAAATGTATTATTTACTATAACTGGTGTAGTTACATCATAACCAGCCTTTTTTATTTTATCTATATCAAAGGATATAAGTTTATCGCCTCTCTTCACTAAATCTCCTTGATTGACATGTTTTGTAAAGTATTTACCATTTAACTCTACTGTATTAATTCCAACATGTATTAACATTTCTGCTCCATTATCTAGCTTTAATCCTATTGCATGTAATGTTGGAAATAAAGAAGCTACTTCACAGTCAGTAGGTGCTGTTATTACTCCTTTTGTAGGTAATACAGCTATACCTTCTCCCATAGCTTTTGATGCAAATACATCATCCTTTACTTCTGATAACTCTATACATTCGCCCTCAACAGGAGAAGTTATATCAATAACACCATCTTGTGTTTCTATTTTTATAACTGAACTCTCTTCTTTTGAAACTTCTTCTAAATCTTCAAATCCAACTATATAAGTTGAAATAGCTGACCCAAAAAATGCTATAGCACAACCTCCTAAATAACTTAAAAATCCTAATGTACCTGCTTCAGCATATACAGGTATAGTTAAAACACCTTGGTTTGCAAATGCGTTACCATAAGCTCCACCCATTCCCATTATGGCACCTCCAATTGCACCACATATTACAGCACATACCATAGGTTTTTTCAGCCTAAGATTAGCACCGTATATTGCAGGTTCAGTTATACCAAATAGAGCTGTTATAGTTGCAGACATAGAAATTGTTTTTAGACCTTGATTTTTGGTTTTGAAGAATACCCCTAGGGCAGCTCCTGCTTGTGAAAAGTTAGCAGCTCCTGCAAATGCCAATAAATTTTGTCTTCCTGTCTGAGCAACATCACTTATACCTATTGGCAACAGCGCTCTATGTGCACCAAATATAACCAACACACACCATAAACCACCTACAAAAGCTCCACACAATGCAGGGCTTAGTTCATAAATATACTTATAAGAAAAGTTTATTACATTTCCTATATATATCCCAATTGGTCCAAATAGAAATAATGTTGCAGGTAGCATTATAACTAATGATAGTGTGGGAACCATTATTATTTTGATTACTTCAGGGATATACCTTTCTAATACTTTTTCAACATATGAAAGAGCCCATATAGCAATAATTATTGGAATAACAGATGATGTATATGTAGCTTTAGTTACTACCAGCCCTAAAAATCTAACTGTCTCTTCACCTGCCATCAAAGTTGTAAAAGCAGGATAACAAAGTGTAGCCCCTAGTACCATTGATATTATTTTATTTGCATTAAATACCTTAGCCGCAGTATATCCTAGTATAATTGGCATAAAGTAAAATATGGAATCAGCCATAGCATTTAAAATGATATAACTTTGAGTTTCTTTTATATCCACTCCATTTTTATTCATATAATACATTGCAAGGACTGATAAAATACCTTTAATCATACCAACTCCTGCTATAGCAGGTATTGTTGGTGTGAATATACCAGCTACTGCAGATAATATCGAATTCATTATACCTTGTTTTTCCTGATTTTCATTTCTTTTACTTACTTCATTTGTTTGAGGAACCATTTTTATGACCTCGTCGTATACTTTTTTTACTTTATTACCAATTACAACTTGTATTTGACCCATACTCTCAACAACAGTTATTACTCCTTCTGTCTTGGATAACTTCTCTTTATCCACTTTAGAAGAATTCGTAACCTTAAATCGAAGCCTTGTCATACAGTGAGTCACTTCATTTATATTCTCTTTTCCTCCTACGTTTAGTAGAATTTCTTGAGCTATATTTTTATAATCCATAAAAAATCCTCCATTTTAAATTATAGGCTTTTTGTTTTATGGCCATTTAAACAAAAAAATCGAACCAAATAAATAGATTATACCCATAGTACCCTATAGATAATCTATAAAAATTGATTCGATCTTGCCTGCATTACCAGTAACACGTCTACTGTTATAATATTCAAATTTGTTAACTTAATATTAACACAAGCGTTTTCTTAATTCAACTATAAAATATAATTTTTTAGTAAATAATAATTATATATTTAATTTATTTTTTAATCATAAAATACTTGATTAAAAATTCTAAATGGTATATTATTTGCATTATAAAAATACCATTTGGAGGATAATATGAAAAAAATATCTAATCAAAAACTACTTTTACTTATTATTGTTGCATTTTTCTGGTTTTCGCAATATGTATACATACCATTTCAAAATCCATATTTGAATGCCTGTAATGTGTCTACAAACATGATAGGTATAATAATAGGTGCCTATGGAATCTCACAATGTTTACTAAGACTTCCTGTTGGAGTCTTTGCTGACTCAATAAATAAACATAAAATATTTATACTGTCAGGAATTTTCTTTGCTGGTTTAGCCTCTCTTATAAGAATCTTTTCTCCTGGAGGTAGTGGTTTTCTTATAGCTAATATTCTATCTGGAATATCATCATCAACTTGGATTTCTTACATGGTCCACTACACCAACTTTTTTTCTGTAAAACATCAACAAAAATCTACAAGCATAATAATATTAGTAAACAATCTAGGGATGTTAATTGGATTTGTTATGAGTACTTTATTTTATGAAAAATTTGGAATGACAACTCTATGTATTATGAGTGTATCATCTTCAGCTATTGGAACAATCCTAGCTTTAAATATAAAAGAACACAACTCAAATAATATACTAAAAAAAATATCTATTAAAGACTCTCTCTATATATGTATGGATAAAAGACTTATATTTTTTTCTTTTATGGCATTGATTCAACAAGGTATTCAAATGTCTACAACGATGTCATTTACTACTCAAATTCTTAAAGACTTAGGTTCTAGCTCTACCCTTATAGGTCTATCCTCTATATTTTATATGTTGTGTGCTGTTGCCTTTTCTGGATTTGCATCTACTAAATTTTGTACCAAGTATGGGCCTAAGTTTTGGATTCCTCTAGTATTTCTTTTTATTTCAGTTTATTGTTTTCTAGTTCCAACAGTAAAAAATATTACTATAATTTTTATATTACAATTACTCCCAGGTATGTCTACAGGTATACTCCTTTCTTACCTTACTAGTGAATCTATGAAAAATGTACCAAAACATCAGAAATCTACTGCAATGGGATTCTTTCAAGCAATTTATGCTATAGGAATGTCTATATTTCCAATGTTAGTTGGTAAAATATCAGATTATATTTCAATGCAATATGGTTATTTTACCTTAGCTATTATAGCTATAATGGCTTCTATCTTATCTTATACATATTATAAAAAACTAGATTTAACTCTTAACTATGATATAATACAATCATAAAAAAATTATATGTTTAGGAGTTCTTATGAAAAACTTAAATGCCACTGAAAAAATTATTGATTATATTAAATTAAATATTTTAAATGGAACTTTTAAAATTAATAGTAAATTACCAAGTGAGAGAAAGATTGCTGACTTGTTTAATATAAGTAGAATCCCTGTAAGAAACGCCATAGACATACTCTGTAAAGAAGGAATACTTAGGGCTATACCTTACTCAAGCCCTATAGTTGAAGGATTCAAAAAAATTGACCTGTTTGATGATAATGAAGTATATAAAAATCACAACATACAAGAATTTTATGTTGAATCTTTAAGGTCAAGACAACTTATAGAAAGTGAAGCTACAAGATTGGCAATTTTAAATGCTACTACTAAAGAACTTCAAAAAATAAGACATGCCTATTTGAAGTCAGTAGAAGAACTAGATAAGGTTTCTCAAGGTTTTATAGAAGAATGTTATGATGCTGACTTACAATTTCATAAGGAAATAATATTGGCCTCTCATAATCCAATTTTTATAAAATATTATGAGTTAATACCTAAAACAGTGTCTTCTAACCAATACTTTGGGTTTAAATATAGAAACTCTTTACAGGATATGATTAGCCATCATAATAATATAATAATAGCATTTGACAATAAAGATTCTGACTTAGGTTACACATCAATGTACAATCATTTAGAAGATGTTATTCAGTTATTTCAACATGATTAAGCTTATACTTTATTTTAACTCTATTTTATAGAAAATCTCAATTTTAAATAAATTGGGATTTTCTTATAAAATACATAAAAAGGCGTCGCCCTATTTTTAGTGCGACACCCACGATTAATTTAAGTCTATTAAAATTTCACTTATTATAGATTTTGCATCTTCTATTATATATTTTGGATCAACTTCATAAAATTCTCTATCTATGAATCTGTCAATCTTATCTATACTTTCTATAGAATCGCTTGTAACAAATAATACAATAGATGCATCTTCTATATCATAAATTGAAAGTTCATTTTTTATATTATCATTCTCTTGAATTTCATAAACTAAATCAAATCCTAAATCATTTGCAGCTTCCTTAAGAGAATTTAAACTTCTTTCACTTTCACAAACTGCTACTATCTTTTTATTCATATTTCAAATACCTCACTAATTCTACTCCGGTACAATCATTACTATGCACTTTGCTTGTTTAACTACACTCGCTGTTACTGAACCTATAATTCTTGTAAGACCTTTTTTAGTAGATTTTGTCATAACTATAAAATCTACATTATCTTCTTTTGCTTTTCTAATTATTTCATCTCCTGGATATCCAAAAGTAAAGTGTACTTTAACATCATACTCACCCATTATCTCTGCTGCTTTATCCAGGATTCTTCTTCCTAAGTTCTCAGAATTCTTTATTTCTTCAGCCAGGGATATGCCATCAATAAATACTAGTTCTTTTACATTCATTATTTCTACTTCGACTTCATCTTTTTTGAATATTCCTTGTATAAATTCCAAAGAATGCATACTTCTCTCTGTCCCATCAATTGGTACTAATATTTTCTTTTTATTCATGTCACATCTTCCTTTCTTACTTTAGAATAATTAAGTAAAATATATATTCTAAGTTATAAAAATATATAATAAATCTTTACTTTAGGAATTAATATTAATAATATGTATAATAATTTTAATATTTGTTATTGTGTTAATTTTATAATATATAACTGACAGTGTCAATGAACAAAATTGTAATTAAAAAAATAAAGGATATTAGTCTACAAGTGCGTTTCCTCTCAATAGATTTTTCAAAATATCTTCTGGAACTGGCTTAGAAAAATAATAACCTTGTAAATATTCACACTCCATAGTTGCCAAGTCTTCAGCACATTCAGCAGTCTCAACACCCTCTGCTACAGCTTTCATGTTCAATTTATTTATAAGAGCTATAATAGTTTCAACTGTAAGTTTGTGCCTGTCATCTTCATTCATAGACCAAATCAAACTCTTATCTAACTTAATTATTGAGAATGGCAAAGAAAGCATATTAGTAACTCCAGAATAAGCAATTCCAAAGTCATCAAGTGAAAACTTAGCTCCTAAATCAATCAATCTTTCCATCGTTTCTTTAATTATATTAAAAGAACCTAATGCCACAGTTTCTGTAATTTCAAGTTTAAACTTAGTTGGTGATACATTGTATTTATCCATAAGATAAAGTAAATCATCAGCCAAGTTTTTTTGCATGCACTGCACTACAGAAAGATTAACAGCTATATTATCTAATTTCAAATCTTTAAAATCATCACTAGCTATAAATTTACATACTTTCTCAAAAACCACTAACCCAATTGAGTTAATCAACCCTGTTTGTTCTGCAATTGTTATAAATTCATCTGGAGGTATAAATCCCAAGTCTTTATGTTCCATCCTAAGTAATGCTTCAGCTGAAGTAAACCTACCTTTACTATTAGAGAATATTGGTTGATAGTACACTTCAAATCCATCATTTTCTAATGCCTCTTTTAAACAATTTTTAATCACATGTTTCTTCTTTATCTTCTCACTTATAGATGCATCTGCATAAATAACATGCTTTGACTCAGAACGCTTTGCCTCATGTATAGAAAAATCTATAGCAACTATGACATCTTCTGTTGTTTCAGCATTTTCGGGATAATAAACAACAGCAATACTAGTTGCCAAATTAAAATTTATCTCTTCTACTAACCAAGGTTTTTTGAATCTTTCTTCTATTTTTTTAATAATCTCCTCTGGTTGTATACCTAGTTGACTATTTACAACAATAGAAAATATATCTCCACCTATTCGGTATACATGATTTACATCATGTATGTGAATCAAATATTTTCCGACTTCTTTTAATGCAATATCTCCATTTTTAGTCCCAAAAGTTTCATTCATAAATTTAAAGTCATCAAGTGCAATTGTAATAATAAATCCTGATTGTTCAGTATTGATATTTAAATCTAACTCTTGAATAAAAGATTGTCTATTGAGTACACCAGTAAGGTCATCAATAATAAGACCTCGATTCTGCATAGAAAGATATGTCAAAAGTAAACTACATGCACATGCAGCTCCTGTAAGAAGATACTGTAAAAATATTGCCTGTAATATAATTGCTACAACTGAAACTATAAGAAAACCTCTAATAGCCCATATTTTTGATTCATGCATCGCTTTTCTATATTTAAAAGACAAAAATGCTGAATATATTGCATAAAAGAAAAACGATGCAAAAGTTGCAACATATCCATAACCTCGTATATAACCTGTTTCTTTTGACAATCCAAATAGAATATGTGTAAAAGGATTTGTGATAGATAAGATTATACAAATTATGAGTGGTATAGATAAAAATAATAATCTTTTTTTCATATACCTTATATCTTGATAAATAATAGCCATAACATAAAACGATACAAGCGCTGCTGGTATTGGCAATAATAATAAATATACTTGATTCAATAAAACAGTAATAAAAATTGGAATTTCATCTACATTATTTAGGCAAAATGAGCCTAAAATATTTGAAATTATAAATAAAAATGAGAATACTAAAAGTGCACAATATATTTTGTTTTGTAACGTAGGTATAAATTTACTTCTAAAAAAATATACCATTAAAAAAATAACTATAATTGCAGAAAAAATTTCATATTCTATATGCCATACCATAAACTTCCCTCACTATTAATGTTTAATTTTAATTATTTTAATAATATAATTGATTTATAATTATATCATAATTTATCTTGAGTAATTTTATGGAAAAATTTTTATTTTATAACTTTTACACCAAATCCCCACTAAAAATTTAAATTTATTATAATTCTTATTATGCATATAGAAATTAAGCAAATAGTTCTTTTGCTTTAGTAGCAATTCTTTCGCCAAATATTATGGCCTTCTCATTTTGTACTTCTGGTCCTTCAACTGAATGTACATGTCCCAAATGTATGAATGGTTTCCCTAAAGAGCCTCCTCCAGAGTACACAAGCATACCTTTTACCATCAAGTGACCTACTATAGTAAGTATCGCAACATCTGGACCTCCACATACATAGTCACATGTAGCAAAAACTGCCCCCAATTTTCCAGCTAAGTTGACTTTTCTTGAATCTTCATCAAACCATTTTTTTACTTCCCAAGTTGTATTTGCTAAATAAGTTGGTGTTCCAAATATCACTGCCTTACTTTCACTTAAATAATCTGAGTCAATATTGTCAAATCTCATGAGTTTAACTTCTACACCATCTACTTTTTTAGCTCCATCTTCTATCATCTTAGCTACCTTTTCTGTGTTTCCACTTCTTGTTTGATATAATATGGTAATCTTCAACTTTAATTCCCCCTTATTCAATAAAAATAATTTATTATATGTCAAATTATAGCACTAATTTTACTATACTACAAAGAACTAGTTGATTATTTTTTTATTAACTATTCAATTAAAAAAATACCTAAATTTATTGCTTTAAAAGATGCCTAAACTCACTTTTAATTTGCTTATTTCAATCTCTACTATGTCTGATATATCTTGAAATGACATTCCTCTATCGTAAAGTTTTCCTGCAATTTTGATTTTTGCATTTTCTTCTCCCTTTTTAATCAATGCTCTGTTTTCTTTTTCTATTACATTTCTAACATAGCGTTTTGCAAATGGCTCATTATTATCACATAAAACTTTATATTTTTCTTTATTTTCTTTTACAAAACTAAGTGCTCTTTTATCTTGTTTTATAGCTTCTGTACAAATTTCTTCTGTTTGCTCTTTTACAAATTTTAATGCCATTCCGTATTGTCTCACTGCCTTTAAACATATACCAATAGTTTGTTCCTTTACAAATTCTAGCGCCATTCCATTTTGTCTTACTGCTCTTAAACAGATTGTTTCTGTTTGCTCTTTTACAAATTTCAAATCAAGCCCATTCTGTCTCACTGCTTCCATACATATTTCTTCTGTTTGATTTTCTACCCATTTTAGATTGTAACTGCAATGCTTAACTGCTTCCATACATATTTTTTCTGTTTGTTTTTTTACCCTAGCTAACCCAAATTCACTATTTCTTACTGCTTCTATACATATTTCTTCTGTTTGTTCTTTTACATATTCCAATGCAGCACCATTTTTTTCAACAGCCCTTAAGCACAATTCCTCTGTTTGGTTTTCTATGTATTTTAATGCTGTTCCATCTTGATTAATGGCTAACATACAAATTTCTTCTGTTGGTTCTTCCACAAATTCTAACATTCTCCAATCTTGTTTAACTGCTTCTAAACATATTTTTTCTGTTTGATTCTGAACACATTTTATTGCATTACAATTTTGTCTAACAGCCTCTAAACATATCTCTTCTGTTTGATTTTTTATGTATATTAAATTCAATCCATTTTTTCTTACTATTTCTAAATATTCATCTTCTGTCTTATTATCAAAATCATCATTATCTATTGATTCAAATATATCATTTTTATTTTCTTGCATATCCCAAACTCACCCCTTATAAATTTTATAAAATTCAATAAATTTACTCTCATTTTTATTCTATCAAAGAATATAAAAATTTTTGAGTCTTGTTTTTTTTTACACAATCATTTGCATGTTAAAAAATAAATTAATTACCTTAATTCCAGTATACAATACCCAAAATATGTGGTATATTTTAACTATAATATATTTTTATATATTATTGTCAGAATATTTAAAGTTAAATTTATATAGAATATTTTTATTTATATATCACTTATGTTTGGATATATTTTTCTTTTTTCTTTTTTAGTTTTCGGGTTAGTAAGGGGTTAGTAATTTAGGTTTTCATAGGATATTATTTTTACAATTAGTTTTATTTTATCTAATTTATATATCTTATCATTAATAAAACTAAATATGATTTAAATAATTCCTTGAGATAAATTTAATAAAACTTAGAATCCTTGTCTAAGCTTAAAACACTAAAATTATTGGGAGGATATAAATGATGGACCAAATTAAACGCTTACAGGAATTGCAACAAAAATCATACTTGACTAAAGAAGAATTCGAGGAATTAAAAAACAGCACATATATTGAAAAATTTGAATTAAGAGATGAATGTGATAACTCTTACATTTATACATTTTATACTAATGACAAATGTAATGATATAAAATTTATAAAGTCACAATTTATTGTTACACTTATAAAAAGCGGTTTCTTATGTGAGTGTGGCGGTGTATTTAGACAAAAGAAAATAGTTGATGAATATGATTACGGATATAATGCTATATATAAATGTGATTCTTGTGGAAAAGAACTTGATAAAGAAGTAGAAAATTATGATTAAATAACAACCTATTCAAAACAGCTTTTGTAAAGACTAGATAAAATTCACTTTGAATTTGGACTATAACCCTCTTAGAAGACAGTTAAAATACGTAAATCTGTCTAAAACTAGGAGGGTTTTGTTATGCCCAAAACAATTAAATCATATTTAAATGCTGAATTTACTTTAATTCAATTTCGTACTTTTTTATTTTCTTATATAAAAGACTTTTATGTATTCCCATAACTTCTGCTGCCTTGGAACATTTCCAATTATACTTCGTTAACACATCAATAATTAAACTCTTCTCATAATTTTCCACCATTTCATGAATTGAGCAATTACTGTCCACATTACATTGAGCCACTCTACTGATATTATCCATTTTAGATGGAAGGTCACACATCATAATGACCATATCATCACTTACAGCATAAGCACTTTTTATTACATTCTGTAGTTCTCTTATATTTCCTGGCCAAATATAGTTAATAAAACAATTTTTAACCTTATCACTTAAAACCTTCAATTCCTTATATTCAGAATTTAATTTGTTTAATATGTAATTTGCTAACAACAAAATATCATCTTGTCTGTCCTTTAATTCCAGCATATGAATATTTATTACATTTAACCTATAGTATAAATCTTCTCTAAATAATCCCTCTTCAACCATTTTACTTAAATTCTTTCTTGTAGCAGAGATTACTCTTACATCTATCTTTATCGTTTTAAGACCCCCAACTGGTTCTATCTCATTTTCCTGAAGAACTCTTAAAAGTTTTGCTTGCATCGTCAAAGGCATATCACCTATTTCGTCTAAGAAGATAGTGCCATTATTTGCAACTAAAAACTTACCTTTTTTGCCTCCCTTTTTTGCTCCTGTAAAAGCTCCTTCGTCATATCCAAATAGCTCCGATTCTAATAGTTCTTCTGGTATTGCAGCACAGTTTATACTAACCATAGGTTTGTCTGCTCTACTGCTATTATTATGAATTGCTCTAGCAAATACTTCTTTACCTGTACCTGTTTCCCCTGTCAAAAGTACTGAGAAGTTCGTTTTAGAAGCTTTCATACCTGTTTTCTTAAGCTCTATGAAATCTTTATTTTCACCTATGAGCTTATCAAAACTACATTTATCCTTAAACTGTTCTTTATAATATTGGAGTTCCATATATTCTGACATTAACTTTTTAGCTACATCAAATGATTGTAATCTAAATTTAACTTGAGCTACACCTGCAACCACTTCTCCACTGTCATTTTCCACATAAGATCTACTTACTATTACACTTTTTTCTTTTGTTTCTCCACCTGAGTAATGGTGTATGGCTCCTTCTTCACAATATTTATCTCTCATAACATCTAACATTTTTGTATTTGGTATAATAATTTGTATATTATGTCCTATTATATCTTCTTTTGCTTTCCCTAAGAAATCACAATATTTATCATTAATATCTATGATTACTCCATCTTTATCTACAACAATAAAACCATCATCAGTCATGGATAATACTCTTGCAAATATATCCTTATACCAGTGCTCTTTCATTGTTTCATCCCTCCACTATAACCTTCAGCAAAAATAATAAGTCTTACAATACAATATTATAAGACTTACCATTCTATATATTCAATGTTTTCTAAAAGTTACCTATTTAATGACTCTATCATTTCAGGTAGGATTTCATATAAATCCCCTACAATTCCATAGTCACATATATTGAAAATAGGTGCTTTTGAATCTTTATTTATAGCAACTATATACTTAGAATCACTCATACCTGCTAAATGTTGTATTGCTCCAGATATACCACATGCAATATATAACTCTGGTCTAACAGTAGTTCCTGTTTGTCCAACTTGATGGGAATGCTCTATCCACCCTGAATCTACTGCGGCTCTTGAAGCACCAATCTCTGCCCCTAATTTATCAGCCAATTCCTTTATTAATTCAAATCCTTCTGCCCTCTTTAATCCTCTTCCTGCAGAAACTATTATTCTAGCATCAGTTAGATTTATAGATTTCTTTTCTTGTGGAAGCATTTCTACTAATCTAGTTCTAATCATTTTCTCAGTAAGTCCTGGATTAACAACCTCTAAAACTCCATTCTCTGATTCAGTTCTTATAGCTTTTGCCATAACCCCTGGGCGAACAGTTGACATCTGTGGTCTATTTTTAGGACAAACGATAGTAGCCATTAAATTTCCACCAAAGGCTGGTCTCGTTTGTAATAATTTATTGTCTGTTAAATCTATTTCAAGTTTTGTACAGTCAGCAGTTAGACCTGTTCCAATTTTACCTGCAATTCTAGGTGCAATATCTCTTCCTATAGAAGTAGCTCCAACTAGTACCACCTCTGGCTTTTTCACTTCAATTAAATCTGCAATTGAAATTGCATATCCATCAGTTGTGAAATCTTTAAGAAGAGGGTCATTTATATAATATGCTTTATCGACACTATAGTGAAGTAATTCCTTCACTTCTTTATCTACTTCATATCCAGCTATTACAACTGAAAGCTCTTTTCCTAATTGGTCAGCAAGCTTTCTTCCCTCACCAATAAGTTCTATAGTAACTGGATTAATTTTTCCTTCCCTTTGCTCTCCTATTACCCAAACTCCATTATAGTCATTTAAATTTATACTTTGATTAACTTTTGCTCTCATCATCTTAACACTCCTATACTAGTTTCAAATCGAATAGTATTTCTATTAACTTTTCAGCTTTTTCTTTCTTATTTATACCTTCGATTATTTCATTATGTTTGTCTTTAACTGGTACAAACGACTTGTAAACATTTGTAGGTGAACCCTTTAATCCAATTTGAGTTGTATCAACATCTAAGTCTGAAAGTGTTAACACAGTAATTTTTGCATCTCCATTATTGTAAGCTTCTAAGATTCCTTTAACACTTGGATATCTTGGATTATTTAACTCTTTTATAGCAGTTAATAAAACTGGCATCTTTGCTTCTATTAAGTAATCTCCAGTTTCTGTATAGCGAGTTACTAGTAATTTATCACCTTGAACCTTTACTTCTTTTGCATAGGTAACCTGTGGAACTCCCAAAAATTCTGCAACCTCTGGTCCAACCTGAGCTGTATCTCCATCTATAGCTTGTCTTCCACAGAATATTACATCATACTTTCCGACCTTCTCTATAGCAGCAGCAATAATTGTAGATGTAGCCCAAGTATCTGAGCCACCAAAAGCTCTATCTGAAATTAAATATGCCTCATCAGCACCCATTGCCAAAGCTTCTTTTAAAGCGTTTTTAGCTTGAGGAGGTCCCATGCTTATAACCTTAATCACTGCTCCCAGTTCATCTTTTATTTTTAAAGCTTCTTCTAAAGCATTTCTATCATCTGGATTGATTATACTTGGTACACCATCTCTTATTAGTGTACCTGTCTCTTTATTTATTTTAACTTCATTAGTGTCTGGAACTTGCTTTAAGCAAACAACTATATTCATAATCTTCCTCCTATCCTAGTACTGCTCTTGAAATAACAACCTTGTGTATTTCTGAAGTACCTTCATAAATTTCTGTTATCTTAGCATCTCTGTACATTCTCTCTAATGGATAATCTTTCATATATCCATATCCTCCATGGATTTGGAGAGCTAGATTTGTAACTTCTCTTGCAGTACGTGATGCATTGTATTTTGCCATGGCAGCTTCTTTAGTGTGTTTTTCACCTCTAGCTTTCAAATCCGCAGCATAATATACTAACAATTTTGCTGATTCCACCATAGTAGCCATATCTGCAATATACCATTGAATACCTTGCAAAGCTGAAATTGGCTTGCCAAATTGAACTCTTTCTTTAGAATATTTGATACTTTCTTCTAAAGCCCCTTCAGCAATTCCTACAGCTTGAGCTCCAACTCCAATTCTTGCACCATCTAGACAAGTCATAGCTATGTTGAAGCCTTTTCCTTCTTTTCCTAATAGGTTACACTTTGGAACTCTACAGTTATCAAATATTAATTCTGCAGTTTCTGAACCATGTATACCCATTTTTTCTTCAATTTTTCCTATTGAAAAACCTGGAGTACCTTTGTCAACTATAATAGCAGACATCCCCTTTATTCCCTTTGATGGTTCTGTCAATGCAAATATTACTAATGATTCTGCTTGACCTCCACCAGAAATAAAACACTTAGTTCCATTTAAAACATATTCATCAGTTGCTTCATCAATAATTGCAGTTGTTGCAGCTCTTGCAGCATCTGAACCAGCATTAGGCTCAGTTAAAGCAAAAGCTCCTACACACCCACCTTCAGCCATCATCGGAAGGTATTTCTTCTTTTGTTCCTCAGTACCAAATTTCAAAATAGCTTGAGCATATATTGTGTGTATTGATAGTATTGCTGCAGATGCTGCACATTTTTTGGCAACCTCATTAACAACAATTACCTTTTCTATATCTGCTCCACCAGAACCTCCATATTCAACAGGTGTCCCAATACCATTAAATCCTATTTTAGCCATTTTGCTAAAAAGTTCTCTTGGGAAAATACCAGTTTTATCTATTTCTGCAGCTATTGGTGCTATTTCCTTCTCTGCAAATTCTCTTGCTACTCTTTGAAGCATTACTTGGGCTTCTGTTAATCTAAAATCCATAAAATTTCCTCCTATTTATTAACATAGTTCACATGTTTCTTTATTCATTGCTACAATTCCAGATTCAATTAGAGCTTCTATATCAGAATCACTGTATCCAAGTTCTCTCAATATCTCATCTGAATGTTCTCCTATAAGTGGGGCATCACAAGTCATATTAACTTCAATATTTCCAAACTTAACTGGAGTGGATGCAAGCATTGTCTTATTTCCATTTTTACTTGTATGTTCATATATATAGTTATTAGCAATAGCCTGTTCATCAGTTACTACATCATTAACATGCTGAATTCTTTCATGGGCTATATCCGCAGTAGTAAGCTTTTCAACCATCTCATTTTGAGTAAATTTTGCAAACTCACCATCTAAAATATTAATAAGCTCTGTAGCATTTTTCTTACTTTCTACTGAAGATGCAAATCTCTCTTCTTTTATCAAATCTTCTCTTCCAAATAATCTGCAAAGTGCCTCAAAATATCTTTCATGTTCTAGGATACTTAAGAATATCCACTTTCCATCCTTACAACGATAAGAATTTATTACTGGAGAAATGGCATTCTTTCTAGTTTTTGGATACTCATCACTAAACTGTGTAGATGCCAATAAAGATGATGCATTCCATATTGCTTGTCCAAACAAAGATGCCATTACCTTTTGACCTTTTCCAGTCTTAGCTTGTTGGTATAAAGCTGCACATATACCTCCAGATAAGCTACAAGAAGTTGTCGCATCTCCAAAGGCTATAGGTGGGTTTATTGGACTTGTATCCTTCTCTGCTATATCAAGCATAGCTCCACTTCTTGCCCAAAAGGCAACTGTATCAAATCCTGCATTGTCCTTAGCAGGTCCAAAATCACCAAAACCATTTATTTGTCCCCAGATAAGATGTGGGTGTTTTTTACTTAATGATTCATAGTCAAGACCTAGCCTTTTTAATGCTCCTGTTCTATAGCTTGAAACAAACACGTTTGCTTCACTTAAAAGCTTATCCATAATTTCAATTCCAGCTTCACTCTTAAGATTTATAGACAAACCTCTTTTATTTGAATTATATGTACTGTAAAAAGGATTATTATAATCATCTATTGGCATTGTCATTGTTGCCCCTGTCTTTCTTCCCGGGTCTCCAAAGCTTGGCTCTACCTTAATTACATCCGCACCCCAGTCAGCTAATATTTTAGAAGTTCCTGGACCTGCTACAAAATATGTTAAGTCAATTACCTTAACACCTTCTAATGGTTTATTTAACACTTTTAATTCCTCCTTATACTGTCGATTTGGTATTTTAAATATTTTATTTATAGTATTAAATCATAAAATTTATTGTACATATTTTGAAAATTAGTTTTACAATATCAAAATATAATGTATATTTTTCATCTTTTCTTTTATGGTAATCCTGGGAACATCGTAAACATAAGAACTGCTACTACGGTTCCAATAATTGGGGTCAAAACAGTCACCCAGAATATTGGCATATAAGCATCTTTATGTGATTCTTTACATAGACCATTTGTTACAGTAACGATATATCCGTTATGAGGAAGTGAATCTAATGCTGCTGATGAAATTGCCATAGTTCTAGTTAATGCAGCTGCAGAAACACCCTTAGCTAAAAATACTGGTCCAAGAAGTGGAGCCGCGATTCCAAGTCCACCTGAAGCTGACCCACATATACCTGCAATAACTGTAGTTCCAACGGCAGCTCCTGCAATAGGAGGTCCAGGAATATTAGTCATAGCATTAACTATAAAGTCAAAACCAACTGCTGATTTTACAACTGAGCCAAATGCAACTACAGCACAAGTATTACATATTGCTACTACTGTAGTTTTACATGCATCACCAACATGTCCAACTATTTTGGAATTATCTTGATATTTATTTAACAATAAATATACTAATAACGCTCCAATAAACACTCCTACCTCAATTGGTACTATTGCTTGTCCATTAATTTTTACATTAATTATTAATATTGATACTATTAATGGAATTAACGCAATTAGACCATTAGGACCATTTCCTCTCTTCGAATTAGTTGCTGCTACTTCATCAAATATATCTGATTCATGTGCTATAAAATGCCCACCATTGGCTTTTTCTTTTGAAACCATTCTGTATAAAATGATGCTTCCAACAACAAACATTACTGCACATGATATAAATCCATTTACTGCACCAGCCATAATGTCTGTCCCTAATGTTGAAGCTGGAACAATATTATGAATCTGTGGTGCTCCTGGTGCAACCATTGCAAAAGTTGAACATCCAAAAGTCAAGGCTGCTGGTATAAATCGACGTGGCAAATCAGCTTCTTTAAAGATTTCCAAAGCTATCGGAAACACTGCAAAACTTACAACGAAAACACTTACTCCTCCATAGGCTAATATTCCACAAGCTATTGGAATAGAGAGTAGTGCTTTATCCTTACCAATCCATCTTACAATCATCTTAGCAATAGATTTCGCTCCACCAGTAATCTCCATTATTTTTCCCATTAAAGTACCTGTTAGGAAAATAAAGAAATTCGCCTGGAGAAACCCAACAAAACCTGCCATATAATCCACCTTGAGTGCATTATATACATTTAGATTTCCTGTTATAGCAACTAGTAGTGAACATACAATTGCTATTATAAAAATATTTACTCCCTTCATAACCATTACAACTAGAAGGGATAGGGCTATAATAATCCCTACTAAACTTATAATTACTCCCGCATTCATAAATTAACTCCTTTTAAAATTAAACTCTGTGTGTTTCTTCACGAAATTTAGATTTTGAATATTTTCTACATTTATTCCAATTTGGTTATAATAGCTACTTATTCTCAAAAACTGGCTTTCTCTTCTCTATAAATGCATCCATACCCTCTTGTTTATCTCTTGTAGCAAAAGTTAAACCTGCAATATCTTTCTCTAGTTCAAGAGCATTTTTTAAATCCATATCTATTCCTTTATTAATAACTACTTTTGCATATCTTACTGCTATTGGTGCTTTTTCAACTATTTGATTCATCATCTTCATTGCCTCTTCTAAAAGCACATCATTTGGAACTACTTTATTAATAAGACCAATAGATTTAGCTTCTTCTGCATTTACTTGCCTTCCTGTAAAAATTAATTCTTTGGCTATCCCAGTTCCAACAAGTCTTGATAATCTTTGAGTTCCACCAAAACACGGAATTACTCCTAAATTAACTTCAGGCTGTCCAAATATAGCCTTTTCTGATGCAATTCTAATGTCACAACTCATAGCAAGTTCACATCCACCACCTAGTGCATATCCATTAACTGCTGCTATTAC
Source organism: Clostridioides sp. LIBA-7678 (assembly GCF_056716065.1). NCBI lineage: Bacteria > Bacillati > Bacillota > Clostridia > Peptostreptococcales > Peptostreptococcaceae > Clostridioides > Clostridioides sp. LIBA-7678. The sequence goes on along the minus strand of NZ_CP196987.1, from coordinate 895,388 downwards.
TGTTTTCTCAAGAGCTTCAATTTTGTCAAAAATCCCTTGTGCATAACCTGCATATCTTCTGCCTTCTTCACTTTTATAGTTTTGCATCTGACGTATATCAGCCCCAGCTACAAAAACTTTACCTTCTCCAGTAATAATAACTCCTAATATTTCCTCGTTTTCTGATATTACATCAATAACTTGAGATAACTCTCTAAGAGTGTCATTATTAAGAGCATTTAAAGCCTTAGGTCTATTTATAGTAATAACACAGACTTTATCCTTAAGTTCTACCTTAAGATTTTTCAAATTTTCCATTTCAAATCCCATCATATTCCCCCCATTATACATTGTTATTTTTTCTACATTTCTTGTTGATATATATTAGCAAGTTCTACGCCAACTTCTATTAAATTCCATTATTTTTGTTAAAAAATTGTTTTTTTTAATGAAATAAACAAAATATACATAAATTTCACTAAATTTTTAATAGGTTTTACCTTTAAAACTGATTAAATCATAATTTATTAAAGAATTTTTCTACAATAAAATCCATAAAATCATATTTTTGTCTCATTTTCGAGAAAATACTAAAAAAATCCAGTCTCATTTTTGAGAATACAGTCTCATTTTTGATACTTTACTACGTATTTGTCTCAATAGTATAGATTTCTTAACAAAAATAAAAAAAGCTACAAAGACTTAATGTCCAAATAGCTTTTTCTATCTTAAATGCTACTGATAATTTTAGATTTGACTTGCAATATTTATTTAATCATTTTTTTGATATTATTCTAAAACCTTTATGTATATTCATAAATGCCTTAACAATGGATGTATTGAATTGTTTTCTAATTTTATTAATATTATCTCTATACTTTTCTCTAAAGTTAGATAACTCCATTCTCTTTTAAATCATTTATTTTTTCACTATCAAAACCGAGCCAACTGCTATAAATCTCTTCATTATTTTCTCCTAAAGATGGTGCTGGTACATTAATTTGAGATTTTGTTGTCATCAACTTAACTGGATTTCCATTAACTCTCATATCTCCTATAATAGGATGTTTCATATCTACAATCATTTCTCTCGCTTTTGCAATATGTTCATCTGTTGTGACATTTCCAAGACTATAAATAGGTGCTGCAGGAACTCCAGCCTCTGATATTAAATCAACTGCTTCTTTTATGGTGTGCTTAATAGACCATTTTTCTATTTCTGGTTTAAGAGCCTTATGGTATTCACAACGATTAAGATTTGTTTTAAATCTTTCATCTGTTAAAAGCTCCTCTCTAAAAAGTACCTTTTTACACAATCTTTCAAACAACTTGTCATTACCACAACCTATTACGAAATTACCATCACTTGCCTTAAAAGAATCATAAGGATAAGCAGAAGCATATCTATTTCCCATAAGTTCAGGCTGACCTGAATCAAAATATCTCTGTATACCAGTTTCAAGAGATGATACAACTGAATCAACGAGGGAAATGTCTACTCTTTGTCCTTTTCCAAATATCGCTCTAGCATTAAGTGCCATAAGTATACCAATAGTTAAATTCATACCTCCCAATACATCTCCCATAGCATTTCCTACTCTTGTTGGTTCACCGCCTTCATTTCCTGTTATACTCATAAGTCCACCCATTGCTTGTGCAATAATATCATATCCTGGACGCTCTGAATATGGTCCATAACATCCAAAACCTGACACAGCTCCATATATTATTTGATTATTAACTTTAGATAATTCATCATAACCAAGCCCTAGCTTTTCCATTACACCTGGTCTATAATTTTCTACCACGACATCAGCCTCTTTTACCATTTTTAAGAATATATTTTTACCTTCTTCTGATTTAAGATTTAAAGTCACACCTTTCTTATTTCTATTTATATTTGCGTAATATAAACTTTCTCCATTTACAAAAGGTCCAAATTTTCTTGTATCATCACCTTTTTTTGGTACTTCTATTTTTATGACCTGTGCCCCAAAATCAGCTAACATCATTGTACAATATGGTCCTGCAAGAACTCTAGTAAGGTCAAGTACTTTTATATTGCTTAATGCTCCTTTTTTCATAACTATACCTCCAATTTATATTATATTAATCAATATTAAAAGTTAAGTTTAATAACAAATTCCCCCATTATCGAAATTAATGCATTATATGTGCTATTCCATTAAAGAATAAAACTGACACTACTGCAATAACCAGTAGTCCAACTGCACTCATAATGAAAAGTTGAACAAACACCTTGTTTTGTTCTTCTTTATTGAAATCTTTCTTGCTTGACCCCATTGCTGCCAAAATCAATGCACCACCAGTAGAAAGTGGACTTACCCCAGCAAGAGAACCTCCTACACCAACTGCTGCAATAAGTGCTAGTGGGTCTACTCCTCCAACTGATTTAGCTATATCAACACACATAGGCATCATAGTTGGATACACTACTGCTAATGCTGAACTTACCATAGACATGAGTCCTGCTGAAATACTCATAATTGGAGTAGCAGTTTTACTATTCATTAGTGATGATAATGCATTACTCATCAAATCAATACCTCCCGCTGCATCTACAATTGTCATCATTGCTCCCACTCCAAGCACCATTACTATTGTACTCCACGGAATTGCCTTGATGCATTCTCCATCTTCAGCGATATTGAAAAGAAGAAGTACAGCTGAAACTGAAAAAGCAGCAAGCCCAACATTCATATCGAAAAATATAATAAAAGCAATCATGACTACTATACTTATAAGAGAAATTATTTGCTTTACATTAAACTTTTCTATACTCTTACTATCTATAATATTTATAGGTTTTTTAAGTTTATATCCTTTGAAAATTATGAACAATACTATTGAAAATACAATCGTTGATAAGGTTTGACATGCTAAAATAGCAGGCATAACATTTTCAATTCCAACACTTTCTGCAACAGTTGTTATGATTTGACCTTCAGGAGTAATAGGTGTCATACGACCTGCCATTAATCCACATTCGCCTATAAGTGCAAGCATTACAGGATTATAACCAACAGTTATTGCTACAGGAACAGCCATCGCTGGAATTATAGCAAGTGCTGGAATTGCACCTGGACCGACACCTGCAACAATAAATCCTGCAATAAAAACTGCTATTGGAATAAGCCAAACTCGCTTACCAGAAACAGCTACTATTTTCTCTGCAACTAATTTTAATGCTCCAGTTGAATTTACTATTGCAAAAAGTAGTGTTATTCCAACAAGTGTTGTAAACATTGAGTTACTTATAGCTCCATAGAGCTCTTTTTCATCCATACCAAATATTCTAACAGCTATGACACCAACAGCTAAAGCTAAAATACCTGCATTATTCTTACGTACAAAGGCTAGTACAATAACACCTAAAAACAAAATTAAAGCTATAATATCCATATTATCCTCCCTAAATCATTTATTTTTTAATACTCATTTTTATTAATCAAGATAATTGACAATTAGAAATCTCGGATTTTATATTTACATGATGCCCACTATATACCCCTTCTACAAAACTCTTTTGATACTTAGATAATTCGAGAAGTTTATTAAAATTTACTCCTGTATCATATCCCATACGTTCAAGCATATACACTAAATCCTCAGTTGCAGTATTACCAGATGCACCAGGTGCAAAAGGGCATCCTCCTAAACCTCCAAGTGTAGATTGAACAGTAGTAATGCCAGACTCAATTGCTGCAAGAGTATTAACCATCCCCATATTTCGAGTATCATGTATATGTACCTGCCATCTACACTCTGGTAATGCTTCAATTAGTGCACTAATAGTATCTCTAACTTGTTTAGGGTCAGCAATACCTATTGTATCTGCTAAGTTTATCTTTCTGATACCGTTTTCCCAAAGACATTTACTAAATGCTACTACCTCCTCTATCTTTGGTATTCCTTCAAAAGGACATCCAAATACTGTAGCTATTCCAACACATATATTCATTTCAGGATAAGAATCTATTATTTTTTTAAGTTCTGTAATGGATTCTTTATGAGTTCTATTTATATTTTTCTTATTGTGAGTTTCACTTAAGGAAATAACATAAGATATATCTCTTATTCCACTATCCCACGCAAGCTTAGCACCATATAAATTTGGAACTAATGCATAAAGCTTTACCCCAGGATAATTTTTTATACAGTAAGTTGCTATTTCTTTTGCATCTTTCATCTGAGGAATGGCCTTTGGACTTACAAATGAACTAATTTCTAATTCTTTAATACCAGAATCAATAAGACCATCAATAATTTCTAGTTTTTTATCTGTATCTAGGAATTCTTTCAGATTTTGAAATCCATCTCTTGGACCAACTTCAAGTATATTTATCTTACTCATCTCTTTGCCCCCTTTATTTACAGCAACATAACAAGCTAGCATTGTTATGTTATTGCTTAATATTGCTTAATTTTAACTCATTAATAAGCTTATTTAAGCACATTATAATCTTATCTGTTAAGTTTTGTCAACACAATAAACAAATTTTAGCACTTATTTATTTTTACTCATTAGGATTTGCATATTGTAGAATATTGTTCTTTGATTGGATATATGTTAAGATAATAAATGTAAGCAAGTTTAAGCAACTATTAAAGGAGGATTTTTATCATGGCAACAATCAAAGATATTGCAAAAGATTGTGGTCTTTCTTCAGCAACAGTCTCCTATGTTTTAAGTGGTAAAGGAAATGAAAGAAGAATTCCACTACATACACAAGATATGGTTTTAAATTCAGCAGATAAGCTTGGATATAAACGCTCTACCCCTAGAGTACATAATCATATTCAAATAGCATTTTATTGGCAAGACGCTGGTTTTGAATTGGCATCAACCAATATATTTCAAGCAATAAACCATGTTATTTCTTTAGAACATTTAGATGTAAATATTATCATACGACCTTATACTGTTGGACATTTATGCGATGATGAATATCTTTTTTCAAATAATTATTATGATGGTGTTGTTTTGACAGGTATCAATGCGAATGATATAGAATACCTATTAAAAAACAAACCCAAAATTCCTGTAGTTGTTGTAAATCGTGAAATAGAAGGTTTTTCAAGTGTATCTATTGATAATGAAGAGACTGGTCGTATAGCTGCCTTACATGCTATTCAAAATGGCAAAAATGACATAGCTGTCGTATTTAATCCATCTTCATTTACATGTATGACTTTACGAGGGAAATCTTTTTTAAAGACATGTGAGGAACATGGAGTATCTTTACCAGATTCTATATATTATTGTTCTAACAAAATAGATAGCGGGTACGATATTGCTCAAAAAATGATTGCAAAAAACTCTATAAAAAAAGTAATCTTTTGTAACCACGATGTAGTAGCTCTTGGTATGATGAATGCATTTAATGAGTCAGGAATTGCTATTGGAAATGATGTTCAGATATTTGCAGCAAGTAATGGTCCTTCAAGACTAATGGCAAGAAGTATACCACCTTTAACAGTCATAGACTTGAAAATGGAGGAAATAGCAGAACGTAGCCTTCGAATGATTATAGATATTGTTACTGGAAGAATAAGTGGTATTCAACATCAAGTAATATATCCATCAATCATATATAGACAATCAAGTCCTGTTCAAAATCTGCTATAATATTATTAGTTTTACAAGACACATTTTTAGTCTTTATAGAGCAATTTTTATAAATATAAAAACACCTCTGAACCATATTTACATATTATTATGCAAACATGGTTTAGAGGTGTATACATTTCTAAGATATTAGAATATTTATTCTTCTATTTCCCAGTTATGATATATATCTTGAACATCATCATCTTCTTCAAGCATATCAACTAATTTATTCATCATTTTTAAATGAGCTTCTTCAGTTAATACAGTTGTAGTTTGAGGTATCATCTTTACATCAGCAGATATAAACTCATACCCTTTAGCTTTTAACTCATCGCGTACAACAGAAAAATCTTCTGGTGTAGTTATTATTTCATAACCGTCTTCTTCTGTTATAAAATCTTCAGCTCCTGCTTCTAATGCAATATCCATCAATTCTTCTTCTGAAATTCCATCTCCTGAACCAACTAATATCTGTCCTTTTTTATCAAACATAAAAGACACACATCCACTAGTTCCTAAGTTTCCTCCATTTTTATCGAAGTAATATCTAACATTACCAGCAGTTCTGTTTTTGTTGTCAGTTAAAGTTTCTACTATAACTGCAACTCCACCAGGACCATAACCTTCATAAACTATAGTTTCATAGTCATCACCAGCACCTGCTCCGGCACCTTTAGCGATAGCTCTATCTATATTATCATTTGGCATATTATCTGCCTTAGCTTTTTCTATAGCTGTCTTTAAAGCTGCATTATACTCTGGGTCTGCTCCACCTTCTTTAGCAGCAACTGCTATTGCTCTAGCATGTTTAGTAAATATTTTTGCTCTTTGAGCATCTTGTTTACCTTTTCTATTAATTATATTACCTATACGTCCCATATTTCCACTCCTTAATACGTACAATTAGTTATTCTAATTTTTATCACCTGTAAATTTTATCACAAATCTTTAAAATAGTAAATTAGAACTTAGGAGGTTGTGCAGGCGTTTTTCTCTTATGTTCACTTATTCTATGAAGTCTTTCAATTATCTCTTGGTCTCTTTGAGGAACTTCATCTAATCTACCTTGCAACACAGCATCTATCATATTGTAAGTAGTTCCCATTTCATTTTCATCTGTTTGACCTTCCCAAAGACCTGCAGAAGGAGCTTTATTTATTAAATCTTCATGAACACCAAGTTCTTTTGCCCATTCATACACTTCGCCTTTAGTTAAATTTGCAATTGGTAAAATATCAACTCCACCATCACCAAATTTAGTAAAATATCCTGTGTGTATTTCTGCAGCATTATCTGTACCAACAACTAGATATCCTAGATTGTTAGCAATTGTATAAATAGTACTCATTCTTACTCTTGCTCTTAAATTTGCATCTGTCATTTTTAAATATTCTTCTCTATATAAATGTTTCTCTTTTAAATTTCCTACTACCATGTCTAATATAGCACTTTGTGGTTCTATAAGGTCTAAATCAAGGTATTCTATATCACAACCTTCTATAACCTTAAGTGCATCTTCTCTATCTTGAGGATTACTTTTTATGCTCATTATAACTCCCATAGAGTTTTCTGGAAATGCCTTTTTAATTAAATTAGCAACTACTGCTGAATCAATTCCCCCAGATACACCGACAATTAATCCTTTTGCATTTGCCTCATTAACCTTATTTATAAGCCATTCTACAGTTTTGTCTATTTGTATTTTTATATTTGACATTGTTATCTCCTCTCAAATTTGCTACTTTGTTTTAATATATTATACCATATATTAATATGTTGTTTTAATATGTTTTTTTTTATGCAAAATTACGTAAATATGAAATATTATATTTAATCTTACTTTTATATAAATATAATTTGCCTATTTTGGTAAAACTATTTCAGAAGGTGATTTTTATGAAAAAAACTGATGATTTAAAGAAAAAATATCTTGATTTTAATTTGAAAAATACGATAATTGGAGTTTTTACAGGGTTTATAAATGGAGTTTTTGGGTCTGGAGGAGGTACTCTTTTAGTTCCAATATTAAATGACATCGTTAAGGTAGAAGAACATAAATCTCATGCAACTGCTCTTTCTATAATAATTTTCTTAACGACAGCAAGTTCTGTTTTATATGTATCTAAAGGTACTTACGACGTTAATTTGACAATAAAGGTTGCTGTTGGAAGTATTCTTGGTGGCATCATAGGGGCAAAACTACTAAATAAGGTTACTGGAAAGTTTCTTAGGATTTCTTTTGGAATAATCATGATAATTGCAGCATTAAGGATGGTGTTCTAATGTTATTTGCTTTAATTGGATTTTTTGCAGGGATTATCGGAGGAATGGGAATGGGTGGAGGAACCATACTTATACCTGCACTAGTTTTACTTGCTGGTATAGATACTAAAATAGCTCAAAGTGTAAATTTACTTTCATCTATCCCTATGACACTTATAGCATTGGCTATACATATAAAAAATAAAAATGTAGTTTTTAAATTGGTTATACCCATAGCTGTATTTGGGGTCTTAGGTGCTATATTTGGTTCACTATTAGCTAATTATCTATCTTCAGATATACTAAAGAGAATATTTGGTATATTTCTGCTTCTAGTCGGCTTATTTGAAGTAAAAAAAGGATTCTGTGCAAAATCTAATAAAAAGCCATTAAATTGATTTAGATTAAAACAATTTAATGGCTTTTCATTTTAAGATTTCATTTTAAGATAAAAATTGAATGTTTAATATAATTAATTCTTTTAATATTTTTAGATTACAATAATATTTCTCCATTTTGTTCAGATAAATAAAATTCTTCTCCTAAAACTATTTTTCCTGTTCCATTTGTTATATCAACCATTTTTTCTGATAAATTTTCCACATCTTCTAATTTTGAATATACTATTATCTCAACATTATCTTCATATATTGTATCTTTTATAAAATACCCCAAATTCATTAATTCATTTTGTACTTTTCCAAGTTGAGTATAATCTATTTTAATCTTAACTTCTTGATACATTACCTTATAAATTATCTTTCCTGCTTCTAACCCCAACTTAGCACCTTTTGTATAAGCTCTAACTAGACCACCTGCACCTAATTTTGTTCCTCCAAAATACCTAGTAACAACAACTGCTACATCTCTTAAATCTTCTTTTTTTATAACTTCTAATGTAGGTATACCTGCGGTTCCTTGTGGCTCTCCATCATCACTGTATCTTTGTATATTCATATTTTGCCCAACTGTATAAGCCCATACATTATGAGTTGCATCTTTATGCTTTTTCTTTATTTCATTTATAAATTCTAGTGCTTCCTCTTCATTCTTTATAGGCTTAGCATATCCAATAAAAACAGACTTTTCAATTGTTATTTCATCAGTTCCAAATTCATGTAATGTCCTGTAATTGCTCATTATAATTCCTCCTATTTTAATCATTTTCTAAGATATACATCAAATATGTATTTATATATAAAATTATTCTACTAAAAAATAGATAGATTTTTATCACTTCTTTAATCAATGTTATAAAACAATTATATAATAAAATTGTATACTTTTTAATTTTTATTTCAAATATAGGTCACTAATTTTAGATATAAATTACTAAAAATTTAGATTTATAAATTATAATCTAAGCAAACCATCTAATTTATGTTTAAAATATTTTCAATTAAAAAAGGAAGGGGCTAACCCTTCCTCAGAATTCTCTAAATTCACTATTAATTTGCTGGAACATCATCGCCCTCTGAAACTAATTTTTTTAATTCTTTAAACTTTTTATAAGATACTTCTACTAAAGCTTGCTCTTTGTGATGTGACAACATTTCTAAAGCATCTTTTACTTTATAAAATCCACCTTCTTGGAATTCAGGAGCAAGTACACAATCAGTGTTACAAGCTTCCATAACATACCACATTATTGCATTACAAACTTCTTGTTGTCTACTTCTTGAGAAAAATTCATACATAGTATCGCCAGCTACATCTATCATTTTAGCATCTATGCCAGTTTCTACTTTAACTCTTTGAACAGCACTCTCATATGGAAGTCCTCCTCCAAGTATCTTTCCTTTTGGAAGTGTCCATTCACCTCTATCATTTTTTACAATAAGTACTTTATTAGCATAAAAAACTACTCCACCTGCACAACGTCTTACTATCATTTGAAACCCCTCCCATTAATTTATTTATTACCTTGTTAAACTCTAGAAATACATCGTTAAGTAAACAAATTGCTTTAATAAAAAATTACTTTTTCAAATTTTTCGCATCTTCCAATGCTTTAATGGCTTCGTCATAAGCTCTAAGCACATACTCTTTTTCAAAATTCTTATTCTTGTCTTTCAACTGCTGTAAAATCTTTAGACTGTTTTCATCTCCTAATTTTGAAAGAGCTTTTGCACAATACTGCCTAGTTTGTGCATTTTTATCATAGAGACCTTTTTGTAATACTTCTCTACTAATTGGTGATTCAATCTTTCTGATGGCTGAATAAGTTATCCTTCTAATATCTGAGTGTCTGTGGTTTGTGAGCTGATGAAGTAATTTTAAGAATCTATCATCTTTTAGCTCACCTGTCGCCCAGATTAAAACAATTAAATCTTCAGCATTTTTTTCCACAAGGATTCTTTTGAAAACCTTTCTCTTAAAGTATACCATTTTTTCGTCATCTAAGCTATCCATAAAATCAAGTCTCTTGATTTTATCTAATTCTAAAAATTTATCCAAAATATCTTTAGATGCCTCAAAATCCTCTTTTTGCAATTCTTTTATTTTCAATTTTGCTTGTATAAGTTGCTCGCTTGCTTCAGTATTTGAAATATTTCTAATCTTACTAATTTGAGATACTGTTTTAGATTCTTTATAAAGAAGATAGGTTATAAAATAATCTTCGAGATTATCTATGTTTTCCCAATTAATATCCATATTCAACCTATTTTTCTAATATGTACTCTCTATAGATATTAAAATCTTCTTCATCCAAGTTTACATCTAATGCTATACCATTTTCCCCATACTCAAAATTCTCCACATTATATTTATCTTTTATTCTACTAAATATATCACCTCTCTCATAAGGTAACATTAAGCTTACTGAATAAGTATTTTCCATTAAAGCACTTTCTATCAGATTTAATAGCTTATCCATATTTATGCCTTGTTTAGCAGAAATATACACAATATCTTCTTGACTTTTAGGATATATATCCAATTCTAGCTTATCGACCTTATTATATACAAGTATATGTTTTTTATCATTTACACCAAGTTCTTTTAATACACCTTCAGTTGTACTTTTTTGCAATTCATAACTAGTATTTGTTGCATCAATTACATGCAGAATTAAATCTGCATACTGTACTTCTTCCAGTGTTGCTTTAAATGCCTCTACTAAATCATGGGGAAGCTTACTCACAAATCCAACAGTATCTACTACTAAAAATTCTTTCTTATTTGGTAAAAGTGCCTTTCTTAAAGTTACATCTAGAGTTGCAAAAAGCATATCTTTTACAAAAACTTCTTTTTCTTGTTCATAATCCTTGTGTGTCTTTATTAATTCGTTTAATAGGGTAGATTTTCCTGCATTTGTATACCCAACAAGTGCTACAATTGGTATATTTGATTTTAAACGTTTAACTCTCTGTGTCTCTCTATTCTTCTTTACTTCTCTAAGTTCACGTCTTATATCTGCTGCTTTATTAAGTATATGTCTTTTATCTATTTCTAGTTTTTGTTCTCCAGGACCTCTAGTTCCAATCCCTGCACCTGTCCTACTCATCTCACCACCCATTCCATAAAGTCGTGGTAATCTGTATTTTAGTTGAGCTAATTCAACCTGCAATTTACCTTCTTTACTAAGTGCCCTTTGAGCAAATATATCCAGAATCAAGGTAGTTCTATCTATTACTTTTCTTCCAACAACATTCTCTATATTTCTGATTTGAGCACCAGATAATTCATCATTGAAAATTACTAAAGTAGCATCTAGTGAATCACTATATGCTCTTATTTCTTCTACCTTACCTTTTCCTATATAATAAGCTGCATCTATGGAGTGCTTGTTTTGAATTAAGCTACCTACAACTTCTGCACCAGCAGCTTTTGTTAATTCCTTTAATTCTTCCATGGATTCACTAGTGTCTATATCATCACTTTTTTTCACTATTGTCGTCAAATTAAGACCTACAAGAAGTGCTCTCTCTTGAATTTCTTTCACTTAATCACCTCATTTTTTGTTATAAAACATATTATAATTGCAAAATATATTTACATTATTTTTCTGTTGACTAATTATACCATTAATACTATGATTAATAGTACTATATTATCAACTATTAATAAAAATATTTAGTATAATTATATTATCACCAAAATCTTATATAGTTATAAAAGATTTAAATTTTATTTAATTTAGGAGGAAAATATGGGCGAAAATTATAAGTTTTTTAATCACAAAGATTGTGAATTTTTCCCTTGTCATAAAACTAATAAACCAGAAGAATTTAATTGTTTATTTTGCTATTGTCCTTTGTATGCTTTAGGAGAAAATTGTGGTGGAAACTTCAAGTATACAGATAAAGGTATCAAAGATTGCAGTAGTTGCATGCTCCCTCATAAAAAAGATAATTATAATTATATTATGGGGAAATTTCAAGATTTAGTTAAAATTACTAGTAAAAAATAATTTCTCATTAGAAATAGCTATGCACAAATATTTATTAACTACTCTTAGTCTAAATATTATTACATAGCTATTTTTATTGTATAACTTTAGTCTATCTCATTTTTAATTTAGTTGATTTGCATAACTTATATATTACAAAAAGTAATATACTTACTAATAAAATCAACATTAAAATCATCACACCAGCATGAAAAAAGAATTCTTCTGGCAATATATTTATAACTGGGTCTAAATCTGGACTAAATATCCAGTAATCATTTCTAAATAATAATTTATGAAAAATAATAAATGATTTTTCAAAATTCAATAAAACTGGAACTGCCAATAATAATGGCATAATTATAAGCGTTATTGATGTAGTTTTTAAAATTTTTATATTTTTATTTTTTGCATTAAATATAATTCCTATTAAAGATACTATCATTAGTACTTTAGCTAGTTTATTGATGTTTTGAAATATATTTCTCACTTCTTCAAAATGTATCTTTCCCTGTGGAGAAGATTTTAATGTGGGTAACTTAAACTCAGACACATTCTTATTTAGATTATAATCAATCAGATAATTGTAGTTTAATTTTATATCATCCTTAGATAGACCAGATAACTCTGATATATTTAGATAATCAACATCAAAATAATATAGTTGTTTAAACCCAACAGTAAAATTAATAACTCCTACTATTATAACTATACTTATACATATTGAAAAAAGTATAGTTAGAAATTTTTTCATGAAATCCCCCCAGTAATAAATTAAAGCACTACACTATTTTAGTTGTAAAATCTTCTATATTCCATACATCATCAACAATGTCTGAATAAAATTCTGGTTCATGACATACCAAAAGAACTGTTCCCTTAAATTCTTTTATGGCTTTTTTCAATTCATCTTTCGCTTCAACATCTAAGTGATTCGTAGGCTCATCTAGTACTAAGAAATTTATATTTTTTAGCATTACTTTACAAAGTCTAACCTTTGCAGCTTCTCCTCCACTTAGTACTCTCATTTGACTAGTTATATGCTCATTTGTAAGTCCACATTTTGCAAGAGCTTGTCTAACTTCAAAGTTTGTAAGTCCTGGGAATTCACTCCAAATTTCATCCATAGGTGTATTACTATTTTCTTTTGAACTCTCTTGTTCAAAATATCCAACTTCTAGATAGTCACCTAACTTAACACTTCCTTCAAATGGTTTTATTATTCCAAGTAAAGTCTTTAATAAAGTAGATTTTCCAATACCATTCATTCCTTTTAAAGCTATCTTCTTTCCTCTTTCTAAATGGAAATTAAGTGGCTTTGTCAATGCTTCATCATATCCTAAAATTAAACTTTCTGTTTCAAAAATTATCTTACTTGCTGCTCTAGCATCTTTGAAAGAAAAAGTAGGCTTTATCTTTTCTTTTGGTCTTTCCAATATTTCCATCTTATCAAGTTGCTTTTGTCTACTGTTAGCCATTCCTCTAGTTGCTACTCTAGCCTTATTTCTAGCTACAAAGTCCTCTAATCTTTTTCTTTCTTCAACTTGTTTATCGTAAGCTTGTTCTTCTTGACGTTTCTTTATGTCATTAAGTCTTACAAATTCATCATAGTTTCCTTTATATCTATTTAGTTCTCCATTTTCCATATGGTATATTACGTTACAAGTATTATTTATAAATTCAATATCATGAGAAACTAGGACAAAACTATTTTCATACTCTTGAAGATATCTAGTAAGCCATGTTATATGTTCTTCATCCAAATAGTTTGTAGGCTCATCTAATATAAGAATAGTAGGATTTTCAAGTAGAAGTTTAGTAAGAAGTACTTTCGTTCTCTGTCCTCCACTTAGGTCAGTTACATCTTTGTCAAGACCAATCTCTCCAAGACCAAGACCATTTGCAACCTCTTGTATCTTAGCATCTATCATATAAAAACCACTATTTTCAAGTATAGTTTGTATTTCTGCTGTTTCTTCAAGAAGCTTACTCATCTCATCATCATTAGCTTCTCCCATTTTGTCGTACATAGCAATCATTTCTTGCTCTAAATCAAACATATGCTTAAAAGCTTCTCTAAGCACTTCTCTTATTGTTTTACCTTTACTTAGAACTGTATGTTGGTCTAAGTAACCTACTGTAGCTCTTGAAGACCATTTTATATTTCCAGCATCTGGCATAAGCTTTTTTGTTATTATATTTAAAAAACTTGATTTTCCTTCTCCATTAGCGCCAACTAGTGCAATATGTTCACCTTTTCTAAGTCTAAAAGATACATTTTCTAATATTGTTCTAGCACCAAATCCATGACTCACGTTTTCTACTACTAGCATTCTAACACCTCTCAAAAAAATTTTACACATTCTATACTATAATATATTCTTTTTAAACTTAAATCAAGTATTACCAATATTTTTAGTTATATTTACAACAATTTAACCTAGAATAATCTTTATCTTTATATTATGTACAATAAAAAATAGAGATAAAAATTAGGAAAATAATACCAACCCAACTTTTTCTCTATTTATACTCTATTTAAAATACTCATCTAATCCATCTGCAACACATTGCATCATTTTTCTTTGATATTCTGGATTTGACATCATTTGGTCTTCATTGTAGTTACTCATAAATCCCATTTCTACTAATACAGCTGGAACTTTTGACCAGTTGAATCCAGTCAAATCTCCTCTTTGAACGATTCCATTAATTTGTATTCCAGCTTGTTCCATATTTTGTTTAATAAATTCAGCACATTTATTACTATCTTCATATATAGGTGCTGTATATTTTCCATCCTTTTCAGGAATTAATATGGATGCACCAGTTTTTGAAGAATTATTTAAACTATCTGCATGTATTCTTACAACCATATCTGCTTTTTTATCATTAGCAAGTATCGCTCTTTCTGAATTACTTATATTTATATCATGAGTCTCTCTAGTCATTATTACATTATAACCTTTAGATTCTAATATATTTTTTAAAACAAGAGATGCTTCTAAGTTTAAAACATATTCTGGTTTTTTTGTAGCAATGCCCTCTGTTCCTGAAGATACCCTCGCTTTTTGAGAGGAAGAACCTGGAGCTACTGGTTCTAAATTACCATCTCCTTTTCCCTGATGTCCTGGGTCTATACAAATTAAAAACTTTTTATTTTTTTGAGTTTCATTTTTATTATCTGATGATTTATTTTCTGATGACTTTTCCTTATTGCTTTTTGAATTTGATTTGTCTTTATCCTTTGTATTTTCATTTGAGTTTTTATCTTTATCTGCTTTTTCATTTGTAGTAGTTCCTGAACTAATTAAATTTGTAGTCTTGTAAAAATTACTAACAGGATTTGATGTTCCTATAATTATAATTCCCATGGCAATTATACAAGTAACTAACAATCTATATTTTTTCATGTTTTGCTCCTTTCTAATGATAGACAGTTATTATTTATTTTAATTTATATGAATATGTATCTATTTTATCATATACACTCTTTATTTTATTTATTTTTATGAAAACTAAGGTGTTATTGAGTCAGTTTTCCAAGCATTAAAAACTAATTCTTGCACAACATAATACAGAAGCAGCAAGAAAACTTCAATTCTATTATTAAAATAATTTAATAAGAAAGAGGTGTTTTATGCAACTTAAAAATTTTTATTTTAAAGATAAAGCTTTAAATAAAAGAACTAACTTAGCTAAGTCTAAATTTACAATTGTTTTAACTTTTTTATTTTTATTATATTTTTTCTCAAATAATTTAATTTATGCACAAAATTTACAAAAAAGTGAACCTGAATATTTAATACCAATTGGAAATGTACTTCAAATTGATGCAGAACTAAAAAACATTATTGTTAGAAATCCTGGTGAAGCATCTCCACTTAGATTAGGTGATGCAATAGTAAAAGTAAATAATGCTGAGATTGATGGATATAGTGACTTTGTAAATACCCTAAATGCTTTACCAGAAGAAAAACCAGTATCTATTTTATTAAATAGAGGTGGTCAACTTATAACGATGAAAACGACTAAGCACATATTAGAAAAAATTAGTTTTAATAATTTACTTTCTGGGTTTGCTACTTTAACATATATTAATCCAGAAACATCAGAATTTGGTGCTGTAGGTCATCCAATAAGTGTTGGTAGTGCAAGAAAGATACCTATTAAATCTGGTTCAATTTCTACAACTAAACATCTTAATATAGAAAAATCTTATAAAGGTAGTGTTGGATGTATAAATGCAAAAAGAGAAAATATTATTGGTAGTTTTACAGAAAATACTGATTTTGGAATAAGAGGTCAAATTAACAACTTTGATATTGCTAATTTAACAAAATATAAAGTAGCTTCTTTAGATGAAGTTAAAACAGGAAAAGCTCAAATAATTTTACAAGATAATTTTAATGAATGTAAAAAATATAATATTGAAATTATAGATATAGAAAACCAAAAACATCCAGAAAGTAAAAGTTTTAAAATTAAAATCACAGATAAAAAACTTTTATCTCAGACTGGTGGTATTGTACAAGGAATGAGTGGTACTCCAATAATTCAGGGTGATAAAATAATCGGAGCAGTCTCTCATGCAATTGAAAATGACCCAGCTGTAGGTTACGGTGTATTTATTAAGTGGATGTTGTAAATAATATAGATAAATAGTAATTTAAATATTAAATATATGATTAATAATATATTTGGTCTAAATGTAATCTATTTACACCATAGACCAAATATATTAAATATTTTACATAGTATAAAATATAATTTTTTATTGAAATTATATTAATATTATTTACAAAATTTTTATTTATAAACTACTTTTTCAAATTTATTTAAAAATATGGAAATTTATATTACTTATTAGCATTCTTTCCAGTGTTAGGTAAAACATTTCCTAGATTTTTTTCTGGTATATTTACATAACTTTCTGGAACATCACCTACTATTATAGTTTCACAAATAGGTATTTGTGCTTTGATTTGTTTTGTTGAAGTTATAAGTGGTATTACTACTTTAACTTGTGTCTGAGCTTCTAAATATATTCTATGTCTTGTTTGATTGATACCTGACGATTCAAATTCCGTTTTAAAGTTTACTGATACCGTTCCTATAGGTTCAATAGAAACTTCAAGCCTAGGACCGTATTTGGCTAATATAGGACTTCCTAATGCTGTTCCTATAGGTATGTAAGAACTTGCTGTCTTAGCTTTTTTTAATTCATCCTGTATTTCTAAAGCTATTGCAGAGGCAATCTCATTCATCATTATAGTATTTGCTTGTATCATAGTTATTTTGCCATTGTTATCAAGCTGTATATCCATTAAATCTTCATAGTTTATTTTTCCTTCTACCATTTCAGCAACAGCTTTATTTATGGACCTATTTGCTAATTCAAGAGCTTTAGTTTCCGCCAACACTGTTATTGTTGGTCTTAAAGTTTTATCTATATATATAAAACTGCCTATAAATACAGACAAGAAAAGAATTAACAAAAAAATAGCTACAATTTTTCTAAATTCATTTTTCTTTTTTCTATCTACTATTCTATTCAAAATTATCCCCTCCTATTTATTTATATGTAGCTTTAGCATAATTTTTATAATATTTGTCAAAAATAAATAAAATAAAAATATAGACTTTTTAATACATTATGTTTATACATATTTACAATGTACAGAATATTATAGCAAATTCATTTTTTCTATTAATTACAAAACTACTCCTATTTGTGTTATAATATTGCATTAAGTAAGGAGGTTAAAATCTTATGAATAACGATAATGATAAAAATGGAAATAAAATTAGAAGAAAAAAAGTTAGCTCCTCTAGTAATACAAACAAACCAATTAATAGAAGTTCAGCTAACAAAACTCGTTCAACAAAAAACAAGAAAAAATCTAAAAAAAGCGATAAATTTAGAAAACTGAGAGTATTTGGTATAGTATTTTTAGTTTTACTAGTTGTTGGTACTGCTGGTACTGCTGGTTTAGTATTTGCATCACTGAGAGATGTCTCTCCAGTTACAGAGGCTGTCTTGGATAAACAGACAAACCAAACAACTACAATTAAATACGCTAATGGAAAAACATTATCTACAGCTCCAAGTGTAAATAAAAAGACACCTGTTCCATTAGATAAGATTTCAAAACATCTTCAACATGCTGTAATTGCAATAGAAGATGAACGTTTTTATGAACATAAAGGTGTCGACATTAAAGGTTTATTTAGGTCAGTATTAAAGACTCTTACAGGTACTAAACAAGGTGGTAGTACTATTCCTATGCAGGTATCCAAAATGTTGTTAACAACTGAACAACAAACTCTACCTCGTAAAATAAAGGATATCTACTATGCATATGAGATGAGTAAAACAGTAAGTAAAGATAAAATACTAGAAACTTATTTAAATAACTTTTTCGTTGGTAGAGGTCTAGCAGGTGCTGAGGCTGGTGCACGTGGTTATTTTGATAAGTCTGCATCTGACCTTACTATAGCTGAGTCAGCACTTCTTGCTGGTTCAACTAAAAATCCATCAAAATTTTCAGCTTATAAAACTTCTAAATTAGATGGAAGTGAAACTAAGGGTGATTTAGAAAATAAATTATTATTTTTTGTTAACACAACTGATGATGATTTAGATGACCCTACAAAAGTAGACTTTGATATGATTGAGAAAATAAATTCTTGGGAACTTATATCTAATGATACTTATAGACAATTAAAAGCAGGTACATTAGTTGTAAGAAAAGCTGTAAGTAATCCAGAAGCTAAGAAAAGACAAGAAGTTGTTCTAAAGAAAATGTTAGAATTAGGATATATAAAGCAAAGCGAATATGATGAAGCAATCAAAGCTAAAATAGAAATAAAATTACCTAAATCATCTGACAAAGTTTCTTCATCTGTAGAAGACCTTATTGAAAGTGAAGTTATAAATGCTTTAATGGAACAAGGACATACAAATGATGAAGCTCAAAACCTATTCTACAATGGAGGTCTAATTGTAAATACAACTATAGACCCTAAAATGCAAGATGCTTTAGAAGAAGAATATGATAAAAATAGCAATTTCCCAGGACATATGGTCGGTCCTGATGGAGTTAGTCAACCGCAATCTGCAATGGTAATCTTAGATTATAAAAATGGTGAAATAAGAGCACTAGCTGGAGGAAGAAATATAAGTGGTAGAAAAACTTTAAACCGTGCTACTAACCCTCATCAACCAGGTTCTGCTATAAAACCTCTGGCAATTTATACACCAGCTATTGATACTTTAAAAATTACACAAGCAACTTCTCTAAGTGATGCTAGAGGAGGATATAAGTTTGAAGAGAATACTAAATGGAACCCAAGAACTACTACTGCTGGTCATGGTTCTATGAGTTTACGTAGAGCTCTTGCTAAATCTTCAAATACAATAGCTGTAAAAACTGCTGAGATGCTTGGAGATTCTTATGATGAATGTATAGATATAATGATGGACTACTTAAAGAACTTTGGTATAACAACTGTGAAGAATAGTCAGTCAGGAGCAACTGATAGACAATTCCCATCATTAACACTAGGTGGTATGGCAAATGGTATTACTCCACTTCAGATGGCTGCTGCTTATGGTACATTAGCAAATCAAGGAGTTTATGTAGAACCATCAATCTTCACTACTATAACTACTTTTGATGGTCAATTATTAGTTAAAAATGCTCCTGAAGAACATAAAGTTGTAGAACCTGAAGTAGCTTATGTTGTTACAGATATGTTAGAAAGTGTAATTACTGAAGGTACTGGTGGTATAGCAGCACTTCCAAATGGAATGCCTGTAGCAGGTAAAACAGGTACTACAAATAGTGCATATGATGCTTGGTTTGTTGGTTATACACCTTATTATGTTGGAGCAACTTATATCGGAGATGACGCTGGAAGAAAAGATGATTCTGGTAACACTATAAAACGTAGAGAAGTTCCTCGTGGAAGTACTAGTACTGCGAAATTATGGGAAAAAATTATGTCAAAGATACATGCTAACTTAACAGTAACTGAATTTGAAGTTCCTAAAAATGTATATTTCACAAAAATTAATTTAGATGATGGAGGAAAGCAGTCTTCTGGCTCTAAAGCAGCATTTATTGAAGGTACTGCTCCTACTAGAGTAAGTTCTCAACCATCATCTGAAGATACAAAGAAACCAGATAACAATCAACAAGAAGAAGATAATAACAACAACAATAATTCAGGTAATAATGGTGGTGGCTCTACTCCTCCTGATAATGGCGGAAACAATAATGGTGGTGGCTCTACTACTCCTGATAATGGTGGAAATAATAATGGTGGTGGCTCTACTACTCCTGATAATGGTGGAAATAATAATGGTGGTGGCTCTACCCCTCCTGATAATGGCGGGAATAATAATGGTGGTGGCTCTACCAATACACCTGATGGTGGTGGTACCCCTGCAACTTAAGTTAACAAAAACTAAGATTTAAATAAAAATATAAGGAGTGTCTTATAGATAATTTTTTAAATTATCTATAAGACACTCCTTTTTTATGATTACATCATATAATTTATTCCTAGTTGTTAAAATATTCCATACAGTTCTATCACAAATTTATAGACCTGATTTTAATTACTGTATACCAAATGTCTGAAATCTATTTAATTTACCATATCTTTTAATAAGCATTTCCCATTCTTCTTTATCATAGAAATCACACTTATTTCTACCAAATAGCTTAGCAACTTCTATTGCAAATCTGCCTGCTGAATCTAAATCACTAAAATTAGTTGCACCTGTAGCACATCCAGCAACAGGCACCTCTGTAGTAATCGCTACTCCTACTACAGGTGCGTCTATAGCTACAGCTGGTTGTAAAATACTATTTAAATGATATAGATTGTTTCCATATGGTGTTATATCTTGAATTGATAGTGGAAATACAAATGGAGCTTTCCCAGTCACAGTCTGCATGATATCCAAAAGATTGTCACTAGTTTTTAATATGTAACCTTCTTTAACAGTTGGTGATATTGCAAATCCTCTATTATTGATTATTCTATTTCCTTTAGTAGTATCTATTGAAAGTATTGCATCGCAACTATTATCAACTTCATTTTCATTCATAGTCATCATATCGATTGGTGAATCCATAAAAGGTGTAGGATGATGTTCTCTAGTTGGTGCATCTGGACAAATATGAGTTGAGATTATAACATCTCCATCTAACATATCTCCCTTTCGTTGCATATCCAAAAGTCTTGCAGCAACTGCAATCGCTACTAATGCTCCATCACCATCTGATACAAAGCCTGTTACCTCTGGTCTTGCTCCAATCCCACCTAATCTACCTAAAATTCCAAGAGTAGGTGCATCTCCACCATTTGATTTACCATTCCTACCAGGTATTGTAAGTTTGACTAAATCTGTTGAACCTTTACTTGAAGACAATTCTTTAACTGTTACATCTACTTCACCATAAGATTGTAAATAAGACTTAACTTCTTCTCCATTAGCAGTTGCTTTATCTAAAATGTCATAAACCTCTATCACTTGTTTTAATATCATGTCTAATCTAATTTCCTTTCTTATATATATTTTAAAATTATATATTATTTACTTATATAAAACATCTACTCCACACATTGCTAACACCTTAATTGCTTTTATAAGTGCTACTCTGCCTTCCTCACCACCAGCTGCAACAGCAAATTCATCTGTATGAGTTGCAGTATCTTTCTTTAATTTAATATATGCTTGTATTGCAGGTATCTCATGAGTTAAATTTCCAGTATCAGTTGAACCAATACCTTGACTTAAATCTCTTTCAACATAATCCTCACCTAACACTTCGAAATTACTTCTAACTATATTCACTAATTCTGAATCATTTTTAATTTCTTTGTATACTTCATCTAATTGAACTATATCTACATTAGTTCCTGTAGAAATTGCTGCTCCTTTGGCACAATTTTTAAGCATATCACAAATCTCATTTAAGTACTCTATACTTAAAGCTCTTACATTAAATATAGCTGTAGATTTTTCAGGAATTATATTATGTATGCTACCTCCATCAGTTATAATACCATGTACTCTTGCATAATCTTTAAGATGTAATCTCATGCTATTTACACTGTTAAACAATGCGATTACTCCACTTAAAGCACTTTTTCCTTCCCAAGGATAAGCAGCAGCATGAGATGCCTTTCCACTAAAATCAAATTTTAAATTAACTTGAGCAAATGATATATCATCAGGCATTGAAGCATCACTTGGGTGTAAAATTAATGCAGCATCTACGTCTTTGAATACACCTTCTTTAATCATAGTTATTTTTCCACCCACTCTTTCTTCTGCAGGTGTTCCAAACACTTTTACAGTTCCTTCTATATTGTGTTTTTTCATTATTTCTTTTAATATGATGCCAGCACCAACAGAACTTGTACCTATAATATTATGCCCACATGCATGTCCCATCCCTGGAAGTGCATCATACTCAGCTAAAAAAGCTACTGTTTTTCCATTACCATTTGAATAAACAGCCTCAAAAGAGGTCTCTAATCCTCCTACACCTTTAGTTACATCAAATCCATTCTCTTCTAATAAATCACATAATGCTTTTTGTGACTTATGTTCTTCAAATGCCAATTCTGGATTTGCAAATAAATAATCAGATACATTTTCAAATGATGTCTTCTTTTCTTCAGATAACACTTTTATTTCTTCTTTGATTTTTAATTTTAATTCATTCATGTTTACCTACCTCCTTAAAGCATTCCATTTAATCTTAAAACTGTTTGAGATATAAAGGCAGAACCAAAGTAAGTAGATGTCATAACTATAAATGATATAACTACTAACTTCCAGCTCAAAGTCTTTAATATATCCAATTGATTACCTACAGAAATTCCTGCAAAGGCTAACAATGGTGTTACTGTAGACATAAAATTGATTTTACCTACATTAGTTGCTATAATATCTCCCACTGGTGATATTGGAAGTGATAAAACGAATGCAACTAAAGTAGCCCATGCAAAACCTGGTAAATTAGGTTTTTTAACGAAGTTCTTAATTATAATAGCAACTATAACTAACAAAAAACCAAATACACTTCCAATTAATAAATCCTTAGCCTGAGTCTTAAGTGCTATCATTTGTCCAAAGCAAATAATAATATATATAAACAGTACTATTTTTACCTGTTCTATAATAGTCTTAAAAGTCTTTTCCATACATACACCCTCCTTTATAAGTCATTACTTGTTTTTGTTTTTCTTCCTCTGAATCTTTCAATAATTGGAGCCACTTTACTATAATAATAATTGGCCACTGGTAAAGATAAAAATAACTCTATATATATTCCAGTAACAGCTGTAATTAAACCACTAGTTGCTGAATATGCTAAAATCTGTTCTGACATCTGTGGAACCGTATTCATTAATGATGCTGTTGCAGCTCCCATCATCGAACCACTTCCCATTCCTGATGCCATTGCTAAAGCATATGGATGAAATCCTAAAAGTACACCTACTGGTGCCAAAAATGAGAATAATAATGTCCCAAATATACTACCACTTATGTAAGTTCCTAATGTTCCTATACCTTCTGGTGAATTTAACCCATACTTATCTCCAATAATTCCTAGTGCTGTGTCACGACATAATGAAAAAGTACCTCCTAATGCACTTCTCCCAAGACCTAATGCAACTCCAACAGGTAATGCAATCAACATTGTACCCATATGACCAAATTCTTGTAATAAAAGTGCTGGTCCTGCTTGAAGTAATATACCTACTTTAGGACCTGCATTGATTCCAAACATTATTCCTAATGGATATAGTGTTAAAGACAACAAATATGGAGATACATTTATTTCATTATCCCCTATAAATTTTTTTAGAGCTGGTATAACTCGTCCTAATAAGTGAGGCGAAACAGCCATCCCTATAAAGATAGCCCATAGTATACTAAGTAAAGTTATATTAATACCCATAACTTTAAATGAAATAGGACCGATTAATTCCGCCAATATTGTGATTATAAAGGCTGCTATTATGGCATTTCTAATCCCTGCTTTTTCTTTCATTTCTATACCTCCTTGTAATTTTTATAATTTTCTTATAATATAATTGTTAGTGATTTTATTATATAACCTATCATTGATAATGTATAATATATATTATTCATCATTTTTATATACTTTTAGTTATGAATCAAAATAAGACATTGAAGATTCATGATATAAAACACGAATAATTTATTGAACTATATTATCTAAATAGTAAATTATTAACTAATCTAATAAAATTATTTACTGATTTTATGAAAACGTTCTAAATAAATAAAGGAGTACAATGTACTGATATACACTTACTCCTTTTAATTTCAATTCATATTATTTTTTAGATTAATTTATACAAACTATAATACTTCTAGTACATTTATGATATTTAAAAATTTACTACTTTATTCTTTTAACACTGTTTCGTATTATTAACCTTGGATATAGTTTTCTTGGAATATGTTCTGTTCCTTTTTTATTTATTATATTTACTAAACTATCTACTCCATTTTTTATAACTTGTTCTCTTGGGTCATCTATCGTTGATAAATGAGACCTAAAATATGATATTAATTCAATATTATTATATCCTATTATAGAAATATCTTCTGGTACATTTATACCATAAGTATTTTTTAATTCTTGTATTATAGAAATTGCTGGTACATCTTGTTGTACAAATATGGCTGATGCCTTTTTTATTTTATCAATATGCTTTTCTAATAGCTCAACTTGAGATTCAAAGTCCATTTTAGATTCAATAACCTCAGTCTTTAAATTTGCCTCTTCCATAGCATTCAAATATCCCTTTGTTCTATCTTCATGCATTTTTGAGCTTTTATCATCTGAAGTTACTGTTATTATATCCTTATGACCATGGTCAATTAAATGCTTAGTGGCTATATAACCACCATATACATTATCATCCCAAAAGAAATTGTCTACTTCTCCTACAAAAGATGGTTTAAAATATATAAATACATGTGGAAAATTATTATCTTTTAAAAATTCATACTCTTCTTTTTTTATTGATTGAGATACAATTACTAATCCATCTACCATTTGTCCATTAACCATTTTATATACATTACTGTCACCACTAATGTTATTATTAGGTTGTATTATAAAATCGTATTTATTAGTCTCAATAGAATTTATAGAACTGTCCATTATATCACTAAAAAACTTTCTAGTATCTTGGTGATTAAAATTATTTGAAAAGATTACCCCAATTCTGTTTGTTTCTTTTTTTGCCAGATTTCTTGCATTTACATTAAAATGGAACCCTAGTCTATTAGCCTCTTCTACTACCTTCTTTTTTGTTTTTTCAGATACATTAGGATTATTATTTAAGCACCTAGAAACGGTTGAATAACTGATACCTAGATTCCTTGCAATATCTTTAATAGTTACCATCTTTATCCCCTACTTCACTTCATTTTATTTTGATAATATAATACTACACTATGTTGTAAATAATTGTCAACTTCAATTATGTAAACGTTTCTTTATATAAAAAATAGGCAGAATCTGAAAGATATCTACCTATTTTATAAAAAGCTACTATTTTAAATTTTATTATTCTTTTAAGTAATATTTATGGCTTTGCTTTCGGTGTAAATACTACTGACATAATATATCCAAAGAATATAGCCGCTGCTATCCCACCAGCTGTAGCAGTTGTACCACCTAAGAAAATACCTAAAAAGCCATCACTTTGAATTGACTTTATTACTCCTGTAGCAAGTGAATATCCAAATCCTATTATAGGAACTGTTGCACCTGCTGCTGCAAACTTAACTAATGGTTCGTAAAGACCTAGAAAAGTTAAAACTACACCAGTTGTTACATATGTTACCATAACATATGGAGTTTGCATTTTAAAGTAATCCATCATTACTTGGGCTATTAAACATATAATTCCACCTACAATAAACACTCTTACATAGTCCATTAACATATATATCACTTCCTACTCATTTACTATTACTACTGCATGTGCAACACATGGTATTGTCTGCTTTTGTAGTGTACTTGTTGGTGACAGTAATGCTCCAGTTGATACAAGCATTACTTTATTAAATTCTTTTTTTCTCAACTTATCATATATATATCCTGCAAACACTGTAGCTGAGCATCCACATCCACTTCCACCACAGTGGACATCTTGCTCTTTAAGATTAAACATCTCTATACCACAATCAGTATAACATTTTGATATGTCTAGACCTTTTTCTTTCAAAAAGTCCTCTGTTATCTGTTTTCCAAGAGTACCCAAATCTCCAGTAGCAATTATATCAAAGCTATTTGGGTCATCATTAGTATCTTCAAAATAAGAATATATTGTATCTATTGCTGCTGGAGCCATGGCTGGTCCCATATTATTACCATCATCAATACCTTCATCTATTACTTTACCAACTGTAACATATTTTATCTTAGGACCATCTCCATTAGGAGCTAATAATACACTTCCTGCTCCTGTAACCGTCCATTGTGCTGTCATTGGTTTTTGATTTCCAAGTTCTAGAGGAAATCTAAACTGTCTTTCTGCTGTACAATAATGGCTTGATGTACCTGATAGTACTAAATCTGCAAAACCACCATCTATGAGCATAGAGCCTATACAAAGACCTTCTGCCATTGTAGAGCAGGCTCCATATATACCTAAAAATGGAATTGCTAATTCCCTTGCTGCAAATGATGCTGGTACTATTTGATTTATTAAATCTCCACCTAACATGTAATTTACATCTGTTAGTTTTTTTCCTGCTTTTTGTATAGCTTTTTGAGATGCAGTCTCTACCATCTTACTTTCAGCTAATTCCCAAGTTTTTTCACCATATAAATCATCAGTCATAATCATATCAAAATAGTCCTTTAATGGCCCTTCACCTTCTTTAGAGCCTACTATAGTTCCAGTTGATATTATTGTTGGTTTATTTTCTAACTTTACTGTTCTTTTTCCAATTCTTTTATTTTTCATATTTTCACACCTTTTTAATTTTACATTTTAATATTTAATTTTTTAATATCAATTGAAATCTTCATAACTATTTTCTAACTAACAAGCTTCATAGTTAATTTTCAACTTTTATAGCTATTTTGCAATTAATAGAGTTTAAATTAAATAAAAACCATCTAAAACATCTTAAAAATATAATAAATAATCCCACATAAAATAGAAGAACCTATTCCATAAACTAAAACGGGTCCTGCAATTTTAAATAAGTTTGCACCTACACCTAATACATAACCTTCTCTTTTATACTCCATAGCTGGAGATACTATTGAGTTTGCAAAACCTGTTATTGGAATTATAGAACCAGCTCCAGCTCTTTTTCCGATTAAGTCGTAAACTCCTAGTCCAGTTAAAAATGCCCCTATAAATATTAGTGTTATTGATGTTGCAGAACTAGCACCTAATTTATCAAGACCTCCAACTTTCATGTATAAATCATTTATTGCTTGCCCTATCATACAAATAATTCCACCTACAATAAATGCAAGTGTATAGTTTTTTAAATATGTAGGTTTTGGGCTTATTTGGTCTACATATTTTTTATAATTTTTATCCATACTAAACACCTCTCTAAAGTATTATTTGTTAATTTTAAAAAAATAAACCTATTATTTATTTTGACAGTTTAAAGTTTTATCAAAAAATAAAAAAGATGTCTCATAAAGAAAATAATTTATTTTCTTTTATAAAGACACCTTACTTTTTAATATTTTTTATTCTAATTGAGAAATTTTTAATCATAGTTTAAAAATCTAATATCAAAAGCTATTACAGTTTATTTAAGTAATATTTTTATTATCTTTTGTTATTTTATATATCATAAGTATTCTCACGATATATATTCTTTTAATTTAGATAACACCTTTTTCTCTATCCTAGATACTTGAACCTGTGATATATTGAGCATTTCTCCTATTTCACTTTGAGTCATATCTTCAAAATATCTGAGAACTATTATTTGACGTTCTCTCTTATCTAATTTTCCAAGTATGTCTTTTAATAGTATATTATCTACTACTTTTTCTTCCTCACTTTCTCCTTTCATGCTTATTTTATCAATAAGACATATTGGAGAACCTTCCTCTTCATGAATAACACCTTGTAAATACTCAACGTTGAAATTAGCTTCCATAGCCATTACTAAATCTTCTTTTTCTACATCAATTGCTTTAGCCAATTCTTCTATACTTGGTTCTCTACCTAACTTTTTGGTTAATGACTCACTTTCCATCTTGGCCTTTACAGCTATTTGCTTTAATGACCTTGATACTTTTATCATACCATCATCTCTTAAGTACCTCTTTATTTCACCTAAAATCATAGGTACTGCATAAGTAGAGAATTTTACATTAAATTTTGGGTCAAATTTATATATTGATTTTATTAAGCCTATAGAACCTAACTGAAATAAATCCTCTCTATCATATCCTATATTTAAAAATCTAGATACAACGCTCCTAACTAGACCTAAATTGCTTGATATTAATATTTCTTTTGCCTCTTCATCTCCATTTTGAACTTTGTCAATAAGTTCTAGAGTCTCCTCATGACTAAGAAGAGGTTTTTTTTCTTCTCTGGCAACAGTTACTTCCATAATAAAACCTCACTTTTGGACTTTATTTAGGCACATTTATTTTTTTAGACATTTCAATTCTAGTACCATTATCTTTTACAGAACTTACCTCTACATCGTCCATAAAGCTTTTCATTACTGTGAATCCCATTCCTGATCTATCAAGTTCTGGTTTTGATGTATAAAGTGGTTCCATTGCCTTCTCCACATTTTCTATTCCATACCCTTCATCTTCAACTATAATTTTTATAGTATTTCCCTCTATCTCACATCTTAAAAAAACAAATTTAGAACTATCTTCTTCATATCCATGTATTATAGCATTTGTAACAGCCTCAGAGACAGCAGTTTTTATATCCACTAATTCATCTACTGTTGGGTCTAATTTAGCTGCAAAGGATGCTACTATAACTCTTGCTAAACTTTCATTTTCAGATATTGCCGAAAATTTAACTTCCATAATATTATTCATCACATACTCCTCCCTACAAAGAACTTAGAGCTTCTTCATACGTATCATAAATGCCAATAATTTTATTTAACCCAGATAAATCAAAAATCTTCTTAACTCGTGAACTTATATTAATTACTGAAACTCGTCCCCCTTCATTAGAAATCTTTTTATATCTACCTATGATGACACCTATACCTGAAGAATCCATAAAATTAATATTTTCAAAATTAAATACAACATTTCTAACTTGATTTACACTTAATAAGTTATCTATTTCTTCCCTTATTTCATTGGCTACATGGTGGTCTAGTTCTGAGCACATAAATTCTATGTATAGATTCTTATGTTCTAAGGAATAATTTACCATCAAAATCCCTCCTTCAATAGTTTTGTAAAAATAGTAACTTTTAATCAATTCTATAATTGTATTTTTATTCCTTCAATGAAATTTAACTAGTTTTGTCGTATTATTTCTACCATGCTTTCATTGTATGTTACCTGACCGCCAAAGTCTGATATGCCAGAGTCTGTCAAACTGTTTGGATTCCCATGTTTCTTCCACCAACCAACATACATTTTTACTATATAATCACCCACTCCATCGTCTATATTTATTTGTACATCTATTTTTGCTTTTTTTGAGTTTAAAGTCACAATGTCTTTATCCTTAATGCCTAATTGTTTAGCCATGCATTTATTTATATATGCTTGTGATATAGAAGTCTTATCCATAAAGTGTTGACTAAACAAAGTATCTGCATGATGATTAGTCAATAATCTAAAATAAGTATTTTCATTTTTCTCTTTTATATTTTTAGATTTATGATTCTTATACACAGGTATTGGGCTTATTCCTAAGCTTTTTATTCGTTCTGAATAAAGCTCATACTTTCCAGATGGAGTCTCAAATTTCTTATCTTCCCAAGCAACAGGATTATGTATAGTGAAGTAGCTATTTTTAAGTTTTTCTATATTTAGATTTTTATCAAATTTTCTAAGTGGTTCAATTACTTTCTCTAGATATTCGCTCTTTCTAACAAATGGATAATCTTTAATCCCCATCTTTTTAGCTAACTCCATAAAGAAATAGTATTCATCCATCAATTTATGTTTTGGTTTTACTGCTATTTCATTATAAGTTATATATGGATTAGTCATTGAACTATAGATTATATCTTCACTTTCTAGTGTATTTGTACAAGGTATAAACAAGTCGCATAACGTGGCTGTATCAGTCATAAACATATCAAAACACACTTTAAATTCAATCTTTGAAAATACTTTCTCTAGCTTTACTAAATCTGGCAATTGATTCATCAGATTACTTTTGGTTATAATAGCCATCTTTATTGGAACATTAGTTTTTATTGATTTATTTGATAAGTTATTTAATTCACTTGATACAAGATTTGCTTTACTATCTTTATCATCAGACTCATTTAATGTATCTTTTAAAGATTTCTCTATAAATTCACTAATATTACTTACATAAAACTCCCTATCTTCTCCATATGACTGGCTATTATAAGGGTCAGAGTTTAGAATATTTGGATAAACCTTATTGGCATAGTTTATACCTCCACCACTAAAACCGATTTGACCTGTTATAGCTCCTAAAGCATCTATAGCTCTTATTGTATTTCCTCCACTTTTATATTTCTGAAGTCCATACCCAAGATTTATAGTTGAATATTTGTTGGTATATAAATCAACTAGTTCTCTTATATCCTTCTCTTTAACTCCACATTCATTAATTAAAAAACTTAATTCCAATGAATGCAAATATTCTTTGTACTCCTCAAAACCAATAACATATGAATTTATATATTCTTCATCATATAATTTATCTTCTACTATAACTTTTGCCATAGCTATAGCTAAAGCTCCATCTGTTCCAGGATTTACTTTTATGTACTTATCTGCTATTTGAGCTGTTTTTGTATATATGGGGTCAATTACTACTATCTGTATTCCTTTATCTTTAGCCTTTTTAATTATTTGCATAGTATGAATTGTAGTATATGCTGGATTTTTTCCCCATACAAATATGCTTTTACTATTTAACATGTCTTCTATGGCATTACTTTTAGCTTCTCCAAAATCATACTTTTGAGCATGCATTCCTGCACTCCAACATGGACCACCCTTGTGCCTACTAACTCCTCCATAAAAGTTAAAAAATATATCTCCTATGTATTTTAATACAGACCCACTTCCATATTGGTCATAATGCATAACAGACTTTGATGTGTACTTTTCTTTATAGTCTATAAGCTTTTCTGCCATTATCTCTATAGCTTCATCAAAAGAGATTTTCTTCCATACTCCATCAACTTTAAGCATTGGAGTCTCTATCCTCTCTTTATGATTTAGTCTATCTAAATGAGCCAATCCTTTTTTACATATAAATCCTTTTGTGTAAGGATGGTTTTTATCTCCTTCAATTTTTATTATGTTATTTCCTTTAATATAAACATTAAATTTGCAACAATCATGGCAATCTAGTGTACAGCCATGACTTAATTTTTTTATTGTATCCATAAAGTATCCTTCTTTCCTTATTAAGAACTATCATATTTCCTGTAATTTATTAAATTTTATATACTCAAAACTACTTTATATAAAACATAAATATATTTTATCAAATTAAATTTAAAAATACTTCATAAATATAATATTATTGAAAAATTCACTTCTAAAAACTGACTGACTTCTAATTTCGCTTGAAAACTATAGTTGTTAATAATAAAAATAACCTTTCAATTAATATATCTCTGATATACATAAATTGAAAGGTTATAAAAATTTTACATAACTTGTCCACCAGTAATATTTATAGATTGACCTGTACAATATTCAGCTTCCTTAGAAGCGTAAAATGTAAGCATATTTGCAACATCTATAAATCTACAACCTCTTTTTAGAGGTACTTTATCTATATAAACTTGCTTAACTTCTGATTCAGGTATCCCCAATTTTACTGCATATTGAGGAATTAAACTTTCAAACATGTCAGAATCAAGTAAATTTCCAAGCATCAACGCATTTACAGTTATCTTATGCTCTGCTAAATCTAATGCCAAACTTTGAGTAAGACCAACTCCAGCAAATTTACCTGCTGAATATCCTGAATTATGCTTGCTACCTACTCTACCTGATTTTGAATTTATCTGTATTATTCTACCTTCAATGCCTTTTGATATCATGACCTTAGATACTTCTCTTGCAAATAGAAAATACCCATTTAAATTTACATCTACAATAAATTTAAAATCTCTATATCCAAAATCAGTTATTTTTTTACTTACAGCCACTCCTGCATTGTATACCAATAAATCAATCCTATCAAAATCACTTTCAATCTTTTCAACAGTACTTATAACCTGTTCTTCATCAGTGGCATTACAGCCATATCCTATGGATTTACAATCAAACTCTTTTTCTATTTCTTCAGCTACTTTTTTTGCATTATCTTCATTTAAGTCCGCAACAGCAACATCATAACCTACTTTAGCTAGATGTTTAGATAAAAATTCACCTAAACTTCTTCCTCCTCCAACTACTAAAGCTACTTTTCTCATTTTCATTTCCCCTTTTATATCACATTAGAAGCTAACTTGATTAGTTAAATTGACTTTTATCTATAATTTACTTATAATATGATTAGATTAGTTTTAAATTTTATTTTCTAATTATTTTTAGTATAGTACCTACGCCAATAGGTGCTATTTCTTTTTTTTCAAGATATAAGGTCCCTCCAATTGCTCCATCTTTTTCACCTGTAAACTTAAATGTTATATGACCTAATTCTGAAAGATTTTGATTTACTAACTCACCAACAGAAGTAATTTTATAATCAACATTATTTATTGATAACACATCATTCGTAAGTATTTCTTTTACTAAATTATTTTCAGAATGTATATAACAGTAATTTTCTAATTCTTGAGGAGCATTATCCTTGAAAGTTACAAACATGTTATGTTCTAAAAATTCATTTGCATTATCTCCTATTTTATTTATTTGGGTACTGTATATTAATTCCATATCAACTGAACCTTTCTCTAATTATTTATAAAGTATTCTTTTATTTATATAATCCAAAGCTTGCTAACCATGCTAGTAGAACAGTTGGTGCACCTGTTAAAAATCTAGAATATAAAACTGATGGAACTCCTACTTGAACTGTATCAGGTTCAGCTTCTGCAAGACCAAGCCCTACTGGTATAAAGTCACATGCTGCTTGTGAATTTATTGCAAACAATGCTGGCAATGCTAAACTTGGTGGAATATTTCCTTTTCCTATTTCTGTCCCAACTAATACCCCTACTATCTGAGCTATAACGGCTCCTGGTCCAAGAAATGGAGACAACAATGGAAATGAACATATTATTGATAAAACAACCAGCCCTCCAACATTTCCTATTAATGGAGTAAGCAAGTTGGCTACCCAATTTCCTACACCTGATTGATTTATTATACCTATTAGGACTGCAACGAAAGCCATAAAAGGCAATATAGTGTGTATTAATGTATCTATAGTATCTCTACCAGCTTGAAAAAGAGTACTTGTCACATTACCTAGTGCTATACCTATTTTTGCGACAATTCCTTGACTCTGTTCACTTATCTTCTTTTTAGTATCATAAGCCATATTTTTTTCCTCCTACATCCACAATTATAATTGCTCTACATTGTTTGGTTTTACCCCTGAAACATATATATCTTCTTTTATAAACATTGCTAATGGTCCACTTTTACCTGTCTTCATTATATTTATAGTTGGTATTTTCTTTTGAGGATATATACCACATCTTAATGTACCACCACAATTTATTATTACACATGCTATTTCATCATCTTTAACTCCTTGCGAAAATCCATCTATTAATTCACATCCTGTAAGTTCAGCTATTCTTACTGCAGTTTCTGGTTTTGCTCCTCCAGTTACATATACTACCTTATTTTTCTTTTCTGTTGGCTCTATTATCAATGGTCCTCCCCATCCTCCAGAACCTTTTACTATTTTAACTTTATTAAATGACATACAAATGCTCCTCCTATATACACTATTTTTTTATTTAAGTTATTCTCTTAATCCTAATTCTATCCATTTCTTTCTTAGTTATCTTATTTTAAATCCTTTAATACTATTATTTATTTTCTTACATCTCATGTTAACTTTCTGCTATCTTATATGTAACCTTCTTATATTAATTTATTTAATTACTATTCAAAACAATCTACTTATTATATAAAACAATTTACTTTCACTTAGAATAAATTTAATTATATCTTAAAATAATTATCCAATATTTATATCTGAATTTAATGATATTCCTTGTTGCTTCTCTACAAATTTTGTCGTATAGTCAGTAACCACACCTTTAATAAAGTTTGCAATTATACCAACTAGTAAATATCTAACTGCTAAATCTGCTGTTGAAAATCCTAAAGTTGTTATACCATTTGCAATTCCTAGATATATAAATAGCTCTCCTGGATTAATGTGTGGAAATAATCCATTCATTGTATGGCATGAAAAACTTGCTGCTGCAAAATAACTAGGTTTAAATTTTTCTGGCAAAAATCTTCCAAGTGATAATGTCATTGGATTTGCAAATACGAATGTACCAAGTACTGGTAATATTAAATATCTAGTAAATATATTTGCAGAACATTTTTTTGCAAGCCTCTCGACTCTATCTGTACCTATAAAATTGATAATTGCATTCATCGTAACCAATAAAGCTACTAAAAGTGGAACTATATCTGTTACAAAACCTACAAATTGTTGACCTCCTGCCCTAAATAAATTCATAAAACTGTCTGCACCACTTGCTAATACTTGAAAAAATTGCGTCATATTAACTCCTCCTTATAAATATATATTTTTAAACTACTTCTGCATTGCATTCTTCATCAGTACTAGTACTATTTGTACTCTCACATCTATTTTTTTCAAATGTTATGTACTGTTTGACTGCATCTAGTATTGCTTTTTTTAGTAGTTTATTATACTCAGCTAAATCTGATTTTGTTATGTCCCCTAAGTCTTTTCCTACTAGCCCTTCAAACACTTTTACTCTTGCTAATACTGTAACACCTTGCATTTTCCTAGTTTCAACAATTGCACCATCCTCATCTATGAGTATTAGCACAATTGTACCTGATGATATTCTTCCTTTTTTTCTGCCTATTGCAACTCTCCCTTTTCTTTTTAATTCAATATAATTTTTATTAAAATCTTTAAGTTGTAAGTATCCAAGAAAAATATTTAATAAATAAACTGCAATAAGTGATACTATAATAAAAATTACTGGGTCCATATTATTACCTCCTCTTGGTAATTATTTTATAAAATTCATCAAATGATTTTACTTTAGCAAGTGCTTCTACCATTTTTTTATCTCTTCCTATTTCAAGTACCTCTTCATAGCTTTTTATTATCAAATCTGTACTTTCTACATTCTTATCTGGAATTATCATTAATATTATTATTCTAATTTCTTTTGTATCCCAAATTACTGGATTTTCTAATATACCAAATGCCAGATAAAGATTTTCTCCTTTAGAGCTAACTGAATGGGGTAATGCTATGTAATTATCTAGTGCTGTAGAAGATTTCTGTTCCCTTTTTAATACATTTTCCTTAAACTCCAAATCAATAATTCCTTTATGTACTAGCTTTACTAACATTTCTTCTAAATTTTCCATGAATGTGTCATTATTCAGTATAAAAAACTTATCTTCCTCAACTAATTTACCTATAAAAGGAATATTCTTTTCAATATGCTTTATAGATTTAAGATTTATACTATTTTTCAATAGTATGGCATTTTCTATTTCTTTTTTTATACTTTCTTCATTAAATAAGGCATTTACTCTAAATATTGGAACATCTAAGTCTGTCTTAAAGTCTACTGTTGTAAACACTAGGTCATAGTACTTTAATAACTCCAAATTAGCCTTGGCTTCTATATCAGAAAAAGTATTTACTTCAACACTTTCTCCAAGAATTTTTCCTATTTTTATCCTGATGAGTTGTGCAGTCCCAAGACCAGTTCCACAAACAACTGCCACTCTGTTTACATTTAGAATCTTTCTTGAACTTTTTTCGAAATAACTTCCAAAATGTAATGCTATATATCCTATTTCGTGTTCACATATCTTTAGGTCAAACTTTTCTTCAATTATCATTGCAGCTATCTTTGCTACACTGTATGGAAATGTATATCTCTCCTTTATTTCTTGCAATAATGGATTTTTTACCCTTATGTTAAACCTCATTCTATTAAGTGCAAAATACAAATGATATTCTAGGTTTTCTATGAGCTTCTTATCTTCTTTAAAATCAATCCCAGATGTCTCCAATAGAAAACTAGTTACTTCATCTACAACTTCTTTTACACTATCATTTATCTTTATGCTACTAAGTGCTAACTTTGTACTAGGAGCTTTTCTGCCTATTAATGGCATTGTCAAAAATATGGTTTCTTTTTCATTTAAAACTATATTAAATATCTTTTCCAACAAAGATTTAAGTTTTAATCCTAAAATATATTCATCTGAACATCTTATGACTTCAAATCTCTTATCTATCTTTTCAAATTTATATCCATTTAGATTTCTTAAAACAGATATTATTATATATCTTTCAACATCCATTAAGACCTGCTCTGTTATATAGAGTTCTTCTTGATTAAATAACTTCTTTAATTCGTCTCTAAGACATTCAATATCACCCTTTTTAATAACTCTTATGTGATTAACGTTTTCCAGTATATCAATATAATTTTCATATAACCTATCAAGGACTAATAACCTTATATCCATTTCTTCGCCAACTAAAATCATACCTATATTTGGTTTTCTTTTTAACTCCAAGTCGTAATCTGCTAAAATCTTATCTGCCTTTTTTAAATCTTTTATTAACGTTGTTCTTCCTATACATATCTCTTCAGCCAAATCATCTATAGTAATTGGATTGTTAGTCATAGTTAAAATATCAAGAACATAATTTACCCTTTCATCAGGTGAATTTAAATTTATAAAATTTGATGCTTTTCCTCTATTGAAATTTACAATTTCAATTAATTTACTTTCATCTTCAATTCTTATACTATATGTACCTTTTTCATTCTTAACTATTTTAGCAATACCATCTTTTAATTCTCGATTAATCTGGTTTATATAATTTCTGATAGTCCTAGTACTGACACCTAGAACACTTGAAAACTGTTCTAAAGTGTTTGTGTCTTCTTTTAACACCATTTCTAAAATCAAAAAAACCCTAGGGTCCATATAAGTCATTGACATCTTTTTCTCCCCTTTGTTATCTTACATTTTTTATTATAATCCAAACTGTATATATAATTAATATTCTCTTTTTCAAATAAGATTTGAAAAAGAGGAACTAATATACATTTTTTCACAACACACTGGAAAAATGTATATTAACATATTAAATCGTATTCTCAAATGAAAATCATATATTAATTTTTATTTTGTTATAGATTTTAATTTTTTTTACATCTACTAAGTCAAATTATAAATTATTTTTAAAATGCTCCTCATAATAATATTATATAAAACAATAAAAGCCTTATGTTGTTAACTATTACAGATTCTACACATCTGTTTTGAAAACACATTAGGCTTTTTAAATATTCAATATATTATTTTATATATTTTCTAATTATATTTTTACATGCTATAAATTATTTTTTCTTTTTATTCGCTTTTTCTATATTAATCTTATTACCTTTTATCTTAATATCTTTCATCTTTTCAATTACTGTCTTAGCATCTTTTTTAGGTATTTCAACAAAAGTATACTTATCATATATATCTATAGTTCCTACTACTTTACCTGGTATTCCAACCTCTCCAGCTATAGCACCAACTATATCCTTAGCTTGTACTCTTTGATTTCTACCAATATTGATAAATAATCTAATCATACCATCTTTAGCTCCAGTACTACCTTTTCTATCTCCACGTTCTCCACGCTCTCTTCTAGGTTTTTCTTCTATTATTTCTTCTTTCATTTCTTCACCTAGAGATAACTTCACAAGTGCAGCAGCTATATCAACCATTGCATAGTCTTCATCATTACAGAAGCTTTCTAACCATTGTAATTGTTTAGTTAAGTGTCCTTCTTCAATAGTTTGCTTAACTTGTGCGAAGAAAGTACCTACTTTTTTCTCTTCAACATCAGTTATTGTTGGTATGTTATGTTTTATCAATTTAGATTTAGTATATCTTTCTATATCTTTCATCTTTCTCATTTCTTTTCCAAATACAAAAGTAAATGACATACCTTCTCTACCAGCACGACCAGTTCTACCAATTCTGTGAACATAATACTCTTCATCTTGTGGTAAATCATAATTGAATACACATTCAACATCATCAACATCTATACCTCTAGCTGCAACATCAGTAGCAACAAGTATATCTATTGTACCATTTCTAAACTTATCCATTACTATATCCCTTTGAGTCTGCTTTAAATCACCATGTAAAGCATCTGCAAAGTATCCTCTTGCTTGTAAATCTCCTACTAATTCATCTGCTTTTCTTTTAGTGTTACAGAAAACAACAGATAACTTAGGGTCATATACATCAACTAATCTACATAATACTTCTAATTTATTTGATGACCTAGTTTCTATATAGTATTGCTTTGTATTTGAAACTGTAAGTTCTTTTCTAACAACTTTTATATGTTCTGGGTCTTTTTGATATCTCTTAGTTAATTCCAAAATTCCTTTTGGCATAGTAGCTGAAAAGAAAGTTGTTTGTCTTTCCTCAGGAATCTTGCTTAAAATCATTTCTATATCTTCTCTAAATCCCATATCTAGCATTTCGTCTGCTTCATCTAATATAATCATTTTTACATTATCCATTTTTAATGTTTTACGATTGATATGGTCTATTGTACGTCCTGGTGTACCTATTACAACTTGTACTCCACTCTTTAGAGATTTTATTTGTCTATCTATTGGTTGACCACCATATATAGGTAATGTCTTTATTCCGTGCGAATATTTAGCTAGCTTTCTTATTTCTGTTGATACTTGTATTGCAAGCTCTCTTGTTGGACAAAGTACTACAGCTTGTAAACTTCTATTATTTGGGTCTATTGTTTCTAGTATAGGTATACTAAAAGCTGCTGTTTTCCCCGTACCAGTTTGTGCTTGTCCTATAACGTCTTTACCTGACAAAATCGCAGGTATAGACTGTGCTTGTATAGGAGATGGCTCTTCAAACCCCATTTCAGCTATAGCTTTTTTTATTCCTTCACTTATTGGTAAATCTTCAAACTTTGTTATATTCATATATTATTCCTCTCCGTTATCAATTAATCTTAACCTATCCATTATATACTTTTTTAGGATATTCTGCAATTAATATTTTTAACAGTATAGTTAAATAATATACATGAAATACAAAATTGATATGTATAGAAAATATGTAAATAACATCAATATCCCTTGTATTCTGCTAAGTCTGTTTGATTTAAGCGTTGGTACTATGACTATTAATAATAATAATATCATAAATGGTATATCCAATTGCCTATTTTGGGATAATATTGGTATGTTATTTGGTATTGCTGATACGGCTATTACTGATACTATATTCAATATGTTTGCACCTAAAATATTTCCTACTGATATTTCATGATGATTTTTTCTTATAGCAGTAATCGACGAAACTATCTCTGGCAGAGAAGTTCCAAGTGCTATTATAGTTAAACTTACTATACCTTGAGGTATATTTAAAAAACTAGCTATTCTTACTCCACTCTCTATAAGAATCTGTGAACCAATTATCATCATTATCAAACCTGTAGCAAAAAGTGCTAGTATTTTTAAAATTTCTACTACAGAAAAACCTCTAAAATTCTTACTCTTTTTAGTAGGTATATCTTTAATAGTACTATTTTTAATATTTCTATTTTTAGTAGATTTTCCAACTACACTTCTATAATTATTAACCATATAAAAGATTAATATTATTATAAGTAATAACGAATCCCCTCTTGTTATAACTCCATCTAAACCCAATAAAATTAAAACTATAACAGATACTATTAATAGTAAAGACTTAGAAAAAAACATTTTTTTATCTACATTATATGGACTTATAAAAACAACTAATCCTAATGCTAACCCTGTATTACATATTATAGAACCAACTGCATTTCCTAAACTCATTGTAGTATGACCATCAATAGAAGCAAGTAAAGACACTGTAAATTCAGGTAATGTTGTCGCAAAACTAACGATAGTTGCTCCAAGTATGATTTCTGATATGTTTGTTTTTCTACCTATCTCTACAGTACAATTTATAAAGATATCTGCGCCTTTAGTAATTAATAGGAAACCTACTAAAAATAATATCACTGTGATAAACAATATATCACCTCCCCCTATTAAATAAATATTCAATTTATGAAGATGTATGCTTTTCTTTTTTTCATAATAAAATTTATTTATTTCAAGTTTAGGATTTAAAAAATATATTATTGTTAATTAATCATTTATCTGTTTCATTTTATTTATATATGGGTATAATTTCATCACATTAATAACATATAATTTGTTTTATACTTTAAAACGACAATTTTTTATTTTTTTGTGTATACAGGATACTGATAATATGTTATTATTATATTAGAAAATATATTTTTTAAAAAATATATAAAACAAATTAAGTATATAAAAATTAATTTTAATAGTATTATTTATCATTTAAATCTAAGGAGGAAATACTTAATGAATGCATGGCAAGGATTTAAAACAGGAAGATGGACTAAAGAAGTAAATGTTAGAGAGTTTATACAATTAAACTATTCTCCATATGAAGGAAATGACTCTTTCTTAGCTGGTGCTACTGAAAACACTAAAAAGCTATGGGACAAAGCTATGGTCTTATTTAAAAAAGAAAGAGAAAATGGTGGTACTTTAGATGTTGATACAAAAACTGTTTCTGGAATAGCTGCATATGCTCCAGGATATTTAGATAAAGGATTAGAAACAATAGTTGGGTTACAAACGGATGCCCCTTTAAAAAGAGCTGTTATGCCATATGGTGGTATAAAAATGGTTGAAAACTCATGTGATGCTTTTGGATATGAATTAGACTCAGAAATAAAAGATATATTCACTAAATACAGAAAAACACACAACCAAGGAGTTTTTGATGTTTACACTCCAGAAATGAGAGCTGCTAGAAAATCTGGTATAATAACAGGTCTTCCAGATGCTTATGGTAGAGGTAGAATAATTGGTGACTATAGAAGAGTTGCTTTATACGGTGTTGATGCCTTAATAGAAGATAAAAATAAGCAAAAGGAATCATTAGAAGTTTCTTGCATGGATGAGGAAGTTATCAGACTAAGAGAAGAAATAGCTGAGCAAATATCAGCTTTAAATGAACTTAAAAAGATGGCTCAGTCTTATGGATTTGATATATCAAAACCAGCGACTAACTCAAAAGAAGCTGTACAGTGGTTATACTTTGGTTATTTAGGTGCTGTTAAAGACCAAAATGGTGCTGCGATGTCTTTAGGTAGAACATCTACTTTCTTAGACATATACTTTGAAAGAGACTTAAAAGCAGGAATAGTAACAGAAGAAGAATTACAAGAATATATGGACCACTTTGTTATGAAATTAAGAATGGTTAAATTCCTAAGAACTCCTGATTACAATAACCTATTCTCTGGAGACCCAACTTGGGTAACTGAGTGTATAGGAGGTATGGGAATAGATGGTAGAACATTAGTTACTAAAAACTCATTTAGAATGTTAAATACTCTATATACATTAGGACCTTCTCCAGAACCAAACTTAACAGTTCTATGGTCAACTAAATTACCTCAAGGATTCAAAGATTTCTGTTCTAAAGTATCTATAGATACAAGTTCAGTACAGTATGAAAATGATGATTTAATGAGAGCATACTGGGGAGATGACTATGGTATAGCTTGTTGTGTATCTGCAATGAAAATTGGTAAGCAAATGCAGTTCTTTGGAGCTAGAGTTAACTTAGCAAAAACTTTATTATATGCTATAAATGGTGGTATAGATGAGAAATCTGGCGTTCAAGTTGGACCAAGATTTGAGCCTATAACTTCTGAGTACTTAGATTATGATGAAGTTATAAGTAAATTTGAACCATTCACTGATTGGTTAGCAACATTATATGTAAATACTTTAAATGTAATACATTACATGCATGATAAATATTCTTATGAAGCATTAGAAATGGCATTACATGATAGAGATATATTCAGAACTATGGCTTGTGGTATGGCTGGATTATCAGTTTGTGCAGACTCATTATCTGCTATAAAACATGCCAAAGTTAAAACTATTAGAAATGAACAAGGAATAGCT
This sequence comes from Clostridioides sp. LIBA-7678, assembly GCF_056716065.1. Taxonomy (NCBI): domain Bacteria; kingdom Bacillati; phylum Bacillota; class Clostridia; order Peptostreptococcales; family Peptostreptococcaceae; genus Clostridioides; species Clostridioides sp. LIBA-7678. Next base: position 852,602 of record NZ_CP196987.1, on the reverse strand, counting down.
GTTGATTTTGAAATAGAAGGAGACTATCCAAAATACGGAAACAATGATGACAGAGTTGATAGTATAGCTGTAGAGTTAGTTGAAAGCTTTATGAATAAAATAAGAAAAAATAAAACTTATAGAAATTCTTATCCAACTCAATCTATACTTACAATAACTTCAAATGTTGTTTATGGTAAGAAAACTGGTAATACACCAGATGGTAGAAGAGCTGGTGCTCCATTTGCTCCTGGTGCTAACCCAATGCATGGTAGAGATACTAATGGTGCCTTAGCTTCATTATCTTCAGTTGCTAAATTACCATATGAGCATGCTCAAGATGGTATATCTAATACTTTCTCTATAGTACCAGCTGCTTTAGGAAAAGATATGAATGAAAGAATAAACAATCTTTCTGCAATGATGGATGGATACTTCTCTCAAAATGCTCATCACTTAAATGTAAATGTATTTGATAGAGCTACTTTAGAAGATGCTATGGAACATCCAGAAGAATATCCACAATTAACTATAAGAGTATCTGGATATGCTGTTAACTTCATAAAATTAACAAAAGAACAACAATTAGATGTTATAAACAGAACATTCCACGGTAAAATGGCTTAGTCTTTAAATTTTTATACTTTAGCTAAGATTACTACTGTGTAGAAAATAAAAATAAAAGGCCATCTTATATTTGAATTATTTCTGGTATAGGATGGCCTTTTTTAGACAAATATTATAACTATTAATAAAGTCATTAAAATATATTGTGAGGTGAACTCTATGATTAAGGGAAAGATACACTCTATAGAAACGTTTGGTACTGTAGATGGACCAGGAATAAGATATATATTATTTTTTCAGGGATGTCCACTTAGATGCAAGTACTGCCATAACAGAGATACATGGGATACTAAGTCAGGGAAAGAATATACAGTTGATGAGATAATAACTGATGCTCTTAAGTATACTTCTTTTATGAAGTTTTCTGGTGGTGGTATAACTGCTTCTGGTGGAGAATCTACTCTTCAGCCAGAATTTTTGAGTGAATTATTTAAAAAAGCAAAAGAAAATGATATACACACTTGTTTGGATACATCTGGATTTGTAGATATAAAAACCATAGACCCAATTCTAGATAATACTGATTTAGTTTTGCTTGATTTAAAACATATGGTTGAAGAGAAATCTATTGATTTGACTGGTGTTGGTATGGATAAAGCTCTAAAACTTGCTAGATACTTAGACTCAAGAAATATCCCTGTGTGGATAAGACATGTTTTAGTTCCTGGTATTACTGATGATACAGATAACCTAGAAAAACTAGGTCAATTTGTAGCTACATTAAAAAATGTAGAAAGATTTGAATTACTACCATACCATTCTATGGGAATACACAAATGGGAGAATCTAGGAATAGATTATGAACTAAAAGATGTCCCTGATGCTAGTAAAGAAGATATTAAAAAAGCTAGTGAAATAATATCTAAATTTGGGGTAAAAGTATATAATAGTTAATATATATTTGCACAATGAAATAGGGTAAAGTATAAGCTTTTTAAAAACTTGTACTTTACCCTATTTTAATATACTACTACATTATCTTCTATACCTAGCATTTTTATATATTTACTTTGACAATTGAAGTTTATAAAACTCAGATGCGCTCACAGGTCTTCCAAATAAAAATCCTTGAATAATATCTACACCTAGACTCTTTACTATATCATATTCTTCATAAGACTCTATACCTTCAACACAAACTTTTAAGTTGATGATGTGAGCCAATTTAATGATATATTCAAGGAAAGTATGTTCATAGCTATTATATGTAATATTCTTAACAAAACTTCTTTCAATTTTTATTATATTAACAGACAGTTCTTTAAGGTAATTTAAAGATGAATATCCTGTACCAAAATCATCTATTGCAATATGTACTCCTATACCCTTTAAGCTAATAAACTTATCATTCAGTAAATTTATATCTGGTATCCAACAATTCTCTGTTAACTCCAAAATTAAAAATTCAGGTCTTAATTGATACTCTATTAAACATTCAACTATAAAATCTCTAAAAAAATCTTCTTTTAATTGAATGTACGATACGTTTACAGATATCTTGAAGTCTGGATTTATTTTATGCCATTCTTTACACTGTTTTACAGCTTCTTTTATAATCCACTTCCCCACTGGTATAATCAAATTGCTTTGCTCCAAGATTGGTATAAATTCAATAGGAGATACTTCTCCATAAGTACTTGAATGCCATCTTAGAAGTGCCTCGGCTCCTATTACTTCTCTTGTGGCCGCATCTATTTGTGGCTGAAAAAATAGTTCAAGGTCATTAAAGTTATTTTCAATACTTTCTCTTAGCTTATGTTGCATTGAAATTACCTTTAGTTTGTTTTCGTATAATTCTGGTGAAAAAAACTTAATTCTATTCTTTCCATTTATTTTTGCTATATCTAGTGCAATATCGGCATGTTTGAATAAGTCCAAATAAGTATCTCCATCCTGTGGATACATAGCAACCCCCGCAGTTACTGTGCAATAATACTTATTCGATTCAATCTCATGTTGGGTATTGGTATACATCTGTATCTTTTCATAGATTTTATTTATAGTCTCTTTAGTACACATAGGGTAAAAAAATGCAAATTCATCTCCATCTAATCTATACAATCGAACATCTTTTGGTAAATATTCTAACACTTCGGTGGCAATTGCACGCAAGACCTTGTCACCATAAGAGTGACCATATTTTTCATTTATATTTTTGAAATTGTCTATATCCATAATAAATATAGCTCCACTTTCATAGGTCTTTTCTTTTATGATATAATTCATCCAGTACTCGAACTGTTCTCTATTCCATGTTCCAGTGATAGAATCAAACTTATTTTTTTCACCAATATTCTTTATCCTTCCAACCAAAACTATAGTTTTTTTATCTTCTGATATATAAGCCTTCCCTCTACAAGAAATCCATACTACTTCCCCATATTTATTAATTAATCGATATTCTAGATTATGTTCATCTTTTTTTCCATCTATCAACGCTTGTATATCATCTTCCCACACTTGAACATCATCTGGATAAATAATTTTACTCCAACAATTTACTACATCAGAATCTACATCTTTACTTAAGTTAAATTCATCAAAAACTGCTGAAGAAATTTTAAATTTATTCCTGTTTATGTCCCAAAAAAATATATAGTCTTCTGTACTTTGAGACAAAAGTTCAAAGAAAATTTCTATATGATTTAAATTTAAAGAGTTCGATTCTTCTCTCATCTTTTCCCCCTACAATATAATTAATATAGTAATATTATAACCCTACTTATAATAAAAATAATTTTAAAGTAGGGTTATAGTTTACAGTTGGTGTAATTTATCAATAAAATATTATTATCTAAATTATTCTATTTTACTATTTCTTTTATCTTCATTATTTCTAAGCCACTTACTCTTAATTATTATTTGTCCTTATTGATTTGATAGAAATATTTAAATGTATAATTATATAATATACTTAATCCATTAATATTTTTTAATTAAAAAGATATTTTTATTATAATTATCATTATTTTTCACTTCCAATAGTTTCCATTTGTTATAAAAAAGTTACTATTCAAAAAATTGGAACTTTTCTTCAATTTTATACATAATTTTTCAAAGAAAATGCACTTAATTAACAATCAAATTTATAAATATTTTACTGTTTTTAGGTTTAATTTTATTTTATTGATGTGTACTTGTTTATTAGAAATGAAAAATTTTTTAGATTGGTTTTTAAGTGTAATATTTTTAGATTTTTATAGGTATAAAAAAAAGCCCTTTTATAACTAAGGGTTACTTTCATTTTATTTTAACATTCTTTTTTCTTCATTTCAATGTTTTGCTATTTATTTCCAAAATATTATAAAGTGCTTATTTATACTTCTCAACTTTATAATTTTTATTTTATATACTTAGACTAACAAATCTACTTCACTTTTTTTTCATTTATAAATATAAAATAATAAAAAATAAGACTAAAAATAAACAAATTTTTATTTTCAGTCTTATGTTATCTTTTTTAATCATATAAATTTATATAGTCATTTGATTAATCTGATATTCTAAGCTCTAGAAACTTTATAAACAACATCTCTAGCTTTTGGTAGATTTCCATCTGGGACACCTATAGCAATACCAAAAGGTACAGAATACCCTTCTGGTATATTCAACAATTCTCTATATTTTTTATTTGTATCAAACATCATCTTTATTGAATCTGATTCTTTTACATCATTGTCATCTAATACACTCACAAGACCTGCTATATCCCCTTGTTCAACAGGTGTAAATAAGCCCCTAACCATTCCTATTATGCAACTTCCTAATCCTAATGCTTGTGCAGCTGTAGTTACATTTCCTGTAAGTATTCCTACATCATATGGAGCCCATGAATTTTCTTCATCATAAGAAATAAATAAAACAGTTGGTGCACCATAAAATAATTTAAAATTCTTATTTATCTCAACATTACTAACTTCATGAATTCTGGATAAGGTATCATCACTAATCTCTTTTAAAAGTTTCTGGTCTTGCACAACACTTATATGCCAAGGTTGTTTATTACATCCCGAAGGTGCTGCAAATGCACAGTGTAACAATGTATCTAGTTGCTCGTTTGTAATTTGCTCCGTTGTAAATTTTCGTATACTTCTACGACTTTGTATTAAGTTTATTGTTTGATTATCTTGTAAATTATTCATATATCTATTCCCCTTTTATGTATTACTTAGTATAAATACTAAATTTGATAAAAATTTAGTATTTAACTAATATTCTTTATATTCTTATTATAGTTATTTTTAGTTTATATGTGAAGACTTTAAAATAGTAAATATTCAATAATCATACTGCACCAATAAAATATTCAAAATAAAATCTGGTATTAATTAACTATAGAGAATATTATTCTATAGTCTAATCAATACCAGTAATATATATCATATTAATTTAAAGGACCCCAACCAGATTTAGTATGGATTTCTTCTTTTAAAACTTCCCATGTTTTATTTGCTACAGAAATACCACTTTTACCTTTATACCATTTAGCTTCATCGTAATCATAAATTAAAGAAGCATACCAATTACCTTTAGTTGAAGTGTTTGCAAATACAACTACATTAGCTTCATTTGTATTAGGCTTATTTGCATATGGTTGTATATACAATGGCTCTTTTCCTAAATCATACTTTTTCTTAAATTCCTCTGGAATTTTAGGCCAACCATTTTTATACTTATTATCCAACAAATAATTTCTAAAATCATCATTATTTTTTGAATTTCCTGGTATTATAGAAGGGTCTTGTGCAAATGATGCAATTAAATCTGTCATACTTTGATATACATCTCTAGCCATCTCAACACCATCTGGATGTTCTGTACAAGTAACATACACTTTTGCTATACTTTCTTCTCCAGTTATTCCATCATAACCATTATCAAATTCTGCTGAATATGTTCCACCTGATTTACACTTTGGCTCTGTTTCAAAGTATTTTCCATCTTTATTTTTTAATACATCTTTTATAAGTTCCTTCTTGTCTTTACTTGTTTCCTCAGCCATTGCAATAACAATTTGAGTCTTTATATTCTCCCTATTTGAAAGACATGTAACTGCTTTACTTTTTTCTATATTTCTAAATAGTGCTGGAACTGCGACTATAACTAAAATTCCTATTATAGATATAACTACCAATAATTCAATTAGTGTAAAACCCTTTTTATTCATAATAATCATTCCCATTAAATAAAATTATAGTACTTACTTTAAAATACTACATATTAACAAATTGTCTACATAGAGTTCTTCCAATAAAAACTCCTAAAATACTTAACGTTAAATTTAAGAATATATTTAACGCAAATAACATATAATTGCCACTATCAAAAAACTTTACATTTTCAAAACTAAATGTGGAAAATGTAGTAAGACCTCCCATTAGACCAGTTACTAAAAATAATTTCAAATTATCAGAAATATAATTTGTTCTTGTACTCATTTCCATGATAAAACCAATCAAAACTCCACCCATAACATTGACGATTAGAGTTCCAAATGGAAACTTAGCTTCTGCAAATCTTAAAGATATTAAATATCTTAATATAGCACCAGAAAATCCTCCAATACCAACACACAATATATGAATCACATATAACACCTCCCCCGAGAGGCTAAAATCACTTGTATATTAGAATTCTATATCTTCAACCTCTATTCTATCAATTGCATCTTGTACTAATCCATCAATATCAAGTGCTGTTTCAGATTTTTCTATCTTTTCTAACCTAGGTTTAGTAACAGGCTTTCTAGGAGAAAATACGCTACAACAATCTTCTTCAGGAATTATAGATGTTTCAAAAGTTCCTATTTTTTTGGCTATATCAACTATATCTGATTTATCCATTGCTATAAGTGGTCTAAATACTGGTAAATCTACAACAGCATTAGTACAAGTAAGACCTTGTATTGTTTGAGATGCAACCTGGCCGATACTTTCACCTGTAACTAAAGCATCACAATGTCTTTTTTCAGAAAGTTTCTGTGCTATTCTCATCATGAATCTTCTTGAAAGAATAGTAGCTTCTTCTTCATTACAATTCTCGCCAATTGCTTTTTGTATTTCTAATATGTTAACTTTATGAAGTCTTACTCTTCCACAATACTTTGCCAATATCTTAGCTAAGTCTTTAACTTTTTCTTGTGACCTTTCGCTTGTAAACGGATAACTATGGAAGTGTACTGCCTCTACTTCCATACCTCTTTTTGCAACCATCCATGTTGCTACTGGACTATCTATACCTCCTGATAAAAGAGACATAGCTCTACCATTTGTTCCAAGTGGTAATCCACCATATCCAGGTATAGTATCACTATAGACCATAGTATGGAATTCTCTGTATTCACATTTTATTTTAATTTCTGGATTTCTTACATCAACATCAATCTTATCTCCTACCTTTGATAATAAGTATCCACCTATATCCATACTCATTTCTTGAGAAGTCAATCTAAAAGATTTATCTCCTCTTCTTGACTCTACTTTGAACGTTTTATAACCAGCTTCTATTTTTTCCTCTAACATTTTTAAAGCTATTTCTTTTAATGTATCATAATCTTTTTTAGCTCTTACTCCAGGGCATACACCCACTATTCCAAATACTTTTCTAACTTCTTCAATTACTTCTTCATAATCATAATCTTCTAAATCAACATATATTCTTCCATATTCTTTATATACATTAAATTTACCAATTGGTTTTAACATATTTCTTATATTTCTTATAAGTCTATTTTCAAATATATATCTATTTTTCCCTTTTACTCCAATTTCTCCATACTTTACTATTAATATATTATACACCATTTCACCTCTTAAACTAATTTATTCTCATTATTTATACTGTATTCTTTATTTCCTTCTCATTATTGACCTTAAGTCGCAAATTGATTCTTTCAATACTTCTACAACTTCTGATATTTCTTCTTCTGTATTCATATCAGATAAACTAAATCTTATTGTTCCATTTATTTCTTCATTTGTAAGACCTATAGCATTTAAAACATGGCTACCCTTCTTCTTAGAAGAACATGCAGAGCCAGTTGATACATAAATACCTTTTTGTTCTAAGTAATGAAGTAATACCTCTCCTTTTGTACCTCTAAATGATATATTTAATATATGACATACACCATCTTCTGGAGAATTAACTTTTATATCTTCTATATTATCAATTATTTTATTTTTAAATGTATCTTTTAAATTATTTACTTTTGAAATAACTGCATCTAAATCTTTATTTAGTATTCTGACAGCTTCTCCAAGCCCATATATACCAGGTACATTTTCTGTTCCAGACCTAATTCCTATTTCCTGTCCTCCACCTGTTAACATAGGCTTAAGACGATTATTTTCTTTTATATACATAAATCCAATTCCTTTTGGTCCATGAAATTTATGTGCACTCACGCTCATAAAATCTATATTGTATTTAGATGGTCTAAAATTAATTTTTCCATATGATTGAATAGCATCCACATGAAAATATATCTTTTCTTTTAAAGACTTCAAATACTTTCCGACTTCGTCGATTGGCTGTATAGTTCCTATTTCGTTATTAACATGCATCATACTTACTAAACATGTAGTTGACTTTATTGCATTCTTTAAATCTTCTATATTTATCTTTCCATCTTTTCCGACCTCTAAGTAAGTTACTTCAAAACCATCTTCTTCTAAATCCTTCAATGTATTTAAAACAGAAGGATGTTCTATGTTAGTAGATATTATATGATTTTTTCGCTTTTTATTTAAGTTTGCAACTCCTCTTATTATAGTATTATTGCATTCTGTACCACCTGATGTAAAATAAATCTCCTTTTCTTTCGCTCCTAGAGATTTAGCTATAACCTGTCTTACTTCTTTTATTCCTTTTTCAACGTCTACACCTTTTCTGTGAACAGAAGAAGGATTTCCATAATCCGTACTAAGTGCATACACCATTTTATCTATAACTTCTTGATAAGGTTTTGTAGTTGCGCTATTGTCTAAGTATATTTCCAACTTAATTACACCTACCTTTATTTAAAATTTCAGCTCTAACTATTATACCACTAATTATAGTATTTTTTTTGTTAATCTTTATTAAAAAGACAATCTTAAATTTACAAAATATTCTTTCATAAAAAATTAGTTTTTTCACTTTATTATAAAGTTTTATAGTAAAATATAATATGCTTATATTATATCCTACAAAAATACGTTATAAAATACAATATATGATAAAATAATATATTATATAAAATAAATATATTATATTATACATATGCTTATTTTTACTATAAAAGTTATTTTTATAAGCTTACTTGTTATAAAAATAACTTTTATAATTTATATCAAAAAAAATATTGATTTTTGTGTCGCATTTTGTTATAATAAATTAAGGTTATCCCCCTGGTAACCCTAGTTAGTTAATATATCTATTCCCAATACCCTTTCATAAGGATATATTTTATATTTATTAAAAATCGGATTGATAACGGAAATTGATTCGGTGGAAAAAAAGAGCTTACCCCGAGCTCTTTTTTTCTGCAAAAATTTAGCAAAATAAGATTAATATAATTTTAAATTATATTAATCATCATAAAAAAAGGATGTATTGAATTTCTAATATCAATAACATCCTTTTTACATATTATAATACTTTTGCTAAGAATGATTTAGTTCTTTCATGTTTTGGGTTTCCAAAAACTTCTTCTGGAGTATTGTCTTCTAGTACACTTCCTCCATCTATAAAAATAACTCTATCTGCTACTTCTTTCGCAAATCCCATCTCATGAGTTACAATTGCCATTGTCATCCCTTCTTTTGCAAGTTCCTTTATAACATCAAGAACCTCGTTTACCATTTCTGGGTCAAGAGCGGATGTTGGCTCATCGAACAACATCATATCGGGTTCCATAGCAAGCGCTCTAGCTATTGCTATTCTCTGCTTCTGACCTCCAGATAATTGTGATGGATAAGAATCTTTTTTATCTAAAAGACCAACTCTACTTAACAAAACTTCTGCTTTTTTTTCTGCTTCTTCTTTAGTCATCTTTTTTAATTTAATTGGTGCTAATGTTATATTATCTAAAATAGTCTTATGTGGGAATAAATTAAAGTTTTGAAACACCATACCTATATTTTGTCTAATTTCATCAATATTAGTTTTTTTATCAACCAAATTTTTTCCTTCAAATATTATATCTCCACCTGTAGGTATTTCTAGTAAATTCATACATCTAAGAAGTGTACTTTTACCAGAACCACTAGGACCTACTATAACCATTATTTCGCCTTTAGCGATTTCTAAGTCTATATTTTTTAATACATTTAAATCTCCAAAAGATTTACTTAAATTTTTTATTGTAATCATATTATCACTTTCCTTTTTACTATTCTATGTTTTCCCTAAATGCTAAACACGCTCTCATCTAGTTAGACACAGACAGTTTCTTTTCTAATAATCCAACTAATCTTGATAGAGTAAATGTTATAACAAAGTAAATTGCTGCTGCTACTATTAATGGCTCTAATGCTTTGAATGCTGCATTTTTTACTATATCAGCAGTACGCATTATTTCAACAACTCCTATTACAGAGATTATTGAAGATTCTTTTACAAGTGTAATAAACTCATTTGCTAATGAAGGTAGTATATTTTTTATAGCCTGAGGTATTATTATATATCTCATAGTTGACCAGTAATTTAATCCTAGTGATCTACTTGCTTCCATTTGTCCATTATCAACTGATTGTATACCTGATCTAAGTATCTCTGCCACATATGCTCCAGAGTTTACTGATAATGCAAATGCACTAGCTATAAATTCACTTGGTATACCAAATAACATAGGGAATCTTATTCCTAATTGAGGTAATCCAAACCATACTATATATATCTGTACTAATAATGGTGTTCCTCTTAAAATCTCAATATAGATTGATGATATTGCTCTTAATACTTTACTCTTGGATATTCTTGCCATACAGATGATTATACCTATTATAAATCCAAAGCATAATGCCACAAGAGAAATTCCTACTGTCACACCTGTTCCTTCCAGAAAAGAAGTTCCAAATCTACTTAAAAAACTAAAATCTAAACTCATAATTTCATCTCCCACATAACTTTCTTACTAATTTGAAGCAGCTTCAGTAGATGCTTCATTTAAAAATTCTTCTATTTTTTTACCATCTTGTAATTCTTTTATCTTTTTATTCAATAATTCTATAAAGTCTTTGTTGTTATCAGCTTTTTTGATTGCTGCTGCCATACCTTCTGTTACATCTTTACCAACTTCAGTATTTGCCATTTTGATTCCATCATATTTTTTAACATTTATTAAAGAAACTGCTTCATTAGTAACAACAGCATCTATGTTTCCATTTTTTAATTCTGTAATTAAATCAGGTATTGCTTTTAAAGATTTAGTAGTTGTCATTTTTAGAGTATTAACTACATATTCTTCTTGGATACTTCCTGCTTGTACTCCAACTTTAAGTTTCTTTAAATCATCTTCAGTCTTTACTTTATCTATATCTGCATCTTTAACTATAACTGCATTTCTACTTAAATAATATAACTCTGAGAAATCAACACTCTTTTCTCTTTCTGGTGTTGGTGACATACCTGCAAGAACTATGTCAACTTGGTCTGCATTTAAAGCACCTATTAATCCATCAAATGACATATCTTTAATTTCAACTTTTACACCAAGCTCCTTTGCAAATTCTTCAGCTAACATTACATCGAATCCTTTTATTGAATCTTTACCATCTACTACTTTATGAAATTCAAATGGTGGGAATTCTGCACTAGTACCTACAACTAATTTTCCATTTTCTTTTATTTGCTCTAATTTTGTTTTTTCTTCTCCACCACTACATCCTACTAGTGATAAAGTTAATCCTAATACTAATCCTAAACTTAATAATTTTTTAAATACTTTCATTTTTATTACCCCTCTCTTTTAATTATAATTTCCCTCAAATTTTAATACTTTCATGTTTCAAGTTACAAAAAAAGTCTCTCAGTCTTTAATGACTAAGAGACGACTTTACCGCGTTACCACTCTTATTGATAAATACTCTTACAACTTTCAAAATTTGTGAATTTTAGCTTTTAAGCTATGTGGATATTTTAATTTTAAAATCAAAAAAGTCCCTTAGCTTTACAGCTAAGAGACGAATTATATCCGCGTTACCACTCTTTTTGATAAGTAAGTACTTATCCTCTCAATCCCTTAAGGCGGGCAGACCAATTATCATACTAAAAAACTTCTGATAATCTCCTCCAGAGCTCTCTTCACATAGACTTCATTGCTAGGCTTACACCAAACCCTAACTCGCTGTAAATCCATATATGCTACTTTCTCTATCACTGGATTTGTTTCCTTAAATTGTTAATACAATTGTACTTCCTTATAATATTTTTGTCAATAAGTTTTTTATTTTTTTAATAATTTTATTTGTAAATTATTTAAACACTACGATGTATATTTGGCTCTACTCTTTAGATAATCATACATAGAATCTTTTAGATTTATTTATATTCTTTGGATATTAATAAATAATATTTTTCATATTTTGAGCTATTTTTTTAATAATACATTTTATATCTATATCTTTGCCCTAAATATCATACATAAATAATATAATTCTTTCTTACCTATAAAATAATACATTTTATATCTAATTTTGCTTTCTAAATTAAATAATATAAATTATATTCTTCAATAAGCAAGTTTTCAGGTCTAAAATTCGCTCCCTATCTTTAAACTTTATTGTAAACATAATTCCATCTTTTTTAATTATTTCTCCTTCATGAAATTTTTTATGGTATACCTTATCACCTACACCAATACTATCAATTTCTTTTTTGGTTGGAGATTTTATGTCATTAATAAACAGTGATTTATCAACTTTTTTACCATATTTATTTAACGTAGAACTTATACACAATTTTTCTTCAGCTCTTGTAATAGCAACATACATAAGTCGTCTTTCTTCTTCTAATTGTTCTTCTTTTTTCTCTTCCTTACAAATATCATATGACTTTTCATGAGGTATTGTTCCTTCATTTACGCCTATAATATAAACATTTCTAAATTCTAATCCTTTTGCACTATGCATAGTTGTAAATATGACACCATCAGTCTGTTTATTCTTATTGTTTTCCATTAACTCAGTATTTACTCTCTCAATATGCTCTAAAAACTCTGTCACAGTATTAAAGTTTGTCGCTGAACTCTCAAGCTCATTTAATATCTCTACAAGACCATTAGTCTTTATTTTTCTGTTACTACAATAATCTAAGACATATCTATCATAATCAAGACTAGTTCTAATATAAGATATTGCATTTTTAGGATTTAAAGTGTTTAAATAACTTAAATCTATTTCCAAATCAGTTATTGTTTTGATTTGTTTAGGATGAAGATTACATTTGTTTATTAATGCTGTTATAAAATCATTTTCATCTTTAGCCATACTTACACTATCCTTAGATATATATCTAAATGGCTTATTTATGATTCTTAACCAATCTTTATTTGACTTTGGATTAATGCCTATTCTTAAATACGATAGTATATCTTGACTCGCCCAATGATCATATATTGTGATTACTGAATCTTTTACCACAAATGGAATTCTCATATCCATAAATACATCCACCAATGCTCTTGACTGTATATTGGTTCTATAAATCACTGCAAAGTCTGAATACTCTACATAATCTTTTTTTATTTCGTCAATTATTTCCTTGGCAATATGTAAAGCTTCCTCCTCTGAATCATGTGGACAAATATAACTCACACTTCCTCCAGTACCCTGACTACATTTAATGTTTTTTTCATATCTATTTTTATTTTTTTCTATAAGCCTGTTTGCAGTATGTACTATCTCACTTTTAGACCTATAATTTACATCTAATATTATTTTTTTAGTATTATTGAAATACTTTTCAAATTCAAGCAAAAAGTCTGGTCTTGCTCCTCTAAAACCATATATACTTTGGTCTTCATCTCCAACAGCAAATATGTTATTTAAAGGATTTGAGATTAATTTTAAAACTTCAAATTGTACTTTATTTATATCCTGAAATTCATCTATCAATATATATTTATATACATTTCTAACCATTTCTAATGCAGACTTATTGTTCAAAAGTAAATAATAAGTTTTTATAAGCATATCATCAAAGTCAATTTTATTAACTTTAGATTTTTGTTCTTCATATAAATTATATACCTTCAAAAACTCATCTTTTGTCAATACCTCTGAATTAAAGTCGTTCTTATCCATAAGTTCATTTTTTACATAAGAAATTTCATTTATAACTTGTCCTACATTCTCATCATCATCAGCATTTTCTATATTTAAGCTCTTTAGTATTGCCTTGATTGTTATTCGCTTTGATTTCTCATCAAATATACTATCTAGATTATACCTTTCAAAGTATCTTAGGATTTTAAAAAATACAGAGTGAAAAGTACCATAAGTTACCTTATTGAGTCTTATATCATCACTTAAACTTAAAGCTCTATTTTTCATTTCTATTGAAGATGCCTTTGTAAAGCTTATTGCTAAGATTCTTGTTGGCGCTATATTTTTATTTACTACCATATTAGCTATTCTATATGTAATTACTCTTGTCTTACCTGAACCAGGCCCTGCAAGTATCATGCAAGGCCCATCTATATGTTCAACTGCTTCTAATTGATTTTCATTTAACTTTCTTATATCTATATTTGTTGTGATTATTAGCTCCACCACCCTAATTTATAATTATATTATTTTCTTTTTAATTATAAACCAAAAGTTCATAAAAATACATGTAATTTTTCCTCTATTAAATCACATCATTCCTATTTTCATGACACATCTTGAGCTCTTTCTTAATTTTATCACTTACATCTTCAGGGATAAATGATGGTTTACTAATATAATACCCCTGCATATAATCTATTCCAAGATTAATTAATGTTTCCATCTCACTTTTAGTCTCTACACCTTCTGCTATTACTTTAATATCTCTTTCATTAGAATATGAAATAAGGTTTTTTAATATTTTCTGTCTGTCTTCATCTTTATCAATACCTCTTACAATGGACATATCAATCTTTACGTAATTTGGCATTATATATAACAGTACAGCATCTCCATTGTAACCTGTTCCAAAATCATCCAAAGCAATCTCTATATTCCAATGGCTTATATAAGATTTCTTTTTCTCAATAAAATCTTCATTAATTTTATCATTTTCTGTTATTTCTAATACAACTCTATTTAAATATCTACCATATAAATCTTCAATTTCTTCAAAATCAACTCTTGATAAGTTATTATTTGGAATAGAATTTAAAAACAATTTACAATCTCCAAACTTATCTCTGTATTTTTTAAAGGATTTAAGTGCTTTGAACCATGTAATACGCTCAATTTGATAGAGTTTAGATTGTGAACGAGCCAATCTAATAACATCTACTGGAGAACTGAAAGTCTTTATTTTAGGTCTCATAAGCGCCTCATATGCAAAAACTTCTCCTTTACAATCTACAATAGCTTGAAATGCATATTCAACAAGTTGTCCATCAATCAATTTATTTAACTCTTCTCTATTACTCAGTAAGAATGAATCTTTATTATATACATTAATATCAAACTCACTCACTTCGCCCTTGATTGTATTTTTAATTTGATACATAGCAAAATCTGCATATCTCATTAATTCATCATAATTACATGAGTCATAAGGATACCAAGAAACCCCAGCTGATGCCCTTATTTTAAATTCTGTTCCATCATGAAGTTTTAGTAATGTATTGCTCATCTGTATCTTAACAGAATTGATAATATCTCTTATACTCTCTTTACTCTCATATCCATATATAAACACATAAAACTCATCACCTGAAAGCCTAGAAACTATACCATTCCATGATATAAACTTTTTAAGTATACCTGCTGCACATCTAATGTATTCATCACCAGCATCATGTCCATATGTATCATTGATATATTTTAAATTATCTAAGTCCCACATAATAAAGGCTGCTACCTTAAGTTCATCTTTATTTTTAAATTTCTCTTGAATCTGTGAGTAAAATGCTCTTCTATTTAAAAGATTAGTTAAAATATCAAAATCTCTTTCATATTCTATCTTCCTTTTCTCAATGAACTCTTTGGTTACATCTACAACAACACCAAGAACCTTTAGCTCATCTTCAACAATATTTAGTCTTACCCACTTAGACCTTTTATCTTCAGATTCAAATTTATATATGTACGTATTTTCTGTTTCATAACTTTCTTGTAAATATTCATCTAGCTCTTTTAGTTTTTTAAGAAACTTATCTTTTCTCACATAACCATATTCTTGAAATTCTTTTTCTGTAATAAATACATTAAAAAATTCTTTTGTACAAAAAACGCTCTCTGTATTTTTATACAATTCAAAAGCCCCAATAGGCATATCTACCATCTCAATAATCTGTGATAATTTTGAAGAAGAGTCTGCAACATTTGCACTAAGTATCTCTATAGCCGAAGATAATTCATCTATTTCAGATATATTTATCTTATCAAGATTTACTGGTTTTGATGGGTTACTATTTCTAACTTTTTTAGCTAGAAGAACAATTGGTTTTGTAAATAATCTTGATGCTATATAAATACCTACAAGTCCTATTGCTAAAGAAATTGCAATAGAAATTATAACTAACCTCTCAACTCTTTTTGAAAAAGACAAAAGACTTTTTTCCTCAATAATACCCAAAAGTGCCCAACGTTCATTTTCAAATGGAGTATTAGAGTTGTATAAATCTATATATTGTACACTAGCATAAATATTACCACAACTATAATCATCCTCTTCATTTTTAATCTTATATACATTCTTATAAGATTCTTTCTGTTCTAAATTAGAATGTAAACCATCCCAAAATTTTTCTTTTAGTGAATATCCATTTGAAACTACATTTTCAAATGCCATATCATCATTCCTGTCTACACCTAAAATGTAATTACCTTTTTTATTACTATGTATCTCTGTATATGGCAGTAATTCACTTAAATAGTTTATACTTAAATCTATTCCAAGCACTCCATATACAGTTCCATCTTCATAAATAAGAGGAACTGAATATGTCATTACCTTATCTCCTGCATTTGTCAATAGAAACTGGCTTCCCCAGTAACCTAAATTAGAACTTGATACATTTGGGTTATCAATCGCCGCTCTAAATGGCTTGTAAAAAAAATTATCTCCCTTTCGTGTATTTTCACCTTTAAATGAAAATTTTGGAGCCCAATAACTATCCATAGATATTCCAAAGTTTCTTGCTATATCTGATGAACCTCTCTCAATTAACAAATCAGAATTGTCATTTGGGTTAAATTTAGGGTCTAAATCTCTTATGTACAATCCAGTCTTGCTTACTTCACCTTTATTATTCATAGAATCATTTTCAATATTTTTATTACTTAAGATTATAAAAGAACCTGTCACAGAGTTTTTTCTCAAAAGATATATCAAATTGCTTGATATATTTTTTATAATCTCTTTGTTAATTTCTTCATTGTCACCCACATCCTTGATTGAAGCATTATTTTCATCCAAGATCTTCTTTACAGATGAATTAATTGCGGATTCTGTTTCACTTGTTTTTGACCATCTTTGCAACATCTCATTTTGTATATAGTTTTTGCGATTAATTACTCTTTCATTTAAAATATCAAATGAGTTGTCATTTAACTTCTGAATAGTTCCTCCCCATAAAATTGTGGCACAAAATAAACTTGTTTGAATTAGCATAACAATAATTAGGGGAAATATCATCTTTTTCATTATTGAATTATTTTTTCTTAGATTGTTTTCCATACTTATTCCACCTATACCTTTGTGCATGTCGACACATTAACCGCCAATTCACCTACTCTTTTGTAGCATTTTCAAGCTCAGCCTTAAAATTTTTGAACCAAGTTTCAAAATTCTTGTCATTATTAAATTGTGTTACTGCATCCTTTTTAGAAGTTCCATTTTTTATTAATTCATTTATTTTATTTAAATCTTCTTTAGCTTTATCAAGCATTGAATATTCAAGAACTTGTCTAGCTTTAGTTCCACCATCAAAGGCTTTATTCGTATATAAATTACAACTATTAATTTGTTCAATAGATGAGACTAATGAGCCCTCAACTTTATCTGATACCTTTAAATCATCTTTTTTCATAACTTCTTTTATAACATCTAAATCATTTGTTTTTTTCTTCACTGGTAAGTATCCAGAAGAAATAGAGAATTTTATATTAGGTTCTTTATCTGTAAACCATTTTAAGAATTCTACTGATGCAAATTCTTCTTCTTTAGTGGATTTTGTTACAGCCATTCCTGCACCTTGTTGTACCGCATATTTTTCTTTTCCTTTAAAACGTGGAGCTTGAAAAACAGATGTTTCAATCTTATAACTCTCATTGTCATTTAACATTACTCTATCTGGGAAGTATGCTGCTCCTGAGCTAGAACCCACAAGAGCTAATATATCTCCTGTTTTTGCATCATCAGAACGAAACTTACCATAAGATGCGAAATACCCATTTATATATGGGACATAAAAATTATCCCATAATTTTCTCATAACTTTTTCATCAATATTTAATGTAACTTTTCCATCTTTAACAGAAAAAAGTTCTACTCCTAATTGTTTACTTCCTATAATAATATAATTTGCTAAAGCATCTCTTCCAAAAAATGCTTTACCATCATTAGGTTCTTTTGTTAAACTATCTGTCCATTCATAATATTTTTTTGATATTTCTGTTAATCCCTCTATTGTTTTTATATCATCTATATTTGAATTTGTAGCTTTGGCAAATTTATCCCAATCAGTCTTATTTATCATCAAAACCTCAGTCGATTTTGCAATTGGAAAAAGTTTAAATTCATCATTAGAATTTATTCTACCCTCTTCTACATATTCTTCTATATATTCATTTAATTCCTCTTTACTTATATACTTGTCCATGTCCACTAGTAATCCTAATTTGTCCATTTCATAGGCAGTATCTGAGTATGCTGCAAATATATTTGGTACATCTTCAGAACCAACTTTTTTATTTGCAGAATCTAAAACCTTTTCTGATAAATCAACTACATTACCTTGACTAAACGCTTCAATAATAATTCCTTTTTCAGCACCTACAGTATCATTAAATTCCTTAACAAGCTTATCAAAAGCCATTTTTTGCTGTCCATTATAATAATGCCAAATTTCTATCGATGTCGGATTCTCTGGATCTAGCTTATAATTATCTTCCTTTTTCAAACTACACCCTGTAAGTAATAAAACAATCATTGATGTGATAATTAATTTCGCAAACTTACGCCTATTCATAAAATCTACTCCTTCAAATTTATAAAATTTATAATAGCATTAAAACTGCAACTTCACTATTTATATTAATTATAGAACGTTTACTGATATATTTAAACAGGATTAACAACATATTTAAAAGCAATTAAGAAACATATAATTACAAATATTGAAAATAAAGCTTTTACATAATTTTTATTTCTAAATGCCCCAAACGATACTAAACCTTGTTGAATAGCTACTGTAATCACTAAAAGTATCATTATTACATTAAGTTGAACTAACTTAAACAAATAAAGTAAAGAAAATATTACTAAAAGGACACATAACACAATACTAGACTTATTGATAATATCATCAATTTTATCTACCTTTTTAGAATTTTTATTAGTTTCCTTTAATTTTTCTTTATTTAAAGTCTCAACTTTTTTATTATACCTTTGTCTCGTTTTATCTTTATACTTTGTGTTTTTATTCTTATTACTCATTTGTTTCCTCACCCTCTATAAAATTTTTTAAATTGAGTTTTTATTGTTTAAACATTATATATTTAAGATACCATATATTCTTCAAAAAAGGTAACTTACTGTTCATCTATTTTTAATTTTAACACAAAAAAACTATCTCTTTTTAGAAATAATTCTATATTGAGATAGTTTGTTTAACTATTTATTTTCACCAACATTTTCTACATTATCATATTTACTATCAACTAAGACTATATCAACTCTCCTATTTTTTGACCTACCATCTTGAGATGAATTTTCTGCTATTGGTCTAAATTCGCCATATCCTACAGCAGACAACTTATCTGGTGCTATACCTGCACTATCAATAAGAAGTTGAACAACATTAGTTGCTCTCATAACTGATAAATCCCAATTCGACTTAAATTCAGAATTTTTTATAGACATATTGTCCGTGTGACCTTCTACTCTTATGTAACTGTTCATTTCATTTAGCATCTTACCTATTTGGATAATCTTATCTCTAGAATTACTCTTTACAATTGCTTTTCCAGTATCAAATAATATAGTATCTTTAAGACTTATTACCAACCCTCTATCTTGAGCTTTTAATGATACTGAATTTGCCATACCATTTTCGTTTAAATACTTTTGAATTTCCTCTCCTACTTTTTTAAACTCAGCATTTTGTAAACTATCTAAATTACTACTACCTGGTTCAACTACTGGTTCCATTTGGCTTTTACCACCTTCAATAACTCCTGAAGAACCACCAAAAGCAGAATTTAGAGATTCAGATAATTGTTTATATTTCTCTGCATCAACATTACTCATAGAATACATTATGACAAAGAAAATCATAAGTAGTGTTATGAGGTCTGAATAAGTTAAAAGCCATCGCTCATTGTTTTCTTCTTTTTCATCTTCATCATGTAACATAAATATTCCATCCTTATTATATTATTCAGTTCTACCATCAGTTTCTTCAAGTTCAATTAATTCTTTTGAATTTAAAAATATTTTTAATTTTTCTGTCATTAAATTAGAATTATCACCCTCAAGTATAGATAATATTGCTTCTATTACCAAAAGTCTTTCATTTATTTCTTGTTGATTTATAGCCTTAAGTTTTGATGCTACTGGTATCCATATTAAATTGGCAGAACCAACACCATACAATGTAGCTAGAAATGCAACAGATATTTGAGGTCCCAGTGCATCTGGGTTACTCGAAAGATTACCTAAAATATGTACTAATCCCATAACTGTACCTATTATCCCCAGTGTAGGTGCAAATCCCCCTGCTGAATCAAATATTGATATACCTTCTTTATGTCGTTTTGATGTTACTTGTATCTGCGATTCCAAGATATTTCTTATAGTAGCTGAATCGACTCCATCTACCATAAGTTCAAGCCCCTTTCTAATAAAAGGGTCTAAGTCATCATTCTCACTTATTTCTTTATCAATGCTAAGAAGCCCCTCTTTTCTAGCTTTAATTGCAATTTCTTTAAAATAGATTATATTTTCTACATTATTAGGTTTTTTATTTTTAAAAGCTAATAACATTATCTTTATGGACTTTTTAAATACAGGGAATGGTGTTGAGGCTCCAACGGCACCTATAGTTCCACCAAAAACAACAAGTGCTGATGAAAATACAAATAGTGCTCCAACGTGTCCTCCATCAATAACAAAAGCAACCACTAAAGACGCTATTCCCACTATGAAAAAAATTAAAGTTGTCATCTATTTCCTCCTTTCTTTAGTTTTACTTGATAAATTACTTTTATTAATAGACACTACAAAAAGACTACCTTTAACAAGAATAGCCTTTAATAATTGGCGGAGAAGGAGGGATTCGAACCCTCGCACCGGTTACCCAGCCTAATCCCTTAGCAGGGGATCCTCTTGAGCCACTTGAGTACTTCTCCAGATTGTCTGTACTAGTAAATTATATAATAAAATTATATTTTAGTCAATTATTTTGTAAAATTTAAGTTATTTTGAATTATTAAATATCTATTTTTACTTTTTTGCTTAAATGTAAGTTTCAAATATGGTAAAATTATCTTGCATAATACTTATAATATTATTTGATAACTATACATACATTAATAAATATACATAAATCCTGACTTAATCATAAGTTATGCCAAAATCTAAAATAATATTAACCCAAGGAGGATATTCCATGCTACCACAAGAAAGATACGAGAAGATTTTAAGTATTCTCGAATCAGATAATATAATTAAAATAAATGACATCGTTCAAATGTTTGACATATCAATAGAAACTGCACGAAGAGATTTAGCTCATATGGAAAGTATCGGGCTTTTAAAAAGAGTCTATGGTGGTGCTATACCAGTTATAGCAAGTAGTGTAGAACTCAACTATGTTAAAAGAAAAAAAATAAACTCAAATGATAAAAAACAAATTGCCATAAAATGCAGTGAGTTTATAAATACAAATGATACTATTTTTATGGATACTGGAACTACTGTCCTTGAAGTTTCAAAAAATTTAAAAGATAAAAAAAATCTAACTGTAATAACCAACTCAATTTTAGTGGCAAATGAACTTATGAATACTAATATAAAAGTATACGTGCTTGGTGGTTATCTTAGAGAAACTGAAGGTTCTTTTTCTGGTCCACTTACACTGTCAGCTATTGAACAGTTTAATGTTGATAAAGCTATTTTAGGTGCTGGAGGTATCACTCTTGAAAATGGTATTTCTGACTATCATTTAGAAGAGGCACTTGTTAGAAAAAAAATGATTGAAAGGTCTAGAAAATCCATAGTGGTTGTTGAACCTCCTAAGTTTGGTATAAATTCATTTGCATCAGTTGCTCCTATAGAACATATAGATACTATTATTACATCTTCTAGTATAGACCATGATATAATAATAGAATTTTCTCAGAGAGGAATACCTTTAGTCATAGCTGATAATTAGTTCATATGATTGGTTTTTGATTCCTTGATATAATAGATTAAAGTTAAGGAGCCAAATAATTATTTATTTAGCTCCATTTATATCTAAACAATACTTTATGTTTTTTATTATGTTACTATTTTGAGATTAGTTTAATACTTTCAATTACTTCAATGTTTATGCTACTTTATTATTTTGAACTATTTAATTATGTTATTAGTCATTTGATTTTTTAATTTAAAGTGACTTAAATTCTGTTTAAGTACTACTCGTTTCATACAACATCTTTCTTCACTCTAATATTTTGTTCTTCTTCTAAAGTTAAATCTTTTGTCATCACCATAGCAAGTGCAATTGCCAATACTCCACCAATCAACTTTCCAATTACGACAGGTGTAATCATCTCTGGTACTACTCCTGCTGTAAATCCTAAATGGTCTCCTAGAGCTGCTGTAGCACAAACCAACCATGCAGTATTTACTACTTTCCCTTTTGGACTCATATCCTTCATCATTTTATATACTGGAATACTATTAGCTAAAGTAAACACTAATCCTGCTGCACTAGTTGCATCCATGCCTAATTTTTCACCCACCATTGTAAGTGGTTTATTAAGAACTTTAACTAACAAATGCAATATTGGAAAAGTACCTAATAATACTATTGCAATACTTCCAATAACTTGAATCCCTTCTCTTATTGGTGTCATTCCTTTTATGAGTACTATACCTGTTATTTCTTGAAATGCAGCTGCTCCCAATCCTACTGTTATCAATATTGATATAAACTTCCCAAAGACTAATGACCCATTTATCATGAGTGTAGAATTAAATTTTAATCCTATAGCTAGTACCATTGCCAATATTATCACTGGTATCATATTTATAATTACCATTG
This sequence comes from Clostridioides sp. LIBA-7678, assembly GCF_056716065.1. Lineage (NCBI taxonomy): Bacteria > Bacillati > Bacillota > Clostridia > Peptostreptococcales > Peptostreptococcaceae > Clostridioides > Clostridioides sp. LIBA-7678. Next base: position 829,339 of record NZ_CP196987.1, on the reverse strand, counting down.
ATAAATTAAACCCTGCTATTAATCCTCCTACAACACCTCCAAAAGGTATTGTTATTAACCCTATTAGTAATCCTTTTGCAAAAAAGGGTCTATCTTCATATTCTATAAGACCTAATCCTACTGGGATTGAAAATACCAAAGTACATCCAAGCATAGATGACACAACTAATCCCGCAAGCATTCCTGCCTCTTTATTATGTGCAAGTTCCATAGCTAATGGATACCCTCCCATATCATTTGCTAAAATAGTAGCAAACATAGATGGGTCTGCTCCACAAAGGTTGAAGATTGGTATTATCATAGGACCTAACACATCTGAAATGACTGGAGCTAAACAAACTATACCAACCATTCCTAAAGCTAATGGCCCCATTGAATTAAATCCTTCTTCAAATTGCTCTCCAAGCCCAAACTTATTCCCAATTATTCTATCTAACGCTCCTAAAAGCACACCCACAGCCATTATGTATAATATAATTTTATCAAAGGGCATATTTAGTTCCTCCTGTATATGTAAAATTTTCTGTTGCGCCTTAATTAGCACACAATCTTTTGGTATCGTTTTCCCAATTCATAGCTCTTTTTACTGCCTGATTCCAGCCAATTAATATTTCTTCTCTTTTTTGTTCAGTCATATTTGGTATATATTTTTTACTTATTGTAAATTCGCTTCTAATCTCATCAATACTATTCCAAACACCACATGAAAGACCTGCCATATAGCCTACACCAAGTACTGTTGTTTCAGTGTTTTCTGCAATTTCAATTGGTATATCTAATATGTCAGATTGAAATTGCATGGTAAAATTATTCTTAGTAATTCCACCATCTACTCTCAACATTTTTATATTTTTACCTGAAGCTAAATTCATGGAATCAACAACATCCTTAACTTGAAGTGCAACAGATTCAAGAGTTGCCCTTACTATATGCTCTTTTTTAGTACTTCCTGTTATTCCAACCATTGTACCTCTAGCATATTGGTCCCAATAAGGTGCTGCAATACCTGCAAACGCTGGCACAAAATATACACCACCAGTACTTGTGATTGAATTTGCCATATCATCAGTTTCAGAATAATTTTTTATGACTCCAATTCCATCTCTAAGCCATTGTATCGCCGCACCTGCTATATATACACCTCCATCATAAGCATATGTAACTTTATCACCTATCTTCCAAGCAACAGTTGTCAATATACCATTACCTGCTATATTTAACTCCTCACCTATATTCATATATAAGAAACATCCTGTGCCATAAGTATTTTTTACCATACCTGGTTCAAAACATCCATTACCAAATAAAGCTGCTGGTTGGTCAACCATTGATGCAGTGATTTTTATAGAGACACCACAAAATGCCTCCTTATTTGTAGTTCCAAAATCTCCACTGGTAGGCATTATATCTGCTAAAATATTTCTAGGTATCCCTATAATATCAAGTAACTCTCTATCCCAATCCATATCTCTTATATTAAAAAGCATTGTTCTTGCTGCTGTGGATACATCAGTTAAAAAAGATTTTCCTCCTGTCATTTTCCAAATTAGCCAACTATCTAATGTTCCTGCAAGCACTTCTCCATTTTTTATTTTTTCCTTTACACCTTTTACATTGTCTATTACCCATCTAATTTTTGTGCCTGAGAAATATGGGTCTATAATTAGCCCAGTCTTATCTATTATTTTATTTTCTAGACCTGGCACCCTCTTTAAATTTTCCACATAATCATAAGTTCTCCTACACTGCCATACAATAGCATTATAAAGAGGCATACCTGTATTTTTATCCCATAGCATTACTGTTTCACCTTGATTATCTATACCAATTCCTTTTATGTCACTTTCATTGATTCCACTTTTAAAAGCTTGCTGTAATACATTATTACTTACAGTCTTTGTATTATTCCAAATTTCTATAGGGTCATGTTCGACGTATCCAGATTGTGGATATATTTGAGTATGTTCCATATAATCACTAAAAACAAACTCTGATTTTTCATTTATTAATACTGCTCTTGTTCCTGTTGTTCCTTGGTCAATTGCTAATACATATTTCACTTTAAACGTCCCCCTTATTTTTCAGAATTAATAAATTCTTTTTTATTTTTTGAATATAAAATCTATTCAAGTTATTTATATTTTATATCATTCTGTGGATTTATACAATATTTATTACAATATTTTTTGTATTTTTTAATTAAAATGATTTTAAAAGTATTTTAATTAAAATATTATTGCAATATTTACTATTTTATTCTATAATCTAGTTAAATTAACACATAAACTTATAACATATACACACAAACAGTCATAAAGAAATTAAAATTAAACTTTGAGGAGGATTTACAATGAAAAAAACATATCTATTTAGTCCTGGACCAGTAATGGTTACAGATAGGGTTAGAAATTCACTTCTTCACTATGATATATGCCATAGAGGGGATGAGTTTATGGATTTATTCAAGGATACGCAGAAGAAAATCAATAAATTATATAACGCAACTTCTGATTACTACTCATTAGTTGTATCTGGCTCTGGAACATCTGTAAATGAATGTGTATTGTCTTCTATATTCAATAAAGAAGATGCTGTTTTATTAGTTAGCAATGGTGTTTTTGGGGAAAGACTAGAAGAAATATTATCTGCTTATAATGTCAAAACATATAAGCCAAAATTTGAATGGGCAGAATATCCAGATATAGATATTTTAGAAAAATACATAATTGAGAACCCTGATATAAAAGTAATTGCCATGGTATTTCATGAAACTAGCTCAGGTATGATAAATCCAGTTCCTGAACTAGGAAAACTTGCTAAAAAGTACAATAAAATATTCTTTGTGGATGCAATAAGTGCTTCTGCAGGAGAATATATTGATGTGGATGAGTTCAATATAGATATAATAACTGGTGTTGGTGGTAAAGCCCTTGGTGCATTTCCAGGATCTGCATACATTTGTGCTAAAGAAAACATTTTACAAAATATTAAAGAATATCAATGTAAAAATGTGTACCTTAGTCTTTATAAACACTACAAACTTGCAAAATCATCCTCTCAAACACCAAATACACCTAATGTCACTTTAATATTTGCTCTTAATGAAGCTTTAACTGAGTTTTTAGAAGATGACAATAAAATAGAAAGATATAGAGAATGTTCTGCTATTTTAAGAAATGGAATGGAAGAACTAGGTCTAACATTTTTACTTCCAGATAAGTATATGTCTAATACAGTTACCTCTGTGTTTTTGCCTAAAGAAATAGATATAAATAAGTTTATATTGGATTTAGAAAGGGAAAATGGTTATGTAGTATATCCTGGAAAAGGCAAATTCTTAGATGCTAATATCTTCCAAGTCGCAAACATGGGAGAAATATATCCAGAAGATTGTTACAAATTTTTAGATGTCTTAAAATCAAAACTAGAAATTAAAAAAGCTATGTAAATATTTATAAAATTGACTTATATTACTGTTTAGAATTATTGCAAAATCCTGTTTTATCATAATAGAAAAATTTATTTCAGCATGGAGTAAACATTTAATACCATTTCGTTTTAATGCTCTTTAATCTTTACTGATTAAATTCTATAGGATATCAGTACGAATCAAATAGACTTACTTTTTTAAATTTTCATTTAATAAATTAGATTTTATATTTTCTATAAGGGTGAACTCTAAATATATAAAGTTCACCCTCATATTAAATTTTATATTGATGCAATTTTATATTTTTAATACAATCATTTTTAGATTTAGTTATCTTATGTTTTTAATACAATCGTTTTAGATTTGGTTATCCTATATTTTTGATACAACATTTTTACATTTAACTATTTTATATTTTAATATAATCGTGTTTACATTTAATGTTATTTTTCAAGCTCATCAAAGTAATTATATACAACAACTTCACCTGTTTCTTTATCTGTTGTCTTTATAATTCCTTTCGCTCCATTTACTTCTTCTTTTGTAAATTCATCATCTAACACAACTTTAAATTTATCTTCCTTCCCATATCCTTGTTGGAATTCGTCTCTTAAAATTGCATTTTTTTCTTCTTTTGGCTTCAATTCAAATTCGATTCCAGATTTCATCTCATCGAAATAGTTTAATACTACTACTTCATTATTCACTTTATTAGTAGTCTTTATAATCCCTTTTGCTCCATTCACTTCTTCTTTTGTAAATTCATCATCTAATGTTATATTGAATTTGTCTTCTTTTCCATACTCCTCTTGAAAATCTCTTTTCATCTCATTGTATTTAGTCTCAAATTCCTTATTATCATTTAATTCCATAGCTGATACATTTGTCAATGATACTCCTATCATCATAATTGTTAATGCTGAGACTACACCAGTTTTAAATTTTTTTACTTTCATATCTTACCTCCTAAATTAAATATTCTCAATGCAATTATATAAAGAAAGTCATAAGTTTTACAGTTTCATTCTTGTAACTAAAATTACTATTATGTAACCAAACTTTTCATTTCAACTATTCCTTAAAAATCACTTTTTTGAGGAATAGTTGAAATGAAATAATAAGATTTTTATGTTTATTAATAGCCTTAAAATTAGATTAATCAAATATCTTTTTAATAAAATAAAAAGTTTGTATATACTTCAAGCCAACTTATTTACTTAAAATCTTATAATAATCAACTCTAAAATATCTATCTATTCTGGCAACAGTTCATTTATTTTTACTATACAAAATATATCAAACATACTAAGCATAATTTTCTAAATATTCATAAAATACATACCCCATCTTAGTATATATATTTATATTTTCAAAAAAAGTTTTAAATAACGTTATATTTTTTACAACAGTTTTGTAATTAAAAACATATTGAAGCTAAAATTAAATGTACTATATACTATAAATATGTCGACAAAATAAATTAAAAAAGGAGAGATAGAAGTGAAAAAAAATCTATTAATAGTAATATGCTCAGTTGTCTTAGTGTTATCAAGTATAATTGCATACTCCAATATCAAGAATAATAAACTAGTTTATTCTAATATGGTAGATAAGAAAATTCAAAATAATATAAAAGAAGTTTTAGAAGAAAATAAGGTTAGTAAACAAGACATAGATACATTCATTAAAGCGATTAATAATTATAACAAACATCAAGTTAAAATACTCCAAAATAATATAAACATATCTAAATCAGGATATTCTTCAACTGATGAAAAACAAGTTCCATACAACCTTGAAAAACTACAAGATAATTGGATGAAAAAATACACTGATTATATGGACGTAAATTGTAGAATAACAGCTTTTAGACTTTTCAAAGATTTTATAAATTCAAATAAGAAATTTACTGGAGACTCTATTGATTTAAATATAGACTTAGATACTATAACGAACAATAAAGATGCTAAATTTAGTCCCAAAGATGTAGAAAAATTTATTAACTTTTTTTCTGCAATACCAACTAAAGACACAGATGACATAAGCAAAAATGCAGAACAAATAAAAAGTGAATGGAAAAAGAGAAAAATATCTTTTAGAGATAATAAAAATATGTCTATTATATGTGGATTTATTCGCTATCCAGAAACTAAAAATGTATTTATAGGTCATACAGGTATATGTATTAAGACTAGTAATGATATTTTATTTATAGAAAAGTATGGAGTTACAGCTCCTTATCAAGTTACTAAATTTAAAAGTAAAAAAGATGTAAAGAATTATATGTTCAATAGATTGAAAATGTCAGAAGGAGGAGGAGAATTACTTGACCCAATAATAATGGAAAATGATAAACTTATGAAGTAATTGCTTTAAACACAAAATAACATTTCTAATTACTAAATTAACATAAGAACATACAAATAAAATATATTAGTTTTAATTTCCATTATTATTTTAAATTAGTCAAACTTACAAAAGACTGTAGATAAATTTATTTTATACAAACTTATCTACAGTCTTTTATGTGAATATCGCTAAAAAATATTATAGTTATTTATTTCCTCTGCACAATGAGAATCTGACCCTAGAACTAGCGGAATATCATATTCTTTTACTAATTTTAATAAGTATCCATCTATATAAGGTTCTTTACAGTACTCTTTTCTATTACCAGAAACATTGTAGTCAAGCTCATATCCTTTTTCTTTGACTAACTTTATTAAATCTTCAAGAATCTTATTTCCTTCATAATCATATGGGAATACTTGATTAAACTTTCTAACTAAATTTAAATGCCCTATTCTTCTTGGCTTATATATTCCTAAATCCGAATTTACAGCTTTTATCAACGTCTCATAATACTTATTATAAACATCTTCAATACTTCCTAGTTTGTCAATCAAATTTTGAAACTCTTCCACACTATAATCCACACAATAATAACCATCATCAATCTTAATTATATGTACTGATAAAAGAGAATCCTCTAATTCTTCTCCATATTTATCTAAGTTTTGTTTTATTCCTTCTTCATACCCTTCTATAAAATCTACTTCCGACCCTACATTTATCTTAATTTCATCCTTATATTTTTCCTTCAATTTCTTAACATCATTGAGATACTTTGGTAAGTCTTCAATACTCATACAACTATCATTTTCAGGAGCAGGGTCTTTAAATCCATCTGCATATGGAAAATGCTCTGTAAATGTCATTTCTGTTATGCCAACAGCAATTGCTCTTTGTATATATTTTTTAAAATCATCCTTACTTCCATGAGGACAATAAGGTGAATGTATATGACCGTCTTTCATAAATAACTCATCTCCTTTTTAAATAAAAACTTCTTATAAACATATAAATTCTTTAAACTCTAAAGTAAAATCTTTTAATCATACTAATCTTTATTATATCTAATATCGAAGTAATTTTAAACAGTCTTAAGAGTATCTTAACATTAATATTCGTTTTAAATAGTAATACACAGTATATTAACATTGAACACCCCAATTTTACAGTAAAATTTACTCATTAAGATATATTACAAATTTAACAGAAATTTCAATAATTAAATAGCAAAAACGTAAAAATCGCCTATATCAAATATATAAGCGATTAATCATATTTACATATGTTTTTTGGCCTCTAGCAACATCTTATTAGCTTCTTCCATACACTCTATAGCTTTTTCAATACTCTTTGCTGTCTCTTCTTTTCCAATTGCTCTAGCCTTTTCAACCCACTCTCTAAATCCTTCTTCATGAGTTTCATTGTGATTTATCCAATGTACTAAAAGTATTTTTAAAGTTTTTTCATCCTTAGACTCTGATGATTCCTCATGACTATGTTCGTGGTCGTGGTCATGAGCATGGTCATGTGGATGTTCATGACATATATCTCCATGAATATGTTCGTGGCAGTGGTCATGGTCATGATTGCCATGATGATATCTTACAATCTCTCTATCAAAAATCATTAGTTATTCCCCCTGTTATTTTATATTAAATTCTTTCTTTATAAGACTTACAGAATCTTTTACAAGTAGTGCTAATGGTTTACCTTCTAATCCAACTAACTCTATATTTTCAGGCATAATAGGTAACAGTATCTTTAGTGCCTCACTATCTGCAATAGCTTCACTTATATTACAAGTAACTTCTCCCATCATAGAATTAGGTATTATTACAGAAATAGGTGCAACTACTATATTTGCTTTTTTGGCTGACACTACTATAGCATTTTCCCCTGTAGCTCCTTTATTAGCATGAGCTTTCATCATAGAACTAGTTGCTATAGAATTAGTCCCTAGTGCATAAATTTCTACATATGTAGGTAATTCTTCTCTCAGAGAAGAAACTATCTGGGCTCCAATACCTCCACCCATTCCATCTATCACTGCTATTATCATATGAAATTCCCCTATTAATTAATTTTCTTGTATTATTATCTTATGGTCCATCAATCTTATTTCTTTAATTATCCCATCTATTATCTTTTGCTCTCCTAATAAATCAGTTAAATAAATCTTTCCATCACAAGGGTCTATATTAACCACATTTTCCATAACCTTTTCTAACTCATTATTACTTTTACAAATGAAAGCTGATGATTCACACATATAAATCTCCTCCTAATATGATTTTTATTAAAAATCAAAAAAAGATTTCCTTAGGTATTTCAATACACCAAAGAAATCTTCATGATTTCAATTTTCGTATATTATTATACCTTAAGTATAGCACTTTAATTTATATAAAGTCAATTAAAGTTAACGCTTTTTATTGTACTCTTCATTCTTATATTTTTCATATAATTCTTTAGCTAATTGCTTCTCATAATCAGTCAAATCTTCCTCTACAAATTCAACATTAAATTGGTCAGCTAATCCTTTTACTATGTTTTCTTGCAGAGTATCTATGTCTATTTTTTTGCCAAGTTCATTTTCTATTCCACTAGCCTTCTTAGCTGTAAACTTCATAGCCCTTTCCTTGAGTTCTGGTGTTTTAGTTTTTATTAATTTGAATAATTTTTCTACATCGAAATTCAATATTATTGAACCATGTTGCAATAAAACTCCATCTTTTCTGCTTTGAGCACTTCCAATAACCTTCTTATTATTAATGGTAACTTCATATGATGCATGTGCATTAAAACATGCAGCTGATATATTTTCCCTACTTATTCTCTCGCCTTTATTTAAATTATCAGTTTCTATACCACCCAAATTCAAGCCTTTAACTAGACCTTCACTTATATATCTATAAGATAGATTAATACTCTTATCTATTAAAGGGTTCTCTTCTCCTATAATTATACTATAAGTTAGCTCATTATCATGTAATACAGCCCTTCCCCCTGTAATTCTTCTGGTGTAATCTATATTCATACATCTACACTTATCCAAATCTATCTCATCTTCCAATTTCTGAAAATATCCTATACTTAAACAAGCTGGCTTCCATGTATAAAATCTAAGTGTCGGCTTATTATGTCCTTTCTTATATGCAGTAAATATAGCTTCATCAATTGCCATATTCATTGCACCATCATATGATTTATTATGTATAACTCTCCACTGATTCATGATTATTACGCCTCCATCTTTAGTACAAATATATCCTAGAAATCATTTATAAATTTATTTCTTTTATAGCTAAATCTATCTCACTTTGATTTAAAGGTCTTGAATAGTTGTATATAGTACTTCCTGGTCTTTCATTATAATATGGTCTATTGCAATCCTTACATCCTCTTATTTCAAAAGGATAACCTTTGTTTATGTCTTTTATAATATCATTATCAAGTTTGATATTATCTAAATATCCATTTTTAAATTCAAAACATTCTTTTGAATAGCCTTTATTTATCATATAAGACATTAATTGTACTCTTCTATAACTTTCTATATTTGGTTGGCTTATTTTTTCCATTTTAGTTCCTCTAACTGGAGTAAATGCAAATAAGCTAATCGTTATGTTATTTTCATTTAAATAATTATATAGATTATATATATCCTCATGACTTTCACCCATCCCAACTATTATATGAGTACTTATTTTATTAGGATATGATTTTGACATCTCAGTTATAAACTTTAACTTCTCATCATAATTATTTCCTTTTATTTTTTCATACAATTCTTTATTTGCTGCATCTATTGCTATTCCTATTTTATCTACTCCTGCTGAAAAAAACTTATTTATTTCTTCATCACTCTCTAACTTTGCAGACAATGAAATCGGCATATCTATTTTTTCATTTATATAATTTATAAAATCTAAAACAGACTTATGAGCTTCTTCACTTGCCATTGATTGAATACATATTCTCTTTATATTTTTTTTTTTATAAATTCTTAAAGCATCCAATATTTCTTCTTTAGGAAACTCTGGCCAAACTACTCTTGATAACTTATCTTTTCTAGTGCTACTTTCTATTGATTGAGAGCAAAAACTGCATTTGTTTATACATTTTTCTCCAATCATTATATATGCTGTAGTAGGAGGTATATCGCTTTTTTTGTTTAATATCCCAAGTTCTATCGCTGTCCCAGATGATAGTCTAATCATAAAACGCAACACTCCTTACATTCAGTTATTATCATATTCATTTCTATAGCCTTATTCTTAGCAGATTTTGATGGTAATACTATTCTATTAACTCCACACACTATAGATAACTGGTCTAACTCTTTTCTATATGTTCCTCTTGGTCTCATACAACCTAGATTAATTTCAGTATATGGCAAATTAATTCTAGCTTCACATAAGATATCTGCTACTTCTTCTAGCTCAGGAGGCTCTACATTCTCATACTCAGTCCCTTTTGTTGGAATAAGTACTATAAATGTAAGTTTATTAGGAGGATTTTTTTGTAGGTATTCTATAATTTCATATTCGCCCTTTATTTGCCCTCCTTTTAAACCAATACATATATGTGGTGCTACTTCTGTATTTTCTCTTATTGTATTGTAAGCTTCAATGTAGTCTTCTTTACTCTTTTCAATCTTATAAACTTCTCTTATTGTTTCTCTATCAAATACTAAATCAAAAGAAACTACATCTAAATACTTACACAACTCTATAATTCTATCTTTGTCCATAAGCCCTAAATGAGCATTCAATCTATATCCCTGCTCTTTTAAATCTTTAATAGCCTTGATATGAGTATTTATTGGTACATCTCCTTCATAGCTACAACCACCACTTAATAAAAAACTAGTTATATTTCTTGATTGTACTTTTTCTTTATAATCTTCTATTGGCACCATATTGTTTAAGTAGTGACCATTACAATGAGCACACTTTAAGCTACATTTATTACTTGTAGTACTAAGTGCTAATGTCTGATTAGGATAAGCAAAATCTATTTTATTACCAAAATTATTTAGTCTAATATCAAAAGCGATTTTCATTTTTTCAGATAAATTTTTATTCATAATTTATTCCTTTTAAGTTATGTTTTACTCTTCAAGTAATCTTTTTGCTGTTGGGAACTGCTCTATATTTGTATGTGGTAAGAAGCATGCAGATATAAATTCATCCATATAGCTTGGATATACACTAAGTTCAACATAAGTCATCTGATTACCTATTTCTTCAAGCTTATTTTTTGCATCTTTGCTTATAAGAGCTAAGTAGGAACCAACAAGCGAACTATTTCCAATATAAGTGAATTTTTCTCTGTCAATATCAGGAAGTAATCCTATAATTATTGAGTTTTCTATGTCTAAGTTATTTCCTATACCACCTGCTATATAAACTCTATCTAATATGCTAAAGTCCATACCTAAGCTATCTACAAGAGTATATGCACCTGAATATATAGCTCCTTTAGCTCTTATAAAGTTATCTATATCAACTTCATTTACTACTATATCATTTTCTAAGTCAAATTCTTCTTTAAATGCTAATACATATTCTCCTATCTCATGCTCATTAAATCTAACTCTCTTATTATCTAAATCTCTGTATATCTTACCTCTTCTATCTATTACACCTTTAGTAATCATTTGGCAAATTAAATCAATTATACCAGAACCACATATACCAACTGGAGCACATTCATCAATAATCTTTAGTGTTGGCTCTAGAGTTTCTTTATCAATAGCTACTTTTTCTATTGCTCCTGCTGATGCTCTCATTCCACAGCTTATACCTCCACCCTCAAAGGCAGGTCCTGCTGAACATGCACAACTCATCATATAGTCTTGATTACCAAATACTATCTCTCCATTAGTTCCTAAATCTATAAATAAAACATTTTCTTCACTTGACCATATACCTGCTGATAATACACCTGCTGTTATATCTCCTCCTACATAACTTGCAACAGATGGAGCTAAGTACACATATGCACTATCATTTACGAAAAGACCCACATTTTCACCCATAAGTTTTGGAGATTTTAAAAATGGAGGTATGTAAGGCTCTTGTCTTAAGAAGTCTGTATACACACCTAAGAATAAGCTTGTCATGGTTGTATTTCCAGCAGCTACTAATGTAACTACATCCTCTTTATTTATGCCATTTCTTTCGTATATTGTTTTCAATAGAGGATTTATAGTTTCTTCAACTATAGCCTTATTAAGTGTCTCTAACCCATTTTTCTTAGTTGAATATATAATTCTATTTATAACATCTGCCCCATATTTTATCTGTGCATTTCCAGAAGAAGCTTTATCTACTACTTCTTTTGAATATAAGTCAACTAGGCATACAACTACTGAAGTTGTACCAATATCTATTGCAACTCCATACAATGAATTTTCTTTGTTGCCTTCTTCTATATTTATAATTGTAAGCTTCTTTTGTTTTTGGACATAAGTTATTGTAACTTTAAAATCACTCTTTCTAAATATTGTTGGCATCTTTCTAAGTATATCTAGTCTAAAATCGATTTCATTATATCCTAAATTATTTCTAACATATCTCTCTAATCTATCTACATCACTTATATTATCGTCTAAGTTTGGTTCTTCCATTTCTATGTATTTCTTTTTTATATTTGTTTTAAATTGAAGATTATGCTCTTCAATTATCTTTTTAGCTCTTTCAAAAATTTCTCTATCTTCTTTTTTATTACTACCTTCTATCTTCATACCATGCATAGAAGATGATAGTTTAGAAGGAACTTCAATTTCTATATCTGAGACTACTTTTGTACAACAAGCTAATATATAACCTTGCTCCCACTCGTCATCCGTTATATGTCTTGTTTTTTCTGTATCAACTTTCCCATTCAATAATTTTACCTTACATTTACCACAGGATACATTTCCATTACAAGGAGCATCTATAAATACATCTGCATTTCTTGCAACCTCTAATAACACATCCCCCTCATTGCAATAAACTTCTTTATTGTTTGGTGTAAAAGTTACTTTTATCATACTATCCCTCCCAATTTGTTCTATATATTATAAAAGGAAAGTATAGCTAAATTTGCGTGCACTCAAATTTTACTATACTTTCCCCAATTATAATAATATACTAATCTTTAATTATTCTAATCCAGCCTCGTATTCTTTATCACTTAATAACGTATCAAGTTCAGCAACATCAGCTAGTTTTACTTTTAATATCCAGTTTTCATATGGGTCTTCATTTATACATTCTGGCTCATCTTCTAATTTTTCATTAACTTCTAATACCTCACCATTAACAGGAGATATTAAGTCAGAAGCTACTTTAGAAGATTCAACTACTCCAAAATCTACTCCCTTAGTTACAGTATCTTCTACTTCTGGTGTTTCAACAAATAATATTTCTCCTAATTGATCTTGAGCATAATCTGTTATACCTATATATACAACATCTCCATCAATTACTTTCACCCACTCATGATCTTTAGAGTATTTTAATTCTGGTAATAATTTCATTTCGATAGACCCCCAATATTATATTATTGATTAAATTATTTAAATCATATTAATATTATATCACACTATTTTAAATTTTCCATCAATTACATTACACTTTCCATAGCTAATGCTGGATGACCTTTTTCTTCTAAGAAAGCTAATACGCCTTCAGAATCGTCAGCTATAGTTTCATCACAAACCATATCACAGAAGTTTTCTATTCCAGTCATTTCTTTAACTGTAGCATTTAATTTATCAGCTACATAATCTTTTAATTCTTTTGGCATCCAAACTATTCTTTCTGGTCCACCTTCTGCATAAGCAAACTTTTTAGAAGATATGAAATGTCTTCCATGTCCCATGAATCCTGGAGTTTGAACTCCTCCACCTGTCATAGAAGCAAGTTCTCCGAAAGTCATACCAACTGGAGTAACACTTGGGAACTCTCTATTAACTACAACAAATCCATTTGCTTCTGGCATTATACCACAGATACACTCGAAGCATCCACAAGAAGTCATAGGGTCTTCTAATATAGAGTATAATGTAACAGCTTCAACTGCACCTTGAGATATTTGGTTTACAGTTTCATTTACTGAATTCCATACACCTGTTCTATCGTCTAAGCACTCGCCTTTTTCTATTGGTTGACAAGGACCTGTTGGGTCTAGTTCTTTAGTAGCCTTAGCATCTAACCAGCTAACTGCTCCACAAAGACCAAGTCTTTCAGGAGTAACAACACAAACGTGAGCTGGTGCAAATGATTGACATAAGTTACAAGAATAGAAAGTATCAACACTTTCATCAATTAATGAAGCTAATCTTTCATCTCTAGCATTGTACTTAGCTATTGCTTCACCTTTTAATTCAGAAACTTTTTCAGCATCTGTAATTATAGTTATTTCACACTTATCAACTACTGATTCAAATTCATCTAACATTTTAGCATATAAAACTTCTCCTATATGCTCAAGTCTAAATCCTTTATCAAATGCATCTTTAGAGATTCTTACCCAAGCCATATCTCTTTGTCCAACGTGCATTACACCTTCTATATAGTTTAAGAAGTAGTGGAAACGTCTCTCAAGAACTGGCTCGAAATCTTCTTGCATGTTTTTACCAGCTATCTTAACTATTACAGCAAGTGGTAATCTCAATACACCATCTGCCTCAACTTCATCTATATTTGGTCCTATTATTTCTATCTTATGGTCTTCAACTTCTGCTGCTTCTTTCTTAACAACAAGTTCCCAAGCTTCAGTTCTATTTCCACCAAACTCAGCAAACATATCGCTCTTTCTAATTCTCTCACCTTCAAATGCTGCTGCAAATGAAACTGGTATAGGTATTTCAGTAACTTTTATTTTTATTCCTCTAGCTTCTAATGAAGTAGCTACTATCTTATCGTAATCTTTTTGAGTTAATAAGTTCATTGGAACTTCAAGAACTGTTTGGTCAGTTACAACTGGGAATCCTAAAGCTATTGCTCCAGCACCAGCAGATACAACTAATTCACTTAATGGTCCAAATGCATTAACAAATGCAGGAACTCTATTAGATGTGTACTCTAATAATCCATTTAAATCACCAGGAGTTAATCCACCGAATATTAATGCTGCTCTTACTGCAACAGATACAACGTGTATAACAGAAGTTACATCGTATCCTAGAGGTATAACTCTTAGTTCAAGACCCATTTTTACTCCAGCTTCTATAGCTTGGTCTATAACTTTACCAACTAAGAAAGTTAATAAACCTTTAGATTGGTAATCTTTTATAACTTTTGCTGCTGATTCAGCATCAGGACATTCACCAAGAACAACTGCAACACCAGGTATATCTCCTGTAACTAGTGGTACACCAAGTGATCTGATTATAGGGTCAGTTATATGACCTGCACATGGCTCACTATATGGAGCATCCATAGTTGAGTATTTTAATGCTTCAATTACTTCTGCGGCTAAAGCTGTAGCTAAACCAGCATTAAAAGCATGTTCTAATAAATGAGTTCTGTTTATTAAAGATTTTACTACTTCTAAAGCAGCTTCTAAGTCCCCTAAAGTGTTCATTTTTTGTCCTGTTGCAGCATATATACAAGGTAATGAATATGCTGTATCAGGGAAAGCAACTTTATGTTCTTTTCCGTTTTTTTCTATAGCTTCAGCTAGCATAGCTTGAGCTGCACCTAAAGCTTGTTCTGACCCTGTAAAGATTATATTATATAGATTCATTCTATTTCCCCCTTTAATATTTACACCTATTTTTTATTAACTATACCCTAAAAACCCTAGAAAGCAAATCCACCTTCATTTAACTCTAAGAAAGAGTCTGCATATAAAGATGCCCCATTGATTATGTCACAAGATTTTACAGTTTTCATTAATTCTGGGTCACATGGATTCATTATAGCTGAACTAAATCCATTAGCCATTGCCATTGCTAAGAATGCACTATCTAAAACAGGTCTAACATGTTTAGGACATCCATTAGATACGTTAGATAATCCTCCTGTAGTTAAAAGTCCCATTTCAGTCATCATTTTTATAGCTTCTAAAACTTCTACTTGTTTTTCTTGCATACCTTTTATAACTAAGCATAATGGGTCGAATAATATATCAGTTGGTTCCATTCCTAACATTAAGCCTTTTTCTAATATTTCTTGGCAGTAAGCCATACGCTCATCATTATCTCTTGGGATACCTTCTTTTGCACATAAACCTATAACCATTGATTCATATTCAGCTGCTATATCTATTAAATCAAATCTTGAGCCAGCATCAGCAGAGTTTATTATTGGTTTTGCATTAGTTCTATCATAAACTTTAAGTCCAGCTTCGATAGCTTTTTTATTAGCTGTATCTAGAGCTATAGGAACATTGTTGAACTCAGATTGAAGTAATTTGATTCCCCATGTCATTATTTCTTCGCCATCTCTTTCAGCAGGTCCTATGTTGAAATCTATATAATGTGCTCCTGCTTCTAATTGTTCTTTTGCTCTTTTTAATATTGGAGCTGGATCTCTTTCTGCTAATGCCTTTCTTATTGAAGGTGAGATACAGTGTATTCTTTCACCTATAATCATAAATTTTTCCATTTATAATGTCCCCCTTTAAATTTAATATTAATAGTTAGTTAATATTTTATTAGTTTGTTTGGCATGCTTTTTCTTGGTATCCTTTTAAGAACTTAGGTAATTCCATAGATTCTTCTGGTCCTATAACTACACTCCATCCTGGTAAGTTGTCTTCTATATCACCTTTAAGTACTGCAACTTTTCCTGGAATGATAAGGTCTTTACAATTAGTTACTTCTTCTACTTTACTTTCTTTAATGAAAGCAGAGATTGAATTTCCACCAAATTTACCAGCAGCCCAAGATGTAAGAACTGAATATCCACCTGCATCTGGTATTACTAACCATACTGGAACTTTTGATCTTTCTATGTCTCCAGCAACTATGAAGTAAGTTAATGCAAAGTCAACAGTAACTAATACTGGAGAATTTTCATCTGGGTTATTGATTGGGTAAATCTTTGGTTCAACTCTCATTGGTCTTTGTGGGTCAGTGTATATATTTTGTCTTAGTGCAAATAATGGTAATGCCTTAGCGTAACTGATATCATCTATTACTATTATAGAACCGTATTTTATAGTAAATATTGATGATAAGGCAATTTCCATCATAGGGTTAGAATTAGATAATCT
This sequence comes from Clostridioides sp. LIBA-7678, assembly GCF_056716065.1. Classification (NCBI taxonomy): domain Bacteria; kingdom Bacillati; phylum Bacillota; class Clostridia; order Peptostreptococcales; family Peptostreptococcaceae; genus Clostridioides; species Clostridioides sp. LIBA-7678. The sequence continues at coordinate 812,340 of NZ_CP196987.1, read as the reverse complement.
ATTTGCAAATACTATTGAAGGATATCCAAATGTTCTATCTTGCTCTTTTAAAGCTATTCTTCTAACTTGTATAGCATTAGTGTAAGTATCTTTTATGTTTTCTCCAGTTACATCTAATACTAATTCTTTATATCCAGCAGCTTGAACTAATTCAACTGTTTCATATAATTCTTCTAGGCTACCAGCTTTTACACCTAATGGTAAACTTGCTCCTTTAACTACTTCTATCATATCTTTGTAGTTCTCTTTAGTTGCTCCATATACCATTGGTCTAGCATCTTTTAATACTTCAGCAGCTTCTTTAACTACTTGCGCATCATCACAAGCTAAAATGTAAGCTACTTCTAATCCACTGCCTTTTATCTTATCTATTAATTTTAAGTATGCATCTTTATCTCCACAGTACTCTAAAACAACCATTTCAACTTTCATTTGTTCACCAATTCTTACATAGTCAACTTTTTTCATGTTAGCTATTTTAGAATCTACTGCCTCATCACTCATACAAGTACAGAATGAAACTGCATATCTATTTCTACTTACTAATGTTTTTTCATGTCTAAATAATACTGTTTCTCCACCTAGTTCATATTCAGATGCACCAGTACCAACTTTTAAAGCTTTCATTAAAGGTGCTGTAGCTTCTGATAATTTCGCTATAGCGTCATCAGACATGTGTGGGCATTTACCTACTTCTACAGCTCCTGAAGCAACCTTCATAGAGAAAGCCATACAAGTTGGGAATCCACAATCCTTACAGTTTTTCTTTGGTGTTAATTTAAATATATCTAAAGCTTTTAATGCCATTATTTTTTCCCCCTAACCTTAACAATTTAATTAAGCTAATGCGTTAACCAATTCTTTTATAGTTTCTATTGATTTTGGATGACGAAGTATAACTGCGTTTGAACCACCTACTAAAACACTTGCTGCAGTTGAAACTTCCATTGCTATAGTTCTTTCTTCTGGACAACCCCAATCTGGCTCATCTTCTATTGGAGCTATAGCTTCTTTAACATGACCTACTTCAAAAGCTACTGGTGTTATGATAGGCATTTGTAATGTCTTATCATTTTGACCAAATGCTGCAAGTCTAATTCTATCCATAGTAGATGCAACATACTCATATCCATAACCAACTGCTGAACATCCAACATTCATAACTATATTTTCACCTTTAACGCCTAATTGAGTTAACAGTACGTTTAATTGTTTAGCTAGGTTTATATCAACAGAAGATTCAGCTCCAACTTTGTGTGCATAAGCCATACCAGCTGATGCTCCTACTCCTTTGTAGTTATCTTCTACTGCTGACATAAATAAGCAGTTATGCCCATCTAATGTTTGAGCTAATTTTTCAAACAATTTACCATCTTTTTCATGATTTCCTGAACCTGCTACAACTAAAGGTAATTCTATTGCTTCAATTACTGCTTTAGCTACATCAGCACATTCATCAACTGACTTATCTAATCCATTTGGGTCAGAACCATCAAATTTTAAGCAAATAAAGTCTGCTTGTGTATTAGCTTCAACATATTTAGCCCATTCTACCGGACACTTAGCTACATCTTTGTATAACTCTTTATATGAATCAGTCCAGCTTTCAGGATAAACGTCTGATATTTCTATACCTATTTTTGGAGAATGCCCTACTTCTCCATCAAAACTATAAAAAGGTAATACATTTTCCCCACCTAATTTAATTGCCTTTTCCCCTATTCCTACTTCAACTTCTGATATTTTTCCAGAATATTTTTGAGTAGACATTTTAAATGCCATATTTTTTTCCCCCTTAAACCTATTTTAATTCTAATTTAGCAAAAATCTCTTTCATAGCCACTTTAGATTTTGAATCTTCAGGTAAATTAACTAAAGGAATACCTGTAGAATCATATTCATATATCAATTCATCCATAGGTACAACACCGATTAACTCTAGGTTATGTTTTTCAATTTCTTCTTTAACACCATCATTCATAACCCCATTTGGAACTTTATTTACAATTAGAAGTATTCTTCCAACATTTAACTTTAGTTCCTCAGCTAAATCTCTTATTCTAGCAACAGCTTGTATGCTACGTCTTGAGCAATCACTAACCAATAAAAGTGTATCAACATGTCTAGTGACTTTTCTACTTAGATGTTCCATACCAGCTTCGTTGTCCATGACTAAGTATTTGTAATGACCAGATATTTTATTTACTTGTTCTCTAAGTATTCCATTTACAAAACAGTAACATCCTTCACCTTCTGATCTACCCATTACTAATAAGTCATATCCTTCGCCTTCTTCAATTATAGAGTTCAATCTAAATTGTAGATATTGTGCTTTTGTCATACCACCAGGGAATGCATTGCCTAACTTTTCTCTTTGATTTACTTCTTCTCTTATTTCTCCTATCGTTGCTTCAACTTCGATACCTAATACTTCATTTATGTTAGCATTAGCATCAGCATCTACAACTAATACTGGTCCCTTATTGTCCTTAACCAAATAATCAATCAAAAGCCCTGTGAGACTTGTTTTACCAGTTCCACCTTTTCCTGCAACAGCTATATTGTATCCCATTTTAAGACTTCCCCCTTAAATCAGCCACAGAGCCTTATGTACTCTGTTTACGTATTATAATTTAGGTACAGAATGAACACATTCACCATGTACATCATGAAGAGCTTCCATTAGTCCTTCTGATAAACTTGGATGTGGATGTATTGCATCCCCTACTTGTTCTACTGTTAATCCTAGATGAACAGCTAGTGACAACTCAGTTAATAAATCTGTAGCATGAGGTCCTACTACTGCTGCACCTATTATTTTATCTGTTTCTTTATCAGCTATAATCTTTACAAATCCTTGGAAATGTCCTATAGCTTGTGCTTTTCCAAGACCTCTAAAGTCAAATTGACCTACATTGTATTCTACACCTTCAGCTTCAAGTTGCTTTTCAGTTTTACCAACACCAGCAACTTCAGGCTCTGTATAAACACATCTTGGAATTGCTCTATAATCTACTACTTTAGTCTTACCTAAGGCATTTTCAACTGCTACGATACCTTCCTTAGAAGCAACATGTGCTAAGAAAGGAGTATCTATTATATCACCTATTGCGTATATACCTTCTACATTAGTTTCAAGATGCTCATTAACTACTACTTTTCCTCTTTCCATTTCAATTCCTATATCTTCTACTCCAGAATTATCAAGGTTAGGTCTTCTACCAACACATACTAGTGCATATTGTGCTTCTATAACCTTTCCATTAGAAAGAGTTGCAACAGCTTTGCCATCAACTACTTCACAAGTTTGTACTCCAATACCTGTGATAACTTTAATTTTATCTTTCTTAAATTGTCTAAGCAGTTGTTTAGCTACATCTTTATCTTCATTTAATAGTATTTGGTCAACCATCTCAACTATAGTTACTTCTGTTCCTAAGGCTCTAAAGAACTGCCCTATTTCACATCCTATAACTCCACCACCTACTATTAACATAGATTCAGGTATCTCTTCAAGTCCAAGAACTTCATCACTAGTTATTACTATTTTTCCATCATATGGGAACATTCTTGGTACAACTGGAACAGAACCATTTGCTAGTATTATCTTGTCAGCTTTTATAGTCTCTACTGTTCCATCTTCTTTTGTTACCTCTATAGTATTCTTATCAATTAATTTTCCAAAACCATTAACTAGTTTTACTCCTCTTTTTTCAAATAGGAATTCTATACCACTTATTAATTGATTTACAACTTTATTTTTTCTTTCCATTATGGCAGTGAAGTTTGGTGTAACTGTTCCATCTATTTCTATACCAAAATCTTTTGCTTCTCTTACAGTGTTTAATACTCCAGAAGAAGCAAGAAGTGCTTTAGTTGGTATACATCCTGCATTTAAACAAGTTCCTCCAACTCTTCTTTTTTCAATAACTGTTACCTCTGCACCAAGCATAGAAGCTTTTATAGCTGCTACATATCCACCTGGTCCACCACCTACTACTACTATCTTCATCCTTAATTCCCCCAAACCTTATATAATCTATAATATTACAATACTATAAACCTGCGGCATCTAGTATAGCAGGTATATTCTCTTCTGCCCCAATTGCCATTATATGAACACCATCACATAAATCTTCTTCTTTTAATTGTTTGATAAGTTCTCCTGCCATTTTTATTCCTTCACTTACCCAGTTTTCTTTTCCAACTGCTCTTAATCTTTCGATTTGTTCATCTGGAACAAATATTCCTGGTACATTTGCAGTCATAAATTTGGCCATTCCTGGTGATTTTAAAGGTACTATCCCTGCTAATACCTTGCAATCCATATCCCTTGTTAATTCTCTAAACTTTCTCATTGTATTTATGTCATAAAGTGCTTGAGTTTGGAAAAATTTAGCTCCTGCTTTTATTTTCTTTTGCATTTTTAATAATTGAACTTCTATTGGAGAATATTCTGGAGTTACTGATGCTCCTAGATAAAAATCTGGAGAACCCTTTAATTTATTACCAGCCATGTCCGTACCTGCCATTAAAGTCTCAGCAGTTTGAAGTATCCCTACAGAGTCTAAATCAAAGACTCCCTTAGCTTGTGGATGGTCTCCTACGCTAGTATGGTCTCCTGTTAGTGCCAACAGATTGTTTATCCCAAATACACCTGCTGACAACATTTCCCCTTGTATAGCTATTCTATTTCTATCTCTCCCTGTTATTTGAATAACTGGCTCTAATCCAGCATCTTTTAGTAATTTACATGTAGCAAGAGAAGTTGCTCTCATAACTGCTGATTGAAAGTCTGTTACATTTGCTGCATGAACCCTTCCAACTAATGGCTTTGCACATTCTATTAAATGTGAAAGGTCAGTCCCTTTTGGAGGAGCCATTTCAGTAGTAACTGCAAATTTTCCACTTTCTAATGTTTCTCTTAATAAGCTCATCTCTAATCCCCCTTTTAACCTTCTAAAAAAAACTTTTATGAATTTGCTGCTGCTTCTTTCTTTTTCTTTGCACTTAAACTTCTTGGATTATTTTGCTTAGAATAGTCTTTTGGTGGTCTTATTTCTGCTAAGTTGCCTATTTGTCCTATAGATTCTAATCTTTCATATATCTTTATCCAAGCACAATCATTCTCTGCATTTACTTCACACTTACCATTTTTAGCTCCACCACAAGCTCCATTCATAAGACCTTTAGCACACATAGTTACTGGACATATCCCACCTGTCCAACCAAGTTCGCAGTCTCCACAAGCTTTACAAGCTTCTTCGTATTCTCCAACCCTTTGTACTTCCCCTATGAACAAAGTATTGTTCGCTGGATAAACTGGTTTATCTTTTAGGTTCTTAACTATTGTCTGTGTACCATCTCCACATGCTAAAGATAAAACTGCATCAGCTTCTTTAGTCTCTTCTTTTAGAGCCTTTAAATCCTTTTTAGACTTTAAAAGGTTACAAGCAGGGTCAAGCATTACATATCCTAAGATTTTTTTGCCTTCACCTTCAAGAGTTTCTTTCATTTTTAGAACTTCTTCTTCTCCACCACTTTTACAAGTCGCTGCACATTGATTACAACCCACTAAAACTAGCTTGTCAAAATTCTTTAAGTACCCTAGTACTTCTTCTAATGGTTTATTTTCAGAAATTATCATATCTACTTCCCCCCTAAACCTTCCACTTATATATATCTATTTATTATTTTGTAATTTACAAGCTTTAACTACATGTTTTGCAAGTATAGATGTTGTAACTGAACCAACCCCTGCTGGAACTGGAGTTATCATTGATACTTTATCTAAAACTGCATTTGTATCAACATCTCCACATAAATTTCCTTCTTCATCAACATTTATACCAACGTCTATAACTACTGCCCCATCTTTAACAAAAGTTTCATCAACCATCTTAGCTCTACCAATAGCTGCTATTAATACATCCGCGTCTGCTGCTACACCTGATAAATTTTTAGTCTTTGAGTGACATATTGTAACAGTTGCATGTTCACTTAATAAAAGCATTGATACTGGCTTCCCAACAACCATTGATCTTCCAAGAACTGTTACCTTACTTCCTTTTAAATCAACATTATAATGTTTTAATATTTCTACTACTGCTGTAGGAGTACATGGTGGGAATCCACTCTTATCACCTTCCATGACTTTAGCAGAGTTTATTGGACTAAAACAGTCTACATCTTTTTCTGGTGCAATAACATATTTTATAACTTCTTCATTTAAGTGTTTTGGAAGAGGTCTAAAACATAATATACCATTAACATTTTTGTCATCATTAACTCTCTTTAATACATCAATGTATTCTTCTTGAGTTATATCTTCAGCTAACTCTAACACTTCTGTTGTTATACCAATGTTTTGACATCTTTTTAATGCGCCTCTTTCATATGATAAATCGTCACTTCTTGCTCCAACTCTAACTATTGTTAGTTTAGGATTTATACCTTCTTTAACTAATAACTCAACTTCTTTTATTAACTCTTCACTAATCTTATCAGCTACAGGTTTTCCTTTTATAATTTGTCCTTTAGTTGACATTCCTTCCATATATTCACAACTCCCCTACAAGCAAACTTAAATTAATTTATTCTATATACTACATATTAACAACATAGTATTTACTTTCGTCATTTAAAAATTATTTTCCAAGAGCTTTTTCAACCTTAGCATAAACTTCATCACAAGTTTTTACGCCTTCTTCAACTAATTTATCTACTTCTGTTTTTACTTTATCAACATATTCCTTGTCTTGTATAGAATTTATATTTATAACTACATTTAATTGTCCACCAAGTATAGCAGCTCTTAGACATTGAACTCCTACACCAACATCGCTTATAGCAAGTCTTGAACCTTTATCAACTAAATCTTCATGTAACTTAATAGCTTCATAGCAAACTCTTACTATATTTAATGGTACTTCACAAGCAACTTTAAGCGCTTTTTCCATTGTCTCTGCTTTTATTCTTTTTTCTTCTTCTGTTTCTTTAGGAAGCCCATAAGCTTTTGATAATGGTAAGAAACATTCTGCATCATCATCTATCATTTTTAACAAATCTTTTTCTAGTTTTCCAGCTTTACTTAATATCTCTTTTACGCTTTCTTCATACTCAGCATACTTTTTCTTTCCTATTGTAAGATTACATACCATACTGCCTAGAGCCATACCAATTGCACCAACTAGTGCAGCAGCTCCACCGCCACCTGGTACTGCTTCTTTAGAAGATAGTACCTCTACAAAATCAACACAAGTTTTATCTGCTATTTTCATGATAATCCTCCTTAAAAGGATGTAGGAAAATATCTCAAATTATTCGAGATATTTTACGAACTATTTTAAGATATCTCCTACTCTTTATTTATAAATTAATGTGCTTAGAATAATCCAGCTATTACTCCATTTTCATCAACATCTATTTTTTCTGCTGCTGGAACTTTTGGTAATCCTGGCATCTTCATGATTTCTCCAGTAAGTGCAACTATAAATCCAGCTCCTGCTGAGATTGCTGCTTGTCTTACAGTTATTCTAAATCCTGTTGGTCTACCTAATTTAGTTTGGTCATCAGTTAAAGAATACTGAGTCTTAGCCATACATACTGGAACCTTAGTAAATCCAAGTTTTTCTAAGTTAGCTATTTCTTTATCAGCTTCTGGAGTATAATCTACACCATCTGCTCCATAAATCTTAGTAGCTATAGCATTTATCTTGTCTTTTATAGATAAATCATCTTCATAGCAGAATCTAAAGTTATTTTCTTCTTCATCTAATAATCTTAGAACTTCTTTAGCTACTGCAACTCCACCTTCTCCACCTTTTGCCCATACTTCAGAAAGAGCAACATTTACACCTAACTCTTTACACTTGTCTTCAACAAGTTTAAGTTCAGCTTCAGTGTCAAGTGGGAATCTGTTTATTGCAACAACTGCTGGTAATCCATATACTTGAGTTATGTTTTCAACATGTTTTAATAAGTTTGGAAGTCCTTTTTCAAGAGCTTCTAGGTTTTCGTTATTTAAGTCTGCTTTAGCAACTCCACCATTGTATTTTAATGCTCTTACAGTAGCAACTATTATAACAGCATCTGGTTTTAAGTTTGCCATTCTACATTTTATATCTAAGAATTTTTCTGCTCCAAGGTCAGCACCGAAACCAGCCTCAGTTATTACATAGTCTGCAAAGTGCATAGCCATTCTTGTAGCTATAACAGAGTTACATCCATGAGCGATATTTGCGAATGGTCCACCATGTACAAATGATGGTGTTCCTTCAAGAGTTTGAACTAAGTTTGGTTTTAAAGCATCTTTTAATAATGCAGCCATAGCACCATTAGCTTTTAATTGTCTAGCTGTTACAGGGTCACCCTCATAGCTATATCCTACTATTATGTTTCCTAATCTTTCTTTTAAGTCAGATATATCACTTGCCAAACAGAATGCTGCCATTATCTCAGAAGCAACAGTTATATCAAATCCGTCTTGTCTAACTGCTCCATCACCTTTTTTACCCATACCATCAACGATATTTCTAAGTTGTCTATCGTTCATGTCTACACATCTTCTCCAAGTTATTTTCTTAGGGTCTATTCTAAGAGCATTTCCTTGGTGAATATGGTTATCAAGCATAGCAGCTAAAAGGTTATTAGCAGCTCCTATAGCATGGAAATCACCTGTAAAGTGTAAGTTTATATCTTCCATAGGAACAACTTGTGCATATCCTCCACCAGCTGCTCCACCTTTAACACCAAATACTGGTCCTAGAGATGGTTCTCTTAAAGCAACTAATACATTTTTATCTAATTTTGCAAATGCATCAGCTACACCTATAGTAGTAGTAGTTTTTCCTTCACCTGCTGGAGTTGGGTTTATAGCTGTAGTTAATATTAACTTAGCTTTTTTACCAGTGTCTCTTTTTAGTAGATTGTAGTCAACTTTGGCTTTGTATTTACCATAAAGTTCTACATCATCTTCACCTAGTCCTAATTTTTTTGCAACCTCTCTAATATCTTGAGGTTTAGCTTCTTGAGCTATTTCAATATCAGATTTAAATCCCATAACTGAATCTCCTCCCACAACCTAAATAGATTTAAAATATAATTTTTGTAAAAATTGTATTAATATGTAAAAATTATATTTTATAAGATAATTATACATGTAAAATTGCTTAAAAACTAGCTACTAAGCTATTAAAATATTCAAACTTAATAGCTAGTTATTTATCTAATTACTTATTTATTACCTATCTATTACCTATGTCTAACCTTTAACCAACCTAAAAATCCCAAATCAAAATTCTATTTATCTTTAAGTGACATTAATTTATCTTTTATTGCTTTAATTTGTGCTTTTGTTGTTTCACTAGAATCATATGGAGATTGATTTGCTCTATCAGAATCTATAACATCTTGATTGTAATAAATAAATCCTAAAGATTCTCCATCTTCTAAGTTTTTGATTATAAATTCTTCATCTTCTTTGTTTCTAATTTTATTTCCTACAACAAATACCTTATTTACTCCTATATCATGTCCAAGTTTTTTTACTTTTCTATAAGTCTGTAAACTTCTTTCTCCTGGTTCTACAACTACTATAAAAGCATCTACACCTTGGGCTGTTCCTCTTCCTAAGTGTTCAATTCCCGCTTCCATATCCATAACAACTACATCTTTATTTTGTAGTATTAAATGTGAACATAATCTTTTTAAAAGAACATGCTCTGGACATACACATCCAGTGCCACCAGAATCTACTGTCCCTAATGTAAGTAATCTTACTCCATTATATTCTTTACAGAAATTTTCAGGGATATCGTCAACTTTAGGATTCATCTTAAACATTTTTCCAAATGAACCTACAGAAGCAGCTGTTCTATCTGAAACTAATTTTTTCATTTCTGATATAGGTACTATTGATTCATATACTTCTTTTGGAAAACCTAGTGCTAAAGCTAAATTAGCATCTGGGTCAGCGTCAACAGCAACAACTCTGTATCCGTCTTCAGCAAACATTCTAGAGAGCATTGAAGAAAAAGTCGTTTTACCTACTCCACCTTTACCTGTTATTGCTATCTTCATAATCCCTACCACCTTTATTACTATTTGCTTTTTATGCAGTTAATTTTATAGTTGTTTATTTTTTGTACACTAAAAATAAACTACAGCTAGTCCTTACAGGAACCAATTACATTTACCTTACTAGCTTTTCAAAGCAGCATGTATAGTTTTATTATTCTTCATTATATTGTTTATATTTTATTTATTCAGTATATTCGTTATATTTCGATGTTCTTTGCCTTAACATTTGACTTTATTCATCCATAAAATTTCTTATAAAATCGTTTTTTCTATGGTTTCTATCTCTCTTAAGCTTCAGCCTTTTCTGCCATTTTTTCTTCAACTAATGCTTCAAAGTGAACACGTTTTTTCTCTATATCCTCTATTATTGTAGCTGCTAATTCTTTTGGATTAGTATTTACAGTAAATGTCGCTCCAACTTTATCTTTTAATTCGCTAGTTAATATGTCTACTGCTCTTGAAGAACCAGTTATTGGAGGCATTATTCCTAAATAAGTGTCTATACCAGAAGCTACAACATAACATCCTATAGCAACCGCTTTCTCTGACATCCACTCTGGAGCTATACCTACAACTGGAAGGTCACACATATCCATATCTAAGTAATTAGCTGCTGCTCCAACTAAATCTAATATACGGCTTATATCAACGCAAGAACCCATATGTAGTACTGGTGGGATTCCTACTAGTTTACAAACAGTTGCAAGACCTTTACCTGCATATTTTTCTGCTGCATCAGTTTCCATTAAACCAAATTTAGCTGCTGCTGAAGCACCACATCCTGTAGTAACTACTATTATGTCATTTTTAATTAATTCTTTCATTATTGTTACGTGAGCCTCATTTGAAACTCCTTTAGCATTGTTACATCCAACTACACCAGCTGCTCCTCTTAATACTCCAGATTTTAAACAGTCTGTTAATGGCTTAACTGTTCCTGCTGGGTCTATATGAGAGTTTACAACTCTATCTAATTGGTTTACTACTGCTTCTACACTATACCCAACTGTTGCCCCTGATTTTAATTCAGGTATAAGTACTTTTGATTTATCTCTATTTTTAAAGTTTAAAATAGCTTCTTTAACTATTGCTTTAGCATCATCAAGTGCTTGTTCTTCTCTAAATTCAATATAAGTTGAACCTGTTATTTTAGCTTTTGGAGAAGTTGTTACAAATTTAGTATGGTAACAATCTGCAACTCTAGCTAATGCAGGGAATATACATTGAACGTCAACTATTACAGCTTCTACTGCTCCAGTTATTATTGCAAGTTCTTGTTGATGGAAGTCTCCTGCTATTCTTACACCATGTCTCATTGTAATCTCATTACCTGTACAACACATACCAGCTAAGTTTATTCCATCAGCTCCAACTTCTTTAGCTAAAGCTACTAAGTCTGGCTCTTCTGAAGCTAAAACTATCATTTCAGATAATGCTGGCTCATGTCCATGTAATATTATATTAACTTTATTTTCTTCTAATACTGCTAAGTTAGCCTCTGTTCTTCTTGGCACTGGAGTTCCAAATAAGATATCGCTTAGACGAGTACCTATCATAGAACCTCCCCAACCATCAGCCATAGAAGTTCTAAGACTCATGTGTATTAAACTATCTATATCACCAGTACATCCTATATGAGTAGAGTGCATTATTGTTGCAATTTCTCTATCTATAGCTCTTGGTTCTATAGCGTATTCTTTCCATATTTTTTGTCTTGGTTCTGGTGCATTTTTTATAAATCTTAATGTTCCAAAAGGCTTCCCAAACTCCATTAATGCAATTTCTGCCACTTCATGTGCTACATCATAGATATCTCTACCTTCTGTCTCTACATCCCATTCTTTAGCTAAAGTTATTAACTTAGCTTCATCTCTTATTTTATAGTTTCCATTTGGATCAGCTAATGCTAATGTATGTGCAATATCTCTAGCATGGTCTGAATGGGCAGCTGTCCCACCAGCAACCATTCTTGCAAAGTTTCTACCTACTATAGTGTGTTCATCTGCTCCACATAACCCTCTTGGAGTCTTAGGACTTATTCTACATGGTCCCATTCCACATATTCTACAGCAAACACCTTGAAGACCAAAACCACATTGTGCCTTGAAGCCTTCTTTTCTATCATACATTGTTTCTACGCCTTCTTCTCTAGCTTTTGCTATCATCTTCTGGCTGTTTAAATCAATTGTTAACATTTTTTCATCCATATTCCTATCCCCTTTTTTTGATTTTTAAAATCCCCCAGGTGACTGACTTCATGTCATAAAATAATAAAATAAATGCTTTCTAAGTTGATTATATACTAATTTCCAACACTTTGCTTTAGATTTAAATATTTTTTTAACAAAATTAGATAATACATAAAAATTTAATTTTTGGTACCTAATTTAAGTTAATTTTACTTACTGTTTTTGGCTATTTTTTAATACTTAAACCTATTTTTTGATACTTTAGTTTAATTAAATTATGTTTTGATTTTTTTTAAATCAAGTTTGAATTATTTCTAGTCATTTTTTCGTTTTTATATGTTGATTGTGTATTTATTATTTTTCATTACTTTTAGACTTGTTACAGATTTTTACTCCCTAAACTTAATTAGTAAAAATTTCTTAGAATAGCATTTTTTGGACTAATTTTTTTGAATTTTTTTATTTTTCCTACTTTAATATTAATTATAGCTTCAAATTGAACATTTGTATATATTCATTTGAAGCCATAATTATTTTTTATATAAAATTTTTTTAATATTGCATTAATTTAGACATTTTGACTGTTTTTTCTATTTTTATTCATTTATTTCATACTCTTGATTTTATTTCATACTCTTAGCCACAATAGCACCATATGCAATAGAATATAATTTAGATTCATGTGAATCGGCTCTTGATACTAAAACTATAGGAGCTTTTGCACCCATAATTATACCTGCTGATTTAGAGTCCGCCATATATGTAAAGGCTTTCCCTATTCCATTACCAACCTCAATTGTTGGAACCAACATAATATCTACATCACCAGATACTTCACTCTTAAATCCTTTTATTTCACTAGCTTCTTTTGAAACAGCTAAATCAAAAGCTAAAGGTCCTTCTACAATTACATTCTCTCCAAACTCTCCTTCTTTACAAGCTTTTGCTAACATATCTGCATCTACAGTTGCTTGCATCTTAGGATTTACTTTTTCTTTAGCTGCTAAGCATGCAACTTTTACAGTTTCCATACCTAAAGCTTTTGCGGCCTTTATTGAATTTTTTAATATTTTTGCCTTTTGCTCATAATCAGGAGCTATGTTCATACCTCCATCTGTAGTTATAAGTAATTTATGGTATCTTTCTAACTCATATACCATTACATGACTTAATAAACTATCAGTTCTAAGACCATAGTCTTTATTTAACACCTCTTTTAAGATAACTGATGTATCTAATAATCCTTTCATTACAAAATCAGCTTCTTTACTTGATACTAGTTTAACTGCTATTTCTGCACAATCTTTGATATCATCCTTATCCACTATTTTGATACCATTTAAATCAAATCCTATTTCTTTTGATATATCTCTTATCTTTTCTTCATTTCCAACTAATATAGGAGTAATTATATTTCTCTCTACAGCATCCTTTATTGCCATCAAAACCTCTTTGTCATGAGCTGCTGCTACAGAAAGTACTATTTTCTCTCCTCCCTTAAGTTGCTCTAAAATATCATCTAATTTTTTTATCAAAAGTAACCCCTCCCTTATATATATTTAACTAAATAATACCATATTTGCTATACCTTTTCTCAATTTATTTTTTATGTTATAAAAAATTTGTATAACTAAATAATAGTTTAATATTTTATTCTGGGATTTAATCAATAACCCTTAAAAGCTTTGCGGGAACACCACCTACAATAGTATTTTCTGCAACATTTTTGGTTACAACTGCTCCAGCAGCAATAATTGCATTATCGCCAATAGTAACCCCTGAAACAATAGTTACATTAGCACCAATCCATACATTTTTTCCTATTATGATTGGAGAAGGATAGGTTGTACTGCGTTTATCTGGCATAATACCATGGTTAAGTGTAGCCAATACCACATTATGCCCTATTTGAGTATTATCTCCAATCTCAATACCTCCTTGGTCTTGAAAATGACAACTGCTGTTTATAAAAACATTTTTTCCTATGGTAATATTCTTTCCACAATCTGTATAAAATGGTGGAAACATAAAAAATGATTCATCTACTTTCTTTCCAATCAACTCAGAAAATAAACTACGCACTTCTTCTGGTTCATGATAAGAGGAATTTAGCCTGCTTGTGATTTTCATTGCCTCATTACTTAACTTAACCATAAATTCATGTATTTCTGATTCACTAGAAACAGGTTTTCTTTGATTCACATGCTTTAAAAATTCATTGATATTCATTTTATACATCCTTTCAATATACATTTTAGTTTATTTGTATTTTCTAAATAACATTTTAATAAAAATTAACTTAATTAATTTTATAAGTAATATGATTACTACTTTTAGTGTAATATACTAATTTTTTTATATCAAATACCTATATTAAATACTTACATATACTTAAAAGGCATAAAAATTGATATAATTATATAATAAATAAGTTAGTAAAGGATGATTAACTATGGAATTAAGAGTATTAAGATATTTTTTAGCAATCGCAAGAGAGGAAAGTATATCTGGTGCAGCAACCTTTTTACATATAACACAACCAACACTTTCTAGACAGATTATAGAACTTGAAGAAGAGTTGGGAGTTAAATTATTGGTTAGAGGAAATAGAAAAGTTTCCTTAACAAATGAAGGTAGACTTTTACATAAAAGAGCAGAGGAAATTATATCATTAGTTGATAAGGTAGAATTGGAATTTGATAATCCCAATGAAATTATTAGTGGTGATATATATATAGGTGGTGGAGAAACTGAGGCTATGCGACTTATAGCTAGAACTGCATATCATTTTCATAAAAAATACCCTAATGTAAGATACCACCTTTTTAGTGGAAATGCTGATGATGTAACTGAAAAATTAGACAAAGGACTTCTTGATTTTGGTATTTTAATTGAACCTGCAAATATACAGAAGTATGATTACATACAAATCCCTGCTACTGATGTTTGGGGCTTACTAATACATAAAGACAGTGTCCTTGCCTCACAAAATGCGATAAATCCAAAAGATTTATGTAATATACCACTTATTATTTCAAGACAAACACTAGTTGATAAAGCAATCTCTAAATGGCTTGAAGATAGTACTGAAAAACTAAATATTGTTGCAACATATAATTTAGTTTATAATGCTTCTCTTATGGTAGAAGAAGGGCTAGGTTATGCTTTATGTTTAGATAGACTTGTTAATACTACAGAAAATAGTAATCTTTGTTTTAGACCTCTATATCCCCCTTTAGAAGCTAAATTAAATATTATATGGAAAAAACATCAAATATTTTCAAAAGCATCAGAAAAATTTTTACTTCAAATACAAAAAGATTTTTCTTCTATCACGTTGAATACATCTGAAGAAAAATAAGTAAAAAATAAAAAACGGTATAACATGATAAATGTTATACCGCCTAACCAATAAAATCAAATACAACTTAACAATATTCTTACTTATTTATTCCAAGCTCTTTTAAACAAGCAATTGTAATCTCATCTTGTGGATTCAATTCATAAGCTCTTTCTATATAATAAGTTGCATCATCAATATCACCATTATTTAAATAAGCCATCCCTAAATTACAAAGTATCTCTGGGTCTTCCTTTATCTTAGCAGCTTGTTCAAAATATTCTATTGCTTTATCTAAATTATTTTTATAAGCCTCACAAAGCCCTAATTCCACTATAGCATCCACTTGCTCAGGCTTTATTATCAATATCTTCTCCAAATACATCTCAGCCTGTTCTATCTCGCCCATACCCTTATATCCAAGTGCTATCATGAACAATAAGTTCCACCAATCCATATGTTCTTCTTCTAATGGCAGTAGTTTCTCTAATCCTTCTTTAAATTTACCTTGGAATACAAGTGTATATCCTTCTTCATACTGAACTTTAAAGTCCATCTTTCCTAAGTTATCTTGTATCTCAGCTACCAAATCAGCATCTAGCCCAAGTCTTAATGCATCTTCCCAAGTTAGCTTAGTCTTTAGATATTGACCTTGATTATAGTAATGGTAACCTAAATGGTAATAACCTAATGCAAAACTCTCATCAACATCAATTATCTTTTCAAGCTTGGCCATTGCTTCAAGTAAAAAGGCATTCATTGCCTTCTCATCCATATCTTTTTGATACTGTTTTGCTATCTCTTGGCAAACTATTGCATAATTATACATGGCATCTAAATCATCTGGATACATTGTTATAAATGCTTTTATATATATTAAAGCATCTGTATGTTCCCCAATCTCAAAGTATTTTCTTGACATATATCCCATGTATGCCTTTAAATCCAGATTAATATCTTCAGATAAAGCATTTAAAAACTTTTCATATTCTCCATTGTTTTTAAATTTACTATCTATACCAATTATATATATCATAGCATCTGCTATAGACATTGAATTTAACTTATCCTGAGCAGTCTTTTCTTTTATTCCTTTTACCAATACCTCATTTTTTATAGGTACATCTAATCCACCTTTTGGCACATCATAGCTCTTTAATTTAAACTCGCCACCATGCTTTATAGTAATAAAAGCTAGTTCCTCTGCCTTTTTCAGCAAATATTTTTCTATTTTAAAATCCATTTTTCCCTCCTAAATATTTAAATCTCTACTTTATGAGTTTTAGATTTCTCAAATACTTTTTTATCATCATATTCAAATAATACTACATTTTTTTCTTCTCTTATTTCTATATTTATATCACTTTTTAAATCAACAACATTGAATTTAAATGGCTCGAAATGAACATATTTTATTATATGTTTAGCTGGCTT
This sequence comes from Clostridioides sp. LIBA-7678, assembly GCF_056716065.1. Classification (NCBI taxonomy): domain Bacteria; kingdom Bacillati; phylum Bacillota; class Clostridia; order Peptostreptococcales; family Peptostreptococcaceae; genus Clostridioides; species Clostridioides sp. LIBA-7678. Next base: position 795,297 of record NZ_CP196987.1, on the reverse strand, counting down.
ATCAACAAAACTAGGTAAATATGTTGATAAATTACCATTATCCTGTAAAAATACATGGCATCTATTCTTAAAATCATCCACATCTAACTTATTAAAAAACTGTGGTATATTCGATGTTTTACCAAGTGATATATAGTCATACTTTAATATATCATTGAATACATCATTATCCATATTTATATTTTCATTATAAAAATCCATCAATATTTTATACAGTTGATTCTTTCCTTGTGCCAAATCAAAATATCCATTTTCATCAAAATACTTAGCAAAAGTCTCAAAGAATTTAAAAGGACTTTGTTTATAAAATCTACCTATAATATATCTCATGGACAACACAAAGTTTTTAGAATTATAGTACCTCTCCAATATATCTTCTATATCCTTTAGCTTCAATGTTTCCTCATAACTTATATAATTATTATATAAAAATTCATATGGAGCATAATCTTTATATTTAAAACCATGTTCATCTGCCACTTTTCTCATGCCTGTACCTTTAATCATCTTTAAAAAACCTAATTGTAGATGCTCTATACCTAGATTAAATACATCATTAAAGGAATTCTCAAAACTCTTATAATCTTCATAAGGAAGCCCTGCAATTAAGTCTAAGTGCTGATGTATATTTCTATACGATGCTACAGTCTGAACAACATGAGACAATTTTTTAAAATCATCCCTTCTACCTACTGCATCAAGTGTTTTTTCATTTGTCGATTGCACTCCTATTTCAAACTGAAAAAGGCCTTCTTTACAATCAGCTAAAAATTCAAGCATCTTATCATCTATCAAATACGCTGTAACTTCAAAATGATAAGTAGTATATCCATTATCATTTTTCATAAGAAAATCCATAATTTCCATAGCCACTTTTTTATTTGCATTAAAGGTTCTATCAATAAACTTTATCTGTGATACTCTTGCATCTATTAAAGCTTTTAAATCACTCTTTATTCTATCTAAGCTAAAATATCTTAGACCTGGAATAGTGGATGATAAGCAGTACTGACAGTTAAAAGGACAACCTCTTGATGATTCATAATACACTATTCTATTTTCATATTCTTTTGGATTTAAATTTTCATAAGGACTAGGAATCTCGTCCAGGTTTTGAAGTAATTCCATTGGCTTATTCACGATTATCTCATTGCCTTGTCTATATACAAGTCCATTTACATCATTTATGTCTTTTTTACCTTGTAAATGAAGTACCAAGTCTTTAAAAATTAATTCTCCTTCTCCATAAAGTATATAATCCACAAAATCGTACTTTTTCATTGCCTCATAACTATCATAACTAACTTCTGGTCCGCCCAAAGCTATTTTAGTATTAGGTCTAATTTTCTTTAGATTATCACAAAGCTTAACTATATCCCCCACATTCCAAATATATGTGGAGAATAATATTATATCATACTCGTTTTTGTATATATCCTTCAAAATATAGTCCAAATCATTATTTATCGTATATTCTTTCATATCAACTTCTATCAAATCTCTTACAAATTCTTTTAGGTATCTTATAGCTAAATTTGTATGAATAAACTTAGAATTTAATGTTGTTAATAAAATTTTCAAATATTTCTCACCTCTTTTTAATATTATACTGTCTTTTTGTACCCCTTATAGGTTAGAATAGTATATGTAAAGTTTTAATAATATCTATATAATTAATTTATTAATTTCAAGTAATGTGAGGAAAGGAAGTTTTTTATGGAATTAATTGAAAAAGTATCTATCAACTCTTTATCAAAAAGAGATCTACTACTTATTATAAAGTCTCTTGAATACACTAATGAAAATACTCAAATTAGTGATTTCATCGACCTTAGAAATAATATTGTAAAGGAATTATGTTTTTTAACTGACACTAAGGAAAAAGATTTTTTGGATTATCTAGAGAAAAATAGCACACTCTGATAGCCTAAACTTTTTTAAATTTCAATATATGAATACCTGATTTAGAATTTATTTTTATGCTTAATATGTTATCATTAAAAGTTTTTGATATAACTGTTATTTGATTAAATATGGGGTCTATTAAAGTATTCCCTTCTTCAAGTCTTATAAAACTTCTTGGGTCTATTTTTTTATTGTATGCCTTGACTCCAATTTTATATTTTCTCAATTTAACAACATATTCTGACATAGAAAAAATAAAATCTATATTATCTTCATTTAATTCACTATCTTCACCCAAAATGGATAATATAGATTTTTTTATGCTCTTAATTCCTTCATTTTCTACAATCCTATCTTCCATATATACATCGTATAAGACGTTTAACACGTTTAATAGAACACTTTCTTCATCATACTCTTCAAACTTTGAATCAATATATTTATCAATTAATTGTATTGCTTTAATCCTTGCCATCTGAAACTTTACAATATCTGATTTGTCTAATTCTATAGAAAATCCTATTATCTTGTCTTTGATACTCTGTAGTAATTCGACATATTCTATTTTACTATTATTTATAAGATTGTGCATAACAGAATTATACGCTACAGAACCTAATAAATAATCAAATAAAGATTCTTCTTTTTTAAAATAATTCACATATTTTTTTATTAGTCTAACAACCTCGTCTTCACTTTTTTGGATATTAGTATTTGATAAAATTAATGGTAATAAAATATTTAAAAAATTAATATTCCCTATTTTCTCTCCATAAAATCTATAGTAAATAAGTTCATCTCTCAGTCTATTTTCGTCTATATATACACATCTTTGTGTTTTATCATCTATTAAGGATTTCGTATTTATTATAATTAAATCTTTAAGAGCCCTACTTGCACTACTAAAAGAAGATGTATAGACTTTTTTTAGTAATTCATCATTCATAAATATATCCTTTCTAAAAAATTGAATCTAAATATCTTGCTATTAAAAAAAAAGAGACAGCCCGTTTAAGAAGCTGTCATATATAGGGGGATAGTAGTGTACAAAAATCATTGTAATCTACTATCTATATATTATTATACGATACTACTTTTTTATATGTAAAGCATCAGTTTTCGACATCCCTATATTTTACAGTTATACAAATTGCGTACTAAGTTCAATTTTATTCTTTTTATTTCAACATTTTATCGTATTACATTCTTTCCGGAGCGTGCATTCCCAACAGTTTCAGAGAATTTTCTAAAGTTTGTTTTGTAGCTAGAACTAATGCAAGTCTAGCTTTTCTAATTTCCAAATTTTCTACTAAAATTGGATTGTCATGATAAAATTTATTAAACGCTTGAGCCAAATCTAACATAAATCTAGTCACTATATGTGGTTCATTTTTCTTTAGAGCAAGTAAAATATTTTTATTAAATGATTCTATAACTCTAAGAACTTCTGCACTATCTTCATCAGCTAATAGACTATAATCTATATCAGAAGTTATTTCTTCTTCTGCTTTTCTTAAAACTGCACAACATCTAGCATGTGTATATTGAACATATGGTCCAGTCTCACCATCAAAGCTCAATGTTCTTTCCCATGAGAATGTGTAATCTTTAATTCTACTATTAGACAATTCTTGGAATACTACTGCACCAACACCTACTTGTTTAGATATTTCATCTACATTTTTGGCATTTGGATTTTTAGCTAGTATAATATCCTTAGTCTTATCTATAGCTTGATTTAAAGCATCTTCTAAAAATACTACTCTTCCTTTTCTAGTTGACATAGTCCCTTCTTCAAGAGCCACCATACCAAACCCAACATGAACTAAATCTTTTGCCCAATCGTATCCCATAAGCTCAATTACTTTAAACCATTGTTGGAAATGTAAGTTTTGTTGAGAACCAACTACATATATACACTTGTCAAAATTATAAGTTTCTTTTCTATATATTGCAGCAGCTAAATCTCTTGTCATATATAATGTTGAACCATCATTCTTAGTAATAAGTGCTGGTGGCATTTTATATTCTTCTAAATCAACAATCTTTGCACCTTTAGACTCTATTAGAAGATTTTTCTCTTCTAATAACTCAATAACTTTACCCATCTTATCAGAATAGAAACTTTCCCCTGCCAAAGAATCAAATTCTATATCTAAAAGTTTATACACTCTATTAAATTCTTTTAAACTCTCATCTCTAAACCATTGCCACAATTCTTTTGCTTCTTCATCACCATTTTCTAATTTAGTAAACCACGCTCTTGCTTCATCTTCCATTTCTGGATATTGTTCAGCTTCATCGTGGAATCTTACATATAATTTTAGTAATTCTGGAATTGGATTAGATTCTACTACTTCCTTTTCTCCCCACTTTTTAAAGGCCACTATTAACTTACCAAATTGAGTTCCATAGTCACCTAAATGATTTATTCTTATAGTCTTGTATCCTTGTGAGTCATATATCTTATATAAGGCATTACCTATCACTGTAGTTCTTATATGTCCTATATGGAAAGGTTTTGCTATATTTGGAGAAGAATACTCAACTATTACAGTTTTATCTTTACCAAAATCACTATGACCATAATTTTCTTTTTCCTCTAATACTTTTTTGATTACAGTTTCTGCCAATTGAGACTTATTTACAAAAAAGTTTACATATCCGCCTAATTGTATCACCTTTGTTATCTCTCCACTTGGCTCTATACTTTCTGCCAATTCATTTGCTATCATGTTTGGAGCTTTTCTAAACACTTTAGCTAATTTAAAGCATGGAAAAGCATAGTCACCCATGTCCTTGTTTGGTGGAACTTCTATAAGTGCCTCTATCTCTTCTTTCGATAAATCTTCTATTTTTTCTTTAAGGCAATTTGATATTGCTACCTTGAAATCTTGCATCTTGTTGCTCCTCTCTACATTGTACCTGGTTTATATTGTGCTTATCTCTTTATGTTAAATCAAATTTCGTGTTTTTTCAAGTATTTCATTATGTGATAAAGTACTTTAAAAATTGTACCTTTTATACAAATTCTGCATACATTAAAAATACTATTTTTACATGCAATTTTTTATTCCTGTATTGGTTTTCTACAAATCTTTTTCACTTTTAACTTTTATGCCTTCTTCCTCAAGTAGTTTTGCTGTGACACCTTTTCCTGAAATTTTTTTACCAGAAAAACTTCCATCATAAATTAAATTACATCCACAAGATGGACTACCTTCTTTTAATATTGCTTCGCTACATACATATAATTTTGCTATTTTTAAGGTCTCTTTAGCACCCTTTACGAAGTTTTCTGTCACATCCTTATTATCTTTGGTAATTACCTTATTATCGACTATTTCAGCAGGTGGTCTTGGTGTAGATAGACCACCTAACTGTTCTGGGCATACAAGTGTAAATTCTTTGTCTTTTAAATATTCCTTAACTTTTTCATTTTCATTATTATCGCCACTATATTTACAATTTATTCCTATTAAACATGCAGATACTAATATCATAAAAATGTGCTCCCATACAAATTATTTTAGTTTAACAATTGTTACTCCTGCTCCACCTTCTCCATATTGACCACCTCTTTGTGATTTTACATGTCTATTCCTTCTTAATACATCTTGTAGTCCTGCTTTTAGTACTCCTGTACCAATTCCATGTATTACTGTTACAGATTCCAATCCTGCCACATATGCATCGTCAAGATATTTTTCAACTTCCATTATAGCTTCTTCTAGATTTAACCCTCTAAGGTCAACTTCATTTTTTATATTACCAGATTTTGACCTTATTATATTTCTTGTTGATTTAGTTACATTTGTTGAAACATCCTTGCGAGTTTTTTGTAAAGATTTAAAAGGTAGGGTCATCTTCATTATACCAATTTGCACTACTGCTTCTTTTCTCTTTTTATCCACTGACACTACACTACCATTTTGGTTTAGAGTTATTACCTTGACTTCTTCTCCTGGCTTTAGGTCTTTTATCTCTTTATTTGAAACCTTTGGAACTATCATGCTTTTTACTGTTGGTTGAAGACTTCCCATAGAACTAGTCAATTCTTTTCTAAGTTCTTCTATCTTACGATTCTTTTCTTTTGAAGCTCTTTCCTGTTCAAGATTTCTAAGTTCCTTTATTATAATGTCTACTTCTTCTTTAGCTTGTCTTATAATTGAAAACGCTTCTGACTTAGCTTTTTCAACCATCTTATCTCTTTGGCTAATCAATTTTTCAAGCTTTTCATCATATTCTACCTTTAGTCTTTCAATCTCTTCTTTTAATCTTTCCGCTTCTTCTCTGTCTTCTACTGCTTTGATTCTATTCTTTTCAACATTCTGTAATACATCTTCTAAAGCTATGTTATCTGTATTTATATATTCTTTAGCACGTGAAATTACATAGTCACTTAGTCCAAGTTTTCTAGAAATCTCAAAAGCATTCGATTTTCCTGGAACACCTATAAGTAGTTTATATGTTGGACTTAATGTTTCTATATCAAATTCAACTGCTGCATTTTCTACACCAGATTTAGTAAGAGCATAGTTTTTAAGCTCACTATAGTGAGTGGTTGCTATACATTTAGCTCCTACAGAATTTATATCTTCTAATACTGCTATTGCAAGGGCAGCTCCTTCAACAGGGTCTGTCCCTGCTCCTAATTCGTCAAATATAACTAAAGAGTCTGCTGTTACGTTTTGTAGTATTGATACTATATTCGTCATATGAGATGAAAATGTCGATAGACTCTGCTCAATACTTTGTTCATCTCCTATATCTGCAAATACATTATCATATACACACATACTACTTCCATAATCAGCAGGTATATGAAGTCCACTTTGTGTCATAAGTGCAAATAGACCCACAGTTTTTATTGTAACAGTCTTACCACCTGTGTTTGGACCTGTTATTACTAATGTATGGAAGTCTCTTCCTAAATAAATTGTATTTGCTACTACTTTTTTCTTATCTAACAAAGGATGTCTTCCATTTTTTATATTTAAATATTTATCCTCATTTAAAGTTGGTTCTATACCTCTCATTTGTATCGAAAGTTTTCCTTTTGAAAATGCAAAATCCAATCTTCCTAGTATCTCCTGATTAGAAATTAAGTGTTCACTCACTTCTCCAACCATAGCAGAAAGCTCCGATAAAATTCTTTCTATCTCTTCTTGTTCTCCTAATTTCAACTGTCTCAATTCATTGTTCATTTCTACTATAGTCATTGGCTCTATAAAAAGTGTCGCACCAGAAGATGACTGGTCATGTACTATGCCAGCAACTTGCGACCTATATTCAGCTTTTACAGGCACTACAAATCTATCACCTCTTAGAGAAATTATGGCATCTTGTAAGTATTTTTGATAAGTAGTTGAACTTATTATTGAATTTAGTTTTGACCTAATGGATTGATTTTTCTGAGATATTCTTCTTCTGATATCTCTAAGTGTACTTGAGGCATTGTCAGATATCTCTACTTCACTAATTATCGCATTGTATATCTGGTCTTCTATGTCTTTATACACATATAGAGAATTTGATAGAGATTGTATTATTGGATAATTGAAATCTTCTTCATCACTGCTAGATAGACTATTTTTCAATCTCCTAGCTACTCTTAGAGTATCTGCTATCATAATTAGACTTCCTGGGTCAAGAGATGCTCCTATATACGCTCTCTTTACTTTGTCTTCTATATCATGGATACCTTCCAAACCTACTGAACCTCTCTTTATAATAATTGATTGAGCTTCACTAGTTTCTTCTAGCATAGATTTTACTTCTATAAAATCAGTATTTGGGACTAAACTTTCTATATATTTTAGACCTAAAGAAGATGAGGCTTTCTTCTTTAATAAGTCTATTATTTTATTGTATTCTAGAACTCTTAACGATTTCTCATTCATTTTCTATATTCACCATCCTCGATATTTTAACTTTTTTATTTAATTTTAAAAATGTATGTTTTCAAGCATTTCCAATAAAAACTGCAAGTTTTATTTCTTTTTCATTTCTAAAATTATTATATTTTTTCTCTTTTAGATATATTTTACACATATTTTGTATTATACTATGTATGTAGCTATCTATATATTATACATAAACATGCTTTATTTGTAATATAATCTGTTAAAAAATCTTCTTTAATATTTTTAAAGTAGTTTGTTTTAGCATGTTTTTAAAGAATAGCTACTTATATAGATAAACTAAGGAGGAACATAAGTCATGGGAAACGTATTAGAAGGATTAAAACCAGAAAATGTTTTTAAAAACTTTGAGAAAATATCTCAAATTCCTAGAGGTTCTGGAAATGAAAAAGGTATAAGTGATTATTTACTTAACTTTGGTAAAGATTTAGGTCTTGAAACTATTCAAGATGAAAGCTTAAACATAATAATAAGAAAGCCTGCTACAAAAGGATATGAGAATTGTCCAGGCGTAGTTCTTCAAGGACACATGGACATGGTTTGTGAAAAAGAAAAGAATGTTGAACATGATTTTCTTAAAGACCCTATAAAATTAAGAATCGATGGTGACATGATATATGCTACTGGAACTACTTTAGGAGCTGACAATGGTATAGCTGTTGCTATGGGTATGGCTATATTAGAAGACAACACTTTAGAACATCCAGCATTAGAAGTTTTAGTTACTGTTAATGAAGAAGATGGTATGAATGGTGCTGATGCATTAGACCCTAGCTTAATTAAAGGTCAATATATCCTAAATATGGACTCCGAGGAGGAAGGATACTTATTAGTTAGTTGTGCTGGTGGTAAAACTTGTGTTGTTAGTTTACCTGTTGAATACAAAGAAGTTGAAGCTGACAAGCAAGGTTTATTAGTTGAAGTTACTGGACTATTAGGTGGACACTCTGGTATGGAAATTGTTTTACAAAGAGCAAATGCTAATAAAGCAATAGCTAGAGTATTAAGCGTATTAGATGTTGACTATGATTTAGCTTCTGTTGATGGTGGAACTAAGCACAATGCTATACCTCGTGAAGCTAAGTGTGTAATAGCTGTTAATAAAGCTGATGTTGAAGTTGCTAAAAAACAAATAAATGAAATTTTAACTGCATTTAAACATGAGTTCACTACTTCTGACCCTGGTATGACTTATTCAGTAGCTGAAACTTCTGTAGAAAAAGTTCTTGCTAAAGATTGTAAAGAAAAAGTTGTTCAAATGTCAAGTTTAACTCCTCATGGTGTTCAATCTGTAAGCCTTGATATAGAAGGATTAGTTGAAAGTTCTACTAATTTCGCTATAATTGAAACTAAAGAATCTACTATTGAATTCTTAACTTCTGTTAGAAGTTCTGTTATGTCTATTAGAGATGAGATAGCTGATAGAATAAGACTTTTAGCTCAAGCTTTAGGTGCTGATTATGGTCTTACTTCTCAATATCCAGCTTGGGAGTTCAAAAAAGGTTCTAAATTAGAAAAAATATGTAGTGAAACTTATGAAAAATTAACTGGTAAAGTTCCTACTGTTATGGCTCTACACGCTGGTCTTGAGTGTGGATTATTACTTGATAAACTTCCTCATGCTGAAGCTATATCTATAGGACCAGATATGTTTGATGTTCATACTCCAAATGAACATGTTAGTATCCCTTCTATAGCTAATGTTTGGGATTATGTTATAGAAATATTAAAATCTATGAACCAATATTAAATCTAAAGTTTATTTGGATTGAGTCTTGGATACAATTATAGATTATAAATAAATCTATATTACACTTAGTCTATAAATTAACATTATAAAAGTTTATAGGAATAAAGCCTAATGATGCATTTTTATATTTGTCATTAGGCTTTATTATTTTACTATATATTTTTATTTGATAGATTTTTTTCTTTAAACTTATGTAATTCTCTACAATCAAGATATTAAATTATACTACTTAATATCTTGTACATATGTAGATTAACTCCATTCATTTTCTGGTAAACACATACTTATATGTTCTTTCATTATATAGATTATATAAAATGTATATAAAAAATTTTCCTATTCAGTAATTTTAAATCGATTTCTACCTTGCTTCTTCGAATTATAAAGTGCATCATCTGCCATTTTGTATATCTCATCATATGTATGTCCTTGCTTTGATATTACACCGCCCATACTTACAGATATACTATTACCATTTGGTAATTTAATGCCATGGATTTTATCATATAAAATATTACACTTTTCTATAAGACTTCCCATATCCTTTACATTTTTAACATATATGCTAAATTCGTCACCCCCTAGGCGACCTACTATGTCACATTCATCAAAACATTTAACAAGAACATTTGCAACTGCAATCAGCATCTTATCTCCAACAAGATGACCATAAGTATCATTTATATCTTTAAAATAGTCAATATCTAAGATAAGTAAAGCTCCCCTTTCATTATGAGATAAATCATCTAAACTTTTTGTAGCCATATCCCTTATAGAAGCAGCATTAAAAATATTTGTTAAACTATCTCTTTGAGCTTTATCTAACAGCCTCATTTTTTCCTCTTTTTCACAATCAATATTATGTAATTTGCCTATTGAATACACAGGAACATTCTTTTCATTATGAATTATCTTTGATGTAATTCTAACCCAATGAAACTCTCCATCAGGACAAACACAATACATTTCTGTTGAACCATTTTCTTGTTCCCTAATCAACTTAAAAAATTGTTCCCTATACTCTTTTTCAATTTCATTTTCATGTTCATCCTTACTATGACTTAAACCATTAAAAACATTAACTCCATTTTCCTGCATAGCAATCGTAATTTTATCTGCTTGATAATCATATTCAAAGAAATACTCACTTGCCATCTCATATACTTCAGTATGTTTTTTAAGTTCTAAAGAAATTCTCTGATTCATACTTGTACGAGTACGAAGACTCCAAGCCATAATTATAATAATACATAATGATATACTAGAGACTATAAGAATAGTTTGAATTGGATTTTCCTGCATAATTTGAACTAGAGAAAAATCTGATATATATGTAGTGTTATTATAAATAATTGATTGCATCTCTTCAGTCTGTATACTAATTACAGCCTTATTTAATATACTAAACAATTCCTGTTCATTCTGTTTAGCTACACCAAAACAGAAGAGATGTTGTTCGTAGTTTTGTTGAATTAAACGAACATACTTATACTTAGGTTGATTTACATAATACTGTATGGAATAACCTTCACCATATGTATAATCTGCTTTTCCACTATTCACAGCATCAATACATTCTTCTAGTGTATCATACCAAATTATATTTTTAGCAGAATAACCTTTATAAGAAGTACCTTTTTCAAGAGCTAAACGTTTATTTTCTAAGCTATCTTCGTTTACCTTATTGTTAATCATCATCATATACTGTGTAGAAATAAATGGCCGAGTCATAGCTACATGCTGTTTACGTGCCTTTTCATAATCGTAGGTCATGCCTGCTACAATATCAACCTTAGAATTTTTTATCATACTTTCTAAATCCTTCTGAGATTCTACAGGCACCATATCTAATTTCAAACCAGTCTTCTTTGCCAGGTAATTCAATAAATCTATTGAAATACCTTTTAATTTTCCTGTTTTATCATCTACATATTGAAATGGCGGATTGTTTAGTAAAACACCTGCTTTTAAAGTTTTTGTATTTTTAATGTACTCAGATTCTTTCTTAGATAAAATCATCTCCTTATTCTCTGGTGTAAAATATTTCTCATATAATGTAGGTGAAAAATAAGGGTCTGTTTGTTCAATGTTAGATATTGCTGAATTAAGCTTTTTAGATAATTCTGTATTGCCTTTGCTTGTAGCAAAATAGAATGGCTTAGGAGAAAACTTAGCTATTGTGCGCAAATCATCTCTAGGATTCATACTGACATTAAGCATTGCATCTGCTTTTCCATCCTTTAGAGCTTGTATTTGCTCTTCCATTGTTTTACAAGGTATTAATTCAGAGGATATTTGATTCATTTCACAATATCTATCTAGCTCTTTAATTTTACTAGTAGAATTTTCTATTACAGCAATACGCATGTTTCTTGTCACTTGTGAGCTTACACTGTCAATATCTGCATTATCATGAAGTACTTGTAATACTGTATTTACAGTTCCATAACTATATCCGACATAATCATATACTTTCTCTAATGGTTCATCATACAAAAAGGCACCCATTAAATCAATTTCACCATTTTTTAACATATCCATTAACTTAATAAGAGACTCATTTATATCTCCTTCAACTTGAACAAACTCATAGTTCCACCCAGTATATTGGGCAATTTCTTGTAAATATTCATAGGTATACCCAGAGTATCTACCTTTTTCATCTATCTCACTTAAACCTTTTTGAATGGGATAAGCAACACGTATGGTACGATTATCATTATTCATAGCATTACTCTTAAAGGGAAATATGCAGAAAGTGAATATGGACATAATTACAAAAACTAATGAAAGTAATTTTTTCAAATTCACTATAAAATCCTCCATATAATAATATTTACAGTATAGTATACTGTATAAATTCTTAGACTTGAAAAATAGATTAGTACAAAAAAGGACATAAAATTTTTGTAAAAATTTAACATCCTCATTCATACATAATATATTTTGATTATACTCTATTTACCTTGTGTTTACAATAAATTTGATGTATTAATTATATAGCATTATCTATTTTAATTTAGCATAGAACACAATCCGAGTACTACTTTATATCAAATTTAGCAACATTTCGATTTACAGTTCTCTTATATTTTACATTTGGATAGCCTAATATAAATGAAGTTATAACTGCTTCATTGTCATTCATTCCTAATATCTCTTTTATCTTTGGCTCTATATTTGATGCCATAACAAAGAATCCATTATAGCACATTCCTAATCCTTGAGAGTAAGCCATAAGCTCCATATTAGATGCAGCTAATCCTCCATCTACATATACACTTCCACCTAAAGAAATATCACCAACAACTACCATAAGTAATGGTGCATCGTAAAATAAAGAATCAATTCCCTTTTCTTTATATCCTTTATACATTCTCTTAAATGTGTTTTTGTATATAGAACGAACAGGGTCTTCATCATCAGTATTTAGTGCCATATTGTAAAGCCCTTCTATTGCCAATTCTTTTACTTCTTTTAATTTATCTTTTACCAATATGTATCTTAGAGGCTGTCTATTTCCACCTGTTGGCGTATATCTACCAGCTTCTACTATATTTCTTATTTTTTCTTCTTCTACTTCTATGTCTTTGTAGTCTCTTATACTTCTTCTAAATTTTATGAAATTCATTAAGTTTTCAGGTTCTAAGTCAAAAGTCTCATGATTGTATTCTAATACTTCACTCTTATCAAATCCCTGCATTTCTATAGAGTCTGTTGGGCAAATTGCCATACAGTGACCACAATTAATACAGAGAATATTTTTTACCTTTGCTTTATTTTCTCTAACTTTTATTGCATTTACAAGGCAGTCTGATTCACACAAGCCACAACCTACGCATGTTTCTAAATTTATGTCTATCATTCTAGATTTTTCCTCCATTTAAAAATTTTACTTTAGTATAAAGCAAATAGTTGTCTAAGTCAATTTTTATTTTTTTAACAATATTAACTCCAAATCAAGTCTAAATTGAAAATATGTATACAAATTAAGTTAAGAAATTTACACTATAATCTTCCAATTTTCCGTTATTGTATATTATCTTTGCACTAAAAACTTTATCAGTCTTAGCCCAATTCAAAAACAATCTGTCACCTTCCCACATATTTAAGTCAAATATTTTATCATTGTCTACCCAAATTAATTTTCCTTCTTTACAATCATCCAAATCTTTTTCGGATAAGTCACCTTCAAAATCATCTGAAAAATATAAGAACATGTACCAGTCCTCATCATTCTTAAACTTTGGAAAAGTTATCAATCCTTTATATGTTAGCGAGTTAAGAGTAAGCCCAGTTTCTTCTTTAACTTCTCTAATTACACAATCTTCAGGAGTCTCTCCTTGCTCAAACTTTCCTCCAACTCCTACATATTTACCTTCATGTATATCATCTTTCTTTTTATTTCTATATAACATTAAAGTCTTTCCATCTTTTTCTATATAACAAATAGTTGTAAGCTTCATACATCCCGCCTTACTTTCTTTTCCTATTTTTTATTCGTATATTATTGGTATTATTCATTTTCATTACTCTCAAGAACATCACTGATATTCTTCATTGCATTAAGAGAAAGCTCTGCAAATTCATCAAATGGAATCCCTATATCTTCTATACTTCTCATTGCATCTCTATTTACATTTGAAGCAAATCTTGTTTCTTTCATTCTTTTAATTACAGACTTTGTTTTTACACTAGTAAGCTTTTTATCTGGATAAACTAACGCTATAGCAGTTATAAAACCAGTTATAGGGTCTGCTGCATATATAGCTTTTTCCATTAGACTAGTTCTTGTAACTCCCATTCCATCATGATGACCAAGTATTGCTCTATACATCTCTTCATCACCAAAGTTTTCTTTTTTAAGCAGTTCCACTGTTGTTGTAGCATGTCCTTCACAGATTTCCCCTGGCTTTCTTCCAACTATATCTGAATCCAAATCATGTAAAAGGCCTGCAACTGCCCACTCTTCTTCTTTTTCTGGCTCTAATCTTTTAGCTAAGTCTCTCATAACTGCTTCAACAGCATAACAATGTTTTCTCATTCTATCAGTCTCTAAATACTTAAATAAAATTTCTAAAGCTTCTTCTCTCATTTTCATTATTCCCCCTATTTTTTCATGTATATGATATTTTTATATTTTAATACACATAAATTTAAGTTTATTTATATATTTATGTATATTTTTCATATTATATCTATTCTACACCTTTATAGTAGTGTCCTGCAACTGTTCCAATTTCATCCAATTTCTTATATAAATTAGTAGCCTTTTCTCCAAGTTTAAAATCATTACTCAAAACCTCAATATGGGCTTCAATAACCTTTTTAACCATATCACTATCTTCTACTGTAAAATCTATTCTAAACACATCTATTCCAATTTCATCTAACTCATATAAATTATCCAACATACAAGTTACCTTTGAATTGTAAATCGTACTTCTACAGAATATATCTTGTGTTATTCTATAACTTGCATCTGTAAAATCTCTTAAGGCATAGCTACTTTCCTTACATTTAGCAACTCTCTTGTCCTTTTTACAATCCCTAACAACAACTCCCATAGGGCAGTATTCCGTAATCATCATAGGAGTATATCCATATATTACTGCTTCAATTTCTACATCTGTATATTTTAAAGTTTGTTTGATTTCATTTAGATTTAATTCTTGTGATAAACAAACTGTACCTGCTCCCTCATCTTTGAAGTGATTTATACTTTCACTATTAAATGCATTTAAATAGCAATCTATATTTAAATCTTTTCCTATAAAATATTCCATAGAACCCCAGTTACCAATTTGAACCTTATTGATTCCTTTTATATTATCTAATGTTTCAAATTGCTTATATTCCTTATTTCTAATAATTCGTGGTACTGAATATATTAATCTACTTTCAGTATTTTCAACACTAGAACTCTTTTCACCAGAAGTATTTATGTTATTTATATTTGAAACTATTGATTCTTTAGAAATATTTGATACCATTTCTAAGGCTTTTGATAATGTATTTATATCTTCATAATAAATTAAATCCACATTGTACTTTAATACTGCTTCTAATTGCTCTAAATTCTTGACTTTAACTCTAATTTTAGGGACTGTATTAAGTTTTTTCTGTTTATTTACTCTGTCTGGTTGGTATTTTAATCTATTCTCCTTAAACTTTCTACCTTTTATTTTTATTCTTTCTTGGTCTAAAAGCTCAATGCAATCTCTTCTCATTTGATTTAGAACACTTATAGGCATACTTACACCTTCATCCAAATCAATTTCTATATCTTTTGATGTATAAGGAGTATTACCAAGCTTTTGGATTTGTGTCTCTATTTTCTCCTTGCTTAAAGCTACTTTTATAGCTTTTTCAACTATCTTTTCTCCCTCTACAATTGATGTATTCCCACAGAAATCACTTATAGAAAGCACAGGCTTTTTACCTAGTTTAATACTTGCTTTTGCTTTTATATTAGTTTTTATTAACTCCTTATCTTGTTGGAATGTAGCTTGTACTCTATCCATCAACTCACTATCTGAAGTTTTAAATATAAGCTGATTTCTCTTTGCTTCTCCAACAAAATCTAATTCTATCAAATCGCCTTTATGGGCTATTGTAGTTATATCTCCATCTTTTATTATCCTTCCAATAGTACCTCCACCTAGATTGATTCCATCACCTTTTTTAAGTGTGTTTTCTAATATGACTCTAAGCCTTTTGCTTCTTCTATTGTAATCTAAAACTTTTCCAACATATAGACCTTGATTATTGGGTCTATTGGAGTTCATTACATCCTTACCAACTTCACCTAGTATATATCCTTTTGTAAACTTTCTATTAAATATAGTATACAAATTATTTATTATTTCATCAGAAATACTTATTTTATTCTTATCTACAAATTCATTAATTGCTTCTCTATATCCTGAAACTACAGTAGCTACATATTCAGGCTTTTTCATTCTTCCTTCTATTTTTAGAGATAATACACCTGCTTCAATTATTTTATCTAATTCCTCTATAGTACTTAAATCTCTAGGACTCAACAAATAATCTCCATCACTCTTTACTACTTCACCTGTATTTATATCTATCAACTCATATTTTTGTCTACATGGTTGTGCACATCTACCCCTATTTCCAGACCTATTCCCTATCATACTACTCATAAGGCACTGACCTGAGTAACATACACATAAAGCCCCATGCACAAAGACCTCTATATCTACAGTCGTATTCTCACAAATCCATTTTATCTCATCCACATTTAATTCTCTTGCTAAAACAACTCTATCAAAGCCAACACTTTGAAGATACTTAACATCTTCTAATGAATGAGCTACCATTTGAGTACTTGCATGTAGTTCAAAATCAGGTAATAGTTTTTTTATAAGCCTTGCCATTCCTATATCTTGCACTATTAAAGCATCAATATCTATATCATATAAAAATTTTACATATTCTACAAAATCCTCTATTTCATACTGTTTTATCAATGTATTCACTGTGACAAAAACTTGTACTCCCCTTATATGAGAGTATTTAACAGCATCAATTAGCTCATTTCTATCAAAGTTGTTTGCAGATGCTCTTGCACTAAAGTCTTTACCACCTAAGTACACAGCATTTGCTCCATTTTGTACTGCTGCTTTTAATGAATCAAAAGAGCCAACTGGTGCAAGTAATTCTATTTTTTTCATATTTTTCTCCTCTATTTATACTTATTAGATTAATATAATTATCTATAACACACACACTTACAATATACTATTTACCATATACAGTATATCAAATAATAACTCATTTTTTATCAATTTACACTAAGTTAGTTTTCGTTAAATGAATCATCCTTATTGATAAACATAACTCCAAAGACTACTGCCAAAATAAAGAAACATACTAGGATTGACTTTTCCACAAAAATCTTTGTAAAAAAAGTTCCTAAAATAGCCCCAGATATAAAGAATACAATAATTGCATAGTACTGCAAACTCTTTTTTATCATAAAAACATTCTTGGTCTGTATATAATGAAATAATGTTTCTGTAGCGCTTCTTAAATTTCCAGTACACATTGTAGTTGCAAAACTGTTTCCATTTACTTTTCTAAAACTCTCTACCTGCATTGAACAAATAAAAGATATAGCAACATTTACAAACATATTGAATCGTCCTCTAGGTACAAAAGAAACTACAAGTATTGTAATCATTTCAATTATAATGATAACTTGACGCCAATGAATCTTAGAGTTATCTTTAAAGTACTTTCTTATCTTCTCTGCTATAAATACACCTAACATAAATGCCAAAATAGGAATCAAGTAATAAAAAGATTTTTTTATATTCCCTTCTGCTATATTAAGCCCTAATAAAACTATGTTTCCAGTCTGTGCATTAGCAAAGACCTTTCCTCTTACTACATAAGTATAAATATCTAAAAATCCTCCTGTTATTGCCAATAAAGAACATAAGAAGAATGATTCAGACATCTGGCTCTGGCTTGTCATATATAAAACATCTCACTTTCTAATGATAGATACCAAATCAAAATTATTTTAGATACTATTTTTTATTAATATTAAAAAAACTTTTATCTGTATAAATATTCGTATTTATACATTAAAAGAAGCTGTCTCAACAAACAATAGAGACAGCAAATCTTTTAATTTTATTTCACATTTTTTTCATCATTATTTAACCCTGTACATTTTAGCTGTAAATCATAAGCTTTGTTTTGAAACTCAGAAGCTAAATTCTCAGCTATTGTAGCTCTCTCATTTGCCTCTTCAAGTTGAGCACTTAGTTCCTCAATCTTGCTTTTATAAGCATCTAACTCGGCTCTAGAACCTTCTGTCGTATTACTAAGTTCGAATATTTCTTGCTTTTTATTTTCTATAATATCAATTAACTCTTTCATCTTAGCCTCAGTTTCACGACTTTCTGCTTCTTTTTCTGCTATTGTAAGCTTTAGAGACTTGATTTCTAATTGAAGTTCTTCATTAGATGCCCCAACTTTTTTACTCAATTCTTCATTAGCTTTAATCAACTTTTCATTCTCATCTGAACATTCAAATAAAAGGTCTGATATATTTAATGCAGTTAGTATCGCAGCAACTGATAAGCTTAATTTCGGGTTTTGACGTGTTATTTTATCCATTTCTTTGTCAACAAAATCAGCAATACTAATCATAAACTTCTCTGACTTATCTCCAACCATTGGATATTCAGCGCCATGGATTTTAACCATTACTTTGTTCATCCTAACCTCCCCGACATTAGTTGTTAATTTGATCTTAAGTTAGCATTCAATTTTTCGCTTAATTCACTTAATATCTTATCATGCACCTTAGCCACATCTTCGTCTGTTAGAGTTTTATCCTTACTTCTATAAGTTATTGAATATGCAATTGACTTGTATCCAGCCTCTATTTGAGAACCTTTGTAAACGTCAAATAACTTGTAACTTTCTACTAATCCTTGACCATTTTCCTTTATTATATCTTCTATTTGTTTTACAAATACATCCTCTTTAACAATAAGAGCTATATCTCTTGATGTAGATGGATATTTTGGTAATGGTACATAATTCTTTGTTCTATCAGAATTATCAAATACAAAGTCAATATCTATTTCAGCGACATAAACTCTTTGACCTAGATTGTAATTTTCTATAACATCTGGATGCAATTCACCTAATGTACCTACATATTTATTATTATACACTATTTTAGCACATCTACCAGGGTGGAAGGTAGTATTATTATCTTGAGGTTCAATTTCATATCCTTCAAATCCTACATTTACAAGTATTGTTTCTATAGCACCTTTTAATGCAAAGAAATCAACATCTTTACCATACATACCTACACACATTCTATTTTCTTCTTTAGGTAACTCTGAATCTTGTGGTATGAATATATGTCCACACTCAAATGCATATACTTCTTCTATTTTATGAGATACATTAGTTGATAAAACATCTAACATGTTTGGTATTAAAGTAGTTCTCATTACAGAAGTTTCTTCTCCTAATGGGTTAAGTAATTTAACAAAGTTTCTCTTAGCATTACCTTCTGGTACTCTTATCTTATCTACTCCCTTAGGGCTTACAAATGAATATGTTAATATTTCGTTTAATCCTACAGCAGTTGAATTATCTTTTAAAGAGTCCATAAATTTTTGTTTTGAAGTTTTGATTCCTGCTGTTGTATTTCCTTCTAATTGTACAGAAGGTATGTTTTCAAATCCATAAATTCTAGCTATTTCTTCCCATACATCAGCTTCTTGCTCCATATCTGTTCTAAAACTTGGTACATCTATTTCTAATTTATCATTAGCTATTAAATTACATTTAAATTCTAATGATTCTAAAATTCCCACAAACTGTTCCATTGGTACATCTACACCTAGAAGATGATTAATTCTTTGAGGATTTACTACCAATTTTTTAGGCTCTGGTTTATTTGGATATACATCTACAACACCTTTTAAAACTTTACCTGCTCCTAACATCTCAACAAGTTGTACAGCTCTATTTGCTGCTATCTCTGCAATATTAGGGTCTAAATCTTTTTCATTTCTTGAAGATGCTTCTGATCTAATTCCAACTTTTTTAGCTGTCATTCTTATGTTTTCTGGTTTGAAATTAGCACTCTCGAAAAGTACAGTTTTTGTACTGTTAGTTATTTCTGAGTTAGCTCCACCCATTACACCAGCTATACCAAGCGATTTTTCTCCATTTGTTATAACTAGCACATCTTTATCTAAAGTTCTTTCAACATCATCTAATGTTACAAGTTTTTCTCCATCTTTAGCAGTTCTTACTACTATTCTTCCAGTCTCTACTTGATTTATATCAAAAGCATGAAGTGGTTGACCAAGCTCTAACATTACGAAGTTTGTTATATCAACTATGTTACTTATAGGTCTTACACCTGCTTCTGTAAGTCTTCTTTGCATCCAATATGGAGAAGGTTCTATTTTTACATCAGTAACCATTCTAGCAAAATATCTTCTACATAAGTCTGGATTGTCTATTTCAACTTTGAAGTCTATCTCTTCATCACTTTCTTTTACTTCAATTTCAGGATATTTTACTTTTGTTCCTATAGTTGCAGCTGCTTCTCTAGCTATACCTATCATACATTTGCAGTCAGGTCTATTTGAAGTTAATTCAAAATCTATTAAAGCATCTTTTAATCCTAAAACATCTTTTATATCTTTTCCCAATTCATATGAATCTTCGTGGTCTAAAATATATATACCACCTCTTTTGTACTCTTCAATGTAATGTTCATCTATGCCTAATTCAGCTGCTGAACACATCATACCATCTGATAATTCACCTCTGAAGTCAGTTTGTTTGATTTCAACTCCTCCAGGTAATTTAGAACCATTTACAGCTACTGGAATATAATCTCCTTCTGATATATTTGTAGCTCCTGTAACTATTTGAACAACTTTATCTCCAATATCTACCTTAGTTATAACTAACTTATCAGCATTTGGATGTTGTTTTATTTCTAAAATCTTTCCAACCAATATATTTTCTATCTCTTCACCATAATAATCTATTGTTTCAACTTTAGTTCCTGTCATTGTCATTTTATCAGCGAACTCTTTTATATCCATGTCTATATCAACATAGTCTCTAAGCCATTTTAAAGATACTAACATCTACATACCCTCCTAATTAAAATTGATTTAAGAATCTCATATCATTTTCGAATAATAATCTAATATCATCTATTTCATATTTAAGCATTGCAAGTCTTTCAACCCCAACTCCAAATGCAAATCCACTGTAAACCTCTGGGTCTATTCCACAATTTCTAAGAACATTTGGATGAACCATACCTGAACCTAATATTTCTATCCAACCTTCATACTTACACATTGGGCAACCTTTACCGCCACATTTGAAACAAGTAACATCAACTTCTGCACTTGGCTCTGTAAATGGGAAGTTGTGAGGTCTAAACTTCGTTTTGATATCAGAACCAAACAATTTTTCAACGAAGATATCCATAGTTCCTTTAAATTCTGCCATAGTAACATCTTTCCCAACAACAAGCCCTTCTATTTGATGGAACATTGGTGAATGTGTTGCATCTGGCGAATCTGATCTAAAGCATCTACCTGGTGCAATTACTTTTATTGGTAACTCTTGACTTCTCATAGTTCTTACTTGAACTGGAGATGTTTGAGTTCTAAGTAATACACCATCATTGATATAGAATGTATCACTCATATCTCTTGATGGATGGTCTTTAGGAGCATTTAAAGCATCAAAGTTATTATCAACAGTCTCAACTTCTGGCCCTTCTGCTACAGAGAATCCCATTCCAATAAATATGTCTGTTACTTCATCTATGATTTGAGTTATTGGATGTCTCTTTCCAACCTTTAGAATTTTTCCTGGTTGAGTAACATCTATTACTTCTTCTTTTAATTTTCTTTCTTTTTCAATAGCATTTAATTCTTCTTTCTTAGAATTTATGCTAAGTTCAATATTCTCTCTTACATCATTAGCAACCTTACCAACTACTGGTCTTTCTTCAGCAGATAATTTTCCCATCTCTTTAAGTATGGCAGTTATCTCACCTTTTTTTCCTAAGTACTTAACTCTTAAACTTTCTACACTTTCTATGCTTTGTGCCTCTTTTATTTCAGCTAAAGCTGCTTCACGTAAAGCAAGTAATTTTTCTTGCACACATATCACCCTTTCGTTTTTTTGTATAAAAAAAGCCCCTCAATCCCTGTCTAGGGACGAAAGGCTATAGTTTCGCGGTACCACCCTAGTAGTTTAACAATTAAAAAATCATCAAACCACCTCTAACAAACTTAACGCGTTTTTCACGTCAAAGCCTACTATCAAGTTTCAGCTCTGTTACTCCAGAGGGAACTTCTCCTGACCTCTTAGAAAACACTCCCAGCCTAGGTGTTTATCTCTTTACTAAGTTTAATCAAAATACTTTCCTCTTTCATTGTATCTACAATATTATATTGTTTATTTTAGTATTATATCATTTCCATTCAAATTATGTGACTATTTTTAATATACATCTAATACATAATTAATTCAATTATTTTTTTAAATATATTGACTATTTTTGATACTCTACTATTTAATTCAAGATTATAACATGACATTATATTTATTACAATACATTAAATCAAGTATTTTTTTATTTCATACATCAATATAGCAGAGCTTATTGCTGCATTTAACGACTCAGCTTTACCATATATAGGTATCTTAACCAAAATATCAGACTTTGATACAAGTTCTTCATTTATTCCATTAGCTTCATTTCCTATCACCAAAGCAACTTTTGAACCATAATCTATTTTATCATAAAAATTATCTGTATTTAGATAGCTTGAAACTATATTAAAACCCAATGATTTAAGCATGTCCACAGTATCATCTTGAGAGGCATTAATTATATTCATATCAAAAATAGAGCCCATAGTCGACCTAATTACCTTTGGATTATATATATCAACACATCCCTTTAGTGCTATTATGGCATCCACTCCAGCAGAATCAGCAGTTCTTATTATAGTTCCCATATTTCCTGGGTCCTGTATTCTGTCCAAAATCAACACAAATTTATCTTTGTTATTTATATTTTCTTTTAAATTTTTTTCTTTAAATGAAACCACACCTATTATACCTTGGGTGTTTTCTGTATCTATAAGTTCCTTAAAGTTTTTATTACTAGTCTTATATATCTTTGTGTTTTTTTTATCTAAATCTTCTAATAGTTCCACATGTTCCTTCTTATTTTCAAAGTCATCATTGATAAATACATAATCAAGACTTGCCCCACATTCAAGTGCAAGTACTACTATTCTATATCCTTCTATTATGAACTTCGATTCTTTATTTCTGTTTTTTGACTTCAATAGTGCTTTTGTATACTTTAACTTTTCATTATCCTTACTGCTTATATTCGTAATCATTTTATCTAAATGCTAAACTTATCTTAGCACAACCTCCTTACTTTACTTTTAATTAAAATCCTACTCTTCCAAATCCTACTTTTGATTAAATAAAAATAGTATCATATAACTATTCATAATTATATGATACTATCTACTTTTATTGCAATTAAATATATATTAAATAATAAATTATCTTCTTCTAATTATCCCCTTATTTCCAGATGTTATGGCTGTTATACTAGTATTTTGACCAATTATAACTAGAATACTTCCAGCTGTAAGTTCTTCATCTGGAGAAGGTGTAACATTTATATTTTTACCTGTTTTTATAGCAAGTACAGTTATCTCATATCTAGCTCTTAATTCAAGCTCTACTAAAGTCTTACCAACCCAACCATTTGGAGTTACGATTTCAACAATTGAGTACTCTGGGTCAAGCTCTATATGGTCTAATATGTTATCAGAAACTAAATTGTGTGCAACTCTTACTCCCATATCTCTTTCTGGGAATACAACTCTATCTGCACCAATTTTATAAAGCACTTTAGCTTGTAATTCATCCTTTGCCTTGCATATTATCAGCTCTACACCCATTTCTTTAGCTATAAGAGTCGCCATTATAGATGCTCTTATATCAGAACCTATTGCAACTACTGCCACATCAAAGTTACCTAAACCTAATGATCTTAATGCTTGTTCATCAGTAACATCTACTATAAGTGAGTGAGTTACCTTATCAGATACACTTTGAACGGAATCTTCATTTTTGTCTATTGCCATTACTTGATGTCCTAAAAGATGCATAGTAGATGCAACAGAACTTCCAAATCTCCCACACCCAATGACTATATATTGCTTCATCTCGAAACTTCCTCCCTAATACACAATTTGTATAATATCATTTAAATTACTTGTTATGCATATAAATTTTATATATAACGTATAAATTTTATATATACATATATTAATTTAATTTTAATTTACTATTTTTATTTATGTTTTAATTATTAATCAAACTTATTTGTTCACACTACTATATCTAATTCCATTACTTTACTAATAAATTTATATTTTAACCAACCATAATCTTACCTTCTGCATATCTGACTGGTTGGCTCTTTCTTCTACCTCCAGAAAGTATTGCCATAAATAAAGTAAGAGAACCAACTCTACCCATAAACATAAAGATTATTATTATAATCTTTCCTAAAGCATTTAGGTTTGGACTTCCAGCTAAACTTGAACCTACTGTAGCAAGTGCTGATGTAACCTCAAATGCTGATTGAACTAATGTAAAATTAGGCTGAGTTATTGAAATAATCAAAGTTCCAAAAATAACTGCTGATATACTAATTACAAATATACCCAGAGATTTTTTTATAGTTGCTGGAGCTAATCTTCTTTCAAAGGCTTCTATATCTGATTTTCCTGATAGAAAACTTCTAACAGTAATTATCAAAACAGCCAGTGTTGTAGTTTTTATACCTCCACCAGTAGATGCAGGTGATGCTCCAATAAACATCAAAATTATCATTATAAATATACTACTTTCTTGTAAAGTAGCTAAATCAAGTGTATTAAATCCAGCAGTTCTTGCCGTTACTGATTGAAATATTGCTGATAATACTTTTCCCTTTAGAGGCAAGTCCGCCATAGTGGCTTTTTGATTAAATTCTATAATAAAAATGAATAATGCACCTACTATAATAAGTGTCGCAGTTGAAAATAAGACAACTTTAGAATGCACATTTAATTTTGATAATCTTCTTTTTCTTACAATATCAAGCACGACTGGGAATCCTAGCCCCCCAAACACTATAAGTGTAGAAATAGTCATTGATATTGTGAAGTTATTTACATATGAATTTAGTGATGTAAATGGTCCACTTACACTTCCCATCAAATCAAATCCGGCATTACAAAATGCTGATATTGCGTGAAATACACTATACCATATTCCTCTAGATAAACCAAATTGTGGAATAAAGACAGTTGATAAAATCAATGCACCTATTCCTTCTATTGTTATGGTTATTATTAATACAAATCTTGTAAGTTTTACAAGACCTGACAAATCAGCTTGATTCAGTGATTCTTGTATTAATAACCTTTCTCTTAGTTGTATTTTTTTTCGTGCCATAAGTGAAAACATTGTGGCTACAGTCATAAATCCAAGTCCACCAATTTGTATCAACGTTATTATAACTATCTGTCCAAATAAACTCCAATAAGTTGCCGTATCTACCATAACTAGACCAGTGACACAAACCGCTGAGGTAGCCGTAAATAGAGCATTCAATAACCCTATACTTTCTCTACTCTGCGACGCTATCGGGAGTGTCAACAACAATGCTCCAATTACAATAATCGCTGCAAACCCAGATACCATTATTTGAGTAGGTCGCATTCCATCTGCGTAGAGAATAAGTCTTCTAACTATTGTTTTCAACTTTCTTTATACCTCCTTAACATAAAATCACTACTGTTAAGACCCTTAATTTGTTTATTTTTAGAGCTTTCCTCTAAATTATTATTCTATTATAGTATAAATATTGTATAAAGACAATGATATGAATCTTTATAATTCTTGTTTGGAATATTGCAAATTTTTATATATATCTTTTAATTTGAATTTTACCAAAAACATCCATATTTTTCAAATATAATAGGTCTAAGACTATCATAGTTTTTACTATTTTGTACTTAAAATTTATTTATCATTTTATTAATATAAATTTCATATACTTTTTTGAAGTTAAATTTTTTATATTATTTATAAGCTTGTATATATTTTTATGTTAAATTTTCTTAACATGCATTTTTTATATTTAATATAGTAAAATAACTAATAACTATATCCATGATTGGAGGATTTTTATGATTAAATCCAAGAAGAAAATATTTGTTTCTCTAATTTTAATTGCAGTTTTTATTATATTTGCATCATACATAAGAAATTATACTAATAACTCAAAAAAAGATTCAGCTAGAGGAACTATTCCCTTTGAAAAAATGGAATATAATCGTCCAGATATAAAGTCAATTTGCGAAAATATTAACACATATAACGACAAACTTTTAACATCTAAGACTGCTAAAGAACAATTAAATTTATTTAAAGATGTTGATAAGATTTATCAGGATTTTTACAGTACACTTACTATAGCAAAAATTAGAAACAATATAGATTCATCAGATGAATTTTACTCTAAAGAATATAAATATCTTATGAGTAAATCAGTAGATGTTGACATGGCATACAAAGATTTCCAGGATATATTTGTAACTTCTAAGTTTTCTAAAGAACTAGAAAAGGAGCTTGGGAAAGATACATTTAATTATTTAAAAAACATTGGAAAACTTAATTCTAAAGAAGTTGAAAGTCTACTTAAAAAAGAGCAAGACTTAGTTGTAAAATATGAAGACCTTTTATCTAAGTCTACAGTACCAATAGATGGTATAGAGACAGACTTTGAAGAGGCTTTATCAACACCAAATCTTAGACCTGAAGAATATGTAAAGATTTATTCAGATTACTTAAAAAAATACAACCCTATATTTGGCAATATATTTTTAGAGCTTGTTCAGACGAGAACTGAGATAGCAAGCAAGTTAGGATTTAAGAATTATATAGATTATGCTTATATGAACTTAAATAAAGATTATTCTCAAGAAGAAGCAAAGAAATTTAGAAAAGATGTCAAAGAGTACATAGTTCCACTATATAGAGAGATTTCATCAGTACCTTCTGATTCTTCTATATATACTAAGGTATATAAAAATCGTTCATTTAGGAAATTTGACAATGTACTTGAAGACATATCTCCAAAATTAAAAGAGAGTTTTAGCTATATGAAAAAATATGACTTATATGATTATTCTTCTGGAAAGAATAAATCGCCTGGAGGATACACTACTTATATAAATAAGTACAATGCACCTTTTTTATTCAATACATGGGACAATTCTTTTTTGGGCGTTACTAGCTTTGCTCATGAGTTTGGTCATTTTTATAACTATTACAATAGCATTAATCTAAATAACAAAATACAACCAAGTATAGATATATGCGAAGTCCATTCAACATCTTTAGAGATTTTGTTTTACAAGTATTTTGATGACTTTTTTGGTAAGAAATCTGAGGCTATAAAAAAAGAACATTTATCGATTGTTCTAAATACTATTATTGATGCTTGTCTTTATGATGAATTTCAAGAGATTATATACAAAAATCCATATATGAGCTTAAATGATATAAATAAATTATTTTTTGACTTAGAAGAAGAATATGGAGTGTCCAATAATGTACTTAAAGAGAAGAATGCTCCTTTTTGGATACTTGTATCTCATAACTTCCAAGTTCCTTTTTATTACTTGAGTTATGGTCTTGCATCTGATATATCACTTCAAATATGGCAATTGTCACAAGATGATTATAGAAAAGCAGTTAATGTGTATATGGATTTTTTAAATCAAAATACAGATGCTGGTTTTAAAGATGTAGTAGAAAAAGTAAACTTACAATTACCCTTCCAAAATGGAAATTTAGAAGAAATAAGTTCTACTTTATATGATTATTTTGGTATAGATAATCCACTTGAACTAAAAAATGCTTCTTAATCTGAAGTACTCAATTTATAATACTAAATTTATAATATTCAGTTTGATATTCATTTTGATGTTCATTAATACTGACCACACAATTACTATTTAATAATTAACACTAAACATCTAATTACAGTGTAATAAAATAAACTGATAAAACATCAGAAATTCCAAGCTCTCTAGCCTTTAGATTTTCTGATGTTTTATCTATTAACAATAATTGATTGTATTATTTATTTTTAATGATTGTATTATTTTTTTACATACATAATTAAAAGAACTATTGAAATCACTAAAAATACACCTGTAATAATAGCACTATTCATATGAAATTTAATAGAACTTGCATCGGTCACCTTATTATTCTTAATCCAAAATCCACAAATCATTGTTGAAAAAAAAAGTAAAGCAGTAATAATACTTGAACCAATAGTTATAATTTTCATTTTACATCACCATTCCCTCTAATAATATTTTCTACTAAAATATCAATAAAGCTATCTCGCTGATGTTTATTCTTTACATCTATACCACTATACAATTGAAATGACTCTGGTGATAAAGCAGCAATCTGTATTGGCGAAATAATTTGTAAAGCAATAGTTCTCAAACTCATCTCATCTTTTTCACTTCCAAAAATTTTACGAAGCATAGGTATAATAGAAAGTTCTGCTTGCATATCACCATTAGATATACATTGATTCAACATAAAGGTAAGCATCTTTTCATAATGCAATCCAATATCACACAGTTTCTTTAATAAACTTTTCAAATCTTCAATAGGTTTTAAAGTATATACATTGTCATCATATAACTCTTCTATAACATTTGACATTACCTCCCCGATTGCAATGCTCAACAAATTATCCTTCGTTTTAAAATGATAATTTATTAAACCAACCCCTACATTTGCACGCTCAGCGATTTGTCGAACTGTAACCTTATCAATATCATCTACTTCATCCAAAATATTCAGTGTAACTTCAATTATACGTTCTCTTGCATCCTTATCATTACTTTTCATAGTAGACCTCCAAAACAATCAACATTTTTAGTTCTGAACATGTTCAGTATAATATTTTTTTTAATATATGTCAACAAAATTTTAATTGACTCTAACACTATGACATAGTTTATATTAATAGTAAGACACAAACATCTTTATAAAGGAGGCACAAGCATGTTTAAGATAGGCGATTTTTCAAAACTAAGTAAAATTAGCATTCGTATGCTACGTCATTATGATGAAATTGGACTTTTAAAACCAAGTCATACAAATAAATCTAATGGATATAGATACTATAGTGTAGACCAACTTTCAACTACAAATCGAATCCATGCACTAAAAGATATGGGATTTAGCTTGTATTCTATAAAAGAAATTTTGACAGAATACAACGATAAAGAAAGCCTAATAAAATACCTAAATATCCATCACTCACAAGTAAAAGAACAATTAGAAGATATACAGAGAAAGATACTTAAAATAGAAAATACTATTAAAAGAATTGGAGGTAACGATAATATGGACAATTATGATGTAACTATAAAGAATTTTTCCCAAAAATATATGATGACTCTTAGAAAAGTTATATCAACTTATAAAGATGAAGGACTATTATGGCATCAGTCGTTTTTAGAGACAAAAGAACAAAATATCCAACTTGAATATCCCAATCATTCTAAGGCAGTCTTTTATGATACAGGATATCAAGAAGATTATGTAGATGTTGAAGTACAGGTTGCTGTATCTGGAAAATATAAGGATACTGAACATGTTAGATTTAAGACTGTCCCAAGCGTGACTGCTGCAACTGCTATAGTTAAAGGAGATTTCAATCAACTTACAGATACTTGTGAGGCTATTGGTAATTGGATATCAGACAATAATTATGAAATGGATGGTCCTATGTTTAATATTTATCATATAGGTCCTGATAAGGACAATAATCCTGATAATTGGGTAACAGAGGTGTGCTTCCCAGTTAAAAAGATATAAATCTATATTATATTTTAATTGGGATTAACAAAAACAAACCTATTATGCCTTGATATGTTGTTGTTTTAACCAAACCTTCATCACCATCTTTTGTGGTAATAGTTTTGCTAGTACATGACTTGACTTTGTATTGATGCCATACACAGAAATATCTTTATTTTTCTTTGCATCTTTCAAAGCTTTTATGGCAACAACATCTGGAGTTACTATACCTGAGAATTTTTTTGTTCCTTTTTCAGCCTTAACTATCCCTCTTTCAAATAGATTTGTACTCATCCATCCTGGACATACAGCAATTGCATTTATGCCTTTATCCTTAAGCTCAACATTTAATGCTCTTGTATAATTTCTTACGAATGCTTTAGTTGAACTATAAATATTTTGATATGGTAATGGCTGGAATGATGCTTGAGAAGAAACATTTATAATATGGCTACCCCTTTTCATATATGGGATACATACAAGACCCATTGCTACAACAGCAGTAATATTTAAATCAATCATATTAATAGATTCATCTATACTCAAATCATTATATGAACAGAATTTTGCAAAGCCTGCATTATTTACAAGGTACTTTATACATATATCTTCTTTATCTAAAAAGGTACCAAGTTCTTTTACTTCTTCTAGTTTTGACAAATCTTTCGAAAAAATTTTTATCTTACTTCCAAATTCATCTATTAATTGATTTAATCGCTCTTTGTTTCTTGCAATTGCCCATATTTCTGTTATTTCTTTTTCATTTACTAATAATTTCAGAAATTCTTTGCCAAACCCACTATTCGCACCAGTTACAATTGCAATGTTCTTCTGACTCATAATTTGTCTCCTTTTCTATTAAGTTTATATATTTAGACTTATATTTTGCAAATTAAACTTGCTCTATTCAAGAGTTATATAAATACTTATTGCAAAAGTGCTATTGAGTAGTCAGTTGACCATTTTATTGCTTTTGTTTGAAACTAAATGTATGATATATATAAATATAAATTTAACTCAAGGAGATAATAAAAATGAAAAAGTATGAATATGTTACTTTAAGCTATGAATCTCAATTTCTTGTAACTGGTGTAATGAAAGAACATCGCACAATTATCGAAGAATATGCAAAAAAAGGTTATCGTTATATTGGATTTATTCCCATAGAAATAAATGCCCATGGGTTCACAAGAAAAATTGATTTAGTTTTTGAAATCGAGGAATAAATACGTAAAATAGTGTGAAAAATAATACTTTTCGCTAATATTAATAGATAATCTAAGGTGGTGATTAAACTGACAATAGAAGAATACAATAACAAATACTCTATTGGAAATAAAATTTTACTTACTCTAAATAGTTTTGATAATAAAGAACTATACTATCATGAAACTGAAAACATATTAAATTTAATAAATGAAATAGATAAATTAACATCAAATAAGATATTTAGAACTATAGAAGACAAAAATGATTTAGCCTTAGAGTCTTATTATTCTAGTGTAATTGAAGGTGCTTTTTCAACTAGAAAGATTGCAAAATCTATAATTAGAGGAAAGATGAAACCAAGTAATAAAAGTGAGTATATGATTTACAATAATCATAGAGCCTTAGAATATGGATTATATAATTTAGATAAGTTATATAGTCACAAATTTATATATAATTTACATCATATATTGGGCGAAAACTGCTTAGATTCAGAAGAATATGAGTACAGAACTGAAAAAGTATATGTATGTAATTCAAAAGGTGAGATTATACATACAGGACTTGATCCTTTGAAAATATATGACTTTATAGATGAATTAATAACTTTTATGGAAAATGGTAAAGTAAATGATTTAGTAAAGAGTGCAATAATTCATTTCTATTTTGTATATGTTCACCCTTTTAGTGATGGTAATGGAAGAACATCAAGAGCCTTATCCTATCTATATTTAATTAATAAAGGATATGATACTTTTAAAGAATTTTCAATATCATATATGATATCTAAAAACAGAACTAAGTATTATAAGGCTATACTAGATGTAGAGAATAAGGGATATAATTTAACTGTATTTATAGAGTTTATGCTCAAGTCTATAATACAATCTATCAATGAAATGCGTGATATGCATGATAGAAAGTCTTTAGAGAGTATACTAAAAGAGGAATTATTTGAAAATGACATAACTCTATCAGCAACAGAAGAACATATATTAAAATATGTTTGTAATAAAGATAACTATTCTATGACATTAGAAAACTATATTAAAAAGAATAAAAGTAGATACTTAAAGGCTGGAATAAAGGAAATCGAGTTAGTTGACCAGTTGATGGAAGTGTTTAATAATCTTGAAGAAATAGAACTTTTATCAAGAGAAAAGGATGTATATAAAGTTAATGAGAAGTACTTGAAAATGCTTGATATATATTAAAAATTTATCATAAAATATTTTAATAAAGAAATGAATCCCATTATAAGGATTCATTTCTTCATGTTATTTATAATATATTTTAAGAAGTGTATTTATAATAATATACAGTTTCTTTTCCGATACGCTCAGAGCCAATATTCGCCCATTTTTCTCCATAGGTAGATTTTATCTGAGAAATATCTGAATCTGTTGATTTAACAATCAAGCCAGCCTGAGATTTAAATATGCCCTTTTTCTTATTAACATCTCCAAATCTCAATGTACCTCCATTCAATAGTAATAAATTTCCGTTTTCATGGTGTTGCATTGTGCTAATTCCATTGACAATTTCTGGTTTAGAGGAATCAATAAATATATAATCATTAAAGTTATTTTGTAATCTTAAATTTCCACCTCCATTTTCTGCTTTTATTATATAATCCTCGGCATCTATATTACATTTCAATGTAGCATTTGGTATTTGAAGAATTTCAAATACATAAACTTTGTGCTCATATTCTAATTCATCATCCCAGTTATCTTTATTATCACTAACTAAATTAATATGGCAATTAGTAAAATAATTTCCACTAAACAGAGAATATGCTTTTTCATCTTTATCTTTTATTTTTAAATAAGTATCATAATCAGTGTTATAATAACGTTGACCACATCTTCTTATAATACCAGATATACAAGTATCTCTTATTGAATCAAATAAAAAGCCACAATGACCACATTGATCGATTGTAATATTATTGATTTTATAACTACCATATCCTTCAAGATTCTCAATTTGACTACTTTC
Source organism: Clostridioides sp. LIBA-7678 (assembly GCF_056716065.1). Taxonomy (NCBI): domain Bacteria; kingdom Bacillati; phylum Bacillota; class Clostridia; order Peptostreptococcales; family Peptostreptococcaceae; genus Clostridioides; species Clostridioides sp. LIBA-7678. The sequence continues at coordinate 761,973 of NZ_CP196987.1, read as the reverse complement.
TAGACCAACTTCTTGTATTTTTTCAATATTTACATTATTTATGCTAGTACCAGTCATAATTCTCATTCCATTTTTACATTTATATATTCTACTGTTAGAGATAATTGCATCAATACCTGCATCAACACCTAATCCACAAGAAGAAACTGTAATGTCATTTGAAATTGCATAATATGGTATCTGAATTCCTATACCTGAGAAACCACTTATATGAAGATTTTCATAATGACCAAGACCTCTAGTATTATCCCTTAGACCATCAGTTGTAATCGCTGATACACACTCTAAGTCTTCACCATTATCATTTTTCTTAATTAGCATTTCATAATGATAATGTGGATTTCCTTTTGTTGGGGGTTCATCGTGAACAAGTACCTCACAGCTATCAGAATAAAAACTTATATTTTTAATACATTGTTTTCTTTTTACTAATGTAATAATACTCATGTTAGGGATTCCACTTGTTATAAATTGTGTAGCAGATGTTGATGAATCAGAATCTCCTAGTAATGTAATTTCTTTATTAATAGTAATACCAGTTTTAAATAAATATTTACCTTTTGGAAAGTATAAAACACAAAAGTCCAGTTCATTAATAATCTTCTGTATAAGAAGTCCTACATCTTCTGAACCATCGTTTTTAATATCAGGCTCTCTTTCTAATACATTAATCCATTTTTCATACTTAAATTCTTCCATAATATCATCTATTCCTTTCTTATTCACTTTCAATGTTACATGATTTTTTTAGTTATCAGTTTGACTATATTAAACTCATTAAAACTAGAATTTTAGAAAACTACCTCGTTGAGCTTAATAAATTTGCTTATTTATCTATCATTTTATGATAATGAACCGTATTTTCAAACTCTACCTTTTTACCAATTTTTTCCCATTTTCCACCATAAGAACTAGCAACTTCATCACTTGTTACTTTTGTTGTTGTTAGTATATCGCCTATCTGTGGACTATACATTTTAAGCTCTTTATTATTGCTATTTATATACATATCACCCTTTTTTATCTTGATTTTATCACCATAATCCTCTTCAGATACACCAATCCCATTGATGCTACTAATCTCACCATCATGGAATATAACTGTTTGTCCTTTGTTATTGTATATTAAATTTCCTTTTTCTGACTCAAGAACCATATCAGTAGCATCTATAGTGCATCTTAATAATACGTTTTTGGTTTCAAATGCCTTTATGAGATATACAGTGTGATTTTCTTTTCCTTTATCTTCCCAATTGTCTGTATTATCATTTGGTATTGCTATATTACTTGCTTCTATTGAATTTCCATATAATAAATAATATGCTTCCTCAACCTTTTCATCTAACTTTAAGTAGTCATCATAGCTAAAATTAAAATAATATTGCCCACATCTTGAGACATTGCCTAATATTTGGGTATTAGATATTGAATCAAATTTGAATCCACAATAGCCACATTGGTCAATTGTGATATTTGTAATAAAGTTTGAGCCCTTACCAACATTGTTAATAGCAATCTTACCTACTTCTTCAACTCTCATACCATTGATAAATGTTCCAGTAGAAATTTCCATTCCATAATCACATCCCCAAGTCTTTCCATTAGTAATTATCGAATTTTCCCCTGCACTAATACCATGATTACATGAAAAAACAGTGATATCATTTACTGTAGAATTATTAGACATTTTAAGTGCAATTTCACCAAAACCACCAAAATCTACATTTTCATAGTGACCAGACCCTTCTGGTGCATTTTCACATACAATTGCTGATATACATTTCCCTTTGTGTTCGCTTTTGAATGTTATTTCATGATGAAATCCTGGTTTACCATTTGCAGGAGGCGCACTATAACTATTGGTATTACAGTTATTTGATTGAAAAGAAATACTTTTAATACAATGCTTTACTCCCTTTACTGTTATTATTGTGAAACTTTCCATTGTCCCATTTTCTATCTCTTTTTCATCAAATTTACCAGAAAATTGTGTCGCTCCTGAATAAAAATCTTTATGATTTGGATTATTCGACCTAAAATAGGTATCTCCACATAGTGTTAAGCGCTTATTAATCTCTATACCACTTGTAAATAGGTATTTCCCTCTTGGAAAATATATAATGGAATCTTCTGGTGCAGCATTTATGATTTCTTGCACTCTATAACTTACATTTTCTTTTTCAGTATTACAAACTCCATAATCTAAAACATTAATCCACCCATCTGTTTCTTTAATTATTATAGGTTCTCCCATAATTCACTACCTCCTAATTTTAGAATTATTCTTCTATTTTTTTATAATAGTACATAGGATTACCAGCAAGTGTTTTTACACCTATTTGTTCCCATGTTCCACTGTGTAATTTACTTATTTCTTCTTCAGAATCTAATATTGATGATATGACAGTATTCTTTCTTAATCTAGGAACTATTAAGTCCTGTACACCATTTTTTATACTAAGTGTATTGTCACTTATCTTAAGTAAATCACCCTGATTTGTATCAGAAATCTGAACGCCACCTACAGAACAAAGTTCACCATCATAAAACTTATAAGTATTTCTACCATTTTCCAATAATAAGTTACCTTTTGCACATTGTACAAAACTATCTGCCTCAGCATCACATTCTAGCATTACATTAGTTGTCTCATTTGCTTTGATTACATGTATCTTACGCTCTAAACCATTTTCTAGAGTATCAACATTATTATTCATTAATACAATATTACAGTTCTCTAAAGAGTCTCCATAAAATATTGAATAAGCATCTTCTTTTCTATCTGTAATATTCTTGTAAGTATCATAGTCAACATTTTTATAATATTGAGCACACTTAGTAAATCTTGCATTTACTCGGCTATGAGCCATCTTGTCAAACTTAAATCCACAGTATCCACAATTATCAACTGAAAGGTTCATCATAAGATTGAAACCAATCCCTTTATTATTAATACCTATTTCTTGAATGTCTTCTATTTTTACGTTGTTTACACTGACACCAGTCGTAATCTCCATTCCGTTTTTACATCTATAAACCTTACTACTAGAAAGCATGGATTTCTCTCCAAGTTTTATACCAAGTCCACATGAAGTAACAGTGATATCATTTGCAGTAGCGTAAAATGGGACTTCTATTCCTGTTTTTGAAAAGCCAGAAATATATAAATGCTCAAAATGTGATAGACCTTGTACTCTTTCTCCTTCTGTGATAGCAGATACATTTTCAGGTAATTTACCTTCTATTTCTCTATTATCATAATAAAAGTTAATATTTTTGATTGTTTGATTTGTTTCTGTCAATGTAATAATGCTTATATTAGAAACTCCTCGAGTTATAAAATTTGTTGCTCCTACAAGAGATGGTTGTTCTTTACCTTCTACTTGCTTTGGAACATCCCCTCCATAATAAGAATTTCCTTGAAGTGTTATTTGTTGACTAATTTTAATACCTTTTTCAAATAAGTAGTCCCCATTTGGAAAGTATATAACAGAATCTTTTAGTGATTCATCAGAAACAATCTCTTGTATCATATCACTTACATCTTCTTTTCCAGTAATGTCTATGTTGTTGTTTAGTTCCAGCACATTAACCCAGTCTGGAGTTTTAGTTTCAATTGCCATAATTAATTCCCCTTTTTAAAATTTAAATTATTTGTATCTACAGGAATAAGTGTATTTTTACTATAACTAGAGCAAGTAAGTATATTTTTATGATATTTGAGACAATCGTTATAATGAAATATCTTGGATTTCAATAATTAAGATATTGAATAAACGGATTGAACATTGCATTCATAAATAAGTTGATAGGTTTTCTCTTTTTGTAATAACACAATTCCTGTTATCTTATAGTACTATGAGATAACCTCTTAAAAGTAGTCAATTCGTTTATAAAATGATTATATTTTGTTTATAAATTGATTATATATAAATAATTTGTAATTCTAAGATTACTAGAATTAACTAGTCCAAAACTACTTATATACAAGATATTTACAAATACCCTTAGCATATAAAACGAGATGTATCTTATTTTGAACTTTCTATGATGATAAATCTAAAAATATTAAATATTCCATCATAATTAAGTGTTCTGTAAAAAAATAATTACTTCTTTATGAATGGTAATTCTATATATTTGTTTTATTTTATGTATGAGATAATCAATAAAAACAAAGAAAATGATTGATGAAGAATTATTGTAATGAAAGAATTAGCTATCAAAATTTTAAAAAGTCTTGACGGTTTAAAGGTATAATCATTTAACACAAGTTATGAGTGTTCTCAGAAATGATAAAGCACTATTACATACTGTTTATAATATATGGCTGGTTGTTTGTGGTATTATTCTTTTAATAAGGTAGATGTTGTATTTTATGAAAACTTAAATAAACTAGAGGCTAAAGGTTATATAAAAGAGAACCAAATAAACCAAGAGAAATTCAAATCTTGCATAATTAATTAAAAATGAGTTATCTGAATATGATATATACTATATCACCTTTAGATAACTCATTGTTTTAATCTTCTTAATTTAAACGTTTCAATTATTAAAATACATCATTTTCTATTTCTACACATTTAGTATTCTTTTTCATGTCATCCAGTACCTTTAGTGCACTAAAATCAATTAAATTATGTTGTTTATATTTAAATCCGATTTCTCTTAATTTTGAATTTAATAAAATAGCGAGCAATAGTATTCCAAAAGAAAATAAATATTTCGAGGATATGTTAGAAGCATTATAAATACTAAAGCTCAGAAATAAACATATGAATATACCAACAATAGCCAAACTGATACACATTACTTTATATTTTAATCTTCTATCTTTAATACAAACTCTTATAAATAAATCTTCATTTAATATTTCTTTAGCTATTTGATAATCTTCCATATTGCAATACATCTTCTCATATTTTTTCTTATTTAGTTTATCATATTCTTCTACTAATTTTCTTTCAATCTCGTTTTTAGGTTCATATATATAAGACAATTTATCTCCTCCACTCTATTTATTTGCTTCTATATTTTTAATATAAACAAATTTAGACTCATACAATTTAAATTTATCATTTTCTATAACTATTTTATCATTAAATGCCTTAAAATGTTTTGATATTTTTATAAATATGCATCGTACTATATTTATGTATAACACTTTCATCGTTCTCCATTTAGCACAACATCCATTATAAAATGTGTTACAACACGCAAAATATCATCACATATTCTTGATTAAATTTGTAATTGAGATAAATTATTTAGAAATAAATAGTAGTAAAGACTTGCAAATCATACAATATATGCAATATGTAATACTAAGGTAGCATAGATTTGCAGATTAAATTCCAATTCTACTCTTCTACTCCATATAAAAACAATGTAACAAAAGCTAAAAATGAACAAATAACTCCAACAAAACAAAAAAGATAAAAAAGCAAAGTACTTATGTTATGACTTAAAGTACCTTGCTTTGCCTATATCTTAAAAAAAATTTACAACCTACAATCTATTCCAACTCAAATGCCCCTGTATAAAGACTATAATAAACGCCTTTTTGATTGATTAAATCATCATGAGTACCTCTTTCTATTATACGTCCCTGCTCAAGAACTATAATTGAATCTGAGTTTCTAACAGTAGACAACCTATGTGCTATTACAAAAACAGTTCTACCCTTCATAAGATTATCCATACCTTGCTGTACCAACACTTCTGTACGTGTATCAATAGAAGATGTAGCTTCATCAAGAATCATTACTGGTGGATTTGCAACTGCTGCGCGGGCAATCGAGATTAATTGTCGTTGACCTTGTGAAAGACTAGCACCATTTTGTGTCAATATAGTCTGATATCCGTTTGGTAGCCTAGTAATAAAATCATGTGCATTTGATAATTTAGATGCCTCAATGCACTCTTTATCTGTAGCATCCATTTTACCATATCTTATATTATCCATAATTGTACCTGTAAACAGGTTGACATCTTGTAATACAACCCCCAATGAATGGCGTAAATCTGTCTTTTTAATTTTATTGATGTTAATACCATCATATCGAATTTTTCCATCTGCCAAATCATAAAAACGGTTAATCAAATTTGTGATGGTAGTTTTTCCAGCTCCAGTTGCACCGACAAATGCTATTTTTTCTCCTGCTGTTGCTTCCAATACTATGTTTTGTAGCACTAATTTCTTTTCTGTATATCCAAAATCTACATCAGAGAACTGAATATTTCCTTTTAAAGGAGTGTATGTTATTGTACCATCATGATGAGGATGTTTCCATGCCCACACCCCTGTATTGTCAGTTGTTTCTATTGCTTCACTATTATTAAATCTAGCATGTACTAGTGTAACATATCCATTATCTTGTTCAGGTTCTTCATCAATTAATTCAAATATACGTTCTGCACCTGCCAATGCCATAGCCATCATACTAATCTGTTGCGCAATCTGTGATACAGGCATACAAAATGTCTTTGACAAGTTTAAGAAAGCCACAATCATTCCAACTGTAATAGAGCCTACATTATGCAGTGCCATAAGACCTCCCAAAAGAGCAATTAACACATATTGCAAATTACCAAGTTGCATAACAGTTGGCATAAGTATGTTACCATATTTATTTGCTTGTGTAGAATCTAAACATAAATCTTTATTCTTTTTATCAAATTGCTGTTTTGCATCTTCTTCATGGCAGAATACTTTAATTACTTTTTGACCATTTATCATTTCTTCAATATAACCTGTAATGTTTCCTAAAGTTTCTTGTTGCTTTATAAAGTATTTTGCACTTGCACCACCAATTTTTTTAGTAGCTATACTCATAATGACTGTTACTATTAAAACTAGAATTGTCAGAGGTACATTACTTATAAACATAGAAATCAATATAACAACTACTGTAATAATAGCCGAAATAAATTGTGGTAATGCCTGTGAAATAAACTGACGCAATGTGTCTGTATCATTGGTATAATGGCTCATAACATCTCCATGTGTATGAGTATCAAAATAACGAATAGGAAGTTTTTGCATATGTACAAACATATCATCTCTAATCTCTTTCAACGTTCCTTGAGAAATTTTTACCATAATTCTATTATAGAGAAATGTTGCAACAACTCCGAAGACATAAATACATGCCATTAAAACAATTGTATATAATAATCCACTAAATGATGGATTCTCTTCAAGTAAAAGTGGAGTTATATAGTCATCAATCAATGTTTGCAAAAACAAAGAACTTATAACAACTGTACAAGAGCTGAAAAGAATACATACAACAACTGTACCAAACAAAACTTTATGTCGTCCTACAATGTAAGATAGAAGTCGTTTCCATACACTGAATACTTTTATTTCCATTACTTATCATCTCCCTTCGTTTGTGAATCATAGATTTCTCTATAAATTACATTTGTTTTCAGCAATTCCTCATGTGTACCATATCCATTGATTTTACCGCCTTCCATAACGATAATATAATCAGCATCTTCCACTGAAGAAATACGTTGTGCAATTATAATTTTTGTAGTATCTGGTATCTCCTCACTGAATGACTTTCTAATCATCGAATCAGTTTTTGTATCTACTGCACTAGTAGAATCATCCAGTATTAAAATCTTTGGTTTTTTTAGCAAGGCTCTTGCAATACACAGTCTTTGCTTTTGACCACCAGAGACATTTGTACCTCCCTGTTCAATATAAGTGTCGTATTTATCTGGAAATGTATCAATAAAAGGACTTGCCTGTGCCAATTTACAAGCATGTATTATTTCTTCTTCACTAGCATGTTTATTTCCCCAAAGTAGATTTTCTTTAATTGTTCCAGAAAATAACTCATTTTTTTGGAGAACCATTGCTACTTCATTACGAAGTGTAAATAAATCATAATCTTTTACATTTACACCTCCTATTGTAATTTTTCCCTCTGTAACATCATAAAGTCGTGGTATTAACTGAACCAACGAGCTTTTTCCACTTCCAGTTCCACCTATAATCCCCAATGTTGAACCAGTCTCTATATGAAATGAAATATTTTTTAGACATTCTTTTTCTTTATCATCTACATAACTGAACGACACATTATCAAAACTTATATCTCCATTTTCCATATGATATACAGGATTATCGCCGTTTTTTAAGGAACTTTCTTCATCTACTATTTCTATAATTCGTTCAGAAGAAGCTCTTGCCATATTAATCATAACCATAACCATAGATAACATCATAAGACAATTAAGAATGTTCATGGCATATGCAATTAAACTTGAAAGTTCCCCTGTAGTCATTGTGGTTGCATTGCTTGAGACTATCATCTTTGAACCAAACCAACAAAGCAGTAGTGTACAGCAATATATGGAAAACTGCATTAATGGCATATTATATGCAACAATTTCTTCAGCTTTTCCAAACGTCTTGTATATTTTTTCTGAGATACTCTTAAACTTCTTGATTTCAAATTTCTCTCTTACAAAAGATTTAACTACTCGTATACCTGTGAGATTCTCTTGCACAACACCATTTAAATCATCATAAATATTGAACACTCTTTCAAAATAAGGATGGGAACGGTTTACAATGAGATATAAACCCACTCCAAGAATTGGAACTGCAATCAAAAATATAAATGATAAACTTGTATTAACCATAAATGCTGCAACCAATGAAAATACAAGCATAAGTGGAGCACGCACAGCCACACGAATAATCATCATATAAGCATTTTGAACATTTGTAACATCTGTGGTTAATCTTGTTACAATACTTGAACTTGAGAACTTATCAATATTAGCAAAAGAATAGCCTTGTATTTTGTAATACATATCCTTTCTTAAATTTTGTGCAAACCCAGCAGATGCAGTAGCACAAAAACTTCCAGACAGGATTCCAAAACATAATCCTAAAAGTACACAAACAATCAAAATAGTGCCAAGTCGTACTAGCGTCTGTGTATTGTTTCCACTGATTCCTACATCAATCATTTGTGCCATAATTAGAGGAATCAAAATTTCCATCAAAACTTCCAATATAACAAACACTGATGTTAGTATGGAAGCAGTTTTATACTCTTTAATAGAACGAGCTAATTTTTTAATCATACTCTATCTCCTTTTCTAAATAAATTTTAAGATGTTGACTTATTCTAGGTTTTATCAGACAACTTCAATTATCTATAATTTTCTTACTTAACTTTTCTTTATTTCGTATAGAAATGGATATACTTAGATGCCTAATATTTAGAATTTTATCATTATATCTTTTGAATGAGAATTTCAAAAAACGCAATAACATTAGATAAAATCTAATGTTATATTGAAATTATATTATCTTACAATTATACTTTTGATATGGAAGGAAGGTGCTCTATGAATACTCAACAATTAGAATGTTTCGTATGTGTTGCTGACAAGTTAAATTTTACAAAAGCTGCAGAAGAACTTTTTTTATCTACTCCTACAGTTACTCACCATATCAAAAATCTAGAAGAAGAATTAGGAGCAAAATTATTTATACGAAATTCAAAAATGGTTAGACTGACAGAAATTGGAACTATGTTTTATAGTGATGCCAAAGATATACTCAACAAAATAGAAGTATCACAGAAAAGGATATCAAAAGCTACTTCTCAGAACACTTCTTTTTTGCGTATTGGATGTTCTAGTCATGCTGAACTCAATAAATTAAAAAATGTATTGTCAGACTTACGAATCGTCTTCCCACAGGTATACCCTTTAATCTTTATGGAGGATTATTTTAAGCTTAAAAATTTATTCAATAATAAACATTTAGACATTATGCTCTCAACAAGAGAAATGATTAGAGATATGAAAGAGTGTTCTTTTAAAAAATTAAAGGATGCTAAAAATTATGCTATTATGTCATCACAATCCACACTCGCTGAGAAAGATAGTCTAACTTTTGATGATTTAAAGACAAATTGCTTGATTATATTAAATCCTAAATTTATACCATTTCAACATGGAAATATATTGCAGGAAAAGATAGCATTACATTCTCAAAGCCACTTTAATATTGTATGTGAAAATGACCAAGCAAGTATCCTTCTTGCAAATTGTGGGTATGGTATAGCAATATTGCCTGAACATTGTATTCCAATAGAAAATGATGGCTTTGTTATTCGACCAATCATTGAACGAGCTATCATCGAATACGGTATTGCATATCAAAAAAACGTAAAAGAAAAATATATTCGATTCTTTATAGACAATTTTAATTGCTTGTAAATAAAAAAGAAGAGCCTTATATAAAGGTTCTTCTCTTTTATTTCAATATATATTATTACCTTACTTCATTATTACCTACTTCATTTTTATTGACTTACTATATTTATTGATTACATTCCATTTACCATTTTCTTTTCTTAATTCAAGGCTTATTTTTGAATAACAATCTTCTCCAGATTGTGTTACTATGACCTTATCTCCAAACTCATTCTTATAACTATGTTCTTCTATCTTATTTTTCGTATGACCTACCACAATAGCATCTATTCCGTCTACTGACATTGCAAGTTTTTTTATTTCGCTACTTGGATTTTTCAGTGCCATATTATTATCTGAATGAACAACTGCAACGATTACATCTGGATTTTCCTTTTGCATAACTCTTATCCATTCTTCTGCATCTTTTACTAAATTGTTGGTATACAATTCTTCTATTTTTTCAGGAGTATTTAAAGTTTTTGAATCTTTTTCTGAATTTAAATCACTAGAATCTTTTTTATCTTTGTCTACGGTAAGACCCAATACTCCAACCTTTATACTCCCCTCCCTAGTTTCCACTTTATGCATTATATATGGTTTTACATAATTGTCTCCAGACTCATTGTATATATTAGCTGACAAAACTGGTATCTTCATTTCCTCAAAATTTTCTATAATAGAATCTAAGATAGATTTTTTTTCTTTAAAATTCTTTTTATCCGATGTAAGCTCATGGCTACCAAGTACTACAGCATCATAACCAAGGTATACAATTGGCCATTCATTTATTTTTTTATGGATACCTTTCTTTGAATTGTACTGCCACTCTTTAGACCACTTAGTCATTTCCTTTGCATTGGTATCCAGAAAATCCCCAGTATCAATAAATATAGGTTGGACATCCCTATCTCTTTCATTAAACAGACTGACTGTCATTTCATCTGAAAAATTTTGATGTAGACCAGATGTTGTGATTATATTTACTTCCTTTCCAAATATTTTTAACTCACTGTACTTATCTTTTATATACCACTTATCATTCTTCTTATCCAACTTAAAATTAATTTTTGATATACTATTACCATGAGCTCCAGGTTGTGTTACTATTACTTCTTCACCCGACTTATTTTTATATGTATGCTGTTCTATTTTTTCATGTGTATGCCCTGCTACAATAGCATCTATACCATCTAAAGTAGTTGCTAATTCCTTTATTTTATTTCCTGGGTTTTTAGGATTTTTAGGTTCTTCACCTGAATGCACTATCGCAATTATTACATCTGGTTTCTCCTTTTCCATAACTTTTACCCACTTTTTAGCATCTTCTACTAAATCATTTGCATAGAGCTCTCCTTTATATTGTTCCTGTTCTCCAAGTTCTCTAGCTTTTTTATCTTCCTCAAAATTTTTAAATCTTGAACGCTCACCTACTTCCTTTATAGTCAGACCCAGTATTCCAACCTTTACATCTCCCTTATCAGTCTGTACACTTTTCATTACATATGGTTTTACATAGTTTTCTCCAGATTGTTTATATACATTTGCCGACACTAATGGTATGTTATTATTTTCAAAATCAGAAACCAGTTTATCAAGGCTTTGTTTATCATTAGAAACAAATTCATGATTTCCAAATGTAACTGCATCATATTTTAGTTTTGCCATTTCTTTAGCTAAAGGAACCTCTCCTTCACGTGGTTCAGCTATTTTTTTATACTCTGGTATTCCATCTTTAAATCTTACCAGTTTTTGTCCAGTAAACCACTTATTCATTTCACCACTTTGCATATCAAAAAAATCGCCTGCATCTACCATGAGTAGATTCTCATCATATTTTCTTTCTTCCTCCACATAAGATACCAAATTATCTGGAATAATTGAATGTAAATCACTTGTAGCAAGTACATTAATTTCTGTATCTTTAGTACTTTGACATCCTGTGAGTAATACTATTAAAAATATTATTGATGCCACTATAATAAATTTTATTTTCATAAAAGCCTCCCCCTTAGATTTTGGATGATAATAAAATTTAATACCATGCTTTATCTTTACTATATAAGTTTGTACTATTTATTATACTAAAAGAACTATATGTAAATTCCTTTTTAATCAAATCTACATATAGTTCTCAATATTTTTTATTCGTAAAACAAAACCTACTCTAGTAAACTCAGATTATCAATTAAGATTTCTACTAGTATACTCACATATATTTACCACATTTAAATACTCTTATCTACTCATCTTATCCATACCACTAATATTAGCTACTTTACTGTATCTATAAGTTTTATAAAATTATTCAACTGCTACTGTTTTACTAGACTTATCATTAATAACCCATGAACCTTTTTCTTTATTTACTTTAAAAGTAATTTTAGAATAGTATTTACCATGTTCACCTGGTTGCGTCACTATAACTTTATCTCCAGCTTTATTTTTATAGTCATGTTCATCTATTTTTTCATGAGTATGACTAGCTACAATCGCATCAATTCCATCTACTGTAGTTGCTAGTTCCTTTACTCTATTCCCAGGATGTTTTGGGTTTTTAGGTTCTTCCCCTGAGTGCACTACTGCAACTATTATATCTGGTTTCTCTTTTTCCATCACTTTTACCCATTTCTTTGCTTCTTCCACTAAATCATTTGCGTACAATTTATCTTTGTATTGAAATTGCTCTTGTAAATTTACATTTTTAAGACCTTTCCCTACTTCTTTTATAGTAAGCCCTAATACTCCTACTTTTAAGTTTCCTTCTTTTGTCTTTAAATCTTTTATAATGTATGGCTTTACATAATTTTCACCAGATTGCTCATATATATTTGCTGATACTACAGGAATATTCACCTGCTCAAAATCCTTTATAACAGCATCTACAAGACGTTTATCTGACCAAAACTCATCTTTTTCGGATACAAACTCATGATTTCCAAATACTACTGCATCATACCTACCCTGACTCATAGATTTAACCATTGGACACTTACCAATCGGTTTTCCAGTATTGTTATCTCTTATATTTTTCCACTCTTTATACCACTTAGTCATTTCATCTGTTTGAGGGTCTAAAAAGTCACCTGCATCTACTACAACAGGTTCAATCAGATTATTTCGCTCCTTAAGAAGACTAGTTGTTAATTTATCAGAGAAGTGTGAATGTAAATCTGCTGTAGCAATTATATTTACATCTTTATCAATTAAGTTTAATTTGCTAGACTTATCCTTTATCTCCCACTTACCATTCTTCTTATCTAACTTAAAATTAATCTCTGACACACTATCTGCATGTGGACCAGGTTGTGTGACAATGACTTCCTCACCAGAGTTATTTTTATAAGTATGTTGTTCTATTTTTTCATGAGTATGCCCTGCTACGATAGCATCTATGCCATCTACAGTAGTTGCCAATTCTTTTACTCTATTTCCTGGGTTTTTAGGATTTTTAGGTTCTTCACCTGAATGTACAGTGGCAATTATTATATCAGGCTTCTCTTTTTCCATCACTTTTACCCATTTTTTAGCATCTTCTACTAAATCATTTGCATATAATTTTCCTTTATAATCCTCTTGTTCCCCAAGTTCTCTAGCTTTTTTATCTTCTTCAAAATTTTTAGATTCTGAGCCTTCACCTACCTCATTTATAGTTAGACCTAGTATTCCAACTTTTACGTCTCCCTTGTTAGTCTTTACACTTTTCATTATGTATGGCTTTACATAGTTTTCTCCAGATTGTTTATATATATTTGCTGACACTAATGGTATGTTATTATTTTCAAAATCAGAAACCAGTTTGTCAAGACTTTGCTTATCATTAGAAATAAATTCATGATTTCCAAATGTAACTGCATCATATTTCAGCTTTGCCATTTCTTTAGCTAAAGGAACTTCACCTTCACGTGGCTCAGCTATTTTTTTGTACTCTGGCATACCATCTTTAATTCTAACCAGTTTTTGTCCAGTAAACCACTCTTTCATTTCGTCACTTTTCATATCAAAGAAATCTCCTGCATCCACCATAAGTAGATTCTTGTTCTTTGCTCTTTCTTCTTTTACATATGAAACTAGAGAATCTGTTACCATTGAATGTAAGTCAGTTGTCCCTAATATTTTAACTTCTATGTCTGATGTGGCTTTTTCCATATTTTTAGTACTTTGACATGATACAAGTAATACCATTAAAAACATCATTGATGATATTATGACAGATTTTATTTTCATAAAAACCTCCCTCTTAAATTTTAAGATTACAACAAAATTTAACATAATAATTTATTTTAGTTATAGTAGCTTATATGATTATAAGCAATATTCACTTAAGCAACAAATTCTTATCTTTAAGTTTACATGATAACTTCCGAGATTACTTTATTCTATCTAAATCTAATTACTAAACGCTTCTTAAGATAGTAGCAATACCTACAAAGTAATATGACAAGAATTATGCTCAAAGCAATTGATAAAGACCTATTTTTATAACTTTCTATGTACCTTAATACTGTTTATAAATTATTTTTCATATTTGCCACTTTCTCTCTTAACTAAATCAATTATATGTGTTTCTAGAATATATGGCAAAGTGCATATTTTCAAGTTTTAAGCATCTACTTGTACAAATTTACATACTTTTTTGCAAGTTTAATTGAGGTATATGTAAATTTCGACTTTTTACATAATTTTTCTAAAATAATATAATTATAGTATAAATTATAGAAACTATTGATATTTTGAAGAATAATCTTTTATTTCCTATAAAATCTATTTATATTTCTAATCTTACGATGAATGGATATAAGTTTTATAAAGAATCCTCCATATTAAAAAGAGAATCATTGACATTTTTTATACAGTGTTTTATATGGATTTTATTTATGGAAGGTATTTAGTGTATATAATTAAACTTAAGATATAATTTTTTATTTAAAGAGCTATTAAATATTATATGTTCTTTAACTTTAATTATTTCAAATTTTTATATAGGATTTAAATTTATAAAATTGACAAATAATAGCAATGAACAAGAATACAAGCTACAAAATTAGATAGTAAAATAAATCATAAGAATAATATAATAGACAAATCAAAAAGTCAAAAAACATGCCTATTTGAAAGTAACATGTTCCCTATTAAAGTAAAGAACTGCATTGTACCACTCCACATCCTTGTGTGAAAGGGTACAAAGAAGTTCGATTTTATTTATACTAATCTTTATAACTTACAAATTCATTCATTATTTTTTAGGATTTACAAGTTCATCAAGTAACTTTGGAAGTAGTTCATCTATTTGCTCATCACTAAACTGGCAAGTTCCAACAGCTTTATGTCCCCCACCACCATACTTAAGCATTAGACTACCAACATCCACACTAGAAGTTCTATTTAAAATACTATATCCAACGGCTACAGAGCATCCTTTTCCACCTTTACCATTTACAATCCAAGCAGATATATTTTGTTCTGGATACATACTGTAAATCATAAAACGATTCCCTGTGTAGATTGTCTCAACTCCACGTAAATCAGAAATGATAACATCGCCTTCTACACGTGTATATTTGGCAACCATCTCTTTAAATTTACTTGTTTGTTCAAAATAAACGTCTATACGTTCTTTTACATCTGGTAAATCTAAAATTTCTTTTGTACTTAAAGTTCTACATGCATCAATTAACTTCTCCATTAATTGATAGTTAGATATAGTAAAGTTTCTCCAACGACCAAGACCAGTTCTTGGGTCCATAAGGTAACCAATCAAAATCCATCCAGTTGGATTTTGTACTTCTTCTATTGTAAGATTTCCTGAATCAACTTTATCTACTGCCTCTAACATTTCATTAAAATGAGGAAATCTTTCACTTCCACCATAATACTCATAAATAATTCTTGCACAAGAAGGAGCAATACGACTTTCGCCTTTGTACTTTCCTAGAAGTTCATTTCTCTCAAACTCACTAGAATGATGGTCAAACCAAAGACCACACCCCTCAACAAATGGTACATTTGCAAGACAATCATCTTCTGTTACCTCAACCAGGCCATCCTGTAAGTCTTTAGGATGAGCAAATTTCCAATTATCAATAATACCTGCTTCTTTTAATAGTGCACCACATACCAATCCATCAAAATCAGAACGTGTAATTAACCTCATAATTTTCATCCCCTTTACTTTAAATATGTCATATATACAACAATCTTTTCCTTAGATATATCATATCACTTTATATGTCACCTTGATATACATTTTATTACATACAGTGAAATAAAAATACTAAAAAAATAACAGCTTGGTATAAAGATTAAACTGTTATTTTTTTAGTATTTTATTGCTCTTCATCTTCTTTAGGTGGTGTAATTATTAACCCTATAGAGTGCATTTTTCTTCCCTCTCCATTTGAATTATTTCTAAGAGGTTCTAGTATACTAGCAATCTTTTTACTTGCTTCAGTTATCTCATCAACACTAGCATATACTGGACAGACAGAAAATCCTGAACCATCTTTTAGAATATCCTTTTCCTCTCTTTTGCCATACTCATAAAACTCTTTTAAAAATACCATCATATATTGAGTAAATAGTTGTGCATACTCTTCTCCAGAATTTTCATTTATAATAGTCTTTACATCATCAGCTATGTCTAACTTCATAGCATATACTTTTTCAACAGTTCCTCTTATTTTATGCTCTTCAACTACCTTTATAATGTCATCTTCTAGCATTTTATTAAGATAGCGATAAAGTGTAGCTTTTGATATATCTTGAAATTTTTCTCCTAATTGTTTTGCTGTAGTTCTATTATTTGAAAAAATCTCAAGTACCAACTTACATTTAGTTGGATTTACAAAGCAATCCATCAACTTATCATTCATATTATATACCTCCTATAATATTATTAATAAGATAATATTATCATGTTGATAATGTTAATTCAATATTGACTGGAAATTTTATACACTAGTTTAAGATATCATATTTTATAGTAAATTAAGAACAGTAACACCACTTTCATAGACAGTTTCTTTTTAAAAAATAAAAAAAGCCCTTGAATTATTCACATAACTCAAAGACTTTACGTTTCATGATTTAATACTAAGCTAATTTTGCTTTAGCAACTTCTGCTAATTTTGCAAATCCTTCTGGGTCTTGTATAGCCATTTCAGATAACATCTTTCTGTTAACTTCAATACCAGATAATTTTAATCCATTCATTAATCTTGAATAAGATATTCCATTCATTCTAGCAGCTGCATTTATTCTTTGTATCCAAAGTTTTCTGAAGTCTCTCTTCTTTAATTTTCTTCCTATATAAGCATTTTTTAATGCTTTCATTACGAATGTATTTGCTGGTCTATATAATTTGCTTCTAGATCCTCTGAATCCTTTTGCAAGTTTTAATATTTTCTTATGCTTTTTACGAGCGTTCATAGCTTTTTTAACTCTTGCCATCGTTATGACCTCCTTTATATCCCTCTTCTATAGTTATTATTTATAATCTGTATCTTAGTATGGTAATAATTGTGCTATTCTCTTAGCATCTCCATCACTTACTAAAGTTGATTTTCTTAAGTTCATTTTAGTTTTTGCAGATTTTTTAGTTAATATATGTTTTTTATAAGCTTTAGCTCTCTTTAACTTTCCAGTTCCTGTTTTCTTTAATCTCTTTGCTGCACCTCTATGAGTTTTCATTTTAGGCATGACAAATTCCTCCTCTCAGTTAATCATCTATTTTTTTGGATCTATAATTACAACCATATTATTACCCTCAAATGCAGGGGCTTTTGTTGGTTCTCCAAACTCTTTTATTATATCTAAAAACTTAAGCATAACTTCTTTGCCTATGTCTTTATGTCCTAATTCTCTTCCTCTAAATCTAAGTTCAACTTTGACTTTATCCCCTTTTTTAAGGAACTTTATAGCATTATTAGCTTTCGTATTTAAATCATTTTGTTCAATACCTGGTCTAAGTCTTACTTCCTTTACAACTATATTTTTTTGCTTTTTCTTAGCTTCTTTGTCTTTTCTCGCCTGTTCATATCTAAACTTTCCATAATCCATTATCTTACATACTGGTGGATTTGCATTTGGCGAGATTTGAACTAAATCTAAGTTTTTGCTAGTAGCCATCGCTTGAGCTTCTTTAGTAGGCATTACTCCAAGTTGTTCACCTGTTGATGAAAGGACTCTTATTTCCTTGTCTTTTATTTGTTCATTGATTGCTAATTCTTTGCTAATTGTAGGACACCTCCAAATTTTTTATAAAATAAAAAGCGAATGATATAATCATCCGCCATATAAGTTACCAAACTTAAACAAGCTTAAACTAATATTAAGCTTTAACTTATATTTACCTTACTAACTTTCGTTGTAAGGTGAGAAGCGGACTTCTTCTTTGTTTTATTCTTACCTTATTTACTATATCACTTAATCAAATTATTTGCAACTACTTTTTTTAGTTTATTAAAATTTAATTACTTCTTCCTAATAATCATTATATGTACATGCTTCCTATTTTGCTATTAATTTTTAGATTTCTACTCTAACTCCTAAATTAATATTATTTTAAAACTACAACTGAAAAACTTACTTAGCCAATTTCATACATAATACTATACTCCACATCGCTTAATCTATACAATATAACATTTTTTATCATATTTATTTTATCTTGATTTGTCGTATTTTATTAAACATCTAAAAACAATCTGCATATATACATAAATTCACTTTTTCATACATTTCGCAAATTTATTTTTCTTTGGATAACATGTATATTTTTTCCATTAAAAATAAATAATAAAAAATAGTAAATATGGAAAATATAAAATTGATTAACAATAATTAATTACCTGAGGTGTGAATATGAAAATGCTAAACAACTTTTTTAAGAAAATCAACAATCCAGTTCCTGTCTTTGCACAAACAAAAATGGAAAGAGAAAATCAAACAGATGATTCACTTTCTACAAAACCAAAGACTACATTCAGAGATGTTGCTGGATTAGACGAAGTAAAAGAAGAACTATTTGAAATAGTCGATTTTATGAAGTCACCACAAAAATATCAAAAAATGGGTGCTAAGATACCTAAAGGGGTATTATTTTATGGCCCTCCAGGAACAGGAAAGACTTTACTTGCGTCTGCTGTAGCTGGTGAAACAAACTCATCATTTTTCAATGTTACAGGTTCAGAGTTCGTTGAGAAATATGTAGGTGTAGGAGCAAAAAGGGTTAGAACTTTATTTGAAAAAGCTAGAAAAGAAGCTCCAAGTATAATATTTATAGACGAAATAGATGCTGTAGGAGCAAAAAGACATCTTGAGAGCAACAACGAAAAGGACCAAACATTAAACCAACTTTTAGTTGAAATGGATGGATTTAATAAAGATTCCAATGTATTAATAATAGGTGCTACCAATAGACTTGACTTATTAGATGAAGCTTTACTTAGACCAGGAAGATTTGACAGACACATTCATATAGGTGCACCAAATTATCACACTAGATTTGAAATTCTAAAGGTACATACAGATGACAAGCCTATAGACAAATCTGTAAATCTAGAACTTTTAGCTAAAAAAACTCATGGTTTCAATGGGGCCCATCTTTCAAATATAGCAAATGAAGCAGCTATATTTGCAGTTAGAGATGACAGTGAATACATTACATCAGAACACTTTGACAAGGCACTTGAAAGAGTCATTGCAGGGCTAGAGTCTAAAAACTCTGCACTAGTTGAGAAAGAGAAAAAAATAGTAGCTTATCACGAAGCTGGACATGCTCTTGTAAGTGATATAGTAGGAATTTGCCCTATACAAAAAATATCTATAGTTCCTAGAGGACAAGCATTAGGTTATGTTCTTCAATTACCTGATGAAGATAGATATATTTATACTAGAGATGAATTAATTGGAAAGATAAAAATACTACTTGCAGGAAAAGCATCAGAAGAATTAATATTTAACCACAAATCTACTGGTGCAAAAGATGACTTAAAGAAAGTTACTGAAATAGCTAATCAAATGGTTTGTGAATATGGTATGAGTAACTTAGGATTTATGACTATTGATGGAAATGATAAAACTTTCTTATGTGATAAAATCCAAAAGGAAGCAAATCGTATAGTTGAGGTTTGTTATAAAGAGACTTTAGAGATATTAAAGGATAACCTTGAAGATTTACATTCTGTTTCTAAATTCCTATTTGAAAAAGAAACAATGACTCATGAAGAGTTAAAAGATTTAATAGGAAAAGAAGCTGTAAACTAGTATAAGACAATTTAATAGTTTTTTCAAAAGTAATTATATTAGATTTAAATGACTTTTAAAGTCAAAATATTTCAAATTAATTATATTAAAATAAAAAAGCTATAGGTTTAATTTTATATTATTAAACTTATAGCTTTTTTTATTTTATATATTAATGTACTCTATACTAATTTATAAAGCATTTATTTAACACAAAACAAGCACATATAATTATCACTTCTCTTTCTCAAATAAATACAATAAAATAATTTAAAAAACCTTCTATACAAAAGCAAAATATAAAACAAATCTACTTACAACCTCATCTCTTTCTAACTTTAATATTATTTTCTAATATTTATTTCTTCTATTTACTATTAAATTTTATTTAATTTATAATCTTACTTTTTATCAGTATCTTTATTTTCTTCTTTAGTGTTACTTTTTTGACCTTCTTGTACTGATTCATTTCTTATTACCTTTGATTCAGCCATATTTTTATTTTCTTCTGTATTATTTTTCTTAGCATCTTCTTTGCTTTCAGCTTCTATTTCTTCACCTGTATTTTGATTTTCAAATCTTTCATGTTCTCTATACTCACCATCTATTTTACAATCTTTAGCACCAAATTCTTCATGCCCTTTATGCTTCATATGGTTTCTTTCATCACATTTTGGTTCAAATCCTTCATAACCTTTTCTGCAATATCCATGTTCATATGCTCCTTCAAATCCTCTTGGGTCAGCGCCTCCATGACTTCTACACTCTTCATGACTATGCTCTCTTTGGGCAAAACTTCCTTGACCTCTACATTCTCTGTGACCATTCTCTCTTGGCTCAAAGCCTTCATGACTTCTACACTCTTCATGGCTATATCCTCTTGGCTCAAATCCTCTATGACCTCTGAAGTCTCCTTGGTCATACTCTCTTGATTCAAAGTTCCCATGACCTCTAAAGTCTCCTTGTCCATGCTCTCTTGATTCAAAATTTCCATGACCTCTAAAGTCTTCTTGACCATATACCCTTGATTCAAAATCCTTATGACCTCTGAAGTTTCCTTGACCATGTTCTCTTTGCTCAAATCCTTCATAACCTCTGAAGTTCCCTTGACCATATCCTCTTGGTTCAAATCCTTCATAACCTCTGAAGTTCCCTTGACCATATCCTCTTGATTCAAAACTTCCATGTCCTCTAAATTCACCCTGACCATGTCCTCTTGAACCATATCCTTCATGACCTCTACACTCTCCATAACCAAATCCTTCACGATGCATCATTTCAAATACTCTGCATCCTTCACACATATGATTCCATGGATTACTATGATGACCTTCAAATCCTCTAAAGTTTTCTTTTTTATCTCTGTAATAATTCATATTAACTCCTCCTAATTAATTCGATTTTTTTATTAATCTATCTTCCCTCTTTTACTAAGGTACCTTATCTATTTTTAATTATAAAGGTACCTTAATGTTTTGTCAACATTATTTTTAAGGTACCTTATGTTTATTCATTTAATTTTTTTCAAAAAAAGTGAACCATTTATAGTAAAATCTTATCTAATAAGTGAAAGGCAAAAAAGTAGCGCTACAATTTGCATAGAAAGGTAGGAATTCCTTTGAATAAAACTACATTTATAAATAATATCCTTGAATCAGAACAGACTTTGTATCGTGTATCTAAGTCTATTTTAGGAAACGACCAGGATTGTGAAGATGCCGTCAACAATGCTATTTTAAAAGCATATGAAAAGTTAGATTCTCTTAAGGAAGAACAATATTTTAAAACTTGGTTGATTAGAATAGTGATAAATGAATGTAACTCATTAAGACGTAAACAATTGAAATTTCTATCATTTGAAGACGTATTTAAAAATAAAAAAATCGATGAAAAAGAAGATTATAATGATTTGTATATTGCTATTCAAAGTCTACCTCAAAAGATTAAAGTTCCAATAGTCCTTTACTATATTGAGGGTTATTCAGTTGATGAAATTAAGGAAATATTGGATATACCTCAGGGGACTGTAAAAAGTAGATTATCGAGAGGAAGAAAATTATTAAAAACTAAATTAGAAAATATGGAGGTAATCATATGAATAAAAATAGCTTAAATAATTCGTTTCCAAAAGCTCCAGAAAGCTTTCATAATAGTTTAAATAAAACGCTAAATAGTTTACCAGAAAGAGAGGAAAATTATAAAATGAATAATAATAAAACACATAAATTACCATTTGGAAGGGGTTTAGTGGCAACTTTAGCTATCACTTTAGTATTAGGTACAACAGCTCTTGCAGTGGGAGAAATATATAGTATAGTTGGAAAATCAAGCATTAAGCCTACCTATACATCGATTCCAACTACTGAACAGGTAAAAAAAGACTTTAACTTTACCCCTAATCTAATTTCCGAATTTAGTAATGGATATAAATTTAAAGGGGCATATACTATAAAAGAAAAAGCACTTGATAAAAAAGATAATGTTTTAGGAGAATTAAAAGCACTTGAGTTTGAGTATAAAAATGGTAATGATGAAATATCTCTTGAAACAGCAAATAATGTGCTTGAAAAAGATTCTGATAAAATGAAAATTGTAGATACTTACAAAGATATAAATATTTCTTATGAAACATCAATGTACAAGTTTGTGCCAGAAGATTATAAAATGACAGAACAGGATAAACTTGATGAAAAATCAGGTAAATATACATTTAGTGAAGGAACAGATAAAGTAGAAGTTAATGAATTTAAGTCCTTGACTTGGGAGCAAGATGGAGTTTACTACTCTTTTACAATTCAAGATTCAAATTTATCTATGGATGACTTAGTTAAGATGGCTCATGAAGTAATAGATGCAAAATAAGTATAATTAACAATAAAGTGTTCATGAGTTTATTGTATATAACTTTAGTTTTCTTATTAGTAAATATAGTTGTATCTTCCATCTTTATATTTTCTTTAGATTTAATATATAAAATTTTAGATATTTAACTAATCTAAAAATTTAACTAATCTACAAAAGTTATTACTAATATTAAAAAGCCCTTAAAAAGTCCATTCATATGGAATTTTAAGGGCTTTGACTTCATTATAAATTGTTGTATCAATTCTATTTGTAAAGACACAATAAACTACCCAGTTTAGATTTTAAAAACTTTAACTTCATTATAATTTTATATATGAATTTTACTTGCAAATATACAACAGGCTACCCAGTTTAGATTTTAAAATACTTAACTTTATAATAACTTATTTTATAAATTTTAATTACAAATATATAATAAATTCATAAAAAACAGATAAATAAGATAGATTATAAGTATCTGATATTCTTAAAATAAAAATCAAACTATAATTAAAAGCCTGTTATTTTAATAAAGGAGTTATTTCACCTAAATAGTATATATTTAGCACATGAAGAGCTCTTGTACAACAAGTGTAAAGAAGCAATCTTTCATCTTCACTATTGTACCTTTCCTCACTTGCATCGTATATTACAACTATATCAAATTCAAGTCCCTTAGATAAATATGAAGGTATTACTAATACACCATTCACATACTCATCATCATCTTTTATTATAGCCTCTACATTAATATGATTTTCCTTTAAAAACTCATACACTTCCTTAGCTTCATGGGCTGTCTTTGTTATAATACCAATAGACTTATAATTTTTATGTTTATAAGCTTTTATGTCTTCAATAAGCTTTTCATTCATATAATCTTTTTCTTTAAAACCAGTAACTCTAGGCTCATCACCATGTCTCTCAACATACTCATCATCTATCGCTTTTGTAAGAAGTTTTCTTGAGAATCTAGTAATTTCCATTGTAGAACGATATGTTTTACTTAGATTTATTATACAAGTATCATTCTTCAATACATTAGGAATATTATTATAGTCTCCAACATTCATGAATGGGTTAATTGATTGATTAATATCTCCTAATATAGTCATATTGGCAGATTTAAAAAGTTTATAAAATATTTCATATTGTAAAGGAGTATAGTCCTGTGCCTCATCTATAATTACATATTTAATCTGTGATGTATTTGGAATACCTCCAAGAGCTCCCTTTAGATATAGAAGTATCACTTGGTCTTCATAATAAAGACTCTTTACACTTAAATTATCCATTGTATAAGTTTTTATATTATCTATAATATTCTTATCATACTCAACATTCGCCTTTTCTAAAAACATATCTAAATTCTTAAATAAGTTTTTATAAGTGTCTATCAAATCTAACTCTGTCATTCTTGAAATTTTAGAATAAACTTCTTTCAGATGTTTTTTTACAATAAAAGTACTTTTCTCTATCATTTCTTCTTTTTCTATATAATCGCCAGATGCTTGAAGCTCTTTAAATATTTCATCAATCCAAGCTTTTTCATATGGCTCAATTAAAAATATTATTCTTGCTTTTATTTTCTCTAATCTTTTCTTAATTGGTAAATTTGAATAGTCATTAGAAAACAGTGTTTGTAACTCCTTAGATGAAATTATCAACTCACCTCTTACAATAATATCTTCAAAACATCTATCATCTGTTTCTAAATAATTTAGATACTCTTTTAATATATTTGTGAACTCTAAAGAAGTTTTAAACTCTATATTTTCTATCCTGTCCTTATATGTGATTTTCCCATTGTTATTAAGAATATACTCCATCATTTCAGCTGGGCTTTCTTTTTTAAATTCATCACCCAGTTCTTTATGCATATAGTCTTTAAATGTTGTCTGACAAATGTTATCTTCGCCAAGTTGTGGCAGTACGTTTGATATATAATCATTAAATATGTTATTTGGAGAAAATATCATTATATTTTCAGAAGTTATTTTATCTTTATGTTTATACAATAAATATGCTATTCTATGAAGTGCTATAGATGTCTTTCCGCTTCCTGCTGCACCTTGTACAATTAAGTTCTTATATTTCTCATTACGAATTACTTGATTTTGCTCTCTTTGAATGGAAGTAACTATAGTTTTCATTTTCTCATCAGAATTTTTACCTAAAAGCTCTTGCAAGACATCATCATCTATATTTAGATTACTATCAAACATATACTCAATTTTGCCATCTTTTATCTTATACTGTCTTTTTTTAGTAATTTTTCCAGAGATTATCCCCTCTGGACACTCATAGCTTGCTTGTCCAATTTCATAATCATAAAACATACTTGAAATAGGAGCTCTCCAATCATATACAAGAAAATCATAATCATCATTAATAAGATTTGACAATCCAATATAACACTTTTGAGACTCAGTTTCACAAGCTTCTGTAAAGTCAATTCTTCCAAAATAAGGAGATTCAATCATTCTTTCATACTTATCTTTGAGTTTCTTAGTAAATTCATGGCTCCTTTTTTGATGTTTCATAACATCCATAAATGACATAAATTCTGAAAGTTGTTCTAATCCATTTTCCGCAGAAATAGAACCTAAGTCATTCCATAGTTCCCTTTGAGTTTCTATAGCATCTTTTTTTAGCTTATCTTCTTCATTACGCTTTTCCTCAAGTTGTCTATTGGCCTCTTTAAGAGTTTTTTGTAACCATTGATTTTCAAGATTTGACTCAAAATCATTTAGATTCATATTATAATCCTCCTCAATTGAAATTAACATTTAATCCACTATATCAATTATATAGAAATGAGGATATATTCACAGTCTTAAAAAAAATTTTTATTTATGATATAATTATAGTGGGAAAGAAAATAAAAATTTCTCTAAAAGCATCTAAAAACAACTTACTTAACTGCAAAACCACTATTTTTAAACAATAAAATAGGATAGTATTTTTTATCACCATCCTATTAATTCTCAATAAGTTTTACATTAATACAAGCTCCATTTGTATAACTTCTTCTTTTACAGGTCTATCATTCCATGTAAATCCACTAGCTATTGTATTTACCTCAACAAACCCTAAAGATTTATAAACATGAATAGCTCTACTATTACTTTTTAACACATCTAGCTCAATTTTTTTATATCCATATTCTTTTGATAAATCAATAATTTGTTTTAGAAGGCTACTCCCAATACCTTTTTCTCTATACTCTTTAAGAATACCCATACCTAAGTAACCAACAGTTTTGGTTTTAGGCAAAACATCACACCAACCAATACATGTATCTGATTTTACCTCAATTATAAATAGTTGTGGAAAATTTTTAGTTATAACATTCTTTATAAATTCAACTGTTTCTTCAAAAGGAAATGCTTCGTCCATAGCTAGATATTTCCTCTCTTTTGCAATTTTATCAAAAGTTTGCCAATATGACCAAATATACTTTTCTTCTGACTTTATAAATTTTATTCCTTCCATCAACTCAACATTTCCCCTTTTTAATTTATTATTATAGTTAAATAATTTTTTCTTATTCTAATTTATAGTGATATATAAATTACTATATATGATAATATATTAGATTAAAATAGCTTTGTATATTTCTATTTATGTGTATCTATTAAAATAAGTTCTTTGATAGTTAAAGTAATATAGATGTACTAGCCTTTTGACTATATACTTAAACATCTCACAGTTTAATTTAAAGTATAATAAAATATATAGAAAAAATTATCAAATAATACTATAAAATTTTTAATCTTCATCAATATCCTGTTCGCTTTCATTCTTAGAGCTATTTTTTCTATCAAGTTCTTTTTCCGTAAAGAACTCTGGATGCTGTTTCATCAATTGCTCTATAAGTTCTGGGTGTTGTTTTACCATTTGTTCAAATAAAGCTTCTCTATTTGGAAAATCTGGATATCCTTCATGTGAATTAAATAAGTTTTGAATTGCATCTCTACCAGCAAATCCACCTAAATACTGTCCATGATGTGGTCTTGGTGGTGGTTGCATATGTGCCTCATCAAAGTTATTACCATCCTCACTTTTTATAGTTCTTTCTAGTTCATTAGTAATCTTTGTAAGAATATAACTTAAAGTACTCTTTTCTTCTGGTTCTAATACATTAAATATTTGATTAGTTGGGTCTTCTCTCTGCTCATTCTTATTAATTTCATCCATTCCTTTTGATGTCAATTTTACTACCATTACTCTACGGTCTTTTTCTGAGTGTGTACGAGTGATAAATTGTTGATTTTCTAATTTCGAAAGCAACTCACCTAAAGATTGAGGTCTCATATCAAGTAAGTATGACAGTTCTTTTTGAGTTATTTCTGGCTTTATTTTTAACATGGATAATACTCTACCTTGTCCTCTATGCGTCGCTCTAAAAAATCCATGTGATTTATGATTTTGAAGGTGAAATTTATGTAGCAATGATTGCACTTTAAAAAATTGTTCTAGTAAATTTTCTTCTTTTGTTTCACTCATTATTGTTCCTCCTAAATTAATTTATTTTATAATTACATATTCTTATTCGTTATGTTATTTATTTTATAATTTCATATGTTGTTTATTTTAAATCTATAATTTTAAAGCTACTTTGCTTGTATCGAGTATAAAAGCAACCCTTTAATTTGTCAATGTTAGTTTATAATAAATTATAAATTTCCTACAACTGGCACATCTTCATTTAACTATATTATATCCTATTCAAAGTTTATATCCTATACTTGTGCTTTTTGTATCATACCGTCATATTTTTTAAATAAAAATACCCAATTGACATAAATAATCTAATTGGGCATAAACAATTTAAAAAACTACTTTAGATTTAAATTTTTCATCTAACTTTTACTATTATTAACTCTCGCTATCAAGGAAATTGTATTAAAATACTTACCTGCCTCTACTTCCAGCATTTTTTTATCATTCTTAGCATAAGAATTATCACAGTTTAACCAATCATTCCAAGCTTCATCATGACAACTTAAAGCTTCACATTTTTCTACAGTTACAGACTCAGATTCTGACCAAAGCTCATTCCACCATTCAATTGAATGGAAATTCATATTATCTTGCCAAAATGGAATAAGTTCATCTGGTATACAATTCACAAAATCTTGTTTTAATCCAGGCATTGCCATAGCAATTACTCCTCCATCTTTTACAAGAGGTGATATGTGGTTTTCTAAAAATCCTTCTTTATTACCAAAATAGTGATAAGAGTGTACACTTATCACTGCATCAAAAAAACCTTCTGCATAAGGTAATTCATGTGCCTCAGCTTGTATAGGAAATATTTTATCGTCTAATTTAAATTGCTTAAATCTTTCATAGTTCTCAGTTGGCTCTATCCATAAATCAGTTGCAAATACAGTAGCATCAAATTCATTTGCTAAAAATATAGAAGATATCCCTCTCCCACATCCTAAGTCTAAAATACGCATTCCTTTTTCTAGTTTTATCTTACTTGTCAATTCTTCCAATATCTTTATACAATTAGGTCCCATCATATTTTCCATGAGAAATTTCTTATTGTATTTATTACTTTTTGTAAATATCATGCTATCTTTCCCTTCCCTATCAATTATTATTTATTAAATTTCATATCTGATTTTCTATTTTTTAGATGAGTAATAATAAGTCATCTTTTTGTCCATTTTGGGATAGTTACTTTAATGAATAATCATCCTCTTTTTTTAGATAACTACTTTTTTAAAATAACCACTTTGTCTAAACAACTATTTTTTTATGTCTTTTTATATAACTACTTTGATAAGCAGTCATGTTTTGATACTTAATAAGTTTTAATTACTTCTACTTTAATCTATATACTAATTAACTTATTTAATTTAGTGTATATTTGACACTTTACCTTTTATTATACCATTTATTCTCATAAATATAATAATTCTATTTTTTCAAAATAAATATTTATAATAATCCGAAATAAATATTTATAAAATCTAATTAATTGTAAATAATATCAGAAAAATATCGAAAAATAAACATTATAAATAGTAATTGTAAGTTTGTTTCTAAATTCATAAGACTATAATCAACTGTAATATTGCCAAGTATTATTACGAAATATCTATCTAAAAAAGCATAAAAATAAGCAGTCAGTAAACATAAACTTTTACCAACTGCTTGCTTTTATTGTTTTATATACTATTAACTTTATATCTGTTATATACTATTAACTTTCTACACATATACTATCAAGCTTCTATATATTCTATAAATTATATCCTATAAATCTTCTAAATAATTTTTTCCTTCCAAGAATTCTGCTTCTATCCCTAGTTTTTTAAAATAATTAACCATAGACATACAGGCAAATTTTTCTGTAGAGTAATGAGTAGCACCTATAACATTAATTAAATTATCCTTTGCTATTCTATGGAACTCTAATGCTGGTTCAAAATGCTTTAAAGGTTTAGTAAATCCAGTTATATATAAATTTATACCAAGTTCAGCAACTTCACTTGCTACAAATGGATAGCTTCCTCCTCCTGCTGCAATAGCAACTAGACCATCTTTTAGTTCCGATTCTCCATAATCATACAATTTCACATCATGACCAACAGTTTTTTTAACTAGCTCTTTAATCTCTTCAATTGATTTTAAGGATGTCTTACATATAACTCCTACCTTGATTTTATCATCATACTTACAAAATGGTTCGACGATTTCTAAACCTAGAGCCTTTGCAAAACTGACAGAAGTTGAATATTCACTATAATTGTCTAATGGAGAATGTAACACATAAAAAGATATTCTACGATTTTTCATTTCTTCCATATAAGATAATGGTATGTCGTGAAATGGAAAACCTTCATCTGATGCTATATATTCCATTGCATGATGTGAAAAAATCAAGACATCTTTTTCACCTTTATCTATAATCTGCTTAATTATGTATTTATCAGGAAAAGTAGTTGTATATACTTTATTGATTTTTTTGGCATTGTCTAGTACTAAGCCTATATATTTTGTTTTAAATTCTGGAGTAATAAAATCATTGTCAAAATTCATAAAACTCCAATCATCATCAATATTTTTAATATCAAACTCCAATGCTAATTTATTATAAATTTCAATTGCTTTAATAATAACCACTCCTTTTCAACAATATTTGACTGATATGTATTGAACATAAATTTATACAATTACATTATCATCTTACTTAAAATTTAATAAAATAAAACATAAAAAATATTATTTAGTACTTTCACACTGCTTTACAAATTCAATTGGATGTTGAATTATCTTAGAAGTTTCTTCTACAGAATAGCCTTCAGATAAATACCTTCTAGCTATTACTTCCATAGACTCTCCTATCTCAATAATATGCTTATCAGGGTCATAAATACGGACTACTCTCTGTTGCCACTCATGTTTTAATGGCTGATGAACAAACTCTATATCTTTATAAGAATTTAATTTTTCAATAAACTTATCAAAATCATCAACTTCAAAATAAAGCTCCATATTATTTGATTTTCGTACAATTGTATCTGGATTAATCCCTGTAAGCCATGCAAAATCTTCTTGTATAGCAAACCCTCCACTAAATGTTACATTTTTACCTAAATCTAATTCAACTTCTTGTTCAAATATCTCTTTATAAAACTTTTTTGACACTTCTACATCATTTACTGCTAATAATGAAACTTGATATTTCATAAGTTCTCCTCCTGATTTTTAGTACGCTTTTATTTTATCAATATTTTTATTATTTATTATATCAGTTTAAATACGAAAATTGCATGTCATATTTGTAAAACTTATATAATACATTCTAAAACTTAGTATTTTATATTTAAAAAGCTACCTCAATTACACTTATCTAGTTTAAGTAGAGGTAGCTTTTTTAAATTATCAGAATATCAATTATTAGTTTACGCTTATATTTAATCTGATTTGGATTTATATTGTAATCTTATTATAGATTTTATCTATATTACTTAAGTAGTCACATAGATTATATAAATATACCATATGTCTCAGATTGATAATCTAAAGAAATATGTTAATCTATACTTTTTTTTCATTTTTTTGTAGACTCTTTATCCATTCTTCAATAAATAATAGCTCATCTTTACTCAAATTAACATTATCATGTAATGATAACAATAAGCTTTTCATAGAGGAATCATGAACATTTTTAAAGAACTCTCTTGTTTCAACATTTATATATTCTTTTTCTTTAATTAAAACTTCATAATGTGTATATTTATCTATCTTTTGAGAATTTAGAAATCCTTTTACTACCAATCTAGATAAAAGAGTCAAAGTCGTTGTTTGCTTCCACTGATATTTTTGCTCCATCCCTAAAACAATATCTTTTGATGTTACTTTGGAATCTAGTTTCCATATAAATTTCATTATCTTTAATTCTGATTGTGGCAACTTTTTTATAGGCATAATAAACCTTTGCTACTCAGAATACAGACAAGCAATATCCGTAATAAATTTTTTATATTAAAAAATCTTATACTGATTTATATAAACTTGATTTATAAGATATTTTTAAATTTTAAATTTAGCTATTTGTACACAGTAAATATATATAAATAGTGTCAAATTTCTTTTGTGTTATATTGCTTAATGTTATGAAATATTTTGTACTCAGCTATCTATTTTTGGATACTTGCCCAGTAGCTCTCCTTTCTTTTGTATTTTTTAGTTTTAAATATTTGTATTTCAGCAAATCTCATTTCCTTTAGTCTTTGGCTTCTTAACTTTTAAACCTTCAAAAAATAATGTCTATTCTAATCTTAAGACTATAATTTCAGTTTCAATTAAAAAATTTTATATAATTGTATTTGACTACTTTGGTAGTTTTTTTATTTGTATCTTAACTTTTTCAAATTATTACATTAATTATGTTATAAATAATTAATATATTTCAACATATATATACATTTATGTAAAATATATATGAAAATAACACATAAAAACTCTACTTTAGTAGAACTTTCGAACACAAATTATGACAATTAAAAATACTTCTCTTTTTTTAAATAAATAAGTATGTTAAAATAGATTCAAAATAATTGTATAAAGACTATGACAATTACACAAAACATCCTATAATTAAAACCTTCTTCAGCATCTCATTATGTTTTTCTTAAAATTAAAAAACACTATACTCTAATTCTATTTTAGTAGAATTTTTTTGTCAATAATAATATTAAATATTAGGTAAAAAATGGTAAAAAATATAAAAAAAAGGAATTATATAAAGAGTTTAACAACCTTACAATAATCCCAAAATATTATTTCTATGAAAATTTTGATACCATAAGTAACTAAGCTTTAAGCGCATAAAGCAAAAGTTACTCTTTATTTAATAAAACTTGACAAGAAAAGAATTTATCATTATTCTACTCTAATAGAGTTTCTTTGTCAATAAAGAATAAACTTATTTTCAAAATATTTTCATTTTTCATTCTTATCTATTATTATTTTATAAAATTTTACTTAATCAAAGGTAATTTTAAGATTGTTTTTATTCCTTGAGAATCAATACTTGTGATATCTAGCTTACCATCATGTGCATTGATAATGCCTGCAACAATCAAAAGACCTAGACCATGATTTTGACCTTTAGCATATGCTTCACTTAATCCATTTTGAGCTTTTAATAAATAATTAATCTTCTCTTGACTCATTCCTTTTCCATCGTCTTCAACAATTATATAGCAAAAATCCAAATCCGATTTAGAAATCACCTTTATATTACATCCTTGCTGGTTATGAGTTATACTATTTTGTATTAAATTACTAATAGCTCTCTTTAACAATTTTTTATCTGCATTGATAGTAATATCTTCATTCAATATATCAAGCTCTATATAAAAATCATTATCCAAATTATTATTTATAAATTCAGAAACGAGCTCTCTCAAAAACACAGAAACTCTAATCTTGTTACAATCTAATGGTTGCATATTATATTCAAGTTTAGACACCAAATTAAGGTCATTTACCAATTCTCTAATCTTAATGCCTTGATTACATATGATAGATGCTTGCTCCTGTTCTCTTTGAGAAAGGCTACTGCTTTCTTCAAGTTCTCCAGAGTATCCAATTATCATTGAAAGTGGTGTTCTTATATCATGGGATATTCCTGCAATCCAGTTAGTCCTAGCTTCTTCTTTTTTTCTAAGTCTTTCATTCTTCATTTGCAACTCTTTAGATACAGTATTAATAGATTTTGAGATATCACTCAGTATTCCTTTTTCTTGGAGAACTACTGGCTCTCCCTTTGACATAAGCTTTATACCAGTAATAATTGGCTTTATAGATTTGACCATTTTTAATCCTATAAATGAAGCTAGTAAAAATGTAATTATTGCATTAAATAAAAGCATACCTATTATTAGCATAGGAAATTGACTTATTTCATCGATAGTATAGGTAAGGTTAAATTTAGTATACTTATCCTTTGGATACCCTGTTACTAAGGTTCCACTTGGATGTTCCCATACATACACAGGATAATCTTTTAAAAAGAATCTTGAAAACTTAGCTACATCCGTCAAAGTATAATGGCTTGGGATTTCTTTTGGCAAATCAAAGCCCCATACCCTATCTCCATTGTTATCAATTAGCATTGCCCAGACTTTATTACTATGTAAAACTTCCTTACTAGAATCATCTAGAGTAAACTTTCCACCTTTTAAGATTACTTTATCCTCAAGCATCATCAAAGTTGCTCTTATTTCCTTACTCTCACTTGCATCCAAATCACCAGAATATTTAGATACAAATGTCACATATGAAAATGCAAATAAACCTAATATATTTAATATAATAAAAAGTAATGAAATCAAGATACTTGAACCTATAAATCTCCTTAATATATACTTTATACTATCCAAAATTAAATCACTCCTCTTGACTTCCTTCATTCTTATCTGAAATTAATTAATCATCAACTTATATCCAAGACCTCTTACTGTAAGAAGATGTTTAGGAGAAGATGGAGTATTTTCTATCTTTTCTCTAACTCTTCTGATATGAACCATAAGAGTATTTTCATATCCATACATATCATCTCCCCAAATAGCTTGACACAATGAGTCACTGGTAACAATTCTACCTTTATTTTCATACAACTTTAAAAGCAATGAATGCTCTTTAGCTGTTAAAGAAATCTCTTGTCCATCTTTTTCAACACATGCACTATTTAAATTCACAACAACAGAATCTCCCAATCTAAATACTGGCAACTCCTCTTCTTCTATAGGAACATATACACGATTTAATATACCTATGAGTCTTAATGTAAGTTCCTTTGGTAAAAATGGTTTTACTATATAATCATCAGCCCCTAGACCTAAACCAATCAATCTATCCTCGTCTTCACCTCTTGCAGAAAGAAAAATAACGGGTATCTTAGATGTCTCTCTGATTTTTCTCATAATAGAAAAACCATCTCCATCTGGTAATACAACATCTAAAATCGCACAGTCGGGCTTTATTTTTTTAAATACTCTAACAGCCTCCTCATAACTTGATGCTAAAAATATTCTATTAAACCCCTCTTTTCTTAGGATTTCATCTATCATTTTTAATAATTCTTTATGGTCATCCACTACAAGTATTTTTTTATCTTTTATTGATTCCATAATCATCACCCTTTTTTAGTATATCACATCCCTTTTTTCATGACTTTCCCTCAATGAACTATTTAAGGTTATTGTAAGGTAAACGTCAGCTATCTGAAATGTAGTCAAGTTATTATACTAATACAAGCTAAAAAAAAACAATAAACACAGATTAAAAAAGGGGATGAAATATATGGAAATGATAATTAAGACACACAGACTTTCAAAGGAATACAACAAAATATTTAGGGTAAGGGATATAGACCTAAGAGTTCCAAAAGGTGCTGTATATGGCTTTCTAGGCCCTAATGGAGCAGGTAAATCTACCACACTTAAAATGTTACTTGGACTGGCAAAGCCTACACAAGGAAACATTAATATTTTAAATAAGGAGTTAAATGAAAAAAACAGAATATCGATTTTGAAGGATATTGGCTCATTGATAGAATCTCCGTCATACTATGGACATTTAACAGGTCTTGAAAACATGACTATCATGCAAAAACTCTTGGACTTGCCTAAAAAAAATGTAAATGAAGCACTGAAAATAGTAAGACTAGAAAATCAAAAGGACAAAAAGGTTAGTCAGTACTCTTTAGGTATGAAACAACGTCTTGGTATTGCTATGGCTATAATGAAGTTTCCTAAATTATTAATACTTGATGAACCTACAAATGGGCTTGACCCAGCAGGAATTGAAGAGATTAGAGAATTAATAAAGTCACTTCCAGAAAAATATGGTATGACAGTTCTAATCTCTAGCCATCTTTTGAGTGAAATTGACCAGATTGCTACATCAATAGGAATAATAAATCATGGTGAACTTGTTTTTCAAGATAGCATAAAAGAACTTCATGATAGAGGTCAAAGTCATATCGCTATCAAAACACAAAACCTTATATCTTCACAGAAATTATTGAACAATAAAGGATATATGTCACTTATACAAAACGGATACTTGACTATTGAAAATTTAAACGACTCAGATGTAGCTAAAGTAAATAACATACTTGTCAATTCAAATATTGATGTATTCAGAATAGAAGAACATAAAAAGAGCTTAGAAGATATATTCCTAGAACTTACTGGTAAGGCGGTGACTTTATAATGAAATATCTTGGTCTAGAGTTTTACAAACTTAGAAGAAAGAAACTTTTTCTTATGACATTTTTATTTGTAGTTGTTGAAATATTGTGGTGTATTATGAACTCAAATAGAACCATTACACGTAATCCAGATATGTTAAGTGGATTTGAATATTCATATATTATCATGAATTTTGTAAGTCTAAATGGCTTATTCTTTCCTATTTTAATATCAATAATTACATCACGTATAAGCGATATAGAGCATAAAGGAGATACGTGGAAACTTCTAAAATCTTCTGTAGCTCCTTTAAATAGTATCTATTTCTCTAAATTCTTATGCACTACTATCTTAATATCTGTATCTGTGTTAATGCAATTGTTATCTATTATACTATTTGGATGTTTTAGAGATATGATTGAACCCTTCTCTTTAATTTTACTTCTAAAATATACATTTGGAACAATACTTGTAAGTACTGCTATAATTGCACTACACCTGTGGATTGCAACTGTAATTCCAAATCAAATGATTGCAATTACATTTGGTATGGTAGGTAGTTTTATAGGTTTAACATCAGGACTATTTTATCAAGGTATTCGTAGATTATTTATATGGTCTTATTACTTGGAATTGTCACCTTTAAACTATGCATATGATAATGCCAGTGGACCATCCGTCTACAGAATTGATATGAATCTTTTAATTACTATTATAATCTTCTTAATTGGAATGTTAATTTATTATATTGGAAGAAATCATCTATTAAAAAAAGAATTATAGGAGGGGTTTAAATGTTAAGGAAAGCAGTCTTGGGAGAAATCCTAAAGTTAAAAAATTCTTTTATATGGTATGTATTGATAGCTTTACCACTTATAAGTGTCTTAATTGGTTGTGGTAATTTTTATCTAAATCAAGGTATTCTTACAAAACAATGGTATAGCTTATGGACTCAAGTTAGTCTTTTTTATGGGGAATTTTTCTTTCCTATCTTAATAGCAATCTTTTGTGCATATATTTGTAGGCTTGAACATATGAATCATAACTGGAACAATATAATGACATTACCAATCAATCTAAAAAATATATTTTTATCTAAGCTTGCAGTAATTTCAGTACTTACGGCTATTACACAAATTGTTTTTGTTATCTTTTATATAGTTGCAGGAAATATGTTTGCTTTTCCTGATAGTATACCTAAAGAACTTACTGGTTGGATTGTTAAAGGTTGGATTATTTCTATTTCAATAGCTTCTATACAGCTATATATGTCTATTAAGATTAGAAGTTTTGCAACTCCTATTGGAATTAGCCTTTGTCTTTCTTTATTTGGTATGGGATTACTGATAGCTAAGCCTTCTATTGGTATCTTTTTCCCTTACTCTATGCTAGGAAGTGCAATGGGAATTATAAAGCAGTCTGCTTTAAGTATTAATGATACTATGGTTTCAATATTTGTTGCATTCATTACTACTCTAGTATTTTCTGAAATTGCAAATAGAAATTTTAAGAAAAATGATGTCATTTCTTAATGGTCAATATATTAGAATCAAATATATTAATAATAAGGATTTATAATAAAAACCATCTATTAAAATTCAAATATTTATTTTACCTAATTATATTTGAATTATAATTAGATGGTTTACTTATTATATATTATATTTATTTATATATTGTATATTTATTTTTGTAAAGTAATTATTATCTTAAGGTTATATAATCTTATTTTTTATCGTGATTATTTGTATGTCACCTTAAAATATTTAGTGTTAGAAAATGACTTTCATCATGTAATATGGTAAAATACAGGAGAAGCCTATATATATTTTTATGAGGAGGGCATATAAATATGTTTGCATTTGGATTTAATTTAGTAATCCTTTTATTAGTACTACTGTTAACAGTAGGTATATTTGTGGGTATTATAAAAAAAAATAAGCCAATATTAGTTACATCATCAGTTACTTTATCAATAATACTTATTACTATAATTGTAATCTGGAATCTGATTCCCGATACATGGTAATAGGCTTATTTACATAATTATAATTTAGACATAATTATATAACTCGCAAAGAGTTTTAATATTATTTGGAGGCAATTAATGAATATCATAGATTATGAAGATAAGCAAATAACAACACTTTGGAATGAATATGCAAACACAAGAAATAGTGGCCTTAAGAAGTTAGCAAACAAAAAGCTAGACCTTATGATTGAGTACATATTGACATTACCTGAAATTAAACAGAAACACTTTATTACATATATTTGCAAAGAACGTTTTGATAATAATAATATAAAAACATTCCAGCAACCTCTAGTTGTTAAGTTGATTTTTCCAATAGTCAAAGAGGCTATTTTAAATGAGGAGATGCCTTTTCTTAGATGGGGATACCAGTTAGATATTCCTATTTCTTTGAATAGTGAAGAATATATATACTACTCTTCTGAAAACATGTTAAAAGATGCTTTAAAGTTAGATAGTAAAGATATTAAATCCGTAGAATTATTATTAAATAAGTATATAGATGAACTATGGTTTGCTTCTCATCATATACAAGAAAGCGTTATTTTAAGTACTAAAGCAAATATTAAGTATGATTTAGATGAGATGGACAAGTTACTTACAAAGTATGAAGAAAACTTAGATTCATATAGTGAATACTTAAAGGAAAAGACTTATTATCAAGAGTTGTATAACTTATGGTTTCAATATGATGAAACTAATAAAGATATTTCATTCCCTGAGTGGTTAGAAGTTAGAGGATATAATTATTCTTGGTGTAATGTCTTTTATTATAAAAAATAATATATACTTACTACTCTACTACTTATTTAGATGTTATGTGTTTTTTATTTAATAATTATGTACCTATCAGTTAAAGGCTATATGTTTTTTATCTAATAGTTATATGTATGTTATTTAAAAGTTGTGTGCTTTTTATTTAAGAATAATATGTATGTTATTTAAAAACTATATGCTTGATATACTTAAATGTATAAATGTACATAATAATATTATTATTTAAATTTATTTAACAATATACTAAAGATTTAGTGTGAAACTAACTATTATATTATATAATGAAAGTTAATTAAATATAGCTAAAAAATTATTGAATATAATAAATATTTGACCTTGAGAGGTGTAATTAAAATGATAATTAGACAGGAAAAAGAAAGTGATAAAAGTAAAGTGTATGATGTTATTAAGTCTGCCTTTGAAAATGAAGAAGTTTCTGACCATGATGAGCATAATCTTGTTAATCGTTTAAGAAATAGCGATAACTTTGTTCCAGAACTTTCAATAGTAGCTGAGTATGATGGAGATATAGTTGGTCATATCTTATTTACAGAAATAAAAGTTGGAAATGATGTACTTTTAACATTAGCACCTGTATCGGTTTCTCCTAGTATGCAAGGTAAAAAAATCGGTACAAAGCTAATTGAAGAAGGACATAAAATAGCAAAGGAAAAAGGATATAGAGGTTGTGTTGTCTTAGGTCATGACAAGTATTATCCTAAATTTGGTTATCAGGTAGCAAGTAAATTTAATATAATGGCTCCATTTGAAGTACCAGATGAAAACTTCATGGCTATAGAATTATTAGAAGGTGGGTTTAAAGGAGTCTCTGGTGTTGTAGAATATGCAAAAGAATTTTTTGAATAGTCTTTATAATTTAGTATAGCAAATACAATAACTTTATGTGTGATATTTAGATGACTCAAAATCAATTATTTGAAGCTACAGAGTCATCTAAATTTATTTTATAATACTAGTACTAGAAAGGATGTTTGAATATGTTTGAATCAAGATGTGGTGTCTGTTGTAACAGTTGTACAAGAAAAGAGCAAGTAAATTGCACTGGTTGTCCAAATATGGAAAAGCCATTTTGGGGTGGAGAATGTAAGGTTAAAACTTGTTGTGAAGATAAGAAGCTTAATCATTGTGGTGAATGTGACACTTTCCCTTGTGATATGCTTTTAAATAAGGGTAAAGACCAAGGTTTCGACCCTATGATAAATATTGAACAGTGCAGAAAATGGCTTGAAGAAGCAGTTTCTAATTAATTATCTCAATCTATTTTGTTGAATAGTATATTTAACTAGATTGATAGATATTTAGATTGATAGATTTACATAAAATTTACAACTAAGAAAGAGTTAAATATTCGTTCTTATCAATATTTAAAACGAATTTTTAACTCTTTTATTGATTCTTAAATTTTTAAAAGTTTTTTTAATCTTTCCAATACCACCACTTTAATTTTTCTGATTCTGGATTTTCAGTTACTTTCCCTACCCCTGGAATTTTTTGTAACTCACCCATAATACACCATCTTTCTGAAGTTTACTCTTCATATAAAATTTTCAGTCTCTAAAAGTTTTTCACTATTCTTTTTTTTAAGAAAATATCTTCCAGAGCATCCCATTATGTAACATTTTGATTCTATAAAATCTTCATAAGATTTACCCATATATTTTAAATTTTTTCTACTTTATCATATTATATTTATTGTATCATATTAATGATTTCCCTTAATAAATATATCCCAGTATTATTATTTATCAGCCTTCTTTCAACGACTTATGCACCTTATAATCTTTAAAACTACATTTCCAAAGTCCTCTTCCCTATTTATCCAAACTACATTTTCTTATTTATTTCTAAAGATAGTATATAGATATTCTTTTTCTAACTTATATAGTGATACGTGTAACTATTTATACAATTATATATATAATAAAATTTAGATTTAATGTTTTCTTTAATTGTCACATATTATTTATGTCTTTGTTTAAATATATACTTTGTATCGTTTTATTAATAATTGAAATATTACATTTCATTTTAGAACTATTATATTTCATTTTGAAATGCAACATCGTAAAATAAAGCACTACTACTGATACTATCTAAGAAAAGGTTTTTATAAATTCTTATTGAATCGATTCAATTCTCAATTAAATCGTAATAAATTACACAAAAAAATAAAAAAATAGTATTAATCTGAAAAGTTGGCATATTTTGTGCTTTTATAACTTAGTATAAATCTAAAATCAAATAAGGAGAAAAAAATGAATAAAAAACAGTTGATGAAATTCTTACTTGTTGCAGCTATACCAATAATCGTATGGAGCTTACCTGCACCACAAGGATTAAAAAAAGAAACTTGGGATATTGTTGCTTTATATCTAGGTTTACTAGCAGGTCTTGTTATTAAACCATTTAAAGAACCAATCATCACTTTAATCATTGTAGGTGTAGCACTTATGTTTATGGACGAGTCAATACTACTTCATGGATATTCAGATAAGATGACTTGGTTTTTAGTTGTTGTAACTATTGTTTGTACAGCTTTTGTAAAGACAGGATTAGGAAAACGTATGGCATATAACCTTTTACTAAGAGCAGGAGATTCTACCTTAGGGCTTGGATACCTAATGATGATAAGTGATTTAATACTTAGCCCTGCTACAGGTTCAAATTCATCTAGAACAACTATTATATACCCTATATTTAGAAATATAGCAGAAGGTGCAGGTTCTAAACCTGATGATGAGCCTAAAAAATTAGGTGCATATTTAACAGTATTAACATATGTAGTATCTCAGGGTACAGCAGCATTATTTTTGACAGGTATGGCAACCAATGCGATAACAGTTTCTTTGGCATCAAGTATGTTAGGTGTTAACTTAACTTGGGGAACTTGGTTTATGGCATCAGTCGTACCAGCAGGTTTATTCTTACTAGTAGCACCACTTATAGTATATAAGATATACAAACCAGGTTTAACTCATTTAACAGATATTAAACCACAGATAAGAAAAGATTTGGAATCATTAGGTACTATTACAAAACAAGAAAAGATACTAGTTGTATTCTTTATTCTTGCAATTCTTGGATGGATGTTTGGTGAAAAAATACCTTTTATAAACTTAAATATGCAGGTAGTAGGATTTGTATTCTTAGCATTAGTCCTTATAGCAGGTATTTTAGATTGGGATGATGTTATTGGTGCTAAAGGAGCATGGAATATCTTTATATGGTATGGTGCATTTTATGGTATTGCTGGTTCATTAGCTGATGCAGGGTTTTACAATTGGTTAGCTGATAAATTGGGGACTGTACTTAATCTATCAGATGTAAATGGATTATTAGTTACAATAGTTCTATTATTAGTAAGTTTAGCAGTTAGATATTTCTTTGTATCAAATAGTGCTTTTGTAGCATCTTTTTATCCTGTACTATTTGCAATAGTTTTATCTACTAAAGCAAACCCAATGATAGTTACATTATTATTAGCATTCTTTGCAAGTTATGGAGCTTTATTGACTCATTATGGAAATGGAGCTGGTCTTATAGCCTTTGCATCAGGATATGTATCTCAAAAGGACTTCTGGAAAGTAGGTACTATCATGGTAATGGTTGCATTAGCAATATTCTTAGTAATAGGTTTACCTTACTGGAAAATAATTGGATTATGGTAAGTACACATTAAATTTATATATTGGAGATGAATAATTATGCTAGATTTACTTATTGTAAATGGTCATGTAATAGACCCTAAAAACAATGTAAATGGAAATAAAACAATTGCTATATACAACGGAAAAGTAACTGAATATAAACATGGTGATAAAGCAAAACACACAATAGATGCAAGAGGTAAATTTGTTTTTCCTGGGTTGATTGATGCACATGCTCATATGTTTGCAGATGGAACTGAAATTGGCATATATCCAGATAGTACATATCTTCCAACAGGTGTTACTAGTGCAATTGATTGTTCAGCAGGAGTAGCAAATTACCAACTATTTAAATCTTCAATTGTGGCTAGAAGTAAAGTTAATATAAAAAGTTTCTTGCAAGTTTGCTCAGCAGGTTTGGTAACTACTAGCTACCATGAATGTATTGACCCAAAATATTTTAATCATGAAAAAATAGAACGAATATACAATGAAAATAAAGATAATATACTAGGTCTAAAAATAAGATTAAGTGAAAATTTAGTAGAAGGTCTAGGAATAGAACCGTTAAAAGAAACTATTAAAATAGCTGAAAAAATAGGATGTCCTGTTGAAGTTCATTGTACAAATTTACCAGTTCCTACAGAAGAAGTATTAAACATATTAAGACCAGGAGATATATTTGAACATGTATATCAAGGCGTTCAAAATACTATCCTCGACTCAGATGGAAATTTATATGAATGTGTGAAGAAAGCAAGGGAAAGAGGAATCATATTTGATACAGGAGAAGGTCGAAAACATGGGGATTTTGAAGTCATGTTAAAAGCAAAGGAACAAGGGTTTATAGCTGATATTTGTAGCACAGATTTGGTGTTGGCAAGCATGTTTAGAAGACCTATATTCTCTCTGCCAAACCTTATGTCTAGATACATATGTATGGGAATAAGTCTATATGATGTTGTAAAAATGACAACACAGAATCCAGCTAAACTTATGAAGATGGAAAATCAGATAGGATGCTTATCAGAAGGTGCAAATGCAGATGTAGCAATATTTGACATCATGAATATTAAACAAATTTATACAGATTGGAAAGGTAGTAAATTCGAGGCAGATAAATTATTAAAAACAGAAATGACCATAAAAGATGGATTTATAGTATATTGTGCCCCAGATTACATATATGAAAATTAATTAGGAGGAAGAAAATGGGTTGGAAAATATTATTACCACAAGAAATAATGCAAGAAGGAAGAGATTACTTAGAAAGTAGAGGACATGAACTAATAACTGGTTCAGGTATGGATACTAAAGATATAATAAATGATATAAAAGGTATTGATGCAATTATAGTTAGGTTATCTAAAATAACAAGAGAGGTATTTGAAGCTGCTGATAACTTAAAAGTAATAGTACGTCATGGTGCAGGATTTGATACTGTAGACTTGGAAGCTGCAAAAGAATTTGGTGTTCAAGTATTGTATTGTCCAGTAGCAAATAGTACTTCTGTTGCAGAAGTAACACTAATGTATATGTTATATTGCTCTAGAAATTATACAAAAGTAAGAAAAAGCTTTATAGAGGACTATTATAAAGCTAAATTAAGAACTCCTAAATGTGAGCTTGATGGAAAAACTGTAGGAATTATTGGATGTGGAAACATAGGTTCAAGAGTTGCTAAGATGTGTATGGATGGATTTAATATGAAAGTGGTTGCATATGACCCATATAAATCATCTAAAGATTTCCCAAAAGGCATAGAAGTAACTAGGGATATAGACAAGATATATAAAGAAAGTGATTTTGTTTCTGTTCACTGTCCAACAACTTCTATTACTAAAAACTTTATAGGAAAAGAACAGTTTAATATGATGAAAGAAACAGCGTTTTTTA
Source organism: Clostridioides sp. LIBA-7678 (assembly GCF_056716065.1). Taxonomy (NCBI): domain Bacteria; kingdom Bacillati; phylum Bacillota; class Clostridia; order Peptostreptococcales; family Peptostreptococcaceae; genus Clostridioides; species Clostridioides sp. LIBA-7678. Next base: position 717,550 of record NZ_CP196987.1, on the reverse strand, counting down.
TAAATTCAGCAAGAGGAAGTGTTGTAGATGAACAAGCCTTATATGAAGCATGTAGAGATAATATTATAGCAGGCGCTGGTTTAGATGTATTACAACAAGAACCAGTTGATTCAAAAAATCCTATATTGTATTTAGATAATGTTGTGGTATCTCCTCATATAGGAGCAGCAACTAAAGAAGCTACTAATAGAGCCTCTTTACACTCTGCAATTGGAGTTAATGAAGTATTTGAAGGTAAAAATCCTACATGGCCAGTAAAATCAATAGATTGGGATAATGCAACTATATACAATGATTAGTAAACAATAAACACTTATTAGGAGGAATTTAAAATGACAATAGGAAATAGAGTATATTTAAAAAGAGACTTACCAGATAAAGAACTTGTAAAAAGATTCAGTGTATTACCAGCAGCAAATGTGGGAGATTGCATGTATAGGTCAAGTGCATTAAGTTCAGAAATAAAGTTAATGTCTTCACCACAAAACAAAATGTGTGGAGTTGCATTAACAGTAAAATCAAGACCAGGAGATAATTTAATGCTTCATCAAGCTCTTAATATAGCTCAAGAGGGAGATATAATAATACTATCTAATAATGGAGATAGAACACAAGCTATTATGGGAGAAATAATGTACAAATATCTTGCAGATTTCAAAAAAGTAGCTGGAATAGTAATAGATGGTCCAATAAGAGATATTGATGTTATATCAAAGTCTAATTGTCCAATATATGCTACAGGAACTACTCCAGGTGGTCCATATAAAGAAGGTCCTGGTGAAGTAAATGTTCCTATATCTATAGGTGGGATTGCTGTTAATCCAGGTGATATAATACTGGGAGACCAAGATGGTGTAATCGTAATTCCTAAAAATGATGCAGTAGACCTTATTGAGAAAGCAGAAGCAAATGCTCAGCAAGACCATGCTAAAGTGGTAAAGGCTTCTGAAGGAACTGCAAATAGAGATTGGGTAAAAGAAACGTTAGAAAAAAAAGGTGTAGAAATTATAGATGATGTTTACAGAGCATAATAATAAATGACCTCTACTCTATATCTATAAAATATTTATACATATAAATTTCAAAATACGATTAACTATCAATTTAGTTAATCGTATTTTTATTTTATTTAATTATTATTTTACTTATAAAATACTAGTACTTAATTATTATTTTATTTAATTAGAGAGCTCATATTTTTTAAGTTTACGCCAAAGAGTAGTAGTACTAATCCCTAGTTGACTTGCAGTGGCAGATTTTACTCCATTATTTTTCTCCAGTGTTTCAAGAATTAATTTTTTTTCATAATTTACAATCTTATTATCCACCAAAGTATGAGAATAATCGGTTGTTGGTGCTGAATTTGTATCCTTTCTAAAATGTGGTTCAGAAATTAATATGTCAGAAACCAAGTATTCATCTATAAAATTATCATCACACATAACGACCAATCTCTCCACTATATTTTTTAACTGTCTTATATTACCAGGAAAATCATATCTACTTAATAGTTTAAGTGCAGAATCAGATATTGAAACTGGTTTATTATATTGAGATATAATAGCATATGCCAGTTGCTCTATATCTTCTTTTCTCTCTCTAAGAGGAGGCAAATCCAATTTCAACACACAAAGCCTGTAAAATAAATCTTCTCTAAAGTTATTATTGTCAATCTGCTCTACTAAATTTTTATTAGTAGCTGTTATAACCCTTACATTAATAGGTACAACTTTAGTATCACCTATTCTAGTAACTTCTCTCTCCTGCAATACTCTAAGCAGTTTGACTTGTACATCTTTAGAAATCTCTCCTATTTCATCTAAAAATATAGTTCCATTATGTGCTAATTCAAATACACCTGCTTTGCCTTCGTTTCTTGCACCTGTAAAAGCACCTTTTACATACCCAAACAGTTCACTTTCAAGTATGTTCTCAGGTATCGCTGCACAGTTTATAGCCACAAAAGGTCCATCAAATCTATTACTGTAATTATGGATACTTTGAGCAAATATTTCTTTACCAGTACCAGATTCTCCAGTAATTATAATTGTGGAATCAGATTTAGCAAATTTCTTTGCCATGTTTACTGAGTGCATTAATGCATCACTCGAACCTAATATATCATTAAAAGAACTCTTTGCACAATGAGATTTTGAAATCAGACTTTCTCTTATTTCTTTTTCTGTAGATTGAATATTTTCTATGTCTTGTATAATTGCAACACATCCAAAATGTAAATTATCAATTATAATCGGAAAACAGTCAAATGTAAGAGAAGAACCTTTAAAATTAATTATGTTGTTGCATAGAGAGTGTCCATTTTTAAGTGAATCTAAAATATCACTAGAGGTTAAATAATCTTTTATAAATTTATCAACTTGGTTAAATAGTAATCTTTTTGCTTGATTATTTATAAAAAGTTGTGAGTGATTTTTATCAATGGCGATTATCCCACTATGAGTACATTCTAAAATTTCCTCTGTAATAGAGTTATTTATTCTCTTTTCAATTCCTATGTTATATAGATGAATTGCTTCATTGATAGATGCATGAATAGAAGACTTTTCTACTTCAGTTTCTATACAAGGTTTATTATATTTAGAAGTGATTTCTTTTGTTGTTTTACCACCTATGAAAATTTCAATACCATCATCAATTAATTCTTTTATTGTATGCTCAAACTCATAAAGAGAATTTAACTTAGGTATTTCTAAATCAAAATTTGAGATTTCTTTGAATCGTTTAGCTGTCTTATATGATGATTCTAGACCTATAAATCCTATTTTTGAGGAATACTTAAGTGCTTTTTTATATGAATAAAATATATCTTCGTATTTGTATCCAATATCTACTATTGGTATTGAAACATGTTTACGCAATAAATCAACATTTTGACCACGAGTAATTATTACTTTAGTACCTAAGTTAATTAGATTGTCTGCTAGTTCTATGGTTTCTTTACCTGTAGCAATATATGATGGAATTTTTATGTGTAATTCTTCAAGCACTTCATATACAGTATCTGAAAATAGCTTAGAAGGAGCAATAACTACTATCTCATTTTTCATATTACAAAACCTCCTTTTATTGATTCCTATATAACTGGTTTCTTATTTTATATTAAATTTACACAGTTAAAAAGAGCTTTATAACTGTAAATAAACCATTATAAAACTCTTTTTAGATTATATACAAACTTCTTCCCAGTTTATCACCCAATTTTCCAATGAGTCTATCTTCTCTGCTGTTAACTCCTCTTCATGAAATGACACTAATAAATTCTTTATAAAAATATTCTTCAAAAGGCTTTGTACATTTCTTGATATAAATTCAAAGTACGAATTTTCTTTGATTGCAACGGTATAGTATGTACATTTACTCGTTTCTTGTACGTATAAGAATTTTTTCTTTGATAATTTTGATAGAGTTTTTAAAGCTACTTTCTCTAGTAAATTATGCTCTTCTTGCATATAATCAATAACCTCATATGAATTTGTTTTTATATCTAAATTCCAAATAAATTTCATAATAACTAACTCTAATTTTGATAATTTTTTTAAACACATAGTTATCACTCCACTTCCTTATCTATATAATTAGATATTACAGTAATAATTTCACAAAATCAATTACAATAATTATTATATATCGTAAAAATAATAAAAAAATATTTATAAGGTAACAAAGTTCACAATTATTATATTTTTCAACTTAAGTATTATAAAACTTTCAAATTGTAGTATATAAACTATTATCTAAAATACTTGTAATGCTATATTTAATATCTAAATCAAAGATACAATTTAGAATAAATTATATCTTTTACTATGTTTACTTGACAGTGTTTTTTTTAGAGTATAAAATAGTACTTGTTAGATAACAATTACTATTTTAAGGAGTTGAGCTTATGCCACCTAAAATAAAAACAGATAGAGATGCAATCATAAATGCAGGATTTGAAGTAGCCAGAAATGAAGGTGTTACTGTCATCACTGCTCAGAAAGTTGCACTAGTACTAGGTACATCAGTTGCCCCAATTTTTCGAGAATTCCAGACAGTTGAAGATTTGCGTGTTTCTGTAGAGGAAAAAATCCATACATTTCATACTCAATATATCAGTGATTATCCTTCTCAATATATCGGTGATTACTCTTTAGATGATTCTGCTTTTTTAACTTATGGACTTGGATATATTAACTTTGCCAAAGAATACCCAAATTTGTTTGAAGCTATTATGCAACATAGTACTATAAATTATAATTTAAATGAACAAGAATCTAAACAACTTGATTTTGTGGTGAATAGTGCTGCTAGTGAAGGTTCGCTTAGTTTTGAACAGGCAAAAGAATTATTTTATAATATATGGATTTATACTCATGGTATTGCTTGTTTAGTCTACAAAGGAAGTCTAATTCTTACAGTTGAAGAAGAAAAACAACTACTTATTACTGCTTTCAATGCTTTTATTACAAAGTACCAAAAGTAAGAGCACATATCATTAAAAATAAAAGTAATATTATCCAAATATTAAAAATATAAACTAAAAGGAGACTTATTTATGAAAGGTTTCTATACTTTTGTACAACTATGTAGTATTATCATATTTGCTGCATTGTGTTCTTTTACGCCCACTGCCATATCATACTTTCTTCTTATAATTTTGATTATTAGAATGATTGTATTTATACGCCCTACAAAAGGAGAAAAAATACAAGATTTTCAAGAACCTCAAAAGATTTTGTTGGTTATTGATATGCAAGAAGCTATGTGTGGAAAAGATGGAATTTATCCTCAAAAAGAGGAATTTGTAAGTAGTGTAAATAGAATTATCATTGAAGCTAAAGAACAAGGACAAAAAATAGTATATATCTGTCAAGAATTTCATCACTTTGATTTTCTATTTTGCCTTATTTCAATGGGTGGTTGCCTTTTTCAAGGGTCAAAGGGAGCTTCCATTTGTAGTGATTTAAAGGTCGAAAATAATGAAGTGTTTGTTAAACATCAGCAAGATTCCTTTACATCCAAAAGTTTTAGTGAATCTCTAAAAGAAAATAAAGTTGATACAATCTCAATTGTTGGATTAGACTCTTCAGCTTGTGTTTATAAGACAGCATTAGGAGCAATAAACAGAGGGTACCATGTTAATATCATAAAGAATGGTGTTCTTGGTAAAAGTGTAAATTCTACAGAAAAGGCTTTAAAAAAATTATCAACAAAGGGTGTTTCAATTTATTAGCCCAGAAATAGTAAGTTTTAATTAATGGCAATTAGTGAACTAAACTAATTGTCATTAATTCTATAAAATCATAATTAGACTAATTTGTTAACTCAAAATACTAATATAGTATTATACCACATTTCCCAAAGCTTACCTACCTTAGTTGCAAAATGTGTTACACCTAAACATCCAATGACTTTGACCAATACTTCTTGAATGATTACCTTTTTTATCACATTATACTTTGTTTTATTTTTTAATAAAATTTAACATCATACAATCGTATTACATTAGCTTTATATTTGACTTTGTAACTTAGAAGTGATAGTTTAAATGTATTAAATATACTTTATCTAAGGAGATGTACATATGGTAATAGTAAATATAACATATACAGTTGAACTAAATAAAATTGAAGAAAAACTAGATGCACATATAGAATTTTTAAATAAATATTATGCAAATAATAAATTCATATGCTCTGGAAGAAAAAATCCTAGAATAGGTGGAATAATTTTATGCAATGCTGATAAAGAAGAAGTTAATAAAATTATCCAAGAAGACCCTTTTTATATTAACAAACTTGGTGATTACGAGATTATTGAGTTTGAACCATCAAAGATTAATAATAAATTAATAGTTGAAAAGTTAAAAGATTTATAGATTACATAAATGAGTACATTAATTTAATATTAAAATTAACTACTAAAATGCCCTTATAATTCTAATGAATGATTATATGGGCATTTATTTTGTGCAAAATCCACAATACGTAATTATTTTTTAAATGAGTTTTTAAAAATCAATTATCGTGTTATAATTCAATAATTGATATGAGTTTTCAATTAAAATTAATTTTCGAATAAAGGAAGTCTACATGGAAGAAGTAAATAAGTTTCAGAGTTTTATTATTTTAGGAATGGTACTTCTAGGTATCTTAATGGGTCAAATAGAATTCATACAAATATATTCAGAATAACTTCAAAGGCATGTGATTTCCAAGGATATTTTTTAAACATAGCTATAGTTGCAATGTTCACATCTCAAGGAAAAATACTACTAGAAAATTATCAAATCTTATTTATTTTACTAGTACCAATATTAATATTTTTTATTATAAACTTTATTTTTGTTAGAGTTATAAGTAAAGCAATTAATCTAAGTTATGAGGATAGTGTATCCCTAAATTTAACTACACTTGCTAGAAACTCTCCAATAGCATTAGCTATTGCAGTAGCTACTTTTCCAGATAAACCTTTAATATCATTAGCACTTATAATCGGTCCTTTGATAGAGTTACCTATATTATTTTTAGTTACTAGAATTTTATTAAAAATAAAAGGTATGAACAATGTGATTAGCAACTAACTTCGACTTTAGAGATATGTTTGTAATAAATTTAATATCCTTAGAACTTAAAGATTTAATATCAAAATTAATATCCTTACAACTTAATAACATCTTTAGAACTTAAAAAAATCCTTAGAATTTAAATAAATAGATTCTAAGGATTTTTTTATTACTTATCTTTAATTTTCCTGCTTCCTATTCAGACATTATTTTAAGTAATTTAAGAAATTATTGTAGATTATTTTAAATCACATAATACTATTTGATAATAATACTATTCAATAACTATATTTTTTAATGCCTCAGTTATATTGTTTTGAAACAATCCGCCATGACTAAAAACTACTTCCTCTATATCATAATTACTTATGTTTTTGATAGCATCTTCCAACTCTTGTTTGTTGCTATGCATCACATCAACTGGCTCGAGTTCCCCATCCTTTATCTGTAACAAATCACCAGCAATAAGTACTTTAGATTTCTTTAAATAAAGGCATATATGACCTCTAGTGTGACCACCTGTATGTATGACTTCTACTTCCTCGCCTAAATTTAAAACTTCATGGTCATCCAAAGATACATCTACTTTAGTATATGATGACTTAAACCCAAGTCCCATAACATTTAACATACTAAGCATCTTATCATCAATATTATTCACCATTTGTTCTAGCATATAAAGTTTATAAGGAGTCTCTTCCCCTGTTATATAGCTAATTTCACTTTTGTATGCGTATACTTTGATATTATTTTCAGACTTTTCTCTTAAGTAATTTATGTTTCCTATATGGTCTATATCATGATGAGTGATTATTATATTTTTTAATTTATCGAAGCTTGTATTACTTTTGTTAAGAGCCTCAATTATCAACTCTCCTTGACCTGGAAGACCAGTATCAACAAGAGTTGCCTCATCTTCTGTATAGATTACAGGAATATACATAACTTTATTTTCTCCCAATACATGTGATGAAACTTTTAAAACATCTAATCCTTTTGTTAAGTTCATAATATTTCTCCTTATAATTACTTAATTAGAGGTTAATTTAATTAAAGAAATTGAAAAAACATAGATTAGCCTCTAGTTATATTTTATTAATAAAAAATTGTTAATACCTAGTATATCACTTAAGTTGAGGGATTACTCGACTTGATTTTTTTGTTATTTTGTGGTATAGTAATTAGTATAGAAGCAAGTGATTACAAGCTTTTCAACTACTTTTATTTTTTCTTATTATCCTTTGATTTACTCTAGTATTGATATTATTAAAACTAAAAGTACATTAAAATAATATGAAAAAAGATTACACTACATTATAGATGATTATTTATAAAGAACAGAATATTATTTAATTAATAAAATTTAATTAATAAAAAACATTAGCCATATGACTAATGTTTTTTTAATTTATATGCATATTGATTCAATTATTTAATGCTTTAGATTTCTGTTTTAATAAGGCAATTTTTTGAAAATAATTTGAAATACAGCTCACAATACACACAATCATCCCCATAATTGACAAATAATCAATAAAAAACAAAATTATTGAGCGTTCTTTATCAAAGAATACAAATTGATTAACAAGAAACATATAATCTATAATGTTTTGCTGTACAAATGCATAAATACCATAAACAACTACCACAGTAGAAATGCTTCTTAAAATACAAACTCTAATTTTTGAATTTTTAATATAAAACATACTATTTACAGTATTTATCATGATTCTCCAGTGAAGACCGAGATGTATTGACATCAGCACAAACCCCCAATAAGAAGCAAGTAAATGTACTATTCTGGCTAATGATATACCATTATGTATTGGCAGAAAAACAAAAACATGATTTGAGAGAATTATTCCACTGAGCATTAAACATACCATACAAACAAGTAATAGAATATTTACTATGAGTAGGATAATTCTAGTACATGAATACCGACCTTTTAGTATATTTTTATACCACCTATAATTTAAAATATTATGTAGAATGAATATAATAAATATCGTTAATCCTAGCCATTCGTGTGTAGATTCGCCAACCAGTTCATATGCCATTATAATTGGTAACATTCCAATCATTCCAGCATCAAGAAGGATTTGTAAGGTTCTTTTTGGGGACATATTTAAGCACTCCTTTAAAGTATATAACTTTACATTTTTTCTATAGTAACTCTAACTCCCTTCTCCATATTACTCAACTCTTCTAAACCAGATTCAAAATACCCCATAGGAATCAATCCATTGGCATAAGGTTGGTCTTTGTAATATATTGCTAGATTGCCCCAAGGACCATAACATGTAATATCTCCAATATCTGGGTTATAGCCACTAGGTGCTTCTTTTTGAGAAAGTTCTGTTGGAGTATAGGCAATTTTTTCTGCACCTGCAAAGTCGTCAAAGGAAACTGTTATTGGAAGCTGAACAATCAAACTTTGCGTGGTTGGATTATTTTCAAGCACAGCAATTGCTTCTTTATCATCAAATGTTAACTTAATACGGATTTCATGTTCATTTACTTTGTCATTAGAATTTACTTTATTAGTAGCATTTATTTTATTAGTAGTATTTATTTTATCAGTTGCATTTGTACTTTGATTATTTGGGACTTGAGATACATTTAAATCATTCGCCTTTGTCTTCGCTGATGATGTATTGTTACATGCTGATAAAACAAAGCTACTAGTTAATATAGCCAAAAATATAATCCATTTTCTTATTTTACGCATACAAAATTCTCCTTTTATCGATAAGTAAATCTTATTTGCTAATCAATGAGTTTCACGTTTTTCAACAATTTATTTTCTTATATGTTAGTTTTCTTAAATAGATTTTCCCATTTCGTAAGCTTGTTTCAGTATATCTGTATCATTTTTAATTGCACCAATTTGGTCTAACCCAGTTCCTCTTACTACACCAGCCAATCTTGCTTTTTCAAAACAGTCAATCCATCCCTGCAACCCTTTAAGTGCACCATCCATGGCACTTTCATTAACATCTGCTGCTGTTGCAAGTAAATAAATATCACTAAAAGTATACTCAGCTGGAAAAATTGGATTCGTTCTATCCAAAAGTGTTTTCATTTGTCCAGTCATTTCATAAAAATATATTGGACTAGCAAATACAAGTACATCAGAATTACACATTTTTTTAATGATGTCATTTGCATCATCTTTTAGTACACATTGACACGTTGTTTGGCAAGCAAGACAGCCAATACAAAAATTAATATTTTTATCATACAGAGTAATCTTTTCCACTTCATTACCTTGCTCTCTTACCCCTCTTGCAAATTCATCTGCTAGTTCTTCAGAATTTCCATTTTTTCGTGGACTAGTAGATATTATACAAACATTTTTTCCCATACTTTTATTCCCCTTTTCGATTAATTATTATATATTTATTTTGTTAATCCAAGATTAGACAACCATGTGTTTATCTCATCTTCTGTACCATCTGGAAGTGTTTGACTAATAGCTAGACCATCTTTAATTGTCGCTTGAGGCTGTTCTTTTCTGATATTCTCAATACTGTTTGAAAATCCACTACCACCACTAGTACAAAATGGTATGATAATTTTATTTGAGAAATCATATTCTTCTAAAAAACTGTACACTGCCATTGGCATGTCACCCCACCAATTAGGATATCCAAGGAAAATTATGTCATAAGAGTCTATATCACTTCTATTATTTAAAAGTACTGGACGAATGTTATCATTTCGTTCATCACGACCTTGATTTTCAATAACACTATAATCAGATGGATATTTATTTTCCATTTCTATAAGAGATATATCACCACCAGTTTTACTTTGAATCATCTTTGCAACAATTTCAGTATTTCCTTCAATTACATTGTTTCTAATATTTACACTTGCAGAGGATACAGCTTCTGTTTCATTTGGAGTATCTGAATTACCAATACGAGAAAAATAAGCAATTAAGATACGTGAATCTTCTATTTTAATTTTTTCATTATCAGATTTTAACGATTCACTCGTTTCAGGTGTTTTACTTTGAGTAGATTCTGATTCTTGTTGTTTTTCACATGCAACAAGAAAAAATATCAATGTAGAACAAAGAACCACACCTATTAGCTTTTTGTAATAATTTATCATTTGTATATCACTCCTTAATGGTATGCTTTTTCAAAAACTGCAACACATTCTTCATGACTCATTTCACAAGGGTTTGCAAGGAATAGACCACCCATGGTATCACGAGCATTTTTTGCTAAGACATCAAGTTCTTCATAAACAATCCCATAGTCACTCATCTTCAGGTTATCAACGCCACATGCTTTTTGTAAGTTTACTAGTGCTGTGATGAAATCTTCTGGCTTTGAAGCATTCTCCATACCCATAGCCTGTGCCATTCGTATAAACCTTTCATCACAAGCATGTTTGTCAATAAAAAATTCATAAAATGCTTTTGATATCATAATTAGACCTGCTCCATGAGGAAGATTCTGATGATATGCACTCATAGCATGTTCCATTGAATGTTTGGCTGTAGTGCTAGTGATTACCATTGCTTGACCAGATAATGTATTAGCAAAAGCAACATGTTCTCTTGCTTTCATATCTTTTCCATTTTTCACTGCACGAGCAAGATAATTTGCAATATTTTCGATAGCAGTTAAAGCAATCATATCACTCATAGGATTTGCAAATTTACTAATATATACTTCTGTTGAATGAAAGAGAGCATCAAAACCTTGGTATGCAGTGTACTCTGAAGGCACAGTTACCATAAGCTCAGGGTCTACAATCGCTAATACAGGAAAAAGTCTATCATCTCCACCAAATCCCATCTTCTCATTTGTTTTATCATTGGTAATAACGCCCCATTGGTCAACTTCTGAACCAGTTCCAGCAGTAGTAGTAATACATACAATTGGAAGAGGATTTTTTGCAATCATTTTTTCTCCACCTGTGCCACCAAACATATAATCCCATATATCTCCATCATTTGTGGCCATTGCAGCCATTGCTTTTGAGGCATCCATTACACTACCACCACCTAGAGCAACTATAAAATCACATTTATTGTCACGTGCTACTTTAGCCCCCTCCATGATAGTAGATTTAATGGGATTTGCCTGTACTTTGTCAAACAGTACAAATTCTACTCCAGCAATTTTAAGCTGTTCTTGTGTTCGATTAAGAGCTCCACTAGTATGTGTAGATTTCCCATTTGATATGACAAGCAATGCTTTTTTCCCTGGTAACCCCTCACTATGGAGTTTATTTAGTTGCCCACATCCAAACTTTACACGTGTTGGTATAAAAAAATTAAAGTTAGTATTCATTTTATTCACCTTTCCTTTTTGTATTTTAATTTTTATTTTCGGTGTTAAAAATCAAGTAACAAAGTTTTTGATTTTTATTAATTTTACTAAGAAACACATACCTATAATTTAAGGAGCATCTACCCATAATTTGATAATATGATGTACTCACTTTAAATTTTAGATAATAAAACTATATTGATTTTGTTTATCAATTATAGTATCATCCCTTTAAACTACATTATAGAATCTGACTATTTAAATATCAAATACCTATATTAAATCTGTTGTTATGCTTTATAAGCATAGTTTTTATTTCTATTTAATTATCACTCACTTTACAACCCTTTCACTTTTGATGAATCATGTCATAAAAGTAACCTAATCAAAGTAGAAAAAATGACTAGAATATGAAACCATAGTATAATCTATTACAAGAAGTTAGCTGATAAATTTTGACTTTGAAAGGAGAATAAGGAATATGATATTCAAAAATACTCCTGAACTAAAAACAGAAAGACTCATATTAAGAAGGTTTACTGAGAATGACATAGGAGCTTTGTTCACAATTTACAGTGATAAAGATATGTAATGAAACAATTAGGTATGAGTTATCAATATTCTTATGAAGAACAATGGCAACCAAAAGATATATTAGTTACATTTAGAATGTATCAACTAAATCTTGATGGTAGGAATGATAGAGTATATAAAAAATACTGGGATAATTCAGCAGTTCACTTTATTGAAAGAGGTGTTTAAATTATGATTATTTTAATTGCAGGTGCTTCTCATACTGGAAAAACTTTATTTGCACAGAAAATATTAGAAAAATACAAATATACATATTTATCTATTGACCTGTTAAAAATGGGACTTATACGAAGTGGAAACACTAAGTTAACACCAGAAGATGATGAAGAACTTGTACCCTATCTATGGTCTATCGTTAAAGAAATTATAAAAACAGCTATTGAAAATAATCAGAACCTTGTAGTTGAGGGATGCTATATTCCATTTGATTGGCAAAAAGATTTTGATAGTAAATATATAAAAGAAATTCAGTATTATTGCCTTGTTATGACTAAAGATTATATAGAAAGGTATTTTTCAGATATTAAAAAATATGCAAATGCTATTGAAAGTCGATTGGATGATTCATTCTGCACAATGGAATCCACTATTGAAGAAAATACTAAAAATCTACAAATGTGTAAAAAGTATGACTGTAATTATATCTTAATAGAAGATGAATATACTGTAGATATTAGTTTTTAAGATTATATTTTTGTTAATTTTAAAATATAACGAGATGAAAAAGGAAAAGCGGTATAACATAAAGTAGATGTTATACCACAAAACCTTAAAAAGAGATATTCTTATTATTACATTATTACAAACCCCTCTACAACATAGGTACCATAATACCAGCTACTACAATCGAAATCATACAAGCCATACCACCAACTACTAATTTAGGCATTATTTTAGACATCAAATATGCTTTTTCTTCTTCCGTTTCTCCAATAGCATTACACACTTCATTTGAAATCAAATATGTAGTCGGAAATCCCAACATTTGACAGAACCCTACTCCAAAAGCAAGAGGCTTAGAACCAATAATTTTCCAACCTGGAAGTACCTTCATCACAAGGAATATACCGATAATAGAAACTGCGAACATACCTACAATTGGTACAAACAGACTAATTAAATCTCCCAAAGAAACTTTTGCTAAAGAAGGAATAACAGCTGCAAATACAACCATGTTTATAAAACCTTTAATTTTCCCTTTTTCTAAAATATCTTTTGGTACAATACCAATACGAGTTACAAGAACACCAACTATAAGACATACAATAGAATAATTCACATGGATAAGCTCTGAAAGCTCATATCCCAAATAAGAAAATATAGCTATGAAAAATATACAAACATTTGTAGAATAATATTTATCATACTTCTCACAGAATACTTGCTTTACTTTTTCCCCTGTACTTTCTGCTTCTTTCTTATCATTATCGACATTGGCTAAATCAATCCCCTTTGCCTTTGCTTCATGATACTCTACCAAAAGACGATTTGCTTCTTGTAGTGCAGCTCTAGAGGCAATTGGTGTCCCAACAAACTTCTGGATTGCAAATACAACTGTTGCTGTAGCTGCTGCAAGTGTCAATCCTTTTTCTAATGCTGCTTGTGTCATGATAGTAGTGGCAGGTAATGCCCCATTTATAACTGGTATACTTGTCAACACTGTTGCTTTTCCAAACAAAGGAATACAAAGTGAAACACAAACTATAACTGCAACAATCCCAAGCCATGCTGTCAACACAGTTCTCCATTCATCTATAAACTGTCTAACATTCAACATTGTTCCCATACTAAACATAATCATTGGAACACTCCAACTTGCAGCTGCTGTCATACCTGCTCTTTCAATAATATCCCCTGGTATTACCTTTGTAACAAACAGAATCAAAAATAAAAGTAATGTCACAAATACAGCTGAAACTTTTGCTTTTGTTTTACTTGCAATCAAATCCCCAATAGCAAATAAGATTAATACAACACTAAACCATAATAACATATCACTCATAGAATAACCCCCTTATAAATATCTTTCAAACCAATCTACAATGGCATTGGCACGTACAACTCTATTAGATGGTCTTCCGTTTCTAGACAATCCATGTGTATCCCCGTGGAATAAATACATTTCCGTATCTACACCAATCTGTTTTAATGCTGTAAACATCTGGAAGGTATCTCCCATAAAACATCTATAATCCCTATCACTATGTAAGAATAAAGTTGGTGTCTTTACATTTTTTACATACTTAATAGGTGAATGGTTCCAAAGAACTTCTTCATGATTCCAAGGTGTCTTATCTCCACAAGTTTGCTTCATAATTCTATCCCCAAAGTCGATAATTAGGGAAGCTGTAATCAAGTTACTAATACCTCTTTGAGAAGCAACTGCCTTGAAACGGTCTGTATGACCAATTATCCAGTTTGTCATATAACCACCATAACTTCCACCTGCAACACCTAAACGGTCTGCATCAATCCCAGGGTATCTCTCAATACAAGTATCTACAAATTCCATAAGATGGTCATAATCAACATATCCCCATCTTTCTACCATTTCCAAAAACTCTTCACCATAACCGTCACCACCATGAGGATTACAATAAATAACATACATTCCTTTTGCAGCTACACACTGCTTTAAGTGTGTAAACATGTAACCATATGCCCACTTAGGTCCACCATGAATGAACAATACAGCAGGATATTTTTCACCTTCTTTTGCATCTATTGGTGGTATAACAAAACCATCAACTTCTTCTTTATTTTTTGCTACAAATGTTAATTTCTCAGGTAGTGAAACCTTATGACTATCCAAATATAGCTTAGAAAAAGAAGTCATTTTTTTCATTGCACCAGTAGCCATATCAATGCTATATATTTCTGCCAACTCATAATCTTTCAGCATGATTGTGTACATAGTGTTGTCATAAATATCAAAAGATGTAAAAGCATCCACTTTTGTGATGATACGTATATTACCTGTTTTTGTATCAAACTCATCAAACTCTGTCATAGTTCTGCAAATTCTTGCTCCAATAAACTTATCTCCTACGACTTTATTACTACGTCCACCACCATATACTGCATCTACATCCAGTAATGTAGCATACATCCCATCTGGGCTGGCAATCATATTTATTTCGCCAGTATTCAAGTCAAGCATGAAAATATCATGATTTTGTGTAATAGAACGGTCTAATATAGACGCTTGTAACATTACTCTATCTTCACCAATATATTTAACTAAGCTGATTTGATATTTTCCTTGTGGTATGAGTTCTCTTGTTTCACCACTATCTACATGGTACTCCCAAAGACCAGAGAAAGGTGTTGCACAATCTTCATAAATCTGACCTGAATATAAAATTCTTTTTTTATCAGGAGAAACATCTACACCTGCTACCTCACAATACTTTGGTGTAATAGCTTTTGTTTCTTTTTTTCCTTCTTGATACAATTCTAATGTTACACGTCTTCTTTGAGAGAAGTTTTCCCCATCTCTTATAAAAGGTTTATCTGTAAATGTCCAGTAATCTACTCCTTCTACTGCTCTGTCTAGTTCTGCTTTTTTTATATCTGTTGGATTTTTTGTTGTAAATAACCATAATTTATTTCCAAGTGATATGGGTATGCTACAAGTTTTTGGAATAGAAAATGCTTTCTTTGCTTCTCCTCCTTTTATAGAAATAGTATAAAAATCTGTTGTACCTGCTTTTGGTTTATCTCTTTTAGATGTAAAAAGAAGCTCTGTATCAGAAATCCAGCTAAATGATGTTACATCTTTTGTTTGTGTCATATGTATTTGTTTTTCTGTTTTGACATCCATAGCATATAGGTCATGTTCATAGCAATCTTTTTCCTCATTGATATTTGATATAATATAAGCAATATGACTTCCATCAGGTGAACAAGAAATATCATGTGGGAATATATATTCAAAAATATCTGAACTTTCAATCTTTAGTTTTTCCATTTTTCTATTCTCCTTTCTTTATTGTCTTTCTTTCTGTATCATTTTCTTTTTTTCTTTGCTATTCTCTTTATCTAGAAGTACTTTTTAATTTATATTATTGTTTTTCCTTAATACTCATTTTTGTCTTTCATTAATGCATATTACTTCTATTCTTTTATGTACATTGAAAACCAATCCATCATTTCAACTAGTCTTTGTAGCTTTTGTTTTGGTCTACCTGAACGAGATAACTCGTGATTTTCTCCTTCAAAGAGACAAAGTTTTGTAGGACATCCATGAATTTTTAGTGCAGAAAACATTTGGAATGCTTCTTGCATATAACATCTATAATCTTTTTCACCATGTAAAAATAAAGTTGGTGTAACACACTTATCAGCATAAGCGAGAGGAGATTGTTTCCATTGCAATTCGTGGTCTTCCATATGAGAAGCACCTGTTTGTCCTTTGCAGAAATAGTAACCAATGTCTGTTGTACCTTCCATACCACTCCAGTTTGCAATAGAACGCTGAGCACAAGCAGCAGCAAAGCGGTTTGTATGACCAATTATCCAATTTGTCATAAATCCACCATAGCTTCCACCTTCCACAGCTAATTTTGTTTCATCAATATCTGTGTATTTTTCAAGCACTGTATCTGTAAATTCCATAAAATCTATATAATCAATATCCCCAAATTGTTTTCTAATATCTGCAAAATCATTGCCTCTACCTTCAGACCCCCTTGGGTTACAGAAGAAAACAAAGTAACCTTGACTTGCAAATACTTGCATCTCATGCATAAAATATGGTCCATATGTTAATCTTGGCCCACCATGAATCGCCAATATAGCTGGATATTTTTTCCCTACTTCATAATCTACTGGTTTATATACATATCCTTGTATTGCCCAGTTAGAACTTCCTTTTGATTCGATATATTCTGGTACAGAAATTTTATATTCCTCTAAAATATGGTCATTTAAATGTGTTTTCTTACACAATGCTCCATTTTCTACTGTATAAACTTCAGGTAAACTGTTTTCTGAACAACCTATACATACAATGTTTCCATCTTTTACGTCTATAAATTCAACTGAACCTGTTTGTGTAACTCTTTCCTGTTTTCCTGTTGGAATATGTATTCTTTCAATAATGCAATCCATATTTACTGTAGAAGTATAATAAATATATTCACCATCTACCTTGCTTGTCTGACCAGCACCCATTTTAACATCAGATGTTACTGTGTTTCCAATACAATGATGCTGATGT
Source organism: Clostridioides sp. LIBA-7678 (assembly GCF_056716065.1). Lineage (NCBI taxonomy): Bacteria > Bacillati > Bacillota > Clostridia > Peptostreptococcales > Peptostreptococcaceae > Clostridioides > Clostridioides sp. LIBA-7678. The sequence continues at coordinate 699,873 of NZ_CP196987.1, read as the reverse complement.
TTTGAAAGTAACTTCATTTCTTTTGTATCAATATTTACTGTATAAAAATCTCCATTTTCTCCATTTCCATAAGATAAAGCATCAGTCAAATTTAGTACTGCTTGATTTTTGTATAATTCAAAACCTTTTACAATATACTTATCTTTTTCTAAGATACAAACATTCTCATCAGTATTTGTATCAAATACATAAACACCATTCTTTAAACCTTTTACATCTTCAAATTCTTGACCCACATATAAGATTTTGCCATCATTTATTTTTATACCTACAACATTAAACATAGGTGCTGTGATTGGTTTCAAATCTTTAGTGTTACTGTTGTATATGTATAGACGCTTTCTTTTTCTACTAATATATCCTTCACCATTAACAGCATAAGGAATTTCTTTGAAGTGCTCATAGTGTCTATTGTTATAAGCATTTATTTTTTTCTGCTTCTCTTCTTCTGACAATCCTTCTACAACAGGTCTATCATTATCATAGGAGTCAATAACTGCGTACAAACCTTTTCCTATAGGGTTTAATTTACCACCTTTAATGGGTAAAGTAAAAAGTTCCTTTGCTTCTCCACCATGTAAAGATAAAGCATAATAACTCATACATTGCTTACCATTTTTGATAGCTTCTTTTACTTTTTCATTTCTCAAAGCAGGAAATAAAATAGTATTTTCATCTTCCCAAGCATATGCTCCTACAGAGTTTATAGATGTTAATTGTTTTAGTTCACCACTCTTATTGTCTAATACATAGATTTGGCTTGTGTAATTATTCTCTTTGATATCTGCTTTTTTTACAACGAATGCTGTATATCCTCCATCTGGCGATAACTGGCAATCACTCACAAATTGATATTCCAAAAATGTTTCATTTGTAAATAGCTTCTTCATAGTCTTTTCTATCCTTTCTGTAATAATTTTATTCAAACTCTCTACCACCTCTTTCATTTTTTATTTTAAATTTAAAATAAAAAATTTTAAATTTAAAATAAAAAATTTTATAAAGGCTATTTTTTTAGGAAGCCTTATGGCTTCCTGTAATATATAGAAATCTCTAAGTACATTATTCATCTTCACAAAAGCGTTTAATAGTTCCTTGAATATGACTTCTTAATTTCTCCACTGCTTTTTTTGTATCTCTGCTTTCAATAAACTTCAATATTTCAAAATGGTCTTGCACTGTTCCCTCATAATTACGATTTTTTAATGGTCGTATCAGATAATTAACTACTACAAATCTTCCTTGTATACCAACATATACATCATTTAAAATCTCATTATTAGCACCTTCAACAATAGCCTTATGTAATTTTAAATCTGTCAATGCAAGTTCTACAGATTTTTCTTGTTTATAGAACTCTTCACATTTAGCCGAATATCTTTTTATCACTTCTAGCTTTTGTTGAAATACTTCTTCTTCCTCTTGCATCATTTTTTCTAAGGCATATGTTTCAATCAGTGTTCTTGTTTCACAAACTTGCTTTACCATATCGTATTCATACTCTGGTACATACACTTTTCCATTTGTCATAATAGTAAGCACACCATCTTTATTTAACATTTTTACTGCTTGTACTACTGGTGTTCTGCTTACTTCAAATTTTTCACAAAGGTCATTTAGTAAGATTTTTTGACCTACAGAGTATTCACCACGAATAAGACTTTCAATAATCTTATGATATAAAATTTCATCTAAATTTGATTTTACTTTCACTACTATCACCTTATTTCTATTCTTTTGCCATATTATAATAAAAACATAATTTCTAAAATAGTATTAGACAAATTACACTATAAAAGCTTATTATGTCTTAATAATTGGAATAATATGTTACAAAAAGTATAGCATCTTTTTATTCTTTCCGCAATAAATAAAAAATAAAAAATTTTAAATTTAAAATTTTTTATTTTTCTATTTTTAATTTAGATTTTTAATATGTTTATATTATCATTAATATATTTTAAATTTTATACTGCATAAGTTTTATATTTATGAGTTTTATATTTGATTAATATGTATTTTGGTACTCGCCCAAGATACTTTTATTTTATTAAATAAGTCTTTGCTAATTTTAATACTTTTATTTGATTTTCTAATGAAAATTTTTTATAATAAAAACTTATACATTATGATTATACTCTACTTTAAGTACGCATACAGAAGAAAAATAGATGCATAAATATTAAAATTTGATTTGAAATTAGGAGAATATATGAAACTAAATAAAGTTATATTTACAGAAGAACATGTTATAGAAATTACTAATTGGAAATATGAGGGGGAATATTCAATATACAATCTGCCTTCATGGAATGAGATTAAAAAGAATAATTTATCACTAGCAAAAGAAGATAAGAGAAAAAATTTTATAAGTTTTATAGATGACAATAAAGAATTGATAGGTTTTATAAACTTATTAGATAAAGGAAGCTCTGTATACTTTGGTATTGGTATAAAACCAGATTATTGTGGAATGGGAATTGGTAAAGAAATAATTAGTTTAAGCTTAGAAGAATGTAGAAATAAATATAGTACTAAACCTGTTGTATTAGAAGTAAGAACCTGGAATAAGAGAGCTGTAAAATGTTATGAGTCCCAAGGATTTAAAATAGTTGAGACTAAGATACAAAAAACGTATTTAGGGGATGGAGAATTTTTTGTTATGAGGTATAAATAGTTTCAAAATTAAGTGACCTATTTTTGCAACTCTAAGATACTGAATATCTAACAAATTCTTTTAAATTCATTATATATTTTTATTTCTAGGTGAAATCTGCTACTATGTATATATAGTTTTAAAGTTTAAGATAAGGAGAATTAATATGTCAAATGATATTAAATTAATAAAAAAAGAAATAAATAAAAACCAAATAAAAAATGGTTCTTATTTTTAAATATATATGATTAAATTAGATACAATGAAACAGTTAATCTTATAATTCTTAACTATTGAATTAAACTAAAAAAAGCAATTAATCTTATAAGATTAACTGCTTTAAAAATCAGAATTTTAGATTTTGATGATTAATATTTAATTATAACTCTCATTATAATGTAATTGACAATCTTTCAAATGCAGACTTTGCCTCTTCTTCTCCAGACAAGCTACCTATCACTACACCTGTATTTGAGTCCTTAACCCAAAGAACAAAGTTATTTTCTGTACCAGCTTTACCTTCAAATTCGTAAAAGAAATACTTATTTTCATCTTTCTCTTTATCTTCAAGAACTTTTACTCCTTTAGCAGTCTTTATACTTTGATATTTTTCATAACCTTCTTTTGTAGTAAATATCCCTTGTAATACTTCCTCATCATCTTTTTTTACAGTAAACTTTCCATCTTTCTGTGTCAATGAATAGCCATCTGAAGTGTCTAATTTTACCTTTATCTTATCACCAGTTTCAACCTCAAATGTATATGACATTGCAGAGCCAGAACAAGAAGTTAACATTATAGTAAATAAAAGCATTAGAAACAAAAGTTGTATCTTTTTATGTAATTTCATATTATACTTACCTCTCCATTAGAATAAATATCAATTATTTTTTAAAATTTTAACTTTATAAAATCTAAAAATATGTTTATTTATCCTAATATTTATTTTATTAATAAAATAGACTTTAAAAACTTTCTCTATTAGTTTTGTACATCATACTTGCTTAAAATAGATTATTTAAGTGTAAAATTTAGTAAAAATATACTTTGACTATATTTAATTTTGTCATCAAATCATCATTACAATTATAATATCTACTTCCAAATTCCGATTTGGTTGTATTGTAGCATATCCATATATCAAAGTCATTGTTTTATTTTTAAATATACCCCCAAGCAAATACTTTATCAGTATTTACACTACTTAATAATAACTTACAACTAAAATATAATGGCCTATAAATTAAGCTATACGTCACCAATTTTATCTGTATCTTCAATTTTTAATGTACAAATAAACGCATCTTTCATAAAATCAATTAAAGATACTATATAATCTTTAATATTTTCTTTCGGCATCTCTTCATGAAAGGTATGAATAATACCAAACACCAAAAACTTAGTATCAAGAGTCACATTTGTATAATGAAATACATTTTCTCTTACACCTTACTCTATAATTGGAATCATAACATCAACCAGTTACTTAACAATATTGTCTAGTCTACTTGCTCTTATATCAGAATTTTCATTATATCTTTATTCAAATTCATGGTGCTTCATTTTGTATTCAAACATACGCTTTATAATGGTATTTACCTTACATAATATATTATGACTTTTATTTCTAAAAATTATATTACATATAAAAAAGAAACTACATTCCAGCTTTATACAGAACATAGTTTCTCTAAAAATAATCGAATTTGGATTTTAAATAACTAAAAACAAAACCTTACTTGTTTTTAATCTTCCAATTTTTATAGTAGATAATTTAGTTAATTAACTCTTAAATGTTTGTCTTCTTTAACAAATTTTCTTCTTATTAAGAAATATGCAACTATTACAACAAGCTCTATAGCTAAAAACATGCCGAAAGTAGCTATAGAATCTACACTCTCTATGCCATTTCTGAAGAAAATTAAAGCCACTCCTGCTACTATAATACCTACAGCATTTTTTCTTACAGCATTTTGACCAAATCCATAAAAAGAAGGAAGACCTCCTTTTATCTCAATGAATGTCAAAATTAATCCAATAGCTATAAATAATACTCCTACAACTTCCATAATCATACTAGGCATTTTGCACCCTCCTTATTAGAAAATTAACTACTACTATAAAAATATTCATTATTTTTATAATTACATTATATCTACGATTAGATAATTTTGGAAGTATATCTGATATTAATTTTATATTTATTTAACTTAATTTTTTTATGATAAAAATGCACTTATTTTTATGCGAATCTTAATACATATTTTCAATTTTATAAAACCGTCCCTCTTCTAATATATAAGTACACTCTGAAATTTAAATGCTATCTTCTTCAACAAATTCAAATAAATCTTCTACAGTTGTATTAAATATCTTAGCAATATCCATCGCTAATTTTAAAGAAGGATTATATCGACCATTTTCTAAATGTACGATAGTCTCACGTCTTACCCCTACTGACTTTGCAAGTTCTCCTTGTGTCATAAGGTGCTTTTCTCTATAGTATTTAATTTTTGTCTTTAGTGATACTGACACCTAATTGTATATCCCCCTTCTATCAAAATATATAAATAAAAATAACTTCAACAAAGATTGAATAAACAAAATGACTAATAAAAACATCCCTAAATTTAAATTCGATACATTTATATCCAGTGTTGCAAGGCATACAGAGATTATAACCATAGAATAAAACAATACTTTTATCGCAATCCCATTAACTCTTGATAGTATGTATTTAGATGCTTCATCAACCAAATCATCATTCTTTTGGTCATAAATCCATTGACATACTACAGCTACTACCCAAATAATTATAGGAATATACTCAATATTACTTCCTTTAAAAAAATACTTGTTTACCAACGTTGCTCCAAGACAATAGGCAACTGCTATTGTTTCTGAAATAAGTGTTGATTTAATACCAATTTGTTGTTTAGACATATAAAATCACCCCTTAAAAAAGTTATGTATTTATAACACCTCTTGTTATAAATATATAACTTTTTGGAATAAATTTCAATGGAAATATCAATATAAATATCATTTTGCAACAAATTCTTTTATTAATTTGACTTTGGATAGAGAAACTTTGGATGTTACTCCTTGAAGAGTCAAGTCTTCTATATTCACTTCATTGAATTTTGAACATAATTCTAAGTCAAATATTCTTTGCCAACTTATCTCTTTTTCAATCTGTTCATCTTCATAAATCTCTACAGCAATATCCATCAAAGGTAAATGCCATAGGTCAAAATCCGATAACAGTACATTATCTCTGCTTATTTCTATTTCAAGTAAGACACCTTTTGTACCTTTTTCTAAGTATCCACTACATCTTAAATCAGGTCTATTCAACCAAACCCATATCATACTATCATCAAATCTAGGTATTCTATTTATCATTTGAGCATACATCCATCTATATGGAATATCAAAACCTTCTACTATAAGAGAATAATTATTTAATAGATATTTATTATTCTTATTATTATTCCAAAATTTTAAAGTCTGTATAGTATAAAACTTCATATATAATACAACTCCTTTTCAATATATTTATACTATTTGATTATACATATTTTTAAAAAATATAAATATATCTAAATATTGATTAATAGGTATATTATAAAAAAGTCTACAAAATATACATAACTTGTTTAATTTAAATTAATTTTACATAGCAAAATCATTATATTATGCATACAAGACTCAACAACATCCTCTCCATACTTTGTAATAAAATCCTCAACTTGAGTTTCTATAAATAAATCATATTCTTCCAAACTAAAAATATAGGCTGTCATTGTATGAACACATTCGTCCATCATGTCTTTAAACATAATTTAGCCCCCCATAAATAAAAAATATTAAGTAGATATAAAATATCTAATATACAATTAACTAACAACTTTAGGTATTTAACATTCATTAAAAGTCAATTACATTAATAAATATAAAAAAGTTTAATTATTATTGTAAATAGTTATGTATATTATGTGTTAATTATTAATCTTTTTATAAAATTGTTTAACGCTCTTTTAACCAGTTTTTTTGTTTCTGACAATTGTTAGTTCCTGTGACACCTCTATTTACCACAATAAATTAAATATTATCATTTTTCTGCTAATTCAAGTGTTTTTAAATAATCTTTTCATCTTTTAACTTTATCTTCAACTTAATTTTTATAATTACTTATAATACAAATATATGTATCATATAAAATCTCTCTCTATTGATTAATTTAAAATTTATTGTTAAATACAAAATAATCAATATAATTATACTTAATATTTATTAAATTACATTATTAAATAAATATTTACTTTATTTTACATTTTAAAGTATTGTATATTTATTTAAAATATATTATTTCTACAAAAAATAATTTTTATAAACTACTTGTTATTCTTTATCAATTATACTATATTTATTATAGCGATTGCGTAACCACAGATACAAAGGAGAAAATAACAATATGATTAACTTGTATATTGATTTAATTAAAAAAGCGGAATTATTTAAAGATATGAATGAAGTTGATATTGTGAATGTTTTAAAATGTTTAAATCCAAGTATTCATAAATACAAAAAAGATGAACATATTATAAATCTTGGAGATAAAATTAGTAAAATTGGCTTGGTTGTAGAAGGTGAAGTAATTGTTCTAAAGGAAAGTATTGAGGGAAACAGTGCAATCATATCTATAATCAAATCGGGTGACATATTTGGAGGAACATTTATATTTTCTGCTCTTGATTTATGGCCTGTCACTGTCAAATCACAAAAAAATTGTACAATTTTATTTTTTGAAGGTTTTAATGTAATACCTAGATGTACAAAATCATGTTCTTGTCACACAAAAATGTTAGAAAATTTTATAAAAATACTATCAAACAAGACACTTGTACTGAATAAAAGAATTGAATATTTGTCAATAAAGAGTGTGCGTAGTAAAATTGCAACATACATACTAGAGCAATATAGTTACAAAAAAAACAATAACATAGACTTAGCATTAAATCGTAACGAACTTGCTGATTTTTTAAATATATCTAGACCTTCTCTATCAAGAGAAATATGCCGAATGAGAGATGAAGGAACAATTGATTTCCATCTATCAACGTTTAAAATAAAAAATATGGAAGCTTTAAAAAAAGATATCCTTTTCTAATAAATATAAAATCATTTAATTGGATAATATTTCAGATATATAAGTCTTATTAATTGGATAATTTTAATTATATTTGATAATAAACTTGTTTTAGTTTTGTTCAATGAAAAAGAGGCTTATCTCTATTTTGAGATAGCCTCTTTCTTGTAAGTTTACATATATTTATGTTCAAGTAATTCTAACATCTGAATATATTTATTTTGAAGTCCAACATTTTCCATATCCTTTTCAAAAGTTTCACATTCAGAGTTGATTTTGCATAAAGTTTCTTCACAAAGTTCCCTTCTTGCAAATGAATATGCAACATTATTTTCTCTATCTATGTGTCTTGATAATAAATTTGCATATGACATAGAATTGGCTAATATATCGAGCCTTGCATCCTTATTTCCATCTAAAAATTTTTTAAGTGATTCATCAAGTTCTTTTATATATAATCTTCCAAGGTCATGTTCAACAAGCATACCAAATTTAACTAGTTTTTCAGCTGGACCACCAATTTCATCAACCATTCTTGTAAACAAAAATTTTTCTTCCTTTTCATGATGGTGTTTATCTGCATAATGTTTTACAAAATCAATAATTTTGTAGAAATCATTGTAATCAACATTGTTTCCATCTAAAATATTTAAACATATGCGTCTTATAACTTTTAACATTCTTTCTATGTTTTTATGTTCTTCAATCATTAATGTGATTGCATCCAATGTATTTACACCCTCTTTATTATACTTAGATTTTTATTTCTAACATAAACATAATTTACATCTTTTTTACTTAACAACCCATTAATCCATGCATCTCTAAGAAGGTGGAAGTTGTTTATATCACCATCTACAGCCTTCCAATATTCTTCATGAATGTCAATCGAACTTCTCCATTTGACTAAATTATCATCACTTTCAATCACTTCATTTATTCTATCACATGGCATACCTTCAAGCATGTAGTCAAATATCAATTTGAAAATTTCTTGTGGTGAATATCCTTCTATATCAACATCTTCAGCTAAAGTTACTGCATTTTTATAGAATATTTCTGATATCTCATCCATGTTAATAACATTTTGATGTAATAATTTAGTAATAATATATGCCAAACGTTTTTCAACACTTATTATCCTTTCTTGAAGCCATCCATGAATATTTGAATTATCTATCTCATTTTCTAGAGAACCCACTATAGGATGTCCAAATTTCAAGTAAGACTCTTCTACAAGTAAATTACAATCAAAGCCCTTTTTTTCTGCTAGACTTAGAATTTCTTTTAAGAGTTTTTCATGCAATTGAATTTTATTGTATAACCAAAAATGAATTTTTCCTAAAAAAGCACTCATATTTATAACTCCTTAAATAAGATTTTCATTTAATGATTTAATAACTTTATCTACATCTATATCATGTACTTTACAAGCCTCTTCTATTGTTTCTGCTTGTGCAGAAGGGCATCCTACACACCCAAATCCGAAACCTGCTAGAATATCTATGCTATTAGGATATTCTCTAATTAATTCTCCTATAACCATTTGTTTTGAAATTTTCATTTTTATTTACCTCCAAACATAATTTGTATTTTCTAAATTTATTATATTATTATCTTTTTTTACATTCGGTATCCAAAGTTACAAATTTAAATTATTATGAAAAGCATTATATTAGTTATTTGTATCTAAAACTTCAATTTGTAATTCAGGTTACATAATATTTACAGTATCTATGATAGATTATAACAATAAACACTTTATATCCACTAAAAAATAATGCACAAAGTTTCCTATAAATAAAAAGGAGGTAAGACTTACATGAAGATTTTAACTAAAGAACAAAGAATAGGTGACATAGTAACACAATATCCAGAATCTGCAAGGATATTCAACAATCTAAAAATAGATTATTGTTGCCATGGTGACCAATATCTTGAAAAAGTATTGAAAGAAAAAGGAATTAATGTTTTTGAGTTTCTAGAAAATTTGAATAATAAATACAAAGAATTTTTAAATTCAAAAGAGACATACATAGATTGGAAAAATGAAAATCCATTAAAATTAATTGACAATATAATCAAACAACATCACCATTTTACCTTTAAAGAACTTGATGAAATTGACCAATTGTTGCTTAAAGTTTTTAGTGTACATTATCAACACAGTAGTGCAGAATTAAAATCTGTCTATAAATTATTTTGTAACCTTAAAGCTGAATTAGAAGGACATTTAATAAAAGAAGAAGAAGAGTTATTTCCCATGATTAAAGAATATTTAGAAGAACCTTCAGTGTACTTAAGGGATGAAATAATGAAAATGATAGGTGTAATCGAATATGAACACACAGTAGCAGGCGAAATATTACAGTCTCTATATAGGGAAACCAATGGATATAATATCCCTAATTGGGGATGCACTACTTACAAATTAGTATATGACAAATTGGATAATTTAGAAAAAGATTTATTCATCCATATTCATAAAGAGAATAGTATATTGTTTAAATTAATATAGACATAAATTAAAAAACATAACTTATTATACTAAATTATTGTTAGGTAATATGAATCAAATAGATAGTAATATAGCTTTTTAGTATAAACAATATACATAAAAAATTTAACTATATACTTAAATACACCATTAGAATAAACCCATAAATGATTTTATATAAAAATAGTGTGATAAAATAAATAATTCATCATTGTCATACAAAATCTAAAAAGATATTTTTAAGAAAATTTTCCTATTGTTGCAATTGCAACATACTAAATATAGTTATCCATATTATAATAACACTATAGTTACAACTTCAAATTTAATAAGATATTTTTAACTTATTTTGGCAAGATATTATGAACTTATTTTAGGAGGTACTCATTATGGTTGAACAAATATTTAAGTTATCTGTTCCTAACAATGAAAGAGTTGTAAAAAAGGTTATTTCTCATGAAGATTTTAGTTACCTTCAAATAGTTCTTAATAAAGGTGATAAGTTGGCAAAATATCTATCTAATGCAAATACTTATATTACAGTTGTAAGAGGAACACTTTCTATAGGTTTAGGAAAACAAGAGATTCATCAATATAATGCTGGTATTCTTTTAAAAATTCCAATTAATACAAAAATAGATGTGAAAAATTTACACGATGATGTATTAGAATTAATTGTTATAAAGGTTCCAGTATCGTAGTAATGATAGTGCATTATTTTTTAAAAATTTAAAACAATTATAAAATAATTAGGAGGAAAATATATGAGTATGTTTTGTTATCAATGTCAAGAAACAGCTAAAGGTACAGGTTGTGAAATAAGAGGTGTATGTGGTAAAAGTGAGGAAGTTGCAAAATTGCAAGATTTACTCGTTTATGTTACAAAAAACATCTCTGAAATAGTAGTTAAAGGAAAAATAGACGTAAACTCTATAAATGAAATAAACCACCAAGTAATAAAAAGTCTTTTTATTACTATCACAAATGCTAATTTTGATGATAATGCAATTGAAAAACAGATTTACAAAATGATTGATTTAAGAACTGAATTAAATAAACAAGTATCTGATATTATATTAGATAATAAAATAAACTTTGAAATAAATGATAGGGTTTCAATGTTAGAACAGGCATCAAAAGTGGGTATTCTTTCAACTGAAAATGAAGATATTCGTTCTCTTAGAGAGCTGATAACTTATGGAATTAAGGGAATGGCTGCATATGCTCATCATGCTCTAAATATTGGTAGAGAAGATTTTAGTATATATGAATTTATATATGAAGCTCTTGCTGGCACTATTGATGATTCCTTAACAGCAGATGCTCTTGTGGCATTAACACTTAAGACAGGTGAATTTGGGGTAAAAGCGATGGCTCTTTTAGACGAAGCTAATACTTCAAGATATGGAAATCCAGAGATAACAACTGTTGATATTGGAGTAAGAAACAATCCTGCAATATTAATATCAGGACATGACCTTACAGACCTAGAACAATTATTAGAGCAAACAAAAGGCACAGGTGTTGATGTATATACTCATAGTGAAATGTTACCAGCTCACTATTATCCTAAATTTAAGAAATATGATAATTTTGTAGGAAATTATGGTGGAGCTTGGTGGAAACAAGTTACAGAATTTGAAACATTCAATGGTCCAATATTATTCACTACAAATTGTATTGTACCACCAAGAAGTGAAGAAGTAAAAGAAAGAATATTTACATCAGGCGCAACAGGATATCCTGGTTGTACACATATTAAAGCTGATAAAAATGGTAAAAAAGATTTTTCATCAATAATTGAGATGGCAAAAAAATGCAAACCACCAGTAGAAATTGAAACTGGTAATATTATTGGTGGATTCGCACATAATCAAGTATTTGAATTGGCAGATAAAGTTGTTGATGCAGTAAAATCAGGTGCAATAAAAAAATTCTTTGTTATGGCTGGATGCGATGGTAGAATGAAGTCTCGTGAATATTATACTGAATTTGCTGAAAAACTTCCAAAAGATACAGTTATTCTTACTGCAGGTTGTGCAAAATATCGTTACAATAAACTTAATCTTGGAGATATTGGTGGTATACCAAGAGTACTTGATGCAGGTCAATGTAATGACTCATATTCTCTTGTTGTAATAGCTTTAAAACTTAAAGAAATATTTGGACTTGAAGATGTTAATGAACTTCCAATTGCATTTAATATTGCTTGGTATGAACAAAAAGCAGTAATTGTATTGCTTGCACTACTTTACTTAGGAGTTAAAAACATCCATCTTGGACCAACATTACCAGGATTTTTATCACCTAATGTTGCAAATATTTTAGTTGATAATTTTGGTATATCAGGTATTGGTCAAGTTGATGATGACATCAAATTATTTATGGAAAGATAAATTATATTAATCATATATAAGAGCGAAGTTTCTATTCAATTTTAATTGAGATACTTCGCTCATTTTATAAACAATTATAATCTACTATTTGTAAATTATTTAAATTAATTATGTTCCTTATGAATTTTATTAAATTAATCTATGTATAAATTACTTAGCAGAATATATATTTTAATAAAGAGATATGTATAGTTTCTTTTTATGAATGAATATCATTCATTTGCTATTTAAAAAAATATTCCTCATTTAATTTATTATATCTCTACTATCTCCCACTTCTCTACACCTATCTATATATATTTCTCTACTATTTACCTCATCCCTATTTCTATTTCTCTGATATGTATACTCATCTATATATCCCTCTCTATATTAATTACATTATTGCTTTTTATTTTTAGCTGTTACAATATATGAAGTATTATTTACATTCTTCCACACAATATCATTAAAATCTACAGATAACAATCCACAGATTTCTTTCTCTGAGTACATTTTTACATCTCCATTTTTACTGTATTTCATAAAGACATTCATTATATCTCTAAACAAAAATGGTTGCCAACAATCACAAATTATTAAATTCCCTTTTGGTTTCAGTACTCTACTTAGTTCTGATAATACTCTATCTGGTCTAGGATAATGATGAAAAGAATCATTACAGTACACAACATCAAAAAAATCATTTTCAAAAGGAAGATACTCAGAATCTCCTAAAACTAAAGTAGCACTTTCCTTTAACTTACCTCTTGCCACTTTCAACATGTTTTCAGAAATATCAATTCCATATGCCTTCTTTTTACAGTCCTCATTTAAAATAGCTTGTAATACGGCTCCTGTTCCACACCCTAAATCTAAAATAGTGTCATATGAAATTTTTGAAAGTTCTTCAATTAATACTGGATAGAGATTTCTAGCATGTTGTCCTTTTATATCTTGGTCATAAGTATTTGCTTGATTATTAAATGCCTGTTTTGATTTTGATTTTATATCTTTCATATTCAATCCCCCTTCTTCTTGCCCATAGTATAGCACAAGGTATTTTGCATGTCAATGAATGATATTCATTCATATTTTAATTCCAATATGTTTTAATGCTAGTTTTATTCTAGCTTTGTTTTAGTTTTATATTAAAATGACATATTTATATTTTTAATGTCAATTTGACCTTTTCAGAAAATTTATTTACCTTATCTACAACTTTAAATCTCCACAAAAAAAGAAAGTATCATGATAAATACTCACATCTATCACAATGCCTTCTTTTACTATCTAATCAAGACTAATATACAAATCTACAAAATAGCCTCTAACCTTCTACATACTTAAATTAAACTAAATTAAAACCAATACACTTACATCATAAAACCATTATAACTATCTAAAAATACTGTTTATCTAAAAGCTATATGATAAATACAACATATCAACACACTGTAATTCCCCTTCAAAGATTGGCTCTGGATAATTATCTACAAAAAAGTTTTTGATTTTATGTGAATAAACAAAGCCAAATCTCTCATAAAATGGTATCCCACTTTCAGCTGTACCAACGATTATTGATGAATATTTTTTACTATACACATCTAAAATATGATTTATCATCTTTGATGCATAGCCCTTATTCTGAAAACACTCATATGTGGCAATATTTTTTAGCTCACAGATTTCTTTAGAAACCTCATTTACAACTGCTATACAAGTAATCCCTTCATTATCATACAAAGCATACATAGTACCTTTTTCAAGATATTTATCAATCATTTCCTCATATGGGTCAGCTAACATCAAAAGGTCAATTTGACTTTTTTTGTTTTCTTTTATAGTTTTTATTTCTATCATAAGTTCTTCACCTCGTTTTATGTAGATTTTATTTTAATATGCTTCTATAATATCATACCTAGAACTCATCTTAGAAAAATTTCATTTGAGTATATGATTCTGACCTCTTGTAAGCTTTTACAATATCTTTCATATCTGTCAAAATACCATAACGTCTACATTCTTCTTTGAATAACTTCTCACAATAATCTTTATTAGGAATACTACAAAAATAGTTTAAACCATATAACCTTTGATATTTAAGCACTAGTTCTGGAGATATATTTTTTAAATGCTTATAAAAAAACTCTCTCTGACCACTACGCATTGTCACTCCATACATACAATAAATAAATTTTGCATTAGCCTTATGTGCTTTTTCTACAATTGCTCGTATTTCATCTTTATTATCAGTCAAAAATGGTAACATAGGAGTCAATAATATACCACAGAAAATTCCAGCATCATTAAGTTCTTTTACTGCTTCAAATCGCTCAGAACTTGGATTTACATTGGGTTCTATTTTCTTTGATAATTCATCATTTGCAGTGGTTATAGTTAGCTTTACAATAGCAGAGTTATTTGTTTTGATTTTCTGTAAAATCGGTATATCTCTAACTACCAAGCTACTTTTGGTATCAATAGACACTCCAAAGTGATTTTCTGCAAGTAAATTCAATGCTTGCTTAGTAATACAAAGCTCCTTTTCAAAAGGATTATATGTATCAGACATGGCACCAATACCTACCACCCCTTTTTTTCTTTTTGAACGCAATTCCTTACTTAAAATTTCTATCACATTTTCCTTATATCTAACTTGGTCAAAGTTTTCTATGTTGTATATTGTGCTACGGCTATCACAGTATATACAACCATGAGGACAACCACGATAGAGATTCATATTATAATCTATTCCAAACCATCTTGTATTTTCAAATTTAACTTTCTGTAAAATTTGTTTTGCTGGTATACTCTCAATCATTCTCTTATACCTGATTCCTTTATATAATTTTTTAATATAAAAACCATAGTAGTTTTCAGATTATCTTTTTATAAGTTATTAAACACACACTTATAATTTCCTGCTAATTTTTTGCAATGACTGCTATGTCTTACTAAAATAAAATTATACACCTAGGTCAAAATCCAGTTTACCTTGTTCGACACCATTAACAATAAGTGTAATCGAATGTACCCCTGGGTAATGTTTCCTTACACTTACATCTGCAAATGAATGCTTTTTCTTGTACAACTTCTTCTCATTTTCTTTTAATGAAACTTCTGATATTTTAAATATCTTCCTGTTCCTTTTTCCATTGGATTTCACATAATCAATCCCATATTCAAGTCTTGTTTTTGTAGATTTTTTAGCTAAAATAGTAAATGAAAAAATTAAATTTTCTCCAATAGAAATAGGTGTTGTGTCTAATGCAAAGTCCTGAACATCTATTGAAGTGGTATCATCGTACCCAAAAAGGGCTAATACATCACGATTCCCCTTTTTTAGTAGAGTTCTGCAACCATGTTTTAAAATCCAGTTAGTGTATTCATTTTTTCCATACCAATTCTGTGCGAGATTGATAACTAAATCTGGATGTGTTTTGGATATATCGTTTAGATTATTAGCCACACTCTTTCGTACATATAGTGATGTATCAGTCTTGAGCTGTTCCAAGATAGGTAGAATAGGTGTGGGGTCTTTTTTAAAGCTTGTTATTGCTTGTGCCCAAGGCAATTGAGGACGACAACCCTCACTTGAGAGTCTTCTAATATGTTCATTTTCATGTTTAGACCATTTATACATCTGTTCCATCATACGCTTTTCATCCTTGATGATAAATACCCTTACAGCAAACTCCGAAGACCAGTACTCAGTATTTCGTTCTAACACACTTATAGATAAATCCCAATCTGCATCGTTCTGTCCATAAACCTCAACAAAATCTGGAAGGAAAAATGCAAAAGGAAATCTTCTGACAGATTGTTCAAGAATGGAAATAGCATCCTTGTAGTTTGATGGTAAATACTTTCCTAAATTCATACTTATTTTTCTACATCTAGATTTTAACTCTAAATTATCCCACGTCTCATCTATTGTCGATTTTATAAACTCATCCACTTGAAATGGGTTATAGACTGATTGGATAGCCAATGCAACCTCATAAAGTGACTTGTGATTAAACTTATTTTTTAGTAAGTCTGGCATATAACTATTCCTCCTTCTATGTTTGATTTATTAATCATATACCACAGAACAAGACACCAGTGTGTCATATTACTAAATCTTCATCATAAAATATAAATAATCCTCACTCTTTTTATATAAATAATATTTCATTATCTTTTATTCTAATTTTTATTCAATAAATTAAGCCCGATTTTCTAATTATTATCCATATTTCTTTGGAATAGCTTTTGTCCTATGATTAAACCAGTTTTTCTAATTAGTTTACATACTTTCTTTTATGCTAGATTTTATTCAATAAATTAAATCCAACTCTCTAATTATTGTCCATACTCTCTTTTAAAGAATTTATCCACGTTTCTAGTGACTGAGCTAGTACTAACTGTTGGTCCAACACTGCTTTTGCTATATCAGGTACATCCGTCTTTATACTTATGTTTTCTTCAATAGTTTTCTTTAGCTCTTGTATATTTTCTTCAATGTTTTTAAGGCATAGTTTCTGTTTTTCTGGTGTAAGGCTATTTAAATTTACTATGACAGCATTAAAATCTAAAAATATGTTTATTGGCTTAGAAGCCGTATCAAACATTAAATCTAAAAAATGTTCTTCTCCCAATTTAGTTAATGAATAAACTGATTTCTCTGCCATTTTACCCTTCTTCACAGATGTACTTTCAATATATCCCTTTTCTTCTAATTGAATTACTTTTTTATAAATTGATGGTGTACTTATTTTAACCCAACGTGATATTTTTCTATATTCTACTGCTTTTTGAATATCATAAGCACTCTGAGGCTCTTGCTTTACTATACCTAATACAATTAAATCTATTGTAGCCATAAAAATTCTCCTCTCATTTTCTTTCTATTGACAAATACTATAAATTATAGTACTATTTTCCATACTTACTATAATTTATAGTATTATAATTTAGAGTTAATGTCAATAGAAAAGGGGTGTTTAACATGAAAGAAAGTAACAAGAAAATTGAATTATTGGGGTCTGCTCCAATACCAAAAGCATTATTAGCTATGGGGTTACCTACTATGATAGGTATGATGATAACTGCATTGTACAATCTAGTAGATGGGTACTTTGTAGGTGGACTGGGAACCAGTCAGATGGGTGCTATATCTGTTGCATTTCCATTAGGTCAGCTTGTGGTTGGATTAGGTCTATTGTTTGGAAATGGAGCTGCTTCATACATTGCAAGACTTTTAGGTCATGGTGATAATGAAAAGGCAAGTAAAGTAGCTAGTACATCTATTTACAGTAGCATTATAGTAGGTGCATTAGTCATTATTGTTATTATAATTTTTCTAAATCCTATTTTAAAATTATTAGGAGCTACAAAAAGTATCATGCCTTATGCAGTATCTTATGCAAGTATTTATATAGTATCCTCTATTTTCAATGTATTCAATGTCACTATGACTAATATTGTCACAAGTGAAGGAGCTGCTAAAACAAGTATGTGTGCAATGTTATCAGGTGCATTGCTTAATATGATTTTAGACCCTATATTCATTTATACTTTTGGTATGGGAGTAAGGGGTGCTGCTATTGCAACAGCTATCTCTCAGATAGTTTCAACACTTGTTTATATACGATATATTTTCAGCAAGAAAAGTATGTTTAGTTTTAGAATTAATGAATGTTGTTTTTCAAAAGATGTCATGTCAGAAATTTTAAAGATTGGTATCCCTACCTTGATATTTCAATTATTAACTAGTCTTGCTATCACATTAACTAATATGGAGGCTGCAAAATATGGTGATTTTGCTATAGCTGGTATGGGTGCAGTGACACGAATAATATCTTTAGGTAGTCTTATAGTGTTTGGCTTTATAAAAGGATTTCAACCAATTGCTGGCTATAATTTTGGTTCAAAGAACTACGATAGATTGCATAGTGCAATAAAAACATCCATACTATGGACTACAGTATTTTGTGTAGTGCTTGGTCTTGTAATGATAATCTTCCCAAAGGTTATAATCTCACAATTTACAAGTGGTGATATGCTATTGATTGAATGTGGAAGTAAGTCACTTAGAGCAAATGGACTTTCATTTATGTTATTTGGTTTTTATACAGTGTATTCTACATTATTCCTTGCACTAGGAAAAGCAAAGGAAGGTGGATTTTTAGGTATGTGTAGACAGGGTGTGTGTTTTATTCCTACAATTTTGATTCTTCCTGTATTTTATGGATTAAATGGTATTTTATATGCACAGCCAATAGCTGATTTGGTGGCTGCAATAATTGCAGGTTTCATGGCAATCAAGCTACATAAAGAGCTTAAACTTTTAAAAACAAACTCTATCTTTTAAAATATATATATATTTTAAATCTATTTTTAATATCTATTGTATAGATTCTTCATATATGTCCTTTTATCAAATAGTTATCGTGTAGATTCTTCATATATATTTTTATTCAATAAATAAAACTATTGTATATCTTTCGTAAGCTCAAAGAATTATACAGTAAGTACACTATCAAATAGTTCTTTTAGCTTACTAGATATACCTAAACTCATGTATTTATCACTTCATATAATAACTGCAATCTATAAATATATTAATACTCTCCTTTATATAATTTACTCATTAATAGGCAAGAATATAGGTATTATCATATTTTTTCTACACAAATCATACTATTAATATCCACTTAAACAATCCTACTAATAAACTACTTGTTATTTTATTAATTCACTTGTATCATGGGATTATAAGATTTTAAGAAAGGAGCGCTTATATGATTTCACAAAATGATATTGATATACTTACACACAGTTTGCCTTTTTGGGATAAACTCACTGACCCACAAAAAGAGCTACTAATTGCCTCAGCAGATATCTCCCATTATAAAAAAGGAAATCCCATACACTGTGGCGATAGTGACTGTATTGGTGTTTTAATCATAAAAACTGGAACAATACGTACTTACATACTTTCAGATGAAGGTCGTGAGGTTACACTCTTCCGCCTTGATAATGGTGATGTATGTATCTTATCAGCTTCATGTATTCTGAAAACAATAACTTTTGATGTATATGTAAATGCTGAAACGGATTGTGATATTATACAGATTAGTTCCTCTGTTTTTTCAAAGTTGTCTACTGAAAATATCCATGTAGAATTATTTTCATATAAATTAGCTACTGAACGTTTTTCTGATGTTATGTGGGCAATGCAACAAATTCTTTTTATGAGTTTTGATAAGCGTTTGGCATCTTTTTTAATTGATGAAATAGCTAAGGATAACAGTACTACTATAAAGATGACTCATGAGCAAATTGCTAAGTACATGGGTAGTGCCAGAGAAGTTGTGTCTAGAATGTTAAAATATTTTGCTAGGGAAGGTATTGTGTCTTTATCTCGTGGTGGGATAAAAGTATTGGATAAGGATAAGCTTCGTTCTTTGACATTATAAGTACAAGAGATTCTTTTTTAGAATGTCATAAAGAATTAATAATTGATTTTAAAATACTTTCAATATAAAAAGTATTTCTATGTGGTATTAGTTATATCTACTTAATAGTTGTATATACTAGAAACTTTCCCATCCTAATTTCTAATAATTGCTAAATAATATATTTAAATAATTATTGTACATTTTAACATAAATATAAACATGCTTAGTTGCAAGTAATTCTAAGTTCATACAAACTTACTTGCAACCAAGTCTCTTATTCATTTTTTTATTCTTTCACTTGCAATATCATAGACTAAACCATCTTCCCTAAATGATATAACTTATTATCTTCATAACATTATTCAAAATCTACCTCAATATTTTCAAGGTCTTTTTCACTGATATTTAAATCTGCACAAAACCTCTTTCTATACAGATTTACTCTTTGCCTTACATATCATCTGAGTCATAGTCCCCATAGGACAATAAACACACCATGAACGAGGCTTAAACAATACCATTGTAATCAATCCAAGTACAGTCGATGTAAGCATAACACTATAAAAACCAAAAGCAAACTGTACCACCCAAGGTGAAACTAAAGTTCCATGATACGCCCACTGCCAAGGCATTTTTATAGTCCATAGCAAAGTCACTACCTCTTTAAGACTTCTACTCCCTTCAAATACTAAATAAGTTGAGAAAAGCATATTAATAAACATCACCATAAAAAACGTCAAAAACCCATATCTAAACCACTTACTTCTAATAAATCTCGGAATATCTTTATTTCTTGACAGATTTAATTTATTTCCAAGCAGATTAAACAGTTGCCCTCTTCCACAATACTTATTACAATAGGCCTTATTCCCCTTGATAATAGAAATAATTAGTGGTACAAAGAAGCAAATTAATCCAATCCAAGCAAAAATAATATTTACAAATCCTAATATTAAATATATTGAGGAAAAAATCCATAAATAGTCATACCAATGTTTTTTATTATTCATGACACTTACCTTCTTCCTCTTTTAATATTGTTATAATCTCAATCACAGATGCTGGACATATCTTTTCACAAATACCACATCCAACACATAAATCTCTATCAATTTTTGCACTAATACCCTGTGGAACTGAGATTGCCCCTCTTGGGCATACTTTTATACAGCTTCCACAAGCTACGCACTCATTTTCTAAAATATTTGCATACTTCTTTTTTTTGTTAGACATAATAACCTCCCTATATTATTAATCTATAAGAATTATATCAATATATTTGCTTTTTATCTGTGACTTAATCACATAAAATATCAATATTAAAATTGTACTCTATCTAGGGAAGAAATTTAATTAATCACAAACCTATCTATTAGTTTCTAACCTTACACACATTTTTACTCTATTACTCACAATCTCACCTATCTATTACTTATAACTTTATACACATTCCTACTCTATTATTCACAGCTTAGACCTGTCTATGCTCGTAATTTTATACACATATTTCTTTATTAATCACACATCATACTCTTATACAAACTTTAACTACACACGCACATTTACCTTATTAGTATAGTTTAATGCCTTAAAATCTTGCATATTCTTAACTATACATCCCATTTTACCTTACTAATTATAATTCATTCCTTTACATACTCATAATCTTATACACAGTTTTACCTTGTTAGCCAGACATTTAACCCAAGTATAACTCCAACTTTATTCACAAAATCATGTTATTAATCACACTTAGATTCCTCTATATCCTTAAACTTATACACATTCTTAATCTATTAATCACAATTTAACCCCAACTACATTAACCTATATTTTATGAACACCTCAAAATTGCCTTCTCCAAATCAACTCTATTTTTTTCTTACAATATACCTGACATTAATAACACTCATATCGAACATTCTTGCTAACTCCATATAATTTTTTCCATTAAACAATTTAATCATAAGCTCATTTCTAGCATCTTTTAAAGCACCTTCCATTGTCTTAATATAAAAATAGGTTCCCCCGCTTTTTTGACACAACTTAAGATATTCCAGCAAACTATACTTATGTAACTCCTTTGGAATACTCACTTCTATCTTGTGTTCTTCAAGTAATTCTATAATTTTCTCTAATTCTAGCATATTTTCACCTCATATTTTATATTATATTTCCTGTTTCTTACCTTTCAATAAGCTTATTATAGCTATCCTACTGACCTAATACTTTAGCTCCTGAAAATGCAACTTATCCCCAAAATAGCAAAAGTGCTTATGCTTGGTCTGTCCATCTCTACACTTTGCAACGATTAAATCAACCATCTTAATTCCCCTGTACTCTGATTCCCTAACTGCTTCCTCACTTTCTCCTATATCTTTAACTGCTTTTTCATAATCACTCCCTTTTAATTGATGTATATAAACCACATTGTTGCTATCGTGGTAAATAGCCTTACTATCCCTCATGGGTCTATCTCCATAAGGTCTTGAATCTTTCATTTCATCATTTAACTGACTTAATTGAATTATTGGTATATCAAAATCCAAAGTCATATTTTTAAGCTCTCTAGAAAATGTAGCTACTTCTCTTTCCCTTTTATCCATACTTTTCTGAGATGTAAGTAGTTGCACATAATCCACTATTAATAAATCTGGCTTTACCTGCCTTATCCTCTTTCTAATTGAACTAATTGTATCTATCTTGTCATTTATGTAAATTAAGTTATTCTCACTCAAATCGCCTATTGCACTTACAATAAGCTTCCAATCATTTTCACTTATCTCTTTAGACTTCATATTTCTTGTACTTACACCTGTCATCCTACATATATTTCTCATAAACACTTGCTCGCTAGTCATCTCTCTACTTATAAATAAAGTCTTTTTTCCTTGCTTAACTGAATTTAGCATTATTTGAAGTGCCAAAGCAGTCTTTCCAACCCCAGACTTAGCTGCTATTGTAGTCAGTTCCCCTTTAAAAAGACCACCTATAGTTGCATCAAGTAACTTTATTCCAAATTTAAAACCAACTTCTTTATCATTTTCCAAGAAATCTAGTACCTTTTCTGCAATACTATTTACATCATCATTTTCATGGGTATCTCTGTCTAAAATTTCTTTTATATTATTTTCAAACTTGTATATACAGGTGTCGATATTTTCTCCAAGGTTTAGACTTTGTAAAAGTCTTTGACAGTTTTGATTTATACTTCTTCTAGCTAAGTTTTCTTTTAAAATCTTAATATGGCTATCAATCCCAAAATTCTGTCCCCAAGTGATTAGACTAGTTAAGTCACTCGTTTTTATCGCTAGAGATTTTCTATCTATCCTAGACTTTACAGTAGCTACATCAATCACTATGTTTTCTTTTTTAAGCTCTTTCATAATTTTAAATATCTCAAGACATGTATTTTCCATAAACATGTCCTCACTTAATTCATCTAACTTATAGTTTAATTTATTGTCTAAAAGAATTGTGCCTAAAATAGATTTTTCTATTTCAACATCTGATTTACCCATATAAATTAATCTCACTTTCTTCATAAGTTTTTTATATTTTAATTTTTAAGTACATTATCGGTTATAAATACATTATTCATTATGATATGTTGTTTGTTATGAATATATTGTTAGTTACAATACTATTGGCTATGAATACATTATTAGAATAAAAATACATTGCTAGTTATAGATACATTACTAATTATGACGTGATACACTGTTTATTATGAATACATTGTCAGTTACAATATGATTATTAGTTATAATACGACAATTAGCTACGAATACATTATTATACTAATTAAATTTCACATATAGGATTCCAGTACCTTACATTCTCATGTTTTTTTCTCTCACGACTACTATTGTCATATGTTGTATAGTTAGAATGTCCATAATTACAGTTGTGATGACTATTACCCTCTTTACACTGATAAACATTGTTTTGACTTTTTATAGATATGTTTTCATTCACATATGATTCAAATTTATAGCTAAATAAAGTCTCTGGTCTTATATACATTTCCATTATGGTATTCTTCCACTTAGCTACTTTTACCTCAATAACTCTGTAGAAATCTTCTAAGACATAACCTTCCTTTAGCCTTTCATTGATAAGTTTTATACTTATTGGAGAATTGATTTTAAAATTCTTTCCTGATTTTTTGTTTAGCATGTTTATAATATTTTGTTGTATATTTTTTTTATTAAATTTATTTAAAGATTCTTTTTTACTTGTTACAGATTTAGTTTCTTTTTGTATATTATGAATGTGATTAAAGTAATTATTTTTACTTGTGATACCTATATCACTGGATATTTTGCTATTGCTGGATTTTATGACATTTTTAACTTGATTATTTTCTATACTATTATTAACTCTTTTATATATGTCATTGTACGTATCGTTAAGGTTTAGATTTATTGGTTTTGATAGTAGATTAGAGTTGTTCTCTTTTGATTTTTTTATATTAAAGGATTCATTGATATAGTTTTTGATAGTGTTAATATTAGAAATGGATTTATTAATTATAGTGTCTTTGCTATGGAAATTATCACGACTATACTCTGTATCGTTAGACAAATCCTTATTATCTTTATACTCAAGCTCTACATTCACGCCACTATTAAAGGATTCCTCTTTATCATCATAATCAAATTCTATATCACTATCAATATCAACTAAATCCCCATTAACATCACCTTCCATGTGAGTGTTTTCAGATAAGTTTCCATCAAATTCTACACTTACGTAACTATATATAGAATGGTTTTTACCTTTTACACCTTTAGATACCAACCTTATTATTCCTAAATCCAAAAACTCTCTTACAAGCCTACTTATAGTAGAAATAGACAGATGTAAGTCTGTAGCAGTTCTTCTCACTGTCATATAAAATTGACCCATTGGTAAAGTACCTTGAAACCTTTGTATATTTTCTTTTCTCATTATATAGTGATTAAATCTTATTTTGTTAATATCATTCTTTATATCAAAACCCAATACTGCTGAATTCAATTTGTAAAATCCATTACTCATCTCTATTTCCCCCATTTCTATTAATAAGTGCTTGTAACAAGTTAATTATTATTTTTATATAAATAACACAATAGTTTAAATATAAATATATATTTTTTTTAATTACATAACTTATTCCTTAAAATATCTATTTATATCCTTAAAAATACAAATATATTATGTCATATTAATTTATATTTTTTTATTTATATGGCTTATTTACTGTTTTTTCCCCTTTGTACAAGCAATTGTATCATTTTATCTATTTTTTAGCCAACAAATATTTTCGACTATTTTCTTTATATTCTCAATATATCTCCAGTATCTAACAAATTCTTTTATAGAATATACAATGTATTTAAATTAAAAAGCAGTAATTTTAGTTTTTTTGTCTAAAAAAATTTTGCAAAATGTCTTTTCTGTCTTTTATCTTTAGACTTTATGAGACATTTTGTATTATATTTTATATTCCATTTTCATTTAATATTCGCTTAAGATTACTTACACACATATTATACTTAATAGCCAACTCGTTGTAATTTACTCCATTAAACTGTTTTACTATCTCCCTATCTCTTGCATATCTAAAAAGGCCCTTACATGTTGGTATATAGGTGTTTGTCCCTCCATACAACTTAGCAATCTCTATGAATTTATCAATCCCCACTATTTCTATCATTGCATGAAACTGAACTGGTATATCCTCTAATTTTATTTTCATAAACTACATTCCCCCTTAAAATATTTTTTATAGCCTCAACAAAGTTTTTATTCAGTATATTATTAAATCAATTAACTTTATTGATTTTCAATCAGCTCTATTGACTCAATCAGTTCTATTAAATCAATTAACTTTATTGATTTTCAATCAACCCTATTGACTCAATTAACACTATTTACTAAAAAAAATGCTTATTAATTTGACACTTTCATTAGCTCCAGTATAAATCTTCTTAATATAATAACTTTATTTATCTGAACAAAAAATTTACTCCTTTTAATAAACTTAATAAAATTTTTCATAACATAATAACTTTGTTGGCTTTAATAAAGATTTTAATGGTTTAAAGGTAAAATGTTAATATTGGACTTTTAACTTTTTTATTTACAGATTAAATTTAATAATTTTTTAAACACTCCCCAATCTTTGAGTATTTAATTTTAGACACACACAATTTCAAACAGCAATAGCTCAAAATCCTAGAAAAACACACAAATACCACATCAAAAATATTGAAAATAAGTCTTCAAATATAACATATAAATTAAATAAATATACCTACATCAAAATTTTTCCAATAAAAATTTACACAAATAATCTTAAGAAATTACTGTTTAACTCCGATATTATCTTAGATGATAGTATTATAGTTACCAAAGAAAGTCGACAAATCTTTGAAATTAAATTTTTAGGAGGTAATTTTATGGCAGTTGTTTCAACAAAAAATTTATCTAGTATAAAATTAAAATTGGATGCTGGTTTTGATGATAAGGGTAAGGCGGTTATTAAAAGTAAGTCATTTGCAAACGTAAAGGCAGAAGCATTAGATGATGATGTTTATACTGTTGCAGAAGCAATAGCAGGGCTTCAAGAAAACCCTATTGTAGATATTTTAAAATTAGACAGTACATCATTATCTAAATAATATCTTTTAAATATACCAACAACAATTAAAATCAACCACTAATAGTAACAATTAAAAATATAAATTATTATAACGGAGGTAACTGTATGGAGATTAAGAAAAAATTAGTCATGAGTTTTAAAAATATAAAGGATAAGCAAGTTTCTTTTTCTATAGAAAATCCAAAAGATAACTTAACTGAAGAAGATATAAAATCTGTTATGGATTTAATAATATCTAAAAATATTTTTTCAGTTGGAGGATTCGACCTTGCTTCTGCTGTTGAAGCTAAGGTTGTAGAAACAAATACCACTCCTTATGACTTAGTTATAGAATAGGAGGTTAATTTCATGGACGATAGTTTACAGCTGTTAATAACAAATGTTGGTTTCCCTATAGCCCTATCCATGTATTTATTGGTTAGAATTGAAGGTAAATTAAATACTTTATCAAACAGTATTGATACACTATCCAAAAATATTTTGGTATTTAAGAAATAATTTTGACAATATATAAAATCATAAAATAGGTCCATTTGTAAGATAATTAGATATATTCTATGAAAAATACTATGATATTTGGAAAAATAATCCAAATATCTATAGTATTTTTTTGAATTTTGCCACCTCAAATTTGAATTTCACTATTTTATTTTTGAATTTCACTATACTTAATTTGAAATTCAGAACGCATCTAGTTGGACTCAATAAGATATAATGCTATTCTAATGACAGTAATAAAATGAGGTGATGATTAATGAAAATACATGTCGAACAAGCTACTAATTGCGACGATATTGAGATAACTATAAAATGCTCTACCTTAGATAATAACATAGAGAAAATAATTTCATTATTAAGTACACCACTACTTGATATAAAAGGGAAAAAATCAGGAGAGATTTATAAACTTAATGTCTGTGATATTTTATATTTTGAGACAGTAGGAAACAAGACATTTGCTTATTATGAGGACGATGTGTTTGAAATTGATTTAAAGATATATAAATTATCAAAATTATTAGTTAATACGTCCTTCTCACGAATATCTAAATCCATGATTTTAAATAGGGACTACATAGAAAGCATAAAAATAATATCACATAATCGTATGCAAGCCACTTTAACAAATAATGAAAAGGTTATTATTAATCGCCGTTACATAAAAAATATTAGAGAAAAGCTAAACATTTAATAACTCTTAAAGTATTTTATTAATATAACTAATTTTATATTTATTGACCTATATTATAATCAAAACAGTACAACATATTTGGTCAGTGTTAAATGCTAACTACTCATGTTTAGTGTAGAAACAATTAGCAAAAATATAAGAAATAATATATTATCATAACTGAGAGTTGCTACTAGATTATATCTTAGTATAAAAAAATCAACTAATACAAATTAAAACACTCTTATAAAATGAAAGGATAATGAAAAGATGCAAATATATAATACCCCTTTTAATACAAATAAACACTTAAGCTATTTTTTTACATTTACTTTACTATTAAATTGGATATTCAGTCTTACACCTGTACTGCTCGGGATTACTGGTACTATACTTGGAGAACTTATTTTTTATCTTGGATATACATCGCCAGCTATTGTAGGTCTATTTTTTATCTCTACCATATATCCAAATGATGCAAAAAAAGATTTTTCTTATAGAGCTTTTAGCTTTAAAGAAATGGGCATAAAATGGCCATTATTTACAATACTATTCTTTGCCTCAATCTTTATAGTTTCTTTAATAATAGGTAATCATTTTAATGAGAAAACTTCTAATATAAATTTGATGCATATGGCAATATATGAGCCTTCTAAAATTGCATTCATGCTATTATCAAGTTTTATATTAAGTATACTTAGTCAAGAAGCAGGATGGAGAGGATACTGTATTGACAAACTCTTAGTAAGATTTGGATTTACAACTTCTTCAATTATTTTAGGAATTATTTGTGGAATTTGGTATATAGGGTCTTATTTTACTTTTGGTCAAATGCCCTATAATCTAGCACAATATTCTT
This sequence comes from Clostridioides sp. LIBA-7678, assembly GCF_056716065.1. Classification (NCBI taxonomy): domain Bacteria; kingdom Bacillati; phylum Bacillota; class Clostridia; order Peptostreptococcales; family Peptostreptococcaceae; genus Clostridioides; species Clostridioides sp. LIBA-7678. The sequence continues at coordinate 671,066 of NZ_CP196987.1, read as the reverse complement.
TATTTAATGCAGTTTTATTTATACCAAACATTGTACTTTTAACCTTTATAATTAATTTTGTATATATAAATACCAATAGAAGCATTTTAGCAGCTGGATTTGTCCATATGATGTACAATTTTTTTAATATCCAATTGTTATCTCAATACTCTATTAAATTATGTGTAATATCTCAATATGTACAAATAGTATTTGGACTAGTATTTGTTGTATACATACTTTATTCTAATAAATTTAAACAAAAAGTAGATTCTGAAATTGAACAGATAAAGTCAAATGATTTTGAATTTGAGCTAGATTTGCAACCTTAACGTATTTTCCTAAATGCTTGAAGTATATAAAAACAAAATATATACTGATTATAAGTGAAAAGGAGGTCGCATTTTCATGTTTAAAATTGGAGAAGTTTCAAAATTGACACAGATATCTATTCGTATGTTACGTTATTATGATGAACTTGGTATTTTAAAACCAGCAGAAATAGATAAATATACAGGTTATCGCCTATACTCAGTTGAACAGATTTCAACTTTGCAAAAAATCGTCTTATTAAGAGATTCAAAGTTTAGTGTTGCAGAAATATCAAATATATTACATAACTGGGATGATGAATTTGTAATTCAGGAATTAAATCGAAAAAAGAATGAAATACAAAAGGAAATACAACAAGAGAAACAGAGAATAAATAAAATTGATAAATTTATAGAAGCCTTAAAATGTGATAAAGATGAGATTCGTCATAATGTTGTCTTTAAGAAAATTCCAAGTTATAAAATCATATCTCTTAGAGAAATAATACCAGACTACTTCTATGAAGGTATCCTCTGGAAAAAGTTATCTGATTTTATTAATGAGGAACATATAGAAGTATCACGTCAATCCAACAATAATATAGCGTTTTATCATGATGAAGAGCTTACAGGTAATGGCGTAGATGTTGAGGTTGGAATGGTTGTAAAGAAGTTTGGAAAGAATAAGTCCAAATTTACATATCGCGAGACAGAAGAAGTTGATATAATGGCATGCACCATGGTATATGGACCATATGAAAATATAGCTGGTGCATATGAATCCTTTTGTTATTGGTTGGATAAGAATAGTGATTATAAGATGTCAGGTGTAAATAGACAGCTTGGTCATAAAGGTGAGCATAATGAATCAAATCCTGAGAATTATCTTACAGAAGTTCAAATCCCCCTTATAAAGGTCTAAGCACCCATTGACATCCCAAAATTTTCATGATAGTATCTAAACGTGTATTAAACACGTTTAATTTTTTTATAGGGAAATTTTTAAGGGGAAAATTATGAGAACAGATTCTACAAAAGAACAGCTAATTAATGCCACAATCCAGTTATTATCTTCGCATAAAGATATTTCAAGCATTACAGCTAGAGAAATTGTAGCTAAGGCAAATGTCAATTTAGCTATGATTAACTATTGTTTTAAATCTAAAGAAGCATTAGTTAATACTGCTATTAAAAAGTTTTTAAAGTGTCATATGGATGAGTATAAAGCCTCACATGATATTAAAGATTTAGTGCCTAAACAGCAGTTACGAGAAATAATAATTGCATTTTTTGAATTTATAGACGCACATAGTCAATTTATAAGAGTTTCTGTACCCTACATATTGGTACAAGAGGAAATTATTTATCCATTTGAGATACTTCCTTTAGTTAAAGCTCATTATGAAAATCAGAACAATAAAAAAACTGAGGCTGAATACAGAACTATTGCTTATCAAATAACTTCATTTATTCAGTTGCTTATCCTTCGTTCTGATGCTTTTTTTAAGTATAGTGGTATTGATATTATGAATGTTGAACAAAGGAATAGTCTAATAGATTTTCAGTTAGATTTACTTCTAGTAGATACTATAAAATAATGATATATTAGCTTTTTTGCTGTATAGCCCTGGTAATGGTTGAAAATATTCTCATTGACTAAAAGATATTTACATTAAATAGGGAGGGAGTTTTAATGTTTTTTACATTTATAGGAGTAATATCAGCAATTTTATTATTGTTCACAATTATATGTGGTTTATGGATAAAACTTAATAACCGTAATAATGACTCAAATTCTCACTTTACTTTTTCGATACTTTCAATTGTTTTTTCATTGTTGATTGTAGTATCTTTTTTGGTAAGAAATTAATGTCTTTATTATAATAATTTACGATGATATGGAGATTATTTGACTATCTTAAAAGTGTTTCTATCGCTTTTTAGGATATTTTTAAATCTCTATTTATATTTTCTATAGGCTCATTATGATTTTTATATTAGTAGTACTTTTATATTTTTAACACCAAACTTTAAATTTTTTAGCAATTTATTTCGTTTAATACTATAGTATCCCTTTCCAATTCTATAACATTTATATTTTTTAAAATCTTTTCTAAATACTACTTCACTACTCCATGACCCCTTTTCTCAATATATTATCTTACTCTACCATGATAATTGATACCTATAAACACACTTATAAACTTTCTCACTATCGCTACTCAACATAACCATAAACTATACTACCTCTAACACTTTGAACCTACCATGACTGAAATCACATAGTTCCTACTTCATAGAATTTTGCATAATCAATAATACATTTTCAAGTATTACAAAAAAACATCCAATTCTTACAATAGGGCTGGTATTTCTCTACCCCTTTAAAATGCTATCATTGACTTACAAGATAAATGAAAGCGAGGATGGTATATATGCTTAAAGTAAACCACTTATGTAAATCATACAAAACAGGTAATAAAACATATCCAGTATTAAAAAATATTTCTTTTGAAATCAGCAAAGGTGAATTTGTAGCAATTATGGGTTCATCAGGAAGTGGAAAAACCACTCTCCTAAATTGTATCTCATGCTTTATTCCAATTGACGATGGCGAAATAACTCTTGGAAACAATAATATAAAAAATTTACAAGAAAAAGAACTTTCTGAAGTTAGAAACCAGCAATTAGGATTTGTATTCCAGGACTTCATGCTATTTGATGGTCTTAGCGTCTTTGAAAATATATGTGTTCCACAAATTATCAAAGGTGGTCAAGTCTTGCAAATGGAAAACCGTGCCATTAGTCTATGCGAACTATTCAGTATTGAACATATTAGAAAAAAATACCCCGCTGAAATATCTGGTGGAGAAAAGCAACGTACAGCAGTAGCGAGAGCACTTATGAACAACCCTGACTTAATATTAGCAGATGAGCCAACTGGTAACCTTGATAGTAAGTCTTGTCGTACAGTTATTGATTCGTTTCTAAAAGCAAAACAGGAGTTAGATGCTACTATACTTATGGTTACACACGATAGCTTTGCAGCAAGCTTCTGTGACCGTGTTATTGTCCTTAAAGATGGAACAGTTTATAAGGAGGTTGTAAAATCAAATTCAAGACGTGAATTTCTAGATGAATTACTAGCACTTTTAAAAGAAATGGGAGGCGCTCAAGATGACAATTAATAAGTTATATGGAAAACTTCGAGCCTACAATTGGAAGAACTATACTACCCTATTCTTTTGTATAATACTTTCTGTAGTATTAGTTACTTCATATGCTCTAATTTATTTTAGCCCAACAGTACAAAATATCCTCCCAACTGGTGGAGATAGTAGAAAACAAGCTACAATGATATTCTCAGTTGCTATATTAGGATGTGCTGTCTTTACTACATATGCTTCTTCCCTATTTTTAAAATTTAAAAGTAAAGAAATTGGTATTTTCATGGCTCTAGGAGCAGATAAGAAAAAATTAAAAAAACTTTTATTCTCAGAAATATTGTTGATTTCTATAATATGCTGTTTTTTAGGTATTTTATTGAGTGTACCTGTGTCTTTTGGAATCTGGAAGATATTCCAATTAGTGATTATTGACACTAGAGAAATGACATATCATTTTGGGACTCAAGGATTCATATATGGATTTATATTCTGTATATTTGTTACATTTTGTATATTTATGCTTTCATCAAGATTTATCAATCGTACAAATATAATTGATATACTAAATGACCAGAGAATATCTGAACCAATACAGGATGTAAAGGAATGGTATGGTATATTAGGCATGATTTTTGTTATACTAGGTATTATTTTAGGTTATATTGTACCTTCAATAGTTATAGATAAATTAAATTATGTATTACCATCTATATGGAGTATTACCTACCTATTCTCTGCTATTGGAATCTACATGGTTATGACATATATAGTAGTACATGCAAAAAGAGGAAAACATCCTGAAAAATACTACAAAAATATCATATCAACTAGTATGATGAGATTTATGGGAAGACAGACAGTAAAAAATATGTGTGTTATTTCGTTTTTAATTGCAGGAGCATTATTTGCTATATTCTATATTCCTAATATGGTCACAGGAATTTATGATAATATTAAAAACAACCCTATCGATTACACTTTTACCTACAATCAAAGAGATAAACAGGTATCAAAAAAAGATATTGAACAATTAGCAGATAAATACAATATAGATATTCACAACTATATGGAACTTCCTTCTATTGAATTGATTGTTGATGGTGTGGAGTCAACACGTCATAAAAATGGAACTATTGACAATGTATACCTGAAAAAAAGTTCCTATGACATGTTCTTTAATTCTAAAGATTTTTCTAAATTAATTGGAAAACCAATAAATATAAAAAATGGTGAATATCTTGCTGTTGTAAATAAAGAGAATGAAAATCAAGACTACGATTATACCAAATTTATATCAAGTCCAGTAACAGAAAAAGAAATGCCTTTTAGACATGCTGGAAATCTAATCTTTAATGGCTCTTTTTTTCAAAACAAAAGTATGAATGTTTATGTTCTTAATGAAAATGATTATAAAGCATTTACTAAAGATTTATCTATAAAAAATTACAATAATTCTGTACTATTTAATGTAGATAATTCTAAAGATACTTATGCTTTTGCTAATGATTTAAAGGCAGAGATTATAAAAAGAACATCTAAAGAACTGGGTATGTTTACTGGTTATGATGAGTATGTAAAAAAACGTTATGAATCAACTGGAGAAAAGTATTTTATGGATGAGAGATATACAAGTGGAGAAGGGCCTCTAAAGCTAGAACCAGACAATAATCAACTGTACCTTAATTGGAAATACTATCCCAACTTTAAAATTTTACAAAGCCAAGATATGATAAAAAATATGGCAGTCTTTTTGATGTTATTTATATATGTGGCAATCATCTGTTTCGCAGCAGTTGGAATCATTGCATATACAAGAGGTGTCACTATAGCTATGAATCATAAGCAAGTTTTTATGGACTTAAGTCGATTAGGAGCTAATAACGACTATATAAAATTCTGTATTAAAAATCAATTAAAGAAAGTATTTTCATACCCTCTTATTGTAGGAAGTTTTGTAATCTATCTATTTAATTTTATGATTATGATTAACAATGATAGTAGAATTGTCAACAGCGAGGTGCATGCTCTTTTGATAAACTTAGGTCTTATAGGGATTTGTGGTATCTATATGTACCTTGTATATCTGTTAACTTATAAGAAATTCAAAAATATTATTGGGATTTCAAAGTAAGAAAAACCACTGGAATCTTAAAATAAGTTTAATAAAATAGTTTTAGGTATCATCTATACTGATATAGAAAACTTATTTTGCTACTTGGATATATTTGTTATCTCATTATATATATCTAGGTAGCAAGATATATTATATACTTAATTATATAAACATAAAACTTGAAAGGAGATTACACATTGATTTCGATTTGTATTTGTGATGATGAAAAACAACAAAGAAATATGTTAAATAAAATCATTACAAGGGAAATGGATTTGTGGGGTTACCCATGCCAAATAAAAGAGTATTCAAATGGTGAAAGCCTAATATACAACCTAGAGCAAGAAAGCTATTATATGGATATTATTTTTTTAGATATTGAACTTGGAGAAAGCAATGGTGTTGATATAGCAAAGACTATACGAAGATACTCAGAAGATACTATAATTATCTTTGTCACAGGTTTTTCTGATTATGTGTTTCATGGGTATGATGTAGGTGCTTTGAACTATATCTTAAAGCCTTACAAAAGTGAAAAAATATCTGAGGTACTAAAAGAGGCACTAAAAAAATTAGAACAATGGAAAGAAAACTTTATTACAGTTCAAATTGGAACTAACCTTTGTAAAATCAATCTGAAAGACATTATCTACTTTAAAAGTGAGCTAAGAAAATTGACTGTAGTGACCTCTGATAGAGCTTTAGAATATTATGGGAAGTTAAACGATATGGAAACTGTTCTTCCATCTAACTTTGTACGCACACATCAAAGGTATATTGTTAATCTAAACCATGTAGATAGTGTAAATCAAACTTATGCTAAAGTTCATAATGAAAAAATTCCTATAAGCCGTCAAAAGTATCAAGAAGTTGTAGGAAAATTTACAAGGTATATATTGGAAACTTAATTTTAAAAATGATATTAAAAACTTAAACTCAAGAATGAGTTAGAATCTTTATTTTTAAAGATATATTAAAAATTTAAATTCAAGATAATATATTAAAATCTTAGTTTTAAAATACATATTAGAATACGATTTTTTAGAAAGGTATCTTAGATGAACTCTTATTCTTTACTTAATAATGGCACAACTTTTATCATCGTTTTAATTAATATTTACATAGCTTTTTTTCTTTATAAGTTGACTTCTTATTTTATAGACTTTAGAAACCATTGGATTTTTAAAGTCATATTGATTTTTGGTTACTCTATTATCAGCCAGATGATAATATGGGCTTCCGACCCTGTAAATATTTTATTTACATTACTTGGGTATATGATAATGCTTATAATCTGTAGTAAAAGTAGATTGATTCCCATAGTATCAATTATCATGATACTCTACCCTATTATAGTTGGTATCAATTTTCTTTTTATAAACAACCCTCTATATAGGGAACTTATCTGTTCAAGTGAGTATCTTTTAATACTTTCAATTGTTAAGATAGTCTCTGCTATAATAAAATTATTGTTTTGGTTTTTTATACACATGTTCTTAAAAAATAGATTAGTCAACATAAAACAGTACCTATCAAACAAGATATGGATTTTTATAGACATGGTCTGTATAGCTTCATTTTTATCAATATTAATTGCTATTATTCTGCCACCAACTAACTTAATTCCTATGGGTAGTAAAAACAATATTATCTTAGGTGATTCTTATGGCACTTATATAATCATTTTATCAGCAATTATAGCAAATATTGGTGTAATACTTCTTTTACAACCATTAATTGAAAATGTAAAGATGAAGATAGAAAATCAAGCAAATCACATAAAAGAAAAATACTACAACTTACTAGAAAATCAACAGATTCAAATACGTAAAATACGTCATGATATGAATAACCACTTTCAAATGATTGAATCGTATTTAGAGGTGGAAGATATTGATGGAGCTAAAGAATATTTTAATCAGTTGAAAATAGGACTTGGCACTCTTAGTGGCAAGCGATTTTGTAAAAATCAAGCTCTTAATTCAATTTTAAATCTTCGTCATACAAAGTTAGAAGAAAATGGAGTTGATGTCCATTTTAATATAGATATAGACAATCACTTAGGTATAGAGCCTATAGACTTGTGTACTATTTTTTCAAATTCTTTGGATAATGCTATAGAAGCATCTTTAAAAATATCAGATTTATCAAATAGAAAAGTGGTGTTAAAGGCTCGTTGTGAGAAAGAGTATTTTAGCTATTTGTTGACAAATAATAAAGTAAATCCTATTAATAAAAAACATGAATTATTTGTTTCAGATAAAAAAGATAGTAATTCTCATGGATATGGTATTGAGAATATTAGAGGAATTGTCGATAAGTATAATGGAGAGTTGAACATCTCTTATACAGATAATGAATTTTCTTTATTTCTTTATATTAGATTATTTTAGTTTGTTAGCATAAGACTCATATACAAATCACATAAAAAACTTGCATATATATAAGAATCAATAACCGTATTTATTAGTTATTGGTTCTATATTTTTATAATTACTTCTTTTTTCTTGTTATTTATTTTTGTAATTACTTCTTTATTTTCATAATTACTTCTTTATTATTGTTATTTACTTTTATAATCACTTCTTTATTTTCATAATTACTTCTTTATTATTGTTATTTACTTTTATAATCACTTCTTTATTTTCATAATTACTTCTTTATTATTGTTATTTACTTTTATAATCACTTCTTTATTTTTATAATTACACCTTTCCTCTTGTTATTTATTTTTGTAATTACTCATTTTTCTTTATTACCTCCTTTCGTAATTGTGCTCTTCTTCCCACATCTATTTACTATTACCTCTTTTTATTAACTTTTCCATATCCCTCTTATATTAGTTTTTTCTATCTACCATTCTATTCTTCTAACAAGCATAGTTTGATTATTTCACCAACAAATCCTCACTTCCAACTATCACTCCTTCTAAGTTAAATAAGTTTGTTGACAAATGTATGACATAGCATTATACTAAAATAAAATGATATAATGTCATACAATAGGAGGTAGATTTAGGTGATTCAACAACTATCAGATGCTGAACTTGAAATTATGAAAATTATTTGGACACATGATAAACCAGTACTTTTTGCATCTCTTTTAGACGAGCTAACATCAATAGGCAAAACATGGCAAAAAAACACTCTAATAACGCTCTTAGCTCGACTTATGGATAAAGGGTATCTAAAAGCAAAAAAATTAGGACGCCGAAATGAATACTCTCCCCTTATATCAGAATCTGAATATCAAACAAGTCAAACAAAAAAATTACTCGATAAAATCTATGAAGGAAATGTTAAAGGACTTGTCTCTAATTTAATTCAAAGTGATTTGTTGACTGATGAAGAATACGATGAGCTAAAGGAACTTTTGGAGGGGGGAAAAAGATAAATGAATAATGTACTGAAAGTATTCTTATCAATGTCCCTTTCTGGTTCACTGCTTATTCTCATTCTTTTTTCATGCAAGCAAATTTTTAAAGACAAAATAAGCAGGCAGTGGCAGTATTATATCTGGTTAATTGTCATTATGAGACTACTATTACCATTTACACCAGAAACAAACTTAATGGGAACCATTTTTCAAACATTCGACAATACTACATATCATACTGAAAAATATCCACCTGCACAACAAAATCAAGATATTTTGAATGATGATAAAAATACCCCAACTATAAATAATGAACGAAGCAATCAAAAATATATAAATAAAATGGAGCTATTCACCAGTAACCAAGCAGTACAGGACATAATTACTTTGCTAGTAAATAATATCTGGATAATTTGGTTGGTAATTGCCCTTATCCTATTCATACGAAAAATAACAATTTACCAAAGCTTCGTGCAATACATAAAAGCTGGACAAGCTCCTGTCTCAGACACAAAACTCTTAGACAGACTTGCAATTCTTGGAAGTCAAATAAGAATAAAAAAAGTCATAGAACTTTGCATCAACCCACTTATTTCTTCTCCATTACTGATTGGATTTTTCCGACCATGTATTGTACTGCCGAGGGTCGATATTGCAGAAAAAGATTTTCAATATATTGTTCTACATGAACTTACACATTATCGCCGATTTGATATGCTCTATAAATGGCTAGTACAAATTACAGTCTGCTTACACTGGTTTAATCCTCTTGTATATCTTATGGGAAAAGAAATTAACAAAGCATGTGAGTTTGCATGTGATGAAGCAATTGTCAAAAAACTTGATTCAAGTAATGTACAAGACTATGGAAAGACTCTACTAAACTCTATAGCCACTGTTGGAAAATATAAAGAGTCTCTTGCTTCTGTCACTCTAAGTGAAAGCAAGAAATTACTCAAAGAAAGGTTAGGTGCGATTATGAATTTTAGAAAAAAATCAAATTTAGTAGTCTTTTTTACAATTGTAATAACTGTTTTATTTACAGTTGGAGCAACGGCTATTGGAGCATATACAGTACTACAAATTCCAGTTGATAACAATAAAAACAAAAATATAAATTCTAATCCTACTAATAATAACTCGAATTTAGACACACAGAAAAACAACAATAAAGTAACAGACAATACACAGAATATCGATACTTCTAGTAGTGGTAAATTACCAGACAATATACAAAATCTCGATATGTCTTTTGATATTTATAATGGAGGTTTGGAGATACTCCCTTCTTCTTCAAATGAAATAAAAGCTAGTTATGATGGTGAATACTATGATGTTCATATTACAAAAGAGAATGGTAAATGGATTGTTCGTATATCTGGTAAAGTTTCATTAATGGGTAAGACAGACTTTGTTAAGCTTTATGTTCCAAATGTAAAACGTGTTATGAATGTCAAAGTTCGTAATGGTGACTTTAGTTATAATTTGCCAGCTAATTGTACAGATATAATAAATATTAACGCTGCAAATGCAGGCATTCAATTTACTTCAAAAAATAAGTATGATAATAGCAAGATTTCCCTAATAGCTACAGATAAAAACTTCTTAATATATGATTTATTGGTTTATCCTAATTATTTTACTAAAACAAATACTGGATTTAAGTATAAAAAAGGTACAGAAGCGACTCAAATCGCTATTTCTCTAACGGGGTATACTGATGTTGAATTTAAGTAAAATTTTATGACAGAAATAGTTTAGCAATAATTCTTATTAATAAGATTCTCTTTGGCATACTAAAATAATAGTAAACAAAAAAATACTATTAAAATCTAATATCTAATTGCCTTACAAAATATATAAATAATTAAAACTGTTATTAATTGATTATAAAAATCATTTTAATAACAGTTTTTTGATTTCTTATAAAACTATGTTATATATTTAAACTAACTCCTATTTAAATCGTAGAATCCCTTTCAATTAATTCAGGCTTAAGCATCTCAACTATTGGTTCACATTTATCCTCATTTAGCAAAACTTTAAGTATATTAATAGTCTTGTCAATCAATAAATTTAATGGTTGTCTAATTGTTGTTAAACTATAGCTTTTCCATGAAGCCATCTGAATATCATCGTATCCTATTACTGATAAATCCTCTGGTATCCTCAATTTATATTCAAATCTCGCTGCATCCATCACACCAGTAGCTATTAAGTCACTTGTACAAAAAATTGCTGTTGGAGGGTTTGATAATGCTAACATTCTTTTCCCTGCCTCATAACCAGATTCATAATCATAGTTTGCTGATTCCTCTTTAAGGCTATGAATCCCATTTTGTCTTAACTTAGAATAAAATCCAATCTTCTTTTCCATTTCTTCACTAGTTTCTCTTGTAAATTGAATATATCCTATATTGCTATGCCCCTTGTTAATAAGATACTCAGCAGCCATTCCACCACCTTCAATTGGGTCTACATAGACTGTACTTATTTTTATACCTGGTATAAAACGATTAAAAAGTATAACAGGAATATTATTTTCTTCACATGTCTCAGCCATAACCTTATTCATAGCTGAAGCGGTAATAACTACTGCTTCCACTTGAAACTGAATTACTTTTGAGATTATACTGTCTATACTTTCTTGTCTAGGAACTTTAAAAACAAGACATTGCTTACCAATTTCTTGAATTTTTTCTACAAATAGGTCAATAATCCTATTGTAAAACGGACCTAAGCTATCTCCCACTATCAACCCTATGACATTTGTTTTTCCACTAATCATTCCTCTTGCAACTAGATTAGGGACATATCCAATTTCATCCGCTATACGAAAAATTTTTTCTCTTACCTCAGGTTTTACACCCTTTCCATTTGCACTACCAAATGCTCTTGAAACAGATGATTGAGATACTCCTGCCAATCTTGCAACATCTTTTGATGTAGCTGATTTATTATAATGAACTTTCTTTTGATTCATTTAGTATTTCTCCTTAAATATCTAGTATTTCTTCTTAAAATTGTATTAAAAATAAGATAATATATTGGATAATGAAAAAAGCTAATACAATTAATTCTTGCTTACCTAAAGAAAATGGTAGTATGGACACTCCATCTACTTTATCCATCCCTTTAGAAATAAGTTCTTTTCTCATACCAAGTACAGTATATTTTTTAATATCCTCTACATTATTATTGTTTTTTAAGATGATACTAAAAATATATCCAAATATCAATGTTATTGTAGCACCTATTGCTGGATTCCACAACCAGCTCACGTTATATTTATTAGAAATAAAAAACCCTAAAACTAATCCTACAATAAAACCAATAGATACTCCTTTATCATGAGCCTTATATGTAAACATTGCTAGTACAAATGCACCTGTAGCTGGTCCAGCAAAGTATGAGATATAGTTACCAACAAGGTCAAGAATTGACTTAATGCTTCCTCCAAACCCCATAATAATGAAACCTGTCATAACAACACCTATAACTATGGTTATAATCATTGTTACTTTTAATGATGATTCTTTACCATCTTTTTTAAAATAAAACTCATAAATATCTTTTGTAAAAACAGTTGTCATACTATTTAATATAGAGTCAATACTAGACATTGCTGCTGCAAACACACCTGCAATAATAATTCCAATCGCTCCTACTGGAAGTTCATTCAAAATAAAAGTAATCATTATTTCATTTGAAGTTTCAAATGCTCTTCCATCATAGAAGACAAATAAAATCACTCCTACCAATAGCATAAAGTAATAAACTAGATTCATAACAAATGCACTGACTACAAAAGAATTTTTTGCACTGTTTAAAGATTTAGATGTTAAAACTCTTTGTACTTGAGCTTGGTCAAAACAGAAGTATCTTATCCACATTATAGTTCCACCAATTAAAGTAGCCCAAAAAGTATTTGTAACTGAGAAATCTGTGCTAAAATCAAATGTATTTAATTTACCACTCTGTTGTGCAATTTGTAGGGTATCAAAAAAGCTAAGATTCATTCCTTTTAAAGCTACAATAATTACTATAAATACAGCACTTATTACTACTAGCATTTGAATACTATCAGTCCATATAACTGCTTTAATTCCCCCTAATAACGTGTATATAATTGATACAAGTACAACAATTGGAACTAAAATATAAAGCGACCAACCAGTAATCATCTGAATAATAAGCACTGGTATATATACCATAGAGCTCGCTTGAATCAATGAATTAATAAAAAATTGAATAATAGTTAACCCTCTTGAATAATTTCCCAAACGAAATCCCATGTATTCATATACAGATGTTATCTTTAATCTATAAATAACTGGGGTGGTAATGCTCAGTGCAAAAAATATTGCTAAAGGTACTGTAATATTAACCATTACTGGATACATCCCATCCATATATGCCCATCCAGGACCACCTATAAAGCCATTTGCACTAATCATAGTAGCTGCAACTGATAAAGCAATCGGAATCCACGGCATTGACCTACCTGCTAAGAAATAATCTTCTTGATTTTTATTATCTTTTCCTGAATAATAACCAATAACTAACATTAACAGCAAATATCCTATTATAATACACACATCAATTGATGAAATCATAAGCCACCCCTTTCTAAGTAACAAAAAAATTTGTCAGTATTTTATTACTTCTTATTTAATGTTTCTGGTAAGAATAACCATACAATAGCACCTGCTACAAATACTGCTATTGATATATAAAAAATAGTTATCATACCTAAAGCACCAGAAGCTGTCCCAGCTATTGCAGGTATTGCAAAGGTAGATATAATTCTTCCTCCATTAAACGACATCCCAGATGACAGTGAGCGATATTTACTTGGGAACAGTTCTGTATAGTATGCTCCCCATGCCCCAGAATATCCAACAGCAAGACCTAACAATACTGATATCATGTAGAATGTTGTTATATTGTCTCCTCCTAATTTTGTATATATAAAAACAAATACTGCTGCTAATGCCATACCTATAAAAGGTACTTTTCTCCCAAATTTATCTGCTATAGAGCCCCAGAATAAATATCCTACTAATTGACCAATTCCTTGTAAACTATATAGAGAACCAGCTACTACTGATGTCATTCCTAGTCCTGTTACTAAGTATGTAGTTGCATTATTTGAAAATGCTGAATATGCTGTAAAATTAGCCCCTGATAAAAGAATTGTTCCTATACCAATCCATAAGTATTTTCCCTTGTACATACTTATATAACTAATTTTTTCGCCAGTTTCTTTTCCCTTTTTAACTAATTCTTTTGTATACTCCAAATCATCTGGTACAAAGAAAATTGCTAAGATACCTCCAACTATAGGTGGTATAATTGCAGTATACATCAATATTTGCCAATTTGGATCACCCAATACTCCATACACTTTTCCACCAAAAATCATAGCTAATGAAAATAAGGCAGTCAATATAGCAGCTAACTTACCACGATATTTACTTGGGAACATATCTGCAACCAAAGGCATAGCTGTTCCAAATACACCACCTAGTACTACTCCTGTGCACAAACGTGCAATTTTCCATAACATGATATTTGTAGGAGACAACATTGGTATAAATGTTGTCAATCCAATTAATAAAGCAACACTAATTAAAGTTCTCTTTTTTCCGATTTTTGTTGAAATCACTCCAAAAATAAACGTTCCTGGAATTGTACCAAAAGACATCACAGCAAATATTTCTTCTGTTTGTTTCAATGAAAAACCAAATCCACCCTCTGCTAGGGCATAAATCATTGTTGGTTTAATAAAAGTACCTACCATAAAGTTGTAGCAATAAAAAAAGTATATTAAAGCAATTGAAAAAAATGCAATTCCTCTTTTTAGGTTTGAATAGTCCTTTCCTAATATGATATCATTTTCTATTCCAACTGTTGTTTTCATATTCTTTATAAATCCCCCTTTTTAATATTAATCATAGTCCATCTAAGAATTTACCCTGTTATTCGTTATATACCATAGTCCATCTAAGAATTTATCCTGTTATTCGTTATATACCATAGTACATCTAAGAATTTATCCATTATTTGCTATATACATCTATTTCTCAAATTTATAAAAAAATACTCATTATATAGATTTCAAGACTATTTATACTCTAATAAACTTACTCTTCCACACCCATATACATTTGCTTTAGAACATCCATGCCATCAAAAGTTATCCATTCTTCCTTTACTTTACCTTGTAATACATGATAATGATTGATTCCCATTACTTCCACAGGCTTTCCAGAAGGTTGTCCAAAGAAACCTATCCCTTCATTTATTCCACGTAATCTCCATCTTACAGATACATCATATCCTTCATTTTTTTCCCTCTGATTGCAGGTTACTCTTTCTACTTCATAACTTCCATTTGGAATTGAAGCAAGTAAACTTACAATCATGCCTTGTATCTCATCATATCCATTTAAATCTTTATCACATATAAAATGGACTACTGCATTATCATGATAGTATTTTTTAACTTCATTTATATATTTATAATTATAAATACGACTTGTCATTTCAAGCATCATTTCACCAACAGACTCATCTTTTGCTTGATACTTAGCTGGCATGAATTGACCATCCATAGATTCACAGATACCATATGTTGATTGTAAACTAAGTACTTTAGATGCACTTGCTTTTGCCATACCTTTTGCTACTTCTTGAGGGTCTAATCCTAATTGAGTGACAATCCATAAATTATCTCTAACTAACCATTCTTCATGAATTCTATTGTTTGTTGTAGCACAATCAATCACAGTTCTAAAGTTTATTTTTCTACCTGTTGCTGGTCCAAAATTACTATCACCTAGATTAGTTGCTGTAGATAAAACACGGTGAGAAGATAAAAAACCATCAGCACCAAAGTTAGACCATATTACATTTTGCCCAATTAATCTTCTATCAGGAAACGCATGTAATGTTTGAAGAGTATTGGAAATAACATCTTTAATACCGACTAAATTAGAAGAACCACAGTGCATTGTAACATTATTGTGATATGTATCATAAATAACCCCTATACCTTTTTCTTCCCAAATATTATGTGTTATTTTCATAATATAATCTACAAAATCCCTATACTTAGAATCAAATCCAGGTATTTCTTGCTCCCTTTTTGTCTGTTTTGAAAAATCATTGTAGTCCATCACTCCAACAGGTGTTACTTCTAGTGAATCTCCATAGTAAATTTTTGTAGACTCCATATTATATTCCCCCTTAAATACAACTTTTTCATTTTTTTCAGTAGTAATATTTATATTAGATTTATCTTCCTCAGTTTTATGTATGCCTGTTTTATTATCAGTAATTTGATTTTTAGTAGTTTTATTATCAGTCGTTTTATTATTATTAATTTGATTTTTAGTAGTTTTATTATCAGTGGTTTCATTATTAGTAATTTGATTTTTAGTAATTTCATTATCAGTAGCTTCATTTTTATCCATATTACTAAAATTAGTTTGATTTACTTTAGATTTATGTTTTCCCTTAACTTTTTCTGATTCAAGCTCACTTATAGAACTTTCTTTTTCTTGCGCTTTTACTATTCCATCATTTTTATTATTGGATGTCATTTTATATTCCTCCACCTCTTTAAGCATACGTATGCATAATTAAGCATTAAAAATACTTTTAGTTCTCTCAAGAATATCAAGACCTTGTTGTTTTAGCCAATAAGGAATATCAATTAGTACCCAGTTTTCTTGAAGCTTATCCCCTTTACGATAATACACATCAACTACCTGCATATCTGCTTTAACCTCACCACCTGGCAATCCTAAAAAACCTCCACATGGTATATTAGTCAAATTAGGCCATCCAAAGAAACAAGCAAAGTTTCCTTCTGCAAATCTACATGCATGTCCATTAAAAGTCTTTCCTTTTAAATTGTTTCTAAATGGTAATTGGTGTTGTTCTTGATATCTAGGTATAGTATAAGAAGCACCAATCCCTCCTGGCCCATACCAAATCATATCTTTAGCCCATGATTTTTCAAGTACTTCTGGAGGACATCCCATAGCACCACTTTCATTTAACTCAGATAAATCATCTACCATTTTATTCACTAATGCCAAAGTTTTCACTCCTTCAATTTCATCAGCATCTTCAAAAAGTAATCCATTATGGTCAATTGGTCCTGGATATACAAAATATGAACCAGTTTGTGGAGGTAATGGATTTACTCCTGCTTGAATCATAAATCCGATTATGTCTACAAATAATCCAGTTTTAGAAATTTTTCCATCCTGTACACAGTTAAATTCTGCATATCTTAAACTAATCATTTTACGAGTATGCTTAATCCCAAGCCAGTCATTATCAAAAAGTCCCATAAAGTGTCCCATACTCATGACCCACTCACTATTGTCAATTTCATTAGTCCCTGCAATAAAGATATCCTGTCTCCTTTGCATATTACTTAATGAATTTTTTAAAGGTTTCCAAAATACATCTGCTACATTTTCAATTCCTTCTTGTTCACGAAATGGATATACACCTTTCCAATTATAGTCTGATTTCATGTATTCATTTAAAACATTCTTAACTCCATCTACATTTGCATTTTCTAATGCTTCGAAGTAGTTTCTTACAACTTGTTTTGAACCTTGATATTTTCCCATAACTATATCCTCCCAAATTTATCAATTTTAAATTTTGCTTATTTTATGCATACGTTATCTATTTTTTCATATTTTAAGCGTTTTCCAGTAATTATTGTGAATACATATGCACTTTTCTAAATATTATCACATCTCTAAAAACTTGTAAAGAAAATGTTATTATAAAGATGTAAATTATTGTATATATTTGCTTAAATATATATATTTCTTATATCTTTTAACAAAAATTATACTTTATCGTTTTATAATATTGCATTTTTTATTTCATCTAATTTTAAAAAATTTGCTTGTTAACTATGTATAGATTAAATCCTCATTTTAAATATTAAAGATTTTAAAACAAAAAAGACAATCAATCTGACTGTCCTTTTTGTTTTAAATTCATATAGTCTAATCAATATGTTTAAACATTTTGATTTACATTTATATAATCTTAAAGCTAATTTTTCTTTTTGATTTAAGTTCATATGCCCTAAGTAATCTGACTACCATTTTTTATTTAAATTCATATAATCTAAACAATCTAACATCCCTTTGTATATAACTTCATACAATTTAATAAACTTAATCTTTCTACCCTTATATAACTTACCTACATTAAAAATCAATAAGTAACCTAATAAAAATATATAAATAAATCTCTAAATATACCTATTAGAATACAATACCTTTGCTTTTTCAGTAAATTCTTTAATAAAATCTGACTTACTATCTGTATAAGCATCACGATTATGCTCATACTTCTTCCATAGATTTAACTTAAGTTCTTCATACTCCTTAGCTACACTTGTATTGTCAATTAAATAATCTCTAAAAAACAACTCATCATTATCACCTGCATACCTTATATGTAAATGAAAAACTCGTTCTTCAAAACCATCTATTGTATATCCTTTATTAAGTGAAATCCTGCTACTACTCTCAGACATACAAACATATCCCATTGATTCAATTAACTTTTTAATCTCTTTTATGCTACAATCATTCATTATCTCAATAAGTATATCAACAATTGGCTTGGCATAGATTGTGCTCACAGCAGTGCTTCCAATATGACTTATTCTAACAATATTTTGCATAGGTAATACCCCAGTTAATCTACATTCTTCTTCTTTGAACCAATCTTTCCAACATTCCTTATGAACAGTTAAAACTATTGGGAACAACTCCCATAATTCTTCTAAAGTCATTTCTTCCAATTGCTTTCTCATAAATATTTCTCCTTATAAACTAATTATTTTAAATACTCTATTTATCCATTTGATTACTATAACTAACACCTTTATAGACAATAATGTATTATACAACTAAAATACCATAATCAAAGAAAATATCTAAAAATATGATTTATATTGTCACAGGTAAGAATAAAACTCTTTATAATCAAAATTACTTAATTTATATAATAAATTAATAAATACTTCTTCATAATTACTTAATGCACAAAAAAACTGATTATCAATTTTATATGCCTAAAACCTCTTTATATGATAATTTTATATATTAATCATCTACATGAATATTAAACTCATATGTTGGTTTTGAATTAGCTCTATTTTCAATAGGTGACTGCTTATGCATTGGATAAATCAATGGATTATAACAGATTGTATCAAATCTAAAATATGTAATAGAAGATAACAAACATAAAATTACCACCATAAAAACACCATTTCTATATCTTTCATTAAACATATTAGACACTCTTTTTCTAATATCTGACTCCTTATGTAAACCAGCCACAAACTTATTTGAATGACTTGAACCTTTCCTCATCGCACTTATTATAGTAAGCGCATAGTCCTGTCTCTCCTCTACAGTACGGTTCTTTAAAACCCTTTCATCACAATAAAATTCGCAATCCAAATCTATAAACTTCTCCATTATATATATAAAAGGATTAAACCAATAAACACATTTTAAAAATAGCACCAAATACTTAACATAAAGGTCTTTACTCTTAAAATGCATAAGCTCATGTCTAAATATCCAATCCAGCTCCTTTAATGTATAATCATAAGGAGGTAAAATGACACTTGAATTAAAAAACACTGGTGTTTCAACTTCATAAGAATATTTAAGTTGTATCTTTTTATTTATACTAAGCTCCTTTAATAAATTCTCATAAAGATTTTTTATCTCATTATCCTCAACATCATAGGATAAATCATTTATAAAAATTTTAATCTTAATGTATCTACAACTAATATAAACCAAATATACTATTATACTAGCAATCCAAATAAATAATAAAATACTGTTTTTCGAAGTAAAGATAGTATTAAAATTTTCTAAATACACCTTACTAATAGTATATTGATATTCACTCCTATTAAATGTAAAAGTATAGTATGTAAATGGTAGTAATAACTTAATAATCACAATCAACCAAACATAATAATTAAATCTTTTGCTAAACCTTTTAAATATAGTCATTCTAAAACTCAATAGGATAACTATACACAAATCACTTAATACAACAGTCCTAAGAATATCATTCAAAATCAAATTCATATAGCCACCTCTCTTCTTTTAAATCTAGAATAACTAAATACGTCAATATAAGTCAATCTTATCTGTACAATACTTGAATTTCTAAAAAATCATGTCTTATTTATAAGATATAAAAAATGAATACATACTCTAAATTAAAATTATAAGATTTCTAAAATAACCCTCTTAATTATGTTATTTTAAGTCATCATTAGAACCATCCATTTGTCTGCACACAAATATGGCGGAAAATCAAAAGACTTCCGCCACTACATTGATATAGAATATTATTCTCTATCATTTATTTAGCATTTTTTTCAAATACGCAACATCTATTAAATTTACTGTTTCAAACTTCCCCTTGTAAAATAATGCGAAGTTATTAAAAACACAAGGTAATTCCTTTGATTTTTGTAATGTGTCTATTTGAATAAATGAAGCTGGAACATCATGTGTTGTGCAATAATCTCTTAATCGTTCAATATTTTGATAGATAAATGGACATTGCATATCATAATAAATAGTTAGTTCCTCACTCTCGATTTCACACGATTTTGCATTTTGCTTGAACACTGGTGTTGTTCCGTCAAAAGAAAGTGCAAGTAGCTCATATCCATTATCAGTAGTATCGACGACCTCGAATCCAAATTTTTTCGCAAATGATTGGTCTGAAAGCCATGCTTTTTGTTTTTTTGCCCCAAGCATACAAACGCCAGATTTTCCATTCTTTTTAGCATCTTCCACACAATACTCCATTAACGATTTCGCATACCCTTTTCCTTTATAATCACCCAATACCCATAAGCAATAGATATAATAATAGTTATCGCCAGTAATTGGAACCCATGCAGTCTCAAGGGGTGCATACTCAATAAATACAGTCCCTTTGACATTCAATTTTCTAAAGGTATGCCCTTCTCTTAATCTTTCAGAAATCCATTGCTTTTTGGCTTCAATACCTTGATGTAGCTTTCTTGTACGGATAATACAACATAAATGTTCATTGGCAAGATTTTCTACTGTCAAGTTTACAAATTCATCACACATACTTAAATCTTCCTTTTTCTAAATTTATTTTTTTAGTTCAATAAACTTTAATTTACTATTTCAATAAAATGTAATCTACCATTTTACATACAATCAATTTATTTTTCAAACTCTTTACATCTAAAATCCTACACTTTCATTTTCTCATACCACTCAATAACTAACTCTTTACTCAATTTAATATTATCACTTATCTATAAAATATGGGAAGTATTCTCTTTACACAAATTCTCCATCCTATCATACACAACACCACTGTCTCTCTCATCTGTCATAGTCACAATTATATCACTTGGCTTAAGAATAGTTTTCCCTCTAGGAATAATCTCTTCGCCACCTCTTTGAATAGCTACCAGAAGACAATTCTCTGGCCATTGTATATCCTGAATTTTTTTGTTTGCAACAGGAGAACCAAACATAACAGAAAACTGGTCTAGTATCTTTTCTCCCCTCTCTTTAGGAGCAGGTTCTCCATTTTTCTCAAGTAATCGCTCCAAAAGACTTTCATAAATAGGTTTTGATTTCATAAGAGTAGCCACAATATATGCCACAATCGAAATTACAGATAGTGAAAGCATTTGACTAACAGAACCCGTCATTTCAAAAATTAATATAATACCAGTCAAAGGTGCACGTACAATAGCTGTAAAATATCCTGCCATAGCCAAAAGCACAAAATTATTTATATAATCTGGGTTCATTCCAAAAACCTTAACACCTATCATTCCAAATATTCCACCTATAAATGCTCCTAAAACAAGCAACGGAAAAAAGATGCCACCTGGTGCACCTGACCCAAAACTAACAGCTGAAAATATAAAGCGTACGACAAAAATCAAAACAACCATCCCAAAAAGATATTCATGACTTGTAAGTGACTCCACCAAATTGTGCCCACTTCCTAGCACTTGAGGCATCATAAGTCCAAGAATACCAGCCATACTGAATGGAATCATCAGTTTACCAAATGTACCGATTTTAGGAATCTTTTTATATAAAGACTGCACATATAAAGTAAACCAGTTATAAAATGCTCCCATAACTCCAAGAATCACACCTAGAATCACTATCAATCCATAATAATTCTGTGGCAATACATGACCAATGTCAAACTGGAACACAGACTCAATCCCTAGAAAATTAGCTGAGATATAATCTGCCGTCAAAGATGCTGTCATCACAGAAATTAAAACAGACACTGAAAAGTTCTTATGAACTTCTTCAAGTGAAAACATAACACCTGCTAATGGTGCATGAAATGCTGCTGACAATCCAGCACTTGCCCCACAGGTTAACAGAAATTTTTCCTCTGTCTTACCTCTATCAAGCGCTCTAGAGATACCTTTCCCTGCCATAGCACCAAGCTGAATAGAAGGTCCTTCTCTTCCCAATGCAAGACCTCCCATAAGTGCCAAAAATCCTCCAATAAATTTAGTTGGCAACACACGCCACCATACCTGCTTGATTTTTCCTGTCATTTCTCCCTCAAGCTGAGGAATACCACTTCCAGAAATCATTGGCTCTAAGTCTACAAGCTTTGCTACAATCCAAGCAAGTAGTGCAAGCACTGCAAACCAAGCTATTATTTTTATTGTAGAACCTTCTACAAACGTCAAAATTTGGCTAAGCCAGATACCAGCTCGCCCCAAAAGTATCCTATATAAAAGTACAATCAAACCAGCCACAGCACCAACTATCAGTCCTTCTCCAATCAAAATTACCTGAAAGTTCTCTGCCCGTTTGATAACATGAGATGTATCTTTTTTCATGCTTTTCCTCCTTCTCCCAATAATTCTGTACAATATCAACAAATATAGCTCTTAATTCACTAAATATATAATCTTTATTATTTACTCTTTATATTTAATAAATATAACTAAATGATACTATAATGCAAATACTAAATGATTATTGATATATGATTTCATTGCATTTACTACTGAATCAATAATACAATACATTTTTGGAAAAATAAAGGAAAGTCTTATTTTAATTTTGCTTATTCTTACTACTATTCCTCAAACTTCTTTATACAAATAGTAGCATTATGCCCACCAAATCCTAATGAATTAGAAATAGTGTATTTCACTTCTTTCTCAATTCCACCATTAACAACATAATTCAAATCACAATCTGGGTCAAAATTCTTATAACCTACAGTCATAGGAACAAAATTATCATCTATAGCTTTTACACAAACTATTGCTTCCAATGCCCCTGCTGCTCCCAACAAATGCCCTGTCATTGACTTTGTAGAACTTATAAGTACATCGTTAGCTGAATCTTTTAATGCCAGTTTTATCGCATTCGTCTCGTATTTATCATTAATTGGAGTAGAAGTACCATGAGCATTAATATAATCAATCTCACTTGGATTAATTCCACCCTCATTACATGCAATCAAGATAGCCTGACAAGCTGCTTCTCCTGTAGGGTCTGGACTAGTAATATGGTATGCATCTTCTGTAGCACCATACCCGATTACCTCTGCATAAATCTTTGCATTTCTTTTCTTTGCATTTTCTAAACTCTCTAGTATTAAAATAGCTCCTCCCTCACCCATGACAAATCCATTTCTATCTTTATCAAAAGGAATTGATGCTCTGTCAGGGTCGTCACTATCACTCAATGCTTTCATATTATTGAATCCAGCTAATGTAAATTCAGTTATAGCTGCTTCAGAACCACCAGCTACACAGACATCTAATCTTCCACATTTAATAGCCTCAAATGCTTCCCCTATTGTATGAGTAGATGTCGCACAAGCAGATACTAAAGCATAATTGATTCCCTTAAATCCATATTTAATAGCAATCGTTCCAGCAGCCATATTTGAGATTAGCATTGGTATCGTAAATGGTGAAACTCGTCTACTTCCCTTCTCAATAAATTTTCCATATTCACTTTCCAAAGTATTTATTCCACCTATCCCACTACCAACTATAACTCCTATACGATAAGGGTCTAATTCCTTAAAATCAGTTCCACAGTCAGAAATAGCCTGTCTTGTAGCTTCTACTGCATATTGGCAATACAAGTCATTATGTCTAAGTTCCTTCTTAGAGAATGATAATAAAGGATTAAAACCTTTTACTTGCCCTGCTACTTTTACAGGAAAATCTTTAGTATCAAACCTATCTATCATCTGTATACCATGATTACCTGCTTTTACATTACTCCAAAATTCTTCAATATTATTTCCTATAGGGGATACTATTCCAATCCCAGTGATTACTACTCTATTCATCTTTACTCTCCTTTTCACTATACTCTTTATACATATTGCCCCATTCAAACAGAGAAACTAATATAGGTCGTAAAGTCATCCCTAATTCAGTCAAAGAATATTCAACTTTAGGTGGAAATTGTTCATATACTTCACGATGCACTAGACCATCTTCTTCCATACTTTTTAGATTTTGAGACAACATTTTTTGACTTATATTATCAATTGATTCACTTAATTCTCCAAAACGTTTTTTATCTCTTATTAATTCTCTTAATATCAAAAACTTCCATTTGTCACCTATCATTTGTAGCGTTATTTCTACTGGACAAGCAGGTAAATATTTTTCCATATTCTCCTCCTTAATTAGCTCGAAATCATATACTTACTTTTAGTAAGTATTATATTCTATCATAATTATCATGTCAAGTTGACATATTTTAATTCTTAAATTTTTTATATTTATTTAATTATTTATAAGACTAATTTATATATAAAGAGATTGATTTATTTTATTTCATACAAAAAGAAGATGCCTCATAAACTAAAAGCTCATTTTGAAGCACCTTCCTTTTATTATTTTATTAGAACTGATGTTTACATTCTGTAAACTCGTAAACATCCATTAGTGCTTCACCAAATCTTTGATAATGCACTACTTCTCTCTCACCTAAAAATCTTAAGATATCCTTCAAATCTGGGTCATCAGTTAAATTTATTAATTGATAGTACGTAGCCAATGCTTTTTGTTCAGCAGCCATATCCTCATGTAAATCAGTTACAGCATCGCCAAAGACATTAATATAACTTGTAGTAAAGTTTACTCCATTAGAATCAACTGGCTGAAGACCATGTCCAAAAGTAGCATAATTAGTTCCAAGTCCAGCAGCTTTAAGCTCTTCTGGAGTACAGCTACTTATTAATTGATATAACATTGAAGAAATTATCTCAACATGAGCCATTTCTTCTGTACCTATATCAGTTAAAAGTGCACGAGATTTTCCTGTTGGCATAGTGTATCTTTGTTGAAGATATCTAGTTGCAGCTGCCAGCTCACCATTAGGTCCTCCCAACTGAGTCATTATATATTTTGCCATTCTAGGGTCTGCTTGTCTTATGTTAACTGGATGTTCCAGTGTTTTTTGGTAAATCCACATATTATCTTACTCCTCCTTAATATATTTAATAGTAAATCTAATCTTAATACTGTATAATTTTATTTATAAAATGACTTATCCCATGGCCAAGGCTCTGATACCCATGACCAAGGATATTCACTTGATTCATAACCAAAATTAATTAATGCCCCATACTTAGACTCATAATCACACATAGCTTGTGTAAATTTATCGCAGTATCTACTGTATGAATCAAGAGCTTCCTCATCTCTTGGATTGTTATCCAAATATAAATTTAATTCTATACAAGCAAATTGATATTCTGAAATTCTCTCTAAAAGTTCTCTTCTATTTAATGACATTAGTACATACTACCCCCTTTTTTCTCTCTAACTCTATTTTTAGGATTTTTATATAACCAATCATTGTAGTTATTTGACTCTATTAAATCCAACTCAGGAAATAAAGTACCTCTTATTAATGCTGTTTTTGGATTGTATGTGTCATCATAAATTTGACGATTAATGTATGGTCTAGCAAATTCATAACAATAATCTTGTTTATCCTCTTTTAAATATTCCATTAATTATCCTCCTTAATTTTTCGAATTTTAAAATAGTATTATTTTTAATAATTTTATACTTGTGTTATATTATAATCAGTGGTTTTAATAGAACTTTAACAGAAATAAACGAGTATCTTTTTTGTTCCTCTTTTATTCTTAAAATTTGTCTACTCAACTAATTTTGTATAAATATTCATTCTAAATAATCAGTATAGAATTTATACAATTTCTTATAACACAATTACTATTTACTATATAATATTTATTTCTCGTCAAAATGTTACTTTTTATTACTTAAATCCTTATAAACAGATATTTTAATGCTATTTTTTCTATCAAATAAATTATTTTTAAAATTTATCAAACCTTATATTTTTATTTTATAAAATCTAAATCTAGCTTAAATAAAACAAGTCTATTTATTTTATAATTTTATTTAGTTGCATTATAAAAGCATGCTTCATATATGATTTTAATAATTACATTTTCATTATCTAGTCTTAAAATTCATATCTTCATATATAGTATTAAGACTTCTATATTCATGTATGGTATTAGCATTTATACAAATATAATATTAAGACTTCTACATTCATATGTGATATTAACATTTATACAAATATAGTATTAAGACTTCTACATTCGTATATGATATTAGCATTTATACAAATATAATATTAAGACTTCTACGTTCATATATGGTATTAGCATTTATACAAATATCGTATTAAGACTTCTACATTCATATATGGTATTAACATTTATACAAATAAAAAAGAGGCTATCTCAAAATATAGATAAGCCTCTTTTTCATTATTAAAATGATGAAAATATATTTAATTTCATAAAAAAAAGAGTGTCTCATGAACCAAAAAATTCATTTTGAGACAACCCTTTCTCTGTATTTATATATAAACTTAAAACTCTTAATTTTTAATGTATACTTTTAATTTTCTTACATATTATCAGAATCAGACGGAATCCATGAATTATTAAACTCTTTATCCTTAAACAAATAAGATAATCCAGTTATTTGCTTTAATCTAAGAATTTCATCAATCTCCATACCTAGATGCTTTGATATCCATTCATCAGATTTTCCAATTTCACACAGTTCAGTTATAATACTACTCATTAAATCCACATTATGTGAGCCCCTTGCACGATTATGTCGAATAGTACTTGCCATTCTCTCATCAAGAGATTTATCAATTATTGAAACAGGAAGAAGTCCATTCTCTCTATCATAGATATCCTTATTTTCAAGCATTACTCTATAACGATGGAAACCATCTACAATAACATACTTGTCTTTTTCCTGATTATAATAACAAACAATTGGCATTGTATACCCATCTTCTTTAATACTTTTATATAACAACTGCATTTCTGGTGGGGCTACTGTATTTGGATTATAGTCGTTAGATTCTATCTTTTCAATGGGTACTGCAATGATTCCATATACGGGACTTTTCTGTTTCATAGCACCTTAACTCCTATCTCATGAATTTTTTCATATTTTTTCTTAATATATTCTGTCCTAACTCTTTGTTCTTTTGTAGGACTAAATCCCATAAATTTACACATATGGTCATTTTTTAAAATACAATAGCACATTCTCTTCCAACTTGGAATATCTTTGGTAAACTTGATATCATCTGTATCATCAGGTATATCACCTAAAAATTTAACTCTAATTTTTTTATCTTTTGTATAATTTGAAACTCCATTTAATTCTATTTTATATCCTTTCATTATCAATTCATGTATAACGATTTCTGGCAAGCCTCCTCCTCTATTGTGCCAAAAATCAATAGATGTTGAAAATTTCTTAATATAATTTTTTCTTATATTTTCAGGTAAAGTGTCAAGTAAAAAATAAGTGAAGCTTTTCCAAGTATGTCCATCTGGCAATGAAATACTTCGGTACCCCATAGCTTTTGTTTTTCCATAAATAGAGGTGAAATTGACTCCTTGTACTCTAGCAACCAATTTCATCCATACATCTGGGTCCAATACCCTATATAAATTTAGACTATCCTTCGCTGAATCATTAAATGGAGATGCTACTCTCATACTTCTTGGAGCTACACCAGCTTTATAAAATAAATCATAAATTTTATTGTAATCATAGTTGAACTTATAGTTAGCTAGCCAAACATCTTCTATTTCCCAATCATATATAGGAGATGCTGTCCATACATTTTTAAATTGATTCGTTATCCAGCACTTTCCTTTATATCCATGCTGTTTATTTACAATAGCACAGTAGCGTTGTAATGATTCCGACGCTCTTGTTCCTAATAAACAAGCAACTTTTGCACCTTTATGCTTGTCCCTCATCCATCTGCCAAATTGTTTTGCCAAACTTTCTTGCCTCATCTTATATTTATAATAGACAAATGGGTTATTTTCTTGATTTATTATGTATTCTTTGACTGGCATTTTTCTTACCCATAACTCTTCTTTCTCATCATCCCATGGATACCAAAACATTTCATAATTTCCTACAGCCGTTCTTGTGGCCATCGGCAAACACACCCAATATGGCTCAATATCTTCAAGATTCTCTTCAAATGTTTTTTCAACATACTCAGTTGTCATACTGTATTGAGCTTCAAAATCCTGATGAAATACTCCAATTTTGGAACTTATATTATGCTTTCTCTTATAATCCAAAACTAAATTCAATAATAAACCACTATCTTTTCCTCCACTGAAAGACACATAGACATAATCAAATTCACTGAAAATATAAGAAAGTCTATCTTGAAAAGCTTCAAACACATTGGATTTTAAGTATCTTTTATCCATTTGAATTCTCCCCTTTCAATTAGAAGTTTATAAAACCTTACACCGTAGTATTATGCTTTTTTAGCGATAATTAACATAAATTCTACAGTATTTAAATACATAAATCCAACAAATACATATAATTATAATATAATTTTACTTTTATATTATAAACTCTATTTTATCATTCTTTTACATTATTTTCCAACAAATATAAATATAATATTTTCTAGCCATCAATATTATTATTAATATTAACTACTTTGTATTTTATACATATCATATAGACAATACTTACAAAACATGACAGACTGTTGTCATAATTACTTTGTTATACTAGTTATCATAATTACTTTGTTATACTAAAAGTAAAAATAAGATACTTTATGAAAATGTATATAAAAAATAGCCCTCAGCTTACTTACAAACTTAACAAGGACTTAAACTTATACTATAAATTATCACTAGGATATTAATTCTAATTACAAATTACATGTTTAGGGAGTGAAATCTAATGTACGAACGTATGCTTGAAAAAAACAATAAACCTAGCTTGTCTCAAATAATTGAATACATGGGTAAAGATGGGTATACACGCTTGTGCAAAAATTTTTACCTCACCCACCTCCAGATGAAAATGATGGTGGTGCTGAAGTACTTGATATGTACGGGTATACTTGGTATTTGAGTACATAGACAAAACAAAAAACCTACAACTAATAAATATAATGTAACTCAGACAAATTTAAATTTAATACTTTAATATGAGCCGTTAGTCCAACAATGTTAACGGCTTTTTTCATATTTATAAAAGAAGAAAACAGAATTTTTTTATCCATATTTCATGATATAA
This sequence comes from Clostridioides sp. LIBA-7678, assembly GCF_056716065.1. Classification (NCBI taxonomy): domain Bacteria; kingdom Bacillati; phylum Bacillota; class Clostridia; order Peptostreptococcales; family Peptostreptococcaceae; genus Clostridioides; species Clostridioides sp. LIBA-7678. Next base: position 641,372 of record NZ_CP196987.1, on the reverse strand, counting down.
AAAAACTCTAAAAACATAAAATAAATTAACATAAATGGCATCAATAATGATAAACCATAAATCATCATTCTTTGGTGCTTTCTATTATACAATAACTCCCAAATACTGATTGACAAAATAACTAACCCTAATTATAATTAAACTACCAGTTTAATTAATTTTAAGGAAGGATTATATCATGGGAAGAAGAAAAAAAGAACCAAGAAGTGTACATCGTGAAAACATTGCTTCATCAGCCCAAACTTTATTTATGAAAAAAGGGATTGAGGCTACTTCAATGGATGATATTGCAAAAGAAGCTGGCTATAGTAAAGCTACCATATATGTATATTTCAAAAACAAAGAAGAAATTGTAGGTGTACTAGTACTTGAAAGCATGAAAAAACTACATACATACATTACCCACTCTTTAGAAGAACAAGAAAGTACGAGAGCAAGATATGATTTTATCTGCAATTCTCTACTAAGATACCAAGAAGAATTTCCATTTTACTTCAAAATAGCTCTTGACGAAATAAACATTGACTTTGAAAATACAGACTATTTACCTGAAGAAAAAGAAACTTTCCGTGTTGGTGAGGAAATCAACGATAAAATAAAGCAATTTGTAAGTTATGGTATCCTATCAGGCGAGCTTAGAGACGATATTAAAATTATGCCTACTATTTTTTCATTTTGGGGAATGTTATCTGGTTTGATACAAACAGCAACTAATAAAGAAGCTTATATAAAACAAGAACTCAAACTCTCTAAAGAAGAATTTCTAAAATATGGATTTGACACACTCTATCGCTCTATCTCAAAATAATTCCATCATCAAATAAGTGATTATATATATTAAAAATAAAGAAATACAAATATTTTAACTAAAAAATTGAGAGGTATTAAAATGAAAATTAAAAGTAAAAAAATCATTTATCGTACTATTGTTGTTGTTTTATTGATAGGTTTTATATGTTTTGGAATCTATATGAAACGAGTACATGACTATCAACAGACAGTAAAGAATATGACCTTTGAAAATATAAAGCTTTCTGATGTTAAAGATGGAACTTATATTGGGAATTGCAATGTAAATCTTATCTCTGCTAAGGTAGAAGTTGTTGTAAACAGTGGTAAAATTACAAACATCAATATATTGGAACATAAAAATGAAAGAGGTCAAAAAGCTGAGAAAGTCATTGATGAAGTACTCAATGAGCAAAAAATAGATGTAGATGCTATATCAGGTGCTACAAACTCAAGCAAAGTTATAAAAAAAGCAATAGAAGATGCACTTAAACAAGGGTTAATCAAGTAAGTGCATCTTGTTGTGTATGTTGTGTGTAGATATACCATATTTCTACAATAGAATCAAAAATAGTAAATTAATTTAGAGGTGATGTTTAACATTACCGAAAAGTTTACCTTTAATGAATATGTTATAAAATATTCTAAGAATAATTATAATTTTGCAAATCTATCAATAATCATTATTATTGAGTTTTAAGTTTTTGAAATGGATATCAAGAATTTTCTAAAATAGAAAATAAATATAGAAAATTTGTATCATCTACATAAGAGCTACTATATTAAAAAAAGCACTTTTAAACAAAATATTTAAAAGTGCTTTTATAAATTTCTTCAAGGTCGTTTCACATTTTTTAGACTTATTTTACTTCTCTTAATTTCTTTAACTTAATTTGACTTCCTTAGACTTATTTTACTTTTCTTAATTTCTCTAACTTACTTTGACTTCCTTAGACTTATTTTACTTCTTCAAATTTTTCATACCTATTTAAAGACTATTCCTCAACTGTATTTTTAACTAATCTTTGCTCATAACATCTTAACTCATTTTGCTTTAGATAATTAAATTCAGACTCTACATAAATACCACACCCTACAAATTCAATCGTCAAGTCAGGTATATTTGCTTTTAATATACTAGTCTGCTCATAAATAATTCTTTCCAACAAATCAGCCTGTAATATTGAAAAATGCTTCATAATCTCTCCATCATTATCTATATCTTTCTTGATTTCAGACCAATTTTTTGCTAAAACACCTTTCAAATCAACATATCCAAGACTTTTCAATATATCTATACTCTCACTCCATGCGTATTTACTAGATGTATTAAAATACGATTCTAGTTTCTTCTTCTGTTCATTCGTCAATAAATCATAAGAAAGTTTTTTATTAAAATGAGACTTCAAAGAAACCTTAGCCATAGAGTATGGGCTTCTCCCAGAATTTAATCCTGCATTCTTGAACTTTTCTATTCCTTTATCTTCTACTGAAGACCATATTGAGTTTATTGAGTCTGAATCATTGTACTTAACATCAAGACCATGTGTGATATCAATATAGTTTTGTGGAAATACATATTGATAATAGACGTCTTTTCTATCATCATACAGTGAAAAATATCCACTATCGTATAAACGCATATGCACGTTTACTTTTGCACTATCATCTAAAATATTTCGTCTAAGATTAGGTATATTAGCATAAATAGTTACATATTTCATAGCATCAAAGTTTTGATTTACTGGAATCTCAAAGTTAATTTCCTCCCCAGTCAAAAGCTTCTTCACTTCTTCTTCACTACAAGTATATAAAGAATATGTATTTTCAAATCCTACTTTACTCTTTCCACCTAAACTTCCTACCAATGGTACTTTTAGAATATGATTATCTGTTCTTTGCCATTGATAAGTATCTTGGTCTAGAAAATCTTTAATCTGTCTATTTTGCTCTTTAGCTTGATTTACAACCTCATTTTCATCTTCTGTAATCCCTACATGGCATCTATTTAAGATATTTACTATATTACTTCCAAATGGGAATGTCCACAATTGAAAAGCAGCTGCCTCTAGCTGACATAAGTATCTAACTTGATTTAATTCAATTTGATGAATAAGTTTTTTCTGATATTCATTCATTTGATTACCACTATCCGACATTTGATAAATTAATTCTCCCATTGCAAGGTTATCTTTTTTCTTGTCAATCTTATCAGTAATGATAATCTGAGTTTCCATTATATCTTGTACCTTTTTAAATATTCCAGAAATCTCTGCTGAGTTTTCCATTTTTAGACCTTCAAATTTTGTAATTAACTCAGTTAAAACTTCCTTCATCTTTAACTTACTTATCTCATTTTGGAAAATATCTTGATTTTTAACTGTACTCTGAACCTCCCATGACTAAAGTCACAGGGTTCCTGTTTCATAGAATCTTGCATACTGAAATATGTCTTACCAATTCTCCACAGGCTATCCCCGTAGTTCCTACGGTTCTTACATAAGTTATTTATTTTAAACTGTTATTAGTCTTAGTCCTTCTTTTAGTATATTTATACTTGCATTTATATCTCTATCGTGAGTTTCATTACAACAAGGACAAATCCATTCTCTTATACTTAAATTCTTCATTTCCTCGTTTTTGTACCCACATTTATTGCATATTTGTGAACTTGCAAAGAATTTACCTACCCTTACAATTTGTCTACCATACCAATTAGCCTTATATTCTAATTGACGAACAAATTCTGACCATGACACATCAGAAATTAAGCGAGATAGTTTACTATTTCTAGTCATATTCTTTACTTGTAAATCCTCTATGCAAATAATATCATTCTCTTGTATTAATTTAGTAGATAGTTTTTGTAGAAAATCCTTCCTTTGATTAGCTATATGTTCTTGAAGTCTTGCAACTTTTAATCTTGCTTTATTTCTATTTAAACTACCAATTGTTTTTCTCGATAGTTTTCTTTGTGATTTAGCAAGTCTATTTAATGACTTCTTAAGATACTTAGGATTTTCTATAAAGTCTCCACAACTTGAGATACAAAATTCTTTAATTCCTAAATCTAAACCTATCTGATTATTAGTATTTTCAAATGCTTTAATATCTATATCAGTACAACATAATGATACATAATATTTACCACTTGGTTCTTTGGATATAGTAGCATTAAGTATTCTTCCTTGAGGTATTTGTTTATCCCTTACTTTAACCATACCAAGTTTAGGTAATTTTATATATTGACTACAGTACATAATATTTCCATTTGTAAAGTTAGTTCTATATGAAAATCTATTAGTTTTTTTTGATTTAAATTTAGGAAATCCTGTATTTTCCTTAAAGAATTTTTTATATGCGTTTTCTAAATCTTTTAAGGTGTTTTGTAGTGAAAATTTATCAGGTTCTTTAAGCCACTCTAATTCTTTTTTTAAATTGGTCAAATCAGAACTGCACTGTTTATAAGTAAAAGTTTCTTTATCGCTTTCATAAACTTCTATTTTTTTAGCAAGATATTTATTATATACAAATCTACAACATCCAAAAGTTTTGTTAATTAACTCTTGCTGTTTTTTATTTGGATACATTCTAAACTTATATGCTTTTTCCACTACTATCACCTCACTTTACTTGTTTTTCTGATTTTTCCACCCATCCTAATATTAACAAGTGCAATTTTTTTAAACAAGTATTTTAAAGGTTTTTATATTTATTTTTAAATAACATATGTAAGAACCGTAAGTCCTAACTTTTATCATTTTTGAGGTTGTCGTTCACATAAGTTCGCTACTACCTATGCAGTTCTCTTATGAACTTCTTACACTTTCATGTAAGCACAGACTATATCTTATCCTTCGGCGTTATCCGTTAAGGTCTACCCACTTCCACTACCAATGGCTTGTAGTGTACTTCCCTCAAGAGGAATAGTCGTTGAAGTTTCTCCTACTTAGGAGCTTACCTGCTGATTGCCCATTTTAAAGTACTTAGGGTTTAACCTTATACCATCTAACCAATTTTTTCTACTTTCGTAACTTTCACACTTAGGTTTATTTCATCCTTATGTTTTAGTTTGGTTAGCTTTAGGGGTTTCCAGCAATTCAAGTAGTATTGGATAGGTTCTATCCTATCTCTACATATAAGTTTCCCTATATGCTGACTATTTTAGCTACTAACTCACGACTAAAGTCACAAGTGTGCGTAGCTATTTTTTAATCAAATTTTTCTACAAATGGCGCAATAGATTCTTTAAAAGTTTTATCTTTAAACTCTACCATCTGAGTATTTAATTCATCCAATTTTTTAATATTATTTTCTTTATCCTTAATTGCATCTTTTACAACCTCTATCTTACTTTCAAAACTAGACTTTACATTAAGACAATTATTAACACCGCTAATTGCTGTATTAACAAGAGAACAAGCAGAACTACCAATACTTAAGGCATTTTTAATAGCAGCTGTCTTTTGTTGTCTTTCAACAGCTTGTTTGCTCTTTTCTAGTGCAGCTAATTTATCTTTTTGTTGTTTATTGCTATAATTTGCTTCTAGCATGCCTATTTGTTTCTTCTCAATTTTTGTGTAGATTTCTTTATATTCGTCTTCACTTAATCCATTTCTTGCCGCTTGAATATCACTATCTCTTTCTGCATATGCAGGATTATCTACAGACTTAACTATAATATCTTTAATCTGGTCAAACTTCTCTCTTTTTCCTTCATCAACACCTGCTAAGTTATGTGTCATTTTTTCTAAAACATTCTTTCTATCATCCTTCAATTGAGCTCCAAGAACAACATTAATACCCTCAGAACTTAATTTAAAATCTGAGAACTCAACCATTCTGTTAGTCCAGTTATATTCTTCTTCTTTAGCTGAAAGATTTTCACTCAAAGATTTTGCACTATCAAATGCCCCTAAACAAGCTTGACCAATGCCACTAAATGCTGTTAATAAGCTCAACGCACTCTGTATCCCTGAAAGAATTAACTGTGTTTTCATCTGTTCCTCAAGTTTTTTCTGTTTCTCTTTTAGTTTCTCTATATCTTCTTTTTCATCTTCTTTTATCTTTAGAATCTCTTGAATCAATAGATTCATTTTTGCAGAAACAGAAATCATTTTATTCTCAAGTTCATTTCTTAAAACTTCTATTTGCTGATTTCCAGATTCAATTTGAGTCAGTATACCTTCTTTATATGTGTTGAAATATCCCTCTTTTAATTTGTCCTTCTGCCCTTGTTCCAATTCTTTTAAGGTCTTATCTAGGTAATTTGTTAAAGCACGAATATCGGTAACACGATTTCCTCCAATTTCATTTTCCTCTATCATTTGCACATAGAACGCAGTCTTTTGCTCAAGTGCAAATAAAATCATACTCCATTCACTAAAATTCTGTTTTTCTGCTACAAAAGATTCTATTTTATCAGACTGCATCAATTTATTTATAAGATATTCATAAATCTCTTTTGCCTCTTGATAAAATTCTTTCTTTATATTCATATCTTCTATAGAAAGTGGTTCTTTCTTTTTGCTCTCAAATTTAAAGTACTTTTGAAGTATTTCTTTATTTAACTGCATCTCTACTTTCTCAACGGCATGAAAAATCTCATAAATATGTGAAAGTTCTAAAATATCAGCTTCTAAGATTCCTACAGCACATAACAGTTTAAGGTTTCTATATCCCTTACTTCCAGTAAAACCAAATCTATCAAAGAACTCATAGAAGAACATATCCATTGATAAAGAATACTCTTGCTTTAATAATTCCTTTTCTTTTAGTGCATTTCCAAAACGCCCTTCTTTTCCCTCTGCTCCATCTGAACCTGAATCTTCACGTTTGCTAATTTTCCAATCTTTATGTTTTTCATAAAGAGCATTTAGTTTTACTCCATCATCTGCTACCTCTGTTGAGTCTGAGGCGTAACTTAATACATATCTATCAAAATAATAATAGTTTCTATCACTATAATCGCCCCCTTCTCCACGTCTTATTGTTTCTTCATATATTCCTCTAATTCCTCCAAGACCTCCAGAGCCTCCTTTTCCTCCAGAACCTCCTTTTCCTGCCATACCATGATGTCCATCTTTTGTACTTATAGCACCTTTTAGTACAGATGCTTTTCCAAGAAGATAAATCTGTCCAGATTTACTTCCAAGACCAGCATTTCCACCGTCTCCACCTGTACCTCCAATTCCACCCTGTTTTCCTTTTTCTGCTTTTATCACAAAATATTTTGTATCGTTATCGTTAGCAAATTCTTTCAACTCTTTTTCAGAACCTATCTTTGCATTTGCTCCAATTTCTCCTGTTATTCCTGTCTCTCCTATTTTTCCATCTTGCCCATTTCCACCTAGTCCACCATCTACATAAAGTTTAAGTTCTCCCTTTTTTTCTATCTCTTTAAAAGATAATAAAATGTCACCTGCAGTTCCTGCATTATTACCATCTCTTCCATTCATTCCATTATAAATAGTGTCTTCTCCAGTCAATTGCTCTGCATCTTTACCAGATACATTAATTGAATGAGTTCCTTCTGGTATACATAATTTTTTTGCTAACAATACAATGTTTTTACCTGAGAAAACTTCTTTTTCCATATTACAATCGATTTTTATCTCACAATCTCCATACATATATATAGACGATAAAATATTAAGTTGATAACCAGATATTATTTCAGTTAAATCTGATAAATTCACCTTAGGTATAGGTATATACATGGAAAGTATATTTTCTTTATCATATGATTTTATATATGTACAACTTCTAATCTTATCTCTTCTATATTCTGCATCTTCAAGCTTTTTGGCCTCTTCTTTCTTATTTTCCTCTTCTATTATCCAGTATCTAATATCCCTTAATGCATCTTCTAATGTATTCTTTAGTAATGATTTTAATAGCTCGCTTAAGCCAACAATGTGAGTTTCACTACAATAACTATTTAGTTCTAAGAGAAGGCGTACTTCTTCTAATAGATTAACTTTTTGTAATCCGTCACCATATGAAAGTTCCTGTACAAACTCCATAAGTTCTCTAATATTAGCTACTTTACTACATAGATTTGTATACATACTCTCCAACTGTGATTCTGTATCTTTTAGACTTTTTATAGAAGGTAAAATGGAAATAGAGTCTTCTATACCTTTTTTTACACTTTGTATATAAGGAACTAAAAGTTTTTCTATCTCATTATATGTTACATCAACAGCTTTTTGTATTTCTATTTTACAAGAAGCAGTAAGCATCAAGCCCATATCTGTCTTTTCAAAATTTCCAGGAAGATTTTTCATTTTATCTAATAATACTTCTGGCTTTTTATCCAGTGGATTACACAGTTTGATAGATATATTGTCTGATAAGATTACATTTAATAGATATACTAGCTCCTTGTAACCATCATAATCTTTCTCTTGACTGTCTAGGTCTTTTTTTACTTTCTTCAATATAGCTCTTATTTTCTCTTCAGTTACTTTATCACTGAGTGACTTAGGTATTTTATTAATAAGGAAGAAAAAATTTTCTTTATACTTTGTATAATCATTAAACATATCTTTTAAGTTTTTAGCTGTTTCTATTAATAGTGTATGTCTAGAATCAAGTAGAGACTGGTAGTCTAAAATAACTACCATTCCTTTCACCTTTGAAGATGTAAAGATAGTTTCTCTTACAAGCATTGCTCCTGCAATCATATATTCTGGTCCACGATTATCAAAAAATCCTGGACAATCACATAATGAAAAGTCTCTATTTGTAACATCTACAACTTCTGGGCATAACGTCTTAGAGTATACACCATTACCAATTTCAACAGCTGAATCTTTTGCAGTAATATATACTTGTCCAGTTTCTGCATCTGTTTTTTCTTCCATTTCACAACCTTTTAAATAATTGATACAAGTACTCTTTCCAACACCTGAAGCGCCTAAGAATAATAAAATTGATTTTTCTTTTAAGTTATATTTTTCAAGTGTGTCCCTTCCCTCTTCCAAAAGGTTTACGATTCCACTATAAAGTTTATTTGCCATATATCCATCCCTTTCTATATTTCAGAACAATAGCTTTGATATTTTTCTTTAATTAGACTTTCTTCTACTTTTGAAACGGCTGTTGATATCTTGGTATTTGGTGCATTAAATCCTCCATTGTCTCCTCTATCTCCATATTCAGCATACTCTCTTGATGGTCCTGTTTTTCCTTCACTCCAACTTCCACCACTAAGTTCTACACGATAATAAAATACTTTCTCTATTTTATAATCCCAACTTGTAAAATATCCTGTATAGTACAGAGTCTTATCTATACCACTTGCAGAGAATGAAAGCGTATTATAACCATTATAACCACCTTTGCCTCCATATCCACCTGAACCTGGTACACCATTTGGACCTGCTTCTCCATCTCTCACTGTTACATCACAATGATTAATTATTCTATTTTTTTGTTCTTCTGAATCTGAAACGAAGTAAATATTACCTTTCTTACCAGCATTTCCACCTATTCCAGCATTTCCACCAGTTCCACCTTTATCACCTTTTTTACCTTTTGTGCCTTCTGCAAAATATCCCTTAAATATTTGTGCAGCAAAATAACTTGTATATCCTGCATCTGCTCCATTAGCTCCACTTGCTCCATCATCTCCACGTTTCCCATCTGTTCCTTTAGAGCCATTTCCTCCATTTGCAATTAATGTTAAGCGATAATTTCTAATTTCTTTCTTAATGTATAGGTAAATATTACCTGCATCTCTACCATCTTTACCATTTTGTCCATACATAGAATTATCTACAAGGTCTCCACTCTTTCCACTTACGTTAATCTTTACATTGCTACTTACATCGAGATTATTACAAGAAAGAATAATATTTTTCTCTGATGCAAATTCCATTCCAAGGTTATCATCCATATAAATAGTCTCTTTAGCAAAGAACATAAATGTAGTAGTATTGTCATCTACTTTTCTATTTTTAAAATATTTCAATACACTACTAATTACTAAGTTTGGAATCAATGCTCTTATTTCAACACACTTCTTATCATTAATATTAATTGTTTTTACTATAAATGGATTTAAGATGTATTTACTTACAAATTCTCTAATTATTTCGTTTCCTTCTTCTCCATATGCATTTAATCTTGTTATACTGTCTACTAATTCTTCACGCTGTACAGTCGTAACATTCATCAAAATTTCTTCAAAATCATTTACACTATACATATAATCCTTTTTATTTGCAACTTCCATCAATTTTTCTCTATTTTTTAATGTAAATACTTGTTTTTGTACTTCATGAGAAACTAAAACTTTTTCTAAATTCTTTCTTATTATAGTGAAGTTTTGCTCCATTATCTTTTTACTTACTTTTTCTATAATAGATTCCATGTGTACAGAAGGTAATAGAATTTCCCCAGTTCCATTCTCTGTATATTTACTTAGGGCATCAATTATATCTAAATTTCCCTTTATCTTATTTTGTAACTTCATGCAACTATCTTTCAAGAATAATCCACTTTCTTTAGATAACACATTAATAAATTTGTCTATAGTAAGACTTGATGTATTTTCCAACCAATTTTTAAATGTCCCTACAACTCTATCATATGTTGATATTTCTCGAATCATTGTTATTCTTTCAATAACATTAATAAAGTCTTCTGTATATGCCTTCACATAATCTTCTAAACTAGATACTATACTACTTTGAATCTCTTTTATTAATGTATCTAAAACTAATCTTGCATCCGAACTAATTGGATATTGGAATGCTGATGTCTTATCCTTGACTTCATTTAATTCTAGTGCTTGTTTTAATAAAGTCTCTCTCTCTTCAGCTACAAGAGGCTTACAAAGATGAATATTTTTGCCATTATCTTTTAGCAATTCTTCAAATAACCAAGCTTTTTCATCTATATTACTTTCTGAGGATTCACACAACTGTTCATATTTTTTTCTGATAATATTATATAATTGTTTTTCTGTTCTTCCTAAGAAGCTTTTTGAAATGAAAAAAGTTATACTTCCTTTAAAGTTATCTTTATGGAGACACATATTTAACTGTTGGAATAAATCCAGCACTTTTGTAAGTCTAGAGTCTAAAATGTCTGCTTCTGGTATTAGTACAATTACTGCACATATAGATGCAGAATTTTTAAATACCTCACCTAATGAAACTGCTGCACTAATATCATGAGCTACTCCTCTATTATCACTAAATCCTGCAGTGTCACATAATTTTGCATTCATTCCTTCCACTGGTTTTCTCATATCTACAATATTCGGATATAGAGTTTGTGAGACAGCTCCTGAGCCAATCTCTGCTACAGGGTCTAAACATTCAATATATGATGTACCAGTATCTTCATCTTCTACTTCCTTCATTACACATCCCGCAAGATAATTAATTGCAGTACTTTTTCCACAACCTGTACCTCCAAGAACTAGAATTAAATTTTGACCTTGTGCCTTATTTATCGCTACTTTTCCTTCATCTAATAAGAGTGTTATTTCATCTAAAAGTTGATTTTGATTTTCTAGCATTTATTTGCCCCCTAAATTATAAATTTTGATTTAAATAAAAGGTTTTATTTTACTTTTGTAATTGATAAATTTCTATCTTATTTAGTAAAATAACTGTGTTGCAGAATATAGATTTTGTCAACACAGTTATTTTAATTAGTTCATTTATTTAGTTATATTTTTTTGTTATATTTTTAAACACTATCTTTTCATAGTTATCATATTTGTAGACTTTTTTCTTTTTATTATAGTTATACTTCTGTAAGAAATTTAGACATTACACCACTACTGGCTTAAACATTACACTTCCGTGATTATACTGTCTATCTTCAACTACAATAAAAACAGGTTCTAAATCTTTAGTAGATGTTATTTTTAATTCTAAGAAAATATTATTAGTCGGTAATATTTCTACATTATAATTATTTAAATTATTGTCTGTGATACTATTAAATACATCACCATGACGTTCAAAGAAAACATTATCAACTATTACAAAATAGACATCTTCTTTTTTACTATTTTCAACCTCTAGAGTGTTTTGTTTCGTTATATTTAATCTCATATCCTAGCTCCTATTAATATTACTTAATTACATTAATACTTGTAATTGTTGCATCATGCTCATCACAAGGAAGAGGTTTGAAAACTACTATTTCTGCTAAATAATCGTGTGGAGGATTTGTGACTGAAGTAGCATTACAAATAAATTTATAATTTGTTCCTGCAACAACTTGAGTAGCAACAATAAGTGCTTCATAATCAACACCTTTTAACATTCCTACAGCTTCATTAAATACTTTTAAATCTTCTTCCTCGACAGTTCTAAATTTTGACCATCCACCAACAAAAAGACTCATATAAAATACCTCCTATATATTTTTTTATTTATCCATATAATATTACTAATTTTCTTAATATTCAATATATTTCGTGTAACTGGTCAATCAAAATGCATAACTGGATAAATATTCAAGTAAATCAACATTTTTAAACAATCTTGTATAATTTAAGATAATATAATACACAAAAAACAATCATTCTATTAGGATAAAATGTCGTAAAAATTTCTTAGAATATTTTTTCATATTAAAATATTTATCTAAAAATGAAATATATTTCTTATAATTACTCGTTTGGAATCGAATTATTACATAAAAATATACATATAAACAAAAAACTCTCTAAGGGATATTTTCAAATATTACCTTTAGAAAATATCCCTTACTTAAATATATTGATTCTGTTAAACCTGTGTGTCGATGATTACACTTCCTTAGAAAAAGTAATCACAAGAGAGATTTTCCAAGAATACCAATATGTTACACTAACTACTTCCCAACCTTGCTTTGCCATGTCATTCATTATTGTTTCTGCTTGAGACTTCTTAGCTTCTACAATCTTATATTCTTTCATTGCTAATATCCCTCCTTAAAATGTTTTTGTTTCTCTCTACCCAATTAAGCCAATACAAACTGTTACATATGTACTTGGTATAAAAATGTCTTACTCAAACTTTCAAGTTGCTATGTAGGGAATTAATATGGTTAATATGATAAATTAATAAAGTTTTATTCTATTCCATCATCATTGGCTTAATATAAATATAGCATTTTTCAACCTTTGAAAAGAGTCTTCAAAGACATTAGAAAAAGCTGATGCAAAATTTTTAATATCACCTTTTTTTAAATATGTAAGTATCTCGAAACATACATCAAAGCGTGTTTTCAAAATCTCATTATATTTTTTATGAAAGAATCTCTCTAAATAAATTCCAAATATCGTATGTTGTTTTAAATGTCTGAAAGTTTCCTGTACTACATAAATGTGTGTACAGTCTATTATCTTACAAAGTAAAACAAAGTCTGGATATACCTTACACTCTTTATAACTATTTTGTAAACCTCTTAAATGAGCTTCTATATTCTCTATATCTACATAATCCATTCTACTACCTAATAAAAATACTACATCTTCAAAGGTAATTGTAATAAACTCCATAGCTTCTAAAAGCAGTGTCAATCTTTTAGCTCCTTTTTCTGTCTTTATATAATCATCTGCATATTCAGAAAAAAGTGTTATATAAGTTCCTTTTCCATTAATTGTTCTAGCTATACCACACTCATTTAGTTCATTATATGCACTTCTAACTGTTGGAAGAGATACATTATACTTATTAATTACTGAAGTAATTGATGGTAGACAGTCTCCTACTTTAAGATTTCCTTCAAAAATTTTACAAATTATATCTGAAACAATAAAGTCATACAAATAACTTTTTTCTAATGATACATACTTAAAATTGTTTGAATACTTATCTTCTGAAACATATTTTTTTATCATGTTAAGTGTTAATTTTCTACAACTTTCATACATGTAAGTCAATAACTTCTTAAGTTCAATAAAATCTCTATTTAACCCATATAAATAACTTTGTCTTACCTGCTCTATATACTTACTACTAAAAAAAGTAACATAACAGTTCTCCAAATTATTGACACTATAATCCATTGGTGAAATCATAACATCATATTGAATAATATCGCAGAAATATTGAATCAGAGAATTATTTGTTTTGCTTATTAGTTTGTTTATATATTTTATCCTCTGTTTTCTAATTATAAAAGTGTCAGAACTATTCTCTTCCATATGATTGATAATATCATTTAATTCTTGAAAGTCTTTAGATGTAAATTGCTTAACATTATTAATAGCAATAGAAGGAAATATCAAACTGAAAATTTGATATATATCTGACATTTGCAAGATTTTCTCATATGATAATTCAGATTCAATTGATTGTTGTGTACTTGCATTGTATATCACAGTTGCTCTAGACCCAGCTTTGGTTTCTATAAAACCCTTTTCTAATAGCATTTTTATTACTGTTTTTATAGTATTTTTTGATACCATATACTCTTTGGACATCTTATTAATAGAATCAAGCTTGTCACCAACAGTAATTCTGCCTGTATAAATTTGTTTAATTATATCTTCAAATACAATTGAATATTGTGGTTTTCTTTTCATATTTTCCCTCTTTAATAAATTAAAATTATTGACTTTCATAATCTATATTTATTTTTATTTAATAAATTAAAATAGTTGCTTATTTTTTATTCATAATCTATAATTAGTATAGACCATTCATATATATGGTCTAAGTTTTGTGATGTTATAATTAAGTAAAATAGCATATTACTGATATAATACAATTATGTACAACAAAAAAGTGTAGATATGTTAAGTCTACCTAATTTAGATTTTAGCTTATGTTACCCTATAGATAAAATAAAAGAACACATTTATATAATAACTCAAAATCAAATGGAATTCAGTCTGTTTTTAAAGTTTATTTGGTTTACTTTAGAATATATACTGTTTGATAGTATACTGATTACATTTTCACCAACAAACACTCTAACTTATTACTTTATAATCGAAAGTAATATATTGCTAACCTTAAAAATACTTATATTCATCAATCATATATATTCCATTGAAAAAATATTTATTTAGAAAAAATGCCATAAATTAGAAATTATAAAACAAGTTGTATAGAGATATAAAAAATAGCACTTAATATCAATAATGAATTATCAAAACTAAGTGACACTTAAGTAGCATTAATGGATACACTTATACCATTTCTACCAGTTATGGATTAATTAAATGATATGGTATATCTGATATTGAAACTTTAATATCAAAATTGAATTCTTTAATGTATAAAAATAAGCTTAAAAATAAATCCAATTTAAGTTAGGTAATTTAGATATTCTATGAAATATATGCTATAAAGGAGTCCTAATAATGTCAAAGCATGAAGATTTTGCAAATATTGAATATAGTTTATTAATGAATGCGTTAGATGTAAGCGTTAGTAGACACCAATTAGATGAACACTTTACTGTTGTTTGGGCTAATGACCGCTATTATGAAATGTTTGGTTATACAAAAGAAGAATATGAATCGCTATTTCATAATCAATGTGACCTTTTTTACAAAGATAATCCAGAAGATTGGAATTCACTTGTAGATTATGTGGAAAAGAAATTCTCTAATGGAGAAAAAAAATATGACTATGTTTGTCGTATGAAGCATCGTAATGGAAAAAAATTATGGATAAAGTTATTTGGATTTTTAACAGGAGAAATTATTGATGGATGCCCTATTTCATATTCCGTTATGATTGATATTACTGAACAAATGATGATTAAAATAGAGCAAACTGCAACTTACAAAAATTTTCCTGGTCTCATTGCTAAGTTTAAGGTTACTGATTTTGGTTTCCAACTTCTTGATGCTAACCAAAAATACTTTGATATTTTTAAAGATAATGTAAATTTCCTATTAAAAGATATAGATTCAGAAAGCTATCTTAGTGAAGTGTATAAACACTATAGTGATTTTAGAAATGGAAAATACATTTGTTTTTCTATTTCTCCACAAACTATCAATGGAGACATCGTTCACATGCAAGTTGTGGCTGAATGTATAGATTGGGAAGATGATAAACCTATATATCTTTTAATCTATTCAGATGTCACAAAATTAGTAAAACAAAATGAGATTATTGAAAAAAATAATAAGGAATTAAAGGAATTAGCTTTTATTGACCCAATTACTGGAGGTATGAACCGTACTAAATTTAACATAACAGTAAAAGAAGTTATTGAACAGTCACCATCTGATACATATACTCTTATATGGCTAAACATGCAAAAATTTAAATTAATAAATGATTCAGCAGGAAATATAGCTGGAGATAAACTTTTAAAATATATCTATAATTGCATAAACGAGCACTTACATGAAGGTGAGCTTGTAACTAGAATCTTTGCTGATAATTTCATTCTTCTTTTTAAAAATAATCAAGAAGACATAACTTCTAGACTAAACTCAATAGTTAAATATATCAATAAATTCAATGATAATGCTGATTATAAATACATGCTTTACTTTACTGCTGGTGCCTATGTAATTCATGATACTTCTTTAGATATAACAAATATCCAAGATAGAGCAAATGTAGCTTGTAAAGCAACTAAAAATATAGAAAATCATGGTTTATGTATTTGTAATTTTTATAGCAAAACAGATAAGGAAAAACTCATACTAGAGAAAAGTATAGAAAATAGAATGTATGAAGCACTTGAAAAGAGAGAATTTCAAGTTTATTTACAACCAAAATTGGAACTATCTAATCAAACGATATGTGGTGCAGAAGCTCTAGTTAGATGGATTCTTCCTGTTGGGAAAATAATCCCTCCTAATGAATTCATTCCATTATTTGAAAAGAATGGCTTTATTGTACAGTTAGATTTATACGTTTTTGAAGAAGTCTGCAAAACCTTAAGAAGATGGATTGATTGTGGATTAAATACTATAAATATTTCAGTAAATATGTCTCGCTATCATTTTTCATTCAAAAACTTTATTAATTCATATAAAGAAATAGCCCAAAAATATGATATTCCACCTAATCTTATAGAAATTGAGATTACAGAAACAATTGTATTTGAGGATGTTAAAGTATTTAGTGAAATAATAAATGAAATCCATAAATATGGCTTTAAATGCTCTATTGATGATTTTGGAAGTGGTTATTCCTCAATTAATATGCTTAAGGATATTTATGTTGATACTATAAAATTAGATGGCGCATTCTTTAAATCAGAACGCCTAGATTCTGAGCGTGAAAGAGATATAATTATCTCTATAATTGAGTTAGCTAAGAAACTAAAAATGACTACTGTAGCTGAAGGAATAGAAACTAGTTTTCAAAAAGACTTTTTACAAGAAATAAAATGTGATATGTTACAGGGCTATATCTTTTCTAGACCTTTACCAATAGAAGATTTTGAAAAGCAATTATTTCAAAAATCCTCTAACTAATCAGTACAAAGTTATTTATTCTAAGAGATATATTACATAAAAAATGAAAGTTTAAAAAATAAAGTGGAGAATTAAATTCTCCACTTTATTATATTTCTGACTATTTTAGTTACTTTCTATAATCATTTTATTTATTCCTAGTCATTTACTTATAACTCTTTAACATTTACCACTACTGCTTTAGGTCTAGTCATAGCCTCAATTGAATACTTAACTCCTTGAGTTCCCATACCAGATGCCTTTACACCCAAGAATGGGAAATGGTCTGGCCCTCTTTCAGTCTTATTATTTATTTGAACAGTTCCAACCTCAAGCTTATCAGCAATATAAAATGCCCTATCAATATCACTTGTAAACACCGATGATTGAAGTCCATACTCTGACTGATTAGCAATTTCAATTGCTTGATTTATATCTTTAACTCTTATAATTGGAAGTACTGGACCAAAAGGCTCCTCCCAAGCAATCTTCATATCAACATTTACATTGTCTAATAATGTTGGATAAAATAAATTATTTTTTCTGACATTACCTGTTATTAATTTTGCTCCTTTATGTAGTGCATCATCAACTAAACCTTGAACAAAATCAGTCGCTTTATTATCTATAAGAGGCGTGATAACTACTTCCTCCATTGGATTTCCAATCGTTAACTTCTCTACTAATGGCTTTATCTTTTCCACTAATTCATCAGCTACACTCTCTTGTACTAGGATTCTCTTCACTGCTGTACATCTTTGACCTGAGTATGAATAAGCTCCAGACACTATATTCTTAGCTGCAAAATCCAAGTCTGCATCTTCCAATACTATAGCGGCATCTTTTCCACCAAGCTCCAATAATAATGGTACCATTCTAGATATTTTAGATATATGTTGACCAACTTCAGTACTACCAGTAAAGTTAATAAAATTAATTCCTTTATGAGTTACAACATAATCACCTATCTCACTACCCCTACCTGTAATAGTGTTAAGTACTCCATCTGGTATACCAGCTTTTCTCATAATTTCTACTACATGAAGTGCACTAATAGCTCCTTGTGTGGCAGGTTTTAATACAACTGCATTTCCACCAATAAGTGCTGGTGCAATCTTTGACATTGATAAATTCACAGGATAATTAAAAGGAGATATCGCTAAAACAGTACCTAATGGAACCCTTGAAACATAAGACATCTTATTTCTTGTTCCACCAGGGAAGTTATCACCACTGATAGCTTCACCTTCCATATTTTTTCCTACATCAGCTGTATATCTTAAAAAATCTGCTGTTCTTTCAACTTCTGCTCTTGCAGACTTTATATCTTTGGCTATTTCAAGTACCAATATATTAGCTATCTCGTCCATATTTTCTAACAATAAATCAGCAGCCTTATGGAATATATTAGCTCTCTTGTATACAGGCATTTCAGCCCATACCTTTATACTCTCTTTTGTATTTTCAATGGCTTTATCTACTTCGTGTTTTGTCATAGATTGTACTTTACCAACAAGAGAATTATCTATTGGTGAGTAAATTTCTATTGGTTTTCTTGAATTAGATTCCACCCATTTTCCATTTATTAAATTTTTATATACATTTTCTTTTGTTCTAAGTTCATTAAACATATTTTTATTCCTCTCTCTGATATAACTTTGTGTATTTAAATTATAGCCATTTATTCGTTATGTAAACATTTCTTTTTTTAATAAACGTTTACCTTAAAAAATTTTTTCATAATCTATATTTTTTGTATTTTAAATGGCATTGTATTTTAAATAATTCTCTCATTATTTCACCCTTATATTTCTCTCAAGGTATAATTACACATATCATAATGTCAACAAGAATAGGACAAGATTATACAATTAAAAGAACGATATTCTCTTAATTATTGACCCTAATTTGCATATATGATATAATCCTAACAGAACACTATTCTGTTTAAAACTCAGAATAAAAAATAGACTGTTACAAGTCTTATTCAACAGATTTTGGAGGTAAAAAATATGCGTAATGTAATCTACTACTTTACTGGAACAGGAAATAGTATGCGAGCTGCTCAGGTAATCGCACAAGAACTTAATAATACAGAGATTATCTCAATGAGAACATCACCATCTGATTATTCAAAATTGACTGCTGAACGAATAGGATTTATTTTTCCTGTATACCATTGGACTATACCAGAAACTGTAATTCAATTTATAAAAAATTTAGAGTTATCCCCTGATGCCTATATATTTGCAATTTCTATGCCTGCTTTTATTAACGGAAAAAGCATGGAAGAATTAGCATTGCTACTCAAGGAAAAAGGGTGTAATTTATCTTATGGGAATAAAGTATATAGTGTTGCTAACTATGTAGCCATGTATCCACCATTTCCTAACCCTAAAAAACGTGTCCCTAAAATGGAGGAACAGCTTAGAATTATATCAAAAGAAATATCACAAAAAGAAATAAGAAACTACCCAAAACCCAATTTTTTAGTAAATACACTTTTTCATAAAATAATGGACCATTATATAAAAAATTGTCCATCTAATGATAAATATTTCAAGGTTTGGGATGATTGCATTTCTTGTGGATTATGTTTTAAAGTATGCCCTTGCAAAAATATAATAATGCAAAATGGTAAACCAACATTTCAACATAAATGTAGTCAGTGTATGGCTTGCATTTCCTTTTGTCCAAAAGAATCCATTAATTTCCCTTATTTCACTCGAAAACGCAAAAAATATCATAATCCTTATATTAGTTCAAATGATATAGTGTCAAATCGAAAATATTATAAATAAGGTTAGAAATCTGAAAAATATAGTGCTTAAAAATTTTTCGCTATCCTAATCTCAAATATAAATAAGAAAATCTTATCACTGTAAAACAATTAAATTTGCCAGCTATCAAATACTAAGATATAAATACATAAAGCCAATAACCTATAAATAACATCCCTTATGGCTATTGGCTCTTTTCATATAACAGCTTCCATGTGAGATTAATAACAGATTGTAGCAAAAAATATTACTTATTGTCAGGGTCAAGCTTGACAAATTTGTAAATGAACAATATCATATATCTATGACTTAAAATATATTTTAAGTTATAGATAACATATACTTATAGAGAGGATTGATAAATATGGCTAAAAGCTTTACAGAAATAGAAAAAAATAATATTAGAAAAAGATTAATTTCAGAATGTGAAATTCACTGGTCTAAATATGGATACAAAAAAACTAACATTGACGAACTTTGTTCGAAATCAGGAATTGCAAAGGGTTCATTTTACACATTCTTTGATTCAAAAGAAAAGCTATTTTTTGAAGTATTAAATGAAATTCAAAACAAACTTATATCATCAGTAGATGAAATTTTAAGTAACATGCCTCAAAAAGAGGGTTTTGCAAAAGCCTTGAAGATGTTATACCGATTATATGATAAAAACCCATTCTTATATTCACCAAACAATGCTGATTACATCTCTTTATTAAATAAGATGCCTAAAGAGATGCTTTCGCAACTTGAATATAATAATGTACAAAGTTTTTACAACTTAATTGAAAGATACAATCTCAAATTAAAAATAGAGAAAGAAAAAGCCTTTGGTGTTTGCAATGCCCTACTTTCAAGTCTATTGCTAAAAGAAGATATTGGATATAACTACATTGAAGTATTTGATTTTATGGTAGACAATCTTGTAGAACACATACTTGAGTAATAATTTAAAATAAATTTTCTAAACATTTCTTTATAACTAGGAGGGGTAATATGATTGAATTAATACAAAAACTAAATGATATTATTTACAAAATAAATGATAAACTAAATATCCACACAAAACTAGTAGACCCTAGCAGCGAACTCATGCCATTCTACTCTATCTTATCTATAATATTTTCTGCATTTATAATAATATTAGGGATTAAAACAAGAAAAAACTTCCTTATAGTCATTGCTGTCATAGCAATCATTATAAATATTTTAATAATCTTAGATAGGTAGGTATATATATGGTAAAATCATTAAATACTTTTAATAAAAATTTTAACTTAATGGTATTAGGTCAAATAATTTCATTATTTGGTGCATCAATACTCAAGTTTGCTTTATCTCTCTACATACTTGATATGACTGGTAAGGCAGAAATATTTGCTACGATACTCGCAGTATCTTCAATCCCAATTGTAGTATTCTCCCCTATTGGTGGGGCTATTGCAGATATATTCAACAGAAGAAACTTAATGGTTATTTTCGATTTTTCAAGTAGTGTTGCAGTACTAATCTTATCACTCTTCTTATTTAATGATAATGGTTCAATACTACTTATAGGAATTATTATGACCATACTTTCAGTAATAAGCACAATGTATCAACCAACAGTTCAGTCAAGTACACCCATTTTAGTAGATAATGAACATTTAATAAATGCAAATGGTATCGTAGCTGGAGTTGCCTCTCTTACAAATATAGCAGGTCCTGTATTAGGAGGTGTTTTGTATGGTATCCTTGGTATCAATGCAATTGTCGTTATCAGTTGTATAAGTTTCTTTCTATCTGCAATTATGGAGATATTTATACAGATTCCTTTTGTTAAACAAGAACAAACTGGCAACATTATAAAAACTATATTTATTGATATAAAAGATGGTATTATCCATATATGTAAGGAAAATAGATTTACATTAAAAATACTCTTTTTAGCAATGGCAATAAATCTAGTTTTAAGTTCTATGCTAATCGTAGGTATCCCCTATATAGTAAAAATAACTATGGAATCTAATAACTTTCTATATGGTGTAGCAGAAGGAGCAATCTCTTTTAGTTCGTTAATAGCTGCTGTGAGTATTGGTATTTTCTCAAAGCATCTGAAAATAACCAACTTACATATTTGTTTCATCATATGTGCACTTATATTTATACCAATGGCATTTTCAGTCTATCCATTTATATTAAATACAGGATTTCCAGTTCCATTTTTAATCTTTATTATATCCTCTATGCTAATATTTTTTACAACGACTCTTATCTCAATATATGCTATAACAATCATACAATTAAAAACTCCAAATGAACTGCTAGGAAAAGTTATGGCTATTCTTTTTGCAGGAACATCTGTCGCAATGCCTATTGGGCAGGTTATATATGGTAGACTTTTCGATTTATTATCGGATAGAGTGTATATTATTATAATAGGAGTAGGATTTATTACATTACTTATAGCGTTTATATCGAAAATAACATTACAGAATGAA
This sequence comes from Clostridioides sp. LIBA-7678, assembly GCF_056716065.1. Classification (NCBI taxonomy): domain Bacteria; kingdom Bacillati; phylum Bacillota; class Clostridia; order Peptostreptococcales; family Peptostreptococcaceae; genus Clostridioides; species Clostridioides sp. LIBA-7678. The sequence goes on along the minus strand of NZ_CP196987.1, from coordinate 618,936 downwards.
AAAATTTAGATACTCAGAATTTAAATAGAAAGGTTTTAGACCTAAAAACCAGACATAAAAATTCAATTTTCACTAATTTCTGAATTTACATGCAAAATTGTGTATCAGTGTGTTGACGTATTGGAAATTGATTGATATAATCAATGGAAAATAAACTTTATAAAAATTCAAAATATTCAGCTAGAGGAGTGATAAAAATGAGTTACATGCCAAATATAGAACAAGCATGGGAAATACTAAAAAAATACAATAAGGAAGAATTTCATATAAGACACGCTCAAATCGTATCTGGAGTTATGAGATACTATGCAAAAGAATACGACCCTGAGAGAGTAGAATTTTGGGAAGTAGTTGGACTTTTACATGACTTAGATTTTGAAATGTATCCTGATGAACATTGTGTTAAGCAAAGAGAACTAATGACAGAGCTTGATTTAGATAAATCTATAATCGATTCTACTGTAAGTCATGGATATGGACTAACTGGCTCAGATGTCAAGCCAGAACAGTTTATGGAAAAGGTATTATTTGCTATAGATGAACTTACTGGTTTAATTGGTGCCGCTGCAATAATGCGTCCTTCAAAGAGTGTTTCTGATTTAGAATTAAAATCTGTTAAAAAGAAATTTAAAGATAAGTCATTTGCTGCTGGCTGTTCTCGAGATGTTATAAGAAGTGGTGCAGAAATGCTTGGCTGGGAACTTGATAAGCTTATTCAAACAACTATAGAAGCTATGAGAAGCTTAATCCCAGAAATGGCGATATAGCCTCTCATACATAGATATTTAATATAGTAAAGCTTAATTAATTAAATAAATGCCTATAAATATAATAGATGAGAACTTTTTATAAAATTGCAATTATTTATTTTTAAATTTTTATAGGTTTCCTTTTAGTAAAATAAAAAGTGTCTCAAAATTAATGTTTTAGTTCATGAGACACTCATTTTTTGTATAAAATTAAACATATTTTCATCGTTTTAACAATGAAAAAGAGGCTTATCCCTATTTTAAGAAAGCCTCTTTTTATAATATACAGGTGTAAATATTATGTATTTAAAATTAATCTAAATCTTTTTAAATTTTTTTAAATCCTTTGGTGCTTCAGGTTGACAATTATACCATGTACACGTAGTATTTGCAGATAAATAAAGTGTAATCACTGATAAAAAACCTAAACATTTCATCATAAGTAATGCGTATTTTTTCATTTTTTAACTCCTCTCACTTTTAAATTTTGCTAAAATCAACATAATGTTTGACCAAAACATTGCAAATGATATATACAATGAATAATCTATCATATTAACAGATTTTACACTAATAATTACAATAACTAGTAATATGGTTACTAGTAATTTTGATATTTTGCTGTATATTGCTTTCTCTCTTAGATTTAAAGGCTTATTTCTATGTTCTATTGGAGACAAAATAAATACACCTATATAATTAAAAACTGAAGCTACTAATATAACTGTTTGAACAGATTCTATATGAATCATTATATTAGAAAATATTATTGTAGACAAAAACATGCATAAAAACATAAATGTACAATTTCTATGATTTGCTGCATGATATCCTCCTGCAAATTGTCTAAGAAGGCAGTAAGATACTAAAAAAAATATTGTATGTATAAACTTATTAAAAATAAATCCAATAATTAATACTAGCAAAAAATTTATAAAAGATGCAATCATCACTTCAAAGCCATATGAATATATATTAAATTCACTATCTTCAATTAAGTTATTGTTCATTAAAATATAAGCCATTTTTTCTGAGTAATTCTTAATCATCACTTTATCCCCTAATTCTTTATATTTATAATTAACATTATCTTCATATTAATTTAATTGCATATATACTTCTTACACTATACAATTTTCTTTGTTTACATGTTTAATTGGCATAGCAATCTTAACAATAAATTTTTTATCATCATATTCAATGACCACAGTACCATCGTATTTATCTACAGCACTTCTAATGCTTTTTATACCAAGACCATGTTGGAACTTATCTTCTTTATCAGTTATAAAACTATTATTTTTAACAACTATGTTATTAACTTTTGTATTTTCAGCTCTTATAAAGTAAAAAGAATTTTTTATATCTCCTTTAAGCGTTATTTCTTTAGTCCCATCTTTAATTTTGTTACATGCTTCTATAGCATTATCAAGTATATTTGAAAATATATGACATATATCTACTGAATCAACAAAATCACAATGTGAGAAATTTATATTTGTATTAAATTCTATATTATTTCTAGCACAGAGTTCTTTTTTATCACTTAATATAGCATCTAATATAATATTTCCTGTATTAAAAGTAATATTATTATCCTGAATTTCTAGTTGTAAGTTATTTAAATATAAACTCACATCAAGATTTCTATCAATCATAGCTTTAATACATAAAATATGATTTTTCATATCATGGCTTAATAATCTAGTTTTTAAACATTTCTTCTCCATATTTTCATAGTATGTACTTTGCATCTCTCCAATTTTTTTAATCATATTATTTTCTAAGATAAGCTTACCGTCTCTTTGTAGCTTTATAGTAATTAATATCAATGATATATTGGATAAAAAAAGTATTGTTGATACGATTAAAATTTCATAACTATGAATCAAAGTTGCTGTTAATGGATTAAATACATATTTAAAGATTACAAAAAAAGAAACTATATTAGCTATCATTGGTATAATTGTATATATTAAAGTTGTTTTACTTATTTCTACATCTGACTTTTGTTTAAATATCTTATAGACAAACAAAACTAAAATTAAAACTATCTTTCCTAAAGAAACTGATTCAATTCTATAGATGTTTTCAGTTAATAACTTAGACATATCATCAATTGAATTCATCCATATAGTTAGAGTCATACTTAAAGCATCTATTCCTATCAATAATAACCAATACATTAAAGATATTAAAATAGATTTTATAAACTTAACTTCATATAATAATTTATAAAATACAATTGTTATAACTAAAGATATTATTATTCTTAAATCTGGAAGTATATTAAAAAAATAAAGAATATTAGCAAAAACAACTATTACTAACATACAAAGATTTATTTTATATCCACAAAATTTTTGTTCACTAGTATAATCTAATATTTTTTTACACGCAAACCACTCTATCATAAAAGATACTGCAATAAAAACATTCCAAAAAAGACTCGAATTAGTCATAATGCCTCTCCTATTATATTAATTCCTACAAAATATTTTTTTATATAACATATTACAATTATTATACTATTTACTACAGTTGTAGTAAATAGTATATGAAAATTATGTCAAATAAATCTAATTTACATTAAATTTTTTGTTCAATTCTTTTATTTATACTTTCCATACTTTTTCTTTATTTTTTTAATATTCTTTGTCTAGATTTTTAATATTTCTATTTAATACATATTTTTTCTAATAAATCATAAAATTTAGCTCAATAACACTATGAAATATTTTTTCTCATGATATACCTTGACAGGCGAGGTATATCAAAGTATTATATATTTAATCGGAGGTGATGTTCATGACAATCGCATCTGACATGATAAGAGGTCATACAGAAACAATTATCTTAAAACATTTACTTGAAAAAGACAGTTATGGTTATGAGATTAATAAATCTATACTTGAAAAGACCAATGGATTGTACGAGTTAAAAGAAGCCACTCTATATACAGCGTTTCGTAGACTTGAGCAGTCTGGTGCAATAACCTCTTATTGGGGAGATGAAGCTACTGGAGCTAGAAGAAAATATTATTCTATAACAAACATAGGCAGAGAAAAATATATAAAAAGCCATGAAGAATGGGATAATACAAAAGCACTAATAGACATATTAATTTAGGAGGTGAAAATATGTTAGATAAAATACGTACTTATATTGATAATAGCTTTACAGGAATTAATGAAACAAAAAAAGTCAAAGAACTTAAAGATGAATTATTTGAAAATCTAAAAGAAAAATACAATGACCAAATACAAGATGGTAAAACAGAACAAGAAGCATATAATTCAGTAATCTCAGGAATTGGAGATTTATCTGAGTTAATTGAAAGTGTTAAAGAACCATATTTTGTACCTTCTGAATTAATTGAGGAAAAAAAGAAAAGAGCCTTAAGAGCATCAATAGCAATTGCTCTTTTTATAGTAAGCCCTTTCTTGTTTGTAGTCTCAATTGTGAGCTTTGGTATAGAGCCAACTCTAGGGATTCTTTTAATGCTTATATTAATAGCAATTGGAGTAGGACTACTAGTTTATAATCAAATGACAAAACCAAACTATGCTCTATATAATGATACTTCAACAAAAGAATTTAAAGAATTTAAAACAAATTATGATGATATAAATCCGGCTTACAAATCATTTATTAGCGCATATTGGATTATAATAGTTGCTATATATCTAATCACAAGCATGCTATTTAATATTTGGTCTTTTTCATGGATACTATTTATAATAGGTTCTGCTGGTGTTGAGATTATTAAAGGAATAATACAACTAAGTGAATCAAAGGAGGATAATAAACATGAATAAAAAACTCATAAAAACAAAGATTTTAGTATGGAGTATCGTTGCAATATCACTTTCTATAGTATTTATCCTTCTTCTTATAGGAAACATATTCTCGCATTCTTTTAATCTTTCTTTTAATAATTTACATTCTAAATACAACTATGATAAGTATATAGTAGCTAAAAATGAAAGTTTTTCAGATAAAATAAACGATATTAATGTTGACTGGATTTCAGGTGAAGTTAGAATTAAGAAAAGTGATTCTAATAAAATCAAATTAATTCAAAAAACTCCTTCTAATTTTTCAAAGAAAAAACTTGCGAAGATAAAGGTTGATGGAAATTCTCTTTCTATAGATGATAATTCAGCAAAGAAATTCTTTATTGGAGTTAATCTTCCAAAACCAACAATACTTGAACTGTATTTGCCTAATAAGCTTTATGATAAAATAAATTTATCTACTACTTCAGCAGATATATATAGTACTTACATAAAAGGTAATATAATGGAAGCTAGCACGGTTTCAGGCATAATAGAGCTTTCTGGTAATATTAATAAAGTAAACTTAGACACAACTAGTGGTGATATTGATATAACAAAACTAGATAGTAAAGACGCTACATTTACATCAACATCTGGCAGAATACAACTTTCTGGCAAAATTGATAGTTTAAATTTAGATACAACTAGTGGTGATATAAATTTAAAAGATATAAATAATAAAAGCCTTGTCTGTAGTACAGTTTCTGGACGAATGGATGTATCTGGAACACTTTCTGATATTAAAGCAGAATCAACTTCAGGTGATGCAAAAATTATATCTAACAAAATGTTGTCTTCTCTAAACTACGAGACTACTTCTGCCAATATTGATTTATCTATTCCTGATAATCCAGGATTCACTTTAAGTTTTGATAAGATTTCTAGTTCTTTAAATAGTGACTTTGAATTGAATCGTCACGATGATTTATACACTTATAAAAATGGGGCTACAAATTTCTATGTAAGTGCTACAAGTGGAAATTTTACTATTCTAAAAAACAAGAATTAGATAAAATGATTATTACAACCAAAATATTTTTATTATTATGAGAAAAACACTTTTATTATTAAAATCAAAACACTTCTATGGTAGATTTATTATTTATTGATAAATCAAATACTCATAGAAGTGTTTTTATATATCATAATTTTATATTGCCTCATTCATTTTCACTAGTAAACGTCTCTCCTATAATACTCTACTAAGTTCACTCTATTTACATATAATCTCAACATATCCTTTATATGCATCTATTCTCAAATAATCTCCTGTTTTAATCAGACTTGTAGCATCTTCCACTCCCACCAAAGCAGGTATACCATACTCACGAGATACTATTGCACCATGAGTCATAAGCCCTCCAACTTCAAGTACTAACCCCTTCGCATTTACAAAAAGTGGCGTCCAACCAGGGTCTGTAAATTTAGTCACCAAAATCTCATTCTTTTGTAAACTGTCGTTATTTGGATTCAATATAACTCTTGCATATCCTTCATAGATACCTGCTGATACTGGCATACCAACAAATGCTCCTTCTGGTACCCCCTCTTTTGAATAACTCCCAGAGAATATCTCTCCTTCATTTGTAATTACCCTTGGTGGATTCAGTTTTTCATATTTATCATACTCTATTTTTCTGCATTGTATACTTTCTTTGAAATTTACTTTTTCAGTTAATGCTTGATATATTTCATCAAGGTTTAGATAAAATATATCATATCTATTATCAAGTAAATTATCCTTTTCTAATTTATCCCCTACTTCATCAATTACTTTTCTTACTTCATTAAATACACCAACTATAATATATTTTCCATATTCACGTAAAGGCAAGAAAGTCTTTATATTATTTAGATGATTCTTAACTTTTTTGACTAAATCATCTTTACCTATCTTCTCATAAGCTTCCAAAATTAATTGTTCACTTTCACTCGATTTTTCAATCAATCTTTGATAGTTTTCTCTATGTTCATTTTTTTCCAATGTATTTATATTATTCAATATAGACATACTTATTGGAGTGAAATCTTCTTGATAACGAGGATTTGTTATATCTATTTCTCCAATTCCTCTCATACCAAATTGTCTTAAAAAATCACTTAACTCACTCTTTAATTCATCACTACCATTTTTTAAAAGCAATAAATGAGCACCTTTAGGATTTTTATTTAATATATCAATCTCTTTTAGATTATTCCTTATTAAATCAGCTAAATCACCTACTCTTAATCCCATCTCAGTAGTAATATTTCCTTCTAGTCCACTTACAAAACTATCTTCTAAGTACAATAAATCTAATTCTTCAAGCATATTTCTAAGTTTTCTATCACTTAAAATTCCTGGAGCTACATTTGGTATAAGTTGCTTTGCTAACTTAAATATAAAAGCAGATAATAACTCTTCCACGATTACAATCTTTTCACATAAATCATTTCCCTTGTTTATATTTCTATACACATCATAAATAAGTTCTTCTTTCAACTCCACTAAACTTGCAAGAGCATCTGGTTTTTTATCAAAGGCATAATTTTGCTTTGAGATTTTTAAGATAGGTATTATTAAATTCTTTGCCATTTTTAATGTAGTTTTAGAAGGCAGTTTTTTCTTTAAAGGATATTTTTCAATATATTCTCCAAGTGCACTTGCTACAAGATAGTCTACATTGGGCATTAAATCTTTGATTATCTTATCTCTTATTGGTAATCTCAGTATTTCTGTACAATTGGCATAGAGTCTACCTCCAGCTTGACTCATTATCTTGAAGTTACTGCCTTCTTCGACTCTATCAAAAGGCATTACTCTTTTGAATATATCAAGACCTAAAGGTTTAATTGGTTTTGTCATTACTTGAATATGACTTGCTGATATATATACCTGAGATTTTCCATTTCTATTACTATTTTCGACTCTAGGATATAGAGATGTTATCATTCTACTTTGCAAAATATATATTTTCCCACTCTCGTCAATTGCCCATTCTATATCTTGTGGAGTCTGATAGTATTCCTCGATTTCATGTCCTAGTTGTGCTACATTATAAATCTCTCGTTCTGAAAGTACTTGTTCTTTCTGTTTATTTTTATCAAGTAAGATTTGCTCTGTGCCACCATCATTTTTTCTGTATATGGCTAACTTCTTCGCATTTATTTCTTTTGCTATAACTTTATTTTCGTTTTTATTTACTTTGTACAAGTCAGGAGTTATTAATCCTCCTACCAAAGCTTCACCAAGTCCAAAACCTGCATCAATAGTCAAATGATTATAGTTATTGTTAATGGGGTCAGCAGTAAACATTATTCCTGACTTTTGTGAATCGACCATTTTCTGAACTACTACAGAAATTAATACATTATCTTCATTCAAATTATTTTTCTTTCTATATACTACAGCCCTTTGAGTATAAAGTGATGCCCAACAATATTTTATATTTTCAATTAAGTTTTCAAATCCATGTACATTTAAATATGTATCTTGTTGACCTGCAAAAGACATATCTGGCAAATCTTCTGCTGTTGCACTAGAACGCACTGCATAGAAATCATCTTCTCCAATGCTTTCTATAGCCTCTTTTATATTTTGTTTTATACTATCTGAAAGTGATTTTTCTATGATTAAATCTCTTAGACTACTAGTCAATTCTTGAATTTTCTCTAAATCATCAACATCTACATTATCTAATTGTTTAAATAAGTCATTATCTTTTAATGGTTCTATAAACTTGTAAAAGGCATCTGTTGTTATACTGAATCCTTCTGGTACAGGTAGGTTTCTCTTAGTCATTTTGCCAAGATTAAACCCCTTCCCACCAACTAAATTAAAGCTATCTTCATTTATTTGATTAAAAAACAAAATAGTGGTATTCATATCACACCTCCAAAGTTAACTATAAGTATATCAAATTTATTTGCATAAACTAACTTTATTTAATTTTATATATCTCTCTTTACTTACAATTATACAACTTTTATATATATTTAAATTAATATACACATATAAATATATTAATTTAAGCATCTTTTATACATCTCTAAATTAGAAAACATATAAATATATTATTTAAGCATCTTTTATATATCTCTAAATTAGAAAGCATATAAATATATTATTTAAGCATCTTTATACATCTCTAAATTAGAAAACATATAAATTATATTAATTTAAGCATCTTTTATACATCTCTAAATTAGCAGACATATGAATACATCATTTAACCTACAACAAAAAAATTAGAGGTACACTATCATAAAAATATGATTAACTGTACCTCTAATTATATTTATCTTTTCATAAGTTTAATTTCTACATATCGATTAAACTTATATTATCTATCAATATCTTAAATATTAGTTTTGAATAATACTTTCTCTTGATTCGATTTCTTTTGAAATACTAGCTATAAATTCATCTAATTTAATGCTACCTATTTCACCTTTATCTCTTGATCTAACAGAAACATTATTCTCCTCAACTTCTTTTTCACCTACTATTAACATGTATGGAACTTTTTCAAGCTGAGCTTCTCTTATCTTAAATCCAATTTTTTCAGCTCTGTCATCTAATTCAACTCTTATACCCTTATCAAATAACTCTTTCTTAACTTCATTTGCATAATCCATAAATTTATCAGATATAGGAAGTATCTTAACTTGAGTTGGAGATAACCAAACTGGGAATTTACCAGCATAATGCTCTATTAATATACCTATAAATCTTTCTATACTACCAAAAGCAACTCTATGAATCATAACTGGTCTATGTTTTTCACCATCTTGTCCGATATAAGTGTTATCAAATTGTCTTGGAAGTTGCATATCTAATTGGATAGTACCACATTGCCAAGTTCTTCCTAAACAGTCTTTTAGATGGAAGTCTATCTTAGGACCATAGAATGCACCATCACCTTCATTTATAGTATATGGTAGACCTAATTCTTCTAAAGCTTCTCTTAATCCATTTTCTGCTGCTTCCCACTCTTCTTCGCTTCCCATAGAATCTTCTGGTCTTGTAGATAACTCTAAGTTATATTCAAATCCAAAAGTTTTGTAGATACCATCTATTAGGTTAGCTACTCCTTTTATTTCATCCTTTATTTGCTCTGGCAACATGAATATATGTGAATCGTCTTGAGTAAATGCTCTAACTCTCATTAATCCTTGTAATGCACCAGATAACTCATGTCTATGAACTCTACCAAGCTCTGCAACTCTCATTGGGAAATCTCTATATGAGTGTAATTGAGAATTATAGTAAATTAATCCTCCAGGACAGTTCATAGGTTTTATAGCATAATCTTCATCATCTATTTTAACTGTATACATATTTTCTTTGTAATGATACCAGTGACCTGAAGTCTCCCATAATTTTCTATTTAATATAATAGGAGATTCTATTTCAATATATCCAGCTTTTCTGTGTATTTCTCTCCAGAATTTTAATAGTTCATTTTTAAGTTCCATACCCTTTGGTAAGAACATAGGGAATCCAGGACCTTCTTCAGGTATCATAAATAATCCTAATTCTTTACCTAGTTTTCTATGGTCTCTCTTTTTAGCTTCTTCTAATAAATGTAAGTACTCTTCTAAATCTTTGTTTTTCTCAAAAGAAGTTCCATAGATTCTTTGAAGCATCTTATTTTTTTCATCGCCACGCCAGTATGCACCTGCAACACTTTGTAATTTAACAGCTTTAACTTTTTTAGTAGATGGTAAATGTGGTCCTCTACATAAATCAGTAAAATCACCTTGCTTGTAGAAAGATATTATTTCACTTTCAGGTAAATCAGATATAAGTTCTACCTTATAGTCTTCTCCTTGTTCTTTCATAAGCTCTAAAGCTTCATTTCTAGGAAGTTCAAATCTTTCTATTTTTAAATCTTCTTTAGCTATTTTTTTCATTTCAGCTTCTATTTTTTCTAAATCTTCTGGAACTAATCTATGGTCTAAATCTATATCATAGTAGAATCCATTTTCTATACTTGGCCCTATAGCAAGTTTTGCTTCTGGGTAAAGTCTCTTTATAGCTTGAGCTAATATATGTGCTGATGTATGTCTAAAAACTTCCTTACCTTCTTTATCTTCAAACTTAAATAAATTTAAGTCACAATCAGAATCTATAATGTGGTCCATACCTACAACCTCTCCGTTCACAGATGCTGCTACCACATTTCTAGCTAATCCTTCGCTAATGGATTTTGCTACATCCATAACAGAAATAGCACTTTCAAATTCTTTTATTGAGCCATCTTTTAAAGCAACTTTAATCATTGTTTTTTCCTCCTTATTGAAATAATTTTTAGATTTTTTGTAATAAAAAATCGCCCCAAATATGTTTGGGACGATATTAATTCGCGGTTCCACCCAAGTTGGTGTATACAAGTATATACAACCCTCTTGATGACTATAAGGTCGTCACCCGAGCACTTTCACATATAGTATAAATACAAATACTGCTAATAAACTCAGCTCCAAGGTAGTTTTCAAATAGACCTGTTACATGGGCTCTCAGCCATAGACCCAAATTCTCTGAGAATGGTTTCTACTCTACTCTTCCTCTTCAACACTATGATTTTTAATATATTTTCATTATAACAGATACTTATACATCAATCAACATTAATGTAATATAATAATTACCCATTATTTTTCATCTTAATCAACTCTAAATCAATATTCTAATATTTTTATATTACTTTAATCTTTTGATTTATAGTTATATTATAATATTTTCACCAATTTTAAATTTTTAAAATATATCTACATGCATGATAGATATGACTAGATAAATACTAAAATTAATTTTTATTGAAGTTAATTTTTAGTTTTTGTATACTTAAGTACAATAGCTAATTATTGTATATTTAAATAAATATAGTAACCAAACCTTGAACTATACCTATTAAAAAACCTAAAACAAGACCTAAAAATTCTATATGCTTTAATTCTTTTTTAGCTATTTTTATTATTATCTCTTCTAATTCATATAAATCTAGTTCATTAATCTTATCTTCGACCATTTTTTGTATATCTATACGTTCATTTGCTTTATTTATTATATTTTTACTCAATTCATCTATACTCTGTTTAACTTCAGACTCAATTATCTCTCCTAAATAGTCTTGTATCATGTTTTTTATGCCACTTGGTATAAATGAGACTTTCTCATGTATTATAATTTTTACCCTTGCTTTTATGTATCTTACAACTTCTTCCTTATCTTCGTCAGTAATGATATTTGCAAGTATTTCGTCCATAGAAAGAAATTCTTCTTGAATTATTTCTCCCACATTGGCTGCTATTTCTGCTCTTCTCTTTGGTATAAGCCCTACTATTTCTATATTTAAAATAGGTATTTTAATAGGCTCTATTGGTCTAAATATTAGTCTTATAGCAACTACATTTGTAACGTAACCTATAAATCCACCAATAACAGCTAATATCAGTATCCTAATTAAATTATCCATTATAAAATTTCTCCTTATCAATTGTATATTTGTCAGCTATATTACACTTAATCAGTAGATATTTTTTATAGTTAATAGCCCTAGCTATATTATAGCTTTATATACAATTATAAGTCTTTTGTGTCGATTTAAAAAGAATTTTTTTAGTTTTATATCTTTAGTTCCTAATTCTCCATAATTATACTAACTTTATTTTCAAAAATTGCCTCTACAGTATCTATAATTTCTTTTGAGCAATTATTATTTAATAAATCTAATATTTCTATTTTTCTAGGACATAAAGTTAATAAGGTACTTATTAAAAAGTCCTCATAGTTTAAATTCTCTCTTATTACCATATTTATGATTTCTTCATCATCTATACTGTCTATTTTGTTTCCATTTTTATCGTATAAAATAAATGTATTATCTTCCATTATATGAACTTTTAGCAAATCAATCTTTTCTTCTTGAGTATCTATAAAGTATTTTAAGACTCTTATAAATTCATCTTGGTCTTTCTTTATTAAATACTCCTCAACTGCAATATCACCTATAGCAGAAATATATTTCATAAATTCTCGCATTCTAAATCTAATAAAACCTTCTACGTTTATAAAATCATTTTCCTCTATATAGTTTCTCACCCTTGTAAATACTGTTTCTCTCATAAAAATCTCTTTTTTAGCAAATATGTTCAGTGAATATATGTATATATTATTTTTATCTTCAGGATATGTACGCCCATAGCATTTTAGAATGTATTCTTTTAAAAGTTTCTCTTTCATTATACTTATTATCATACTAGTTATTTCTGTTGATATCTCATCAATATTTAGAGCTCTTTGTTCAGTTTTAGTACCATTAAGTATTTTTTTATTTAATACTTCTTGCTTTGCAGAATCTATCACTACTTCTACAATGTCATTCGTATATATTAATCTATCGTTTACATTATTATTCCTCAAAAATTTCATAGAAGAAATATTATCCTTCTCAACCAAAGTTATCGCTCCTTTCTTGTCATGAGAGGAACTATAGAACCTATATCTAGTAAATTCTCACAGCTAAGTGTAACTATCTCCTTGTTTTTACTTTCTACAAAACTTTTTATACGTTCATAGTCAGGATGTTTTTTAACATCTCCACAAAAAGCTAGTTTATCCTTAGAAATTAACCCTGTACATCCACCTATAAATCCATAATTCATCTCAAATAAATTTATATGACCTTTTTCTATTAATAAACACTCTATTTCTGTATTCTTCATGCTTTTCCAAATACCTTTATCTGATGTTATTATAGATGTTCTATCTACTATACAGATTGAGCATTTAGAATAGCCCTGCTCTATATTTATCTTTTTAAGTTTATTATTTTCAATATAATCTAATATTACTTTATCAGTGTACTTAAAGTTATGTATAGCATAGTCACCAACTATAGCAATATTGTAAGGTATATCATAAGGGTATCTATTTAATAAATTAGCTTCTCCCTTAATTATATTAAATTTATATCTACTTAATAACTCTTTGTATTGATTATATACATTCGGCGCAACAATTATATCTCCTTTTCCTAAATTACAAATACATATATCTGGGTGATATTTTATGCTTTCATATAATTCTTTACATTCTATTGTTTTTATTATCTCTATATTTCTTAATTTTAATTCATTTTCCATTAGATAACTAATTCTTTTGTCCACCAAAGCTAGACACAAATCGTCATCTATTATAAATGGCTCTCTTGTAAATTCCATTTTTTACTCCTTTTTCTTTTTTTTGATAAATTTTTTACTTGAAATAAATAAAGTGTGTAGCAGAATTTTTCTGCTAACACACCTATTATTAGACTTTTCTATAATTAACTTACACCCATAAAGTGCATTTTTATAAACTTTTAAAACAGTTATTAATATGTATCTTTCACTTTGTTATACTCTTTTTTTATGTACTCTAAAACATCTGGTGGTATATTTCTACTACTATTTGGAGTTAATCCTATTTCTCCATCTTTTATTTTAAATTCCATTACTTTACTTCCATGAAAACCATCTTTTATAACATTCTTTATTAATTCATAGACTGGTTGTTCCACATCTTTTACAATTGAACTTATTACATTGTTTGGTGCCATATCATATTGGTCTTTATTAATAGCTATAACTTGGCCACCATTTTCTCTTGCTACCTGAATAGCTCTTTTACTATCATCCTCTGTAACTGAGAATACAACATCTCTATCAGAATCTCTCATTTCTTTTGCAATAGTTCTAGCTGACTCAGGATTTTCAAATACATTTGAGTATTTAACTAATAACTCAGCATTTTTATTTGAAGTTTTTAGACCTTTCCTAAATCCAGATTCATACTTATCCCTACTAGAACCCTCAACACCTCCTATAAAACCTACTTTACCAGTATCAGTCATTTTACCTGCAATAAGACCTGCCAAATATCCAGTAGAATTATCTTGAAATGATACTGAAACTACATTAGCAGGTTGGACTTTATAAGCATAGTCAACTATCGCAAATTGTTGTTTTGGATATTTGGTAGCATCTTCTTTAATTAACTCTGCAAACCTAGCTCCAACTGCTATTATCAAATCTGGTTCAGATTTATGTAGTTTTTCTAGACTTTCTTTAAAATTCTTAGAAGTCTTTGGTTTCTCAAGTTTTATTCTAATATCAAAATCTTTATCAGCTCTTTTTAGAGCTGATAGTACATTGTTATTATACGATTCGTTATTTAAGTTTTCAGTGTCTAATAATACTCCAACAGTTTTTCTCACATAAGAATCATCATCTTTTATTTCATATTCCTCATTATTACTTTTGTTATCTAATTTATCTTTATTTACTTTATCTTTATTTGACGATGTTGATACACTTTTAGACTCACTCTGTTTGGATTTAGCACTATTTATATTAGAATTATCTTTGTTTACTTTATCAAGTCCAAAATCAAAATCACATATAGCTAATATAAAAATTGTAAACACCACAACAAAGCAGAGCATCAATAGTCTTTTTATTTTCACAAAATTCACTCCCTGATATAGAACATGAAGTCTCTATAGATTATTTATTGTTCTTATTAACATATTCTAACACATCTGGAGGAACATTTTGAGAGCTATTTGGAGCAAGTCCAGTACTTCCAGACTGAACTGTATTTTCTATAACTTCTCCACCTTTATAATTTCCATTTACAAAACTTTGTATCATATTATAAGTAGGCTTTTCAAAATCTTTTACAATAGAGCTTATAACATTTTCTGGAGCCAAATCATGTTGGTCTTTATTAGTAGCTATAACTTTCTTATTTTTCGCTCTAACTGCATTTATTACAGTCTCTGAATCATCTTCAGTAGTAGAGAAAATAACATCTACACCATTATCCATCATTTTTTTAGCTATAGATTCAGCCGATTTACTATCCTTAAAGACATCCACATACTCAATCGAAACATCCTTTATACTACTATTAGAAAATTTAATACCTTCTTTAAAACCTGCTTCAAATTTATCTCTACTAGAACCCTTTACTCCACCAATAAAACCGACCTTATCACTTTCAGTCATCTTTCCAGCGATTAATCCAGCTAGATATCCAGATTTATTATCTTCATAAGAAATTGAAGTTATATTAGAAGGTTGCTTGTCATATTCATAATCTACAATTGCAAATTGTTGCTTTGGATATTTCTTAGCTACATTCTCCAGTGGTTTTGCAAACCTAGCTCCTACAGCTATAATTAAATCTTGATTGTCATTGCATAAAATATCTATACTATTAGAAAAAGTCGACGAATCATCTGATTCCACCTTATTTGTATCTATATTAAGTTTCTTTTTAGCATTGTCTAATGCCAATAAAGCAGCATTATTCATAACTTCATTGTTTGTTCCTTCAATATCTAGTATCATAGATATAGATTTTTTTGAATTATTTTTGTCAGTTATATTACTTTTATTATCTTTGTTAGAATTAGAATTGTTGTCAGGATTATTGCTACACCCAACCAACATTCCAGCTGTCATTGCTACGGTTAATATCAATATCAACACTTTTTTTAAATGCATCAAATTTCACTCCTTATACTTTCATGACATTTTTATATACTGCCTATAAATTTTTTATATATAATTTACACTCTTGTTTTGAACTCTTTACAATAAATCTTACTATAAAAAAGTGTGCAATAGAATTTTATCTATTTACACACTTCCCTAAAAACTAAATCTAATATATCAACACTTAATTTTATCTAAAATAAATCCAATTTAGCATATCAATATTTAATATTTTATCTTAATCTAATAAAAAAACAACTAATAATTTAAAAAATATTATTTATTTTTTTAGACATATGATACCAGTGACACCAGGTCCAGCATGTGCACCTATACACACACCAATTTGGAAAAATCTAATTTCCTTAGGTCTTAATTCATCTTCCATAACCCTAGATAATTGTTCTTTTTCCTTAAAATCATCACTATATCCTATATACACAATTTGGTCTGATAAATCATCCCCACAATTTGATTTTATCAAGTCCATCATCTTAGAAATTACATTCTTCTTTCCTCTTACTTGAGATATTTGTGAAACTAGTCCATCTTTTATCTCTAGGATAGGTTTTATATTTAATATGCTTCCTATTGCTGCTTTAGTAGATGATATTCTTCCTCCCTTTTGTAAATATTCTAGTGTATCCACCGAAAATATAACAAAAGCTTTCTCTTTTAAATCATCTAAAACAGGCAATATTTCATCAATAGACTTTCCTTCACTTGCAAGTTCTCCTGCTTTTATTACAAGTAAACCAGTTCCCATACAAAGCAAGTTAGAGTCGTATGTATATATTTTACCTTCTACATCATTTTTTGCCATTACAGCACTTTGATACGTCCCTGTGGCTGTGGCAGAACCTGCTATATAAAGTATCTCTCTATCTTCACTAGTATACTTCTCAAACACTTCCTTAAATTGGGCATAAGTAGCTTGAGAAGTTTTTGGATATGCATTTTCTTCTCTAAGCTTTTTATAAAATTCATCTCCAGATATATCGATTCTATCCTTATACTCTTTTTCCTCTAATATAACTGTTAACGAGACAATATCTATATCATATTTATCTAACAAATCTTTTGGCACGTCCGATAAACTGTCACAGATTATCTTTAGATTTTTCATTAAGTATGCTCCTTTCTCATTTAGGCTTGGTAAACTACCTCATATTAGGGTATCCTATTTGTCTTAAAGCTTCGTACACTACTATAGCAACTGAATTTGATAAATTTAGTGACCTAGCTTTTTCAACATCCAACATAGGTACTCTAATACAAGTATCCATATTTGCTTTCAACAAAGGTTCTGGTAATCCCTTTGTTTCTTTGCCAAATACTATAAAACAATTTTCTTCATATTTCACATCTGAATGTGACTGCTTAGCCTTTGTTGTAGAAAAAAAGTATTTGCTGTTTGGATACTTTTCTTGTAATTCTTCAAAGCTATCGTAATATTGTATATCAGCTATATCCCAATAGTCAAGCCCACATCTTTTTAGGTGTTTATCATCTAATGAAAAACCTAATGGCTTTACTAAATGTAAAGTTGAACCTGTTGCTGCACAAGTTCTTATTATATTTCCTGTATTTTGAGGTATTTCTGGTTCTACTAATACTATATTCAATGACATTTTTATCCTCCCTAAGTATTGCTCTTAATTTATTAAACTTTATTTTATAAACAGAATAACAATAATATTATACTATTATATATAATAATGTTAATAACAATTTTTACTTAGTTATATATAATAGTTTTCTATCTAACATTTTCATAAGTATTATTATATCAGAAAATCCCTCTTGTACAACTTACTTTGATAAAAGTTATTTCATTTCATTAATTTCTTTATAATAATTACAATCTTCTTTTATTGGGCAATCTCCACATTCTGGATTTCTAGCTTTACACATTCTTCTTCCATGAAAAATTAATACATGATGTGAGTGTGACCATCTTTCTTTTGGTATAGCTTCCATAAGTGCAAATTCTGTTTTTTGAGGATTTGGCTCATCCACTATCCCAATTCTATTGGTAACTCTAAATACATGGGTATCTACTGCTATTGCTGGTTGATTAAAGGCGTTACTAAGTACAACTCCTGCTGTTTTTCTTCCAACGCCAGGTAATTTCACAAGTTTTTCTAAACTATCTGGTACCTCACCATCATATAATTCACATAGTTGTTCAGATGTATCTTTTATTTTTTGAGATTTACTTTTATAAAGGCCACAACTTTTTATCTCTTTACTAATTTCTTCAATACTCAAGTCGGCAAAGTCTCTTGCTGTATTGTACTTTTTAAATAACTCTGATGTAACTTTATTTACCCTTACATCAGTACATTGAGCTGATAGAATAGTAGCTATCAAAAGTTCAAAGGCTGTCCCATAATTTAACTCACATGTAGCATCTGGGTATAGTTTTTCTAATTCATCTAAAATCTTGTTTACATCTTTATCATTTACTGACTTATTCTTATTCTTAGATTTACTTTTAGTTTCTTTATATGATTTTTGTGTTTTCTTATTGGAATTAGTACTCTTTGATTTTTTGCCTGTTTCAGTTTTTTTATCTTCTTCAATATCACTAAAATTTGATATATCTTTCTCATCAATTATCTTATCTTTTTTACTAATTGCTTTATTCATTTCTTTTTTAGGTTCAACTTTATTTGTATCTTTTTTATCTATATCTTCTTTCTCTTTTAGATTTTTTTCATTTATCTTTTGGTTCGCTTTTATGTCTTCATTTTCTTTTATGTCTTTTTTATTTATCTCTTTTAGATTTACATTTTTCATAATTATCCCCCTTTAAAATACTAATTTATAAGACTCTATTTATAAATAGTTTAATCATCTCAACAAAAAATAAACATCAATATATAAAATATACAAAATAAAAATTCAATCTACATATATTTCACAAAAAAAGCAAAAACCTATTAAAGTTCTTGCTTTTTATTATACATAAATACCCATTAAATTCTATAATAAACTTATTCTTTTGACACAGTTTGTATCTTACTAAAGGATATCAATTTTTCTTTTACTAATTTCTTTATTTCTTCAAATTTAACATCTGTCAGTATCTCTATAGCCTCTTCTACTCTTTCAACTGTATATATCTTAAATTTCCCATCTAATATAGCATCATTAACTTCATCTGATAAAACAAGGTTTCTCTGATTCTTCTTAGGAATTATAACTCCTTGCTCACCATTTAATCCTTTAGTCCTACATATAGAATAAAATCCTTCTATTTTTTCACTTATTCCACCAACCACTTGTATATCTCCCTTTTGATTTATAGAGCCTGTAACAGCAATATTCTGCTTAATTGGCACTCCACTAAGAGATGACAATAGTACATATAATTCTGCCGAAGAAGCACTATCTCCATCTATTCCACCATAATTTTGTTCAAAACAGATATATGCATTTAGTGACATTATTAAATCCTGTGCAAAGTTCTCAGAAAGATAACCGCCTAATATAAGCACTCCTTTGTTATGTATAGAGCCACTCATATTTACTTCTCTTTCTATATTTACTATGCCTTTACTTCCTGGACTAGTGGTTGCTGTAATCCTTGAAGCTCTACCAAAAGAGTACTCTCCCGTACTTAATACAGATAGACCATTTATCACTCCAACCTGTTTTCCCTCTGTCTCTATTAAAGTAAATCCATTTTCAATTGATTCATCCATATGTGTCTCTACCCTATTAATTCTTTTTCTCTTTTCACTTATTGCTTTCTTAACATCACACTGCTCTGTATATCTTGAATTTCTAAATTCTGCATATGCACTTCCTTCTATTACAACTTCCATTATTTTATTAAATTTAGTTGATAATTTTCCTAAATCACCAGACAGTCTAGTGCTAAATTTGA
This sequence comes from Clostridioides sp. LIBA-7678, assembly GCF_056716065.1. NCBI lineage: Bacteria > Bacillati > Bacillota > Clostridia > Peptostreptococcales > Peptostreptococcaceae > Clostridioides > Clostridioides sp. LIBA-7678. The sequence continues at coordinate 598,927 of NZ_CP196987.1, read as the reverse complement.
CAACTTCACCAACAGCTTCCTTAGTAAAATGTCTTAAATTATTCTTATCACATTGAGATGCTATAAATCTTGCAATTCCCTCTTCATTATTTTCATTCTTATCCATTTCACTATCAAAATCCACGAATATTTTAAAATATTTTTCAAAATCTTCATCATATCTGTATAGAATATCATATATATAGTGGCTTCCAATCAATATTAATTTTACATTTAATGGCATATTTTCTGGCTTAATTGCTGTCTGGGTTTCCAATATTACTTTTTTTGTTTGCAAAGTCTTTTTAAGGATTTCCCAAGACATCGTATATTTTAATAACTGGTCTGCATAAATCACTAAGTAACCACCATTAGCCCTATGAAATGCTCCTGATAATAGTTTTGTAAAATCAGTCTTTATATTGCCATTTGCATAATCGTATTCTGCCTTTCCAAATAAATTTGCAGGACTTGGATTTATCTCTACTATAACAGGTGCTGATTCTTTGTTTTTTGAACCTCCGTTGTCTACAAATAGGTTGATTTTATATTTAATAAAATGTTCTTTATCATATTTATCTTTTAATTCATCTTCATCTAAATAGAATAAGTACATATATTCTATTATATCTTTTTTTACTTTTTCCAAATAAGCTTGGATTTTATCATAATTTTCATATTTTTCGCACAATGTCTTGATGTGAGGTTCTACTACAAGTTTAGCTATCTCTTCTTCAAGCTCTAACACAGCTTTTTCAGCTATTTCTTCTAAATCTTTAATTTTATATACGACCTGTATAGCCATGTTTTCCAGTTCTCTTTTTGCCTTATAGAACTCCTCATCAGATATGTCACTTTCATCTTCCTCTTCTTTCAAAGGTATAAAGACTATTCCCATTTTACTCTGTTTTAATTTAAATCCTTTTTCTTCTCCGTACTTCTTAATTTGCTTTAGTAACATATCTTTTTCTATTTCATATTCGTCCAAAAGTTTATTTTTTTCTATTTCAAAGCTTTCACTTTCAAACGCATTTTTAAAATCTTCTAAAAGACTCTCAATTAACTTCTCCATGTCTTTCTTAAGTTCTCTTCCAAACCCTTTTTCTAACTCAACTATAATAGGCTCTCTAGGGTTTTCAAAATTATATATATAGCACCAATCTTTATGTGTATTTTTTTTGGATGCATATTCATTCAAAACCTTTAAGGCATAAGTACTTTTTCCTGTTCCAGATTCACCAGCTAAGTATATGTTATAGGCTGGATTACTTATTCTTAGACCTAATTCCATAGCTTCTACAGCTCTTTCTTGACCTAGTATACAATCTAGTGGATTTATTTCAGATGTATTATTATATTTCAATATTCCCCCACCTCCCCATATTTAACGTTAATGATATAATATGACTTTGATACAATAAGTGTTAAAGTAAGTTCACATTAAAGTATATGAAATAGACTCTTATTATTAGTCATTATACTTATCTAAAATTATTTCCATATTTCTCTTTATTATATTTCTGCCCCTCCAACTAAATGCTCTATCTCCATATCTCCTTTTAAATTCTTTATTTGAAATATTTTGTATCTCATCATAGTCCAAATAATCTATTATATTTTCTTTAAATTCCAAAATATGAGTTGTTGGTATTCCAACATTATGTGGACATACTTCTTGACAGATATCACACCCAAATACCTTTTTACTACTCTTTAAAACAGATTTTTCTTCCTCTGACAAATCTCCTTTTTTTTGAGTTATATATGATAAACATTTCTTGGGATTCATATCATAATTTCCTAATATAGCATTTCCCGGACAATATTTTACACACTTACCACATTTAAAACAGCTTTTTTCTAGTGGTTTATCTTCCTCAAATTTATAATTATTTACTATATATCCTATAAATATATAAGAACCATACTCATCAGTTATGATGTTATTGTTTATTCCAAAATATCCTATACCTGATAAATAAGCTAAATATCTGTCAACTAATGGCCCATTATCAGCAAATATCTTGTATTTAAAATCCTCTACTGTTTTGGATATATAATCACAAATTTGTTGTAAAAAGTCCTTTACTACAATATGATAATCCTTTCCACGACAATATTTTGATAAATTTGAATTTTCGATTTTTTCTTGTCTATTTATATGATATGGAAATGCACATACTATTATAGAATTAGCTTCCTCCATTATATTTCTTGGATTAATCCTGTTATCAATTATTGGTTCTTCCATCCCAGTCAAATAATCTTTTTCCTGTCTATCTTCAAGTATCTTTTTTAGATTGTCATACTTGTCTATACCAGCTATTCCTACACACTTTAATCCTATAAGATTACAAAATTCTTTTAATTCCTTATTATTCATAAAATTATTCCTTTTTAATCTATTTAATACTACTTAATCTATTTAATACTACTTAATCTATTTAACCTATTTAATTTAGGTTATAAAACTACAATTATTATTACTATATTATAAAATGAGCTAAATTATAATATAAGCCTCATCTCTTTATAATAATATCCATTTATACTTTAATATAACTTGTTTTATATACTCTATTTCTTATTATTCTACAATAACAACTTAGTTTAAACTTTTTTTACTATTTTTTTAGTAATCATCTTACTAATATGATTTCTCTACTTTACTCCAATACTTATATAACTCAAACTTCACCATGTAATTAAATCATCATCTATTTTCCATTTTAATATAATATAATTTTTATATTTTCAACAATGTAATACATATCATACTGATAAATTATAGTCACAAAATTAAATATAACTTTAACTTGCAATTATATAGTGTATTTTACATTTTTAAATTTACCATTCATAATAGGCAATATAAATTTTATCATATCTAAATTTATCACTTACAAAAACATTAAAAATAAGAATTTGCTTTTAAATCATCCACAGATTATAATAAATACTGTATAAGGATGGTGAACAATTTGATTAAAATAACAATTCCAGGTAGACCCATTAGTAAATCTAATTTTAAACTTCATAATATAAATGGTCAAGCATGGATGCCTTCAAAGGGAAAGTATTCTAAGTATTTAGCATATGAAAACATGATTGCAGGTTTTATAAACCAACAGTATCAAGGAGAAACTGTTGAAGAAAATCTAATAACTGTTTTAAAATTATACTTCCCAAACAAGAGAATGGGAGACTTACATAATTATCCAAAGAGTATTTGTGATGGTATTGAAAAAAGCGGAATAATAAAAAATGATAAACAACTTAAGCCAGTACTTTTATTCGACTTTATCGATAAGGATAACCCTAGGGTTGAAATTGAACTTTATCCAGTATCTAAATATGATATATCTTATAATATTTTTGAGAAATAAAGATTTTATATACTAATTGATACTATAGTAATGCTATACAAACTATAACAATAATATTTGTGCTATAGCTATACTCACACAAATTTTAAATTTATATGATACTTGTAGCTATGTAAATTTAGTACTTATAAAATTACTGCATTCATATAAATTTAACATTTGTATATAAAGATGTATCCATATAAATAAAACATATTCACATAAATAAAGCATATCCATATAAAAAGAAATCGGAGTAAACTTACTACACCGATTTCAACAAATAAAATCTATCCTAATTTTTCGACAACAGTCTTTAACATTTCTCTTATTGGAAGTTCATATGGACATCGACTCTCACAAAGACCACAGTCAATACACTCAGTAGGTTTAACATCCATAACCTCATACTTTTCTTTAGCCCACTCTTCAAGTCCATATCTAGTATAATATCCTTCACATAAAAAGCTCAATGGTATATTTATTCCAACAGCACAAGGCATGCAGTATTCACATCTTCTACAGAATTTTTTACCTAAAGAATTTCTTATTTCCTCAATTTCTTTATTATCTTTTTCATCTAGCACAAGATTTTCAAGTACAGCAACATTCTGTCTAACCTGTTCAACACTTTCCATCCCTGGTATAACTACATCTATATAGTCTTTAGATAATATGTACTTAATAGCCAATGTAGCATTATCTAAAGCCCCTCCAGCTAAAGGCTTCATTACTATTATTCCAATCCCTTTTTCATGAGCCTTTTTAAATACCTCATCTGCTTGTCCTTCAACTATATTGTAAGGAAACTGTATAGTGTCAAATTTTCCACCTTCTATAGCTTTTTCTATAGTACTTAAATTATGGCTAGTTATCCCGATGTGCTTTATCTTACCTTGTTCTTTTGCCTCTAAAAGAGCATTATAAGCCATCTTATCTTTAAAAAGATTGTCATACTCCTCTTCTTTAACATTATGGAATTGATATAAATCTATAAAATCAGTTTTGAAATTATTCAAACTTATCTCAACATCTCTCTTCATTGAGTCATAATCTCTAGACATACTTTTAGTAGCTAAGAAAAATTTATCTCTTTTCCCTTCAAGAGCAATTCCAATTGCTTCCTCACTTATTGTATACCCTCTTGCACTGTCAATAAAGTTTATTCCTTGTTTTTCTAACTCATTTATGACTAAGTTAGTATCCTCTTGAGTAATTCTTTGTATTGGAATTCCCCCAAAGCCAACTCTCTTTATTTTCATATTGGTATTGCCTAAATTTCTCATATCTTTCCCCACCTAACTTTTAATTAATTTTTATATAATATAAATGTATCACTTTTAATTATACAATAAATTATGAGAATTTTTGCAATATATTTATATTCTATTAAAATTACACATAGCAAATAAAATTTTATTTACTAGATAGTATCTCTTTTATCATTTTAAGTTCTCTCTTATGACCTTCATCATCAAAAGGAGTCTCTAAGAAAAATGGTAGGTCTTTCAGGCTAGGATGTTCCATAAAATCAATCAATGCTTTTAATCCTATCTTTCCTTCTCCTATAGGAGCATGTCTGTCCTTTTTATCTCCAAATGGCATCATACTATCATTTAGATGAACAGTTTTTAACTTATCTATCCCTATAATCTTATCAAATTCTTCTAAGACTCCATCTAAATCGTTTACTATATCATATCCAGCTGAAAAAATATGACATGTATCAAGACACACACCTATTCTTTCTTTGTGTTCAATTTCATCTATTATACTTTTTAATTGCTCAAACTTAAATCCTATTTCAGTTCCTTTTCCTGACATAGTTTCAAGAAGTATAGTTATATTTTCATCACCCTTAATAGCATTATTCAATCCTTTTACTATTCTCTCTATACCAAAATCTACTCCACCACCTACATGACTACCTGGGTGAAAACACATGTATTCAATTCCTAGTGAATCCATCCTTCTTATATCTTCATCTATCACTCTTGTCGCAAATTCGTATACATCATCCTTTGTACCACCTAAATTCATAGTGTATGGAGCATGTGCAAGTAATGGTGCAAAATTATTTGCCTTTCTAATCTCTTGAAACTTAGCTATATCTTTTTCATCAAATTCTTTAGCATTTCCTCCTCTTGGATTTCTACTAAAAAATTGAAATGTATTTGCACCAATGTATACAGCTGTCTCAGCTGCTTTAGCAAATCCTTTTGCTATTGAAAGATGTGTTCCTAATTTAATCATATTAATCTCCTTTTATTTTTACTTAGATTCTTATTTGTACTTATATTTGTGCTAAATTTTAATTATAAATTTCTAATAAGTAAGTTTTTATTTTAATACAACTTTAATCAATTTCATGTATATTAATTTTAAATTTTAATATTTACAATTTAATTATACCCATTTTAAGAAATTTCAAATATTATAATCTTATAGATTATTTAGCCACTCCTTACATATATCTATATATGTCTTACATTTTAATTATAATTTTACTACATTTCATTTGTATATCTATTACAATTTAATTATATATATTTTATAATCCTTTATATAAACAGGCAAAAAAATAGAGACTAAAAATCATTTTTTACTCATACCAAAAACTATTTTTTGATTATTAAGTAAATTCTGATGTTCAATCTCTAACTTTATGTTTTTAATTAATCCATAATTAATGGTTCTAACTAGGACATTCTTCCTCAAGTGTAGGAATTACAACCATTGCTATATCATACTTAGAACCTTCAACGTTGTGTTGTCTTTTATTTAAAATTTCATCTATCTTTGACTTCATAGCATCACTGAGTTCAACTAATTCATCATGAGTAAGAGAAATATCATGATAATCAACTATATTTTCATTTTCTAAAACATCTTCTTCTGCTGCCTTATAAAAAACTTCACTCATGTTTTCAAATTTTGATATGTACAATTCTTCTTTTTCTTCCCCATTGTCTAAAGAAAAATTAAGTATCCTATTCCCTATAACCACATTTTTTGCACTTGGATAATAGTATTTTTCCACAATCCCCGACTTTATTTTTTCCTCAACTAATTCTAAAATACCAACTTTGTATAACATTTTTATATGGTAGTTTATTTTTGCATGAGGTTCTTCCAATAATTGAGATAATTGTTTTGCTGACAATGGCGATTTGTCAAATGCTTTTAGAATATCTATTCTACGTGGATGCGCAATAGCCTTTATGCACTCCAAATCTCGTAATACCAATACCTCTTTCATTGACCCCTCCTAAAAAATTTATTTAATTCATATTTCTTTACAATTTAATTATATATTAAATTATATGTTGTTGTCAAAAAAATCCTTTCTTAAAATTTTAAAAAATATTTAATTTGAGTTTATTTGACAACTCCTCTAAAACTTTAACTCCTGCGACGCTGTTACCTTTTTTGTCAAGTGCAGGTCCATAAACACCAATACCCATACGTCCTGGCACAGAAGCCATTATACCACCCCCAACTCCAGATTTTGCAGGAATCCCAACTTTAATAGCAAATTCCCCAGAAGCATCATACATTCCACAAGTCATCATAAATGTTTTGACAATTCTAGAAACCATTTCACTCATCAAATGCTCACCATTTTCTATGTCTACTCCATAATTAGCAAGATTTATGCCAATTCTGGCTAAATCTACAGAATCTACTTCAATTGAGCATTGTTTAAAATAAAGGTCTAAAACATCTTCTACATTACCTCTGATAAACCCATCACTTTTTAATAAGTAAGCCATTGCTCTGTTTCTATCTCCAGTCATTTTTTCAGACTTATAGACATCATAGTTTATTCCTATATTATCATTCTTTGCTAATTTCCTAAAGAAACTAAGCATTCTTTCTTCTTTTTCTTCCAAACAGCTCCCATTTATAAGAGAAGTAGTTACTATAGCCCCTGCATTTATCATTGGATTACAGGGTTTTTTTGTGTCATTAATTTCAAGTTTCATTATAGAATTAAATGGGTCTCCACTTGGCTCCATTCCAACGTTTGAAAAAACGTCTTCCCAATCATTGTCCATAAGTGCCATAGCAAGCACAATTGGTTTTGAAATACTCTGTATAGTAAACTTTGTGCTACAATTTCCAGTACTGTAAAGATTGTTTTCACTATCTATGATACAAATTCCTAAATCATTTCTTCTAGCATTTTTTAATTCTGGTATGTAACTAGCAACTTGTCCATAATTAGTATATTTCTTATTAGAACTTATAATTTCTTTTAATAATGTCTCATCTAACGTATTCATAGGCACCTCTTATATTATGATATATATATTCTATTTTAGCACAGATTTATACTATAATAAAACAGTGTTAAAAAAAATTATACTTTAAAACTATTTTTTACAAGAATTTATTCATTTTTCAAACAATTTAACTATTTTAACAATTTATTAATTCAATATTTTAAACTTCAAATTTTTATGTCTTTATGTCTTCATGGTTTCAAATATGTATTTTAAAACTTATAACTATTATAGCAAAATAAAATGGCAGTTTTTTCAACTGCCATTTTATTACTAATAAATCTAAAGACAAATACTATAGTCCAGATTAATCGACTATTTTACTTCCTCCAATAAATTCTCTAAGAATTGAAGTCCCTGGTATATCAGAAGTATCATCTAGCTCTACAAAATACTGCAAAAACTTTAGTAATCTAGTTGCTTCAATGTGAGCAGGATTATCTTCTTTTATCTCTTCCAGCAAGGGCTTAGCAAATCGCTTTAAAACTGCTAATTCATATACACAAGCAGAATTAAATATAGCATCTGCTTCATCTTGATATGGGAATATATTCTTCTTTTCGCCTCTTCTAACTGATGCCCATTGTAAGATAGTATTATCAGCACTATAACCTCTAAAATTATAATCTCTAACAATTCTTCTTATCATTCTTAAATCAGCAGTAGGAATTCTATTATGGTCATCCAAGTTTATTTGAGTAAGGGCACTTATGTATATCTTAAATTTATCTTCATCTGGTATAGATGACGTTAAAATAGGATTTAGCCCATGTATACCTTCTAGTATAATTGGTTGGTTTGAGTCTATCTTTATTTTTTTACCAGTATATTCTCTCTTTCCTTCTTTGAAGTTGAATCTTATAGCATCAATTTCTTCTCCTGCTAAAAGACTCTTTAAGTCTAAGTTAAATTTTTCTAAATCTATAGCATAAATTGATTCAAAATCATAATTTCCATATTCATCTAAAGGAGTATGTTTTCTATCTATAAAATAGTCATCTAAAGAAATCGAAATAGGATTTAAATTATTTACTCTGAGGTGTATAGATAATCTATGAGCAAAACTTGTTTTTCCAGATGAAGATGGAGCTGCTATTAAGACTACTCTCTTATTATTCTCTTTTATCATATCTGCTATTTGAGATAATTTTTTTTCATGTAACGCTTCAAATGTTCTTATTATGTCCCCATATTCTTTGTTTTCTATTATCTTATTAAGTGATACTACCTTGTCAATTCCCATAAGTCTTGACCATTCTTCCGCTTCATAATATACGCTTGATAATTTAGGCTGAGGTATAAATTTCATAGGTTTAGTCTTATCTTCTTCACTAGGGCCTAGAATTATAACTCCTCCATTGTAAAGCTTAATATCAAATGATTTTATATAAGCAGTTGATGGTAGCATATACCCATAAAAATGGTCTATATAGTTTCTACACTTATATACTTTAGCACTATCATACTCTTTATACTTTAAAAGCTCTGCCTTTTCATACATTTCATTGTTTTCAAATATGGAAATAGCTTCGTCTCTTGTAACTTCAATTTTTTCTATGGTATAATCATTGTTTACTATCTCTTGCATCTTGTTTTTTATATTTTCAACATCCACTTCTTTAAGTTTTCTATCTATGTGAACTTCACAGTATAGCCCACCAGATAGTGAATGTTCTATTGTAACTCTACTATCCCAAAATATTTCTCTGCAAGCCATTACAAATACAAATGACATGACTCTAAAGTAAACTCTCTCACCATCTTCATTAGTAGTATCTAAAAAATTTATCTCACAATCATTCTTCACTCTGCAATTTAACTCTTTTAACTTATTATCCACAACTGCAAGTGTTATATAACCCTTATGCTCATCACAAAATTCTTTTGCTATATCACCTAGTCTAATTCCTAAAGAGTTTTCTTCTAGCGAATATTCTTTATTTTTTCCGTCTATTTTTAAGTTTATTTTTTTCACTTCAACATCTCCTTCCTTTTGATGAATACAAATTTTAATCAACGAGGCATATCAACAAGTTAAAGAGAGGTATTTAACCCTCTCCTACAATACGATTCAATTTACTTATAGTATCTTCAATGTCTTCGTAGTTTATTTCTAATACTAAATATTCTGCATCTAACTTTAAGACCTCTTTAATTCCCTCTTCAGATAAAATTCCTTTTCCTATGCCTACATGTGTATCATTGATACCATCATTATCACTTAAGTGTATCAACTTTATTTTATCCTTCAAGTTCTTTATATAATCATCCTCATCAATTAAACAGTGTCCAGTATCGTAACAAAAACAAATCTTAGAATTTTTAATCCTATTAAATATATATTCAAAATCATAGGATATATTTCCAATATTTGAAAAATCCCCACTTTTTGAATATGTATTCTCTATACATATATACGAGTTTGTATTTACCTTATCTAAAAAATCTACACTATTGTCTAAATACTTGTTTCTATTCTTTTTAATCCTATTTGTCATAACATAGCCCAAATGAAGATTAAAATACCTTATATCAAAGCCTTTGAGCTCAAATTCTATTTTCTCAATAAAATTTATCCATGAATCTCGTATATACTCTATATTTTCGCAAGTATTTAACTCCATAGGTAAGTGTATCCCTACAGATAATCCTAGTTTAGAAATTCTATCTTTATATTTACATAACTCACTACATTCATATATATTGTCAATCCCAATCTCTAAATGAGTTATTTGCTCTATTTTTTCACAAATATCTAAAGCCTCCTCAAGATTAAACAATAAGGATGCTACACCAACTGCCATACAAATCACCTACTCAAAAATGCCTATATCTGTAAAAGGAAATACTCTTAAAATAACCTTCCCTTTAATATTTTGCTCATCTACTAATCCTACTTCTTTATATCTACTATCCAAGCTTACTTCCCTATTATCTCCCATCGCAAATACTTTTCCCTTAGGAATCACCATATCAATATCGCCTTCAGTATAATTATCATGTATATATGAAACTTCATTTAATAACTTGCCATTTATATAAACCTTTGAATCACTAATCTTTAGATGGTCACCAGGTACACCTATAACCCTTTTTACAAGTTCTTTTTTTCTTCCATCATCTTGTAATAAGTCAGTCTTAAATATCATTATATCTCCACATTTTGGTTCTGATAATTTATATGTCATCCTATTTGCTACCAAATAGTCATGTGACTTAAGTGTTGGGTACATAGATTCTCCATTTACTAGTGTTGGTTTTATAAAACGAGTTATAATAAATGCAAAAAAAAGTGCAGTAATAATTATTTTTATCCACTCTACAATCTCTTCTTTAATAGTTTCATTCATTCACAAATTCTCCTTTATAGTTATATTATCTTTATTAATAATGCATTTCTAACATTATCTTTTAGATAAGTCTACTAAATAAGGTGTTGTCTTTTTTATACAGACAACTATTGTGCATGGTCTGGTGATTTCAGTTAATCAGCGATTGCTCCAAATTTTATATGTTTAGTCAATAGTTCCTATCTTAGAAAATGGATACAATCTGACTAGAACCTTTCCTAAAACGGTATGCTCGTCGACCAATCCAACCTCATCGTATCTACTATCTAAACTTTTTTCTCTATTATCCCCCATAGCAAATAATTTTCCTTCTGGAACTACGATATCAATATCTCCATCAGTACGATTATTATGTATATAGGAAGTCTCATTTAACAATTTATCATTTACATATACCTTGGAGTCTTGTATTTTTACATGGTCACCAGGAACTCCGATGACTCTTTTTACTAAGTCTTTTTTCTTTCCATTTTCTTCTGTTAAGTCGGTTTTGAATACTATTATATCTTTGTATTTTGGCTCTCCTACCTTGTACGCGATTCTATTAACTATTAGGTAGTCACGTTCAACCAGTGTAGGATACATTGATTCTCCCTTAACTATTGTTGGCACTATAAAACGAGTTATTGCAAATGCCAGAACAAGAGCTATGACAATCACTTTTATCCACTCTACAATTTCTTTTTTAACTGCTTCACCCACTAAAATCGTCTCCTCTGTGTTAAATATTAAGTCAATCTACAGCAAAATAATCTACCATAAACTTACAATATAAATATTATACTTCTTTTTTCTACTAGTTTAAAATAATTTTCTAAGACCTTTAGGATAATGATTCTTAATTACACCAGCAGATTCTTTTCCCCAACCTAAAGGTATGCCTTCAACTGATACCAAAACCCAGCCTCTACTTTCATTAGAATTTACAACATCCCCTTTTAAGTATTTAAGAATTGAATCACTCTGTACACTAAAGTTTTCGACATTTTTTACATCTTCAACCTTTAAATAATGAGATAGTGCATGAGAAGGCTCAAATCTATTCTTCTTTAAAACCCCTAAATGCAAACCGTATCTCAATACTTTTAGTTTTTTCGTATCTGGATATACTTCTGGAAGTAGGTACAGGTTTTCTCCTCTTAAATAAAATTTATTTTTTTTATTACTATAAAAATCAACCTTTAAAAATTTCTTTTCAAACTCCCTATAATCCTTTATTTCTTTATCTAAATTTTTTATTTTTAATTCTTTGACATTACACTCTTCATCTTCCAATTTTTTTATCTTGGCAACAAAATGACCTTCTCCCTTTATTTTATGGGGCCATAATCTTTCCATTTCAATAAGTTCTGCATATGGATATTCACTGATAAACTCATTTATAACATGTTCATTTTCTTCTCTTGAAAAAGTACATGTTGAATAAATTAAAATACCATCCTTCTTCAACATTTTATATCCATCTCTTATAATTTCTTTTTGAATAGATTGACATTCTAATACCTTTGCATAACTCCAATCTGATATGGCCACCTCGTCCTTTCTAAACATACCCTGACCAGAGCAAGGTGCATCTATAACCACCTTATCAAAATACCCATTAAATGTCTTTCTTAAGCTTTTAGAATCGGTATTTGTTATAATACAATTTCTCACTCCAAATCGCTCTAGGTTTTCACCTAAAGCCTTAATTCTACTAGCATTAATTTCATTAGAGACCAATAGACCTGTATCATTTAATTTAGACAATATATATGTAGATTTCCCACCAGGAGCAGCACACATATCGAGTACCTTATCGCCCTCTTTAATATCTGCTTTTGGTATCACACTCATGGCAGAAGGCTCTTGCAAATAATATGCTCCAGCCTCATGCAGTGGATTTCTACCAGGTCTATTGATTTTATCATCATAATAAAAACCCTCTTCTGCCCATGGTATCTGTGACAAATCAAATAAATTTAAATCCAACAGTTTCTTTTTATCAATTTTTAATGTATTTATTCTAAGACCAGTAGTCTTATCTTCATCATAACTTTTTATAAAATCATCATATTCATCCTGTAGTATTTCTCTAATATCTTCTAAAAATTCTTCTGGTAAATTCGCCAAATTTATAATCCCCCTTCAATCTGCTTCGTTTGTTTGTCATTTATTTATTTTAACTGTTTATGTCTTTTGCTTGAACTCTATTTTCTTTTCTTTTTCTTAAGATTACCGAAAAACACTTTTTTAGAGTGATTCATATATTTATCAAGTTTATCAAGATTTACCTTCCACAAAAGTATCACATAAACTATAAGTAATATAATAGCCCATCTATATTCTATCATCAATATAAAATCAAAAACTCCATGTAATAAAATTGGAATCAATACAGCCATAAATAAGTACTCACATCTCTTGTTTTTATTTCCTTCAAACTTATACTTAGAGATATAATATCCCATAGTAATAGCAAACATTACATGAGCTGGAATAGAGATAATCGCTCTATTAATACCAACTTGAAGGGCTAAATTACCACTTTCAGAAAAAATATAGACTATATTCTCAATTGTTGCAAATCCCAAAGATAAAAATACAGAGTAAATAATACCATCTAACTTTTCGGTAAAATGTTTTTCTTTAATTAGTGCAGGAATTAGTATCAGAGCTTTTACACCTTCTTCTACAAGCCCTGCAACTACAAATGATACATATATTAGTTCTGAATATCCTTCAAATACATTAAATTTCATCAGTAAATTTTCTAAAAGTATAATTATAATACTTAAAAAAGCACCTATTAAAAAAAATTTAATTAAATGAATTAAAGGCTCTCTACAATATTTATCTTTAGACCTTATCCAAAATAGCCCTATCAATATAGGAACTATTGCCAATAAAAATAAATCCAGCTTCATAAACTATTTTCCTTTCAAAATTTTTAATTCACTTCTGTTCAAAATTCTTAATTCATTTCTTCTTTATAGCATCTATTTATTTTTAGCTTATTTTGTTTTAAATACACTCTAAAATAGACATTAAATTATTCAAAGTCAAATATACTAAAATATTTTAAAAAATTTAAATTTATATCTATATTATTTAACAAATCTCAAGCTATATTCATATCTTGAAATATAAGGGAACTAAATTCATTTAAAGAAAGGGTGATTTGATGCAAGATGGTTTCTTAACAGTAAGTATAATCGATGCTACTAACAATAGACCTATTCAAAATGCAACAGTAAACATATATTCAATGTCTAATGGTAGCCAAAGCTCATCAACTTTATACCAAAACCTAACGAGTAATGAATCTGGTCAAGTGACTGGATTAGTATTACCAGCACCAGATGTAGATTACTCTCTACAACCATCTGATGTTAGACCTTACAGCCAGTATATAGTAGAAGCCATAGCAGATGGATATGAAACAGTTGTCATAGAAGGAACGCAATTATTAGCTACAATTGAAGCGAGACAGGGAGTTCCCATGTTTCCTAGAACAAGAAGTAAACGTTCTTTCTCAAGACAAAGTGAATTGATTTTTGATATAGGAGAACATACCCTATACGGTACTTATCCTCCTAAAATTCCAGAAAGTAACTCAAAGCCATTACCTCCTCCTACTGGTTTTGTTGTATTGGATAACCCTGTAGTACCTGAATTTATAGTAGTTCATGATGGTTTGCCAGAAGATTCATCAGCTCCAAACTATTGGATTCAATTTAAAGAGTACATTAAAAACATAGCCTCATCTGAAATATATTCAACTTGGCCTCAACAGACAATCTATGCAAATGTAATAGCTATAATATCATTTACTTTAAATAGGGTATTTACTGAGTGGTATCGAAATAAAGGATATAATTTTACAATAACTTCATCAACTGCATATGACCATAAATTTATAAACAACAGAAACTTATTTGAACCAATTAATGTAGTTGTAGATGCAATATTTAACACATTTATAAAAAGACCTCCTACAGCAAGACAGCCACTATTAGCACAATATTGTGATGGTCAAAAATCTCAATGTCCTAACCAAATGACTCAATGGGGAAGTAAAGATTTAGGTGACCAAGGATACGACTACGAAAGCATACTAAGATATTATTATGGAGATGAGATAGTATTTGAAAGAGCGCCTATAGTAAGTGGTGTCCCTGTATCATTCCCTGGGACTACATTACAAGTTGGTTCTACTGGACAATATGTTAGAACTATACAGAATCAGTTAAATGCCATATCCAACTCTTACCCAGCTATACCAAAGGTAATAGAAGATGGTATATATGGAACAGACACAGAAAATGCAGTTAGAATATTCCAAGGAATCTTTGGTTTACCTCAAAGTGGAGTGGTAGATTTTAAAACATGGTATGAAATATCTAGAGTTTACGTGGCTACAACTAGAATAGCTTCTTTAAACCCTTTAATTTAAAGTTTGATTTAGAATTTATTTTAGATTATTGATTCAAAATAAAAAATGGCTGTTATGAACTAATCTATACTATAAGTATTCTAACTTATAAGTATCATAGTCCTAACAGCCATTTTTGTAGTTATAACTTATTGTTTTAGAATCTTAAAACTTTAAATGGGGGATTTTAAGCTTCTTAAAAACAGTACTCGCAAATTTAGTTTTCTTTGAAATCGTATATTTATTTTTAATTTTAGTAAAATGTTGCTTCATAATGAAAATATTGCTTAGTTATTCTAAGTAATACTATTTTAAAGATTATTATTTTAAAAGATTATTCCTAGTTTAAATAATATTTTTGATTCATCAATAAACTTAATTTGTAACCTTAGATTTATTGGCTAAAGCTAATATTAGACCTAAAGCTATAGATGCAAATGCAGAGGCAATTACCCTATATTCAGCAGGGAATAAGAATACAATTGTATGGCATGGTATCCAGAAAAATGGTATAGTTTTTAAAACACTAAAACCAAGATAAGCATTCCAATCCACTACATTTACCACATCTTTAAGTGTTACCTTAATCCCTTTTTCAACTTCATATTTTTTGTCTATAAAACAATCCATAACCTTATGGAATAGAAATACAGTTGGTGACATTAGTATGTTCATAGTTGCACTCTTAAACAAAGCATTAGCAAAAGCTATTCCCTCAAAAGGAAGCATACCATCTACTTGTGCTTGACCTACACCTGCTGAGTAGATTGACATCGCATATGTTGTAACTATACCTATTATTCCCCAAACTATTGCTCTATAAAAGACCCCTACTGGTATTTTCCAGTCTTTATGCAAGATTCTAGCACCAAGTAAATCTCCCATTGTAGCTAATACAGCAAACTTGAAAAAACCTCCAATATATGGATGTGCACCTGTTGCCGCCATAAACACTTCTCTACTACTTGGTATCGCTAAGATAGCAATAATACAAATAAGAACTCCAATCCATATAAAATCGCCTTTTTTCATATTATAAATACTATTTAATATATAAATAGCTCTCCTTCCTGTCAAAGATTTATTTAATTTACAATTTATTTGTAATTATTTATTAACCATTGCTTATTAGATATTCATTTTCCATATTTAAATTTATAAAATCTTACTCTTAAATGATTGTATTTTAATCTTAATTTTTATTTATATTTTACCCTAACCCTTTATTTATCTACTTTACAACTAATCTTATTTACAATCACCTTATAATTTATTTTGTAATTGATTTCCACCCTAACCCTTTATCTAGTTTTCAGCTAGTTTTATTTACAATCACCCTATAATTTATTTTACAATTAATTTCTACCCTAACCCTTTGTCTAGCCTTCAACTAGTCTTATTTACAATCACTCTATAATTTATTTTGTAACCGATTTCCACCCTAACCCTTTATCTAGTTTTCAACTAGTTTTATTTACATACTTATCACTTTATTTTTAGGCATTCATCCCTTCTTTTAAAGCTTTTATATTAATTTCTATAAACTTAGGTTTGACCTGTTGCGACACTACTTTTTCCCAATCTATATCATCTTCTATCTGTAGAGCCTTAATCAAAGCTCCTAAAAGGACCACATTCATAACTTTTTCATTTCCAAGACCTCTTGCAATATCAACTGCCTTTATCACTGTTACATCCACTTTTTCTTTAATATCATCTATTATATTTTCAGGATAATCCACTCTACCTGTTAAAATTGGTGCTGAAGGCATCTCATAATCATTCACTACTAATTTGCCATCAGGTTTTAGAAAATCAAGATATCTCAAAGCTTCCATAGTTTCAAATGAAACTAATACATCAACATCGCCCTTACCAAGTATAGGAGAGTGTACTTTTTCACCATATCTAACTTGAGTTGTTACACTTCCCCCTCTTTGAGCCATTCCATGAACTTCTGACATCTTAACATCATATCCAGCATCAATAAGACCAGCAGAAAGTATTTTACTTGCTAAAACAGTACCTTGACCTCCTACACCTGATAGCAATACATTTTTAACCTTTTTCATTATTCTTCACCAACCTTTTTTATAGCATTTACTGGACATACTTGTGCACACACTGTACAACCTACACATTGAGCTTGATTTATACTTGATTTCTTTTTAGATTTATCAAATCTCAAAGCAGGACATCCTGTTGTAAGACATTTCTTACATCCAATGCACTTTTCATCATCTACACTACAAACTGATGGTATAAGGTCAAATCTCTTTTTATCATCTTCAGTAAATTTTTTTAATGCACATGGCCATCTTGTAATTATTACTGATGGTTCCTCAATTGATAAAGCCCAATCCAATGCTTCTTTAACTTCATCTAACTTATTAGGATTTACAACTTTTACATTCTTACATCCTAAAGCTTTTACTATAGTCTCAATATCCATCATTTCAGTAACGTCACCTTGTAATGAAAATCCTGTCCCAGGATTCTCTTGATGCCCTGTCATACCAGTAATCCTGTTATCAAGAATACATGTTACAGTATTGCTTTTATTGTATATTATATCTATAAGTCCATTTATCCCTGTATGGAAGAATGTTGAATCTCCTATTGTACTTATAGTTCTCATATTAATATTATTTTTAGTAAATATTTTTTGTGCTCCATGAGCTACTCCTGGACCTCCTCCCATACATATACAGGTATCCTTAGCATTTAAAGGTTCTGCTCCTCCAAGTCCATAACATCCTATATCTCCACTTATAAGTACATTTTTAATTTTTCCTAACTCATAGAAAAATCCTCTGTGTGGACATCCTGCACATAATGTTGGTGGTCTACCTACTATCTTTTCTTTACTATATTCTATTAGCTCTCTTTTTTCTCCCAAGATTGATTGTGCTATGATATCTGGGTTTAACTCCCCAATATTAGGTATCTTTTCCTTTCCAATACAAGGTATGTTATTCTCTTTTAAATGTTCTTCTATATAAGGTTCTAATTCTTCAATTACATAAACAGTCTCTACTTGTTCTGTGAACTCCCTAATTTTCTTAGTTGGAAGAGGATATGTAAATCCTAATTTTAAGTATGATACAGTATCTCCAAACACATCTTTAGCATACTCATAAGAAGCACCTGAAGTTATTACACCAATTTTTTTGTCATTCCATTCTATAAAGTTTAAATCTGTTTCATTAGAGAACTCCTCAAGTTTTTTTAATCTATCTTCAAGCTTAACTCTAAGTACTCTTGAAGTAGCTGGTATAGCATCAAATTTAGAAAGATTTCTTTCATATTTCTTTACAACTGTTTCTTCTTTTTCTCCTAACTCAACGAGACCTTTACTATGGCATACTCTTGTAACCATTCTAAATAAAACTGTAGTATCATATTTTTCACTTATTTCAACAGCTGCCTTTAACATATCTTTACATTCTTGGCTATTGCTCGGTTCTACCATAGCTATTTTTGCAAATTTAGCATAATGTCTATTATCTTGTTCATTTTGTGATGAATGCATTCCAGGGTCATCCCCTGACACAATAATCATTGCACCATTTACCCCCATATATGCATACGTAAATATTGGGTCTGCTGCGACATTTACTCCAACATGTTTCATAGCCGCAAGTGCTCTTCCTCCTGCAATAGATGCCCCTATTGCAGACTCTACTGCAACTTTTTCATTTGGTGCCCACTCTGCAATTATGTCATCTTTATACAGTGCTATATTTTCTAGTATTTCGGTACTTGGTGTTCCTGGATAAGCAGCTGCATAAGATATACCTGCTTCGTAAGCTCCACGTGCTACTGCCTCATTTCCTGTAAGCAATTGTTTCATGATTCTCCCCCCTTAGAAATAATACTCCTCTAATAGCTTAGTGTATTTGTTAGCGATACACTTTAAAAGCCATCAACATATACTTATTATCAACATGGTATATATATTAATAAGTAAGTAATGATAAAATTAATCCACAAATTTATAATCATATTATTTAATTTATATATTAAGCAATTGCTATGCCAAGAAGTCTAAAAATTTTAAAACCCCTCTTAAAAATGCTAAATCGATTATTTTCTTTAACTTTTAATGAATCTAATAAATAACATTTAATTTTCGTTAGAATTTTCTAAATATTATAATTATTAATTTAGATAAAAAAAAATAATGTTAACATTTCTTAACATACATTAAAAAATGTTAACATTATAAATTGGGTTTAATACTTTTACTTTGACTTGATTTACTTTTATTCTGTGTTTCCTCTAATTCTTACTTCTTTTTTCACTTAGACTTTAGTTCTTTTATTACTTATTTGAGTCTCATTTTACTCTCACTCAATATGTTCAATTACGCTTGTCTAAGTTTTTAATACTTTTTTACTTAACTTTAACAAACTTAAACTTCATTTGGGTAGTGTAGTTAATGAATATTTAAATAATCATCAACTACATGTTTATATCATCGCAGTAGCCTAATGTATTTAGTCATGCTTATTTAAGGTTTTAAGATATTCTTTGAGATTATATTTAACACTAATTAGTTGCTACATAATTTGAAGAAATAGCAAGTTGAGACCCATCTTCATTTTGTATAATGATAGGCTTCATAATTTTTAATCCTTCAGTTTTTATTTTCTCTAACTCTTGTTCCATTATCTTAATTGTTTTTTCAAGGTCTTCTTGACTTACATCTTTAGTTGCATTAGGGTCTTTAGCATATGCTTTCATTTCTTCAATATGTTTAGCATATTCATCATAAGTATAATACTCTACTCCATACTTTTCTAACTCAGCAGGGTCAGTTATTCCTGATTTCATTAAAGATTCAAACTTAGGTAAAGTAATTTTAGATGAATCATTTCCATTTGCAAATACTGCTCCAGTTCCACCTAGTATCATAGCAGATACCATCATTGTGCTTATAATTGTTTTTTTTATTTTCATAGCCAATCTTCCTTTCTTAGGGATTTATTTGGGTATTGTAGTTTGTAGTGACTATTGCAATAGTTATTAACTACATCTTTAGACTATCACAATAGTCACTTTTGTGTCAAGTATTTTTATAAACTTTTTAATAAATACTATTAACATTTCATTGTATATATAAAAAAGGTTAGCATTGTAAGCTTAGTACATTATCTACCACAGAAACTTATAAGCCCATTTCCATTGTCTATTCTGATAGGTTTCATAATCTTTAATCCTTCAGTTTTTATCTTCTCTAAATCTTGCTCCATTATTTTAATTGTTTTTTCAAGGTCTTCTTGACTTACATCTTTAACTTCATTAGGGTCTTTAGCATATGCTTTTAACTCTTCAATATTCTTAGCATACTCTTCATAAGTATAATACTCTACTCCATACTTTTCTAAGTCAGCAGGGTCAGTTATTCCTGCTTTTATTAGAGAATCAAACTTATCTAGTGTAATATTAGATACATCACTATTTTCATTTGCAAATATTGACCCTGTTCCTCCTAATACTATAGCAGCTGCCATCATTGTTCCTATAAGGGATTTTTTTATTTTCATAATCAATCTTCCTTTCTTAGAGATTTATTTAGGTATAATAGTTATTAGTGACTATTGCAATAGTTATTAACTACACTTTTAGACTATCATGATAGTCATCTTTGTGTCAAGTATCTTTATAATTTTTTTAATAAAAAATACTATCTCAAAATAATTAAACTTATTTCAAGATAGTATTTTAATTCTAAATCTCTTGTATTACTAGGATTTAAGGTTCCTTTACAGAAGTTCTATATTGAACTTTGCTGACTGACAACAAATTTCCTTGTCTTGATATAACTAAACCATTCTCATCATAACCATTTTTCTGAACTAAATAATTTGATGAATTAGTATAAGATATATCATTGTAATTACTTGATTTATTTACATACATGTATTTACTACTATTAGATTTACTTTCTTTATTTACAGACTCATCTTCATTACTTTTAGATTTACTTTCTTTATTCATAGATTCATCTTCATTACTTTTAGGTTCATTTTCTTTATTCACAGATATTTTTGACACACTGACAGAAATATCAGAATCCTCATTTGAAGAATACAAATCAGTCGATTTATTGCTTAATGAAAATTCACTTCTATTACTTTGCTCACTTTTTGTTAAATCAAAAGATTCAACTTCATTAATTTCCTTATTTCCTGTTGCAAAAACAAGACTTGTCCCACAAACTAATACAGTAGAAACTAAAAAAGTAACATAAGTTGACTTTTTAAACTTCATAACATTAACTATTCTCTCTTCTATCTTTGTCTTTCCAAATCCATTGTAAATTGCCATCGAAAATGGATTATTCTCTTCTGCTAAACTTATCAGTGCAGTTGCATAATCAGCTCTATATTCTTCTCCAATCATATTCATTACTTTTTCATCGCAACTAAATTCTATGTCCTTATTTAGTAAAAAAAACATTATCCAAACTAAAGGATTAAACCAATGAATAACAAGAGCCAAAAGCATAAACAACTTCAGCATATTGTCAAATCTGTTAATATGGACCATCTCGTGAGTCAAAACAAAGTTTAAAGTCTGATTATTACTATAATCCATTTGTTTTGGTAAAATAATACGTGGCTTTAAAATACCAGATGTAAGTGGTGTCTTAGTAAATTCAGATACACAAACCATAAATTTTCTAAAACACCTATTTTCATATATCCATTTTTTAATAAAATCATGATTTTTTATATGTATTGAAGTTTTAAAAAGATTAATTATTTTAATATACTTAGAGCATAAAAACATGCTCAGTATAATAGTAACCACAAAAGACAAAATACCTAACATCTCCAATATTGTAAGATTCTCAATATCAGATAGTACTTTATTGTTAGAAGTATTCTTACCTATAGAGTTACTAACTTCCTTAAGAGTGTAATCTTCAGCTGATGTAGCACCTAATTCAACATTAAAAGTGGATTCAATTATACTATAAATACTAAAACCAGAGTTTAAACTTACTGGTATAAGAAGTTTAAACAACACAATCAACCATAATAATACAAATACCTTCTTAGGTAATTTTTTAAATAAACATGCTCTTATGAAAATAACAATTAAAAGTAAAACTCCAGAAGTAAAACTCATTTCTAACAATTTAATGAACATAAATCTTACCTCACTTTAATTTTTCGACAATCTGCTTAAGTTTTGTAATATCATCACTTGAAAGATTTTCTTTATTAATAAAAGCTGAAAGAAATTTTTCTGAAGACCCTCCAAACATTTTATTAATTAGTGTTTCTGTTTCCTGTTTTTGCACTTCTTCTTTACTTATTAAAGCTTTACAAACAAAATTTGGTTCAATTCTCTCTATTGCACCTTTTGCTACTAATTTTTTTATAACTGTATACGTAGTATTTCTATTCCATCCTGTTTCTTCTTTTAGTATTTTTACTAGCTCCCCTGCCTTACTTTCTCCTATCTCCCATAGAACTTCCATTACTTTAAGTTCTGAATCAAATAATTTTATTTCCATATAAAATCGCTCCTCAAATATGGTTATCGCAATAGTCATTACTATAATTAAAAACTATCATAATAGTCTATACTGTGTCAACCATTTATTTTTTAATAACAAAAACTGCCTTTTAAGAAAAAAATTCTTATAAAAGACAGTTTTGTCATGCCATACTTTAATGTTCAAGTTAAAAATACATTTTATTTAACTGTAAAACTATCTTAATACATAGAATAAGATTTTTCTTTATCCAATAATATATCCTCTACATCTGGATTCTCTTTTAGTAATTGTCTGTAAAAATTACAGTTAGTAACTCCTACATATGGAATCAACCATAATAAGCCTATTCCAAGAGTAACTATCGCCAGTATATACCAGCCTATAAAGCTAAGGTTTAGTACAAATAATTTAAGTACATTTCCTTTCATCATATCTAAACTGGCACCCATCGCTTTAAATACACCTAAGTTATCTTTATCTTCACAAATTAAAAAAGCAGCTTGAGAAACATATAATAGCAATATATAAACTGGTAGCATAAGAACAAATATTATAAGAACTAAAGTTATTCCAGTAGAAATAATAGTTCCTATACCAACACTATCACTTGATAAGTATTCAATTGCTCCACTAGTAAGTAAAACACCGAATGATAAAAATGCGCCTATAATTGTGATTATAAAAGAATAAATATAAACAGCTATTGATTCTAATACATAAAGTCCAAAACTTCTTAAATAGATTCTTCCATTTACGAAGATATTTCCTATTCTTACTTTTTCATCTTTAGTAATCTTCAAGAACATACATGTAAATCCTGCTGCAACGCAAAACCCTATTATAGCTACTACAATAGTAGTTAAAGGTTCAAAAGGCAATCCTACAATCGATATTAATACTATCACTGCAATATATACTGCCATAGCAATTGCACATGTACCCCAGTTTCCAGACAATTGAGCTTTTGACACTCTTTTTAATTCTTGCCTTGATACCATAAAAACACCCCTCTCATTTTATAAAAACTTTTTTGAAAATACATAAATAAACTTTTAACGTATAATATAATATTAATATATCATATTTTCGACTATATAACACACAATTATTCACCATGTTTTATCAAGATATATCATAATTGTATTGTTAGTTTTATATAGTCAAAATTAGCAAACATACCAAATAAATTTGATTGTACAATAAATATTGAAACAAATTATATTAAATGTACTTTATTTAGTAAAAAATTTATTTATTACTTGGCAAGATAAGTTATTTAACAAGATAAGTCATTTATAAAATATAATTTATAAAATAAGTGAATAACTTATAAAATATATTTGATATTTTTAGAATAAAATAAACTATCTCCCAAACATTTTATTATATGTTTAAAAGATAGTTTTTGTGTCTTTAAAATAAATTAAATTGTATATATTCCTTCACATAATTTTTGTATATTGCTTGGTGGTTGCCATTTACCATCTTTTTTAGTATATGTAATTAAAGTTGTAACATCCTTAGTTGGTTTTTTATTGTAAAGGTCTATAATCATTTTTGCCATATCATCTTGAACTTCTTTTTCTTTTTTGTTGTAATTCTTTTCATCAGTTACATATGATTTTACTAAAGTATTTGCTTCAGACATTACTTTACTAGTATCTAATGCTTTACTTACAACTTTTAAAGTTATCTTATCCTTACTAGAAGAATCTACTGTTACAGTCTTTTCAACGCCTTGAATTAACTTAACAATTGTGTCATATATCTTTTCAGCATTTTCTTTACCATAAAGAGGAGTCAATTGAGCTAACATTGAAACCTTGTCCTTGCTATTATAAGTTTGAATTTGTTTATATTCAACTTCTGTTAATGCGTCAGAAATCCCCTTTTCGTCATATTTATACATTTCTAGTGCGGCTAAATTAGCTTCAAAATTTGACTTTACTTTTTCTTCTGCATTAGAACACCCTATAGTTAGAACTAAAACTAAAGCCATAATCGAAGATAATATTAACTTTTTTACCATTTTCATACAAATATCCTCCCTCAACTAAGATAATAAAAAAATTTATTTATCAACATTATAACATAATTTTGTCTAATTATAGATTTATTTTGAAAATTTTACCACTTCCAGTCCATTCCAATACCGTTTTCTTTTGCCTTATCGTATATTCTTTTTGCTGTTACGACATCTTGTACACCTATTCCGACAGTTTTAAACACAATTATTTCATCATCACTTTCTCTTCCAGGAATGGTCCCATTTATAACATTACCTAAATCGCCATTAAAATCATCTTTACTTATTTTACCTTCTTCTAATGGAATTAATATATCTCCTGATTCAGATAAAACTGCATCTGTTGATTCAAAAAATATCTTAGATGCTCTAGTTAAACAATTTGGGCACAACTCTTGCATATCTGGCATATATGAACCTACTGCACTTATTAAAGCTCCTTTTTTTACTAAGTTTCCGTTAAGTACAGGATGTTTTGATGGAGTAGCTAGGACTATTACATCTGCATTGTCTATAGCTTCATCAGATGATTCAACTGCAATTATTTTAGTGTTATATTTACTTAATTTTAAATTCATTTCTTCTGCAAATTTTTCTCTACTTTCCTTATTTCTACTAAACACTCTTACTTCATCCAAATCTCTAGCTTCTATCATAGCTTCAAGTTGTGGTTCTCCTTGTCCTCCTAGACCAATCAAAGCCCCAATCTTAGAATCTTTTTTAGCCAATACATCTATAGCTGCTCCAGATGCTGCCCCAGTACGAATCTGAGTTACATAAGTTCCATCTAAAGCTGCACTCACTTCTCCAGTTTCACCATCTAATAGTAATACTGTTGCTGGAATTACTGGTTTACCTTTTTGAGCATTTTTAGGAAATACAGATACAATTTTTATTCCCCCACATCCCAATTCTTCTACATATCCTGGCATAAATAACATACTAGCATCTTGGCTTGGAACTGGTATATTGGTTCTCAAAGGATTTACACTTTTTCCTTCACAATAAATTCTAAAAGCTTCCTTATCAGCCTCAATTGCATCTCTCATTGTAAATACTTTTTTTATGTCGTCTTTTTTTAAAAGTAGCATTTTTATACCCCCAATTTTAATAAATCTCTATGCTAGATATTATAGCATAACATTTAATTTAAATTTCTATTTCAAATTAAATAAATCTACATATTCTGGTTTTAACATATAGCTTATTAATTTTTTGTTTATTGAAAATTCTGGTATTCCTGCTGCATATGGAGTTATATCATATAAATCAAAATACATAACTAAATTCTCATCCTGCAAATAAAAATTTTGATTCTCTTTTATACCTTTAAAATTGTATATTCCGATATTTTCTTTGTCCTTTTTTTCCAGCTCAGTTATTTGTCTTTTAATTTCTTCATCTATAACTTCCTTGTATTTAGTGTTATCTTTAAATAAGTCCATTAGTTCTAAAAATTTTCCCGTTCTCATATCCACGTTGTATGCTATATCTTGATAAAATCCATGTGCACCGCCACTATAAGTATAATATCTTACTTTTATACTAAGAGCAGAGTCAGTATTCTTTTTAAGTTCAAAATCTACATTTGCAACAAACTTATTTTCTTCATCAGGATTATCCTTAAGATATTGCTTTGCTTCTGTGTATGATTTATTATAAAATTCAAAGATATCATTTTTTATTTTATCATTTGTAGACCTTTCAACAATCTTATTTGAATTTGTTATCATAGGCATATTTATAGTACTTTCTAGATATTCATCATTTTTCACTATTGTTTTACTTCCTATTGTACTTACTGATAAAGTTTGTTTGCTACTTGTAGTATCCTTTGGTAATGATTGATTATTCATAACACTTACTGCTTCTTTATTTCTATCTAAATTAATCGAAGCATCTTTCCCTAAATTATTATATATATGGTCATGTTTAATTGCTAAAACAGCTATTATAGTCAAGGTTAAAACAAATACATATCTTAAAACTTTAGCTTTCATATCGCCTTTAAAAAATTTCATATTATCATTTTCCTCCTAAATATAAATCTCTCTTATTATATTTGGAGTTTCTAGGGTTTTTTATCCATATAATTTAATAAAAGATTAATTTTTTATTTACAAAAAATTAATCTTTTCGTTTTTAAATATTAAGATGTCTAATCAAACAGTTTGAAATTTCAGCAAGTGGCAATTGTAATACAACAGAACCCCTATCAAAAGCCACCATTGGCATTCCATATACTATGCAAGAGTTTTCATCTTGTCCAATAGTAAATGAACCCTTTTCTCTCATTTTTAAAAGTCCATTTGCACCATCAGAACCCATCCCTGTAAGTATTATGCCTATTGAATTTTTACCTGCTACTTCTGCAACTGAATCAAATAAAACGTCTACTGATGGACAATGACCACTTACTTTTTCACCTTTTTTACAAGTTACATAATACCCATCTTTATTCACATGTAATTTCATCTGATAGCCCCCAGGTGCAATTAACACATTTCCTCGTTCTACTCTATCATTATTTTTAGCTTCTCTTACATTCATAACACACTGCTTGTCAAGCCGTTGTGCATACATATCAGTAAATATAGCCGGCATATGTTGAACTACAACAACTCCTGGTGTCGATTTTGGCAAGTCTTTTATAATTTCAAGTATCGCCTCTGTGCCACCTACAGATGCACCTATAGCAATTACCATATTATTAAAATGTTCCACATTACCGCCTCCACAAAGTCATATATCAGAAATACTCTTTTATTTTTTATAGACAGCAGGTCTTACGTATTTATATTTGGTATTGCTTCTGTTAATTATCTCTGCATGACCTACAAATAAAAAGCTATCTTTTTTAGTTACACTATAAAATTTATTTATGAGTTCTTCTCTAGTTTTTAAATCGAAATAAATCATAACATTTCTACAAAAAATCAAATCAAAATGTTGATATGAGAAATCGTTCATTAGATTAAAGGGCTTAAAAGTTACGCTTTTTCTAATCTTATCACAAATTTTAAATGTACCATCTTTATTATCTATAAAATACTTCTTCTTCCACAAATTAGGAACATTATTAACATTTAATTCTGTATATGTAGCCCTCTTAGCTTTTTCAAGTGAATTCATTGAAATATCAGTAGCTATAATCTTAATATTCCACAATTTTTTATTATGTCCAAAATAATCATCTAAAGTCATAGCTATTGAATACGCTTCTTCTCCACTAGAACAACCTGCACTCCATATATTTAAGTTTCTTAATTTATTGTTTTCTTCCCAAAAAGGAAGTATATTATCATGTATAAACTCAAAATGTTGAGGTTCTCTCATAAAAAATGTATGATTGGTACTCAATCTATTTATTAAGTTTATAGCCTCATTTCCTGTCTTATCTTTAAATAATATATTCATATACTGACTAAAAGAACTAAGTTTTTTCTCTATCATTGTATTATATAACCGACCTTCAATTAGTGCTCTTTTTTTGCTTAAATCAATACCATATTCTTTTTTTATATGGTTTACAAGAATTATAAATTCTTCATCTGTGAGCTTTATCATGCAAAAAATTCCTCCTGCTAATTTCTGAACCTCCCATGACTAAAGTCACAGGGTTCCTGTTTCATAGAATTTTGCATACTGAAATATGTCTTACCAATTCTCCACAGGCTATCCCCGTAGTTCCTACGGTTCTTACATATGTTATCTATTTTAAACTGTTATTAGTCTTAGTCCTTCTTTTAATATATTTATACTTGCATTTATATCTCTATCATGAGTTTCATTACAACAAGGACAAATCCATTCTCTTATATTTAAATTCTTCATTTCCTCGTTTTTGTACCCACATTTATTGCATATTTGTGAACTTGCAAAGAATCTACCTACCCTTACAATTTGTCTACCATACCAATTAGCCTTATATTCTAATTGACGAACAAATTCTGACCATGACACATCAGAAATTAAGCGAGATAGTTTACTATTTCTAGTCATATTCTTTACTTGTAAATCCTCTATGCAAATAATATCATTCTCTTGTATTAATTTAGTAGATAGTTTTTGTAGAAAATCCTTCCTTTGATTAGCTATATGTTCTTGAAGTCTTGCAACTTTTAATCTTGCTTTATTTCTATTTAAACTACCAATTGTTTTTCTCGATAGTTTTCTTTGTAATTTAGCAAGTCTATTTAATGACTTCTTAAGATACTTAGGATTTTCTATAAAGTCTCCACAACTTGAGATACA
The DNA here is from genome assembly GCF_056716065.1 of Clostridioides sp. LIBA-7678. Taxonomy (NCBI): domain Bacteria; kingdom Bacillati; phylum Bacillota; class Clostridia; order Peptostreptococcales; family Peptostreptococcaceae; genus Clostridioides; species Clostridioides sp. LIBA-7678. Next base: position 569,737 of record NZ_CP196987.1, on the reverse strand, counting down.
AAATTCTTTAATTCCTAAATCTAAACCTATCTGATTATTAGTATTTTCAAATGATTTAATATCTATATCAGTACAACATAATGATACATAATATTTTCCACTTGGTTCTTTGGATATAGTAGCATTAAGTATTCTTCCTTGAGGTATTTGTTTATCCCTTACTTTAACCATACCAAGTTTAGGTAATTTTATATATTGACTACAGTACATAATATTTCCATTTGTAAAGTTCGTTCTATATGAAAATCTATTAGTTTTTTTTGATTTAAATTTAGGAAATCCTGTATTTTCCTTAAAGAATTTTTTATATGCGTTTTCTAAATCTTTTAAGGTGTTTTGTAGTGAAAATTTATCAGGTTCTTTAAGCCACTCTAATTCTTTTTTTAAATTGGTCAAATCAGAACTGCACTGTTTATAAGTAAAAGTTTCTTTATCGCTTTCATAAACTTCTATTTTTTTAGCAAGATATTTATTATATACAAATCTACAACATCCAAAAGTTTTGTTAATTAACTCTTGCTGTTTTTTATTTGGATACATTCTAAATTTATATGCTTTTTCCACTACTATCACCTCACTTTACTTGTTTTTCTGATTTTTCCACCCATCCTAATATTAACAAGGTAAATTTTTTTAAACAAGTATTTTAAAGGTTTTTATATTTATTTCTAAATAACATATGTAAGAACCGTAAGTCCTAACTTTTATCATTTTTGAGGTTGTCGTTCACATAAGTTCGCTACTACCTATGCAGTTCTCTTATGAACTTCTTACATTTTCATGTAAGCACAGACTATATCTTATCCTTCGGAGTTATCCGTTAAGGTCTACCCACTTCCACTACCAATAGCTTGTAGTGTACTTCCCTCAAGAGGAATAGTCGTTGAAGTTTCTCCTATTCGGAGCTTACCTGCTGATTGCCCATTTTAAAGTACTTAGGGTTTAACCTTATACTATCTAACCAATTTTTTCTACTTTCGTAACTTTCACACTTAGGTTTATTTCAGCCTTATGTTTTAGTTTGGTTAGCTTTAGGGGTTTCCAGCAATTCAGGTAGTATTGGATAGGTTCTATCCTATCTCTACATATAAGTTTCTCTATATGCTGACTATTTTAGCTACTAACTCACGACTAAAGTCACAAGTGTGCGTAGCTATTTTTTTATCAAAACTGACTACATGTTGTTAATCAAAAACTTTCGAATATCTAAAATTAGTATAGAATTATCTCCAACTTTTGCAATTTCTTTTATATCTTTATTCGTATTTATGTTGTTAGAATCAGTTGTCTCTAATAGATTTATCTTTTCTATAGGGATAACATCGACAACTTTATCTACAATAATTCCAACTTGATACTCATCAACCTTTGTAATTATTATACATGTTCTCTCATTATAATCAGTCTCAGGAAGATTGTATTTTATATGCATATTAATAACAGGTATTATCCTTCCACGTAAATTAATAACTCCAATTATATACTCTGGAAGACATGGTACACATGTTATTGATTGAAATCTTATAGTCTCAATCACATTTTCTAATTCTATTCCATAAATAACATCATTAACATAAAATGTTAATACTTGTTTAATAATTTCATCTTTAGACATACTTTTAAATCCCCTAATATATTTCCATAATGTTATCTGCATCTATAATCAAGCTTATACTTCCATCTCCAAGTATTGTACATCCTGATAATCCATTGCTTTTCATATTGAATCTATTAAAATAAACTGGAAATGGCTTTACGACAACCTGTTGATTTCCTATTATTTCATCAACGAAAATGCATGCCGCTTTCTGCTCATTTTCAATAATTATCATATTCCCATGCATTAAGTTAGTTACATCTGTCTGAATATTATATACTTTATGCAACCTTATAATAGGAATACATGCTCCATATATCATAATTAGTTCTCTTGTATTACCTTCTGTAACTATTTGGTTTAAATCTGTAAGTTTAAATGTTCTCCTTATTGATGATATTGGTAAAGTAAACAGCGAATCTCCAACTTTAAACTCCATACCTTCTACTATAGAAAGAGTCAGTGGTATTTTCATAGTAAATGTTGTTCCTTCATCTTGTTTGCTTTTTACTTCAATTGAACCTCCAACCTTTTCAATACTTTTTCGGACAATATCCATGCCTACTCCCCTACCAGAAAACTCAGTTATGGATTCTTTTGTAGAAAATCCTGGAGTCATAATCAAAGAATTGACCTCATCATCAGTATATTCATTGCTTGAATGTTTGAGTATACCTTGCTCCTTGGCTTTTGCTAAAATCTTATCTTTCATAAGACCTCTACCATCATCTGCAATACTTATTATAGCTTCTCCACCTAAGTTTTCAGCAGATAGTACTATCTTTCCTACTTCTTCCTTGCCTTTAGCTATACGCTCTTCAATAGGTTCTATTGCATGGTCCATAGCATTTCTTATAAGGTGCATAAATGGTTCTGCTAAATTATCAATTACATTTTTATCTACTTCTGTTTCTGCACCTATGGTTATTAGCTCTACATTTTTATCTAATTTTTTATTCATATCTCGTACAATTCTATGCATCTTTTGAAATACACCAGAAATTTGAATCATACGCATCGACATTACTATATCCTGTAATTCATCTGTAAGCTTATGCAATTGTCCTGTTGCTTTATTGAAATTGTCTATATCAACACCTGTAGAATTTACACTATTTACAACCATTGATTCCATAATTACAATTTCTCCAACTATATTTTGAAGTAAATCTAATTTTTCTAAATTTACACTCATAATATTCTGTTTATTTATTGGCAAATGCTCATTTTCATCATTTAGATTATATTTTTCTGTATCTATCTTTTCTTTTAAAATACTTTCTTGTAGCTCATCTTCTGTTGTATAAGTATTTTGATATTCGATACCTATTTCCTGATTGTCTTTTAATTTATTTTCTACTTCATCATTATCTTGCGTTCTTTTTACTTCTACATCTTCTTCACTAATATTTATATATTCTTTTACATAGAGATTATCTTGTATAGTTCTATAAACTATACTCTTGTCATCTTTAGCAATAAACTGTATATAAAACCCATCCTTTTTAATATATTCTGCTGCTTCTGTATTTGTTTCCACATCTTTAGGATAAAATTTTATAAATTCACAGTAGTCTCTAAGTTCAAATATAAGCATAAAAGCTCTTACATTTTCCATCATACAATCTTGCTCAAAGATTATTTTTACTATATCAGAATTTTCTTTGTATGAAAAAACTGAATCTATTATTTCTTTATCATCTGTGCTTTCTAAGCTTGTGTTATTTTTTGATTCCATAGAAGTTGATAACTCCAAAGTACCTACATAATCTTTGATTATTTCTATAAAGTTAGAGTAATCAGAAGATATGCAATCTCCTGACTGCAACTTACCTATATCACATCTTATAAAATCTAAAGCTTGAAAAACCAAGTCAAATAAAAAGTCATTATCTAAAACTTCTATCTTTTCTTCACGTATGACATAAAATAAATCTTCTACACTATGTGCTAAAGCAGCTATGTTGTCTAATCCCATCATAGAAGCTGAACCCTTTATTGTATGCATTATTCTAAATGTTTCATTGATATTACTGTAACTAAATACTTTTTCTTTTTCTATTTGAATCATAATTTCATCTAACTGTTCAAGTAATAGACTTGTCTCAAATATAAACATATCTAACATTGGTCTCATACTCGGCTCAATATAATTCATATTTATCACCTACGGCCTACAAATAATTTTCTATTTTACGTTATAATTTTACACTATCTATAACATCTTATAATTTAAATCCATGATGATTCTTTTATCTCATTTTCCTTTAGATGAAATTTTTCTACTAATTCTTTTAAAATTTGTGCTTGAGCTGACATCTCTTCTGAGGCTGCTGCACTTTCCTCTGCTGTTGCTGAGTTCATTTGGACTACTATAGAAATTTGCTCTATTCCAGATAAAATCTGTGTAATTGCTATTTCTTGGCTATGTACAGATGAAGAAATTCCATTAATATAATCAGTAGTTTTTTCTACACCATTCACCACTAAATCCAAAGCTTTTGCAGTCTCTTTGGCAATTTTAACACCATTTTCTACCGTCTTAATGGCCTCTTCTATAAGAATTGCAGTATTTTGAGCTGCTTTTGCACTTTTACCAGCTAAAGACCTAACCTCATCTGCTACAACTGCGAATCCTCTACCATATTGACCTGCTCTTGCTGCTTCAACAGCTGCATTTAATGCAAGAATATTAGTTTGAAAAGCTATCTCATCTATTGTTTTGATTATTTTTGATATTTCACTGGATTTTTCACTTATTTCACCCATTGAAGTCATCATATCATCCATACATCTGCTTCCAAAACTAACTTGTTGTGCTGATTGGTCAGACACCTCACATGCAAGACTAGCACTATCTGCACACTTCTTAATTCCATCTGATATTTCATTAATTGTAGAAGCTAATTCTTCCACTGAACTGGCTTGTTCTGTAGCCCCTTGTGAAAGAGCTTGAGCACCTGCTGCTACTTGTTCTGATGCACTTGCAACTTGTTCTGCCGATAAATTTATTTCAGAAAAATCACTATTAAAAGAGTTTATTATACTTTCTAATGATGTTTTGATTGATTCAAAATCTCCTATAAATTCTTGGTCTATCTCTACTCTTAAATCTCCTTTTGCAATACTAGTTAATGTACTATCTATAAGGTCTATATAATTTAAAAGCATACTTTGCATCTTTTTAACAGAACCAACCAACATCCCTATTTCAGATTTACTTTCTTCAACATCTATACTTGTTCTTAAGTCTCCAGATGCAATTCTTGAAAAGTGTTTTTCTACCTTATTAATAGGAATTACTATTTTTAATTTTATTACTGTATATTCTATTATTGTCAGTATTATTAGTAGAGAAAGTATAAATATTGTTCTCAATATTAGGCTTTGTAATTCTTTTTTAACTTCTATAATTTCAGCATTTGAACGATTAGCTATATTCTCTTGAAATTCATTTATTAAAGAATCCATTCTTTCTTGAGAGTTTATATATTCACTGCCAAAAATTATACTCTGTGCCAAGCTCTTATCATTATTTTCAACTGCTTTTATAGCACTTTGTTCTGTTGGCACCAAAGAATCGGATATTTCTTTTGCTTCTAAGATTTTATTTGATTCACTTTTTGTAAGACCAATTCTTTCTAATTTATTTAAAGCTGACTCTCTTGTTTTTCCATACAACTCTTTTTCATAAGTATCTTTATCCTTTTTATCGCCTGTAAAGACATATCTTCTTAATACATCACTTACTTCTCTTGTTGTATCTTTTATATACTGGCTTTGAGTTCTCAAATTATTCATATCATTAATGCTTTTTTCCACTTTCTCAAATGCTTTATAAGATGAAATTGAAGAAAAAATCCCTGCTAGAACAGCCATTACTATAATAATCAGCAATACAATTGCTAATTTAGAAAGCTTTACTTCTCTTTTCATACCTCTACTCCTTTATAAAGTAAGTTTATTAAGATATTAATTTATATCCTTTTTAATCCTTTCATTGTACTTACTACGCTACAATCTTTTCCTAAGTTTTTGCCCTCATACATCGCTTTATCTGCTAAGGATATGTTTTCTTCTAATGATATATTTGAGTTTACTTCTACTACTCCTAATGTAATAGTGCATCTTATTTTGTTTTCTTTATAGTTAAACTCAAAGTCTTTTATTTCTTTGCGAATTCTTTCTGAAAGAATTCTAGCACCTTCCATTGAAGTATTTGTAAGCATTATCAAAAACTCTTCTCCACCCCATCTTGATACAGTATCAACCTGTCTACAATTCTTTTTTATTATACTTGATATTACTGTCAATACAAAATCACCTGCTTCGTGACCATAAGTATCATTAATAACTTTGAAATCATCAATATCGCCTAGAATAAGAGATATTGTCGCCTCATTATACTTATTAATTCTTCTTTGTTCCATAAGTTGATTAATTATATGCCTTCTATTGTAAAGACCTGTAAGATAATCTCTCACAACGAGTCTATTCAATTTTTCAAGAGAAGACTCCAGCTCATTATTTATCTTTTTTAATTTATCTTGAGATTTCTTTACTTCAAGATGAGCCATAATACGTGCTTTTAATTCTGTCATACTAAAAGGCTTCACCATATAATCTATTGCACCTACACCAAATCCCTTTACTATATCCGTATCTGCATTTTTTGAAGTTATAAATATTATAGGTATATCTGCTGTGCGAAAATTAGATTTTACTTCCTTACAAAAATCAAATCCAGAGTTGTCTGGTAAAATTATATCAAGTAAAATAATATCTGGTATACATTCTTCAATAAACTCTTTTGCTTCTATTGCATTAAATGCTTTTTTCACCTTAAAATTATCTTTTGTAAGTGTTTTATCTATTAAATCACACATTAGGACACTATCATCAACGACTAAAATTGTTCCTTGTTGCTTATTTTCCATATACGAACCTCTCTTAAACATAATATATTAAAATTTTAGTAATTTAAAATTCTTATACTTAATAATTATACCACTACATCCCCAAATGTTCCCATTACAATCTCTTTATAATAACATTCTAATTATATCCCTGTGCTACATGATAGTGCAATTATATTTATTAACTACTTCATCTATTAAAATTTCTTCTTTATCTGTCAAAAGTTTCTCTAAATCTAGTAATGTAATTATTTTACTCTCTATTTCTCCAATACCACTTACAAAATAGTCTGAATACTCAAAAGTAACTCTTGGTGGTGGAGAAATTTGACTTTCTTCTAAGCTTATTATCTCATCAACTTTATCAACTATAAATCCTACTGATAAATCCTTTACTTCGACTACTACTATATACGTGCAGTTAGCAACTATTAAATCATCTTTTTTAAGTCTCAAACGCATATCTATTATTGGAATAATTTTACCTCTTAAATTTATTATACCTTTAGAATATGTTGGGAGTTCTGGAATAAATATAATTTCTTGATTTCCAACAATTTCTACAACCTTTTCAATCTCAACACCGAAGTCTTGTTCATCTACTTTAAATTTTAGATATTTAATTCCCTCATCAGCTAGCCTATAATCTAAATATGGGTCATCTGGAAATCTCATTTAATTCCTCCCCTCTAAAATCTACTCTCTATAAAATCTAAATTATATTTTCTTTTTACCTTTATTTATTGAATCTACAATCAATTCGCCTGTTTCAGTGCAAAAACGTATTGTTCGTCCATAATTCATACCTGTGTCTTCTGCTACTATTGGAATATGTAACCCTAAGAGTGTTTTTTTTACTGCTTCAACATTTCTATGCCCTATGCTTGCAATCGACGAATTGCTGTTTCCTAAAAACATTTGAGCTCCACCAGCAATTTTTGCTTTTATATACATTCTATTTGCACCTATATGTTCCATAGATTTAATAAGCTCATTTATTCCTGTGTCTGCAAATTTGTATTTATTTTCAATGTTAATAGCATCTTTACTATATGGCAACATAACATGTAACATTCCACCAATTCCTGCTATTTTATCTATCAGACATACTCCTACACAAGAACCAAGTGCATATGTAACCAAAACATTTGGTTTACAGGCTATCTTCATATCTGCAATGTTTACTACTATCTCTCTATTCATACTTTTAATCCCAATCTCACCAATATTTCTTTAAGTGAGCTCATTTCTGGAATCATCAATATGTGACTAGTAAAATAATTATCACTCATTTTGAACTTATTTTCTATAAATAAAATTTGGTCACCAACATCTGAAAATCTTATCATAGGTACATTTAGGACAGCTCCAACCATATCAATACACATATCTGGAACTGAAATACTTATGGTCATATCTAACATAGATGCCATAGCATTTACATATGAACTTGCCATAATATTTCCTATTTCTTTAATTGCTGAAATTTCAATACCTTCAATCTCATCTAAAACTGACTCTTCTTTATTAAAAAGAGAATTTAACATAAGTTGGGTGATTGATTCATCCAACAAAAACATAAACATTCCATTAATATCGCCTTTCATATCTAGTAAAATGCATACTACTTTATTTTCTGGACCACCAAGCAAATTTGTTGCTTCATTATATTCAAGTATATTTACCATTGGTATTAATACTTCTATATTACTATTTATCATGGATGCAAGTGCAGTGATTGCATTCCCAGAGCCTATATTACCAATTTCTCTAAGAGCATCTATATGAGCATCATCAAGTTCTAAATAATTTATAATATAAACCCCTCCCTTTAATTATTTCATTTATGTACCTTTCACTATATCAATGTGTATTTACATTTTTACTTTAAAGCATTTTGCACAACTTTGATTAATGTCTCTGTTTTAAAGGGCTTCACTATAAAGTCTAATGCTCCTAGTTTTATAGCTTCTACAATCATATTTTCTTGTCCTATTGCAGAACACATCACCACCTTAGCATTTGAATCTAGCTTTTTTACTTCTTTCAACACCTCTAAACCATCTTTTTTTGGCATTGTAATGTCAAGTAACATCAAATCAGGCTTTTCATCTTTAAATATATTACAAGCTTCTTCTCCATCATTTGCTTCTACTAAATTTCCATAGCCACTTTTACTCAGAGCTTCTTTAATCATCATTCTCATAAAAATAGCATCATCTACTATCAAAATTTTATTTTCCATAAAACTAACTCCTCCATATGTACAACAATAAATGCTTTTATTTCAAATATTGTCTATACTATCTGACTATTTTTCGCTACATAATAAATACATTTCATTGATAAATAAAAGTAATTATTTATGCCATATTATATTCAACTATATTAACACAATTTGTCAATTAAAAAACTTATATATATATTGTAATATATGTTTGGCATTTTGACGAGTTAATAAAAATATAATTGTACAAAACATAAAAAGTTGTCAGAAGTAATCAAATAAAGATAGAATAACCTTATGTTTTTTTATATTCATATAAAATTTTTTTTTCAGATTCATTAAAATTATTTTTGTAGATTTATTTTTATAATCTGCTAAAGTTGTAATCTATAAAAACTGAAAAGCACTTCTCATGCTACTTAAAATATTAAATTACAGGTTTATTTGCTTCTTTACTATATAATTTCTAACTTGCTTAACATCCAAGAAATGGTTATTTAATTACTTAATTGTATTTCTATATATGTATTATCGATAAAATTGGGTTTAGCTTTATACATTATTTTTCTATAATTTTTTTAATTGTTTATTCATAAATTCAAAAATGTTATTATAGTCTGTACTTACAATTTTTTTCTTTTTAACATTGAAAGTTACAATTTAAATCATGATATTTACAAGTGTTTATTTACAATTTTCCTAACATCATTAGCAACGATTCAAATCAATACTGATATTTTTAAGTACTAAAAAAGCAGTAAATCTTTTATAGATTTACTGCTTATAGTTATTAACAATAAAACTGACTGTAATAAACATATTGATTTTTCAACATATTTATTACAATCAGCAACTTTCAATAAAATATCATGCAAACATCCTAATTTACTCCATGTATCTTTATTCATATAAAGGCACATTCAAACATAGGAAAATCCCCCTTTATAGTTCATGTATGAAAACTATAAAATTTTCAAACATTCTATTGCCTTGCCTCTAATATTTACCAATTTATAATACCCCTCCATCTGACATATGTCAATAAAAAATTACATATACTCAATATAATGCAAATCTAGTTTATTCCTATGTAAATATGAATTTCATGTTTATCAGAATCATAGGTATTACCTTGGTATTCTTCAAAATCACTTATATAATTTCTATCAAAACTCATTTGCCAAAATTCAGCCCAGAAATCTCCTATCGCTTTGTGAATATCTCCTACTACAATAAATTTTGCATACTTACCTGCTGGTATAACTTTACTTATAACAATTTCTTCCACAGTATTATTAGTATTTAATTCATCTAAATTGATATCTTTATCAGCATCACTGTTTACTTCACAACACGCAACAAAGTTATATGGATTTGTAAAATCGCCTTGATAATCTGTATATAAGCCTATTGTCTTTTCATTCTTTTTACCTTTTATAGAATTATATATACCTTTTCCCATAAATCGCTTCCATGACTCACCTATATCTTTTACTGCTTGTCCATCTTGGTTTGTAGTTTCTTTTGATATTCCTACAACTATTTTCTCACTTATATTTACTATTTCATAATCCATACTTTATACCTCACTTTGTTTTTATTAATCTATTTTAATATTAAATTTATTTAATTAAATTATAACTTATAATATACGACACCTTTATGTCATATTTTTAATATAATTAGACTTAGTGAAATATTTTGTAATTACTGAATTTTAAATGGCTCTTTTAATCAAAGTATTATATTATAATGAGTAAATTTTAGATAACTCTTTCAATCTAATTATTACATTATCTCTAACCTCTTTAGGTTCAAGTATTTCAACACTATCTCCAAAAGATAAAATATAACCATAAATCCACTCACCAATAGGAAATTCAGCGATTACATCATATGTATTATCTTTGTTTTTAGTTATTAAATCTTTATTAAAATCATCAAACACTCTAAAAAGCATCTTCTCTTTAAATCTCAATTTCAGGGTTACAGTATTTTCCTTCATCACCTTAGAATCATCAAAACATACATCTTCTATTATCTTTCTTGAAAACACTTCTTCTTTCACAACTAAGTTTTTTATTCTACTAATTCTAAATATCCTAAAATCGTCCTTTAATCTACAAAATCCATATAAATACCAAGTCTTACTCTTATACATAAGTTTCATAGGTTCGACAGTTCTATTTGTTTGACTTGACATGCTATTTACATAATTAAAATTTATGGCATTACGCCTTAAAATAGCTTCTTTTATTTTTGTAAATTTGTCATCTTCATTAAAATTACTTCCCCATTCAGTAAAATCTATTTCAATCCAATTTGCAAAGTTCTGCTCTCCAAATATTGAACCAATTTTATTTACTACTGAATTTATTTCTGGATACTTTGTTGCTTGTAAGGTTTTGAGCGCCACTATCAAACTCTCTTTATCTTCATTTGATAATATGGTCTTATCTATAGAATATTCTTCTATTAAAGATATCCCGCCCCCCTTACCTTTTGTCATATATACTGGTACTCCTGACATAGATAGAGTTTCTATATCTCTATATATAGTTCTTGTAGAAACTTCAAATCTCTCTGCTAACTCTTTGGCAGTTACCAGTTTCTTATTTAAAAGTATTACTATTATTTCTGTTAATCTATTGATTTTCATCTACTACCACCTACTAGAATCATTATTATTTAATCTAAGTTAGTTGTACTAACTTTTAATAGTTAATTTAAGTCTTATATTTATTCAAATCTTAAAATACTTTTATTCATTTTAAAATTTCAATTTACTCTTTCTTAGTTTTATATTATTTATTTTAAAGCTTTTTATCTATTATTCCTACAATATTTAAATAATTTTTTAGGAATGAATAATATTACAATATATTGAAAAATATGTAATATTTTACATTTTTTTCGTTGACAATGTTAAATTTTTGTTTTATCCTTATTTAAGGACATGTTAATGACATTTCTGAAACTTATTTAAAATGGTCTTTTTTATAATATACAGGAAAACGTATTATATCTAAGAAAACGTATTTTTTATTTTAAATAAGTAAAATACTTATTCTTTTTGGGGAGGAAATCATGGAAAGTAATAAAAAACATTTTATTCAAGTATTTTTAACTTGCTTAATATTAGTAGTAATATGTGAATTTATAGGGCAAAGAACTATAGCTATTGGAAAAGCTTCTATAGTACTATTTCCTATGCTCTACGCAGTTATAATTGGACTTATAATAACACCAGATTTATTAGGGAAAAAAATTAAAGCACTTAAAAAAGTCATTGGAGAAAAAGAAATAAATATTGCTGGAGAAGTTGTTGGAATTGCACTAGTAATGCTTGGTATAAAGTATGGTACTACAGTTGGTCCAAACATTGATAAGATAATTCAAGCTGGACCAGCATTCATAGCTCAAGAATTTGGTCATATACTTGCACCAATCGTTGCATTACCTCTTGCATTAATGTTTGGTATGAAAAGAGAAGCTGTTGGAGCTACTGCAAGTATCAGCCGTGAACCTTCTTTAGGAGTTATATCTGAGAAATATGGAATAAATTCTCCAGAAGGTAGTGGTGTACTTGGCACATATTTAATGGGTACAGTTCTTGGTACTATATACTTTAGTGTACTAGGTTCGGTCTCTATTTATAGTGGTCTTCATCCATATGCTTTGGGAATGGCTTGTGGTGTTGGTAGTGGAAGTATGATGACTGCCGCTGCTGGTTCATTATCTACTATGGTTCCACCTGAAATGGCAGATACAATACTTGCCTATGCAGCAACAAGCAATATGATGTCTAGTATAACAGGAATTATATTCTTAGTTTTTGTATCCTTACCATTTACTAATTTTATGTATAAAATTTTAGAACCTAAATTTTCTAGAAATAAAAAAACTAAAGAAATTGAAACAACAGAAGGAGAGTGCTAATAAATGTTTGCTAATTTAAATTTGAAGAAAAGTTCATTTCAATTATTGGTTATGTCTGTCATTGGAGTTATAATTCTTATAGGACAAAGAATTAGCGTGGGTACATCTATAGTTACAGCTCTTCCTGGAATGGTTATGTTAATATTAGCTGCTATGGCTGCTATGATTGTAAAGGATTTATTTCCTAAATCGATATTTCCAGCTTTTGGATTTGCAACTATAATAGGTCTTTTACTTAGTATGCCATATAGCCCAACATCTGAAGTATTCTTAACAAATACTAATAATATTAACTTTATGGCTATAACTACTCCACTACTAGCTTTTGCAGGAATTTCTGTTGGAAATAAAATAGAATCTTTAAAAGAGATGTCATGGAAAATAGTTATAATATCACTTATTGTTTTCACAACTATATTCTTTGCATGTGCGAGTATAGCTCATATAGTTTTAAATATTCAAGGTAAAATATAGGAGGAATTTATTATGAATAAAGAACAATTAAAATCTCTAGTAATAAAAACTATAGATGAAAATAGAGAAAAAATATTAAAAATAGGTCAAGGAATATATAAAAATCCAGAGTATGGATATAAAGAATTTAAAACTACAGAAGCTGTTTCAAACTTCTTTGAACAAGAATTAAACTTATCTGTAGAAAAAAATATAGCCGTAACAGGATGTAAGGCAGATGCAAATACTAATAAAAAAGGCCCTCATATATCTATACTTGGAGAATTGGATGGCATATCATGTAAAGAACATAAAGATGCTAATGAAATAGGTGCTTCTCATACTTGTGGACACAATATTCAAATAGCTGGAATGTTAGGTGCAGCTGTTGGTCTAGTAAAAAGTGGTGTTTTAGAACATCTAGATGGTAAAGTATCTTTTATGGCTACTCCAGCTGAAGAATTTATTGAGTTAGAATATAGAGAACAATTAAAAAAAGAAGGAAAAATAACTTACTTTGGTGGAAAACAAGAGTTAATAAAAAGAGGTTATTTTGATGATATAGACATATCTATGATGTTTCACTCTTCTGACTTAGGGGAAGATAAAGCTTTAGTAGGTCCTGAGAGTAATGGATTTGTTGGAAAAAAAGTTAAATTTATAGGTAAAGAATCTCATGCTGGTTCTGCTCCACATGATGGTATAAATGCTTTAAATGCAGCAATGCTTGCTATAAACAACGTAAACGCACTTAGAGAGACGTTTAAAGAATCTGAAAGAGTTAGATTCCACCCTATCATCACAAAAGGTGGAGATATAGTAAATGTTGTTCCTGCTGATGTCCATATGGAATCATATGTAAGAGCTAGAACTATAAACGGTATGATTGATGCTAATTCAAGGATAAATAAAGCCTTAATGGCTGGTGGAATGGCAGTTGGAGCTGAGGTCGAAATAACTGAAATCCCTGGCTACTTACCAATATTACGATACAAAAATCTTGATAATTTATTTAAAAATAATCTTGAAGATTTAGGTCTAGAGGGAAAAGTTGTTGATGGTGGAGACTTTACAGGTTCTTTTGATTTTGGTGATGTATCTCATATAATGCCTACTCTTCATCCTATGATTGGCGGTGTAAAAGGTGCTCTTCATACAAGAGATTTTGAAATAGTTGATGAAGATTTGGCTTACATAATCCCTGCAAAAGCAATGGCACTTACAGTTGTAGACCTTCTTTTTGATAATGCTAAAGATGCTAAAAACATATTAGATGCATTTACTCCAGTTATGACTAAAGAAGAATATCTAACATTTTTAGAAAAACACGATAAAACTTTATAAGTATATTTTTATAGTACGAAAGATGGTATATGCCTTAAAAGCTATACCATCTTTTCTTACATTTCTCTTTATTTTAGAATACCTTATCACCAATATTTTGCTTTTACAATACAGTACATATCATAAATCACAACCAAAATAAAACATATTATTCTTAGTAAAATCCCTAATATTATTTAGAAAAAATATAACAAAGAGATTGACCCTCACGTATAGTGATAGTATACAGTAGTAGTTAGGGATAGAGTTAATAAGTAAATACTATTTCTTGCAAATATAATATTAACTAGGTCTCAATTACCAGAGTATGAAAGAAGGTGAATTAAAATGATGACAGTAAAACAGGTTTCTTCTATAACTGGTATTAGTGTACGTACTCTTCAGTTTTATGACGAAATTGATTTATTTAAACCCACAGAAATAACGAGTGCTGGATATAGATTATATGATGAAAAAGCATTAGAAGTTTTACAACAAATTCTATTTTTTAAAGAACTTGATTTTACATTAAAAGAAATTAAAATAATCATGGAAAATCCTAAATTTGATATGATTACTACATTTGAGAATCAACGAGAACTAATTCAAATAAAAAGGGATAGATTAAATGCTCTATTAGAGTTACTTGATAAACTTATAAAAGGAGAAAAATGTATGAATTTTAAAGATTTTAATATGGATGAATATTTTCGTATATTAACTGAGTTCAAAGAAACTCATACTGATGGAATTATCAAGCAATTTGGAAGTGTTGAAAACTTTGATGAAATGATTTCAGAAATGAAGTCTAATGAAAACAAAATAGCTGATATGGCAACTAAACAGTATGGAAGTATCGAAAAATACACAAAAGCTATGGAAAGTAATCTTCAAAATTTTATATCTAATGGCTCTACTATTGACCAAGCAGAAGTATTTAACCTTATAAAAAAAAGTGATGATATTACAAAAAAACTTACAGAGAATCTAAGTAAAGATGTTACATCTTTGGATATTCAAGAATTAGTTGGAGAACTAATTTCCTTTACTAATAAAATTAATAATGGTATTGATATGGGAGATAACTATTGGTCTATTACGTCTGAAAATTATATATCAAATCCTACATTTATTGAAATTAATGATAAGAAATATGGAGATGGGGCATCAAAATTTATTGGGCTTGCCCTAAAAGCATATCTTGAAAAGTAACAACTTTACACTATAGTTATTATTTCATCTTATAGGTTGCTAATCCTATGAAGAATTAGTGCTAGTCCCACAAAACTCACAAAAAAGTAGCATCTGTAGATAATATAAATATTTACTGGTGCTACTCACTTTAAAACTTTTAAGACTCTGTTGAAGTATAAATATAAGTATGATATATTCTTTCTAACTATACAAATTTCTATTTTAATTTAAGGTGGTGAAAAAATGTTTAATGCAGGAAACCTAATTGTAAATAATTGGTTATACCCTATTCAAGACGGTTTTGTCTTGATTGATACTGGATATGAAAATGGTTTTAAACATTTCAAAAAACAAATATTCAAATCCGACATAAAAATTAAAGACATTAGATACATATTTCTAACTCATGCCCATGATGACCATGCAGGTTTTATAAATCAGATTTTAGAAGAATCTCCTAATACAAAAATTGTCATGCATGATAAAGCTTTAAAAGCTCTATATAAAGGACAAAACTCTTTTATTGGTGGATGCACAAGTCGTACCGCTTTTATCTTTTGTCAAATTATGAAACTGTTTGGAAAAGGTGGACATTGTTTTCCTACACTAAAGCAAGAGTTTGAAAAAAGATGTATTCTTATCTCTGACAATAATCTAAAAGAAATTGAAAAAGAATTAAATGGAAAAATCATAGAAACACCAGGACATACTTCTGATTCAATTTCCCTACTACTTAATAATGGTACTTTATTTTGTGGAGATTCTGCAATGAATGGCTTCCCAAGTATTCATAAAATCACCATATTTGCAGAAAATAAAATGGAATTTGCTCAATCTTGGGAAACAATTATAAATACAAAACCCAAGATGATTTATCCTGGACATGGAAAACCATTTGAATGTAGCAAATTAGAACAGAATCTGCACTATATACATAAGATAACTTTATATCCTCTACACAATTCAAATGATATCCATAGATTTTTATAGAAATCACAAAACAAATTCCTTTAAAACTGATTTATTATTTTTTAAATATTCTCCACACTTTGAATAGAATTTAGTAGAACATCTAACTAATTTATACGATAGCATCCTTTTCCAGCTTCCTTTGCTGAATAAAGGGCTTCGTCTGCTTTACTATACAACTCTTCAAAATTGATAATATTTTCATCACAAATAGAGCATCCTAAACTGATATGAAATACATAGTTATCCCTTGATAAATCTTCCATATCATTTAATACTTCAAATAATTTTTCAAATCGTATCCTACACTTCTCTTCATCAGTTAATTCTACAGAATAGATAGCAAACTCATCACCACCTAATCTTAATGCAATACTATCATAAAACACATTTCTTATATTTTCAGATACAGCTTTTAGATAATAATCTCCTACTATATGACCATAAGAATCATTAATATACTTAAAATCATCTATATCAATAAGAATAAAAGCACCATATTTTTGTTTAGACATGAGTTTTTCAATCATCTCGACTCCAGAACCTCGATTATATATACCTGTCAATAAATCAATTTCCGATTTTTCTCGATACTTAATATAGTTTTCTACACTTTCAATACGGTCATTTAAAATAAAGAAATTAACACCAACAGATAAAAAATAAAATGTAACTAAATCGACTAGGTCTGCCATAAACATATCTATATCCTTTGCTATAAAACAACAGATACCATAAACTATAGAAATTATTGTTATATAAAGAATGATTCTCCAAGGTTTATCTAATATGAATAGAGGAAGTACACATATGAATACCATGATTGTAATTGAAGGTTCTGTTTTATCTAAAAAAGTTCCCATTAAAATACCCATTATCATAACTGGCGTTAATACTCCATAAAAAATACATGTTATATATTTAGTGTGTTCTTTTAAATAAAATTTACAAAGGATATGAAGAATGAGAAAATATCCAAATATAAGAAAAAATTCTGTATTAAAAGTAACTACTTCTGATAAAGTCAATCCAAATATAAGAACCATAGTTGAAATAGTAAGCCCTACTAGTGATAGGCCATTCAAACTATGGTAATTTCTAATTCTAATTTCAGACTGATACAAATCCATCTTCTTTGCTCTAAAATTTCTTAATAGTGTCTCTAGCATCATATCCTCCTTATGCATCACCTATACTTGCTTATGAATCATTTAATACTTCTATAGTACAAATACAATACTCTTATAAATGAAATCTTCTATTTCTGATTAATTTAAAAAGTGATTTAACTACAGTATTTTTTATAGTTTAAAGGATTTTTCTAAGAATTTATAATTATAAATGGTTTATATTACCATTAGACTTTCTATAAAAAGATGCTAATATTAACATATATTTTAGATAAATCTACAAATATCTTAATTTTAATTTAATATTCCTTTACTTATTACTCGGATATATTATATCATTTCAATATATAAAAGTCATTAAAAAGCACCACTCTAGAAAGATATACATACAGCTCTAAAAATTTATATTATTAATTTACATAAATTATCGGTATGGATAATTTTTATATTATATATATATTATAAAAAACTAATAATTGATTTTTTCTTTTCGATTTTGAATCAAATCTACACTCTAATCATTCTAAAAGCTTAACATTTTATTAGATTATTATTTTAATAACTTAATCTTCCACTAGCTTTTTCTAAAATTTTATTTTAAAATTGAATTTAAAGCGTATATGTTATTCAAATACATTAGATATAATTCGTCATTAATTTGCTTAAATCATATTTAATTAACACTACTCATACAGAAAATTCAGAAAATTACATTGACATAGTTAAAAGTTTATTTTATACTTTTTTTAGGACATATTGTGGACACGTCTTAAATCAACAATCATAATTTTAATTATAAATTTGACCACAATACTTATTTTTTAATTATTAGGGAGGGATATTATGAATGATAACGTAGTTAAGAAGAAAAATTTTTTTGACAGAACATTAAACAGAATAGAAACTGTTGGTAATAAACTACCAGACCCAGTTACAATATTTTTAGGACTATGTGTACTTTTACTTATACTATCTAGTATAGTTGGCTCTATGGGTATATCAGTAGTTCATCCTGGTACAGGAGAAACCATAAAAGCTGTAAATCTATTGACTGTAGAACAGCTTCAAATTCTTCTAGGAAATATAGTTAGTAATTTTCAAGGATTTGCTCCTTTAGGACTAGTTTTAGTAACTATGATAGGTGCTGGTGTATGTGATAAAACTGGACTTATGACAGCAACAATCAAAGCATCTGTAAGCAAGATTCCTGAAACAAAAGTAACTCTTGTTGTAATGACTATAGGTATGCTTGCCAATATTGCATCAGATGCAGGTACAATACTATTTCCACCATTAGCTGCACTTGTATACCTTGGTGTTGGTAGACATCCTCTTATAGGTTTATTTTCTGGGTATGCAGCAGTCTGTCTAGGATTTGCTGCAAATATTATGATAAGTGTCAATGATATACTTGCTGCAAGTTTTACAGTTCCAGCAGCCCAAATGATTGACTCTGGATTTCAAGCTAATGCAACAATGAACTTATTCTTTATGATAGCATCAACTTTTGTTTTAATACTGTTAGCAACATGGGTAACGGAAAAGATTGTAGCGCCTAGATTTGGTAAATATGAAGGAAATGCAGAATTAGATGTTGATGGTAGTCTTAATGATGCAGAAAAAAAAGGTCTTAAAAGGGCTGGTATAAGTATATTAATATATGCAGCAATCATAATAGCTCTTAGTGTAATTGGTAAAAAACCATTCTTAGCTGACCCAGAAACAGGAGACTTACTATCAAACAATGCTCCTCTTATGAAAGGTATGGTACCTATAATAGCATTAGCATTTTTTATACCTGGTGTTGTATATGGAAAAACTATAGGTAAGATAAAAAAAGACAAGGATGTTGTCTCTATAATGGCTGGTGCAATGAGTGATATGGGTGGATATATAATACTAGCATTTGCAGCCTCACAATTTTTACAGTTGTTTACAAATAGTAATTTAGGTTTAATACTAGCTGTAAAAGGTGGAGAATTTTTAAAATCAGCAGGAATAAATGGACCTTTATTATTGATAGGATTTATTATCTTATCTTGTTTTATAAATTTATTTATAGGTAGTGCATCTGCAAAATGGGCTATCCTTGCACCTATATTTGTACCAATGTTTATGATGGTTGGATACAATCCAGCACTTACTCAAATGGCTTATCGTATAGGTGATTGTATAACAAATCCACTTAGTCCATTATTCCCATACTTTCCTATTATATTAGCATTTACGAGAAAATATGATAAAGATGCTGGTATGGGTACTGTAATCGCTAACATGTTACCATACTCAATCTCATTCTTAATAGTATGGACTATATTATTGATATTATTTATGGTATTTAATATTCCATTAGGACCTGGAATACTACCTTCATATAGTATGTAATTTAATTAAATCTTTCTAAAAGGAGAAAAATTTATGTTAGATAAAAATAGACTTATAAATAATTTTATGGATATGGTTAAAATTGATAGTCCCTCTAATCAAGAATTAGAAATGTCTAAATGGCTTGTAAACTACTTAAAAGAAAGAAATATAGATGCCATTATAGATGATGCTGGTGAAAAATATGGTGGTAATACAGGAAATGTTATTGCCTATATAAAAGGTGAAGAAGGAAGTAGACCTCTTTGTTTATGTGCACATATGGACCAAGTTCAACCTTGTTTAGGTGTAAAGCCTGTACTAGATGGTAACATAGTTAGAAGTGATGGTACTACTACACTTGGTGCAGATGATAAGGCTGGAATAGCTGCTATACTTGAAGCATTAGAACATGTTATTACAGAAAAAATCCCACATAGAGATATTTATCTTTGTTTTACAATCTGTGAGGAAGCTGGTATGCATGGTGTTAAAAACTTTAATCCTGACAACTTACCTTGTAAAGATATGGTGATTTTAGATTCTGGTGGAGCTATTGGTTCGATAGCATATAAAGCTCCTGCTCAGCAATCTATAAAAATCTCTTTTTATGGTAAGAAAGCACATGCTGGTATAGAGCCTGAAAAAGGCATAAATGCTATATTGGTAGCTTCTCATGCAATAAGTAATATGCATATAGGCAGAATAGATTCATTAACTACTTCAAACATAGGTAAGATAGAAGGTGGTGGAGCTACAAATATAGTAACTGACAAGGTTACATTGACTGCTGAAATTAGGTCTCATATACCTGAAACTTTAGAATATGAACTTAATCATATGGAGAAGTGTTGCAAAGATGCTGCATCTAAATTTAATACTACTTATACTTTTGAGCATAATATGTCTTATCCTAGTTTTGAACTTAGTAGAGATAGTCATGTATTCAAATTGAGTGAAGAAGCAATAAGACAAGTTGGTGTTGTTCCAAATCCAATGGTAATTGGTGGTGGAAGTGATGCAAATATATTAGCTAATCTTGGATATAACTGTGCTATATTGAGTCTAGGTATGTATGATGTTCACACAGTTAATGAATACGTAAATATAGATGAATTGTATGATACTGCTAAAATAGTTTATCATATGATTAAATTATAAATATTACAACAGATGTCTTAAAATTATAAAACTAAAAACCTATGTATTTTCAACTTTATAAGTTATATCTTAAAAGCTTGTTTTACATAGGTTTTAGTATTTTATATAATAATTTATTGCAGTAGTTGATGCAGTTTTTTAAAATAATATTTCAGTAATATTTTTAGGTCTTCCTCCACCAATGCTAGTTTCTTTTGCACATATCCTACCTAGGTCTGCACTCACTATTTTATTTAATATACGCCTTGCACTTCTTTCACTTACATTTAGATATTCTGCTAATTCTTTTGAATCATAAATCTTACTTTGCCTATTCTCACTTATAGCAATAATTTTTGCAACTGATTCACAACTCATTCCAGTCTTTTTAGATATATCTATTACTTTTTCATCAGACAACATTAAAGAATAATTTAATTCATTTTCTGAGGCTAAAGGACCTCTTATATTTTCGTCTTCATCTACTAAATATATGCCAATTTCTTTTGAATCTATAGAGCGTCTTAATGCTTTATGTGCATTATTCTCAGCTTGATATGCAGTTACTCCAGTACCAATTCCTATACTAAGAGAAAATCCCATATCTTTTATATCTCTCTTCAGTTTAAATAACTTATCGTAGTTATACTCATTATCAGCTACTCCTTTATGAACAAATACAACATAATCATTTCTTCCAAATAAAAATAGGGAGCCTTGAATACTTCTCACATAGTTTACTACAAGCTTATCCATATCTGATTTTTTTATCATATCAGAATAATAGTTGTCTATCTTCTCTTTATAATCTATTATACTCAAGATTTCAACAGCAATTTGAGAAAATCTAGCCTTACTTAGAGCATATTCACTCTTTACTTTCTCATAACTTTCTTTGATTAATTGTATAGTAGCTTGTAGACGAAATACTGGATAACCTCTTTCTTTTAATTCATTATATACTGCTCCAAAACCAGTTAACATTATATCTGTCTTATTTTCTTCAAATAATTTTATATGCCATTCTACAAGCTCAGATTCTCCTACTTCCAAAGAAAACGGATTATAAAACACACTTGTAGCTTTTATATCAAATTCTTTAAGTGCATCTTCTACAACATATCTATCTACTACATCTATACTGAATTTATCTAATTTTATATCCTCACTTTTTATTGCCCAAAATGCCTTCATTATGCTTGTACCACTTCTTGGTACAAATGAATGTGGTTTACTTATCTCATACTTAGATTTTATAAACTCATAAACTGCGCATCCTGTAAATATAATAGCATCACATTCATCTTCACATTTAGAAATAACTTCTATTGTATCTACCACTTTTTCTCTTACATATATTTTAGTTTCTAAATCACTGTCTATCTGTTTTAAATCATCCTTTATCTTAAACCCAGAGTCTGAAGGGCCTATAATACCCACTATCATAAACTTCGCTCCTAATCCATCAATTTTATACTTTCTAAAAATTATATCCTCATTACTTTCTATTTTTATTTAATTTATTATCTCACATTCTATATTTATGGTAAAGAACTTCTATACAAACATCTATAGTATTATATAGATAATTTTTCTACAAAAGGTAATGTCTATAGGAAATTAATCCTCAATTTAAAACATATATTATTTCATGAAAAAATATATTTTAAAATACAAAAATAACTATGTAGATTTAAGATTAGATAAATTGATTTTATATCTATTCATTATAAAATATACATAGCTATTTCTATTCTGTTTAAAATATTCATATTTATTAGAATAGCAGATAATTTTTATCTAATTAATATTATCTTAATTTCATAACTATTCATCCGCCATACGATAGCCTACTCCAACTTCAGTCAAAATATACTCTGGTTGTGCAGGGCTTTTTTCGATTTTTCTCCTTATACTTGCCATAAATACTCTAAGGGACTGGTTTTCACTTTCATAGTAATTTCCCCAGACCTTATCTATTATAAATTTATGAGTTAAAACTCTTCCTGAATACTTAGACATTAATTCAATAATCTTATATTCAATTGGAGTTAAATGTATTTCTCTATCATTAATTAAAACAGTATGATTTTCATAATCTATCTTTAGATTTTTAACTTCAAAAACCTTTGGAGTATCATTGTTTATATTGCCTTGTTGAGCCTTATTTCTAAGAGCTACACGAACTCTAGCTAAAAGCTCTGTTACACTAAAAGGTTTGGTCAAATAATCGTCTGCTCCTCCATCTAAAGCCTCAACTTTATCTCTTTCATGTTCTCTTGCTGAAACAACAATTATTTTGTTATTTTTAGCACATGCTCTAACTCGTCCTATTACTTCAATTCCATCAATATCTGGTAGCCCTAAATCTAAAATTATTAAGTCTGGGTCAAGAGAATGTATAAGTGATATAGCTGTTCCTCCATTATCAGTCTCTACACACCTATAATTTTGAGTTTCAAGAGACACTTTTATAAATTTACAAATTGGCTTATCATCTTCTACAATTAGAACTAATGGCTTTATTTCCACTCGCCTTTCGCCTCCTCTTCACATATAGGTATACTAAATCTAAATGTAGCTCCTCCAGAAGAATTATTAAAAGCTATAATTTCTCCTCCATGAGCTTCTACTATAGACTTACATATCTCTAATCCAAGACCAATCCCTCTTCTTTCAAGATTTCTAGATTTATTCTTGGTATAAAATCTATTAAATATATTATCAATATCTTCATTTGGTATTCCTTTTCCATTATCTGAAACTGCAAATAGAACTTGATTTGACTCTTTATTTACAGTTAATTCTATTTTGGAATCTTTAGGTGTATGTCTTATAGCATTATCGATTAAGTTTACTAAAACTTGTTCTATTAACAATACATCTACATGAACTACTATTATTTCTTTTGGAATATTAGTTTGTATATCCCTATTATTAGCAAACTTTTTCACTCTTAGTATGGATTCTGCTATTATTTCATCAACAACCTCTGGTCGTTTTTCAATATCCAATTTACCTTCATCTATTCTAGTCATACTAAGTATGTTCTCAACAGAATGAGTCAGCCAACTTGTATCTTCATATATATTTTTTAATAATTCTACTCTAGTTTCTTTGTCTATCATATCATCATTTTCAAGTATTGTTGAAGATGAACCTAATATGCTTGTAAGTGGAGTTCTTAAATCATGAGAGATTGATCTAAGTAAATTGCCTCTTAATCTCTCTCTTTCTGCCTCAAGATTAGCTTTTTTATTCTTTTCAAATAAATTTTCTCTATCGATTGCCAATGCAACCTGTGTTGAAACAGCTTCTAACAATATCTTTTCATTTTCTGTAATAATATCTATTTTAAAACATGCAATACCTATAACACCAAGTACATTCGATTCTTGACCTTTTATAGGAAAATAGTATGCACTACTCTTTTTACAATATTTTGTTCCGATTCCAACTGGTTCGCCTGTCCTAAAAGCTTCTTTTATAGCTTCCTTTTCTAATACTGAATGGAATATATTCTCACTCCCATCATTGTTACAAATATAGATACTTGGCTTACCTAAATTATTATCGCCATCTGAAATGGTTACTATAACAGTTCTATTTAACATGTTTACTAAATTAGTCCCACAAAACTCAATAATTTGATTCTTATTTTTTGCTTTAAGTAATGTTTTATTGTTCTCATAAAGCAACCTTATCATTTTTTCTCTTTTATGAGAAAGTCTCACTTCTCTTTTTATTCTAGAAGTTAGGGTACTTGTTATAATAGCTGCCATCAGCATAATACAAAATGTTATAGGATAGTCCTTCCTATAGGCTAAAAAAGTATATAATGGATGTGTAAAGAAAAAGTTAAATGATAGCACTCCTATTACTGAAGAAAGTATTCCAAAAAAATACCCATACGTTATACTTGTAGCAAACAGCACACCTAATATGTATACCAATATAATATTAGATTCATTAAAACCTACCTTTTCAAAAACTACTGATATTCCAGTAGCAATCATCATAACCAATATAGTTTTTATGAAGTCCTTAATAATCACCTTTCTACTGAGATAATCATCTTCATCATAATCATACTCTTTTAAGTCTTCATGATGTAGTCGTTCCTTTTTCATCTACTACAATTCCTCCTTATTGTTACTGTTTAAATTGACTCTATTGTATATAATACAATTTTATCATAATAAATTCAATCAATACATTTAATTAGTTTATCTAAATTACTAAAAGGTGCTGTCTTAAAATGAAAGTAAATCTCTATTTCAAAACAGCACCTCTATATATTTAAATTACTAATTTTATTTTATACTTAAATCATTAGTTTATTCAACTTTATAAATTATAATATCTTAATATTTGATTTCTAGAACATTTTTATCCAACGAGCATAAATATAAAGTGGGCACATATACCTGCACATAAACCACCTATTGTATGTGAAAGTATCGCTTTACCAGCTAATGGTCTTGCTTCTAAAGCATCCATCATACCTATGTGTGTACTTAGGTATCCACTCCAACACATACCCATAGCTGTAAATACTGCTATATCATTAGGAGTTATAGCACCTGATTTTATAAATTCTGGTACTAAAGATATCGCTGCTCCAACAGCTCCTAATGCAGTTACAGGGAATGCAATTGCTTCTGGTGATGTGAATCCAAATAATGGCTCTATTATGAAGCTAATTTTATCACCAATAGCAGGTAATAATTTTATACCTTCATATGCAGCTCCTGTGTAAACAGCCTGACCTGTAGCAGGGTCTGTAGATGGTCCAAAAGTTAATAACATAACCAATGTACAAACTACTAAAACTCCTGGTATTATAGCCATACCCATTTCAACACCTAACTTACCACCTTCAAGTATAGCATCCAATCCTCTTTGGAATACATTACCATCTCTTATTTCTCTAAACTCTTCAATTTTTGCACCTTTTTCATTTACTTGTTTTTCAGTATCGCTTTTAGGGTCATAATTATAATACTTTTTAGTAAAAGTCAACATAATTCTAACACTAATAATACTACCTATTATTGCCCCAACATTACCTATTATAGCTGGTAGTACATATTCTTTACCTTGAGCTATCATGAAAGTTGTTACAATAAGCCCCATACCAAAGGCTGTTCCTAAGTTACATAAAGCAGGTACTTGATACTTCTTAAAATATTGTGTAAATGTTTTGTCTTTAGCAAATGGTATAATAGCTGGATTATCAGATAAATATGTTGCAACTACTCCTGCTATACTAGCACCAGGTAAGCCCCATATAGGTCTCATAAGACCCTTAAATATCTTATTAACTAAAGATATTACTCCGAATTCTGAAAGCAATGCACTAAGTGCACCTGCAAGAACTGCCATCGCCATTATTAAAAATACTGTATCTAATAAAAGCGCATGTGCTGTACTCATTATTACTTTAAACATCATACCTGCACCCATGATGCTTCCTACATATCCAAATCCTACCGCCAATAGTACAATAAATACGAAGGTTTCCATACTTACTGCCTTGACTCTTCTCTTATCCGACAGCTTTTCCATCTTGAAATCTTCCCCCTTTTCAATTTAAATTAAGGTTTCTAGCATTGGTACAAATTTTTTGGTACAAACTGAACACTAAAACTTACATCTGTAATGCAAGTTGTCAGTTTTTTGAAATAAAAAAAAACTATTTCTATAGAATAAGAACATCTTTTCTAATTTAGATATTCTTATTCTATTTTATGTTATTATATTATCATCCTTTTACTTAAAAGTCAATTTTTTCTATTTTTGTGGCTTAATTTTATTTATACCCTTCTTATATTTTTCATTTTCTTTTATTTTGGTAAACATTCCATATAAGTTTACTTTTCTAAATACTGTAGTTATAAATACCAGTCCCAACGCAATTGAACTTGCACAGGATAATGTACTTACACCATACTCTACTGCTTTGATATAATTATTTGTCAAAACAGAATACATAGTATTATATATTCCATAACCTGGTACTAATATTATTAGACAACATACACTTAATGTGGTTGCTGGAGTCATATAAATTCTAGCACATAACTCACAATATATTGCAAAACATACTGTAGCTATAAAGAAACATAAGTTTTCTGTCACACCCATATTCAAACAAAATTTATATGAAAACCAAGCGATACTTCCACCTATACCAGATAGTATCAAATTCTTTCCTTTCATATTAAATAGCACTCCAAAGCTTAAGGCTGTAAAAAAAGCTGCTATTACCTCTATAAACAAATGCATTTATATCCCCCCTAACTTGAAGTACAATCCAAGTACCAAAAACATTCCTACCGCTATAGATACACCTATAAAAAATACTTCTGCTAACTTTGCAAGACCAGAAATCAATTGTCCATCTAATAAATCTCTTAAAGCATTCGTCAGTGCCAGACCAGGTACTAATAACATTATCGCTCCTGCTATCAGATGGTCTATTGTCTTTATAAACCCAAGCTTCAAGATTATAATAGAACAAAGAGCTATAATAACTGCTCCGATTGCATTTACAAAGAAGTCATTTAATGATGATTTATTTAAGTACATAGTAACAAACTTAGTCAAAATTCCCACAGTAAATGCGGCTATAAACTCTTCTATATTTCCTCCAAATAGTATCGAAAACGTCGCTGCTGCAATGCCTGCAAAAAATATTGTTATTAAATCTGAATAGTAGTTATCTTCACTTATCTCATCTAAAATTTTTTCACATAATTCAATATCTAAATTATTTATACTTATTGCCCTTGATAATGAGTTAACCTCATGAACCAAGTTTAGGTCTACCCTTCTTGAGCTTATTCTTTTAATTGCTGAATGTAATTTTCCATCTACAAACACAGATGCCATTACAGCTGTTGGGGTCGCAAATACATCTACATGGTCTATTCCAAAAGATTGACATATTCTAGCTATCGTTTCTTCAACTCTATAAGTTTCTCCTCCACTTTGCAACATAGCTTTACCTGCGTTTGAGGAAAAGTTTAAAATTCTATCTATATCCACAAAACATATCTCCCATTCTTTTATAGTATTATTCATATTTTATTACAAGATATTATTTATTTAAAATATTTTAAATAAACAATATCCAATATTTACATTTTATGAAAAAACTTGTTTTTTATGCTTGTCAAAACTAAATTTTAAAGTTGTTTACAGCATAAAATGGCTGAATTAATATATAACAAACACTTTCAACCATTGATATAATCTTTTAAATTGTATAGTATTCTCTTCAATAAAGCTATGTACTTTCTAATTTTTTGTTTTTTAACTTTCATGAGTTTTACTTTAATTTGATAGTTATATATTGAAATGTATTTAAAACTTATATTTATTTATATAACAACATAATATCCTAACTAAATCCATAAAAATCTATATCTAGTATAATGCAACTCTTATTTTAACACCATCCATTACACAAAACAACATATTAAAAAGTAAAATACAAAATATCCACTATAAACCTTATTTTAATACCAAATATATATTATAATATATTTAATATAACTTAAGTATAACTTAAATATAAAGAAAGGAGGCAATATATGCTAAGAAAAGATAAGGTTCTATTATCACTACATAAATTATGTGAAAATATAACTTTAAAAGACCTTCAATCAGAGAAAGCAGGATTTACTACAATAGAAGTTGCTAATAATTCATCTCTTGATAGAAGTAATACCAGTAAAGAATTAAATAACCTATTTAATGAAAAAAAAGTTATAAAGATACCTGGCAAACCCATTTTGTTTTTACATGCTGGTATTATTGAAAATTTAATTGGTCATACTTTAGACAACTCTGAGTTTTCCATAAGTAATTGTAATGAGCTACTTAAATCAAGTAAAAATGATTCAGAAGATATTTTTTCAACATTACTTGGACATGATTCTAGTCTTAAACTAGCTATAGAAAAAGCTAAATCTGCCATACTCTACCCTCCAAAAGGTCTTAACACATTACTCATAGGACCTACTGGTGTTGGAAAAAGCACATTTGCTGAAACAATGTATAAATATGCTGTAGAAAGTAAAGTCTTTTCTTCTGAAAGTAAATTTGTTGTATTTAACTGTGCTGAATATGCAGAGAATGCTAACTTACTCTTAAGTAATTTATTTGGTTATGTTAAAGGCTCTTTTACTGGCGCTAATAAGGATAAATTCGGGATAGTCGCACAGGCTGATGGAGGTATATTATTCTTAGATGAAATACATAGATTACCCCCAGAAGGTCAAGAGATGCTTTTTCTTTTGATGGACAAAGGCATATACAGACGATTAGGAGAATCCGACATCGTACATAAAGCTACTGTTTTTATTGTGTGTGCCACAACAGAAGATATACA
The DNA here is from genome assembly GCF_056716065.1 of Clostridioides sp. LIBA-7678. Classification (NCBI taxonomy): domain Bacteria; kingdom Bacillati; phylum Bacillota; class Clostridia; order Peptostreptococcales; family Peptostreptococcaceae; genus Clostridioides; species Clostridioides sp. LIBA-7678. Next base: position 540,087 of record NZ_CP196987.1, on the reverse strand, counting down.
TTCTTCACTACTTGGGACTTTTTTAAGAAGAATCCCAGTTACAATTAACCTACCTGCTTTACAGGATAGGTCCTTAAAAGAAAGATTATCTCTTATTAAATACTTCTTTATTATAGAATCTAAATATACCAATGCAACTATAAGAGTTCACAAAGATGTCATTAAATCTTTACTTCTTTATGATTGTTTTGGTAATATAGGTCAACTTAAATCTGATATACAACTTATGAGTGCAAGAGCCTTTTTAAATTATAAGACTGGTCTAAAAGAAAATATAGAAATAGATTTGTCTCTTGTTCCTGATTATATATACACTGGTCTTTTAAAATTGAATGAAAATCGCAGCAATCTAAATAAATTATCAGAACTTGATTACATGCTTTTTTATGAATTTAATGGTAACAATTTGGAGGTTGAGTATACAAAAGAACTCTCTAAATACAATATAGATACACAAAACAATGGGTTTAAATATTCTACAGAGATTCCTTATCTAGAAAATGACATAAGGAGTATGTTTATAAATTACATGGAAAAATACTCTACAAAGTTACTTTCAATATCTTCAGTAACTCATTCTGATTATACAAGTAATGAAATTTTCAAGGTAATTAATCCAAAGATTTACTATGCTGTTGAACACTCTTTAAAAGAAGCTGAAAAAATATCGAGAAACAAATATACAAAACAAACTTATATTGCTCTTTCAATGCATATAAGTGCACTTATAGAAAATATAAATCAAGACACATATAACCCTAAATACAATCTATATAATGATAAAATTTTCTCAGATAAAGATTTAAATATAGCTAAAATAGTTTTAAGTATAATCGAAAATGATTTACAAACATCACTACCTAAAGATGAAGTAAAATTTATATCTATGTTTCTAAATAGCACATACCTTGAACCAAATAATCAATCTGAAAGTATAGGTGTTATAATACTTGCTCATGGAAATTCAACAGCAAGTAGTATGTGTGATGTAGCAAATTCATTACTTGGTACAAACCACTGTAATGCAATTGATATGCCTCTTGATGTAAAGGTAAGTACTATACTTGATAAAGCTATAGAATTGGTAAAAGAATGCGATGAAGGTAAGGGAGTACTTCTTTTAACAGATATGGGTTCTCTCATAGCTTTTGGAGAACTTATTTCAGAAAAAACAAAAATTAAAACACGCTCTATTGAGATGGTATCTACTCCAATAGTTTTAGAGGCAGTAAGAAAAAGTACACTACCAGAAATGACTTTGGATGAATTGGCTAATTCTTTAAGCTCTTTAAATCCATATATTGGGCGAGCTGCAATTGATTCAACAGAAATAAATTATCCTGAGAAGTCAAGAGAGTATGCCATAATAACGACTTGTATAACGGGTTATGGTTCAGCTATGAAGATAGCAGATTTTATAAACTCTTCACTAAAAAGTATTAATAAATACAGTATTAATTTAGTTCCTCATAATATAGAGAGTTTTAAAATGTATAGGAATAAATTTAGTAACACTAAAATTTTGGCAGTTGTTGGCAGTGTAGATTTTAATGTGGCTAATACCCCATTTATTCACATAGAAGAACTCCTAAATGGGTATGGTCTAGATATGTTGAACAAAATAATAGAAGGTACATTTAATGCCAATAGCATTACTAACATAAAAGAAACAAATTTATCATATAACAGCCTAATAATAAACTTTATGTCTCAAAACTTAGAGCTTTTAGACTCTGTTAAATTATTCAATTATGTCAATTCATCATTATTTTCAATAATAGAATTGATAGATGAAGGTCTAAAAAGCAAGTTTAAGTTAGGATATATACTTCATTGTTCTTTTATGATAGAAAGATGTTTTAAAAATACAACTTTTCCATATAATAACATCACTGAGTTAATCAGTGAAAATTATGAACTGTATAATTTAATACATGAGGCCTTTAAGCCAACAGAAGCTTACTTTAATATCTTGATACCAGATGAAGAAATTGCTTATATAATAGATATGATTAATGAGTATCTAAATAAATAAAACTTACAGCACCTACTTTGTGCATGTTAATTAATATATGAAATGGAGGATGAGATTTTGAAAGAAAAAATAAAACAGTTAACAATACTTGCATTAATTTGTATATTTATAACTCCTGGATTTGCATCTGCAGATGCTCCACCAGTACCAAACTCTTCAAGAGCTGCACTACTTATAGACCAGAAAACTAAAAGAATATTATTTGAAAAAAATAGCGATGAAAAAATGCCTCTAGCGAGTTTAAGTAAAATGATGACCTTTTTACTTGCAATAGAAGCAGTCAATAAGAATCAGGTAAAGGAAACTGATATGGTAAAGATAGACAAGTCTACGGCTTCAGTAGGTGGTTCTACTTGTAAACTTAAAGATGGTGATGAAATATCTTTAGGAGAGCTTATGCAAGGTCTTATGCTTGTATCTGGAAATGATGCTGCTATGGCTATAGCTAAACATGTTGGTAAAACTGAGAAGAATTTTGTAAATATGATGAATAAGAAAGCTGAAGAAATAGGAATGCTTGATACGTATTATTTTAATCCAAACGGACTTCCTATATATACTGACCCAGAGCATAAGGAGCCTCCTATTGAAAATATATCAACAGCTCACGATATAGTTGCACTTGGAAAGTATATGTATGACCATTATGAAAGTCAAGTTACTAGAATAACTACTATGCAAGTATATAATGATACTAAGAAAGATTTTACACACTATAATACAAATCCCCTATTAGTTTCAGTACCTGGTGTTGATGGAATAAAGACAGGCTATACAGATAATGCTGGTTATTGCCTTGCATTTTCTATGATGGTACCTAAGGATGATAAAAATGAAAGAAATCATAGATTAATAGGAGTTGTTCTTGGTGATGGTAATAAGAAGAATAGAATTTCTTCTTCTGCTACTTTATTAAAGTATGGTAAAGACAATTTCCATTCTAAGAAGATAGCTCATAAGGGGGACATTATAGAGACTCCTTGTGTTGATGGTGTTGATGATTTCAAGATAACTGTTAAAGTTGATAAAGATTTGTATGGGGTTGTTTCAGATAATGAGAATATACACCCTAAGATAGTGTTTAAAAATATGAGTTATCCTATTCATAAGGGAGATATTGTTGGTGTTGCAAAGTATTACAATGATTCTGGCAAGTTTGTTGGAAGTGTTGATGTTAAAAGTGAAAGTAATATAGGATGTATTCCTTTGAAGGATAAGATTAAGATTAAGGTTGCTAAGATAAATAGAAAGCTTGAGGTTAAAAATTCTGTTTGTTTTAAGGCTTAGGTTAGATGAGATTTGTGAAAGACTCCACTTTATGGTGGGGTTTTTTATTTTGTACAAAAAATTAAAATAGTGGCAACAATTGAGGATGTGAGGGAGAGTTGCCACTATTTCATATAGGGTATTATATTATGTTTTTAAGCTAGTTTTACTATCTTCTATGTTTATATAATAACTCTTGTGTGTGAATTTAATAGATAATTCATATGAAAATTATGTGAAGTTTTAAGATAGTTGACTTATTCTATTGTAAATTTTTTCAGAAAAATTCTGTTCATAAGTCTATTAGACCAGCGAATTATTTACCTAATAATATTCCAATCAAAAAATCTATTCTTTTTTAAAAGTAAGGTCATGATTATTTTACATATATAAAAAATTTCGAAAATTAATCTACACACTAGTAACATTAAGTATAATAAATTTATTTTAGTAAATTAGTAAATTTAGACTTTAACGTAGATTTAATTTTTTGTTAATGAATTGTAGTAAAAGAGAAGATTTTACATAAAAAAAAGTAGCCCTTAGAAAAGCACTACCTTTTTTACAAATAAATTTTATTATTTATACTTGTAATTATATCTTATAAAACCATTTTTTCCCATATGAAAAATAAATAATTATGATATTTTTTTAATTATTCTTTATATTTATATTTTAATTTAAATTACTTTTATAAAGATAATATAAAATTCTATCATTCCTTCACAAATTTCAACCCTGTATTCAAAATTATTTTCTTCAAGTATAGTTCTCACTATAGTAAGACCAAGACCCGTGCCAGAAAGTTCTTTACTTCTCGACTTCTCTAAGACATAAAAAGGCTTCCAGATATTCTCTATATCATCTTCCATATCATAATCTATACCATTTTTTATAGATAATACAACATTCTCATTCTCTTCAAAAAGATTAATCTCTATTTCATTATTACTAGTATACTTTATCGCATTACTAATCAAATTATTAAATACTATATCTATACTATCTTTATCTGAACTTATTACAAAGTCTCTATCCTCTATACTACACTTAACACTTATACTACCTTTATCAATCAAAAGTTCATAGTTGTTTAAACTTTTATATAATCTTTCCTTTAAATCTACTGGATGCAAATTAACTTCTCTCTTCTCATATTTTGCCCAGTACAAAAGAGTATTTATTGTATTAGCCATATTTTCTGCCTGTTCAATTATTGTATCCGTATAAGTACCATCATCTAGCCCATCTTTCATACCTATAGCATATGCTTTTATGAGTGCTATTGGAGTTTTCATTTCATGAGATGCATCTGATATAAAAGATTTTAGATTCTTATTTCTCTTATTCAATTCATTATGTGCTTTCTCAAGCTTTACACTCATTATATTTATGCTATAGGCTAATTCTTCTATTTCATCATTAGTTTTTATAGATTCAGTTCTAAAATTTAATTCAGATATATCTTTAGATAGAAGTTTTAGCTTTTCCATAGGTCTTATGATTCTATTTGATAAGATAAATATAAGTATAGTTATTATGATTACTGAAAAAATACCCATAATTATATTAAATCTATTTACAATACTAATAGTTTCTTCAGAATGTTCTATAGGTATAGATATAGCAAACAAGTAATTATCTTTCTTCATAAATTTTACAAGTAAACTATATTTGGTTTTACCCTGATTATATATTTTATTTATACTTTTATTATCAATGTTTTTTAAGCTATCTTCTTCAATCCAAAATTTATTTAAACTTAGTCCTTTCTTCCAAAATGCATTTAATAAATCATTATTTATTTTATCTATATTGCCCTTATCTTTGTAATCTTTATTTAATTCTATATATACTATATCTATATTATTTTTTTCTTCAATAGAATCAATATCTGACTTTAATCTGTTTATGTCTTTATGTTTGATTTCATCTGCAATATTATCCAATATATTTCTTTTTTCATGTAAATAATATCTATGAATAAACATACTATTTATGGCTATCGACATCACATATACGACCACAACTACTATGGATATGCTTATGGACAGTTTTGTGTTTAGTTTAGTCATTAAAGTCCTCCAAACTATACCCTAATCCTCTATAAGTTTTTATTATATCTTCTCCTATCTTCGCTCTTAATCTCCTTACATGTGTGTCTACTGTTCTAAAATCTCCATCATAATCCAAGCCCCACACTAAATCTAAAAGTTTTTCCCTAGATAAAACAATCCCCTTATTATTGATTAGGCAGTGCATTAATTCTAATTCTTTTTTAGTCAATGGTAGTTCATTGCCACTTTTAAAAACTTTATTTGAACTAAAATCTATTTTTAAATCTTTAATATTGATTGTATTCTTATAATTTACTAGTTTCTTCGCTCTTATTATTAAAACTCTAGGGTCAAATGGTTTTTTTATGTATTCATCTGCTCCTATATTAAGTGCCTCTATCTCATCTTCACTTTGACTTTTGGCAGTCAACATAAGCACTTTTGTGTTACTGTTTTCCTTTATTTCTTTGCAAACCTCTATTCCATCAATTACTGGCATCATCCAGTCTAATATCGCTAAATCTATCTTATTCTCATAAAAAATATCTAAAGCTTCTTCCCCATTTTTTGCAGTAAGTACATTGAAATTTTCTTTTTTGAAATATGCACAAAGTATCTTAAGCATACTAATTTCATCATCAGCAATTAATATATTCATCTATTCACATCCCTAAAATTTATTATCATATTACATATTATATCCATTGCTTCAATTATATAAAATATATGTTACAAGAAGTTTACAATTATTTATAATATATTAATTACATGTAATTGCTATCTTTTTGAATCAACTTAAAATTTCATGTACAAATAAAAAAGTACCTCATCTAGATTAAAAATCTTTCTGAGGTACTTTTTAAAAGATTATATACTCTGTATAATGTGTATAATCTTAAAAATTGCTCTATTATGAATTTAATTTACCCTAATTACTATACCTTTTATTACTACTTCTATTATAAATTTAATCAATCTATTTATAATCCTCTTTGAAACATACAGTATATACATTTATTTAAAATAATCCCACAATACCTGTAATAGCTCCCACTACTATTAATATAAACATTATTTTTATTGGAGAAAGTCCTTTCTTTAAGGCAAAAAGTACTAATAATGTAAGTACCAAAGGAATTAATCCTGGAAATATCTTATCAAGTAAATCAGTTTGAAGACTAAATTTAAAATCTCCACTAGTATAACTTATTGGTGTGGATAAATTAATAAATCTACCTACAAGTCCTCCCATAACTAAAGTACCTAGTATAGAAGCTCCCTCTATAACCTTATTTACTATCCCACCTTGAAGTATGCTTTCAACAGCTTTTTTACCATACTTATATCCATTTGTCCACATTCCATAAGAAATTGAAGTCATTATTACATATTGAGCTATTACAAATAATATAGGTCCTGCAATTGATGCTCCTCCCTCAGTTAAACCAATACAAACAGCTAACACTATTGGTGTTATAACTCCCTGAGTTAAAGTATCACCAATACCTGCTAATGGACCCATCAAACCTGTTTTTATTGCATTCATACCATCTCCACTTATCTCATCTGCACCATTAGCCTTTTCTTCCTCCATTGCTATTGTTATTCCATGTATAACACATCCACATATAGGCTCTGTATTAAAAAATGCCAAATGAGTTTCAACTTCTTGTTTTAACTCTTCTTTATCTGGATATAGTTTTTTAAGTACTGGTAACATTGAATGTGAAAATGCTGTTGATTGTAATCTTTCATAATTATAATTAGACTGCGCAAAGAAAAACCATCTTAACCATGATTTTATTACATCCTTCTTGCTTAACGTTTTCTTAGACACTTCACTTTTTATATCTGACATAATATTTTCCCCCTCTCATGTATTTAAGATGTAGCACTATCTTTTCCGTACTTGATTGAAGTAATTGTAAGAGCAAGTATTACCCCAATAACAGATATTACTATTATATCTACTTTAAAATAAACAGCCATTAATATCCCTAATATGAAAAAAGGCATAGTAAATTTATTACCAATCAATTTTAAGTTCATAGCAATTCCAAGTGCTGGTAACATAGCTCCAATTACATTAAATACATGAAGTACATTATCATTCATTACTTCCAACATCCCATCTATGGCATTTGGTCCAAAATAAACAACTAATAATGCAGGTATAAAACTCATTGCAAATAATAGTATCTGTGGAGGGACTATGTTTATAAATGCTACTTTGTCAACATTCCCCTTTTGAACCTCCTTATCAGCCCAATGTGCAAAAAAAGAATTTACTGTCATCTTTCCAATCCAAAGAACAGTTGCAACAGTACCTAATGGAACTGCTATCGCCATTGCAGTACTTACATCTAGCTTAGATGCTATAGCTAAAGCAGTCCCCACATATCCTGCAAAAGCTGGGTCTCCCATTTGAGCCCCCCCTGCTGATATAAATCCTAAATATATCATATTTATACCTGCTCCTATAATTGCACCTTGAACAGGGTCTCCTAATATAATTCCTGTTACAAATCCAGCTAACAAAGGTCTATTCCATGTAAAAAATCCAACATAAGTCAACCATGGACTCCAAGAAAGATAATAAAAAATTGCTATTAATACTGCCTGAATTAATGAAATTTGCATAGACTTCCTCCTTATATACTCCTAAAGATTCACAAGATAGTATTTTTATAATAACGTTCCTACATCAATTTTTTTTGCATCTGGTACTATTTGTATAAAACACTTAATATTCTTTGATATTAGTTCTTTAAATATTTCTTTTTCTTCATCTGATACAGATATATTTTTATAAAAACTTCTTCTTCCAAGTCCAGCTCCCATACCTCCAACATTTAACTCTTTTAAATCTACTCCATTATTTACTAGACCCAAAATAGTTTTAGGGTATTTAACTAAGACTATTAAATTTTCATCCCCATTATATGATTTTAATACCTCAGCACCTGATTCTACATCATGTACCTCAACCTTAACAGTTGATGGTGCTGCCATTTGTAAAACTTGAACTATGAATGGGTCTTTTACAACCAAATCGTCTACTATTATTATCCTTTTTGCTGATGTAATCTTACACCAAGCAGTAATAACCTGACCATGTATTAATCTATCATCAATTCTTGTTAATGCTATATTACTCATAATAATTCCTCCAGATTTTTATTTTATATATTTAAAACTGCTTTTACATCTTTAATTCCTGATATACCAACTTCTTCACATAAATTTTTTAACTCTTTTAGTTTCATATTTTCTCTATTTAAAAATAATTCTAAAAGCATAGGTAAATTTACACCTGTTAAACATTCTAATTCACATACTTTAGCAAATTTATTTATTACAATAGCAGATGTATTAAATGGAGTTCCACCATAAAAATCAAGCAATAATAAAACACCTTCATCTTTATATTTTTCAATTCCATTTTCTAATCTTTTACTAAAATCATCTATACTGTCACCATGGTTTAATCCTAAAGTTTCCACTTTTTCCTGTTTGCCTACTATTAATTCAGCACTTTCCAACATTGCCTTAGCCATATTTCCATGTGCAGCTATAACTATTCCTGCCATATGAATCATACCTTTCTTAACTAAACTTTTTATATAAATTTAAATTATTACTTTAATACTATAATCTAATTAGCTACATTAACCATTATCTTACCAAAGAAAATATCTCTTTTGTATATTTTTTCAAAATAAGATGGCACTTCCTCCAAGTTTATTCTATGTGTTACTAATTTTTCAACATTCATATCCCCTTTCTTCATATGATATAACCCAGCACTCCATTCTTTTCCTGGGAATGGGAATGAATTTCCAAACCAAGTTCCTTTTACAGTCAATTCACTTCGTACTATCTTCTCAAATTGTTCTCTAGTCAAAGCTACATCTCCATATGGCACTCCTGCATACAACACTGTCCCCCCCTTTTTAGCTAACAACAACACTTGACCACATGTCATTGGAGTTCCTGCTGATTCAATAACAACATCTGCACCAGCATCATTAGTTAATTTTTTTACTTCCTCTATAAGATTCTTGTCTTTTGCATTTATACAGATATCTGCCCCTAACTCTTTTGCTAGTTCTAATTTTTCATCAAACACATCCACAGCTATTATTTTCGTAGAGCCAAATATCTTTGCCCATTGTATTGAAAATAATCCTATTGGTCCTGTTCCAAGTACTACAACAGTATCTCCAACTTTAGTCTCTGACCTAAAAAGACCATGCCCTGCTATACATACTGGTTCCAATGCAGCAGCTGTCTCATAGCTTATTTCATCTGGTATTTTTATTAAATTTCTTTCTTTTAACTTTGTATACTCAGCAAAGCATCCTCCAAGCTCTTTATTTCCTATTATTGATACATTATTGCATCTTGAATATAGTCCTTTTTTACATTCATCACACTCAAAGCATGGCATAGCTGGGCAAACAGCAACTCTATCTCCTATTTTGAAATTTTTTACCTCTGAACCAATTTGAGCTACCTCTCCAGAAAATTCATGACCTAAAATTTCTCCCACCATATGTGGACCTGTCTTTGAATATTTTGATATATCAGAGCCACATATTCCAGCTACTTTTACTTTTACTATCACATCATCGTTTTCTAATATTTTTGGTACCTCTACATCCTCAACTCTTGTATCTCTTATACCATAGAATCTAACTGACTTCACTACCATTCACCCCTATTGTTTATTTTATTTAAATATACATTCATGTTCTATATGTTAAATATATTAAGCAACTTCCATGCCAATATATGTAAATACTGTTTTCATGCGATTTATCAGATTATCATTAAATGTGTGTCAAAGTGTGTCAATTTTTTTTTATATGAAGCCTTATGTGTGTCAATATAAATGACACTCACCTTCTGTGATATGTCTTATATCATAAAATCTATAAAATGTACTTTTTTTATTATTTTTACAAAAATGTTCGGAAATTTTACTACTATTTGTGATATAATATTAAATATAAGGTATCAACATAAATCTTCATGCGAATATCAGAACTTTTTTGACACTAATGCCTTATTCAATATAATAATTTAACTTTTTGGAGGTTGTTTATGAAAAAAGTGTATCAAGGAAAAACTAAAGATGTTTTCGAACTAGATAATGGAAATTACTTATTAAAATTTAAGGACGATGTAACTGGTAAAGATGGTGTATTTGATCCAGGTGAAAATAGTGTAGGCCTAAGTATAGATGGAATTGGTAGAGCTAATTTAGAAACATCTGTTAAATTCTTTGAAATTCTAAACAATGCTGGAATTAAAACTCATTATGTAGGTGCTAATTTAGAAGAAGCAACTATGGAAGTTCTACCAGCAAAAGTTTTTGGTAATGGATTAGAAGTTATTTGTCGTTATAGAGCTGTTGGTAGTTTCTTACGTCGTTATGGTTCATGTGTTGAAGAAGGAGCTAAACTAGATTGTTATGTAGAAGCAACTTTAAAAGATGATGACCGTTGTGACCCACTTATAACATCTGAAGGTCTAGAAGCTTTAAATATTATGACTCAAGCTCAATTTGATTCAATGAAAAGTATGACTCAAAAAATTTCTAATATAGTTCGTGATACTATAGCTGAAAAAGGACTTGAGCTTTATGATATCAAATTTGAATTTGGATTCTACAATGATGAAGTAATATTAATAGATGAAATAGCATCTGGAAATATGCGTGTTTATAAAGATGGTGTAATAGTTGACCCTATGGATTTAACTGCTCTTTTATTAGCAAAATAATACATAGTATATACATCTAATTTTCAAATATAATAAACTTGTAAAAAAGAAAAGCTATGAAGTAAAGAATTTTTAAATGTAATTATCTTAAGACATTTAGAAAATCTTTACTTTCATAGCTTATTTAAATTAAGTTATTCTAATTAGTAGACAACAACTTTAGACCTACAATCCCCACAACAATAAGACCTATACATGCAATTCTAGCTATACTGATAGGCTCATTTAATATAGCAATCCCTACAATAGCTGTACCAACTGTACCAATGCCAGTCCATATGGCATATGAAGTTCCAAGTGGAAGATGTTTAAGTGCTAATGATAAAAAGTAAAAACTGACAATCATTCCAACAACAGTAAGTATGCTTGGAGTTAATTTAGAAAATCCATGAGAATTTTTTAGTTGAAAAGCCCAAAAAACTTCAAACAAACCTGCAATAAATAAAAATAACCATTTCATAAAATCATCCCTCTTTTCAAATATCTCTTTTTTTACCAATAAAATAACCTGAGAAATATTCTAAAATATCTCCCAGGTTTTTATCCTTCCGTGTTCACAACAAAACTATGTTGTGGGTTTTATCTCGGACCAGACCAATCCTTAATAATTGCGGAACCCTATAAAACTCTATTAATTATTCTATTGTATTTATAATACTATCAACATATATAAGAAAAGTCAATATATGGATATAGCCCATAATCATAATAATATCTACATATTTTTTTAGATACACTTATTTATTTTATTTATACCTATTTATAAGAATCTAATAATATCTAATTTTTATTTAATATGTTATAATAACATAAAAATATTGAAAGGAGTAATTTCTATGAATTCCTATAAAATTGCAGTATGTCAGATGATGACTACAGAAAATAAAATTGAAAATATCAATCATGCTGTAGAAATGGTAACGGAAGCTGCCATCAATGGAGCTAAAATTGTGATTCTGCCAGAAATGTTTAACTGTCCATATGAAAATAAATACTTTCCTAAATTTGCTGAAGAATATCCAGGTGAAACGACAACGATATTGAGTGAATTAGCTGAAAAGCATGGAATTTATCTGGTGTCTGGTAGTATACCTGAATTAGAGGATGGAAAAATCTATAATACTTGCTATGTATTTGATAAAAGCGGAACTCTAATTGGAAAACATCGTAAAATGCACTTATTTGATATTGAAGTTACAGGAAAGGTTAGCTTTAAAGAATCAGATACTCTTACAGCAGGAAATGATGTTACTGTAATAGATACTGAATATGGAAAAGTTGGTATAGCTATTTGTTATGATATTCGATTCCCTGAATTATCACGTTTAATGGCTCTTAAAGGTGCTGAAATCGTTATCTTGCCTGCTGCATTTAATATGACTACTGGCCCTGCTCATTGGGAGTTATCTGTAAGAATGCGTGCTTTAGATAATCAGATATTCTATGTTGGTGCTGCACCTGCTAGAAATAAAGATGCTTCCTACATAGCTTTTGGCAATTCAAGAATTTCAGACCCTTGGGGAAAAATTATCGCTCAAGCAGACGAAAAGGAATGTATTATTTATGCTGATATTGATAGAGATTTAATTCCTGAAATAAGACAACAGTTACCTTTGCTTAAACATAGAAGAACAGACTTATATGAACTTAATACTTTGAAATAATAAACATAAGAGATGAGGCTGTTGCATGAGCAAATTAAATCTGCTCTGCAATAGCTCTCTCTAGTTGTACTCTAACAAACACTACTATTTTCACCATATTTCATAGTTTTGACTTAGCAAATAAATCATTATTTTATTATTAACTCTATTTACTTGATGAGATTTCTATTGGTTTGGAGATATACACTTTTTAGGACATATAAGTTAACAAGCTCCACAGTCAACGCATACAGATTCATTAAGTATTCTTTTTTCTTCTAATTTTGTTATACATCCAACCTTACATACTCTCTCACAAGAGTCACAACCTATACAATTATATTTATTAATTCTTCTTGGCATAATTCTCTCCTCAAGTTTAAAATAGTTTCCCATTTCAACAAGTATTAAATCTAAAATATGTCTTCATTTAAAATTACCAACAATCATATGCTTGATTTATTTAATACCTCAAAATATACTAACTTTAATGATTAAATTTTGATATACACCTAGAAATTTGAGAATTTATTGATATTTTTATACTAGAATAAGCATACTTTAAAGACTTTTATTTAGAAAGGAGAATTTTTATGAACAATAAAATACTTGTTGTAGATGATGAAGAAGGGATAATAACACTCTTAAAAGATTACTTTGAAATGAACGATTATGAGGTCTTCACTGCTCAAAGTGGAAAAGATGCATTAGAAAAAATATCCATGAAGCCAGATATTATTTTACTTGATATAAATATGCCTGAAATAGATGGGATTGAGGTTTGTAATAGAGTTAGAGATTATGTATCATGCCCTATTCTATTTCTTACTGCTAAGATTGAAAATACTGATAAGATAAATGGCTTTCGTGCTGGTGCTGATGATTATATTGTAAAACCTTTCGACTTAGATGAACTTGAAGCTAGAGTGTCTGCTCATTTAAGACGAGAACAAAGAAAGTCTAAACAGACCAAAATTAAATTTTATAATAATTTAGTAATAGATTATGAAAAAAGGTCAATTTCTATAGATAACAATCAAGTCTCACTTTCGAAAAAAGAATTTGATATAGTAGAGCTTCTCTCCATGAATCCTGGTCAAGTATTTGATAGAGAAAGAATTTATGATAGAATCTGGGGATACAATAGTAATGGCAATAGCGATGTTATAATGGAGCATATTAGAAAAATAAGAATCAAATTATCAAAATATACTCTTGAAAATTACATAGAGACAGTATGGGGAGTTGGTTACAAATGGATAAAATAAATAATATGTCACTAAAAAAGTCTTTCTTTTTTCTTACTTTATCTTCACTAATTATAGCATCAGTACTTACAGCTCTATCGTACATTTTACTTAATAATATATATAACTCTATACAAAATAAGTATTTAGGTACACCTCTACATACAGGAACTATAACTATACTACAAAATAATATTAACCAGTTTAGTGATTATGATAAAACATTACTTAATGCAATTAGCACACTTCAACTTGTGCTTCCACTTGTATTTTTTATAGGATTTTTATTACTGGCTGATATAATTTTTTATAAGATAAAATTGAAAACACCTATTGAAATACTCAACAAAGGTGCAATTGAAATATCTAAAAATAACTTAGACTTTTGCTTAGAATATAAAAATAATGATGAATTAGGTAATCTCTGCAATGCTTTTGATAAAATGAGGTCAGAACTAAAGAAAAATAATATAAAAATGTGGACTATGATTAATGATAGGAAACAGCTCAATACTGCTTTTTCCCATGATTTAAGAAATCCTCTAACCGTTCTAAAAGGTTACTCAAATTATTTAATAAAATACATACCAACAGGAAAACTTAGTGATGAAAAGATTTTATCAACTACACAACTTATGTCCGAGCATATTAATAGAATTGAATGTTATGTAGAGAATATGAGTAGTTCTCAAAGATTGGAAGATTTAGTTGTTTCAAAAGCTCTCTTGAATATAGACAAGTTCATAAAAAAATTAGATAGAAATCTATCTATCATTGCTAAACAAGAAGAAAAATCTTTTACACTTAAAAGTAATATAAATAATATAAATCTATTGTTTGATGAAAATATTATTTTCAGAGTTATTGAAAATATAGTATCAAATGCTTTTAGATATGCGAAAGATAATGTATCTATACTCATATATTTTGAACAAGAACTTCTTACATTTGTAATTGAAGATGATGGGATAGGATTTAGTGAAGAATCTCTAAAATCAGCCTTAAAACCTTTTTATAGAGATAAGACTTCAAATAACAACAACTTACATTTTGGTATGGGTCTTTATATATCTAAAATATTATGTGAAAAACATGGTGGCTCTATTTCCGTTGAAAATAACGTATCCAATAGTGCTAAAATTACAGCTAAATTCTCAACAAAAAATTAAAACAATTTTACAATCCCCCACTGCTCTTCTATAAGTTTTTGTTAATTTATAATTTATAGACTATATCTTTTTGAAATAAATTTTTAAGTAAATAAAATTGAGAAACTGAGAAAAAATTGAGTTTTAAAACTTACACTCTTCTTATATAGAAAAGGAGAGTGTTTTTTATGATTATAAAAACAAAACAATTATCAAAAACATATGGTTCTGACAACAATAAAGTTATTGCACTTAATAATGTCAATTTAGAAATAAACTCAGGAGAATTTGTTTCTATAATTGGTCCTTCTGGAAGTGGAAAAAGTACGCTTTTACATATCTTAAGTGGTTTGGACAACCCTACATCTGGACAGGTGTTTCTGGATGATAAAGATATATATAAATATAGTGAAAAGGAATTATCTGCTCTTAGAAGAAAATCCTTTGGATTTGTTTTTCAACAGTTTAATCTTTTACCTGTTCTTACAGCATCAGAAAATATTTTAATGCCTGTACTTCTAGATAAAAAACAACCTGATAAAAAATACTTAAATGAAATCTCATCATTACTTGGAATCACAGACAGACTTCACCATCTTCCTCATGAACTTTCAGGTGGTCAGCAACAAAGAGTTGCAATTGCAAGAGCACTTATTGCAAAGCCAGATATAGTATTTGCTGATGAGCCTACAGGAAACTTAGATAGTAAAAGTGGTAGCGAAGTTATGAATCTTCTTATCAAAACCTCAAAACAGTTTGGTAAGACTTTAGTTGTAATCACTCATGATGATAGAATTGCAAAACTTGCTGATAGAAGACTTTCAATTATTGATGGCGCACTTATGGAGGTGGAATAATAATGAAGAGTTATCTTTCACTTTCAATAAAAGAATTAAAAAGCCAAAAACTTATGACTGCGCTTATTATTATCGCAATAGTACTATCAACCATTATGACGACTGTGATTGGACAGTCAATTGCTATACTTCAAAATTTAAGAATTGAACAAGCTCGCTCTTTTAATGGGGATAGGCATGTATCCTTTCATCAACTTACCAAAAATCAAGTTGATAAAATAAAGAAAGATAGTAGAATTTATCAAGCTGGTACTTCAATAGCTCTTGGTACTAGTAAAATAAAGGATTCTGGTATCTCTGTACTTGTAAAAGAGTATGATAAAATAGGACTTTCCAACTATCCAAAGTTAACGAAATTAAAGTCTGGAAATCTTCCTAAAAATGATAATGAAATAGCCTTAGATGAAAATACGCTAAAACTTATGGGTATAAAACCAAAACTAGGTATGACAGTACCTATGAATTTGGATATTTCACTTTTAAAAGATACTATACCAGCATATAATTACACAGCCAACTTTAAATTGAGTGGTATTTTAGAAGATGATTATACAGGATATGCAAGTGGCATAGTAAATGGTATTGTAGGCAAAGGCACATCAGAAAATTTTCTGCCTAAGAGATATGCCTTATCTTCATTAGATTTTAAAGTAAAACAACAAGACGAATTTCAAGAAATAGTGAATCAATTAGCTAAAAATATAGGTCTTCCTCACGATTCAATTCAGTATAATTGGATTTATTTAAATGCACTTGGGATACAGTTTGAAAAAGATAATTCTAATGATGATAGTATATCTATTATTATATTGGTATCTTTATTCGTTGCTTTATTAGTTTTATTGGCTTCAGGACTTGTAATCTATAATATTTTAAAAATATCTGTTACAAAGAAGATTAAAGAATATGGATGTCTAAGAGCAATAGGTGCTGAACCAAAGCAACTATATAAGCTTATTATTTTACAAGTTTTAATCTTATGTGCTATTGCTATACCTATTGGAGTTATAGTTGGAATTATATCTTCTGAAAGCATAACTACAATGGTAACTAATATCTTAAACCCAAGTATACTTCTAGCAAATAATAATACAGAAATAACTGAGCTTATACATAAGAACTCAAATGCTTATCTATTCCCATTATTAGTAAGTTCTAGTATGTCGTTGATTTTTTCACTTATTTCGGCATTACCATCAGCAATATACGCTTCACATGTATCTCCAAAAACTGCTATGGCTGGTACTACTACTAAAATCAAAAGAAAGATTAGAAAAGAAAAAACAATAAAAAACTTTGAAAGACATCTTGCATGGTTAAACTTAAAAAGAAATAAAGGAAGAACTATAATAACTATACTCTCTTTATTTATGAGTATAACAGTATTCGTTGCACTGAGTGAGTTTTCTAGTGTATTAGATGTATCTAAATCAGTAAGTAGTTTAAAAGAAGGAGATTTCTCCTTAACAAACGAAATAACTGGTTTTGATAAATCCACTCTAGATAAAATAAACAGCATGAAAGATATTAATCGTACTTCTTTTATAAAATACTCAGAATACAAACAAGAGGAAATAGATACAAATATCAATTTTGAAAATAGTGGTGATATGTTAAAAATCATTGGAATCGATGAGCAAGCCTTAAAAGATTGTATGCCTTCTATTACAGATTCTACACTAGAAGATTTCAAAAATGGTTCTATTTGTTTTATAAAAAATCCAGTTGCGATTTCTACTCCAGGTATAAAAACTAAATATACAAGCCTAAAGCCAAAGGACAGTATTACAATAAATAAAAAGCAACTAGAAATATATAATACAATAGATAAAATGTTTATTTTACAAGGTAAGGGTTGGCTAAATGGTGTTGATATTATTGTATATGATTCTGTTTATGATACTTTGACAAACAAGGACAAGTTCAATCAAATAAACATTTATGCTAAAGATAAGTCAGATTTAGAACAAATAAGATTATCTATAGAACAGATTTGTAAAAACAACCCAGGTTCTCATTGGATATCATATATCGAATCAGACAAGCAACTCAAAGAGAGTTTTAAACAAATAGAATTTCTAGCATGGGCAGTAATCCTGTTTGTGGGCTTGATTGGTACTTTAAACATAATTAACACAACTAATACAAATATAAATACTAGAATTAATGAGATTGGGGTTAAAAGAGCTATTGGTATGAGTAATGGTAGCCTCTATAAGATGTTTTTATGGGAAGGTGCTTACTATGGAATTTTCGCAGCCATATTTGGTTCTATTGCTGGATATGCCAGTGCCATTATCATAAACATGGCAACTATAGAAAAACTTGATTTTGCTAATATACCAATTTTTTCAATCTCACAAGCTACTCTTGTTTCTATACTTGCATGTATAATAGCCACTCTTATTCCATTAAGAAAAGTCAAAAAGATGAATATAATTGACTGCATAGATATTAATTGAAATTTAAGAAAGAGGAGGCATAATATCCCTCCTCTTTTGATTTAAAATATATAAGTTAAATTTATAAAGCTTTTAAGTAATTAAGAGACATGCCAAAATATAACACATGCCCCACCTGATTTTGAATTTTCTATTTTGACAGAACCTCCAAGCTGTTCCACTAATTGCTTAACAATATAAAGTCCAAGACCAGAATGACCACCTTTAGTCTGTCTAGCCTCATCACCTCTATAAAACTTATCAAGAGCCTTTTTCAAATCTTTAGAACTAAACCCACTACCAGAATCACAAATCTTATAATAGATATAGTTTTTTTCAGCTTCTACGATGATGTTAATACTACCACCTACTGGAGTGTATTCTAGACTATTGGATATAATATTATCAAAAATTCGTGTCAATCTATCAACATCTATTTGAACTGGAGATTGTATATTATCCTGTATTTTTAAAACAAGCTTGATTTCTTTTTGATGAGCCTGTAATTCATAGCCCTGTACCTTTTGTTCCAAAAACTCAGGTAAATTTACAGGGATGAAGTTCAATTGTATATTTGATTTTTCCAAATCAGAAGTGTATTGCATTTTCTGAACAAGAGATGCACTTTTTTCTGTATTTTCTCTTATAACTGTAAGATACCTATGTAATTTTTCGTTACCCTCTAAATTATTGTCAATAAGTGCATCTGTATATCCCAAAATAATAGAAAGAGGAGACTTCAAGTCATGTGCTAGAGCCTCTACCATCTCAACACGTTCCTGTTCCATTTTCCACTGTACAGATAAAGATTTCTTTAATTCATCCTTCATTTCAGAAAAAGCACTGCAAAGTTCTCCAAGTTCATTATCTGAGTAGTAGTCGATTTCAAAATCAAGGTTCTTTTCTCTTATCTTCTTGGATGCATCGATTAAGAGATGTACTGGTTTATTGATATTTTTTACAAAATCTTTAGAAAACCATATAGTAAACCCAATAATATATAGAAATGGAGAGAATAAACCAGTTGCAATAATTACACCTATAAATTTCCCCCTATTATTTGCAAATGTAACTTTTACTACATAGGATAGAATAACAGCTCCCTCAACCTTCCCATTGTCATCTTTGATAGGAATAGTATAGATATAACTTCCTTTATGAGAAGTTTTTTTGCTAAAATTGCTAAACAATTCTTCTTTTGTCTTGAATGGTTTTTGTGGATTAGTACTATACAAGACATTGCCATTATCATCCACAACTTGATATAAAATCCCATTCCCATGAATAACACTTTTTAATTCGTCTTCATTCGATTGAGATAACAAGTCTATGTTTTTTTCATTAACGTATGCCTCAATTCCAGAAACTTGCCTCTCATAGTAATTTGCTGGATAAATGTCTTTATTTAATGAATATATAAACAAGTAAATAGCAAACACATAAGTAATTACTGTCGAGACTATACTAGCTACTATAATCAAAAGAAAGGTGCGCCTGAATTGTGTTATAAGTGATTGATTTTTCATTTAATATTTTCTCCTCCCTTACATTTTATTCCACTTATATCCAATTCCCCAAACTGTAGAAATATATTCTTTTTCTGGCATCACAGCGGCAAACTTAGCTCGTATTTTTTTAATTCGTTCAACAACAGTTGAAGAATCGCCCTCAGAATCGCATCCCCATACTTTTTCATAGACTTGTTCTCTAGAAAAGACTTGTCCTGCATGGAGTGCTAGTAGTTCAACAATATCATACTCTATTTTAGTTAAATCAATCTCCTTACCATCAATTTTAACTGTACGTTCCCTCATACATAGACATAACTTTCCAAAGTACAATGTAGAGCGTTTGTTCTCTTCATTGATATACTGTGACCGTTTTTCCCTACGCAAATTGGCTTCAATTCTTGCCATAAGTTCACGTAGTCCAAAAGGTTTTGTTATATAATCATCCCCTCCAAAGGTCAAGCCCTTGATTTTGTCAGTTTCTGACTGCTTTGCACTCAAAAATATAATTGGACACAAGACATCATCCCTAATTGCCTGACATACTTCAAAACCATCTATTTTAGGCATCATAATATCTAGTATGATAAGGTCGGGCTGTTTTTTTGATAACTCTATACCAGTCTGTCCATCATAAGCTATCAATACTTCATGCCCTTTTCCCTTTAACTCGTCCTCAAGTAACATTACTAAGTCTACTTCATCATCAATAATCAATATTTTGCTCAATATAACACCACCTTTCTTTTAATAGGAAGGTAAGTATTAAAGTAATATATATCTACTCGCAATTTTTCCTTCCTTCCCATATTTTAAACCAAGTAACCCCTCCTCTGAACCTCCCATGACTAAAGTCACAGGGTTCCTGTTTCATAGAATCTTGCATACTGAAATATGTCTTACCAATTCTCCACAGGCTATCCCCATAGTTCCTACGGTTCTTACATAAGTTATTTATTTTAAACTGTTATTAGTCTTAATCCTTCTTTTAATATATTTATACTTGCATTTATATCTCTATCGTGAGTTTCATTACAACAAGGACAAATCCATTCTCTTATGCTTAAATTCTTCATTTCCTCGTTTTTGTACCCACATTTATTGCATATTTGTGAACTTGCAAAGAATTTACCTACCCTTACAATTTGTCTACCATACCAATTAGCCTTATATTCTAATTGACGAACAAATTCTGACCATGACACATCAGAAATTAAGCGAGATAGTTTACTATTTCTAGTCATATTTTTTACCTGTAAATCCTCTATGCAAATAATATCATTCTCTCGTATTAATTTAGTAGATAGTTTTTGTAGAAAATCCTTCCTTTGATTAGCTATATGTTCTTGAAGTCTTGCAACTTTTAATCTTGCTTTATTTCTATTTAAACTACCAATTGTTTTTCTCGATAGTTTTCTTTGTAATTTAGCAAGTTTATTTAATGACTTCTGAAGATACTTAGGATTTTCTATAAAGTCTCCACAACTTGAGATACAAAATTCTTTAATTCCTAAATCTAAACCTATCTGATTATTAGTATTTTCAAATGCTTCAATATCTATATCAGTACAACATAATGATACATAATATTTACCACTTGGTTCTTTGGATATAGTAGCATTAAGTATTCTTCCTTGAGGTACTTGTTTATCCCTTACTTTAACCATACCAAGTTTAGGTAATTTTATATATTGACTACAGTACATAATATTTCCATTTGTAAAGTTCGTTCTATATGAAAATCTATTAGTTTTTTTTGATTTAAATTTAGGAAATCCTGTATTTTCCTTAAAGAATTTTTTATATGCGTTTTCTAAATCTTTTAAGGTGTTTTGTAGTGAAAATTTGTCAGGTTCTTTAAGCCACTCTAACTCTTTTTTTAAGTTGGTCAAATCAGAACTACACTGTTTATAAGTAAAAGTTTCTTTATCATTTTCATAAACTTCTATTTTTTTAGCAAGATATTTATTATATACAAATCTACAACATCCAAAAGTTTTGTTAATTAACTCTTGCTGTTTTTTATTTGGATACATTCTAAACTTATATGCTTTTTCCACTACTATCACCTCACTTTACTTGTTTTTTATGATTATGTAATACTGGATGTCTATATTTTACACACCATACTATATGGTATTTTACTAAATATACATATCCAAGTCACTTCCATTTTTCATTATCCACTCTAATATTAACAAGTACAATTTTTTAAAACAAGTTTTTTGAAGGTTTTTATATTTATTTTTAAATAACATATGTAAGAACCATAAGTCCTAACTTTTATCATTTTTGAGGTTGTCGTTCACATAAGTTCGCTACTACCTATGCAGTTCTCTTATGAACTTCTTACACTTTCATGTAAGCACAGACTATATCTTATCCTTCAGCATTATCTGTTAAGGCCTACCCACTTCCACTACCAATAGCTTGTAGTGTACTTCCCTTAAGAGGAATAGTCGTTGAAGTTTCTCCTACTTAGGAGCTTACCTGCTGATTGCCCATTTTAAAGTACTTAGGGTTTAACCTTATACCATCTAACCAATTTTTTCTACTTTCGTAACTTTCACACTTAGGTTTATTTCATCCTTATGTTTTAGTTTGGTTAGCTTTAGGGGTTTCCAGCAATTCAAGTAGTATTGGATAGGTTCTATCCTATCTCTACATATAAGTTTCCCTATATGCTGACTATTTTAGCTACTAACTCACGACTAAAGTCACAAGTGTGCGTAGCTATTTTTTAATCAAGAATATAATCAGACCTATTACTACAGCTACAAAATGTATAGTAGCTGATTGTATCATTTCAGAATAAATCACATCATTTGGAATATTTCCAGTTCCTTTAATAAAATAAGTTCCTGGAAGCATACCCAATTTTACTGGCCATGTCCAAGGTACAAATGGGCCAATTTTTGAACCCACATTTGTTAGACCAAGTATTGCTGCCATTAAAATTCCACCAATACTAATACCAATAGATGCACCCATTCCCCATGCAAAACTAACCCAAAGATGAATAGCTAATAGTGGAAGCGTCCCAATCACCACAAGTCCTGCTGCTGACAGAAATAACCTTATTGTTGCTCCATATGGCACTGCAATATTCATACCTATACAGAGTATCAATGTAGCAATAAATGTGCATACAGTTAAGCAAAACAGAAGAAAAAGAAATTTCCCAAGATATAATCTAACACGAGAAATACCTATGCATAAAAAACCATTAAAATTTCCAGCGAGCTCTTCCTCATATACTATAAATCCAGATAAAATACCTACTCCAATAGGAATGATGAATACAGTCCATATGGTAAAAAATCCTTCAAAAGCAAATGCTTGTGTACTCCCAGATTTGATTGAGAGATAGGCAACCACACATAATGAAAAAATAACAGGCATAAAAAGAGTAAGCCATCGGACGGCTGTTCTCTTTGTTCGAAGCCATTCTGATAATAAGAGTTTTATCATTTGTCATCCCTCCTACTAAACCAAACTGCAGTAAGTGCTGTTAATACTAGAAACACAACCAAAGAAACAACAATCCCAATAGGAATTACTGAAGTATTCAAAAGTGGGTCTCCAGCTTCTAATATAGTACCATTAGGATGTAAGTTAAGGATTGGACACACTATCCTAATTGCCCAACTCCATGGTACTGCAATCCAAAATGATTTTGTCGCAGTAAGGACACCCAATATCATTCCTAAAAATCCAACTCCCATGCTTAGGAACATACCTTTCCATGTAGCTACCCATAGCTGAATTGGAAGTATAGCAAGAGAAACAACCCAGCATACAATACTTGCCCCTATAATCTGTCCAAAAGGAATTGGTCCAGCTTTCAATATTAAACCAGTTATAATTGTTACAACTATTAAAACTAGTGTTGAAATAAAACTGTAAACTGCCATCGCCATAACTTTATTAATCCAAAGCATCATAGGAGACACATTGCGTGTACATAAAGCACGATAATTTCCAGCTTTTTTTTCCTGTGCAGCTACCAAAGTAGCAAACAATGCAAATCCAATAGACAGAAACATAAATGACCACCAATTAAAAATTAATGCTAAAAGACTTTGCCACTCCCAAGAATCTGATTGGGATAATGGATTTTGCATAAGTGTTGATTGCATTATAAGTGCATACGCTGCAAAAGATACTGGGAAAAAAATAATAAGTTTTCCCATAAATGTTCTTTTATACTTTAAAAGTTCTGATTGTAAAGCATTCATCTGTTTTGTCCTCCTTTAAGAATAACATTTGAAAAGAATTCTTCTAGATTTTCATTAGGGTCAGGTATTCCTTGAAATAGTAATCGTCCTCCATTTATAATTCCTATATTATCTACAACTTGAGCAACCTCTGAAAGAATATGGCTAGAGAGAATTACAGTTATACCTTTTTTTGGAAAAGAAGCAATCAACTCACGAAGTTCTTGAATTCCAAAAGGGTCAAGCCCATTAGTTGGTTCATCTAGTATTAACAGTTCTGGGTCACTCAAAAGTGCAATAGCTATTCCTAACCTTTGTTTCATCCCCATAGAAAATTGTGAAGCTCTCTTTTTCCCTGTGTTTTTCAAGTTTACTATTTCTAATACCTCATAAATTTTATCTTTAGGAATTCCCAAAATTTTCGTATGTACTAATAAATTTTCCTCTGCTGTAAGATTCCCATACAAAGAAGGGGATTCTATTAAGGCACCAATTTTTGCAAGAGATTCTCGCTTCCAAAGTTTCCTATCAAAAATAATACGTCCATCTGTTGGACGAAGAAGACCAACAAGCATTTTAAGTGTGGTAGACTTCCCCGCACCATTTGGACCTAAAAGACCATAGATACTGTTTCGCTCAATTTGCAAAGAAACATTGTTAACTGCCATTTGTTCCCCATATCTTTTTGATAAATTTTTTGTTTCAAGAATTAAATCTTTCATATTTATTTCTCCTTTCTTGTAATTCATGAATTTCTGTTACTAAGAGAATACTAACATGAAAAAATAACAATTCTATAACAGCTATCAGTTTTAATAAATTTTAAATAAAAAAATAGAGTTGCCAATTTTATTTTGACAACTCTATCTAAATTTATGTTTAACATTTATATTAGATTTAAACTTAATTGTATTAGACTTAGACTTAAACTTATTCCTTATAATTATACTAGCCTTAAATTTATTCTATAATTTTTAAATCATGTACTAATCTATTAATTCATATTTCTTTAGACATCTAACATAGTTTGCTACTAGATAATAATTATTTATATCATATTTATCTAATCCTCTAAAGGCAGTTATCTCATCATTAAGCTCATCACTACCCTCTACAAATACACATCCTGTTTCAAATTCCATACCCACTGTAATTGTACAACCACTATAAATTTCTTCTTGTGCATCGTATAATTTTTTTGCATTCCCTTCATTTTGAATTGTAAATACAATAGGCTTTAATTCTGCATTATTGGTAATCTTTTCTGAGAAAGGCTTATTTAATTTAATATTATTGATAATTACATCCTTAAACTCTTCTGAACTTTCTTCCTTTACAGTATATTTTTGTTTTAAAAACTCTATTACTTCTGAAATAGGTTTAGAATTTACTTTTAAAGTATCTTTATATTTTTCATATACCGATTTCCATTGTTCAATCTTTTCTTGAGATACTTCTTTAGTATATGTACTTACTTTTTCTTGTGATATTTTTTTCATTAAAATTTTTCCTTTGAGTCTATGTAATCACATTTACATATTTTATTTAAAATTATATATCTGTAACTTATTCATTTTGTTACTAGTATAATACTCTTAAAAACTTTACAAATCAATTTAATTTTGCTACCTTTTATTTATAACAACTTATAGTCCATTTCTCAACTATTTTCAATAACTTACTTTTATAAGGAGGTTTTCTTTATGATTTTAAATAGAACTGAGCTTTTCCGAGGATACTCTTTAGATAGATTTAATGAGATATGCAGTATATTGTCAGTAAATAAAATTAAATATAAGTATAAAGTAAGGAACAATACTTACTCTAAAGGGTCTTTTTCAAATAAAATGATTCTTGGAAATTTAGGACAAAAAGAAGATTTTTCTTATGAGTACTCAATTTATGTACATAAAGATGACTATGAACAAGCAGATGCTCTAATAAATTCTAAATTTAGATAAGGTTATTAATTAAACATGACATTCTGTTGTCGTATTTGATATGTTATTATGTTTTAAAATTATATACTTTAAAACTATTTTTATAGTATTTAAAGCTTTAGACTAAGGAGATACATTATATGAAAACAAATATAAAATCAACTTTAAATGAATTTATTAAGCAGAATAATCTTTTTGATAACGACAAAATAACATCATATCTTCCTAATATAACAATAGACACAGATACCATAAAAACTATTATGATTAATGAAGTTGTACCAAATAACCCTAATGACGATTTTTACAGTATAGATGAAGATGCTGATTACTTAAAAACCACTATCCCTTTATTCAACAATGCAGGTATAGAAGTATCTAATATAAATGATATTTTAGATATGGGTATCTATATAACCAATGCAGTAAAGCTCCCTAAATCAGAGTATACAATAACTAGTAACACAATTAAATTACACATGCCTATTTTAGAAGAGGAAATTAAATTATTCGATAATTTAGAAGTAGTGATGTTGATGGGAGATGTTGCAAAAAAATCTTTTAACATGATTACTAAAAAACATACAAAAAAGAATGCTATCCCTTCTATCTCAACATATAAACTTCGTAACAATGAACTTTATTATGATAAATTAAGAATATTTCCATCCTATATCATGACTGGTGGAAACATATTGATTGAAAAGTCAAAGTTTGAAATGGCATCAGAGGATATAAAAAAAATGGTTGAGATTATAAAATAATAGATACCAATTTAAATAAACAATAAGCGCCTCAAAAACTTTTATTTATGAGGCGCTTTTATTTTCATGTTAATAATCTTATATATTTATATATCATTCTTTTTAATCTCTACTATATTATACGATTACATATTACTATTTATAATCCTCTCATAAGATTACTGTATTTTTCTCTTTATTACTCTAAAATTTTTATTTAATAAGATAGTTATTAATACAAGTTAAATATATCTACTTATCTAAAAACATCTCCTTAACAGTAACATCTGGATGATGATACTTCTTTCTATCTGTTAAAAACGATTTTTTTATATTTATAGCCTCTTTTGGACACCAGTGAAAACAAGCTAAACATCTTTCACACTCATTACCCCATTTTGGCTTTTTATCAACTATACTTATATTGTCTACAGGACAAACCTTTTTACATGTCCCACATCCATTACATTTACTCTCTGCAAAAAATTTAGTAGTTGCAATTTGCATATTCTTCCCTACTAAACGAAGCATAACACTATCTATATATGACTTTAAATTATTCTTTCCTTCTATACTTCCATTTTCAGAATTATTGATATACTTTGCAATTTCAGATACTCTATTAGTTAAATTCCTTAATCTCTCTTCTTCAACATCTAAAGGTGTTGTCAAAGCGTTGCCAGGCATATCAATTATAAAACCAGCTGATAATTTTTTGCCCTTTTTCTTAAGCAACTTATCTATAGTAAACAAACTATGTCCAGCTACTCCATTACAAGTGGCAATAGCATATATATGAGTATTACTATTAAAATTTAATTTATCTACAAAAGATTTTACTATATCAGGAGCATTAGCAAAATACACAGGAAAAACGATTATTAGTATATCTTCATTTATATCTATATTTTGCTTTTTTCTATGTATAGCTAATGGTATTACTTCCTTATTTTCATTTAGCATCCCTTTTAAAGCCTTAGAAACTACTAAAGAGTTCCCTGTGCCAGAAAAATAATAAATCTTAGAACTCATTCTTATCCCTCTTTCTATCATTTTGTATCATTAATAGTTAAAAAGACTTCTTAAAATAGAGTTTGTATCTACTTTCCAATTCTATCTAAAATCTTAGCAAACAAGGGTAACTCTTCATCAGAAATAGATTTAAATGTCTCTACTGCATACATACTTGCAATTTTATTTAATGGTTCTTCTAATTCTCTACCTAAATCTGTTAAGAATATTTGAAACTTACGTCTATCTTTAGCATCTACTTTACGTACAATCAATCCTTTATTTTTCATAACATCTAAGATTCTTGTAGTATTGGATTTATCCTTACATGATTTTTCACATAAATCTATCTGAGAAATTCCATCTTGTTCCCATAGAAATCTTAATAACGCATAATGATCAGCTGTTATATCATATCCATTTTGTTTAAACATTTTTTTCAAATCATCTTTTACCTTCAATGAAGTACTTACTAGCTTAGTTGTAACTTCATATAGTTCCTCAAAATCTTTCATTTTACCTCCATTTAGATAATCCCTTGCGCCTCCCATCTATCAATTATTCCTTTATATTGCTCAATATTTTTAAAAGCCATTGGCTTTAAAACAACATTCATAGCAATAAAGTTATAGATTTGAGAAAACACAGGCGGATTTTTATTTTCCTCTATGCAATAAATAAATTTTTTAGATACTTTTTGTATCTTTAATTCTACTCTTTCAGTTATAGGATTCTGATTAAATCCAGTTTTTATAGATAAATTACCACAGGTGTAACCCCCAGAATCTAATATCATCGATTTCATAAAAGAAATTGCTCTTGAACCACGAGCATTTTCATATGTAGTAACTGCTATACATGGCTTACGATACAATAATCTTTCCAACATCATATGTGCTCTATCTGTAAATACCTTGAAAAGCCCAGTTACACTACTTCCATAAGTAGGGCTACCAAATATAACACCATCACTCTTAGTAATTATATCATGAATGTACTCTACTTTATCACTTTGATTAATACACTTCCCCATTTTATAACAATTTAAACAACCAATACAATACGATGGATTGACTTCACTTAAATCAAAATAATTAATTTCTACTGTTGGAATTAATCTTTCAATATCTTTGCACAAACAAGTCAAAACCTTCGATGTAGCCCCATTTTTTCTAGGACTTCCATTTATAACCGTGATTATCATTTCTATATCCCCCTTTTTAGTTGTTATATCAACAATAAGTATATCAACTATATTTTTAGCTGTCAATATACACATTTATTTAACTTAAAGCTATACTTACACAACTCAACTAAGAATTAAATTTAATTATATCTAGTTATTTAGGAGTTATAAATGAGCTGTTTTTACTAATTGACAAACTAAATTAATGATAATATACTTTATATATTACAAATGTAAGTATAAGGAGGTATAATCATGAAAAAAGTACCACAAATTTCAGAAGCAGAGTATCAAGTTATGAAGATTGTTTGGAAATATGCTCCTATTAGCACTAATGAAGTAATTGAAAAATTAGTAGAAACAAGTACATGGAGTCCTAAAACTATTCAAACAATGCTATTGCGATTAGTTAAAAAAGGAGCTTTAACATATGAAAAAAATAGTAGAGTTTTCGTTTATACTCCACTTGTTAAAGAAGAAGAATATGTAGCTACAGAAAGTCGTTCTTTCTTAAATCGTTTTTATAATGGTGCTCTTAATTCTATGGTGCTAAACTTTTTAGAAAACGATAAACTATCTGAAGATGATATTGAGGAATTGAAAGAGATTTTAAACAAAAGGGTGACTAAGGAGGATAAGTAAATATGTATGCTCCATTCTTTATACGATTCCTATTCAGTACATTAACCCTATCATTATTAATTGTTGCAATTTTATTTATTAAAAAGATATTTAATAAGCACATTTCTGCAAAATGCCACTATAATATTGGATTTATATTGCTTATAACATTAATAATTCCATTTATCCCTCTTAAATACATTAATCTTGGAAATATGCTTAACTATCTATATGGTTTTACTCAAATTGAAAATAATACTGCTAATACTTATATAATAAAAAATAGCTCAAATAGTATTATTAATCACTCAAATACATTAAAGGATTTTTCAGTATCTCTGAATCAATCTAATTTTGATAGTTTAAATATTTTATTATTAACATTATGGATGATTGGTATTTCAATTATGATAGTTATCACGATTCATTGTAATTTTAAAATAAGAAATATGAAAAAATCTGCACATATTTTAGATGATGATGAGATAGTTTTACTATCTGAACAATGTAAAAAAGATATTGGTATAAATAAAGATTTTATATTATGTAAATCCTGCATCATAAATACACCTATTACATTTGGATACTTTAAACCACATATTATATTACCAGATAAGTCTATATCTAAATTATCTTTAAAAGATATAAAATATATTTTACTTCATGAATTACAACATTCTAAAAATAGAGACATATTGATAAATTATATAATGTGTTTTTTCCAAATATTATACTGGTTTAACCCTCTTGTATGGTATGCTCTTAAAGAAATGCGAGTAGACCGTGAAATTGCATGTGATATTTCAGTTCTAAAGAAACTTGATAAAGATGATTATATAGAATATGGACAAACACTAATAAACTTTGTAGATAATATTTCAAAACCCTCTAATCTCACACTTACATCAGATATTGGTGGGTCAAAACAACAAATTAAAAGGCGATTATTGAAGATAACAAATTTTCATACTGAGTCAAAATTTTTAAAACTAAAAAGCCTTTTAATTTTTACATTGATTGCTTTAATTGTATTTGGAAATAGCCCTACATTATCCATTATGGCGGATGTTAATGAAGAATATAAACCTACAAATAGTCAAACTATGTATGAAGACCTAAGCAAATACTTTAAAGGTTTTGATGGAAGTTTTGTTATGTATGATTTAAAATCCAATCAATATCATATTTACAATGAGGAAAAAAGTAAAAAAAGAATTTCTCCAAATTCTACTTATAAAATTTATAGTGCTTTATTGGGATTAGAAAATGGGATTATAACAAAAAATAATTCATACATCCCTTGGGATGGAAAACTTCATTCTATTAACTCTTGGAATAAAGACCAAGACTTATTTTCTGCTATGGAGAACTCCGTAAATTGGTACTTTCATTATCTAGATAAAAAAACAGGTATAAAAGATATACAAACTTATCTTAAACAGATTAAGTATGGTAATTGTGATATTTCAGGAGGTATCTCACGTTTTTGGCTAGAATCCTCATTAAAAATTTCACCTATTGAACAGGTAAAATTACTTAGAGATTTCTATACAAATAAGTTTAATTTTAAAGATAAAAATATAGAAGCTGTAAAAGATTCATTGATAGTATCAAAAAAGGATGGTGTCTCACTTTCTGGCAAAACAGGCACTGCTACTATAAATGGGAAAGATGTAAATGGTTGGTTTATAGGTTATGTAGAAAAAAATGAAAATACTTATTTCTTTGCTACAAATATCCAAAGTAAAGATTATTCTAATGGTAGTTTAGCAGCTAAAATAACATTATCTATATTAAATGACAAAAAAATCTATAACTTCTAATATATTTACTATAAAACCTAAAAACTTCACATAATTTTCATATGAATTATCTATTAAATTCATACACAAGAGTTATTATGTAAGCATAGAAGATAGTAAAACTAGCTTAAAAACATAATATAATACCCTATACGAAATAGTGGCAACTCTCCCTCACATCCTCAATTGTTGCCACTATTTTAATTTTTTGTATGATAACATGTGATATGTCTAAAAAAATCAACAGAAAAATCAATATCGTATCTATTCAGAAAAACCATATTATTATAATCTTTTCTTGCTAATTATTTATTCAATTTATTAATTTTTATTTTAATTAATGTGTTCTACTTGATTTTATTATAATTAACCTGATTTTTTATCTAAAACTTGTCCATCAATTTTATCAATAACATGAAAATACATATTCATAATAAAAAAAGTCATCTAACTCAATAGATGACTTTCTATTAGATAATTATTTTCAAATTCGTCGATTGGTATAGGCTTGCTAAATAAATATCCTTGTGCTGTCTCTACTCTACATTGTAATAGCGTAGAAAATTGTTCCTCAGTTTCAATTCCTTCAGCAACCATATAAATATTTAATTTATGACATATTCCTGTAATATATTCCATAATCACCTTTGTTCTAGGATTCGATACAATATTATCAATTAGACTCTTATCTAATTTCAATATATCAAACTCAACTTCAGAGAGCAGTGCTAAATTTGCATTCTCAGTTCCGAAATCATCAATTGCAATAGCAAAACCAACATCTCTTAAATCTGATATGATTTTTTTCACATCAAGATGATTCTCATCATGTACTCTTTCTGTTATTTCAATTTTTATGTATTTGGTAGGAACTTGATAAGCCTGACAGGTTGACACTAAACAATTCACAAATTCTGGTGTTTCTAGTGATTCTTCTGAAAAATTTATAGATATTGGAACGATTGGAACATCATTATCAATCCAATTTCTAAATTTTTTACAAATAGATTCAAATACATAGAAGTCTATTTTACT
Source organism: Clostridioides sp. LIBA-7678 (assembly GCF_056716065.1). Classification (NCBI taxonomy): domain Bacteria; kingdom Bacillati; phylum Bacillota; class Clostridia; order Peptostreptococcales; family Peptostreptococcaceae; genus Clostridioides; species Clostridioides sp. LIBA-7678. The sequence goes on along the minus strand of NZ_CP196987.1, from coordinate 507,543 downwards.
TAATAGTCCAGATGCTTCTAATATAGGAAGAAAATTATTTGGAGCTACAAGTGAATTAGAATTATCCAAATAACGTATAAGTGCTTCTGCACCCACAACTGAACGGTCTGAGAAAGAAATTTGAGGTTGTAAATAAACGAGAAAACGATTGTTTTGTATTTCTCTTTCAAGAACCTCAGGTTTGCTTAAATGTAACATTTCATCACTATGATGTCGATATCTCTGAGAAACAGAGTGTTTACGATAAAAAGCTTTTTTATCTTCATACATTTCTGCATCTGCATTTTTTATTATTTCTCCTATGTCATCAACTGTATTCGCCCAATATGACCCTATAGCAACTTGGCAAGTAGGTCTTTTTCTAAACTCTCCTTTTAATTCTATTATTTTCTTACTAAAAACTTCTTCTTCAATTTCACGACAAATAATTACAAATTCATCTCCACCTAAACGGTAAAAATCAGAATAATGAAACACCAGTTTCATTCGTCTTGCACATTCTATTAATAACTTATCTCCCATCTCATGCCCATATTTATCATTGATATCCTTTAAACCATTCACATCTAAATAAATAATTCCTATAGAAATATCAACTTTTGTAAGTGATTGCGAATCTTCCATAAATCGATTTCTGTTATAGAATGAAGTAAGTTTATCAATATAACTTAGTTTTGATAATTGCTCCTGAGTTTTAGAATGTTGACTGGCAAGGGAAATAAAGTAGCAAAGTGTTTGAAGTAATGATGCAATATTCATAATTTTATCTGGAGGTGGATTATCAACGCCTAAATAACCTATGAGTTCTCCATTATGTTCTAATGGTGCTACAACAAGACTAGTAATAGATTGATTATGTAATATTTGGTATTCTCCTGGTGATGTAGATTTAATCTCTTCTAAATCTTTTATAACTATACATTCCTTATTATTAAAATATGGAATCCATCGCTCAATAGTAGATAGTGGAAGATCTTGTAGATAGCTTTTTTGCGACAAGATATGCTCATCACACCATTCATAATCATTATACATTAGACCATCTCGAATATAAATAATATATGAACGGTCAGCAGATAGAAAACTTCCTAACTTCTCAAGCACAGATATAGTTGCTTTTTCAATGTCGCTATCTCTATATAAAATATCTACACAATCTGTAATTATTTTTTCAGCCTCAAGTGTAAATCGTAATTTTATTTTCTCTTCTTCTGATTTTGTGGTATCAAACGCAATCTCCATTCTTGCTGGCTTACCTTCCCATTCAATTAAACGGTCTTTTAACAGATAATGACGACCTGTTACTGGATTCGTAAATTCCCAGGTATAATTTTCACTTTCTTTTAAATAAGGATTTGTACAAAACTCACAAGGTTCATCTTTTTCCTGTAGTACTTTATAACATTTCTGCCCTTTTATTTGGTCAACCTTAAAACTTTCAATACCTGCCTTATTTAAAAATAATAAATCATAAGTCTCTAAATCACTGATATATAAAAGCTCTGAAATATCATTCATTGGAGCCTGTAAGTCTTCAGCTAATTGAATAAGACGTTCTCTTTTTCTCTGATTATCCTCTTCTGCTAGTTCAAGTTTCTTTTGTAAAATATCTTGTTTAGTATCATACATATAAATAAAAATAATCAATAAAGCAAATGAAAGATTTAAAACAATCAAAACATTTTCAGCTGAAGAAACTTTACTCTCGCTAAATTTTTCAGCAGATAAAACTGTCTTGTCTGCTAAATCAAAAAAGTCTTCACTATCTTTATAAAGTGTAGTGCTTTTTCCTCCATTACGAACAATATATATTTCTTGCTTTAAACGTTCCCATTCTCTTTCCATTTGAATCATGCTGGTTTGAAAGTCACTATCATCTACATAAGCAATATTATACACACCACTTCTACCTTGAAGTTGCTGAATAATATCATCTAATTTTTTTATCAATTTATCATTTGGCTGATGATTCAATTCTTGTTTAATTAGACGTTGTGTTGCTCCACGTACAATACCAGCATAATTAATTACTCTGGCATTCCCTTGCAAATTGTAGACCAAGTAAATAGATATTAGGCTGGAAAAAAGAAGCCCCATACTTAAAGTGATTAGAAATCTTTTTCTTCTCATACAGTCCCCCCTTCAGTTTCATCTAGGAATAAAAAAGTTTTTTCTAATTTCTTCTGATAACTTTAAATTATTTATTAAAAATATATAATTTCTTTGTATATAGATACCTCTAAAATTAGTTATCATTGTTCATTATACTCCTCTATTTACCTTTCTTCAACAATAAATGCCTCTCTTCTTTTAACATTTTTTTAATAGTATTAATATTATATAACATTATATATTTGTTATTATATGGAAATAATTATGATTTTTTAATAATGTATTATCTATTTTATTTCTATCTTCATAATCAACTATACTAGGTATTATAATCCATTATTTTGCCTATGGTTAAATTTCTAAAAAAACTTATTTAATGAATCTTTTAATGCATATACTTTATCTTTCATGTTCAAATTTATTCAATATTAAATTTTAAAATATAGATTAAAAAATAATTAATAAAAAGTAACATATAAAAACTAAAAAAAGAAGTTGAACTTAAAATTTGATTAAGAAAAACAATTTTAAGACAACTCCTTTAATTACTTTAAAGTTTACCAAGAAATCATAAAATAATTCACATAAAATACAATTCTTAAGTGAATAAGATTAATCCTAAAATTAAGAAAAATTAATCTTCAAATATTGATTTAACAATAGGTATAACATAATGGCTTCCTCCACGATTCTTTACATCTTCAACCATAGCAATTGCCAGATACTGTTTATCACTATTTTCATCTACAGTAAAAGCATTGAACCATCCAAGTTCTGTCCCTGTAATATCATCTTTAGATGCTTTAATTTCTGCTGTACCAGTTTTACCAGCAATAGTAATTCCCTTAGTCATAGCACTATGACCAGTACCATTAGGATTTTCAACAACTTGAATCAAATCATCACGAATAATTTTTACAGACTGTTTGGAAAATACACCTTTCTTCCAAAATTCAGCATGTGAATTATCTTTAAATTCAAGGTATGGCTTTATCATATCTCCATTATTTACAAAAGTTGAATACATTGATGCCATATGTACTGGGTTTACTAGAACCTTCCCCTGACCATATCCACTATCTGCTAATTGTATTTCAGTGTCAAATTTATCGTCAGTACCAAATCTTGAAGAAGATATTCCAAATTCAAATGGCATAGTTTCCTCAAAACCAAGCTTTAACAACTCTTTTGATAATGTATCTTCCCCTATTTTTAATGCTGCTTTAGCAAAATAAATATTGTCAGAATAAATTAATGCATTCTTCATATTTACAGTGTTACCATAATCTTTTAATGTAGTTACCTTATAGCTCCCCCAACTAGAATCTTTTTGCCAACTAAGACCACTGTGTCCAAAGTTTTCATTTGAATTAAGCTTTCCTGTCGTTAAACCAACACCAGCAGTGATTGGTTTAAAAGAAGACCCAGGACATAATCGTGCTTTAAATCTATTGTACATTGGTTTGTTTTCATTTTCATTGACTTCCTTCCATCTATCTTCTGACATCCCTAGTATAAATTCATTTGGATTGTATGATGGACTACTTACAAGGGATAAGATTTCTCCTGTTTTAGGATTCATAACTACTGCACAGCCTTTATCATTTTTCATTTGTTCATATAATTTACTTTGTAGTTTTGAATCTATAGTTAATTTTACATCTTCTCCATCTATTTTAGGCTCAGTTACTAGAGTTTTTTTCTTGTCTCCATATCTATCAGCTATAATAATCTCACATCCATCAATACCACGTATCCTGTCTTCCAGTAAACTCTCTAAACCAATCTTACCAATTATGCTATTAGAATTATATCTCTTACCTTCTTTTTCCTTTAATATCTCTGCATTTACATTTTGAACATATCCAGTTAGATGCCCAGCTTTTTCACCTAATGGATACTGTCTAACCTCTGTATTAGATATCTTAACTCCTGGGATACTAAGAAGTGAGTCTTGTAATGCTTTGTCTTCTATTTTTTCGATGGTTTTTATAGGTACCATTGAATTGTCTTTTACCCAAGATGCATTTAATTTCTTTTGAATTTGTTCAACTGGTATATTTAATAAAGTAGATAATTTTTTTAAGTCTTCTGTATTATCACTCATTTTTTCAGGAACTAGACCTATCATTGATGCAAGGCCTTGTCCTGCAATCATTACTCCATTTCGGTCTAAAATATTTCCTCTTTTGGCTTTAAGCTTTGATATTCTTATAGTATTATCTTCTTCAAGTTCTGGAAATATAACATCTGACTTCCATCTTATTCTATAATCTCCATCTTTATCTCTATTTAATGGCACTTCATTTGAAAATGAAATTTCTCCTGCTAAGGTATCCATCTTCGAATCGTATTTTATTATTTTGTCACTATCTTTTTCTTTTTTAACTTCATTAATCTTTACACTTATATTACGTGAATTAATTCCTTCATATATTTTTTTATTTCTTAAAATAAATTTTTCTTTTTTAATTTCTGATTTACTCTTTTCATCTAACAAGTCGTACATCTTTTCATATTGTCTTTCATTTGCAAAAGACATATATTGCTTAAATACTTCATCTGGTTTGCTTTTATTGAGTCCCTCTAATATGAATTTAGCTAAAAAACCAACAATAACTACAAGTAAACAAATTAGAAAACCAAAAATTATCATTTTTCTTGTTTTTTTATTTTTTCTCATACAAACCACCCTTATTATTTTATATATTACATATGTAAGTTTTATGTTTAAAGGAATCTTATGAACATAACTACTCTATACTTTTGTTATGTTTTTAAGTATATCCTAAAAATATGTAGGTAAATATATAATTGATAGTAACTTATATATTACACACGTAAGTTTTAAAAGTCAATAATATTATTACTATTTAATTACTCTTCATATCAATTTAAAAATAAATCATGCTTCTTGTATTGTCCAACCATTTTATAAATTAATATTATTTTATTGTACATTCACTTTATAGAGAATAAATCCGGCTTGACAAAACGACACATGTGTCTCATAATTAAAGTGACACTCATGTCGTTAATAAGGAGGTTAAAGCATATGCCAACAAAAGGAGAACAAACTAGACAATTTATTATTGATACATCAATAAGGTTATTTGCTGATAAAGGATATAGTGATGTAACAATGAAAGATATCTGTGAAGCATGTAATTTAAGTCGTGGTGGACTGTATAGACACTTTAATTCAACAAAAGAAATTTTTATTAATATACTAAATACTCATAAAGACGACTCTCAAAATTTATTAGATAAGGGTATCAAGGAAAATATATCAGCTAAACATATGCTAGAATATTTTTTACAGCAACAAAAAAATGATATAAAAAGTAAATATTGTGGTTTGAATTTTGCAATACATGAATTTGCTTTTGTAGAAAAGGACCAACGTGATTATATGAATAAAAGATATAATTCAGCTATCACAATGCTTTCAAATTTAATCGACTATGGACAATCTAAATGTGAATTTAAAAAATGCGACTCTAAAACAATTGCAATACACATAATGTTTTTATTTGATAGTATGAAAACATCTTCTCCTGTTTTAAAGATTACAAATGAAGATATTGATAATCAAATAAGTATTATAAAGGATATGGTGATTTCATATGAGTAAACGAGAATTCCATAAAATTGACTTACAAAAATGGGAACGATATACACATTTTTACTATTTTTCAAAAATGACAAATGTAGGATTTGATTTAACTATAGAAATAGACATTACTAATTTAATTAATGAAACGAAAGAAAGAAATATTAAATTTTACCCAGTATATTTATACATAATAACGACTTGCTTAAATCAATATAAAGAATTAAAAATTGCATATGATGAAGATGAACTTGGTTATTGGAGTACATTAACACCATTCTATGCAATCTTTCATGATGATGATAAGACTTTCTCATCAATATGGACAGAATATGATAAAGATTTTTCGATATTCTATGAAAATTATTTAGCTGATATTAAAGAATATGGAAAAAATTATGGTTTTCTAGCAAAACCAAATCCACCAAAAAACTGTTATACTGTTTCTTGTATTCCCTGGATTAGTTTTAAGAGTTTTACTGTGCATAATCATGGTCTTGAAAATTATTTTTTCCCTACGATTGAAGCAGGTAAATACTATCAAAAAGATGAAAAAATACTTCTCCCTCTTTCTATAACAGTTCATCATGCATCTACTGATGGATACCATGTAAGTTGCTTTATTGATGACATACAAAAAATGTGCTTTGATACTAAGGAATGGTTATACTAAAAATTTATATTTTGGATTTAGAATGTCAGTAAAATGATTAGATACAATAATAAAAGCCAATAACCTTTGAAAATTAGAGATTATTGGCTCTTTTGTATTATACAAAGTTTTATATTAGTCAATTATTATGACTCAAGTATTTGCTTCTTTTAGTAAACTTCATAGCTAATAAAGATAAAACTAATGTCATGGCTATTAAAATGAAAATATAACCCATATTAAAAAAACTTCCTTTTCTCTCTTCCACATAAGTCACAAAACTAATAAACCATCGTATTGGACTTATAATGCTAATATTTTGTAACATTGTTGGCATTTTCTCAATTGGAATAAATGAACCACCAATAAGTGATACTATAAGGGCTATACATGTAGAAAATAAATTTGCATACATTTCTTTATTGAATAAAGAAGATACAAATGTTCCAAAAGAAGTTGCTAAAGCTGATACCAAAATTCCTAAACAAACCAAGTCTATATAATCCATGCCAATATCAACCTTAAATAACTTAATTATAGATATTGAAACTAAGTACTGAAAATATGTTACTGTAAAATTATATAACATATTTCCTAACACATATCCTTTTATATTTTGTGGAGAATATAGTACTCTTGTAAATGTACCTGAGTTTTTATCTTTGATAATCATTGATGCTGTTACAGTGGATGTTATCATCAGAAATAATACGATAAATGCAATTATTCTTTGTAATATACCTAAGGTATTTTCTTCTAGTTCACTTATATCTATAGGAGTTGGGTCTTTTTTATATCTTTCTATTAAATACTTTAATATATCATTCGTATTTTTATCTTTTACAGAATATAACTTAAAATCACTCTTATTAAAATGTATAACAGCTGAATACTTCCCAGTTATAATATCAGTTTTAACTGTTTTAAGGTCTGCAATCTCTACATTGATTCCTTGAGTATTTTTTAAAGCTATTATTGTATTATCATATATTCTTTTTTCAGATTCGCTTAGGAGTTGTTCGTTTTTGTAATCATTTAAAATACCAATATTGAAAGATGGTTTACTTATGTAATTTGCCAATATCCCAAGTATTACTACAATTATAGGGAATAAGATTGTAACTAAGAAAACTAATCTCTTATTCATACTTCTTTTTAAATTATTATTAAAAATGTTTATTAAATTCACTATATAAAAACCTCCTTTTTGAAAAATTTAATTGTAAGTATTGTTATAAATATACTTGTGACTATAAATATGCATGATATATTAAAAAGGAGATGCAAGTTATTATCATATATACAAGCAACTATAGCTCTATTAATCCATGTTAATGGTGATATATTTATTATTAATGAAATAGTTGAATTTAATGAGCTAACTGGAAAAAATACTCCTCCTAAAAATCCAAAAATCACTATTGGTATATTAATGATATTACGTAACATATCTAAATTTTTACAAACAAATCCCAAAAACAATCCAATGGATGATACTACAATTGATTCACATGTCAAAAGAAAAATAACAGCTAAAAATTTTCCACCAAAACTCATATGAAAAATATCTATTAACAAAAATAAAGTTATCAAATTGCATAGTGAAAGTATTATTGTACAAGAGAAGAGTTTTGAAAGAACTAAGTTTGCTACTGAAATAGGAGAAATCATATAACGATATGATGTATTTGAAACTTTTTCATCCTGTGCTGCATATGAAACACTAATGATTCCCATAAAAACACAAAATGGTATTGTAACAATGGTATAATAATTGTATGATGTAAATTCCTCTCCATAAGATTTTGATGTTAAATATCCTAATAGTATGATGATGATTACTGGAAAAACAATATTATAAGATAAAATAAAAAAATCTTTACTTCTTCGTTTCACTCCTAATTTGAACAATGGTAAAAAATATCTCATCTATTTATTCCTCCAAATCTCTTAAGTCTGTACCTGTAATATGTAAAAAAATATCTTCTAATGTCTTACAACCAAATTTAAAATATTTGCTTTTATATAAGTTTTTATCTAAATCTTCTATAATCACTCCTTTGTCTATTAAAACAATTCTATTGCATAAGATTTCAATTTCTTCCATATAGTGACTAGTATATATAACTGTTGTACCATTAGCATTAATATCTTTAATTGCCTCCATAATTTTATTTCTTGATTGAGGGTCAATACCTACTGTTGGCTCATCCATAATAAGGATTTTAGGGCTATGTGAAATTGCACAGGCTATGTTGAGCCTACGTTTCATCCCTCCTGAAAATTTTGAAGGAAACTCCTTATGTATCTCCCAAAGTCCAACAAACTCTAAAGCTTCTTTAGTTCTATTTTTAAGTTCTCTACCTCTAAATCCATATAATGAACAAAAAAATTTAACATTATCATATGCACTTAAATCTTCATATATAGCTAATTCCTGTGGTACAACACCAAGTGAACGCTTAAAATCATTTTTTTGATTATATATATTTTTTCCTTCATAATATATGTTTCCAGCATCAGGTGACACAATCGTTGTAAACATATTTATAGATGTGCTTTTTCCTGCTCCATTTGGTCCAATAAAACCTAAAATATCTCCTTCGAATACCTTGAAGCTTTCTCCTGATATAACTTCCTTGTCCTTATACTTCTTAGATATATTTTCAATCTCCAATAATACATTACTCATTTATAAACCTCCCAAGTATTTAACCAATATTATATATCCAATATTGTATATATTATTTTTTTAAAACACGAGTATTTTACTCGTGTTATTATAATAAAATTTAATGCTTATTTTTTAATTTTAATATTATTTTATCTATGTTCTCTATAGCTTTATCTGGGTTATCAATTATTTCATCTCTAAGTCTCTGGACTTCTAGTAATTCATTTGTTATCTCAGATGTAAATAAAAAATCCTCTTCTATATTTGAAAAATCTATAGATTTAATTATATTTTGCGTCTCACAACCGACAGACACATACTTATCAAGATTATTTAATATTTCTTCATGCCATAGAATTTGATAATTTAGATTATCTATTGTCATATCAAATGCAATCTTTTCTGTTGCAAGACTCTTTTTATCAATTTTTTTAATCTCTTTCCAATTTTCCCAATACTTCTTCTGTTCTATCAAATATTTTATATGCTTTTCAAGATTCTTTTGTAAAATATCCTTAGGTAAGACATCCAAAATATTATGTAATAGGAATTTATTTGAACCTGTTGGTACTATTGGCGTCTGAAGTTCTTTTTGTATTTCTTCCTTTAACTCTAATTTGCCACTTTGGGTAATCTCATAGATTTTACGAATTCTAGCACCAGTTTTTTCTTCTCTTAAAACCCTAACTGCTCCATCTTTTTCTAGTTTTGTCAACGCATAGTATATTGACCCAGACTGTATTTTAGTCCATCTATCTGCACCAGACACCTGTAGAAACTTCTGAATTTCATACCCATGTGTTGGTTTAATATTTAGATAATATAAAATTAAAGTGCGTATCATAAAATTCACCACCTATACTCTATCTTGGATATCATATTATCACCAATATTGGATATAGTCAATAGATAATACAGGATATACCTATTATAGATTGTTATTTTTGTTACTTAATGCAAGGAGTTCCATGAGACATACATATCCATTCATATTTAAAATTATTTAATTCTTTTATAGATTTCATCATCTTTTCAGAATCCCAATTCCAAAGATTAGGATAAGGAATTATATTCCCATTCTTATTTTTAACTAAATCTCCTGCAAATAATACATCTTCAAAAACCATACACACATGCCCTGGAGTATGACCTGGAGTATGGATAATTTGTATATTTCCAATCTTCATATTTTCTTCATAAGGTTCAATATCCTTAATAATTCTTCTCGAAATTGTCTTTCCTATAAACTTTTTGAATCCAGGTCTATCCTTCTCTCCTATAATAAAAGGTATATCTTCTATATGAGCCCACACTTTCGCTCTTGTCTGTTCTTTTAGCAACTTAACATTAGATATATGGTCAACATCATGATGTGTTAGTAAAATATGTTTAATATCTGTAAGTTTAATTCCAAGTGTTTTTAATTCTTTAATTATGCTCTTCCCCATAAAAGGAAGTCCTGTGTCTATAAGAGTAAGCTCTTTATCAAACACAATAAAACAATTTGAACCACGAGTACTATCTAACATTAATACATTTTCTGTTATTTTCATAAATAAATTCCCCCTATTTAGTCTTTTGCCTATATAATTAATTAGTGAAGTTATAAATATCTATAAGACTTAATATCAATTTTATTTTCATAAAAGTATACCATCAGTATATAAATATATCATAATTACACAAGTATACCACCGGTATACATTATTATCAATAGAAAGGAATAATTTATATGTCAGAATTATCAAGAAGAGATAAAGAAAAATTACAAAAAGAAAACGAGATTATTGATAAGGCAGAAATATTATTTTGCCTTAATGGCTTTGATAATACAACTATGAATGAATTGGCAAAAGAAGTTGAATATACTAAACGTACTATATATAAATATTTCTCATGTAAAGAAGATTTATTTTTTGCTGTCGTTTTAAGAGGATATGAGAGACTTTGGAATAGTATTGAAATAGAAAATGTAAAGGGTAAAACAGGATTTGAAAAAATAAAATTTTCATACTTTGCATTTTATAAATTTTATTGTACTAATCCCTCACTTCTATCTCTTATGGGTATGATTGGTGCTGTACAATCGAGAAACTCAGATACAGAGATACCATTTAAGAATAAGTTTTTTTCTTTTAACAAATTTATGTTTGACGAAATCCAAGCAATGTTTGAAGTTGGAAAAAATGATGGAAGTATTAGATATGATATTGAAATACCTACTCTTATGTATTCATCAATATTTACCCTCACAGGATTTTTTAATTTATTATCTTTAACAGGAAAATCGTACCTAGATAATTTTAATATAGATGAAGAGAAATTTATTGAAACAACACTTTCTCTTTTGATAAATTCACTTAAAGTTTAGAAGTTTATAAATTAAACTTTATATTACTTAAATGATACTTTTCCTATCTTTAATATGAAAAAATATTAAAGATAAAATTAAGAATTTAAACTGATGAAAGGATTAAAAGTAAATGGCTAAAATACTACTTCTGGAAGATGATGATACAATTACATTTGGGATAAAAACTTCTCTTGAAAAGAAAAATCACACAGTATGTTGTTATAATACTATTGCTGAAGCGAAGAAAAACTTTGATAGAACTATTGATTTGGTTCTACTTGACTTAAATTTACCTGATGGTATTGGATATGAATTTTGTCAATATGTTAAAAGTATAGAAGATACTCCAGTAATATTTTTGACTGTTCGTGATGATGAAAAAGACATTATACATGGATTAGATATGGGTGCAGATGACTATGTGGTTAAGCCATTTTTACTTTCAGTACTCCAATCTAGAATTAATGCAGTTCTTAGAAGAACTCATCCTGATATTAACAATACTATTACATGCAAAAATATAAAATTGAATAAAGTTGAAGTCAAAGTATATTTAGATAATGTTGAAGTACTTTTGACAGCAGGAGAATATAAGCTCCTTTTAAGCTTGATGGAAAATAAGAATAAAGCTATGACTCGCACAAAGTTATTAGAAATGCTATGGGACGTAGATGGCAACTTTGTCAATGACAATACCCTTACTGTTACAATAAAACGTCTTAGGGAAAAATTAAAAAATCCACCTTGTATAAAAACATTGAGAGGCATAGGATATAGAATGGAGGATAATTAGTGAAAACTCCAAGAGACATCAATAATACAGCTGTGTTTATATTATTCTGTTTCGCTATAACTGTTTTGTTAAGTGTAATTCTAACAACTATAACTTCTTTTGATGAATATAAAATGATGTCTAAAGCTATTGGTGCATCATATGAGTTCAATCCTAAGTCTACAGAACATATACTAAAATCTCTAAAAGATTCAGGTGATAATAACCTTAACATTGGAAATGAGATTTTATTAAAGCATGGATACTCTAAAGGTACATTTTGGAGTAAAAACTTTTTTTACTTTTTCGTGGTTTCTTTTATTATAATTTCAACAATAGCTCTAGTTGTATATATACTTAAACATAAACAAAATATACAAAAAATGAATAGAATAAACAATCTTACTAGATACTTAGAAAAAGTAAACTCAGGAAAAGAGTCTGTGCTTTTACGATGTGAAGATGAATTTTCTCACCTTGAAGATGAGATATACAAAACAGTAGGAGAGCTTCGTTGTTCAAAGGAATTTGCTTTAAAAGAAAGGCAGACCCTTTCTGATAATCTTGCAGATATTGCACATCAGCTTAAGACTCCAATTACTTCTATGTCACTTATGGCACAACTACTTTCAGAAAGTTGCTCTGATGAGGAAATAGATTATATTCATAGACTTACAAACCAAATCTCAAGACTTGAGAGATTAGTTTCATCTTTACTTATATTATCAAAATTGGATGCAAGTACTTTAATATTTGAAAGAAAACTTATAGATGTACATTCTCTACTCACTTATGCAGTTGAGCCTATAGAAGATTCTTTAAAAGAAAAACATCAAACACTTTCTATAGAAAGTTGCGATTCAGTAGAATTTGAAGTTGATATTAATTGGACTTTAGAAGCTCTTTTGAATATTTTCAAAAATTGTAGTGAACATATAGAAAATGGTGGACATATTATTGCTTACTACAACAAAAATCCTCTATATACTGAAATTATTATAGAGGATAATGGTAATGGATTTTCTCAGGAAGAACTCCCATATATTTTTAATAGATTTTATCGTGGTAAAAATGCTAATAAGGATAGTATTGGTATAGGACTTGCTCTATCAAGGTCTATTATAGAACGTCAAAATGGAACTCTGCATGCAGAAAATTGTCATAATGGTGGTGCAAGGTTCATAATTAAATTTTACACATAAAAGACTGGATTATAGGTAAAATCCTATAATCCAGTCATATTTATATCCTATCTATTATTTAAACAATATATTTCTATTTATATTTCATACTTTATTAAATAAATCAGATTTTATTAAATAAATAATAGAACCATACCTATACTTATCAATAGTCTTAAGGTGTTATTCTTAAATTAATTCAGATAACTTTTATTTATATTGTTTCATTTTTTATAGATTCTACTATATTTTCATTCTTTAATTGCTTATATCCTATCATATATGATGATATTACAATAAAAAGTATCAATACAGTAAAACCTATTATTGTAGATAAAGGTGCAAATGGTAAATACTCTATAAAGTGTATTTCATTTATACGTAGAAAAATATACACTATTGCTATTTGTACAGGAATACTGAGTAATAATGGTGTAATTCCTAAAAATAATCCTTCTAAAGCAAGCATCTTTTTTATACCATCTAGTGATAATCCAACAGAACGTAACATGGCAAACTCTTGTCTTCTGCTTCTAAGATTCCCTGACACTGTGGCCAATACATTAGATAATCCAATCATAGCCAACAATCCTGTAATGAAGCTCACTATTAAATTCATAGTCTTTCTTCCACTAGCATCTTTTTCTCCATTTTCTACAACATCCTCAATACTATAATCTCCAGACCCGTAAGCTTTATTATAAATAGACTCTAATTTTTCTCTTACTTTTGGGATATCTTCACTATTATCTACTTTAAATAATCCCATCATATTATTTGAACGTAGTCTACCTTCTTCATTATAATTTTTAGATATTTCCTGCACTATAGACATTGGTACTATTTGAATTAATGTATATCTTGAATTAGTATTTATTATTTGAGGAAGCTTATTTGTAATAGCTCCCACTTTCATATTAAAAGTATAATCGCCTTTACCTTCATCAGATATTCTTTCATTTAATTTAAGATTGTCTCCTATTGAAAGATTTAAATAATCTATATATACTTTATCTCTTCGTGTACTACGATTAATATCTTCCTCTTTATTATATACAATTGAAGTTAGGTTTTCTGTATTGTAGAATATCTTCGGGTCTACAGAAATTTGTCTGCAATATTCTGTAAAACTCTTATCATCAAGTCCAATTATAGCTGAGTATATACGAAATTTACCATTACGTTCTATAGGAGAGTATTTTTTAGATGAAACTACACCTTTAAATCCACCATTTTCTGCAAGTTCTTTCGAGGCATCTTTTTCAGTTAACCAAGTAGCAGCAGACATTTTAAGATAACATAATGAACTCTTTACACCTTCTGTCTTACTTAGTTTTTCAATAAAAGCAGGCTCTACAGATTCTCCATTTGCTAAATGGATTGATATATCCCTTTGTTTTTCATAAGCGTCACTTCCATAGACAGCTTCTGCTCCTTCTTGGTTTGCGATTATATGCAAAAAACCTGTAAGCAATAGAAAAGATAGTGTTAAAGATATTGTTGCAGTACGATAGGATTTTTTACGTGCATGAAGTGCATTCATTGCAAGTTCTCCTTCTATACCAAATATCTTTCCTAGTGAATATTTATGTGATTTTTTTATCTTAATACTATCTCCTTGTCGTATTGCTTCTATAGGAGATATCTTTGATACTTTTCGTGCTGGTATAAGTGCAGAAATCCAGACTGTTATTATTGTAAGTAAAACTGCTGGTAAAAAAGCAGGAATACCATAAGTATATACCACACTTTGAGTACCTGTAGAAGAATTGATTGAATTAATATAAATTATAAGTCTATCACACAATAACCAGCCTAAAAATAAACCAATTGGCAGAGGTATAATAGTTAATAAAAAGCCTTCAAATAGCACAGATTTCCTAATTTGTTTTGGTGATGCACCAATGCTAGATAATATCCCTAATTGAGTAAGTCTAGCATTTGCTGATAATGAAAATGCATTGTAAATCACCATTACAAATACTGCTACTGTAAAAATTGCTATTGTAAAGTACATAATTGGAGTTGCAAATTTTTCTATACTATTCATAGATGCTTTCTGTTCTGGAGAAAATACTAACATCTTTAAAAGATAATTACTATTGTATTTAAGATTATATTTTCCATATTCGTTAGTTTTCCACCCCAATGACTTAGCAAGCTTTGGGAGTTCTTTATATGTATCTCGTATATTTTTAAATCGTAAGTACACAGTTATATTATCATTGGGTTTTATACTTTTTTTGTCCAAATATCCTAAAGCTGTGTATGCAGGTACAACTGATGATGTTGTAACATCCATTTTTCCTACTATTGTTAATGTTATTTCTGAAGTTTTTTTAAAACTCTCACTTTTTGATTTTGGAGCTACAGGTTCAAGAGAATTTCCATTTAAAGTTCTATAACCTATTGGAATAGTAATCTTATCACCAATCTTTGTACTTGGATTACTTTCAAAGTACTGTTTTGAAAGTGCAATTTCATTAGCATTCTTTGGTTGACGACCTTCTAGTATAGTGTCTTTTTCTGGCATGGAGTTCCAGTATTCTGATGTAGCATTTCTATAAATTATATAATCTCTTTTGTCATTACTAATTTTCCCTACATACCATTGTCCTTTCACCATTACATCATCAACAGAAGAAAAATTTTCAATTAATGATAGGTCACTTCCATAGGTAGTATCAAATAATTCACCATGCCAGTTACCTTCTTTCTCTATTGAAAGTCTTACGAAATCACTCCACATCGTATACAACAGCCCACATAAAGAAGACATCATTGTTGTAGTAAGTAATATGGCTAACATTATGGCTATACTACTGCGTTTATTGCGACGTACAAAGTCTAAGGTGTATTCTTGAAGAATATTCATTTCTTCACCACCTTTTCAGAGACAATCACACCATCTTCCATAGTTACAATACGATTTGCTTCTAGTGCTATTTTCTCATCATGAGTAATAAGAAGTATTGTCTGATTAAATCGTTTATTTGATATATTCAGTAAGTCTACAATTTCTTCTGAATTTTTTCTATCAAGATTACCTGTTGGCTCATCTGCTAATAAAATAGCTGGTCTATAGATTAAACTTCTAGCTATAGATACTCTTTGTTGTTGTCCACCTGAAAGTTGACTTGGAAGATGATTTAATCTATCAGATAATCCTAGTATTGATACAATTTCAGAAAATCTCTCTTCATCCACTTTTCTTTTATCAAGTAACATCGGTAATAATATATTTTTTCTGACATCAAGAGTTGGTATAAGATTATAAAATTGATAGATAAGACCCACTTTTCTACGTCGAAAAACTGCTAGAGCTTCTTCTTTTAAACTTGCTATTTCTGTATCTTCAATATAAATTTTCCCAGATGTTGGTCTGTCTACTCCTCCAAGCATGTGTAATAATGTTGATTTACCAGAACCAGATGCTCCTACAATGGATACAAAATCCCCTTTTTGAACTGATAAATTCACATTATTTAAGGCTGTCACCCTAGTTTGATTTGAACCATATATTTTTGTGAGATTTTCACATTTTAGTATTTCCATATACAATCCTCTCCTTTATGGTTAAATTTTATCAACCTAAAATGACATTATAGTGACACAAATCTAAATATAAACAACTATTAAAATACCTGCTTTAATTAGGCAAATTATATTTTATAAACACATTTATATTTTAATTATTTTTAATTAGTCTAAGTCACTTTTACTCAAAAAATCACTCTTACTTAAGTGATATAAATCATTTTCTTCATCGTATTCAAAATTATTCGTTCTTAAAGAGTTACAAGAAGCAAGATTTTCTTTTTCTGGTTTAACTACTATTCTTTCAGCTTCTGTTTCATTAAATATTTTATGTATAAGCAATTTAATGATTGCTTTTCCAATACCTTTCCTTAAATACTCTTCCTCTCCAATTAAATAATCTATACTAAACGTACCTATAATTAGTATTTCAGGGTGAAAGATTTCATTTGCACTAAGACAGTCATAATATTGGCAAAACCCAATTGGCATATTATCATACATAACAATAAAATGTTTTATAAAACTAAATTCCCCAAATCTAGCTTTAATTTCTTTTATCCATTCTTCAGAACTTTTAAACCATTTAAGTATATATTCTTGGTTAATCCAGTTTTCTATCAATTTGACATCTTCATCATATACAGGTCTGATATATAGTAGTCTATCCATAACCTTCAGCTCCTTAAAATATTATTTTATTCTTTAATTACCTTTATATATTTTTATATATTATTTAAGATTATAATGTAAAATAAAAACTATGCAACATATTTTATTTATACTTTTAATATATTGCATAGTCTCTAAGAGCTATTAACATTTATTTTAATATATATTATGATTTATTTTATTACTCAATAACAAATATTTTATGTACTATAAGATTTAGACATAATCTATACTTAACTTAGTAAAATTATTTAATGACTAAATAGCTTATACATGCAAATAAAATTAAGCTTATTTTGTGATATTATAGTATTTCTTAATTATATTAACTGCAATCTCTTTTACCTTTGGACCTGTAACTTCTTTATTGGAATCATCTGATTTAATAGCAAAATAATAAGTATCATCTTTAATCTCTACCATACCAACAAACCAAGAATCTACATGTTGATTTTTTCCATCATATCCTGTTCCAGTTTTTCCATACAAATTTATGTTTTTGTCATTTACATCTATTTTCATAATATCTTTTAAAATATTAATATGCTCTTTTTTAAAGCTTGTATCTCCTTCAAATATCTTTGCTACTGTTTCTGCTTGCTCTTTTGGAGATATTTGTAATGAAGATTCTAACCAAAATCCATTTAAATGTCCCATTCCATTTTTTAAATCGCCTTCCCATTCACTAATATCGCAGTTTCCATATTTTAAATCATCTAGAATTTTTTGAACAGAATTAGAGTCAACTTTATTTAATAATTTTTTATAGTACCAAACACAAGATTGCTTAAATGCCTCTTCCAAATTAAGATTTCTATTCCAAGTTTTATTTTTATAAATTGTTCCATCATATCCCATAACTGATTCTTTCGAGTTTATTACTCCTTTTTCTAGACCAATTAGAGTTGAAACTATTTTAAAAGTAGAACATGGTGACCTTCTTGTTTCGATTAATTCTTTGTTATATATATTATATTCTTTATTTTTAGTATTATAAAAAACAGCTCCTCCACTAATATTTTTAAAACAATCACTATAATCAACTATATTAATTTTTTCTTTTTTGTTTTTATCCTTGTTTTCAGTTTTAGAGTTATTTAATTCAGAGTTTATATAATTCTTATCATGCTTTTGTTTTGTATCGTTATGCTTTTTTCCTACATAATATACTCCCATAGCTATGACAATTAGGAGAATAACTATCCAAATAAAATCATTTTTTCTTTTCATACTTTATACCATCTCCTCTACATAAGCTTATAGTCCACCTTTAAAATAATAGACATTATTTGTAATATACTCCAATCTAGGAGCTTGGATACTTCTGTTTATAAAATCTAACTTTGGTTTAACATCTTTTAGGTCTTTAAAAATTACAATACCATCAATAAACTGTAATTCAGCTCCAAAGAAAAAATAGACTAAATTTCTATCTCCAGAAATTTTAACTACATCTAAATTTCTGTTTAATTTTTTCATCTTTTTTATTACTTCTTTAGAAAATATCTTCTCCAATTCGTTTTTATCAGATTTAATATAAAAGGTACATTCAGAGCTTAACTTTTTTTCATCATAGACTTTCAAAATAGCTTTAGCTACTACACTATAATCTTCTTCGTAAAGTTTAAATCTAAAACTTTCACTTGGACTAGGAATAAATATAGTGCCTATACTTATAAAGATACCAAATATACATCCAATCATTTTTCTTTTATTTAAATCTTTTTTATAGTAAAGCTTAATCATATGTACTAAAATCCATATAAATGCAATTAACATCAATGGTATTGCAAATAAGCCTATAAATAGTAGAATTACTCCTCCCCTATATATGATATTTCCACACAAAAATAAAAAATCACTTACAATAAATAGAATTAAAGGTATAACTATGTCTCTTATATTTTCTTTACCTAATATAATTATATTGATTGAAGCTATGATGAAGATACTTAATATAACTATTAGTATCATTATGTCCTCCTTTCAGTTAGTGAGGTAATTATTTGTTCTTTATTTAAAACTTACTATTGTAATATTTAAATATTACAATAGTAAGTTTTAAATGTCAAGTCGTTTTAATTGTATAATTATCTTTATATTTATCAAATTACGAGTATCTATTATGTACTTTTTTATCTATTATCAACTAGCATTTATTCAGATTGTGTGAGACTGATTAAACTTAGAAATACGTCCTATAACATAGCAGAATATATCAAGAAAGTAGCTTTTAATTTTATTATAATATGGTTACATAATATAATTGCTTTACTAAAATGTACTCAGAAAGGATTTAACATTCATGCCAAATATTATAATAAAAGGACTTACACAAAATAACCTAAAAAATATATCATTTAAAATTCCTAAAAATAAAATTGTTGTTTTTACTGGTGTTTCTGGCTCTGGAAAATCCAGTATCGTATTTGATACAATCGCAGCAGAATCACAAAGACAGATGAATGAAACATATTCTTCATTTATCAGAAATAGACTACCTAAGTATAGAAAACCTCAGGTAGAGCTGATTGATAATTTAACTGCTTCTGTAATCGTAGACCAAACTCCTCTTGGTGGTAATGCACGTTCCACAGTTGGTACTATAAGTGATTTGTATTCATCACTAAGATTATTATTTTCTAGAATTGGAGAACCTTACATAGGAACAACTTCACATTTTTCTTTTAATGACCCAAATGGTATGTGTAAAAATTGTTCTGGGATTGGTAGAGTTAAAGTAATCAATATTGAATCTATTATAAATCCTGAAAATTCATGGAATACAGGATGTATAAATGACTCTTTATTTAAACCTAATTCATGGTACTGGAAGCAGTATGCAGAGTCTGGACTTTTTGACTTAGATAAACCTATAAAGGATTATTCTTTAGAAGAATATAATTTATTGCTTTATGGCTCAAAAAATAAAGATGGCAAACAGGAAAATCCAAAAATAGAAGGTATTTTTAACAAGTATAATCAAACATATCTGAATCGAGATATTAGCAATATGAGTAAACACACAAAAGAAAAATCAGAAAGACTTATAACAGATAAAGAATGTCCTATATGCCACGGAAAAAGATTAAATAAAGAAACTCTTAACTGCACTATCTTAGGATATTCGATTGCAGATATGTGTGATATGGAACTTACTGACCTTTATGATTTATTGTTACAAATAAAAGATAAAAGAGTTGAAACTGTAATAAAGACTCTTGCTGATGGTTTAAAAAGAATGATTGATATTGGACTTCCTTACCTACATCTAAATAGAGAATCATCATCTCTATCTGGAGGAGAAGCTCAAAGATTAAAACTTGTACGCTATATGGGAAGTAGCCTCATAGGTATGACTTATATTTTCGATGAACCTAGTACTGGTATGCACTCACGAGATGTACATCGTATGAATCAGTTATTAAAAAAACTTAGAGATAGAGGAAACACTGTCCTTGTGGTAGAGCATGATAAAGACGTTATCTCCATAGCAGATGAAGTTATAGATATTGGACCGAGTGCCGGTATGCATGGTGGACATGTTGTATTCCAAGGTTCTTATGAGAAATTACTTTTAGCAAATACTCTTACTTCAAATGCAATGAATCTATCATTACCTATAAAAACTAATTCTCGTCAGCCAAAAGGTACCCTTCCAATTAGAGATGCTTGTATAAATAATCTAAAACATGTTGATGTAGATTTACCAGTGGGAATTATGACTGTTGTTACTGGAGTAGCAGGTTCTGGCAAGAGTACTTTAATCTCTCATGTTTTTGCACAAAAGTACGAAAAAGATGTTATTAAAATCGACCAAAGCCGTATTACAGCTACAAACCGTTCTATGCCTGCTACATTTCTTGGTTTCTTTGATGAGATAAGAAAAGTATTTGCTAAAGAAAATAATGTTGAAGAAGGTTTATTCAGCTTTAATTCAAAGGGGGCTTGTCCTGTTTGCGATGGTAAAGGAGTACTTGTTACAGAACTTGTATTCATGGACCCTATTATTAATACATGTGAAGCTTGCAAAGGTACTAGATATAGTAAAGAAGTTTTGGCAAAATTATATAAAGGCAAACATATAGTTGATGTACTATCCATGACAGTCGATGAAGCTCTTGAATTTTTTACAGAAAAGAAGCTTTGTAAAATCTTACAAACCATGAAAGATGTTGGCTTATCTTATATGACCTTAGGTCAACCGCTTAGCACACTATCTGGAGGAGAACGTCAACGAATTAAGTTAGCTAAAAACCTCAACAAAAAAGGTACTATCTATATTTTAGATGAGCCGACTACAGGGCTTCATGGTTCTGATATTGAAAAACTTATGTTGATTTTTGAGCATATAGTCGATAAAGGTAATACTATAATTATAATTGAACATAATTTGGATGTATTGAAACAAGCTGATTGGGTGATTGATATTGGTCCTGATGGTGGCAAAAATGGTGGTCAGGTCGTATTTGAAGGTACACCACTAGAAATGTTTGAAAGAGGTTGCACTATAACATCAGATTTCCTTAGAAAATCAATAAAGGTATAGATAATATAATACTACTATTAAGAGATTAAGAACTATTACATATATATTACTACTTTGTTTTAGTTCATAAATTTAAAGTTTAACTTTATTTTAAAAGAAATTAACATTATAAAAGCTATAAATCATAAAATTTTATTAAATTTCAAATGTAATTTATAGCTTTTATTTTTTATTTGTTTATAAGTATTATTTTTTATTGATTTATTGATGAATCTTTGCCTCAATTCTCATTTATGATAATAAATGCATATAAAATATAATCTACATGCTTATAAGTTGAGTTAATGTACCAACATATGTTAACTTAAGTTTGTGCATAGCTCGTGTACAAGCAATATACAACAAACTGCGGTCATAATCACTATAATATGTTTTATTATTTACTGAAGGTACAATAACTTCATCAAACTCTAGACCTTTTGACATTTTAATAGAAGTTATGGAGACTCCTTTTGTAAAGCTAGAACTTTCAGAAGATATTAAGTGAACACTATATTCTTCTCTTAACACATCATATATAGCTTTAGCGTCATTATCTGTCTTTAATATAATACCAAGAGTAGCATTATCACTCTTTTTAAATTCTTCAATTTCTATTTTTATCTTATTTATCTCATCTTGTTCGTTATTACATTTTAATAAAGCTGGTTCTTCGCCATGTCGCTCAATAGGCTCTAATGAAGATATGTCTTGAATCTTTTTTGTGAAATTAATAATCTCAAAAGTAGAACGGTAACTCTTGTTCAACATAACTAGTTCCCCATCATCATATAGTTGTTTCATATCATCTAGTGTGTGAGTATGATTGGGATTAACTAATTGTCCAAAATCTCCAAGAATAGTCTTTTTACACTTAAAAAGCAAGTTTATTACAGCATATTGAATAGGTGTATAATCCTGCATTTCGTCAATAACAATATGTCTTATAACCTTATCTTCTTGTAATCCTTCATATGCAGCATGGATATATATAAATGGATATACATCTGACCATTCAAGTGTTTTCTTTTCTGGCATCACAAACATGTTTGATATATTCATTTGCTTAAAGAAATCCTTATACAGCAAAAGGGTATTTTTTATTTTCAACATTCCATTTAAGTTCTTAAGTATGCTTTTTACTCTTGGTAAATCTTCTTCCATAATATTATCTGTTTCGAATCTATAACGAATATCTTCAGCTACCTTTTCAAGTCTTCTCTTAACTGGATATTTATTATATGCATCAAATCTACTCTGTATCCAATCACTTTTAGCTATGAAGTCTCCAAAAATATAATCTTCTGGAATAAAAATCTTATTAGGCATTTGTTTTATATAACTATCCATAAGTTTTACAAAATCAAGTGTAGATTTAAAACGCACTCTTTCACTCCATTTAGCATCATTTGTTTCTAATGGGTTTCTCTCACTTTCAAAGTTAATTATTCTCTCTAATTGTACTTCTGCTATATTTTCAAAGCTTAATTCACATAATGGTTCTTCTCCAAGTTCTGGTAGAACATTGGAAATATAGTCTCCAAAAACTTTATTAGGTGATAGGATAATTACATTATTTGCTGATATTTTATCTTTAAATCTATAAAGAAGAAAAGCAATTCTATGTAATGCTATAGATGTTTTACCAGAACCAGCTACCCCTTGAATAATCAATGTATCAGCTTTATCATTTCTGATAATTTGATTTTGTTCTTTTTGTATTGTTGAAATAATTGACTTCATTTTTTCGTCTGAAGTATGACTAAGTTCTTTTTGAAGAATATCATCTTGTATATTGATAGAACTTTCTAATGCGTATTCCAATTTCCCATTTTTGATTTTAAATTGTCGCTTTCTTGTTATTTCTCCATCTACCCATCCTATTGGCGCATCATATCCTGCTACTCCTATTTCATAATCATAAAACATACTAGCAATTGGAGAACGCCAATCAAGTATTAACAGTTCATCTTCATAATCAAATGCAAATCTACCTATGTAGTACTTATATTCATCATCCACATCTTTCAATCTAAAATCTATTCTAGCAAAGTATGGAGAATCTTTAGTTTTATCAATCTTATCTCGAACTTTCACCATAAAAGCTCCATAGTTATCTATTTGTTTTAGTGATTGTTCATTTTGAAACATTTCATGTGGGTCTATTTCGCCCCGATTTTTTACCATATAGATTTTGGCTTCCATATAATCTCTCTCAAGTTTTCCAACAAGATTTTCAGCTTTATTAAAAGCATCTTCTATCTTATTGTTTATATCTATTAGATGTACAATCTCATCTGGAAAAGAAGTTAATAGCTCTGTATCATGTTCATATATGTTATGTTCACAATCAAATACAATAGAATCAAAATTTACTACCTGTTTATTTTTAGACATTTAAATCCTCCTTGTTAATTAAGTACTTATATTGAATCATTATACTTAATTATATTTTGGAGTTTTTAATCATTATTGCTATTTATTGTTCTTTTTATCTACAGAAGTCATGACAAATTTTTGAGTAGGATATCCAAATTCCACAAGCAACTCTGCTTCTGCAAATCCCAACTTCTTTATCATATCTCTATGCCCTGTATCGGCTTTGTCACCCTCTCGAAAGGTAGTAATTGAGATATCTGTATCTATTAAGAAATCTTCAATAACTTTCTTCAAAAACACTTGTGCAATATCTGAATTACGATATTGTGGATGTATACCAAAAAAATCAATACTTCTAGTTTCTCTATTAAATATCATATTTGCAATAGCAATATTATTAAGCTTTAATATCAAGGCTCTTTCTTCTAAAATATACTGTTCCAATTGAGAAATATATTCTTCCTCTTGCAAATTTGGAAATCCATCTATGACTAATCGCACTAAATTCATCCACAATGGTATATCAGACATATTTGCAAGTTTAATTTCTTTTTCCAACTCTAACACGTTTTTTGAAAATAAATCGTCTTTTTTCAAAACAAATCTTAGCTGCAAAGGATAAAATTCTTGTTCTTTTCGATATTTATTTGGAGATTTTTTGTACATAGCTTTAAATATAGAAGTGAATGCTTGTTGACTTTCATATCCAGCTATCAATGCAATTTCAATTATTGGTTTCTTTGAAAATACCAATAGTTTTGCTGCTTCTGTTAATTTTCTTCGCTTTATATAATCATGCATCGTCAAGCCAACAGAAGATGTGAAAGTTCTATGTAAGTGATATTTTGAATAATGAACAGCATTAGCAACTATATCTAAATCCAGCTTATCTGATAAATGCTCCTCTATATAGTCAATAGCTGTTATGACATTAATTACTTTATAAGACATTGCAGCTCTCCTCCTTTTATCCACGCAACATTATATCAATCATCACTTAGTCATATTTAATGAATCTTGCTCTTTTGTAAACAAATTTATTTTTATATGTACTTTATATTTACTATAGTATACTTAATAATTTCCTTATATGTTTTCCAATCCTAATAATAATTGTTTCCAAAATAATGTCTTAACCTCATAATTAATTTTTAGTTAAAGAGTTTATTATAACTTTTACTTTTTAATTAAAGACTCTAACCCTTTAATTTTCAATAATTTTTCATTTAGTAAATCTAAAAAATTATTTATTATTTCTTTCTTACTAGATTCCTTAATTAAGTAATAAATAAATCTATCTGGAGGTGCATCTTTTATATAATGTATTTCGATATTTGATATTTCTTTAAGATGGTATGCTACTGACACTGGCACAATAGCCCACACATTTTCTTGCCTCATAAAGTACTCCAAAAGTGACATCTGGTCTAGAAATACTTTAGGTTGAAGAGTTGAACGAAACCAAAAATTGTGCCATAAATCATATTCAGGATTCCACGGAAGCCTTATCTCATCAGCAACATCTAAGATAGAAGGATGTAACTCACTTTTATATTTTGAACCATAACTTGTTACTAGTAACATAGCTTCTTTAAATATTGGTATTGTCTCTATATTATTAAAAAACATATCATCAGAAATAAGTGCTATATCTACTTCTCCCTTTGAAATGTAATCATATGCTTCATAAGAATGATAATTGTAAAAGTTTATATTATATTCTGGATATGTGTTCATAAAGCATGAAAATACATCTGGAAGTATATATGAACTTACACTCCCTATAGAGGATATGTTTAGAATTTTACTTCTATCCATTTTAGTTATAGACTTGGCTTCTTGTAAAAGAATTTTATATTTTTCTGCAATTGGTACAAATGCTTTTCCCTCTTCTGTCAACTCTGATATTCGTATACCTTTTTTTCTTCTAATTAACTTGTATCCTAGTTCTGTTTCTAATGCATTTATTCTTCTACTTAATGCTGGCTGAGTAACATACAAACTTTCAGCAGCAGCAGAAATACTACCTAACTTTATAACAGTCAAAAATGCTTGTATTTCAAGTTCTGTCATAACCTTACCTCAATTCATAATATAAATATTTATTTATATTATATGGCTAAAAACGGCATTTTACAATTATTTGATATGACTGTAAACTAATTATATCTTAAAATTTAACGAGGTGCTATTATGAAATATACAACTAACTTAACAGAGGGAAATATAAAAAGAGAATTGTTTATACTTATGTTACCATTGCTTTTAGGAAATATACTTCAACAACTTTACAATACTATTGATGCTATTATAGTTGGTAGATTTGTAAGCCAAACTGCCTTTGCTGCTGTAGGTGTAGCAGGTACTATTATGAATCTTTTTATATTTATATTAAGTGGTAGTTGCACAGGTATTTCAATTATCTTTGCACATTTTTATGGTGCCAATGACTTGTCTTCATTTAGAAGAGAATCTTTTTTAGCAACTATTTTTGGAGCTACATTGACTTTTGTATTAAGTATATGCTCAATATTTATACTATCTCCACTATTAAACATAATTAATACTCCACATGAGGTTGCAAGTATAGCAAAATCTTACTTAAATATTATTTTTTGTGGACTCATTGCAACATATTTTTATAATCTGTTATCAGCAACTTTGAGAGCTGTTGGTAATACCAAATCGGCCCTTATTATTTTAATGTTTTCAATGATAATGAATACTGTTTTAGATTTAGTTTTTGTTGCAGTATGTAATTTTGGAATTCAAGGAGCAGCCTTTGCAACCGTATTATCACAGACACTCGCATCACTTCTTTGTTTCGTTTATATAAGAAAAAATATCTCATTTCTTTTATTTAAAAGAGAGGATATGAAGTTTGAATGGAAATTATTAAAATTAACTATCTCTTATAGTCTAATTTCTGCTCTCCACCAATCTAGTCTGTATATTGGAAAATTACTAGTACAAGGTGCTGTAAATATAATGGGAACAGATATGATTACATCATATACTGCTACAACAAGAATTGAAGGGTTTGCTAATTCTTTTGGAGATAGTGGAGCTGAGGCCATATCTATATTTGTTGCACAAAATACTGGAAATAAGGACAGAAAAAGAGCAAAGCAAGGATTTTATACAGGATTGATTATTCTGGTGTGTCTAGGAATTGGATTATCTTTAATAATGTACTTTTTTTCAGAAACTACTGTTGGACTTATGATGAGCAATACAAATAATGACATTATGATAAATGGTGTAGAATATATGAAAACTATTTCTATTTTTTATGTCTTATGTTTTATAGGAAGCGCCTTTGTTGGCTGGTACCGAGGAAGTGGTAAAGTAAACATCCCTGTAATTGGAACTATCTTACATATATCAATTCGTGTAATTCTTTCTTATTTGCTTATTCAAAGATTTGGTCTAAAGTCTGTAGCATTTGCTACTGGAATAGGTTGGGTTTCTGTTGTATTATTTCAATACATTGTTTTCTATATGTCAAAAGAATAAAAAGGTGAACACTATACAAAGTTCACCTTTATGTAATAATCTTCTATTCTATTTTTAACTAATCTTATTTTGTATGTTGAACATACTCTACAATTGTGCCATCTGGATGTTTTACTGTCATATTATATCCTGTAGGAACTTTTTTCTTATCTCTTACCACAACTGCTCCATTCTTTAATAGATAACTTCTCCATTCATCAACAGAGTCAACCATAAAAGTAGATTTTGTTTCTATAAATGGTTTGAGAGCATCATCAGAACCAGACAATAGTAAGACATTTCCTACCTGTGCTAGTTCCAATCCAACTTCTTTATAAGAAAAACGTAGAGAACATTTTTCTTTTAAAACATTCTCATAAAAAGATATTGCTTTCTCTATATCTTGAATATAAAAACGTGTTAATATATCATATATTTCCATGTGTTTCCCCCTGTATCTACTTCTCTTATTTATCCTAAATTATATCACTCTATAAATTGTATAACAACGAGTTAATTATTATCTCTTTACCATATCAAGTACACAATACTCCTCTAACTAATATATGTTTAAAAGACTTGCCTAATTTTAAGGCAAGTCTGAAAATAAATCTCCTTTTTATGAAAAATTTATACAAATAATTTTAATATTAAAAGAATAAGTTAATATAAAAACTGTCAAGTTAAACTTATTAACGTCATACATCAAAATTTAAACAAGTTTCAGGTTCATCTTCTATTTTTGCTATTTTAAACTTACATGCAATTAAAACTAGAGATACCAATGGATTTATAATATTTAATAATGCATATGGACCATATGTTAATGCTGATACACCTAATGTAGCTGTTATATATGCTCCACATGTATTCCATGGCACTAATGGAGAAGTTAAAGTCCCACTATCTTCTAAAGCCCTTGATAACATTTTAGGGTGTATACCTCTTTTTTTATATTCCTTATTATACATTCTTCCTGGTATAACTATAGATAAGTATTGTTCTCCTGCTATTATGTTAGTAACTGTACAAGTTACCATTGTACATAATACTGTTCCAAATACACCCTTCGCTAATCTTAGTAAAGAAGATGCTACCACTTCAAGCATACCTGTTTTTTCTAAAATACCTCCAAGAGATAGAGCGCATATTGTTAAAGATACTGTAGACATCATATTCATAATCCCACCTTTAGACAATAAAGCATCTACTTCTTCTATTTGTGTCGATGAAACATATCCATTTTGTGCCGCATCTAATATTGTCTTCATAGATTCTCCTTGGAAAACTACTGCAAACAGTACTCCTAATACAGCACCTACTATAAGTCCTGGTATAGCAGGAACTTTAAATACAACCAATCCAATTACTATTACTGGAGCTAATAATAATACTGGTGATAAAGTATTAAATGTAGAATCTAATGTAGACCTAATTAGTTCTATCTGTTTTATATCCAATGCTTGACCTGAATACTTCATTCCAATTACACCATAAATTACTAAACAAATTAATAATGATGGTATAGTTGAATATAGCATATATTTTATATGTGTAAACAAGTCTGTTCCTGCCATTGCTGGAGCTAAGTTAGTCGTTTCAGATAAAGGTGATAGTTTATCTCCAAAGTAAGCTCCAGATATTATAGAACCCACTATTAATCCAACTGGCATCCCTAAACTTTGACCAATTCCTAAAAGTGCTACACCCACTGTCCCCATTGTACTCCAAGATGAACCAGTTGCAAGAGATACGATTGCACAGACTAATGTTGATGCCACTAAAAAAATATTTGGTGATAAAATTTTTAGTCCCCAATAAATCATACATGGAACTACTCCACTTACTATCCAAGTTCCTATAAGTACGCCTATTATAATTATAATCAAGATTGCTTGCATTGCCATCTTTATACTATTAAACATACTTAACTCTAAGTCTTTCCATTTAAATCCAAGCCTATATACAGCTACAAGTCCTGCTACTGCTGCAGCTCCTATTAGTGGCACATGAGGTGATGAACCATATACTAATACTCCTAGGCTTAAAAATAATATCAAACAAGTAATTGGTATCATTGCATCAAACAGACTTGCTTTTCTACATTCTCGCTCTTTCATAAAGTAATTTCCTCCTAATTATTTGAACACTACACTATAATTTTTTTTGAAACGTATTCACTCGTACTAGATGACATGATACCTCCATAAGTTAATAAGAATTCCACATTATCACCTACTTTATAATCATGTTTTGTGTTACTTACATCTAATATCATGTGGTCTGAACTTGCTCCTAATATTTTTATATAAGTGTCTATTGGAATTAAAGAGTCAATATTTATATCCTGTTTACCTATAGCTATAATTGCCCTTTTTAAGATTCCTTTATCTTCATAAACAGGTTTTTTTCTAAAAGCATCAACCCCTATTTCTCCAATGGGAACTGATGGTTTTTCCTTACATTCAATTATTTGGCATACCAATTTAAATACATCTTGATATGCTCCATGTATATTTCTACCATATGCTGTTTCTCTACCAAGTATAATAGATTCTCCTATTCTTAAATTAGTAATACCTTCTGGCATAGTATTACTTATAATTAGATGCATAGAACTTGAATTACCTCCAGATACTATTTCTACATTTATACCAAATTCTTCTTCCATCTTTCGTGCTATACTTACTAATCTGCCTGTATTTTCTCTAGATGGTATAACAGCTCCATAACAAGTTAAGTTTGTAGCTATACCAATTATTTTAATATTTTTTAATCTTACTATCTCTCTTACACTATTAAAAAAATCTTCTTCATAAAAGTATCCTTCTCGTAAATCCCCTAGGTCAAACATAAGAACTATCTTATGAATAATATTTTTACTTTTACACAATTCATTTAATTTCTTTATGGTTTCCAGTTCTGAGTTAAGGCTAATATCACAATAATTGATAACTTCTTCTAGTTCACTTATCATGGGTATTCTAATCAGCATTTTAGGCAAATTTATATTTTGTAATTTTTTTAAGTTCTGTATCCTTGAATCTGCTATATGGTCTATTCCTTCACAACATACTGATTCTACTACCTCTTTTTGTGCACAAAATGATTTAGTTACAAAAGATACCTTAATATTTTTTTCATGACACTTCTGTGAAATTATTTTGACATTATGTTTTAACTTTTCTATATCTATTTCTAATCTAGGGTACATAATCTTTCCTCCTTGAAGTTTAAACTTTTCAGTAGGAGCTTAAGAGATGCTTCTTCATATTTTTTAGATAAAACACCCATAGATGCCATAATATAGTCATTATCTATCAATATCTTTGTTTTCTCTTTTGGAAATAGTAATTCTTTATTTTTATTGTATTTAAGCATACTGTTTAATATTTTAATTCTACTAGGGAGCCTAGTAAGCGCTCCCCCTGTACCAACTATATATCTTACTTCTGTTAAATCTTTTCCTTCTGCAATTTTGACTTTTCCAGTTGTTCCATAAATATTTCTTATTTTTCCAGAGTGTCTTAGCATAGCTTTGATAACAGCTTCTGTTGTCAGTCTCTCAACAAATAGGATTTCTTCTTTTGATTTTGGTATTGGTGGATAATTATCTATTATTGAATCAATGTCTATAGATAATTCATTTTGTAGGTTTTCTTTACCTATAACTTCTACTATATTTTTCATATTTACATATACACCTAAATCCCCCTCAACACTTCTCTTCGCTACAGGTTCAGGATTAACTAAGATTTTATTGATATAGTCACTTCCATCTGTAACAGAGTGTACATCAGTAGTTGCTCCACCTACATCTAAAGTTAATAAATCTCCAATATTTTTATATAATAATTTAGATGCTTCCATTACAGCGCCTGGTGTTGGAGTAATATTTTCATTAACCATTTCTTTAATATACTTCATTCCTGGTGCTGTAGTTATGTGGTCTTCAAATACACCTTGAATAATTTTTCTTGTAGGCTCTATATTCAATAAATCTATTTTAGGATATACATTTTCTGTTATATATAGCTTATAGTTTGTATCTTCGAATATTAATTTTACTTCATCTTGATTTTCAATATTTCCAGCATATATAACTGGTATATCTAAATTCATAGAAGCTATCATTTCTGCATTATAAATAGCTGTATCTCTTTCTCCATAATCAACTCCACCAGCTATTAAAATTATGTTTGGATTTATTTCTTTTATTTTATTTAAATCAGTTCTTTTAATTCTACCTGATGTTACTTGACGAATAACAGCTCCAGCTCCTAGAGCAGCTTCTTTAGCTGCTTTTACTGTCATATCATATACTAAACCAT
Source organism: Clostridioides sp. LIBA-7678 (assembly GCF_056716065.1). Taxonomy (NCBI): domain Bacteria; kingdom Bacillati; phylum Bacillota; class Clostridia; order Peptostreptococcales; family Peptostreptococcaceae; genus Clostridioides; species Clostridioides sp. LIBA-7678. Next base: position 475,244 of record NZ_CP196987.1, on the reverse strand, counting down.
GTACAGTCATTTTTAACCCACCAGCTGCACTAGAAGTTGCAAACATATCATTATACTTTATATCCTCTACAGATAATTTATTAGCTAAATCCTTAATAGCACCTGACAAGCCATTTCTTACATCTCCACCTTCAAACACTGTTGTTGGAGCTTGACCTTGACCTAAAAATACAGGATTCTCAGTATCAATATTATGGAAAGCATTTACTACAGTGGTAGTACTTCCAATTTCAGCTACCAACACATCTATTTTCAAAGAAATTTTTTTATTTTCCATTATTCATTTCTCTTCTTTTTTCAACTAAGAAAGTGGCTACATGAATACCTTTACTGTTTCTTCCAAATCCAGCATCTATTCCTTGTTCAACGGCTATTTCAGGTGTTACTTGTGTTCCTCCACATGCTATCATTACTTTATCCCTTATACCTTTTTCTACACAATAATCATGTAATTTCTTCATGTTTTTATAGTGAATATCATCATGACTTATTATTGTAGATGCAAGTATTGCATCTGCATTTAGTTCAATTGCTGCATCTACCAATTTTTCTACAGGCACAGAAGTTCCTAGATAATGACATTCTATACCATACTTTTCAATACCACCATGTTTTATATCTATTATTTCCCTTAAACCAACTGAGTGTTCATCTTCTCCAACTGTAGCTGAAACTATTTTCATAGGTCTTTCTTCTATATCAGCTCTTATTTCTTCATCAGTCAGTACTTTAGGCTCTTCTGGTATTACTAAATTGTTTAAATCTATATCGAATGGAACTCTTCCTTTCACTTCTATTCTAGTACCTTCAGATTCATGCATCACTTCTCTACTTATAACTTCAACTTCTTGCAAGTTCATTTTCTTTACAAATTCCAAAGCTGCAAACTCGGCTGTTCTTTTATCAGTAGGTAACATCATAGTTATCATTACAATTCCATCTGCACACCATTCCATTTCAGGCTTGATTTTATCTCCATTTCTGTATTCTTCTGATTCTTTTAGTCTGTTTTCCACATTGTCAAAATCATCAAGCTCATCAATATATATGATTTTATCTGGATTTTCAAATGTGCATCCGTCTATTAATATTGATGGATTATCTATAGCATTTTCATCATACTGAGCTACATTGTTGTATCCAAAGTGAGCAGTTACAGGTGCTAGATAATCTTCTTCTCTTTCATAAACAGTACCTTCTCCAACTCCGCCTTTTATTTTTCTAGATATACCATCACCATTTCTTTCTGGATAATTTCCAGAATCAACGAAAAATCCTTGCTCTACAGACTCAAAATATCCACCAACTTCAAATATTTCTTCCATATATAGTACAGCTCTTTCTTTAAGCTCTCTTGCTTTATCTCTTAATTCACCAACATCTTTAAGTTCTATCATATCCATAAGGCCATCCATACCAATTAAGGCTTGTTTTGCTGTATTACATGCTTCTATGTTGTATATATGCCAAGGTACATTTCTACCTTCATCAGGCGTTATAGTTGATTGTATGTCAGCTCTAGTTAGTACTGATGTTAATAAATTTAATACATGAGTAACTGTTGCTTCTCTAGTTGATGATTCCATATATTTAGTATTCATTTGGGCTCTCATCTTATAATCACTAAATAATTCTCTAAGTGCAACAGCATAAGGTAAGTCTATTCTTAAGCATGGTGCTGGAGGAGCTGTTGGTGGCACTGTTGATAAACATATATTACTTTTATCTATCCCTATTTTCTCAGAGAATATAGAGTTTAAAGCATGTTGAACCATAAGTTCAGGCATTACCTTCCATGCTTCTCTAGCAGTAGCATTAGCATTATGTGCTCCATCTATTTGAGCTATATTCGCAAAAGCCATTATTTTTTTAGCTTCACAAGCATCTACAAAAGACCTTATCATATTTATATTTCTATATAGAACATTGTATTGTGGGTCTTGGTGTGCTCCATTGACTCCTTCTTCAGCAAACATCACTGCTACTTCAGGACCAGCAACACCACTTACATATGAATGGTAATTAATAGGTCTGCCAACTTCTTCTTCTATAAAATCAAGAGCTTTTCTTTGAGCTCTTACTTGTTTTCTTGTTATTGGAACTCCACCTATACCTTGAGGAGTACCTTCTATAAGTCCGTCAAAATGGGATTGCCCAGCGGTTCTAATAACCATTAAATGGTCAGCACCATGATGAGCTGCCATCCTCATTCTTCTTATATCATCTTCAAATCTACCAGAAGCTATTTCAGTAGTAATAATGGGGCTTGGTTGAGGGTCAATATTATTGAAATATTTAGATGATGGTAACCCTACACTCTTCTTTAAAGGTTTTGTACAGTCTTTATATTCAAAAGGTCCCATTTCAAGATTTTCCAGATGTTCTCTCCAAACCCAACCTCTTCTCTTTGGTTTATATTTATCCAAATCTTTTAATATATAGTCTATATCTAGTTTTTTATTTTCCTTTAACATGATTCTACCCCTTCTCTAAATAAACATGTAACTTCATCCCAGTATTCACCATTAACTAATAATAAACCAGCTTCTCTAACTGTTATATTTTTAGATTTAGCCAACTTATAAACTACATGCCCTGCCCCTTTACCTATAAGACCTCTTTCCATAACACCTTCTAAAATAGGTTTTACTTCAAGAGAAGAAAATCCCATTCTTAACAAAACAGACCTTTCTATTGATGGTGTTGTGTTCTTTTTGCCAAGGTCTATCATTGGCTCTACTATTTGGGTAGCTAAACTCCAAAACCTTTCTTTTAACTCATCATCACTTAGTTCTTGAAGATATTTTCTTCTAACGTCAAAATCATCCTCTCTTTTTTTCATGAACATTCCCCCATCCGTATAATTTTAATTGAATTTTCCGACTATTTATTTCGCATTAAATTAAAAATTAGTAATTATTATAAATTATTTAATGTATCAACAACAAAATCTCTCGAACTTTTTACTTCTTCCATTAAATACTCTATATCTTGATTACTTAAATTATCAACATTCTCAATGTTATTGTTGGATATACAATTTTTTATAAACGATTTTCTTATTTTATTCATATCAATGTCAACGCATTTTAATAATTCTGGCCTTTCTGGTAATATTAAGTTTACTCCTGCAATCTCTTCTCTTGGATTTCCAAATTTTATATCTATTCCATTTTCTCTTGCAAAGGTAAGTTGTGGACATATATGTTTACCTGCTCCTGTATACTCTGTTTCTTGTACTACTATAACTTTATCTTCATCCAATTCTTGAGCTAAAGAGAATGCTGCTGCTAAAGATGTATTTCCTGCAGGGCCTCTTTCTATTCCTTCTAGTTGTGCCAATAATTCAGTTGTATAAAAAACTTCTCCTTGTTTTACTAATACATATCTATCCATATATCTAAGCGGCCTAGCTGCAGACCTAGGTACATCTGACCTATCAGGCCACGTACAGAATGGTATACCAAAACCTGTATGCCCTGTTGTAAATGATTTTTTATTAAATTGATTATCACTAGCCATGTGTAATCCTTTTAAGTCAACACTTGCTCCTACTACTTTAGTATTAAGAGAACCAGCTTTTATCAATCCTCTTGCAGTTCCAGTGAGATTACCTCCACCTGCATTTGTACAAACAACTACATCAGGGTCTTTTTTATATTTTTCTCTAAATTGAATAGCCAACTCATACCCTAAAGTCTCTACACCTGCAATTCCAAATGGTGAATATAATGATGCATTAAAATAGCCTGTTTCTTCTAATAAAACTAAGAATGTATAAAATAATTCTGGACCAACTGTTAATTGAATAACTTCTGCTCCATATGCCTCACATTTTCTTGCTTTTTCTATAATTTCGGGTTGACCTACACCATTAGAATCATAACATTCTTGAACTATTATACATTTTAAACCCTGCATAGCTGCTTGAGATGCTACAGCTGCACCATAGTTACCACTAGTAGCTGCTATTACACCTTTGTATCCCATTTTTTTAGCATGATATACGGCAGTAGCTGCTCTTCTTGCTTTAAAGCTACCAGATGCATTCATTGCTTCATCTTTTACAAATATTCTAGCTCCTTTACCTTCTGGAGCACATTTTCTAGCTAACTTAGTCAAATTTTTAAGTTCTATTATGAGAGTATTTCCAACAGCATATTGTGACTGAATTGCTTCAATATCCTGTAATGTATATCCTGTTTCACCCATCATTTTTTCATAATCAAACCCTATTCCTTCTTGTTCAAAAGAAGAGTAATCCAATCCAATCGCATTTTTCATTATTTCATTATTTCTTCCCATAACAGCTTGATAGCTCATATCTTTCATTGATGCTGTATTATTCATTATATACACCTCCAAATAATATTTCTTTAGCCTGTATCCCTATTTGGAGTAATTCTGGTATACATTTACCATAATCATGAGTATAATATGGATTTACTTTAAGTAAGTTACCTTTTACAAGTCTACCTGTAATTGTTTTAACTTCTACTAAATCACCTATAGAAGCATCTTTTTGTATAAATCCTTTAACCCACATTTCTAAGGATACTTTCTTAGTATCCTCTGGAACTTGTGGAGCTCTTTCTTCTGGAGTCAGTACTATGTTGTGTATAATAACCCAATCATTAACTTTAGCATCCATTTTTTCATCTCCTTATTAACCAGCTATTATTTTATTAATTGGCATTTGATTCTTCCTCTAATTCAACTTCAATCTGATTTCTTACATCTCCCATTATTGCTCTAGGCACTGGTATATCTAACATAGTTTTAAGACCTGGTCTAGCATTTATTATTAATGGAATAGAGTTTACTATCATTGCATAAGTGCCCACTCCTCCAGGTATCTCAGGATTTATTTGTAAATCAATGTTTGGTATACCTTTTATTGATACATAATCTCCTGTTTTAATACCTTCTGCTTCAGGTATTATCTGTTGTGGATGCTCCATTTCAATCAAAATATCTCCATTTACATATCCATATCCACATTGTCTACAACCAGCAACATTTCCAGCCAATGCCTCTCCATACTTAGATTTTCTATCTACTGTAGTCATTATTGGTTCTTTTGTTTGTTCTATCTTATCTAGTTTCCATCCTAATCCATCAGCTATCATATTTATTGATTCTACAAATCCTACATGACCTGCTATAGTATTATTTTCTACACCTTTTATGAATTCTTCTCTTGTTACTCCTACACCTTGTTCTACCATAACAGATTTTCCAAAAGGAGATAAATCATTTACTCTCTTAGCTTTTATACTAGTAACTTCCTCACAAGTTCCTGAAAGTGCTAATACTAGTAAATCCAACACAAATCCTGGATTTATTCCTGTTCCAAGTATACTTACTCCATTCTCCTTTGCAACTTCATCCATTTTTTTAGCTAAATCTGCATCATCAGCTTGTGGATATGCCATTTGCTCTGCTGTTGATATAACATTTATTTTTCTATTTAACAAGAACATTATTTTATCAAAAGCCTTTTTAGTAAATGAATCAGTTGCTAATAAAACAACATCTACACTTTTTTCTTTAAAAACTTCTTCATAATTTCCATTGATAATAACTTCTGGTCTTTCTCCTCTTTCAATTTCTAAGATGTCATACATGCTTTTCCCTGAAGTACTTCTACTACAAACAGATACTATTTCCATACCTTCTTTTTTTAGAATCATATTAGCCATACCTATTCCCATAGCTCCAAATCCCCATATTCCAACTCTTACTTTTCTCATATATACACCCTCCTAAAAATTTATATCTTCTCAATAATTAGTTAAAGCATAAATCATGCCAACTTTGAAATTAAAGTAACTATTTCTTGAAACGTTGAAACTATAATTATTTTGTTATGTTTTTTCATAAATAAAAAATTATATCTATTTTGAAACATAAAAAAAAGAGCAAAAAATTTTGCTCTTTTATAATAATTTTGCTCCTTTATTTTTCTTTTTTATTTTACTTCTTTATAAGACTTTGATATTATATTTTTTCATTTTATATTGTAAATTTTGCCTATTCATACCTAAAATAGATGCAGCCTTAGTTATATTATACGAGGTCTTTTTTAATGATTCACATATATACTTTTCTTCTATCTCGCTAATAATATTATTAAGTGTCTTGTCCTCCAAATCATTTAAAGAATAATCGTTACTCTCTTTATTCTCTTTAAGATTGTAATAGTCATTTATATTAATCATACTTGTTTCTATTTGTATCTCATCTTCCATCATACTCATAGTACAATAAATTATGTTTTCTAGTTCTCTTATGTTACCTTGCCAGTCATAATTTTGCAAAATTTTGATAGCTTCATCTGAAATACCTACCACTTTTTTATTTAGTTTTTTATTATACTTTGAAATAAATTTTTTGCATAACAAAGATATATCTTCTTTTCTATCTCTAAGAGGAGGAATCTCTACATGAATTATGTTAAGTCTGTAATATAAATCTTTCCTTATTTTATTCTCATTTAAAATAACTCTTGGACTTTCATTTGTTGTTGCAATAATTCTTACATCAACAGGTATGTCCTTAGTTCCACCAACTCTTCTTACATAACCTTCTTGTAAAACCCTTAGTAATTTAGCCTGTAACATAATAGGCATGGAATTTATTTCATCTAATAATAAAGTTCCTTTGTTAGCTTGTTCAAACAAACCTGGTCTATCTACTGCTCCTGTAAATCCTCCCTTGCTAGTCCCAAATAGTATTCCTTCAAATAGTGACTCTGGTAGAGCTGCACAATTTTGTGCTATAAACGGATAATTTTTTCTATTACTTCCATAATGAATGGACTGACTAAATAACTCTTTACCCGTTCCAGTTTCTCCATATATAAATACTGAAGCGTCAGACTTACAGGCTTTCTTAGATTTTGTTATTGCCTCTTTAATCAGATTACTTTCTCCTAAAATATCATCAAAGTCATAACCTCTCTTTTGTTGATTATTAACTTTGTTGATTAAATTTTTTTTATAGTTTCTGTTTAATAAAGTTTCTATAGTTGTCATATTTTTTGATATTTCAAGTGCTCCTACAAATTCCCCTTTAATATCAATTGGTATTGTAGTATTGATTGCTGTTATTTCTTTCCCGTTTTTATCTAGATATTTTTGAACATTGTCTTTGATAATTTTCCTTTTTTCCAAAACTTCTACTAGTGTACTTCTATTTATTTTCATTTTGCTGACTATATCAAAAAATGAATTCGTTAAAATATCTTGTCTGTTCATTTTTTCCATTTTTTGTACAGAATCATTGTAGATTATAGTTTTCCCTTCTTTGTTAACAAAATGGACCCCTTCGTCAATATTTTCTAATATTTCATTCATTATTTTAAAAAATATCTCTTGGTTCAACTATATCACCCCAATACTTAAATATATAAAAACCCAAAAAATTAATAAAATGGTATTACTGTATTTATATTATCATATATTTATGATATTTTTTATGCACATTGTATTAATATATTTTTAAGTCTATTCGTATATTTCTGTTATTTCATATTTATACATGATATAATCTACTAAATAAAAATTTTGTTAAGCAGTTTTAATTGTAGATTATTTATATAATCTAATATTTTAATAAGGAGGTATGATAACTTTGAAATTAAAAATTATTGGTAGTGGTGGTATGTCAATTATTCCAAGTTCATTTTGTAAATGCAAAATATGTGAAGAAGCCAGGCAAAAAGGTGGAAGATATGAACGCTTAGGCCCAAGCCTATATATTGATGATATAAAAATGTTGATAGACACACCTGAAGATATTGCAGTGGCTTGCAACAGGCAAAAAATATCACAAGTAAAGCACCTTTCGATTTCTCACCATGACCCAGACCACGTTAAAGGCATTAGAATCGTTGAAAAAATTGGCTATGATTTTATTGCAGATAAAAATACTCCTATTGAATTTTATGCGTTGCCTGAAGTGATTGAAGATATAAATCGAATGAACCTTGATTGTCTTAAATATTATGGGGATGTTCTACACTGCATTTCTGTTAATGAAACTTCTCATATAAAGATAGATAATTTTGATATTGATTTGTTTAACAACAACCGAGATAGGAATATAACGTTCTATGTTATCAGAGAGAATGATAAAAAAGTCATATATGCTTGTTGTAATCCAAAACCATTTACTCATAATGATATGTACTTCAATGCAGATGTTTTAATAATCAGTTTAGTTTCTGATGATGGCATATTAAATGATGGAACAGAACTTAAAGATGCACCATTCAAAGATGAAATATTTACTTTGGATGAAGTTATAGAAATTAAAAACTATTACAGAATTAAAAAGGTTATAGTTACACATATTGATGAAATGTGGGGGAAATCCTATGGTTATTATAGTGAATTAGAGAAGGAGCTTGATAATATTTTCTTTGCTTATGATGGTATGGAGATTATAGTTTAAAGTATCAAGTAATAAGCATAATGAATAGTTGGTAAATTTCAATTTAGCATTGTAGTCAAAAGCTGTGATTTCAAAGTGTCACAGCTTTTAATAAACTTATTCCTAATTACAAATATTTTGGAAACAAATTACATTTGCTAAATAGATTGTAGTTCTTCTTGCTTTTATTATATTATAAAATTAATAATAAGGTACAATTTCATATAATTTTAAAGTTTACATAAAAAAATTAATATTGTTTATAATAATTGCAACTTTAATATAACATAAATTTTAATATAGTTTGTTTTTGTATCTAATAAAAAGGGATTGAACTCAAAATCACTTTTTTTCTAATCAAATTTTGAGTTCAACTCCTTTTTATGCATACCATTTGTCACTTTTATATAGCTTTTCATCTGCATATTTTTGACTTATTTTAATAATTTTATTATCAACTATTTTATTAGCCTTATCTAATTTATCTTTAGTAAAATTAGATAATATCTCTAACTTTTTTCTGATTTTTTAATAATTTTACTAAGTGCTGCTATTTCTATTCCTATTTCCCCAGTTCCAGGTATACCTACCCCTAATGCATCCTTAATTATGTTCGTACTTAAATAAAGTTGAATTTGTTTTATCTCTCCTTTTATCTGTTCTGAAGCACGGAAAATTGCATATACTATAGCTATTGTTTCAGTACACCCTTCTGCAGAATCAACCTCTATTTTTAAGATATCTATATATTTGCACATAATATATCTTATACTTTTACAATTCTAATAGTTTTATTAAAGCCAATGTATATATCTCCATATTCTTTCGTATATGCTCTATCGATACTCTTTCATCTGCTCCATGACCGCCAGTTTTATGTGATAAGAACTTAGGTCCAAACGCCACCATATCTTTAAACCAACTTGCATATGTACCACCACCCATAGCAATTGTATATCCATTTTCATCTGTTATTTCTTCATAGGCTTCTAATAATTTTTTGAGTACTAAATTACTTTCATCAACATAATGTAAGTCTTTATGAGCGATAACCTTTATTTCCCAACCGTTACAAAAAAACTTTTTAAATCTATCTATTACATTATTTAAAGCTATATTTTTGCCATACCTTATATCTAGCTCACATATGATTTTTTCCTCATTTACTTTTAATATTCCTAAATTTAAAGTAGTGCTTTTGAATACCTCATCATATTGATTAATTCCCAATGCATCTCCATAATAGTCACTACAAAGGTATTTTGAAATTAATTCTATATCTTCTCTATACTGAAAATCCATATTATCTTCAACTATCTTTATTACCATTTTAGATATAGCATTTTCTCCCTTTTCAGGATTACTTGCATGCGTAGCTACTCCTTTAGTAGTCAACTCTGAAATAATTCCATTAATAATTTTTGCAGTACAATAAGATGGAACAACATTTTCTTTAGTTCCTCCCCTCACTATTATGTAAGGTTTACTTATATCAATTTTAATCTCTTTTTCTATCCTTATATGAACTCTTCCTTTTTCTCCATTAACCACTGGATACATAGCATCTGGAGTAAAGCCCATACTTGGAATTTCTTCACCTTTATCTAGATAATATTTGATACACTCCATACCTGTTTCCTCATTTGTACCAAAAATTAATCTTATTCTTTTATTAATTGTAGGGTACACATCCTCTATGTTTTTCAATACATGTATAAGCATAGATACAGCGCCCTTATTATCTATGGCACCTCTTCCATAAATAATATTGTCAATTACTGTTCCCGAAAATGGATCTACACTCCACCCATCTCCTGGTGGAACTACATCTAAATGCATTGGAATTCCTATTAATTCTTCTCCTTCTCCAATTTCTGCATATCCAATATAATTATCAATATTTTTAACGCTAAAACCCAAACTAGCGCAGTAATCTAAAGTTTTCTCTAAGGATTTTTTAGGTCCTATACCAAAAGGACATTGTGAAATAGGTTCACCTTGTTGTGTATCAATTTTTATTAATTCTTTTAGGAATTCTACTGTTCTATTTAAGCTATTATCTACACTTCTGCTTATATCCATAAATCAACCTACTTTCTGTTTTTTTAAAGCCTGTCCATAAGGACAGGCTTTTACATTAAAAACTATTTTCTTGTAAATACTAATTCGCAAACTTCATCATCATGAGCACATTTTTGAGCAAACTCTAATCTAACACCTCGTGCACAATCAACTCTTCCATAATCACCATAGCAAGCTAATCTACAAATTTCTTTTCTTTCTTCTTTATTTAATCCATATTCTTTCCAAGCAGCATCTAATGGACAGTGATGGAATTTTAAAACTCCATTTTCATCTGTATTTTCTACTAATTCCATTTCAAACACTTTTTGTCCTTTACTATTATATAACATTTCCGCCATTTTTCCTGGAGTATCTGCTACGTTATATTTTTGACCTCTCATTTTACCAAATCCGTATATTGCTTCTTTACATATATCATCTGGATTAACTCCTAATTTTTCAGCTTCTTTCATAAGAAGATAGAACCATACTGCTCTTTCTCCTGTTGCTCCCCTAATTCCTTCTAAATATTCCTTTTCTGTATACATTTTTTCTGACATTTCTTTCTCCTCCTAAAATTAAATTCTATATTTTAATCATTGTAAATTAGAATATTCCAATGAATGATCCTACTAATGCTACTACAACTAAAATTACTAACAGCTTAGTTATTGTCCACTTCTTGTATTTCATTCCCCAATATACAAAGAATACAACACCAAGTGGTAATAAGCCTGGAGCAATCATATTTAATGTATCTTGAACAACAATTGCTTTACCACCAATATTAAATGATAATGGAGTTGAAAGCTTAACTGTAGTTGCAGATAATGCTCCCATCATAAACATTCCTAGAATTGAAGCACCATCAATTATCTTATTGACAATACCACCTGATAGAATTTTCTTAATTGAATCTCTACCTAAAGAATATCCTAAATGGAATAAATAATAACCTTCACAAAATAGTAATATACTAAACATTATTGGGAAAAATGCACCTATAACACTTCCTTCTGCACCAAATGAAGCACCTAAAGCTAGGAATATTGTTTGAAATGTACCAAAATCTAAAGTATCTCCAATTCCAGCCAAAGGTCCCATAAGACCATTCTTAACACCTGAAATAACTTCTCCTGGGATTTTTCCTTCAGTAGCTTTTTCTTCTTCCATAGCTAAAACTGTACCGTGAATTAACCCTCCCCATATAGCTTGAGTATTAAAAAATTGTAAGTGTCTCTTTAATGCATCTACTAAATCTTCTTTTTTCTTATACAACTTTTCTAAAGCTGGAGTGAAACTTGCACAAACTGCTAATGCTTGCATTCTTTCAAAAGAGTTAGATAATTCTGCTGTCCACCACCATCTTAGATATGTTTTTGTTACATCTTTTTTCGTAAGTACTCTTATCTTATTAACTTCAGTTGTACCTTGTTCATTTTTAATATCTTGCATTATACTTCACCTACCCTTTTATCTTCTTTCATAAATGTAACTAAAAGAGCTATACAAACACCAAATATTGCAGCTGCAGTAATTGATATTTTAAAATATTGAACCATAAAAAATCCTATAATAAACATTGGTAAGAATTTATTTTTACCTATAGTAAATATTGTTGTTGCAAAACCTAATGCAGGTAATATACCACCCATTACTGTTAATCCATTCATTAACCATTGTGGTATAACATCTAATAATGATTGAACTAAATCTGCTCCAAAAAAGTTACATACAAAAACTATTGGAAATCTTAAAAAAAATCCAAATATTAAAGAGTAAAGTGTTGCGCATCTCCAGATACCTTTTGTATTACCTACTTCAGCATACTTATCTGCCTTATGAACTAATACAGCATTACCAGTTCTTCTTAAGTTATTAACTAATACTCCTATAACACCTAAAGGTACTGCAATAGATACTGCAACTTCTGCATTAACACCAGTTTGAAGTGCTACTGGTATTGCAATAAGAGCAGCTAAACATTTATCAGATGGAATATTTCCTCCTGCTGCAACCATTCCTAGATAAACCATTTCTATACTTGCACCAACAATCATACCAGTTGTTACATCCCCCCAAAGTAATCCAAGACTAAAACCTATAAATAAAGGGGACTTTAGTGTTGAGAAAAGGGTATACCCTGCAAGACCTGCTGCAAACCAATACCATAATCCTGTTACAATTGCCAACATCAAAACAGATTCCATTTATAATTCCTCCTTATTTAGAATTTTTATTTAAATTTCTTTAATGCATTTTCATATGTCATAGATGATTCCTCTGGTATAACTTGTAGAACTATTTCAATCCCATCTTCATTAAGTTTATTTAGTTGTTCTACATCTTCATTTCCTAATGAAACAGCTGTAAATACCATCTTCTTTCCTGCTTCATTTGGAATGCCTCCTAATTGAATCTTTTCATATTTAAGTCCAGCCTTATACGCTTTACTTGCCATATCAACGTTCTTAAATAGAATAAATATATTTTTATCTCCTAAAGTATTGTTTTGGAATGCTTTTCCTGCATCTTCTGCTGTTAAAATAGATACTTCTACTCCTGATGGTGCTGCCATTCTATATATGTCAGCCATAAATTCATCTTGACCTAAGAAGTCATCAACTATTATTATTTTTTGAGCTTGAGCGATTTTCACCCATTTTGTTATAACTTGTCCATGAATTAATCTGTGATCTACTCTTACTAATGTTATTTTTGACATTATATCCACCTCATAATTTATATTTTTTTAAATTCTTTAATTAAATCTACACAAAGGTTATTATTTTTTTTGACGACTCTTTCTGGTAATGTATGTACTTTGTCTTCTTTGCTTAATTCTTCATCTACGATTAAAATTGTTTGTAAGCTAAGTCCATTTATTGCATCTATCCCTCTTCTTATAGCAACAGCTATTGCAACACTTGATGTAGAACCCCCATACAAATCTGATATTATAATTTTCACATCTTCTTTATCTACTACTTCTTCAACCTCTTTCATGAATACAGAAACATCTTTTTCAGAGCTTAGTGATAAAACTTCATATTGATTTGACAATCCAAAATTTTCATTCGCTTCTTTTACTAATACCTCTCCCCAAGTTCCATGGCAGAGTATGATTGCCTTATATTTATTCATTACTAAACAAACTCTCCTTTATAGTGATTAATACTTTGATTTAATTCTACTTCTTCATCATCAGGTACCATTTGAATTGATACATTAATATTTTTTTTAATAAATTCATTTATTAAAAAAAACTCTTTTTTATTAATGTATACATTTTGAGATATTTTCTTTTTTCCTATCCCTGTAGGTATTCTTCCAATAATAAGTTTTTTAATATCAATTCCTTCCTCTATCATTCTATTTGCAGTATCTAAGTTTTTAATTAATACAAAAACGTTATCATCGGCTTGGTTATTATAAAAATACCTCCTTGATTCACTTACAGTTAATATTGATAAATCAATATTCTTTGGTGCTGCCATTTTAATCAAACCTTTAGAAATAACATCATTGGTTGTTTCATCATCTACTACTACTATTTTTTTAACACCTAGATGCCTAACCCATTTATATATCACTTGACCATGTATTAATCTATCATCACATCTGCAATATTCCACTAAAGACATTTTTAATCGAACTCCTTTTTATATTACATTGAGCTAAGAACTTTATTAATATTGTTTATACCAGTTTTCCCCGCTTCAATACATGCATCTGCTAACTCTTCTAGACTTTTCCCTTCTCTATTAATTAAAGCTTCAAGTAGCATTGGAAGGTTTACTCCAGTAAGTGCATGAAAGTTCCCACCTTTTTTAAGGTTTAAACTTGCAACATTACTTGGTGAACCTCCTAATAGGTCAGCTAATACTAAAACTCCGTCACCTTCATCTAATTCATTTAACTTTTCTACAAAATTTCTATTTAAGTCTTCAATATTATCATTCCTATTTAGTTTAATTGCTGCTGTTCTTTCTGCTGGTCCTGCAATAAGTTCACAGCTTTTTATAATTTCTTCACTAAAACTCCCATGAGTCATAACTATTATACCTATCACCAATCTCACCTCACTTTTTTTGTCACTTTTTATATAAGCAATTGCCATGCCAACGTATGTGTATCAATAACAAGTGGCTATTCTGCAAGATTTAACCAACCCCTTTTGCTTAATTTATTAAAAAAACTTATTCTTTCAATATGTATCAAAATGTTTTTCAGACCTGTATCAAATCTGTATCAAAAAAAGTAAAAAAAAGATAGCCTTTTGGCTATTTTTAAATTTTGTATCAACTTTTAAATTTATCTGTATCATATTGTGATTCAAATATATCTAATATATTTGCATATTCCATATCTGAAATAATTATATCGAATGTCTCTTCTACAAGCTTAAAATTTTCTTTTATAACTAAATATAATTCTTTACTTCTACTAATTCTTTCTTCGTATGATTTATAAACTAAAGACTCTTTTATTATTATTCTTTCAATCATACATGAACAATGAAATATAAACTTTACTAAAAGCTCATCTTGAATTACTAAAGAATAATGTTCACTAATCCTATTAATTACTTCTTTTAATATAAAATAAGCTTTTTCCCCATTTAAAAAGGTCAAAGTCTTGCTAATATTGTCAATTAGTAATCTATCAAAATATCTACCACCATTATCTTTTTCAGCATATGTAATTTCCATATCTCCATAATGTTTCTTTATAGATTCTATAATATTAAAATATAATTTCTCTAATGTCATTTCAGGAGTTAGAGCCTTTCTAGTTGCTTCTATTACAATAGGTGTACTTACCATATCTATTGCTTTTACTTCTTTTCCAGTAGCATCATGAATAACTTTAGCAAATGTTAAAATAGATCCCATATCAGTTAAAATTAAAACTCCCTTTCCTTTATCAATTTCATTGGCTATTTCTACAGCTTGGACTAAAATATCCTGAACTCTATCTTCTAGCCCCATATTGATTGCCACTGCATGGTTACAATCCAGTAAAGTATTAGCTACATTCACCATGCTAGATGCTGTAGATTCACCATGCATTATAACTAATATTGCTATACTTTCCTCATTTAATCCCACATAAGATAAATAAAGAAACGTTGCTAAAAAAATTGCTTCATCTTCTGGAAACTCAACCCCATACATTAATGACATGTTAGATAATATTTCTTTTGCTATGTCATATTCATATGCTCTTTCCTTCATAATTTCATCTTTATTAGGATGTTTTACTATGTTCCCAATCTTTATTCTTTCAATTAAATTCTGAATGTGTAAGGCTATAGCTTTTATTAATTTATCTAATCCTTCTTTTCTACTCCATTTATCATGCTTTTGTAAAATATACTTCACAGTAGTTGCAATTGAATCATTAACAATATTGTTATAAGCTGTTTGATTACTACTATTATATATAAAAGTATTCATTAAATTATAGGAATACTTCTGTATATCTTCATCTATAAAGCTTCTAATTTGTGACTCTTTAATACCTTCTTGTTGAAGTTTATCCCAAGTTTCTTTTATCATTCCATAGAAATCTAAATCATATTTTTTATTTTCTATTAATAAATTTTCACTTTCAAAATTCTTTTCTTCTGGTAAAAAAATAATATCATCTTTCCCAATAAAACTGAAATTCTGTACAAACTCCTCTTTTCTGTTATTTCCATACAATGACTCTCTAATATTGTTTGGTAGAAGAGAAAGTCTTACATATACACATTCCATTTTATAGGTCATATAGTCTAAGAAAGCTCTTGCACAAATTAATTGTATGTCGCTTTTTAATTGTCCTATATTTCCCTTACACTTATATAAAATAAATGCCTTAATAACTTCTTTTGAAACCTTTAACTTAACACCAATCCTAATACTTTCTTCTTTAAAAAAATAACATATAAGCCTCATTCTCTCCTGAAATCCTCTTTCCTCTAAAGACGGAATCTTTATAGTTACAGGTATTCTTCTTAAAAACGTTTCCAACATTGCTGTTTGTGGATCTTCTGTAGTAGCCGCAATTATCATAACCCTACACTCATGTACCTTATTAGTCTCTCCTAACCTTCTATATATACCTTTATCCATAAGCAGAAATAGCATTTCTTGTCCCTCTGCAGATAACCTATGAACTTCATCTAAAAACAATATCCCATTATTAGCCTCATGTACAATACCATACTTATCTTTATCAGCCCCAGTAAATGCCCCTTTTACATATCCAAAAAGTTGCGCTAATAATAATTGCTGATTATCAGAATAATCAGCACAGTTAAATATGATAAATGGTGCATTATCGCTATCTTCTTTTATAGTTAAGCTATACTTATACATATATTCTGCAAATATAGATTTACCAACTCCTGTAGGTCCTATTATTAATGTACTCAAACCCTTAGGTGGATATATTACTGCTGCTTTAGCTTGCTCTATCTGGGACTTTAAACTTCCATCATACCCTATTAAATTAAAAATATTGTTCTCTTTTTTTATGCTATCTACAATATACTCATCTTTGATAGAATCATTCTCACTATATTCATTTATAGAGTTAATATTATCAAATATCCCTTTATTTAGTTTCTTTCCTAAAATACTCTCAATACTTTCTTTATATAAGTACTGAACAGGTTTTCCTTTTATCTTTATAATAATACTTTCCTTTATCAATTGATTTAATTCCTTACTAGCATTACTTCTATTTATACCTACTTCAGTAGCAATATATTCTGCATCAAATCCAAATCTAATGCCATTATTAAGGTTCAAGTGTTCCTCTGTTAGCCTTTTCAAGCAAATTAAAACTTTTTCTTTCCTTGATAGCTTCTTTTGTATCATAGTTGACCTCCCCCATAAGCAGTAATACTGTTAAATATTTATTATTAAGCTTAATTCTACAATATTTTAATATTTTTGTCTAATTGTGTAACTATTGATTTTATTTCTGGTTCGTTTTATAATATAAATTACGTTACCCTCATCTTTTATAGAGGAGGAATTTATATGAATTTTTTATCAGATTTACACACCCACTCTATAGTCAGTGGTCATGGCTATAGCACTTTGTTAGAAAATATTAATTATTGTAAAGAGAATGGAATTAAGATACTAGGTACATCTGAACATGGTCCTAAGATGCCTGGTTCTCCCCACAAATGGTACTTTCACAACATTCAAAATATTCCAAGAATCATAAATGACATTATAATCCTAAGAGGATGTGAAGCAAATATACTAGATATTGAAGGAAACATAGACCTAGAACCCTTTGTCATTCCTCGATTAGATATATTATCTTGTCATTTCATGAAGCCGTTTTTTCACCAAATACATTGGAGAATAATACTAAAGCCTTAATAAATGTAATAGATAAGCATGATAATATTGAAATATTAGGTCACCTTGGAAACCCAAACTACCCAATCGACTATGAATTAATCATTAAATTAGCCATTGAAAAGAATATATTAATAGAAATAAATAATTGTTCTATCAAAGGCGTGTCAAGAAGTGGTAGCTTGGATAATTGTAAGTATATTGCTACACTTTGCAAAAAATATGGTGCTAAAATCATACTAACTTCAGATGCTCACATTTGTTTTGATATAGGTAACTATGAGTATTCTGAGAATATCTTAAAAGAAATTAATTTTCCAGATGAATTAATAATGAATTATCCTAAAAAACTTGTTAATCATTTTCACCAAAAAGGTAAATTGCTAGATGTTGATTATACAAATATTTAAGTAATAATACATGCTTGATTTAACTCTTATAAAAATCTTAATACTATTTATATTATATAAAATAATGAAATTATAATGAAGATGCTATTTGATAAACTAATAAATTAGGATATTTCTAGTAAAATATATATTATTAGTATTGATAGTTTAGTAGAAGCAGATAAAAGTACACTTGCTAAGTCGCTAAAATTACAATTGCAAAATTTGAATTATCCTTCTTACATCTTACACATTTATGATTTTATACATACTAAGTTCATTAGGTACAATAATTCTAAAGAAGAGTGAGATTGTTATTACAATATCCAATGGAAATATAATTATTTACCAAATGAAATTTTAGTTTCTATAAAAATGGGGATAAAATAGTATTAAGAAAATGATAGATATATAAGTAACTTAGAAGATATAAAATGTAAATAGTAAAATAGGTACTTCTTCACTTAAGAAAAAATACCTTGGAATATTATCCTATTTAAAATACCAATCTCATATTAACTACAAATAGACTATAATTTATGTATTTGTCTACTTTTTATGTGCTTACAAAAAGGTACTATACTATCAATGTTTTAGTATAGTACCTTAATTGAATATTTATAGTGTAAGTTAAATTTTTTCATCTATATCACAAGTAATTATTCACTATTACAAATCTATTGTATAGATTTTACTCTAAATTAATTTGGAGTCTGGAAATATTTTTAAAAGCATTGTAGAATAAATTTACCACTGAAAAATAATTATGGTGGCAAATCGATGGCAAATCCACCTTTATAACATCATACAAATAGCTATAACCCTGTTATTCTCTAATAAGTTTAACTACAGTCTCGCAATGCGTTACCACATATTTCTTATGCTATTTAACAAATGAGTTTTATCTTTATATAAAAATTCTAATGTTCCTCTCTATCCGAAATGCCATTAACTAACGTTTTTATCCAAACTGGTGCATTTGGAATAGCCTCTTCTTTCTCGAGAAACTTTATGACCATCTCTGTATATCTTCTTTTCGATAGAACCTATTTCTCTCAAAGCATTTATGGCTACAAAACTTAGCAATCTTTGCAAGGCTTGTAAATTCCTTCCCACAGTAATCACAAACATGTTCATGCATAATAGGATTTACTTGATACCATTTCTTTTTACAATCTACTGAGCAATATATGGGTATTCTTCCAGTAGCTTTTCTTTCTATTGCTTTATTGCAAAATTTGCATCTAAGTGCAGATGACAGTTCACTCCCTAACCCATCCAATCCAACAGATTTACAATAGTTTCTAACGCAGTCTCTACTTAAACCTGTTTCTGCAGCCACCTGTCTATAGCTTAAGTCTGTCATACGCAGATTTCTAATTTCTTTTTTAAGCTCTTCTTCTAGCTTCACAATGCACTACTCCTTATCATTTTATTAATAAGTAGTAATGCTACATTTTATCCTAAAAGTCAAGTTTCTTATTCTGTAATTTCATATCTTCCTTCAACAACATCTGGTACATGTTTTGATTTAATTTCATATTCTATATACTCTGGAAACTTCTTAAAAAACAAATGTGTCGGTAAATACATGTTTGTATTTTGCTTTAAATACCTAATGTTAAACTTTATTATATCATGATCGGCTTTATTAAAAACTTCGTAGCAAAATAAAGATTCCAACTCTCTTAGATATTTTTTCTTTTGTACTTCATATTTTTCTGATGCTGAAGGTCTATTAAATGGTGTCTTCATTGATGTATCATATGGTATGTAGTTATTGATCGGATAATCAGTGTATCTATCTATATCATCTGATTTTCTACTACAAAATAGTAATTCACATAAGTTATGATCATTTATTTCTTCAATACATGATAATCCGGGCATTGGTAAATCATCAATACTTACTATAGCTCCTCTAGGAATTATAATTTTTACATCAATATCTTCATCAAATATAGATCCTGTGTTACTTACTATAAAATCTAGACACCATAATTGATCAATTGATTTAAAAAAATTGTGATATTCATTATACTCATATATTTTAGCCCATAAACTTGTAATTAAATTATACTTTTTTTCTGCTTCTTCTCCACCTCTATACTTTTCTTCACTTCCATAAATAATTCTTGTTTCTTTTTCCAAATTACCTAGATCCCAAAACTCTTCATTTATAATAATATTTCTTTCTATACAGTACTTTTCAACAGTATCTCTTACTTCTTCATCTATCACCACTTTAACAAATGTTGATTTCATGAAATTCTGCATACCTTTTAATGATGATAGAGATATAGATAATTGTTCTGTAATTGTACTATTTAATGCAGTTGTATCATTTATAGGGTTATCTTTATTTTCAACTACAGCATCTATTTTTTCAATTCTAATATCTTTTATTTGATTTATTAACTCCAAAATTTCCTGTTCTTTATTTAAAAACAATTTAGCACTTTGAAAATTAGAGTGTTTAGCTACTGCGTTCTTACTTTTATCATTCATTAATAAATTCAATTGTGGGGTTCTAGTATTTACTTTCACCTCCTGTTGCGCACTTATTAACTGTAAAAAATAGAGTGTTAAATGGTTGAGAAATAACTTTCTAAACTCTTCATTATTTTTAACTTGCCAATATATCCCTTTGTTTGTGTATTTTTCTTTAAAAAGTCTCACTTTATCTAGTTGATTTGTATCGATTGTACTAGGATCAACTAGCCTTTCAATAAAGTACATAAATACTTGTTTTCCATTATTGATCATATCTTCTATTTCTTCTTCAGTACCAGAATCATATTTTTCAGTTGGACTCCCAAATCTATTAGCAAGTAAAGCTACACATGCATCACAATCATGTATAAATTGTTGATTTAATAATTCCTGAGCACTCCCACCTGATTGTGGATATGCATTTGAACTCCAATGTTTTAATTCAATCTTTATATTATTTGTACTACCAAATAACCCGTTAAAATCATCAACAGACTCCTTTACTATATCCTTTAAATCAACTACATCTCCCGGACATGAAAGTAGTAAATCATATATCGTTGCTCCTGGTCTAGGCATAAAGACTCTCCTCCTACTTCTCTTATAATCTAGTCTACAAAATTTTTCTACTTCCTAAGTTCGCTATTCAATCTTTCAATTAACATCTTTTCACGTTCTTCTAGGAATACATCAAAATTATTAAATGCTAAATTTACTGATGGAACATAATGTTTTTTCTTATAGTCTGCTAGTTCACCTGATGGAACTTTTTCGCTTAACCACTTTTCAAACTCCATTGCCTTTTTCTCAATATTAGGTGTTTCCTCAAGCAACTGTAGGTTTCCAATAAAATTATAATTTTCTATGAAATAATTAATTTTATCTTCAGGTACTCCTTTAGCTGTCAATTTTTTAGGCGTAAACTCACTCTTAGGAAACATATGATCAACATGGAAATTATGTCTTAAATAAGCCCATGGATACAGAATAGAAAGGATTACTAACGTATCACTATGTCCATATTTTGAATAAAGTAAATTATTAATATCATCATCTGTGAATCGTAATGAACGATTAGTTCCTTTAAAATGTGCAAATATTGAATCTATCGGGAATCCATTTAATGATTGATTTTTAATTATTTCTCTTACTGGCTTTAGTACTCCATCTGGTGCAAAACTAAATACCTTCTTCAATAATGCTGAAACAAACCATAATTTAATATTTCTCCTATCATCAATTCTTGACATTGATGTTTCAAAGTTATTTGGTAGCCCTATAGTTTTAAGGTAATATGCAACTGGAATTATTAAGTTATTGGATGTAATATTGTCCCTACTGAATCCAAAACTACTTACTAATTTTAAAGCATCTCTGATTGCCTTTGTAATACCATCCCACTCTTTTTCAATCTTAAGCATATTTGTACGGTTAAAATTATCAACCTTAAATGAAATGTCAGGTAAATCACAAAGTACTAAACAAGCTTTTAGCACTATATCTTTACTAATATTAAATCCTCTACCAATTTGATTTATTTCATCCACGAATTCATTAATTTCTTCTCTTGCATCCCTAGTTTCCCATTGAGCAGTAGCAAAAGATAAAAGTAAATCTGAATAACTTAATGTTGTTCCACCACTATTTACACGTATAAAAATATTAAGAACTTTATCAAGCTCTGAACTTTGCTCAAGGTAATAGCTTATTATTTTATTTACATGAATTACAGAGTGTAACTTATATAGTGCTTTATTTGCAAATTTAGCTTTTTCCTTGTTTGGATTTGATGATAGTCCTGCTTCAATCATGAAATTCATTACATCGTACTGTTCTTTCAAATCCATAATTTTTCCAACTTCAAACCAATAATGATTATCATCAACTTCCTTTGATTCTACTTCAGTAAGAAATTTAAATTCATACTCATATGAAATATCTTCTGGAGTATCAAGTAAGTTTATATATAATTTTTTCTTTGGATAAGCTAATGGATTATCCCACTTTTTATATGCAATTTTATTAGCATAGCTTCCTTTTAAAGCTATGTACAAAGATGTTGAACGTTGCTGTCCATCAAGTACAGCCATTACATCGTCACTACCATTAATATTTGCCTTTGGATTATGTCTATTATCTTTTTGATGATACTCACGAAGAAATTCGTAGAATTTAAACTCTGAAGCTTTTTCTTTAGGAACCTTCCAAAATAAAAATGAATTAATAGGATAATCTCTCATAAGACTATCAAAAAGCATAGTTATTTGCTCTGGACTCCATACAAATTCCCTTTGTATGGATGGAAGCAAATACTTTTTTGAATGAATATCATTTATAACTTCACTAATTGTAATTGGTGTTTGAAAAGACATATTTTATTCCCCTTCCCCTTATTTAAGTTTTATAAAATTACCTGGTAAAGCTTCAAACATATCAGGGTAATGACCACAACGTGCCCTTAACTGATTGTACTTAGCTTTTTCACCATTTTTCTGAACATATAATTTTCTTTCATATATAATATCTGCTAATTCTGAAGCATGAAGTGTGTTATTCTCTACCTCTAATAGAACAATCTTCATAGCTTCTTGTAATGTATAATTACCACTTACAGTTACTTTATTAGCATTAATTTCAGCACTTTCTTCATATTTAGATATAATGTAGGCTGGTTTATTATCCTTTAAAATAATAACTTTACCTATATCATCAACAATTTCAAAAACTCCATCAACATTATTCAACGCATTTTCTATAGATACTAAGCTATTAACATTAATTTCCATTTTTTCACCTCTCCCTAAAAATAACACGCCTTAATCCTATTGTAAATACAATTGTTTAAACATTTGTATAAAATAAAAAAAGCCAACCAAGATATTTTAATTATCCTAATTGGCTTCTTGTAGTTTATTCTCTACCTAATTCGAATTCAGTTCCCTCCATAAACTTTATTACTAATTTTCCACTTTCATATACCTTAATATAATCTAATGTTTTTAGTAAGAAGTCTGTTTCGTAACTTGTTATTTTACTTGCATCTTCTGTCATATCTGCAAATTGTAACGCTCTATACTGCTCTAATGGATTCCCAAATTCAGCATATCATTCCCAACGTTTTTTTATTTCATTCCTATTTTCTAATAATGTATTCCATGCAAGTATAAAAGCCTCTTTTAAAACTGCTTCTTCAATATGTCTGCTTGTAAACCCCAAAACTCCCTTTACTCTATATCTTTCTTGGCACTGCCATACTTTTTTATACTCATTTCCATTTTTCCTGAAAGGTATTCATCATATAATCTTTCAACTATTTTAGCTTGTTCTTGGTTAATTACTAACTTTCCATTTTCATCTGCATCATATCCCAAGAACCTCTTTGTACTCATTCCATACTGACCATTTTCATATCTCTTTCTTATCCCCCAAGTTGAGTTTTCTGAGATTGACCTACTTTCATCTTGTGATAGAGAAGATAGTATTGTAAGCAGCACCTCTCCTTTTGCATCTAAAGTATCAATGTTTTCCTTCTCAAATATTACTCCTATACCAAGCTCCTTTAATTCTCTTATATAAGTCAAACAGTCTAATGTATTTCTAGCAAATCTACTAATTGATTTTGTAATAATTCTATCAATCTTCCTTGCTCTACAATCTGCAATCATTCTATTAAACTCATCACGTTTTTTTGTATTTGTTTCGCCTATGCCTTAAAGAACTTCCTTTAGTTATTTCATCTATTGCTACATTAAACATTGCAGCTGCTGAAGCTTCATATATCTTTCCATGACTTGCAAATACCTCAAGTCTCCATGTTTCACCAGAAATCCAAGCAAGAACCCTAGCTTCAATAGCTGAAAAATCAGCTACAATAAATCGATAACCATCTTTAGGTATAAATGCAGTTCTAATAATTTCAGATAATACTTCTGGCATTGAATCATATAACATATCTATATCTTCATACCTTCCTTGCTTTACAAGATTCCTTGCTAGCTCTAAGTCAGCAATATGATTCTGTGGTAGATTCTGAACTTGAACGAGTCTTCCAGCCCACCTACCTGTTCTATTTGCACCATAAAACTATAATAACCCATGAACTCTACCATCTAAGCAAACTGACCTCTCAATTGCTTGATACTTTTTAACTGATGTTTTTGCCATAAGAAGTCTAAGTTTTAATACTTCTAGCACTTCACCATCACTATCATAAATTAAATTTTTAACTGCTTTTTTATCTAAACTTTCAACTTCTACTCCACGTTCTGTAAGCTACTCTTTAACCTGGGACACAGAATTTGGATTGTTTAACCCTGTTAATTCATAAGCCCTTTTTGTACACGCTTCTTTATATTGAATATCACATTCTACCGCATTACTTACTAAATCTAAATCAACAAGTATTCCTTTATCATTAATTTCTTGGTCTAACCTGTATATCTCTTGCTCACTTTCTAAGATAGGATAGTTTCGTAGCTTCCATCTTATTTCTCACTCTGCATCCACATCTCGAATGCAATATGTTCTAAATAGTTCTCACTTCTCTGGTGCATGTTTTGAAAGATTTCTGGTTCTACCACCATTGCTTTTTGTTGGCTTACATGGTAGTGAAAAGTATCTAATTAAATCTGAACCTTCCTTTAATTTTTTACGTTCTATATTCAAAACCTCACCTACACCTTCAAGTGACAAAGGTAGCGCAAGAATAGATGCTTAAACTGCTGTACATACCCATGAGGTTGGTGATAAATAAATTCCTAAATATTTAGAAATACATCTTCTTTCAAGTGCTGCATTAAAAGCTGTTTTACTAATACTTTCATCTTTTAATGCCTTTAAAACTTCTTGTGGTATTTTCTCACCACAAGCTAAATCTATAGTTTTTGTTTCTTCATCATCAAAAGCATATGCAATTAATAAAATTTCAAAGTTCGGACTATCAGTGTATGCATATACTCCAGATGAAAATTAAATCTATATCCGAAAAAGTTTCTATATCAATTCCTAAAGTTCTCATTACATCACTCTCCATTTCTTAAATTAGGGTGGCAGTTTTTTACCGCCCCAATATAGGAATTAACCTAAGAAATCTTCATCTTCAACTGTTCCAAATTCATTAAAAGCACTAACTCTACCACCTAATGGTTCTCCATCTTTTAGCTTTTGGATGTTTCCCAATCCTGCTGCAATTCCACGATTCCCGTTTGAGTTGTAACCATAAAAAGTGACACTGATTCTTCCATAACAACCTGAGTAAACTTTATTTTGATCTAATATTGGCTGTACTTTTGAATCAACCACTTGAGGTGCTTGTCTACTATTAGCATTGAAGAAATAGCTACCTTTGTAGGCACTGTCATCACTACGCTCAATATCTCCATCTCTTAGAGGTATTTTTAGGTTATTAGGAACTTTACCTCCCCACTTTGATACAGCCTCTTTTTTAGCTTGCTCTATAGCTGCTTTTATTGCAGCGATTGTTTTAGTATCTGACTTGTCAATAATGGCAGACACACTATACTTAGGATCTCCTCTATTTACTGAGTCTGGCTCCCAGCAGTGAAGAAAAGAAAATCTGCATGGTACTATCACCTTTGTTAAATTTGTATTTTGGTTCATATTTATTCCTCCTGAAATTCCGCTATTGCGGTAGATTTATTTATTGCTTTACGTTTGTCTGCATCTGGTACTAATGTAACTTTGCCTTCTGGCTTGTACACTAAATTACCCATGATTTCAGCAAACTCTTTTTTTCCCATTAAACGTTCCATTTCAGTAATACTTATAAGTGAACGTTTGTATATATCTTTATATCCTGCATCTATTACAGCTTGAGCTACTTCTTCTTCATTTGTATACTTACGGTTGCTTCTACCTTCAACTAATTTAAATCCACTCCACTGCTTACCTTTAACAATTGCTTGTTCCTGAGCAAAGGCATATACATCAGATGCCCATTTTGATAATTCATCTGCAACCCTAAGTACCTCTGAAATTTCAGCATCTGATAATAGCGCTGGTTTCCTAAATTCCATCTTTGCAATATTTAAAAATTCTTCTGCCCTTATACGACATTGATTCCTTGCCTTGCAGAAACGGCACCATGTTCCTGATTTAAATTCTCCTGCTCCCATCAATGCCATAGCACCTCTTGGTTTAAGCACTTCTTCTCCCCACTTTTTTAATTCAGTAGGACTAATTTCCCAAGTACTAAAATTATTAATTCTTGGCTGAACAATTGTAAGCTTTACAGTTTCAATATCATAAAGAAGCTCTGCCATTGATAATATCCCAAGACCATAAATCATAAGTTGTGCATTCTCTTCACTGTAAACTTGAACTCCTCTACCTAGCTTAAGATCTATAACTTGTACTGTAGAATTTGTTATGATTGTCATATCTGCCGTACCAAAACATTCATCTACATACTCTGAAGCATCAACTCTTTGTTCCACTAAAAATATTGGATTTTCACAACTTCTTTTAGATTCCTCTATTTCATTAATCACATATAAGACATATTTATCAACAGCTTCTAAAAGCTCCTCTGAAAAATAATCTGAAACTGGTCTTTTACTTCTTTGCTTAAGATGTCTTTTTATTAAGTGTTCTGCAAGAGAGTGTCCAGCTGAACCTTCTGCAGCATATTGGCTTTCTTCATCTTCAAATTGCTCCTCCAATACCAGTGAAGGTGGACAATTTATCATGTGATAGGCAGATGAAGGGGAAAACCTTGCATGTCCACCCATTAAAGCACCTCTGCTTCTGCAAGTAATGCAGCATAATCTTTTGGATTAACCCCTGAAAGCTTTCCTGCATCATATTTCATAAGTAAGGCTTTAACATCACGTGTTTTTCCTTCTTGTGATTTCTGTGCAAGGACTGCTCTTACCATTTCAATTGTTACGTTAACTTCTGTTACAACAGTTTCAACTTTAACCCCTGCTTGTTCTAACTTTGCCATTTTCTCTTTACCTTGTTTAGCTAATTCACGATAGGCTTTTGCAACCTTTTCATAACCATCAGCTAATTGAACATAAATCTGATTCATTACCATCATCCTTTCCATTCGGGTTTGTCCCGTAATTATATATTCAAAGCAAAATCGCTTAAAATGATATTCATGATAGAAAGTTCCTGACCTGAAAGACTCTCCTTCAGCTTTTCAAGTAAAGTCTTTTGTTGTTCATTAAGATATTTCCTATACAAATCAAAATCACCAATAATCTTAACTCCTCCACCATATCTACCACGAACAGTTTCTATTGGGTATGAGAGTGATAAATAGTCAATATCATTTCTGATAGTGCGGCTAGTAACTCCAAACTCTTCAACTAAGTTTTCCATTGTTTCACTTCTTCTTTTACAAAGAACTTTTATAACTTCCATTCTTCTTTCTGTTGGAGTTATCCAATCCTGTGCTCCATTCATCACTCACACCCCCTTTCGTTTTTGCTCTGTACCTAAATAATAAAAGTTAAACTGGAAGACCCATTTCCTATTAAAAAAAACTTTTTAGCGAAACATAAAAATAAAAAAACCACGAGTTGCTCAACTCATGGCTTAATAATACTGCTAAAATAAAAATACATCTTATCACGCTATGATAATAAAAAAAGACCTATCTAACGTATAAATTTACGCTAAATAGGTCTTTTAGGGTTAAAATAAGTTTATTAAATAAAAACATCCAACTTAAATACAATAATTTTCTATCACACTGTGATAAATTAATTTTAATTTTTTTCTTAGGCCGAAACTTTTTCCTGTTGACCTAATGGCTTAAAATCATTTTCAATTAAAAAATCATTTGCACTATCTATATCACCAAAATTGCATGAGAGAATATATTTATAAATTGCATCCTCATCATTTGTATCAACAAGTACTATTCCTGCTGCTCTCATAAACTCTAAAGAAGTATCAAGAGGTAATTTCATACCTATACAAACTGCCACCATTGTTCTTTTTGAAGTTTGAGGTGGATTTTTTCTTATTCTTGATAACTCATTATCACTTAGTAAAGTCATATCCTTAAATTTTTGTGTAGTCCATTTTCTGTTATCAAATAAATACTTAAACATCTCATTAAAGCTACGTGGTAAGTTTCTTCTTTCTTCTAGCTGGCGTCTCATTTCCTCACCTGAATACCAGCGGTCAAAAACATCAGAATTTTGTGTGTTGGTTGAATATGTTTTCCTACTTGAATAGGATTCTGCTTTATACATATAAAACATATCCGTAGAATTACCACTATCCTGTGGAACATATCCATCCAATTTAAAACTAAAGCTTAATACACATTCTGACATATGTGTCTCAGCATATTCAGTTAGTATTTGTTTTCCCTCTTCATCACTTGCTATATACTTTTTATCATTAATTACAAAAAATCCATTAATATACTTAAATGCACCTGAATGTATTATTTCTCTAAATACTTTATTTCTTCTGTATTCCTCATAAGCTTCTTTTGAACTAATCTTTTGAACAGTTTTTTTAGATAATCCTCTCTGATTTATCTTAAAATTACGTTGTTTATAAGGTGAAAAATCTATCTCATTATTATAATTATAGAATTCTCTTGCTACTTCATATCCAAAATCAACCATTCTTATAACTGCGGATTGCTTTGATACTTCAAAGAATTCTGATAACTCTTCTATTGTTTCTTTTACTGCAGCATATTTATCATTTGAATAATTATGCTTAGCTAAAAATTCTTTCACTTTAACTAATGTTGTATTCTTTGGCATTAAAATTCTTGGGGCAATATTTCTAGCTTGCCATTCCATTATTTCAGCATCTGCCCATTCTTCATCCATAGTTTTATTTGTTTCTTCTACTGGACACCTGAAGGCAATGGCTTGCATACCTACTCCCTGTCTGTTTCTGATAAAATACGGTCTATGTTTAAACCAATGTACACATTCATGCGCTAATGTATTGTTTCTCCTTCCATCGTTCAACATACCACTATCTATAAAGACCATCCCTTTTTGAACTTCTATACCTTTATATGCATTTATCTCAGGATCAAAAACATCAATAATCCCATCACATAATGTAATTGCACCAAGAATTGTATTTTTATCCGATAAAAGCTCAGTATCATATATTTCTAACTGTATTCTATTTTTTGCAATGTCCCATATAGGAATAGCCATTGGTGTTTTTAAAGCTTCTGGACAATATTTATTTAAAAAATCACTGGCTACATCATCAAATTGTTCTTTAGGTATATATGGGACAAAACTATTAGAAAATTTCTGATTCATAATATCCTATTTAGTGCTACATTGCTATGTTATGTAATGGAGCACTTTCCCCCCCTTTTGTTATTCCATATCTCTTAAAGCTTTATATATTTCTTCCATAAAAACATTTGTAATTTTTTCTCTTAGTTCTGAATTCCCTAACAATAATGTATAGAAGTCCATATTTTGATCATATCCTTGAACTAATGCATCTTGAACACTATCCTCATAAGTAAATTTAAAATCATCTAACGAATTTTTCTTAGCACTCGTCTTAAGACGTTTATCATGTAATAATAAATCCCTTATTTGCATAGCTGATTTTGACGCTACATCAGATTGATATTCTTTATTATAAATTGCATTTATTTCATCTATTATTTCTGATAACTTCTTTTTTTGCTGCTCTTCAAGATTTGCTGGCTTTGGCTTTTTAATTTTCACTTCTGGTCTTGCATCAATATAACTATTAGAATTTTCAGAAATTTGCTCCTGTCTAAATCCACTAACTGTTACTTTGTCAGCAATATCAAAATCATTTCCACCACTTCCAACTTCAATCTCTTTTACAAGATAAGATAAGTAATTGTAAAACTTATGCATGTCCACATTTTCATAGCATGTAGCTTGAATAAGAAAACAATAACTTTTCAAGAACCTTCTAATTGTAATACGTATTTCAGCTTTCTCAATTTCTTCTAAAGGGTTAATCCTTTGAAGAGCTTTGTCTAATAATGACCACATTTTTGCTTTATCTTTAGATGTTCTCTTCTGCTGATATAAAAAATGATTAAACGCTTCAATATCCGTAAAGTCTAATATATTGTTGGATTCTATTTCTCTAAGTAAATCTCTTATATCTGAAGGTGTTATTGTTTCAAATAATACAGTATCTTTATAGTAGGGCTCAAAAGCTTTTTTTATGTCATCATATTCATTTTTAAAATCAAGAACGAACGTGCGTTTATCATATGGGGGATAAATTCTATTTAATCTAGAAAGAGTCTGTACTGCAGTAACCCCTTTTAATTTTTTATCTACATACATTGCAACCAACTTTGGTTGATCAAAACCTGTTTGATACTTATTAGCAACTAATAGAACTTGATAATAACTTCTATCAAACTCATCTCTTAAATCTTCTTCACTTATCCCATTTATATTTGGTTCTGTATATTCCACCCCATCTAATGGTACTTTTCCTGAAAAAGCAACTAGCGCGTGTATATCACTATATCCATTTCGTTGAATATACTTTTCTAACTCTTGATGATATTTAACTGCTGCTTCTCTAGATGAAGTTACAACCATAGCTTTAGCTTTTCCATCTAGTAAGTGAGCTACATTATGACGGAAATGCTCTATTATAATTTCTATTTTTTGTGCAATATTAGTATCATGTAAGTCTATAAATCTAGCAATTTTTCTCTTAGCTGTTATT
The DNA here is from genome assembly GCF_056716065.1 of Clostridioides sp. LIBA-7678. Taxonomy (NCBI): domain Bacteria; kingdom Bacillati; phylum Bacillota; class Clostridia; order Peptostreptococcales; family Peptostreptococcaceae; genus Clostridioides; species Clostridioides sp. LIBA-7678. The sequence continues at coordinate 443,797 of NZ_CP196987.1, read as the reverse complement.
GATTGTAATTCTGGATCATCTTCTATTGTTTTATTTAGCTCAAAATATGTTTTCCACGTTGTATAGTTATCTAAAACATTTAATATATATCCTTCTTCTATTGCTTGCTTCATTGGATACAAGTCAAAGGAATCTTTTTGCCCCTTATCGTTTAATGTACCAAAAAGCTGAAGTGTATCTGGTTTAGGTGTAGCTGTAAAAGCAATCATAGAAACATTTTTTTGTTTTCCACTTTTTTGTATTTCTTCAACAATTTTATCCTCTTCATCTTTTTCATCATCACCATCATTTCCTGCAAGAACAGTAGTAACAGCCTGCATTAATGTTCCTTTTGTTGAAGAATGAGCCTCATCTATTAATACAGCAAAAGTTTTGTTATTTAATCCACCAAGTAAATTTTGGTCAAGTATATAGTAGAACTTATGAATAGTTGTTACTATAATTTTTGTATTTCCTGATAACGCATCAGCTAAATCTGAAGAACTACATTTATCATCCATAACCTTTACTTGACCACTCTTATGTTCTATTCCATCTACAGCTTCCTGAAGTTGTCTATCTACAATAATTCTATCCGTTATTATTAATACTGTATCAAATATATTATTATCATAATCATCATGTAAGGATGATAATATATGAGAAAGCCACGCAATAGTATTGGTTTTACCTGAACCAGCTGAATGCTCAATTAAATAATTGCAACTTGAATGATTTACTTTAATATCCCCCATCAATTTTTCTATAGCGCGTAGTTGATGATATCTAGGGAATATAACCTTTTCAGTTATGATTTTCTTTCCTGTATCTGGATTTCTTTTAGTCTCTTTATTTATATAAATAAAACGCTCTATTAAAAATATGATTTTATCTTTTGTTAAAATGTCTTCCCACATATATGAAACATTTATTCCATCTTCATTGTGTGGATTTCCAGCACCAAAATCATCTCCACCTTTATTAAATGGCATAAAAAATGATGAATGCCCCTTTAACTCAGTACATAAATATACTTCATTTAAGTCCATTGCAAAACTAGCTAAACAGCCAGCTTTAAATCTAAATAGACGCGTTTTCTCATCACGCTCATTTTTAAATTGTTTAATAGCATCCTCATAATTTTGACCTGATGTATTGCATTTTAGCTCAATTGTAAAAATAGCTAGACCATTTAGGAATATAATTAAATCAACACGTTCCCCTTCTTTGTGATAGACTTCTTCCATTACAGATAATATATTAGAATTATATCTCTCATTACCTTTCTTATTGAAACTTGTTGCTAATTTAGGAAACATAAGCTTCAACGTAGAACCATTATCAAATTCTACGCCATGCTTTAGTACATCAATAAGACTACGGCTACTCTTATTAATTTCTTGATTAATATAATTAATAACAGTTTGCTCCGTACGTTCCTTATACATTTTACGAAGTTTTTCCATTGTTTCAGGTTGTGTATTATTTAGAAACTGTAACAATATCTCCACATCCATAGCTAATCCTGCAACATACTTATCTGATGTACGAATTATATAACCATTATCCTCTTTTAACCTCTCTAATATTAGTTTCTGAAAATCCTCTTTCTCTTTTAATTGATCTGCTCTTACAGGCATTGTTCCCCTTCCCCCTATACTCTTTTTTTACCAGTTACATATTCAAATATTAATGATTTTTCATATTCAACTATTGTTTTAATTGAATTTAACTTATTCTCTATTAATACATCTATAGCACTTATTTTTTTATCTAAATACTCCACAATATCTCGTTGTTCCATAATTGTTTCAGGAACACATACATTTAGTCTCTGAATAGTAGAAACTGCTAATCCAGGTTGTGCCGCACTCTGTGAATATTGGTTTAAATTCATAGCATTAAATAGATAATATAAAAACTTATTGTCTACATTTGAGTAATTATAAGTAACAATAGCATGATCAGATGCCCAATACTTTCCTTTAGCATAATGAACATTTCCACATAATGCACCTTGCCTACCTATAAGTACATTCTCTCCACAATTTGTGTACTGAGAATAATACCCTCTAATTCCATTTCCACCATAAACTAGATATTTTCCACTATCTTCAATTTCTTCTGCTGTAATAGCACTACCACTTCTCATATCACAAAGAAATTTTACTCTTGTTCGTATCCAATGTTTAGGACATTTTTTAGAATAATCTGTATCTGATGATTTAAATTCCACATTCTTATTTAAACCTATTGAAATTGTTTCAATAATAATAGATTTTTTTAACTTATTAAGTGTTTTAACTTGAGATTCCAATACTGATATTACCCTATCTATTTCATTACACTTTACATTTAAAAATTCTGCTATCTTTTTTTGCTCTTGTATTGGTGGTATAAATATTTTAGCATTTTGGATTAATTCTTTATTAAGTAGCTTTGCACCATAAATATTAGTATTTGCATTTTCTGTAACAAAAATAGGCATAGCATAGTATAAATATCCTATATCATTAGAACAATTTTTATAGTTTATTGTAATAATAGCTTCATTAGTATATAAATCTTCATCACAAATTGCAACCTTACCAATTGAAAGCTTGAAACTAAACAATAAACTACCTTTTTCAGAAATTTTAATATTTGCTTCTCTAATTCCCTTATCAGTAAGTTTAGTAGTAGTATCATTAATAAACTTTTTATTCATATCCCCTATAGTTACCCATTTATTATCACCATCATAAAATTCCATGTTTGTGGTATCTGGGGTACCACCAGCTTGATATTTGTAAAAGAACTTTACTTTAGTGCATTCCCAATCAAATGGAATATCTTTTATCCACTCTAGTCCGCTAGGCCTTTTTTTTGTTTTTTCTTCCATAATTCAAGCCTCACTTTCTATATATTTTTAATCAATTCTTGTAATTGTTTTTCATATTCCATAAACTGATTTAGTAAAGTATCTGCTTTTTCTGGTTCATGATGTTTATAAAACATTCTAGTAATTGGAAACTCTGCTCCTAATTTTTCTTTATTAGTTGCACTAGCCTTTTTACTTTCATCAAATTCATATACATAATGAGCATCTGGTATAAAAGGATATACTTCTGCCTTAAAATACTCTTCTATAGCCTGTGTTAATTTAACTAATTCGATGTCTTTAGTTGTGGTATCAAATATTACTTCTTTATTCTTATCTTTTTGAACTATTGCAGTCTTATCCATATATGATAACTCCATTGCAATAGCTCCTAATCGACTTGGAGTCATACCTTCAACTTTTCCTAATAACTCTTTTAATAATTTTACAAAAGTTGAGTAATCTTTATATTCCTTTTCAGATATATTATTTGATAGTATATCTAGTATATTTTCTATAAATGTTTTTCCTTGTTCAAACTTTTTAAACTTCTTTTCTTCAGCAGCACTTCGTGGATTCATTTCTAAAAGTTCTTCATAATCATTCCCATTAAAAAGATGAGCATTAGCTGTAAAGAATGCACTATTTTTCAATAAATCTATCGTTTCTTCAGTTATTTTTCCGGTTCTTTGCAAAGGTTGATAAACAGCATACTCTTTATACATAAACTCTTCATTATCAAAAATCTTACAATATTTATTTGGTTTAAATTCTGCATAAATCTCAGTAATAGTTTTAATATCATCACGTGAAATTTCTTTTCTCTTTTTCCCTAAAGATTTACGAAGGGGTTTAAACATATCTACAGCATTAATTAACTGTACTTTTCCCTTTCTCTCTTTTCTCTTATTCTTAGATAAAATAAATGCATAGATACCAATATCAGTGTTGTAAAATAATTGGCTAGGCAAAGCTATTATCGCTTCGACTAAGTCATTCTCTAACATATATCTTCTAATTTGACTTTCCCCACTAGTTGTATTCCCTGAAAATAGTGGTGATCCATTTGTTATGATTGCTGCTCTTCCATAATTCTCATCCATTTTATGGATTGCATGTTGCATAAATAATAATTGCATATCACCAGTACCAGGTAAACCTGCTGCGAATCGTCCTCCTTTTTTGGCATTTTCCGCTCTTACTGCTTTTTCTACCCCTTCAGCAGCATCCTTTCCTCCCCATGGTGTTCCAAATGGAGGATTTGCAATGACAATTCTCATTGATTGTTCTTCAAATGAATCCTTTTTCATAGTATCTTGAAATTTAATGTTCTCCGCATTTTGTCCTTTTATCAATATATCTGCTAGGCAAATAGCATATGATTCCGGGTTTATTTCTTGTCCAAACAACCTTACATCTGCATTTGGATTATGTCTTCTAATAAAATCAAAAGTTGTAGATAACATTCCACCCGTACCGCATGCCATGTCTAAAACTGTAGTTACTTTACCCTCCTCATAAAGATCATCGCAGCCTTCTGCTAATATTATATTTACTAATAATCTAATAACCTCTCTCGGCGTATAGTGGTCACCAGCTTCTGCATTTTCAGAGAATTTACGAATTATCTCTTCAAACATATATCCCATCTTTATTCCATCTATTGTGTGTGGATTAAGATCTAATTCTGAAAACTTCTTTATAACACCTAATAGACGGTGGTTTTTATCCATCTTCTCAATTTCTTTCTCAAAGTCAAGACTTCTTATAATCTCTTGAACATTTGATGAAAATCCTTCTATATAACTAACGAAATTTGCTGCTATATTTGTTGAATCATTTAATAGCTCCTTTAATGTATATCTGCTAGTATTATAAAATTGAAATCCTGAAGCTTTTATTAGTACACGTTCAGGTGTGCCAGGATTTCTTTCGTACATTTCTACTACCTTCATTTTAGTTGGCTCAAGAGCACACTCTAGTCTACGAATAATAATCATAGGAATAATTACATCTTTGTATTTATCAGACTTATATGTTCCACGAAGAGTATTGGCTATTGAGAATACCAAATCTACTTCCTTACTTACATTTATTGATGTATCATCAAACATTACAGGGGCTAATTTTGAATCTGTCATTACAACTCCTCCTTAGTTTTATTCTTCACTTATTTCTTTTAATGTCTTTCCATCTTTATTTTTCCACATTTGAGGACCACTCCTACTTTGCCCACATATAAAAGTAGCTGCAGCTGATGGACTTGAGAATAATGTATTTTTAGTAAATTAACCATTTTCTATCGTTCCGTCTGATAAGTATTGTTTTCTTAACTTAACAATATTATCTGAAAGTGACTTCTCTGATAAAGCGTCATTAATACCAGAACCCTTTAGTACAATAAACCCATCTGGAGCAACTATACCTGTTGCTGATAAGCCTTTATTATTTTTAATATATAGATTCTCACTTGATACTTCTCCAGTTTCCTTTTTCTCAACTTCTACGACCGGAACTAATGTTTCAAATACTTTATGCCCTAAAGCTGAAACTACCAGTTTAACATTATCAATAAACTCCTCCATTTCACTCTCTTCTGCTTCAGAAACAGATGATTTCTTAGGTGGATTAGAATTCATTATTTCATATCGCTCTGCCTCTTTACCTATTTGATAAAAACGACTTTCTAAGTATTTGATATGTGCTTTATTTAAATGATCATCTTTACTAATAAAAACAATTGCTTCGACCCAGTAATTTTTATTTTCGCTTCTAATATGGTCTCCTAATCGTTGGATTGCATCCTCTGTCTCTCCTATGTACACAAGCGGCTTACCATTCTCATCATCATAGTCAAATAAAAAATATACTGAAGGATTTCTCAGTTCATCGCGACCCATACATTTTTTATAACTCGTTCTAGGGATTTTATAAGCCTTACCAGTCCAATTAGATAATTCACACATCCATCTACCAGTAGCTACTCCATCCATAAGAAATATCTTTAGACTTTTACCTCTTTTGCTCATTGCTCTTTAGACACCTCCGGAAATTCAACTTCCACGATATCGCTTAGTTGACATCTTAAAGCATCGCAAATACGAACAAGAACTTCCATTGAAACATACTCATTACGCGACATTTTAGAAAATGTACTAGGTGCAATGCCTGTTTTCTCTCTTAAATCTGCTTTAGACATGTCCTTATCAATTAACATCTTCCATAACCTTTTATAATTTATTGACACTCATTAGCACCTCTCTTCTTACTAAACTTATTATTTATATTTTATCACTCTATATTTTTAAGTACAATATTTTTTTCGAGTTCTCAAAATTTTATTTTAAATCACATTATATAATTCTGATTTATTATATTTTAGCAAAAGGTATTATTCTTTAGTTTTTGCTCATGCTTTTGCCAAATTGTTAAACTCTATTAGCAAAACTCCACACCTTTTTTCTACTTCTCACCCCTATTAAAACTCCAAATCAACAAAAACACAGTCCATAATCTTTAAAATTAAATCTCCATGAAATAAAAAAGCCCTTGAGAACCCCGTAAAATGGGCATTTTCAAGAACTTTATTTCTTACTTTTTAACCAGCTTTGCCACCGTTTCAACATGTGGCGTATTCGGGAACATATCCATACACTTAACCATCTTAATCTCATAACCATAACCCTTAAAATCAACCAAATCCACAACCAAAGACTTAGGATTACAAGAAATATAAACAATCTCCTTAGCGCCAAATCCACAAATATCCCTAATAGCATCCTTATGAATACCTGGTCTAGGAGGGTCAACAATAATCAAATCAGGCTTGTCCTTCAAATCCTTAACAACCTTCGCCACATCCCCAGCAATAAACTCACAATTAGTAAGCCCATTCAACTTAGCATTCTCATTAGCCGCAACAACAGCTTCCTCGACTATCTCAATACCATACACCTTCTTAGCTGCACCAGCCATAACCTGTCCAATAGAACCAGTCCCACTATACAAGTCGAACACAACCTTGTCATTGTAATCTCCAATAAACTCTCTAGCAATACTATAAAGAACCTCGGCTCCCTTAGTATTAGTTTGGAAAAATGAAAATGGAGAAATCTTAAATTTAAGACCTAAAATTTCTTCTTGTATGTAATCTCTTCCATACAACACTCTTAACTCATCACATTGGACTGCATCTGCTAAACCATCATTAATAGTATGAAGTATCCCTACTAACTCAGCTTTGAAATCAATCCCTAAAAGCATGTCCTTAAATTCGTTCATGTCAAAATCTTCTTGAGAAGAAGTTACTATATTAACCATAATCTCATTAGTATGAATCCCTTTTCTAACTACAAGATGTCTCAGATATCCTTTATGATTCATTGTTCTATAATAAGGAAGCTCTTTTTCATTAAAAAACTCTACACTAGAAACTAATATTTTTGAGAAGTCCTCATCAACTAACATACACTCCTCAACAGTTTGTATATCTATATGCTTTCCTTTTTTATGAAGCCCTAATGTCAAAGGTCCATTTTTTACTTCATCTCCAAAAGTATACTCCATCTTATTTCTATAATATTTGTTTTCTGGACTTCCTTCTATCCCTAAAAATTGAAATCCAAATAAATCTTGCTTTAAGAATAAATCCATAACTTGTTTTTCTTTTATTTCCAATTGCTTTTCATATGGTACTGATAGTAATGTACATCCTCCACACTCTCTAAAGTGCTTGCAAGCTTCTTCAGTTTCAAGTGGTGAGTACTCTAATAATTCTATCATCTTAACTTCGGCTTTCTTACTTCTAACTTTTTTAACACCAGCTCTTACCTTTTGACCACTTATTCCACCCTTCATGTGAATAACTCTGTCTCCAATTTGGCCTAATGATGTACCACCAAATTCCATTTTATCTATTTCAAATTCTACAATATCCTTTTTCTTCACAAACCTTCCTCCAATTTATTATATTATCTTTCTTCAATCATCTTTACTTCTTCATCTGTTAACTCTCTATACTCACCTAATTCTAGGCTCTCATCCAATTTTAAATTACCCATAGACAATCTTTTTAAGTATACTACTTTTTTGCCTACACTTTCAAACATTCTTTTTACTTGGTGAAACTTACCTTCATGTATTGTAAGTTCTATCTCTGATTCATCATCACTCTTTAATATATTTAACTGAGATGGCATAGTTTTATATCCATCATCAAGCACTACACCTTCTAAAAAAGCTTCTACATCTTCTTCAGTAACTACTCCATCAATTTTTGCATAATAAGTCTTAGGCACATGCTTCTTAGGAGATAAAACTCTATGAGAAAGCTTCCCATCATTAGTTAAAACTAATAATCCCTCTGTGTCTTTATCTAACCTTCCAACAGGAAATGGTTCAAAAGCTAAGTATGATAAATCAATTAAATCTAAAACCGTTGGGTCATATTTATCAGTAGTTGCTGATATATATCCATCTGGTTTATTCATCATTAAATATATATATTCTCTATATATAACTTCTTCTCCATTAAACAATATTTCATCATTTTCAGTGTCTACTTGAGTTCCTGGATTTGAAACTTCACTCCCATTTACTACTACAGACCCCTGCTTACAATACTTCTTTATTTCACTTCTACTTCCATAACCTAAATTTGAAAGAATTTTATCTATACGTTGCTTTTTAGCCATTAAAAATGTTCTCCATTCTCATAATATTTTTCTTTTTCAAATACTGTAAATGCTAAATCCATACTTTCTACATCTAAATTATTTCTTATACTATCAGTTATTATTCTTGCTACTATATCTTGTACTTCTTGCCCTCTATCAAACCAAGCTACTTCAACAAAAGGATATACATCTGCTATTTTACCATCTCTTATTGCAACTGACTTTATACATTCTATTTCAAAATAATCTCTTGGGCATTTTACAGCTTCAACTAAATCATCTATCATCTTTTCACTTATTTTGCATATATCATTTTCATTAATTCCTCTTATTTTTATCTGTGGCATTGTTAGGTCTCCTTTATCTTAATTCTTCTTAAAACGTTCATATTTTTTATTATTTTATCTAATCCTATTATCTTATATTTAACATTATACTTGTAATTTATAGTTATTACAATTTACTATATACTTTTTTTGATTTAACGTTATAATATAAGTGATGGGTAAATTTTAAAAGTTAATAGGAGGAGTTTTAAAATGGCATTAATTACTACAAAAGAAATGTTTAAAAAAGCTTATGAAGGTGGATTTGCTATAGGTGCATTTAACATAAGTGACTTAGAACAATTACAAGGTGTTTTAAAAGCTGCTAAAGCTAAAAATTCTTATGTTATGATACAAGCTTCTATGTCAGCTGTTAAATATGCTGGACCTCATACATTAGTTGAAATGGTTAAAGTTGCTTCTGATGAAATAGGTGTAGACGTAGCTCTTCACTTAGACCATGGCCCAAATATGGATGCTATTAAAACTTGTATTGATGCTGGTTTCTCTTCAGTTATGATAGATGGTTCTCATTTTGACTTTGAAGAAAATGTTAGAATAACTAAAGAAGCTGTTGAATATGCACACTCTAAAGGTGTTGTTGTTGAAGCAGAACTTGGTGTTTTAGCTGGAACAGAAGATGATGTTACTTCTGATGTTCACAAATATACTCAACCAGCTGAAGCTGTTGAGTTTGTTGAAAGAACAGGAGTTGATTCATTAGCAATAGCTATAGGAACTTCTCATGGAGCTTTCAAATTCAAAGGAGAAGCTAAATTAAGATTCGACATACTAGAAGAAATCCAAAGCAAATTACCAGGTTTCCCAATAGTTCTTCATGGTGCATCTGCTGTTGACCAAAATGCAGTTGCTACATGTAATGAATTTGGTGGAAATATAGCTGGAGCTAAAGGTGTACCTGTAGAAATGTTAAGAAAAGCATCTTCTATGGCTGTTTGTAAAATAAACATGGATACTGACTTAAGACTAGCTATGACTGCTGCTATCAGAAAATTCTTAGCTGAAAATCCAAAAGAATTTGACCCAAGAAAATACATTGGTGCTGGTAGAGATGCTATACAAGCTGTAGTTGAAAGCAAAATAGATGATGTTTTAGGTTCTGCTAACTCTATAAACTAATATAACTTTTAAATATTTATAAAAGAAAAGAGATGACTTGGAATAATTAATTTTATTTCTAAGCCATCTCTTTTAAGTTGTACATACATTTCCCAAAAAGGTTGTCCAAAATCAACATAACTTAATCTATTCTTTTTTTAAGTTATGCCAAACAGTTTATGCTTTCTATGTAATCGACCATCATTAGCTCTTAAAAAGTAAGACTCCATCAATTCTAATTACTTTTCTAAGCTAATTGACTATACATGAATGTGTCCACTTTTTATCTTTCTATGAATAGTAGAAGGATATATACCTATAACTTCAGCAGCCTTTGTTATTGAACCATACTTATTTATAGCCTTACTTATCATTATTTGGTCTACTATTTTATATGCATCATTAAGATTCATAATTCCATTTACCACTATTGGTGATAAATCATCTGTTTCATTATCAATCATATCTAGATTTATAAGCATATTAAATTCATCTTCTCCAATTACATTTTTAGCTGATAAAACTACGAATCTTTCAATGATATTTTTCAATTCTCTTATGTTACCTGGCCAAGAATATTCTTCCAATAATTCAATAACCTTAGGTGAAACTTCTACTTCTCTATTATACTTTTCATTGTAAAGCTTTAAGAAATAATTTACTAATGGTACTATATCTTCTTTTCTCTCTCTAAGTGGTGGTATTTTTACTGGAATAACACTCAATCTATAGTATAAATCTTGTCTAAATTTAAGGTTATTTCTAAGGTCTTCATGAGAAATATTAGTAGCACTTATATATCTAACATCTATCTTTATAGGTTTGCTACCACCTATTCTAGTAATCGTATTTTCTTGTATAACTCTAAGTAATTTTTTTTGCATCTGCATTGGTAACTCACCTATCTCATCCAAAAAGATAGTTCCACCGTTTGCCTCTTCAAAAAGTCCCTTTTTACCTTTTTTCTTAGCTCCAGTAAAAGAACCTTCTTCATATCCAAAAAACTCTGATTCTAATAGTTCATTTGGTATAGCTCCACAGTTTATTGCGATAAAAGGTTTTTCCCTTCTTGAACTGTACTTATAGATAGTTCTTGCTATTATTTCTTTTCCTACACCTGATTCTCCATTTATAAATATAGAAGAATCCGAAGCTGCAGCTCTCTTGACAACTTTTTTTATGTTATCCATAATCTTACTTTGACTTATATACTCTGTATCCTCTGACATATCACTATATCTTATCTGAGATTCAAGCTTAATGACCCTTGAAATATCTCTTCCTGTAAGTACTCCTCCTGTAAGTTTTCCTTTAGAGTCCCATCTTGGAACTGCTGTATAGGCAATAAGTTTTCCATCAGGGTAAACGATATTTCTATAAATCTTTTTCTTCACTTTAAGCATATTTAATATTATTGGTTCTTCTACTAATCCTTGTCTTACAAGGTCCGTTATATTTCTACCAAGTACTTCAGTTCTTTTAAAAGGTAATATCTCATCACTGACATTATTCATCTTTTCAATTACCCCATCTTTGTTAAATACAACGACAACTTCATCTATATGTTCTATTATATCCTCAACTACTTTATCCGATATTACAGATTTCTCAAATAAATAAACTATAGTATTTTCATTATTATTATCTTTCATATTGTATATATGTGCATTCATTCTTAATTCTCTGAAAGCTATTTTCTTTTTACTATCTGTCAGAATTTCTTTTTTGTCAAAGTTAGAATCTAATTCATTTATATTTTTAGGCTTTTTTATATCTAGAAAACTAAAAATACTATCTATTAGATGATTACAATATATTATTTCGCCTGATTCCTTACATAAAATAGCTGGATTTTCTACATGTTCTATAAGCCCTATTAAATTATTATCCATTAATATTCGCACCTTTCATTAAGTAATTTATTGAACTACATACAAAATTTATTGTTTGCTTACAATAAATACCATTAGCACATACAACCAACTCCTCGTAATATTTGTCTTTTTAAATAGCTTCCTTCATTAAAATGTAACTAAGATATAATTTTAATGATTATAGTTTGTTAAAAATTTCATTTTGCTTTTAATTGTATTTTATCACACATTTAGTAATTATTTGTCTATTTAGTACAATTTAATTAAATTTAAGATTTATTCAAAAAAAATAAAGATAATCCTTATAGGGTATGACTCACATTTTGTAAGCAATACACATATAAGGATTATCTAGATTATCTTGTATTGTAAAATTTTATTCAAACAGACTTTTTAATAACTGACAAATACAAACTAGCAACAACTTATCAAAGGGTTAATAATCATGTTACTAACTAATAAGACTTATTCAATCAGTAATATTTATATAATTTGTATCAATTAAGCTTTTATAGCTTCTAATAAATCATCAACGCTATCTAATTTATCTATAAGCATTGGTACTATTTCATGTAAATCTCCAACTACTCCATAATCAGCGATTTCTAAAATTGGAGCTGCTGGGTTTTTGTTTATAGCAATTATGAAATCTGATGATTGCATACCTGCTAAATGTTGTATTGCTCCTGATATACCACAAGCTATGTATAGGTTTGGCTTAACAGTAGTTCCTGTTTGACCTACTTGGTGAGAATGGTCTATCCATCCAGCATCTACAGCTGCACGAGAAGAACCAACTACTCCACCTAATTTGTCAGCTAATTTCTTAAGCATTTCAAATCCTTCTGGTCCACCTAATCCTAAACCACCTGATACTATAACATTTGCATCTGTAAGAGATACTAAATCTTTTTTAGTTTTAACTGTTTCTAAAACAGTAGTTCTTATATCATCTTGAGTTATTTTATAGTCTAATGCTATAACTTCACCAGTTCTTGTTTCGTCTTGTTCAGCTTTATCCATAACACCAGGTCTAACTGTAGACATTTGAGGTCTATGGTTTGGACATATGATTGTAGCCATTATGTTTCCACCAAATGCTGGACGAGTTTGTTTTATTTTCTTATCTTCTGGGTCTATTTCTAACTTAGTACAGTCAGCTGTTAATCCAGTTCCAACTCTTGAAGCTATTCTAGGTGCTAAATCTCTACCTATATGAGTTGCTCCGAAAAGCATTATTTCTGGTTTTATTTCATCTATTGCATCTTTTATTACTTTTGTATATGCATCAGTTGTATATTTTTCTAAAAGAGCATCATCTGCAACATAAACTTTATCTGCTCCAAAAGTGATTAACTCTTTAGCTAATCCATCAACATCTTTTCCTAATAATACTGCACAAAGCTCAGCATCTACTTCTGTAGCTAATTTTCTTCCTTCTCCTAATAATTCGATAACTACTGGAGCTATTTTTCCTTCTCTTTGTTCTGCAAATATCCATACGTTTTTATAAGAACTTAAATCTTTTATATCATTCATAGTTTGTACTCCTCCAACTTATATAATGTGCTTTTGTTTTAGACCGATTATTATTTTGTTAGCTATTTCATCAGCTTTACCTTCTAAGATTTCTCCTTTTCCTCTTGGCTCAGGAGTAAATGATCTAAATACTTTAGTTGGTGATGCTTTTAAACCAACCTCTTCTTTATTTACATCTAAATCATCAATTGTCCAAACTTTTACATCATGTTTATATGCTTTTACTATTTTATCAACAGACATGTATCTAGGTGCATTTAACTCTTTTACTGCTGTTAAAAGTACAGGTGTACTTACTTTTATTAATTCATATCCATCTTCTAATTGTCTTTGAACTATTATATCTTTTCCTTCTATTTTGAAGTCTTGTACATATGTAACTTGAGGAATGTCTAATTTCTCTGCAATTTGTGGTCCAACTTGTGCAGTATCTCCATCTATTGCTTGTCTTCCTGCAAATATTATGTCATAATCTCCAACTTTAGCTATACCTGCTGCAATAGTATTTGATGTAGCCCAAGTATCAGCTCCTCCAAATGCTCTATCACTTAATAATATTGCATCATCAGCACCCATAGCTAAACACTCTCTTAGCATAAAGTCTGCTTGAGGAGGTCCCATTGTTATAACTGTTATAGTTACATCATCATGCTCATCTTTAATTTTTAAAGCTTCCTCTAATGCATTAGCATCATCTGGGTTTAATATACTTGGAACTCCATCTCTTATAAGAGTACCTGTTTCTTTATTTATTCTTACTTCGTTAGTATCTGGAACTTGTTTTACGCAAACTAATATTTTCAAAGTCTATACCTCCAATTTCATTAGATTATTTATTATTTTAATACGTTTGATGAAATTACCATTTTTTGAACTTCTGATGTTCCTTCGTATATTGATACGATTCTAGCGTCTCTGTACATTCTTTCGATTTCATAATCTTTTATGAATCCATATCCACCATGAAGTTGTAATGCTTTGTAAGCAACTTCATTTGCAACTTCTGCTGCATAGTATTTAGCCATTGCAGATTCTTGAGCAACTCTCATTCCTGCATCTCTCTTTTGTGCTGCATCGTAAACTAATCCTCTAGCTGCACAAACTTTTGTTTCCATATCAGCTATAGTAAATTGAGTATTTTGGAATTTAGCTATAGGCTTACCAAATTGAACTCTTTGTTTTGTATATTTAACAGCTTCATCTAAAGCACCTTGAGCAATTCCTAGAGCTAGAGCAGCAACACCTATTCTACCTACTTCTAAAGTACCCATTGCTATTTTAAATCCATTACCTTCTTTTCCTATAAGGTTTTCTTTTGGAACTTTAACATTTTCAAATATTAAGTCAGAAGTTTCAGTTCCTCTTATACCCATTTTATCTTCATGAGCTCCTGTCGAGAAACCGTCCCATTTACTTTCTACTATAAATGCTGATGTACCTCTAAGACCTTTACTTCTATCTGTAACTGCTATTACTATAGCTATGTCGCAGAATGGTCCATTAGTTATGAAAGTTTTTCTACCATTTAAGATGTAGTGGTCTCCAACTAATTCTGCTGTTGTTTGTTGCCCACCTGCATCAGAACCAGCTCCTGGCTCAGTTAAACCAAATGCTCCTATTAATTCACCTGTTGCTAAACCTTTTAAGTATTTTTGTTTTTGCTCTTCAGTACCATTGTAAAGTATTGGTAATGTAGCAAGAGAAGAACCAGCTGTAACAAAAGTAGCTGTTGATGCACATCTTCTAGCTATTTCTTCCATTATGATAGCATAAGAAACATATCCTGCTCCCCCACCACCATACTCTTCTGGAATATTACTGCTTATAAATTTTGTTTCAGCTAACTTTTTGATTAATTCCTTAGGCATTACACCTGTTTTATCCATTTCTGCTGGTAAAGTATCTAATTCTTTACTAACAAAATCTCTTACTGCTTTTCTTAAAAGTTCTTGTTCTTTGTTATATAACATAGCTTCCTCCAATTTTCACATTTTATAGTAAATTTATTTTAATGAACTTACGCTAAACTCATCATCTCAGCAAAAGTTTGAATACGAGTTCTGGCTTGTTCATTATTCTGAGTTTGTTGGTCAATTTCAACATATAAAGTAGGTATTCCACTATCTTCTATATCTTTTTTAACTAAAGGATAATCGTATTCTTCTGGGTCACAGAACTTCATCATACAGAAGATAACACCATCTATATCTTTCTTTTTAACTTCATCTACTATAAGTGACCCACGTTTTTTCTTAGGGTCATAAGCTAATGAACATCCTTCTATGTTTGACCATTGTCTTGCTAATCTTTCTAACGCATCATCACCTGCTGGTACATCTGTTCTGAATTGTCTTGTTTCTTGAGCTAAATCATCTGCTACAACTGATATATTGTTGTCTTCTAAAATATCTAATATATCTTTAGAATCAGCTACTATACCTGTTAATAAAACTTTCTTTCCAGAACAGACTTCTTCTGGCATAGCATTTAATTTTGCTATTAATTCTTTTACTAATTCAGTGTGTTCTTCTTTTCTCATAAAGAATCCACTTTTGATTACTAAGCTTCTTACTGATGGTTTTATAGTATTAGAATGTTTATAAGCTACTTCAACAAAGTCTCTCATAGTTTTTCTATGTTCATTGTAAACTTCTATACTTTCATGAATTTTTGCTTCTTCTATTTCATAACCACATATTTCTTCAAGCTCTCTTTTTACACCTTTGTACTCACTGATTAGGTATTTTACACCAGCTTCAAGTTTTCTATTTTGTGGATGTACTAATGATATATATTTTATATGAGGTACTGCTGATTTCCAGTTTTGTCCTAGACAAATTAATGTATCACACATACCTGGTATAATAACTCCAGATAATTCATCATAAGCACCTTTTAATCCATATTCTAAACATGATTGCATTATTGAACATGCAAATGCAGGGAAATATTGTTTAGCTAAATCTAATTCTGTTTGTCCTCCCCATATACCAACTGGAAGCATTCCAGCTGCATGTATAATCTCTTCTGGGCAGTAAACTGGGAAACAACCTATAGCTTTTTTACCAGTTTCATCTTTATATTTTTTTACAGCCGCATTTGGATTTTCAACTACTTCTTTCATTTTAGATAAAATAGCTTCCATTATATCTCACCTCTATTAAGTTTTTTTCTTTCTTCCATTACTTCAACTAAACCTTGAATTCTTGTTTCAAATTGAGCATTAGTAAAAGCTCTAGGATCTGCTTGGTCACCATCAAATCCAGCATATGGTAATCCAGTTTCTTCAGCTGCTCTTCTTTGCATTTCATATTGTATTAAACTCATAAGTTTACAGCTTCTGTTCATATGATAGAATGCTCCATCACATTTACCATCTATTAAAGAATCAACTCTATATTTTGTCATACGGTCTAAGTTTACATTGTTAAACATAGTACTGTATGCTACTGCCATTCCATCTAAATCATTAACTTCATATTGTAATGCCCAAGCATGTGGGTAAACACTACCTGTCATGTTAACTCCAAATTTAGCTAATGTTTTCATTTTGTATCCTATATATGGCCAACAAGGTATACCTTCCATCATTATTCTGTATTTTTCTTCTCCTCTGAAAGAAGATTTACCAGTTTTCATGTTGTCCTCTAATTCTTCTATAAGTAACTTAAATGCTTCTGTAGTTTCTTTTTTACCTCTAGCACAAACTATTACAGCCATGTAAGTAAATAAGTCAAATCCATTCATTGGTGAAGGAGAAGAATCTGCTGGTAAACTCATAGAGTATTTCCATAGTCTTCCATTCTCAGCTGATATTTTCATTACTTCTTCAAACTTCTTAGGGTCAAATTTCTTTCCTGATATAATTTCTAATTGCTTTATAGCTTCTTCAAATTGAGCTTTAATATAATCAATTCTTGATTGAGTAACTTCATCTTCATTATTGAAAGTTGTATCAATCATTATTAGAGGTATATCTAATTCTCTTGAAATATTTTCATACCATTTTATAACTTGGTTACATATATTGTTACAGCAAAGTAGGAAATCTGGAGCTGGCATATCTAAAGCTTCACAGCCACCATTTTCTAAAAGACCAAAATTTGTTCTTGCATATGCACATAGGTCGATAGAATATCCTTTAGATTCAGCCATTTCACATAATTCTAAAGAACCTTTTTTAGCCGCTACCCCAGCTGCTTGGTTTTCTGGATATAATACATTTAAGTCAAATACTTCTGCTAATTCTTGAGGAAATACTGATGTTGACCAACCTACAGGTCTTCCTTCTTCTTTAGCTTTAAATGCATTTGCATATTGTTCAGCTAATAAATCATTTATTACTACTCTAGCTTCTTTTTTTTCAGACATTTTCATCCCTCTTTTTATATATTTTTCACTTCTTTTTGTGATGTTTTCGCCTCATCAAAAGCGTATAATGCTGCTCCTAAAGCGCCCGTTAATTGAGGTATATCAGGTACAATAATTTCTGTGTTGATTTCTCTTGCCATAGCTCTTACGATACCACTATTTCTAGCAACTCCACCAACCATAACTACATTTCTTTGTACTCCTATTCTTTTTACTAGGCTAGAAACTCTCTTTGCTACTGAAGTATGAATACCTGCCACTATATCTTCAATTTTTGCATTTTCAGATAAATGTGATATAACCTCAGACTCTGCAAATACTGTACATGTACTGCTTATTGACACTTCATTTTGAGAATTCATAGATATACTTCCGAGTTCAGATACATCAACCTCTATTATCTTTGCCATTACATCTAAAAATCTTCCTGTACCAGCAGCACACTTGTCATTCATAAGAAAGTTTAGTAGTCTTCCATTATTATCTAACTTTAATACCTTTGCATCTTGACCACCTATGTCAATAATGGTTCTTGTCTCTGGAATTATGAAGTTTACTCCCCTGGCATGACAGCTTAATTCACTTATCTGCTTATCAGCATCTGAATAATTCATTCTTCCATATCCTGTAACTACAACTTTTTCAATGTCTTCTCTTGCAAGACCAGTCTTGCCATATAATTTTTCTAAAACTCTTGATGGTCCAGTAGTCCCAGTACCAGAAGATATTGTCTCATAAGCTACAATATCTTCTCCATCTTTTAAAATTACTCCCTTTGATGCAGTTGAACCTATATCTAATCCCATTGTGTACATCTTTAGCATTCTCCTTTTATAAAATCTAGAATTACTAATTAGTATCTTACAACTTTACTATCTTTGAAGTTATTTATTTTTTCTTCATCATAACCTAAAGATTTTAATACTTCTACAGTATGTTGACCTACTTTTGGTGCTGGTGTATAATCTTTTATTCCTTCATTTCTAAACATAACTGGAGTATTAACTAAGACACCTGTATTTCCGCTATCATATGTTTTCTTAAATAAGAAGTCGTTTGCCCAAGCTTGTTCGTCATCTAATAAGTCTTCACAGCTTTGGATTTTTTCAAATGGTAAGTCTGCTTCTTCTAATAGAGCTGACCACTCATCTAATGTTTTTTCTAACATAGCTTCTCCAACTATCTTAACTAAATCTTCAACATGATTAACCATTGAATCTATGTTATTGTATCTATCGTCTTCTAATATATATTCTCTATTTATAACCTTACAGAATTTGCCTAACCACTTGTTGTATTGTATTAAAGCTAATTGAATCCATCTTCCATCTTTACATTTATATGTAGTCATTAATGGGCTGTTTGGATTTTCTCTTGATAAAGGCATTTCATTTCCGTATTGTGCTGTTGTTATCATTGTTCCCATTCCATATATAGCTGTATGGAAAAGACTTACTGTTACTCTTTCACCTTTGCCAGTTTGACTTTTTTTATGTAATGCTGCTAAACTTCCTGCTGCTAATGCTAGACCTGCATAGTGGTCACCAAATCCTGCTGCTGTATTTGCTGGAGATGTTCCTTTTTCCATAACAGATTGGCTAACTCCTCCTCTTGCGAAGTATGCAGTGTAGTCAAATCCTGGTTTATCTTTTAAAGGTCCTTTTTCACCATATCCTAATATTTGAGAGAATATTAATCCTGGATATTTATCTTTTATTTGGTCATAAGCTATACCCATTTTTTCTAATGCTTGAACTCTAACATTAGTTACAAATATGTCTGCTTCTGATAATAATTTATGTAATATTTCTACTCCTTCTTTTGATTTTATATTAATACTTACACCCTTTTTATTTCCATTTTCTAATTCAAACATAGGGTTTTCATCATCTGATGCTGGAGATTTAAATGTTCCACCCATAACTCTTATTCCATCACCTTCTATAGGTTCAATCTTAATAACCTCTGCACCCCAGTCACCTAACATTTTTGCACAACATGGTGCTGCGATGAAACTTGAAAGTTCTACTACTTTAACTCCTTCTAAAAGCATAACGTTTTCCTCCTTAATAGTATCAATTATAAAATTTCGATTAAATCACTCATGAAATACCTTTTTCTGATATTAACTATTTGATGTCAAAGTTCCTAATCTTATCTAAAATAACTTAAAAATTATTAAAATTATTTTTTATTGTTTTATTGTCTTACACCTATATTGTTAAGCATTTATCGTGCCAACTTTATATTTAAGCAAAATATCGCTTGATTTGAATGTTTTTTAACAATATACAATTGAATTATTATTTTCATATCGTGGCATTATGCAACTCTCCATTGCATTTTGCCATCCTTTCTATGCATATAAAAGTTTTTTTTATATATTTTTTTGTGAAAAAGCTTGACATTTCAAAAAAAGTTTTCATTGCTAAACTCAAAAACACATGTTATCATTGTAATTAATCAGCAAGTTAGTTAACTAATTTCAAACTTAGATAAATTTTTAATAATATTTAATCTAAAAAATAACAATTTCTTTGATAAATTTTTAAAGCAATTATTACATTAAATAAAAAATAACTAAATATCGAAATATGACAGGGAAAACAATTTCAAAACTAAATTTTTAACCTTAAAAATTTTGTATAAAAAACATAGCCTTATATGTTACATATTATTTCTAAATGAAAGATTACCATATAATTTAATAATTACAGGAGGGTATTGATATGAAAATACTAGTATTTGGAGCACGCGATTATGAAGAACCAGTAATAAAACAATGGTCTGAAGAGCATAAGGATGTTCAAGTGGATATTTATCCTGAAAACATGACTGAAGAAAATGTGGTTAAAGCTAAAGGGTATGATGGTATATCTATACAACAAACTAACTATATAGATAACCCTTATATTTATGAGACTTTAAAAGATGCTGGGGTTAAAGTTATAGCTTCAAGAACTGCAGGAATGGATATGATACATTTTGGTTTAGTTAATGAAAATGGACTTATTGTTACTAATGTTCCTTCTTATTCACCTAATGCAATAGCTGAATTAGCTGTTACTCAAGCTATGAACCTTTTAAGAAAAACTCCTTTAGTAAAGAAAAAAGTCTGTGAAGGTGACTATCGTTGGATAGCTGAACTTCTTGGGACAGAAGTTAGATCTATTACAGTAGGTGTTATAGGTACTGGAAAAATAGGTGCTACTTCTGCAAAACTATTCAAAGGCTTAGGGGCTAACGTAATTGCATTTGACCAATATCCAAATAATGATTTAAATGATATATTAACTTATAAAGATACTTTAGAGGACCTTTTAAAAGAAGCTGACCTTATAACATTACATACTCCTTTACTTGAAGGAACAAAACATATGATAAACAAAGATACTCTAGCTATAATGAAGGATGGAGCTTATATAGTAAATACTGGTCGTGGTGGTTTAATTAAGACAGGGGACTTAATAGAAGCACTAGAATCAGGAAAAATAAGAGCTGCTGCCCTTGATACATTTGAAACTGAAGGATTATTCTTAAATAAAAAGATGAATCCAGGCGAATTAACTGACCCAGAAATAAACAAACTTCTTTCTATGGAACAAGTTATATTCACTCATCACCTTGGTTTCTTCACTAGTACAGCGATAGAAAATATAGTTTATTCTAGTTTAAGTAGTGCTGTAGAAGTTATAGAAACAGGAACTGCTACTAATAGAGTAAATTAGTATTTTATAAATATATTTTTTTATTAATTAGCTATTATCTAACAAAATAGCCTTTAATTTCCCAAATATAAGAGAGTCTATTGGGTAGACTCTCTTATATTATTTTTTTATCTCTAATTTATCCACTTCTAATACATCACATATTATATTCTACTTTGCCTACTACTCTATTCCACGTTTCTATTTATATACATTTGAATGGGTACAATCTATATTTTACAAAAAAAACACTAAACAAACTATGAAAATTGTATGATTAATATTAATATATGTATAAGAAAACATTACAATTATCTTAGTTTTGGATTTCTAGGGAGGGAGTATATTGGAAAAAATGAATAAAGTTACTTCTAAAAAAACGACCTATATTGTTACTTCTGCGTTATTTGCATCCATAATATGTTTGACAATAGCGTATATACTACATATCCCAGTGGGTGGAAATAATGGATATGTTCATATAGGAGATGCTTTTATTTATCTTGCTGCAACCATCTTACCAACAAACTACGCTATAGCAGCCTCTGCAATAGGTGCTGGTCTAGCTGATTTATCTACAGGTGCTGCTATTTGGGTAATACCAACTATAATCATAAAGCCAATACTTGTATTATTTTTCACTTCTAAAAGTGACAAGATAATAAATAAAAGAAATATAATTGCTTCGATTATAGCGGGTATAGTAGGGTTAGTCTTATACATGTTTGCTGAAGGAATAATCATTGGAAGCTTTACAAGTGCATTTATAATGAGCTTACTCGGTTTATTACAGCCAATAGGAAGTTTTATTGTCTTTATAATTTTAGGTATAGCACTTGATAAACTTGACTTTAAAAGACGTTATTTTAATTAAGAATTTAAATTTATGGAGGGAAAATTATGAATATCTTATATACAATTGAAAATAGTATCTATGTAAATATAACTAATACATGTCCATGTAGTTGTGTTTTTTGCATAAGAAATGAAAAAGATGAAGTAGCAAATAGTGGTAGTCTATGGTTGGAACATGAACCAAGTATAGACGAAGTAAAAGAAGCCTTCAACAAATACAATTTAGACGACTACGATGAAATTGTCTTTTGTGGATATGGTGAACCATTAATGAGAATAAATGAATTAGTAGAAGTTGCTAAGTTTATAAAAGAAAAAAGTAACATAAAGACAAGAATAAATACAAATGGTTTAAGTGATTTAATACACAATAAAAAAACAGCTATCCTATTAAAAGATGTTATAGATGCAGTATCAATAAGCCTTAATGCTCCAAATAAAGAAGCATATAATAGAGTTACACAACCAAAGTTTGGGGAGAAATCATTTGATTATATGTTAGATTTCGCAAGAGATTGCAAAAAACATATAAAAGAGGTGGCTTTCTCAGTAGTAGATGAAATATCTCCAGAAGAAATAGAAGAATCTAAGCAATTAGCAAAAGAACTTGATATACCACTAAGAGTTAGACATAAGAACTAATAATCTGTGAGATTCATATTATATCAAATATAAAAATCAATATAACCAAAATAGGGAATATAAACGAATTTATCTAAATAAATATGTTTATATTCCCTATTTATTAATTATGTATTAGCTATTTATTAAACTGACTTTAATTATCTATACTTCTTTATTACTTCTTTTTAATTAATGGAACGATTAAAGTAACAATAGCCATCCACCAATTAGTATTAAAATTGAACCTGGTATTTTTTCTTTTATATTTTCTTTGAATATAAAATGAGCAAGTATCAAAGTTATTATCATAGATACCTGAGAAAACGGTTCAGCTATACTAAGCTCTAGATTATTTAAAGCGATTAATAATGCTAAATAAGAATATCCATTAATAGCACCACTTACAATTGAAAGACCTTTTTTATTACTAAAAATCTCATAAATTACTTTTTGCTTCTTTTTAAATGCTAAGAATACAAATAGATTTAATCCCACAAAGAAATAAAGTATAGTCGAATATAGTATAGGAGATACTTGTACAAAAAAAGCCTTATCCAGCACTCTCCCTACTGATTGTAAAAATATGTACAAAAACATTAGTCTACATGGCAAGTTGTTAAAAATTACGGATACATTTTTTAGAAAAGAACTTACTTTTTTTAATATGAACACTCCACCAATCATAACTATGATTCCTGCAACTTTGGCTAAACTTAAACCTTCACCTAAAAATATAACTGATAAAAGTAATAGAAACAATGAATTTAGACTGTTTATTGGAGTCACAAGTGAAACTTCACCAGTTGCTAAAGATGTCACATATGCTACTGAGCCAATTGAGTAAACTAAGCTACTTATATAACATGGTATTAAAAATGACCAATCACTAACTTTATACGTTAAACTAAATGGAAGTAAACATACTCCTCCAATAAAGAAAAATAAAAATGATGAAGCTATATTTTTATAAATATCACCTTCTTCATCGCCTAATAACCTTACAACTACTCTCTCAAAAGCTAATAGCACTACTCTAATTAATAATGCAAAATAAGATAATATCATTTTTGACCTCACTTAAAAATTAATCTGACTTATTATTTATATTGATTATATAGCTACCATATAGGCAAATCTTTTGGATTTTTTAATATTTTATGTTTAAATACAGGGACATTAAGTTTTTCACCTAATTTACGACATTGCTCTTTATAAGTACCTTTTAATTTATCATGAAAAACTATACCATCAATTCCATCTTCAATACTATTTACACATTTCTCTAATTTTTCAAATCCAAATTCATCATCATACATCCCACTTACAATCCACTGATTTGGCAGTACATGTCCAATTGATATGTTATATTCTTTATTTTTTATAATATCTGCAAAAGATTTTTCAAAATGAACCCCTCCAACACATAATAAAGTTTTTAAAGGTTCATCATTATCAAATACTCTAACCAGTGCTTTTGCTAATACTTGTATTGCCACCTTATTATTAAAACTATCACTACTACTTCCTATCTCTATGTCTAACATAGGTACAGAATATTCTGTAATTAGTTTAGATTCTTCGCCATATGTTGTGCCAGACCAATGGGTTGCTTCTGTTAATGTAGTAAATTCATCAAGTGAAGTTTCATTTTTTATATCTTCAATTGCATTAATTATGTTTTTAAAGTATCTTGGGTTAGAATTTCCAAACTCTCCTGTTGGTACATCTCCAATCGTATGAGCTGTTAAAATCTGCTCTGGAGCATTTTCCCCCTCATGCCAATTTACAACACCTGCAAAATTATAATCTTTGAAATATTTATTTAAAATTGGCAAGTAATATTTGTAATTATGACTTATTACATCTTTTGTCTTTACAAACTGAAATAAATTATTGTCTTTATCTGTAAATTCTAATACAAAACTTTCATCAATGACAATATCACTTTGCTTTAAATCCATCATTTCCTCACAACATTTAATCACACTATTTGCTACTGGGTCTTTCTTTAAATCATTACAAAAGAAAAAGACAGCTTTTTTGTTAATAATCATAAATCACACTCCTATTATTTAATCTCATACCTAAAAACATCTAAATATAACTATATACTTCACCAAATTATTTATACATAATATACTACCATGCTCATTTTAGCTATACCCTTACCTGAGTTTCTATATATATGTGATACATCTGCTTTAAATCTTATAGAATTTCCACTACACACAACATAATCATCTCCATTTATTTTGATGGTTACCTCACCACTAAAAACAGTTATAAACTCTTGTGTCCCTGAAAGTTCAGCATTTGAATCTAAATTTCCACCCTCTTCTATTTCAATCATAAATATTTCGAATCTTCTTTTAGAATCAAATGGAAATATCGGATAACTTATATATTTTCCATCATCCTCAATAAAATGGTCCACATCACTTTTTTGAACCAATTCTATATCACTTTCCTGTCTCTCCATCAATGATGTAAATGAAATTTTTAGTCCATTAGTTATTTTCTTTAAAGTAGATATAGTAGGATTTACCTCACATTTCTCAATCTGGGACAACATACTCTTACTTACTCCACTAAGTTGAGCAATCTTATCTAAACTAAGGTGTTTTTCTTTCCTTATTTTTTTCAAATTTTCTGAAATTATTTCATTTAAATTTTGCATAAATTCTCCTCCTGCTATACTAAGCTAAAAATAAATCATTTAGTTGTTTAATACATTTAGTAACTCAACTCTATTTTTCCATTATACTGTACATTATGTTTAATATACATTACTTTTTTAATAATGTAAATAGTTTTCTGAAACTTTGTGAAAATGTACAAATAAAAAAACTAGTAACCAATGTTTTTACAAGGCTACTAGTTTTTAACACCATACGATTCCATTTTAACTATAAAACTTAGATGCACCTATAAGCTGTCTTTTAGAAACAATCTTAGCTAGGTTTGCTAATGAAGAAATTTTTATATCTTTAAAAGAAACTAAAAATACAAACTTAAAATCGGTAAATTCTTGATTTATATTGTATATATCAAAATAACATCTCAAATTATCAAATAAGTAATTTTCTTGTAAATCTGCTTCTATCTCATCAGTAGCATCTTTTAAATAAGCTCTTACATCTTCAAATAAAACATTGAAATAAGACTCATCTATTTCTTCACCCAATTCTTCTAATATTTCTTCTATATCTAAATCATCCATATCAAAAGAATTTCCTGTCAGTTGACAATCAAACACTAATATGTTTTCTTGATTTATAGTATTTGATATATCTTGTACATATTCAAAGTCTGGACGTAATTCTAAAATATCTTTTACTTCACTGCTCTTTACATGAATCTTTCCTTTTCTATTTTCAAGTTTTAAATCTATCATATGCTCCCCCTTTCGATTTACAAATCTTTTAAACACTTTGTTTTATAATTTTTTCAATATCTATCCAATTATTAACTCTAACTATATTTTGATGTGTAATATCTTTATTATAGTTAGTATCTAGAAGTATTACTTTAACTCCAGCATCAGCTAATTGTACTGAGTTTAAAGGATTATCTTCTATAAATATATCACAGCTCAGCTCTCTTGCCTTTTCAACTTTATAATCACTTCCTAATAAGTAAACATCTATATCTGAAAATCCTTGTCTCGATAGCCAGTTTTTAGTTACATCAGTTAAACACTCATGTCTAGCTGTTACAAAAGATAACTTATGTCCTTTAGATAATGTGCCAATTACCTCAGTAGCACCCTCCACAATCTTTGCTTCATCATATGAATGTATATACTTATTATTAAATTCTGCATATACATCTCTTATCCCTGAACCATATAATTCTTCCCAATTATGTGTTATACACTCTGCTTCAGTTATGTTTTTATTAAAAATATCATTTAGGTATGGAAGAAAATGATAAGGGCTTGTTATTGTTCCATCTATATCAATACATATATTTAATTTGTTCATTTTTACCTCCATGTAACGTTTATTGATTTGATTAATCACATATTATAGCACAGCTTTAATTATAAATCAAAACTCTGGATATGACTATACCTATATAATACCAAAAAGCTTGCATATTTAAGCAAGCTTTTTGTAAATTTTACATTTTTAACTAATATATAAGTTTTTCTAAAGTTGGTTCAACTCCAAATTGAGCTTTAAGCTCTCTATATTCTTTTAATGCTTTTTCATTATTTGTTTTAGTTTTTATTGCTCTTATCATTAGATTTTTTGGTGTATCGAGTGGAGATATGTATTCTACTACAGAAGTATCATATCCATTGCCTTCTAATAACAAAGTTCTTAGACCATCAGTTATTAAATCTGCAAATCTAGCTTTAAATACTCCATGTTTTAATATTGGTTCCATAGATTCATATTTATATTGCCCTAATAATTCCTTATGGCAACATGGTACTACTACTATAGCTTCGGATTTTGCCCTAATTCCTAGACCTATTGCCATATCTGTTGCTGTATCACAAGCATGTAGACTTATCACAAGGTCAACATCTCTATTTGGTGTATAATTAGTCAAGTCCTCTTTTATAAACGACATATTTTTATATCCTAAGTTTTTAGCCATATTTCTTGATGCTTCTATAACTACATCTGAATAGTCTATTCCTATAAAATAACAGTTTTTCTTTAGCACTTCTTTTATATAAAAGTTTAAAACAAAACTTAGATAAGATTTACCACAAGCACAATCCAAAATTGTTATACAGTCTTTATCCTTTATTTCCTTTAGAATACTATCTATTAATTCCACAAAATGGTCTATCTGATTGTACTTTCTTATTTTATCATTTTTTATCTTACCATCTTTTGTAAGTACCCCAATTTCTTTTAAAAGTGCATTTGCCTGTCCTACTTTTACATAATAATCTCTGTTTTTTATTTGAGATGCTGTAAATTCATCTATTTTAGGTACTTCTTCTATGTTGTCTAGATACTTTACATTTACCTTCTTATTATCGCCTTCGATTACAACAATAGTTCCTCTCTCAATATATTTAAATACTAAACTATCATAGTTCTCTGCTTCTTTAGAAATATTCTTAAGCAATTCATTAAATGTATATAAATCTGATTTTCCTTTAAAATTAAATTTATACTTATTATCTTCCTCTGTTGCCACTCCTTTAAATTCTTTTCTTCCAGATTTAAAAATCACTTCTAACTCAATAAAAAAATCCTTATTATCAAGGTTTCTTTGAGTAATCCCCATAAAAAACATATTTAGTTTTCCAATACTCTGCTTATTCATCTTAATCTCCCTTTTAACTTATATGCTTAATTCTTATTAATCAATACTATTTGTTTCTGCTTCATTTATTTCTTCTTTTAAATCATTCAATCTATTTTTAAAACTTTCTATCTGCTTATCTGACAAGTCAAGATACTCAGTTATCTTCCCTATATATTTAGGGCTTTTAGTATTTATTAACTTTAAAGCACTTTCCATAGATTTTTCTCTAAGTTCATATGCTTTCTTTACATCATCTCTAGCATTGCTCAATGTTTCTGTATACTCTTCCTTAGAAAGTTCTGGAATCTGCATATTTTCATACTCTTTTACAACTTCTTTACACTTATCTCTAGCATTTGTAACATCTTTTTTTATACTAGACAATTTAGTTATATTTTTTGCTATGTCCTTAGTGTAAGGTATACATTCTCTCATTGGAACCAAAGCTACTCTTTCTATATTATAGATTTCTTTCTTAAAAATTCCTATACTTTCTATATCTATTTTTTTTATATCTTCACTATTTTTTTCTTTGTTCGTTTGATTACTACTTTCTTTTGTTGTATTTTCTTGTTCTTCTGATTTATCATTTGCTGAAACATTATTCTCTGAATCGCTATTTTCTTTTAAATTCGTATTATCTTCATTACTTTCCTTGTTTTGTTCATTTTTATCTTGTTGACTATCTAATTCTTTGTTATTTGATGATTCTTCATTCTTTGTCTTGTTTTGTTTTAAATCAGTACTTTCTTTCTCATTAAAATTTGATACATACTTTTCATCATATGTCTCATCGGAAATATAATTGTGATAATACATAGATTCTTTTATCTTATTAAGTCCACTCATATAAATATTACTTATCATTATTGTTGTAGCTAATACCACATAAATACTACTGTAGATACAAGACCTCTTAAAATTCTTGTAATTTCTGAATATCACTACTAAAGGAATAAGATATAAAAATATAAAAACTAATATCCACCTCATAAGTCGTGTCTCCTTTCTCAAAACCGAAATCCCTCAAATATTTATTTTTAATCATGTATCTTATAGTATTTACCAATTTATGTTTTTTAATCGTTAACTTTTATTAATTTAAATTCTGTATAGTCACAGGATGCTAATATATATTCTACTCCATTTCTAATTCCCTTTAATCCCATTTTAAAAGATTCTTTTCCATGTAAATGGCCATAAATCACTTTCTCTACATTATATTCTTCAAATAGCTTTGTAAATAAAGATTCTTCTAATTTATCATTTGTAGGAGGATAATGAGTAATCACAATTATTTTTGAGTGACCTCTTTTGCGAGCAGACTCTAATGATAATCTCAGTCTATTTTCTTCCCTTTTATAAACTTTCTCATCAGTCTCATCAAATTTGACATCATTAGGGCATATCCAACCCCTACCACCACAAATTGCATAATCTTTATATTCATAGAAATTTGTCTGAATGAAACTCATGTTTTCGTATAATTTATTTAAACTTGTAACAGTTGTCCACCAATAATCATGGTTTCCTTTTATAAGTATTTTCTGTCCTGGAAGTTCGCTTATTATATCTAAGTCTTTTTTAGCTTCTGATAAATTAATTCCCCAAGATGTATCTCCTAATACTAAGACTAAATCGTCTTCCTTAACAACTTCTTTCCAGTTATCTATAATCTTCTTTTCATGACCATCCCAATTACTTCCAAAGATATTCATTGGCTTATTGACTGATGTTGAAAAATGTAAATCACCTATAGCATATAAACTCATAATATCATTCCTTTCTTGATTACACTAAATAGGCTGTCTCTTTTTAGAAATTATTTTCCATTAAGAGGCAGCCCCATTAATATTTAGCAAATTTTCTATAAGTAGCTTTTTATTGAACTACTTTATCATCTACCTTAGTATTTTTATATTGCTCCAGTAATATATCTATTTCTTGTTTTAATTCCAATATCTCGGTTATATTTTTATCTGTTTCAGTTCTATCCAATTTTCTTTGATACTGCATAGCTTTGTGTGTGTCCCCTAAGTCATATAATTCTTGTATTCTATTTAGAGTATCTCTAATAGCTATAGATTTCATTTGATACATAGCCTGAGCTTTCATTATGTCCTCTCTTATTTCACTCATTTCTTGGTCTAAAAGAAAGGCAGCATCAGATGCTCTTCTAAGTCTTTCGGCAAGAGTCTCAGGTATGTAATGGTCATATTTATATTTTAATGAATGTTCTATTGTAGCCCAGAAATTCATTGCAAGAGTTCTTATTTGTATTTCACATATAATTTCCTTTGAACCCGCAATTGAGTTTATAGGGTATTTTATTATAACATGATAGCTTCTATAACCACTATCTTTGTAATTTGTAATATAATCTTTTTCTCCTATTATAGTCATATCATTTCTTACTTTTATCAAATCAACTATAGCATATATATCTTCAACAAACTGGCACATTATTCTTATACCAGCAATATCATCAATTTCAGTTTCTATATCTTTTGCATTTATCCTTTTTAATTTAGATATTATGGAAGATATTTTTTTTGTTCTGCCTGTAACAAACTCTATGGGAGAATATTCACCTTTTGCTAAATATTCTTTTCTTATATTTTTAAATTTTATTTTTAGCTCTTCTACTGCATGTTCATAAGGCGCTAGTATTTCATTCCATTTTTCGTATTCCATATTGCTCACCCTTTATTTGTTTTTTATGACCTTCTTTATTTTATCATAATTTATTTTGTTTTTGTATAGTAAAGCAATTCCCCATTCTCCAATATATATCCTATTTCTCCTAAATCAACTAAGTAACTTATAACAGATACTAATGAAGATTTAAAAAAATGATACTCTTTATAATTATTGCTTAAATTATTGTTATTTATAATGTTTTTTAATAAAATTTCTAAAGATTTAGGCTCTTCAAGTAACTTTCTTATTTGATATAGATATTTTTTTAGAGCATTTAAATGTTTTTCGATTAATTCATAAGAATCTTCCTTTGATATTACTTGCTTGCCATGCCCTAAGACTAAGTACTCAAAATCTATATCTTTTAATTTCTCTAATGAATTTATTTGTTCTTGTA
Source organism: Clostridioides sp. LIBA-7678 (assembly GCF_056716065.1). NCBI lineage: Bacteria > Bacillati > Bacillota > Clostridia > Peptostreptococcales > Peptostreptococcaceae > Clostridioides > Clostridioides sp. LIBA-7678. Next base: position 412,497 of record NZ_CP196987.1, on the reverse strand, counting down.
TATCATATAAAAACAAGAAATCATATTTTGATAGAATTTCATCTCCTATCAATAAATCTCCAACAAAAATTACCTTATCCTTTGTCAAAACAGCGACACTTCCAGGTGTATGACCTTGAAATTCAATTATATCAAACATTTCATTATTTAATTCAAGCTTACCAGCTTCTATAGATTTATCTATTTTTATATCATCCAAAAGTTTATTTTTTAAAATATTATCCATAAATACATTGCTCTTTCCCCCGACAATATACTTTGAAAATAGTTCTGGATTTTCTATATATAATTTATCGTATTTTGATGACATTATACACACATCTTTATAATACTCTTTAAATTGATTACATGCTCCATAATGGTCATCATGACCATGAGTGTTTATAATATATTTAACTTGTATTTCATTTTCATCTAAAACTTTATTTACTCTCCTAGGTCTTGAACCACATAACCCTGGGTCTATCATAAGTGCTGTATTATCTTCAAATACATATATTCCTGTATTCGTGCCACCTTTTATAAAAAAGGTATTTCCTTTTACTTTTGTAAGATTCACCTTCTTCACCTCATTTTGACAATATTTATGCTACAATTTATTACTTACTAATATGAGAATCTACAAGAACAATCCTTTTTATTCTATCAATAGTTCTTCTTCTTATTTTGTACTCTTTAGATATCCTTATTTTTACATTATAGGATAAGCCTCTATAAAGTAATGACTCTATAAAATATTCAACTATCCCTCTATCTCTAAAATCTATATCTATGAGTCCATTAGAATAAATCTTTGAATCTAATATCATAAGTTTATCAGAAAAACTTAATCTCTCAGATTTACTTAAATAATCCTTGTCTGGAACAAAGCTATCACAGTAATCTATTCTATAATTTACCACTTCATCATTTATTTCAAATCCATATTGTTTCTTCATCAATATTTTATAATCGTTATTTTTCTTAGTGACATTATCTAAATTTTTATTATAGTCCTCTTTTTTCCAATGTCCAAACAGTCTACAATTTAATGGTCTAACTTCATATATTAAACATCTATTATTATTATCTTTAAATGGACATGCATTCTTTCTTGTATACTCTTCAAAGTAGTAATCTAATACCTTACTTATACAACTTCTTTTTAAATCAACTCTATCTTCAAGATAACAAAATATATTCAAAAACTCAATTAAATTTATACCTACTGATTCCATACAACAACTTCCACATCCAGAACAATTTCCTGTTGGCAAAGATTTATATACATCATTTAATTCATCAAAGAGCTTATTTTTAATGGAATAATCTATACAATTTAAAATATCTTTATTTTTTATACTAGTCATTATTATTACTCCTTGTTATAATTATTAAGTTAATACAAACAATTATTATAACATATTTTTAAAATTTAATCGCATAAGGAGGCATTTTATGAATAGATATACAAAAATAATTAATATGATGGGAAGTTATTACACAAAAGACTTTGAGAAAGAAAAAAAGAATGTAATAAAGGTTAGAGAAGTTAAAGAAGATACTGTTAGAAAATTTTTCTTACAAGGTGACTGTGAAGTTCTTGTAGTATTTGAGGATACTGGAAAAGAAATACTTATTGATGACTTTTCTCCTGAAGAAGAAATAAAAAAATATTTAGGACCAAAATTTGTAAATAAAAAAAGATAGATACCAAAAGTAATTCTAAAATTAAAATTTAATAAATGTATGGTTATAATTTTATATACTCATAGTTAAAAGTTATCTTTTATTTCTTTTTTAGACTTTAAGATAGCTTTTTTTCTATTTTTTGTAAAATAATCTCATAATTCACATTAATAATTCACAAAATGATATAATATAACAAATAGATAAATTTTTAAATATATAATTAATGTTTTGCGAGGTGATTTTATGCAAATTTATTTTAGAGTTAAAGCCGTTGGCAAACGTAAACCTATGCTAGAACTTACTCCTTTTGATTTATCTGACAACATCAATTGCCTAAAAGAGGCTATCTCTGAAATTGTATCTAAAAATGTTCTTGAATATAATGAAAAAATCCCAGAAAAATCAATAATAAACTTCTTAACTAATGAAGAAATTGAATCTCAGGCTGATATTGGAAAAGTTGGATTTGGTTCTATTTATAACGAAAATAAACAATCTGTAGAAAAAGCAATAGAAGTTGCATTACAGGCATTTGAAGATGGAATTTACAAGGTGCTTATAAATGAAGATGTTATTGAAGAACTTAATTCCCCTATAAGTCTAAAAAATGGAGATATATTTACCTTTATAAGACTTACCCTACTTGCTGGAAGAATGTTTTAAAATAAATAATTTGGAGGTACATAAATGTTGGAACGTACTAGAGTAGAAAAAAATCCTAAAATAATTGAAAATTTAAAAAATAATTTTACTAAATCCTCTTCAAAAAAGTATTATGACTTAGCAAAAGCTCTCTGGGACTGTATAGAAAATAGCTCATACTATTATAGAGACCCTGAAGATAAATTCTTAAATATGATAAAAAAATATTATAATTGCTATTATTATGAGATTAAAAATATAGATGAACTACTTTCTGGACCCTTAAAAAATGCTTTGGAGTTAATACTTACTTCTGAACAAGTAGAAGAACTTTGTCAGTTAATTAAAAGAAAGATGGATTATACATATTCAGGAGGCTATTATCGCAAAGGTTATCGCTCAAATAGACTTGTAGATTATTTTAGAAGTATAATTAGATTTATTTCAAACTATGTAGATTTAATTTATTATGATTTCTCAGTTATAGATTATCTTACGCTTCCAAATAAGGTCTTATACTATGACTCTGTAATGAGTGATAAAATAGCACTGGAAATAGATAAAGGTAATCAAGAAATAATCAATGCCTTGGAAGAAGTAATATTTGGAGAGAATCAAACTGCTCTACTTACAAGACAAATGATAATTGGTATTATGAAAAGTCATAGTGAGAAATGCTATGAAATGCTTTCTAAACTTCTTTTGGCAGCTAAGCAACAAGAAGGGCTTAGACAACAAATTGTGGAGAGCTTAGATGAAGGTACAATTCCTGCATCAATATACATGTTAAAAACTATCTTGGACAATAATTTAGAGAGATTTAGTTCTGTTATAAGAGCCTTAGATACATGGACAGGACTTGGTTTTTCAGACCAAAAACCCGGAATAATACGTAAGTGCTTAGAACTTTCATATAAATCATTAACTGATGAAAATTTCCGTACAGAATCAGTTAATAGTGATGATAATCTTGAAATTTATTTTGCTTTATGGGCTACTGCAACTTACAATATATATGACTCTTACTCTCTTATTGAAGATTTACTTTCTTGTCAGGAAAAATATAAAAAACTTGTAGGTCTTTACTTCTTGTCACATACAGAAAGTACATATTTCAAACACTCAATAGCATCTAAAAATATCAAGGGAGATGATTTAGAAATTCTAGCATGGGTAATTAGAAATTTCTATGTAGAAAGTTCTGTTGGCTACTACTATAATTGGCAAAAAAGAGAAACTGACTTTGACCTGTCAAACACTCCAATTGATAAAGACTTTAGTGCTAGAAAAGAACAATTTGAAAATTTAAAACATACTTTAGAAATTTTAAATTCAAAGACTAAATCTTTTTCAGGAAGCGTATTTCCATGGACTTGGATTGAAATTTCTTCTCACGATATACTTAAATGTATGATGACATTAACAGCATACGATATGAATGCCCAATTTATAGACACTCTTATGGAAAATTGTCATCTTATGAGCTCAGACTTAAGAGCTTCACTTATAGTCAACTTTATAAATGAACCAAAAACGGATAGACAACGTGAGTTCTTACTAGAATGTTTAAGTGATAAGAGTGTTTCCAATAGAGAAACTGTATTAAGTCTACTTAGAAAGCTTGAACTAACAGATATAGAGCTAGACAAAATAACCAATCTACTTTCTTTAAAGACAAGCTCTATTAGACAAACTGTAATAAAAATTTTACTTGAACAAGATGATTCAAAATTAGAGAACATCGCTTCCTCTCTTATAAAATCTTCAAATTCACAAAAATGTCTTGGAGGTCTTGAAATTGTAAACTTATTAAAAGACAATACTAATAGACAAAAACTATATAATAAGCTTATTTTACTGATAGAAGATATTGATAAATCTAAAAAGAATACATCTCAAGTTCAAATATTAATTGATAATTTATTAGGTAAAGCAAAAAATGATTATTGTAAAGAAAATGGGTTTGGAATATATAATCCTAAAGACAAGGTTCAAATTCCTGAACAATTTACTTTTAAAGATGATTCTTCTACTCCATCAAAACTTAATAAAATTATTTCAAATATAAGTTTATCTTCAGGTGAAGAATCTATTTCTATATCAACAAAAAAAGAAGCTAAAAAAATTCTTGATACAGACATAAATAAAATAATACAAGTTTATGAAAAATTTGATGAACTTATTACTGAAAATGCAGACTATGAATATGAAGTTGAAAGATGGTCAGGTAATGTAGAAAAAGTACTTTTAGGTTACTCTACTTATAATCTGACTCCTATTAAATATAAGACTTCTAATGATACTCTTGATAATTATCCATTGGCAGGACTTTGGAGGGGAATTAGTAAAAAACTCGATTTAGACTACAAATTAATACTTGATATTTTATTTTATAATATAAATACATGCGGATATAATGAAATAGAAAAAAGTTGGTTTTCGTCTATCTATTCAAATGTTCTCGACTATAAAAAACAAAAGAAAATATATGCAAGACTTGATAAATTAAAATTCGATGCACTTACAAGAAGACTTCTAAGAGTTTTACTAAATGAGTTTGACCATAAAGAGATATTTGACTATTGTTTAGATATATATTATAAACTAAGAAATTTATTAACTACAGAACAATGTAAAAAACAAAGAGTTGAATTTACTAAAAACTATTATAGACAAAATGAATACTGCCCTGCTTTGGATGCCCCTATTTTAAATTATTGGCTTGATAAAGCAAATTCATTTATTTATGATGATATTTCTTTTACTAAGTTTTTCTATACTACATTTTCAAATTATCAGTTATTAGAATATAAGTTTCCTTTTTATACTAGCATAGGTGTATTTGCTCGTGCTCATGAATTAGGATTAATGACTGAAGAACAAGTTAATAGAGAAATTATAAGTGGATACAATTCATCAAATATAATAAGAACACTAACAAATCCTAGATGGGCTGGCGACACATTAGAAAAGTATCCTTGGCTTAAAAACAATTTAAAAACTGTTACAAATAGAGTTATAGAAATTGAATCACGTAGAGGTGATATGCCAACAGAAGTTTCTCATCTAGCTAATAACATACAATATTTTGAAGGTATAAATTATTTTGTAAATCTATTAGTTGCTCTTGGTAAAGAAACTTTTCAAAGGGGATATTCATATGGTAACAATTATTCAAAGAAAGATGTTTTAAGTTCTCTACTTAAAAATTGTTATCCTACTAAAGAAGATGACTCAAAAGAATTAAAAAAATTGCTTAAAGACACTGATATTACTGAATTAAGATTGATAGAAGCTGCTATGTATGCTCCTCAATGGGTCAATATAATTGAAAAGTATTTAAACTGGAAGGGTCTAAAGAGTACAATTTGGTACTTCCATGCACACATAAATGAAGGATTTTCTGCACAAAAAGAATCAGAAGTTGCTCTATTCTCCCCTATTTCACCACGTAGTTTTATCGATGGGGCTTTTGATATAGACTGGTTTTTGGATTCATATAAGACCATTGGTGAAGAAAGATTCAATCTACTTTACAAATCAGCTAAGTATATAACTAGTGGTGGAAACTCTCATAGACGAGCACAACTTTATGCTGATGCTACACTTGGTAAACTTGATAAGGACATGTTAATGAAGGAAATTGAAACAAATAGAAATCAAGACAAACTGAGAAGTTTTTCTTTACTTCCTATGAAAAAAGGAGACCTTAAAGAAGCAACTTTCCGTTATGAATTTATCCAAAAATTTGCTAAAGAAAGTAAACAATTTGGAGCACAACGTCGTGAAAGTGAATCGAAAGCTTGTACAATAGCGCTAGAAAATCTAGCTCGAAGTGCTGGTTTTGGAGATGTCAATCGTATGATGTGGGCTCTTGAAACTGAAAAACTAAATGAAGTCTCTCATTTATTTAAGCCAAAAGATATTGATGGAACTTCAATTTGGATAGATGTTGATGAAAATGGTAAAGCATCTACTAAAGTCCAGAAAGGTAATAAAGCTTTAAAAAGTATACCAAAAGCCATTGCCAAACATCCATATGTACTTGAACTTAAATCTGTTCAAAAAGATTTAAAGAGCCAGTATTCTCGTGCAAAACAGAGTTTAGAACAAGCTATGAAAAATGAAATAATATTTACAGTTAAAGAAATCTCCAATATTTATAAAAACCCAGTTATCTGCCCTTTGATTAAGAATCTAGTGTGGGTGTGCGATGATAATATTGGATATGTTTATAATGATAAGTCTAAGTTCTTTATTTGCAATATAGAGGGCGAGACTTCTAAATTAACAGCAAAAAATAAATTAAAACTTGCACATCCGGTTCATCTTTTTGAATCTGGTAAATGGAGTGAATTCCAACATGACTTATTTAATAAGCAAATTGTTCAGCCATTTAAGCAAGTATTCCGCGAGTATTATAGAATAAATAGTGATGAATTATCTGAAAAAACTATATCTCGCAGATATGCTGGACACCAAATCCAGCCAAAGAAAACTGTAGCACTTCTTAGAAATCAGCTTTGGACTGTTGATTATGAAGAAGGTTTACAAAAAGTGTTTTATAAAGAAAATATAGTAGCAAAAATGTTTGCACTTGCTGATTGGTTTTCGCCAGCAGACATTGAGCCACCTACTATTGAAACAGTAGAATTCTTTGATAGAAAAACTTATAAAAGCCTAGAATTGGCTTCAATACCTCCAATTTTATTTTCAGAAGTTATGCGTGATATAGACCTCGTTGTAAGTGTCGCTCATGCTGGTGGTGTTGACCCTGAAACAAGCCATTCTACTGTAGAGATGCGTATAGCAATTGCTAAAGAATTGCTATTATTGTTAAAGATTAAAAATGTCAATTTTGAAGGTTCTCATGCTCTTATAGTAGGCAATTTAGGTGAGTATTCTGTACATATGGGTTCTGGTATCGTACATAAAAAAGGAATGGGTGCTTTAAATATACTTCCTGTACATTCTCAAAGTAGAGGAAAGATATTCCTTCCTTTTGCTGATGAAGACCCTAAGACTGCTGAGATTATGTCTAAAATCTTATTACTTGCTGAAGATAATAAGATTAAAGACCCTAGTATTTTAAGCAACTTATAAATATAAGATTTATCTCTAAAACATATTGGGCTTTCTAATTTTCCATGAAAGTCCAATATGTTTTTATATTATATTTTATATGAATTAATTTATAACTATAGCAAATTTATATGATATCTTCATCGTACATATTGTATATCACTGAAAATTTTTTTCTTCATTAGAACCTTTTAACCCTATAAAATCTGTATAGAAAATCTTTTTCTAAAGATTTATTTAAAGTAGCACTTTCTTGAAAATTTATAAATTTTATCTCTAAAGAAGACTTATTTATAGGTATAACCTTATGTATAAGTCTTAAATTTACTATGTATTGTCTATGAGTCATAAAGAAATTAGGAGGTAGGCGTTTTTTTAAATCATCAAAGTTTTCATAAAATTTTATTGTATCTTCATCTCTAGTATATAAATTAATAGCTCTTGAATTTTTCTCAAACATGACTATATCATCAAAATTAATCATATGTATCTGTTTCCTTATTTTATATACAAAAAGAGTATCTTCTATAAAATTATTTTTTGCAATTTTATGAGAGTTAATGTGGTCTATTGCTATATTAATTGAATCAAGTATTTTTTCTTTTTTAAACGGCTTAACTATAAAATCTATAGGATGTACTTTAAAGCTCTCAAGACTATAGTCAGCAAAACCTGTTACAAAAACTATATGTATATCTTTATCTATAGAAAGAATTTCTTTGGCAGAATCAATCCCATTTTTATATGGCATATCAATGTCAATAATCAATAAGTCTATTTTCTCACTTTTTATAAATTCAATTGCTTCTATACCATCCTTGACTTTCTTAACATAATCTACATATCCAGACTCTTTAACTATATTTGCTATATCATCTCTTACAATTTTATCATCATCACAAATCAAAACTTTTATCACAGACTTCTCTCCTCCTAACTAATAATATTTTGGTATTAAAATTACAAATTCAGTTAAAAAATCGTCACTATTTACAAGTATACTATAATCATACTTATCTAGTATATTTTTAACTAGATATAACCCAAAGCCTCTGTCTTGCCCTTCTTTAGTGCTAAATCCATCCAAAAATATACTTTCGGCATTATGTATTTTAGGACCATTATTTTTTATGGCTATAATATACTGAAATTCATCTTCATATGCATGTAATCTTATATACTTCTTTTCCTTTTGTATAGCAGACAAAGATTCTATTGCATTGTCTATTATGTTTAATAGCACTGAACTCATATCATTAGGTTCGATCTCTAAATTATCCATAAAATCTTGGATATATACATCAAAAGATATGTTCTTTTCAAGACATTCCTCATATTTTAAGGAAGCTATAGCATCTAAATAAGATACTTTCCCATATCTTGAATTTTTTGATTTAAAGCTATTTGATATATTCGTTATATATTCTTTGGCATCTTCAGCTAAGCCAGTATTTAATAGAGAATATACTACTTGTAAATGTTTTAAATAGTCATGTTTTTGACTTCTTAATTTTACGATTATATTGTCCTTATGATTTATTCTACTGTCTAATTTTTGTAGCTTATACTCTTGTTTATTGTTATTGTCTAGTAATCTTATAAATTTAAATCCTATATAAAAGCTTAAAATAATTAAAATTAAAAAAAGTATAATATTTAATACTCCTTCAAGTAAAAAATTATATCCTAAACTTAATTGTATATACTCAATACCCTCCATGAATAAAATCCATACAAAACACGATACAAAAAATGTTAATATTCCTCTTTTTAATATGTCTAATTCTTTATAAAACCTGTATTTATTCATTATAAGATTACTAAATATAAACAAAGTTAGTATTACTATAGGAAATATAAAATTATTCTCCATAATTCCCCTCCCATCTACACTTTATATGAGGATTATATCATTTTAGAAAAATTATGTAAAAAGTCAAATTTTACATGTACATTAATTAAACTTGTAAATATGCATATAAATTTGTACAATTAAGTACTCAAAACTTGTAAATACTTACTTTGCTATATATTTTAAATAAACATATAATTGAGTTAGCTAAGAAAGGAAGTGGTAAATATGAAAGATAATTTGAAAATAGTACTAAGATACATAAAAAGTTATAAAGCAAGATCTTTGGCAATTACTCTGAGTATAATTCTTGCTACATCACTCATTGTCGGTATTGGCACCCTCTCAAGAAGTGCTCAGCAAGCAGATGTAGATAGATTTAAAAAAGACCTTGGAACTGACCATGTATACTTTAAGGATATAAATAAAAATCAATTAGAATACATAAAGTCTAGCAAAGATATTAAAAATTTAGGTATAACAGCTCACTATGGCTATACAGATCCTAATGAAAAATTACCTATAAACTTAGAATATGCAAATAAAAATTACCTAACTAATCAATCTAAACTTATAAAAGGTCACCTTCCAAAAGCTAACAATGAGGTGGTAGTAGAAAAATGGGTTTTAAATAGTATGGGTCTAAAACCAGAAATAAATCAAAACCTTACGTTTAAATTATATCAAAAAGAAAAACCAGAGACATTTAAAGTTGTCGGAATACTTGAAGATAGATCTATTCAGAAAAAACAAGGTATGTGCGAAATTTTTTTGAATCTCAATGAATCAAAATTGGATAAGTTTTCTTACACATATATTGAATTTAATGAGGGTAGTGATATAAATACAAATATAGATAATATAGTAAAAGCTACTATGTTGGATAAGAATAGTGTTGGAAAAAACAAAATGCTTATAGAAGCTACTATGGAAAATGGCACTTTAGATAACTCAAATAAATACACTGCAATTGCTATGAGCCTATTTTCTGGTATTGTAATATATAGTATCTATGTTATATCAATATACCAAAGAATACAGGAATATGGTATCTTAAGAGCTATTGGCGCCACTAACTTTAAGATTTTCAAGCTTATGTTTTATGAACTTTTCATACTTGCTTTAATAGCAATACCTATAGGTATATGTGTAGGTATTGGTGGTGCACAAATATTTAATAGAACTGCAGGAAATATTCAATTTGAAGGAAATGTAACAGTTACTCCTTTTGTTATCCCAGATAAAATAATCCTTTTATCAATTGGATGTATAATACTGACAATACTCATTATAAGTTTCTTTACATATTTAAAGATAAGAAGAATTTCTCCTATTGACGCTATAAGAAAAACTTTTGGAACTGATAAAAATATAAATAAGGTCAATTCTTTGATATCAAAATTAACTTTAAATATATCAGTAACAAAATCTATATCTGCTAAGAATATCTTTAGGAATAAAAAAGGATTCATTATAATTATATTATCTATGACTCTAGGAGGTATAATGGTCATAAAGGAAAATTATAAATATTCTTTTTCAGATATACAAAATAAAGATGGTCAAGAAAGAACATATATGAATGCAGATTTTATTCTATCAAATCTTACTTTTAAATTAAATGAAACTTATAAGACTAATTCTATCGCAGATATAAATGGTTTTAATGATAATCAGATAGACAAAATAAAAAATATAGATGGAATTGACAAAGTCAAAATTGCTAGCACCTTAAATACAAAAATAGAATTAGATAAAATAAATAAATTAGATTACTACGACATTATGAATTCAACGCCTTATTTTAAGGAGTTTCCTATATTGACAAAAAATAAGACTACTGGCAAATATACACTATCGCAAAAGTTAAGAGGTTATAATGATGAGATGATAAATTCATTAGAGAAATACTTAGTAAGTGGAAGTATAAACTTAGAAAAAATGAAAAAGGAAAACCTGGCTATAGTGTATGTCCCACAAATTTCTAAAACAAATAAATACAGCAAGAGTTATACTCCTGGTATAGGAACACCTGTTGTAGATATGAAAGTAGGAGATACTATAAAAGTCAAATATCCAAAAGGTGAAATAGATACAGATCTTTATATGAGAAGAAAAGATAATTATGAATATCTAGAATATGAATTTAAAGTTGGAGCTATTGTGAGCTATCCTTTTGCAGATAATAATTCATACTCTTCAGATAATGGTATAGATGTAATAACGAGTAGCGAATATCTAAAAAAATTAACTGGTGTAGATAAATATAACTTAGTTTATGTAGATCTTAAAGAAAATGCAAATATAAAAAAAATAAATACACTTTTAGGTAAAATAGGAAGTGAAGTTCCTGGAACTACAACAGTAAATATGTCAGTGGAAAAAGAAAACTCTGATAAGATGACAGCTAGAGCTCTGATTTATGCTTATGGAATAGTAGCAGTAATGTTTATAATTAGTGTACTTAACATAATAAATAATATAAGTTATAACTTAACTTCAAGAACTAGCGAATTTGGAATGTTAAGAGCTATTGGTATCTCTGAGAGAGGATTTAAAAATATGATACTCTATGAAGGAATATTATATGGAGCACTCTCAAGTGTAATTACTATTGTGGTAAGTCTTATAATACAATTTAGAATGTATTACACTTGTAATTTTGTATCATATGGCTTGGGATTTTCAATAGATTACAAAATATATATCCTAGTTGTTTTAGCAAACATAATTGTAGGTATTCTAGCTACATATATTCCATTAAGGAAAATAAATAAAATTAGTATAGTTGAAGCTATAAACATTACAGAATAGGAGGATTAATTATGCCTATATTAGAGATTCTTAACTTAGGTAAGATTTATGGAAAAAAGGAAACAGCTGTACATGCACTAAAGGATGCAAATTTAAAAATAAATAAGGGTGAATTTGTTGCGATAATTGGTCCAAGTGGAAGTGGAAAAAGCACATTTCTACATTTAGTAGGCGGTCTTGAGAGACCAAGTAGTGGAACTATAAAAGTCGATGGTAAAGATATATGTTGCCTTTCAGATAAAAGATTAGCAAAATATAGAAGACAAAAAGTAGGATTTGTCTTTCAACAGTATAACCTAATTCCAGTATTAAATGTAAAAGAAAATATAGAATTACCACTAAAGTTAGACAATAAAAAAGTTGATGAAGAATACATCGAAGACATTATAAATTTATTGGGTCTTAGTGAGAGGAAAAATCATCTTCCAAATCAATTATCTGGTGGTCAACAACAAAGGGTTGCTATTGCACGTGCTTTATCTGCAAAACCAAGTATAATACTAGCAGATGAACCAACAGGAAATTTGGACAGTAAAACTACAGAAGAAGTCATGGATTTACTAAAAAATTCTATAAAAAAATATAACCAAACTCTTATAATAATAACACATAATGAAAATATTGCTAGAAAAGCAGATAGAATTATATCTATAATAGATGGAGAGCTTAGTTAAACTAATACTCTAAAACTACTTATAGAAAAGAGGATTTAAATGTTATTGGTTTTAGGTAATTTAAATTTAGACTTGGATTTTGACTATAGAATAATAAGAGAAGAAAACGATGATGTAGATGTATTTATAGATATTAATTATCGTAGCTTAGATATAGATACTGACGGTTCTAACTTATTTAATTCTAGAATCCAATTTCCCTTTGTAAGAGCATTGATTCTAAGGGTAAATAAGAACAATCAATGTATGACAATTCATTTATTAAGGGACATAGATTTATTCTCTGCTTTTGCTAACTTTGAAGTAGATTATACTGATTCTATAATAAATATAAAAAATCAAAGTGAGAAAGTTATTCTAAATAAATCTATCAAAAAGTAGTAAGGGGGCCTTAATAGGCCCCAATTCTTTTTGTTTTCTAAACTTATTATATCATGATAAATAAATTAGTCAATAGAATTTTCTGAATATTTTTATAATTTTTTCATAAAGTTTTTTATATATTCTGCTTTAAAATTATATGTAATAAAAAAATTTTCCGACTAATTTTAAAGTTAATTGATTAAATACACATATTCAAAATCAATATGAATTTCTTAACTTTTTATCATTTCCGTTTAAGATTTAAGTTATAATGTATTATTAAAAACTATTTATATACGACTCTAATAAAAATCTATTTATATTCAAATCTAATAATTTATATTCAAGTCTAATAGAACCTATATTGTACAATAAATATTATTTACCATAATAAACTTTTAAATATATCTCTTTTAATTCACTCATCAATGGGTATCTAGGATTAGCTCCTGTACATTGGTCATCAAAAGCTTGTTCAACCATAGCATCTAATCCTTCTAAGAATTTAGATTCTTCTACCCCAGCCTCTTTTATAGTTTTAGGAAGTCCTACTCTTGCCTTTAATTCATCTATTGCTTTTATAAGGTTATCTACTTTTTCTTGGTCTGTATTTCCCTTGATTCCTGCAAAAGAAGCAAATTCAGCATATCTTTGTATACAATCAGGATATCTGTATTGTGAGAATGCACCCATCTTATTTGGAGCTTCTGCACAATTGAACTTAATTACTTCATTTATTAATAATGCATTTGCGACACCATGTTGAACGTGGTGGAATGCACCCAGTTTATGTGCTAGAGAGTGACAAATTCCTAAGAAAGCATTTGCGAAAGACATCCCAGCCATAGTAGATGCCATTGCCATTTTTTCTCTTGCTTCTTTATCATTCTTTCCATTTTTGTATGCACGAGGTAGATATTCAAATATTATTTTACCTGCTTGAAGTGCTAATCCATCAGCTGGTTCAGTTCTTAGCATAGACACATATGCTTCTAGTGCATGTGTTAAGGCATCAACACCTGATGCTGCTGTTAATCTTGGTGGCATCTCCATCATCATGTCAGCATCGATTATAGCCATGTTTGGCATTAATTCATAATCTGCTAATGGATATTTTACACCTGAATCTTGGTCAGTTATAACTGCAAATGGAGTTACCTCTGAACCAGTACCTGCTGAAGTTGGGATAGCAGCAAAGTATGCTTTTTCACCCATTTTAGGGAATGCATATACTCTTTTTCTTATATCCATAAATCTCATAGCCAAATCTTGGAAGTCTACCTCTGGATGCTCATACATTACCCACATTATCTTACCAGCATCCATTGCGCTACCTCCACCTACAGCTATTATTAAATCTGGTTGGAAATCAGCCATAGCCTTAGCTCCTTCTCTTGCACAAGCTAATGTTGGGTCTGGAGCAACATCAAAGAATGTAGTATGCTTAATTCCCATCTCATCTAACAAATCAGTTAGCTTCTTAGTGTATCCATTATTGTAAAGGAAAGAATCTGTTACTATAAAGGCTTTCTTTTTATCCATAACATCTTTAAATTCTCTTGCTGCTACACCTAAACAACCTTTTTTGAAATAAACCTTTTCTGGTGCTCTAAACCAAAGCATATTCTCTCTCCTTTCAGCTACTGTCTTGATATTAAGTAAATGTTTCACTCCTACGTTTTCAGATACTGAGTTTCCACCCCAAGAACCACAACCAAGAGTAAGAGATGGCGCTAATTTAAAGTTATATAAGTCACCTATACCACCTTGTGACGATGGAGTATTAACTAATACTCTACAAGTCTTCATAGCATTTACAAACTTCTCTACTCTATCTGGATGATTTATAGAGTCTGCATATAACGAAGATGTATGGCCATATCCACCATCTGCAACTAATTTTTCAGCTTTAGCAACTGCATCTTCAAAACTTTTAGATTTGTACATTGCAAGTACTGGAGAAAGTTTTTCATGTGCAAAAGGTTCTTCTACTTCAACAGATTCTACTTCACCAATTATTATTCTAGCTGTTTTTGGAACTTCTACATCAGCCATTTTAGCTATCACATGAGCTGGTTGACCAACTATCTTAGCATTTAATGAACCATCAATTATTACTACTTTTCCTACTTTTTCTGTTTCTTCTTTATTTAAGAAATGTGCTCCACGATATTTAAATTCTTTTTTAACTTCTTCATATATTTTTTCTGGCACTATTACTGCTTGCTCAGAAGCACATATCATACCATTATCAAATGATTTTGATACTAATATTGAACTAACAGCCATTTTTACATCTGCACTCTCATCTATTATTGCAGGTACATTTCCAGGTCCAACTCCAACAGCTGGCTTTCCTGAAGAATATGCAGATTTAACCATTCCAGGTCCACCAGTAGCCAATATAAGGTCTGCCTCTGCCATAACAACGTTAGTAAGTTCAATTGAAGGTACATCTACCCAACCTATAAGTCCTTTTGGGGCACCTGCTTTAACTGCTGCATCATGTACAACTTTAGCTGCTTCTATAGTACAGTTTTTAGCTCTTGGATGAGGAGAGAAAATTATACCATTTCTAGTTTTTAGTGCTATTAGGGACTTAAATATTGCAGTCGATGTAGGATTAGTTGTTGGTATAACTGCTGATAAAACACCTACTGGTTCAGCAATTCTTGTGAAACCAAATGCTTCATCTTTTTCTATAACACCACAAGTTTTAGTGTCTTTATAAGCATTATAAATATACTCTGAAGCAAAATGATTTTTTATAACCTTATCTTCAACAATACCCATACCAGTTTCTTCTACTGCCATTTTTGCTAGAGGTATTCTTTGTTGATTTGCTGCAGTTGAAGCAGCTAAGAAAATTTTATCTACTTGCTCTTGTGTAAATGTTGCAAATTCTTTTTGTGCTAGTCTGATTTCTTCTAGCCTCATTTTTAATGTCTCAACACTATTGACAATTTCAGGACTACATACTTCAACATTTAATTTTTCTACAGCTTTTTCTTTCTTCTCCATACTAAAAACCTCCCTAAATAATTATGTATCGCCTATTTTTATAAATCTTAAATACATCATCTATATTTTAACTTATACTTAAAATATTTTTATAGATTTCATGTCTATACCTTAGATTTTATTTACTTTGTCTCTCTAGGTCAAGAAGTTTTTTTCTGAATATTTTGTCAATTTATTTTTTAACAAATACATTATTTTTTTTACTTTTATTTAAATTTTTTATTTAAATGAGATATTTTTCATTTGAATAATTTACTTTGACTAAATAAAATACTAAAATGATAATTTATATCTTTCACTTTTTTTACTTATTAAATTTTATATGTTATTTATGTATTATTTGCATAAATAACATACAAAATTTTTGTCATATTTTCATAAAATAACACTTATTTTTGACTTATATGCAATTTTTCGTTCTACAACATCCGTATAATTTTAAAAAATATATAAACTGAAATTAGTATAGTTTATATAAGTTATTTTTAAATCAATACATACTTAGTATACTTTTCATATCTATAAATAATTTTTATGTTAAATCCGTTAATTTTTTACTTATAACATATATACAAAAAATTTTATAGTATAAAATATTTATAAATTTTTAGTTTATTATCATATTAATTAATTTTTTCGCAGGTATATTTAATCGATTTATTTCAAATAAAAGTAAATTTAATTGAGAATATAATTGGGTAAAAGTATAATATCATAATGATTTTTATATCAAATTCATTGTATTTATGTAAGAAATAAAATTTTATATAATATTTTTTCATTAAATTTTTTTCTTTTTACAACATATACCCACAACCTTTTGATATAATATTTTTATCAATTATTATTTATATTCAAGTTTTGAAAGGAGTATTAAAATGAGTTTATTAGTTTTCGGACATAAAAATCCAGATACAGATTCAATATGTTCTGCAATTTCATTAGCACATTTAAAGAACAAACTAGGAATAAAAGCAACAGCTTATGCTTTAGGAGATATCAGAAAAGAGGCTAAATATGCCTTAGATTACTTTAAGGTAGATGCACCTGAAATTTTAGATAATGTTAGAATACAAGTTAGAGATTTAAATTATGATAAAGTAGTTCCTTTAACTCCAACTTCATCTATATTAGAAGCTTATAATCTTATGGATGAAAAAAATGTTAAGACACTACCTGTAACTTATGATGATGGAACTTTTGCTGGTGTCATTACTATGAAAGAAATAGCTAAAAACCTACTTCATCAACACTTTACAACTATACACACATCACTATCAAATATTTGTAAAAACCTTAATGGTACTATTCTTGTGGATTGTGGTGAAGATGTAAAAGGTAGAGTGGTTACTCTATCATTTGGTATGGAAACTCTAATAGAGACTCTAAAAGAGGGAGACATAGCTATTGTTGGCGATAGATATGATAGTATTGAATATGCTATTGATACAAAAGTTAAACTTTTAATACTTACTAATCATACAGAGATTTCAAAAGATTTACTAGCTCTTGCTAAAATAAATGGAGTTTCTGTTGTTTCTGTTGAAAGTGATAACTATAAAACTTCTAATGTGATAAATCAATGTAGTTTCTTAGACTCTATAGAGGCTACAGAAAATTTAATTACATTCAAAGAAGATGATTACATGGATGAAATTAAAGAAATCATGCTAGAGACAAACTTCAGATCTTATCCTATATTAGATGATGATAATAAGTTTTTAGGATTGATTTCAAAAGGGCATCTATTGAACCCAACTAAAAAGAATGTTGTTTTAGTTGACCATAATGAATATGCCCAAAGTGCTGATGGAATTGAACAAGCAAATATAGTTGAAATAATTGACCATCATAAACTTGGTGGTATTTCTACTGATGTTCCTATGTCTTTTAGAGTTATGCCTGTTGGATGTAATAGTACTATAATTTACCAAATGTATAAAGAAAATAATGTTGAGATACCTTATGAAATAGCTGGACTTCTTTTATCTGCTATATTATCTGATACATTATTATTCAAATCTCCAACAACAACTGACATGGATAAAAAAGCATGTGAAGAACTAAGCAAAATAGCAAATGTAGATATGGAAAAATATGCTATGGATATGTTTAAATGTGGTACTTCTTTAGATGAATATACTATAGAAGAAATAGTAAATATGGACTTTAAAGAATTCAATATGAGTGGATATAAAGTTGGTATTGGACAAGTATTTACTTTAGATATAGATTCTATATTTGCTAAAAAAGATGAATTTTTATCTTATATAAATTCAACTGATTATGATAAATTAGTTATTGCAGTTACAGACATAATTAAAGAAGGCTCTTATTTAATCTATAAGGCAGAAGATAGATTAATTGCTGATGCATTTAGTGTTGAAGGTGTTCAAGGTACATTTGCACCAGGTGTTGTATCTAGAAAGAAACAACTAGTGCCTAATTTAACTACTGCAATCAAGAACTTTAAATAATATAAAATTTTTAAACAGAAAAACTGTTTCAAATATATATTTGAAACAGTTTTTTATTATACATATATTAATATTAAATATAAAGTTAAGTCATAATAGTATCAGCTATTCTAAATATAGTCAAAGCTGCCGCTGTCCCTGCTGATTGACCATTTCTTATTCCTACAGACACAGATGAAAAATTATTTATAGTAAATGTAGTTCCACCAAATAGAAAACCAGCGAAATATCCAGAAACCACACCTCCACCACCTGGCTCAGTAGTGATACCTGCTAAATCTCTCCCTCCTAAAATAGGAAATAAGAAAGAAAAAGAGTATTGATTTATACTTGATGAACCTGGTTGCAATGCTAATGAAACTGAAATGTAGTACACACCATTTTCTTCTACTTTAAATGTACCATTTGCATCCACTGTTATACTTGAACTATTCCCCAATACTGCTTGCCAATTTTTTATAGCTTCCCCATTATTTAAGATTTGTGCAGATGGAGCATTTACAAGAAAATTAGCAATTGGCTGTGAGAAATTACCTGTTGCTCCTGTATTTCCGGTTGGTCCTGTCGCTCCTGTTGCTCCTGTGTTTCCTGTTGGTCCTATTTCTCCTGTTACTCCTGTATTTCCGGTTGGTCCTGTTGGTCCTGTCACTCCTGTGTTCCCTGTTGGACCTGTTACTCCGGTTGCTCCTATTTCTCCAGTTGCTCCTGTATTTCCTATTGGACCTGTTGCTCCGGTTGCTCCTATTTCTCCAGTTGCTCCTGTGTTTCCAGTTGGACCAGTCGCTCCGGTTGCTCCTATTTCTCCAGTTGCTCCTGTGTTTCCTATTGGACCTGTTGCTCCGGTTGCTCCTATTTCTCCAGTTGCTCCTGTGTTTCCAGTTGGACCAGTCGCTCCAGTTGGTCCTATTTCTCCAGTATTTCCGGTTGGGCCTGTTGCTCCCATTGGACCTTCTAACCCTGTATTTCCAGTTGCTCCTGTGTTTCCGGTTGGGCCTGTTGCTCCCATTGGGCCTTCTAATCCTGTGTTTCCTGTTGAGCCAGTTGCTCCAGTTGGCCCTATCTCTCCTGTATTCCCTGTTGGACCTGTTGCTCCTGTTGCTCCTGTGTTTCCTGTTGGACCTGTTGCTCCTGTTGCTCCTGTGTTTCCTGTTGGACCTGTTGCTCCTTCTAATCCGGTGTTTCCGGTTGGGCCTGTTGGACCTATTTCTCCGGTATTTCCGGTTGGACCTGTTGCTCCGGTTGGCCCTATTCCTCCAGTTGGTCCTGTGTTTCCTATTGGACCTGTTGCTCCGGTTGCTCCTATTTCTCCAGTTGCTCCTGTGTTTCCTATTGGACCTGTTGCTCCGGTTGCTCCTATTTCTCCAGTTGCTCCTGTGTTCCCTGTTGGACCTGTTGCTCCGGTTGCTCCTATTTCTCCAGTTGCTCCTGTGTTCCCTGTTGGACCTGTTGCTCCGGTTGCTCCTATTTCTCCAGTTGTTCCTGTGTTTCCTGTTGGACCTGTTGCTCCGGTTGCTCCTATTTCTCCAGTATTTCCGGTTGGACCTGTTGCTCCGGTTGTTCCTGTGTTTCCTGTTGGGCCTGTTGCTCCAGTTGGTCCTATTTCTCCAGTATTTCCGGTTGGGCCTGTTGCTCCCATTGAACCTTCTAATCCTGTATTTCCGGTTGGTCCTGTTGGACCTATTTCTCCAGTATTTCCGGTTGGTCCTATTGGTCCTGTGTTTCCTATTGGACCTGTTGCTCCGGTTGGTCCTATTTCTCCAGTTACTCCTGTGTTTCCTGTTGAACCAGTCGCTCCAGTTGGCCCTGTTATTCCTGCATTTCCAGTTGGACCAGTCGCTCCTGTTGGCCCTGTTACTCCGGTATTTCCAGTTGGACCTGTTGCTCCTGTGCTTCCCATTGGGCCTCTTGGTCCGGTTGGACCTGTAACTCTAATTGGAGGACATCCGAATTTAGGAGGACAGCACTCTTTTTTTCTTTCTTCAAATGTTATAAGTATATATGGTTTGTTACGACCTCTACTAGATGTAAACTCTATAATCTTACAAGGATAATTTAAAGATAAAGCTAATCCATAATTAGGATACTTGCCCACCGCCCATGCTTTTACAATACTTGTAATATTTAAACATATATAGTTAGATGTATCACTTATACCAATTGGTAAATATCCTTCAATATTTTCTATAGGCAATTTATCATTCCATGATATAGTCCTTGAATTATAATATTCGATTATTCTTTTTACTTCAATATCTATTTTTTCATTAAAAATATAATTATTATCTGAATTAATATGAATAAATAACTCTGCTTTTAGTATATTTTTATCTTTTAATATTTCTGGTATTCTTACTTTGAAAAAAGTAAGAAGTTTTTCTTCTACAAAAGTACTTGAATATTTAGTTCCTATTAAACAATATTCTAAAAAACTAAAGTTTTTATCTGGATATTTTCTTGATATAAAGGTATCATCATTTAAATAAAGTATAATATTTCTCATTTATAATCCCTCCATTTTGGGTCTATATTATACTATGTTAAAAAACGTACTTAGTTACAACAAAGTTAAAAATTTACTTTCTTAAATATTTATATAATAATACCAATTTCTGCAAAAAAAGAACCTGTAATTAGAAGATTCTAATTACAGGTTCTTTTTCATTGTTATATATTACACTTTAAATTATTCCTTGACTGGCCTAGCTGGTGTAAACTAAACCAGTCTCTCTCAAATATTAAGCACTTTTTTCTTCTTATGTTTTTTAGGATTTATTGTCTCTATTATTGTAAACCAAAGTTATAAAATTGTAAATAGAAGATATTTCCATGATGATATTTTTTTATAAATAAAAAACATAGAAAAACTTATTTTTCTTAAATAAAATAGATAAAATAGCTTAAAAAGACACTGGAATAATTGTTTTCCATATGTCTTCCATATTTATTTAATATATTATTATATACAAACTTGGATAAAAATATTTTTAGTAAAATTTTTTTAACTATACTTTATTTTTTAATTAAAATTTTATGATACTAATTTTATGGAATAAGTATCATAAAAATCCAATGTTATTTCTAATTGGCACATTCTGTAATTTATTATTTTAATACACAATTTCTTATTATATAGAATAAATAAAAAATGAGATGTATTCGTCTAAAGACGTAACTACATCCCATTTTATCTTCAATAAACAACATATATTTTGACTTTTACTTATAACTAATTTTTATATATGTTTTAATTTTTTTCTACATCAGAGTAATCTATTCCAAAAGTCTCCACAGTAACAGATTTCATAACTTGTGAAGTTTGTGGTTTATCAGCTGCATCTGTTCTAACTGATGCGATTTCATCAACAACCTCTATACCTTCTATTACTCTACCAAATCCTGCATATTGACCATCTAAATGTGGTGAATTTTTATGCATTATGAAAAATTGAGAACCAGCTGAATTAGGTGCCATAGTTCTAGCCATCGATATGACTCCTCTTTCATGTTTTAAATTATTAGTAAATCCATTCCCACTAAATTCACCTTTTATAGAGTGACCTGGGCCACCCATTCCTGTACCATTTGGGCATCCACCTTGTATCATAAATCCTGGTATTACTCTATGAAATATTATTCCATTATAATATCCTTCATTTACTAATGATACAAAGTTTTTAACTGTATTTGGTGCTATATTTGGGTACAACTCAATTTTAATTTCTTTTCCATTTTCCATTTCTATAGTTACTATAGGATTTTTATTTTCCATAATTCATTACCTTCCTTTTCATTAGTTAAATTATACAATTACATTTATTATATTATACTCTAAATTAAAGTCTATCAAGTATATTTTTTCCTATTTCATATCCTTCTTGATAAATAGCTTTACAAAACTCATCATCAAAATTAAGAGTGTCTTTAGGTGCGAACTGAGTATTTGGTCTAACTACTATTATTCTGTCTTCATCGTATGTTTTTTTAATATCTTCTGGCAATTCATAATTATATTTCGTTGATATTAAAATAATCTTATCCACATTATCCACAATTAAAGGATCAATCAATGCACTCCTAATTAGACCTCCATCTAATTTAAAACCATCATATAGTCCTTCTTGAACATCTTTTGCAAATTGTTCTTTAAAACCAAGAGTGGCCTTTGGATTTGATGGTAACAATCCACTGTATGAAATACTGATAATTGCTTCATCACGAGTCATTTTTGATACATCAACAATCTTTTCTGATACTACCTTATTATTGACTTCTACATAGTTAACATAAAACTTCATTTCTTCAATTTTACTATCATCTAGTTCCCTCAAATTGTCTATAGCAGGAGAATTATCCACAGTATTATTTATTATTTTTACATTTCCATTCTGGATATCTTTTATATTTGTCCACATTTTTTCTAAGTTATCAACATTACCTGTGTACAAATAATATCCATTTATTGCTCCTATCGATGTCCCTGAAATTGAATAAAATTTATTTATTCCTCCATCATATAATGCCTTTACTACTCCTGCTTGGTAAGCCCCTTTTGCGCCTCCACCTTCTAAGCATAATCCTAATTTCATAGTCTCATCTCCAAATTGTTTATCTTATATTTATATTTCAAAAAACTTGCTAAACGTTTTATATATACTATAATGGTCTTCAACATTTCCTAATTCTCTTATAGAGTGCATTGCCAAAATTGGACTTCCCACATCCACAGATGGTATATCTATATGAGTTGAAGATATTGGACCTATAGTACTTCCACCTCTTTCATCTGACCTATTAACAAATTCTTGATACTCAACATTAGCTTCTCTACATATATTCTTATAAACAGCTATAGAATACCCATCACTTGTATATGCCTGACTAGCATTTATCTTTATAACAGGTCCTTTTCCCATAACTGGTTTATTAGTTGGGTCATGTTTTTCTGGAGTATTTGGATGGATAGCATGAGCCAAATCTGATGATATCATAAAAGATGAATAAATAGACTCAAAGAACTCTTCCCTATCTTTACCTATTGATAAACAAATTCTTTCCAATATATTTAATAGCATGTTTGAATCTGCACCTTGTTTAGTAGAGCTACCAACTTCTTCATTATCAAATACGGCCATTACATTTACGCCATTTTGACCTTTAGTATCGATAAGAGCATTCAAACTAGCATGTACCATAGCAAGATTGTCTTGTCTTCCTATAGATATAAATTCATCATTAGCCCCTATTAAACTTCCTTTTTCAAATTCATATAAAAACAAATCAAAATCTATGACATCTTCCATATTTACATCCAAATTAGATGCTATTTGTTTTAAAAGGAAGTTATCTTTTTCTAATGTATCATTCAACAAACCAACTAAAGGTAACATATCCTTTTGCTTATTATATGAATGACCATCATTTATACTTCTATTTAAGTGTATAGCTAGGTTTGGTATTATACAAATTGGCTTTTGAAAGTTTATAAGTCTTTCACTTGGCTTTAATACATTATCACTCTTTAAAACTACCCTGCCAGCTATGCCAAGAGGTCTATCTAACCATGTGCTCAATATTGCTCCTCCATAGCACTCTGTATTCAACTTCAAATAAGATTTTTCAGCTTCTATTTCTGCATTTGGTTTAATGCTAAATGTAGGAGAATCTGAATGAGAACCTATTATTCTAAAACCATCTTTCTCTATGTCTTCTGAATTAACTACAAAAGCTACTATAGCAGATAAATTTTTAGTAACATAGTATTTTCCACCCACTTTTAGGTTCCACTTATGATTTAAAGCTAACTCTTCAAATCCATTTTTATCTAGAATTTCTTTAGCACTATCAACTGCATGAAAAGATGATGGACTATCATATATGAAGTCTATTAAGTTCTTAGCAAAATTTATACTATCCATTCCCTATATTAACCTCCATTATAAAATATTTAGTGTTGTATATTCTTTGTTTATCTTTTTAATTCCTTGCTTGTCAAAAGCTATAGTAACATCTGTGCCAATTATAGATACTACTGTCCCAACCCCAAATTTAGGATGATGCACTTTAGAACCAAGTTTTATATCATCTGGATTAGTTTCTTTATTGGAATCTTTTATTGTAGCATTAACCTTGTCAGCAACTTTAGATTTACTTATAGTATTCATATACTTTTTAGTATATTTATCTAACATATTATAGCTTGCTTTAGAATAACTCAGTTCTTTCTTTACTTTGTACAATCTTTCTATACATTCTTCTGGTAACTCCTCCATAAATCTCGAAGCTATTGCAACATTTGTTTTACCATATAATGTCCTCTTCTCTGTCAATGACATATATAACTCTTCTTTAGCTCTAGTTATACCAACATAACAAAGTCTTCTCTCTTCTTCTATCTGTGAATCACTTAGAGACTTTATAGCTCTTGATATAGGGAATAATCCTTCTTCCATACCTATTAGGAATACTACAGGGAATTCTAGCCCTTTAGATGTATGAATTGTCATAAGAGAAACCCTATCATTGTCTTCTTCATCATTTGATTCAGATGTAAGTGCTATACTAGTTAAGAATGTTTCTAAGTCTTTGTTTTCATAATTCTCATCATTACTACTTTCAAACTCCAAAGCTATAGATATGAATTCTCTTAAGTTGTCAATTCTATCTTGAGCTTCCTCTCCCTTACCAGTCAAATCTTTTTCATTTTTATTCCTTATCTCTACAAGTTCATCCATATATCCTGTAGTATCTAAGACCTTTTCTATAAGTTTACTAACAGGATAAACTTCTTTTATAGTTCTAAGTGTACCTATAATATCAACAAATCCACTTATACTTGCTCTTGCTTTAGTAGATATATCTGAATTTGTCTCTATATCAATTAATACTGAATATATACTTTCCTGCTTTAAATTAGCTCTATCTTCAATTTTTTCTATTGTTCTAAGCCCTATACCCCTTCTAGGTACGTTTATAATTCTTTTTATAGATATATCATCTTGTGGATTTTGAATAACTCTTAAATACGCTAATAAATCCTTTATTTCTTTTCTCTCGTAAAATTTTGTACCACCATATATATTATATGGTATTTGACTTCTATTTAAAGCATCCTCTACAGGTCTAGCTTGTGCATTTGCTCTATAAAGTACTGCAAAGTCTTTATATGGTCTCTTCTCTTTTCTAGCTATTTGTGCAATTGAATCAGCAATGAAATCAGCTTCTTCTATTTCACTACCAGTTAATTGTATCTTTATAAGCTCTCCTTCTTTTTTTTCACTCCAAAGCTTTTTCCTTTTTCTTTCTATATTATTAGATATAACTTTATTAGCTGCATCTAATATCACTTGTGTAGACCTATAATTTTGCTCCAATTTTACAACATGTACATTATCATAATCTTTCTCAAATTCAAGTATATTTCTTATATCTGCGCCTCTCCATCCATAAATACTTTGGTCATCATCTCCAACAACACAAATATTTTGATGTTCTCTGGCTAATAATTTTATCAATTCATACTGAGCTTTACTTGTATCTTGATACTCATCTACCATTATGTATCTAAATCTACTTCTATAATATGCTAAAACTTCTTCATTAGCCTTAAAAAGCTCTACAGTTTTAAGTATTAAATCATCAAAATCAAGTGCACTATTTCTTTTTAAACGGTCTTGATATAATGCATAAATATCTGCAATTTTACTCATTCTATTATCTGCCATGTTAATGTCTTTAAACTGTTTTGGAGTATAAAGCTTATCTTTTGCTCCTGAAATAGCACTTATAACTGCTTTTGGTTCAAACACCTTATCACTTAAATTTAGTTCTTTAAGACAGTCTTTAACCAATGTAACTTGGTCTGCTGCATCATAAATTACAAAACTCCTGTTGTAACCAATCTTATTTATATCTTTTCTAAGTATACGAACACAGCAAGAATGGAATGTACTTATCCACATTTCCTTAGTCTCAGAACCTATATTTTGTTCAACTCTTTCTCTCATTTCATTTGCAGCTTTGTTTGTAAATGTTATCGCTAATATATTTGGTGGTTGTACACCTTTATCTTCTATAAGGTATGCCATTCTCGTTGTTAATACCTTAGTTTTACCTGAACCAGCTCCAGCCAGTATAAGTACTGGACCTTCAGTCTTTTCTACTGCTTCTCTTTGAGCAGGATTTAATGTATCTAAATTCATATTTCTCCTCCTGTTAACAGCCATAAATATATTTTAATCTAAAATATGAATTACTTCAAATTATAATTATGTATTGTACTAATAGATTATTTCCAATATATTACAATTAAATAACACTTTACATATAATTTATTTTATTATTTAATAAAAAAATAACCTTATGATTTGGGGAATCATAAGGCACCTTTAAGGGGTCTAGGTTAAGGGTTATTATATATAAATCTATTTTTTTAAAATAGGTTTAGGGCTTAATTATTTGTTTGTATTAAGTTCTCTTTCTTTCCAGTACTTATACAAATCTTCTTCTTTCTTAAATAAAGGTAGGTTCATATTTTTGTGTACCTTTACTAGCCATGGGGATTCTAAGCCAGCTTGTATAATGTTATTTTCATTTACAAATACATTTTCTGCCTTTCCTTCATCAATTAAAATCCCCTTATCCAATACATATATATAATCGCATATTTCATACATTAAATTCATATCATGACTGGATATTACTATTTTTATATTATCTTTATTCAATCCCTTTATTATATCTACAATAGACCTAGTACTTACTGGGTCTAAACCAGCTGTAGGCTCATCAAGCAATATAATTTCATTTTCCATTGCTATAACTGATGCTATCGCTACCCTTTTTTTCTGACCATAACTTAAAAAATGTACTGGTCTATCTATAAAATCTATTCCATTAACAGCTACTAGAGCTTTGTTTATTCTCTCTTTAATTATTTTTTCATCTATACCAATATTTCTCATTGCAAATGCTATATCATCGTATACTTTTGAATAGAAAATTTGTTTTTCTGGGTCTTGAAAGACAATACCCACATTTTTTCTAAGATTATACAAACTTTTTTTATCATATTTTAATTTTTCTTCTTTAAAAAGAATTTCTCCAGATGTAGGTTTTAATATACCCATTAAATTCATAAATAATGTTGATTTTCCCGAACCATTTGAACCTATTATACCTATAACATTTCCCTTTGAGAAATCCATATTAATGTTTAATAATGCATTGGCATTCTTTTCATATTGATAAGTTAAATTATTTATTTTAAACATCATTATCCCCTACTATGTGAAATTTACCATCATACAATTTTATGTCTAATGATATACACATATCATCATACCTTGTCATAAGTCTTTTGTACAGCATACTTCCAAGAATTCCTAAGGATTTATATGAAGTTTTTAAATTTATGTACCCAAATCTTAGTTCTTGTGACTTATATATTTCTGAAAATTCTTCTAAAAATATGAATATAAACCTATATATTAACATTGATAGTTCAACAAAAGTATCAGGCAAATGCATTTTTTTAAAGAAGAATATTAATTGATTAAAAGGTGTTGTAAGTATACAAAAGTATACACAAGTCAAACAAGACATAGCTCTAAATAATACATGAATAGACATGTCAATAGATGCTTTTGATATTCCTACATTGAAACTAAAAATTTCAAAACTATATAATAAGTCTGCCTTATTAAAAGATATATTTACAAGAGTTATTCCTATACTAAGAAATAAAAAGTACATTGGTATTCTGAGTAATTTTAAATAATTCTTTAAATCTATTCCAGCTACACAAACAACTAGAATACTCATTAAAATCATAATTCCACTTAAAACAAATATATTTTTTATTACCATAGAAGCAATCAGAAAGATTACTCCTATGGCTACTTTTTTATTTGGATTTACTTTACTTAATCTATTTGTATATGCATATTTATCAATTATAAGCATAATTAACTTCTCTTTCCTTTTTGAACACCTAATATGTACCCTATTACACCAGCACCTAACGCTGCTTGTGCAGAGAATAATAAACTTTCTATTTCTCCACTTGGTGGCTCATATGGGCTACTAAACCATGGTTCATAATCTGGATTTATCTTAGTAATTTCACTCTCAGCTTGACCATCTGCTCCTCCATATTCAGCTCCCGAATTAACAAGTAATGGGAATATGATAAGAGCTACTACTAATAAAAGTAGTAATATATTAGTTTTCGTCTTTGTTTTAGCACTCATTAGCTTTAACTCCTTTATCATTATTTTCTAGTATGCTTTTTTCTCCATTTTCTGTAATTAAATTATATACAATTACAGTAAGTATACCTTCTGCTATCGCTATTGGTATTTGAGTCATAAAGAAAATTCCTAAAAACTTAATTGCTGAAGCCATCACTCCACCTGATGGGTCTGGGAAAGCCAGTGCTAACTGTATCGAAGTTACTGTATATGTAGCCAAATCTCCTATTGCTGCTGCAAGAAATACTGGCATTGCATTATTTCCGTCTTTTTTCTTTAATGCTTTAAATATTAAGAATGATATAATTGGTCCTATAATAGCCATTGAAAAAGCATTAGCTCCTAAAGTAGTTATTCCTCCATGTGCCAATAGTAATGCTTGGAATATTAGAACTATAGTTCCAAGAACAAACATTACACTTGGTCCAAACATTATTGCTCCAAGACCTACTCCAGTAGGATGTGAACAACTTCCTGTTACTGAAGGTATCTTTAGTGCTGACAATACAAATACAAATGCTCCACATAGCGCTAATAATACTTTCTTTTTAGGGTCTTGCTTTACTATTTTTCCTATTGATTTTAGTCCTACTAAAAAAAATGGTATAAATATAACTCCCCATGCTATAGACCATTTTACTGGTAAGTATCCTTCCATTATGTGCATTGCATTCGATGTAACTGGAGTTAAAATGATTAACATAAGTGCAGCTATAACCCCTAATTTGATATTTTGTTTCATTTTACTATCCCCTCTCTCCCTTTCTAATAATTAAAATATAAATAATATATGTCTGATTTATTTTAAAAATAAAAATAAAAAAGCCTAACTCGATGGCTAGGCTTCTAATTTTCGACAATCCAAATACAAACACATAAAATGAACATATCTGTATAATTATTATAAGAAACTTTCTCCATCCCCGAAGAAATTACTTTAATATTTTAGGCAGGTCTCCTGACTTAGCTTCTTCCTACTCCTCTTCCTTCCCATGAAATATAAAAGTATATCATCATAGTGGCTAACAAAAGTTTCGTCTGCATCACAGTAGCGGGGGCTGTAAAGGAATTTAACCTTTTTCCCTATTAATCTTGCTTGAAGAACCTATAATATTATATATTTAATTTTTAAATTATTCTTAAAATATTTTCTATATAAATCATTGTATACCTTTTCTGTGAAAATTTCTACATTTTTTACAAATTTTATTCATTTTTATATTTTTATGTATATAAATTATTTTTTATAATCTTGATTAATTTCTAATTATCTTCTTTAAATACATCGAAACCACATCAGAAAATCTAGTTATATCTCTTGAATATATAAAATCGTTTCCATATATTAACCTTTCAGCCTCAAGCTCCGATTCTTTCCCTGTGAATACTCCTAATACTAATATATTTTGTTTCCTAGCTTTTCTTACTTCATTAGCTGTATCTCTTAAACCAACTATCCCTCTATAAGCTTTTTCTCCTCTTAAGGTTCTCTCACTATTTTTTCCTATCTTTACATCATTGGGTCTTCCATCACTAAGAACTATCAAAATTTTATTTTCTTCATCTCTATTTATTAGACCACTACATATAGATTTTATAGCTAAACCATCTCTATTATTACCAGCACAAAAGTATTCAAATATATTTTCACTATTTTTTAAACTATCATCATAATCTTTAAATCTTTTTAATATTGTATAATCCAAAAAACTAGAAAATCCCATAACTCTATTTGGTATGCCAACCTCTGTTAAGGCATTTGCAATTATATACGCCTGAATTGCCACATTTCCTTGATTTCTACTTTGAGAACCACTTGCATCTAATAATATATCAATAACATACTTTCCTTTTTCATTTTCTATATCTTTATAAAATATTTTATTATTATTACTTCTACCCACTCTCCAAGCCCTATTTGCTAATATAGTTCCACAATCAGAGTATACTCTTGTTTTAGCATTTTCTTCTCTGAACCTCCCATGACTAAAGTCACAGGGTTCCTGCTTCATAGAATTTTGCATACTGAAATATGTCTTACCAATTCTCCACAGGCTATCCCCATAGTTCCTACGGTTCTTACATACATTATTTATTTTAAACTCTTATTAGTCTTAGTCCTTCTTTTAGTATATTTATACTTGCATTTATATCTCTATCGTGAGTTTCATTACAACAAGGACAAATCCATTCTCTTATACTTAAATTCTTCATTTCCTTGTTTTTGTGCCCACATTTATTGCATATTTGTGAACTTGCAAAGAACTTACCTACCTTTACAATTTGTCTATCATACCAATTAGCCTTGTATTCTAATTGACGAATAAATTCTGACCATGACACATCAGAAATTAGGCGAGATAGTTTACTATTTCTAGTCATATTCTTTACTTGTAATTCCTCTATGCAAATAATATCATTCTCTCGTATTAATTTGGTAGATAGTTTTTGTAGAAAATCCTTCCTTTGATTAGCTATATGTTCTTGAAGTCTTGCAACTTTTAATCTTGCTTTATTTCTATTTAAACTACCAATTGTTTTTCTCGATAATTCTCTTTGTAATTTAGCAAGTTTATTTAATGACTTCTTAAGATACTTAGGATTTTCTATAAAGTCTCCACAACTTGAGATACAAAATTCTTTAACTCCTAAATCTAAACCTATCTGATTATTAGTATTTTCAAATGCTTTAATATCTATATCAGTACAACATAATGATACATAATATTTTCCACTTGGTTCTTTGGATATAGTAGCATTAAGTATTCTTCCTTGAGGTACTTGTTTATCCCTTACTTTAACCATTCCAAGTTTAGGTAATTTTATATATTGACCAAGGTGCATAATATTTCCATTTGTAAAGTTCGTTCTATATGAAAATCTATTAGTTTTTTTTGATTTAAATTTAGGAAATCCTGCATTTTCTTTAAAGAATTTTTTATATGCGTTTTCTAAATCTTTTAAGGTGTTTTGTAGTGAAAATTTATCAGGTTCTTTAAGCCACTCTAACTCTTTTTTTAAGTTGGTCAAATCAGAACTACATAGTTTATAAGTAAAAGTTTCTTTATTGTTTTCATAAACTTCTATTTTTTTAGCAAGATATTTATTATATACAAATCTACAACATCCAAAAGTTTTGTTAATTAACTCTTGCTGTTTTTTATTTGGATACATTCTAAACTTATAAGCTTTTTCCACTACTATCACCTCACTTTAATTGCTTTTTATGATTATTAATATACATATCTGAGTAACTTCTATTTTTCATCACTCATTATAATATTAACAAACGTAATTATCTAAAACAATTATTTCGAAGGTTTTATATTTATTTCTAAATAACATATGTAAAAACCGTAAGTCCTAACTTTTATCATTTTTGAGGTTGTCGTTCACATAAGTTCGCTACTACCTATGCAGTTCTCTTATGAACTTCTTACACTTTCATGTAAGCACAGACTATATCTTATCCTTCGGCATTATCCGTTAAGGTCTACCCACTTCCACTACCGATAACTTGTAGTGTACTTCCCTCAGGAGGAATAGTCGTTGAAGTTTCTCCTATTCGGAGCTTACCTGCTGATTGCCCATTTTAAAGTACTTAGGGTTTAACCTTATACCATCTAACCAATTTTTTCTACTTTCGTAACTTTCACACTTAGGTTTATTTCATCCTTATGTTTTAGTTTGGTTAGCTTTAGGGGTTTCCAGCAATTCAAGTAGTATTGGATAGGTTCTATCCTATCTCTACATATAAGTTTCCCCATATGCTGACTATTTTAGCTACTAACTCACGACTAAAGTCACAAGTGTGCGTAGCTATTTTTTAATCAAAATTCTAGCTAGACTTTCTTTTAATCTCTTTATCTGCTGTCTATACATTCTAGCATGTTCTCTAAATTTCCCTAAATTATTTTCTTTTTGCCTTGTCACATATTTTAACTGGAATACATTATTACACTCACTTCTAAGAACTCCATCTGTAAAGTGTATTCTACACCCTTCATGAACATTTCTACAATTTTGTGTTTCAATCTTCTTAATTTCACCTTTACTCAAATAAGTTTTCCCATAATAATGTTCTATCTTTGAATATATCTTATTTGCAGTCTCTTCATCAACATATATTACTCTGTCTGCTGAATTGCTAGATTGAGAATCCTCAAAATCTCCTACTCCCTCTATAAGCATAGATGAAGATATAGAGTCTATATCACTTTCAATAATATTTTCTTCTTCATCACTATAAAGTTCTTCATACATAAAATCAGCAAATGTATCAAAATTTACATCAACATCTTTTACATTATTTTCATCATATGTAGAACTACTTTCTTCTCCATTTAACATATATTCAAAATAAGTTAAATATATAACATCTAATGCTTTTAAAATCTCCATAATATCTTGATTTGTATCTATATTCTTTATGTCATTAACTATTCTTCTAGTTAGGCTATCTAATGCTGGATGCTTGTCCATATTATAAAGTACAAAGGCATATTTAATTTTATCCATAATATTGTCATTGTGTATTTTGGTAAAACGTGAAACAATATCTTTATAAGCATTTCTTCTTATATCTTCTATCCCTGGTCTATCTTTAATAGCCTTTTCTTCAACTATTGTATTTAATATGACTTGAATCAGACCCAATATAATATCTTTGTCATATCCTTTTCGTATTCTATTTGTAAGGTATTTTTTTACTATGTCCCAATCTACATACTTTCTTCTAGCACCTGCAATTATTGCAAAATATAAACCTATTTCTTTTGAAGAATAATCTTTTTCTGATATATCTATACTTTCATTGTAATCTCCAGCTATTGTCCAAGATAAATTATTTGCTCTGTTTTCAAATTCATAATCATCATATATCCATTTCATAATCTCACCTATATTAAATATGACTTATTGGAAATACATCTATACTCTCCCATTTATTAGGTATTCTAGTTTTAATTACATCTCCAACCATTTCTTTCTCATATATATCGAAGGTCTTTCCTGTAAGTCCCATGTTAATTGCAAGAGTTGGTTTCAACCCTCTTCTTATAGTCTTAAGTGATGCCATGAGACCACGCAAGTCAATAGCTTTACTAGATATTTCACCATTTTGAGACTTCAACTGTAAATCTAGAAATATTCCTGCAAAATGCATTAATTTTTCTTCATCAGCATCTGGAAATTCATTTTTTAAAATCATCATCAACTTATCTTCTTCTATAGGAGGAATATCTATTACCATAAATCTAGATACTAGTGCCTCATTAAGTTCTTTTGTTCCTGCATATTCATAATTCATAGTTCCAATAAATCTCGTTGCTGGATGCAGATTTACTCTTTCATATCCAGGAACATCAATCAGTCTTCTATAATCTAAAGCTGAATGTACTACAACTACAGCATCATTCTTTGCCATATTAATTTCATCAAATACACCAAATCCCCCATTGATGGCACATTCATAAACAGAACCCCTTCTAAGCTTAACTTCATTATCTATAAATGTGTCTGTACCTATAAGTGTTGAACTATCTGTATTTATGTGAAATGATGTATTCCATTGAGGTCTATTAAATATCTCACCCAAGTTGTCAGCAAGTAAGTTTTTTCCTGTTGCTTTTGGTCCTGATAATAATATATTTTCTTCTTCCAAAATAGCTGCTATACACATAGACAAAATATCTCTTCCATAAAAATAAGTTTTAGACTTAGTTACCCTGTATTCTAAATCTTTCTCTAGAGCATAATAACGTCTAAAATATAGTACATCTTCAATAAGTTTCTCATCTACCCCTTGTACCCTTAGATTATCTATTATATCCATATTCTTACCCCTTTTATATAAATAGTATTTGTTTCATTTCTTAACACCATTTTAGCATAAAAGGATATAAGGTGACTAACATATAAATTATTGTATTATTCTCTCTTTTATATTTATTATCTTGACAAGACTGATTTATAGACCTATACTGTACTTAACCAACAAGTACAGTAAGTACAGTATAGGAGGATTAAATGGAAATAATCATTAGTAATAGTAGTGATAAACCTATATATGAACAAATATGTTTGCAGATTAAAAGTCTTATAATGAATGGAACATTATCTGCTGGTGAGATGCTACCATCTATGAGAAGTCTAGCAAAAGATTTACATATAAGTGTAATTACTGTTCAACGGGCATACGAGGATTTAACTCGTGATGGATTTATTGAAACTGTGTCTGGTAAAGGTAGTTTTGTATCTAGTCAAAATAAAGAGTTCATCCAAGAAGAACAGTTACGAATAGCAGAAGAATTATTGCAAAAAGTTTCAGAAATTGGTCGAACACATGGTATATCTTATGAGCAGATGACCAATATTCTCAAATTATTCTATGAAGATTAAGGGGATGTAAACTATGGAAAAGAATAATGTTTTAGTTCAAAACTTATATAAAAATTTTGATGATTTTTCATTAAAAGATGTTTCATTTTGTATTCCAAAAGGTAGAATTGTCGGCTTTATTGGAGAGAATGGAGCTGGTAAAAGTACCACAATTAATTTGATACTGAATGAATTGAAAAAAGATGCTGGAAAAATTGAGATATTTGGGGTAGACAATGCAACGTATTCAATTAAAAATGATATTGGTATTGTCTTTGATGAGTGCAATTTCCATGATATTTTTACTGTAAAACATATCAGTAAAATACTATCTGGCATATATACGTCATGGGATGATACACTTTATCAACATTATCTAGAAAAATTCAAGCTTCCATTAAAAAAAACTATTGGCTCATTTTCCAAAGGAATGAAAATGAAACTTTCTATTATATGTGCTATGGCTCATAGACCAAAACTTCTAATTTTAGATGAAGCAACAACTGGGCTTGACCCTGTTAGTAGAGATGAAATATTGGATTTGTTTTTGGAATTCATACAAGATGAAGAACACTCTATTTTCTTTTCATCCCATATCACATCAGATATACAAAAAATTGCAGATTATGTAATACTAATTCATAAAGGAGAAATTGTTTTTGAAGAACAAAAAGATAACTTAATCTACAATTATGGAATTATTAGATGTGGAAAAGAAAAATTTAAAACTATCTCACAAGATGATTATCTTATTTGCAAACAGACAAATATGAGTATAGAATGCTTAGTTGATGATAAAGAAACTGCAAGAAGAAAATATAAGGATGTAGTTGTTGATAATGCGACATTGGAAGATATTATGCTTTTCTATATTAAAGGAGGAATATTATGCGAGGATTAATTTACAAAGACTTCTATCTTTTTTTTAAAAGTATTGATAAGAAACTTATTATAATTGCAATATTGGCTATTATCCTTCTCATTATGAATATGGGGATATATGCTGGATTAATGACTTCAATTATGTTTTCTATTTCAGTAGGTATGCAAAACATTATAAGTTTTGCAAGTGATGAGAATGTAAACTGGAAAAAATATCAATTAGCTATGCCTGTTAGTGGATATTCTGTAGTGGCAAGCAAATATATTTCTGTTATATGCACATTGGTTTTTAGTTTATCTGGAAGCATTATATTTAGTTTGATGAGCAGTATTTTCTATGGTAATTTTGAAATCAGTATATTGAGCTTATCTATTATTGCAGCAATTATTTTGCCACTTACTTGTACTGCTATTTGCTTACCTCTTACATATTGGTTTGGTTTCCGTTCAGCACAAACAATAGGATTACTTTTCGTCGTTCCTATTTTCTATTTTATCAAATATTTTGAGGATGGACCTGGACTTTCTACCATTATGACTTCTACTCAATCCTATTTGTTGATGGCTTTCACTACAGTTATAGTCTTATTCATTGTTTCTTTTGTAATAAGTGTACTTGGATATTCAAGAAAAAATAGCTGTATATAAAAATAAAGCTGATAATTAATTGCTCTTAACTACTACTCAATATGTCATTTCATTATTAAATTTAACTTATTCATTACAATTTGACATTAAATATCCCCGTTTCTACATTGTACTAAAAACGGGGATTTTGATTATTAGAAATTATCTCAAACACTTAAATCTTACAGTAAGTATAAAAAATGATGAAAAAATCTATTAATTTTTTATAATCTTAACTTATGATGTTTTTTATGTATATATGACTTAATAGTAAATCCAATAAGAATTAAAACTATTGGTATAATTAGAACTAGGAATTTATAATCATTATAATGGGACATTATTTTTACCCAACTCTCTGAGAAAATATACCCTATGCTAATTAGTGAAGTATTCCATATGGTAATTCCTACAATAGATGATACTACAAAAGTTATAATATTCTGACCTGCTATACCTGCTATAAAAGATATGTATGTTCTACATAATGGAATTAATCTACATACACAAACAGAAATAGAAGAATATTTATTAAAATAGTCCTGAGATGCAAATATTCCTTTCTTTGTCTTTGGACAAATCTCTACTATTTTATTTATGATAGATTTCCCACCCCAATTTCCTACTGTATAACAAAATATTGACCCAAGTATACCTGCAATTATACTCAAAATCAAAATTGTCAAAAACCCAAAATGATTCCTTGCGGCAATTGCTCCACATAATGGCAATACAACTTCGCTAGGTAATGGAAAACAAGCATACTCAATCATAATTAATACAAATACAGAGATTAATCCATATTGTAGAATAAAACTATTGATTACAGACACTTACTTATCTATCTCCTTTCTTATTTAAAAGTACATATCTATAAGAGCTCGCCACTCTATATTTAAAGAATCAATCTCTTTAAACTATTATATGTATTTATACAAAGTATTTATAACATACTTTGAAAATAGTACTTTAAAAATAAGAAACTTATATAAATAAAAAAGATTACGTGGCTACGTCCTACTCTCCCAGGCAGTTTCCCACCAAGTACCATCAGCGCTAGAGAGCTTAACTTCTGTGTTCGGAATGGGAACAGGTGTATCCTCTCTGCTATTGTAACCACATAATCTTTATGCTTAATATTTCTATTAAGTTTTTAGAATCTAGTAATACTAGTTTCTTTAGAGTTAACACTCTAAAAACTACACATATATTTTATTGAATGGACATCAAATAATTTGGTCAAGTCCTCGACCTATTAGTATCGATAAGCTAAATACATTGCTGCACTTACACCTTCGACCTATCAACCAGATAGTCTCTCTGGGGTCTTACCCTTGCGGTGGGAAATCTTATCTTGAAGTTGGCTTCGCGCTTAGATGCTTTCAGCGCTTATCCATTCCGTACATAGCTACCCAGCCATGCCCTTGGCAGAACAACTGGTACACCAGAGGTACGTCCATCCCGGTCCTCTCGTACTAAGGACAGGTCTTCTCAAATTTCCTACGCCTGCGACGGATAGGGACCGAACTGTCTCACGACGTTCTGAACCCAGCTCGCGTACCACTTTAATGGGCGAACAGCCCAACCCTTGGGACCTACTACAGCCCCAGGATGTGATGAGCCGACATCGAGGTGCCAAACCTCCCCGTCGATGTGGACTCTTGGGGGAGATAAGCCTGTTATCCCCAGGGTAGCTTTTATCCGTTGAGCGATGGCCCTTCCACGCAGAACCACCGGATCACTAAGTCCGATTTTCATCCTTGCTCGACCTGTATGTCTTGCAATCAAGCTCTCTTTTGCCTTTACACTCTACGTACGATTTCCGACCGTACTGAGAGAACCTTTGAGCGCCTCCGTTACCTTTTGGGAGGCGACCGCCCCAGTCAAACTGCCCACCTGACAGTGTCCCAAGACCAGATTCATGGCCTATGGTTAGAGTCCCAGTACTACAAGGGTGGTATCCCAAGGATGGCTCCGCCAAAACTGGCGTCCTGGTTTCAAAGCCTCCCACCTATCCTGTACATGTAGTACCAAGACCCAATGTCAAGCTACAGTAAAGCTCCATGGGGTCTTTCCGTCCTGTCGCAGGTATCCGGCATCTTCACCGGAATTACAATTTCACCGAGTCTGTTGTTGAGACAGTGCCCAAATCGTTACGCCTTTCGTGCGGGTCGGAACTTACCCGACAAGGAATTTCGCTACCTTAGGACCGTTATAGTTACGGCCGCCGTTTACTGGGGCTTAAGTTCACTGCTTCGATTGCTCTAACAGATCCCCTTAACCTTCCAGCACCGGGCAGGCGTCAGCTCCTATACATCGTCTTGCGACTTAGCAGAAACCTATGTTTTTGGTAAACAGTCGCTTGGGCCTATTCTCTGCGGCCACCGGATGGTGGCACCCCTTATCCCTAAGTTACGGGGTCATTTTGCCGAGTTCCTTAACAACAGTTCTCTCGCGGGCCTTAGGATACTCTCCTCACCCACCTGTGTCGGTTTGCGGTACGGGTACCTTTAACCTCGATAGAGACTTTTCTTGACAGTGTGAAATCAGCTACTTCGCTACTAAATTTCGCTCCCCATCACATCCCAGCATTATCAAAGCGGATTTACCTACTCTGACTGCCTCAATGCTTGGGCACACATAACCAACAGTGTGCTTAGCTTATCCTACTGTGTCATCCCATCTCTCAAACGGTTATCGGTAGTACAGGAATATCAACCTGTTGTCCATCACCTACGCCTTTCGGCCTCAGCTTAGGTCCCGACTAACCCAGGGCGGACGAACCTTCCCCTGGAAACCTTGGGTTTACGGCCTGTGGGATTCTCACCCACATCTCGCTACTCATGCCAACATTCTCACTCCCATACTGTCCACATGTCCTTACGGTCATGCTTCAACCCGTATGGGAAGCTCCCCTACCCATCATAATGATGCCGTAGCTTCGGTAGTAAGTTTTAGCCCCGGAAATCTTCGGCGCAGGATCACTCGACCAGTGAGCTATTACGCACTCTTTGAATGAGTGGCTGCTTCTAAGCCAACATCCTGGTTGTCTGTGCAATCCCACATCCTTTACCACTTAACTTACATTTAGGGACCTTAGCTGACGATCTGGGCTGTTGCCCTTTCGACTATGAATCTTATCACCCACAGTCTGACTCCCAAGTATAAGATGACGGCATTCGGAGTTTGATAGTCTTCGGTAGGTGCAATACCCCCTAGGACATTCAGTGCTCTACCTCCGTATCTCTCACCTTGAGGCTAGCCCTAAAGCTATTTCGGGGAGAACCAGCTATCTCCGGGCTCGATTGGAATTTCACCGCTACCCACAAGTCATCCCCGAGCTTTTCAACGCTCGTGGGTTCGGACCTCCACGAAATTTTACTTTCGCTTCATCCTGCTCATGGGTAGGTCGCCCGGTTTCGGGTCTACGTCAAGTAACTGAACGCTCAGTTAAAACTCGCTTTCGCTACGGCTCCACACCTTAAGTGCTTAACCTTGCTACTTAACGTAACTCGTTGGCCCGTTCTACAAAAAGTACGCGGTCACACAAGAAATGTGCTTCCACAGCTTGTAAGTGCAGGGTTTCAGGTTCTATTTCACTCCCCTCCCGGGGTTCTTTTCACCTTTCCCTCACGGTACTATACGCTATCGGTCACTAGGTAGTATTTAGCCTTGGAGGGTGGTCCCTCCTGCTTCCCACAGGGTTTCACGTGTCCCGTGGTACTCTGGATCATATCTAAAGTCTTCTCGTTTAACATACAGGACTATTACCTTCTGTGGTGGGTCTTTCCAAACCTCTTCAATTACGATACCTCTTCGTTATGATATGTCCGCAACCCCAATAAAGAAAACTTTATTGGTTTGGGCTCTTCCGCGTTCGCTCGCCGCTACTTACGGAATCGAATTTCTTTCTCTTCCTTCAGGTACTTAGATGTTTCAGTTCCCTGAGTTCCCCTCATTAAGCTATGTATTCACTTAATGATACTTAGACATTACTCTAAGTGAGTTTCCTCATTCGGAAATCTTCGGATCAAAGTTTACGTGCAACTCCCCGAAGCTTATCGCAGCTTATCACGTCCTTCATCGGCTCCTAGTGCCAAGGCATCCGCCCTGCACCCTTAATAACTTGACCAGTTAAAAAGGTTTGATAGATTAAAGTCTATCAACTTGATAATTTTTAAAAGTTATCAGCTTTATATATTACAAATTAGATGTCATATCACTAAATATATATGCAGTTTTCAAAGTGCTAACGCACGTCGCCAACAAACAAACTTCGCATACGCTCAGCTTATTCTGTTGCTTAAAGTGCTAACGCACAGCGCCAACGGATAAATCCCGTTGCTTTAAGTGCTAGTTTTGAGTATTCGTAAAAACGAACCCTCAAAATTAAACAGTAGGTAATTCTCCTTAGAAAGGAGGTGATCCAGCCGCACCTTCCGATACGGCTACCTTGTTACGACTTCACCCCAGTTATTGATTCCACCTTCGACGACTTCTTCCAAAAGGTTAGATAATCGGCTTCGGGCGTCTCCAACTCCCGTGGTGTGACGGGCGGTGTGTACAAGACCCGGGAACGCATTCACCGCAGCATTCTGATCTGCGATTACTAGTAACTCCAGCTTCATGTAGGCGAGTTTCAGCCTACAATCCGAACTGAGAGTAGCTTTAAGGGATTAGCTCCACCTTACGGCTTGGCAACCCTCTGTACTACCCATTGTAGCACGTGTGTAGCCCTAAGCATAAGGGGCATGATGATTTGACGTCATCCCCACCTTCCTCCAGGTTATCCCTGGCAGTCTCTCTAGAGTGCCCAACTTAATGATGGCAACTAAAGACAAGGGTTGCGCTCGTTGCGGGACTTAACCCAACATCTCACGACACGAGCTGACGACAACCATGCACCACCTGTCACCAATGTCCCCGAAGGGAACTCTCCGATTAAGGAGATGTCATTGGGATGTCAAGCTTAGGTAAGGTTCTTCGCGTTGCTTCGAATTAAACCACATGCTCCGCTACTTGTGCGGGTCCCCGTCAATTCCTTTGAGTTTCACTCTTGCGAGCGTACTTCCCAGGCGGAGTACTTAATGCGTTAGCTGCGGCACCGAGGGGGGTAACCCCCGACACCTAGTACTCATCGTTTACAGCGTGGACTACCAGGGTATCTAATCCTGTTTGCTCCCCACGCTTTCGTGCCTCAGCGTCAGTTACAGTCCAGAGAGCCGCCTTCGCAACTGGTGTTCCTCCTAATATCTACGCATTTCACCGCTACACTAGGAATTCCACTCTCCTCTCCTGCACTCAAGTCTCCCAGTTTCAAGAGCTTACTACGGTTGAGCCGTAGCCTTTCACTCCTGACTTGAAAGACCGCCTACGCACCCTTTACGCCCAGTAAATCCGGATAACGCTAGCCCCCTACGTATTACCGCGGCTGCTGGCACGTAGTTAGCCGGGGCTTCCTCCTCAAGTACCGTCATTATCTTCCTTGAGGACAGAGTTTTACGACCCGAAGGCCTTCATCACTCACGCGGCGTTGCTGCATCAGGCTTTCGCCCATTGTGCAATATTCCCCACTGCTGCCTCCCGTAGGAGTTTGGACCGTGTCTCAGTTCCAATGTGGCCGATCACCCTCTCAGGTCGGCTACTGATCGTCGCCTTGGTAAGCCGTTACCTTACCAACTAGCTAATCAGACGCGGGTCCATCCTGTACTGGCTCACCTTTGATATTCAAGAGATGCCTCTCAAATATGTTATCCCGTATTAGCATACCTTTCGGTATGTTATCCGTGTGTACAGGGTAGGTTACCCACGCGTTACTCACCCGTCCGCCGCTCTTTACCGAAGTAAATCGCTCAACTTGCATGTGTTAGGCACGCCGCCAGCGTTCATCCTGAGCCAGGATCAAACTCTCAAATAAAAGTTTATCAGGCTCAGATACTATTGTTATCAAAATATCTGGCTTTATGGTTTGTTTCTTGTTTTATAAATTAACCTACTGTTTAATTTTCAAAGTTCATTTTTCATGTTTGCCCTTTTCTTAAGGACAAGTAATACTGTATCATCTTAAAAATAATTCGTCAACACTTTTTAAAATTATTTTTTAAAACTTTTTAATTCTTTATATTACGTATTTCGCTGAATAGTAGCTATATCATAGGATTAACGACTTTTTATACAGATATTTTCT
This sequence comes from Clostridioides sp. LIBA-7678, assembly GCF_056716065.1. Classification (NCBI taxonomy): domain Bacteria; kingdom Bacillati; phylum Bacillota; class Clostridia; order Peptostreptococcales; family Peptostreptococcaceae; genus Clostridioides; species Clostridioides sp. LIBA-7678. The sequence goes on along the minus strand of NZ_CP196987.1, from coordinate 369,580 downwards.
TATAAATTTATAATTATCAATCTACACATTTATAATTATTATGATTCTTATTTCTTCATATAAGCTTAGTAATATACATGAATCATCTATATATAAGTAAAAAATATATACCACATAAGACCATTAAATCAAAATAATAGATATAGGTTTATATACAAAAGAAAAAGTATCAATAGATTAAAAATAAACTTATTGATACTTCTCTTTATAATTATATATTTCATTACTGTATTACTATACGTTTTTCTATAATAGTATATATTTAAATAGTATATGTTTATATTTATACTTTATCTCATAGCCCTCATAGCATTTATTACTGCTATAAGTGCTACCCCTACATCAGCAAATATAGCTTCCCACATAGTAGCTATTCCTCCAGCTCCTAATATCATAACTATAATTTTTACTCCTAAAGCAAATATTATATTTTGCCATACTATTTTATTAGTCTTATTTGCTATCTCAATTGCTTTAGATATTTTACTAGGCTCATCCGTCATAAGAACTACATCTGCTGCTTCAATTGCTGCATCTGAACCTAGACCTCCCATTGCTATACCAACATCAGCACGAGCTAGTACTGGAGCATCATTTATTCCATCACCTACAAAGGCTATTTTTTCTTTTTCAGTTCTTCCTTCATATAAAGATTCTAATCTATCAACTTTTTCATTAGGAAGTAAATTTGAATAAACTGTATCTAATTCTAATTCTTTAGCGATATTTTTTGCTACTTTCTCATTATCTCCAGTTAACATTACAACTTCTTTTATTCCTATTGATTTTAAACTTCTTATAGCATTTTTACTATCTTCTTTTACTTCATCTGATATAACTATATAACCTCTGTATACTTTATCAACAGCAATATAGACTACTGTACCCACTTCTTTAGCTGGTGAATAGGATATATTCTCCTTCTTCATAAGTTTCTCATTACCTGCTAATATAAGTTTTCCATTATGCTTTACTCTGATTCCATAAGCTGCTATTTCCTCATAGCTATCTATTGTATCTAAATCAATTTTTTTACTGTAGTAACTTAATATAGATTTAGCTATTGGATGATTTGAGTTTACTTCTGCAATAGCTGCAAATTCTAGTAACTCTTCTTCTGATATACCTTCAGGATTTAATTTAGTTACATTAAACACACCTTTAGTAAGTGTTCCTGTTTTATCAAATACTACAGTATCTACACTTCTTAAAGCTTCTAAATAGTTACTTCCCTTAATAAGGATACCATTTTTAGATGCAAATCCAATTCCACTAAAGAAACTAAGTGGTATTGATAAAACTAGTGCACAAGGGCAAGAAACAACTAAGAATATCAACCCTCTATACACCCAATCACTAAATACCTCACCAGAGATTACAAGTGGTGGCACAAATGCTATCAATAAAGCAGCTATTACTACTACTGGAGTATAATATCTTGAAAATTTAGATATGAAGTTTTCTGTTTTTGATTTTTTAATACTAGAATTTTCAACAAGGTCAAGTATTTTTGAAACTGTTGACTCTCCAAAACTCTTTGTAACTTCAATACTCAATAAAGCATTCTTATTTATAACACCAGATAAAATTTCATCACCTTTTTCAACTTCTCTCAGTACTGATTCACCTGTAAGTGCAGAAGTATCTAGCATAGAAACTCCATCCACTACTACCCCATCTAGTGGTACTTTTTCACCAGGTTTTACTACTATTATATCTCCCACATTTACTTCTTCTGGTGAAACTACCTTAACTTCAGAATTAACTTTCAGATTTGCATAATCTGGTCTTATTTGCATAAGTGAAGTTATAGACTTTCTGGACTTACCAACTGCAACACCTTGTAAATATTCTCCTATTTTATAGAATAGCATAACCCCTACTGCTTCTGATAATTCTCCTATTAATAATGCTCCTACTGTAGCCAGAGCCATCAAGAAGTTTTCATCAAATACTCTTCCTTTTGATATGTTTCTTATTGCTCTTAAAAGTACATCGCCACCTACTATTACATAAGCAACTATAAATACTATATTACTAAATTGACTTTCATAACCTGTAGCTGTTTGATATATACCAAATATATATACAAGAGCTCCAATTATAAGTGGAATTAATTCTTTCTTATTTGTATCATTTGCACTCACTGCTTTCTCAGAAGTTCTCGGCCCTGTTTTGACCTTAGACTCCACTTGTATATCAAGTCCTGGTTCTGTTGAATCTATTATTTCTTTTATTTTGTTTATAACACTATCTTCTTCAAAGTCATTAAGTATATTTACTGTAAGTTTTTTATTTACAAAGTTTAAATTAGAAGATTCAACTTCTTTTAATTTAGAAACTTTATTGTTAATCTCTTCTGCACAATGTGCACAGTTTAATCCTCCTAATATAAGTTCTTTTTTAATTGATGTCCTATTAGATGTATTTTCTTTAGAACTTATTTGTATATCAAGACCTGGTTCTGTTGAATCTATTATGTCTATTATCTTTTCTATAGTATTATCTTCATTGGAACTATTCTCTATATTTACTGTAAGCTTTTTATTTATAAAATTCAAATTGGAAGACTTAACTTCTTGTAACTTAGAAACTTTATTGTTAATCTCTTCTGCACAATGTGCACAATTTAATCCTCCCAATATAAATTCTTTTTTAATTATATTATTTGCTTCCATATATATTCACTCCTCTCTGTTATCATTTATAAGTCTCTCTAATATGGTTTAATCCACAATCAAATATTTGGCTTATATGACTATCATCTAATGAGTAATACACTGTCTTTCCTTCTCTTCTAAACTTTACTAATCTTGCCTGCTTTAATACTCTAAGTTGATGAGATATTGCAGAGTGAGTCATATTTAATAAACTTGCTATATCACATACACACATTTCATTTGCAAATAATGCATACAATATCTTTACTCTAGTAGTATCTCCAAATACTTTAAATAACTCTGCTAAATCATATAACATTTCTTCATCTGGCATAGTCGATTTAGCTTCTGTTACTATTTCTTCATGTATTACATTACAATTACAATCATTTATCTCTTCTCTCATTTTTAATCCTCCATTATTTTAATATATGAATAACTGTTCATATGTTCATTATATTCCATCACTTCTAAATTTGCAACAATAATTTTTATTTATTTAATAACAATTAGAATGCACATATTATCACCTTTTTTAATATATATATTATTAGAATAAGTTTTTGTAAACTTTTTTATAGTTTTCTAGGAGGTGCAAGTTTAATATGAGTAACAAGAAAAAAAAGGATTTAGACAATAGTTACATGCCTTACTTAGACCCAGCTAACTATGCAGATTATATTACTAATGAAGAAATTCCCCAAGATGAATTGAGAAATGACCCACAAATTTCTAATGGTTATACAAAGATACCTAATAATCAGAATGTAAATAATATTTATCCTAACAGCGCAAATAATTATCCTAAAAGTAGTAATTCTCCAAACAACTTGCCTAACACAAATAATACATCCGGAAATATGAATTACAACACATCTGCTTCAAATAATATGCCTAATAACATGAACTATAATGCATCTAATAATATGGGTATGCCTAACAATATGTCTGGCAATATAAATAATAACATGGGCATGCCTAACAATATGTCTGGCAATATGAATAATAACATGGGTATGCCTAACAATATGTCTGGCAATATGAATAATAACATGGGTATGCCTAACAATATGTCTGGCAATATGAATAATAATAACATGGGTATGCCTAACAATATGTCTGGCAATATGAATAATAACATGGGTATGCCTAACAATATGTCTGGTAATATGAATAATAACATGGGTATGCCTAACAGTATGTCTGGCAATATGAATAATAACATGGGATGGAATATGAACAATAATATGGGTATTCCTAACTTCTCATGTAATCAAAATATGCCTCCTAATGTACTTATGATGATACCAGGTGTCATATGTCATAATACAATGCAAGGTATGCCTGTAGTTATGCCTAGTACTATGCCTCCTAGTATATTTCCTACTCCTTATGGTTCTAGTAATATGACTATGCAAGGAATACCACAAAATACTAATATTGAGGAATTTGATGAGGAAGAAATGTAAAATATTTTTTAAGTAATTTTAAGTAAATTGTATAAGACATCAATAATTGGCCATAATAATAAATGTATTCCTCATAATATTCCCCCAATATTATTATAGGTATAGAGAGTTGACTGAATATACTTTTATTCGGTCAACAAATATTAACATAATCTAATAAAATAAATATAAAAAAATCAGATAAAATTAAATTTTATCTGATTTTTTTGCTTGTTGGCATTTTCTTCTTTTTAAATTATCAGTAATATTTAGGTAACAACCTCTATCATGATTACTTGGATTTTTCGGTTATTTATCAACTACAATACAAATCTTTTTGGCTTTCTATTAAGTTAATTAGTTATATGTTATAATGACTCTAACAAGCTACTATTATATTTAATAGGAGGCATCACTTTGAATAAATTATGTATGTTTTACTTCTCTGGAACTGGCATGACAGAATATATAATTAATAAACTAAAGCAAGAATTTGAAAATCAACAATTTTGTGTTGAGTGTACAAAAATAGAAAATATTAAAAAATCTAAAATTCATTTGACATCATATGATATGGTAGGAATAGCTTACCCTGTACATTCTTTTAATGCACCTCAGATTGTATTAGATTTTGTAAAAACTTTGCCTAACACACACTCTATGGATACATTTATAATACATACAGCAGGTGAAGACAATCATATGAATTATGCGTCCTCAAATTTATTAATCAAAAGATTAGATGCTAAAGGTTTCAAAGTATTTTATAATAAATTGTTTGCTATGCCATCAAATTTTATGGTCAAATATGATGATACAAAAACAAGAGAGCTTATTGATAAAGCAGATAAAGAAATACATAATACTGTACATAATTTAATTAATCGAATTTCATACCTTCCAAATAGTAGCACTTTAGTAAAAACACTATCCTTTATTGGTAGGTCAGAATGGTATGGAGCTCATATCTTAGGTAAATTTTTTTATGTCAAAAATAATTGCATACACTGTTCTAAATGCGCCAATAATTGTCCTAAACACAACATAAATATTACAAAAGATAAAGTTAAGTTTAATTGGAGTTGTTGCTTGTGTATGAGATGTATTTATAATTGTCCTGAAAATGCAATTAATATACATCAACCATTTAAATTTATCCGTTTTAATAACTGGTATGATTCTAACCTATTCACAAAAAAATAGAGATTAAAAAATAAAATGTATTTAATATCTTGTAAATTAACTCGTATATATAATACATACTAAAAATTAATATTGGTAAATAATATGAGGAGAATTATAAATTTTTTTATTTTTCTAATAAACTGTATAAAATTTTAATAATTGACCACAATAATAAATGTATTCCTCATAATATTCCCCCAATATTATAGAAATTAATTTAAGCGAGATTAAATTCAGTTAATCTCGCTTAAATAATGCCCAAAAATATTATTCCAAAAAATCATCAAAATCTATTGAACCTGATTCTGCAAAATCATATAACGCATTTTGTTCAAAGAAAAAATTCTCTTCAAACTTTATATATTTACTATAGTTAGCTTGACTTATCTCATTAATATAATTGCAATCATTTTCATTATAAGTGCCAATAAAAAGTTTATTTCCCATTAAGTAATATATAGCTTTCATATCATTATTTATTATATACACATTTTCTTTAACATGGTCATTATTAAAATTAAATCTAGTAAAAAATATACCTTCATTCATATAACTTTTTAATAAAAATGGATTATCTCTATAAAATACTTTAGCAAATTCTTCAGATGAGTTTACACTATAAACACTTACAAATTCATTCTTAGAAATCTCATCAAATACCTCAAAATCATACATTGCTTCTTTATCTGTTACCAATAAAGAATTAATCTTAAAACCAGTTTCATTACATTTACTTATACAAAAAGCAATTTTACAGATATAATATCCATCATTGTCTTCATATAAGGCTTCACTTATATACCTACCTTGACCTTTACCACTTACCACATTTTTGAGCAATGTGCCATTTATATTTGTAATATGCATATTTGCAATCTCATCACTACCAGAAAAATATTTTAAACTTTCCCTATCCCATGCTATAAATCGCATAGTCATGTAGTTTATAAATTCAACTTCTTCATCAACTCTTTTACATATTTTGTTATATAATTTTTCTATAGTTAAATTTGTTTTATAATTTTTTATAATATCAATGTACTCAACTTTATCTCCTGGCAATAACTTGTCATAGTAAAGATTTTTATTCCCAAAATGAGAGACTAAAAACAAAGATTCATCCTTTGTTAATTCAACTCTATCTGAACCAAATCCGCCCATTAATCTTTCTTCTTCCATGTAAGCTTCTTCTTGTGTTGGATTTTTTAAACTTACATAATCTGCTAAACCTAATCCCTCTGCATCTAATAGAAAATATTGACAGAAGTGATTATTTTTATCATCTATCCAATTTATTATAAGACCTAAACTACCCATAAGTCTAGAATTCGTAACCTTTGCAAAATTAAAATTCATATAATCACACCCTTTAGACTTTAAAATATTTGTTTTTTAATATATAAATTATTATACATATATTTTAACAACTTAGATACAATTTATAATATAATATAAGGAAATGATTAATTGAGGTGGTCTTATGAAAAATATAGCAGCTTTTTTTGATATAGATGGTACTCTTTATAGAGACTCTCTTATGGTTGAACATTTTAAGAAATTAATTAAATACGATATAATTGACCAAAAAAATTGGTATAAACATGCTAGAGACACTTTTATGGATTGGGATAAAAGACAAGGTAATTATGATGATTATCTATTGGAAATATGTGACCTTTATGTCGATTCATTAAAAGGATTAGATAAAACCTGTATTAATTTTACAAGTGACCAAGTAATTAAATTAAAAGCAGATAGAGTTTATAAATACACACGTTCAAGAATCGATTGGCATCTAAATCAAGGTCATATAGTCATATTCATATCTGGTAGCCCTGGATTTCTGGTTGAAAAAATGGCAAAAAAATATAATGTAACTGATTTTCTAGGAAGTGACTATGTATTTGAAAATGGTATATTTACAGGAACAGTTATTCCAATGTGGGATTCTATAAGTAAGAATAATGCTATAAACGATTTTGTTGTAAAGTATGATTTAGACTTATCAAACTCATATGCTTATGGTGATACTAATGGTGATATAAATATGTTAAAAAGAGTTGGAAATCCAATTGCAATAAATCCAACAAAGGAACTTTTAGCTCAAATATCACTTGATAATGAAATTTCTAAAAATGTTGAAATAATAGTAGAAAGAAAAGATATTATTTACTCTTTATCTACAGATGTAAATATAGTAGATATTTAATTTATATTATATCTTTTAAAATAAACCATTCTATCTAATATATAAAAAGCTTTGACTAAAAATCAAAGCTTTTTATATATTAATACCAAGTATATATTAAATTTATTTTTAAATATAAATACATATTTAGATACATTATTTATATTTATTTAAATTACAATTCCATTAAAATTAAATATAAAAATCAACTCTTATTTTTAAATAGCATCTTTCTTAGCTTATTATTGTAATAACTTATAAAAGAGCTATAAACATAGTCATATACTATAAAGGCTACTTCAAATGAACCTATAATAAAAATATTTATTGGGATATAAACTATTGTTCTTAATAAAAAATACAATATAAGTATCATTATATTTGCAAATACTAACTTCATGAAATATTCAATATATATTGCCCTATCTTTTTCTATAAGATATTTTGCAATACCATATATTCCAAATGTAAGTGAATACACAATCCATTGAGACTTACTTACCATCACTATAAATCCCAAAACTATAGAACCTATATAAAAAGCAATTCCACTCTTAAATCCCCATTCCATTATTACAATTGATACTAAAAGTGATGCTACTCCCATAATGAACAATGTATTTATAGGAATAATATTTGTAAGAGTCAACAATATCACATTTAATGCTAATAAAACTCCTCCATAAGCAACTTTTATACTCATATTTATCATCCTAACAACAAGTTATTAAATCTCCTCCAAAGCATTCACAACATGAATCTAGACACCAAAGTTTAGCACAGTTTTCACAACAATCATCACCTAGACAACAGCAACAATCATCACAACAACAGCAACATCCACCTAAATCATTACGTCTTCTTCTATTATAGTTATCAGCTCTATTGTTATATTCATTTCTATATTCTGTATAACTTCTAAGTGCCTCACTATATTCATGATTTTCTGGCTCCATAAATTTTGCTCTTTTTAAGAAGTCTTCTCCTTCTTCATAATATCCTATGTTCATTGCAGAAAAACCAGTTAGATAATACCATTCTGCACACTTGTCACTCAACGACTTTAAAAAATCATATGCTTTTCTAAATTCACTATTTTCTATAAAAGCTCTTGCTCTCATAAAGTTTTCATTATTATAAGTATTACTGTACATTCTTTCCACCTCTGCTTTCTAATATATTCATATATCTTAAATAAACACCAGAATAAATTATATTTTCTATTATCCCGACATTTGTATTTAGATTTAAATTATCAATTCCTCTAGCTAAAAATCCCAATGATGTTACAATTATTTTTTTTACCTTTTGTTTTAACTCATCGTTTTTATCTACATATTCTATAAAAGGATTGTATCTTCCTTTCTTAAAATCTTCATCTAAATCTTCATATGCATCTAGTAGATATATATACTTACCTATATTAAAGCCTATCATTCTTAAGTTTCTCTCATTTTCATCTTTTTTATAGGCAAACACTTCACCCATTATATTTCCAAATGTATTAGATACTTCATCTATATTTATATTGTTTTCCTTTTCTAACTTATTTAATTCATTTAGCTGTTGTTTTATATACTCTGCTTTTTCGGGATACTTTTCATATGCTAAGTTTAATTTGTTTTTATATATATAATATGCTAATTTATCTTTTATGCGTTTATCATCCATTAAATTATCTTCCAATTTATAATATGTTAAAAGAATATTCATACTTGCTGCATATTCTGTAATATCATTTGTAATTACCTTTTTCTTTTTAAATGGATTAACTATACATGCTTCCTCTGTATTTATAGATTCTGGCTTATATACTGAAGTTAATAAAATAATTAAAAATGTTATATCGTAATTCAGAGAAAATCTAGAGATTTCTCCATGATTTCTTTTTAAATATTTACATAGACCACAGTAATAAGCTTTATAATGGTCATATTCTCTAAATGTTAAATCCATTTTGTTTATTTTAACATATCCAAACATAAATACTCCTTTTTGTACTACTTTTTATATAAATTATATATAGTATAACACTTTTTATCAAGATTATATAATTTACAGTATTCTAAGAAACTTTAAAAATACCTTCTAATCATTGTATCTTAGATTGAAAATAATTAGAAGGTTAAGTTAAAAATAATATTAAATTATATACTTATACTAATTCATGCACATAATCTTACTTACATTAACTTGATTTTTAGATAATTGGAATATATTCGAAATTGCCTATAGTATCCTTTAATTCCTTTTTTGCTTTACCTACAATAGATTCATCAAGCATTACATCACTTATTGAACATGCTATAGCTTTAGATGCTAATAACATTGCTTTAAATCCCATATTAGAACCTGCACTAGCACAAGATTGCCATGTATGAGCAGAAATGCCAATAGGCCAAACTGAGCAAGAGCATTGTGCTGTAGGAGTTATATAACTAACATCTCCAATATCTAATGATAATGATATACAGTTATTATGAGTAAAAGTATCATCTGTAACTTCATCATGTAAAGCCATTCTAGTAATATCTTTGTTTCCACTTAATACACTAGAAACACTAATTCTTTTATCTATAGAAACTGTTTTAGCTAATTCTTCTGCAAAATAGTAGTCATTTTCATCATAATTTTGAGTTCCTATCAATTTCATATTTTGTGATAGAATATCTGTTAATATTGTATTTGGAATATAGTCATATACTCCACTTATAATATTATATTCCATACTAGTACCTGTCATCAGTGCTGCTCCTTTTGCTATATCAACCACTCTATCAAATACATCTCTTACATGTTCCATTTTCACACCTCTTATGTAATACCATACTTCTGCGAAATTTGGAACTATGTTTGGCATTTTTCCACCATTAGTAGTTACATAATGTACTCTACAACTATCAAATATATGCTCTCTTAAATAGTTACAACCTATGTTCATAAGTTCTACTGCATCAAGTGCACTTCTTCCATTATAAGGAGCTTGTGCCGCATGAGCACTAATTCCATTATATCTAAATTTTACAGAATAATTAGCAAGGGTTGGAATCCTTATTGGAGTATTTATATCAAATGGATGCCAACTAAATGCACAATCTATCCCATCAAAAAAACCTTTTTTTATCATTAATACCTTTCCAGACAAATCTTCCTCTGCGGGACACCCATAGTACTTTATAGTTCCTTTAATCTTTTTTAGTTTGATTAGTTCTTTTATCGCAACTACAGCCCCCATTGAACCTGTACCAAGTAAGTTATGTCCACATCCATGACCTGCACCACTCTCTAAAATAGGTTCTTTTGTAATGGATATTTTTTGAGATAAACCATCCAAAGCATCATATTCTCCTAAAACTGCTATAACTGGTTTACCTTCTCCATAACTAGCTACAAATCCTGTATCCATACCTTCTAATTCATCTATATTAAAATCATACTTTCTTAAATATTCTTTTTGTAAGTTTGAAGCATAATATTCTTTATATTGAAGTTCTGGATTTTCCCATATCTTATCTGATATATCCCTTAACTCTTCTTGTATCTCATCTATATATTGCATTAAAAATTTTTTATTTAAATCTTTCATATTAATTGTATAATCCTCCTTAAATCAGATACTTTATACTTAACTAATTAAAATAGCTAATTTTAAAATATATTCTACTTTATAATCATTCTATAAAATAAAACCTCTTGACTTGTAAGCTTCACTTTATCAAGTAAGAGGTTTTCAAATTTTATAAAATTTTTAACATGTTAACCAGTCTAGCATGTTAACCCATAATTTATTATAGTACTTCCAATCAGTAAATTCTTTAGGTCCCCAATGAGGTGCACAGTCAGAACTAAATATAGCAGATTTTCCTTTTCCAAACTCCCCAACTGCCACAAATGGGTCTCCTCCAATTGTTGCTAATACAGGACAATTATCTCTGGCAACTGTCTTGTTATATCCTAAAAACTTCGGCCAGTCTTTTGGAATATCTTTCAATACTGGATGCTCAGAATCGACAACTACTGGAATTATTCCTGCTGGTTTTTCTACTCTATCATCTTTATCTATCATAGTTATTGGTAATACATCTTTTATAGCAGTTTCTCCAAATCTAGCTTTTGCATCTATACCTGTAAATGACATGTATCCACCTACCATAATTAATGCTCCACCATTATTTACATACTCTTTGATTAGTTCAAGTCTATCTGGATTACTATTACAATCTATAAAAGTGCTATTAGATAGTAAGAAAGTGTTAGAACCTATATCAGACAATATTATACAATCATACTCATCTAATTCTTCTAATGTATATGGGAAACTATCTGCTGCTACATGTGCAGGCATATGAACTGTCTCATATCCTCCAGATTCTATTGCTTCTTTTAACCACTTTACAGCTTCTTCGTAGTGAGTTGTAACAAATGTATCAAACCCTTTTATATGAGTTATATTTTTTACCCAAGATTCCCCTACTATTAATACTTTTTTCATTTATATAATCCTCCTACTTTTATAAGTTTAATATTAGACTTGCATACATAAGTATACTGTCTAAATACTCATTGATTTCAACATACTCATTTATTGAATGGCATTGTTCTATTGAGCCTGGTCCCAATATTAATGTTGGTATTTCAGCTAAGTTTTTCATCAATCTTGCATCATTTCCAGCTGTCGAACCTTTTATTTCTAATTTTTTCTCTAAAACATCTTCTAGTATTTTATGTGCATTCACTACAAAATCAGAATTTTTATCCATCTCAAAACCTAATCCTGATTGATATATATTTATATTTGGCTTATTGTCTTTAAGCCACAAATCTCCATTAGACCTTGTCATTATAACATCAGTCACATCATTTACAACTTGTTCATAGCTCATTATATTTGGTAAGAAGTGCACACACAAATTAAATACACACTTATCTGGCACAGTAGAGCCTGCTGTTCCACCGTTTATTACACCCAAATTTATTGTAGGCGAAGGTAATAGTGGATGCTTATATATCATAAGCCAGTTATGTTCTAATTCTTTTATATCTTGAAGCAGTAACATAGCCTTCTCTATTGCGTTTACACCCTCCCACTTACTACCACAGTGAAGAGATACACCTTTAACCTCGACTTCAAAGAATACAAATCCCATATGTGCAATTATTAAATTCTGTTCTGATGGTTCACAAATTACACAGTAATCTCCATCAATTCCATTCATAACTGCATTTATGGTCCCATTTCCTCCACCTTCTTCATCTACTACTGACATTACCTTTACATTACCAGGTACATTTAAACCACTATCTTTTATAAGTTTTATAGCTAATAGTGATGCTATAAGTCCAGACTTCATATCCGCAGTTCCAAGACCATAAATCTTACCATCATCTTCTGTACCACAATATGGATTGTATCTCCACTTACTTATATCACCTGGTGGCATAGTATCTACATGACCATTAAATACGATTGTCTTCCCAGGTAAATTATCACTGTATTTACAAATTAAATTATATCTATCTTTATAATTGTGACCTAGATTTCCTTCTTTATAGGTGTCTTTTGCTTTTTTAATTAGCTCTTCACTCATGTCTTGTCTATCTACACTAAAACCTATGTTATTTGCAAGTTTCTCAATATATTCTTGTCCCTCTTTTTCAAATCCACCTAGTATTCCGTGACCAATATCTTCAGTCTTTATACTTACAAGTTCTTTTAAATAATCTATGTATTCTTGTTTTTTATTATTTAATGTATCTAAGAGAATTTTTTTCATATTTCCCCCTAAGATTTATTTTTTCATTTAAAGTATAACCATTATTTAGCTTTAGCTGATTTTTTTAATTTTATATTATTTATCCATATAGCAAATAGCATTACCAACCCTTTTATAATCATTTGATTATATGAAGATACACTCAATAGATTTAGACCATTTCCTAATATTCCTATTATCCCAACACCTATACATGTACCTACTATAGAGCCAGAACCACCCATCATATTAGTTCCACCAAGTACAACTGCTGCTATAGCATCCAACTCTGCTCCATCTCCAACAGTTGGTGAACCTGATGCTAAACGTGATGATAATATTATTCCAGCCAATGCTGTTAGTAATCCAGCTAGTGCATATACTTTTACTATTACTTTATTTACTTTTACTCCGCATAATCTAGCAGCTTCTTCATTTCCACCTACTGCATGTACATGACGTCCAAAATTGGTTCTTTTTAATAGAAAATGGCCAACTATTACAACTATAATCATAATTATAACTGGTATTGGTATCGGCCCAACATATCCTCTACCTAGCATCTTAAATGCATCTGTATTTACTGATATAGGTCTTCCTCCTGTAAATACAAAGCTTGCTCCACTTATTATTGTCAACATGGCTAACGTTACAATGAATGGTGGCAGTTTTTGTGTTGAAATAATTGCACCTTTTATAACTCCTAATATTGTTCCTATTGCCAAGGCAAGTATCATACCTACCCATATAGGTGCATTATAATTTACTACTGTTGTAGCCCAAAACGTACCTACTAGGGCAATTACTGCTCCTACACTTAAATCTATCCCTCCAGTAATTATTACAAATGTCATACCTACTGCAAGTATTGCATTTATTGATATTTGTCTTCCAACGTTAATTAAATTATCTAAAGTTAAAAAATTAGATGAAGCCACACTCATTATTATAAAAATTATTACAAGTCCTATAGCTGCACTCCCTTGGTCTCTAAATGCACTTGTTAATTTTGTTAATAATGGAGATGAATTATCTTCTCTATGCTTAGTTATTGAACTCATTAATTTTACCTCCGAAAGCCAATTTTAATACATTATTTTCAACCATTTCTTCACCTTCTAAAAATCCACTTATATGACCTTCTCTCATAACCATTATCCTATCACTCATTGATATTAATTCTGGTATTTCGGAAGATATCATTATGATACTTACACCACTCTCTACTAAATCTCCCATTAGATTGTATATCTCTGCTTTAGCATTTACATCTATACCTCTAGTTGGTTCATCCATAATTAATATGTCTGGCTGTAATAAAAGCCATCTTGCTATTATAGCTTTTTGTTGATTCCCACCACTTAAACTCTGTATAACTTGATTCATATGTGGTGTTTTTATCTTTAATGCTTCTATGTATTTTTCTAGTACTTCTTTTTCTTTTTTTCTGTCTATAACTGATTTAAACTTAGATATTTTCTTTAATCCAGCCATAGTTGTATTTTCTTTTACACTCATCTGCAAAAACAATCCAGTACCTTTTCTATCTTCTGTTATTAATCCTAATCCATTTTCAATTGCATCTGATGGTGTTTTAAATTTAATCTCTTTATTATTTAAGTATATTTTCCCATAATCATATGTTCTAAGCCCAAATATAGCTTCTACTATTTCACTTCTCTTACTTCCAACTAATCCACCTATTCCAAATATTTCACCTTTTCTTATGTTAAAACTTATGTTATTGAAGACGTTGTTCTTAGTTAAATCTTCCACTCTCATAACTTCTTCTTTTATCTCTACATCTCTTTTAGGGAAAAATTGGTCTAGCTTTCTATCTATCATTAAGTTAACTAATTCTTCCTCAGATGATACTTCTTTAGTATTTAGAGTCGAAATCGTTTTCCCATCTCGCATTATAGTTATTCTGTCACAAATTTCAAAGAGCTCTTCCATTCTATGAGAGATATATATTATACTAACTCCACTACATTTTAAATCATTTATAAGTCTAAAAAGTATTTCAGTTTCTTTTTTACTTATTGAAGATGTAGGCTCATCCATTATTAATACTTTGGTTTCTGATGATAAAACTCTAGCTATTTCTACCATTTGCTTTTGAGCTATACTAAGCTCTTTAACTAAACCATTTGGATTTATATCTATCCCCATATTGTCAAAAATCTTTTTAGCCTCTTCATTCATTTTTTTATCATTAGTTAAGACTTTGCCATTTATTTCTTTTCCCATAAAAATATTTTGTGCTACTGTCAATTCATCAAATACTGTTAATTCTTGATAGATTGCATTTATACCTATCTTCTTAGAAACATCTGGTGATATATTCTCTATTTCTTTACCTTCAAAGACAAATTTGCCAGAAGTTTTTGGATGTGCACCAGTTAAAATCTTTATCATAGTTGATTTACCAGCACCATTTTCACCCAGTAGTGCATGAACTTCACCATGAAGTAACTCAAAATTAACATTATCTAATGCTCTGACACCAGGAAATTCTTTAGCAATATTACTTAACTTCAGAATTGTATTACTCATAATGACACTCCTTTTTAAATAGGATTTATTTCATATAATCTCATTTTATTTTACTAATTCTTAAAGTCTTTTATATTTTCTTTATCATAAAGTAAAGCTGGTACTGGTATATTTTTTTCTACTTTTTCACCTTTTATAGCTTTTACTACTGCTTCTACAGCTAAACGTCCCATTTCCTTAGGTTGTTGTTGAATCATAGCAAGAATAGTTCCATCTGTTATTCCACTTGCTGCTTCTTCAGTTAAGTCAAATCCTACAATCTTAACATCTTTATTCTTTGCAGATTCAAGTGCCGCTTTAGCTCCTAGTACACTATTTTCAGCTGTTGCGTATATTATATCTACATCTGGATTAGATTGAATTAAGTTTTCAACTGTATTAAGAGATTCTTCTCTATCATATCCTGGTTGTGAGTTTAATATCTTAACATTTGCTGAGCCTTTTAATGCATCTTTAAATCCATCTATTCTTTGCATTTGTATTTGAGATTTTAAATCTGTTACTATTGCTATTTCTGATTTCCCACCTAATTTTTCATCTATGTACTTTTTAGTGTATTCCCCTAATTTTTTACCAGCATCATAACTAACTGTTCCTACATAACTTGTAATATTTTCAGTATTTAATACAGCATCCACTGTCACTACTGGCATTTTTTCAAATGCTCCCTCTACAGCTGGTACTATAGCTGAGTTATCTGTTCCAAGTACTATCATTCCATCCACATTTTGTTGTATAAAATCTTCTATTGCTGATGTTTGCTTTGCCACGTCTTGGTCTGGGTCATTTACTATGACTTTCACGCCTAGTTCTTTGGCTTTTTCTTTGATTCCCTCATCAATATCTATAAAAAATTGATGTTGAAGAGTTATTGTAGATACTCCTATAGTTAAATCTTTCTTATCTGAGCCACTTTTATTATCTGACTTGCTTGGCCCTTCCATTGAACATCCTGTTAACATTCCTATTGCTAGTGTTCCAGCAATTCCTAAAGATAAAATTTTTCTCACTCTCATAATTAACCTCCATTTTTAATAGTTTTAAATTTGAACAAATTGGATTTCTATTTATTAATATTTAAATATTTTTCAACATCTTCTTTATAAGGCATACCAGATTGAGCTCCCAACTTTGTTACAGAAAGACCTGATACTACTACTGCATATTCCACTGCTGTATATAGATTTTTACCTTCTGTTATAGCCACTGACAATGCTCCATTAAACGTATCTCCTGCTCCTGTAGTGTCTTGGACATCAACTCTTATGCAAGATACATGCTTGATTTCCTTACCATCATAAAATCTAGCTCCATTTTTTCCTTCTGTTATTACAAGTTTATTAGGATATTTTTTTAATACTTCCTCTATCTCTTCCTCTGTATCAAAAACTATTTTATATTCATGTTCATTTGGTGTTAAGTAAGTTGCTTTTTCTATTATATCTTCATCTAATTTTATTGCAGGTGCTGGATTTACCAAAACTTTTATCTTATTTTCAAAACAGAAATTTACCACATAATTTATTGTTTCTAATGGAATCTCTAATTGTAGTAATACTATGTCTGCATTCTTTATCTCTTCTTCATTCTTTTTAATTAATTCTATGTCTACTAATTCATTAGTCCCTGGCACAACAACAATACTATTATCATTTTCACATAGTGTTATGACAGCAACACCAGAACTTTTGTGCTTATTTCTAGATACTAAGCTATAATCAACTTTATTATCTCTAAAATTTCTTATTAACTCTTCTCCTAAGCTATCCTCACCTACACATGATATCATTTTCACATTTGCTCCTAGCTTAGATGCTGAAACAGCTTGATTAGCACCTTTTCCACCAGGTGACGTAAAAAAACTATTACCTAGTACTGTTTCTCCTTTTTCTGGTCTTTTATCTACAGAACATACCATGTCCATGTTTACACTTCCTATGACAACTATGTTTCCCATTACATTACTCCTTTACATATCTATTTATGTCTCGAATGTTGCTATTTATTATCTTTTGTTGAATCTCTTATAACTAATTCTGGCTTAAAAATCAACTCATCAAATGATTCTTTTTTATCTCCTCTTAAACAATTTATCAGTATCTCACTAGCCTTGTATCCTATGTCATAAGATGGCTGT
Source organism: Clostridioides sp. LIBA-7678 (assembly GCF_056716065.1). Lineage (NCBI taxonomy): Bacteria > Bacillati > Bacillota > Clostridia > Peptostreptococcales > Peptostreptococcaceae > Clostridioides > Clostridioides sp. LIBA-7678. The sequence goes on along the minus strand of NZ_CP196987.1, from coordinate 351,653 downwards.
CTCACTGTTGTAAGAGAAGGACTTATTAGGCTAGCTGTCTGAATATCATCAAAGCCTACAACATTTACATCATTCGGTATATTTAATCCTCTTTCTTTAAGCCCTCTTATAACACCTATTGCAATCAAATCATTTGCACAAAATATTGAATCAAAATCTATTTTTTCCAGTTTTTTTATAAATTCCTGTCCCCATTCAATTTTATACTTACCTTCAAATACATAATCAGGGTTGTAACTTAAATTACACTCAATTAATGCTTTTTTGTATCCCTCTAATCTATCTACTGCTATTTCATTTTGAAGAGGACCACTTAGGTATATTATTTTCTTACTCCCAATATCTAATAAATGTTTTGTAGCTATATATCCACCTTCAAAGTTGTTTATTTTAACTATTCCTTTTAAAGTTTCTTTGTTCATACTTATTTTCTTATCAATTAATACAGTTGGTATTTTTATGTCTTTATAATTTGCCTCTTTCCAATTTGTATTTGAAGAAGCTGCAAAGATAATTCCATCTATCATTCTCTCTGATAATGTTCTTATCCCTTCATATTCTTTTTTGGCATCTTCATCCGTATTACATAAAATTATGTTGTAACCTTCTTCATTAGCCTTGTCTTCCACTCCTCTTGATACATCTGTAAAAAATGGATTTCGGATATCTGGTATAAGAAGCCCTATAGTGTTAGTTTTTTTAGTTACTAGGCTTTGTGCTAGTTTGTTTGGTACATAATTTTTTTCTTTCATTATTTTTAAAATTTTTTCTCTTGTTGCTTGACTTATATTTTCATCTTTATTATTAATGACTTTTGACACAGTTGTTTTAGAAACACCAGCCAATTCGCCAATTTCTTTTATAGTAATACTCAAGAAGTTCACCCCCACAATTTAGGAAACCGTTTTACTTAACCGGTTACCTAGATATTAGCACATCCTTTTTTCCTTTGCAACTATTTTATATAAATTTTGATATTTTTCTTATTTTTCATAATATTGCAATTTATAATTCAAATTTAATATTTATATTAATATACAAAAAAAAATTAATATACTTTTATAATTATTTAAAAGTACATTAATTAATTTAAGTAATCTTTATTAAAGTTCAAGTCCTTGTTCTATAATCATTTTTTTATCATTTTCAATTCCATTTCCGACAGTTGTTAAATAATCACCCACAATTGCAGAATTTACACCACCATTAAATCCAATTTTGTCATACCCTTTTAAAGATAGCCTTCCTCCAGCATATCTTATGTATACATTGGGAATTATGAATCTAAATACTGCTGTTGTTTTTAATATTTCCATAGGCTCTAATATATCATAAGCTTCCATAGGAGTATTCTTAATAGGGTTTAAAATATTTATTGGAATTGATTTGACATTTAATTCTCGTATTTCAAAAGCCATTTGTAGTCTTTGTTCTTTACTTTCATTCATCCCTATTATTCCACCTACACATACATCTAATCCAGCCCTTTTAGCTTCTTTAATTGTTCTTATTCTGTCTTGATAAGTATGTGTTGTACATATATTATCAAAATTATCTTTAGATGTCTCGACATTATGATGATATGTAGTCACACCTACTAATTTCAGCTTTTTAGCTTGCTCATAATCTATAATACCTAGAGATGCACATAATTTTAAATTAGTATTTTCTCTTAATCCTTCATAGATATTTAAAATATCATTAAACTCTTTTCCTGTCATACCTTTACCACTTGTAACTAAAGAGAATCTATGTACTCCTTTACTTTCCATTTCTTTAGCTCTCCTTAAAATCTCATTGTACTCGAGCAATGAATATTCATCTACCCCAGTTTTATAATGGGATGATTGTGCACAAAATTTGCAGTCTTCACTACATTTGCCAGACTTAGCATTCATTATTGTACATAAATCCACTCTTCTTCCCATAAAAGCTTCTCTTATTTCATTTGCAGATTTTAATAATATATCAAGAATATTTTTGTTATTTGTATCAAGGCTTATTAAACTAAGAGCTTCTTCATAATTTATTTCTTTTCCATCCAAGACTTTATTTTTTAATTTAATTATGTATTTTTCCATATACCCTCCTATTCGTAAACCTATATTATTTATATAGTTTACTTATTATATATAGTATTACATAGGTAGTATTTATTAGTCAACCTTATCTCATATACAAGTTTACTATTAAGCAAAAAAATACTGCCTTAAAATAGTATTCGTATAATATATTTATACATATCACTATTAAAGCAGTATTTTTTATTAAATATTATTCTTATTAATTTACAAAACTATCCTTGTCTTAACTCCATCCAAGCTTTCCATTGTAACAACCTCTAAACCTTCATACTCTCTAAATAGCCATTTTAAATCCTTCATAGCTTGATTAACCTGATTTTTTGTTAGATTATTTATAAAATATTCTTTTCTAGTTTCCTCATACTCTTTGCTAGTTAAAAAGTTTCTTAGAAAATTAAATGCAAATACACTTGGGATATTGTTTACATTAGCTTTCTTGCTATTTTCTTTCTCATAGTAAATTTTCATAAATGCATACTCCTTTGATACTTTTAAATTTCTCTTACAATAATTATATGCATTTAAGTCCTACTATTCTTATAATTTTATTAATTCATATTCTTTATTTCCCATTCCCATTTCACATGCATAGTCTATTATTCTAGTTCCATTTACATGAGGATGCTCATGTTTGAACACATCATGACCCATTTCCTTACAAACCAAATCATAGCATGCTTGTTCAATAGCTACTGGGTCTGTTGATGCTAATATCCCTATATCATGTGCAATCGGTCTACCTGACCAAGGCACGCAATCACAAAGTGGAGTTACATTCATGACAAAAGTTATATATCCTACCTTATCTTTTTTGTTTGATACTGCTCCATAAGCGTATTCTGCCATCTTTTCAACAAACACATCTGAGTCACTTTCCCATTGTATAGTTACTGCTCTAGTTGGACAGACAGTTGGACATTCTCCACATCCATAACACACATCAGAATCTATAATTGCCTTCTTATCTACTATACTTATAGCTTTTGTAGGACAAGAATTAACACATTTTCCACATCCTATACACTTCTTCTCTTTTACTACTGGCGTAACATCAGAATGTTGCATTTGCTTTCCTGCTGCACTTGCACACCCCATAGCTAAATTTTTTAATGCTCCTCCAAAACCTGCTGCTTCATGACCTTTAAAATGACTCATTACTATCATTGCAGAAGAATTATAAATTTCGCCACCTATTTTCACACTTTCAAAATGTTTTTTATCTATTTGTACATTTTCATAATTTCTACTGTACAATCCATCTGCAATTATTACTGGCGCATTTACCACTGCATAGGCAAAACCATTTTCTATAGCTGTTGTAAGATGGTCTACAGAATTTGTTCTACTCCCTGTATATAATGTATTTGTATCTGTCAAAAATGGCTTTCCTTCACAATCTTTAATCTTATCAACCACTTGTCTAACTGCTACAGGACTCATATATGTAGTATTTCCTTTTTCTCCAAAGTGAAGTTTGATTGCTACTTGGTCATTCTTTCCTATTAAATCTTTGAATCCTGCTGTATCAAATAATCTTCTTACATTGTTTGGCACATTTTTATTTTGCGAATTTGAGTATAAGTCACAAAAATATACTTTTGACTTTTCCATATCTACACCCCTTTAAAATATTTACTTGAATTAATTTTATCACTTTTAAAGTGATTTTTTAGTATATTTTACCACAATTAAAGATTCTTATCTTTATTTAATAAAAACAATATTATTTTAACTCCTTACTACACCGTTTTAACTTTTTACTAGTTAGGCTCTATATACTATAGCATATCTTAAATAACTGATAATCACTATATTATAATCTATCTCCTTTTTATTTTTAAATAATTTCTTAAGGTAATAATTTAATTATTATAAAATAGAATGAGTAGAAGTAAAACAAAAAAAGACTTGAAACTTAAGTTCAAGTCTTTTTTGCTTAGATATATTCTTATACATTATTAAGTTTATTTCTACACAATATATTGCTATTTATATTTATAATGAAGATATCATTAAACTGGTTTTTTATTAAATAAAATAACAGCTGATAACAGACACACTATTGAAATAATGATTGTTACAATGATTGGAATAATAAATTCTGGAGCTGTCACTTTCCCTGAAATCAAATCTATATTTTTTGATAATATGAAATTAGGGGTATAAGGTGCAATCTGCTTAGGAATAGAAATTAAACTCAAAGCAAGGGTTACTACTAATACAAGTAATACACTTGCAAATGCTGGTCTAAATAGTACACATCCAAGAATTAATATAGTAATATACATAATACCAATTATCCATAAGTTAAATGCTGAAAATACAACATGATTAAGATTTGCAGTTGGCCAAAAATACATTGTATAACCATAAGTACATAAAAAACTCAGCCAGAAACCAATGGTCATAATAATTACTGCAATAGAAAATTTAGATAATACTACAGATGAACGTGACAATCCTTTAGTCAACATAATGACAAGTGTTCCTTTAGAATATTCGTTTGATAAAATATTACAAAAAATAATTAGAGTTAAACTCATTCCAAGACCAGAGATATTACTAGAAAACTGTGTCCAAGAATCTAAAGCAGTTGGTAAAGCAGTAACTTTTAACGTTGGGGCAAAATGAGCAATTAAGTCTGGCATAAATTTAGCAGAAAGAGGACTCATTATTCCAAATATTAAAAATAAAGTAATCAGACTAAATAATTTGTAATTTCTTACGTTCTCTACAAATTCTTTTTTTGTAAATGCTATGTATTCTCTCACTTTACTACCTCCAAAAATAAATTTTCAAGTGACAATTCTATTAATTCCATCTTTATTGGACAAAGATTCATTTCTGCAAGTGTAGATATGACTGTTTGTTGTATTGATTTTATATCTTTACCATGGAAAATAATTTCCATATTAGTCTCTTCTGAATCTTTAAGTAAGGATTTCATCCTACTACTAGACTTAAATACTTGGATTTCATCATTACTTGAAAACTCCAATAAAAGTCTATCTTTTCCGTGCATACTTTTTATTTCTGAAAGTGTACCACTAAGAGCAATGCTTCCGTTATTTAATATAGCAACATGGTCGCAAATTCTTTCAACATCAGACAGTATATGTGTTGAAAATATTACGGTTGTTGAGTCTTTGATTTTAAACATAATATCTAATATTTCTTTTCTACCAACAGGGTCAAGTGCGCTTGTTGGTTCATCACAAATAAGTAATTTAGGGCGTGAAAGTAATGCTTGAGCTATCCCAAGACGTTGCTTCATTCCACGAGAAAATCCACCTATTCGTTTCTTTTCATTTCCAAGTCCTACAAGTGATAACAACTCTTCACTTCTTAACTTTATTTCTTGTTTTGAAAGCCCTGTGATTTCTCCACAAAGAGAAAGATATTCAAGTGGTCTCATATAGTTATAAAACTCTGGAACATCAGGTAGATAACCTACATGGCGATTAGAACTTGTTCTTCCATAGGTCACTTTCTCACCACAAACATTTATAGTTCCACTATCTGTTTCAAGTAACCCAAGCACCATTTTCATTGTTGTAGTCTTGCCTGCACCATTCTTACCTACAAAGCCAAAAACTGACCCTTCTGGTACAGTAAGATTTAGATTATCTATTATCTTTCGATTACCAAAACTTTTTGATAACCCATTTATTGAAACAATATTCATCATTCATCACCTCTCCCTATAGTGAAATATAAAATTGGGCCTATTATACTTATAAATAACACTAAAAGAATCCATATTGCCTTATTACCAACTTTATAATTTGGATGTTTTATTATATGAATAAGTGCAGTAATTACGAGTATTAAATTTAAAATAATAATAGGAAGTAACAGTGGTAAATTTTCCATTAAATTTTCCATAATTTTATTCCTCCAATAAAGATAATTTTTCTATAAGAAATCTGTATTCTTTGTTCTCATTTAATACAGAGAACATAGGATTATTCTTAATAGCAGCAACAATACCTGCCTTTACAATTGTATCATCACGTGTAATACCTGTTCCAATCTCAGAAATCCAGCCATCGATATGATTAAAAAAGTCATCACTATGTAGCATAATTGGATATATATCACTCATTGCCAAATCTACATATCTTTGTAATGACTTAATAGCTCCTTTAGTATTTCCATGTATTAAATTCATTTGTATCTGTGTTAAATATACAGAAAACATAATGCCAGGAGATAATGCATCAAGGTCAAAAGTATCTGAAATCATTAAAATACGTCTTTCTATTTCTTCAATTTGTGATTTATCTGAGTTTTGCAGAAGTCCCACTAAATCTTGAACTAACAACGTAAGATTCTGATATGCTCCTATCTGTAACGTTTCATTAGCTTCACTAATTTGACCATTCATCATTTGTCCCTGTGCAAGGAGTATGCTTTCATTTACCATGGGAAAATTGCTATCTTGAAATAAGTCGATAACTTCTATAGGTTGATTTAACAAGATATAACAGGTTGCCTCCATACCTTTTGACTGACGACAAATTTCTATATCATCACTTGTTTCTCGTATTCGAATAAAAATTTCTAATGCTTCACTAATTAATAGTTCACGTTTTTCTTCATCTACAAGGTCATAATGATTAATTATTAAAACACCCATCTGATAAATCAAAGGAAAGCATGAATAATATTTCTTTATGGTTTCTCGTATTTCATCCATAACTTCGTCAAATGGTTTAACAGTAAAATCTTTACACAATCGCTGATATAATTTATTAATATCTTCCTTAATCATTTGCGGTTCGTAACAAATTAATTCATCAACTGTAATGTTGAAATATGTCGCGAGTTGTGGCAAAAAAGTGATATCAGGATAGCTTTGCCCAGTTTCCCATTTAGATACAGAGGCTTTAGAGATACCTATATAATTTGCAAGTTCATCTTGTGTAATTCCTTTTTCTTTACGCTTTAAAATCAGTGTTTTTGCAATGTTTAATTCATTCATATCAACGCCTCCTTTGTATAATTATATCCTTAAATCCATGAACCTAACAAGCGATTTAAAGTTGACTTTTGATGAAAAAATCAACCATAGAGAAACAAATAAGCAGGTATCTTAGATACCTGCTTAAATATATTTTTAAATTCAATTTATATAATTTTTTATTTATCCCAACTATTTCCACATTTTTATACAAAACCACAGATGAATATATCCAAATATAGTTTTTATTTATCATGCTTTTTAAACGCCTTGTATAAAATATCTTTTAATATAAGTACATTATTCTCATTGCTCATCTTGTATTCTTTTTCAAATCTTGAATATAATTCTTCAATAGCTATTTGATACCTTTCTATCCCCTCTATATCAACATATGCTTCTAAAATAGGATACTTAGAGCTCCATGCTTTTGTCCAGTCAACATCCTTACTAATATTATCAGTTATATCTTTAGAACATAAATTACTTTCATCAATCAAGTAATCATAAGTAATATTAAATAGCTTTGATATATTTTTTATATTTTCTAAGTCTGGCTTAGCTTGCCCTAATTCCCACTTGCTAATAGTTTGTCTAGATACATTTAGTCTTTCTGCCAACAACTCTTGAGAATAATTATATTTCTTTCTTAGTTTTGTAATCTTGTCTCCTAAATTCATATATTAAACCCCTTTCAATTTAAAATAATTATATTTTAATTATAAAGTATTAAACTCAACTGTTCTACAAAGTAAGGTTTGAAATATGTAAACTTTAGTTTACATACATAATGAAACATTCTATATGGACAAGACTAATATTAATGTTTAATTACAGTTTTTAATAATAATCAATTATTTATTCTTAAATAATATAAAAAAGGCTTGTGTTGTAGTTAACTCCAAGTAGTATACTCTATTTAAGAGTTGAGTAAACATAATGAGTTTTACGTAGAGATATTGTACAGTTTGTAAGTAAAATCAATAGGAGGAAATTTATGAGTAATATAGATATATTTGAGAGAGACAAATCTGGCGAAGTAATTTCAGATTCTGACCCAGATATGGATAAAATAAGATATGTAATAGAAAGGGCTAAAAAAATAACTGTTGAGCTAAATAACTCGTATCATACTAAAAAAGAAATAAGAAAATTATTTTCTAAACTTACAGGTGTTGAAGTTGATGAAAGCTTATATTTAATACCACCATTTTTCACAGACTTTGGAAAAAATATAAGAGTTGGAAAGGATGTATTTATTAATCATGCCTGTACATTTATGGATAGAGGTGGCATTACGATTGAAGATGATGTACTTATTGGACCTAAAGTAAATCTTATAACAATAAATCATCCTTTAGAACCATCTAAAAGGCATTCCACTGTGTCTACACCTATAGTTATAAAGAAGAATGCTTGGTTAGGAGCAGGAGCAATGATTATGCCAGGTATTACAATAGGTGAAAATGCTGTTGTTTCAGCAGGAGCAGTAGTCACAAAAGATGTACCTCCAAATACTGTTGTTGCAGGTGTACCTGCTAAGATAATAAAGAATATATGTTAGATTATTAGATTCTAAGTTGAAGTTTAGTTGTTGGATTAATAGAATATTATTATAGTGTTTCAATAAAAAAAGACATTCTTAATTTAATTAAGTTTGTCTTTTTTTATTGATTAATATCATATTTATGCCAAGTTTTATTGTCAAAGTTCTTGACAAGTAAACTTGGCATGATATAATTAAAATACAAAGTAAACTTGGCATCTAATTAGGAGGTGTCTCATATGAATAAAGAAGAAATCTTAAGTAAGAGTCGTCAATCCAATAAAGATGAAGGATTAGAGTACATTGAAAATAAAGGTAGAAAAATAGGATATTCAATTTTCACATGTGTCTTCGCTTTCATTGTAATATTTAACACCTTTATTGGACAAAAGAGTGATGCAGTATCTGCTTTATTTTGGACATTTGGTCTTGCTGAAAATATAGCAAAATACCAATTCACACATGAAAAAAAGAATTTGATTTTGGCTATTGGTTTCTTAATTACAACTATATTCTCATTGACTAATTTTGTTTTATCATCATTGAGGTAAGCATATGAATGAAGAATTAATATTAAAAAATCACTTAAAAATAGTAAGAACAGAGAAAAAATTATCTCAAAGTCAACTAGCTGAAATGGTTGGTGTGTCAAGAAACACTATTAGTTCAATAGAAACAGGTCAGTTTAACCCAACAGCAAAATTAGCACTTATTTTATGTATAGCTCTAGATAAAAAATTTGAGGATTTATTTTACTTTGAATAAAATCTATTGTAGCCATAAAATATAAAAGAAACTGTAGTCATTATATATCTTATTAACTTCCAAAATTTAAAATAAAAAGATTTATATAAATAAAACAAAAAGAGTAAATGATTATATATTTATTATCTTATCACTTTACTCTTTTATTTATTTTAAAGTCTCATCCATCTCCTTAATACCTTATATTCCATATTTATTAGAGCCTCTTCTGTTTTAAAAAAACTCAATTTTAAGTCTATATATTACCCAAATATAGCGCAATTATACAGGTACCTTAAGAAATGTGTTGCGAAATTATTAAGGTACCTGTATAATATATTTTATAAGGTGCCTTATCATTATAATTTATATTATTTAGGAGGATAACATGGAAAATGAAAAATCAAATATTAAATATTTAAAAGAAGAACCAATAAAAAAAACTATTCTTTATTTATCTATTCCCATGATGATAGGAATGTCAGCTGGAACTATTTATAATGTAATTAATGCCTACTTTATAGGATTAGTTCATGACACAGCTATGCTTAGTGCAATAACATTGGGACTCCCTATATTTACAATTCTAATGGCTTTTGGAAATATGTTTGGTGTTGGTGGCAGTACATTCATAACTAGGCTAATTGCACAAAATAATAGTGATGAAGCCAAGAAAATTGCTGGATATACTTTTTATGCAAGTATTATAACGGGTCTATTGATAGGTCTAATTGGTTACTTACTAATGAATCCTATTGTTAAATTATTAGGTTCTGATATGGCTACATTTGAATATACAAAACAATATGCGATTACACTATTTGTTGGTGGATTCTCTATTGTATTGAACTTCTCTCTTGAGCAAATTGTAAGGTCTGAAGGTGCATCAAAAGAATCTATGTATGGTATGTTTGTAAGTGTAATAATTAGTATCATATTAGATGTTTTATTTATACTGGTTCTTAATATGCACGTATATGGTGCTGCATTATCAATGGTGCTTTCTAATATTGCTTCTAGTGCTTATTATGTTTGGTATTTAAATGTTAAAAGCGAGAACCTTAGAGGATTTTTACATTACATAAAAATCAGCATAAATAGCCAAGTTGAAATATATAAAGTTGGTGTATCCCAATTAATCCAATGCTCTTTCTTAATTGTGACTACACTATTATCCAATAATTACTCTATGCAATATGGAAATAACATAGTTGCTAGTTTTGGTATAGCACTTAGAATTGCTCAAATTCCAGAATTCTTTGTTATGGGTATTGTTTTAGGTGTAATGCCACTTATAGCATATAATTTTTCTAATAAGAATATACCTCGTTTAAAAGAAAGTATAAAGTATTCTGCTTTATTCATATTTGTAATCGCAGTTGTATTTTCAGGAGTTGTTTATATATTTAGAACTCAAGTAATACAAACATTCTCAGTTGATATATCAGTTATTGAAATAGGAACGTATGTATTGGTAGCTATGCTAGTATCTGCCTTATTCAATGGAGTTACATCCTTATTTATGACAATATATCAAGCATCAGGAAAAGGCGTTGAAACAGGTATAATGTCTATAAGCCAAGGTGGATTGTATATACCTATAGTAATATTGCTTAACTATTTTTATGGACTTGATGGGCTAATATGGTCTATGACAGTAACAGAAATTATAACATTTTTAATAGGTGCAGTTTTATATATACCTTATAGTATAAAACTAAAAAAAGAATCAACTAAAAATAAAGTAAGTCTTATATAAGATTTACTTTATTTTTAATTTTAATGTTAGTCAATACAAATTATTTTATTATATGTAATTATTAATATATTAATCAATTTTATTAAAAATAACAGTCTTCTCTTTTAAAGAGATTTTTCCTACTTGATATCCATATTCATTTAATTCTTTTTTATATTTCAAAAACGAATGGTCTATCTCTATCCCTGCAATATCTTTTATTTCTTCAAAATTTAATTTAAATGATTGATTACCAGATTTCTTGACATATTCCCATAAAGAACTATATTTGCTCACTTCATATCACTCCTTTTAAAATTATATCTTATCTATTAGTTTATATTCTATCACTATTAATTTATAACGTCATGCTACTTATTATTTATATAGAAAAATATACAAATAATAAGTAGCAATTTTTTATAATTATCATATTTTATTCATATTTAAGAAAAGTCACTAATAGTTAAACTATTTTTTAAAGGAAGTTTACTCCATCAGAAAATAAATTTTAATTGTTCTTATTTTTATTATGTAATTATTCAACACAATATGTCATTGTTGAAATACAAATCTAATAACTAAATATTTTTACAAATTCATTACTTAAATTTTTTTATTGCATCTAAGTTAAATTTGTCATTATTTCAGTAATAACGTTTTCTTTATTTTCACTATGGATATCAATTCCATTATAATTAAAGCTCTACATCAATCTTTTTACCACTCATTGAACAGCAACTAACTTTTGCCTTATCAATAGAGAATATTTCAAACTTACCGTCTCCTACAGAATACATCTGACCTAGACTTGGCATTATTTCAAGTGCCTTAGCTTGTGTTTCTTTTGATGTAACAAATACTGCTTCACCCAAAATACGTAGAGTATTAAGTTTTTGGTCTATACAGCAAATCTCAAGCTTTGGATTAAAAATAAGTTGCTTAAACATATCTTTTTGATTAGATGTGCAAAATGTAAGTTTCCCATCATATTCCATAACAAATCCTAGAGGACGCACATGCGCTTGATTGTTCTCATCAACTGTTGCTAAATAATAAACTCCTGCTTTGTTCAAAAATTCTAATACTTTCATAATTTTTACACCCCTTTTAAATACTTGTATTAAGGATTATCCTTTGATATAATTTTAATATAAAATACAAAAAAAACAAGTATGCAGTTTTTTCTGATAAAGTATAAAAAAGATACTACTATAGATAAGGAGTAATTATAATGAGTTTAGATAATGAAAAAAATACGACTACAAAGATTGAAGAATTAACCTGTCCAATACGTTATGCACTAGATATTGTTGGTGGTAAATGGAAATTACCTATTATATGTATGTTGGCAGTTGATAATCCGATTAGATATAGTAGCATAAAAAGAAAACTAGATGGAATTACAAACACTATGCTAGCTCAATCATTAAAAGACTTAGAGTCTGATGGTATTATTAATCGTAAACAATATAATGAAATTCCTCCAAAAGTTGAATATACATTGACAAGTAAAGGTAAAAGTATTGTACCTATTTTACAACAATTTGCTAATTGGGGAGCCATAAATATGCAAGAAAAAAGCATATGTGGACTTAATTGTAAGGAATGTCGAAAAATAAAATAAATTGAAGTATATTAGTTTATTTAATTGATTACAAAAAGCCACTCTTTTATGAACTATACTCCTCTTAGGAGACAGTTCACATTATACAGAGTGGCTTAAAACTTAAATATGAATACTGCCCTACTTAACTCCCTTGCCATTCTTAAATCTCATATTTGGAAAACTTGCACCTAAAATTTTATTCTTGTCTATAGCATTTTCAATCCTTCTTATATCTTCATCTCTCAATTTAATATCTTTAGCTTTTAAGGAAAAAATATGTATTTAAGTTCTATATCAAATCAGTTTAAATAATACTTAGTAAATTCAAGTTATATAATATTATGAAAAATTAAGATACAAAAACTAATTTAATTCATATAAGTTACTAAAATTAATATAAAAACAGGATGCTTATATAAGTCATCCTGTTTTATGTATTAAGCTCTAAATTTAATCAGTTCAAGTGTATCATTCAATACAGATATATTATCTATTTGAATCATTAACCACTTACTACTATTAAAAAAATCTATCTCACTGTATATTTGTTTGATATAATCACAACAAGTATTAATAAATAAGTCAACTTCCACTCTATTACTCTCATTTACAATAACCAAAGCTTTAAAGGAACCTTCTTGTGGATATAAAGTACACAATGATTTACCCCTTTTTTTGTATTTTACATTCCAACCTCTTTGCATTGAACATTTACTGTATTCAAGCTTAGGCTCTACATTATAAGTTGAAATCAAAGCATTATTTAGATTATCCCATAATGGATTATTGATAAACTCTTTGATTTGCTCAGGTGTTGGTTTGTTATCTTGAAAAAACATATCTTGCCAATCCATATTCATGCCCCCTTCTATTATTCAATATGTACTGGAACAGTCCAATGCTCCATATATGCCACTTCAGGTGTAGAAGGATAATACATCTCAATCGCAAAATCAGTGGCCATTAAATTATGATTCTTCATCCATCGTTCCATAAACTTATCTGCTTTAAAAACAGCTGAATCGACCAGCTCATTAAAATTTTCTGCTTCAAATCCACATACTAAATATTCTTTAGCAGGTAACTCAAAGGTACTATATCCTTCTACCAATGTACCTGGCTCCACTTCTATACCTGCCATATACATACAATTCCCTTCTTTTGCACTTCCCATATAAAGAGCAGCAAATTCATTTCCACCTGGGATTTTATTTTGTATATTGTGTTTTTGACTTCCAAGTTTCATCCATAATTCCTTTGCTAACGCAATACCAGTTGTCTCACCACCCATCAACTGGCAAATAGGTATTTCTCCTTCTATTCCAATAAAAGACCTTGGATTCCTCAATCTTCTGCGAGTTACTTCAATTACTATATCATCTGCAATAAGTGGTACACCTTCATCAACCATAATATAATTTAAAATTAATTCTGGCTTAACAAATTGATTAAGTTTTACTGGATTTGCTCTATATTCCTCTGGCGTTAATCCATATGCTTTTTTAAAAGCACGTGTAAATGTCTCATGACTTTCAAATCCAAAATTTAAAGCTACATCAAGTATACGATTCTTATATTCTGCTAAATGTTCAGAAGCTTTTGCAAGACGTCGAAGTTTTATATACTCCATCACTGTTTTATTGACTAATCTTTTAAACAGTCTTTGATAGTAAAATGGTGATAGGTTTGCTTCATTTGCCAGTTCATTAATTGAGATTCCTTCTGATAACCTTTCTTCTATTAAGTCTAATGTGATTTGAATAGATTCCCATGCATGCAAGTTATAAGTACCTCCTAATATTGTTATTAATCTTATACCTTTATATTATCAAAACTAAAAAAAATGTTCTTGATATACAGTGCCTTTTTTAATTTTTTGTATGATGATACTGAGTTTTATCACTTTTTAAGTAAATGTAAAATACATATAAACATAAAATATAGCAAATCTAATTTAAAGATTTGCTATATTATATATTTTATTAAACTATTTTCAAATACTTCATTTATTTCCTTATGAAAAAACTCTTTCATATCGTCTATTTGTTCTTTATCATATACATACTTTCCATATCCAAATTGACCATATTTAAACTTTCTATCTTCATTTTCCATTGGCAACAATGTGTCTGGATAAATTTCTAATATTCTATTTTTAGCTTTAGTAGTATATCTATGAGATATAACTTCAAATATAATTTTTCTATCAAAATCCTTTGGTAGTGCTTCTTTTATGTTTCTGATAAGGCTTCTATATTCTTCTTTCCAACCTTTATATAGAAACACAGGAGCTATTATAAAACCAATCTGATAGCCAGCTTTAGCAAGTTTTACAGCTGATTCTATTCTTTTATTAGCAGATGCTGTATAATGTTCATGTCCTTCTATAATCCTAGGAGTATTTATACTGAATCGTATTTCTGTATGATTATTATGTTTAGCATCCAATAAACTATCTACATCACTGTATTTAGTAACAAATCTAAATCTTCCTTTTTCTTCTCTTCCAAAAAACTCTATTGTTTTTTTCAATGAATTGGTATACGGCTCTACTGGAACTGGGTCTGATGTAGCTGCACCTTCAAATATAGTAACTTGTGGCTTTCTATCTTCAATATACTTCTTTGTTTGTTCAAGTATCTCATCTATATTTACAAATACCCTTATAAAGGGTTTATCACCTAGTTGTGTGTTTAAATAACAATATTCACATCTTCCCATACATCCACTGACAAGTGGTAGTTGATAATTAGCAGAAGGTTTACATGTTTGAAACTTCATGCTTTTTCTAATCCCAACTACCATGGTCTGTTTTCCACTCCTATATTGCTCGTATAGATTTTCACCTGGAATATGTTCCTTGACTCTATTTGATGATATATTAATTATCTCTACATCTTTTTTATCTTTAAATTTATCATATATGTTTTTTCCAACATCAGTATCTAAAGTTCCTTTTTCAAATATTATTCTTTTGGGATTAAACATTTATTTCACCTCTACTCAAAGTTTTTAAATGAAGATTTTTATAAAATATTACTTAGTTAATCTTCCCTTTTTTAAGCACCTTTATTTATTAGAAAGTAAAATAAAAATTTAAGATTAATTTCCTATATGTACACTACTATTTATGAGTTTCTTACTGATAATAAATGTATTTATCTAAAATTAAATGTATAATGTTAAGTTAAAGAGACTTGTAGTATATTTCTTTTATTTGTTCTTTATTAAAAGTTTTTGGATGTCTCTTAATATTTGCAGCCGATATCTTCATGCAATTATCAGTTAACCAATCTATATCTGATTTTTCAACACCTAAATCAGTTAGTTTTATATCTAAATCTATTTTTTTAAGGAAATTTCTAATTGCATCTGAACAATCTTCTGCACAAGTTCCTCCTAATATTTTTGATATATTTCCAAATCTTTCGATGTCACTATCCCATGAACTTTCTACAATGCTTGGAGTCAAAGCTGCAAGTCCTTTTCCATGCATTACATCTCTAAGACCACTTACAGGATGTTCCATACCATGTGGTAAGGCTGTCCCTGCTGTACCAATTGTCATTCCTCCAATAGTGCTTGCAAGTGTTATTTTCTCCCATGCTTCTAGGTCATCTACATTATTATATACTCTTACTAAATTTTTTGATATAAGCTCAATTCCATAAATAGCTTGTACATCTGCAAGGGAATTTCTTCCGTTAGAAAGATATGCTTCCATATTATGAGCAAGTGCATCAAATCCAACTGATGCAATTATATGTTTTGGCATTGTAACCATAAGTTCTGGGTCAATTATTGATGCCTTTGCATACATACTATTCTTTTTTATGGATTTTTTATCTTTGGTTTCTGAATTTGTAAGCACTGCAAAACAATTCCCCTCACTACCTGTACCTGATGTAGTTGGAACTAAAATTATAGGTAAAGCTTCTTCTCCTTGTCTGATTCCAAATATATATTCATTTAAATCTCCTGGATTTTTATAAGAGAAAGCTATACTCTTAGCAGCATCCATTATACTTCCTCCACCAAGACCTAAGACACAGTCACATCCAGTTGCTTTTATAATTTCTACACCTGAATATATAGTAGTTATAAGAGGATTTTGTTCTACTTTATCAAAAACTTCATATTCTATTTTAGAATCTTTTAGTAAGTCTATTGTTTTATCAAGTAATCCAGTTTTCTTTGTACTATTTTTGCCAGTTACAATTAATACCTTTTTACCATATTTAGATACTTCTTTTCCTACATCATTGATTCTACCTCTCCCAAACAATATGTTTACTGGTAAATTATAATTAAAATTCATGCCAAAACCTCCTATTTCTACTTTAGTAATAATTTTATTTTTCAACACAACGTAATTATGTATTAAAACATAAATTACAAAACAATCTTTTACTTAATTATATGTATTATTTTATACTATATCAAGTTATCTCTATTTAACCAAATTCAATTTTTAATTGTAATCTATTTAAATATTTGAAACTTTACTGAACCTCCCATGACTAAAGTCACAGGGTTCCTGTTTCATAGAATTTTGCATACTAAAATATGTCTTACTAATTCTCCACAGGCTATCCCCGTAGTTCCTACGGTTCTTACATACGTTATCTATTTTAAACTGTTATTAGTCTTAATCCTTCTTTTAGTATATTTATACTCGCATTTATGTCTCTATCGTGAGTTACATTACAACAAGGACAAATCCATTCTCTTATATTTAAATTCTTAACTTCCTCGTTTTTGTACCCACATTTATTGCATATTTGTGAACTTGCAAAGAATCTACCTACATTTACAATTTGTCTACCATACCAATTAGCCTTGTATTCTAATTGACGAACAAATTCTGACCATGACACATCAGAAATTAAGCGAGATAGTTTACTATTTCTAGTCATATTCTTTACTTGTAAATCCTCTAAGCAAATAATATCATTCTCTCGTATTAATTTAGTAGATAGTTTTTGTAGAAAATCCTTCCTTTGATTAGCTATATGCTCTTGAAGTCTTGCAACTTTTAATCTTGCTTTATTTCTATTTAAACTACCAATTGTTTTTCTCGATAGTTCTCTTTGTAATTTAGCAAGTTTGTTTAATGACTTCTTAAGATACTTAGGATTTTCTATAAAGTCTCCACAACTTGAGATACAAAATTCTTTAATTCCTAAATCTAAACCTATCTGATTATTAGTATTTTCAAATGCTTTAATATCTATATCAGTACAACATAATGATACATAATATTTTCCATTTGGTTCTTTGGATATGGTAGCATTAAGTATTCTTCCTTGAGGTATTTGTTTATCCCTTACTTTAACCATACCAAGTTTAGGTAATTTTATATATTGACTACAGTACATAATATTTCCATTTGTAAAGTTCGTTCTATATGAAAATCTATTAGTTTTTTTTGATTTAAATTTAGGAAATCCTGCATTTTCTTTAAAGAATTTTTTATATGCGTTTTCTAAATCTTTTAAGGTGTTTTGTAGTGAAAATTTGTCAGGTTCTTTAAGCCACTTTAATCCTTTTTTTAAGTTGGTCAAATCAGAACTGCACTGTTTATAAGTAAAAGTTTCTTTATTATTTTCATAAACTTCTATTTTTTTAGAAAGATATTTATTATATACAAATCTACAACATCCAAAAGTTTTGTTAATTAACTCTTGCTGTTTTTTATTTGGATACATTCTAAACTTATAAGCTTTTTCCACTACTATCACCTCACTTTACTTGTTTTTTATGATTATGTTAATACTAGATGTCCATATTTTACACACCATACTATATGGTATTTATACATATCTGAGCTACTTCAATTTTTACTCACCCATCCTAATATTAACAAGGTAAATTTTTTAAAACAAGTATTTTAAAGGTTTTTATATTTATTTTTAAATAACATATGTAAGAACCGTAAGTCCTAACTTTTATCATTTTTGAGGTTGTCGTTCACATAAGTTCGCTACTACCTATGCAGTTCTCTTATGAACTTCTTACACTTTCATGTAAGCACAGACTATATCTTATCCTTCGGCGTTATCCGTTAAGGTCTACCCACTTCCACTACCAATAGCTTGTAGTGTACTTCCCTCAAGAGGAATAGTCGTTGAAGTTTCTCCTACTTAGGAGCTTACCTGCTGATTGCCCATTTTAAGGTACTTAGGGTTTAACCTTATACCATCTAACCAATTTTTTCTACTTTCGTAACTTTCACACTTAGGTTTATTTCATCCTTATGTTTTAGTTTGGTTAGCTTTAGGGGTTTCCAGCAATTCAAGTAGTATTGGATAGGTTCTATCCTATCTCTACATATAAGTTTCCCTATATGCTGACTATTTTAGCTACTAACTCACGACTAAAGTCACGAGTGTGCGTAGCTATTTTTTAATCAAAGATAAAAAATAAAGAAGAGTTACACAAAGATAATTTCAATTATCTTAAAATAACTCTTCTCATAATATTAGATATTTTTTATAAATTTACTTTAATATATTTAATCTTACAATTCTATTAACATGTTCATAAGTTTATTACTTCTTTGAACAAATGAGTCTAATTCGTCTGGTTTTAATTCTTTATTAGAAAGTAAAGCTAAATCTGCTATCTGATTACAAATAAGTGCAACTTTATCTTTCTTTTCTTCATTATCTTTAAGAGAAACTAATTTTTTAATAATTGGGCTATTTTCATTTATCACAAGAGTTTTCTCTTCCTCGAAGTTCATTCCTAAATCCATTCCAGCAAATCTTGACTGCATTTCTGCCATTCTGATAGATTGTTCAGATACTAATACCATAGCTGGAGTATCCTCGTTTTTTAAGCCTTCTACAGAATAATTTTTAACTCTTTCTCCAACAGCTTCTTTAAATAGACCTTCTATCTTGGCTATTTCTTCTTTATTTTCTTCACTATCTTTATTTTCATTTTTGTCTTTTAATACATCAGAAAGGTCTGCATCTATTCTATTAAACTTAACACCATTTTCTTTATATTCCATAAATGAAATAAAGTGAGTATCTATTGATGAGTTTAATACAACAGCATTTAAATCATATTCTTTAAATAGTTTAATGTATTGTGATTGTTGTTCCTTATCACTTACATAGAATACTTTATTTTCGTGCTTGTCTTTACATTTCTCTAGATAATCTTGTAATGTTATATATTCATCATTAATAGTTTTAAATAATATACATTCTTTTACTTTTTCATAGAAACTTTCATCTTTTAAGCAACCATATTTAATAAATATTTGTATATCATCCCAAAACTTATTGTATTCTTCTCTTTCATTTTTACAAAGAGATTTTAACTTGTCAGCTACTTTTTTAATTATATGTTTAGAAATTTTACTTACATCTCTATCATTTTGCAAGAAACTTCTTGATACATTTAATGGTAAATCTGGGCAATCTATTACACCTTTTAATAGAAGTAAAAATTCTGGTATAACTTCTTTTATATTATCAGCTACAAATACTTGATTGTTGTATAATTTCACTTTTCCCTCTGTCAATTCAAACTCATTTTTTAGTTTAGGGAAGTAAAGTATACCCTTTAAGTTAAAAGGATAATCTACATTTAGATGTATCCAGAATAAAGGCTCATCAAATACATGGAATACTTTTCTGTAAAACTCTTTGTATTCATCATCAGTACAATCTTTTGGAGATTTTAGCCATAGAGGATTAGTATCATTTAAAGGCTCAATTACCTTTGCATCTATAACTTCTTCTTCTTTTCCTTCTTCCTTTTTCTTTTTAGCTTTTTCTTCTGCTTCCTTAGCTTCTCTTTCTAATCTTTCAACATCTTCTAAATATATTTCTACTGGTAAGAAAGAACAATACTTATCTATTATACCCCTTACAGTAAATTCATCTAAGAATTCCTTACTATCATCATCAATAAATAATGTTATAGTAGTTCCTCTCTCATGTCTAGCATCTGATTCAGATATCTCATATTCTGTACCACCCTCAGATATCCATCTTACTGGAGTTGCTCCTTCTGTATATGAAAGCGTGTCTATTTGAACTTTTTTAGACACCATGAATGCAGAATAAAATCCTAATCCAAAGTGACCTATTATGTCATTTGATTCTTCCATCTTATCCTTATATTTGTTAAAGAAATCCTCAGCACCTGAAAAAGCAACTTGATTTATGTATTTTTTTATCTCTTCTTCAGTCATACCAATTCCATTGTCAATAAATTTAAGTGTGCCTTCCCCTTTATTTACAGATACTGTAATTTTATAATCTGATGGCTCAACTTCTGATATTTCTCCTAATGATACAAGTCTTTTGTGTTTGCTTACTGCATCACATCCATTACTTATAAGTTCTCTTATAAATATGTCTTTATCAGAATATAACCATTTTTTAATTATAGGAAAAATATTTTCTGTATGAATTGAAATACTCCCTTTTTCAAACTCCATTTTTATCCCTCCTCATTTTATAGTTAATATTTTAAATTTTTTAAAATAGTATGTCAATATATTATAAGGAAATTATTTTAAAATAAAATAATTTCTTTTTCTTATCTAATTTAGTTATTCTTCTTTCAAAATTTCTTTCACTTTTGAATTATTATACATGCTATTGGGTACCTTATTAACTAATTTTTTTAATGTCAATTTAGAATTTTTTAAATCGCCTTTATTATAATACATCATGCCTAGGTTATAATATGATTCATCAAAATATGAATCTTTCTCTGAATAATTTTCTACATACATTTTATAATATTCTTCTGCAGTATCATAGTCTTTTAATTTTTCACTAAGAATAGCAACTTGATAAGTTGCTTCTGATGTATTTCCCTTATTCTCCCCTATATCTGCAACCTTTTTATATAATTGTATAGAAGATTTGGTTTGCTTTTCTGACTTTAATGTATTTGCCTTTGACATCAGCTCATCCTCTGTAAATAAATTAGAATCACTATTACTTTCATTTTCCACAGTATTTTCTTGGGATTTTACATCATTTTTATTAATATTTTTAGTACTCTTGTTGGTATTCGAAGTCTTATCAGCAACCTCATTTTCTTCTCTGTTAATTTCTTTCTTATTCAAGCTAGAATCTATTGACCCTCTATCTTTAGTTCCACTATTTTTAGATATTTTATTAGTTAAATTATTCATCTTATAAGAACTATATATATTTTGTCCTATTAATAATACCCCTAATATTATTGCTATGTATATGTACTTGTTTTTTCTAATACTTTTTTTCTTATTAGAATCTGAAGTTTTCTGTTTTTTATCCTTGCTTCCTTCTTCATTCATATTTTTAGTTCCATCAATCCTAGAACTATTAATATTTTTATATACAGGCTCATTCTTATAATCATCTAAATTCGCATTGATTTTAACCTGTCTGTTAATATTACGGTATATATCTAATGTATCATTTTCTTGATTTAATAAATAATTTTCTTTATCAATACTCTTCAATACTTCTAGACATTCATCAAATTTTATATATTCTTCTTCCTTTTCATAAAGTAAAGCAAGCAATTCATACGGTTCTATTAAGTCACTATATTGCTCAATTATGAGTTTGAATCCTTGTATGGCTTCTTTATACATACCTTTGTTTATCATTCTTATAAACTGATTATATCTTTCAAAGAAAATTAAAAACTCCTCAGATGTAAGCATATTTATATACTTTTCACACAGAGCAGTTTTTTCACAAATTAAACTCTTATAGAAACTTTCTACAGACTCATCAAAATTACATTTTAGTAAATTTACAAGACCTATGAGATTTAATACATCCACATCATCTGGCCTTAAATCTCTTGCTTCTTTTAAAAATTTTAATCCACTTGATATGTAATTATTGTTTATATTATCAATAGATTTATTATAGAGAGCACATGAGTCCTTTTTATTGAGTTTTAATATATCTTTTTTTATATCATTTAAGTTTAAAATAAATACCACCTCATGCCTTAAGTATTAATTAATGTTGTTTTTAAACAAGAGATTTTACCATATCCTCTTCACTTACTATACTCGTTACTTTTACACCAAAGTTCAAATCCACTACTACTACTTTTCCATAAGCTAATACTTTATTGTCTATTAATATTTCTACATCTTGGTCTGCTAAAGTATCCAGTTCAATAAGAGAACCTTTATTTAGATTCAAAATGTCTCTTAGACTCATCTTTGTTCTTCCTATAACTACAGATAACTCTAACTTAAGGTCAAGTATTCTTTGTATATTATTTTTGTTAGCTTCAGAGACATCTAGAGCTAATTCATTATCTCCATCAATTTCACTTTCAACTTTATCATTTAATAACATCTTTGCTTCTTCATCTGAAATAAGATTACTATTATCCATAACTACACCTCTTTTCTGACAGCATCATTTATTTTTACACCTTTTTTACTTGATATAAAACCTGGTGTTGCTGTGTATGATTTTGAATTTTCTACAAATACATCTATATAATCATTTATTTTTTTATTTGTTACTATTACATCTCCAACCTCTAGTTTGAGTAAGTCTTCAATATTAATCGATACTTTTCCTATCTCTGCAATAACTGCTAACTCTATATTAGATACACTATTGTATATTTTATTAGTGAATTCTTCTGAATTATCCCCTGCATCCATATCTAAAAAGTCTACAACAGAAATACTCTCCAGCATAGCCTCTAAGGCATTATATGGGAAACAAAGAGAAACACTACCAATATACTTATTATCATTTATCACCTTTAAATCTACTACACATACAGGTGCAGTTGGAGAACATAATTGAGGTAAATTAATATGTGTATGTGTATCTAAT
This sequence comes from Clostridioides sp. LIBA-7678, assembly GCF_056716065.1. Taxonomy (NCBI): domain Bacteria; kingdom Bacillati; phylum Bacillota; class Clostridia; order Peptostreptococcales; family Peptostreptococcaceae; genus Clostridioides; species Clostridioides sp. LIBA-7678. Next base: position 328,131 of record NZ_CP196987.1, on the reverse strand, counting down.
ACTCGTATGTTTTCAAAGCCTTCAAATAGATGCATGTTTCTTACTAAATCTTCCATAAGATGTAAGAGTACTTTCTTATCAAGTTCCGTAAGTTCTCTGTCATTGTCTTTTACAATCCCATTACCTCCAGCTGTCACGTCAATCCACATATCAGCTACACTTCTATCTATTCTAAAAGAAAAGTTTTTCATAATAGGTTCCATCGAATTTTGTACTACTATACATGAAGATGTTACCTTATCTAAAAAAGTTTGATAATTTACTTGGTCTATACTCTCAACTACCATACTAGAATTACACTTAAGTTCATAAATTATATAATTTTTATATTTTTTACAGAATTCAGCTAATAAAAAATTTAAACAAGTTAAATTTTCTCTTGAATAACTCTGAGGTTTGCCGAAATCATAATCTTTCATATCATACATGAATATTCCTCACCTTACATAATTATTTAGCTCTTAAATTATTAGCTATTTGCCACATTTCATCTGCTGTCTTTATTCCTTTTGAATTCATCTGAAATGCTCTTTGAGTGGCTATTAAGTCAACAAATTCATCTTGTAAAGAAACATTTGACCTTTCTCTATAGCCCTGAACTATATCAACTTTATCAACTTGTTTAATCTGAGCTGCATCAGTTGAAACAAATAAACTATCACCTTCAGAGATAAAATTTTGAGTTCCTATAGGTTGATATAAATTGATTTTGCCTATTTTTTTATTATCTACAGCTAAATCTCCATTTCTTGCAACTGTTAAGTTTGTGTTATTTATATTTGTATTATTATAGTTATATCCTGCATCAAATTGAACATCTAATACATTTCCATTAGCATCTACAATCTTACCTAAAGCATCCACATTAAATCCACCATCTCTTGTGTATGCATATGTTCCATCTTTTCTTATTACTCTAAAGAATCCTTCTCCATCTATTGCTAAATCACTTTTACTACCTGTAGGTGCCAATGCACCTTGTTCATAGTTTCTCATAGGGGCTGATACCTTAGCTCCAGTTCCAGTCGATATATCTTTACCATTTGTAGGATATGATGGTCTGTTTAATACTTCATCTACTAAGTCAGAGTATTCCATATTTATTTTTTTATATCCATTGGAATCATTATTTGCTATATTATTGGATATTACATCTAATTTACTTTGATTTGCTGATAAAGCAGTTTTACTAGTATAAAACATTGTGTACATAAAAATTCACCTCCTATTATCTATCTTACTGAGCCAATCTCACTTGCTATCTTTGCCAATTTAGAGTCCATAGCTTGAATTATTTTTTGATTTGCCTCATATTCTCTTGATATTGTCATCATGTTATTAATTTCAGACACAATATCTACATTAGAAGACTCTACTGCACTCTGTATTGTAAGTGCATTATTTGCCTTTATAGCTCCTCCTCCAGAATACAAGTTATCTCCTTCTTTTTTTAATTTATTATAGTCATCAAAGTCTACCATATTAAATTTGTACATAGCATTTCCGTCCAGTGATATTGTATTATCTTTTGCTACTTCAAATTTTTTATTACCAACATTTATATGTCCTACAGCACCAGTTGCAGTATTTGTTCCAAGTACATAATATCCTTCACTAGTTATGAGGTCACCCTGATTATCTGTTCTAAAATTACCATTTCTGGTATAAAATTGATTTCCAGCTGCATCACTAACTAGAAAAAATCCCTTGCCTTGGATGGCTACATCCATTTTATTATCAGTTGTTTTTATAGGACCTTGGTTAAAATTTGTGATAGTTTCATCCATAGATACACCTGGGCTTAACTTGCCTATTTCTTGCTTTTGTTTAGTTCCATTTACATAATTATTGTAACTATCTAACTGTAATTCATCAAAACTTTTAGTTAGAAGTAGTTTATTCTTATATCCATTAGTATCCATATTTGCTAAGTTATTGACAACAACATTTTGCTTTTGTTGATTAGTTATCATTGCAGAAACTGCCGTATATAATCCTCTTATCACGTTATGACCTCCTTTTTTGTAAATTATCCAACAATATTATCTATTCTAAAACCTTCATCTCACTTGCATATTTCATACCTAGCTCTCTTGCCTTTTTTTCTATCTCAGCTTTACTCATATCATTGTTGCTAAAAAGCATTATACATAAAGTTGATATTAATATACCAATCCCTATTCCTAAAAGTACTTTTTTCTGAACCTCCCATGACTAAAGTCACAGGGTTCCTGCTTCATAGAATTTTGCATACTGAAATATGTCTTACCAATTCTCCACAGGCTATCCCCGTAGTTCCTACGGTTCTTACATAAGTTATTTATTTTAAACTCTTATTAGTCCTTCTTTTAGTATATTTATACTTGCATTTATATCTCTATCGTGAGTTTCATTACAACAAGGACAAATCCATTCTCTTATATTTAAATTCTTAACTTCCTCGTTTTTGTACCCACATTTATTGCATATTTGTGAACTTGCAAAGAATCTACCTACCTTTACAATTTGTCTACCATACCAATTAGCCTTGTATTCTAATTGACGAACAAATTCTGACCATGACACATCAGAAATTAAGCGAGATAATTTACGATTTTTACTCATATTCTTTACTTGTAAATCTTCTATGCAAATAATATCATTCTCTCGTATTAATTTAGTAGATAGTTTTTGTAGAAAATCCTTCCTTTGATTAGCTATATGTTCTTGAAGTCTTGCAACTTTTAATCTTGCTTTATTTCTATTTAAACTACCAATTGTTTTTCTCGATAATTCTCTTTGTAATTTAGCAAGTTTATTTAATGACTTCTGAAGATACTTAGGATTTTCTATAAAGTCTCCACAACTTGAGATACAAAATTCTTTAATTCCTAAATCTAAACCTATCTGATTATTAGTATTTTCAAATGCTTTAATATCTATATCAGTACAACATAATGATACATAATATTTTCCACTTGGTTCTTTGGATATAGTAGCATTAAGTATTCTTCCTTGAGGTATTTGTTTATCCCTTACTTTAACCATACCAAGTTTAGGTAATTTTATATATTGACCACAGTATATAATATTTCCATTTGTAAAGTTAGTTCTATATGAAAACCTATTAGTTTTCTTTGATTTAAATTTAGGAAATCCTGTATTTTCTTTAAAGAATTTTTTATATGCGTTTTCTAAATCTTTTAAGGTGTTTTGTAGTGAAAATTTATCAGGTTCTTTAAGCCACTTTAACTCTTTTTTTAAGTTGGTCAAATCAGAACTGCACTGTTTATACGTAAAAGTTTCTTTATTGTTTTCATAAACTTCTATTTTTTTAGCAAGATATTTATTATATACAAATCTACAGCATCCAAAAGTTTTGTTAATTAACTCTTGCTGTTTTTTATTTGGATACATTCTAAACTTATAAGCTTTTTCCACTACTATCACCTCACTTTACTTGTTTTTTATGATTATGTTAATACTAGATGTTCATATTTTACACACCATACTATATGGTATTTATACATATCTGAGCTACTTCAATTTTTACTCACCCATCCTAATATTAACAAGGTCAATTTTTTTAAACAAGTATTTTAAAGGTTTTTATATTTATTTTTAAATAACATATGTAAGAACCATAAGTCCTAACTTTTATCATTTTTGAGGTTGTCGTTCACATAAGTTCGCTACTACCTATGCAGTTCTCTTATGAACTTCTTACACTTTCATGTAAGCACAGACTATATCTTATCCTTCGGCGTTATCCGTTAAGGTCTACCCACTTCCACTACCAATAGCTTGTAGTGTACTTCCCTCAAGAGGAATAGTCGTTGAAGTTTCTCCTACTTAGGAGCTTACCTGCTGATTGCCCATTTTAAAGTACTTAGGGTTTAACCTTATACCATCTAACCAATTTTTTCTACTTTCGTAACTTTCACACTTAGGTTTATTTCATCCTTATGTTTTAGTTTGGTTAGCTTTAGGGGTTTCCAGCAATTCAGGTAGTATTGGATAGGTTCTATCCTATCTCTACATATAGGTTTCCCTATATGCTGACTATTTTAGCTACTAACTCACGACTAAAGTCACAAGTGTGCGTAGCTATTTTTTAATCAAATAACAATGTTCTTATATCTTGTAGCAACTCCTTATTAATGATAGCTCACCCTTTCCGATATCTAGCATTTTGCATATTTCCACATCATCGTAACCCGAATTTATAAGATGTTTCACTTTAAGAGATAGCTCATTTTCTTTTTTTATTTCCTGTTTTGATTCTATAAAAATATCTGCTTTTTTTCCTGCCTCATTCTTTATTAGATTATAATTTTCATAAACTTTCATATGATTATTACTTCTTATTTCAGCAATCACTTTATCTAAAAAAAATCTTCTTTTTTCTGGCACTATCAATCTATCATTTGCCTCATATTCCTGCTCAAATATTTTATCAAAGTACCTGTTATCTTTATTTTTTGATTCCTTATGTAAATTTGCAATTATAGTTACTATTATCAAAATAGACACTACTATTAATATAATTTGTATCATCACATCAATCACCATCTATATAGAATATTTAAGTTCTTTTATTTTATTTCTTAGGTTTCTTATTGACTTTCTATGGAGTTGTGAAACTCTGGATTCTGAAACACCTAGCACTTTTCCTATCTCCTTTAAATTTAAATCTTCATAATAGTACAGTGAAAGTATTAATTTTTCCTTTTCTCTTAAATTATTAATTGCTTTAGATAGAATATCTAACTTTTCTTCTTCTTCTATTATATTTGCTGGAGTATGTTCCTCCCTATAACTTATTACATCTTGTATAGTTTCATTTGTATCTTCAAAAATTACATGGTTCAATGACACAATATTTAACATGTCTATATTACTCTCAATATCATTGAGTTCCTTTTCTGAAATATTTAATTCTTTTGCAATTTCATGTGAAGTCGGTTCTCTTAATAATTCTGCTTGTAATTTTTCTATTACTCTATTATACTTATTCACTTTTGTTAAGTTATGTTTAGAAATTGGACTTTGGTTTCTGATTTCATCTAATATAGCAGATTTTATCTTTATATAGGAGTAACTAGAGAACTTTGCTCCTTTTTCAACATCAAATTTATTTATTGCATCAATCAATCCTATGACTCCACTATTTACTAAATCTTGATATTCAAAGCCTTTCCCTGGTATAAAAAACTTTCTTGCTATACTCTTTACAAGAGGCATATTCTCTTTTATTAATTCTTCTCTATTCATTAAATTACGCCTCCTTAGCTTTTAAATATATTAAACATTTTTCTTAGTAAACCTTTGTTATCAATAATCTCTTCTTTTGTCTCATATTTTGATTGACTTACCATTCTCTTGGCTATAGATATAATGCATTTTGATGCAATACTTGTAGGATATTCTAAAATAAATGGTATCTGTTTTTTTACACATACACTCACTTTTTTATCCTCCATTATATATCCATACAATTCTAAATTAAGATTTAAAAATTTATCTACAACCATATTTATTCTGTTATATGTAGATTTTGCCTCTTCTAAATTAACCACTCTATTGATTATTATATTTGCACTTCTCTTTATACCAAAGTTGCTTATGGCTTTTAATAAACTGTATGCATCAGTCAATGATGTAGGTTCTGGTGTTGTTATTAAGAAAAATTCAGTACTACAATATATGAATGACAATAGACTTTTACTCATACCAGCTCCTGTGTCAATTATTATAAAATCAACATCATGAATCTGCTCTATACTATGTATAAACTTATTTCTTTGAGCTTCTGTGAAATCTTCTATATGATTAAGAGCAGAGCCTCCAGAGATTATGTTTACACCATATTTAGTTTGTGAAATTATGTCTTCTATATTTTTTTCACCATTAATTACATCAATTATGGTTCCTTTTACATTTACACCCATTATTATATCTATATTAGACATTCCTATATCTGCATCTAATATAAGAACTTTTTTATTAAGTTTAGTCAAGCATATAGACAAATTTGTAGCTAAATTACTCTTTCCAACTCCACCTTTACCAGAAGCTATTGTAATTATCTTAGGTGTATTTCTATTCTCTGTAATAAATTCATCCATTCCTTTTTTTTCTATTGCAATTTTTCTTAAAATTTGAGCTTGGTCCATCATATACTTTCAACTCCTAATAACAATCTTATAATCTTATCTTCATTAGGTTTTATAATATCATCAGGAACATTTTGTCCTGTTGTAATATATGATATTGGTTTTTGTGCATAATTCATTATGTTAAATAATGAGCCATATGTAATTGTTTCATCTAATTTTGTAATTATTAAGCTTTTAAAGTTCACATTTCTATACGAATCTATAATCGCTTTTGTATCAGTTTCTCTTGTCGTACAATTCAAAACTAAATGTATATTATCGGTTTCAGCTTTATCTATAAGATTCTTGATTTCTAGTATTTGCATAGAATTTTTATATCCTCTACCTGTAGTATCTATTAATACAACATCACAATCTTTCATTTCATCAAGTGCCAATTCCATCTCATCAGAGCTTATTACCCCTTTAAAAGGTATATTCATTATGTCAGTATATATTTTTAACTGCTCTACAGCACCAATTCTATAGGTATCTATAGTTATTACACCTACTTTTTTATTTTCTTCAAAGACTAATTTAGCAGCTAACTTTGCTATTGTAGTTGTTTTACCTACTCCTGGAGGCCCAACTAGAGCAATTTTTCCATTTATTGTTTGATTTTCTATTTTAATCTTTTTCTTTAAACTCTCTACTAAATTTTTACTTGTATCAACTCCATTAAACTTCATCTCTTGTAAATCAGCTCTTATAAATTCTACGATTTCTTCGTTTAACTCTAAATTTAGTAAATTCTTACATATTTTATCTATATCATTATCATTTTTATTATCAAATCCCATGTTGCTTATAATTGACTTTAATTGTTCTATCTCTCGTTTTAAATCTTTTTGTTCTATATTATCTCTCTTTTCCCATCCAACAGTTAATTCAATATCTTTCTTTGAAAAAATACCTCGTATGCCAGATTTTCTTACTTCTCTTTTATCTATTAATGTAATATTGTCACCTAATTCCATTTTGGCTAGATTCATAGCATCCTGAATTGTATCAGCTGTATACTTTTTCGTCATCATATATGCTCACCACACCTTCTGCTTTGATTTTAACATCGTTAGGTATTTCGTTTAATGATAATACAGTCAAATTAGGATATACAAGCTCAACTAACTTTCTAAATGGTGCTCTTATCTTTGGTGATACTACTATTACTGGTATATTATGATTGAAATATACATTACTCATTATACCTTGTATACTTTCAAATATTTTATTTGTGTTTTCTGGGTCAACAGCTGGATAAGTTCCATTTACAGACCTTTGTAAATTATTAGATACTAGTTCCTCTGTTTCTGGGGACAATGTAGACACTACAATTGACTTCTCTTCATCGACCAAATTTGTACAAATACTTCTAGCTAAAGCTATTCTCACGTATTCAGTAAGAAGCTCTATATCTTTAGTATTTCTAGACTGGTCTGCAAGTGTTTCAAGTATTGTAACACGGTCCTTTATATTTACTTTTTCTCTTAGCAGATTTTTAAGTACTTTTTGAACTTCACCAAGCGTCATTAAATCTGGTATTAACTCGTCAACCACAGCACTATAATTTTCTCTTGCTGCATCTATAATAGTCTTAACTTCTTGTCTTCCCAATAATTCATGTGCATTGGATTTTATTATATCTAGTAAGTGAGTTATAAGTATTGTAGATGAATCTACCACTGTATAACCTTTTAATTCTGCATCTTCTACTTTGTCACTTTCTATCCAAAGCGCTTCTATTCCAAAAGTAGGCTCAATTGTCTTTATTCCAAATATATTAAAGCCTTGATTCATAGGGTCCATACATAAAACCATATTAGGCATTATCTCATATCCGCCAACTACATTGCCTTTTATCTTTATATTGTACTGGTTTGGATTTAATTGTAAATTATCTCTTATTCTTATGGGTTGTACAACTATACCCATATCTATAGCACACTGTCTTCTTATTGATGCTATTCTCTGAAGTAAATCTCCTCCTGCTGATTCATCAGCCAAGGATATTAGACCATACCCAATTTCTACTTCTATAGCTTCTACATTTATTAAGTTTGTAACATCTTCTACTTCGTTTTTGTCTGGATTTACCATATCAGGTTTTTCAAGCTCTAAATCTTCTAAAGTATCTTTCTTTTCTCTTCCTAAAAAATAACCTGCTGCTATTGCACCTATCCCCAGTGAAAAGAATGCTGGCTTAGGTAGTCCAGGCATCATACCAAGTACAATTAAGACACACCCAGTCATCATTATTGCTTTTGGTATTGCTGTTAATTGTCTACTTACTAGTCCACCAAAATTTTCATCAGTAGAAGCTCTTGTTACAATTATACCTGCTGATGTAGATATTAATAGAGCTGGTATCTGACTTACAAGACCATCCCCTATGGTAAGCCTTACATATGTTTGTGCTGCACCCATAAGAGTCATATTCAGCATTACAGCTCCTATTACAATTCCGCCTATAATATTTATTGCTGTTACTATAAGACCTGCTATAGCATCTCCTTTTACAAACTTATTGGCACCATCCATAGAACCATAAAAGTCAGCTTCTTGTTGAAGTTCTTTTCTTCTTTTTCTAGCAGTTTTATCATCTATAACACCTGCATTTAAATCTGCATCTATACTCATCTGCTTACCTGGCATGGCATCTAACGTAAATCTAGCTGTTACTTCAGATACTCTTCCAGAACCATTAGTTATAACAACAAATTGAACAATTAATATGATTAGGAATATAATTATTCCTACTACGTAATTTCCACCTACAACAAAACTTCCAAATGCCTCTATAACTTCACCTGCATATCCTTGAGTTAGAATCAATCTAGTTGATGAAAGATTTAATCCTAATCTAAATAGTGTTGTTACAAGTAACACTGTTGGAAATATAGATAAATCAAGTACATTTGTTGTAAATAATGTCATTAATAAAATTAGCACAGATAAACTTATGTTAATTGCCAGTAAAATATCTAATATAAATGTAGGTAATGGCACTATCATCATAAGAACAATTCCTACAACACCAAAAGCCACTATTACATCCATATTTTCCTTTAGATTAAACTTATTCATTACTTATCCTACCTTTTTGGGATTTTGTATCTGTTTTTGATTTTATATACTGCTACCAATATTTCTGCAAAAGCTTGATACATGTCCTCTGGAATTTCTTGGTCTATTTCTACTTGCTTATATAACAACCTAGCTATAGGTTTATTCTCTATTATAGGGATGTCATTTCCCTTTGCTATTTCTCTTATTTTAAAGGCCAAATAATCTGCACCTTTTGCCACTACTACTGGAGCTTGGTCCTTCCCTTTTTCATACCTTACTGCTATAGATAAGTGGGTCGGATTAGTTACTATCACAGTGGCACTTGGGACTGCTTGCATAGTCCTTTGGGATGAGATTTGCCTTTGCTTTTGTTTTATCTTAGCTTTTATTTCTGGGTCTCCCTCTGCATTTTTATATTCATCTTTAACTTCTTGTTTTGTCATTCTCAGTTGCTTTTTATGACTGTATCTTTGATAAAAGTAGTCTGCAGCTGCTATAGCTATCATAGCTATACAAATTTTACTCAATATGGAATATACTAAATCTTTAACTGTATACATTAAACTAGGTAGGTATATGTTACCTAGCTTTAATATATCTAAGTAATTATCTTGAAAAAATGTATACCCTATATAAGCTAATACAGATATTATTGCTGTATCTTTTATTAAAGTTGATAAGCTCCTCATAGAAAACATATTTTTAAATCCACTAATAGGATTTAATTTTGATAAATTTGGTTTCAAAGTTTCCCCAGTAAACAGAATTCCTACTTGAAATAGGTTAGCTACTATACCTAAAACTAAGAAAGGAATTGCTATTGGCAAAAATATCTTAAAAAAATCCATTAATCCTACAATAACTAATTTTTCTAGGTTTGAATAATTTATATTCATATAAAAATTCACGTTTAAAAAATAATTAAGTGAAGATTTAAGTGTATCTACTACATATGAAAATAATGTAGGAACTAATAAAGTGAATGCAAGTAGAGTCATTGCAACTGGTAATTCTCTACTTTTTGCTATATTACCCTTTTTTCTTTGTTCACCCTTTTTCTTTGGAGTAGCTTCTTCGGTCTTATCCGTTGAACCCATAAAAAACATAGGAGCCAGAGCAAATGTTCCCTCATACATCTTTGGTATTTGACTCAGTAGATGACTTATCTGGCTAACGATTAAAGGTATTGATATGATAAATAAGGCTATACCAACCAATATTTTTAATGGCATACCAACTATCATTACATTCAGTTGGGGAACACTTCTTGATATAAGTCCTAAGATAAAATCTGCCATAAGCAGACAAAGCACGATAGGTATTGCTATTTTGAATCCAGTTATAAAGCACTGTACAAATATGTTTATTATATAGTCTATATTATTATCTACAAATGATTTTCCTATTGGAATTAACTCAAAACTATACCTTATACCTCGAATTAAAATATGATGTCCATCCATGCTAAAAAATATCATTATCGCTGTCCAGTTCATAAGATTATCAATTAAAGTTGTCTGAGTCATTGAGTTTGGGTCAAACATATTAATCATTGACAATCCCATCTGTTGGTCCATCATAGAACCAGCCATCCTGATACTATAAAAACACAGATTCGTTATATATCCAAGTATAATGCCTGTTATGGTTTCATTTATTCCATATAACGTAAACATTATAATATTATCTATATCTGCTGCATATTCAATCTGCATAGTACTTGAAATCAGTATTGATATAATGATTGCAAAGAGTGACTTAAATAAAGCAGGTGTACCAGCTGGAAATAGTATCCTCAGCGTCCCGAAAAAAGCTATTATTCTAATAAATACAAAAATCATATGTACCCTACCTACTTAGTTATAAGAGATATCATATTAAATATCTCAGAAGTAAAACTAATAAGAGTATGTAACATCCAGCTTCCACCAATAGCTACTACTAAAAGAATTGCTATCAGTTTTGGTACAAAAGTCAATGTTTGCTCCTGGATTTGAGTCGTAGCTTGAAACACACTTATTAAAAGTCCAACTATAAGAGAAACAATTAGTACTGGAGCTGCAATCATAGCTCCTGTAAACATTCCATTTTTAAGAACACTCATTATCATAAATTCACTCATACTATTTTTCTCCTATCCAAATCCCAATATCAATGTTTTTACTATCAAGTTCCATCCGTCCACCATTACAAATAATAGTAACTTAAATGGTAATGATATCATAACTGGAGGCAACATAAACATCCCCATAGACATTAGAACACTTGCAACAACAAGGTCTATTATCAAAAATGGTATGTATATTAAAAAACCTATTTGAAAAGCAGTTTTTAATTCACTTATAGCAAATGCTGGAACTACAACAGATAATGGTATGTTTTCACGAGTTAATTTTTTTTCTTTTAAACCAGCTTGTTCTACAAATAAATCTAAATCTGTTTGTCTAGTTTGCTTCAATAAAAACTCTTTAATAGGTCCTTCTGCTTCCTTCATAGCTTTTTCCATAGTAATTTCTTCTTTAATATATGGTTGTAATGCCTTTTCGTTTATTTCATTTAATACTGGTCTCATTATAAATATTGTCAATACTATTGCAAGCCCTACCAAGATTTGACTTGGTATTGCCTGTTGTGCTCCTAATGCTGATTTTAGAAATGATAGACTTATGACTATTCTGACAAAGCTTGTCATCATAAACATTACAAATGGTAAAAACATTAATGCAGTTAGAAATAAAAACAATTGCATTGAACTTGTATATGGTACATCAGCCAAAGGTAATTTTGATAATAGTTCCATTTACTTATCTTCCTTTTTTGTAAATTTTCCAATATATTTACTGAAATCATATTTTGTTTTGATTCTTTCCATTTTAAAATCTTGGATTTTAAAATTTCTTTCTTTAATATCATCTTCTATTTTTGATATTTCTTCCTTGGTCAAATCTTTTATCTTATTCATACTAGACGAAGAAGATGCAACAATGCACCCTTCTTCACCTATCTTCAAAATTATTATGCTATTGTTTTTACTTATACTTACAATGTCTAATATTTTTACATATTTATCATTGTATTTTTTTAATAAACTTCCTTGGCTAATTTTTAAAGATAAGACTATCAATATTAAAATTATTGGAATACATATTAATATCTTTAATAAATAAAGTATCATGTCTTACCATCCTTTATTGCACTACTATATTTGTAAAATATATATTTTGAATTACATTCCCACCTAGGTTTGTATTTAGTGTATTTTTTATTTCTTCTTTTATGTTATTTAAATTCTCAGCGGCAAAATCATCTGCTCTTTTTGCCATAAGACAATTTATGATATTGTCTCTAATTAAAGGTGTACTTTTTTCTATATCTTTATATGAAGAATCATAAGATACAGTTATTGATACTTTTAGATACCTTACACCTTCATCAGCTAGTTTCAATACCATTTCTTCTAAATCAAGATTTTCTGTCTTTATTTCATCTTTATCTGTTCCTGTTGGAATAAACGAACCTATAATCTTATTAATTTGTTTATTTCCGCCTTTACCTAATATAAAAAATCCTGCTCCTGCTGAGAAAATAATTAGTATCAAAATAATTAGAAAAATTTTTTTATTTTTGAACAAATCTCTTCCTCCTAGTCGATAGTTATAAGTATGTTAACTCTTCTATTCTCAGCTCTTCCTTTTGCTGTTTCATTTGAAACCAAAGGCTGATATTCTCCACATCCTGTTGCTGAAAACAATTTGGGGTCCATTCCCTTTTCTTCTACAAAGTATCTTACAACACTTACTGCTCTACTAGAAGATAAATCCCAATTGGATTCATGTGTACTTGATTTTACAGGTACATTATCAGTATGACCTTCTATAACTATCTTATTTTTCATCATTTTTATCATGTCATATACTTTATTGAGAGTAGCTTTACTATTAACTTTTAAATCCGAAATCCCAGAGTCAAATAGTATTGAATCATCTAACTCTAGTAAAATCCCTCTACTATCATCTTTAACTGTTACGCTATTTTGTAGGTTAGAATTATTAACCTTATCTTTTAAATCTTGCTCTAAATTTGACTTATCACTTTTATCCACTAAAGTACTATCTATTGGTGATTTATCACTTGTGCTTGAACCTGTACTAAACATACTTATTCCAGAAAACTGACCTTTTAATGCATTTGATATATTTTTGAATTTTTCCATATCTACAACTGATGTCGCATACAATAATACAAAAAACGTAAGAATCAGTGTTATTGTATCAGCATAAGTAGCTAGCCATGCATCTGGATTTATATCATCCTTCTTCTTATTTTTTTTACGCCCCATTACTCATTGCTCTTTCTGTATTTTTATTGGTTTTTGTAAACTGTAATTTCTCACTTCTTGAAAGGTATGTTGCTAAACGTTCTTCAACCACTATACTGCTTTCACCAGATTGTATGCTTATTATTCCTTCTAACATCATTTCTTTCATATAAACTTCTTTTTCTGTTTTTTCATCTATATTATATGCAATTGGATTTAAAGCGATATTAGCAAGTAAAGAACCATAGAATGTTGTGATTAATGCCTTTCCCATACCAGATGCTATTAAGTCTGGAGATGTAAGGTCAGATAGCATTTGTATAAGACCTATTAATGTCCCCAACATCCCAAAAGCAGGTGCAAAAGTACCCCAAGTTTTAAATATCTTAGAATACCTATTATTTGTATCTTCAATAGAATCTATCTCTAATTCTAATATAGACCTTATCTCATTTACTTCCAGACCATCAATACATAACTCTAATCCTTTTCTCATGAATGGGTCTTGTATTTTCATTACATCACTTTCTATTGATAGAAGCCCTTCTTTTCTAGCCTTTTTAGAAAGTGCTTTAAATTGATTTAATAAATCTAATTTTGATACACTCGTTGTCTTAAATGAGTATTGAAGTGCATTTTTTATAAGTTTCATATCCTCAAAAGTAAATGTAATCATTAACGCTCCAAACGACCCAAATACTGTGATTAGTATTGATGCAAAATCAAAGAAACTTTTTAATCCTGAACTACTTCCTTTTACAGCTCCAAATAAAACTAATACTGTAGATAATATTAGTCCAATAAATGTCAGTGAATCTGTTTTTTTCATTATTTTTCGCTCCTAATATAACCTACATTTATTTTTCTTTTATATTTTATTACTTTATCTACTATCTCATCTACTGACTCTTTTACAAGGTTTTTTTCTCCTGTTGTAAGTAAAATCCTGCTCTCTGGCACAGAGTCGATTCTTACTATAAGGTCTGAGTTTAATATGTAACTTCTTCCATTTAAATCTGTTACTCTTATCATAATATGTACCTACTATCTCTTAAGACTTATTATCTCTTGTAGGATTTCATCTGATGTTGATATTATTTTGCTGTTTGCTTGGAAAGACCTACTTGCTATTATCATTTCTGTAAATTCTTCTGCTATGTCTACATTGGAAGCTTCTATTGCTCCTTGTATTATTGTTCCTGTAGCTCCTGCTATTTGTGGGTCTCCTGAGTTTGCTGATGGTTTGAATAAGTTTCCTCCCTCTGCATCTAGCCCTGCTGGATTTTGGAATGCATATGTTTGTACTTTTTGAAGTTTACCAGAATCAATGCCTATTGTTGTTGGTGTTCCTGGTTGTGCATTTGCTGGGATATTGTCATATACAAATTGAGTTCTTTGTCCATCACTTAATAAAAATTCTATTGTTCCATCTTTTGATATATTATACTCTAGTACATTTTGAACGGTCTTGTCTTTAGGGCTTATACTTTGAAGAGGTATTACAACAGGTTCTTTTCCTTGCACAGCACCATCTTTTTTAAATTCACCAGTAGCAGCATCATATTTACCATTATAAACCTCACCTTGTAACATATACCCATCACCATTTACAAGTCTTCCTCCCAAAATACCTTGCAAAGCTCCTGCTGCTGCTTTAAATCCTGTATCTAAGTTAAAAGAGCCATCTCTTGTATACATAACTGTACCTTGCCTTACTACTGGAAGATATCCATCTCCATCTATCATTAAATCCGATGGTCTATTAGTTGGCTGTACATTTCCTTGCGTCATATCTTTATTTATACTTGATATCTTACTACCTACACCTACTTGTCCTAAGTTTGTTCCCCCTAATGCAGCCGTTGGAGCACTTGCATATAATACAGTTTGATAAAATGAATCTGTTATTCTAGCAGAACTTTTCTTAAAAGCAGTAGTCCCTGCATTTGCTACATTGTTACCTATTACATCTAGCTTTGTTTGATTTGCTTTCATCCCACTTACACCTGAATACATTGCTTTTATCATGAATATACCTCTTTTCTAGTTTAATATTATACTTGTTCTGTAGAACTTTCTTCTTCACCTGATTCTGGAGAATTTTCCTCTTCATCTGAATTTGTATCTACTTCTCCTATTTTAAGTAATTTTTCATATTTAACATCTACAGTTTTATCACTGCCTTCTACTTTCAACTCTAAGTGTACCTCTCCATCCTTTATATATGTGGACTTTACTACACCTACAATATTTTCATCTTCTTTTTCTTCTCCAGATACCTCTACTTGTTTACCAATTAATGATGTTGCCATGCTTAATGCAGAATTTATTAGAGTAGAGTTACTTAAAGCTAAAAGTACATCTAACTTATCATTCATAGCAGACATCTTTTCTAAAGTTGCAAACTGAGCTAATTGTGATACATACTCTGTTGGGTCTTGTGGATTCATTGGGTCTTGATTACCCATTTGTGCTACAAGTATTTTCATAAATAAATCTTTATCAGCATCGTCTCCCTGTCCTATAATTGGAGTTCCATTATCTGTTACTGTCTGATTTCCTTTACTCCTAACTTGTTTATTTGCAATATCATTAATATTTTTTTCAAGCTGGTTTAAGTTATTTGACCTATAGTTTCCTTGAGCACTTGCTAAAGCTGCTGCTACTCCGTACATACAATACTTCCCCCTTATTAAGCTAATAAATCTACTCTATCATCATCAATAATATTTTCTTTAATCTCATCTTCTATGATTACATTGTGATGTTTATTATTTGTGCCTTGTTTATTCATATTTTCTTGGTTATTTTGTCTATTCTGCTGTTCAAATGCTTTATCAAAAGTATCTGATGTATTTCTATTATCACTATGCATTTGCACGGATACATCTTTTATGTTTACATTTGTAAGTTCAAGATGTTGCTTTAAATCTGTGATATTTTTATTTATAGAGTCAAATACATCTTTATTAAAAACAGTCACAACAGCTTTCATACTCTCACTATCTTTTAGTAATTGTATATTCATGTCTCCCAACTCTTTTGGTCTTAATTTAATTGTTAGCTCTTGTATATCATTTGTTTTCATATGTTTAATAGCCTTAATCGAATCATCCATGACATTTGATTCTATATGTTTTAAATTAACATTGTCATTTTTAGTTTTGTTTATATCCATACTTTTATTTATTACTTGGCTAAAGTTTCCGCTCTTATTTCCATTAGCCCCTGCTAGTTTTTCTAAAATATCAGAACTCTCATCTCTTTGCTTATTTGAATTAAGCTTGTCCATTCTATTACTATTAAAATTGTATAAATCTACGCTTTTAGTATCTTCCTCTGTAGTTTTACTAATCACTTCAAAGTCTCCATTAGTATTATTGTCTAAAAGCTCTCTTAACTTCATAATATCTAAATTTTGCACATCATCAGATTTATTTGTATTATCCTTATTTAACTCTGCATTCTGATTTACAATCTTATTCAACATATTTTTATTAAGTTTAAGTTCTTGCTTCAATTCATCTGATACATTTAACTTTTCTATATCATTTAGTATAGAGTTTATATCTTTGTCTTTCTTATCATTGTTTTTTAATAGATTTATCAATTGTTGTAAAATCTCATTAATCTTACTGTAATCTTTTTCATATGTATTTTCTTCTTCTAAATGGCTACTTTTATCTTCAAAATGACACTCATTATCACTCTTCTCTGATTTATTTGAGCTAACATTCTGATTACTTGTTTCTTTTCTATCTTTAATTGTTTTATTGTCTGTTGCCTTATATAAATTGTCTTCAAACTTATTATTTTTTATATCTTTATCCTTAGATGAGCTTTTTTTATTCCCAATATCTTTAATAATATTATAAGAATCTGCTTGTATCTTCATACAATAATATCCTCACTTCCTACTATTCTTATAGAACTTGTCTATTTCTCAAGTAACTCATACTTGCAAATTCATCATTAGTTTTTTGTTCCTTCAGATTTTCTTCTCTATAATACTGACCATACTTTTTTTCTTTAAGTTTTTCTAATGATTTTCTTTCTATTTGCTTGTCTATAAGCTGTTTTCTAGCTTTTTCAAGTTCATTTGTTGACTTATCTAATTCTTCTGATAAATCCATTATAGAGTTATTTAGAGCTAACAAATAATTAATGGTTATCTTTTGATTTTGAATACTATCGTTATCTTTACTTATGGAATACTTATTATAATTACTTTCTAAGTTTTCCAAGTTATTCTCTATATCTATTTTTTTTTGTTGAATTTTAGCAAATTCCATTTTTATCTTTTCTTCATCTTTCATTTTTAAGTCTAAGACTTTCTGTAATCTAAACTTAAAGTTTTTATCCAATTTCATCACAACCTATTCAAATATTTTTTTAAATTGTTTATTCAAAGATTCTTTTCAGGCTACTCACAGTTTCATCAAAAGAACTCTTTTCATTTATTCCTTGTTTTAAAAAATTAATAATATGCTCATGATAGTAAATTGCCTCATCTATTTTTTTATTGGTACCTGAAGCATATGCACCTATATTTATCAAGTCTTCTGCTTCTCTATATTCAGATAGCATATCCCTTGCAAATGCTGCTACTTTTATATCTTCTTTTGAAGCAATCTCATTCATAAGTCTACTTAAACTGTTCAAAACATCTATAGAAGGATAGTGATTCTTATTTGCCAAATCTCTAGATAAAACTATATGACCATCAAGTATCCCTCTTGTTGTATCTGCTATTGGCTCATTAAAATCATCTCCATCAACTAATACTGTATAAAATGCAGTGATAGAACCTTTATCTGATGTACCTGTTCTCTCCATAAGTTTTGGTAAAATAGCAAATACAGATGGTGTATACCCTTTTTGAGCTGGTGGCTCTCCTATTGCTATTCCTACTTCCCTTTGTGCCATAGCAAATCTAGTTACTGAGTCCATCATAAGTATTACTTTTTTTCCCTGGTCTCTAAAATACTCAGCTATTGCAGTAGCAGTAAGAGCACCTTTAAGTCTGACAAGAGGAGCTTTATCTGATGTCGCACATACAACAACAGATTTTTTCATCCCATCTTCTCCTAAATCTTTATCAATAAAATCTAGGACTTCTCTTCCTCTTTCTCCAACAAGGGCAATTACATTTACATCTGCTTTTGCATTTCTAGCAATCATACCTAGAGTTGTACTCTTACCTACTCCACTACCTGCAAATATTCCTATTCTCTGCCCTTCACCACAAGTAGTAAATGCATCTATTGCTCTTACACCAGTCTCCATTATATTTCGTATCTTTTTTCTCTTCATTGGGTCAGGAGGTTCATTATTCAAGTTATATCTATCTCCTAGAACAACTTCTGAATTATCTATAGGATTTCCAAGACCATCAAGTACTTTACCTAGTAAATTATCGCTACACATAACACTTAGAGGTATACCCTTAGAAATAACTTTACAACCAGGTGATATTAATGTTAACTCTCCTAATGCCATTAAAATTACTTCTTTGTCTTTAAAACCTACTACTTCACAATTAACTGGTTTGTTGACTTGATTGTATATAACACATAACTCTCCAACAAAAGCTTTTATCCCTTCAACTTCTACAGTAAGCCCTATTATCTTCTTAACTCTGCCTTCTGATATAGTAAGCTCTAAATTTTCTATTTTCTTATTTATTTTGTCAAAATCTATAGATATATCAGTTCTATACATACTTTATTCACCAAGCAATTCTTCTTTTAGTTTTTCCATAGCACAATCAACACCAACTATTATTCTCCCATTTTCCTTTTGTATAATAGCATTTCCTTTATCTATACTGTCATCTGCAATAACAAATACACTTGATTTTAATGATGTCTCTTCTTTGAATAGTTCAAACTCTTTCTCTATATTATCCTTATAGAAAGAATTACATCTTACTATGAATGAACTACTTCCTTCGTAATCTTGAATAATTTGCTTTAACAAGTCACTCATAGACTCTTCATCTTCAAAATGCTTTTTTAAAACAGAGCTAGCCATATTGATAGCAAGTCTTATAATTTCTTTGTTTTTTTCCTTTATGTACTCAGTCATTTTCTCATTAGCTTGTAATAGAATTAAATCTGCCTGATTTCTTATAAAATCTGCTTCATCTTTAGCTTTTTGGATATATTCATCGTAGGATTCCCTATATCCATCCTCATATCCATTTTTTTGACCTTGGCTATATCCTTTTTCATAAGCTTGTTTTTCTATATTTTGTGCATTTGTTTTTGCTTCTTCTAATATTTCATTCTTTTTTATCTCAGCAGACTCTATAGCTTCTTTTATTACTTCATCCCTAAATCTACAATCATTCTCTTCGTTTATATTTGTTTCTCCCAGTCTAGCTTTATCTATTATAGATAAATCTAGAATTCCTTTATATGATGCTTTTTCACTTTTAATAATTTTGTTATTCGACAAAGTCATCACCAAAATTCCTTACAATAGTTATAGCACCTTCTCTTTCAAGTTTTCTTACGCTATTTACTATTTTTTGCTGAGCACCTTCAACTTGTGCAACTTTTATTACACCAACCATCTCCATTTCTTCTTTAAGCGCTTCTGCTGCTCTAGAAGATTGATTTCTATATATAGCATCTGAAATTTCATCATCCACACCTTTTAAAGCATAAACTAAATCTTTCATAGTTACTTCTTTTAGTACTTTTTGTATGCTCATATCATCTAGTTTGACAATATCTTCAAATACAAATATATGAGATTTAATTTGGGCTGCTAAAGCTGGGTCTTTTTCTTCAACAGTATTCAAAATATTCTTTTCTGTTTTTCTATCAGAATTAAGTAATATTTGAACTAATGTAGCTATTCCACCATAATCTTTAAAATCATCACCACTTATTGAATGTAATTTATCTTCTAATGAACTTTCAATTACTTTTATAACTTCTGGAGATATTGAACCCATTGAACTTATTCTCATAGCTACCTCATTTTGTAAATTAAAATTTAAATGAGCTAAAATTTCTGCACCATCTTGTGGTTCCATATGTGCAAGTAAAATAGCTATAGTTTGTGCACTTTCATTTCTAAGTATTTCTAATATTTTCTTTGTATCCAATTTTATAATATGTTTAAAAGGCTTTGTACTTGTATCTATTGATATACCTTCAAGTAATTTATTTGCTTTAGAATTTCCCAAGGCATTACTTAGCAATTCTCTTGCATATTCCAGCCCACCTTCTATAACATAATCTTTTGCTTTATTTATTTCTACAAACTCTTTTAATATTTCTCTTCTTTCTTTTGAAGCTATTGAAGAAATATTTGCAATTTCCAAACCTATTTTTTGAACCTGTTTATCTGGAAGGCTTTTTATTATATCACTAGACACAGTTGGTCCTAATGTCATTAAAAGTACAGCAGCTTTTTTTAAACCCTCACCTTCTATTTTCTCACTCTTCTCATTTTCACTTATATCACTTAAGTCAAATGCACTAACATTCGTAATTTCTGTGGACACATTCTATCCCCCTTACTCATTTAACCAAGTCTTTATTATTTCTGTTACTTGGTCTGGTTTTTCTTCTGCATACATTTTAACAGCTTCTTCTAATGTCAATTCTGGGTCATCCCCTAATAGAGGATTATCTTTCTTATCAACAGTACTAGAATTAGCACTATAAACTTCATCCTCATAATCCATATCTTCTTGTTCACTTCTCTTCTTATATATTAAGTATCCAATAGCACCTACTGCAATAACTGCCACTACTCCAATAACTGCCTTTATTATATTAGTTTTGAAGCCTTCTTTTTTAATCTCTTCCAGTTCTTGTTTAGCTTCAGCCTTTCCTTTAGGGTCAAAGACCATTGAAACAACACTAAGAGTATCTCCCCTTGCTCCATCCATGCCTATAGCATTATTAACTATATCTTCCACATCAGCTTGAACTCCTTTAGCTATTTTTCCGTCTATAGCGACAGAAGCTGTCAATCTTCTAAGTTCTCCTGGTGCAATTATAGTATGAGTTTCAATCTTACCTGTCTCATATTCAAAACTCTCATCCAAACTATCTTCTGTGTTAGTGCCATTTTTATTTCCTTGATTATTCATATTAGCATCTACGCCTTGGACATTATTTGTTGCAGATTTGGATGAATTTTTTGACCTTGTTTCTTTTATTGCAACTTTATCAGGGTCAATTTTTATTTCAGTTTTTTCGGCTGTATCAAAACTTAAATCTGCATTTACTGTAGCTTTTACTTTTCCTGTACCAAATATTGGCTCTAGCATTTCCAAAATAGACTTTTCTAATTGTTTATTCAATGCTTGTTCAGATGCCTTATTTTTATCAACACTAATACCACCATTTATAGGTTGATTATTTTCATCAACTTCTTCATCATCTAAGATACCTTCTGATAATAGATTCATCTTATTATCAATAACTTGAACATTTTTCTCTGGTATATTTGTAACACTTCCTGATACAAGTGCCATAACAGATTTTATTTGATTTTTTTCTAAAGTTGTTCCTGGCTTTAACATTAAGTAAACTGCTGCACTTCCTGGAACTGCTTCTTTCTCAAACACTGATGACTCTCCAAATGTTATATGTACTCTAGTATCTTCCACTTGTGGAAAACTCTTGATTGTTTTTTCTATCTCACCTTGTATGATTCGTTGCTTCTTAATTTGAAACTCCTCATCAGTAAGTCCTATAGACGAACTATCATCCATTAATGCAAATCCTTTAGAACCACCTGTAAGACTTGGAGCTAGCTCCAGCCTCAACTTATCGACTTCTGTTCTAGGAACATAAATTGTACTTCCCTTTACCTTAGTATCTATCTTTCTAGACTCTAATTCTGCTGATATATCTGCAGCATCTTGAACATCTAGTTCTGAAAATAAGACTGCATACTTATTTTTACTTGCAGATATTGCTGTAAATACTAGCGCTAAACATATAGCAACAATCCCTATACCTAATGCTATCTTAGTTCCTTTTTTTAAAGAACCTATTTTTGTCCTAGATTTAGCAACTTGCTCCTTAATCTTATTTTTAAAACTGGCTATCATTGATTATTACTCCTGTTCAAAAGGCTAAATTTGTACTTTATTCATTTCTTGATATGCATCATGAATCTTGTTTCTAACTTCTATCAGATATTGCATAGATAGTTGTGCTTCTTGACCTTTTAACATAACTTCATGCATAGAAACATCTTCGCCTTTTATAAATTTTTCTTTCATATTATCCGCTGTCACTTGTTGAAAATTAACTTTGTCTATAGTATCTATTATTACATCTTCGAAATTCTTTTTTTCTTCTTTATTAAGGTTTAATGGTTTTGTTTCTCCAATCAAATTATCTAACTTTGCACCTTGCATTAAATTGTTAATTTGTGTAATTGGCATAATTTATCCCTACTTTCCTATTTCCAAAGCTTTCGATATCATAGATTTCTGAGCATTCAGTGTGTCTATGTTAGAATCATATGCTCGTGAAGCTGTTATTAAATCCGTCATTTCAACCAATATATTTACGTTTGGATATTCTACATATCCATTTGGTTTTGCATCTGGATGAGATGGGTCATATACTTCTTTAAGAGGTGATTTGTCATCTTCAACAGATGTGACTTTTACTCCTAACATACCTAATTTATTATCATAGTTTTCTTCAAAGGAAACAATTTTTCTCCTATATGCTTCTCCATTTGGACCTCTTGTAGCATTTATATTAGCTACATTTGATGATATGATATCCATTTTCAAACTTTCTGCTGTTAATCCACTAGCAGATATCTCCATTCCACTGAACACACTCATCTTCTAGTTACCTCCCAGTTATTATTGATTTAGTCATTGCAATTTTGCCATTTGCAAAACCTATTAAAGCATTATATTGCAACGTTGTCATTGCTTGCTTTACTTTTTCTTCTTCTATATCTACATTATTGCCATCTACCCTTAGACCTTTGGAATTGTCTATTTTTTCTTCTATTTTTGGCATGGCATCATTTAATGTTTCTTCAAAAGTTACATAATGTTTTTTGTAACCTTCAGTATTTATATTTGCTATATTATTTGCTATTGTTTGACTTCTTAGATTAGTTGCATCTAGTCCCATTTTTATAATGTCATATGTATTCATACTCACCCCTCCTCAAAATATATTTATTTGCTATATTTAATGATTAAAAAAATGAAGTTGCTATATTACAAAAAATGACTTCTTTGTTCATTTAAATCTATTACAATTCTATTACATTAATATAATAACGAATTATTTTAGTAAGAAATCTAATTTAAATTCAATTAAATCCAATAAAAATAAAAAAAAATTTTAATATGTATTTAATTTCCCCTTCATAAAGTTGCCTTTTTTTGTAAAATAGCAACTTTTTTAGATAAATTTCCTTTATTTTATATTATAATTGGTAAAATATGTTATTATGTGTATTTTCTACTATAATAAAGTAATTTTTCCACAATAAAATGACCGCCAAAAAAGCAGTCATTTCGACTAATCCTAAGTATACAAATATACTTAGGACTCTTTTTGGCAACTGGCTAGCATAGTTCGCATATACAAACCTTAGCCCCTATAGCTTTGCGTCACTAGATTTCTCTAGTTTTGCCTATTTAGTTTTACTTTAAGTATACAATAAATGATAAAATTTTTAAACATTTTTCGTATATTTTTTCATTAGAATTAAATCTGTTAAAATTATTTCAACCTACTTAATTAATATAAACTATATTTATTCATAAAAATAAGATTTTTAAAATCTCTCTTTTTAATTATACTCCAATTTAATGGTACATCCTAAATATAGGTAATAAACTCATATTTTATTTTATATTTTTTCTAGTCAAGAATCTTCTAAATCCATTGTTTTCTTTTCATCACTACATACTCCTTAAACTTTAATATATCTATTTATCCTAAGTTATATATCTTCTACATTTAGTTCTTTAATTAATACTCTAATTATCTCATATAGCTTAATATGCAGTTTATCTATTGCTCCTTTCTATAAACAAATATATTTTTATATTCAAATTCATCTAATTGCATCAATTTATCAAATATCAAATAGAGTAAATTACCTACTACACTTATAGTTCTTTTCAATCCAAATCTAATTCAGATATTAACTCTTCTAAATTTATAATTGACATTTTCTCATTAGTTTTTGTTATATTATTCATGTATATTTTTACACAAAAAAGTAAATCCTGTCTCCCAGAATTCACCTTTCTATATGTACAAATTATTATTTATTTTGATATATCTAATTATCGTTACTTAATAAGCGAAATAAAATTATTTATTTGATTTACACATAATCTATATATATCTGAACAATGATATTTCTGATACCACTCACTTGTAAATTTCAATGCTTCATCAATACTTAAGGTTGGCTTCCATCCTAATTCAAAGATAGCCTTACTCACATCAAGATTTAACATTTTTGTTTCATGAAAACTATTATTTTCTAGGCATCTCCAAGATCCCGTTCCATAATACTTTATTAACTTTTCAACAATATATTTTACATCAACAATAGAATCTATTTTGGGTCCAAAATTCCATGCATCACTATACTTAGTTGGATTTAGCTTCATTTTTTGACCTAATAATAAGTATCCATATAGTGGCTCTAGTACATATTGCCATGGTCTAATTGAATTAGGAGATCTTAGTATAATATCACTCTGACTTTCTAATGCTCTTATACAGTCTGGTATAATTCTTTTTTCTGACCAATCGCCTCCTCCTATTACATTTCCAGATCTTACTGAAGAGATAGCTTTGCCATGCTTATGATACATTTTAGGACTCATATATGATTCTCTCCATGAATTAATTGCGATCTCACACGCTGCTTTTGATGAACTATAAGGATCATATCCGCCTAAAGAATCTGTTTCTTTATACCCCCAAACTTGTTCTTTATTACTATAACATTTGTCTGTTGTTATAAATATTGCAACTAAATGTCTGTTGCTATTTTTTATGCACTCAAGCATATTTAATGTTCCCATTAAATTTATCTCATATGTAAGAATAGGATTCAAATACGATTCTTCAATTAAAGGCTGAGCTGCCATATGAAAGACATAATCTGGCTTATATTTATTAAATACTGCCTCCAAATTGCTATAATCTCTTATATCTCCTCTTATATCTATAATTTTTTTTGATACTTCTGCTAAGATAAAGTTATCTTTTTTCGTTTTTGGATTTAATGAATATCCTACAACATTTGCTCCAAGCTCTTTTAGCCAAATCGAAAGCCAGGAGCCTTTAAATCCTGTAGCTCCAGTTATTAAAACGGTTTTACCATTATATATATTATCAAAGTCAAAGTACATCACCAAATCCTCCAAAAGGCCTTGTTATTTTTCCAAAGCATATTAAGATTATTCATATCTCTTTCGTTATCCATACATGCCCACAATCCTTTATGTTTATAAACTGATATTTCTTTATTTTTAGCTAAGTCTTCAAATAATCCATATTCTAAATCGCAAGCATCATCTTCTGTAAGAAATTCTAATAATTTTTTATTAAATACCATAAAACCTCCATTTATCAGACCTTTTGATGTTTGTGATTTTTCTTCAAATGATTTCAATACATTTCCATCAGCTACTAATTCTCCAAATCTAGCTGGAGGTCTTACCCCTGATATAGTCAACATCTTTCCCATATTAACATGAAAATTTATAAGCTCCTTTACATTTATATTTGCTAAACCATCTCCATATGTCAATAAATTTATATCATCCTCTAAATATTTTTCAACCTTTTTAAGTCTTGCTCCTTTTTCTGAGTTTATACCAGTATCAATTAATGTTACTTTCCAATTATTTTCATCATTATTATTAAGAAATTCAATATTTCCACTACCAATCTCAATAGAAAAGTCATTATTTCTAAAATCATAGTGTAAAAAATAATCTTTTATAACATCTGCCTTATAACCTAGACATATGATAAAATCATTTATACCATAATGTGAATAAATTTTCATTATGTGCCATAATATCGGTTTTCCACCAATCTCTACCATAGGTTTAGGCACAACATTTGTTATATCTCCCAGTCTACTCCCATATCCTCCTGCCAAAATTATTGCTTTCATATTAAACTCCTTATTCTAATCTACCATTTGTGTATTCAAGAAAAGTTGGCCATTTCTTATCTTTATCTGATAAAATAGGATCTTTCGTATTCCAAGCTACATTTACAGAATCCCATCTTATACCTTTCTCATATTCTGGGGCATACATAGAAGACAATTTGTAAACAACCATTGTATCTTCTTCTAAAACTTCATATCCATGAGCAAATCCAGCAGGGATATATGCCATATTTCTCTTTTTTGAATCTATATAAAAACATACAAATTGCCCATATGTTTTTGACTCTTTTCGAATATCAATAGCAACATCTAATATGCTCCCTTTTACGCAGTAAATTAATTTACTTTGTTCAAATGGTTCATTTTGAAAATGTAAACCTCTTATTACTCCTTTATTAGATGTTACAAATAAATCTTCCTTAAATTCTTCTAATATTCCTAAACTT
This sequence comes from Clostridioides sp. LIBA-7678, assembly GCF_056716065.1. Classification (NCBI taxonomy): domain Bacteria; kingdom Bacillati; phylum Bacillota; class Clostridia; order Peptostreptococcales; family Peptostreptococcaceae; genus Clostridioides; species Clostridioides sp. LIBA-7678. Next base: position 301,000 of record NZ_CP196987.1, on the reverse strand, counting down.
TCAAAAGATTTTCTATGATATGGTTTAATTGTTATTCCTCTATTATCTTCAAACATACTTGGTAAAATTTCTATACAATTTTCTATATTTGTTTTTTTTATTTTATACATATCTAGCCTCTCTTCATATTAGAATTTTTTTCAATATCCATCATAAGACTTATTCCTTCATACAAATCTATTGTAGATACATTTTTTAATATATTTTCTTCACTTGTATATACTTTCATCATCTCTCTATCTTTATAAGGTAACTTTCCCAATTCAATATTTAATTTTTTTCCAATAACAGATTGAAATATCTCTATGACTTCCTTTAATTTATATATTTTTTTAGGCAGTACTAAAAATTGTTTGTATTCTTTTGGTTTTAGTTTTTGTATAATTTCAATTGCAATTAAATACGCTTTTATTACATCATCAATATAAACTAATCCTAACTCTTGCTCTCCACCTGACATTTCTAATTTTTCATCACTTATAGCAATTTTTTTTAATAAATTAATAACCTTAGGTCTTAAATCATAGGGACCATAGGTATCTATCAATTTCAAAGTTATCATTCTCATATTTGATACGTCAATATAATATTTTGAAATTGATTCAAAGGCCTCTTTAGTAGCTGCATATAAGTTAACAGGATTATAATTACAATTATTATAATTTTGCCAATGTGTACCTGTATTTATAAAATAACCAACTTTTGCATTGATAGAAGCTTCTATTAATTGTGTTGGAAATAATACATTGCTATTTATCAAATCTATAAGTTGGCTTGAAGTATGACTTCCTAAATACAAAGAAGCTAAATTTACAACAATATCAGGTTCAATGCTTTTTAATATGTTGTTCAATTCTATCGTATCTCCATTAAATACATGTATACTTATATTTTTTTCTATTTCTGATATTGAATCCAATTTAGAACTTTTTCTAACAAGAATATGAACATCATAATTCAACATATAAAGTTTTTTTACTAAAAATGATCCTATATATCCAGTTGCTCCTGTTAATAAGATTTTGTTTTTACACATATAAAATTATATCCTTTTTTTATTTTTTTGGTATATTAATCTAATTCATCCTCTAATTTCGAAACACAATACATACAATTGATGAGACATAATCTATGTAAATGGAATATCTAAAGGAATAATTTCACTCTTTCTAGACTATAATCTAGTTCAATTTTTGCTATCGTAATTAAATTGTTTTCTCTATTTCTATGAATTTACCTCAACTACTAAATATGGTAAATAAAATTACTTATAAATTCATTAAAATAATTTAAATATATATCATTTGGATAATATTTAATAAATTGTCTTATAGAACTTTTATTTTTTTCTTTTAAAATATACATTTCCTCTTCTATATCTTTTTTTATATAATCATTTAAATTTCCATCCATATGAAATAGTCTTTTCTTATCTCCTAAGCATGATAAAAACCACTCATATGGATATTTGCCAAAAATATCATTAAAACTATATTTTCTTTTAGAATTTTTCATAACTTCATCATATACACAATTTAATTTATTTACTGTATTACCTACACTAAATTCATTTTGAACATATCTTTTGGCATTTTCTCCAATCCTTTTTCTTTCGCTAGGATTTTCAAAAAGATATTTTACAGAATTTTTATACTCCTCTAAATTATTTACTAATATGCCAGTCTCCATATTTTTTATTAGATATTTTTCAACACATTGATTTAATGAGATTACAGGTAAACCCATATACATTGCTTCTAATAATACATTTTCTGTAGTTCCAAAATGATTTTTGTTTAATAAGTATGAAAATATATTAAATTTAGACATTTCTTCTGCAACATTATCAGTATAATTTTTAAATTCAATTTTTTTATATACTTTTAATTTAGATATGTTTTTCCTAATTTCACTAACATACTCACTATCACCAATCATTATAAATTTGGAAACATCAACATCTATACTATTATAATAATTAGCAAATTGCGGATTTAATTTACTATAATTTAAAGTTCCTATATATCCAATATTAAATCCTTCATGTTTCCTTTTCTCTATCTTATTAAAATCATCAAATCCACCAGAACTGTTTATAACTGTGGTATTATTTCTTGCATATTTTTTTTCAGTCTCAGACCATTGAGGATTTTCATAAGAATACTCAGATGAAAATATAAATTTATCAGGTATTTTTATAAATTCAAAAGGTATATTAGGATAATTACAACCTGATATATGACTCCAAATTACTAACCGTGTATCAATATTAGGAAAATTATTTAAAAAACCTGCAAATTTAGGATGATGCCACCATTCTAATTGGACTATATCAGATTTTTTTATTTCATTTGATATTATAGATAATCTATCTGAAACAATTACTTCAATACCATTTTCAATACATATATTAAAAAAACTTTTTTTTTGTGGCTCTTCTAATAAAAGTATTTTATGTTTATAGATATTTTCTTTAGTGTTAGTAGCATAGTATTTACAAATATTTGATAAAACTTTTCCAACACCACCACCTAAATGCGTTGTTATATGCAAAATATTATACATTTAAATTCTCCAGTTTAAACTTATGTGATGTTCTTTCCAAATTTAAAAGTATTTCTTCAGAATAGTCATCTATATTATCTGCCATTCCATATTTTAATTGACCACAGTTTTTACATATGGGATAATTATCAATATTTCCCTTTAAGTGAGCTTTTCTAATATTAAAAACTTCTTCACTATTCCAAATTTGGAAAAAAGAATGTTTATTTACATTGCCTAATATATTTGAATGTTTCCAATCTAAAAAACAAGAACTAACACTACCATCAGAATTTATTGTTAAAGAATAAAATATATATGGACAGATATGGATGTTATCTATTTTATTACCATATATCCCATATTCAAATTCTCCTTTAGAAGTGTCTATTTCTAAATCTGGCCATATTGGTGCAACATTATCAATTGATATTTCATCACAAATATCTCCAAATATATCGTAAAATTTTTTTTCATTTAATCCTGATATATTAGTATCTGTTGTTTTTATATGTATTCTACAATTTCCTTTATTTTTATATAAATTTTTTATATTTTTTACATACTCTTCAAAATCTATCTTTATTCCAGATGTTTCATAATATTGTTTTTCATTAATACCTTGTACAGATATGATAATAGCATCTAATCCTGAGTCTATTAGTTCTTTATTTTTCCCAATACCTAATAATGAACCATTTGTTGTAAAATCTACTTTTTCACATACATCATTTTTTTTTGCATGATATATCATTTTAGGTAGATTTTTATTAAGTAAAGGCTCTCCTTCTTTATATAATCTTAAGACTTTTAACTTATCTGGAAATAATTTTAAATCACTTATAATTTTTTCAAACAATTCATATTCCATTATTTTATGAAATGTTTTGCTTTTGTCTCTATTAAAACAAAATTTACACTTAAAATTACAAGCTGCTGAAGGATCTAAAAAAATATGAAATGGAGTTTCTAGTGGAATCACCTCTTGTAAAGCTGTTCTATTTTCTGTTCTAATTCTTGAAACTTTTTTTGCTTTCATTTTATAAACTTCTCCTTTACTTTTTTCTTTCATTAGGGATGGCATATAATACACTTTGTGTACCACAGTATCCATGTAATCTAAAATAAAATGAATAGTCATTTAAGTTATTTATTAATAACTCTGGAATTTTATATACACCATCACTATTATGATATGTTGTAATTACTAATATTGGTCTACTTTTGCATATTATTTTCATACTTCCTTTTAAAACATTTAGCTCCATCCCTTCTACATGTACTTTTATAAATGTAGGATACAAATTTATTAGAAATTCATCTAAGTTAACAATATCAACTTCTTCTTGAAAATTTTTACTTGCTATATTGACAAATTTACTTGCTAATCCTAGGTTATTTCTCAACAATCCAATATACTTTGTTTCTCCAACCCCATATTTAAAAATATTTATTTTGTTATTGTAGATAGTATTAAGATATTTAGTTATTTCTTGTAAATTTTGATAACTTTCTAAACTTGGCTCAAAAGCAATTATCTTATTAAATTTTCCATTTACTTTTTCTATAAATTGACTCAATGTATTTCCTGTATAAGCTCCACAATCTATGTAAACTTCATTTTCATTCAAAACACTCATAATTTCATCTATAAAAAACTTATTTTCTGTATTTATATCTAAATTCTTAAATTTGATTTCTCTCTTACAGATTCGCCAGCATAACCATTGTATATAATATAACTTTGACTCGATATCTTCAAATTTGTTATAAATTTTTGATATTTTTTTCTTTTCTTCTTCTGATAAGTCTTCTAAAATCCATCCATTACTAACTCCCACTTTATCTTTTAGCATTTCTGTAATTTCATAAAAGTGACAGATATTCTTACATCCTATTTCTTCTAAATATTCTTTAATTTCATTATATTGAATCTTGACAATACATATGGCAAATATACTATTTTCTTTATCTTCCCTACTCAGGCAATCTGGATTAATAATATTTATTCCATTTATTTTCTTTCCATGTAAATCAATATTTTTATCAACAATATATCTTGGTGTAATATTTATGCTACTTAATACTTCACTTGCCATATCACCTAAATTCCCTGCTCCATATAATATAATCTCACTTTTATTTAAATTATGTTCCAAATCATTATTATAATGCTTATGATTTAACAATTCATTAACCATTAGATCTATATTATTCAAATTTTCTAAAATATCTAACATATAAATACTCTCCTTATTATTTGTCTATCCAACAATATAAAACAGTATCCACTAATATTGGCGCATGATGTCTGATAGCAATTTTATACTCAGGGACTATTTTTTTCAAATATGTAATTATTTCAAGAATATCATCTGGTTTGTGGTAGATACTTATAGCTAATTTAGGTTTATATTGTTTTATTATATATTCACTTCCCTTTAACATTTCTAATTCATAGCCTTCTATGTCAGCCTTTATAAAGGTTACTTGCTTTTTATCTAAATACTCATCTAAACTATAAATATCTACTATTTTATCAAATTCATTGGAACTTTCTTGTAAAAAATTATTTCCACATGGCACATCCTCATTTATGTGATATGGTACTTTATTATTAGATTCTCCTAATCCAGCATTTATACATTCAATTTTTTTATTTTCTAATCCCCATTCTTGAATTAATCTTTCCACTCTAAATTTCATTGCTTTAAATTGTCTCTCTCCTGGCTCAAATGCATATATCTTTTTAAATTGCCCAATATTATTCCAAATAAATTGTTCAACAGTATCTCCAACAAAAGCACCTGCATCAACAAAAATATCATTTCCATTATTAGTAAACATAGGTAATGAATAAAATGCATCCTTTTCCATAACTTCCTGACAATATTTATTCTCACCAGTTGCCATGCACTTCATTATGTTTTTGTATGTTTCTTTTGATTTTGCATCTTCTAAATAATTTTCATATATTTTTTTATATTCTTCATATCGATCACCTAAAATAAAATTATCAAATGAAATAGAATATAAATCCATATCTTCAAGTTGTTTTTTTATTTCTTTTACACAGTGTCTCGCTGTAATAAAAATAAATTTCTCTTCTATTTTACATAATTTATATGGAGAAACCACTAAAACTCCATGGATATATTTTCCTTGTTTATTTACATCATTATCACAGTAATAAGATACAGACATACCATTATTTTTTAAGTATCTAAAAACCATTTCACTATAAAATCCAGTTCCAAATAAAACAATTTTTTTATTATACAAATGATTCATACTTATACTTAAATCAATAGATTTTATCCATTCTGTTGAAAATTCTTCATATTTTAACACTTTATTCATACATAATACATCCTTTTATTTAATATATTTTATTATTAAATTCTTAAAGCAAAACCATAATAGAATATAAAGTATCTAACTAATCTATTTATTGCAGAACCTGCTTAGATTTTTTTAACTCCATTACATAGTTATTTATATACATCTGACTAAGATTTTCTTCTGGTATTTTAAACTTTTCTAAAACCGAATCTATCAGCTCCATACCTTCTTTTTTAATATAATGCATTTCTGCTTTTATATTTTTTATACATAAATCTATGTCTTTTAATTTATTATTTAAGATGTTCAAATCCATAGCTTGTATATTTTGTTTTTCAAAATCAAGTTCAATATTTAAAATATGTAATAGCGACTTTATATCATAATTATTTTTTAACTTTAAGATTATACTTCCGTTTTCATCAATAAATTTACCTAATGAAGATAATAATTTATATGGATCTTTATATAAATTCAATTCTCTACCAACTATAACATAATCAAATCTTTTATTTTCATAATATTCATCAATATATTCTACTCTATCAACTATTACATCATCACATATAGTTTTTAAATCCATCCAATATTTAGCTTCCTGAGAAAATGCATATAACTTAGTTTTGAAAATACGGCCCTCTCTTAACTTATTCTTTAATTCTAATATAGGAGTTCCACAAAGAGTATCTATACCTAAAACACTATATATTTTGTTATCTAATTTATCAGCTTCTATAAATGAGATCATAGTTGGTTCATAATTTGAAGCATCTTCTGTACTTATTCCATAGTATTTATCTTCAAAAAAGTTTTTGCCTTTATACATTCCACTAAGTTCAGTTTCTATACCTTTATCTGATTCTCCACCTCTATGACTTATAAATGTATCCTTACAAAGTATTGCTTTATAACCTGCTCTTCTTACTCTAAATGTTAAATCATCATCTGCATAATGATGAATAAATCCATAGTCTACATAACCAATAATATCTAAACATTCTTTTCTAAATAAAGTTCCTAATGTAATTAATCTTAGCCTTTCATGCCACTTAGTTGAATCTGATATGTTATACTTTTCTGCTTTTTTTTGCATATCTTCTAAATTATCATATTTTAAGTCAATTGATTGTAAATTGGTCACAAAATCTAATACTGGATTAACCATTCCTATTCTCATATCAGATTCAGCACATTTTAACATATTCGAAAGCCAATTTTTTGTAACTAATATGTCATTTGCAATAGCAACTAAATATTTTCCCATAGCTTCTTTAAATATAAGTGGACTTGAATATGCTGCACCAAGATTTTTAGTTATTCTTATTATTTTTTTCTTTGAATGTTTTATTGATTTAAAATATTCATATGTTCCATCACTTGATCCATTATCAACTAGTATTAGTTCATAATTTATATCTTCTGTGTATCTTAAAATACTTTCAATACATCCTTTGGTATATTTCTCTAAATTGTTATATGCCAAAACATAAATACTTACTAATGGATACTCTTCTGTCATTAGTTTACTTAAAGTATTTCTTCCTTCGTATATATTTTCTGGATAGTCTGGTGTATCCTTATAAAAAGTATCTTCTATAAGTGTAGTTCCATATTCATTTTTATATATTAAATTTTCATGCTTATAGTAGTTATCAAATTCTAATTCTCTTTTCTTATATATCTCCTCAAGTATATTAAAAAGCTGTGCTTGTTCATCTTCATCTACACTCTTCATAATCTGCTTGTACATATCTATAGATTTATCAAAATCTTTATTTTTTTCATATGCATATGCTAAATTATAATATATATCTAAATTTTCTTCTTTTAGTAATATTACTGCTTGTTCCAAATTCCTTATAGCTATTTCATACTCTTCCATTTGTATAGCTAAAATAGATTTTAAATTAATAAAATCTACATTTCTATAAAACCTACTATCATAAAAACAAACGACATTTAAAGCATCTTCTAGATTATTAGAAATTAAAGATTCCTCTATACTAGTCAGTATTTTATTTGGTGTTCCACAATACCTTAAAAACAGATTCTCAAAATCATCAATCTGGCTTTCTTCACTAAGTTCATTTAATTTTTCAATAAAATATGTAGGAGAATCTTTGTCTATACTATTTATCATTTTTCTAACATCACTTGATATAGCAATATGAGCATCACTGTATTTTATATATTTTATATCAGCATATTGTCCTGATTTATCATATATAAGTGATATAATTGAAGGTTTATCTTCCTCTAAGTGCATTATAGCTAACCTACAAATTAAACTTTGTAATGCTATTCCAGTAGCAAGTATAATATCTGGTATTCCTAAAATATCAACTAACTTTGCATACTCTAAAGCCTCCTCAAATTCGTCAAGTCTATCTGAAGAAAAAAAATAACATTCTTGAAAGTTCTTTGACCATTCTAGATATTTTATTTCAGATTGCAAGAATATGCGAGTTTTATGACCTCTACTTGTTAGAATCTTACTCAAAACAGCTATATTTTCTTCCAACTTACCAATATGTTCTACACATGATATTACTATATCTATAATCATACTATTTACACCCACTTTTGTTATTAATTAAGTCTTCAATGTCAGTCTCATTCTCTCTATAACTTTTTCAATAGAAAAATCACCCACTGACTTTGTAGCATTTAATTTTAAACGTTCCAATTCATCAGCAGATAATTTTGATATAATTTCTATCTTTTCCTTAAATGAATCTACATTTCCTAAATCTGCTAAATATCCATTATATCCATCCTCAATCATTTCAATCGGTCCAGCAGATTTCGTAGATACAACAGGTATACCTCTGCATAATGCTTCTGCAACTACTAATGAAAAAGATTCATAATCAGAGCTTAACAATAGAGCCTTTGCATTTTTTATTTTACTCCATGGATTTTCCACATATCCCTTTAAGTTTACTTTTTTTGATAGATTTAACTTATCTATAATCTCTTCAACATAATATCTATCTTGACCATCTCCATAGATATCTAATTTCCAATCAAAGTTACACATACTCAATGCATTAAGCAACACATCTAGTCTTTTAGTATAATTTTCTAATCTTCCTATGTAAATAAAGTTGTTTTCTAATTCTAAATTATAGTTTTCTACTTTCATTGATATGGGATTTGATACCTTATAAATTAAATCTTCATCTATTTCAGTTTTCAATTCAGAAATTATATTATCTGAGATACCCCAGTGTATATCTGCATATTTTAAATACTTTTTGCTATCCCCAAATAAAGCCAAAGAACTATGTATCCAAGAAATTATCTTAATATCGTGTGTATACCCTATTAACAATCTTGAATATAATGTTGTTATTGGCATGTGACTTGCAACAATTATATCAGGATATCCTATATTGTTAAAAAGCTTATTCAGTCCACCTACTTTACTAAAAATAAATTCCAGTTTATTGTCTATTTCTAGGTTCACATCTTCATTATAATAAAATAAGTTTGATATTTGAGATTCCCAAACATCATCCTCACTTTTATTGGGAAGTAATATAGCTACATAATATCCTAACTGTTCCATATATCTTGTAATATTTATAAGAACATTTTCTACACCACCTCTTCCGCCTAAATACTCAAGAAGAAAGTAAATTCTTTTTTTCGCTACCTTATTCATTTTTGCCTCCATGCAGTATTTGTAAATAAATTAATAGTAGTAAATAATACACTTCAAATTATAATTTTTTCAAATACTATACATCTTCTATATCATATATTATATTCATAATCTCTATTTTCTCATTATTATCAACAAGATTAAGCATTAATTTATACATTTTTAAAGCATTATTTATATCATTATTTTTTTCATATGCATAAGCTAGATTATAATATATATTTATATCATCTTTGTTTGATATGTATATTGCCTTCATTAAGTCTTTTATAGCAAGTTCATATTCACCTATTCTAATCTCCACTATTCCTTTTATATTTAAAAACTCAGAGTTGTCTTTTAATCTATTATTATAACAAATTATATACTCTATAACTTGTTCAATCTCATTAGATTCTAAAAGTGAACATATCTCACTTAATATTTTTTCATCAGTTTTAAAATACTTTAAAAGAATACTTTCAAAATTATCAATAAAGCACTCTACATTAAATTTTCTTACTGATTTAACACATTCTATACCTTTAGGTAAACTCAATTTTTTATGCTGTATAGAAAATAAAATGTTATATAAGCAATGATAATCTCCCTTATTGAACATCCATCCATTTTCAAATTCTTTTATTATATCTTTTGGACCTTCACAATCACTAGAAATCACAGGTATACCTCTGCCTAAAGCCTCTACTAAAACTAAACCAAAACCTTCTTCATCAGATGTTAAAACTAATGCAGTTGCAGAGTTAACTGATTCCCATGGTTTATCCATCCAACCACACCATTCAATATTGTCATATATATCTAAATCTGTAGCTAGCGATTTTAGATTTTTTTCATCCATACCACTACCTATAATTTTTAAATGCCATGATTTGTCTAATAACTTCAAGGCATTGAATAGTATATCTAGTCTTTTATCTTTATTATTTAATCTACCAATATATAATAAATTTAAATTTTCATTATCTTGTTTAATAAGTTTCAAATTTTCTAGATTTACAGGATTTCCTACATAATATATGTTACTTTTATCTTCAATATAGTTATTTATTCTATCTCCTATATCATTAGATATTGCTAAGTGAGCATAGCTATATTTTAATAATTCACACATTCCATAATACTCTGGTTTACCATGAATCCACGAAATAATCGTTGGCTTATTATAGGTTAGATGTTTTATTGAAAGATTACAAATAAGACTAAGTACAGGTGCATGTGTTGCAATTATAATATCTGGAATTCCTATAATATCGATTAATTTTTTATATCCATAAGAAAGACTATAAATATCATCCTCATTTATATTTTTATTTAATCCATAAAAATATATTTCTGGAATAGTATCTTTCCAACATATATACTCAGGCTCATATGCTTGAAATACTCTAACTTTATGACCTCTCTCTTGCAATTTATTACTAACAGTTGTTATTACATCTTCCAACCCCCCCCTACCTTGAGCATATACTAAAACTATATCAATAACCATTCTATGTTTCTCCTTGAAAAATCTATTTATAATTCAAATTAAGTTCTTTAAGATATTTAATGTTATATATAATATCTTCATTATCCAAACTTAATGAGTATGCTTTTTTAAACATAAAATCTGCATCTTTATAATTACCTTCCATCAAATTAATAATTCCATTCATATTCAAAATTTCGTATTCCTCATCAAAAAATTCCAAATACTCATCAATCATAGATTTTGCATTCTTTGTATCTCCACAATTTATTACATGTTCTATATTTATAAGAAAATCTTTTTTTAAAATTTTAAGCTCCTTTGTTGTCTTGATTTCCTTTTCAAAATCTTTTATGAGCAATTCGATTATTTTATTACAATGTGGATATTCGTATAATAACTGCTTTAATTCTCCTAGGTAATTTATTTTATTAATCTCTTTTATATTTTGTATAAGTTTTAATTTTAAAATAAACCTTTCAAGATCTCCACTTATACATTTTAGTAATTTTTCATCATCGATATTAGCATATATATTTTTTATATATTGATAAGAATACATTATATAAATATAAAACAACTCTTTATATTTTTTTTCATCTAAAATATTATTTTCTAGAATATTTTTTGCAAATATCCTAAATACTTTAATTTTATTAATATCAAAAGTATTTGATTGCATTAATACATATTTATATAATTCCAATATAAAGCGTTTATCATAATTAATACTGTATTGTATATATCTTTCTATCCAAATATAATCCATATTGTAAAATATATCCAACAAATCTATATTATTTTCATGAGCAATAATTATAAGTGGAGCATAAATAGACATATTCTCACTCTCAAGTATATTTTTACATTCCTCTAAAGATAAATTCCTATCTAATCTTATTTTGTTAAATCTCCCATAGTTTCCATCTATTGAACACAAAATTTTATATATACTATTTTTTTCACCTTCTCGAACATTTTGTATAAATATTTCTATACTTTCATAAAAGTATTTTTTTTCTACTGAAGATATTGGTAAATCTTCATAGTAATTAAGAATATTTTCAAATATATCAAGTTTATATAAGGACATAAAAAGACTAAAGTATACATCTTTCATTTTTCCTTTATCTTCAATATTTTTAAACTCTTTTATGACTAAGTCATATTTTTCTAGCTTATAATAAATTTTTATTAGCATAATAGTAGCAATATCTTTCAAACCTACTGCATCAGTATCTGAAAATAAACTATTTGCTTGAGTACTTACCTCATAATTATCAACTAAATAAATAAATCTTTTATATGAGCTTATACTATTTTCATATTTTCCTAAACTAACTTCTGCTTGTGCCAAATAATAATATATATCAATATTATTCATATCTTGATTTATATACTTTAAACATAATTTCTCACACTTTTTATGTTTCCCTAAATATAAATATACTTTCGCTAAACTAGTAAGCACATACCCTGGAACAAAGTTACGATTTTTATACAAATTATTACTTTTTTCTAGAAAAAATAATGCATCATGATATTTTTCTAATATAATAAAGTTCTTTCCAATTTGATAATTAACATATGGATTATCTTTATCTTCTTCTAATTGTTGTAATAGAAGTTCTTCATTTCTTTTAATCTTTTGTATCCTAAACTCTTCATCTTCAAACATATACCCATAATGATCAAATTCTGCAATATTATGAAATACAGGATCTTTATATAATGGTTGTTCATGGACTTTCCCCACAAATTTAAAATTATTATTTCTAAATAATCTTAATATAGAAGCATACCCATAAGAATTTTTCTCAAAGGAATATATATTCTTTAATTTTATTGATGCTGAATTAAATTTTTTACACAAATCACTATTAAAAAATTCTATCATTTTTGTACAATCTGTTAATACCTCATCAGCATCTAGTATAAATATCCATTGACCTTTAGAATATGAAATAGCCTTATTTCTCATACTAGAAAAATCATTATCCCATTTATGAAAATAAATTTTCTCAGTATGCTTTTTAGCTATATTAATAGTGTTATCAGTTGAACCAGTATCTATTATTATTAATTCACTCTCTATGGAATATCTTAGTCCTTTTAACGATTCTAATGTTTTATTTAATATCTTTTCTTCGTTTTTTACCATCATTACTATACTTAATAACATAATTTTTCCCTTTCAATGCATATTTATTAGAAAAATTAAAGAGTAAAGCAATGCTTTACTCTTCATAATATCAGTATTTTATGAGATTTATCCTAATAATTGTAATACTCCTTGTGGTTGCTGATTAGCTTGAGCAAGCATTGATTGTGATGCTTGTACCAATATATTCATTTTAGATAAAGTAACCATTTCTGAAGCTACATCTGTATCTCTTATTCTTGATTCTGCTGCTGTAACATTTTCTATAGTATTATTTAAGTTATTTTGAGTTGATTCTAATCTATTTTGTTGTGCACCTAGCTTTGCTCTTGATGAGTTTACTTCTTTTAATGCTGCATCTAAACTAGATACCATACTCTTAGCAGCATCTGTACCTGATGCACCAGCTGTTTTCATACTTGCAATTGTAGAAGATGTTATACTTGCATTACTCATTACTGCAGAAGTGTCAACTAATTGTACAGTTATTTCATTATTATTATTACTTGTTCCAGATACATTAGTTCCATAATTAGCTCCAACTTGTAATCTTACATTTGATGCACTTCCATCTAATAGTTTCTTTCCATTAAACTCAGTTGAACTTGATATTCTCTCGATTTCATCTTTTAATTGAGATAATTCATCTGCTATCTTACTTCTTTCTTCTTCAGTATTAGTTTCATTTGAAGATTGTACTGATAAAGTTCTCATTCTTTGTAATATATTCCCAGTTTCTTCTAATGCACCTTCTGCTGTTTGTACAACAGAGATACCATCTTGAACGTTTCTTCCAGCTTGGTCTAGACCTTTAATCTGAGCTCTCATTTTTTCAGATATTGCAAGACCAGCAGCATCATCAGCTGCTCTTTTTATTCTAACCCCAGAAGATAACTTCTCCATAGATTTACTTTGAGCATTTACGTTTCTTCCCATTTGATTATTTGCTATTAAAGCACTTACATTTGTATTAACTCTCATTAATTTACCCTCCTTAGTATAATTGACATCCTTGTCATTTCTACTTTCAATTTTTAATTAATCTTTCACATATGTAATCGGACAAGTTAATTAATAACTTTATACTTTTTTATTAAAAATATTTATTTTTTCTCTATTTAGCTTAGAATACATTGTGTTTACTTGCTTTGTTAACTTATATTCATGTAGCTCTTTTTTAACTTCTAATAAATTTCTTTGTAAAGTATTTTGTATTTTGCCATCAATATCAATTAGCTTCATATCGCTGTAAATACTTATGAATTTTTCTTTATCATTTTCATCCACACTATTTATAATTTTTTGTCTATCATCTAACTTATTGCTTATGTATTGATACTCTTCTTTATCAATAAGGTTTATAATCTGTAAAGATATCTCTTTGTATAAATCCAGTTTATCTTCTAGTATTCCCATTATTAATTACCTTGTGAAAAATAGTTCATTTGAGAACTATATTGATTTAACAAAGATTCCAAAGCTGAATATTTTGCATAAAGTCTTTTCTCTTTATCATTCATTTTTTCAACCAATCTATTTATATTTTTTTCTTGCTCCGCAATCTGCTTAGAATATATATTTTCGCTGGCAGAAGCTGTTTTTTCTATACCAGCCTTCTCTGCAAATTTAGAACCTGAGCTTCCTGAATATTCATATATTATATCTTTTAACTTTTCAAACATACCTTTATCATCACTATTTGAAGAATATCCAGCTAAAATTTTATATACTTTATCACTATCTTCTATAATAGCCTTTGAAAAAACATCTTCCTTAAATGCTATTTGTCCTTTTTTATTATAATTCTCAGATTCATTAATACCTATCTTTCTTAAAGCATCAATATGTTTTGCATCTCCAAAAAACATAGATTGAATATCTTCTACAAACGCTCTTAATTCATCATCATTTCTAAGTATACCTTCTTTGGCTTTTTTATCCCATTTTTCTATTTCCTCAGTTGTCATATCTTCTTTTTGAGCTTCTGTAAGAGGTGGGTAATCTTTTTGCTTTTTAGTAGTTACTAATCCATACACTTTATCCATCAATTTATTATAATCTTCTACAAATGCTTTCATATTTTTAGTTGCTTCTTCAGTATCAGTAACAGAAACTAGTTTAGAAGTCCCTTTTGAATTCACATTATAGGAAATATTATCTATTACAAATGAATTTGATTCCTTATTTATATGTACTGTTCTTCCATTTTCATCAGTTATATCAGCTTCTAAATTTTTTCCCTGTGTCGATGCAACTTTATTACCAGCAGAATCAGTTGTAAATGTAATGCTATTATCATTAGCTATTTGTTGAGCTAAATTATCATTCCCACTTACTTTTAAATTAAGTTCTGATGATGTACCAGTTTGTTTTCTAGAAATCATTAATTCACCTGTCAATTCACTATATGAAGCTCTTATATCTTTATCTTCACAAAGAGCATTTATTTTACTAACAATAGTACTTGTAGTATCTTGTTCAGAAATAGGTATATTTACATCTCCAATAGTTAATGAACTTGCGCCACTAGCATTTGGAGGAAACTGTTGAACAATAGGAGTACTTGCATTTAACTTGATTGTCACCTTTGCTGGTTCTGCCATTTGTGATACAGCAAACTGATAATTTATTTTATTTGCACCAGCTGACCCACTTGCAACTACAACACTCTCATCAGAACTTTTTACACTTAAAGATGAATATGCATTTTTGCTTATTATATTACTTTTAGAATCGAGCCCAAAATACTTATCATACATATCTTTTGATTCTTTGATAATATCTCTGTATATTTCTTGCTTCCATTTTACTATTTGTTGAGCTTGCTTAGCTTTGTCGACCTTTTCTTTGTCTTTGGTCATACTTGCTTCTATTATCCCTTCCATATCAAAATTTCCTGAAAGACCTGTAACTCTTATAGGACTTATATTTGACATACTCATTCCTCCTGTCTGTTATTTCTTGCTTTATTATAAACCTCATACCACACATCTCTAATCTGTTGTATTATTGGTAATATTTCATCTATTATTTTTATATCATTTGTTATATTTACTTTTGATAACTCATGTCTTATAAAGTCATAAACATTATACATATCTTTTGCCCATTGGCCTACATTTTGATCTAATGTGACCATCAATTCAGCAAATATATTTTGTACTCTTATAAGCTCTTTATTTGATTTTTGCATATCTTTATCTATTATTGCCTTTTTTGATATTTTTGTAGATTCTATAGCTCCATCTAAAAGCGCTAATAATAGCTCTTCTTGAGAAAGTTTATTTAATTCGTCTAAATTTAATTTCATTGCTTATCCTCTATTTCTTTCTTCTTTACTTTTTTTATCAGCTTCATGCCATGTATCTTTAATTTGCTCTATTACAGGAAGCACCTTATCTATTATTTGAACATCTTTTCTTATATTCGCTCTTGATAACTCATATCTCACAAAATCATAAACTCTATACATGTCTTTTGCCCATTGACCCGCATTTTGATCTAATGTGACCATCAATTCTGTAAATATATCTTGTACTCTTACAAGTTCCTTATGTGCTCTTTGCATATTCTTTTCCACAATAGATATCCTTGCAATCTTTGTATATTTTACTGCTCCATCTACAAGCATCAATAACAATTGTTCTTTTGATGCCATAAACACTGAATTTTGCTTATAATAATTATAAGGATTTTCTCCATACATAAATTACATCCTCCAAATACTTTTATTTTAAATTGCTCAAAATCTCTATATTTTTCTTTGTAGCTTTTATATTTTCATCTTTTATCTTTTCATAAATTTCTTTTCTTAATATACCTACATTATTTGGTGCTGATATAGCCAATTTAATATTTTTCCCATCAACACCTACTACCTTTACTTCAATATTATCTCCTATAAGTATTGCCTCTCCCTTTTTTCTAGAAATCACTAACATCCATCATCACCTCTCAACAATGGATGTCTTATGCTATACTTTTCCTCTTCCAAAATTACTTGCATTCCATAATTATTTTTTACATTTATTACTATAGGGGCCTTCATGTTCACAGTTGATTCTTTTAAAGTTAGACCAAGAGTTATTATATTAAATATTAGAATATCATTGGGAGATTCTACTTCAAGATTTTCTATTATATCTTGATTTAGAACTATCTCATATTCCTCAATAATCTCAAATGGTGATACAACAATAAATCCTATACAATTTTCCTCAATAGAATTAAATTCTTTTAAAGTATTATTATTTTTTATATCTAAAAGTTCGTATTCTTTTAAGTTTTCAAACCCTAGTATTCCTTTTTTTAATGTAACTTTCATCATATCTGCGTTATTTTACTATATGTAATCTAATATAGATACATTAAATAACTTTCCTCCTGTTTGTAGTGAAGCTTGATAAGTCAATTCTGCAGCCTTTAATTGAACAAGTTTTTCTCCATAATCTATCTCTTCATTTTGTGATAGAACATCTTTTAATTGTATCAAGCTATCATCATTTTTTTCCTTCATAGCCTCTACAGTATTTGCTTTTGTACCATATATAGACCTAACATTTACTGTATTTTCTATTAGTTTCTCCATCTCACCTAAACAAGTTGTTGTTAGCTCTTTTATAGCATCTGTATCTGGATTTGCTAATTTTTTGGATATATTATTTAATTCTTTAAAGGGGTCTGCCTGTGTTGGGTCAAATCCAAGACTACTCAATTTAACATTATAATCTACACTTATTCCTTGAGCTATATCCATACTTAAGGAATCTTTTAATTTAGTAAGATTTAGACTAGAATTAAACTTTAAACTAACTGAACCATCAGCATTATCTACACACTCGACAGGTGGAATACCTGTATTTGAACCTGAAAATATGTACTTTCCTTCATGTGTTGCATTTAAAGCATTTGCAATTTCTTTCATTTTTTCATTGGTTGAATTGCTAAGAGTTTTTAGTTCATCCTCTGAATATGCTCCATCACCACTTGCCACCAAAGTTTTCTTTATATCTGATAACAATTTTCCAAGTTGATCTAATGAAGTATCAGTGGTTTCTAACCAATTTCCTGTATCATTACAGTTTTCAATATAAGTCTCCATAGTTTTTATTTCACTCTTTGAATTCAATATTTTTATTGCTTTATATGGATTATCTGATAGTTTGTTTATTTCTTTTGTTGTATTAACTTGTCTATTAACCTTGTCTAGTCTTTGTAGATTATCTTGTAGTGAGTTTAGATAACTACTAGACATCATACCTGTACTAACTCTCATAATAACTTCCTCCTTCTTTTAAATTATTCCATTTATTACAACATCCAGTAGTTGCACAGCTGTAGACATAACTTTTGCACTAGCTTGATATGAACGTTGTACTTTTATAAGCTCTGTCATTTCTTCATCTAAAGATACACCTGAAACACTCATTCGTGAACTATCAATATTATTTATAATTTTACGCTGATTCACTTCATCTTGATTCACTTTTTTAGAATCTAAACCTACTGATTCTGCAAAAGCTTTGTAGTGGTCACTTATTGTACTTACTTTTCCACCAACTGCCCCAATATCTATTTTTTCATCTTTTAGCTTCGCAATCTTTGAAGCCTCATCAGCAGTAAGCTTTAATTCATTTGGGTTACTTTTTATAGCTGGATTTACCTTTATGATATCTTCACCATCTACATTTGAAGTTATAAAAAAATCTGTTACTGTTATCCCACCAGATGCATTATAAACATCATTTATCTGTTTAGCTAATCCATCAGATACATCTTTTAAATCGCTTTTATATGTATCAATCTTACCATGCATTTCAAACAATCCTTGTAAAGTTCCTGATACACCTGTTTTCCAAGTTCCATCTGCATTTTTTAATTCATTAAGTTCTAATTTACCATCTGCGAGCATATTTTTAACATCAGGATTTTCAAGGTCTAATTTAAAACTCAAATCATCCAATATTCTATCTCTTTCATCAAGTAAATCATTTGGGGTAGAGCCAGAACCAGATATAACATCAATAGATTTATTCAAATCTTCAAGACTCTTTAACATGTCATTTATCTGTTTTATCTCAGAGTCTATGTTATCATCTATATCACCTTTTAATTTGTCAAGCTTCTTATAGCTTTCGCTTATTAAGGTTGCTAAATTTGATGCATTTTCTACCACGAGACTTTTTTTACTATCACTATTTATATCCTTCGCTAATGATTCCCAACCTTTAAAAAAGTCATCTATACCTGCAGATATACCATAATCTGATGGTTCATTTATTATAGTCTCTATAGTATTATAATAGTCATACTTTGAAACTGTTTTACCATACTTATGAGCCTCTGCTCTAAATTGATAATCATAAAAACTATTTCTAGCCCTTGTTACATCTGTTACATGTACACCTGTGCCCAACTGACCTCGTCCAATTGCATTATTCAAGCTAGGCATATACATTGGGCTATTTGTAGCAAATTCTGTCCTCTGCCTAGAATAACCTTCTGTATCTAGATTACTTATATTATGAGAAATTGTCTGTATTGCCTTTTGATGAGCATTCATACCTGAGTTAGCTGTATTTAAAATGGAAAATAATCCCGCCATATTTTTCCTCCCAATATCTATTTTCTAATATTTCCATAAGAATTATAAGTTGTAGTTTGTTTATCAACTGGTTTTATAAAATTAATCATTTTCTTAGTAAAAATAAGTTCCTTCTTTATTAAGGAATCATTTGACTCTTGTTGATTCTTAGCCAAAGCAATAATATGCTTTAACTCTGTATATATTTCTTTTAAATATTCATCATTACTATTTTCAACAACTTCACTCATTGGAACATCATCATTAAAAAGTTGTCTTCTCTTTATCTCTATAGATGCAAGTTCTCTACTGATATCTTCTAAGTTAGGATTTAACCTATTTAGATTTTCTATATCTTTTACAACTATATAATCAAATTGTTCTTTTAATAACTCCATCATATTACTAAGTATCTTTTTTTCTTCATATATTATAACTTTTAAGTCTGTAATCATGGCTTTATCCTCGCATATCCTCTATCATTTTTTTAGCAATTTCTTCTGGTTTTATTTTGTAAGTTCCACTTTCCAATGCATTTTTTATTTCATCTATTTTTTTATTTCTAATAGTCTCATCATTCATATTTGATACGCTCGCCATTTCCTTTGCAAATTTAGATAGTTCTATCTTGTCTGTTTTATTAGTTTTTTGAACTTCTTGCACTTTTTTTACATCAGATGTATTCTTTAAATAATTATTTATTACAATATTTGAACTCACATTTTTAATATCCATAGTTTCACCTCCAAAATTACATCCTTATATTTTAGTTATCGCTCAGAAAATAAAAACATTTATATAATTCAAATATATTTTAAAATTTTTATAAAAATATCCCCTTAGCTAAACTCATACAGAATAACTTAAAGGGATACTATTTAAAATGTTAATTTATATCTGAATCTTCTATTTTAGACAATCTTATAGATAATTTCTCATTTGTAATAATACTTTCTCCATAAGCAAATAATCTATCATTTGCATATATATCTAATTTCTCATCTACATTCTTATTTAGTTTTATTATAGACCCTTCTTTTAAACCTAATATATTTTTTATTGTTTCTGTTGTTTTTCCTATAGAAACAGATACATTTACTTTTGCATTAAAAACATTTTGATTTTCTTCTATAACTCCAGTCTTTTCTTCTATTAGTTGTCCAAAATTCAATTCATATATATCCTCTTTTTTACTATTCATAAAGCTTTTCTCCTTGTGTAATCTTATCTATACATGTCTATCAATAATCCTTGTATCATATCAACAGTAGAAACAATATCTATATTTTCTTTTTCTTCACTAAGTAACTCACTAGTCATCTTTTCAAGTTTATTATCAACAATCTTTACATTCTTATAATACTGATGCTCCCAAAAACTACTATTTTTATCAAGTGAATACATGTTATCTACGACAGATTTTAGATATTCTTTTACAGCATTTTTATACCTACTAATGTCTCCATAATTTTGAGTAAGTACAAGCCTTTCTCCAGCCCTTTTTACACTTTCTAGATTCTTTTTTATATCCTCTAATGAAGAAGATTGTTTTACAAAGTTTAGACTATCAGAAAATTTATTATTTTCCTTTGTTTTCTTTACCTCTATATTTCTACTTGGACCTATATTTAGCTTATCTATATTTATACCCATAATAAAGCCTACCCTCTATAATATTTCATAACTTTGGGAATATAATTTTGCGTTTCTTTTGGCATTTTATACAAGTCAGAAATTGATTCTACCCCTCTACTTTTCATCCTTCCAGGACCACCATTATATGCCATCAGTCCCATTTCTATACTACCTCCAAACATATCAATATATTCCTTAATGTGTCTAGTTCCAGCATCTATATTCTGCTCTATATTAAAAGGGTCTGTAACACCCAAATCTCTACAATTTTCTGGCATAAGTTGCATAAGACCCTTAGCACCAGCAGAGGAAACAGTATTTGGATTAAAATCCGATTCAACTTTAATTATTGCTTTTATAAGGTTTGCATCCACATTATATTTTTTTGATGCTTGTTCTACAGCATTTTCAATTCTTGACTTTGTACTTTTATCTTTTGTATCAACTTCTACAGACTTACTAATTGTATTATTTGCTGCATTATCAAGTTCATTAAATAACTTTTCAGAATTAGATAATGAATCATAACTATTAAAAGATGTTTGTTGATTATTTTGTGATAATGCTTTTAACAGTGTCATCATAATCATATCAAATCCAGATGAATTATTATATCCACAATTACATTGACTTGTAGTATTACTACTAGATAGTTGTGTTAATGCCAGTATATTAATTAGCGAACTTATATCGTTCAATATAAAACTCCCCTTTCTAAATTTTATAGACTTAAAAGTTAAACATATAAAACCCAAACTACTTGAGTTCATATAATCCTCTCTCCAATAGTTTTATATAAAATTTATTAAAACCTTAGATTTATTTAGTCATATTATTATTATCGGATAAACAAAAGAAATATTTATATTTTACATAATATCTTATTATATTTTCTGTAAACAATATACCTATTAACTTATAACCATTCTTTTTCTAATTGTGTATTAGACCCTGTTATTAATATTTTCATTAATCGTGTTTACCTCCAATAAATATTCAATTCTGCTTAATAATTAATTATAACATAGCTTATATTTTGACTTGAGTAGAATGTATTATTTTTATATAAATAAAAAAGAGATGTAATATTGAATGATTATAATCATATTATTACATCTCTTTAAGTTTAAATATCCAAAATATAAATTGTAATTACCAATTAGATATCAAGACCTTATCTAAAATACTTAACTCCAGATTCAAATATCTTTTGGTCTTTTTCACCTATAATATTCTTATATACTGCCTCACCAATTCTCTCAGAATGTCCCATCTTACCAAACACTCTACCATCAACACTAGTTATACCTTCAACAGCATAGAATGAGCCATTTGGATTAAATTCAATATTATAAGTAGCTTCGTTATTAAAATCAACATACTGAGTTGCCACTTGTCCATTAGCAATTAATTCTCTCATAACCTCTTCACTAGCAACAAACTTACCTTCTCCATGAGAAACTGCTATATTGTGAATATCACCAACATTAGTTTGAGCTAACCAAGGAGATTTATTAGAAGAAATTCTAGTTCTAGCAATCTTAGCCTGATGACGACCAATATTATTGTAAGTAAGTGTTGGTGCATTTTCACTTTGAACTCTTATTTCTCCATAAGGAACTAATCCTAATTTGATTAATACTTGGAATCCATTACAGATACCTAGCATTAGACCATCTTTTTTAGTTAAAAACTCATTTATAGCTTCTTGTACTCTAGGATTTCTAAATACAGTAGCTATAAATTTACCAGAACCATCTGGCTCATCACCTGCACTAAATCCACCTGGTAACATTATTATTTGAGAAGATTTTATCTCATTCACTATTGTATCTATAGAATCTTCTATATCTTTATAAGTTAAATTCTTAAATACTCTTATATTTGCATTAGCTCCTGCTCTTTCAAATGCTCTTGCAGAGTCATATTCACAGTTTGTTCCAGGGAATGCTGGTATAAATACTCTTGGAGTAGCTATACTTAATGATGATTTTTTAGCCTCTCCTTGTGATATATAACTTATAGTCTCTATTTTTGATTTTACTTCTTCTGCTTTAGTTGGGAATATAGGCTCTAAAGTACTACAATGTGCTTTATATAATTCATCTAATGAAAGTTCTTCACCTTTGATGAATAAACTAGCTTCTTTAACTGTACTTCCAAGCACTATGTAATTATATCCCTCTAACACATTTAAATCATCATTCGCTAATTCAAGTACTATATTTCCATAACTAGCCTCAAATAATTTATCATCTGTAAGTGCCTTTTCAGCTTCTTCACTAAACTTAAATCCTACTTTATTACCAAAAGACATTTTACTTATTGCTTCACCCACACCTGCAAATCCCAATGCATATGTTGATAAAACTTTATTTCCATGTATAAGTTCTCTTACTTTATCCAAGTTTTTCTTTAATTCTTCAAAATCTATAACATCATTTTCTGATTTATTTACACATAACATTACTACTTTTGAGTCTGCTTTTTTAAATTCTGGAGATACTACTTTTCTAGCATCTACTGTATCAACAGCAAATGAAACCAATGTTGGCGGAACTTCAATATCTTTAAATGTACCAGACATACTATCTTTTCCACCTATAGCAGGTATCTCAAATTTACTTTGTGCATAGAATGCTCCTAAAAGTGCTGAGAATGGTTTACCCCATTTTTCTGGATTGTTACCAAGTTTCTCAAAATACTCTTGGAATGTAAGTCTTGTCGTACTGTAATTTCCTCCAATAGCAACCAATTTACACACAGATTCTACTACTGCATATAAAGCACCATGGAATGGACTCCATTTTCCTACCTTTGGATTGTATCCATAAGTCATTATTGTAGAAGTATTAGTTTCTCCACCAAGTACTGGTATCTTAGCAACCATACCTTGAGTTGGAGTAGCTTGGTACTTTCCACCAAATGGCATAAGTACTGTATTACCACCAATTGTATTATCAAACATCTCAACTAATCCTTTTTGAGAACAAACATTAAGGTCAGATAATACTTTTGTAAATTTATCTTTCATACTTGCACACTTAACATCTTTCACTATTTCATTAGAGCTAAAGAATGTGTTTTCTTCATCTACTTTAGTAACATGGACATCAGTAGTTTGTTTTACTCCATTTGTATCCAAAAACTCTCTATTTATATCTACAATTGCTTTTCCATTCCAGAACATTCTTAAATATCCTGTATCAGTTACTGTAGCTACATGTGTAGCTTCTAAGTTTTCTTCTACTGCTAATTGTATAAATTTATCTTTATTTTCTTTTTTTATAGCCACAGCCATACGCTCTTGTGATTCTGAAATTGAAAGTTCAGTTCCATCAAGCCCATCGTATTTTTTAGGCACTAAATCTAAGTTTATGTCCAAACTATCAGCAATTTCACCTATAGCAACGCAAACTCCACCTGCTCCAAAGTCATTACATCTTTTTATCATTTGAGCAACTTCTTTATTTCTAAAGAATCTTTGTATTTTTCTTTCGTTAGGAGCATCTCCTTTTTGAACTTCTGCACTACAAGTTAAGATTGATTCTTCACTATGTTCTTTAGATGAACCAGTTGCTCCTCCACAACCATCTCTTCCTGTTTTTCCTCCAAGAAGAACTATCACATCTCCTGCTTCTGGTCTTTCTCTTACTACATTTTCTTTTGGTGCTGCTGCTATAACTGCACCTATTTCCATTCTCTTTGCAACGAAATTTTCATCGTATACTTCTGCAACTTGTCCCGTTGTAAGACCTATCTGGTTACCATATGAACTATAACCATGAGCAGCTTCTGTAGTAATTTTTCTCTGCATAAGTTTTCCAGGTAAAGTATCCTCTAAAGTTGTTCTTGGGTCAGCACTTCCTGTAACACGCATTGCTTGGTAAACATAACTTCTTCCTGATAATGGGTCTCTTATAGCTCCACCTAGGCAAGTAGCTGCTCCACCAAATGGTTCTATTTCAGTTGGATGGTTATGAGTTTCATTTTTAAACATTACTAAATATTTTTCCATCTTACCATCAACTTCAACATCTACATTTATACTACATGCATTTATCTCTTCACTTTCATCTAAATCATTTAATTTTCCATTTTTCTTTAATTCTTTTACTGCAACTGTAGCTATATCCATCAAACATATATCTTTGTGTCTGTTCACATACACATTGTCTCTTGAGTTAAGATACATTTGATACGCTTCTTTTACTATATCATTAAACTTACCATCTTCTATTTTTACATTTTCTATTTCAGTCATAAAAGTAGTGTGTCTACAATGATCAGACCAGTAAGTATCTAGAACTTTTATTTCTGTTATAGTTGGATTTCTTTTTTCTGTATCTTTAAAATATTTTTGAACGTGTTGTAAGTCTCCTAAAGTCATTGCTAATCCTTTTTCACTTACAAATGTTTTTAATCCATCTTCATCTAAATCTATAAATCCATCTAATACTTCAACTGTTGTTGGTATTTCAGTTTCCATTTTTAATGTTTCTGGTTTTTCTAAAGATGCTTCTCTACTATCTACTGGATTTATACAGTAATCTTTTATTTTAGAAAACTCTTCATCAGTTACTTGACCTGATAATATATAAACCTTTGCTGTATTAATAGCAGGTCTTACACCTTGATTTACGATTTGGATACATTGAGCTGCCCAATCACCTCTTTGGTCATATTGACCAGGAAGAAATTCTATCGCAAATACTCTTTCACCATTTAACTCTGGTATTTCTTCATAATATACTACATCTAGATTTGGTTCAGAAAATATTGTTTTTGCTGCATTTTCATAAACTTCTTCTGATATTCCCTCTACATCATATCTATTTAATATTCTTAAATTTTCTATATTGCTTATGTGTAAACTTTCCAACAAGTCTTTTTTTAAAGCTTTAGCCTCAAGGTCAAAACCTTCTCTTTTTTCAACTAATACTCTTCTAACCATTGAGTCTTTATTTTCAGTATTCAACATACCTTATCCTCCATTTTAGAAAAATTATTTTCCTATGTCTGTTCTATAGTGCATTCCTTCAAAGTTTATTTTCTTTATATTCTCATAAACTTTTTCTGATGCGTCCTTAACTGTAGTTGATTTTGCAGTTATACCAATTACTCTTCCTCCATTAGTAACTAAATTACCATCAAGCATCTTAGTACCACTGTGGAATACTACTATATCATCATCCAGGTTTTCAAGACCAGTTATAATTTTTCCTTTTTCATAACTGTCTGGATACCCTCCTGATGTAAGCATAACACATACTGCTTCATCATCACTATAATTTATTTCTATATCTTTTAATTTATTATCCAATATAGCTTCCATTATCTCATGTAAATCTGTTTCTAATCTAAATAAAACAGATTGTGTCTCAGGGTCTCCAAATCTTACATTGTATTCAAGTACTTTCTCTCCATCTTCAGTTATCATAAGACCAACAAATAAAATACCTTTAAAGTTAAGACCATCTTTTTTGAATCCTTCTAAAGTTTTTTCTAATACTGTCTCTTTTACTTTATTTGCTAATTCTTCTGTATATATTTCACTAGGAGAAAAAGTTCCCATCCCACCAGTATTTGGTCCTTGTTCATAATTATTTACTTTCTTATGGTCTTTTGCGCTTGCCATAGGAACTATTGTGTCATTGTCTACAAATGCCAAGATTGAAGTTTCTATTCCTTTTAAGAACTCTTCAAGTACTATTTTATCTCCAGCAGCTCCAAACTTCTTATCTGACATCATTTCTTTTAAAGTTGCTATAGCATCTTCTCTATTTTCAGGTATTACAACACCTTTTCCAGCAGCTAATCCGTCCGCTTTTATTACTACTGGATATCCAAAGCTATCTATTTCTGATATAGCTTCTTCTAAGTTTGTATATTCTTTATATTTTGCAGTAGGTATGTTATGTTTTATCATAAAATCTTTTGAAAAAGCTTTACTTCCTTCAAGTTGAGCACATTTTTTATTAGGCCCAAAAACTCTTAGACCTTCCTTTTCAAACTCATCTACTATACCCATAACTAGTGGTACTTCTGGTCCTACTATTGTAAGACCTATTTCATTTTCTTTTGCAAATTTTAAAAGTTCTTCTATATTAGTATCACTTATATTTACACATTCTGCTACATTTGCAATTCCTGCATTACCTGGCGCGCAATAAACTTTTTCTATATTCTTTTCTTTGCTTAGTTTCCAGCATATAGCATGCTCTCTTCCGCCACCGCCTACAACCAATATCTTCATAATATCCTCCTTAGTGTTTGAAGTGTCTTATTCCTGTAAATACCATAACCATATCATACTTATCACAAGCTTCTATTGAATCTTTATCCTTTATAGAACCACCTGGTTGAACTACTGCTGATATTCCATATTCATGAGCTAATGTTACACAATCATCAAATGGGAAAAATGCATCTGATGCTAAAACAGCTCCTGTAAAGTCTTTATCTTTGTTATTTTCAAGAGCATTTTTTAATGCCCAAATTCTTGATGTTTGTCCACAACCTAAAGCTAAAGTTTGACCATTTTTTACTATTGCAATTGCATTTGATTTCATATTTTTTACTACTCTCATACCAAATTCCATATCCTTAAGTTGTTCATCTGTTGGCTTTGCTTTTGTTACATTTTCACTTTTTTCTGCTAAAGTACTATTTCTATCTTGTATTAATAATTTTCCATCTAAGTATTTCATTTCGTATGGTTGTAAACTATCTTCTATCTTAGCTAATTTTAATATTCTTAAATTTTTCTTTTGTTTAAGTATCTCTAAAGCTTCTGGCTCAAAATCATATGCTACTACTATCTCTAAGAATATTTCATTTAATTTCTCTGCTGTAGCTTTGTCTACAGTAGAAGTTATTCCTACTATTCCACCAAATATTGAAACTTTATCTGCTTCATAACATTTTGTATATGCTTCAAAAGCATCTTTACCTAATCCCACTCCACATGAATTAGCATGTTTTATAGCAACTGAAACTACTTCTTCACTATCTTTAAATTCTCTCATTACTTCTAAACATCCATGTAAATCGTTTAAGTTGTTAAAAGAAAGTTCTTTACCGCCTAATTGCTCATAGTTTAAGATTGGATTTTTTGCATTTGATTGTGAATATAAGAAACCATTTTGATGTGGATTTTCTCCATATCTTAAAGTTTGTTCTTTTTGGAAAGTTAAATTTAATATGTCAGGATATGTATCTCCAACTTCTCCAGCAAAATAACTAGATATTAACGCATCATATCTTCCTGTAGTTGAGAAAGCTTTATATGATAATTTTTTTCTATCTTCTAATGTCATTGTGTCTGTTTTTAATTTTTCTATTATAGAATCATAATCTTTTATATCTACTACTACTATTACATCTTTATAGTTTTTAGCAGCAGAACGTATCATAGATGGTCCACCAATATCTATGTTTTCTATCATTTCATCATGACTTTTTCCAGCCTTTAAAGTTCCTTCAAAATCATATAAATTTACAGCTACTAAATCTATTGAATGTATTTTGTGTTCATTTACAGTTTCCACATGAGAATCTTTGTCTCTTTTGTAAAGTATCCCACCATGTATATATGGATTTAATGTTTTTACTCTTCCATCTAATATTTCTGGGAAGTTTGTAACATCTTCAACTTGCATTACATTAACGCCATTTTCCTTTAATGTTTTAAAAGTATTTCCTGTAGATATAATTTCATAATCTAGCTTGTTTAACTCTTTAGCAAATTCTACTACACCTGTCTTGTCAGTTACACTTATTAAAGCTCTCTTACTCATTTATAAACACTCTCCTACCTTGAAGTTTTAATTTATTTTCACAAAAAAGACTTAAACTTTCTATTAAAATCCTATGTTCAACTTCTAACACTCTTTTTGCAAGTGTCTTTGCATCATCATCTTGATTCACCTTAACTACATCTTGCATTATAATTGGTCCAGTATCAGCACCTTCATCAACAAAATGAACTGTAGCACCAGTTACTTTAGCACCATAATCTATAACACCTTGATGAACTCTTTCTCCATAGAATCCAGCTCCACAGAATGAAGGAATTAATGATGGATGTATGTTTATCATTTTGTTTCTAAACTCATTAACCAGCTTTGGGCTGATTATTTTTAAATAACCAGCCAAAACTACTAAATCTATTTTATTTTCTTTAAGAATTTCTATTATCTTGTCTTCGTTAGTTTCACAAATTGCCTTTATGTTATGATTTTTAGCTCTCTCTAAACCATAAGCATCTTGCTTACTTGAGATAACTACTTTAACCTGACCTTTTATTTTTCCAGACTCAGTTCCATCTATAACTGCTTGTAAATTTGTTCCTCCACCAGATATTAAAACTCCTATATTTAACATAATTCTACACCTTCATGACTATCTACTACTTCACCAATTATATATGCTTTATCTTCTAATAACTCACTGTATTTTTTATCTACATAAGCAGCATTGTCATTTTCTCTATTGTTTATAAAGTCTACAACATTGTTAGCCTCTTCTTTATTTACTATTAAAACTAGTCCAATACCCATGTTGAAACTTTTATGAAGTTCTCTCTCATCAACAGCATTAAAACCTTCTATCATTTTAAATATAGGAGGCTTTTCCCAAGATTTTTTATTAATATCTAATCCTAATCCTTTAGGTATAACTCTTGTTATATTTTCTATAAGCCCTCCACCAGTTATGTGAGCTATAGCTTTTATATCATGTTTAGCTAATACATCTAAAGCTAATTTAACATATATTTTAGTTGGTGTTAAAAGTGCTTCCCCAACTGTCATTCCTAGTTCTTCAACATATTGTTCCATTTTATAGTTGTAAGTTTCTAAAAATATCTTTCTTATAAAAGAAAAACCATTACTGTGTACTCCACTTGAAGATATACCAACTAATACATCTCCTGATTTAACACTATTTCCAGAAACAATCTTTTCTTTGTCTGCTATACCTACAGAGAACCCTGCTAAATCATAATCATCATCTCCATACATACCAGGCATCTCAGCAGTTTCTCCACCAATTAGTGCACAACCAGACATTTTACAACCATCTGCAATTCCACCAACTATTTTTTCTATATGCTCAGGAATTAATTTCCCAAGAGCTATATAATCAAGGAAAAATAATGGCTTTGCTCCTTGACAAATTAAATCATTTACACACATTGCAACTAAATCTATTCCAACAGTATCATGCTTATCCATCATTTGAGCTATTTTTAACTTAGTCCCAACACCATCTGTAGATGCAAGCAAAACTGGTTCTTTCATTCCCACAAAATCTTTTAAACTGTATAATCCACTAAAGTTACCTAAATCTCCAACTACATTTCCATCATAAGTTCCTTTTATTTTACCTTTTATAAGGTCTACTGCTCTATTTCCTTCATCTATATCTACACCTGATTCTTTATATGTTAGCATGAAAATAATTCCTCCTTATCAATTTTCTTAACTGGGTATTCTCCATCAAAACAAGCTTTGCAGAAAGTAGACTTGTGTTCTGCTGCATCTAACATTCCTTCTATATCTAGGAATTTTAGACTATCACATCCAATATATTCTCTCATTTCTTCTACATTGTTACTTGATGCAATTAATTTAGAACGATTTGGAGTATCTATTCCATAGTAACAAGAGTAAGCTACTGGAGGAGATGTTATTCTAAGATGAATTTCTTTTGCTCCTGCTTCTCTTAAAGATTTTACTAACTGTTTAGATGTAGTTCCTCTTACAATTGAGTCATCTACTAAAATTATAGATTTTCCTTTTATTATTGTTGAAAGAGGGTTTAATTTTATTTTTACTGCTATTTCTCTTTCTTCTTGTGTAGGTTTTATAAATGTTCTTCCTACATATCTATTTTTAACTAAGCCTTCACTTATTTTTAATCCACTAGCATTTGCATAACCAATAGCTCCTGGCCAACCTGAATCTGGAACTGGAACTACCATATCTGCATTTACATTTTCATTTTGAGCTAATCTTTCACCACATTTAATTCTAAATTCATATGCATTTACATTGTCTATAGTTGCATCGTTTCTTGCAAAGTATATGTGTTCAAATATACAACTCTTCTTAACTGGCTTATAATTTTCTGAATAAAAATATGATTTTAATTCTCCATCTTTAACTATTATTATTTCTCCTGGCTCTACATCTCTTATAACTTCTCCGCCAAGTATATCTATTGCACAATTTTCTGATGCAAATATATATTCATCACCCTTTTTACCAAGTACAAGAGGTCTGAATCCATGTGGGTCTCTAACTGCAACCAATTCTTCCTGACTCATTATTACAAGAGCATATGCACCTTTGATATAATCCATAGTCATTTTTAAACTTTCTACTATATCACCTTTGTAATATCTTGCAAGTATATATAAAATCACTTCTGTATCTGAATTAGTTTGGAACATATATCCATCTTCTTCTAACATGTCTTTTAAATAATTTGCATTAACTAAATTTCCATTATGAGCTATGGCTAATTGTCTTTTTCTACAGCTTCCAACTAAAGGTTGGCAATTAGAAACATGACTCCCTCCAGCTGTTGAATATCTAACATGTCCAATACCTATATTTCCTTTTAACTTAGATAGTTCACTTTCTTTAAAAACATCTCCAACTAATCCCATATCTTTTTTGTACTTAATTTCTCCATCATCTAAAAGAGCTAAACCACAGCTTTCTTGCCCTCTGTGTTGCATAGAATATAAAGAATAATATAGTTCTTTAGTTACATCTTTATTAGAGTAAATCCCTAAAACTCCACACATACATTTGCCTCCTATTTATTATTCATTCTTGAAAGTACTTCCGTATAACCTTCTACAAGGTCTCCAAGGTCTTTTCTAAATCTGTCCTTATCTAGCTTTTCATTTGTATTTACATCCCAAAGTCTACAAGTGTCTGGTGATACTTCGTCTGCCAATATTATGTTTCCTTCTGAATCTTTACCAAATTCTATTTTAAAGTCAACTAACTTTAGGTTTAATTTTAAGAAAAATGCTTTTAGTAATTCGTTTATTTTTAAAGTTTCTTCTCTTAAGAATTTTAATTCTTCTCTAGTTGCTAATTTCATTGCTACTGCATAATCGTCATTTAACATTGGGTCACCATAAGCATCATTTTTATAACTTATTTCAAAGATTGGCTCATCGAAAACTTCACCTTCTTCAAGACCAACTCTTTTGCAAATAGAACCAGCAGCAATATTTCTCACTATTACTTCTAATGGTAAAATCTCTACTTTTTTAACTAGCATCTCTCTATCTGATAAACTTTTTATAAAGTGTGTATTTATATTATTTTCTTTTAACATTTCAAAGATTATTGTTGATATCTTATTATTTAATATCCCTTTTGAAGATATTTCTGCTTTTTTCTCTCCATTAAATGCTGTTGCATC
Source organism: Clostridioides sp. LIBA-7678 (assembly GCF_056716065.1). Taxonomy (NCBI): domain Bacteria; kingdom Bacillati; phylum Bacillota; class Clostridia; order Peptostreptococcales; family Peptostreptococcaceae; genus Clostridioides; species Clostridioides sp. LIBA-7678. The sequence continues at coordinate 268,149 of NZ_CP196987.1, read as the reverse complement.
ATCTTTATAGTAAACAACATATTCATTTTCATTATCTGTAGAGTATACTTGTTTTGCTTTTCCTTCATATAATAACATCTGCTACCCCCTTAAATTCTTGTCGTCTTCTAGCACCTTTTGTGCCATCTCTTCTCTATATGATTTCAAATCCTCTTTTAATTTTGGGTATTTTAAAGTCATTATTTGTAATGCCAATAAAGCTGCATTTAAACCTAAATCTATTGTAACTGTTGCAACTGGTATTCCTTTTGGCATTTGAACTATTGATAAAAGTGAGTCTAGTCCATCCATAGTTGATGATTTAATAGGTAATCCTATTACAGGAATTAATGTTTGTGATGCTATTACTCCTGGTAAATGTGCTGCTTTTCCTGCTGCTGCTATTATTACATCAGTATCATCTTCTATTTCTTTTAGGAATATTGAAAGTTGTTCTGGTGTTCTATGAGCAGATAATGCTCTTGCTACAACTTCTATTCCATATTTTTCAAGCAGTTTTATCCCTTCTTCTAATTTTGGATAATCTGATTTTGAACCCATAACTACTGCTACTTTCATTAGACTTCCCCTCTCCGTTTATAAGTTATTTTACACTCTAAATCATTCGTATAATTATACGAATTATATATATTAAATTTTATATTAATATACATATATTATCAACTCTTTTTTGAAATTTTTTAAAAAAAATATTACTTGTGTTTTTTTCGTTCGCCATGTATCGAACTTTATTTATGTTTTTTTGTTAAAATAAAAATTAGGTTCTCTTAAATAAGTTTCAAATATATATAAACATAAATTTTTATATTAAATTTTAAGAATATATTTTAATAGGATAAATAAAATAGATAAATTAACAGCAAGATTAATCTTTGAACAAAAATTCATATTTACTCTTGAAAAAGTACATACAAATAATTTTTGTCTAAATGAATACTTATATAATTTATCTTAAATATATTTAATGATAACTCTACTATGAGATTTTATTAGTATGTAATTTTACTAGAATTTAATATAAAGAAAATATAAAACATTGTAAAAAAGTGTTATGGTTATTTTGTTGAAAATTAAGACATACTATTAAAGCGTAAATTACAATATAGGAGATGATTAAATGAGAATACTTTCAGAAACTGAAAAAATATCTTTAGCAGCCGTTATAAAAATGGAATCTGATGGATTACTTATGCAAAGAGCAATCAATATGTTAATATCAGATGAAGACCTAAAAAGACAATCAGAATCTAGTATATTAGCAACAGAAGGAAGAATTAAAGCTATACAACAATTTATAGTTGAAAATGAGATACTAATTTCTGAGGAGGTATAGACAATATGAGAAATATGATAGAAAATCTAATTAAAAACAATACTTATATAGACGATAAAGTAATAATATTAAGCATGCTTTCATCTGCTAAAGCAGCTGCTAATATGTATCTTAATTCTGCATTAACAAGTAGTACACCTGAATTGAGAGCTATATATTCAGCTTCACTAACTCAAATGGTTGAAGGCCATACAGCACTTACAGAGTTAAGTATTAATAAAGGATGGGTTAAGCCATATGATAAACCTATTCAACAGTTAACATGTAGCTATAAGGAATCCCAAAATGTTATTGATTAAGCCAAACAAAACATAGTTCTAATTATTTTATTTTAATTAGATAATTAAAAGGGGATATTTAAATTTTTTATTTTAAGATATCCCCTTTTTCTAAATAATCTATTTTTTAATAAAAAATAGATTACCCACAATTTAAATATATAATTTTACATAGCTACTCTTAACTATTTTATGCAATTCTATCACTAACATTTTATTTACTACATATTTTTATAAGCAAAAACAATAGAGACTTATATTCTGAGATTATAAAATCAGGCTTATAAAACAATTCTTCTACTCCATGACTTCTATGATTCATCCAAATACTCTTCCATCCAGCTTTTTTAGAACCTACTACATCATTTTTATAAGAATCACCTACATAATATGTATTTTCTCTATCTAAATTCATAACATTCTCAGCCATTCTAAAGATATTGATATCTGGCTTAGAAAAACCAACTTCACTAGAAATAAAAATATGATTTTTGTCAACCCAGTTTTCAACATTCAACTGCTTTAACTTCATTCTTTGATGTGCTGATGGTCCATTCGTTATGATTCCTATATTAATATTTCTCTCTTTAGAAAAATTCAAAACTTGCTCAATTTCTGGTATTAAAGTAATTTGTGATTGCTGATATATATACTCATCTTGAAAATTTTGGGCATCCTTTTCTTTAATAGGATTTCCTAATTCTTCAAAAGCCTTCATTATTCTATATACATGCATTTTCTCAATTGGCATATCTCCACTCTCAGTCAAATAGAACACTTCATCACTATACTTTCTACTGCTTATATATAAATCTTCAACAGAAATACCTTTTACTGAAGAAAATATCTTATCATATGCAATATAAAAAGGTGTCAATTGATTGTATAAAGTATCATCTACATCAAAAATTAAATTAATCAAAATATTAGTCCTCCCAAATTTAGTAGTGGTAAGTATAATTATATCTATAAATACCTAGTATAACAATACTTGCCACTATAAGTCCTATTATTTATTTAAAATTCTTGTAGTAACACCTTTTAAATTATAACATTCTGCATACTCACGTAAAGGGCGCTTAATGTGGTCTACAACAAATCTTTGACCATCAATATTATTTTTACTTAAATTACTATAAAGTACTTCTATCTCTCTTTTAACACTATCATTGTTGAATGTATAGTGACCTGCAATATCTAATATCTCATTAGATAAAACTTCATCTTTAAATATTTCTTCAATAGTTAAATCTTTCTGTTCTCCCATTACCCACTTTCTCCAACGTCCACATTCAATAGCATCTACAAGAAGAACATCTCTAATATTTGAAGTTTTTTCAATTAATCCTTCTTCCTTTAGTTTTCTTTCAACTTCTGCTAACTTTAAGTATGCTCTCGTCTCTTCAGTTCCATATTGAGGAGCAACATTTGTTGCAATAATTTGAGATGGTATATGTTCTAATAAAGTCACATCATCCAAATAATCTCCATTATGTTCTTTTAATCCTACTCCATACTTTTTAGCCATTTGAGCTAAATCATAAGCATTCTTAAAATTAAAAGTACCTACTTGTTCTGTTTTTCTAGTTAGAGTCCCTGTCTGACCAACTATAAATGTTGGCATTGGTAAATCTCTCTTCTCAAGCTCAACTTTTAATTTAGTTATAAATGTCTCATATGTCTCAGTTGAAGTTAATCCTCCATTTGTTTCCTCTGTCCCAACTTCATATCCTATTTCTGGCATATTGAGTCTTTTTCTTTCGTTTTCACAATATTCAATCAATTCTACAGTTCTTTCTAGTACTATATCTAATGGAATTACCTTTCCCATTTCAAATGGGTCTTTTGTAGGGTCAATCATTAGTAAATCAAAACCTGCCTCAATATCAGCTAAATAAGATTTTTTTCCTAATTCCATAGCTTTATCAACATGCAAATGGTCGTTTCTTTCTTTATCTCTTTGCCATGGTCCTCCATGGTCTCTACATAAGTAATATAGACCATCAAATCCAACTTTATCAGCTATTTGCTTAATATCTTTTGTAAAAGTTTTTTGATTCCAACCATTTACATAACCACCACCTAGTTCATCTGCATCTACTTGATTTCTACTGGCAATAAACATTAAAGGAAAATCATTATCTTTTGCTAGTTCAAAACTCGCTTGTAACAAGTTTGGTGACATAGGCCCAATCCCTAAAAGTGTTGCACTTTTCCCCTCTTCTTGTAAGTCTAGTAGTCGTTGTACGACAGTTTTTATTGGTAACTTTTTCATGACTATATCTCCTTTTATTCTATTTTTTAGATGTATTTAATAGTATTACTATTAAATACATCTTCTTGTTATATGTAAAATAAATTAAACTCTATTGAAAAGTATCTTTTATCTTTTTGATTAATGCATCAGATTTTTTAATTATGTCAGACACACTCATTCTTACAACTTTTTTTCCTTTGAATCTATCCATATTTCTAATTTCAACATCATTAGTTAGTATTACACAAGCTGCTTCCTTAATTTCTTTAGGTGATAATTCATTATCTATTCCAGAACTCCCTTGAGTCTCAACCTTTATTTCTATATCAAATTTCTTTGCTGACAATTCAAGAGATTCAGCTGACATATAAGTGTGTGCTACACCACTAGGGCAAGATGTTACTGCTACAATTTTCATATTCTTATCTCCTTTAAAGTTATAGTTTTGTATGATTATTTTTTATAATAAATTTTATATAAATTAATAGTATTTATATACCTCTATAATTCTTCAAATACTAGTTCAATAGAATCCTCTATATCTTCTTTGACTTCTTCATCTTCTTTTACATCTTTCTTCACTAATTTCATCAATATCGCAACAGCAACTGCTCCAGTTAATACAGAAGCTATATATCCCAACCTGTTATCGACAACTGGGAGTACTATCAAACCACCCCAAGGTGCATGATTCAAACACCCTAATAAGAAAGCCATAATGTTTCCAATAATAGACCCAGCCATAATACAAGGAATTACTCTAACAGGGTCTGCTGTTGCAAATGGAATAGCTCCTTCTGTAATTCCAACGCAACCCATTAATAGAGAAGCTTTTCCTGAGTCTCTTTCTTCCTTACTAAATTTTTTTGGGAACAATAATGTTGCTAATCCTAACCCTATTGGAGGTATACAGATTGCCACACCAACTCCCCCCATTAAATATGGAAGTGTGTCAACTTGAGTTTGGGCAAAGGTTGCAGCAACTTTGTTTATAGGACCACCCATATCTGAAGCTATCATTCCTCCTAAGATTCCACCTAAAGGAATTTTAGAAACACCAGACATTCCATTTAACCAATTAGTCATCCATGTCATAAAAGAAGCTATAGGCTCTCCAATTAAAAATACAATTATACCTCCTGTAATCAATGTACCAAGCAAAGGATAAATAAATATTGAACCTAAAGTTCTCATTGTTGGAGCTAATTTAATTTTCTTTAATTGTAAAACAACAAATCCTGCTATAAATCCTGCTATGATACCACCTATAAAACCAGCATTTACTTCTTTTGCTAAATATGCACCTATCATTCCTGGAGCCAATCCTGGCTTATCTGCCATACTAAATGCTATATATCCACCTAATATAGGAATAAATAAAGCTAGACCAGCAGCTCCAATTTGATTCAGTTTAGCTAACCATCCAGTTTCTGGTACAGCGGCTTGTCCACTTAAAGTAACTGATAATGCAAATAGTATTCCCCCAGCAACTACAAATGGAATCATATACGATGTTGCTGTCATAAGATGTTTCTGTAAAAACTTTAAAATCCTCATTTTAATCTTCCTCCCCTATTTTTTCTTTTATAAGATTATAGACTGTTTGTTCATCTGAATTTCTAATTTGATTTCTAAAGCTCTCATGCATCAATAAACGTGCGAGTCTTGACAAAATCTTTAAATGTAGATTATTTTCATTGTCTTTTGTTACAGATATCAGAAATATTAAATCCACTTTTTCGCCTTCTTCTGTCCATACGATAGGGGTATCAAGCTTTCCTATAGTAATACAAGAGCTTTTAACTCCTATACTTTGGCTATGAGGAAGACCTATTCCATGTCCAATATAAGTCGATAATGTTTCCTCTCTCTTTAAAACATCTTCTAAAAATTGATTTTTATCTTTTAGATAACCCTCTTTTGATACTGCATCTACTAATGATACAATGGCTTCTTCTTTTGAATTAGCATGTATTTTAAATGAACATTTTACATTGACTAATTTACTCATACAGTGACCTCCTTTTCGTATTTATGAATTAAACTTTCTGCTTCTTCTTTTGTCTTCGCTTTCTCTAACATAGTAATGAAATTAGTCTTATAAACCATTTTAGTTAAATTAATTATTGCAGGAATTTGCTCCTTTTTATCTCTACTTGCTAGACAAAATATAATTTTGACTTTTTTATCTCCAAAATTAATTGCTTCTTTACATATCAATAAACTTATGGAACTTACTTTAACTAATGAATTATCATTCCCATGTAACAGAGCAAACTCATTATCTTTTATAGCATAAAAACCCACGTTTTTTAAAATATCTATAATATTGTCAGCATACTTTTCTGATACGAAATCACAATCAGCAAGTATATTTGAACTAATCTTTACAGCATCTTCCCATTTTAACCTTTCATCAATTATACTTATAGTATCGATTCCTATTAAATCCCCTAAGTTAAGTTGTCTAGATAATATTCTCTCATCACTGTATCCAAGCTCTTGCCATATAATACTCAATACTCTTTTTTGTGCATCTTCTTCTAAAAAATCCAACCTTTTTTTTATTGACATATAATTAGTTAATACATTCTTCCTTTTTATTCCTTTTTCTTCAAGCTTTAAATAATCCTCTTCTTGTAAAAATGGATTTATCTCAATAATTGTTTTAGGTAAATCTACTATTATCTTTGATGTTGTTACAATAAAATCAATACTTTCCCATTCTTTATAATCTTGTAACTTATATGATGGAATACTATCCACTATATTTATCTGGTAATCATTTATTAAAGTATCCTTTAACATAGCAATTACGCCATAACCAAATCCACAAACTAACAATATATTTTTATAATTATTTCTCTCATTTCTATGTATGCTTCCTAAAAAGTGTATTGCTAAAAGTATTATTTCATTTTCATTCTTTATTTGATTTAATACTCTATTTTTTTGAATAGAAGCCTTAGTAGCCTCTAGTACATACTGGTATTTGTCTGGTATGACATGAAATAATTCTTCATAAATCTGTATATTCTGTTTGATTCTCTCTATCAATGGAGCAATATGATTAAGTAATCCTTTATAAAGAATCATATCTTCCTTAAAGTCACTTTCCAATATCTCTGACATATTGTAAATTAAGTCTTGAACTATCATTTCTGTACTAATCAAATCCATATCTTCATTTAAACTTGCATATTTATTTGTAAAAAATACAAAACTCTTTAACAACAAAATTTGTTCTTTAGTTAATTTTTTTTGTATTATTTGTTCAAATTCTTGGTCAAACTTATTTTCAAAATATGGTTCACTTAAAGAAGAAGATTCTAAAGGATGTTTTTCATCTGAATGTATATACCATGTAAAAAGGAAAATATTTGACACATACCATGTAAAAGATTCATCGTTTAAAGTCCATCCCATTTGCAATAATAAATTTGTAGACCAATTATATATATCTCTCAAAGAAATACCTTTAAATATTTTTTCAATTATATTTACTATATACTTCTCAAATACACTTAAATCAGATTTTTCCTTGCCAAAAAGATAGGAATATAATTTTAATATATTCAATCGTTGTTTATATATAGTATCTTCATTCCCACTTATCTTGAAAGCTTTATCATAAGTAATAATTATTTGATTTCTTTCCAGTTCACTCGACAAAACATTAAGATCATTTTTAATTGAACTTCTAGAAACTTGAAATTCTTTACTCAATTTTTCTAAATTTAAGTTATCTATTTTAAACATTGATATAATCTTCATAATGGATACTCGTTCAGTTAAAGAAAATACATATTCATTATTATCTATCAATACTACTTGGAAGTCATTAGGAATAATTAATACACCTTTATTCATCTTTTGTATTACAGGTTTGTTCAATGACTGTAAAACAATATTTAAATTATTTATATCATATCTAACCTTTCTTTCTTCTATATTTAGTTGTTTACTAATCTCCTTGTAACTTGTCTTATTTTTTCCTTTTAGAAAATTCATAATGATTAACATTCTTCCACTTATCATATTTTCCCTCCTTTCAAAATAATTAGAGTTATCAATATCGCAAATTTTATATTATTCTGTATATTTTCATTCTTTTGTGTCTAAAGAAGTAACTATCTTTCTATATTCAGAATAATACAATAGAGCTTTGACTACAACTTACAATATTTGAAAATTGTTTTTACAAAATTTGTAGCTACATTTTTTAGTAAATACACAAATAAAAAAGACAAGTTATATTTTTAATTATATAACCTGTCTAAATTTTTTATTTTATATTTAATCATTAGATATTCTTAAAGTTTTTATTTTATTATTTTCATATGTGAACTCTTCAAACTCAGATATTAATAGTGGTTTAGAAAAAACATAACCTTGGATATAATCACATCCTACATTTTGTAGAAACTCTACTTGCTCTAATTCTTCAATTCCTTCAGCAATTACCTTCATGCCAAGTCTTCTACTAAGTTCAATAATAGACTCAATAACTACCTTACCACGTTCTATATTGTTTTTACTGATAAAGAATGAACGGTCGAGTTTAATTATATCAACTTTAAAATCTTTCAATATCCCTAATGATGAATATCCAAATCCAAAATCATCTATAGAACACTTAAATCCTTTAGAATGAATATCCTTTATTACATCTATAGCTTCTGGATTTTCTAAGAAGATAGATTCTGTAAGTTCTAAATCTATTAGATATGTTGGTATATTGTATTTATTACATATAAGCTCATATTTTTCTAAAAACAACTTATCCTTTAAATGTTGTCTAGATACATTAACAGAAATTCTCAACACTTCTTTACCTTCTTTTATCCATTTAGAAATCAATTTACATGTTTCTTCAAGTATATATAAATCTAACTTACATATAAATCCACTTTTCTCAAAAAGTGGAATGAAATCACTTGGGTAAATTATACCTTTTTCTGAATTTCTCCAACGCACAAGAGACTCTGCTCCACTAATTTTACCATTTTTTATATCAATTTTCGGTTGTAAACATATAAAAAACTCTTTATCTTCAAGGGCTTTTTCCATTAGATTTGAAATTTCCTTTTCAGATATTAATCGCTTTCTTTCTATATCACTATAAAAAGAAAAATCACTTTGATGAGCTTTATTGAAGCTTTTTCTTGCTGTATTTGCATGGTCTTGTATTGTGATTAAATCTTCATTATGATTTTCAATTGTATAAATACCTACTGATATTCTTAAAAAATACGGATTTTCTCTGTTTTCATTAAAATAATTTATATCAGCTTCTACTTTAGATAATAGCTCTAAAACCTCTAATACTGGTCTATTTTTAATAAATAAATAGAAAAGGTCTGCATCATGACGACATACAAACTCTTCATTTTTAGTAATATTTTTAGATAAAACATTATAAATATGTTTGAGTGTCATATTTCCTTTATCACTACCAAAACAATCATTTATTAACTTAAACTCCTTTATATTTATTGCAATCATCATATAAGTACTATCTGGTGACTCTGAAATTAAGGGTTTGACTAGCATGCTAAATTTGGTTTGGTTAATGCCATTCGTTATATTATCCAAATATGCAATATTCTCTATTTGATTTACATATCTTTTTCTTATTGTATATAAAAGCCATGTTATAATTCCAATAATACATGTAACTATGAATGTCATTATTATTGTAAAAGAATTTAACTTATTAAGTTCACCAAGTACAGCTTCCTCAGGTACTATAAGAACAAAATACCAATCATTTAAATCTTTTGTAATTGGATAATAAGTTAATAAACATTTTATGTTTTTTGATGAGGTTATTACAGTATCTCCTGACCTTTCATTTTTAAAATCTTCAATCATTTTTTGAGCCCAGGGCTCATTCACAGAATCTTTATACTTGTAACTAAGGTCTTTTATTAATTCACTATTTTTACCAATAAAAAGTGGTCTTCCCTTGCTATTAATAATTTCAATAGTTCCTTTCCCATTAAAATTATCTATGTTAAGAATATCATTCATACTTTCTTTATCGGCAACACCTATTAAAAGGCTAGACACCTCATGTTTATCATCAAATATAGGGACAGTATAGAGAACAACACCTAATGACTCTATTACCTCTGAGTATTCTTTACCTTCTATTCCTTTTTTATATGAAACAGTATTCTTTAAGTCAAACTTTTTTCCACTTAAAAATCCTGCATTCCCTTCTAAATCAATTATTCCAATATCATAATACTTATAACTAGTCTTTCTTTTAGATAAGTACTCATATCGACTATCTCCCTCATATTGTTTGATAAAATCTGCCATTATTCTTAAATCAGATAAGATAAATTTTATTTTAGAATCAACATTCATTACAATTTGTGTAGATACATCTTTTAAATAGCTCTCAGTTTGTTTATTAGATATATTATGAAGTTTTATGGTATTGAAAATAGTAATTACAAGGATTGAAATAATAAGTAGATATAAAATTATAGACAGAAACAAACTATTTTTCTTATACCTTGATAATTTCATTTTTTGTCCTCCAAGTTATAAATCTATTTTTTAAATGTATATTGAAACCTACGAAATTCACTGCTACTAATCCATTCACACTATATTATATTATTCTATTTCTTAATATTCAAGAATACTACTTTAATATTTCATTAATAAATTGTAAATAATAACTTTATTAATCAATCATATGAGATATAATCTTTTATGTGCATAAATATAATAAATACAATGTCTAACATCTTATTAATTAAATTTACTAGACACTATTATCTATTAATAAAAAAACTATCCCTAATTTTGAGATAGCTCTTCATTTTAATAATACCTTTGATGTTTACTAAATAGATATATTATAATAGTTCTCATTTATTTTCTCTAATAACATGGCATGGATTCCCATAAGCTATGGTATTGGATGGTATTGACTTCGTCACAACACTTCCTGCACCAATAGTTACATTATCTCCTATCGTTACACCTGGTAAAATAATACTTCCTCCACCAATCCAAACATCATTCCCAATTTTAACTGGAGCAGTTATAGTTTTACAAAATTTAAATCCATCATCAGTTCTTTCTCCAAATCTATCTTTAGCATTTGTTGGATGAAAAGCTGTATATATTTGCACATTAGGGGCAATTAACGCATTATCACCTATTATGATTTCATTATCATCTAAAAAAGTACAATTCATATTTACTTCACAATTATTACCAAAATAAATATTATTTCCATAGTCAACATAAAAAGGTGCAGTAATCCATATGTTCTGTCCTCTTTTCCCCAAAAGCTCAGTTAAAATACGTTCTTTATTAATATTGTCATCTGATTTCAAATTATTATACTCTCTAGTTAAATCTTTTGCCTTATGCCATTGATACAACAATTCTTTATCTCCACAATCATACAATTCTCCTGCTAACATCTTTTCGCGTTCTGTCATTTCATCCTCCTACAATATTTAAGTATTTTAATCAGACATAATATTTAATATTATCCCATGTATATCAGTACAATAAAAAAGTAAATACAAAGATAGTAAGTAACTATAACCTCTACCTAAATTAACTCTATACTGTATATTCACTACACAAATATAACACAAACTATATTTGTATTACAATTCACCACTGTATTGCTTCTTTATTTATATTTGAATTTTAGTACCTAAATTAAACAGTACTTATTGTCCCATTAAAAATTTAAATTTACCCTTGAATCTGACACCATGTTAGGGTATATCATGTATTCAGAGAGGTGAATAATATATGATAATAAACCTTCTATCTATTTAAAATGTAAATATCTTCGCTTTTGACTTTTCAGAAACAGGAAAAAGTGGTGGAAATGAAAAAGATTTAAATTACATTGTTACATATATACGAGAACTCACCCAAACACTAAACTTGTATATTGTGTTTGAGTGATGATATTACAAATAAAAAAATATCCCCACTATACCACTTATTAGCATGATTATGATAGGATTGATTTTCCATTTATGCACTATCAATAACATAACACAAAATATCATTAATGCAACCCAATTTAATTTATTAAGTATAGAGTTGATATCTAATGTACTTGTCCCAAATAATGCAAGTATTATAATTGTAGCTGCGGCTGAAATAATTAAACCTAATGATGCTGACTTTAGACCATTTAACACTTCAAATATGTAAGTAGAATTCTGGTGCTTTTGAAAAAAATTATATAAAAATAGAGATATCACTACTCCACACAATACACAACCTAAGGTAGCTGCAATAGCTCCACATAGACCTCCAATTTGAAGTCCAACAAAAGTAGAAGTATTAACAGCTAATGGACCTGGTGTCATCTGTGAAATAGTTATAATGTCTGTAAACATCTTTTCGCTTATCCATTCAGTTTGACTTACTACTTGCTCTTGAATTAAAGGTATGATTGCATAACCACCACCAATACTAAGCAATCCTATTTTTAAAAATATGAGAAATAAGTTCCAAATTATATTCATTTATTTTTCCTCTTCTTGCAGAATACTCTCACTATACACACACAACAGCAAACAAATAATATGAGAGCTACATTTATACCCATAATGAAATTTGCAAGGAAAGTGACAGGTATCATAACTGATAAAAATATAGATTTTTCTTTTAGTATCATAGAACACATGTCAACAATCAAATCCACGATTAGTGCAGCAACACCAGCCTGCATTCCTTTTAATACTGCGTTAACAATGGCATTGGATATAAAAGTTGTATAAAATATTGATACTAATCCAAGAATAGCAAGTGGAGGTATTATAGCAGATATACAACTAATGATAGCACCTAAAGTACCTGCTACTCGATAACCTGCCAAAGCAGATAAATTGATTGCAATTGCTCCAGGAGTTGATTGTGCAACTGCCGCCATACCCATCAAATCATCCTCTGTAAAGTATTGCTTCTGTTTTACAAAATAACGTCTAACCATAGGTACAACTACATACCCCCCTCCAAAAGTGAATGTACTAATGAATAAATTGATAGTTAGAAGCCAAAAATATGGTTTTTCACTTTTCTTCAAAATCTACCTCCTTCTTTCTTCCTTCTCTTATTTAGTATATCTCTTGCCCTGCAATCTGTAAAATGATAGAATTTAATATAATCAATTAATTTTATTCATGTCTAGTGAGGATATTTATTATGAACATAAGATATTTAGAGATTTTAGAAGCAATTGAGCAAACAGGAACATTCACAGGTGCTGCAAAAAAATTACATATTACACAATCTGCAGTATCTCATGCTATAGCTGAACTTGAACAACAGGCTGGCACGGCACTATTTGATAGATTTCCAAGAGGAGTATGTTTGACTAGTTGTGGTATTTCTCTTTTAGAAGAAGCACGCAGTATACTAACCGCTTGTCGCAATTTAGATAAGAGAATTAGCCATTTAGAGGAAAGTGCACCCATAAATATTGTATCTAGCATTACAATTGCTTCTTTTTTACTTCCACCAATCTTAAGTCGATTGAAGAATTCATTTCCATCTCTTAAAGTGAATGTACGTGTTGAAAGTGCTAATTCAGCTATGGACATTTTAAAAAGTGGAGAAGCCGATATAGCTTTTTGGGAAGGTATAGAACCACAAGGAACATTTCGCACAATTCTATTAGGCTCCTATAAATTATGTGTTGCATGTGCTCCAACTTTTCCTTTATCAGAACAGGTAATATCTCTACACCAATTATGCACATTTCCATTGTTGTTGCGTGAAAAAGGAAGTGCTATTCGTGATACTTTAGATAGTGTATTATCTCTTTCCAACCAAAAGGCTTATCCCGTTTGGGAAAGTGTTAATTCTTTTGCACTTATTAAAGCCGCAGAGGCAGGATTAGGTATAACCATTTTACCAGAAAATTTATTATCAGATTCTCTATTACATAATAAATTACGATTGATTAAATTAAATGGTACAGATATGGAAAATAAAATGTTAGCAATCTTACATAAAGATAAAAATATCACACAACCTTTGAAAATAATATTAGACAATATAACCAATATACTTTAGTTTAAAGATTTAATTTCTTAACATCAATTTTTGCTAAATGAAAAAAGTGTGTACTATTCTTTGATATTGTGATATTTTAATTATCATCATTATCTAGAATAAATACACACTTTATTTTAGACATCATCTAAACTGAAATAAGATGATAGTCTCTATTGTATATGTTTTAAATTAATAATATATTCTTTTTTACCTCTCTCAACTCTAAACTTATCATTTTTGTTAGGATAAATAGTCACAACATTATCTTTATACTCTGATTCATCATATTTTATATTAAGTGGCATAACTTCAGATTCTGCACATAGATAGGTAACAGGCTTATCTTTGTTCATTACAACAATCTGTACCATGCCATCACCCTTTGGAGATGATATATTCCTCCATTTATATCCTACTGTTTTATATATATCCTCTGCGGATGTCCCAGATTTAAAAACATATATTTTATCCCATTCAGGAGTCGTTACTTCTGATAATCTTATCTCGCTCTTATCTTTACTGACTTTATTAACTGAAGAAATGAACTCTCCAAATTTTTCATCTTCTTGATTTTTTTCAAATTTAACTAATTTACTAGTTTTATCAACCACATTCCATTTGTCATTATTTTTCTCTAATTTAAAATTAATCTTAGAAATACATTCTCCATGTTTCCCTGGTTCAGTAACTATAACATTTTCCCCTGATTCATTTTTATAATCATGCTGCTCAATTTGAACATGATTATGTCCAGCAACTATAGCATCAATTCCATCAACTTGTTGCGCTAAGTCTTGTATTCTATTTCCTGGGTTTCTAGGTTTTTTAGGTTTTTCACCTGTATGTGCAACAGCTACTATGATGTCAGGTTTCTCTTTTTTCATTATATTAACCCATTTTTTAGCATCTTCTACCAAATCATTCATATACAGTTCACCATTATATCCTTCTTGGTCTTTTAACTCTAATGATTTAGTATCTACAAGCTCTCCATCTTTCCATTGTTTTCTCTCACCAACTTCTTTTATAGTAAGCCCTAAAATCCCAAGCTTTACATTTCCTTCAGGCGTATTAATATTTTTTATTATGTATGGTTTCGTATAATTTTCTCCATTTTTCTTATATGTATTTGCTGATAATATATTTATCTTTTGTTTTTCAAAATCAGATATCATATTATCTAAATAGAATTTATTATTAGATATGAATTCATGATTACCAAGAACTGTAACATCATAACCTACTTCTTTCATATCTTTTGAAATAGGTGTTTCAATATAACTTTCAGAACCTCCATCATTATTTTTTTGTCTAGCGCTAAAATAATCATTCATACTGCTACCTGATACTTCCCCACTATCAAAAAAATCTCCAGCATCTACTAAAGTTAGATTTTTATCTTTTTCTCTTTCTTCTTTTACATAAGAAGTTAATTCATAAGGTATCACACCATGTAAATCAGTAGTCGCTAACACATTTATTTCTGTTGTTTTTTTTGAGGCACACCCAGACATAAGTGCTGCAAATAGAAAAGTAACTACTATAATTGTTTTATTTTTCATAATCCCTCCATATTCTAAAATATTCATTTTAATATACTAACTACCAAGTTATTCTATAGTATTAATATTAATACATTATGTACAGAAATCATATTTATTTTCATATACATAAAATGTTAAAAAATAAAAACTTGATAACTTAATATCCAATCTCCTTTATCTTATCTTACTTAATATCGTTTTCAACATTATCCAATCATTGCTAATAAGTATAATTTATATGCTTATCACTGTCAAGTTTAGCTCATCTCCTCTACAATATATCCCAAAATTACCTAATTTCTATCTACTTAATTTATTAACTACTTCTATTTACTCTAATTTATGCCATCTTCTCAATTTAACTTAATTAACACGTCTAGTCCATTTTTTGAAGTAAAATAACATTAATATGCATAAATTTATTCAATTTTCAAATAATCATGTTGAATAATAACTAATTCTGTTGTATTATTGTAGTTGTAGAATAAAACTAAATCGGCAAAGCTAGAGAAATTTAGTGACGCAAAGCTATAGGGACTAAGACTTATAAAATCAATTATAAGTTATGTCAGCCAGTTGCCAAAAAGATATATTCTTTTTGTTTTTCATGAAAGTTTTTTAGGGGGATAAATATATTATGTTTGGAGATAAAATGGATAGATGTACACATATATTGACTGCTTATATTGGTAGTCCATATGATTATTGTGATTTTATAGATACACAGCTAGATGATTTTATACTAGAGTACGGAGAAAATGTGGTAGAATCTTGCCTACATCAGGTGATGATATTGGTAAGTAAGTATAATTAGGTAGTTTTTATTTTCTAGAAAGACCTTTTTAGTTTTATCTACATTTAAATAATCTTATAGTAAAAAATTTTAATATCATATATTAGTTCTACTACAATTAAACTTGGTCAATATCGAAAAAAATCTGGACAAATTTATTATAAATTAAGTAGTTATGAAATCGAAGAAATAATAAAAGGATTTGAAAATCTATTATTTAAATAAATTTGATTAATATAGATAAACAAGTCTAGGTAAGTTTATTATTAGATAAATTTAAAAAGCTATAAACCTTGTAATTACAAAGTTTATAGCTTTTTTATTTATTATTCCCACTCGATAGTCCCTGGTGGTTTAGAAGTTATATCATAAACTACTCTATTTACTCCATCAACTTCATTTATTATTCTATTAGAAATTCTTTCTAATACATCATAAGGCATCTTATACCAGTCAGAAGTCATTCCATCAGAAGAAGTAACTGCTCTTAAACCAACTAGATAAGCATATGTTCTTTCATCTCCCATAACTCCAACAGTTTTAACATCTGGTAATGTTGCAAAAGCTTGCCATATTTCTCTATATAGACCTGCTTTTCTAAGCTCGTCCATATAAACAGCATCAGCTTCTCTTAAGATGTCACATTTTTCTTTAGTTACATCACCTATAACTCTTATTCCTAAACCTGGCCCTGGGAAAGGATGTCTAAAGATTAATCCTTCTTCTATACCAAGCTCTAATCCTATTTTTCTAACTTCATCTTTAAATAACTCTCTTAATGGTTCTACAATTTCTTGGAAGTCTACATCTTCTGGAATTCCACCAACATTGTGATGAGATTTTATTGTAGCAGCATTTCCATGTCCACTTTCTATAACATCTGGATAGATTGTCCCTTGAACTAAGAAATCCATTTTTCCTAATTTATTTGATTCTTCTTCAAATACTCTTATAAATTCTTCACCTATTATTTTTCTCTTAGCTTCTGGCTCAGATACTCCTTTTAACTTAGATAAGAATCTATCTTCTGCATTAACTCTTATTAGATTTATATCAAATTTTTCTCTAAATATTCTTTCTACATCATTTCCTTCATTTTTTCTAAGTAATCCATGGTCAACAAATATACAAGTTAAATTGTCCCCAATTGCTCTATGAATAAGAACTGCAGCAACAGAAGAATCAACTCCTCCACTTAAAGCACATAAAGCTTTTTTATCACCTATTTTTTCTTTTAATTCTTTTATCTTATCTTCTATAAATGAATCTGTAGTCCAGTCTCCTTTTACCTTACAAATATTGTATAAGAAATTTGTAAGTATCTTATCGCCTTCTAAACAGTGTTCTACTTCTGGATGGAATTGAACTCCATATAAGTTTCGTTCTACATTTTCCATAGCCGCTACTGGACAATCGTTAGTATTTGCAACTATATTAAATCCTTCTGGAACTTTTTCTATTAAATCTGTATGACTCATCCATACACTATTTGTAGTTATACCTTCAAATAATGATGATTTTCCATAAGTTATAGCCGTTTTTCCATACTCTTTTTCTTGTTTATTACCTTTTCTTACAACTCCGCCTAAGACATGAGACATTATTTGAATACCATAGCATATTCCAAGTATTGGAACTCCTAGTTCAAATATTTCTTTTGATATTGTTGGTGAATCTTCTAAATATGCGCTATTTGGTCCACCTGTAAATATTATCCCTTTAGGATTTTTTTCTTTTATTCTTTCTATGCTTGCAGTACATGGAAGTATTTCACAATATACGTTGTTTTCTCTAACTCTTCTAGCTATCAACTGATTATATTGTCCTCCAAAATCTATTACAAGTACTAATTCATGTTTCATAAATTTACATCTCTCCTTGTATAATATAGTTTTTATATATTTATTTTAACACAATACAGTCTAAATTATATTAAATCTTTTTACACAAAAAACCTGTATAGTAACTTCCATAATTTCTAACAAAAGTGAAATTACTATACAGGCTTCCAAAATGCCCTTTATCTTATAGCCAACACATAGGGAGTATAACTCAGCCTACACATTTACTTAACTAGGTCTTTTGGTATAATAATTTCACTCATAGTCAAGATATTTACGGTATCTTGGTAGAGACTCTCAGACCATATTTCTGAGCATATACGAGTGAGTTTATATTTTATATATTTTTTTCTGTTTGCTTTTATTTAATAAAGCTGAGTATTAATTTATCAAAATTTATTGCTTATGTCAATAAGTTTTCACTAAATTCTTCTTTTATTCTAAAATTTATATCAGCAAACACTTTTTTTATAGGAATATCTTCATTTTTTGCTATAGTCTTACATTCATTGTATTCTGGAGTAGCCTTTATTAGTTTATCTTTATAATATCCTAATTTTACTGTAACTACTCCATATTTTGTATCCAATTTTACAAATTTTCTATCTAGAATTTCTCTATTGTAGGAATTATATCGCACTCCAAATGTGCTAGTTTCTAAAAGTAATATTTTAATAAATTTTTCTAAATCTGATTCATTACATAAAATTGATACTTTTGTTGCAGGTCTATTCTTCTTCATATAAATGCTCTCTGTATAAATATCTAATGCTTTCTCATTTAATACTTTTTCATACAAATAAGAATAGATTTCTGAAGACATATCATCAATGTTTGCACTAATTTCATAAATTAATTCTTCTTTTTTTTTTCACCTAATACAGTTCTCAACATATTTGGTACTTCAAATTTCTTATGACCTATACCATATCCAATTTGTTTTGGAGAAAACTCAAACTCATCTACAAACTCATCACATAAAACTTTTATGATTGCAGCTCCTGTTGGAGTTGTACATTCTCCTTTTACATTATTTAATTTAATTGGCACACCTTTTAAAATTTCCATAGTTGCAGGTGCAGGTATAGGTATAATTCCATGCTCACATTTTGCAAAACCTGAACCAACAGTCACTGTACTAGCACAAACTTTATCTATACAAAGTAAATCAACCAATATAGAAGCTCCTACTATATCCACAATTGAATCTATAGCCCCTACCTCATGAAAATGTATCTTATCTATTGTAGTTCCATGAACTTTAGCTTCTGCTTCGCCAATTACCATAAATATTTTTTTTGCATTAGATTTTACATTTTCATTTAGACCACTTTCATCTATAATCTCAAATATATCCACTAAATTTCTATGTGTATGTGTTTCTTTTGTAATTACTTCTACTTTTGTACCTACTATTCCATTCTCATTTTTTGAGCTGATGTTTATGTTAAATTCATCGCTCATTTTTAGTTTATGAATTTCCTCCAAAAAAATTTCCTTAGGCACACCTAAATTTAATAAACTTGCAAGGGTCATATCCCCTGATATACCGCTTATTATATCAAAATAAAGTATTTTTTCACTCATATATGTCTCCTCAATTTTAATAGTAAAATATAATAGAAATTAGATTTTATTATATAATTTATGTTTAATTTATATCAATATATTTTATTTATTATAGCTTATTTATCATTGCTGCTAAATATCCTGCGCCAAATCCATTATCAATATTTACAACAGATATTCCAGATGCACAACTATTTAACATAGCCAGCAATGCTGCTAACCCTCCAAAATTTGCTCCATATCCAACAGAAGTTGGGACAGCTATTACTGGGACATCAACCAATCCTCCAACTACACTTGCAAGAGCGCCTTCCATTCCTGCAACAGCCACTATTACTCTAGCACTATCTATTTTATGTCTTTTATTTAAAAGCCTATGTATGCCTGCCACGCCTACATCATAGATTCTATCAACATCATTACCCAGAAATTTAGCTGTATAATATGCTTCATCTGCTACTGGTATATCAGAAGTTCCTCCTGTAGCAATCACAATTTTGCCCTTTCCTATATTCTCTATAGCATGATTTTGAATTTTGAGAATTTTAGATAACTCTTCATATTCAGCATGATTATATATTTCTTTAATTTTTATAAAGGTTTCTTTTCTACATCTTGTCCCCAATATATTAGAGCCTTTTTGATTCATTTTATCAATAATTCCTAAAATATGTTCGTCACTCTTTCCTTCACAATAAATAACTTCTGGATATCCATTTCTTAGTTCTCTATGATGGTCTATGTTTGCATAGCCAAGGTCTTCATATGGTAAATCTTTTAATCTATCTAATGCAACATCTATATCTATGTTCTCATTTTTAACTTCTTCAAGCAACTTTCTTAAGTCCATAATCTCGCATCCTTTTTAATTTTGATTTTTTATCTAATAACAATTATACCTCAATTAGTATTTATGTAACATTACTTATACATAAAAGAACTATTCCAACTTAGAAATTAAAACTAAGTCAGAATAGTTCTTTATATTAAGATTTATGTTCTAAATTTTTTAAATTACATCATTCCTGGCATTCCGCCACCCATTCCTGGCATTCCTGCATCTTCTTTCTCAGGAAGGTCAGCAACAGCAGCTTCAGTAGTTAAGAAAGTACCTGCTATTGATGCAGCATTTTGTAAAGCACTTCTACTAACTTTAGTTGGGTCAACTATACCAGCTTCTATCATATTTACATATTTTTCATTTAATGCGTCAAATCCAGTTTCTGCTTCAGAATTAACAACATTTTGTACAATTACAGCACCTTCAAGACCAGCATTTATAGCTATTTGTCTTAATGGCTCCTCTAATGCTTTTTTAACTATTTGAGCACCTAGTTTAACTTCGCCTTCTAAACTATCAACTAGTGTGCCTATTGCTGGTATAACACTAACAAAAGCAGTTCCTCCACCAGCTACTATTCCTTCTTCTACTGCTGCTCTAGTTGCATTAAGAGCATCTTCTATTCTTAGCTTTCTTTCTTTTAACTCCACTTCTGTAGCAGCCCCAACTTTTATAACCGCTACTCCTCCAGCAAGCTTAGCTAATCTTTCCATTAGTTTTTCTCTATCAAAATCTGAAGTAGTTTGCTCTACTTGATGTTTAATTTGAGCTACTCTATCTTCTATAGCTTTTTTATCTCCAGAACCATCTACTATTGTAGTGTTTTCTTTAGTTACTTTAACAGATGAAGCTCTACCTAACATAGATAAATCAGCTTCTTTTAAATCATAACCTAATTCTTCTGATATTACTTGAGCACCTGTAAGTATTGCTATATCTTGAAGCATTTCTTTTCTTCTATCTCCAAATCCTGGAGCTTTAACTGCTACTACATCAAATGTTCCTCTTAATTTATTAACTACTAATGTAGACAATGCTTCACCTTCTACATCTTCAGCTATTATCAATAATTTTTTACCTTGTTGAACTATTTGCTCAAGAACTGGTAGTAATTCTTGTATGTTAGATATCTTTTTATCAGTAATTAATATATATGGGTCATTTAAAACTGCTTCCATCTTATCTACATCTGTAACCATATATGCAGAAACAAATCCTCTATCAAACTGCATACCTTCAACAGCATCTAATTCAGTATTCATAGTTTGAGATTCTTCAACAGTTATAACTCCATCTTTCCCTACTATTTCCATAGCCTCTGCTATTAATTTTCCAACTTCTTCATCTCCAGCAGATATAGAAGCAACTTGAGATATAGCTTCTTGTGTTTCCACTATTCTTGATTGATTTTTTAATTCTTCTACTGCTACTATTACTGCTTTTTGTATCCCTTTTCTTAATAATATTGGGTTAGCCCCTGCTGTTACATTTTTTAAACCTTCTCTTATTATAGCTTGTGCTAAAACTGTAGCAGTTGTAGTACCATCTCCAGCTACATCATTAGTTTTTGTTGCAACTTCTTTAACTAATTGAGCACCCATATTTTCAAATCTATCTTCTAACTCTATCTCTTTTGCTATAGTTACACCATCATTAGTTATAAGTGGAGAACCAAATTTTTTATCTAATATAACATTTCTTCCTTTTGGTCCTAATGTTACTTTTACTGTATCTGCTAATTTATTTACACCAGCTTCTAAAGCTCTTCTTGTTTCCTCTGAAAATTTAATTTCTTTAGCCATTTTAAACCCCTCCTAATAAACTTATTCTATATTTATTCAATAACAGCTAATACATCACTTTGTCTTAGTATTGTATACTCTTGTCCTTCTATCTTAACTTCTGTTCCAGAATATTTTTGGAATATAACTTTATCTCCTACTGTTAATTCCATTTTTATTTCTTTTCCTTCAACTATTCCACCTGGTCCAACTTCTACAACTTCAGCTATTTGAGGTTGCTCTTTAGCTGCTCCTGGTAAAACTATTCCACTTGCAGTTTTTTCTTCTGCTTCTACTTTTTTAATTACTACTCTGTCAGCTAATGGTCTTATTTTCATTCTTTACGCCTCCTAAAATATTAAGTATAGACTAGTTCGCCTATGTTTTTAGTTATTTTTAAATTAATACTACTTTTATATGTAGATTTATATATATACTTTTTATTTATTATCACTCTATTCAATAGAGTGCTAACAATTATTATAATATACCAATCACACATAATTTTCAATACCTTTTTTAATAATTTTTTATAATATTGGTGAAAATAATCTGGCTACAGATTCTTTAATTTTTTGTATAATACTTCTATTCTTAAATACCTCCAGATTAAGTTCTTCACAGTGACTTAAATCTTCAAAGAAATCATCTGTCATTACTCCAATAACTTCTTCATCATAGATAAATGCATTTACTTCAAAGTTAAGCATAAAACTTCTTAAATCCATATTAGCTGTCCCTGCAGAAGCAATTTTATCATCTATTATTACGACTTTAGAATGTATAAATCCTTTATTATACAAATAAACCTTACCACCTGCTCTTAATATTTCTTCAAAATAGGAATAGGATGCTATGTTTACTATCTTGTGGTCTGCAATTTTTGGAAATATTATTCTAACATCTACTCCACTAAGTGCAGCACTTTTTATAGCTTTTAGTAAACTCTCATCTGGGATAAAGTACGGTGTTTCTATATAAACATTTTGCCTAGCTTGGCATATTGCAGAAAAATAAGCATAATGAATATCTTCCCAATCACTATCTGGACCACTTGCAACAACTTGTATCATACTTTCGCCTACATTTCCAACACTTGGAAAATAGTTTTTAGTCACTAAAACTTCTTTTGTTGTATAATACCAGTCAATCAAGAATGTCATTTGAAGCATATATACAGAAATACCTTTAATTCTAATGTGAGTATCTCTCCAATACCCAAACTTATCATCTTTGCCTAAATATTCGTCTCCTATATTTATTCCACCTGTATATCCAATTATTCCATCAATAACAACAATTTTTCTATGATTTCTATAGTTCAATTTTCCTCCTATTATAGGAAATTTTGTAGGTAAAAATGCTGCTATTTCTATACCAACTTCTCTCATTTCTCGGAAGAATTTTCTATTAAACCAAAATCTCCAACATCCTACATCATCATATAAAATTCTTATTTTGATTCCTTCTTTGGCTTTTTTTATAAGCTCTTCTTTTAACACCCTACCTATATCACTATCTTTGATAATAAAGTACTCTATATGGATATGGTCTTTTGCTTCTCTTATATCTTCTATAAGCCTTTTAAACTTTTCATTTCCATCTACAAAGACATCTACTTTATTATTTTTAGTAAATGGAAACATACCAGTCTTTAAAAGCATATTTATTACTCTTTTTCTGTAACTACCATCTTCTTCGTCTCTTAAAAGCTTATTTTGCTTTATAGATTCTTTTTCTAGTTCAACGATTTCTGTTATCTTTTCTAACGTATCAAAAAGTTTCTTTTCTTTTATATTGTTAGCTAGTTTTTGAGTCTTAAATAATTTTCGCTTTCTAATATTTCTACCTGAAATAGCATATACAATTAGACCGATTCCTGGAAATATAATAAACATCAATAACCAGGACATGGTTTTTGCAGGATCTCTATTTTCAAGTAATATAATCACAGAAATTATGGCTCCAGCTAGATATGATATAATTAAATAGAACAGAAATATTGTGCCTATTACTCCCATAATTCCTCCCCCTTAATTTTATTTTCCTATACCAAGTTCTCTTGCATAGTAAAATAAATACTGTTGAGCAAATCCAGACATATCTCCGAATTTATCAATGCCATAAGTTCTCATTTTAGGTAGACTCATATCTTCATCTATGTAGAACTCTTGCATAACCCTCTTAACCCAAACATCAACTGGAAAAGAATCATATTTTTGCATGCCAAATAATGCAATACAATCACATACTTTTGGTCCTACTCCATTGAATTTTAAAAGTTCTTTTCTACAGTCATCTGTAGTTAAATTTGTATATTCAGATACCTTATCATTATTTTCTATAACCGCCTCTGTAGTACTTTTTATGTACTTATCTCTAAAGCCTGTTTGACATGCTCTTATTTCCTCTTGTGAAGCCTTATTTAGCTCTTCTGGTGTTGGGAATGCGTAGTATTCATTACCTTCGTACTCACCTATGTACTTGCCAAATTTTTTTGATAAATTTTCTATAGCTCTTTGTATCATAGGAATTCTATTATTAGAAGAAATTATAAATGATATAAGCATTTCCCATCCATCTTGTCTTAGTATTCTTATTCCACATCCAAACTCAGTAGCCTTATTTAAATATTCATCCATATTTTTTAGCTTATTTTTTATTTCTGTATAATCAGTTCCTAAATCAAAGTAATTATACCAAATACTATTAAACTCCTCTAAATTTGTATTATTTAAATATATCTTATCATTTTCTTTTTTTACATTTAATATTCTACCCTTTGCAACGCCAGTGTATGAGTCATCTTCTTGTTTGTGCCATCTAAAACATTGACCACACTCAAATATATGTTTTGGATCAAAATCTGTTACCCCTTCTAGTATAACTCCATTATCCTTTTCATAAACATTCATAACTAAATCTCCTTAATATTTATATTTTTGCTTTGTCTATTTATTTAAAAACTTAACTTTAATATGTGTATTTTACTTATTTTAACACAAAGATAAGCAATTTCAAAATTTATAATGTTATTATTATGTAAAATAATATTTTACTTTAAATTTTCACTTAAAATAAAAAATGAATTTCTATAAGTTTATACCCATTTAAACTTATCGAAATTCATTTTTTATTTATATTATAAATTATTAGTATCATATTATTTTAATTAATCAAGCTAATATTAAAAATGTTTTTTATATTATATAAATATTTTTATTAAAACTATAGCTGATACAACTTGAACTATACCTACAAATAAACCATATAAAGAAACTTCTTTACCTTGTTTCACTAAGTCTTTTACATTAACCTTTAAACCAATTGCTGCTAAAGCTATTATTTCAAATTTGTTACTTATTTCTTTGCATAATACAGATATATCTTTTGGTATAATATTCATTGAGAAAAGTGCACAAGTTATAAAAAATCCAATTACATACCATGGTATATTTACTTTTTTCTTTTTTATCTCATCCTTTTCTTCTTCAAATATTTCACTATTAGACTGATTTTTCATATGCCCAAATACTAATACTACAACAACCAAAAATATTACTCTTACTATTTTAAAAATAGTTGCCAAATCTTTTACATTTTCTCCAACTATCGCCCCACTTGCTACAACTTGACCAATTGACTGCAAAGTTCCTCCTATCATTGCTGATGTTTTTACTAGCTCATGGCTATATAAAAATTGAGATATTATTGGAAGTAAAAACATAAGAAATATACCAGTAACATTTACAATAGTTATTGCAATTCCCTTCT
Organism: Clostridioides sp. LIBA-7678; assembly: GCF_056716065.1. Taxonomy (NCBI): domain Bacteria; kingdom Bacillati; phylum Bacillota; class Clostridia; order Peptostreptococcales; family Peptostreptococcaceae; genus Clostridioides; species Clostridioides sp. LIBA-7678. The sequence continues at coordinate 242,079 of NZ_CP196987.1, read as the reverse complement.
CTTTGTCTGTAGCATTAACTACTGGAACTGTTGCTCCTATAGCAGAAGAACCACATACTGCGTTTCCACTTGCCATTAGAAATCTAAAGTTTTCTTCAAAACCTAATTTTTTACCTATATAAAGTGCTGCTACTATTGTTATTGTCATTTGTAACATTATAAATAAGATTCCTGAAACTTTTAAGTCTATTAGAGTAGATACACTGAGTGTTGCTCCTAATAGTACTATTGAATATGATAGCAAATCTGTCTCTGAAAATTTATAACCTTTTTGAAACACCTTTTGATTTAAGAATAAATTTCCTACAAACATACCCAAAAATATAGAAATTGATGCGGCTCCTAATTTAGGAATTAGAGTAGAAATAAATATACTAATATAACCTACTAATACTGATACAAATAGCCCAGGTAATATTTCTTTTATATTTTTTAATGTTAGACAGCTTTTATTCTTTAACATAATATACCTACCTTATAATTAATATAGTTTTCTTTACAATAATAGTATATAATTGTAATAACCATAAGTAAAATAAATATATAATATCGTAATGATTAATATTTTTGATGGTTATTACATCTAGTATAATTATTTGTAGAAAACATATAAAAAATGTAAACTTTCATTAAGTAAGGGAGGTATAAAATTGTTTGAAGAATTAAAAACATTTGTGGCTGTTGTTGAATATAAAAATTTTACTAAAGCTGGTGAATACTTAAATTTATCTCAGCCAAGTGTAAGTAAACACATTAAAAATCTAGAAAATTATTTTAAAGTCATACTTATAAACAGGTCTATTAAACAAAAGACTATTTTTATAACAGAAAGTGGACAAATATTGTATAAAAGAGCTAAGGAAATATTAAATCTTTTAAACATTACCTATCATGATGTAAGTCAGGTTTCAGATGCTATAACTGGTCGCTTAAAGATTGGTGCAAGTTTAACTATTGGTGAGTATATTCTGCCTAATTTCTTAGCATTATTTTCACAAAAATATCCTGACATAGATGTAGAAATTTTCATAGAAAATACATCAATTGTGTCTTCTCATGTTAAAGATTATGTTTTAGATATTGGACTTATTGAAGGCACTTGCTCTTCACCTTCATTTATTCAAGAATATTTTTTTGAAGATAAGATGGTTTTAGCACTTCCATATAATAGCCCTTTGTTAAAAGACTTCAGCTTTGAAAAGCTACAAGACCAGAAGTGGATAGTTAGAGAAGATGGCTCTGGCACTAGAGATTATTTAGATATGTTTTTAAGTGTTAAAGAGATTATTCCAAAAAGTATGATGGTCTTTGGAAGTAACTATGCTGTCAAAGAATCTGTTAGAAATAATTTAGGAATTACAATAGTATCTAATCTAGTGACAAGCTTACCAGTTTTAAATAATGAACTGTCTGTCATAGAGCTTGGAAGCAACTACAACAGACACTTCTCATATATATATCCAAAGGATATAACTTTATCAAAAGCAGCAAATATTTTTATTGATGAATTAAAAATATTTAGTAATTTAAATAGTTTATAATATTATCTAGATTTAAAATCAACAATTACCAAAGTTATTTATAAAGACTATTTAAAATCTACTTTCAATTACTTTTATCATATAAAAAAAAGTCTGATTTATAGGTGTAGATATGTTGTATTTCTTTCCAAGTTCACAAATATTCTTAGAAAACATATCTACTTCTGTAAGTCTATGAGCTTCTACATCTTGAAGCATTGATGTTCTTCCTTCTTTTGAATGTTCCAGTATTCTATGTAACGAATTTTCCACATCATCTTCTGTAAGACCTATACCTTTTGCCTGAGCTATAGCAACTACTTCTCTCATTGCAGATTTTGCCAATTCTCTTAGATGCTCAGAGCTTTGGAATACCCCATAAGATGCGCCAAGTATAGCTGAGGTTTGATTTACACCAATGTTAACCATGTATTTCCACCACATATCTCTTTGAATATCTTTTGATAAAACATATTCTATATTTACACTATTAAAGACTTCTGTTATTATATTAGTTTTTCTATCTTCACTATTATCTTTGTTTCCAAATACAATTATTCCATTAGTAGTATGTATAATATTATTATTAATTTTCTTAGCATCTATATTAGTGACATATGAATATACCATTTTTTCAATTCCAAATCTTTCTCCTATTATATCTTCACTATCAACTCCATTTAATAAAGACATTATTACTGTATTTTTTCCAACTAATCCGTCTAATTCTCTTATATTTTCCCTTAAATTATTATATTTCAAGCCTATAATTATAAAATCAGCCTCTTGTTTATACTCATCCCTAGTTACATAATCAAAATCATACCTTTTCTCATTTATTATGAATCCATCTTCTAAATATCTTTTCTTTCTTTTCTCATCACAAAGAATTTTAAAATCATATTTAGAATTTAAAAATTGTTCTGCGAAAGTAGCTCCTACAGCCCCTACTCCAAAAAATACAACCTTTTTCTGAGTTTCATTCAATTGATTTTTCATACTTACCCCTCCTCAATATATAATAATTTTTTTATATTATACTTATATTGTACTGCTATTATCTCTTTTTTTGTAAATATATTTTTAACAAAAAAACAGTTAGCCTTAGTTGCAAGGCTAACTGTTTTTATCTTTGATTTATATTATATAATATTAGTTTTACTCTAAAAAATTTACATTCTTTAAATACCACTAAACTTAATTGAGTTATTACATCCCTAATTCTTTAAATTCTCTACTTCCAGGTTTAACAACTGGTAATTTTCCTTCTTTGCATAAAGGACATTCATCAGATTCATAAACTTGTATATCAAGCTTTATAGCACTATATATAGGCATACCTATATCATGATTAGTTCTATCTGCTATACATGCAACACCTATAACTTCTCCACCTAATGCTTCCAATACTCTTTTTGTTTCTATAGTTGATTTACCAGTAGTTACAACATCTTCAGCAATTATTATCTTTGCACCTTTTTTAACTTCAAATCCTCTTCTTAACTCCATTGTATTGTCTTTTCTCTCAGTAAATACAGCTTCTTTTCCTAACTGTCTTCCTAACTCATAAGAAACTATTACTCCTCCCATTGCTGGCCCTACTACTAAGTCTATATCTAAGTCTTTTATTTGTTCAACAACTGTACTTAGTACTTCAGCAGCATACTCTGGAAATCTTAATACCTTTGCACATTGTACATATCTATTACTGTGCTTTCCTGAAGATAATAAAAAATGTCCTTCTAATAATGCATCACTCTTCTTTAATATATCTACTACATCTACTTTACTCATATTATTTTTCCTCCATATTAATGTTATAAAATTATTGTTTATTTAATCTATATCTTTTATTTTTTAAGTACTATTTATACTACATTATATAATTCCTTTGATTTCTTTCAAACTCTTTATTCCTTCTTTTTCCATAAAGTCATTAATTCCATCTATTATTTCAAGACCGATTTTAGGATTCATAAAGTTTGCGGTTCCAACTTGAATACAAGTAGCTCCTGCCATTATAAATTCTATAGCATCTGTAGCCTTAGTTATCCCACCCATTCCCATTACAGGTATATTTACATTTTTACACACTTCATGTACCATTCTTAGAGCTATAGGTTTTATAGCTGGTCCAGATAATCCTGCATATACATTCTCAAATACTGGTCTTCTATTTTTTATATCAATTGCCATCGCCTTAAAAGTATTCACTAGAGATACTCCATCAGCGCCCTCTTCTTCACAAACTTTTGCCATTCCTACAATATCTTCTGCATTGGGTGATAGTTTTATCACTAAAGGTAGTTTCGTTATGTTTCTTACCTCACGAACAACTTCTCTTGCTACTTCATTTTTTATACCAAAAGCCATCCCCCCAGCTTTAACATTTGGGCAAGATATATTCAATTCAATAATATCTATAGGTTTGTCATTTAACATTTGAACACCTAATAAATAGTCTTCTAATGTTCCACCTCCAACATTAGCTATTCTAACTAAGTCTAATTCACTAAAGAAAGGTAATTCATTATCTATAAATCCTTGAACTCCAGGATTTTCAAGTCCAACACTATTCATCATGCCAGATGGTGTTTCATGAACTCTCATACCATTGTTTCCAGGCTTTTTATTTAAAGTTAGTCCTTTACTGCTTATACCACCAAGTTTTTGTATATCATAAATGTCATTATATTCTCTTCCAAATCCAAAAGTTCCAGACGCCATTATTACTGGATTTTTAAATTCTATATTTCCAAATTTTACACTTAAATTAGCCATTAAAAATCACGTCCTCTCCCCAGAACACTGGACCATCTTTACAAGTCTTTTTATTTCCTTCATTAGTTTTACATGTACATACTAAACAAGCACCGATTCCACATGCCATATGGTTTTCAAGAGATACCATAATTCTTGTTTTAGTACCTTCTACCATCTTAACTAATTTTTCCATCATTGGAGTTGGACCACATGTTAATATGTAATCATATTTCTCCACATCAATTATATCTGTTACAAAAGTATTACCTACTGTTGTATGGACTTCGTTACACACTTGCTTATACTCATCTTCTAATATAACATCTTCTCTAAATCCAAGATATGCGTCACAGCTTTTTATATTTTTAGCAACTAAGTATAGTGGGGCCACACCGATTCCGCCTCCTACTAAAGCTACTTTTCCATCAACCTTAGTATATCCATTACCATAAGGTCCTTCTAACTTTATAGTATCATTTACTTTTAGGTTACTTAAAATTTGAGTTCCTTCTCCTACTACTTTATAAAGAAAAGTTATTCCTTCTTCATCTATATCATGTATACTTATAGGTCTTGAAAGTACTGGATAAGTATCCCATGCTCTTAGCATATAAAACTGTCCCATCTTACCTTCAAAATTACCTTTTACTTTCATTCTATACATATCTTCGCCTATGTATATATTCTCCAGAATTTTATACATCCCAAAATCTCCTTTATTTTACTATTATATGAGAGTTATTAATCTTCATTTATACCTAAAAGCTTTATTATTAAAGCCATTCTAACATACATTCCATATTTAGCTTGTTTAAAATATACAGCTCTATCATCATCATCTACATCTATATCTATTTCATTTACCCTTGGTAATGGATGCATTACTAACATGTCTTTAGATGCTTTTTCTAATTTAGATTTATTTAAAATATAATAGTTTTTAAGTCTTTCATATTCTGATTTATCTTCAAATCTTTCTTGTTGAACTCTAGTCATATATAAAACATCCAAACTTCCTATAACATCATCTAAATTATTAGTCTCATAATATGCATGTCCTTTTATAGCTTCTTTTATATAGTCTGGCATTTTCAATTCTTCAGGCGCTATAAATACAAACTTTGTATTTTTATATCTGGCCATAGCCTTAACCAAAGAATGCACAGTTCTTCCATATTTTAAATCACCACATAATCCTATTGTATGGTTTTCTAAAGTTCCTTTTAATGATTTTATAGTAAGTAAATCTGTAAGTGTTTGGGTTGGATGTTGATTCCCGCCATCTCCTGCATTGATAAATGGCACTTCCGTAAATCTAGCAGCCTCTGAAGCTGCACCTGATTGAGGATGTCTCATGGCTATTATATCAACATAACCAGATACTATTCTCATCGTATCACCTAAAGTTTCACCTTTTGATGCAGATGATGAACTAGGCTCTGAAAAACCTACAACACGACCTCCAAGTCTGTTCATTGCAGATTCAAAGCTTAATCTTGTTCTTGTTGATGGTTCATAAAATAATGTAGCTAATAGTTTGCCTTCACATATACGAGAATATTTTGACGGATTGTCAATTATTTTTTGAGCTAATTCTAATATTTCATCTATTTCTTCTATTGAAAAGTCTTCTGGTTGGATTAAATTTCTTGATTTTAACATCTTTCGTCCTCCTTTTTTAGCCTCTCTGAACTAAAATTAAAAGTATTTTTGTACTGTTAGTAGCTTACCACCTTTGCCTTATCCTGTCAAGGGATTGCACAAATAATCATTATATGGAAAGACTACTATTTAATAGTAATATCAGTCTTAATATTGGTCAAATGTAAACCAATACAAAAACGCTCTATATTACATTTAAAATATAATCATTTTTTGTTACCTGATTAAATTAAATATAGTATAGAGCGTTTATATTTATGTATTTATCAATTTGTCATATTACAAGTTGATTATAATATTCTTTTTGCTGTAACAAATCTTGCTGTATAGTATGCTGAATTTATACTAGTAACACGAACTGTTTTTCCTGTTGATGGAGAATGTATCATATTACCTCCACCTACATATATACCAACATGGCTAACAGAACCAGAACCATTAGTTGTGAAGAATACTAAGTCTCCTGGCTGTAAATTTGCTTTACTTACAGTTTGTCCATAATTAGATTGTGCTTTAGATGTTCTTGGTATTTTCTTTCCTACTGCATTTCTATATACATATTGTGTAAATCCAGAACAGTCAAAAGTGTTTGGTCCTTCTGCTCCCCAAACATATGGGCAACCTTGCTTAGAATAAGCCAAGTTAAGTACAGCTTGAACTGCATTAGAGTTAGCTGTTGGCACATTTGAATTATTGTTTTGTTGAGTGTCATTTGCATTATTTTGTTGATTGTTATTTGTAGAATTTCCATTTTGATTAACACTTGGATTTACTTCTGGTTCTTCTATTACTGGAGCTTTATCTGATATATAAGATGCTTTTACATACCCTTCAGTTCCTCCATCTTTAACTTTCAACCATTCTCCACTTTCTTCCAACACCAATAAAGAGCTTCCTTTTTCTAGCTCTTCGATTACTTCTGAACTTTCGCTCTTATCTTTTCTTAAATTTACTTCATCAGCGTTAGTATATCCTACACCTTCAGATATATCTACATATCTAGTAGCTAACCAACCTTCTCCATCTTCAACTTTAACCTTAACCCATTCCCCTTGAATTCCTAGAACAGTAAATTCATCTCCAGAATAAGCTATGTTCTGAACTTGACCTTCTTCTCTTATCTTTATAGCTACTCCATCTTTTATCTTTGCAACTTTATATTTTACTTCTTTATATTCGCCTAAATTTAATTCAGTATTTGTTTTATCATCCTTATTTTGAGATGAATCATTTACTTCATCCGCATTTACAATTGAACTTACTGATAATGCCATAACTGATGCAAATACTGGTATTAATATCTTTTTCTTCACGATAAACCTCCTAAAATTTTCCCATAATTATCTTATGATTCTATTTTGTAGGTGAAGTGTACCTAAGGATAAAATATTAATACACAATACATTAATAAAAGCTCTATCTGTAACTTTTTTGTAAACCACTTTATATAACTTTTATAGTATCATTATATTAATAAAATAAATCAATTAGTTTATCCAATATGTCACCTAAATATACATTATTTACTTAATTATATAATACGAGTCTGTAAAAGTAAAGAATTTTGTACCCTTAGAGGCTAAAGTACGCATAAATATTGTTTTATGTGTTTTTTTATGCGTTTCTATGTGGCATATATTTTTTGAGGGAATAACTACAAAGTTAGTCATTTTGTGAATTTTTTTACAATCGAATATAATCATTAATGCTTTCTTTAGGAATTTTGTAAATGTTTACTTCTAAATTCTTTTAGATTTCAGCTAATTGTTATTGTATGAGCATCTATCTTGATAAAAATATATTTATTTAAAAATAGGTAGTTATTTAGGATTGTTATAAATTAAAATTAAGTAAAATACCCATACCTTAATCATCTTGCCAAACTATCTAACTTGTCATAAAATTTTACACCAAAGCCTATTTTATCAGAATCTTTTGGAATCGTACCTACTTCTTCACAATTTCTTTTATATTGTTCTCTCACACTTTTAGGAGCATCTGCATATGTAAATTCTAAAAGTGTAACGTTTCCTCTAAAAAGGTGTAGCTTCTCCATATCATACTTAGGCAGTACATTAAAATTGACAATACTAGTTGCATTAACTTTCAAAAAAGTAATAGAAGATAATAGACATAAAGTTAATGCCATTAATATACCATTCTTATACTTCTCATTAAACATATTCTTCACTCTTTTTTTAATGTCAGATTGCTTATGTAGACCAGCTATAAATCTATTTGAAGTATTTGAACCCTTTCTCATCGCATTTAGAATTGTTAATGCATAATCCTTCTTTTCCTCTGAACTACGATTTTTTAAAACTCTTTCATCACAATAAAGTTCACAATCTAAATCTATATGTTTATCCATTATATATACAAATGGATTAAACCAATATACTATTTTTAAAAATAAAATTACATATTTTAAATAAAGGTCTCTACTCTTAAAATGCATAAGTTCATGCCTAAAAATCCAATCTAGTTCTTTTAGCTTATAATCATGTGGTGGTAAAAGCACACATGAATTAAAAAATGCTGGTGTTTCAACTTCATATGAGTACTTGAGCTTTATATTTTTTGTTATATCAAATTCGTTTAATACACTTTTATAAAGATTTACTATCTCTTCGTCATCAACTTCATAAGATAAATCGCCTATTAAGTTTTTAAGTTTTATATATTTGAATGTAGTATAAATTAAATATATCATTACAGATACAAGCCAAAAGTATAGTAAAATACTACTAATTATAGTTGAGACATTATTAAATCCCTCTAAATTTATGTTGTTGATATTAATATTTTTTTTACTTCTCAAGATATTTATTGTAAAAGTATAATATGTAAATGGTAAAAATAATTTAATAACAACTATCATCCATATATAATAGTTAAATTTTTTACTAAATCTTTTAAATACATTTTTCTTGAATATTAATATCAGAAGGATACTTAAACTACTCACTATAACAGTTCTAAAAATCCCATTTAGAATAAAGTTAGACATATATTTTTCCCCTATCTTATTTAATAGTGTTTTATAGTTAATTTTAGTTATCTCTTAATACTTTCATATCATATTTATTAATTAAAATATATATTTTCTTTAATAAATAACTATGTTTTATTATCTTATAGTTATTTTAAAGTATAATTTATTGAGACATCCTTATATTTAATTATAGCTTAGTAATGATTACTGTGCATTAAACATAATTAATTAATTTAATTATCTATAAATTTGACAGTTATAAATATATAAAGTCGAAGTTATAATAGAACAAAAATACTTTTCTTAAAAGTTAATATTAAAAAATACATAAGCTACTTACTATAAGAGTTCTAAAAAGTCCATTTAAAATTAAATCAACCATCAATTCTCACTTATCTTACTTATAGTATTTTGAATTTTGAGTTACATAATTTATAAATTAAAATAAAAAATGGCCCCCATTATCTGAGCCACATAATTTAAGGGCTGTACTACGTACAGCCCCTTTATATCTTAAATAATTATATCCTATTATTTATTAAGAGTAAATCTTAGTACCATCCTCTTAACTTCATAGCTTCAGCAACTTTCTTAATTGAATGCATGTAAGCAGCTTCTCTCATTGTAACATTGTACTCTTCTTTGATTTTCCAAATAGATTCAAATGCTTTAACCATAGCTACTTCTTCTTTTTGCTCTACTTCTTCTTCTGACCAGTAGTATCCGTATAAGTTTTGTACCCACTCGAAGTAAGAAACTGTAACTCCACCAGCATTAGTTAATATGTCTGGAGTAAGAACTATTCCTCTTTCAGCAAATACTTCATCAGCTTCTGGAGTAGTTGGACCATTAGCAGCTTCACAAACTAATTTAGCTTTTATAGATTCAGCAACTTCTTTAGTTATAGAGTTTTCTAATGCAGCTGGTATTACTATATCAACATCTGAAGCCCAGAACTCTTCTAAAGATATTCTCTTAGCTCCTGGGAAGTTTAATAAGTTACCATGCTCTTTTATATGATCTAACATTGCTTGACCATCTAATCCATTTTCATTGTATATAGCATAAGAACCTTCTGATTTACACCATTCAGCCATAGCTACAACAGTTCCACCAAGTTTTTCACAGTTAAGAACTGTGTAAGAACCAACGTTTCCTATACCTTGGATAGCTAATTTAGCTTTTTTCATATCTATTCCTAATTTAGCAGCAGCTTCTCTTGCAGTAACAGCAACACCAAATCCAGTAGCAGCTGTTCTTCCTAAAGAACCACCAAATTCAACTGGCTTACCAGTTAAAACACCTATAGCACTTTGTCCAGTTAATTTATTGTACTCATCAACCATCCAAGACATTATTTGTCCATTAGTGTTTACGTCTGGTGCAGGAACGTCAACTTTCTCACCTATTAATTTATATATTCCATCTATGTATCCTCTACTTAATCTTTCTAATTCACCTTGAGATAAAGTTGATGGATCTACTATTATTCCACCTTTACCTCCACCATATGGTATACCTGTTACAGAACACTTGAAAGTCATCCATATAGATAAAGCTTTTACTTCGTCTCTTGAAACATTTTGATGGAATCTTATTCCACCTTTTGTTGGCCCTACTGCATCATTATGTTGTGATCTAAATCCTTTAAAAGTTTTTATAGATCCATCATCCATTTTAACTGGAATTGAAACTTCTATAACTCTCATAGGTTCTTTTAATAATTCATAAACTGCTGGTTCCATACCTAATTTATCACATGCATTTTTTACTTGAGATTGCGCCATCTCGAAGACATTTACATCTTTTCCTGACATTTGAAAGCCCCCTTATAAATACGTTATAATTATGTATACTCCATTTAGAAAAACCATTTCCTAAATTTACAGTTTAATTATAGCACACTTTATTGCAAATTAGTATATCATTTTTTCAGTTTATTTTTTAACATGGGAGGAAGTTTATTTTTTTAATTTTATGAATGTTAATATCTATTTTTTGTACATTAACTAAAGTCATTTTCTCAATAGACTTTTTTATTATCTGTTGCATACCTTCAATTTTTTTTATAAATTCTAAATCATTGATATTTATACTTACAAAAATATTCATAAAATTATTGCAATTCTCTATATTGATTTTATTTATTCTATCAATGCTTTCAAAGTTGTATACTTCATATTCAATAATCTGTTTAATTACATCTTCATTGATATAAAATTTTCCAATATAGCTAAAGGTTGGTCTTATTATTGTTTTTTCTAAAACTACCATACTTCTATTATTTCCTTTTCTAAAAAGCCTCTTTAATGGATTTATACTAAGACCACTTGCCATACTTTTTATTTCAACTGCTGGAACAGGAATTACATGATTTCCTTCTTTTCTAGATTGTTTTGCTATTTCTATTTCATATTTAGTGCTTATATCTTGAATATTTATAAACTTATCGATTCCTTCAATTGACAATCTATCTACAATCTGATTAACCATTTTTTTTGATGTACCAATAATAAGAATCTTGCTTATATTTTCATTTTTAATTGTATCTCTAACTTCTTTCCTATGCTCCAAATTATAAAAAATAGCTCTTTTAACTGCTTCTATAGTAGTATTTGCTTGTTTTGCTGATATTCCAGCTAAAACCTTGTTTTTATATATTAAAATTCCATCATCAATTATATAATCTATATCATTTTCATATGCAAACTCTAAAGCCTTAAAACTCTTTCCTGTACCACTTGACCCAACCAAGGCATATACTTCCATTTTACATCTCCTTCATAAAACAGCTTTAAGCTATTTACTCAAAATTTTATTACACTTTATTGATTAAAATTATTATATCATTAACAGTTGAATATTATATCCAATACGAAATTTTATAAGCAAAAAATATACCACAATATGAAATTCTCTTACAAAAGACAGATTTCCTTCAAACAAAAAATTTATTGAAAAAATTTTACTTTTTTAAAAAAAGGAATATAATATATTTTAAAGCAAGAAAAACTTACTGGATTTACATTAGAAGGAGCTGGTAATATGAATATTACAAAAAATTTTTTAAGAGACTATTTAGAAAGATTTGGCGAAACACCATTTCTAGTTAGGCTTAAAGATGGAGAAGAATTTCTAATTGGAGATGGCTCTCCTCAGTTTAAAGTTATTGTAAATAATGATATTAGCAAATCTGAACTACTAAAAAGTACATCTTTAGCACTTGGAGAAGCCTACATAAATAGAGATATTGAAATTGAAGGAGATTTATTCTTAACTTTAAATCTACTTTTAAGACAAATAGACAAATTCAATATTGATAATTCAGCTGTAAAACATCTATTACACTCATCAAATTCAATGAGACATCAAAAGAAAGAAATACATGCTCACTACGATATTGGTAATGATTTTTATAGTTTATGGTTAGACAATACACTTAGTTATTCTTGTGCATATTTTAGAAATGATAATGATACTCTTTATGAGGCTCAAGTCAATAAAGTTCACCACATATTAACTAAACTAAATTTAAAAGAAGGTATGAGTCTTCTTGATATTGGTTGTGGTTGGGGATTCTTACTAATAGAAGCAGCAAAGAAATATAAGATTCATGGTGTTGGAATTACACTTAGTGAAGAACAATATAAAGAATTTAATAAAAGAATTCAGGAAGAAAATCTTCAAGATTATCTCGAAGTAAAGCTTATGGACTATAGAGAGCTTAAAAACTCAGACCTTATGTTTGATAGAGTTGTAAGTGTTGGTATGCTTGAACATGTTGGTAGAGAAAATTATGAGCTTTTTATTAAAAATGTAAATGCTGTTCTAAAGGATGGGGGATTATTTTTACTTCACTATATAAGTGGTCTTAAAGAGTCTTATGGAGACCCTTGGATAAAAAAATACATTTTCCCAGGAGGGGTTATTCCTAGTCTAAGAGAAATGATACATATCTGTAGTGATTACAAATATCATACTATAGATGTAGAAAACTTAAGATTACATTATGTAAAAACCTTATTATACTGGCAAAGAAATTTCTATGAAAATCTTCCAAAGATTAAAGAGATGTTTGATGATAAGTTTATAAGAATGTGGGACTTATACCTTTGTTCTTGTGCTGCTGCTTTCAACACTGGTATTATAGACATACATCAGATACTTTTCACCAAAGGTATAAAAAACGATTTACCTCTTACTAGAGAATATATGTATACTTGTTCAAAATAATATCTTTACAAACTATAACATAATCTAAACTTAGTTATAAAAATAGAGCTATTTCTAAACAAGATTACTCATTCTAGAATAGCTCTATTGATTAATTTATTATATTGTAAGCATTGCTCTACATATATCTTTATACACTATAGCAAAACTCTCCATTTTCTTTTATATTAAAAAAGTCTGCATAACATACATCAAATATCCTATTTTCTAAATCAGATATTTCAACTTTGTTTTTTATCAAATACGTTAATACACCAACATATGAAATATCGCCTTGTACAACAGCTCCATAAATTATATTGTCCTTAAAAACGAATTTTTTATAATCATTAATCCCATCTCTAGTTAATACTTTATAGCTATTATCTACTGGTGTATTCATACCTATAGATATGGTTGGTATATCCATGAAATTCATGCTATTTTTAAAAGCAAATTCATCTTCTATCTTTTTATCTTTTCCAACCATATTGTACGCAGCTACAATTCCTTGCTTTACTGCTAAAGGCCAAATAGCATTTTTACCAACAACATCACCAGCTGCATATATATCTTTTTGTGTTGTTTGGCACATATCATCTATTACTATACCTCTATCATATTCTATTCCTGTTCCATCTAGAAAATCAGCATTTGGTTTAACTCCTGTAGCCACAATTACCATATCAGCATCAAGAATCTCTCCATTTGAAAATGCAACACCTTTAACATTTTTATTATCATCCAAGACAATTTCTTGGATTGATGCACTTGGGTAAAATTTCACACCCTTTTCTTTAAACTTGTTTTCATATACTGAAGCTGTATATTCATCCAATTGTCTATCTAAAATGTACTTTTCCATAAATGCTACAGAAATATTTAACTGCTCATATTTAAATAATCCAACTAATGCATCTATACCAACTAGCCCAGCACCTATTATAACTACATTTTTAGAGTTTGCTGCTTTTTCTTTTATTTTATAAATATCATCTATGTTTCTCACAGAATATACAAAATTTCCATCTCTTAAATTTTTTATTGGAGGAATAGCAGAAGACGCACCTGTAGCTATTAAAAGCTTATCATAATTTACAGTAATATCTTCTGTCTGAACTACCTTTTTATTTATATCTATACCTTTAACAGTTTCACCTGAAATCCAATTTACATTATTTTTCTCCATAAAATCTTCATCAACAAAATTTATTTGTTTTAAAGTTCTGTGTTCAGATATAACATGATGTAACATACATCTTGAGTATATATTTTCATCTTTAGAAATTACTACTATATTTGAATCTTTATCTAATTCTCTTAATGTTTTTACTGCATTGATACCAGCAGCACTAGCTCCTAATACTACATAATTCATCGTTTTCCTCCTTCTGTAATTCAATTGCTCCACTTGGGCAATTAGCTACACATCTAGGATATTCCTCATCTTTACATAAATCACATTTAAGTATGTTTTGCTTGCTTCTGTCATCTGGCTTTAATAATCCATATGGACAAGACATTACACACATATAACATGAACCACATTTTTCTTCATCATAAGAAACGATTCCACTTTCGCTATCTTTATGCATTGCACCACTCATACATGCTAATACACATTCAGGTTCATCACAGTGTCTACAAAGAATTGGAACTGGATTATTATGCTTGCTATCTAACTCTATATGTCCTCTACTATCATTATCTATATTTTCTAAATCAAGAGTATACATATCATAGTCTTTATTGTGTTTTAGCATACATGCTAATACACAACTCTTGCATCCTGTACATAAATCTTTATTTATAAAAATTCTATGCATTACATTCCACATCCTTTAACCCTAAATTTTTTCTTCTGTCTATTATTATTTCTTCTAATTGATTAGCTGAAGATTTAGGGTCTGGATTCACTATAACATGTCCTCCTGTTAAGTCTTTTAATTTTTCTGTTAATACTTCTGTTACTAATTTTCCTCCTGTTATAAATGGAGGTAAAGCTAAATGAAGAGGTAAACCAAGAGCAAGACCAAAAGCTCCATCAGCTAATGCTTGTTCTTCCAACCATTGTGGCGCTGAAAGTACCAATGGTAATTGTGGTAAGTCTATTCCAAGCTCAGCTGCTAATTCAGTTGCTACTATTTCTAGTCTTCCTATAGCTAGACATGGACCAAAGTTTAATACTGGTGGTATCCCTAGAGTCTTACATACTTCTTTTAAGTTTTCTCCTGCTAATTCTTCTGCTCCAGGTGACATAAGACCAACATTTTCTAAGCCTCCAGTAGAACATCCTGCAGAAAGAACTATGATATCTTTTTTAATCAATTCTTTAGTAAGCTCAACAGTATTTACATCATGTCCTCCTGCTGTCATATTTGAACATCCTACAACAGCTGCAACACCTTTAATTTTTCCTTCTGCAATTAAATTAATGAGAGGTTTCCATGAATCTCCTAAAAACGCTTTTAAGTTCTTTTCACTTACACCAGTTAAAGATTGCTCGAATCCATGGTCTTTTGGTATGTCTATTTCAACACTTCCTCTTCTCTCCTTATAAGATTCTAATGCTTTTTCTATCAATGTATTACTAAGTTCATCTAATTTACTTCTGTCTAATCCTATATATTCTGCATTTGCTTTTTTGGCAACATCATCTAAGCAAACCATTTTAACTTTATATTTATCTGCTATTGGCTCAAGACCTGGTATAGTACAGTTAAACTCTGAGAGAACTATATCTATTGCTCCAGTTGATAAAACTGCTTCACTTGTAAAATTGTTACCTGCATGTCCAGCAAATACTTCTTGATAATGTTCTCCTCTTAATTGTAAATCTTGACCAACGCAAGTACATCCTACTAACTTAAAGCCTTTTGCTCCAGCAGCTTGAGCTAATTTTATAACATCTTCATCTTTTAATCTATCTTGGAAATTTGCAAATGTTGAATGTTGATGACCTGTTATCATTATATTTATGTAGTCTGGGTCTATTACATTAAATCCTACAGGAGCCATTCTTATAACTGGTTCCCCTAACATAACATCATTTAAAAGATTAGTTAGTGTAAGACCATATAATCCTGTTGATATACCTAGATTTAAACAGTTAACTAACATATCTACTGGATCACTATTTAAATTTGTTGATGATTTTACTATTGCATCAAAAACTTCTGACTTTGCACCACCAGGCATTATACCTAACTCTTTCCATTTCTTCACTCTAGGTGCATAAGCTATTTTTTCTACCAATTCCATTTTGTCATCTCTTGATTTATATAAATCATTAATAACTTTATCAGCAACTTTTATACATTTATCATATTTTTCATCACTTTCAATTCCAAACATCTCTGCTAATTGATTTAATGTTTTTTCTCCTTTAATAACACCTTTAGTTATTCCAACATTCTTTAAATTCTTAGCTGTATTTTCTACCACATGTAAATAACAAGCTGCTCCTGATGCTACAGCTCTTAAAAAGTTTCTTGCTACTATAGTGTCTGCATCTGCTCCACATATACCTCTTGGAGATTTAGGAGTTACTCTACATGGTCCATTTGAACAGAGTCTACAACAAACCCCCTGAAGTCCAAAACCACATTTAACTTTTTGATCTTCTGTTCTATGAAATGCTGTTTCAACATCCTTTGAAGCTACAAAACTTTCTAATTTCTTGTCTGCGCTTTCGCACATTTTACAAGTGTTACAAGCCATTACAAATTCCCCCTTATATTTTTATATTAAAAAAGTAGATTAGATAGCTTTATTATAATTGATTATAATTTAACTATTAAAATCTACTTATTTAATACCACGTTTTACCATATCCTAAACAAAATATAAATTATTAAAATAAATATATATATTTATTTTTTTTTACATTTTATTTATTCAAATCTTTACTTATTTTTTCTAGTTTATTTAAAACTCTATCTTTCTCACTTCCATCCAGCACTTTTGGTTGATAATTGTTTCTAAAACTACTAGATGTTATTGATGTTGGTATTATATTTGGCTCTTTAATTGAAGTTAATTTGTCATCTGAAAAAGAAAAAGTCTGTTGATATATATAGCTATCTGTATCAGAAGGATTCTTATTTCCTCCAAAACAAAAATTTCCTAAACTATAAGCTATGTACTTATCTTTATATTTTTCTATACCTTGAATAACATGTGGATGAGAACCCATAACTAAATCAGCTCCCTTATCTATTACATAATGAGCAAAATCTTTTTGTTTTTTATCTGGATAATAATCTAATTCTATACCCCAGTGAAAATACACCACAACAACATCTGATTTTTTCTTTAGTGCTTTAATATCATCTTCCATTTGTTTTAAATTCTTTTCATTATATTCAGTTGATAATCCATTATATCCTAATAAACCTACCTTAATTCCTTTAACATCTATAACAACATCTTTACCAAGACCAAAATAGTTTATTTTATTTTCATCTAATATAAACTGTGTATCTTTCATTCCTTCTTCAAAATAATCTTCTGAATGGTTATTTGCGATACTTACTGCCTCTACACTTCCAGATTTTAAAATATTTACATACCCTGGAGTCCCTTTAAATGCAAATTTCTTTTCTTTTGCATTTGATGCAGTAGTAAGTGGTCCTTCCAAATTAACTACTGTTAAATCATCTTTTTCAAATATAGGTTTTACATTTTTAAGAAAATAATCATAATCTTCTCCTTGTCTTTTAAATTCATGGTCAAAACTACCATAATAAGATGACCCTTTATAGTTTCCCATAGTTACATCACCAGCAAAACTTATAGTTATGTCTTTTTTTACAGGCTCTTTTTTTTCTTCAACCTTACTTTGGCTATTTTTAGAATCCTTTTTAATATTGCTTTCCTTATTTGGATTATTAGAACATCCTACTACAAATAACACTATACTCATAATACATATGTAAACTAATTTATTTTTCATATTAAACCCCCTTTGTATTAATAGTTTTTAAGATAAAATATACTTTTTTAGAGTATAACATTTTTAAATAGAATCGATACCCTATTCTTTAACTTTAATTTTATTTTTAAAATAAGCCCCTTTAAGATAAATAAAAATATAAGCAGATTAAACTTTATTGTAAAACTTTCAAACAAGAATATCACAATAAAGTTTTTGTTGTAGAATTAATTTAATTGTTATATTCAATAATATTTGTTATAATGTTATTGAATTACAATACATATAAAAGGGAGGATTTCAAAATGGCATATAAAATTACTGACGCTTGTATAAGCTGTGGTGCTTGTGAGGCTGAATGCCCTGTTAGCTGTATATCAGCTGGAGACGACGCATATGTTATAGATGCTGGTTCTTGTATAGACTGTGGTTCTTGTGCAGGAGCTTGTCCTGTAGATGCACCTCAACCAGAATAATAATTCGTTATTCATAAAGAGACTGATTTTATTTTATCAATATTAATCAGTCTCTTTTTAATTATGTATAATTCAAGTATCATAATTTATATAATTTGTTATATTCTATATATTTCTCTTCTTAATATACTATTAATCTACATTTAGATACTTTTAATTTAATATAAATTTAATCCTCTTCATAAAATCTTTCATATTTATCAAAGCAATCAAGGCATACTTTTTTATTTTCTTGAATCCTTATATACTGCTCAGGTGCAAATTCACCACATACTTCACATTTAAGAGATTTAAATATTCTTGCTTTTTCAGGAAGTTTTAGCTTTGTATCTGTAATCTCAAAGATATCTTCAAAATCACTTTCTAATAAGTATTTTTTATACCCTTCTCTGTCCATGTCAAACGGTTTAGATTTTACATATATTCTTATAGATTTTCCATTTTCTCTATTAAAGAAATGATATACTGATTTTCCAGTCAGCCTAAGTAGTAAATTTCCTTTGCCCATTGTACAGCTTAGCACTACTTGTATACCATCTACCCCACAGGCATCATTTTCAGAAATGCATACAATTTCCTCATCTCCTGATTGTTTACATCCTAAGTATTCTCTTGCTGCAAGTGCTGCTTTAAATCCTATAGCCAAACCTGGACATTCATGACCATGAAATTCAATAGCCTTTGACCATAATTCCTCCACTAAAATCACTCTCCTTAAATATTATTTATTTATATAAATTATTTAAATCTTTATTTTATCCTAATACTTCAAAAAGCCAGAGGATTTAATATTAAATCGTCTGACTTTCTCAATACTTCTCATAACCACTGATTATTAATATGTTTAAGTTGTCTACTTTCCTTCTTTCATTAAATATGATAAGGTAAATAAGCTTTCTGTTAGGTTTACATTTTCAACTATAACACCTTTCGGAACTTCTAAGTCTAATGGCGCGAAATTCCACACCCCTTTTATTCCAGCTTTTACAACTCTATTAATAACTTCCTGCGCTCCATTTTTAGGTATACATAATACAGCAATATCTATATCATTATTTTTTATAAAGTCTTCTAAAGTATCTGAATCTAATACTTCAAATTCTCTTATCTTTAAACCTATCATTCTAGGATTTGCATCAAATAAAGCTTTTATCTCGAATCCAGCTTTTCTAAATCCTGCATAATTGGCTATGGCTTGTCCTAAGTTACCTGCTCCTACAAGAACTGCGTTGTATGGTCGATCCAATCCAAGAATTTTACCTATCTCAGTATGAAGAGCCTCCACGTTATAACCATATCCTTGTTGTCCAAATCCACCAAAGTTGTTTAGGTCTTGTCTTATTTGAGAAGCAGTAAAACCTATTATATCACTCAATTCTTTAGAAGATATTCTTTGTATATCCCTATCTAATAAGTCTCCAAGATATCTATGATATTTTGGGAGCCTTCTTATAACTGCCATTGATATATTTTTATTTCCCAACATCTTCACCTCCTAAAAGTGTCCTCTTTTTTGTTTGATTCACAATAAAATATTTCTTTTTCAAAACTAATACATATAACCTTGATTATATTATATCAAAACATTATAATTTTAGATAGTTCAAGGAGGTAGAAATTTATGATTGTTTTGTCATGTAATAACTTAAATAAAAGTTTTGGTATAGATTCTATATTAGAAAATATTAGTTTTACAGTAAATGAAGGCGATAAAATTGGTATAATCGGGGTTAATGGTACTGGAAAAACTACTTTATTTAAAATAATTTCAGGAATTTATGGTTATGATAGTGGAGATATTTACACTTCTAAAGATTGTGAAATCGGATATTTAGAACAAAATACCAATTTTTATTCGGATAATACTATTTTAGAAGAAGTGTTAGAAGTTTTTAAAAATTTGATAGAGATGGAATCTTATCTAAGAGAATTAGAGGTTAAAATCTCAGAAGAAAGTACAAAAACAGACTCTCCAATTCTAGAAAAAATAATGGACGAATATTCACATAAACTGGAATTATTTTCAGATTTAAATGGATATGGTTATAAATCTGAAGCCAAAGGTGTTTTAAAAGGATTAGGATTTAGTGAAAATGATATGGATAAACCAATAAGTATACTTTCTGGTGGTGAAAAAACTAGGGTTCTTTTAGGAAAATTACTTCTTAAAAAACCAACTTTATTGTTACTTGATGAACCGACTAACCACTTAGATTCTGAAGCTATAGAATGGTTGGAAGTATTTTTAAAACAATATAAAGGTACTATTATGTTAATATCTCATGATAGATATTTCCTAGACCAATCTGTAAATAGAATTTTTGAGGTTCATAATAAAAGACTTAAAGTATATAATGGTAACTACTCTAAATTTGTTGAGTTATCTAAAGTAGAAAAAGAATTAGAACTTAAAAAATTTGAAGACCAGCAAAAAGAAATAAAAAAGCAGGAAGAATCAATAGAAAGACTTAAAGCTTATGGTAGAGAAAAACATCTAAAACGTGCAAGAAGTAAAGAAAAAGCATTGGATAAAGTAGATGTTCTAGATAAGCCAGAAGCTTATAGAAAAAAAGCTCGTATACAATTTACTCCTTCTGTCCAGAGTGGTAATGATGTTCTTCAAATCAGAGATGTATCCATGGGTTATGGGGAAAGAATACTTTTTAAAGATTTGGATTTAGATATATATAGAGGAGAAAAGGTAGCTCTTATTGGTGCAAATGGTATTGGTAAATCTACATTATTTAAAATAATAACTAACGAATTACAACCTCTTAGTGGTAATATTAAATTTGGGACTAATGTACACGTTTCTTACTTCCATCAGGAACAAAAAACCCTTAATTTAGATAACACAATAATTGATGAGATTTGGGAAAATAATACGCATCTTACTCAAACTACCTTGAGAAATATGTTAGGAGCATTTTTATTTGTTGATGAAGAAGTTTTTAAAAAGATTTCTACATTAAGTGGTGGAGAAAGAGCTAGAGTTGCCATACTTAAACTTATATTATCAAATGCAAATCTATTATTATTAGATGAGCCTACTAACCACCTAGATATTGATTCTAAAGAAGTTCTTGAAGAGGCATTAACTAATTATGATGGGACTATATTTACAATATCACATGATAGATATTTTCTAAATACAGTTGTTGATAAGATTTTAGTTTTAGATGAAAATGGAATTACTGAGTACCTAGGAAATTATGATTATTATATTGATAAAAAAAGGCAAATCCAAGAGATGAGTCTTCTAGAAGAAAAAGAAGAAAAAACTAGAACTCAAATAAAAGATGAAAAAAGAAAAGAAAGAGAACAAAGAGAAGTAGAAAAGAAGAATAGAATAAAAAGACAAAACATAGAAAAAGAAATTGAAAAGTTAGAACTTAAAATTGAAGAATTAGATATACTTTTATGTCAAGAAGAAGTATACTCTAATCCAGATAAGGCTAAAGAAGTTAGCCAAGAAAAAATTAATCTAGAAAATAACCTTGCCTCTCTATATGATGAGTGGGAAGAATTTATGTAAAAAGGAGAGGATTATTTGCAAGAACTATTTTCTTTAAAAGACGAAAATAAAAGATTTTATAAAATACTTCTATCTTTATGTATACCTATTATCATACAGAACTTAATTTCTACTTCTGTCAATGTAATAGATACAGTTATGATAAGTAGTTTGGGGGAGGTATCTGTAGCTTCAGTTGGAGTTGCAAACCAGTTTTTCTTTCTTTTTAATATGTCCCTATCTGGTATTACAGGAGGAGCTGGAGTTTTTATTTCACAGTTTTATGGAAAGAAAGATATAAGTAACATAAGAAAAGTCACAGGACTTACTTGTGTATTGGCCATTGTCCTAAGTTTTGTATTTGTTATTCCTGCTTTACTAACACCAGAACCAATTATACACATATTTTCTTATGATTCAGAAGTTGTAAAACTTTGTATAGATTACTTTAGTATTGCAGTATTTAGCTATCCATTAATAGCTATAAGTACAGTATTTAGTACTGGTTCCAGAGGTGTTAGAAATCCTAAGTTAGGTATGATTTGTAGTGCATTTGCTCTTGTAACAAATGTTGTTTTAAATTATGGATTTATATTTGGTAATTTTGGTCTTCCTGCATTGGGTGTAAAAGGTGCAGCATTAGCAACTGTTATTGCTAGAATATGTGAACTAATTTTAATGATTACTTACGTTTATTTTTATAAAAAGGACTATATATTAAAATTCGGTTTGAAAAATTTAAAAGCTATTGATAAGATTTTTATAAAATCTTTTTCATCAAAAAGCTTTCCTATATTTGTAAATGACTCTGTATGGGCAGTTGGAACTGTTCTGTATTCTGTTGCATATGCAAGAGCAGGTACATCAGCCATAGCAGCAAGTCAAATAGCAACCAGCACAGGTAATTTTTTCATAATGACGGCTGTATGTATTGCATCTGGTGCATCTATTATGCTTGGAAATGAACTTGGAGCTGACCATATTAAAAGAGCTATTGAGTATGCTAAAAAGTTTTCTATACTGGTATTTTTAGCTGGCTTAATACTTGGAATTATTTTAATTTTAAATATACCATTATTATTAAAGATGTTTAGTGTCTCTGATAGTTTATCTTCTGATATAACTAAGATATTCTTCATAATGGGAGTACTAATGGCTCTTAAATCCTTTAATACATTAGTCATAATTGGTATTTTAAGAAGTGGTGGAGATACTAAATATGCTCTATTTTTAGAATTAGGATGTATGTGGTTAGCTTCTATCCCTTTAACTTTTATAGCTGCATTTAAAGGAGCTCCTATATTTATTCTTGTTCTACTCACTTATAGTGAAGAAGTAGTTAAATTTATATTTGGTGTTCCTAGAGCCTTATCTAAAAAGTGGGCTATTAATATAGTAAAGGAAATTGACTAATAACGATACTATACCTTATAAGTATATAATATTTATAAACAGTCTCATTGAAAACAATTAAGATATTTTTTATTTTCAATGAGACTATTTCTATATCCTCTATTCATCTTCCAAAAACTCTTTTACTTCAAATGACAACCTATGTAATTCATCATAATTTAAAATCTCATATGTATTGCTTATTTTTTTTATTATCCCCTTCTCAGTTAATTTTAATAGCGAATAATACCTACTTTTTCTACTAATAGAATATATTTCACTAAAATGGCGAATAGCTTTTATATTGCAGACATTATTTTCTTGTTTTTTAAAAATACAATATGCAATAACTTCTGTGCAAGAAAATAACTCTCTTACCATTCTAGTTTTATATAGCTCATATATTCTTCTTGTGCATTTGCTATGAAATAGTGCAATAAAATCTGGTTTAAGATAAAATTCTTCAAAGATATGTTTCTCAAATCGAAATAATTTTATATTGGTCTTTGCAAATATATCGCATTTCAAATTATGTTCATATATATAACTGATTTTACCTATAAATTCATTTTCAGGTACAATGTCAACAAGAAATTTATTTCCCCCTCTAGTCGTACATTCTACTAAAGCAACTCCCTCTATTATGAAAAATACTTCTTGTAAATCTTTATCTGATGCTACAAATCTCTGACCTTTTTTATATTCAACAATTGATACTTGATTTAAATTATTTTTAATAATTGGGTATATGCTTGTTTTTTCTGCTTTCATCAAAGTTCTCCTTTATAGTATATTGTATAAAACGTTTTATTTATATATTTAAATTTATATTATTTTTAATAAAAGACACTATTACTATTAAATTAATCTTGACAAATCCATTCTACTCACGCAGAATAAACTTATACATATATATTTTCATACATTATTTATTTTAATACAATTCTATATTTATGAAATTATTTTATCAATAGAATTTATTAAAATAAATTTTTTAGGTGTATATTATAATTTAATCGAATAGAAATGAAAAATATACATACAGTTTTAATTTTAAGCAACAATTAGGGGGATTTGGTGACAAGATTTAATTATAAGTAAGAAAGTGTCTTAAGGTGACTTTTATAAAGTCATGGATAGACACTTTCTTTTTTATTTGATAAATTTAAATTATAAAAATTATATAGCCCTATACAAGCATTTTATTAGAGGCTATCTATTATATAAGGAGAAGTTAATGAAAAAATCAGTTGCATTGGTAAATGATAGTAGAAAAGATTTAATAGATTTTTTAGAAAATAATTTAAAATTAGTTTTTGGAGATTATATAAATATTAACAGATACTTTATAGATGAAATAAATGATAATGACATTATAAATGATGATGTGATATTAGTAATGTCAGTAGAAAGATTAGATAAAATCATAAATAATATATTAGATAAGAAAAAAGTTATTGTGATAAGAAGAACTTTTAAGGAAGATAAAATATATAATTTATTATCTTTACCACAGGGAACAAATGCTCTAATCGTAAATGATTCCGATGAAACTACTCTAGAAACTATAAGTTTGTTTTATAAAATCGGAGTAACTAATATCAGACCAATCCCATATATGAATGACAATACTTATAAAGATATAAAGATAGCTATAACTCCAGGAGTTCCAGAAAAAGTACCTAGCTTTATCTCAGATATATTTGATTTAGGCCATAGATATATAGATATATCAACTTTTATAGAAATAATAAACTTATTACAAATTGATTCAAAAGAAATACAATCTAAACTAGTAAAATATTCAGAGGAGATAATAAGTCTGGATACTGGTATAAAAGATAAATATAAAGAACTGTTCTTAAAAATAGAAGAATTAGATACAATATTAAACTTGTCAAAGGATGGCATACTATTTACTTC
This sequence comes from Clostridioides sp. LIBA-7678, assembly GCF_056716065.1. Classification (NCBI taxonomy): domain Bacteria; kingdom Bacillati; phylum Bacillota; class Clostridia; order Peptostreptococcales; family Peptostreptococcaceae; genus Clostridioides; species Clostridioides sp. LIBA-7678. Next base: position 216,689 of record NZ_CP196987.1, on the reverse strand, counting down.
AAAAGATGGTGAAATAAATACATATAATAGTAAAGTAAAAGACATCTTAGACATAAAAGAAGATATATATGGAAAGCATATTGAAGAAATATTTACAGATAGTTTAAAGGTTTTATTAAATGAAAAAGAAATACTGGACAAAGTTATTATGTTCAATAAAAAATATATAAATGTAAATAAAAAAAATATATACAATAGAGATGAAAAGATGGGTACATACTATAGTTTACAAGAAATAACATATATAAAAAAATTAGAACAAAATCTTACTAAGAAATTAAGGGAAAAGGGACAAATAGCAAAATATACATTTAAAGATATAAAAACAGATAGCCCTAAGATGATTGAATGCATAGATTTAGCTAAGAAAGTTTCTAAGTCTGACCTAAGTATACTTATCAGAGGCGAAAGTGGAACTGGTAAAGAACTAATAGCACAATCTATTCATAATAATTCAAATAGAAAAAATCAGCCCTTTATAGCAGTAAATTGTGCGGCCGTCCCTGAGAATTTACTAGAAAGTCAGTTATTTGGATATGATAAGGGAACTTTTACTGGAGGTCTAAAAGATGGAAAACAAGGATTATTCGAACTTGCTAATAATGGGACAATTTTCTTAGATGAAATAGGCGATATGCCCTTAGAATTACAAACAAAACTACTTCGAGTTCTTCAAGAAAAACAAATAATGCCAGTTGGCTCTCACAATGTAATTAATATAGATGTTAGAATCATATCTGCTACAAACAAGAACTTAGAACAAATGATTGATAAGAGCCAGTTTAGGGAGGATTTATATTATAGATTAAATACAATTCCAATAAACATCCCTCCTCTAAGAGAAAGAAAAGAAGATATATTAATTATCATGGAAGATTTAATTAATAAGAAATTAGTAATTACACCAGAGGCCAAAAAGCTTATACAAAACTATACATGGAAAGGTAATATAAGAGAACTCCAAAACGTAACATCTTATTTAAATATTATGTGTGATGATATTATACTAGAAAAAGATTTACCCCCAAATTTAAGAACTTTAAATAACAAAAATTCATCATTAAAATTAAAATATAATAAAAATGATATATTAAATATACTTGAGATATTAATTTTAAATAAGGAATCAGATGTTGGAATTGGTAGAGGACTAATTTTAAAGACATTACTAGATAAAAATATCCAAATCACAGAAGGTAAAATTAAAAAAATATTTGAATATCTGAAAAAAGAAGAACTTATAATTTGTGGTTCAGGGAGATATGGAAGTAAAATAACTCAACAAGGAGAAGACTTTTACAATAAATTAAAATTATAATATATTAAACAAAGAAATCTATTCAGGTGCAAGACGCTTCCTCAATAGATTTTTTATTTTTCAAATGTGTAAATATAGTACATTATTTCATGTGTAATCAATAGGAATTAATAGGAATAGGATAAGTTTAATAATTCCTATTATTTTTATATAGGCTAATATATAAGCTTATTCTTATTTAAAACAATACTTTTTTTGGAAAATTGCAATAAAATAATCATTTTTATATTTTGTCAACAAATAAATGATTATTTTATTGCAAAATTCTTATAAAAAACAAAATTTATTCCTTAAAAATTATGGCACAATAATTGCTACTATAATTAACCAAACAATAAAAAGTAATTGGAGGAATAAAGATGCAACAGGCTTTAAAATTAGAATATCAAACTAAAGAATTAGAAAAAGATTTTGTAATAGAAAATTGTAATTCTATAAAACCTTGGCTAATAAATGTAAGAAGAGAATTGCACAAAATTCCAGAATTGGCTCTTGAAGAAAACCTTACCAAGCAAAAAGTCATTTCTTATTTAGAAGAAATAGGAATTGATTATATTGAATTTACAAAACACAATGGGATTATGGCATATATTTTAAAAGAAAATGCAGATAAAACTATTTGTATAAGAGCGGATATGGATGCCCTTCCTATAGAAGAAGAAAATAATATACCTTATAAATCAATACATTCTGGAAAAATGCATGCTTGTGGTCATGATGCACATACAACTATGCTACTTGGAGCGTGTAAAGTTTTAAATTCAATAAAAGATAGATTAAACGTAAATGTAAAGTTCTTATTTCAACCAGCAGAAGAAGGCTTTGGAGGAGCAAAATTCTTAGTTGAAGATGGATGTCTGGAAAATCCTAAAGCTGATTATATATTTGGACTTCATGTTATGCCACATATTGAGACAGGATTTATTGAAACAAAGTATGACACATTAAATGCTAGTGTTGACACTATAACGATAAATGTTAAAGGCAAAAGAGCTCATGGTGCATACCCTGAAAATGGTATTGACGCAATAGTTACAGCATCACAAATTGTTACATCATTACAAACTATAATAAGTAGAAACTTAGAACCAAATAATGCTGCTGTTTTAACTATAGGTAAAATATATGGTGGTGATGCACACAATGTAATATGTGAGGATGTAAAACTAGAAGGCACTTTAAGAACTTTAAATGGCAAAACAAGAAACTTTATGATTGATAAGATATCTAAGATTGTTGAAGACACTGCATCTGCATTTGGATGTGTTGGAACATTGCATGTAAGTGATGAAAATTATCCAGCTGTTATAAATGAAAAGGAATTAGTAAATACTGTTATCTCAAGTACTAAAGAATTATTTGGAGAAGAAAAATTTATATTAAGACCAAACCCTTCTTTAGGTGGTGAGGATTTTTCTTTTTATACAGAACATTGCAAGGGGGCATTCTTTCATTTAGGCTGTAAAAATGAAGAAAAGGGATTAATTTCACCTCTACATACATCTAGCTTTAATATAGATGAGAATTGTCTTCCAATAGGTGTTATGATGCATGTAATGAATACTTTATATTTTAATTAATACAGTAATTAATAAAAGAATAGGAGATAAATTAATATGGAAAAGGCTAAAAAATTAGGGTTATTTAGTATGATATTATTAGGAATTAATAGTATAATAGGTTCAGGTATATTCTTACTACCAGGTAAAGTTTATAACCTAGCAAGTCAAAACAGTATATTTATATACATTTTTGCTACAATTTTAGTTCTATCAATACTTTTATGTTTTGCAGAAGTTGGAAGTATGTTTGATAAAAATGGTGGTGCATATCTATATTCCAAAAAAGCATTTGGAGATTTTATAGGCTTTGAAGTTGGTACCATGTCTTGGGTTATAAGAATTATATCATGGTCTACTCTAGCAGTAGGATTTGCAACAGCTTTAGGTTCATTTTGGCCAGAAGCTGCAACTGAATACAAGGGCTATATAGCAGCAGTATTAGTAACACTACTTTCTATAAATAGCTTATTTGGAATTAAAAGTACAAAGATAATGAATAATGTAATAACTATAGCTAAATTAGTACCACTAATAGTTTTTGTAATAGTCGGAATATTCTTTATAAAATTCGGAAATATTGCCCCTTCAGGTAACGTAGTTAACTCTAGCATGGGACCAGCTATCATATTGGTATTTTACGCATTTACTGGATTTGAATCATTTATCGTAGCAAGTGGAGAAATGGAAAACCCTAAAAAAAATCTTCCAATTGCCTTAATAACTACAATATTTATATGTGCAATAATTTATATTTTAATTCAAGTTGTCTGTATGGGTATACTTGGAGATAAACTATTTGAAAATAGTATTCCAATTGCAGATGCTTCAAGTGTGTTTTTAGGTAACTATGGTAAGGTATTTATATCTGTAGCTACATTAATATCTATATTTGGTATAAATATAGGTTCTTCAATAGTAACTCCTAAATGTGGTTCTTCTCTAGCAGAAGAAGGTTCTCTTCCATCATTTATAGGAAAAACAAATAAATATGATGCTCCATATGTAGCAATAATTATATCTTTAATTTGTTGTATACCACTTGTATTGACTGGAAGTTTTGAACAACTTGCAGTAATGAGCGTAATTGCAAGATTTGCTCAGTATATCCCAACTTGTTTGTCAGTAATAGTTTTAAGAAAAAGAACAGATATTCAAGGCTCTTTTAAGATTCCATTTGGTCCAGTTATACCAATAGTAGCTATTTTAGGTAGTTTATGGCTGTTACAACAAGCTTGGGCAGAAGATATGGCAAAACCTATAACTCAAAATAGAGTTTTAATAGGATTAGGAGCAATGTTATTAATAGCCCCTCTATACATATTTATGAAAAAAAACAAGGGAATTGAGTATGAAGATAAAGCAGAGGATTCAAAATTATATATTTCTAGAGAAAAAATTCAATAACATTTTATAGATTATTTAGAGAATATAATAAATAAAGGCGAAAGCATAGATTTGCTAACGCCTTTATTTTAATATAATCTATCACCTAGTTTAAAACTGATTCAATATATTCAATAGTTACATCCATTCTTTTAGCCACCTCATTCATTGAAAGTCCACTATCTAAAAAACGTCTACATACAGATGATATAGTTTCCCCAACCTCAATAATATGACCATCTAAATCATAAAATCTAATTGCTCTTTGACCCCAACTATGTTCTACAACCAGATGAATATAATTTATATCTTTCATTGTACTCAATCTTTCAACAAAAATATCAAAATATTCTTCTTCAAAATATAACTCTGCATCATTTCCATTGAATTGTACTTCATTATCACTCTTATTAATAAACTCTAACCAAAGTTTTTTTTCTTGTAATGATATATTACCTTCTAACACAACATTTTCTTCAAAATCACAGGTTACATTTAATCCTAAAACATCATAATAAAACTTTTTTGATTTCTCAATATCTTTAACCACTATTAAAGCATTTACAAACTTCATATTACCTCCTTGATATACATATATTTTATTTATATCTTATAAATAAAATTAAACTATATAGATTTCAATAGGATATTATATAAATAAAGAAATTACAAACCTTATTGAAATAGTATAGTTGATTGTATCATATAGTACATATTTTAATCTTGTAAAAAACGGACATCTATAATACTCTCTATACTTTTTGTACCTTTCATTGATAATTTATTTTAGTTGTTTATAAAATAGATTCTATTAAATTTTTTCATATTCATGCTTTACCATATTACATTTACTACAATAAAGTAAACGTAATATATCTTCTAATCATAATTTAAACTATATAAAAAGGATGTCACTCTAGCTTTTAGTGTAACATCCTTTTTAATTAACCTTATATTATTTACTTTTAGAAAGCTGTCTCATGACCAACATAACAAGCAATACCATTATCCAAAAATATATATTGTAACTCTTCAAGATGCTCTTCATCAACATCGCCCTTATCAGAATACTCATACTCCTTACCTAATTGAATCCACTTTGATTCTCCTAGCCTATGAAATGGTAATAAGTTAATCTCTACCAAGTTGTTTTTGTGCATAAAAGATATAATATCACTTATATTTTCAGTACTATCGTTAAATCCTGCTATAACTGGAACTCTAAGTACCAATCTTCCTTTCCAGTCAGAGTTAGCAAGATTTGATACATTTTCCAATATTAAATCATTATACACACCTGTTTGCTCTTTGTGTTTTTCTCTATCCATATGCTTTATATCAATAAATGCAAAATCAATATCTTTAAATATTTTATTAAAAATTTCATTGGAAACACATGCACTCGTCTCAATAGCAGTGTGTACATTTATCTCATGACATTTCAATAATACTTCATGTAAAAATTCATGTTGAAGTAGTGGTTCTCCCCCACTAAATGTTACTCCTCCATTACTTCTCCAATTATTAGAATCACGTTTAATTACTCTTATAAGTTCATCTACAGTATAAGGCTTCGCACATAACTTAAACGCATTGTAATAACATGAGTTGACACATTCAAAGCTTTCACAGTCTTTACATATGTTCCAATCTATAATTGGCTTATTATCAAGATTAAAACTCAATGCACCTTTTTTACATTTACCATGACATACAGTACACCCATCTTCATATTTACAAGATAACTCACTAAACATCATATGGGGTCTTACAGTCCAACTTTCAGGATTTGCACACCATTTACAACTAAGTGGACATCCATTTAAAAATACAGTTGTTCTGCAACCTGGTCCATCATGAACTGAAAAGCTTTGTACATCAAAAATCATACCTGCTAGTTGATTTTGGCTACTCATTAAACATATGTCCTTCACAAGTAATTGCATTTAATGTTGAATATACCCAGTCTTCCTTTTCAAGACCAACACATTTGCCTATACCTTCATCATTAACATCAACGAAATTTTTACAATTTTTACATTTTGGCATCACTTTTAATTCTTCACAAGCTTCATCATCTAAGTTAAGCATTTGTTTTGATAGTCTACAAATTCCTTTTGTAGCATCTACTGCACAAAAATTCATACAATCACTATGTTTTTTCATATTTTACACCCCTTCATACTCTGTTCTAGCAATTACTTCATCCTGTATTGGTTTTCCTAATTCACACCAGTATTGAGTAAATCCAGCAACACGCACCATCAATTGACGATAATTATCAGGATTTTTCTGTGCCTCTTTTAATGTTTTAGAATCCACGACATTGTATTGAATATGGAAACCACCTTTTCTTAAATAACTTCTTGTTAAATCTAATAATTTTTTAGTACCTTGTTGTCCTTTAATTGTTGTTGGATGAAGTTTTAAATTCATCTGAGAATTTTGAACTACTGCTTGGTCCCAAATAGTTGCAGACTCAAATAATGCATAGACACCATTTTTATCAGTTCCTGCATATGCAGAGACTGAGCCATCTGAATATGTTGTTCCACTTAGTCTACCATCTGGAGTAGCTAAAGTGGCAGCTCCTTGTGGTCCATGTGTAGAAACAGATATTTGACAAGGATACATTTTTTTAGCATATAAAGATTGTGCTTCTTCGCACACTTTTGCTAGCCATACTTCATAGTTTTTAAGAATGCTATCTGCATATAAATCATTATTTCCGTATTTAGGTGCATCAAGACAGGCCTTGTAGATAGCATCATATTTACCAGTTTTATCTACTTTTACTTGGTCTGCCATAGAATAGTTTCCAACTTCTAAAGCATCTTTAAATCCAAAGTTATTCAAAATAGCCTCTTTCATTTCTTCAAGTGTAAATTCTTTATCATCATATACAAGTTTTTTAAGTGCAGCAAATGAATTAACCATAGTAACAGTACCACAAGTTTCTACATTTAATGTCGCATTATAACGGTATCCCATATTTCCTATATGTTGACCCTTGTCTAAACAATCTGGTTTTAATAGCGAATTTATTACAGAAGTATCAAACTTTCTCCATATATCTAATTCAATATTATTTGCTCTTTCAAGGACATTTATTGCTTGTTTATAATAATCTTTAAATACTTCTACGACCTCTTCATATGTATTTAGAGGTTTATTATGAGGTTCAAATACTTGCACATTCATACGATGGTCTTTACCATTCATAAGAACAAGTTCTAATATTTTAGGATTAGCTAAAAAATGCACTCCAGAACCAGCTGTTTGCCCTGCTCCACCTGCTATAGAATATGTTTTCCCATTTAAAGTTAATTGTTTCCAACATCCTGGAGATGTTTCTAGACATCCGCCTAATGCAAAAGCTCTAGCTTCTTCAACAGTCATACCCTCATCGCCAAATTGTCTCATCATGAAAGTTGTCCCATTTGAGTTGTTTACCCATGCTGGATAACCAGAACCAAGCTTTGTACATTCAACAGCCTTCATCAAGAAATCTTCTGGAAGTTTTTCATCGTACAACATAGTTAAACTAGGTTGAGGAGTTCTACATCTCATACTTGCTTCTAATAGTAATTCTTCTAATTCATTTGCTCCTGTAGAGCCATCTTCTCTTAGTCCACCTATAGATAATGTGTTAAATGTATTTCCTGATAATACTCCTCCATTTACTCCTGCTGAAGCAAAACAGTCAATACAAGTAATCTTTATTCTATAAAGTTCTAATAATTCAATTACTTCTTCTTTTGTGATTATTCCTTTTTCTATATCTTGCTCATACCAAGGATATAAGATTTGACCAAAGCGCCCTATAGACATACCAGATATAGCATCTTCGTTTACTGATGCTATATGGATTGTATAAGTCAATTGAAGCGCTTCCCTAAATGTACGAGGTTGTTTGTGTGCAATGTGCTCTAATATCTCCACTAAATCTGAATATTCTTTTTTAGCTTCTAAATCTTTCTCTATACTTTCTAAATATTTTGCATGTTTTGCATAATTTAAAATCCAAGTTTGTAGACCTTCAATAACTTGAACAACTGCTTCATAGAAATATAGACGGTCCATTCCAATAAGTCCATCTCCAGATGCGTTTCCTGCAACTGCTTTCTTACATTCTTTTGCCATTTCTATGATTCCATCTAGCCCATAATTCAAAGGATAAAAATAGTTTATAACTTCTCTACCTTGAGGAAGTGTATATCCTGAATCAAACATACAAATAAGTGTACTCATTAATTTTTCTTTTAAATCATAATCTGGCATCATTTTCTCATAATGAAAACCTAAATCTTCAACTGATCTTCCAACCCATTCCTTAGCCATTTTTACAAGTACAGGTACTTCTTCTTTTCTCATTCCAAATTTACCAGCTATTGAAACAACATTTCCAAAACTCTCAGTTACATTTCCCCCACCAGAACCAAATTTTGTAAGTTCATCTGCTGTGTTACTAGCTAACTTATTTGCTTCTTCTTTCATTTGTTCCCCTTGAGCTACGAAGAAACTCTCACTTACCCAAGGCATTGGAAATGACCCTCTATAGTGGCGTGTTTTTTGCATTACTATCTTCTCGCCTGGTATTATATTTGGTGTCATATGAGAAAAAGCAGATTTAAGAGCTTTAGCTCTTCTAACTACAGGTATATCACCATCTGATTTTCTATATTCTCTATTATACCAATATGGAAATTCCATATCAGCTGTAGACAATGTATTATAATATACATTTAATAAATCATCAGCCCTTTTACTTGCTTTTTTTTCACTAAATTCATCTAAATTTTCTTTATCTTGAAAATTTGCCTTAATATTTTTTGCTTCTAAAATACTTCTTATTTTGTCTTCTTTACTTTGACTCATTTCTTCCCCTCCTTAATCTTTCTATAATTAGTATAAAACTTTTTAATAAGGGAAAAAAAGGGTATATTACCCACTTTTTAAAATAATCTTTCTACAAAAAAATTAAACTTGAAGTAAATTCACACCAAAGATAAACTTTATATCCTAAATGTATTGCAATTCATTAGAATATAAAGGTTATACATCGTTTTACTTCAAGTTTTAACATATACTATATTTATTTTGATTGTATTTATTTTTACTTATATTTATTTTTCTGAAACAATTCTTTAATATATTTATAAATTTATTTCATATTACTGATTTATTTTTAAATTTGGAACTGCATTTAAACTCATATCATGTGTTTTACCATTTATAAAATTATAATATCCTGCACACCCAATCATCGCTGCATTATCTGTGCATAAAATTAAAGGCGGATATTTAACAGTGATACCACTATCTTTTGCAATCTCTGTTATTTTAGCTCTGAGCCCTGAATTAGAAGCAACTCCACCAGAAAGAGTTATAATATTGTAGCCTTTATCTCTTGCTGCTTTTAGTGCTTTAGTAGATAAAACTTCTACCACAGCCTCTTGAAAAGATGCTGCTACATCTTCAACTACTATTTCCTCATTTTTCATTCTTTTTCCATTTAGATAGTTTAACACAGAAGATTTTAATCCACTAAAACTAAAATCATAGCTATCTTCTTCTAAATATGCTCTTGGAAACTCTATAGCATGCTTATTTCCTTTTTTGGCGAGATTATCAATAATAGGTCCTCCTGGATAGCCTAGATTCATCGCTCTTGAAATCTTATCAAATGCTTCTCCAGATGCATCATCTCTAGTTTTTCCTAAGATTTCATACTTACCATAGTCTTTGACCTCAACCAAGTGGGTATGACCTCCAGATACTATTAATGTTATAAAAGGAGGTTTCAAATCCTTATGCTCTATATAGTTTGCACTTAGATGACCTTCTATGTGATTTACTCCTACAAGTGGTATATTCAAAGTATATGCAAGTGCTTTAGCATAAGATAAGCCTACTAGTAAAGCTCCTACCAACCCAGGTCCATATGTAACTGCAATATGGTCTATATCATTAAATCCTATATTTGCTTTATCTAAAGCCTCCTGGACAACTATATCAATATTTTCCACATGTTTTCTTGAGGCTACTTCTGGGACTACACCACCAAACTTTTTATGTGTTTCTATTTGGGTAGAGATTATGTTTGAAAGTACTTCTCTACCATTTTTTAAAACTGATGCAGCTGTTTCATCACAACTACTCTCTATAGCTAATGTTATTATATCACTCATAAACTCTACACCTCCTTTAATTGGTTCCACATTATAATTGCATCTTCTTTATTATCACTGTAGTATTCTTTTCTTATTCCACCCATTTTAAATCCATATTTTCTATATAGATTTTGTGCTATTTTATTTGATGCTCTAACTTCTAATGTCATAGACACAATATTATTGTCTTTGCACAAATCAACTATACCTTTTATCAACTTGTCTCCTATTTTTTTGCCTCTGTAGTCACTATGAACAGCCACATTATTTATATGCCCTTCATCAAGTATAAGCCAAATTCCCACATATCCAACAACTTTTCCATCTAGTTTAGCGACTATATACCTTGCTACTTCATTAGATAACTCTTTTCTAAAAGATTCTTTTGACCAATAATCTTCAAAACAATTTTTTTCTACTTCAAAAACTTCATCTATATCTTTAATAGTCATTTCTTCTATTTTTATATCATCTACTATTAGTTTTGTATTATCTTTCATCATTTAGCCTCTTCATTTTTTCATCATATTGTACTTCAGCTTGAGATTTTCTGATATACATAGGATTTATTGTATAACAAGTATGTACATCTATATTTTTATTATATTTACTTAATGCCAAAGAACATAAACTTCCTGCATTAGACACATTGTTAACTGGCGAAGGTATTTTTATATTTTTTACATTCTCTAACCTATCTTTATATTTATATACAGCTTCTCCAACTACTATAAATTCTTCATCACTTGATACTATTTCCTCTAATAAAGTATCAAATTCTACAACATTAACACCCTCTAATTCTATTAGCTCTCCATTCTCAAGTTTATATTTAGCTGAATAGACTTGATTCTTCTGTGCATCTAATATACAACATATCTTCCTCTCACATAGATTCATGTTATTTGCTAGGGATTCCAAAGAATTCACTGCTATTATTGGTATATTATTTACATGAGCCATAGCTTTTACTGTAGCCATACCTATTCTAAGACCTGTAAATGAGCCAGGACCTATACATATAGCTAATAAATCTATATCTTTTATACTTAAATCACTCATGTTCAACATACTTTCTATCATTGGCATAAGTTTTTGCGAATGAGTTTTTTTGTTATTTACTGTAAACCCACATATTAAGCTATCACCTTCTACAACTGACACACTTGCTGCCATAGAAGATGTATCCATACCTAGTATTTTCATTATTTAATCAACTCCTCAACTATCTCTTTGTAAAACTCTCCCTTTGGAGTTAATATCATTTCTCTTCCTTCATCTTTATATTTTAATTCTATATTTAAATATTCTTTTGGAAGTATATCTTCTATTAGATTAGCCCATTCAATTATGCAAATTCCATTTGAATTTACATATTCCTCATATCCAATATCATACATTTCATCACTGCTACCTATTCTATATACATCAAAATGATACAAAGGTACTTTGCCTTCATATTCATTTATTATAGTAAAAGTTGGACTTGTTATATAGTCTTTTATGCCTAATGAATCTGCCAAACTTTGTGTCATTGTAGTTTTCCCAGCCCCTAAATCTCCTACTAAACAGATAACACTACCTTCTTTTAAGAGTTTACCTAATTTATATCCTATTTCTCTAGTTTTGCTTTCATTTTCCAAATATATTTTTGCCATTAATTCATCTCCATTTTGATATAATCGTCATGTGAATTTATATCACTGCTTAATTAATTATAGTATAAGCCTCAATTATTATAAAGTACTTCTATTTATCTTTTTTATCTTTCAATATTAATAATCTCATCTAAATCTTATATACATTCTTCAATATAAATCTTCACATATTCCTTTGCCTTGCAATTCTGCTTTAAGGCTTCTCTACATATTTTCTCAGATTGTTCTTTTACATACTTGAGAGATTTATAATTTTCCTTTACTGCTTCAATGCACATTCTCTCTGTTTGATTTTTTATATACATTAACATCTTTCCATTTCGCCTTACAATTTCTATACATATATCTTCTGTATAGCTATCTATGTAACTTAACACATCTTTAATATTATATCTTTTATCTAGATATCTTATGGCTTTTATACATATTGCTTCTGTCTTATTATTAACGAACTGTAGACTTCTTCCATCTTGTTTGACAGCTTCCATACATATATTATCTGTTTGCTTATTTACATATTGCAATGCCATACCATTTTGATTTACAGCTTCTATACACATTTTATCTGTTTGATTTTTTACATATTGTAGTGCTTTATAATTTTGCCTAATCGCTTCCATACATAATTCTTCGCTCTGCTCTCTAACATATGCAAGACATCTACCATCTTTTTTAATTGCTTCTAAACATATACTCCTTGTTTGAACTTCTAAAGCTTTTAAAATACTTACAACATCTATATTAGAAGAACACCTTATTACTTTTATAATAAGCTCATCAGTTTTATTTCTTACATATTTAAGTGCATTACAGTCCTTTTTTATGGCTTCAAGACATATATACTCTGTCTGTTCTTTTACATATTCTAGTGCTTTATAGTTATATCTTATCGCCTCTAAACATAATTCTTCTGTTTGTTCTTTTATATACTCTAGTGCTTTATAATTCTGCCTTATTGCTAGTATACACATCCCATCAGTTTGATTTTTTATATTTTTTAATTCACGATAATCATACTTTACACTTTCCATATTTTCAATATATTCATTTGTAATATACTTTAAAGACTTTTCCAATTTTGAGTTATCAATACCTATATGAATATTTTCCCAATTACTATTAAAATAATACCCTTTATCATCTAAAAATAAATTTTTCAATTTTTTAGATATGTTCATCTATATACACCCCTATCATTATTAAATTAGATATTATTAAAAAATAAAGCATAAATCTTTATTTATTTTTAATAATATCTTTATTTTTTGTTTATTATAAATTCGCTCTGTGTATTATAGATACCTTTTTAGTATTTTAATAGTTAATCGTTTTAATTCTTCCTTTATTTCAAAAATTAAACTTGTCTAAATATTTCTTATTTTATATACAATTTTTGATAAATTAATAAAGCCATAATATATTTAATATATCAATCACAGTGTAGGACTGAAGTTACAAATAAATTATGGCTATTCAATGCGTTTAATTTTAAAATTTTATATTTTCTTGTCTAATTATTTTTTTATTACATTACCCATTTTTTTGTAAAGTGGTAACGTTACTAAGGATATTACAACAGCCTTTAATACATTAAATGGAGCTATCATCCAAATTACAAAAGTAAATAAATCATGAACTTGAGGGTTTATAGCTGAACCTAGACCTATTATAGCATCTAGTCCCATTAATTGCCCATAAAGTGGTAACATTACAAAATAATTCACCAATGAACCAATTATAGTCATAGTTATTGTCCCTAATACAAATCCAATTACTACACCTTTTAAATCTTTACTTTTCTTATATGAATAACAAAGTATAAGTACATAAGAGCCACCAATTAATATATTTGCAAATTCTCCTACTCCTCCAGTTGTTGTCGCTGTTATCATTTGTAGTATATTTTTTACTACAACTACACCAAATCCAACTAATGGTCCTAAAGACATTCCGCCAAATATTGCTGGGATATCTGATAAGTCAATTTTTAAGAAATCTGGAAAAATACCTGGTATTGGTGCCTGAATAAACATCAATAAATAAGATATTGCAGATAAAATTGACATAACCACCAAAGTTCTTGTTGAAATCATATTTCCTCTTTTTACTGTATTTTGCATAACTACTTTCCTCCTAATCAATAGTTTATATTTTTTAGGAAAAACAAAAAACTCGAAGATCCTATCTTCGAGTTTTTATGGACATAGTTTAAACAAACTAAAATAAACTTATTTATATTCCATAAATATCTTCTCTCATCCAGACTTTACTGTCGGCTTTGGAATCTCACCAAATCAACCACCTAAGTAGTTCGCGGGCTATACCGCCGGTAGGGAATTTCGCCCTGCCCCGAAGATCTTCTTTGATTTTTTAATTTTCCTTACACTCTTATATTAGTTAATTTTTTAATAATTGTCAAGTTATTTTTTCTCATATACTATTTTTCCATTTATTATAGTGTAAAGCACATTACTTTGAATCTCTAGTGGGGAATTATCCCATATTACTATGTCTGCATCTTTACCAACTTCTATAGAACCTACTTTATCTTCTATTCCTAAAGTCTTAGCTGGATTTATTGTAATTGATTCTATTGCCTTTTCTTCTTTCATACCATGTTTAACAGCTATGCCTGCACATATTGGAAGATATTGAACTGGTATCACTGGATGGTCTGTCATTATACATACATCAAGACCTGCATTTGAAAGTATTCCAGCTGTATTAAATGTCAAGTTTCTAAGTTCAAACTTAGACCTTTCTGATAAAGATGGGCCTACTATTACAGGAAATCCTTCTTCTACTAATTCTTCTACAACAAGATGACCTTCTGTACAATGGTCTAATGTAAGTTTTAAGTTAAATTCTTTTGCAATTCTTATTGCTGTAAACATATCATCAGCTCTATGAGCATGTGCCTTAAATGGAATTTCTCTCCTCAATACAGGTATTAAGCTTTCCATTTTTATATCATATTCAGGCTTTTCACAGTCTTCATCATCATGGCTCTCATATACATCAATATCCTCTAGATATTCTTCTGCCTTTTTTAAGTTCTCTCTAAGCAAAGCCGCTATAGCCATTCTAGTCTGTGGAGATTTATCATCTTGACCATAACAACTTTTTGGATTTTCTCCAAATGCTATTTTAGATGCAACTGGATTTTTTATTACCATTTTGTCAATTCTTCTTCCATATGTTTTTATGGCTATACATTGACCACCCATAACATTTGCACTTCCAGGTGTTGTACATACAGAAGTTATACCACCTTCAAAAGCTTCTTTAAATGTTCTATCCATTGGATTAATACCATCTATAGGATTTAGTTGTGGTGTTATTGGGTCAGTTTCTTCATTCCCATCTGCCCCTTCAAAACCTATGCCATCTTCCCATAGCCCCAAATGAGTATGAGCATCTATAAATCCAGGGAACACAAGTTTATTACTTGCATCTATTATATCAACATCTAAAGGTGCTATTAGATTTTCCCCTATTTCTATTATTTTTCCTTCATCTATAAGGATATCTCCTTGAATTATTCCATTTGTTACGGTATTTATTTTACCATTTTTTATAAAAATCATTCATTTTCCTCCTGATTTTCAAGACTCTCGTACTTCTTTCTAACATTGTTTTTTACAATATAATTTTACACTTTTTTAATACTTATATATTCTATAAATCATACTTACAAATATAGTATCAAAAACAAACATACATAAGCTTATTTATTTTTTCATTGATAGAGCTACTCTCTTTTTATTTAAGTCAATTCCAATAACTTTTACATCGACTATATCTCCTACTGTAACAATACTCATAGGGTCTTTTACAAAGCTATTACTCATTTCTGATTTATGGACTAATCCATCATTTTTTATTCCGATATCTACAAATGCACCAAAATCTACAACATTTCTTATTGTACCTTTTAAAGACATTCCTTCTTGTATGTCTTCAATTTTTAAGACATCAGTTCTAAGAATAGGTTTTATTCCTTCTTCTCTTGGGTCTCTTCCTGGCTTTTTAATTTCAGATATAATATCTCTTAAAGTGACTTGACCTACTTCCAGTTTTTCACTTAATTCTCTCAATCCAATCTCTTTTATTTTCTCATCTATTTCTTCTATATTTTTATTTTTTATATCATTTAAAGAGTATCCTATTATCTCAATCATTTTTTTGCATATATCATAACTTTCAGGATGCACACCTGTATTATCTAGTGGGTTTTTACCATCTAAGATTCTCATAAATCCAGCACATTGAGTAAATGCTTGAGGTCCAAGTCTTTTTACTTTTTTAAGTTGTACTCTTGATGTGAAGTCTCCATTTTCTTCTCTATATGCTATTATGTTTTTTGCAATGGCCTTACTTATTCCTGCAATATGCTCTAGTAGAGAGTATGATGCTGTATTTAAATCTACTCCAACACTGTTTACAGAATCTTCAACAACACCATCTAGTACTTCTTCTAGTCTCTTTTTATTTAAATCATGCTGATATTGACCTACACCTATACTTTTAGGGTCTATTTTTACAAGCTCTGCTAATGGGTCTTGTAATCTTCTAGCTATAGATATAGCTCCCCTTATTGATACATTTATATCTGGATGTTCTTCGTTCGCAAGTTCAGATGCCGAATAAACAGAGGCTCCAGCTTCACTAACTATAACATATTGTACTTCCCTATCTATCTCTTTTATCATTTCTGATACAAAAGTTTCTGATTCTCTAGATGCAGTACCATTACCGATTGAAATTATATCTATATCATATTTTTCAATCAATCCTTTTAAAACTTTCTTTGCCCCTTCCACATTATTTTGAGGGTCTGTTGGGTATACTGTTGTATAATCTAATAGTTTACCATTTTTATCTACTATAGCTATTTTACATCCAGTTCTAAATGCGGGGTCAAATCCCATAACTACCTTGTCTTTAACTGGTGGTTGAAGCAATAAACTTTTAACATTTTTTCCAAATACACTTATAGCTCTTTCTTGAGCTATTTCTGTTAAATGATTTCTTATTTCTCTTTCTATTGATGGAAAAATTAATCTTTTATAAGAATCTTCTATTGAGCTTACGATTTCTTCTTTATTTTTGAAATTTTTATCATTTACATATTCATTTATTATGTAATTTAAAACTTTATCATTATTTATTTCTAACTTAACTTTTAGGAAGTTCTCTTTTTCTCCTCGATTTATCGCCAAAACCCTATGTGGAGCCATACTCTTTACTGCTTCATTATAATCATAATACATATCATAAACTGATTTCTCATCAGTAGAACTTTTGCTAACTATCATGCCTTCTCTTAAAGCTAATTCTCTTATATATTTTCTAATCTTAGCATCATCTGAAACTAATTCTGCAATTATATCTCTCGCACCTTTTAATGCATCTTCAACAGAGAGAACTTCTTTCTCCTCATCAATATAATTCTTTGCTTCTATTTCTATACTATCTAGACTATTCTCTAGTATTGACAATGCTAAGTTTTCTAATCCCTTTTCCTTAGCTATTATTGCTCTAGTTCTTTTCTTTTGTTTATATGGAGCATAGATATCTTCTACTTCTTGTAATGTCTTTGCTTTTTCTATATTTTTTGTTATTTCATCTGTTAGCTTTCCTTGCTCATCTATTAGTCTAACTACATCATCTTTTCTACTTTGAAGGTTTCTTAAATACATCAATTTTTCATGAAATTCTCTTAGTGTGACATCACTCATCTCACCAGTCATTTCTTTTCTGTATCTAGCTATAAATGGTATTGTATTACCCTCATCAATAAGTTTTAATGTATTGTTTATTTGCTCATCTCTAAGATTAAATTCTTTTTTTAAGATTTGATTTATATCCAATTTTTTCACTCCTAATGTTAGTTTTTTCATAAGTATAATAATAAACAGAACGAAGGCTGAGGGTTGTCGTCCTCAGCCTAAGTGCTGTAAGTGCATAGTAAGCACTAACCTTCTTATACATATCTCTTAATTACGGTGCATATTTATTAAACTGTTTTATTCATTTTTAAGTATTCATTAATAAATAGGTCTATATTTCCATTCATTACACTATCTACATTTCCAAACTCAGCATTTGTTCTATGGTCTTTAACCAATTTATATGGTTGAAAAACATATGACCTAATTTGACTACCCCATGTTATTTGTGAATATTTCCCTTGTATGTCTTCTATTTTTTCTTTTTGTTCCAATTCTTTTAATTCTATCAATTTTGCCATCAAAAATCTCATAGCTCTATCTTTATTTAGATGTTGAGACCTCTCATTTTGACACTGAACTACTACACCTGTAGGGATATGTGTTATTCTAACTGCTGAATCAGTTGTATTTACATGTTGCCCTCCAGCTCCAGATGCTCTATATGTGTCTATCTTTAAATCTGATGGATTAATTTCTACTTCTATGTTCTCATCTAGCTCTGGTGTTACATCTATAGATGCAAATGAAGTATGTCTTTTTCCTGATGGGTCAAAAGGAGATATTCTTACCAACCTATGAACACCTTTTTCACTCTTTAAGTATCCATAAGCATTTGTTCCCTCTACAAGAATTGTAGCTGTCTTTATTCCTGCTTCAGGGTCTGATATTATATCTAAAAGCTTAACTTTATAGCCCTTGCCTTCTGACCATCTTATATACATTCTCAAAAGCATCTGAGCCCAATCTTGGGCATCTAATCCACCTGTTCCAGCGTTTATAGATAATATGGCATTATTTTTGTCGTACTCTCCACTTAGAAGAGTTTTTATTTTAATTTCAGATAATTTTTCTTCTATTGATTCTATGGACTTTTCTATATCCTTTTCTACAGAATCATCCTCTTCTTCTAGACCTATTTCAATTAATACTTCTACATCTTCTAATAAATTTTTTAAGCTTTCATATTCTTCTAGTGTCTCTTTTAAAGATTTATTTTCTTGAAGTACTCTTTGAGCAAACTCATTATCATTCCAAAAATCCTGTTTGTTCATCTTTTCTTCATTAATCTGCATCTTTTCCATCAATGAAGCTATGTCAAAGAGAAACCCTCAATTCTTCTAAATTTGAAGCTATTTGCTCCACGCTATGTCTATACTCTTGTATCTTTAACATTTAATCCTCCAAGATTATCTACCACAACAGTTTTTATATTTTTTACCACTTCCACAAGGGCATAAGTCATTTCTTCCAACTTTTTCATCTTTTTTAACTGTTTTACTTGTTGGAAGTGTCCCATCTGATGGTGAAGATAGATTTTCAACATCTACAACTGCTTTTCTTTCCACTGGAGTTTCTATTGTTATATTAAATAAATATCTTACAGTATCTTCTTTGATATGTTTATTCATTTCATCAAACATGTCAAAACCTTCCATTTTATAAGCAATAACTGGGTCCTGTTGACCTACAGCACGAAGACCGATACCTTGACGTAATTGGTCCATAGCATCTATATGGTCTATCCAATGGTTATCAACAGCTTGAAGTAAGATTACTCTCTCAACCTCTCTCATTCTTTCATAGCCTACTTGTTCTTCTTTTGAAGTGTATATCTTCATAGCTATTTCATAAACTTTTTCTGTTATTTCAACTGGATTAAGTTTTTCTATTTCTGGTATCTCTATGCTACCTTTTGGTAAGAACAGATTATACATATGCTCTTTAAATCCATCTTCATCAAACCCTTTATCTTGTGTATAAAGAGTCACAGCTTCCTCTATTATAGAATGAGTCATTGACTGTATTTGCTCTTGTAAATCTTCACCTTCTAATACACGCTTTCTTTCTGCATATATTATTTCTCTTTGTTTATTCATAACATCATCGTATTGAAGTACATGCTTTCTTATTCCAAAGTTTTTACCTTCAACTTTCTTTTGTGCTCCTTCAATAGATTTAGATAATATTCTATGTTCTATTGGCATATCTTCTTCAAGACCTATTTTATCTACAATTCCAGATATCCTATCACTTCCAAACAATCTCATAAGGTCATCATCAAGACCTATATAAAATCTTGAACTACCTGGGTCACCTTGACGACCAGCACGACCTCTCAACTGGTTATCTATTCTTCGAGATTCATGTCTCTCTGTACCAATTATAGCAAGTCCACCTGCTTCTACAACTTGTTTTTGTTCTTCTTGTGTTTGTTGTTTAAACTTTTCAAATAGTCTTTCATACTCTGCTCTAGCTTCAAATAGAGTCTCATTACCTTTTACAGGTATACCTTCTATTGGAGTATCTACCCTATTTACTATTTCCTCTTTAAATCCATTTCTTCTCATTTCTCTCTTAGTTAAGAAATCTGGGTTTCCACCTAAAACTATATCTGTACCACGACCAGCCATATTTGTAGCTATTGTAACAGCGCCTAATCTACCAGCCTGTGCTATTATCTCTGCCTCTTTATCATGATGCTTAGCATTTAATACTTCATGTTTAATGCCTTTTTTCTTTAATATTTGTGATAATAATTCTGATTTTTCTATTGATACTGTACCTACAAGTATTGGCTGATTAACTTTATGTCTTTCAATTATTTCTTGTGCTACAGCATTAAATTTACCTATTTCACTTTTGTATACAGAATCTGGTAAATCTTCTCTTACCATAAGCTTATTGGTAGGTACTTGGAAAACGTCCATTTTATAAATTGCTTTAAACTCTTCTTCTTCTGTTTTTGCTGTACCAGTCATACCAGAAAGTTTTTTATACATTCTAAAGTAGTTTTGGAATGTTACAGTAGCTAGTGTTTTAGATTCTCTTTGTATTTTAAGACCTTCTTTAGCTTCTATTGCTTGGTGTAAACCTTCTGAATATCTTCTACCAAACATAAGTCTACCAGTAAACTCATCAACTATTACTATTTCTCCATCTTTAGCAACATAGTCAACATCTTTCTTCATTATTACATGCGCTCTTAAAGCCTGATTTATATGATGGTATAACTCTGTATGAGATATATCAGTTATATTATCAACATTAAAATATACTTCTGCCTTTTGTATACCTGATGCTGTTAGAGATACCGCCTTGTCTTTTTCTTCTAATTCGTAATCATCTGGTTTTAGAGTTAACACAAATGTATTTGCATCTGAATATAAGTGAGTTGATTTGTCGCCAGGCCCAGATATGATAAGTGGTGTTCTAGCTTCATCTATTAGTATAGAGTCAACCTCATCCACTATAGCATAATTTAATCCTCTTTGAACTCTTTGCTCTTTGTGTATTACCATATTGTCCTTTAAGTAGTCAAATCCGTACTCATTATTTGTACCATAAGTTATATCACAATCATATTGCTCTTTTCTAACTTTTGGATTTTGACCATGTATAATAACACCTACACTCATTCCTAAAAATTCATATATTTTTGCCATTTGGTCTCTATCACGTTTTGCAAGGTAATCATTTACTGTTACAACATGTACACCTTTTCCTGTAAGGGCATTCAAATAAACAGGAGCAGTTGCAACCAAAGTTTTACCTTCACCTGTTTTCATTTCGGCTATTCTTCCTTGATGTAACACTATACCTCCAACCATTTGGACTCTATAGTGTCTAAGTCCTAACACTCTCTTAGAAACTTCTCTAACTACTGCAAAAGCTTCTGGAAGTATATCATCTATACTTTCATTATTTGCTAATCTTTCTTTAAATATATTTGTCATATTTTTAAGTTCCGAGTCTGCCATAGATTCAAATTTAGGTTCTAATGAATCTATTATATCAACAGTTTTATTGAACTTTTTTAATTCTTTTTTATCTGCCATGTTGAATAAATTATCCATAAAGCTCATATTTTACATCTCTCCTCGTTCTTTATTGTACTATTATTCATTTTACCATAAAAACTATACTTTTAATATTAATTTAAAAAGCTATCGATAATTTATTTATCGATAGCTAATATGATTAAATCTAAATTGCTTTATTCATGTTCTATTATACCATATCCACCATTATGACGCTTATAAACTACTGCTATTTCATCTGAATCTATATTCTTGAACATATAAAAGTCATGTCCTATTAACTCCATTTGTAATACAGCTTCTTCTTCGCTCATTGGTTTAACACTAAATTTTTTACGTCTTTGAATTACTAATTCTTGATTTTCATCCCCATAATCTTCTTGCTCATCAGCTAGATTTATTTCTGCATCTTGGAATCTTATGCTCTTGTTGTCTTTATGTTTATCTTGTAATCTCTTTTTATATTTTTTTAATTGTTTACTTAATTTATCATATACAACATCTATAGCTGTGTATAAATTTTCCTGCATATCTTCTGCTCTAATTATAGGACCATTTACAGTAGCTATTGTTACCTCTATTTTTTGTCTTGCTTTTTTAGCACTTACTGTAACTTTTACATCAGTGTCTGGATGAATGTAATTATCTAACTTACTTAGTTTGTTTTCGATTTTACTTTTTATTGCATCAGTTAATTCGATTTGTTTTCCAGATATAATTATGTTCATAAGTACATCTCCCTTCAATTATGCCAGTATAAGAAAATTTATACTTTAATAATATATTCTACACGAACTTTCATAATCCTCTTTTTATTATTAACTTTTATGATTTTTTATATTCAATTGATAGAATTATTTATCATTTTTAGTTATTTAAAAACTTATGTGGATTAATATTATTACAACCACCTGTGGATAATGTGGATAAAATTGTTAATAACTCTTGTATTTGTTTATTTAAAGCTATTTTTGCTACTGTTTATATCCACAAATATCTCCATTAATTGTTTATTAATATGTGAATTCATGTCATAAGTTGGTAATTTTAGGAAATTATATGTATTATATGCCGTTCGACTTTTATAAATCTTTTATAAATATAAACCCTCTAAAACCTCCATATTTTATTTTTTCTTTCATTATTAGTATTCAAGACTATATAAAAGTAGTAAAGCACCTCCAACAATAATTTCATACTTAATACCTATTATCATGCATATACCCAAATTATAATTAACTCACACTCTTTATTTAGATTAAATATTTAATGTTTGTATTATTTTGAAATTATATTTACAAGCTGTTTAAGTTTTTGTTTATCTATATCTTCAAAAGGACTGTTATTTATTCTAATAGCTGTACCAAAATGAAAATTGCTTGCTTTAGTTAATTCCTTTATCTTCTCTATATTGCTGAAATTAAGACCTCCACCTAAAAGAATTTTTATATGATTAGAATTAAGTATCATATTATTTATTGTTTGTATGTTATCAACTATATTGCCCTTTCCACCTGATGTTAATATATTTGTAATTTTATTATAATCCTTCAAAATTTTAATACTATCCATTATACTTGATTCATCTATAGCTCTATGAAATGTAACATCAAGATTATCACAACATTCTAACAAAACATTTAAATTTTTTTCATCTATGTTATTGTTTTTATCTAACATACCAAATACAACTCCATTAGCACCAATATCTTTAATTATGCTTATATCTTTTTGCATGATTGTTATATCTTCTTCACTATAAGTAAAACTTTTTGCATGATGTCTTATCATTACATTCACAGGTATCTTTACACTATTAACAACTCTTTCTATAAGACCAAAACTTGGTGTCAATCCACCTTCAGTTAAAGCACTAACCAGCTCTATTCTATCTGCGCCACAATCTTCTATAATTTTAGCGTCTTCTACTGTCATTCCTATTATCTCTAACATAATTACTCCTTCGCCAATTCATATATTGCATTTGCAAATATCTTTGCATTTAAAATTATATCTTCTATATCCATGTATTCATCAGGATTATGAGCTATTCCTTTTTGTCCTAGAAATGAAGGTCCAAATGGAACTATATTTGGCATTACTTTTGCATATGTACCTCCATTGGTTGTTACTGGAGTTCCATCTAATAATGTAACTCTTTCATATGCTATCTGAAGTTTTTTAATAAGCTCACTCTCTTTATCAAAATATACAGGATTAAAATTAGAAATTACTTCTACTTCAATACTATTTGGAAAACTAAATTTTATTTCATCTAATACATTTTTTAGTTTATAACTAAAATCGTATTTTACCTTTATATCCAATATAATATCACTATTCTCTTTGTTTAACTCTTTATATGTAACAAGCACATTTTCAGACATGTTTTCTATAAAACCTAAAAATGTGTCTTCTTCATAGGTATTTTTGCTTTTGATTCTAATCTTTGCCATTCCTTTTTCACCATATACAACAGGATACTTGCAATCTGGTGTAAATCCCATAAGAGGAGCTTTTTCTTTTTCTAAATAATATGGTATATCTTCAAATCCACTCTCTTCGTTTGTACCAAATATTATTCTAACTTTTTTATCTAAATCTAAAGCCAATTCTTTAATAGCATACAATCCATATAAAGCAGATATTATAGGTCCTTTATTATCTAATACTCCTCTACCATAAATTCTTCCATCGACTTTTTCTCCTTTATAAGGTTGATACTCCCAACCTTCACCTTCATGTACAATATCTACATGACCAATCACGCAAATGTAATCTTCACTCTCTCCATATTCTGCGTAACCGATATAATTATCTAAGTTTTTAACCTTAAATCCCAATTTTTTTGATATTTCTAATGCTTTATTAAGTGCTTTACCTACTTTTTCGCCAAAAGGGAAGCCATTTTCTGACTCCCCTTTAACACTAGGTATTTTTACAATATCTATAATATCACTTAATAAGTCTTCTCTTAATTCATCTACTTTATTATTTATGATATTCATAAAAATCTCCTTATTATAAAAAACTCTACATTATTATATGACTGATTTATTCTTTCACTTCTATTGGAGCTTTTATTCTAGCTTCGTATGCTTCCATCCATTCATTTGATATAACCTTATGTATAGTTTTCCCATTCACTCTATTTGAAATATAGACTGTAGGTGCTTCTTCCTCAGTTACTACTGAAAAAGTAAAATCAGCTATATTTGTAGCTACTCCCCATTCGCCCTTATTGTTCATGGCAACTAGTGATAAGTCACCAGCTTTCCCTCTTCTTTTAATAAGCTGTTTATCAAGTTCATTTACTGCTATATCACAAGCTTCTTGTGGATGTTTTCCTTCTTTCATAAGTCTAACTATTTCATAAGATATACATCCCTTCATCAAGTCTTCTCCTAGACCAGTAGCTGTAGCTCCTCCTATACTACTATCAACAAAAAATCCCGAACCTGATAGTGCAGAATCTCCTATTCTGCCTCTTTTCTTCATAAATAATCCACTTGTTGAAGTAGCTGCACACATCTTCCCATTTTTATCTAAAGATATCATTCCAACAGTATCATGACCCGAATATGGACTTAATCCCTTGTCTAAAGTTTCTTTTTTTCTCTTTTTATAATGCAACTTTGCTCTGTCGGTCAACATATTTTTTCTTTCAAATCCATTTTTATGTGCATACTCTTCAGCACCTATTCCGACCAAGAAATTATTTA
Organism: Clostridioides sp. LIBA-7678; assembly: GCF_056716065.1. Taxonomy (NCBI): domain Bacteria; kingdom Bacillati; phylum Bacillota; class Clostridia; order Peptostreptococcales; family Peptostreptococcaceae; genus Clostridioides; species Clostridioides sp. LIBA-7678. The sequence goes on along the minus strand of NZ_CP196987.1, from coordinate 191,101 downwards.
CCTTCTCATAACTAAGTTTTCTCGCTATGCTGACAGGATTGGAATAATCCCTTATCCCAGCAACTGCTCCAATATCTAATGTATTACCATCCATAAATGCAGCATCAAGTTCTACCTCACAGTTTTCATTTGGAAGTCCTCCATAACCAACTGACTTATAGAATGGATAATCTTCGACTCTTCTTACAGCAAGCTCTACTGCATCTCCTGCTTCCATACCATTTTCCAAACTCTCTGATGCCTCAGTTATACCTTCTAGAGCCATTCTCCATGTTGCTATCATTCCCCACATGTCAAAATTCCCCTCCTTATTATATAGATTCTAGTAATCTGTTTTCATTATAAATATTATATTACTTAGATTTGTATTAATAACAAAATTCTTCTCTCATTAAAGTTATATCCTCTTTATTTGCCATTGATTTTGCTAATTTACATATGTTGTTTAATGAATCGTTAAGCCCAATCCCACCTTTTTTTGGTGTTTTAACTATACATATATCATTTCTATATTCGTTTATTATATCTATATTTTCTTCTGACATAGCCGCAAACGCTGATATATCAGTCTTATCATTTATATTTTTGCATAATATAGCTGACATCTTAGAAAAATTTTCATAATTGAAACTTGGACCACAAATTACTACATCAGGATTTAATTTTTTTACCATGGCTATCATTTTGTTTGTTACATCTTCTTCGTTATTTATAAAAAATTCGTCTCCACAAAATAATGTAGCTATTACTTTAGAATCATCTAAAAATGGTTCCATCATTATACCTGGACCTAATGGGCTTGATTTTCCAGCAGGAGGTATATTATTTTTTTCTTTTCCTCCAGCACCAGCTTGTATTTGATCCAATATCATAACTATTTTTTTCATAATATTCCTCCTATAATACTAAATCATCAAAAGATATATCATCATCTTCCTCTTCAACATTTGTCTTTTCTTCTCTCAAATATTGTTTGTCCAGCATTTTTATAAATGGCATATACATAAATATTCCTAGTACAAGAAGTGCTAATTGTAAGACAGCCCCTTGCCATCCTGTTGTTAGAAATCCAGAGAATATAATTGGAGTTGTCCATGGTAATTGGACTCCATTTGTAAGTGGTACCAAACCTGCTGACATACAGAAATAAGCTATTATTATATTTATTGTTGGAACTATTGCAAATGGTATCAATAATATTGGGTTAAGCATTATTGGTAGACCAAATATCAATGGCTCATTTATACCAAATATTCCTGGTAAGATTGATAATTTTCCCATTGACTTTATACGTTTACTTTTACATATTAATAACATGGCTATGACTAATGATAGTGTACTACCTGCTCCACCAAATGTTGCAAACATATCTTGGAATTGACCAGTTATTATGTTTGGTATTTTTGAACCAGCTTGAAATGCAGCTAAATTTTCAGCTGATAAAATCTTTAATATAGGATTATATACAGCTCCAACAACACTACTTCCATTTATTCCAAAGAACCAGAATAAGTGTAAGAATATGTAAGCGATTGCCATAGCACCCAAGCTATTTCCTAGTTTTAACAATGGCATCTGTAAAAATTTAAATATAAATTCATGTATACTTCCATATGGTGTAGCTTCAAAGGCTATCTTAACTAAAAAGAAGACTATCATAACTATTGCACTTGGTATTAATGCAGCAAATGATTTTGATACAGTTGGAGGAACTCCATCTGGCATTTTTAATGTCCATCCTTTTTTGACAACTGCTGCAAATAATTTTACAGAAGTTATTGCTGTTATCATACCTACAAACATTCCTTTAGAGCCCATCCACCCCAGTGGTATTCCTGTGACCATATAAACTGATGTTGTTCCTTCTGGTGTATATGGTATCACAAATGGTGTTACTATAAAAAAAGCAACTATTGCAACTGCTGCTGATGCTATTGGGTCTACATCTATTTGTTTTGCATAAGAATATCCAATTCCTAGAACTGCAAGTAGAGTCATTACTTCAAATGTCGCTACAGTTGGTTGTTGTAATTTGACAGCCCAATCTGAACCAAAAATTTGACCTACAAATTCATCCCATCCTTTTATCGGAAAATTTGCTACCAATAAAAATAACGAACCTATTATTAATAATGGTGATGATACTAAAAAACCATCTCTAATTGCAATTAATAATTTATTTTTACCTATTTTCTCAGCCAATGGCATAAGTATTCTTTCCAATTTATTCATCTATCCACCCTCATTTCCAATTATTTTCTATTATAATCCTACACTTGTTTAGATTTTATTAACTTTATAGCAAGTTTTAATACTTTTTCACCATTCATAGTTCCATAATCAGCTTCATTTATCATATCTATAGGCTTACCTTGTGCTTCAAACTTTGGCTTTAATTCCTTTAACATGTACTTAACTTGTGGCCCTAATAATATACAATCTGGATTTTTTTCTGCAACTATTTTATCAATTTCTGCTATCGGAAATGCTTCTACTTCTATTGGTAAATTATGCTCATCAGCTACCTTTTGCATCTTACCTGCAAGCAAACTTGTTGACATTCCAAAACTACAAAATAAATATACTTTTCTTTTCATTCTTCTAAATCCCCCTTAATCTTTTTTATTTTAATTTTTGAATTTCTTTTCTTAATATAATCATTTCTTTGATAAGATTTCTCTCGCTCATACAAGTCATTAGATGGTCTTGAGAGTGAATTAACAATATAGATATATCTGACTTATCTCCTCCAGCTTCTTTTTGTATAAGTTCAGTTTGTACTTTATGTGCTTTTAAAATTTCTTCGTTTGCACTTTCAATTAATTCATCTGCTTTTTTAAAATCGTTTTCCTTTGCACAACTAAGTGCTTCATAAAGCATGGATTTTGCATTTCCAGCGTGAATTATAATCTTTAAAACTATTTCTTCCATTTTTTCCTCCTAAGTTGCTTCTCTGCTTTTAGATAGTTTATATCTTACAAATATATAATATCGTATAAAAACAAAAAAACATGCACAACTTTTTCCATCACATGGAAAATTTTGTGCTTATTTACATCTCACTATGAATTTTAAATAAGAACATCTTTTATTTTTGATATATCACACTTACTTAGAGTATCCAACATACCTTCATCTTCTGTTAAACTAGATATTTCTTTAAATAACTCTCTAAATATTTTTCTATCATCATCCTTTTTGTAAGCTAATAAAAGTATAATATTTATATCTTTTCCATTTCTAATTTTTATTGGTGTCTTTAATCTTGCAAAACATAACACAGATTGCTTTATGTATTTCATATCTCCATGAGGAAATAGTATTCCTTTGCCAACATTGGTTGGATATGATTTTTCTCTTGTTATAATAGATTCTAAATACTCTTTTTCAGCATAGTGCTTTTCAATTAACAAATTAGTTAGATATGTTATAGCTTCATAAATATCATCGTGTTCTAACTCTCTTATTAAATAATCAGACATCATTAATCTATTCATAAGCTTGTATGATGTATCTTTTTCTTTTATTTTATTTGTAAATTCCTTAAGTTTGTTTTCATCTTCATCAGTAAATAACGGCGTTGTTATGAAAATTGGCTTTTGAATATTTTCATATTCTTGAAATGCAATTATAAAGTCTATCATTTTATTGAAGTTGTCTCTTTTTAAATCTTCCTCTCTTAGAGTTTCAACAATTTCTATATTATCAAATCTCTTTTCTATTTTCACTTTTAATAACATACTTACCCCAAAACTAAATGGGCATACAATACTTGCTTTCTTATTTGATTCCCTCTTATTATATTTCCTTTCTAAAGATGTTTGAAAGTGGAGTGTAAGATAACCTATTTCATCTTCTGTTATTTGTTTTCCTTTTAATTCAATTCCTATTGAATTTGATATTACTGTGAATAAAAAGCAAAATTTAGTTTTTATATTATCTAAAAGTGGATTCTCCAAATATACATTACTTTTCATTTGGTGCATTGTAACATTTAAATGACATATTAATTGCTCATAAAGCAATATATCATTATTGAAATTTATTCCTGATTCTTCTGATACTAAATTTATAATTTTTTTTGTATATTCTACTAACTCTTCATTTAAATATAATGCTCTTTTAGTGTTACTACTATTTATTTGCTTATTCATACCAAATATTAAGGATTCTATAAACAATTTTTCTTCATGATTTAACACTATAGATAAATTAGATTTTAATTCATCTTCTATATCTAAAATAAGCATTTTTAATTTGAGCTCTTTCTTGTCATTTAATACCTCCAAAGAATTTCCTAATCTTATTCGTATTATATTTATAAGTAAAAACAACATTAATTGTCTGAATGATATATCTGTAAGTCTTATATCCATATTCTCTTCTATGGTAGACATTATATTTTTAACAACTATTATATCTACTATATGAAAATATTCTATTTCATCTATATTTAGCCTATATTTATCTATGTACTTAAACAAGAATGATACTAACATTACTCTTATGTCTTTCTCATCTCCTTCAATACATATACCACTGCCTTTTTTAGTTAATACATTTAAGTTATAATTATTTAATAACAATGATAATTTACTTATTTCTTCTCTGACAATATTTTTATTTATATATAATTTGTTAGATAAATCATTTAAGGTGATTTTCTTATTGTTACAAAGCAGTAAATTCAATATCTCAACTTGCTTATGTAGCTCACTATTTACTCTTTTAACTTCACCTCTTAACTTCTGATTTACTAGTATTTTATCTGTATCATCTCCACTAAATTTAACTCCTATGTTAGGTTTTCTTTTTATATAAGCATTACAGAAAGTAGATAACCAGTCATCAATATATTTGCAATCATTTCTTATTGTCCTTTCTGAACATTCAAAATCATTAGCAATCTCATTTACATTTATAAAATCTTTTTCTAATAGCAATGTCGTTAACAAGTTTTCCTGTCTTTTGTTCAAATATATCACCTCTTTATGACCTAATTTTAATTTATTATACACAAAAAAGAGCTACACATAAAAGTATTATGCTAGCTCTCTTTAATATGATATTTAGCTGACCTGGTTTTTGACCCCACACTCGCCTACTGGAGGGTTCGCTTGGGTTCGCCGCACTACTACTCTCTCTCGATTTTATTACCGGTAGGTCTTACTTCTAAGCCGCACCATGATCATTAACCCAATTTTTAGTGTTAACTTACGTGGATCCTTTTGCCTGCGACTGGCTTGGACTTTCAACCACAGACCTAAATATCACTTATTCATTTTAATATTTTAAATTAAAATTGTCAACATATAAGATTATTCCATAACATAATTATCACTTGCTCTTGTCAGTAGAGTCAATACAAATACCTTATTAGCACCAGATAACTTTAGAAGTTTAGAAATTTCATTTGTTGTCAAACCTGTAGTAAATATATCATCTATTAAAAGTAAATTTTTATCATTTATTAATTTTATATTTTCTTTAACTTCAAATACATTTTTTAGTTCTTCTTTTCTTTCTTTTTTGTTTAATTTATAGAGCATTCTTGTATATTTTTTTCTACTTATACAATCTAATAATGGAATATTAAGTATCTTACTTAAATTAGACGCTATTTTTTGTGCTTGATTAAAGCCTCTTTTGTTCAACCTTTTTTTATGAAGAGGAACAAATAGTATATAATCAAATTTCAAGTTTTCTAAATGCAACTTTTCTTTCATTATCTCAGCTATATACCTAGCCATAAATGTTTTCTGATTATATTTTAGCCCTAATACTATCTTTTTGGTTACATCATTATATTCAATACAGGATATAGATTTATCAAAATAAAAATCTTTATTAAAACAGTAACTACACTCTTCAAAAAACTCCTTTTCAATTGAATGATGTATTATTGGTTTTCCACATTTCATACAACCATCTTGTATAAAATTCATTTCATTAAAACAGCTTTTGCATATTGAATAAGTATTTGTTTTCTTTATGGATTTATCACAAATTATGCAACTTATATTCTCAGGATATATAAAATCCAGACATTTATTAATCATGTTTTGTAAACGCTTAATAAAATTATCATTGCATATTTTCATATTTATTCTATCAACAGCCCTTCTCGCTTAAATTTATTTAACTTATATCCTAAATTTGAATACCTTTGATTCACTCTATTATTTTTTATCATATATTCAAGATACTTTACATCTCCAACTAATACAACTAATTTTTTTGCTCTTGTTACAGCTGTATATAACAAATTACGGCTAAGTAACATAGGTGGAGCCCAAGTTATTGGTAATACTACAACTGGAAATTCACTTCCTTGACTTTTATGTATTGTTGTACAGAAACTATGGTCGATTTCATCTAATTCATCATATAGATAAGATACAATTTTAGTTTGGTCAAATAATACATATATGGTTTTCTTATCTTTATCTATGTGGTAGACATATCCAATGTCTCCATTATAGATGCCTTCTCCACTTTCTTTTTGGTCTTCTGTCTCCCATTTTTTTGTATAGTTATTTTTTACTTGCATTACTTTATCGCCAACTCTAAATAGTCTTTTAGAAAAACTTTCTTCAACTTTAAATTTTTCTTTTTTGTTAAGATACTTCTGTAACTCTATATTGAGATTAGTAACTCCTAACTCACCTTTTCTCATTGAAGATAAAACTTGTATATCTTTTAATTTATCAACTTTATAAAATTTAGGTAATCTTTCATTAACTAATCCTATTATTTCATTTAATATTTCTTCATTAGTAGATTTTCTTATAAAAAAGAAATCTTTCTCTTTTGTATTTAAATAAAGAGGTTCTCCATTGTTTATTTTATGAGCATTTACAATTATCATGCTCTCTTGTGCTTGTCTAAATATTTCATTTAATTTAACCACATTTATAATATTAGAATCAATCATATCTTTAAGTACATTTCCAGCTCCTACAGAAGGTAATTGGTCACTATCTCCAACCAAAATAACTCTTGTTCCTAATTTTATAGCTCTAAGCAAGTTGTACATTAAAATAATATCTACCATTGATACCTCATCAACAATGATTACATCTGAATTTATTGGGTCTTCTTCATCTTTGAAAAAAGTTAAATCATCATCTGTTGAGAAACCCATTTCCAACAATCTATGTATAGTTTTTGCTTCTTTATCAGAAGTTTCACTCATTCTCTTTGCTGCTCTTCCTGTAGGAGCTGCTAAGGTAACACTTTTACCATTATTCTCAAATATTTCTATGATAGAATTAATAGTGGTTGTCTTACCAGTTCCTGGACCACCAGTTATAATTAATACGCCACTATTAATAGATTCTTTGACTGCTAAAATTTGTTTTTCTGCTAGCTTGATTTTTTTATCTTCTTCCAAAATATTAATTTCACTATCTATATCTATTTTCAAGTCTTCGAATTCATACTGTGATAGTTTTACTATTTGGCTACATACTCCATTCTCAGCTAAGTAGTATGGCATAAGATATATAAGATTTTCATTGTTTACTTTCTCTATATGTATTTTTTGATTATAAACTAGCATCATTATGCACTCTTTTATTATTTCTCCTTTTAGCTCCAATAATTTTTCCGAATCTTGTATTAAGATATGCTCTGGTAAATATGTATGTCCATTGCTTAGAGATTTATTTAAAGTGTATAAAATTCCCTGACAAACTCTATCCTTGGAATTTTTATCTATACCAATTTTATTGGCTATACTGTCAGCCACCTTAAATCCAATTCCTCTTATATCTTCAGCAAGTTGATATGGATTTTTATTTATAACTTCTATTGCACTACTTTTATATTTCTTGTATATTTTTAGACAGTAATTTGGTGTTATTCCAAAAGGAGATAGTTCTATTATTATATTTCTCAGTTCTCTATCTTCTTCATAACTTTTTACTATTTGTTTTACCTTTTTACTCCCTATACCCTCTACTTCTTGTAGTCTCTCTGGTGAATTTTGTATGACATTTAGTGTATCTACACCAAATTTATCAATTATTCTCTTAGCCATTTTTTCACCAATACCATGTATCATTCCAGAAGATAAATAGACATAAATTCCTTCTAAGGATGAGGGTGTCACTGGCATAAAACTATTTACTTCAAACTGAGTACCATAAATCTTATGGTTTACCCATTTACCTTCAACTTCTATACTTTCTCCAGTTGCCAAAGTAGGCATACATCCTACAATTACAATTTCATCTTTTTCATTTACTAGATGAGCTATTGTATATCCATTGTCCTCATTTTTAAAGACTATTTCACTTATCATTCCTTCTAATTTTTCCATTTTTATCTCCTAAAAATACTAATACTCGCTCCTGTTAAGTCAGTATGTTTTATATGTCAAACTGTGATAGTTCTAGAAAAGTTTTTATATTTTTATACTTAACGTAATTTCCAACTATTATACATTTTATCAGAAACAAAAAAATTGTGCATCCAAAAATATGACACCTTAAAAAACAGGTGCCATATTTTAATAACTATTTTATTTTAATCACTTTATGTGTAAACTACAAATTAAATTTCATAAAACTATCCTAATACTAACTTATTTCAGATTTATTTTCCTTATATCCACTGGTCTTAGTAATTCTTCTATAAAGCATACATAGTAAAATTAAAATTCCCATGTAACCTGTATATGGATATAGAGTTCCTACTAGTTTATCAAATGGTAATAAGCCTCCTATACATGCTAATATACTTACTACTATTGTTATAATTCTAAATTTAGGATGGTCATCTTCTACAAATCTGTTAGTTACTGACCATAATAGTGGAACAGCTGTAGTGTATATTCCTAATAAAAGTACTACTGAGAATAAAACACCTATTATTGGAGATATTTTATCAGCTAAGTAAAGTGCTGGTATCTCTTTTGTATATATATTTCCTATGTCTGAAAGCAATGCTAGATTCATCATTATAGCTGCTGCCATAAGAGCTATTCCTCCTACTATACCACCCCATACAGCATCTTTTTTGTTTACTGCAGAAGAGCCCATTCCTGTTAAGAATGTGATTACTATAATTACATTATAACAAGTATAAAGCACACCTGAGAAATACCCACTTGATGTAGCAGTTTTAATGTTTAAACTATCAACCATAGCCCCAGCATTTGGTAAAGCATCAATATTACTACATAGACTAATAGCTCCTACTAAAAGTGTAAATATTATTATTATAGGACCTATATTACCTAGTATCTTAGAAAGTCTTGTTAGACCTAAAGAAACAGTTATTAGGGAAACGATTGCCATACCAATCCTACCTACATATGGATTTAATCCATAGTACTCTGATAATGTAGCTCCTGCCCCTGCAATCATTATTACTAGTGTTCCAAATAAGAACAATGGTCCAAACCATTCAAAGAATGTACCAAGATATTTTCCACAATATACTTGATAAATCTTTATTGGCTCCTTAAGTTTTAGCTCTCTTCCTTTATCTATAACTTCTGCTCCAAACCATGAAAATAATACCATAGATATTATTCCACCTATAATACCAGCATATCCATAAAACGTAAAAAATTGCAATATCTCTTGACCAGTTGCAAATCCAGAACCTATTACAGTAGCTACATAAGCTCCAGCAAAACTTATAACAGTTTTAATATTTACTTTTCCTGACATACACTACTCCCCCCTAATTAAAATAATTTTTAAAGTGTAAGTTTATTAAGATTATATTAGATGTATTGTTGTGATATTTCAATATATTTTCAATTATTTAACAGTAGTTAACACAATCTTAACCATTCTTTAACATATTTTCCATGATATGTACTGATTTAGTATAATATTAAAAAATATAATACACTAATCTAATTAAATACTGTTTATCTATTATATGATGGGAAATTAACATTTATTAAAAATATTTAATCTACAATAAAAAAACTGTTAGAATATAATCATAAAATTACATTCTAACAGTTTATTAATTAAAAATTATTCACCTAAGGCATCTTTTCTTAATTGCTCAACTTTGTCAATTTTTTCCCAAGGTAAATCTATATCAGTTCTACCAAAATGACCATAAGCAGCAACTTTTTTGTAAAGAGGCTTTCTTAAATCTAAGTCTCTTATTATAGCTCCTGGTCTTAAATCAAAGTGTTTTTCTACTAATTCAACAAGTTTTTCCTCTGAAACTTTACCTGTCCCAAAAGTATCTATGAATATAGACAACGGTCTAGCTATACCTATAGCGTATGCAAGTTCTATCTCGCATTTATCTGCAAGACCAGCTGCAACAATATTTTTAGCAACATATCTAGCTGCATAAGCAGCAGATCTATCAACTTTTGTAGGGTCTTTTCCTGAGAAAGCTCCTCCACCATGTCTAGAATATCCACCATAAGTATCTATTATTATTTTTCTTCCTGTAAGACCTGTATCTCCTTGAGGTCCTCCTATAACAAATCTTCCTGTTGGATTTATATAAATTTTAGTTTCTTCATCAAGTAATTCTGCTGGTATAACTGCTTTAATAACATGATTAATTATATCTTCTCTTATTTTATCATTTGATACTGTTTCACAATGTTGAGCTGATATAAGAACTGTATGTACTCTTACAGCTTTATTTCCTTCATATTCAACAGTAACTTGAGTTTTTCCATCTGGTCTTAAATAATCAACTATACCTGTCTTTCTAACTTCTGTAAGTCTTCTTGATAATTTATGAGCTAAAGATATTGGAAGTGGCATTAATTCTGGAGTCTCATTACATGCAAATCCAAACATTATTCCTTGGTCTCCAGCTCCGACTTTTTCTATTTCTTCTTCTATTTCTTCTCCAGTCTTACTTTCTAGACCTTCATCAACTCCCATAGCTATGTCTCCAGATTGCTCATCTATAGAAGTTATAACTGCACAAGTATCACAGTCGAATCCATATTTCGCTCTTGTATATCCAATTTCTTTTACTGTTTCTCTTACTAGTTTAGGAATATCTACATAAGCAGATGTACTTATTTCTCCTGCTACTAAAACTAATCCAGTCGTAACTGTAGTTTCACAAGCTACTCTAGATTGTGGGTCTTTTTCTAATAATGCATCTAATATTGAATCTGATATTTGGTCACATATCTTATCAGGATGTCCTTCTGTAACTGATTCTGACGTAAATAAATGTCTTGCCATTTTTATTCCCCCTTATACATTCTCAATTTTTATTATAGGTTTTACCTTATTTTTAATTTTAGAAATTTTACTCAAAATAAAAAACCTCTCCTTTATAAGAAGAGGTTAATAATCGTAATCGCATACTAATTAACTGACCTCATCTTTCAAGACTTTTGTCTTGTAGGAATTAGCACCTTTTCCCATTTGGGTGGTTGCTGGGCTTCACAGGGCCTATCCCTCAGCCGCTCTTGATAAGGTAATCAAGATTTAAGTTTTGTTTTACTTTACTAGCTTACTATTTTTTTAAAATTTTGTCAAGATTTTTAGTCATATTTTTCCCATTCCTTTTTTTGTAAGACAAATAAAATATTATCTCTATCTGAAATTTAAAGTTAGGTCTTTTTATTGTTTTTTATTCATATATTTTTTTGAAGGGGGTGTTCCTATTGTATTTAGCTAAAGTAAATTACAGCGATGATGATGTTATACAGATGCTAAGTTCAGTTCTAAAAACTATAATTAATGAAAATACGATTGTTGTTTGCATAGGAACAGACAGGGCTATAGGTGATACTTTAGGCCCTTTAGTTGGAACAATACTTAAGAACAGTAAATTTAAATACCCCGTTTACGGTACACTAGATAACCCTATTCACGCCTTAAATATATATGAGTCTTTAGATACTATAAAAAATACACATATACAAGGTAACTTCTTGGCTATAGATGCTTGCTTGGGGTCGCAGAGTAACATAGGTAATATACAAATTAGAGAAGGACCTATCCTGCCCGGAAAAGGTGTTGGCAAAAAACTACCTCAAATAGGAAATTATTCTATAGTAGGAATTGTAGATAAAATTGATGAAAATAATAGACTTTCATTTAATAATATACGTCTTAGCTTTATATTGGACTTAGCTGAAACAATAGCCTTAGCTTTATTAGTATCCACCTAAGTCCAATGTGAAGTAACTGATAAAATTTTTTATATAAAAAGGTAGATATTTTAGAGTATCTAATTGAATACTCCAAATTATCTACCTTTTTACTTTTATATTGTGAATTTTTACTTTTCCACCAAAGCGAACATTAATTCACCTTTACAGACAAGCTCATCACCAACATATGCCTTAGCATCTGCCTTAGCTATATTTCTTCTAAGAGTTGTCATTTCAACTTCCATAGTTAATGTGTCTCCTGGTCTTACTTCTCTCTTAATTCTAACCTTATCTATACCTGCAAATACACCTAATTTTCCTTTATTTTCATCTACAGACATCATTGCAACTCCACACACTTGTGCCAAAGCCTCTACTATCAATACTCCTGGCATCAATGGATATTCTGGAAAGTGACCTTGAAAAAATGGCTCATTCACTGTTACATTTTTTATACCAACAGCTCTTTTCCCAACTTCTAACTCTGTAATCTTGTCCACTAATAAAAATGGATATCTATGTGGTATTAATTTTTTTATTTCATCTATATTTAGCATTCTTAACTCTCCTAATTATTTTCTTCTAAAAGACCCACCTGTTTCAAGTAAGTCTATTGAACCCAAAGCTATTCCTGTCCCTTTTGCAACACAAGACAATGGCTCCTCTGCTATTGTAACAGTTATCCCTGTTCTTTGTTCTATTATTTTATCCAATCCGTATAATAATGAACCTCCACCAGTCATTATTATACCAACATCTCCTATATCTGCTGCTAATTCAGGGGGTGTTTTTTCTAAAACAGCATGAGTGGCAACTACTATTTGCTCAACACATTCTCTAAGTGCTTCTAGCATTTCTGTTGAATTTATAGTTATAGAACTAGGAAGCCCTGTAATTAAGTTTCTTCCTGTTATCTTCATATATTTTTCTTCTTCTCTCTTAAATGCAGAACCGATTTCAAACTTAATTTTCTCTGCTGTTCTTTCACCTATAAGAAGATTGTGTTGTTTTTTCATATACTTAACTATAGAATCATCAAATCTATCTCCACCAACTTTTATAGATTCACTTACAACAGCTCCTCCTAGAGATATTACGGCTATATCCACAGTCCCTCCACCAATATCTATAATCATATTACCATTAGGTTGTGATATGTCTACTCCAGCTCCTATGGCTGCTGCTATTGGTTCTTCTATGATATATACTTCTCTAGCTCCGGCTTGTCTAGTAGCATCCTCTACTGCTCTTTTTTCTACTTCTGTAACACCAGTTGGCACACATACCATAATTCTTGGCATGAAGAATCTTCCAAATCCTTTTTTATCAACTATCTTATCTATAAAAGATTTTAACATCTTCTCAGTTACATCATAATCCGAAATTACACCATCTCTTAAAGGTCTTATAGCAACTATATTACTTGGTGTTCTTCCTATCATTTTTTTAGCTTCTTCTCCCACAGCTAAAACAGAATCTGTCCTATTATCTATTGCTACAACAGATGGTTCTTCTAAAACGATTCCCTTACCACTAACATAAACAAGTACGTTTGCAGTACCTAAATCTATGCCTATATCAGCTCCAGCCATTTTTTCAACTCCTTCATTTATATATTAGATTATATTATAAGTCTACTTTAATACTCCTATAATAAAGCATATACAAAAAACTCGCTTTAATCAAGAGAAAATAAATGTTTTGAGGGTATTATTATTTTGATATTTATAATTATTTAATATATTTATTACAATAATCTAATTCAATAAAAAAAGTAGGTTTTTAACCTACATTTTTTTATGTTCCTTCTCATACTTTAATTTAGTTGCTAATCCCCCTCTAATATGTCTCTCTGATTTATTCTTGTCTAGCACACTTTTAACTTCTTTGGCAAGGGATGGATTTATTTCCTTCAATCTTTCTGTAACATCCTTGTGAATTGTACTTTTACTTACTCCAAATGTCTTGGCGGTTTGTCTTACTGTAGTGTTTTTTTCAAGTATATATTTTGCTACCACTATGGCCCTTTCCTCTATATGAGATCTCAAAGATTACCCCCCTCACATAATAGCTTTAATGATATATATGTAAAAACACCAAAAAATATAACAAGCTTAACCAAATATGATTAAACTTGTTATACTTTTACTTAATTAGACTCATTGGGTCTATAGATTTCTCTCCATTATATGCCTCTAAGTGTACATGGATACCCTCTTCACTTTCTATTTGAGAAGTACTTCCTACAGTACCTAGAGATTGTCCTTCTGTTACCTTTTGTTCTTTTTTAACACTAACATTTTCATCTAAATTTGAATATACAACTACAATATTATTGTCACTTTTTATTTTTACTGATTTTCCATATTCTTCATCATCAAATACATCTACTACCATTCCGTTTAATAGAGATTTTATTTCTTTACCTTTAGTACAGCTAACATCTACACCTTTATGAGTCTCCCAGACATCTAGTGTTTTTGAATAACTAGGTTCTTTTTCTGAATATCCTCTTATTATTTTATCTCCAATGTAGTTTAATTTTGTTGTACTCGACTTATTTTCCTCTTTTGACTTAGCTTTTTCTAAGTTTTGTTTTGAATCTGTTGAAGTGGGAATAGCATCTTTCTTATCTTTTTCAATTAAATGTATTTCCTCTTCACTATCTTTATTAGCATTTTCTATCATGCCTTTATTAGAAGCTAATTTATCTACATTATTATTTGTAAACCAAACTCCACCTACTGCTAATAAACAAACACATACAAATAAAGATAAATAAAAACCATCTTTTTCTAATAGCTTTTTCTTCATTTTGCACCTCCAAATATATTTCTACATTTGGATTATTGACGTGTTTTTGGTATTTTATACAATTATTAGTATATATCTTTTATTTTTGTATCTGTGTAGTAATGTGATAATATATCATAATATTTATAGCCTTCTTCTGCCATTCCTTCTGCTCCCCACTGGCTCATACCAACACCATGACCATATCCTTTTACTACAAAATCTATGTATCCTTCTCCAAACTTTATGTCAAAATTTGCAGAGTTCAACTTAAAAATAGTTCTAATGTCTTTTCCAGTCAACTCTTTATTTCCTAGTTTTATTTTCTCTACAGTTCCTGCATCACTTCTTTGAGTTATTGAAACTTGTTTACTTAAATTATTTGCATCTATTACAATAGTACTATATGCTCTTCTAAGACTCTTGACAAAGTCTGTATTACTTATTTTAAGTGTGGATGCAAACTTAGGAGAATACTTATCATAAGGACTTTCTACAGATTTTAAATAAGGATATTTTGCAGAAAATACTTCTTCACTGTTTTCTGTTTTTCCTGAAGATGTAGAAAAGTAAAGAGGAAGTATTGCCTTATCACTATAAGTTATTATCTGTCCTTTAGTTCCTCCAACTGCTTCTTGGATTTTAGAGTATTTGTTCTTAATCCATTCTTCTCCATTTAACTTTTTGAGAGTAGCATAACTTTTGTATTCCTGACAGTGCTTATAGTCAGTACATACTACTGCATTTTTATGTTTACCTGATTGTCCATGCTCTTGCTTATATACTACATATGTTCTAGCTGCCACAGCTTGAGCTTTTAAAGCTTCTATGTCAAAATCTGAAGACATCTCACCAGCTATCACTCCACATAAATAATTTTCCATGTCCATTTTTTCAGTTTTTCCTGTTATATGATTGTACACATTGATGATTGGTGTTTTTTTATTTACAGTTTCATAGTTCACTATCTTTTTTTCTTCTTCATTACTTTCTTCTTTAATATCGCTTTTTTTAATAGTTTTGTTTATAGAAACTGACTTCTCTGGTTTTTCAGTTAGTTCTACATTTTTATAAGAGACTAAAGTTATAAGTGATGGAACTAACACAGAGCAAGTCACGAATCCTAACAAAACAACCAATGGGTTCTTCATATACTCTCCTCCTTAGCTTTTAAAACCTTGTATTTAAGTATATGAACAACCCTATTAATTTATAACTTTCTTCTCTAAACCAATTATTAATCTTCTACTATTTCGATTCGACCACCTAATGCTGTTATCTTCTTATCTATATCAACATAACCTCTTTGAATATGGTATATTTCTCCTATTTGAGTTTCTCCTTCTGCTATAAGACCACATAAAATAAGTGCTGCACCTGCTCTTAAATCAGTAGCATTTACTGCTGCACCATGTAATTCATCTACACCATTAACAACAGCACTTCTTCCATCTATTTTTATATTAGCTCCCATTCTATTAAACTCTGCAACATGCATAAATCTATTTTCAAAAACAGTTTCTATAACTACACCAGTTCCATTTGCTACAGTAAGCATAGCCATAAATTGTGCTTGAACATCTGTAGGAAACCCTGGATGTGGTAAAGTCTTTATATCTATTGGTTTTAACACCTTTGGACCCACTACTCTAACAGAATTGTCCATCTCTGTAATTTCACAACCAGCTTCTCTTAATTTAGCTACAACTGGCTTTAAATGCTCCATTAAAACATTTTCAACAGTTATATCACCTTTTGTCATAGCTGCTGCAACCATATAAGTTGCTGCTTCTATTCTATCTGGAATTACATTATGCTCTGCTCCTTTTAGCTCTTTAACACCTTTTATCTTTATAGTGTTAGTACCTGCACCTTTAACATCTGCTCCCATTTCATTCAAAAAGTTTGCTAAATCTACTATCTCTGGCTCTTCTGCTGCGTTTTCTATTATTGTAGTACCTTCTGCTAAAGAAGCCGCCATCATTATATTTTCAGTTGCTCCAACAGATGGGAAATCTAGATATAATTTATTTCCTACTAACTTTTCTGTTGCTGCTTCAACAAATCCATGGTCCATCTCTATGTTTGCACCTAAAGCTTTAAATCCTTTTAAATGTAAATCTATAGGTCTTGTTCCTATAGCACATCCTCCTGGCATAGAAATTTTTGTACTATTAAATCTAGCAAGTAATGGTCCCATAACCAAAAAAGAAGCTCTCATCTTTCTTACAAGCTCATATGGAGCTTCACAAGTCTTTATATTACTTGCATCAACAGTAAGTGTATTTTCTTTATATTCAACCTCTGCTCCTACATGTCTTAATAAATCTGATATAACATGAACATCTCTTAAATTTGGTACTCCATTCAATGTTGATTTTCCGTTCGCTAATAAAGTCGCTGCTATTATTGGTAAAACTGCATTTTTTGCACCATCTATTTTAACACTACCTTTAAGTGGATTACTCTTTTTTACTATTATCTTAGCCATATTTTTTGATCTCCTCATAATTAATAATCTAATTTTATAATTGGTGTGGCAATATATATGAGTGTTTTTCCTTCATCCTCATTATATCTAATTCCTATATTTAAATTAATTTTTTCCCCTAAATATTCTAAATCATCATCATTTAATACTTTACTATATGCTGTTACTGATAAAAAGTTTACGTCTTTAACTTTATCTATTTGCTTAGCATTCATATTATATAATATTTTTTGTAAAATATCATCATATTTGTTGTTTTGTAACCTTTTTGTGTATTCTCCAACAATACAAGCAGACACATCTACTTGAGATGAATATTTATTTAACACATTTTCTACGTTACTATAAATATCCTCTTTATGTTTATATACTTTGTTATCCAATATGTCAACTATTATGTAACTTTCTTTATTATTTTTATTTATTCCTTTTATAGAAATTTCTTTATCGCTACCTTTTATAGTAGCACATAATTGCATTTTATCGCCATACCCTTTTTGATTCCAATTTATTCCTTTTCCATCTAGCTTTAGATTGTTAATTATTTCTATAAAAATATTACGAAATTCTTTATTTGGTAAATTATAATTTATAACAGAATTAATTTTAACATTATAAAATTTGAAGTCTGCTTCCGAAATTTCAAGTGCATTAGTTAATTTATTATACCTAGTATTTATACTTGTATCTGCATAAGATATTGTCATCCCTATAGTCATTAATATAAAAAAGCATATAGCTAATTTTATCCTTTTCATAATAAAAAATCCCCCTTAAATATGTTTTTCCTTATAACAGAATTATTAACAAATTTAAGAGAGATATACTTTCTCAATAGGTATTTTTATGCATTTTGCAATTTTATATTCATTAAATGTTTCTCAAACTCTTCAATACCAATTCTTTCTAATACTTTACTTATTCTTTCTCCTGGACTTGCTAATTGTTTATATGTATTAAATACATCTTGAACTAATTCTTCTATATTATCTTCTGTATACAGACTACTAAGTCTGTCTCCAAATCTATAACCTCTTCCCATTCTACCACCAAGATAAACAGCTAATCCTTTTTTATCAACTTCCATAGCTCCAAATGGACATACCTGAGCACATTTTCCACAATTTACACACTCTTCTTTATTCCACACTAGTTTCTTATTTTCCATATATACTGATTTTTGTCTACAAGATGATGTACATAATCCACAATTTTTACATTTATCTTCATTAAATTTTACATATACTTGCCCTACAATACCTACATCATTAGTATTCGCTTTTGCACAATTGTTTGGACATCCAACTAGAGTAATCTTAGTTTTAGATGGTAAATCATATCCAAAATATAAATCATGTAACTTCCCACATAATTCTTGTGTATCATATATTCCATGTTGACATACAGTACCTTTACATGCAACTAGTGGTCTTACTTTCTTTCCTGTACCACCATGTTCTAAACCTACAGTTTTTAAATCGTCTTTTATTGAATCTATATCTTCATATTTTATCCATGGTATTTCCACAGCTAGTCTAGTAGTAACACCCAAATAACCTCTACCATATTTCTCAGATAACTTTGACAAGTTAATAAGTTGTTCTGCTGTAAAGTTTCCAGCTCTACTTAATATTCTTATTGAGAAATATCCCTCTTGACTTTGAGCCAATATCCCCTCAGCTTTCAGCTTTGCTTTTTCATCTTTGCTAATCATCTCTTACACCTCATAATATAAATTTATAATTCTATACTGCTAATAATATGTTTAAATAAGTCTATATTTATATAATCATATTCTAACTCTGTTTATATTTTAAAACATAACAAAGGTATATTCAACTTATTAAAGAGAATACACCTTTATATTAAGTAATTCTATTGTACTTTAAAAGGCTCTATTTATACGCTCCAACTTCAATTTGATTTGAGTTATCAAGACTCCATCCCATCCATCCATCACTATAAAGAGATGTTTCTTCAACACCCATTACATTTGCATATGTTAATACCTCAGCAGCACGCCATCCACTTCCACACATGAATATAAGCTGTTTATTCACATCTATACTTTCTTTATTCCACATTTCTAAAATCTCATATTTATTTCTCATTGTGTCATCAATATTACGATATTCTTCTAGTGAAACACTATCACTACCTGAATGCCCATATAAAGCCCCTGGTACACGTCCCTTTTTATCATAATATGTATATCCAGATATTTTACCTATATGCTCATCCCAAGTACGAATATCTACTAATGCACATTTATTTCTTTCTTTTAGTCTTTGCTTTAATTGAGATGTTGTAACAATTAATTGCGGGTTGACTGGAATATTTGCTCCAAAATTAGTGCATGAATGCCTTGAGTTACTAGTAAATTCTAATTCATATCCTGCTGATATCCATGAATTTATTCCACCATTTAAAACCCTTACATCTCTTACTCCTATATAACTTAATATAACAGCTAGTCTATAAGATGCCATAGTTGTACTGCTTGAAACTATTACAGTATCATCCTTCGTAAATCCATAATTTAATGCAAACTGAGTCAGATTATTATCATTGTCTAGCATCCATGTTGGAGGTGGTTCTATAATATCAGTATTTATATGAACACTTGTAGGTATATGACCTTTCGCATACGATTCTTTTTCTTCTCCCCAACTTGCTTCAATCATTTTTATATGTTTGGAATTTTCAAATGTCTCTGGTATTCCCCCATCCAGTATTTCTTTTATTATAGAAGCTGGTACTATCATTTGATAATTTTTATACCTTTCCATTGGAAGATTCTCATTCTCTGCCCATTGATTAACATCATATTTATATAAATACTTATATCCCTTTTTAAACAAATACTCTGCTACAAGTAAAGCATCTTTTCCATTGGCATCATATAATACTATATTTTTATTTAAATCAATTCCCTTAGTTCTCAGTGCTTGTTCTAGTACTTCATCTTTTTTATCTGAGTATACACTTAACCAATTAGCAGAGAAATCTACAGCACCTTTTATATGTCCTCCTCTTTTTACTCCATCTAACTTCCATCCATTATATGCATCATTTAAACGAGTATCAACTACAATCCAAGATTTATCTTGTATTTTTTCTTGTAAAATTTCAGTAGAAATTGATTCGAGATTAATAAAAAAATCTTCTTTATTTTTCTTTTTAAAATCATCCGACATAATTTATTCTCCTATTTATAATATTTTTTTATTTGAAATTATTTCATTAAATTAAAACTGTTTTCTCATAAAGTATTAAATTAATTATAACAAAAAAAGATGCTTAATTCTTATAAAAAAGCTCATCCTATAAAATACAAACAATAGAATGAGCTTTTTAATAAATATTATCTATTTAATTTTTAATATATTTTTATTCAACTGTTACTGACTTAGCTAGATTTCTTGGTTTATCAACATCGCATCCTCTTAATACAGAAACATGGTAAGCAAGTAATTGCATTGGTACAACTGCTAATATAGGAGATAAAATATCATCTGAATTTGGTATATAGATTATTCTATCAGCAGCTTTCTCAACATCCTTATTGTGACTTTGAGCTATAGCTACTACATAAGCACCTCTTGCTCTTACTTCCTCCATATTAGAAACCATTTTTTCAAATAATTTTTCTTGAGTAGCTATAGCAATTACAGGAGTTCCTTTTTCTATTAAAGCTATTGTTCCATGCTTTAATTCTCCTGCTGCAAAAGCTTCTGCATGTATATATGAAATCTCTTTTAATTTTAATGAACCTTCCATTGCTAAACTATAATCTATTCCTCTTCCTAAATAGAATGCATGATCAGAACTCACAACTGTTTTAGCAATTTCTTTTATATATTCTTCGTTATCTAGTATTTCTTGTATCTTTGATGGTATTTCTTTCATCTTAGAAATCATACTATCATAAAATTCTCTATTTATTGTTCCTTTCTTAATAGCAAAGTCTAGAGCTATCATATATAGAGAAGTTATTTGAGTAGTATATGCCTTAGTTGATGCAACTGCTACTTCAGGACCTGCCCAAGTATAGAAAACATCATCTGATTCTCTAGCTATAGATGAACCTACAACATTAGTTATAGAAAGTATTCTTGCTCCTTTAGCCTTTGAGTCTCTTAATACTGCTAAAGTATCTGCTGTTTCACCAGATTGACTAACTAATATTACTAATGAATTTTCATCTACAAATGGGTCACTATATCTAAACTCTGATGCTATATCAGTTATTACTGGTATATTTACAAATTTTTCTATAGCATACTTACCAAGTAATCCAGCATTATATGCTGTTCCACAAGCCACTATATAAACTTTATTTATTTTATCTAAATCTTCTTTAGAAATATTTATGCTATCTAAAACTATGCTTCCATTGTCATCAAGTCTTCTTTCTAGCGTTTCTCTAACACCTGTTGGTTGCTCATGAATTTCTTTTGACATAAAGTAATCATATCCACCTTTAGATGCAGCCTCTACATCCCAAGTTACATGGAATACTTCTTTTTCTACTAGATTTCTATTAGAATCATAAACTGTTACGTTTTCATCTTTTAGATGAACTATTTCTCCATTTTCTAAGAAATAAACATCTCTAGTGTATTTTAATAAGGCAGGTATATCTGACGCTATAAAGTTTTCTCCTTCACCAACACCAACTACAAGAGGACTATCTTTTCTTACTGCAACTAGTTCATTTCCATGTTCTTTACAGATAACACCTAGTGCATAAGCTCCTCTTAATTTTGATATAGTTTTGTATACAGCATCTAATAAATTACCTTCATAATATTTATCTACTAAATGTGCTATTACTTCTGTATCTGTCTGAGATTCAAATTTAACACCTTCAGAGATTAACTCCTCTTTTATTTCCATATAATTTTCTATTATCCCATTATGAACAACTGCTATTGTTTTAGCTTGATTAAAATGAGGATGAGAGTTTACATCAGATGGTTCTCCATGAGTTGCCCATCTTGTATGCCCTATTCCCAAATTTCCATCAATAGGATTCTTTTCTAAATCCTCTGCCAATACAGAAAGTCTACCTTTAAATTTTCTGATATCAAGCTCTTCTCCATTAGAATTATTAACTGCTACTCCTGCAGAGTCATAACCTCTGTACTCTAGCTTAGAAAGTCCTTCTACTATAACTTCTGCTGCCTTTCTACTTCCTAAATATCCAACTATTCCACACATTATTTGTGTCCTCCTAAAAAATATTATTTATATATTTTAAGAGTTAGGTCATATAAGTTTACTTTGGCTTCCCTTTGTCCATAGGATTACTCCTATTATTTAAAGAAGTCTTTCGATGGTAAACACACCGCAGAGCATCCGCCGACAATTCGATTAACTCTGACCTCGTCAACTTAGTTCCTATGTTACTTAATAATTATGTCTATAACTAAGTTCTGGCGCTTAGAAAGGTGCTCTCAGTATTTATACCTGAGAATACCCTTATAAATTACGATAATTTTTCTTGTATAAGATTAGCTAAATTTGTTGCTAATTCTTTTATTTGACCTTCCTCTTTACCCTCTAACATAACTCTAACTAATGGCTCAGTTCCTGATGGTCTTATCAAAACTCTACCATTTCCATCTAAAATAGATTCTATTCTTTCTATCTCAGTTTTTATTTCTGGATATTCCATATATTTAGTTTTATTTTCATTTTTTATTGTTGCATTTACTAATACTTGTGGATATTGACTCATTATTGATGCAAGCTCTGATAAAGGTTTCTTTTCTTGCAAGATTATATTTGCAAGTATTAAAGAACTAAGTACTCCATCTCCAGTTGTATTGTAATCTAAGAATATCATATGTCCAGATTGTTCTCCACCAAGATTGTATCCATTCTTAACCATATCCTCTAAAACATATCTATCTCCAACTGCTGTAGTAGATAAATTTATTCCATTTTCTTTAGCAGCTATTGTTAATCCTATGTTACTCATAACTGTAACTACTAAAGTATCTTGTGCTAATTTATTATTTTTCTTTAAATTTAAAGCACTCAATATCATTATATGGTCTCCATCAACAATTTGACCCTTTTCATTTACAGCAATTAATCTATCAGCATCTCCATCATATGCAAGACCTAAGTCAGCATTATGTTCCAAAACAGCATTTTGAAGTTGTTCTGGATGTGTAGAACCACATTTATAATTTATATTATTTCCATCTGGTGAGCTATTTATTGAAATTACACTTGCTCCTAATTCATCAAATACTATTGGTGCTACTTTATATGATGCACCATTTGCACAATCCAATACTACTTTTAATCCTTTAAAATTGGTACTTATTATTGATTTCAGATAGTCTACATAGTCCCTTTGTGCATAATGTTCATGTAACTTTCTTCCTACATTTTCGCCAATTGGTAGACATTCAATTTTATCTATATCATCTATATACTCTTCTATTCTTAATTCAATTTCATCATCCAATTTATATCCATTCTTATTAAAGAATTTAATTCCATTATATTCAACAGGATTATGAGATGCAGATATAACCACGCCACAATCAGCACCATATTTTCTAGTTAAATATGCCACTGCAGGTGTTGGTATTATTCCAACAGTAATAACATCACATCCAACAGACATAAGTCCTGCTATTAAAGATGCTTCTAACATATCTCCTGATATTCTCGTGTCTTTACCTACCACTACTTTTACCCTGTGGTCTCCTTGAGCTAAGACAAAACCACCAGCTCTACCAAGTTTATATGCTAAGTCACATGTTAATTCTGTATTTGCTACTCCTCTAACTCCATCAGTTCCAAAATACTTTCTCACTAAAGATTCTCCTTCCATAATTGAAAAGCTTGCAATTTATATTATATTTTTATAGTTCATAAAATATCATTATATTCTTAATTTCAGTTATAAAAACATTTTAATACTTATCAGCAAAAAAGACAATAGAAATAATTCTATTGTCTTTTTTTTGACATCTTTTTTCTTTATTAGTTAGTTGCTACAGAACATGCAGCATCCATACCTTTTTGTAGAGCTTCTCTGTTTAATGGAACGAATTTTTCTTTTCTAGGTCCGAAAACTTTCTTAAATGCTTCTAATACAGATTCTATATCTACAGTATCAGCTACTTTTAAGTAAGCTCCTAACATTATCATATTAGCAACTTTGTCATTTCCTAACTCAACTGCTAATTCATTTGCTGGTATATAATAAACATCTACATCTGTTCTTTCAACTTTTTCTTTTATTAAAGAGCTATTTACTATTATTTTTCCACCAGGAATTACATCATCTTTGAATTTTTCAAATGCTGGTATGTTTAATAATATAGCTGCAGTTGCATCATCTGTTATAAGTGGAGAACCAACTGGTTCACTAGATACAGTTACTGCACAGTTTGCTGTACCTCCACGCATTTCTGGTCCATAAGATGGTAACCAAGAAACTTCTTTTCCTTCTAGCATTCCTGCATAAGTAAGTAATTGTCCCATAGACATAACACCTTGGCCTCCGAAGCCTGCACATATTACTCTAGCTGTAGACATTTACTTCACCTCCTCAACTTCAACATTTTTGAAATTTCCTAATGGATAGTATGGTATCATATTGTCTCTTAACCATTGTAAAGCATCATTTGGAGCTAGTCCCCAGTTTGTAGGACAAGTAGATAATACTTCTACTATTCCAAATCCTAATCCTGCTTGTTGAACTTGGAATGCTTTCTTTATAGCTTTTTTAGCTTGTCTAACATGAGCTGGAGTATCAACTGCTACTCTTTCTACAAATACAGCTCCTGTTAATGTAGCTAACATTTCGCTTACTCTTATTGGATAACCTTGAGTTTCAGCATTTCTTCCTGATTGAGCAGTAGTAGCTCTTTGTCCAACTAGTGTAGTTGGAGCCATTTGCCCACCAGTCATACCATATGTTGTATTGTTTACAAATATAGTAGTTATTTTTTCTCCTCTAGCAGCTGCATGAACTATTTCAGCAGTACCGATTGAAGCTAAGTCTCCATCACCTTGATAAGTGAATACTGTATTTTCAGGATGAACTCTTTTTATTCCTGTAGCAGCTGCTGGTGCTCTACCATGAGCAGCCTCTTGAGTGTCACAGTTAAAATATTTATATCCTAGAACTGAACATCCAACTGGAACAACACCTACAGCATCACCTAATACTCCTAATTCTTCTAATACTTCACCAACTAATCTATGGATTATACCATGTGTACATCCTGGACAGTAGTGAGTTTGAGTATCTTGTAATCCTTCAGTTTTCTTAAATACAACAGCCATTATCTAGCACCTCCTGCAACCAATTCTCCGGCAATAATTTTTTTAGCTTTTTCAACTATTTCTGCTGGTGTTGGAGTCATTCCTCCTGGTCTTCCATGGAAGTAAACTGGTAATTTACCTTCTACTGCCATTTTAACATCTTCCACCATTTGTCCCATACTCATTTCAACAGTTAATATGTTTCTAGCATTAGGAATTTGGTCAAATGCTTCAAATGGGAATGGCCATAATACTTTAGGTCTTATAAGACCTGCTTTTATTCCTTCTTCTCTTAATATATCAATTGCGCTTTTTACTACTCTTGAAGTAGTTCCATAAGCTGCAAATACAAATTCAGCATCTTCTGTTTTGTACATTTCGTATTGAACTTCATTTTTTTCCATTGCTTCAAATTTTTCTTGTAAATGCCAACAATGGTCTTCTAGTACTTCTGGCTCTAAGTATAGAGAGTTTATTACATTAGGTACTCTTTTTCCTTTAGTTCCAACAGTTGCCCAATCTTTAGGAGGCAATTCTCTTTTCTTTTCAGGAGCTTTAAATTCAACTGGCTCCATCATTTGACCTATCATACCATCTGCAACTACCATAACTGGTGATCTGTAGTAATCTGCAACGTCAAAAGCTTCCATTATCATATCAACAGCTTCTTGAACTGTAGCTGGTGCGAATACTGGAGTTCTGTAGTCTCCATTTCCTCCACCTCTTGTAGACATAAAGTAGTCAGCTTGTGAAGGTTGTATACTTCCTAGTCCTGGACCACCTCTCATTACGTTAAGTACAACACAAGGAACTTCTGCACCTACTGCATATGTTATACCTTCTTGTTTTAAAGCAACTCCTGGTGAAGATGAAGAAGTCATAACTCTTGCTCCTGCACCTGCTCCACCATAAACCATGTTTATTGCAGAAACTTCTGATTCAGCTTGAACGAACGCTCCACCTATCTTTGGTAACTCTCTTGATAAATATTCTGGTAATTCACTTTGTGGAGTTATTGGGTAACCGAAGAAATATTTGCAACCAGCTTCTATAGCTGCTTTTCCAAATGCTTCGTTACCTTTCATAAGTATCTTAGCCATTAAAATTCCCCCTTAAATATTAATTAAATTAATCTCTTTCTACTGTTATAACTACATCTGGACACATAGTTGCACAACTTGCACATCCTATGCATTTTTCCATTTCAAAAACAGTTGCTGGGTTATACCCTTTTTTGTTTATTACATTTGAGTCTAATTGTATGATTTTTACTGGACATGCTTCAACGCATAATCCACAACCTTTACAACGTTCTTCATTAAAAGATACTTTTCCTTTAGCCATTTACCTAAGCCTCCTTAAACTTTCTATATATTTGAGCTCAAACTACATCCAATCTTCTCTCATATATAATTTTATAGGAAAAATTTCTCCTTCTATGTCTTTTGGTAACTGTTCAACAAGATTTTCTAAACATGCAACATATCTTATAGGTATATTACATTTCTCAGAAACTTCTTTTGCAACTTTCTGTCCTCTTAAAACGTCATCAATAGTAGTAAATCTAATAAGATGAGTATTATTAATTAGACCTGTTACCTTTAACTTAGAAGATTTTTCTATTTCCTTTATATATTGGATAACTTCTTCAGAAGTTTGAGTTTTCTCCCTATTTGCATTTATTACAAAAAGCATATCATAGTCGCCTTCTTTTAACAAATGACTAAATCTTCCTATAACTCTGGCACCTACATTATCTCCACCTAAATCTATAACAGAATTGTATGAATTGTCCACCATAGGAGACATTACTTCTGCTGATACTGCTGGTAAGTCTAATGTTGGAGCATTGATTGAGCTATCAATTGGTTGTATACCTAAAGATTTCATTAGTTCTTTCTTTTCTCTAGTTCTAAAGTATACATTTACCACATCTAAATCGGCTATAGCAACTTTGCCAGAAACCATATCTCTTAATTTAATAACATAGTTCATCGCAAATTCACTTTTACCACTTCCATAGTGACCAGTTATGATTCTTATTCTTTTATCATTAGTTATCATAAACTTGGGCCTCTTCTTCACCAGTTAAAACTCTAAGTCCACCTTGAGCTAATGCAATCATTTCATCTTCTCCTGGATAAACTTTTACATCTGCTATAAATTTAACTCTATCTGTAATCATTTCTGTAAACATTTTTGAATATGCGATTCCACCAGTTAATAGTATTGCTTTTACATCTCCCTTAAGAACTGCTGCATTAGCTCCTATTTCTTTAGAGATTTGATATGCCATAGCTTCATATAATAATTTAGCCTTTTCATCACCAGCTTCAATTCTTTCTTCAACTTCTCTAGCATCATTAGTATTTAAATATGCAACTAATCCACCATTACCTTTTATTTTCTTTTTAATTTCATCTTGAGTATATTTTCCACTAAAGCACATTTTTACTAATGCACCTACTGGTAATCCACCACTTCTTTCTGGAGAGAAAGGACCTTCTCCATCTAATGCGTTTGCAACATCTACTATTCTACCATTTTTATGAGCTCCAACAGAAACTCCTCCACCCATGTGAGCAACTATAAGATTTATATCTTCGTATTTCTTACCTATTTCTCTAGCGTATCTTCTTGCTATTGCCTTTTGATTTAGAGCATGTACTACACTTGCTCTGCTTATTTCAGGCATACCAGAAATTCTAGCAATATCTTCTAATTCATCCACAACAACAGGGTCTACTATGTATGAAGGAACATTTACTTCATCACCTATTTGCTTTGCTATTATTCCACCTAAGTTTGAAGCATGTTCTCCTAAAACTCCTACTTTTAAATCTTCAATCATAGCAGCACTTACTGAATAAGTACCACCTTTTATAGGTTTAAGAAGTCCTCCTCTACCTACTACAGCATCTAATTCAGATGTTTTTACTCCACCTTCTTTTAGAGCTTCTTCTATTACTTGTTTACGGAATTCAAATTGGTCTGACACTTTCTCATATTTTCCGATTTCTTCTGAAGAATGTCTTAAAGTTTTTTCAAATACTAAATCCTCATTATCAAATACAGCTATTTTAGTTGATGTCGATCCAGGATTTATTGTTAAGATTTTAAATATTTTGCTCATTTGCCTATTTCCCCCTTAAATTTAAGCCTTTGCTGCCATTAAAACACCTAAAGCTATTGAGTTAAGTTTAGTTTCTTCACTATCTGCTCTAGAAGTTAGTATTATTGGTGCTTTAGCTCCAACTATAACTCCTGCATTTTTTGATTTTGAGAAGAATACTAAAGCTTTATATAATATGTTACCACCTTCAATATCTGGAGCTAATAATATATCAGCTCTTCCTGCTACAGGATGATTTATACCTTTATGTTTAGCTGCTTCTAAAGACACTGCATTATCAATTGCAAAAGGTCCACCAACCATACAACCTTTGATTTCTCCTCTTTCATACATTTCTTCTAGTTCTTTAGCTTCAACTGTATCTTTCATTTTTGGATTTACTTTTTCTTTTGCGCATATTGCAGCAACTTTTGGTTCGTTTATATCTAATGAATGTGCTACTGTGCAAGCATTTTCTATGATTTGCTTTTTAGTATTTGTATCAGGAGCTAAGTTCATAGCTGCGTCAGTTATGAAAAATAATCTGTCATATCCCTCTACATCAAATACTGCTACGTGACTTAATACATTTCCAGTTCTAAGACCTACTTCTTTATTTAAAACTGCTTTTAGTATTATTGATGTGTCTACTAAGCCTTTCATTACCATGTCGGCTTTTCCTTGTGAAACTAATTCAACAGATTTTAGAGATGCTTCTGCTAAATCTTTTATATCTATCAGTTCATAATTTTCGATATCCATGTCTATGCTTTTTGCAATTTCTTTAGTCTTCTCTATATCACCTACTAAAATAGCATCTGCTATTTTTTCTTTTCTAGCCATCTCAACTGCCATTAAAACTTCTTTGTCTTGACAACATGCTACTGATATAGTTTTAGGTCCTCTTTCTTTTGCAAACTTAATTACTTCTTCAAAGCTTTTCATGCATTTCCACCTCATCTTGAATTTTTTGAAATAGAACTTTTTATATCTCAATTAAATTATAACTCGTTCAGCAACGTTTTCCTAGGGATAATTGAAATATTTAATTCAAAAATATTTATTTAAATCTATTTATCAGTCTTTTTTCATAATTTCTAGTACTTTTTAGATTTAACAAATATCTCATTGTCCTTATTTTATAATATAACTAAAATAAACAAGATGCAACAAAAACATAAAATTAACAAACTTAATTTTATAGGTTTTTTTGTCGCATCTTGTAACAACTAAATATTCGAAATATTTGTTCATTCCACTTCAACAATATTAGGTTCTATATTTATTTTTTTAAATTGATATGTTGTTTCATATTTTACTTTGTATTTACTATCTTCTTCAGGTCCTTGCGATAAATCGATAAACAATGAAATATCTTTTTTATTTAACTTGCTTAAGTCTTCTGTCGATTCTACTACAACTTTTATATTTACATCAGAAATTATACTTGGATTATCCATATTTGCTGGTATATTTCTTAATTCAATATCCCCTACATTGTATAGAAACTCTGCACTTAACTGTTTTGTTTCATTTAATTTTATTGTTATAGAACTGTCTTCAAGAGTTATACCTTCTGGAACCTCTAAACTCACTTCTTTTTCTCCTCCATCAGCTAAATCAGCTAAATCAACAGGTTTTGTCTTAATATAATTTATTTTGTCTATATTTTCTTTTTTTCCTTTTATTGTAACTTGTTCTGCACTTAATTTATAGTTTTTCAGTGCATCATTATCTTTACCATCCTTCAAGTTCACTCTTATTGGTACAGTCTTTTCTTTTAATAATTCTATTTGTGCAGTTACAAAAGATGAGCTTAATGTTACACCTTCAACCTTTGTTCCACTACTATTCAATGGAATTAATTCTAATTTTTTAGAAAAGTCCTCTGTTTGATTTCCAACATCTAAGTTAGCTCTTACACTTTTGACTTCATTAACCAGACTTCTCGGTCCCGAAACATCGACAATATTCTTACTAAGTTCAATTTTATTTATATTTCTTTTTGAATTTCCACTTACTTCTACCTTTATATCTCTTTTTTCTTTTATATTTTTTTCAAGATTCACTACTAAAACATCATGTTTAAATTCTATAGTGACACCTTGAGGAATATTTGCTTTTAAATATACTTCTTTCTGTCCTTGTATTGGGTCTTCAATAGTTCCATACACATGTATATCCTCTTTTTTTACACTTTGTACCTTTGATAAACTACCTTTTATATATACATCTGCTGTTAATTTTTCGTCTGGATATATAACAAGATTTTTATCTTTTAAATCACTCATGTTACTTATAGATACAGGTATATCCTCAAACCCTTTAGTTTCTTCAGGGTCAACTACAGCCATAACATACATCCATAATGCAATTGCACTTAAAAATGATATTATTTTTATTTTGGTATTATTTTTCAGTCTATTTATCATTTAAATATACCACCTTTGAAAAAACTTCTTGTTTCTGTATTTGTTTTTAGATTACTACGTAATATATTCATCATTCTTTCTCTAGAGATATCTCTATATAACTTACCTGATTTAGCGATTGAAACGCCTCCAGTTTCTTCAGACACAATCAGTGTAATACAGTCAGATACTTCACTTACACCTATTCCCGCTCTATGTCTAGTACCTAAATCTTTGCTTAAATCCTTACTTTCTGTCAGAGGTAAAAAACATGCAGCTGCCTTTACTTTGGAATCTCTAATTACAACAGCTCCATCATGTAGTGGTGTATTTGGTATAAATATATTTATTAATAGCTGTCTAGAAATCTCAGCATCAATAATAGTTCCTGTATTTATTATATCACTTATTCTAGTTTCTCTTTCCATTATGATAAGAGCGCCTATCTTTTGTCTAGAAAGTGAATATAATGCCTCTACAATTTCCTCTATATTTCTATTAAGAGTCTCTTCTGATGTATTTACATTCTTTCCAAATAAATTAAATTTTGCTCTTCCTATATGCTCAAGTCCTGCTCTAAATTCTGGCTGGAAAATTATAAGGGCAGCTATAACTCCATAATCTAGAGCTTTAAGAGATATCCAATAAACGGTATGCAGTTTAAAAGTGTTACTAAGTTGAGTTGCTAGTAAAAGAAATATTATCCCTTTAAATACTTGTTCTGCTCTTGTATCTTTTATAAACATAAATATTTTGTAAAAAATATACGCTACTATAGATATGTCAATTAAATCATATATACTCATTCTTAATATTATATTAAAAAATCCATTTAAAAAAGAATTTATATCTAACACAGTTTTATCCTCCTGTTTGATAACTTCTTAATTATTTACACTATGTATTATACTATATAAATCTAACTCTATACAAACTATTTAACTTTTGTGTAAATAATTCTAATTTTATGGTTCGAGATTGTTAAATAATCTCTAAAGACATAAAAAATATTGATTCAATAAATGTATATTTTTATTAAAGTTAGTTTTAGGTCAAATAATTCAAACCATCAAGGCGCGAATACAAAATAGTACTCGCGCCTTAACACAGTTTTATGCTATAGAACCTATTTAATATATCATTAATTAATATATATTTACTAAAATAAATTTTATAATCTGCTCATTAATTATATAACTGAAACATTATCTATCATAAATATTATCTTATTAACTTATTAATGTAATTCTTGCCTTAAAATAATAATCTGCTTTATAACTAGTATAGATAAATTTATTTTAATATACTGCTACAAATACTATTAGAAATTATTTTCTATAGGTAAAATAACACGCATATTCTTAGACTTATGCATCTATTACCTATACTATTATAATTCATTTAGTATAACCTATAAATGTTACATTACATTGTCAATTCTCTATAATACTTAATTTTTCATAATTCATTATATAAGTACAATTAATTTATAAATTAATTAATCATTCTAATATATTAATACTATAAAGTATACAATATAATGTATATAGACTTTATCCTATAGTTAGTGATTCTTTCTAACTAGAACTTTTATAAACGTCTTGTAAACTATTATACATTAGCATTTATATGTTTACAATATTAATGAATATACTGTAACTCTTAGAAGGTTTAAAGTTTATAAAGAAAAAGACACAGGTAATATACATGTATCCTGTGTCTTTTTAAACAATATAAAAGTTTACTATAAAATATAGTAAACTTTTCTTAATGAGCGCACAGGGATTCGAACCCCGGACACACGCCTTAGAAGGGCGTTGCTCTATCCAGCTGAGCTATGCACCCAAGTTATTATGGAGCGGGAAACGAGATTCGAACTCGCGACTTCAACCTTGGCAAGGTTGCGCTCTACCACTGAACTATTCCCGCTTATTTAGTTTGGCGACCTGGAAGGGGCTCGAACCCTCGACCTCCAGCGTGACAGGCTGGCATTCTAACCAACTGAACTACCAGGCCGCAAATGGTGGGACCAACAGGGCTCGAACCTGTGACCCCCTGCTTGTAAGGCAGGCGCTCTCCCAGCTGAGCTATGGTCCCATTTTTGGAGCGGGTGAAGGGGATCGAACCCTCACAGCTGGCTTGGAAGGCCAGAACTCTACCATTGAGCTACACCCGCATATTTAATTGGTGACTCGTAGGGGAATTGAACCCCTGTTACCGCCGTGAAAGGGCGGTGTCTTAACCTCTTGACCAACGAGCCTTTTTGATTTTTAATGGTTGCGGAGGCAGGACTTGAACCTACGACCTTCGGGTTATGAGCCCGACGAGCTGCCAACTGCTCCACCCCGCGATATTGTTTATAAGTGCCGAAGACCGGAATCGAACCGGTACGAGAGGTAAGTCCCGCAGGATTTTAAGTCCTGTGCGTCTGCCAGTTCCGCCACTTCGGCTTTTTTGGCTCCAAGGGTGGGGCTCGAACCCACAGCCTACCGGTTAACAGCCGGTTGCTCCACCGTTGAGCTACCTTGGAACATTAACGTGGCTACGTCCTACTCTCCCAGGCAGTTTCCCACCAAGTACCATCAGCGCTAGAGAGCTTAACTTCTGTGTTCGGAATGGGAACAGGTGTATCCTCTCTGCTATTGTAACCACATAATCTTTATGCTTAATATTTCTATTAAGCTTTTAGAATCTAGTAATACTAGTTTCTTTAGAGTTAACACTCTAAAAACCACATATATATTTTATTGAATGGACATCAAATAATTTGGTCAAGTCCTCGACCTATTAGTATCGATAAGCTAAATACATTGCTGCACTTACACCTTCGACCTATCAACCAGATAGTCTTTCTGGGGTCTTACCCTTGCGGTGGGAAATCTTATCTTGAAGTTGGCTTCGCGCTTAGATGCTTTCAGCGCTTATCCATTCCGTACATAGCTACCCAGCCATGCCCTTGGCAGAACAACTGGTACACCAGAGGTGCGTCCATCCCGGTCCTCTCGTACTAAGGACAGGTCTTCTCAAATTTCCTACGCCTGCGACGGATAGGGACCGAACTGTCTCACGACGTTCTGAACCCAGCTCGCGTACCACTTTAATGGGCGAACAGCCCAACCCTTGGGACCTACTACAGCCCCAGGATGTGATGAGCCGACATCGAGGTGCCAAACCTCCCCGTCGATGTGGACTCTTGGGGGAGATAAGCCTGTTATCCCCAGGGTAGCTTTTATCCGTTGAGCGATGGCCCTTCCACGCAGAACCACCGGATCACTAAGTCCGATTTTCATCCTTGCTCGACCTGTATGTCTTGCAATCAAGCTCTCTTTTGCCTTTACACTCTACGTACGATTTCCGACCGTACTGAGAGAACCTTTGAGCGCCTCCGTTACCTTTTGGGAGGCGACCGCCCCAGTCAAACTGCCCACCTGACAGTGTCCCAAGACCAGATTCATGGCCTATGGTTAGAGTCCCAGTACTACAAGGGTGGTATCCCAAGGATGGCTCCGCCAAAACTGGCGTCCTGGTTTCAAAGCCTCCCACCTATCCTGTACATGTAGTACCAAGACCCAATGTCAAGCTACAGTAAAGCTCCATGGGGTCTTTCCGTCCTGTCGCAGGTATCCGGCATCTTCACCGGAATTACAATTTCACCGAGTCTGTTGTTGAGACAGTGCCCAAATCGTTACGCCTTTCGTGCGGGTCGGAACTTACCCGACAAGGAATTTCGCTACCTTAGGACCGTTATAGTTACGGCCGCCGTTTACTGGGGCTTAAGTTCACTGCTTCGATTACTCTAACAGATCCCCTTAACCTTCCAGCACCGGGCAGGCGTCAGCTCCTATACATCGTCTTGCGACTTAGCAGAAACCTATGTTTTTGGTAAACAGTCGCTTGGGCCTATTCTCTGCGGCCACCGGATGGTGGCACCCCTTATCCCTAAGTTACGGGGTCATTTTGCCGAGTTCCTTAACAACAGTTCTCTCGCGGGCCTTAGGATACTCTCCTCACCCACCTGTGTCGGTTTGCGGTACGGGTACCTTTAACCTCGATAGAGACTTTTCTTGACAGTGTGAAATCAGCTACTTCGCTACTAAATTTCGCTCCCCATCACATCCCAGCATTATCAAAGCGGATTTACCTACTCTGACTGCCTCAATGCTTGGGCACACATAACCAACAGTGTGCTTAGCTTATCCTACTGTGTCATCCCATCTCTCAAACGGTTATCGGTAGTACAGGAATATCAACCTGTTGTCCATCACCTACGCCTTTCGGCCTCAGCTTAGGTCCCGACTAACCCAGGGCGGACGAACCTTCCCCTGGAAACCTTGGGTTTACGGCCTGTGGGATTCTCACCCACATCTCGCTACTCATGCCAACATTCTCACTCCCATACTGTCCACATGTCCTTACGGTCATGCTTCAACCCGTATGGGAAGCTCCCCTACCCATCATAATGATGCCGTAGCTTCGGTAGTAAGTTTTAGCCCCGGAAATCTTCGGCGCAGGATCACTCGACCAGTGAGCTATTACGCACTCTTTGAATGAGTGGCTGCTTCTAAGCCAACATCCTGGTTGTCTGTGCAATCCCACATCCTTTACCACTTAACTTACATTTAGGGACCTTAGCTGACGATCTGGGCTGTTGCCCTTTCGACTATGAATCTTATCACCCACAGTCTGACTCCCAAGTATAAGATGACGGCATTCGGAGTTTGATAGTCTTCGGTAGGTGCAATACCCCCTAGGACATTCAGTGCTCTACCTCCGTATCTCTCACCTTGAGGCTAGCCCTAAAGCTATTTCGGGGAGAACCAGCTATCTCCGGGCTCGATTGGAATTTCACCGCTACCCACAAGTCATCCCCGAGCTTTTCAACGCTCGTGGGTTCGGACCTCCACGAAATTTTACTTTCGCTTCATCCTGCTCATGGGTAGGTCGCCCGGTTTCGGGTCTACGTCAAGTAACTGAACGCTCAGTTAAAACTCGCTTTCGCTACGGCTCCACACCTTAAGTGCTTAACCTTGCTACTTAACGTAACTCGTTGGCCCGTTCTACAAAAAGTACGCGGTCACACAAGAAATGTGCTTCCACAGCTTGTAAGTGCAGGGTTTCAGGTTCTATTTCACTCCCCTCCCGGGGTTCTTTTCACCTTTCCCTCACGGTACTATACGCTATCGGTCACTAGGTAGTATTTAGCCTTGGAGGGTGGTCCCTCCTGCTTCCCACAGGGTTTCACGTGTCCCGTGGTACTCTGGATCATATCTAAAGTTTTCTCGTTTAACATACAGGACTATTACCTTCTGTGGTGGGTCTTTCCAAACCTCTTCAATTACGATACCTCTTCGTTATGATATGTCCGCAACCCCAATAAAGAAAACTTTATTGGTTTGGGCTCTTCCGCGTTCGCTCGCCGCTACTTACGGAATCGAATTTCTTTCTCTTCCTTCAGGTACTTAGATGTTTCAGTTCCCTGAGTTCCCCTCATTAAGCTATGTATTCACTTAATGATACTTAGACATTACTCTAAGTGAGTTTCCTCATTCGGAAATCTTCGGATCAAAGTTTACGTGCAACTCCCCGAAGCTTATCGCAGCTTATCACGTCCTTCATCGGCTCCTAGTGCCAAGGCATCCGCCCTGCACCCTTAATAACTTGACCAGTTAAAAAGGTTTGATAGATTAAAGTCTATCAACTTGATAATTTTTAAAAGTTATCAGCTTTATATATTACAAATTAGATGTCATATCACTAAATATATATGCAGTTTTCAAAGTGCTAACGCACAACGCCAACGGATAAATCCCGTTGCTTAAAGTGCTAACGCACGTCGCCAACAAACAAACTTCACATTCGTTCAGTTTATTCTGTTGCTTAAAGTGCAATGTAAGAGTCTACTAGATAAATCAAAGATTTAAGTAATATGCTCTTAAATGGTGGAGATGAGGAGAGTCGAACTCCTGACCCCTTGCTTGCAAGGCAAGTGCTCTCCCAACTGAGCTACACCCCCAAATATGAAGTTCATAAAGAACTTTCAAAATTAAACAGTAGGCAATTCTCCTTAGAAAGGAGGTGATCCAGCCGCACCTTCCGATACGGCTACCTTGTTACGACTTCACCCCAGTTATTGATTCCACCTTCGACGACTTCTTCCAAAAGGTTAGATAATCGGCTTCGGGCGTCTCCAACTCCCGTGGTGTGACGGGCGGTGTGTACAAGACCCGGGAACGCATTCACCGCAGCATTCTGATCTGCGATTACTAGTAACTCCAGCTTCATGTAGGCGAGTTTCAGCCTACAATCCGAACTGAGAGTAGCTTTAAGGGATTAGCTCCACCTTACGGCTTGGCAACCCTCTGTACTACCCATTGTAGCACGTGTGTAGCCCTAAGCATAAGGGGCATGATGATTTGACGTCATCCCCACCTTCCTCCAGGTTATCCCTGGCAGTCTCTCTAGAGTGCCCAACTTAATGATGGCAACTAAAGACAAGGGTTGCGCTCGTTGCGGGACTTAACCCAACATCTCACGACACGAGCTGACGACAACCATGCACCACCTGTCACCAATGTCCCCGAAGGGAACTCTCCGATTAAGGAGATGTCATTGGGATGTCAAGCTTAGGTAAGGTTCTTCGCGTTGCTTCGAATTAAACCACATGCTCCGCTACTTGTGCGGGTCCCCGTCAATTCCTTTGAGTTTCACTCTTGCGAGCGTACTTCCCAGGCGGAGTACTTAATGCGTTAGCTGCGGCACCGAGGGGGGTAACCCCCGACACCTAGTACTCATCGTTTACAGCGTGGACTACCAGGGTATCTAATCCTGTTTGCTCCCCACGCTTTCGTGCCTCAGCGTCAGTTACAGTCCAGAGAGCCGCCTTCGCAACTGGTGTTCCTCCTAATATCTACGCATTTCACCGCTACACTAGGAATTCCACTCTCCTCTCCTGCACTCAAGTCTCCCAGTTTCAAGAGCTTACTACGGTTGAGCCGTAGCCTTTCACTCCTGACTTGAAAGACCGCCTACGCACCCTTTACGCCCAGTAAATCCGGATAACGCTAGCCCCCTACGTATTACCGCGGCTGCTGGCACGTAGTTAGCCGGGGCTTCCTCCTCAAGTACCGTCATTATCTTCCTTGAGGACAGAGTTTTACGACCCGAAGGCCTTCATCACTCACGCGGCGTTGCTGCATCAGGCTTTCGCCCATTGTGCAATATTCCCCACTGCTGCCTCCCGTAGGAGTTTGGACCGTGTCTCAGTTCCAATGTGGCCGATCACCCTCTCAGGTCGGCTACTGATCGTCGCCTTGGTAAGCCATTACCTTACCAACTAGCTAATCAGACGCGGGTCCATCCTGTACTGGCTCACCTTTGATATTTAAGAGATGCCTCTCAAATATATTATCCCGTATTAGCATACCTTTCGGTATGTTATCCGTGTGTACAGGGTAGGTTACCCACGCGTTACTCACCCGTCCGCCGCTCTTTACCGAAGTAAATCGCTCAACTTGCATGTGTTAGGCACGCCGCCAGCGTTCATCCTGAGCCAGGATCAAACTCTCAAATAAAAGTTTATCAGGCTCAGATACTATTGTTATCAAAATATCTGGCTTTATGGTTTGTTTCTTGTTTTATAAATTAACCTACTGTTTAATTTTCAAAGTTCTTTAAATTATTGTGGTGGGCCATCAGGGACTCGAACCCCAGACCTACCGGTTATGAGCCGGGCGCTCTAACCAACTGAGCTAATGGCCCACAATAATTTGTGGTGCCGAAGACCGGAATCGAACCGGTACGAGAGGTAAGTCCCGCAGGATTTTAAGTCCTGTGCGTCTGCCAGTTCCGCCACTTCGGCACATCACCTGGCTATGTCCTACTCTCCCAGGCAGTTTCCCACCAAGTACCATCAGCGCTAGAGAGCTTAACTTCTGTGTTCGGAATGGGAACAGGTGTATCCTCTCTGCTATTATAACCAGATTATTGTCTAAATTTTCATTTAATTTTTTTCTAAGACAAGTATTATAATAACATCTTTGTCTTATTGTGTCAATACTTTTTTTATTCGATTTTTTAATTAAAAAAGTATTAAAAATCTATAAGTTTTGACAAGTTTAAATATATAGAGTTAGCACTCTAAAAACTACACATATATTTTATTGAATGGACATCAAATAATTTGGTCAAGTCCTCGACCTATTAGTATCGATAAGCTAAATACATTGCTGCACTTACACCTTCGACCTATCAACCAGATAGTCTTTCTGGGGTCTTACCCTTGCGGTGGGAAATCTTATCTTGAAGTTGGCTTCGCGCTTAGATGCTTTCAGCGCTTATCCATTCCGTACATAGCTACCCAGCCATGCCCTTGGCAGAACAACTGGTACACCAGAGGTACGTCCATCCCGGTCCTCTCGTACTAAGGACAGGTCTTCTCAAATTTCCTACGCCTGCGACGGATAGGGACCGAACTGTCTCACGACGTTCTGAACCCAGCTCGCGTACCACTTTAATGGGCGAACAGCCCAACCCTTGGGACCTACTACAGCCCCAGGATGTGATGAGCCGACATCGAGGTGCCAAACCTCCCCGTCGATGTGGACTCTTGGGGGAGATAAGCCTGTTATCCCCAGGGTAGCTTTTATCCGTTGAGCGATGGCCCTTCCACGCAGAACCACCGGATCACTAAGTCCGATTTTCATCCTTGCTCGACCTGTATGTCTTGCAATCAAGCTCTCTTTTGCCTTTACACTCTACGTACGATTTCCGACCGTACTGAGAGAACCTTTGAGCGCCTCCGTTACCTTTTGGGAGGCGACCGCCCCAGTCAAACTGCCCACCTGACAGTGTCCCAAGACCAGATTCATGGCCTATGGTTAGAGTCCCAGTACTACAAGGGTGGTATCCCAAGGATGGCTCCGCCAAAACTGGCGTCCTGGTTTCAAAGCCTCCCACCTATCCTGTACATGTAGTACCAAGACCCAATGTCAAGCTACAGTAAAGCTCCATGGGGTCTTTCCGTCCTGTCGCAGGTATCCGGCATCTTCACCGGAATTACAATTTCACCGAGTCTGTTGTTGAGACAGTGCCCAAATCGTTACGCCTTTCGTGCGGGTCGGAACTTACCCGACAAGGAATTTCGCTACCTTAGGACCGTTATAGTTACGGCCGCCGTTTACTGGGGCTTAAGTTCACTGCTTCGATTGCTCTAACAGATCCCCTTAACCTTCCAGCACCGGGCAGGCGTCAGCTCCTATACATCGTCTTGCGACTTAGCAGAAACCTATGTTTTTGGTAAACAGTCGCTTGGGCCTATTCTCTGCGGCCACCGGATGGTGGCACCCCTTATCCCTAAGTTACGGGGTCATTTTGCCGAGTTCCTTAACAACAGTTCTCTCGCGGGCCTTAGGATACTCTCCTCACCCAC
Source organism: Clostridioides sp. LIBA-7678 (assembly GCF_056716065.1). Lineage (NCBI taxonomy): Bacteria > Bacillati > Bacillota > Clostridia > Peptostreptococcales > Peptostreptococcaceae > Clostridioides > Clostridioides sp. LIBA-7678. The sequence continues at coordinate 150,457 of NZ_CP196987.1, read as the reverse complement.
CTGTGTCGGTTTGCGGTACGGGTACCTTTAACCTCGATAGAGACTTTTCTTGACAGTGTGAAATCAGCTACTTCGCTACTAAATTTCGCTCCCCATCACATCCCAGCATTATCAAAGCGGATTTACCTACTCTGACTGCCTCAATGCTTGGGCACACATAACCAACAGTGTGCTTAGCTTATCCTACTGTGTCATCCCATCTCTCAAACGGTTATCGGTAGTACAGGAATATCAACCTGTTGTCCATCACCTACGCCTTTCGGCCTCAGCTTAGGTCCCGACTAACCCAGGGCGGACGAACCTTCCCCTGGAAACCTTGGGTTTACGGCCTGTGGGATTCTCACCCACATCTCGCTACTCATGCCAACATTCTCACTCCCATACTGTCCACATGTCCTTACGGTCATGCTTCAACCCGTATGGGAAGCTCCCCTACCCATCATAATGATGCCGTAGCTTCGGTAGTAAGTTTTAGCCCCGGAAATCTTCGGCGCAGGATCACTCGACCAGTGAGCTATTACGCACTCTTTGAATGAGTGGCTGCTTCTAAGCCAACATCCTGGTTGTCTGTGCAATCCCACATCCTTTACCACTTAACTTACATTTAGGGACCTTAGCTGACGATCTGGGCTGTTGCCCTTTCGACTATGAATCTTATCACCCACAGTCTGACTCCCAAGTATAAGATGACGGCATTCGGAGTTTGATAGTCTTCGGTAGGTGCAATACCCCCTAGGACATTCAGTGCTCTACCTCCGTATCTCTCACCTTGAGGCTAGCCCTAAAGCTATTTCGGGGAGAACCAGCTATCTCCGGGCTCGATTGGAATTTCACCGCTACCCACAAGTCATCCCCGAGCTTTTCAACGCTCGTGGGTTCGGACCTCCACGAAATTTTACTTTCGCTTCATCCTGCTCATGGGTAGGTCGCCCGGTTTCGGGTCTACGTCAAGTAACTGAACGCTCAGTTAAAACTCGCTTTCGCTACGGCTCCACACCTTAAGTACTTAACCTTGCTACTTAACGTAACTCGTTGGCCCGTTCTACAAAAAGTACGCGGTCACACAAGAAATGTGCTTCCACAGCTTGTAAGTGCAGGGTTTCAGGTTCTATTTCACTCCCCTCCCGGGGTTCTTTTCACCTTTCCCTCACGGTACTATACGCTATCGGTCACTAGGTAGTATTTAGCCTTGGAGGGTGGTCCCTCCTGCTTCCCACAGGGTTTCACGTGTCCCGTGGTACTCTGGATCATATCTAAAGTTTTCTCGTTTAACATACAGGACTATTACCTTCTGTGGTGGGTCTTTCCAAACCTCTTCAATTACGATACCTCTTCGTTATGATATGTCCGCAACCCCAATAAAGAAAACTTTATTGGTTTGGGCTCTTCCGCGTTCGCTCGCCGCTACTTACGGAATCGAATTTCTTTCTCTTCCTTCAGGTACTTAGATGTTTCAGTTCCCTGAGTTCCCCTCATTAAGCTATGTATTCACTTAATGATACTTAGACATTACTCTAAGTGAGTTTCCTCATTCGGAAATCTTCGGATCAAAGTTTACGTGCAACTCCCCGAAGCTTATCGCAGCTTATCACGTCCTTCATCGGCTCCTAGTGCCAAGGCATCCGCCCTGCACCCTTAATAACTTGACCAGTTAAAAAGGTTTGATAGATTAAAGTCTATCAACTTGATAATTTTTAAAAGTTATCAGCTTTATATATTACAAATTAGATGTCATATCACTAAATATATATGCAGTTTTCAAAGTGCTAACGCACAACGCCAACGGATAAATCCCGTTGCTTAAAGTGCTAACGCACGTCGCCAACAAACAAACTTCACATTCGTTCAGTTTATTCTGTTGCTTAAAGTGCAATGTAAGAGTCTACTAGATAAATCAAAGATTTAAGTAATATGCTCTTAAATGGTGGAGATGAGGAGAGTCGAACTCCTGACCCCTTGCTTGCAAGGCAAGTGCTCTCCCAACTGAGCTACACCCCCAAATATGAAGTTCATAAAGAACTTTCAAAATTAAACAGTAGGCAATTCTCCTTAGAAAGGAGGTGATCCAGCCGCACCTTCCGATACGGCTACCTTGTTACGACTTCACCCCAGTTATTGATTCCACCTTCGACGACTTCTTCCAAAAGGTTAGATAATCGGCTTCGGGCGTCTCCAACTCCCGTGGTGTGACGGGCGGTGTGTACAAGACCCGGGAACGCATTCACCGCAGCATTCTGATCTGCGATTACTAGTAACTCCAGCTTCATGTAGGCGAGTTTCAGCCTACAATCCGAACTGAGAGTAGCTTTAAGGGATTAGCTCCACCTTACGGCTTGGCAACCCTCTGTACTACCCATTGTAGCACGTGTGTAGCCCTAAGCATAAGGGGCATGATGATTTGACGTCATCCCCACCTTCCTCCAGGTTATCCCTGGCAGTCTCTCTAGAGTGCCCAACTTGATGATGGCAACTAAAGACAAGGGTTGCGCTCGTTGCGGGACTTAACCCAACATCTCACGACACGAGCTGACGACAACCATGCACCACCTGTCACCAATGTCCCCGAAGGGAACTCTCCGATTAAGGAGATGTCATTGGGATGTCAAGCTTAGGTAAGGTTCTTCGCGTTGCTTCGAATTAAACCACATGCTCCGCTACTTGTGCGGGTCCCCGTCAATTCCTTTGAGTTTCACTCTTGCGAGCGTACTTCCCAGGCGGAGTACTTAATGCGTTAGCTGCGGCACCGAGGGGGGTAACCCCCGACACCTAGTACTCATCGTTTACAGCGTGGACTACCAGGGTATCTAATCCTGTTTGCTCCCCACGCTTTCGTGCCTCAGCGTCAGTTACAGTCCAGAGAGCCGCCTTCGCAACTGGTGTTCCTCCTAATATCTACGCATTTCACCGCTACACTAGGAATTCCACTCTCCTCTCCTGCACTCAAGTCTCCCAGTTTCAAGAGCTTACTACGGTTGAGCCGTAGCCTTTCACTCCTGACTTGAAAGACCGCCTACGCACCCTTTACGCCCAGTAAATCCGGATAACGCTAGCCCCCTACGTATTACCGCGGCTGCTGGCACGTAGTTAGCCGGGGCTTCCTCCTCAAGTACCGTCATTATCTTCCTTGAGGACAGAGTTTTACGACCCGAAGGCCTTCATCACTCACGCGGCGTTGCTGCATCAGGCTTTCGCCCATTGTGCAATATTCCCCACTGCTGCCTCCCGTAGGAGTTTGGACCGTGTCTCAGTTCCAATGTGGCCGATCACCCTCTCAGGTCGGCTACTGATCGTCGCCTTGGTAAGCCATTACCTTACCAACTAGCTAATCAGACGCGGGTCCATCCTGTACTGGCTCACCTTTGATATTTAAGAGATGCCTCTCAAATATGTTATCCCGTATTAGCATACCTTTCGGTATGTTATCCGTGTGTACAGGGTAGGTTACCCACGCGTTACTCACCCGTCCGCCGCTCTTTACCGAAGTAAATCGCTCAACTTGCATGTGTTAGGCACGCCGCCAGCGTTCATCCTGAGCCAGGATCAAACTCTCAAATAAAAGTTTATCAGGCTCAGATACTATTGTTATCAAAATATCTGGCTTTATGGTTTGTTTCTTGTTTTATAAATTAACCTACTGTTTAATTTTCAAAGTTCTTTATGCTTTATCTGTTTGCCCTTTTCTTGAGGACAAGTATTACTATACCAACTTTTCCTTTTAGAGTCAATAACTTTTTTCACATTTTTTACTTTCAAGTATCTCATTTATTTACATATGGTTATATTATCCACATTATAAACAACTGATTCATATTGTTTTAACTTATTATATTAAATATTATCCACATTATAAACATATTTATCCACAAATTACAAAATTTAATATTTTTTATACAAATATATGTATTATATGTAATTAGACTTATTTACTTAATTGATTTATACTATAAAATTTGTTTATAAGAAAGATACAAACCAAGAAATATTATTAAAAATATTCATTTTAAAGATTTTCTATTTTTTAAAATGCTTAATACCAATCTTGATGGCACTAGGTAAATTACTTTCTGAGCTCCTTGTCAACATTTAATCATTTATTTGAATTCTTCTCTTATAGTAACTAAAGATTTTTACATAACAACTAAACATTCTAGTTTCTTAGCAAAGAATCCATAAATTAATACTTGTATATCCTTTAGAAACTATCTATTAGAATCATCCAGCTTATAAAAGAGTTAAATAAAATACACGATAAGCATTTTTATTTAACAATTACATCTTATATGATGCAAATAAACAAAATTACATAAAGATAGACGGAGGTAAATACATTATTATATTTACTTCCGTCTATTTATATTTTATTCTGCTATGGATAAATCATCTTTCATATATTGTTCAACTAAAAATACTTTTTTATATTTCAAACTTTTTTGAACATCAATTATTCTTTGATTTGATGAACCTCTGAACTTTAAACTTATATCTTTTTTCTCAGCCATAAACTTTCCATCTACTAAAATATCAATTTGTTTTAGTAAATTTAAATTTTTAAAATATCTACTATTTTTTTTATCTAATAACTGCTCAAATGTGAATCCAGTATATGACCATACATCCAGTCCATTTCTTTTAGCTTCTTTTGCTACTTCTTCTAATGGTTCTGGCTGTAAAAATGGTTCTCCTCCTGATAATGTAATACCTTTTTGTAACTTTAATGATTTTATCTTATTTATAATTTCTTCTGTATCCATGTAAAATCCCCCACATAAATCATGTGTCTGAGGATTATGGCATTCTTTGCAATTATGGATACATCCTTGAGTCCATATTACCATCCTTAATCCTGGTCCATCAACTATACTGTCATGGCTTATAGTAGATGACATTCTTATTTTCATAACTTATTCCTCCAAATAAAACTATCTATGCTTTACTCTATCTCTTACTTCAGCTTTTTTTGCATTATTAAATCTGTCAACTGTACCAACTAAGTAACCTGTTATTCTTCTTATTCTTTCAAATTTGATATCACTTTCATCTTCATTTCTTCCACATACAGGACATATGTTACTTCCTATTACACCTGAAAATCCACATATTGGATCTCTATCTACAGGATGATTTATGCTTCCATATCCTATACCTAAGTCTTTCATAGCTTTTATAACTGTTTCAAAAGCTTCTAGATTATCTGATGGATCTCCATCTAATTCCACATATGTTATATGACCTGCATTCGTCAGTTCATGATATGGAGCTTCTATCTCAATTTTGTCATATGCACTTATATTATAATAAACTGGTACATGGAATGAATTAGTATAATATTCTTTGTCTGTTATACCTTTAATCTCTCCATATACTTTTTTATCTATTTTAGTAAATCTACCTGAAAGACCTTCCGCTGGTGTACCCATTAAAGAGAAGTTTAATTTATATTTATCTGTGGCTTCGTCCATTTTAGCTCTCATGTGTGACACTATTCTTAATCCTAATTCTTGGGCTTCTTTGCTTTCTCCGTGATGTTTACCCATAAGAGCAATAAGACATTCTGCTAAACCTATGAATCCAATTGTCAATGTTCCTTGCTTTATTACTTCTTTTAGTGTATCTTCTGGTCCTAAATCATCAGAACCTTTCCATACACCTTGACCCATCAAGAATGGGAAATTCTTCATTTTTTTATTTCCTTGAACCTCAAGACGTTCTAATAATTGCTCTATAATTAAGTCTATCTTTTCATCTAATTCTTCAAAAAAACTATCTAAATTAGCTTTCTCATCATTTACAATGCCATGCTTTATACCCAATCTTGGTAAATTAACTGTAGTAAAAGATATATTTCCTCTACCACTAACTGTTTCTGAACCACATACATTACTAAGTACTCTTGTTCTACAACCCATATATGTGGCTTCTGTATCTGGTTCACCTTTTCTGTAATATTTAGCATTAAAAGGCGCATCTAAGAAACTAAAATTAGGAAATAGTCTTTTAGCTGATACTCTGCATGATAATTTAAATAAATCATAATTAGGGTCTTCAGGATTTAAATTTACTCCTTCTTTAACCTTAAATATTAAAATTGGAAAAATTGGTGTTTCTCCATTACCTAGTCCTCTTTCTTGAGATAGTAAAAGATTCTTAGTTACCATCCTTCCTTCTTCAGAAATATCTGTTCCAAAGTTCACACTTGAAAATGGAACCTGTGCACCTGCTCTAGAATGCATTGTATTTAAATTGTGTATAAATGCTTCCATAGATTGGTATGTTTTTTTATCAGTTTCTCTATATGATTCTTCAAATGCAAAGTTTTGCATGTTATTTGCAAGTTCTTCATCAATATCAAAAGTTTCTATCAATTTCTTTTTTTCTGAGTTTATATATAATTCCTCTCTTTTAAGACCAACCTTTTTATTTGTTTCTTTTTCTGTATTATATACTATGTTCTTTATTGCATCATTATTTTCAATTCCTTTAAATAATTTCAATGCTTTAGCTAAGTTTCCTATGTAGAATTTCTTAAAGGTCTTATATACACCTTCAGCCAATCCATAATCAAAAAATGGTATACTTTGACCTCCATGTTGGTCATTTTGATTACTTTGTATAGCGATTGCAGCTAATGCTCCATAACTTATTATATCTTGTGGTTCTCTTAAAAAACCATGTCCTGTTGAAAATCCACCATTAAATAGTTTTTTAACATCTATCTGGCAACAAGTTAATGTACCCATATTTAAAAAGTCCATATCATGTATGTGTATATCTCCATTCTCATGGGCAAAAGAATGTTCTGGCTTTAATATATGAGTCTTACAAAATTCTTTAGATACAGTGCTTCCGTATTGTAGCATAGTCCCCATAGCTGTATTACCATTAATGTTTGCATTTTCTCTTTTTATGTCTGCATCTTCTGCATCCTCAAAAGTAATCTCCTCTATTGCCTTCATCAGTCTTGTTTTTGAATTTCTTATTCTACTTCTTTCAGTTCTATATATTATGTATTCTTCACTAGTTTTTGCATGACCAGTTTCTATAAGAATCTTAACTACTGAGTCTTGAATATCCTCAACACTTGGAACTGTTTCCGAATATTTATGATTTAAAAATCTTATTACTTCCTGAGTTAATTGCTCAGATAATTTATAATCAGGTACTATTCCTTCCCTTTCTGCAACATTTGTCGCTGCTAAAAATATAGCTCTTGTTATTCTATCTTCATTAAATGGGATTACTCTTCCATCTCTTTTTTTCACGAATTCAACCAATTAAAAAAACCTCCTATTACTATATATTGTATTTTATTAATCTACATACCACTATATGTAGTATATTAAGTCTAAAAAAATCCCCTTCAACTAAGTTAAAGGGATTATCTTAATAATTTCTATATTAAGATTACCAAATTTGTACATAATAGTCAAACTTACGCAAGTCATTGCAAATACTATCTAGATATTTTGAACAGTAGCGTTTCTAACAACTCTGAGAGTCAAAAATTTTTTCTCTTTTTTTTACACTAATTTTAGGCAAAAAACGTATAATTTCATGTACATTAATGTATATATCTACAAATTTCCTTATGTAAATTCTTTAAAACTGTCGTATAATATAAATAATAATTTAAAAGGAGGCATTTTATGTTATCAAAAAGACTAAACTTTATAACTCCATCCTACACAATAGGTATTAGTTCAAAAGTTAAAGAAATGGAAAACAACGGAATTAAAGTAATAAATCTTAGTATAGGAGAACCTGATTTCAACGTACCTAATAATGCAAAAGCTTATGGTATTGACTCTTTAAATAAAGATTGTACTAAATATGATTTAGTTCCAGGGTTAAAAATACTTAGAGAGGAAATTTGTAAAAAACTTATTGATGAAAATAATTGTAAATATTCAATAGATGAAATAGTTATATCAAGTGGAGCAAAAAACTCTATAACGAATACTTTGCTAGCTTTAACAGATGAGGGAGATGAAGTATTATTGCCAAAACCTTATTGGGTTAGTTATCCTGAAATGGTTAAATTAGTAAATGCTGTACCAGTTTTCATCGATACTAAAAAAGAAAATGGATTCAAGTTAACAAAAGATGAGCTTAAAAAATCTATAACAAATAAAACAAAAATTCTTGTAATAAATAATCCTTCAAATCCTACTGGTAGCATTTATACAAAAGATGAATTAATAGAAATTGTAGATGTATGTATAGAAAATAAAATATATATTTTAGCAGATGAAATATATGAAAAAATATGCTATGATGGGGAATTTACATCAATTGCCTCATTAAGTGAAGAAGCTAAAGATATAACAATAACTGTAAATGGTTTTTCTAAATCTGCTGCAATGACTGGATTAAGATTGGGATATACAGCATCTAATAAAACCATTGCTAAAGCAATGAGTTCTATACAGGGACATCTTATATCTCATCCAAGTTTAACAGCACAATACATAGCATATGGAGCCTTAAAAGATTGCTCAGCTGATATAGATAATATGGTTAAGACATATAAGTCTAGAAGAGACTTAATTACATCAAAATTAGACTCTATCGAAAATGTAGGATATGTAAATCCAAATGGCGCATTTTATGCATTTATAGACCTCTCTAAAGTATCTGAGAGATTTAAGTATAAAGATAGCTTTTCTATAGAATTTTGTAATCAATTTTTAGAAGAATATAACGTTGCAGTTGTTCCTGGAATAGCATTTGGTATGGATAAATATATTCGTATATCTTATGCTTGCAGTGAAAATACGTTCTTATCTGGATTAGATAAACTAAAAGAGTTTGTATATAAAATAATGGCATAATAACAATTTAAATTAAATGATGGTTAATATCCCAAATAAGCATATAAGATTTTTATTTACTAACTTAACTAAAATACTAGATAAAAAACAAAAGAGCTACTGATTTAAAAATCAGTAGCTTTATTTTTTAATTAAAATATTAAATTAAGTAAAATGTTGAATTAAAGTGCTAAGTTAATTTATTATAATAAAAAGATTACGTGGCTACGTCCTACTCTCCCAGGCAGTTTCCCACCAAGTACCATCAGCGCTAGAGAGCTTAACTTCTGTGTTCGGAATGGGAACAGGTGTATCCTCTCTGCTATTGTAACCACATAATCTTTATGCTTAATATTTCTATTAAGTTTTTAGAATCTAGTAATACTAGTTTCTTTAGAGTTAACACTCTAAAAACTACACATATATTTTATTGAATGGACATCAAATAATTTGGTCAAGTCCTCGACCTATTAGTATCGATAAGCTAAATACATTGCTGCACTTACACCTTCGACCTATCAACCAGATAGTCTTTCTGGGGTCTTACCCTTGCGGTGGGAAATCTTATCTTGAAGTTGGCTTCGCGCTTAGATGCTTTCAGCGCTTATCCATTCCGTACATAGCTACCCAGCTATGCCCTTGGCAGAACAACTGGTACACCAGAGGTACGTCCATCCCGGTCCTCTCGTACTAAGGACAGGTCTTCTCAAATTTCCTACGCCTGCGACGGATAGGGACCGAACTGTCTCACGACGTTCTGAACCCAGCTCGCGTACCACTTTAATGGGCGAACAGCCCAACCCTTGGGACCTACTACAGCCCCAGGATGTGATGAGCCGACATCGAGGTGCCAAACCTCCCCGTCGATGTGGACTCTTGGGGGAGATAAGCCTGTTATCCCCAGGGTAGCTTTTATCCGTTGAGCGATGGCCCTTCCACGCAGAACCACCGGATCACTAAGTCCGATTTTCATCCTTGCTCGACCTGTATGTCTTGCAATCAAGCTCTCTTTTGCCTTTACACTCTACGTACGATTTCCGACCGTACTGAGAGAACCTTTGAGCGCCTCCGTTACCTTTTGGGAGGCGACCGCCCCAGTCAAACTGCCCACCTGACAGTGTCCCAAGACCAGATTCATGGCCTATGGTTAGAGTCCCAGTACTACAAGGGTGGTATCCCAAGGATGGCTCCGCCAAAACTGGCGTCCTGGTTTCAAAGCCTCCCACCTATCCTGTACATGTAGTACCAAGACCCAATGTCAAGCTACAGTAAAGCTCCATGGGGTCTTTCCGTCCTGTCGCAGGTATCCGGCATCTTCACCGGAATTACAATTTCACCGAGTCTGTTGTTGAGACAGTGCCCAAATCGTTACGCCTTTCGTGCGGGTCGGAACTTACCCGACAAGGAATTTCGCTACCTTAGGACCGTTATAGTTACGGCCGCCGTTTACTGGGGCTTAAGTTCACTGCTTCGATTGCTCTAACAGATCCCCTTAACCTTCCAGCACCGGGCAGGCGTCAGCTCCTATACATCGTCTTGCGACTTAGCAGAAACCTATGTTTTTGGTAAACAGTCGCTTGGGCCTATTCTCTGCGGCCACCGGATGGTGGCACCCCTTATCCCTAAGTTACGGGGTCATTTTGCCGAGTTCCTTAACAACAGTTCTCTCGCGGGCCTTAGGATACTCTCCTCACCCACCTGTGTCGGTTTGCGGTACGGGTACCTTTAACCTCGATAGAGACTTTTCTTGACAGTGTGAAATCAGCTACTTCGCTACTAAATTTCGCTCCCCATCACATCCCAGCATTATCAAAGCGGATTTACCTACTCTGACTGCCTCAATGCTTGGGCACACATAACCAACAGTGTGCTTAGCTTATCCTACTGTGTCATCCCATCTCTCAAACGGTTATCGGTAGTACAGGAATATCAACCTGTTGTCCATCACCTACGCCTTTCGGCCTCAGCTTAGGTCCCGACTAACCCAGGGCGGACGAACCTTCCCCTGGAAACCTTGGGTTTACGGCCTGTGGGATTCTCACCCACATCTCGCTACTCATGCCAACATTCTCACTCCCATACTGTCCACATGTCCTTACGGTCATGCTTCAACCCGTATGGGAAGCTCCCCTACCCATCATAATGATGCCGTAGCTTCGGTAGTAAGTTTTAGCCCCGGAAATCTTCGGCGCAGGATCACTCGACCAGTGAGCTATTACGCACTCTTTGAATGAGTGGCTGCTTCTAAGCCAACATCCTGGTTGTCTGTGCAATCCCACATCCTTTACCACTTAACTTACATTTAGGGACCTTAGCTGACGATCTGGGCTGTTGCCCTTTCGACTATGAATCTTATCACCCACAGTCTGACTCCCAAGTATAAGATGACGGCATTCGGAGTTTGATAGTCTTCGGTAGGTGCAATACCCCCTAGGACATTCAGTGCTCTACCTCCGTATCTCTCACCTTGAGGCTAGCCCTAAAGCTATTTCGGGGAGAACCAGCTATCTCCGGGCTCGATTGGAATTTCACCGCTACCCACAAGTCATCCCCGAGCTTTTCAACGCTCGTGGGTTCGGACCTCCACGAAATTTTACTTTCGCTTCATCCTGCTCATGGGTAGGTCGCCCGGTTTCGGGTCTACGTCAAGTAACTGAACGCTCAGTTAAAACTCGCTTTCGCTACGGCTCCACACCTTAAGTGCTTAACCTTGCTACTTAACGTAACTCGTTGGCCCGTTCTACAAAAAGTACGCGGTCACACAAGAAATGTGCTTCCACAGCTTGTAAGTGCAGGGTTTCAGGTTCTATTTCACTCCCCTCCCGGGGTTCTTTTCACCTTTCCCTCACGGTACTATACGCTATCGGTCACTAGGTAGTATTTAGCCTTGGAGGGTGGTCCCTCCTGCTTCCCACAGGGTTTCACGTGTCCCGTGGTACTCTGGATCATATCTAAAGTTTTCCCGTTTAACATACAGGACTATTACCTTCTGTGGTGGGTCTTTCCAAACCTCTTCAATTACGATACCTCTTCGTTATGATATGTCCGCAACCCCAATAAAGAAAACTTTATTGGTTTGGGCTCTTCCGCGTTCGCTCGCCGCTACTTACGGAATCGAATTTCTTTCTCTTCCTTCAGGTACTTAGATGTTTCAGTTCCCTGAGTTCCCCTCATTAAGCTATGTATTCACTTAATGATACTTAGACATTACTCTAAGTGAGTTTCCTCATTCGGAAATCTTCGGATCAAAGTTTACGTGCAACTCCCCGAAGCTTATCGCAGCTTATCACGTCCTTCATCGGCTCCTAGTGCCAAGGCATCCGCCCTGCACCCTTAATAACTTGACCAGTTAAAAAGGTTTGATAGATTAAAGTCTATCAACTTGATAATTTTTAAAAGTTATCAGCTTTATATATTACAAATTAGATGTCATATCACTAAATATATATGCAGTTTTCAAAGTGCTAACGCACAACGCCAACGGATAAATCCCGTTGCTTAAAGTGCTAACGCACGTCGCCAACAAACAAACTTCACATTCGTTCAGTTTATTCTGTTGCTTAAAGTGCAATGTAAGAGTCTACTAGATAAATCAAAGATTTAAGTAATATGCTCTTAAATGGTGGAGATGAGGAGAGTCGAACTCCTGACCCCTTGCTTGCAAGGCAAGTGCTCTCCCAACTGAGCTACACCCCCAAATATGAAGTTCATAAAGAACTTTCAAAATTAAACAGTAGGCAATTCTCCTTAGAAAGGAGGTGATCCAGCCGCACCTTCCGATACGGCTACCTTGTTACGACTTCACCCCAGTTATTGATTCCACCTTCGACGACTTCTTCCAAAAGGTTAGATAATCGGCTTCGGGCGTCTCCAACTCCCGTGGTGTGACGGGCGGTGTGTACAAGACCCGGGAACGCATTCACCGCAGCATTCTGATCTGCGATTACTAGTAACTCCAGCTTCATGTAGGCGAGTTTCAGCCTACAATCCGAACTGAGAGTAGCTTTAAGGGATTAGCTCCACCTTACGGCTTGGCAACCCTCTGTACTACCCATTGTAGCACGTGTGTAGCCCTAAGCATAAGGGGCATGATGATTTGACGTCATCCCCACCTTCCTCCAGGTTATCCCTGGCAGTCTCTCTAGAGTGCCCAACTTGATGATGGCAACTAAAGACAAGGGTTGCGCTCGTTGCGGGACTTAACCCAACATCTCACGACACGAGCTGACGACAACCATGCACCACCTGTCACCAATGTCCCCGAAGGGAACTCTCCGATTAAGGAGATGTCATTGGGATGTCAAGCTTAGGTAAGGTTCTTCGCGTTGCTTCGAATTAAACCACATGCTCCGCTACTTGTGCGGGTCCCCGTCAATTCCTTTGAGTTTCACTCTTGCGAGCGTACTTCCCAGGCGGAGTACTTAATGCGTTAGCTGCGGCACCGAGGGGGGTAACCCCCGACACCTAGTACTCATCGTTTACAGCGTGGACTACCAGGGTATCTAATCCTGTTTGCTCCCCACGCTTTCGTGCCTCAGCGTCAGTTACAGTCCAGAGAGCCGCCTTCGCAACTGGTGTTCCTCCTAATATCTACGCATTTCACCGCTACACTAGGAATTCCACTCTCCTCTCCTGCACTCAAGTCTCCCAGTTTCAAGAGCTTACTACGGTTGAGCCGTAGCCTTTCACTCCTGACTTGAAAGACCGCCTACGCACCCTTTACGCCCAGTAAATCCGGATAACGCTAGCCCCCTACGTATTACCGCGGCTGCTGGCACGTAGTTAGCCGGGGCTTCCTCCTCAAGTACCGTCATTATCTTCCTTGAGGACAGAGTTTTACGACCCGAAGGCCTTCATCACTCACGCGGCGTTGCTGCATCAGGCTTTCGCCCATTGTGCAATATTCCCCACTGCTGCCTCCCGTAGGAGTTTGGACCGTGTCTCAGTTCCAATGTGGCCGATCACCCTCTCAGGTCGGCTACTGATCGTCGCCTTGGTAAGCCGTTACCTTACCAACTAGCTAATCAGACGCGGGTCCATCCTGTACTGGCTCACCTTTGATATTTAAGAGATGCCTCTCAAATATGTTATCCCGTATTAGCATACCTTTCGGTATGTTATCCGTGTGTACAGGGTAGGTTACCCACGCGTTACTCACCCGTCCGCCGCTCTTTACCGAAGTAAATCGCTCAACTTGCATGTGTTAGGCACGCCGCCAGCGTTCATCCTGAGCCAGGATCAAACTCTCAAATAAAAGTTTATCAGGCTCAGATACTATTGTTATCAAAATATCTGGCTTTATGGTTTGTTTCTTGTTTATAAATTAACCTACTGTTTAATTTTCAAAGTTCTTTATTGATATAGTTAGATGGTAGCGGTAATAGGAGTCGAACCTATGACCTTTCGGGTATGAACCGAACGCTCTAGCCAACTAAGCTATACCGCCGTATTTCTGGTGCCCAGAGGCGGAATCGAACCACCGACACGGGGATTTTCAGTCCCCTGCTCTACCGACTGAGCTATCTGGGCAAATGGTGGGCCTAGCTGGACTCGAACCAGCGACCTCACGCTTATCAGGCGTGCGCTCTAACCACCTGAGCTATAGGCCCTTTTCTTGGTCGAGGTGAAGGGACTCGAACCCCCGGCCCCATGGTCCCAAACCATGTGCGCTACCAAACTGCGCTACACCTCGAAATTTCATTTACTATTTTATACTACTCTAAAATCTATTTTTTTTCAAGTCCTTTTTAATTTGGCAGGGGTGGAGGGACTCGAACCCCCGGCGCACGGTTTTGGAGACCGACGCTCTACCAACTGAGCTACACCCCTATGAAGAATAATGGACCTTCAGGGACTCGAACCCCAGACCTACCGGTTATGAGCCGGGCGCTCTAACCAACTGAGCTAAAGGTCCAAGTTGGTCGAGGTGAAGGGACTCGAACCCCCGGCCCCATGGTCCCAAACCATGTGCGCTACCAAACTGCGCTACACCTCGTTTTTAAATGGCGGAGAAGGAGGGATTCGAACCCTCGCACCGGTTACCCAGCCTAATCCCTTAGCAGGGGATCCTCTTGAGCCACTTGAGTACTTCTCCAAATTTAAGTCCTATTTATTTACTTGGCGGAGAGGGTGGGATTCGAACCCACGGCCCCTTTCGAAGTCACTGGTTTTCAAGACCAGCTCCTTAAACCACTCGGACACCTCTCCATTGGTGATCTATCCGCGACTCGAACGCGGGACACCCTGATTAAAAGTCAGGTGCTCTACCGACTGAGCTAATAGACCATATTTTATTTGGCTGGGGATGCAGGACTCGAACCTACGCATACATGAGTCAAAGTCATGTGCCTTACCGACTTGGCTAATCCCCAATATATATGTGGTGAGCGCACAGGGATTCGAACCCCGGACACACGCCTTAGAAGGGCGTTGCTCTATCCAGCTGAGCTATGCACCCACGCTTTCTTTGGAGCGGGTGAAGGGGATCGAACCCTCACAGCTGGCTTGGAAGGCCAGAACTCTACCATTGAGCTACACCCGCATATTTAATTGGTGGAGGATGGTGGATTCGAACCACCGAAGTCGATGACAACAGATTTACAGTCTGCCCCCTTTGGCCGCTCGGGAAATCCTCCGTATTAGTTTTACATGGAGCTGGTGATAGGAATCGAACCTACAACCTGCTGATTACAAGTCAGCTGCTCTACCGTTGAGCCACACCAGCATTTTTTTGTTTTGGCGACCTGGAAGGGGTTCGAACCCTCGACCTCCAGCGTGACAGGCTGGCATTCTAACCAACTGAACTACCAGGCCGCAAATGGTGGGACCAACAGGGCTCGAACCTGTGACCCCCTGCTTGTAAGGCAGGTGCTCTCCCAGCTGAGCTATGATCCCACAAATGGTGACTCGTAGGGGAATTGAACCCCTGTTACCGCCGTGAAAGGGCGGTGTCTTAACCTCTTGACCAACGAGCCATATTGGCTCCAAGGGTGGGGCTCGAACCCACAGCCTACCGGTTAACAGCCGGTTGCTCCACCGTTGAGCTACCTTGGAATATCCAACGTGGCTATGTCCTACTCTCCCAGGCAGTTTCCCACCAAGTACCATCAGCGCTAGAGAACTTAACTTCTGTGTTCGGAATGGGAACAGGTGTATCTTCTCTGCTATTATAACCACATTTTTTCTTGTTGCTAGGACAAGTATAATATTAACATTTTTTGTTATTTTTGTCAATACTTTTTTTAATTTTTTTTCAGAGTTAACACTCTAAAAACTACACATATATTTTATTGAATGAACATCAAATAATTTGGTCAAGTCCTCGACCTATTAGTATCGATAAGCTAAATACATTGCTGCACTTACACCTTCGACCTATCAACCAGATAGTCTTTCTGGGGTCTTACCCTTGCGGTGGGAAATCTTATCTTGAAGTTGGCTTCGCGCTTAGATGCTTTCAGCGCTTATCCATTCCGTACATAGCTACCCAGCCATGCCCTTGGCAGAACAACTGGTACACCAGAGGTACGTCCATCCCGGTCCTCTCGTACTAAGGACAGGTCTTCTCAAATTTCCTACGCCTGCGACGGATAGGGACCGAACTGTCTCACGACGTTCTGAACCCAGCTCGCGTACCACTTTAATGGGCGAACAGCCCAACCCTTGGGACCTACTACAGCCCCAGGATGTGATGAGCCGACATCGAGGTGCCAAACCTCCCCGTCGATGTGGACTCTTGGGGGAGATAAGCCTGTTATCCCCAGGGTAGCTTTTATCCGTTGAGCGATGGCCCTTCCACGCAGAACCACCGGATCACTAAGTCCGATTTTCATCCTTGCTCGACCTGTATGTCTTGCAATCAAGCTCTCTTTTGCCTTTACACTCTACGTACGATTTCCGACCGTACTGAGAGAACCTTTGAGCGCCTCCGTTACCTTTTGGGAGGCGACCGCCCCAGTCAAACTGCCCACCTGACAGTGTCCCAAGACCAGATTCATGGCCTATGGTTAGAGTCCCAGTACTACAAGGGTGGTATCCCAAGGATGGCTCCGCCAAAACTGGCGTCCTGGTTTCAAAGCCTCCCACCTATCCTGTACATGTAGTACCAAGACCCAATGTCAAGCTACAGTAAAGCTCCATGGGGTCTTTCCGTCCTGTCGCAGGTATCCGGCATCTTCACCGGAATTACAATTTCACCGAGTCTGTTGTTGAGACAGTGCCCAAATCGTTACGCCTTTCGTGCGGGTCGGAACTTACCCGACAAGGAATTTCGCTACCTTAGGACCGTTATAGTTACGGCCGCCGTTTACTGGGGCTTAAGTTCACTGCTTCGATTGCTCTAACAGATCCCCTTAACCTTCCAGCACCGGGCAGGCGTCAGCTCCTATACATCGTCTTGCGACTTAGCAGAAACCTATGTTTTTGGTAAACAGTCGCTTGGGCCTATTCTCTGCGGCCACCGGATGGTGGCACCCCTTATCCCTAAGTTACGGGGTCATTTTGCCGAGTTCCTTAACAACAGTTCTCTCGCGGGCCTTAGGATACTCTCCTCACCCACCTGTGTCGGTTTGCGGTACGGGTACCTTTAACCTCGATAGAGACTTTTCTTGACAGTGTGAAATCAGCTACTTCGCTACTAAATTTCGCTCCCCATCACATCCCAGCATTATCAAAGCGGATTTACCTACTCTGACTGCCTCAATGCTTGGGCACACATAACCAACAGTGTGCTTAGCTTATCCTACTGTGTCATCCCATCTCTCAAACGGTTATCGGTAGTACAGGAATATCAACCTGTTGTCCATCACCTACGCCTTTCGGCCTCAGCTTAGGTCCCGACTAACCCAGGGCGGACGAACCTTCCCCTGGAAACCTTGGGTTTACGGCCTGTGGGATTCTCACCCACATCTCGCTACTCATGCCAACATTCTCACTCCCATACTGTCCACATGTCCTTACGGTCATGCTTCAACCCGTATGGGAAGCTCCCCTACCCATCATAATGATGCCGTAGCTTCGGTAGTAAGTTTTAGCCCCGGAAATCTTCGGCGCAGGATCACTCGACCAGTGAGCTATTACGCACTCTTTGAATGAGTGGCTGCTTCTAAGCCAACATCCTGGTTGTCTGTGCAATCCCACATCCTTTACCACTTAACTTACATTTAGGGACCTTAGCTGACGATCTGGGCTGTTGCCCTTTCGACTATGAATCTTATCACCCACAGTCTGACTCCCAAGTATAAGATGACGGCATTCGGAGTTTGATAGTCTTCGGTAGGTGCAATACCCCCTAGGACATTCAGTGCTCTACCTCCGTATCTCTCACCTTGAGGCTAGCCCTAAAGCTATTTCGGGGAGAACCAGCTATCTCCGGGCTCGATTGGAATTTCACCGCTACCCACAAGTCATCCCCGAGCTTTTCAACGCTCGTGGGTTCGGACCTCCACGAAATTTTACTTTCGCTTCATCCTGCTCATGGGTAGGTCGCCCGGTTTCGGGTCTACGTCAAGTAACTGAACGCTCAGTTAAAACTCGCTTTCGCTACGGCTCCACACCTTAAGTGCTTAACCTTGCTACTTAACGTAACTCGTTGGCCCGTTCTACAAAAAGTACGCGGTCACACAAGAAATGTGCTTCCACAGCTTGTAAGTGCAGGGTTTCAGGTTCTATTTCACTCCCCTCCCGGGGTTCTTTTCACCTTTCCCTCACGGTACTATACGCTATCGGTCACTAGGTAGTATTTAGCCTTGGAGGGTGGTCCCTCCTGCTTCCCACAGGGTTTCACGTGTCCCGTGGTACTCTGGATCATATCTAAAGTCTTCTCGTTTAACATACAGGACTATTACCTTCTGTGGTGGGTCTTTCCAAACCTCTTCAATTACGATACCTCTTCGTTATGATATGTCCGCAACCCCAATAAAGAAAACTTTATTGGTTTGGGCTCTTCCGCGTTCGCTCGCCGCTACTTACGGAATCGAATTTCTTTCTCTTCCTTCAGGTACTTAGATGTTTCAGTTCCCTGAGTTCCCCTCATTAAGCTATGTATTCACTTAATGATACTTAGACATTACTCTAAGTGAGTTTCCTCATTCGGAAATCTTCGGATCAAAGTTTACGTGCAACTCCCCGAAGCTTATCGCAGCTTATCACGTCCTTCATCGGCTCCTAGTGCCAAGGCATCCGCCCTGCACCCTTAATAACTTGACCAGTTAAAAAGGTTTGATAGATTAAAGTCTATCAACTTGATAATTTTTAAAAGTTATCAGCTTTATATATTACAAATTAGATGTCATATCACTAAATATATATGCAGTTTTCAAAGTGCTAACGCACAACGCCAACAAACAAACTTCACATTCGTTCAGTTTATTCTGTTGCTTAAAGTGCTAACGCACAAGCTTGTATAAAAATAAGCTTAAAGTGCAATGTAAGAGTCTACTAGATAAATCAAAGATTTAAGTAATATGCTCTTAAATGGTGGAGATGAGGAGAGTCGAACTCCTGACCCCTTGCTTGCAAGGCAAGTGCTCTCCCAACTGAGCTACACCCCCAAATATGAAGTTCATAAAGAACTTTCAAAATTAAACAGTAGGCAATTCTCCTTAGAAAGGAGGTGATCCAGCCGCACCTTCCGATACGGCTACCTTGTTACGACTTCACCCCAGTTATTGATTCCACCTTCGACGACTTCTTCCAAAAGGTTAGATAATCGGCTTCGGGCGTCTCCAACTCCCGTGGTGTGACGGGCGGTGTGTACAAGACCCGGGAACGCATTCACCGCAGCATTCTGATCTGCGATTACTAGTAACTCCAGCTTCATGTAGGCGAGTTTCAGCCTACAATCCGAACTGAGAGTAGCTTTAAGGGATTAGCTCCACCTTACGGCTTGGCAACCCTCTGTACTACCCATTGTAGCACGTGTGTAGCCCTAAGCATAAGGGGCATGATGATTTGACGTCATCCCCACCTTCCTCCAGGTTATCCCTGGCAGTCTCTCTAGAGTGCCCAACTTAATGATGGCAACTAAAGACAAGGGTTGCGCTCGTTGCGGGACTTAACCCAACATCTCACGACACGAGCTGACGACAACCATGCACCACCTGTCACCAATGTCCCCGAAGGGAACTCTCCGATTAAGGAGATGTCATTGGGATGTCAAGCTTAGGTAAGGTTCTTCGCGTTGCTTCGAATTAAACCACATGCTCCGCTACTTGTGCGGGTCCCCGTCAATTCCTTTGAGTTTCACTCTTGCGAGCGTACTTCCCAGGCGGAGTACTTAATGCGTTAGCTGCGGCACCGAGGGGGGTAACCCCCGACACCTAGTACTCATCGTTTACAGCGTGGACTACCAGGGTATCTAATCCTGTTTGCTCCCCACGCTTTCGTGCCTCAGCGTCAGTTACAGTCCAGAGAGCCGCCTTCGCAACTGGTGTTCCTCCTAATATCTACGCATTTCACCGCTACACTAGGAATTCCACTCTCCTCTCCTGCACTCAAGTCTCCCAGTTTCAAGAGCTTACTACGGTTGAGCCGTAGCCTTTCACTCCTGACTTGAAAGACCGCCTACGCACCCTTTACGCCCAGTAAATCCGGATAACGCTAGCCCCCTACGTATTACCGCGGCTGCTGGCACGTAGTTAGCCGGGGCTTCCTCCTCAAGTACCGTCATTATCTTCCTTGAGGACAGAGTTTTACGACCCGAAGGCCTTCATCACTCACGCGGCGTTGCTGCATCAGGCTTTCGCCCATTGTGCAATATTCCCCACTGCTGCCTCCCGTAGGAGTTTGGACCGTGTCTCAGTTCCAATGTGGCCGATCACCCTCTCAGGTCGGCTACTGATCGTTGCCTTGGTAAGCCATTACCTTACCAACTAGCTAATCAGACGCGGGTCCATCCTGTACTGGCTCACCTTTGATATTTAAGAGATGCCTCTCAAATATGTTATCCCGTATTAGCATACCTTTCGGTATGTTATCCGTGTGTACAGGGTAGGTTACCCACGCGTTACTCACCCGTCCGCCGCTCTTTACCGAAGTAAATCGCTCAACTTGCATGTGTTAGGCACGCCGCCAGCGTTCATCCTGAGCCAGGATCAAACTCTCAAATAAAAGTTTATCAGGCTCAGATACTATTGTTATCAAAATATCTGGCTTTATGGTTTGTTTCTTGTTTATAAATTAACCTACTGTTTAATTTTCAAAGTTCTTTTGTCGTATTTTTGTGCTCCTTTTGGGCACTCATATATAATACCATCTATATGATTTCAAGTCAACGCTTTTTTAACTTTTATTTTAAATATTTTTTTGTCAAAACAAAAATAGCCTATATTAATGCATTTTAACTGCTTTAATACAAGCTATTTACATATTCAGACTTATTTATATAGTAACTTTAACTTAGATATTTTTGTATTCCTATGTATATCGCCCATGCTATCTTCTCTTGATATGTTTCATCAGTCAAAAGTTTACATTCTTTTTCATTCGATAAAAAACCACACTCTATTAGTACTGATGGAATATTGTTCTCTTTTAAAAGATATATATCATCTCTAGGCTTGACTTCTCTATTATTTGTTTTATCTACTACTCTTTTAAGTTCTTCTTGAATACACTTTGATAGCTCTTTACTATCTTGTTTGTCTTTAGGATAAAAAGTTTGAGCTCCATAGTATTTTGATTGTTCAAATGCATTGAGATGTATGGAGACGAACATGTTAGCATTAGAATTGGATATCATTTCTTTCCTATTTTTCAAATTTTCATTATACTTTTGTCTTGTTGTTTTATTATTTCCCTCTTTGTAAAGACTACTATCATCTTCTCTAGTCAATATTACAAGACCTCCACTTGATTCTATAAGCTCTCTAAGCTTAAGTGTTATAGCTAAGTTAATATCCTTTTCAGATGTGCTCTTATCCTTATTTAACGCACCTGGGTCAATACCCCCATGACCAGCGTCTAAAATTATTGTTTTATTTGTTACTGGCATATACTTAATAACATCTTCAGATATATTTTTCACTTCAAATATTGACACTATTACTAGGCACACCATAACAAAACTAAAAATTATATGTTTTATGTACTTTCTCACAACATCACCCTGTATATGTATACTTATAAAAACACTATAATATTCCAAATATTAGTACAAACATTTAAATTCTCCTTTTCTAATTATCAATTTCCATTTATTATATTGATTTATCAATATCGATATATGTGCTTTACAATATTATATATTATTAACCTCTTTAATTTAATACTCTTATCTACTATTGAATAACTATTATTTTGACAACAAATCATATAATTTATAATAACATAGTCTACGAATTATACTAATGTATATTCATAGACTATGTTATTATAGTATATAAAATTTTTAATTATTAATATATAAACTACTTTTGTTAATAATGCTATTGCATTAAATAAATCTAATGCATAGTCTTTCCATTATATAAATAAAAAAGGATGCTTTCCCTACAGAAAAACATCCTAATAAAATATCTTATTATTTTATTGTATATCACTCTTAATTCAAACCCAACATTTTTAACATACAAATACTTTTTAAATAAAAATATATAAAGTATTTTGTTTTTCCAAAAAAATAAGTAATTATCTTTTTGAGAATTGTGGAGCTCTTCTTGCTGCTTTTAATCCGTATTTCTTTCTTTCCTTCATTCTTGCATCTCTAGTTAAAAAACCTTCTTTCTTTAAAGCAGGTCTTAAATCTAAATCAGCTTTTAATAAAGCTCTAGATATACCATGTCTTATAGCTCCAGCTTGTCCAGTGAATCCTCCACCTTCAACTTTTACTATAACATCATATTTATTTTCATTTCCAGTTAAAACTAATGGTTGTTTAACATCTCTTATTAGTGTTTCATAGTTAAAATAATTTTCTAATGCTCTTCCATTTACTAATATATTTCCTTCACCTGCAACTAGTCTTACTCTAGCAACAGAACTTTTTCTTCTTCCAGTTCCATAATATTGAACGTTAGCCATTATAAACTCCTCCTTTCACCTATTAATCTTACTTAAAGTTTAAAACTTCTGGATTTTGAGCTGCATGAGTGTGTTCAGCACCTGCGAATACTCTTAATCTAGTCATCATTCTGCTTCTTAATTTGTTCTTAGGTAACATACCACTTACAGCATGTGCTATAACTTCTTCTGGTTTCTTATCCATCATATCTCTGTAAGATATTTCTTTTAATCCACCTACATAACCAGTATGGTATCTGTAATATTTTTGATCTAATTTTTTACCACTTAAAACTATCTTTCCTGCATTTACTACAACAACAAAATCTCCACCATCAACGTGAGGAGTAAATGTTGGTTTATGTTTACCTCTCAATACTGTCGCTATTTCTGTTGCTAAACGACCTAGTGTTTTACCTTCAGCGTCAACTAAGTACCATTTTCTTTGTACATCAGCTGGCTTAGCTATATAACTTTTCATAACTGTCCCTCCTTAACTATTTCTCATAAAATTTTTTTACCGTTTATGTCAAGTCCGGGGCAAGTGGACTTATTAACACATTCTCATATATTTTAATACATGTAGCCTGGTGTGTCAAGTTAATAATGAACTTTTTTAAGAAATAATCCTTGTGCTGGAGCTGTATGTCCACATTTTGACCTAGTTTTAGATTCTATTATATCTAAAAATGACTCATTAATCCTACCACGACCTATATCAATAAGTGTTCCAACAATAATTCTTACCATATTATATAAAAATCCATTTCCACTAATTTCTATGACAATTAAGTCATCATTTCTATTGATATCAATATCATATATAGTTCTAATTGTATCTTTTACAGATGAACCAGTACTCATAAAACCTTTAAAGTCATGTGTTCCTAAAATACTCTTTGACTCTAAACACATTTTATCAAAATCAAGTTCATATTTTACTTGATACGATATATCACTAAGTATCGGATTTCTAAACTTGCTATTATATATTAAATATTTATATGTTTTACCTTTTGCACTATACCTTGAATGGAAATCTTCCTTAACTTCACATGCTTTTATAATTGATATATCCTTTGGTAGTTTAGCATTTAAAGCCATTGGTATACTTTCTACATTTATGTCTGAATTAATTTTAAAATTTGCAATTTGACCAATAGCATGAACTCCTGAATCAGTTCTACCTGACCCTATGAGTTTAACTTCTTCCCTTGTTATATCATATATAGCCTTTTCTATTGTACCCTGTATTCCTAAAGAATCAGGTTGTTTTTGCCATCCACAATAATTACTGCCATTATATTGGATTGTAATTTTTATATTTCTCATACTTTACCTCGTTTATATCTATGTTTCTATTAAATTACTATAAATCTAGTAGCTATAATCACGCCTAAATAAACAACTTGGAATACACATGCTATATAGTCTCCCTTTGCTATGACAGACTCTCTCATTTTAGTTCTATTGTGTCCACCTCTATAACATCTAGCTTCCATGGCCATAGCTAATTCATCAGCTCTTCTAAACGCACTCACAAATAATGGCACCAAAAGAGGCACTAAGTTCTTAGCTCTATTTATAAGGTTTTTACTTTCAAAATCTGCTCCTCTAGACATTTGAGCTTTCATTATTTTATCTGTTTCATCCAATAATGTAGGAATAAAACGTAAAGCAATTGTCATCATCATTGCAAGCTCATGTACTGGTAAACCAATTTTTTTAAATGGGTTAAGCAATCTTTCTATACCATCTGTTAATTCTATTGGAGAAGTAGTTAGAGTAAGTAAAGATGTCCCAACCACTAAAAATATAAGTCTTATTGCCATAAAAATTGCTTGTCTTAGACCTTGTTTTGTTATTGCTAAAAATCCAAATGACCATATTTCATCACCTGGCAAGAAAAAAATATTTATAAGAAATGTAAATAAAATAATCCATTTAAGAGGCTTTACACCTTTAATAATATACTTAACTGGTATATTAGCTAACTTTATCATACCTAATAAACATAATAAAACTACTATATAAGGCCAAAATTTATTTACTACAAATATAGACACCATAAATACAATTGTTGCTACAAGTTTTATCCTTGGATCTAATTTATGAATAGCAGAACTTGTTGGGTAGTATTGCCCTATAGTTATATCTTTTAACATAATCCTCGTCCTCTCACAACTTTTAATATTTCTTGTTTTGCTTCCTCTAAAGTCAATATATCTTCTCTGATGTTAAATCCTTTTTGTCTCAATTTCAATGCAAGCTCTAAAACTTGTGGAATATCTAATCCTATCTCTTTCAATTTACTAGCATTTGATTTAAATACTTCTCTAGGAGTTCCCATAAATTCTATTCTACCATGATTCATAACAATTAAAGTCTTTGCTAGTTTTGCCATATCATCCATACTATGAGATGACAGTATTATAGTCATATTGTTTTTTTCATGTAAATCCTTTATTAAATTAAAAATTTCATCTCTTCCTCCAGGATCAAGACCAGCAGTAGGTTCATCCAGTATAAGAACTTCTGGGTTCATAGCTATAACTCCAGCAATTGCTACCCTACGCTTTTGACCACCAGATAATTCAAAAGGAGATTTGTCCTTAAATTCCTCATAATCAAGTCCTACAGCTTCCATTGATGCTTTTACCCTATTATGTATCTCAGACTCCTCTAAGCCTAAATTAGCAGGTCCAAAGGCTATGTCTTTATCAATCGTTTCTTCAAACAATTGGTATTCTGGATATTGAAATACAACACCTACCCTTTTTCTAATCTCAGTTAAATTCAAGTTTTTATCTGTTATATTAAAATCATTTATAAATATTTCTCCTGAGGAAGGCTTTAATAATCCATTTAAATGTTGTATTAATGTAGATTTTCCTGAACCTGTATGACCTATGAGACCAACAAAATCTCTATCTTTAATCTCAAAAGAAACATCATCAAGTGCCTTACTTGCAAAAGGCATCCCTTCATTATATATGTGTGTTAAATTCTTTACTATAATTGACATAATTCCATCACCATCTCATCCACAGTTAATATATCACTACTAATATTCATTCCTTCTTCTATTAATAAACTAGATAATTCTGTCATACAAGGTACATCTAAACCGATTTCCTTTAGCATCTTTATTTCACTGAATACTTCTCTAGGAGTTCCCTCTAAGATTTTTTTCCCTTTTTCCATAACCACAACTCTATCTGCCTCTACTGCTTCTTCCATAAAGTGTGTTATATGTATAACAGTTATATTTTCTTCTTTATTAAGTCTTTTTATTGTTTTCATAACTTCTTTTCTTCCAGATGGGTCTAACATTGCTGTTGCTTCATCAAATATTATACATTTAGGCCTCATAGCAATAATTCCTGCTATTGCAACTCTTTGTTTTTGACCACCTGATAACAAGTGTGGTTGTCTACCTCTTAAATCATACATACCTACACTCTTTAAAGATTCCTCTACAATACGCCTTATTTCTTTAGGCTCTACACCTAAGTTTTCAGGTCCAAACGCAACATCTTCTTCTACTATTGTAGCAACTATTTGATTATCTGGGTTTTGAAATACCATGCCTGCAGTTTGTCTTATATCCCATAATCGTTCTTCCTCCTTAGTATCCATTCCATCAATAAGAATGTTTCCCTCAGTAGGCATAAGAATTGCATTTAAGTTTTTAGATAAAGTAGACTTACCAGAACCATTATGTCCTATTATCGCAACAAATTCTCCTTTTTTAACATCTAGGCTTAAATTATCTATTGCTTTAAGTTTTGCTTCATCTGTAATATACTCAAACGAAATATTATTTACCTTTACTATATTATCCATTAATTCATACTCCTTTTAGTAAGCAATAACTTATAAAAATCATTTTACACATTATTATATCACACCTGAGTCAAAAAAATAAAAAAAAGATTAAGCCATCAAGCCTAATCCTTTCCTTACTATACTAATTCTATAAAAGCCATTTCAGCAGCATCGCCTTTTCTTGGCCCTATTTTTATTATTCT
Organism: Clostridioides sp. LIBA-7678; assembly: GCF_056716065.1. Lineage (NCBI taxonomy): Bacteria > Bacillati > Bacillota > Clostridia > Peptostreptococcales > Peptostreptococcaceae > Clostridioides > Clostridioides sp. LIBA-7678. The sequence continues at coordinate 123,621 of NZ_CP196987.1, read as the reverse complement.
AGTGTATCCACCATTTCTCTCAGCATATTTTGGAGCTAAATCTGTGAATAAGTTATTAACTACTGTTTCATCCATAACATAAGCTAAAACTTGTCTTCTAGCATGAAGATCTCCTCTTTTAGCAAGAGTTATCATCTTTTCAGCCATTCTACGAGTTTCTTTCGCTCTAGTCACTGTAGTTTCTATTCTTCCACTTCTTAGTAAGCAAGTTACTAAGTTTCTTAACATAAGGTTTCTGTGAGCTGTTTCACGTCCTAATTTACGGTACTTAGCCATTCTTATCCCTCCTTTGCTCGCTATTCTTCACTTGGTTTTAATCCTAGTCCAAGTTCCTCTAGTTTTTGTATTACCTCTTCTAATGACTTCTTACCTAGGTTTCTAACCTTCATCATATCATCCTCAGATTTATTAGCTAATTCTTCAACTGTATTAATTCCCGCTCTCTTTAAACAGTTATATGATCTAACTGATAAATCTAATTCTTCTATAGTCATTTCAAGAACTTTTTCTTTTTGATCTTCTTCTTTTTCTACCATGATTTCAACACTACTTACATGTTCAGTTAAGTCTATAAATAGATTTAAATGCTCAACTAATACTTTCGCAGCTAATGATATACCCTCTTGAGGATTTATACTACCATTAGTCCATACTTCTAGCACTAATTTATCATAATCTGTTTTTTGACCAACTCTTGTGTTTTCCACATGATAACTAACTTTCTCAACAGGAGTATATATTGAATCCACAGGTAAAACACCTATTGGAACATTCTCTGTTTTATTTTCTTCAGCAGAAACATATCCTCTACCTTTATCTACAAATATCTCCATATTAAGTTTAGCATTATCATCTAATGTAGCTATTGCTAAATCTTTACTTAATATTTCAACATCTGGAGGACAGATTATATCTGCACCTGTGATAGAGCATGGTCCTTGAGCCTCTATTTTAAGTGTTCTACTTCCTTCACCATCTATAGTTGCTGAAAGCTCTTTTAAAGTTAATATTATCTCAGTAACATCTTCTTTAACACCAGGTATTGTAGAGAATTCATGAAGAACTCCATCTATTTTTATAGCATTTACTGCTACACCTGGTAATGATGATAATAATATTCTTCTTAATGCGTTACCTATAGTTATTCCATATCCTCTTTCTAGAGGTTCTATAACAAACTTACCATATCTATAGTCTTCGCTAAGCTCAACTATATCTACTTTTGGCTTTTCTATTTCTATCATGGACAAAACCCTCCTTAAAATTCAGTAATCCACTGAGGGTAAACAAAATTTTAAAATAATTTTTAAAAGTGTGCTTATTATTTAGAGTAAAGTTCTATGATTAAGTGTTCAGCTATCTCAAGGTCTATATCTTCTCTTGTTGGAACACCAACTACTTTTGCTGTCATTCCTTCTACATTAGCTTCTAACCATTTAGGAGCTATTCTTGAGTTAACTTCTACTAAATTTTTGAATTTTGCAGAAGATCTTGATTTCTCTTTAACTTCTATAACATCCCCAACTTTAACTACTAATGAAGGTATGTCTACTTTATTTCCATTTAAAGTGAAATGACCATGAGCTACTAATTGTCTAGCTTCTTTTCTAGAAGATGCTAGTCCCATTCTGTAAACTACATTATCTAATCTTCTCTCTAATAAACTTAATAAGTTTTCACCTGCTTTACCAGGCATATTTTCAGCACGTTCATATAAGTTTCTAAATTGAGTTTCTAAAACTCCATATATTCTTTTAACTTTTTGTTTTTCTCTTAATTGTAATCCATAGTTAGAAACTTTCTTTCTCCCTTGGCCATGTTGACCTGGAGCATAGTTTCTTTTTACTATAGCACATTTATCTGTATAACATCTATCACCTTTAAGGAATAATTTCATTCCCTCTCTACGGCATTGTCTACATGATGCACCTGTATATCTTGCCATTTATCTACACCTCCTATTTGTACTCTTCTTAATTACACTCTTCTTCTCTTTGGTGGTCTGCATCCGTTATGTGGGATTGGAGTAACGTCTTTTATCATAGTTACTTCTAGTCCAGTTGCTTGTAAAGCTCTTATTGCAGCTTCTCTTCCTGAACCTGGCCCCTTTACGAATACCTCAACACTTTTTAGTCCGTGTTCCATCGCAGCTTTTGCAGCTGTTTCAGCAGCCATTTGAGATGCAAATGGAGTTGATTTTCTTGATCCTTTGAATCCTAATTGTCCAGAACTTGCCCAAGATATAGCATTTCCATGAACGTCAGTTAAAGTTATTATTGTATTATTGAAAGTTGATTGTATATGAGCATGACCACGTTCTATATTTTTACGTTCTCTTCTTCTAATACGTGTAACTTTCTTTTTTGGTTTAGCCATTTTCCTTTTCCCTCCTTCATCTAATTATTATTTATTTATTTTTTCTTTTTACGAGATACTGTTTTTCTAGGACCTTTTCTAGTTCTAGCATTAGTCTTAGTTCTTTGTCCTCTTAATGGAAGACCTTTAGCGTGTCTTATTCCTCTATAACATTTTATATCTCTTAATCTCTTTATGTTTAAAGCAATTTCTCTTCTTAAGTCACCTTCAACTAAGAAATCGTCATCTATAACTTTTCTTAAATCATTAACTTGATCTTCTGATAAATCTTTTATTCTAGTATCTGGATTTATCTCAGCCTTAGCTAATATTTCGTTAGCAGTTGCTTTACCTATACCATATATATAAGTTAAGCCTATCTCCGCTCTTTTTTCTCTAGGTAAATCTACCCCAGCTATTCTTGCCATGATCGCACCTCCTACACATAGTTTTTAGTGTTTAAAACTTCGTATCATATACCAATCCTACGCCAGATTGTTCAACGATTTTAACGTTCTTTTGTTAACATCACAATATAGTATTATACTATAAATTTTAACAAAATACTAGTAATAATTTCTTATCCTTGCTTTTGCTTATGCTTTGGATTTTCACAGATAACCATTACTTTTCCTTTTCTTTTTATTACTTTACATTTTTCACATATTGGTTTTACTGATGGTCTAACCTTCATTATTAATCCCTCCTTAGACTAAATATTAATATAGTCTACTTCTTACGCCAAGTAATTCTTCCTCTTGTAAGGTCATATGGAGAAAGTTCAACATTCACCTTATCACCTTCAAGAATTCTTATGAAGTTCATTCTTAGCTTTCCAGAAATGTGGCATAATATCTCATGTCCATTTTCTAGTTTAACTTTGAACATAGCATTAGGTAAAGCTTCTGAAACTGTACCTTCTAATTCTATAACATCTTTTTTGGCCATTAACTAACCAGCCCTCCATTTCAATAAGTTAAATTATCTAATTTAACTTAGTAAGTTCAGCTCTTAAAAAAGAATCTGTAATTTCTTGTCCAGATACTACTCTTTTTCTAACTTCATCATTAATAAAATTATATTTTTTTAAGTGCTTCACTTTCTTTAACTTAGGTTTGTCAAGTTTTCTTTTCTTTCCATCAGCTATTAATACATATTCATTATTAACTATTTTGACTACGAAAAATAAATTTCCTTTGTCTCGTCCTAATGAAACTTTAACAACTTGACCTATACTTAAATTATCTGATAGCACTTTTTTCACCTACTTTTTAAATTACAACTTTGTCAATATCAAAGGTTCATGTTCAGTAATTGCTATCGTATGCTCATAATGAGCTGATTTTTTTCCATCTATTGTAACAGTCGTCCACCCATCTGATAGAGTCTTTACATGATAACGACCTGCATTAACCATTGGCTCTATAGCAATAACCATTCCTTCTCTAAGTCTTGGTCCTTTTCCTGGGAGTCCATAATTAGGTACTTGTGGATCTTCATGAAGATTTGCTCCAACTCCATGACCCACTAAATCTCTAACTACTGAGAAACCATGTTTCTCAACGTGTGTTTGTACTGCGTGTGAGATATCTGAAAGTCTATATCCTAATTTAGCAAATTTTATTCCTTCATAGAAGCTTTCTCTAGTTACTTCTATCAATTTCCTATCTTCTTCAGATATCATGCCTACTCCGTGAGTTTTCGCAGAATCACCATGATATCCTTTATAATAGGCTCCTATATCTAAGCTTATAATGTCTCCTTCTTTTAATATGGTTTCTCCTGGAATCCCATGTACTACTTCTCTATTGATAGAAGCACATATACTTCCTGGAAAACCTCCATATCCTTTAAAAGAAGGTTCTGCATTATATTTTCTTATATTCTCTTCAGCTATTTTATCTAATTCTAAAGTAGATATTCCCGGAGAAATAGCTTTTCTTAAAACTTCATGAGTATCAGCAACAATTTTTCCAGCTTCTCTTAGAAGTTCTATTTCTTTTTTTGATTTCAAGATAATCATTTATTTTCCACTTCCTAAAGCTGAGACAATATCTTCAAATACTTTATCTATTGCTTGGTCACCTTTTATATCTGCTATTATACCTTGCTTGCCATAATAGTCTACTAAAGGTTTTGTTTCATCTAGATAAACTTGTATTCTCTTAGATACAGTTTCTTCATTATCATCAGCTCTTTGATATAATTCTCCTTGGCATACATCACATACACCTTCTACTTTAGGAGGATTAAACTCAACATGGTAAGTAGCTCCACAAGACTTACATATTCTTCTACCAACTGCTCTAGATACTAGTATGCTCTTGTCAACTTCAATATTAACAACTTTATCTAGTTCTATACCAGTATTTTTTAAGAATACATCTAAGTGTTCTCCTTGTGCTACATTTCTTGGAAATCCATCTAACATAAATCCATTTTTACAGTCTTCTTGAGATATTCTATCAGTAACTAAACCTACAGTTAACTCATCTGGTACTAATAAACCTTGGTCCATGTATTCTTTAGCTTTTTTTCCAAGTTCTGTTCCCTCTTTTATATTCTTTCTGAATATATCTCCTGTTGATATATGAGGTATATTGTATTTTTCTACTATTCCTGCCGCCTGAGTACCTTTACCAGCACCTGGAGGTCCAAGTAATATTATTCTCATATTATCCATCTCCATTTTATTTTAAGAAACCTTGATAGCTTCTCATAACTAAGTTTGACTCTAACTGTCTCTTAAGTTCCAAAGCAACCCCAACAACGATTAGCAATGAAGTCCCAGCTAGACTCATATTTACTTTCATATAATGTGTTGTAAGAGCTGGTACCATAGCAATTATTGCTAAGAAAGTTGCTCCAGCTAAAGTTAATCTAGTTAAAATTCTATTTAAATAATCCATAGTAGGTTCACCTGGTCTTATACCTGGTATAAATCCACCATTGTTTTTCATATTTTTAGATATATCTTCTGTATTGAATGATACAGTTGTATAAAAATATGAGAAGAAAATTATAAGTAGAATCTCAATTGATCTATATGTCCAAAATCCTTGTTCTGTTGCCATACTTAAGTATTTTTGAACAAAAGCTTGAGCATTTGGTCCCATAAACATAGCTATTGTTTGAGGAAAAGCTAAAAGTGAACTAGCAAAAATTATAGGCATAACTCCTGATTGGTTAACTTTCATTGGTATATGAGAACTTTGTCCTCCATACATCTTTCTTCCAACAACTCTTTTAGCATATTGTACAGGTATCTTTCTAGTTGCTTCTTGTATGAATGTAACTCCTGTAACTGTAAGTAATATAACTACAATTAGAAGTATTATAACCCAAGGTGCAACTTGACCAGATTTAACTTGTTGCGCGATTTTAATAACATCTGTTGGTATTCTTGATATTATACCTGCAAATATTATCACTGAACTACCATTACCGATTCCTTTTTCAGTAATTTTGTCCCCAATCCACATTACTAACATACTTGCTGAAACTAATGTTATTACAACAGTTGATATAAAAAACACACTATTTGATATTAAAGCACTTCTTACAATTCCTAATGTAATTCCCAAAGCTTGTACAACTGCTAGAGCTAGTGCTGTATATTTAGTGTACTTATTAATTTTTTTCTTTCCTTCTTCACCAGATTTTTGAAGTTCTGCTAGACTCTCAAAACCTACTGTTAGAAGTTGTATTATGATTGATGCAGTAATATATGGACTTATACCTAAAGCAAATAGTGAAAAGTTACTAAATGCTCCACCAGTAAACATATTATACAGAGAAAGTAGACTATTGCCGCCTACCATCTTTTGTATAATACTAGTGTCTATGCCTGGAACTGGTATAGTAGTACCTATTCTGAATATCACGATCATCATAAGTGTATACATTACTTTTTTTCTTACTGCTTTAATCTTCCAAGCTTGTTTTAATTTTGACAGCACGCTAATTCACCCCGCCTGTACTGGCTAGGAGATTAGCAGGTTATTATACTAACTCTGCTTTTCCACCAGCTTTTTCTATTTTTTCTTGAGCTGAAGCTGTAAATTTAGCAGCTTTAACAGTTAAAGCTTTCTCTAAATTACCTTCACCTAAGATTTTGATTCCATCTTTACCTATCTTGCTTATAGTTTTAGTAGATTTTAATAATTCTGCAGTTATTTCTGTTCCATTTTCAAATCTATTTAAAACTTCCACATTAACTTCTGTGTAAACTTTCTTAAATATGTTATTGAAACCTCTCTTAGGAAGTCTTCTAGCTAGTGGCATTTGTCCACCTTCAAATCCTACTCTTACTCCACCACCAGAACGAGACCATTGACCTTTTTGTCCACGTCCTGCAGTTTTACCTTGTCCAGTTGCAGTACCTCTACCTAATCTTCTTTTAGCTCTTACTGCACCTTCAGCAGGTTTTAACTCATGTAACTTCATGGATTGCACCTCCTTGCACTACTTTATAAAAATTATTCAGCTATTTCAGTTACTTCTAATAAGTGACTCACTTTATTTATCATACCTCTTGTTTGAGCATTGTCTTCTTTTACAACAACTTGTTCTCTTTTTCTTAATCCTAACGCTTCAACATTCTTTTTTTGGTTAGGAGTAGTTCCTATAACACTTCTAACTAACTTTATTTGTAATTTAGCCATTTTACACTACCTCCTTACCCTAGAAGTTCTTCAACTTTTTTACCTCTAAGTTTAGCTATATCTTCAACTGTTTTTAGAGAATTAAGTCCTTCTATTGTAGCATTTACCATATTTCTTGGATTGTTAGATCCTAAAGACTTAGCTCTAACGTCTTTTAGTCCAGCTAGCTCAAGTACGGCTCTAGCAGGTCCCCCAGCTATTACTCCTGTACCTTCTACAGCAGGCATTATTAATATATTTCCAGCACCAAAGTGTCCGCGTACTTCGTGAGGAATTGTAGTCCCAACTATTGGCACTACTATTAGATTTTTCTTAGCATCTTCAACTGCTTTTTTTATAGCGTCTGGTACTTCCATTGCCTTCCCAGCACCTATACCAACGTGTCCGTTTTCATCTCCAACAACTACTAACGCTGCAAATCTGAAGTTTCTACCACCTTTTACAACCTTAGTAACACGTCTTACTTCAACAACTTTTTCTTGTAAGTCAAGTTGTCCTGCATCTATCGGCTTACGACGTAGCATGTATTTTTCCCTCCTTCGTATTAGAACTTAAGACCAGCTTCTCTAGCACCTTCAGCTAATTCTTGAATTCTTCCATGATATAAGTATCCACCTCTGTCAAATACAACTTCAGTGATTCCTTTTTCAACAGCTTTTTTAGCAACTAATTCTCCAACTTTCTTAGCTGCTTCCTTGTTTCCTGTATGATTGACAGCACTCTTAACTTCTGCTTCTAAAGAAGATGCAGCAACTAGAGTTACTCTGTTTGTGTCATCTATTATTTGAGCATATATATTATTAGCACTTCTAAATACACATAATCTTGGTCTTTGAGAAGTACCGCTTATTTTTCTACGAACTCTCTTATGTCTTTGAAGTCTATTAGCATTTTTATCAGCTTTTTTTAACACCTAGCTCACTCCTTTCTAGCGTTTAAGTTTTGGTATTATTTTTTACCAGTTTTTCCTTCTTTACGTCTGATTACTTCATCAACGTATTTTATACCTTTACCTTTGTATGGCTCTGGTTTTCTCCAAGCTCTTATCTTAGCAGCATAATTTCCTACTAATTGCTTGTCTATACCTTTTACTATTAACTCTGTTTGGTTTGGAGCTTCAACAGTTATTCCTTCTGGATCTTCCATTTCAACTGGATGAGAGAAACCTAAGTTCATAACTAATTTACTTCCTTGTTTTTGAGCTCTATATCCAACACCTTTTAGTTCTAATTTCTTTTCGAAACCAGTATTTACACCTACAACCATATTATCTAATAAAGTTCTAGTTAATCCGTGTAAAGATCTATGTTTTTTATTATCAGTTGGTCTTTCAACCATTATTGTATTTTCTTCTTTTTTTATGTTTAACTCAGCACTTAATTGTTTAGTTAAAGTTCCTTTTGGACCTTTTACTGTAACTAAATTTCCTTCAGCTATAGTAACTTCAACACCTGCTGGTATTATTATTGGCTTAACACCTATTCTTGACATGGTCGCACCTCCTTACATTGTTCATATTAATTACCAAACGTAGCAGATTACTTCTCCACCAACATTTTCTTTTCTAGCTTGCTTGTCAGTTAATATTCCTTTTGAAGTAGATATAACTGATATTCCTAATCCGTTTAATACTTTTGGTATCTCGTGATTAGCAGCGTAAACTCTCATACCAGGCTTAGATATTTTCTTAAGACCTGTTATAACTCTTTCGCCTTCTTGTCCGTACTTTAATTGTATTCTTATGATACCTTGTTTTCCGTCTTCTATAACATCATAACCTCTTATGAAACCTTCTTCTAATAAGATTCTAGCTAACTCTTTCTTAATATTAGAAGCTGGAACATCTACAGTTTCATGCTTAACAACATTAGCATTTCTTATACGAGTAAGCATATCTGCAATTGGATCTGTCATTGTCATTTTGTTGCCCTCCTTCCATTCTAATCAAGCTTCTACCAGCTTGCTTTTCTAACACCAGGTATTTGACCTTTATAAGCTAATTCTCTAAAGCATATACGGCATATACCAAATTTTTTCAAAACTGAATGCGGTCTTCCGCATATAGTACATCTAGTGTATTCTCTAGTAGCGTACTTTTGCTTTCTTTGTTGTTTAACAACCATCGCTTTTCTAGCCACGGGAATCCCTCCTTTGCTTACTTAGAAAATGGCATTCCTAATAATTTTAATAATTCACGAGCTTCTTCGTCAGTTTTCGCTGTAGTAACAAATATTATATCCATTCCTCTTACTTTATCTATTTTATCATATTCTATTTCAGGGAATATTAATTGTTCTTTAACTCCTAAAGCATAGTTTCCTCTACCATCAAAAGCGTTAGGGTTAACTCCTCTAAAGTCTCTAACTCTTGGTAAAGAAACAGAAACTAGTTTGTCCATAAAGTAGAACATTTTGTCAGCTCTTAATGTAACTTTTGTTCCTATTGGCATTCCTTCTCTTAATTTGAAGTTAGCAACAGATTTTCTAGCTTTAGTTATAACAGGCTTTTGTCCTGATATTATTTCTAATTCTTCAACGCCTTTTTCTAATCCTTTTGGATTTTCTCTAGCGTCACCTATACCCATGTTAATAACTATTTTATCTAACTTAGGTATCTCCATTACGTTTTTGTATCCAAATTTCTCCATTAAAGCAGGAGCAACTTCTTTCATGTATTTTTCTTGTAATCTAGAAGCCATTTAAGGTCCCTCCTTTCAAGCAATATTTATTATAATTCTTTTCCGCTCTTTGCTGATACTCTTACTTTGTTCCCATCTTTTACTTCATATCTTACTCTAACGCCTTTTCCTGTTTCAGGATCAAATGGCATTACATTAGATATGTGTATTGGGGCTTCTTTATTTATTATTCCACCTTGTTGGTTCATAGCACTTGGTTTTTGATGTTTAGTTATTACATTTACACCTTCAACTAACACTTTGCTAGCTTTAGGATATACCTTTAAAACTGAACCTTTTTTACCTTTATCTTTACCTGCTATAACTACAACAGTGTCACCTTTTTTAACACGCATCATGTCCTATTGCACCTCCTTAATTATAGTACTTCTGGAGCAAGAGAAACTATTTTCATGAATTCATTGTCTCTTAACTCTCTAGCAACAGGCCCGAATATACGAGTCCCTACTGGAGTTTTATCGTCTTTTATTATAACAGCTGCATTCTCATCAAAAGAAATATAACTTCCATCATTACGTCTCATGCCTTGTTTAGTTCTCACTATAACAGCTTTAACAACTTTACCTTTTTTTACAACTCCACCAGGTGTTGCACTTTTAACAGTAGCAACTATAACGTCACCTATGTTACCATATCTTCTTTTACTTCCGCCTAGAACACGTATACATAAAATTTCTTTAGCTCCTGAGTTATCAGCAACTCTTAGACGTGATTCTTGTTGTATCATATCGTAATCCCTCCTTCTTCAAAAACTATTTCACTTTCTCAACAACTTCAACTAGTCTAAATCTCTTGTCTTTTGATAAAGGTCTAGTTTCCATTATTTTAACTCTATCTCCGATGTTACATATATTCTTTTCATCATGAGCCTTGAATTTTTTAGTTCTCTTAACACGTTTATTATATAGTGGATGACGTACAAACTCTTCAACAGCTACTACTATTGTTTTATCCATCTTATCACTAACAACACGGCCTATTCTAACTTTTCTTCTTCCTCTTTCCATGTTTAAAAAGCCTCCTTTCCAAATTAAGCTCTAGTTTCGTATAACTTTCTTTCAGCAAGAACAGTTTTAACTTTTGCTATATCCTTCTTAACAAACTTTATTCTAGCTGTATTTTCTAATTGACCAGTAGCTAATTGGAATCTTAAGCTAAATAATTCACTTTTGAAGTCGTTTAATTTGTTCATTAGCTCTTCGCTTGTTAAATCTCTTAATTCTTTAGCTTTCATCCTATTCACCACCCTTTACTTCTAAATCTTCTTTTTTCACAAATTTACATTTGATTGGTAATTTATGTGCAGCAAGTCTCATAGCTTCTCTTGCCTTATCTTCAGAAACACCCGCTAATTCAAACATAACTCTTCCTGGCTTAACTACAGCTACCCAATATTCTGGAGAACCTTTCCCTGCACCCATACGAGTTTCTGCTGGTTTTCTTGTTACTGGTTTATGAGGGAATATTTTTATCCAAACCTTTCCCCCTCTTTTTATATATCTAGTCATCGCGATTCTGGCAGCTTCTATTTGATTAGAAGTTATCCAAGAAGCTTCTAAGGCTACTAATCCAAACTCACCATAAGTAACTTTGTTACCTTTATGAGCTTGCCCAGCCATACTTCCTCTATGAACTCTACGACGCTTTACTCTTTTTGGCATTAACATGAGTATTTTTCCTCCTTCCTTGAACCTAACTATTATTAATTTCCTTTGTTTTCAGTTCTTTGAGGTCTTGATCCACCTTGAGGTCTTTGTCCTCTGTAGTTTCCTCTGTTATCATTTCCTCTATTATCATTTCCTCTATAGTTTCTATTGTCATTTCCTCTTCTATCGTTTCTTCTGTTATCTCTCTTATTGTCTCTTCTATCGCTCTTTCTGCTTTCTTCTCTTGGATTTACACCGTCTCTAGTTGGTAAAACTTCACCATTACATATCCAAACTTTTATACCGATTTTTCCATAAGTAGTATCAGCTTCAGCGAAACCATAATCTATATCTGCTCTTAAAGTTTGTAGTGGCACATTTCCTTCACTATAACCTTCAGTTCTAGCCATCTCAGCTCCACCTAATCTTCCAGAAGCAGAAACTTTTATTCCTTTAGCACCAGATTTCATTGCTCTTTGTATAGCTTGTTTCATTGCTCTTCTGAAAGCAACTCTTCTCTCTATAGCTAAAGCTATATTTTCAGCTACTAATTGAGCATTTTTATCTGTACTTCTTACTTCTACTATATTAACTATTATAGTTTTCTTTGTCATTTTTTCTAATTCAACTTTTAATGCTTCGATTCCTGCACCAGCTCTTCCTATAACTACTCCTGGCTTAGCAACGTGTAAGTCCATTTTTATTTTATTAGCTGATCTTTCTATTTCTATCTTAGCAACTCCAGCTGAGTATAATCTTTTCTTTAAGAATTTACGTATATTATGGTCTTCTAATAATAAGTTTCCGAACTCTTTTTTATCAGTAGCGAACCATCTTGAGTCCCAATCTTTTATAACACCGACTCTTAAGCCGTGTGGATTAACCTTTTGACCCATTACTTTCCCTCCTATCTATTAATTATTTTTTCTCTTTAACAACAACCTCTATATGAGAAGTTCTTTTTCTTATTGTAGTTGCACGACCCATAGCTCTAGGCATGAATCTCTTCATTGTTGGCCCTTGATTAGCAACTATTGATGCTATATATAATTTTTCAGTATCCATTTCGTGATTGTTTTCTGCGTTAGCTTTAGCTGATTTTACAACCTTAGCTATTATTGAAGCTGCTCCTCTTGGAGTAAACTTTAATATTGCTAATGCTTCATCAACATTCTTTCCTCTAACAAGGTCACATATTTGGCCTGCTTTTCTTGGTGATACACGTACGTATTTAGCAGTAGCTTTTGCTTCCATTGTTATTCCTCCTTTCTTAGTCATAATTTAATTATTTTCTCTTATTAGATTTTTCGTCATCCTTATGTCCTTTGAAAGTTCTAGTAGGAACGAACTCACCTAATTTATGTCCAACCATATCTTCTGTTATATATACTGGAACATGTTTTCTTCCATCATGAACAGCTATAGTGTTTTCTACCATTTGTGGAAATACAGTTGAAGATCTTGACCAAGTTTTTATAACTTCTTTACTTCCACTAGCATTCATAGCTTCTATCTTCTTTAAAAGTCTTGCATGGACAAAAGGCCCTTTTTTAGTTGATCTTGACATTTATATTCCTCCTTTCCGAGCAAAAATAAATTTACTACTTAGTTCTTCTTGATACTATTAATTTATTTGAAGCTTTATTTTTCTTTCTAGTTTTATATCCAAGAGCTGGTTTACCCCATGGAGTAACAGGAGATGGTCTACCTATTGGAGATCTACCTTCCCCTCCACCGTGTGGATGGTCATTAGGGTTCATTACAGAACCTCTTACAGTAGGTCTTATTCCCATATGTCTTTTTCTTCCTGCTTTACCGATAACTACGTTACCGTGCTCTATATTCCCAACTTGTCCTATAGTAGCTTTACAGTTTATACTTACTAATCTCATCTCACCTGATGGTAATCTTAATAAAGCATTTTTTCCTTCTTTAGCCATTAATTGTGCAGAAACTCCAGCAGATCTAACTAATTGAGCTCCTTTTCCTGGCTTTAATTCTATATTATGAATGATAGTACCAACTGGCATATCTTTTAATGCTAAACAGTTTCCTGGCTTTATATCAGCACCTAATCCTGATAATATAGTATCTCCAACATTAATTCCAACTGGAGCTAATATATATCTTTTTTCACCATCAGCATAGTTTAATAATGCGATATTTGCAGTTCTGTTTGGATCATATTCTATAGTAGCAACCTTAGCAGGTATACCATCTTTATCTCTTTTAAAATCTATTATTCTATATTTTCTTTTTTGTCCTCCACCTCTATGACGAACAGTTATTCTACCATGTACGTTTCTACCAGCATTTTTCTTTAAGTTAACTAAAAGAGATTTCTCTGGTTGATTACATGTTATTTCATCAGAAACTAAAACTGTCATTTGTCTTAAGGCAGGAGAAGTTGGTCTAAACTTTTTTATAGCCATCTGTTTTCCCTCCTTCGTTTGTTATAATACTACATTCCTTGGAAGAATTCTATTTCTTTACTATCAGCAGTTAATTTAACTACTGCTTTCTTAAAGCTTGATGTTCTTCCTTGAGTTCTACCCATTCTTTTAACTTTTCCATCGTAGTTTAAAGTATTTACTTTATCAACACTAACTCCGAATACTTTTTCTACTGCTTTTTTTATTTCAGTTTTGTTCGCATCTTTAGCCACAACAAAAGTGTATTTTTTTTCACCCATTTCAGCCATACTGTGCTCAGTTACAACTGGTCTTATTATTACATCATGTGGATTAGTCATTATGCGTACACCTCCTCCACTTTTTTAACAGCATCTGTAGTTATTATAAATGAATCATATTTTAATATATCATATACGTTCATAGTATTAACTAATGCAGTTTGAACACCTTCTATATTTCTAGCTGATTTTATTACGTTATCGTTTTTGTCAGCTATAACTACTAAAGCTTTTTTAGCAGCATTTATATTATTTAATATTTGAGCGAATTCTTTAGTTTTAGGAACATCCATGTTTAATGCATCTAATACTATAACTTCACTATTTTGTACTTTTGAAGATAAAGCACTCTTCATAGCTAATCTTCTTACCTTCTTAGGTAATGTATATCTGTAGCTTCTTGGCTTAGGTGCAAAAGCAACTCCTCCACCTACCCATTGTACAGATCTTGTAGAACCTTGTCTTGCTCTACCTGTTCCTTTTTGTTTCCAAGGTTTTCTTCCGCCACCTCTAACTTCTGCTCTAGTTTTAGCAGATTGAGTTCCTTGTCTCTTATTTGCTAATTGATTTTTTACAACTTCGTATAAAACATGTCCATTAACTTCTACGCCAAATATAGAATCTGATAATTCTATTTCTCCAACGTTTTGTCCACTAACATTTAGTACATTTAATTTTGGCATTGTTATTCCTCCTTTCTCTAGGTTAGTCATTATTTAGAAACCTTTACAGCTTCTTTTATAGTTACTACTGAACCTTTAGCTCCTGGTATAGCTCCCTTAACTAATATAAGGTTCTTATCAGCATCTACTTTAACAACCTCTAAGTTTTGAACTGTTACCTTTACGCTTCCCATGTGTCCAGCTAATTTTTTGTTTTTAAATACTCTACCAGGGTAAGAACAAGCTCCCATTGAACCTGGTCTTCTGTGGTATCTAGAACCGTGAGTTTCAGGGCCTCTACTTTGTCCATGTCTTTTTATCGGACCTTGGAATCCCTTACCTTTACTTATTCCAGTAACATCTATTTTTGCACCTGCTTCAAATACATCAGCTTTTATTTCTTGTCCTACTGTGTATCCTTCTACAGAATCTACTCTAAATTCTTTTAAATGTTTCTTTAAAACATTAGCAGCAGCTAAATGTCCTTTTTTAGGTTTGTTTAAAGCTTTTTCTTTAGCATCTTCAAAACCTATTTGTATAGCATTGTATCCATCTTTATCAACTGTTTTTATTTGAGTAACGACCATAGGTCCTGCTTCAACAGCTGTTACAGGTATAACTACACCTTTATCAGTGAATATTTGAGTCATACCAACTTTTTTGCCTAATATTCCTTTCATATTAGCACCTCCTATAATTCTTACAGCGGATTACATCTTTTAGAGTAATCATTCTAAGATAATCATCTATAGGATAATATCTTAGGGGTTCTTATAATTTTATTTCTATATCTACACCTGCTGGTAAGTCTAATCTCATTAATGAGTCAACTGTTTTAGGTGTTGGATTAGCTATGTCGATTAGTCTTTTATGAGTTCTTATTTCAAATTGTTCTCTAGAGTCTTTGTACTTATGTACAGCTCTTAATATAGTTACAATTTGTTTTTCTGTTGGTAGAGGCACAGGTCCTGAAACTTGTGATCCAGCCTTTTTAGCAGTTTCAACTATTTTCCCTGCTGAAAAATCTAATAATTTGTGATCATATGATTTTAATCTTATTCTTATTTTTTCATTCTTAGCCATTTTGTTTTCCCTCCTTTATCACGTGTTTAATTTTCAAGTTGCGTACAACCAATACCGATACACTGCTCCGGGTGTGTTGTAACTTTCAAATCGATATTAGTTCATATTTCACTAGGATTTAATTCTTATTTTCTTAATCTCTCAAGCACACTATTATATTTTATATCATATGTTACATTTTTTCAAGTTTTTTTTATATTTTTTTCAATTTTATTTTCTATTACAACAGCATAACCTCAAACTTGATTGTTAATCTATCTCAAGGCACTAGTTTAGTATATATGCTTTAGTGCTACTTGTCAACAAAAAACAAAAAAGAGAGGTGTTATCCCCTCTTTTTCTATATTAAATCCATTAGTTTAGTAAAAGATTACTCTACTATAGTAGCAACAACTCCTGAAGCTACTGTTCTTCCACCTTCTCTTATTGAGAATCTTAATCCCTCTTCTACAACTATTGAGTTTATTAAGTCTACTTCCATTGTTACATTATCTCCAGGCATTACCATTTCTATTCCATCTGGTAACTTACAAGCTCCTGTTACGTCTGTTGTTCTGAAATAGAATTGTGGTCTATATCCATCAAAGAATGGTGTATGTCTTCCACCCTCTTCTTTTTTAAGTACATATACTTCTGCTGTAAACTTTGTGTGTGCCTTTACTGATCCAGTTTTTGCTAGTACTTGTCCTCTTTCTATCTCACTTCTTTGTACTCCTCTTAATAATGCTCCTATATTATCCCCTGCTTGTGCTTGGTCTAATAATTTTCTGAACATCTCTACTCCTGTTACTACTACTTTTCTTGGTGCTTCTGTTAATCCTACTAATTCTACTTCGTCTTGTACTTTTAGTACTCCTCTTTCTACTCTTCCTGTTGCAACTGTTCCTCTTCCTGTGATTGAGAATACGTCCTCTACTGGCATTAAGAATGGCTTATCTGTATCTCTCTCTGGAGCTGGTATATACTCATCTATTTGCTCGAATAATTCTACTATCTTATTTCCCCACTCGCTCTTTGGATCTTCTAATGCCATTAATGCTGACCCTCTTATTATTGGAGTATCATCTCCTGGGAAATCATATTCTGTTAATAAATCTCTTACTTCCATTTCTACTAGTTCTAATAACTCTTCATCATCTACCATGTCACATTTGTTTAAGAATACTACTATATATGGTACACCAACTTGTCTTGATAATAGTATATGCTCTCTTGTTTGTGGCATTGGTCCATCTGTTGCTGAACAAACTAATATTGCTCCGTCCATTTGTGCTGCTCCTGTTATCATGTTCTTAACGTAGTCAGCATGTCCTGGGCAGTCAACGTGTGCGTAGTGTCTGTTTGGAGTTTCATACTCAACGTGTGCTGTTGATATTGTGATTCCTCTTTCTCTTTCTTCTGGAGCTTTATCTATGTTTGCGAAATCTACTGCTTCTCCTAATTGGTATCTGTCATATAATGTTTTTGTTATTGCTGCTGTTAATGTAGTTTTACCGTGGTCAACGTGTCCTATTGTACCTATATTAACATGAGGTTTTGTTCTTTCGTATTTAGCTTTAGCCATTTTGAATTTCCTCCCTTTATCTTGTGCGATATGAGATATATCTCATATCGCTGATTATTTTTTATATTTATATTATTAATTATTTTTAAATTATTTTCCTTCAGCTATTTTCTTAGCAACTGAAGCTGGAACTTGCTCATAGTGATCGAATATCATTGTATAAGTTGCACGACCTTGAGTTGAAGATCTTAGGTCTGTTGAGTATCCAAACATTTCTGAAAGTGGAACGAATGCATTTATAACTTGTGCACCACTTCTAGCTTCCATACCTTGGATTAATCCTCTTCTTGAGTTTAAGTCACCCATAACATCTCCCATGTAATCTTCTGGAGTAACAACTTCTACTTTGAAGTAAGGCTCTAAAAGAACTGCATTACCTTTCTTCATAGCATCTTTGAATGCCATTGAACCAGCCATTTTAAACGCCATCTCAGAAGAGTCAACCTCATGGTAAGAACCATCATATAACTCAACAGCAACGTCTACAACTGGATAACCAGCAACTATACCAGATTGCATAGCTCCTTGTATACCCATGTCAACTGGACCAACATATTCTTTTGGTACAGATCCACCAACAGTTTTGTTTGTGAACTTGTATCCTTCACCTGGCTCTTGAGGAGCAACTCTAATCTTAACGTGACCGTATTGTCCTCTACCACCTGATTGCTTAGAGTACTTGTATTCAACATCAACTGGTTGAGTTATAGTTTCTCTATATGCAACTTGTGGTGCACCAACTTTAGCTTCTACTTTAAATTCTCTTAATAATCTATCTACTATTATCTCTAAGTGTAACTCACCCATACCAGATATTATAGTTTGTCCTGTTTCTTGGTCAGTCTTAACTGTGAAAGTTGGGTCTTCTTCAGCTAATTTTTGAAGAGCTATACCCATTTTTTCTTGAGCTGCTTTAGAGCTTGGCTCTATAGCAACAGATATAACTGGCTCAGGGAATTCCATAGATTCAAGTATTATTGGATTAGCAGGGTCACATAATGTGTCTCCAGTAGTAGTATCTTTTAATCCTACTGCTGCTGCTATATCTCCAGCATAAACTTTAGTTATTTCTTCTCTTGTATTGGCATGCATTTGTAATATACGACCAATTCTTTCTCTCTTATTCTTAGTTGCATTTAAAACATAAGAACCAGATTCTAATGTTCCAGAGTAAACTCTGAAGAACGCTAGTTTTCCAACGAATGGGTCAGTCATTATTTTGAATGCTAGTGCAGAGAATGGCTCTTCATCAGAAGAATGTCTTTCAGCTTCTTCTCCATCTTCTAATATACCTTTTATAGCTGCTATATCTGTTGGTGCTGGTAAGTAATCTAAAACTGCATCTATTACTAACTGAACACCTTTATTTCTATAAGCTGTACCACAGAAAACTGGGTTCATTTCACAAGCTATAGTAGCTTTTCTTATAGCAACTTTTAATTCTTCTATAGTAGGCTCTTCACCTTCAAGATATTTCATCATTAGTTCTTCATCAGTTTCAGCTACTGATTCAACTAATTTCTCTCTCCACTCAGTGGCTAATTCTTTCATGTCTTCTGGTATATCTGTTTCTTCCATTTCAACCCCTAGGTCGTCTTTGTATATAACAGCATCCATTTTTAATAAGTCTATTATACCTATGAATGAATCTTCTTTACCTATTGGTAATTGCATAGGAACTGCATTAGAATTTAATCTAGATTTCATCATGCTTACAACATTGTAGAAATCTGCACCTAATATATCCATTTTATTTACAAAAGCTATTCTAGGTACTCCATAAGTTTCAGCTTGTCTCCATACATTTTCTGATTGAGGCTCAACTCCACCTTTTGCACAGAATACAGCAACTGAACCATCAAGAACTCTTAGAGATCTTTCAACTTCAACTGTGAAGTCCACGTGTCCAGGAGTATCTATTATATTTATTCTATGGTCTTTCCATGAAGCAGTAGTAGCGGCAGAAGTTATTGTTATACCTCTTTCCTTTTCTTGCTCCATCCAGTCCATTTGAGAAGCTCCTTCATGAGTTTCTCCTATTTTATGAGTTTGCCCAGTATAAAACAGAATTCTTTCTGTAGTAGTAGTTTTTCCTGCATCTATATGAGCCATGATTCCTATATTCCTAGTTCTTTCCAAAGGAAACTTTCTAGCCATGGTTATCCTCCTTATGATATCCTCAATTTTATAAGATATCTATATATCCTACCATCTGTAATGAGCAAATGCTTTATTAGCCTCTGCCATTTTATGAGTATCTTCTTTTTTCTTAACTGAAGCTCCAGTGTTGTTAGCTGCATCCATTATTTCTTTAGCAAGCTTATCAACCATTCCTTTTTCTCCACGAGCTCTAGTGTATTTTACTAGCCATCTTAAACCTAATGTTTGTCTTCTTTCAGGTCTAACTTCGATTGGTACTTGGTAGTTTGCTCCACCAACTCTTCTTGCTTTTACTTCTAAAACAGGCATTATATTGTCCATTGCTTTATTAAATACTTCTAAAGCTTCTTCTCCTGTCTTTTCAGCAATAACTGCGAAAGCATCATAAACTATACTTTGAGACTTTCCTTTTTTTCCGTCTACCATTAGATTATTTATTAATTTAGTAACTACCTTACTCCCATACATAGGATCTGGTAAAACTTCTCTTTTTGGAACATTACCTTTTCTTGGCATTTCGCTTCCCTCCTTAATTATTTAACTTAAATCATAGGTACTCGACATAATTCACTTAATGCCGTGATGCCATAAATATATATATTTAAAGCACCGAACTATAATCAATCATTAATTGTTTTTACTTTTTAGCTTCTTTAGGTCTCTTCGCACCGTACTTAGATCTTGATTGTCTTCTCTTATCAACACCTGCTGTATCTAAAGTACCTCTTAGTATATGGTATCTAACCCCTGGAAGGTCTTTTACTCTTCCTCCTCTTATAAGAACAACACTATGCTCTTGTAAGTTGTGTCCTTCTCCTGGTATATAAGCAGAAACTTCTATACCATTAGTTAATCTAACTCTGGCAACTTTTCTTAAAGCTGAGTTAGGTTTCTTAGGAGTAACTGTTTTTACTGAAGTACAAACCCCTCTTTTTTGTGGGGCACTAGCGTCAGTTACTTTCTTGTTTAAAGAGTTGTAACCTTTTTGTAATGCTGGAGCAGTAGATTTCTTCTCTACCGCTTTTCTACTTTTACGAACTAATTGGTTAATTGTTGGCATCATCTGCACCTCCTTCCAAATTTTCGATCTTATCAGTGACCGCCAACTACATCAATATGAATATTCATACTGACTGATTGTAACATACGTTACTTACAATTTAATGTCTATAACACATAAATATGTGATATTAGCATTTTTCTAGCTTGATGCTTTTTAGTTTTTATTTATTGCCATCTAAAAGTCACTAAGAGCTTATTCAAGCCCTTAGTGCACTTTTAAACAACACACTTTACTATTTTAACACCACAAATAATGGTTGTCAAGATTTCTTTACTCTATCTGCCATTAATCTTCAATTTTTTCAACAGCTATATTTCTATATTTCTTCATTCCTGTTCCAGCTGGTATTAATTTACCTAATATAACATTTTCTTTAAGTCCTATTAAGTGGTCTTCTTTACCTTTTATTGCTGCCTCTGTTAATACTCTTGTTGTCTCCTGGAATGAAGCTGCTGATAAGAATGAATCAGTTGCAAGAGACGCTTTAGTTATACCAAGTAAAACTCTTTTAGCAACTGCTGGTCTTAGACCTTTAGCTACAGCATCTTTATTACATTCATTGAATGTTAATACATCTTCATATCCACCTGGTAATAAATCTGTATCTCCTGGGTCTTCAACTTTAACTTTAGATAGCATTTGTCTTACTATAACTTCTATATGCTTATCGTTAACGTCAACCCCTTGAAGTCTATACACTCTTTGAACTTCTTTAACTATATATTCTTGAACTCCCTTAACACCATTTACTCTTACTATATCATGAGGATTTATAAACCCTTGTGTTAATGGGTCTCCAGCTTCTAACATTTGACCTTGTTTAACCTTTAATCTAGAACCATATGGTATCACATATGTTTGAGTTTCGCCTTCTGCTGGTATTACATTTACTTCTTTTCTCTTTCCAGTTTCGTCTATTTCAACTCTACCAGATACTTCAGTTATTACGGCTAATCCTTTTGGCTTTCTAGCCTCAAATAATTCTTCAACCCTTGGAAGACCTTGAGTTATATCAGCTCCTGCAACTCCTCCAGTATGGAATGTACGCATTGTAAGCTGAGTACCCGGCTCACCGATAGATTGAGCTGCTATTATACCAACTGCTTCACCTATATTAACTTCTTTTCCTGTAGCTAAGTTTCTACCATAGCACTTAGAACAAACTCCATGATTAGTTTTACAGTTAAGAACTGTTCTTATCCTAATTTTTTCAATCCCTAAATCTACTATAGTTTCTGCTTCATCTTCTTGTATCATAGCATCAGCTTCAACTATAACCTCACCAGTTTCAGGATTTAATATAGGGTCTATAGTATATCTTCCTACAATTCTATCATATATCTCTTCTATAACTTCATTTCCTTCTTTTATAGCATAAATTTCTGTAGTATCCTCTGTTCCACAATCTATTTCTCTTACGATAACATCTTGACTTACATCAACAAGTCTTCTTGTTAAGTATCCAGATTCAGCTGTACGTATAGCGGTATCAGCAAGACCTTTTCTGGCACCATGTGAAGATGTAAAGTATTCTAGTACTGATAGACCTTCACGGAAATTAGATTTAACTGGTATCTCAACTGTTTTACCAGACGCATTGGCCATAAGACCACGCATTCCTGCCAGCTGTCTAATTTGGTTTTTAGAACCTCTGGCTCCTGAATGTGCCATTATATATATATTATTTAATCTGTCTAGTCCACCCATAAGAGCATCAGTAACTTTATCAGTTGTTTCTGTCCATGTCTCTATGACTTTCTCATATCTCTCTTCATCAGATATTAGACCTCTTCTGTACGCTTTTTCATATTTATCAACTTTTGCTTCTGCTTCAGATATAAATACTTTCTTTTCTTCTGGTACACTCATATCATCAACAGCAACTGTTATTCCACCTAGTGTAGAATATTTAAATCCTAGAGCTTTTATATAATCTAATAATTCAGCTGTTTCTGTATTTCCATGTTTTCTAAAACATTTATCTATTATTTTACCAAGAGATTTTTTATCTGCTAAGAAATCAACTTCAAGTGCAAATGGGTTTTCTTTTCTATCTACAAAACCTAAATCTTGAGGTATATTTTCATTAAATATAAATCTACCAACAGTACTTTCAACTAATGAGCTGCTTCCATCTTCAAGTGTTACCTTTAATTTTACTAAAGCATGTAGATGAACTGATTTATTATAATAAGCAAGTAATAGCTCATTAAAGTCTTTAAATACCATTCCTGTTCCTTTAGCTCCATCTTGTGCTTCTATTGTTAGATAATAGCAACCTAAAACCATATCCTGAGATGGAGTAGTTATAGGTGAACCATCTTTAGGAGCAAGGATATTATTTACAGAAAGCATTAAGAATCTTGCTTCTGCTTGTGCTTCTACTGATAAAGGTACATGGACTGCCATTTGGTCACCATCGAAGTCTGCATTATAAGCTGTACATACAAGAGGATGTAGTTTTATAGCCTTACCTTCAACTAAGATTGGTTCAAATGCTTGTATACCTAATCTATGTAGAGTCGGTGCACGGTTAAGAAGAACTGGATGACTTTTTATAACATCTTCTAAAACATCCCAAACTTCTGGCTTAACTTTTTCTACTATAGATTTCGCACTCTTTATATTATGTGCATAACCTTCTTTAACTAATTTATCCATAACAAACGGCTTGAATAATTCCAACGCCATTTTCTTTGGAAGTCCACATTGATAGAATTTAAGTTCTGGTCCAACAACTATAACAGAACGTCCTGAGTAGTCAACACGCTTACCAAGTAAGTTTTGACGGAAACGACCTTGCTTACCTTTTAGCATATCTGATAAAGATTTAAGTGGTCTATTTCCAGGACCTGTTACAGGTCTACCTCTTCTACCATTATCTATTAATGCATCAACTGCTTCTTGAAGCATTCTTTTTTCATTTCTTACAATTATATCTGGAGCTCCAAGCTCTAATAGTCTTTTAAGTCTATTATTTCTATTTATAACTCTTCTATATAAATCATTTAGGTCTGAAGTCGCAAATCTTCCACCATCAAGTTGTACCATTGGTCTTAAATCTGGTGGGATTACTGGTATTGCATCTAAAATCATCCATTCTGGTTTATTTCCAGACTTTTTAAATGCCTCTACAACTTCTAATCTTCTGATTGTTCTAACTTTCTTTTGTCCTGTACTATCTTTTAATTCCGCTCTTAAGTCTTTACTTTGTTGCTCCAAATTTATATTTTGTAGTAATATCTTTACAGCTTCAGCACCCATTCCTACAGTAAAAGTATATCCATACTTTTCAAGAGCAGTTCTGTACTCTTTTTCTGTAAGTAACTGTTTTTCATTCAATCCAGTTTCTCCAGGGTCTACTACTACATATGAAGCAAAGTATAATATTTTTTCTAATGATCTTGGTGACATATCAAGTAAAAGTCCCATTCTACTTGGTATACCTTTGAAGTACCAGATGTGAGACATAGGAGCTGCTAGCTCTATATGTCCCATTCTCTCTCTTCTTACCTTTGATTTAGTTACTTCTACTCCACATCTATCACAAACTACACCTTTATATCTAACTCTTCTATATTTACCACAATGGCACTCCCAGTCTTTTTGTGGTCCAAATATTCTTTCACAGAAAAGACCATCTTTCTCTGGCTTTAAAGTACGGTAATTTATAGTTTCTGGCTTTTTAACTTCTCCTCTAGACCATTGTCTTATTTTTTCTGGAGAAGCCAATGCTATTTTTATCGACTCGAAATTGTTTAATTCAAACAAGGAGTTCTCTCCCTTCTATTTGAGATTTACATTAATTAAATTTACATATCAAAGTCATCACTTTCAAAATCTATTTCTTCTTCAAATAAATCATCTTCAGTGAATTCTTCTAAATTCTCTATATCCTCATCTTCTGCGTTTTCAGCAAAATCATCTTCAATTTCTTCTATTATGTTACTTTCTTCAACTTCTCCCATATGATTTACAACGTCTAGCTCAAATTCACCTATTGTATCATCTTCATCTACAGATTCTCTCACTTCTATTTCTTGGTCTTCATCTGTCAACACTTTTACATCTAAGCATAAACTTTGAAGTTCCTTTATAAGAACCTTAAATGATTCTGGGATTCCTGGCTCAGGTATGTTTTCACCTTTAACTATAGCTTCATAAGTTCTAACACGTCCTACAACATCATCAGACTTAACAGTAAGTATTTCTTGAAGTATGTGAGCAGCTCCATATGCTTCTAGAGCCCAAACCTCCATCTCTCCAAATCTTTGTCCACCAAATTGTGCTTTACCACCTAGTGGCTGTTGAGTAACTAATGAGTATGGTCCAGTACTTCTTGCATGCAGCTTTTCATCTACTAAGTGATGTAGTTTTAAGTAATACATATATCCAACAGTTATTCTGTTGTCAAAAGTCTCACCTGTTCTACCATCGTATAAAGTTAATTTACCATCTCTAGGATAACCAGCATCTTCAAGAGCATCCATTATATCGTACTCATTAGCACCATCGAATACTGATGTTGCTACATACCATCCTAATGTCTTAGCAGCTAGTCCTAAATGTACTTCTAGAACCTGACCGATGTTCATACGTGATGGTATACCTTGTGGGTTAAGTATTATATCTAGAGGAGTTCCATTTTCCATAAATGGCATATCTTCTTCTGGTAATATTCTTGAGATAACCCCCTTATTACCATGACGACCAGCCATTTTATCTCCAACTTTTATCTTTCTCTTTTTAGCTATATAACATCTTACTAATTCATTTACTCCTGGAGATAAATCATCTCCATTTTCTCTAGTAAATACTTTTACATCAACTATTATACCAGATTCACCATGAGGTACTTTAAGTGAAGTATCTCTAACTTCTCTAGCTTTTTCTCCAAATATTGCACGAAGTAATCTTTCCTCAGCAGTAAGTTCAGTTTCTCCTTTTGGAGTTACCTTACCAACTAGTATATCACCTGAATCTACCTCTGCACCTATTCTTATTATACCTCTATCATCTAAGTTTTTGATTGCACTATCTCCAACATTAGGTATATCTCTAGTTATTTCCTCTGGTCCTAGTTTTGTATCTCTAGCTTCACATTCATATTCTTCTATATGAATTGTTGATAATCTATCTTCTTTAACTAATCTTTCATTTATTAATATGGCATCCTCGTAGTTATAACCTTCCCAAGTCATGAATGCTATAAGACAGTTTCTTCCAAGTGCAACTTCACCTAAATCAGTTGCTGGACCATCTGCTATAACATCGCCTCTCTCTATCTTTTCACCTTTACTTATTATAGGTGTTTGATTTATACAAGTACCTGAGTTTGAACGTTTAAACTTAAGTAGATTATATCTATCTCTGTTTCCATCTTCTCTTTTTATAATTATTTCATCTGCTGTTACTCTTTCTGCCATACCAGAATTTCTAGCAACAACAACTGCTCCAGAGTCTTTTGCAGCTCTATATTCTATACCAGTTCCTATAATTGGCGCTTCTCTTCTAACTAGAGGCACTGCCTGACGCTGCATGTTCGCTCCCATAAGGGCACGGTTGGCATCATCATTTTCTAGGAAAGGTATCATAGCAGTTGCAACAGATACAACTTGCTTAGGAGATATATCCATGTAATCTACTCTACTTTCAGGAACCATTTCAACAGCACCATTTACAGTTCTACAAACAACTCTATGGTTTACGAACTTTCCATCATCTGTTAATGGCTCATTTGCCTGAGCTCTTACGAATAAGTCTTCCTCATCAGCAGTTAAATAATGTATTTCATCAGTAACTGTTGCTGTTTCTTTATCAAATTTTCTATATGGTGATTCTATAAATCCAAATTCATTTATCTTTGCATAAGTTCCTAGAGAGTTTATAAGACCGATATTTGGTCCCTCTGGCGTCTCTATTGGACACATTCTACCATAGTGTGAATGGTGAACGTCACGCACTTCGAATCCAGCTCTTTCTCTTGAAAGACCTCCAGGTCCAAGAGCTGATAATCTTCTCTTATGTGTTAACTCAGATAGAGGATTTGTTTGGTCCATGAACTGAGATAACTGAGAACTACCAAAGAATTCTTTTATTGCAGCAGAAACTGGTCTTATGTTAACTAACGCTTGAGGCGTTATAGCTTCCATATCTTGAACTGTCATTCTCTCTTTTATGACTCTTTCCATTCTTGAAAGACCAATTCTAACTTGATTTTGTAATAATTCACCTACAGATCTTATTCTTCTGTTTCCTAGGTGGTCTATATCATCAATATTTCCTATATTATAGAATATATTGAACTCATAACTTATTGAAGCTATTATGTCATCTAATAATATATGTTTTGGTATAAGTTCTTTAATTCTTGATTTTATAGCTTCTTTTATTTCTTCTTCATCGCTATATCCATCTAAAATTTCTTTTAAAGTTGGATAATGTACTTTTTCTTTTATGTTTAAATCATCTATGTCAAAATTAATGTGAGACTTAATATCTACGAAATTATTTCCTATAACTCTAACTTTCTTATCATCATCCATTAGTAGATTTACTACATTTATACCTGCATTTTGTATATCTTTAGCTAACTCATAACTTATTTTTTCTCCAGCTTTTACAAATACTTCCCCAGTTTCTGGATTTATTATGTCTTGTGCTGAAATTTTATTCATTATTCTATAACATAAAGCAAGTTTCTTATTAAATTTATATCTACCAACTTTTGCTAAGTCATATCTTTTTGGATCAAAGAATAAAGCATTTAATAAAGATGATGCACTTTCTACAGTAGGAGGCTCACCTGGTCTTAATTTTTTGTATATCTCTACAAGACCTTCCTCTACTGATTTAGTATTATCCTTTTCTAATGTAGCAGACAATCTTTCGTCTTCTCCTAAAAGGTCAATTATCTCTGCATCTGTTCCTATCCCTAAAGCTCTAAGTAAAACTGTAACTGGTTGTTTTCTTGTTCTATCAACTCTTACAGAAATTACATCATTAGAATCTGTCTCATATTCTAACCATGCTCCTCTATTAGGAATTACAGTAGATGAAATCAATCTCTTACCTGTTTTATCTCTTTCTTCCGCATAGTAAACACCAGGAGATCTAACTAATTGACTTACTATAACTCTTTCTGCTCCATTTATAACGAAAGTTCCTCTTTCTGTCATTAAAGGGAAGTCACCCATAAATACTTCTTGTTCTTTTATCTCGCCTGTTTCTTTATTTATAAGTCTTACCTTAACTTTTAGAGGTGCACAATATGTAGCATCTCTCTCTTTACACTCTTCTATATCGTACTTTGGTTTATCGTCTAAAGAATAGTCAA
This sequence comes from Clostridioides sp. LIBA-7678, assembly GCF_056716065.1. NCBI lineage: Bacteria > Bacillati > Bacillota > Clostridia > Peptostreptococcales > Peptostreptococcaceae > Clostridioides > Clostridioides sp. LIBA-7678. The sequence goes on along the minus strand of NZ_CP196987.1, from coordinate 95,698 downwards.
CAAATTCCAATATAAGATTACCAGTATAATCTTCTATTGGTGAAATATCATCAAACACTTCTTTTAAACCTTCTTTTAAAAACCACTCATAGGAATCTACTTGAATTTCTATAAGATTTGGCACATCAGCTATTTCCTTAATTTTAGAAAAGCTCATTCTAGTTCTTTTACCTATCGTGACAGGATGTGGCATTCACTTTTCACCTCTCAATAATTAAAAATAAAACAATAGTTCATTCTAACGCATCTAATAATTTTAGCATATTGTCAAGTATTTTTCAATATATTTTTTATCTTATATGTAAACTATGCATTATTTTTGATTTTTTATAAATTATTTTTAGCATATATTATGTATTATGTACAATTTCTTAATATAAAATCCATATTTTTCATTTATAGGTCTAATTTTCTATATAAACTTATATACAAATACCCTTCCCCTATTTAATTATAATTCCATAATGAAATAGTTGTAAATAATTAGATTTATACAAATATATACAATTTATTAAATATACAAAATAAAGACCATAGATAAATTTAACTTGGAATTTTTAGTCTTAAACTTTTTCCAATGTAAATTATATCTATGGTCTTTATAAAAATAGAATTTCTAACATAACTAATATATAAATTTTCTTTATATATTAGTGTATTGATTATCCTAATATGTTATCTGCAAATTGTGGAGTAGGTAAACCAAATCCTCCTGCAACTTCAAGTAAATCTCCTGTTATGAATGATGAGTCATCACTAGCATAGAATAGAACGGCTTTTGCTATATCATCTGGTTCTCCTATACGATTTAAAGGAACATGCTTTAAAAACTCTTTTATGAACTCTGGGGACATATTATCTAATGCTGCCTTAGTTGCAATAAGTCCTGGAAGTACAGCATTACATCTAACATGATTCTTTGCATATTGTGTTGCTATATTTTGAGTTAATGAATTGATTGCTGCTTTTGATACACAGTAAGCTATTCTAGATAAATCAGGTAATACTGAACCTATACTTGATATATTTACTATACTGCCTTTTCCATTCTTTATCATATGAGGAATTGCTGCTTTACATGGTAAATACACACTTTTTAAATTAGTATTTACTGTGTCAAAGAAATTATCTGTATCCCCAGTTACAAGGTCTTTGTCAAGAGAAGGGTTTGTTGAACCAAAATTGTTTACAAGTATATCTATCTTACCTTCTTTTTTAACTACGTCTTCTATCATTGAAGTAAAAGTTTCTTCTTCACGAGCATTAAAGTAAACAAACTTAGCACAACCACCTTCTGCACTTATTTTATTTATAACTTCATTAGCTAATTCTTCTGAACGAGCTGCTAAATATACAATTGCTCCATTCTTTGCTAATATCTCTGCTGAAGCTAATCCAATACCTTTTGTCGCAGCAGTAACTACTGCAATTTTTCCTTGTAATTTTTCCATTATTAATTCCTCCTTAAATACATCCTTCAAAGTCTACAAATTTCGATTTTTTTAATACTTAGTTCATTTTAAAATTTATATTTGTTAATTAATTATTTATTACATTTTATTTCTAAATTATTCATGTATTTTTTTAAAATAATATGTAATTTTTTACAGTTCCATTTAATTATATACCCTATATATATACATTACAATAATTGTTTATATATTAATTTAATAATAGTATTAAATTAATATATCATTACATACTATATGATACCCTTAATTTAATACTATTATATATATTTTTTATATTTTATAAAAATATTTTCTTTATAATTCTAGATAAATTCTATAATTTTTTGCAAATAAAAAAGATACCCTATGGGTATCTTTTTAAAGAAACTACTTAACTTCTACTTTAGCTCCAGCAGCTTCTAATTTTTCTTTTATTTGGTCAGCTTCTTCTTTAGAAGCTCCTTCTTTAACTGTCTTAGGAGCGTTATCAACTACTTCTTTAGCTTCTTTTAATCCTAATCCTGTTATTTCTCTAACTGCTTTTATAACTCCAACTTTTGAAGAACCAACTTCAGCTAATACTACATCAAATTCAGTTTTTTCTTCAGCAGCTGGTCCACCAGCAGCTGCACCAGCTACCATTACTGGAGCTGAAGCTGATACACCGAATTTTTCTTCAGCAGCTTTAACTAATTCATTTAATTCTAAAACTTTCATATTTTCTATAGCTTCTAATATTTGTTCTATTGTCATTTTTAGCACCTCCGAATTTTATTTCAAATTAATATTTATAATTTTTTAATTAAGCTATTAAGCTTCTTCTTGACCTTCTGCCTTTTTCGCTATTGCATCTATTAAATATGCAAAGTTTGATACTGGAGCTTTTAAGCTACCAAGTAATTTAGCGATAAGAACTTCTCTTGATGGTATGTTAGCCATTTCAACAATTTTAGACTCGTCGTAGAATGCACCTTCCACAATACCCATCTTTAATTTCATCTTTGGATGAGAATCCATGAATCCTTTTAATATTCTTGCTGGAGCAACTGGATCATCATATCCAAATGCTATAGCATTAGTTCCAACTAATAATTCATCATTGAATTGCTCTATACCAACTTCTTTAGCTGCTCTTCTAACTAAAGTATTTTTATATACTTTGTAATCTACACCAGCTTCTCTCATTTGTTTTCTTAACTCAGTTACCTCTTCAACTGTTAATCCTTTGTAATCTACAACAACAGCAGCAGAAGATTTTTGTAACTTTTCAACTATCTCAGAAACAACTTCTGATTTAATTTCTATAGCTTTTCTCATATAGATGTGCACCTCCTTCACCAAATAGGCTTAGTATTTACCGCAACATTATAAAAAGCTTTTGTTGCCAAAAGTAGACATCAAAAGCTTTAGTAATCTCAATTTATCTAAAACCTCGGCGGGATATTAAGCTCTCGCACCCACTATCTACGGCAAATCTATTCTTTTTTACATTGACAAGTGATATAATAACATTTTTGTCAACCTGTGTCAACAGTTTTATTATTCAGCTGTTCTTGCTGGGTTTATTTTAACTCCAGGTCCCATTGAAGAAGCTACTGTTACACTTCTTAAATATTGTCCTTTAGCAGCAGCTGGTTTAGCTTTTATTATAGCATCCATTAATGCAGCAAAGTTTTCAGCTAATTTTTCTCCACCAAATGATACTTTTCCTACTGGAACGTGTATTATGTTAGTTTTGTCTAATCTGTATTCAACTTTACCAGCTTTTATTTCATCTATAGCTTTAGCTACATCAAATGTAACTGTTCCTGATTTAGGGTTTGGCATTAAACCTTTAGGTCCTAATACTCTACCTAATCTACCTACTACACCCATCATATCTGGAGTAGCAACTACTATATCAAATTCAAACCAGTTTTCACCTTGTATTTTTTGAACTAATTCTTCAGCTCCTACAAAGTCAGCACCAGCTTGTTCAGCTTCTTTAGCTTTCTCACCTTTAGCAAAAACTAAAACTCTTTTAGTTTTACCAGTTCCGTGAGGTAATACAACTGCACCTCTTACTTGTTGGTCAGCATGTCTTGAGTCAACACCTAATTTAATGTGTGCTTCTACTGTCTCATCAAATTTAGCTCCAGCTATATCTGAAACTAATGTTAATGCTTCTGATGCATCATAAAATTTAGTTCTATCTACTTTTTCTAATGCACCTGCATATCTTTTACCTTTTTTAGCCATTTTATTTTCCTCCTCGTGGTTAATTTCGGCTTTTCGCCTCCCACTTTATAAAAAAAAGTGTATCTTTTAATTAGTCTTCTACTACAACACCCATGCTTCTAGCAGTACCAGCTATCATACTCATAGCAGCTTCTACTGATGCAGCATTTAAGTCAGGCATTTTTAACTCAGCTATTTCTCTTACTTGAGCTGAAGTTATTTTAGCAACTTTCTTTTTGTTTGGTTCTCCAGAACCTGATTTTAAGTTTAATGCTTTTTTAATTAAAACTGCAGCTGGTGGAGTTTTTGTTATAAAACTGAATGATCTATCTTGATATACAGTTATAACAACTGGTATTATCATTCCAGCTTGATCTGCAGTTTTAGCATTAAATTCTTTTGTGAATCCCATTATATTAACACCATGTTGTCCTAATGCTGGTCCAACTGGTGGCGCTGGAGTAGCCTTTCCTGCAGGTATTTGTAATTTTATTTGACCTATAACTTTTTTAGCCATTTTGAGCGCACCTCCTCAGATTTTTCTATAATAATAGTATTAGATTTTTTCTATACCTTCAAGCTCTATTACAAATAGAGTCCTTTTACCAAATGCATTTATGCATACTTTGACTTCTCTATTTTCTAAGTCAATTTCTTCTATGTTACCTATTTGTCCACTAAATGGTCCTTGAGATACTTTTACTGTATCTCCTATTTCAAAATCAATATCACTATTTACTACTTTAGGGTCTGTTGTATCTATCCCCATAGCTTTGACTTCATCTTCACTTAATGGTACTGGTTTTGAACCAGGTCCAACGAAACCTGTAACTCCCTTAGTATTTCTTACTACATACCAAGATTCATCAGTTATTATCATTTTAACCAAGACATAACTTGGATAAACTTTACGTTGTCTAGTTTTTTCTTTTCCAGTTTTAGTAGTTTCCACTACCTCTTCTGTTGGAACAACTACTTGTCTTATGCAGTCTTCCATACCTCTTGTTTTAACTGCTTTCTCAATTGTAGCTTTAACTTTATTTTCATGTCCCGAATAGGTATGAACTACATACCAACTTGCTTCTTGTAATTCTGACATTTAACTTACCTCTTTTCGTCTATTTTAGTAATAACGCTAGTGCACCAGATAATATAGTGTCTATACCCCATACTAATATAGTGCATGAAATAACTACAGTTAAAACTATACTTGTGTTTTTAAACAGTTCCTTTTTTGTCGGCCATGTAACTCTTTTTAATTCTTGCTTAGTTTCTTTTAGATATCCAAATAAACTAAACCTTTTTTTAGTTTTTGCACCGTCATTTTTTTGGGCAGCCATTCCATACTCACATCCTTATAAAAAACTATTTTGTTTCTTTATGAGTTGTATGCTTTTTACAGAATCTACAATATTTTTGTAATTCTATTCTGTCTGGATTATTTTTCTTATTCTTAGTAGTGTTGTAGTTTCTTTGCTTACACTCTGTACATGCTAAAGTTACTTTAACTCTCATCTGATACACCTCCAACTTTGTAATACAATAATATATATTGTTAATATATGTGAATATAATACCTTTAAAATATGTATTTATTAAAAATCTACAGTATTCAAGATATTATTAACTTCCTATAATCATTACCTTGTATAAGTTATCACAAAATCCTATGCTGTGTCAATGTTTTTGTATTTCTATGTTAAAAAAAGAGGAGCATAACCCCTCTTTTTATTATTCTTTTTAATCCATCAGTTTAATAAAAGATTACTCTACTATAGTAGCAACAACTCCTGAAGCTACTGTTCTTCCACCTTCTCTTATTGAGAATCTTAATCCCTCTTCTACAACTATTGAGTTTATTAAGTCTACTTCCATTGTTACGTTATCTCCAGGCATTACCATTTCTATTCCATCTGGTAACTTACAAGCTCCTGTTACGTCTGTTGTTCTGAAATAGAATTGTGGTCTATATCCATCAAAGAATGGTGTATGTCTTCCACCCTCTTCTTTTTTAAGTACATATACTTCTGCTGTAAACTTTGTGTGTGCCTTTACTGATCCAGTTTTTGCTAGTACTTGTCCTCTTTCTATCTCGCTTCTTTGTACTCCTCTTAATAATGCTCCTATATTATCCCCTGCTTGTGCTTGGTCTAATAATTTTCTGAACATCTCTACTCCTGTTACTACTACTTTTCTTGGTGCTTCTGTTAATCCTACTAATTCTACTTCGTCTTGTACTTTTAGTACTCCTCTTTCTACTCTTCCTGTTGCAACTGTTCCTCTTCCTGTGATTGAGAATACGTCCTCTACTGGCATTAAGAATGGTTTATCTGTATCTCTCTCTGGAGCTGGTATATACTCATCTATTTGCTCGAATAATTCTACTATCTTATTTCCCCACTCGCTCTTTGGATCTTCTAATGCCATTAATGCTGACCCTCTTATTATTGGAGTATCATCTCCTGGGAAATCATATTCTGTTAATAAATCTCTTACTTCCATTTCTACTAGTTCTAATAACTCTTCGTCATCTACCATGTCACATTTGTTTAAGAATACTACTATATATGGTACACCAACTTGTCTTGATAATAGTATATGCTCTCTTGTTTGTGGCATTGGTCCATCTGTTGCTGAACAAACTAATATTGCTCCGTCCATTTGTGCTGCTCCTGTTATCATGTTCTTAACGTAGTCAGCATGTCCTGGGCAGTCAACGTGTGCGTAGTGTCTGTTTGGAGTTTCATACTCAACGTGTGCTGTTGATATTGTGATTCCTCTTTCTCTTTCTTCTGGAGCTTTATCTATGTTTGCGAAATCTACTGCTTCTCCTAATTGGTATCTGTCATATAATGTTTTTGTTATTGCTGCTGTTAATGTAGTTTTACCGTGGTCAACGTGTCCTATTGTACCTATATTAACATGAGGTTTTGTTCTTTCGTATTTAGCTTTAGCCATTTTGAATTTCCTCCCTTATCTTTCGATATAAATTAATTTTGCTCACAATAAGCTTATGGTAAGTATTTTACTATTAATCATTTCTGTTTTCAAGATGTTTTTCTAATTTTCTCTTAACCCTTTGTAAAGCGTTATCTATTGACTTTACATCTCTTTTAAGCTTGTCCGCTATAAACTGGTATGACTTTCCATTTAAATATAATTCTAGGACTTCTAATTCCAAGTCACTTAATAATTCATTCATCTTTGATTCTATATTTTTTAACTCTTCTTTACTAATTATAAGTTCTTCTGGATCTGTTACTATACTTGTAGCTATAATATCTAAAAGTGTTCTGTCTGACTCTTCATCATATATTGGTTTGTTCAAAGAAACATATGAATTTAAAGGTATATGTTTTTGTCTTGTTGCAGTTTTTATAGCAGTTATTATTTGTCTTGTTATACATATCTCTGCAAAACATTTAAACGAATTTGTCTTACTTCCATCAAAATCTCTAACTGCCTTATAAAGGCCTATCATTCCTTCTTGTATTATATCTTCTTTATCCGCCCCAATTAAAAAATAGGACTTTGCCTTTGCCTTTACAAAATTTCTGTATTTGGTAATAATGTACTCTAGTGCTATTTTATCCCCTTCACTTGCTCTTAATACAATGTTATACTCATCCTGCTGACAATTGTCTATTAACTCATAACTTTTTTCTTTTGCTACCAACATGTAAATCTCCCCCATATATAAAACAAATTTATAGGTATATTATAGTCTAAAGAAGCTAGTAATTTCAACGCTTTCTACGAATGTTCTCAAGTTTCGACAATGTTTCTTTATCTAACCTTTCCTCCAACCAATTTCGCTGAATTTTTTTCCTCAAACCGATATTTTTTTCCTTCATTTTATTCTTGGAACGATCTAACTCTAACTTTAATTCTCTTGCAGACATTCTTGTAGCACCTTTTCCTAAAATCATTTGTTGCTCTGCATAGTCATTAGTAGCTACTTTTACATCATCATACTTTGATAAAGAAGTTATAAATTTCTCTATATAACTATCTGCTGTTTGGTGCTCTCTCGTATAAACTATCGTTATGTGTTTTCTTTTCTCAACTTTTTCTCGTGAATTCTTGACATTATAAGCATCAAAAACTATTATAGTCTTATAACCCATAAACTCAGAAAATTCTATAATATCATCAATAAGCTTTTCTCTAGAATCTTCTAAATCATCTTTAGCCAGTTCTTTCAAATTATCCCACGCATTTATAATATTGTAGCCATCTATTATTAAGTAATGATTTATATTTTTTTTCATGGTTATTTACTTTTATCCAGTCTTTGTCTGAATATCTCATATAAAAGTATTCCACCCGCCACGGATGCATTTAAAGATGTAACATTACCTATCATTGGCATTTTTACTATAAAGTCACAGTTTTGTTTAACCAATCTAGATATCCCAAAACCTTCGCTTCCAATTACCACACCAAGAGGACCTGTAAGATTTTGTTTATAAAAAGTTTCTCCATCCATATCAGCAGCTGCAATCCACAGCCCTTCATCTTTTAATCTTTTTATTGTATTAACTATATTGGTTACCTTACAAACTGGCATATACTCTACTGCTCCTGCAGACGCTTTAGCAACTACAGGTGTTATGTGTACAGACCTTCTTTTAGGAATAATAACTCCATGTGCTCCTACTGCATCTGCTGTCCTTATTATTGAACCTAGATTATGTGGATCTGTTATCTCATCTAATATAATGAAAAATGGGTCTTCATCTTTGTTTTTTGTTAAATCTATTAGCTCATCCAATTCGTAATACTTATATTCACTTGCATAAGCTATTACGCCTTGATGTGAATGGCTTGTACTTACCTCATCTAATTTATGTTTATCAACATATTGTATAATTATGTTCTTCTCTTTAGCTATTCCTATTATTTTTTTAATTGAACCTTCTTTAGCTGAATTTGAAATTAATATTTTATCTATTTCTCTATCACTTTTTATAGCTTCTATTACTGGATTTCTTCCTTCTATACTTGCCAAATGATTCACCTCCTACAAGGCCTTAAATTTTTCTCTAACTTGAACTATATCTCCACAAGTCATAGTTCCTTCTGGACAACTACCATTTACACAACTTGGTCCAGTCTTTTTAAATAGTATTGGAGCAACCTTTTTAACTTCTCTTAACATTTCTACAGCTAGATTTCTTATTTCCCACTGTGCTCTTTCACAACATCTATGTTCAAAGAAATTAAATAAACTTCTAGCATTTATAGTAAATACCATTTTTGTTTCGCATGCATTTGGAAATACATATCTAGCATCTTCTATTGCTTTCTTTTCAGCTTGTCTTTTTGCTGCTTTCTCATTTTTACCATCTTTTATTAATTCATTATAATGATTTTCAAATAATATCTCTACTAAGTTATCATAAGCCTCTTGGTCTTTTTTCATTGACTTTATAAATAACTCTTTTGCTTTTTCTATTTTTTCTATTTCTGGAGGAATTATGTACTCAAATTGCTCTAATTTAACATATCTTTGACTCTGTTGTGAAAAACTAGCTATACGATGTCTAACAATTTGATGTGAGCAAGCTCTTGATATCCCTTCTATTGAAAATGTAAATGAAGCATGTTCTAATATTGACCCATGACCTATACTTAATAACATATTTAAAAACTTCTCTATACTTTCATCTGTTAAGTCTTTTTCTATTTCGTCTGTCCCAACTGGTGAATAACATAGCTTAGCTGCCATAGCTATTACTTTTTCTGGTTCAGGTGTATGTGATATTAATTTTACTTTCATAAATTTTTATCCTTTCTCTTGACTAATTTCTATATATTTATTATACATTAGTTATAAAAAAAGTGTTGCCTTATTGATTATTATTAAGACAACACTCTCTAATATTTACATATCTCTTTCAATAATTTTGATTCCTTTATTGATAATATATTGAAGTCTCTCTATTTCATTATTTAAATACAAATATCCAACCAAGGCCTCAAATCCAGTTGCATGTTTATAGTCTATAATATCTGCATTTTTAGGAGAAGTATTTGATTTTTGATTTCTTCCCCTCTTGTATATTTTGCTCTCTTCCTCAGTTAATTCAGTTTCAATTTCATGAATTATAGTTGCCTGAGCTTTAGCTTTTACATACTTTATAGCTAATTTATGCAAATCATTAACTTTTCTTTGTGTATTCTGTCTAATTAAATGTTCTCTTATATATGTCTCATACACTGTATCACCTAAGTATGCTAAAACTAGTGGTGACATAGTAACTAATTCAGTTTTTTCCATTTTTTATACCCTTTTCCACTTAACACCTTGTCTTGTGTCTTCTAATACAATTCCCATATCTAATAATTGTTGTCTTATATCATCTGCTAATTGGAACTCTTTATTTTTCTTTGCATCCGTTCTTTTTTGTATTAGTTCTTCAATGTCTTTATCTAATACAGTATCTTTCTTCTTATTTACAATATTTAATACCTTTGTAAGCTCATTAAATTCATCTAAGCACTTTTTAGCAAATTCTAGAGAAGAGTTTTCATCTACATTAGAATTTATTAACTTAGCTAACTCAAATATTACACTCACTGCATCTGCTGTATTGACATCATCGTCCATAGCATCGATAAACTTTTGTCTGAAGTTATCCAATTCTTTAACAAGTTCTACTTCTTTTTCTGTTAAAGTAGACTCCTTTAGATTACTTAATGTAAATTCTAATTTTTCTTTAGTATTATATAGTCTTTCAAGACCAGCTTTAGCTTGATTTAGCATCTCATCACTAAAGTTCACTGGATTTCTGTAATGTGCTGATAACATGAAAAATCTTACTATTTCTAAATCATATAATTTTGATATATCTCTTACTGTAAAGAAATTACCTTTAGATTTACTCATTTTTTCATCATTTATATTTATATATCCATTATGCATCCAATATTTTGAGAATGTTTTTCCACTTCTAGCTTCACTTTGAGCTATCTCGTTTTCATGGTGTGGGAATGTTAAATCTTGACCACCTGCATGTATATCAATTGTCTCACCCAAATATCTCTTAGACATAACAGAACATTCTATATGCCATCCAGGTCTACCTTCTCCCCAAGGACTATCCCATCCTGGTTCACCTTCTTTTTTAGCTTTCCAAAGAACAAAATCCATAGGATGTCTTTTTTGGTCATTAACTTCAATTCTAGCTCCAGCTTCTAAGTCTTCTTGCTTTTGACCTGAAAGTTTCCCATATCCTTCAAACTTGTTTGTATCAAAATACACATCACCATTTACTGCATAAGCATATCCCTTATCTTCTAATTCTTTTATAAAATCTATAATTTGTTGTATATTATCTGTAACTTGAGGATGAACAGTAGCTCTTTTAATTCCTAGTCCATCACAATCTACAAAATATTCTTTTATATACTTAGTAGCAACTTCTTCTGGAGATATTCCTTCTTCATGGCTTCTATTTATAATTTTGTCATCAACATCTGTAAAGTTTTGTACATAAGTTACATCATATCCTCTATACTCTAGATACCTTCTTAGAGTATCAAATATTATAAATGGTCTTGCATTACCTATATGTATATAGTTATAGACTGTTGGACCACACACATACATTTTTACCTTTCCTTCTTCTAATGGAACAAATTCTTCTTTTGTTCTAGTTAATGTATTATAAACTTTCACACTCATCACCTCACCATATTTTTATAAATTATTTTCTTAACATTATATATTATATTATAGTTGAAAATTGCAATAAATAATAGTACTACTATCATTTTTAGTACTATCCTTATAAACTACATAATAACAATACCCCTGTTATTATCTATTGCTCTTCTAAAAATATCTTTTTTTGAGAAGAACATTTTTCAAAAGTTTCTTCTGTAATCATTTTTTCATCTTTTAATTTTTCTAAAATTGTAACATATTCTAAGCATAGCTCCTTTAATTCCTTTTTAACATCATCCATATTACTATACATAGTAATTACCCCCTTAATAATTAAATCAAACTAAAATAATAGATTTCCTTCTTCTATGCTTAATATTTTTATTAGTTTATTATTAATATTTTATTTATATTTTTGCTTTGCTTTTTATATATTAAATTTATTGCCCTAAATACCTTCATTTTCTTAACTAGATATTTTCACCAAATACTAACACAAAAAAAGTCCGCTTCTAAATTAGCGGACTTTTATGACTATAATATATTATTTTTTACATAAGCTATTCTATTTAAGCAAGTTTCTTTTCCTAAAACCTCCATTACTTTTGGTAAATCTGGTCCATGCATTTGCCCTGTCAAAATTATTCTTGAGCCCATAAATAAATTTTTTCCTTTTATTTTATACTCTTTTTGAATTTCTTTAAGCATCGCTTGAACAAATTCAGCATTTAATAAGTCTGCTTTTTCTATTTTTTCTTGTAGAGCATCTATTAAAGTAGGTATGTGTTCTAGCTTTAAGAATTCACTTCCTTCTTCAGTCTCTACTTCTATTTTATCTCCAAAGAATATACTTGCATGATCAGTAACTTCTTTTACATATTGTAATTTCTCTTTAAGTACTGATATCATACTCTTTAAAAACTCATACTTACTAGTAGCTTCTTCTTCTGTTATAAATCCATCTTCTATCAAGAATGGTATTGCTAAATCTGTTAAGTAAGTATCATCACCATCTTTTATATAGTGTTGATTAACCCAATTTAGCTTTTCAGTATCAAATACTCCACCACTTTTAGATACTCTTTCTACAGAAAATGCTTTTTCCAATTCTTCCATTGTAAACAATTCTTGATTATCTTCTGGAGACCATCCAACTAATGCTACATAGTTTACTAAACCTTCTGGTAAATATCCTTTTTTCTTAAAGTCTTCAACTGCCACATCACCTTGTCTCTTACTTAATTTTTTCTTTTCTTTATTAAGTATATTTGGTAAATGTACAAATACAGGTGCTTCCCATCCAAAAGCTTCATATAAATAGACATGTTTTGGAGTAGAGGATACCCACTCTTCACCTCTTATTACATGTGTGATTTTCATTAAATAATCATCTACAACTACAGCAAAGTGATAAGTTGGGAATCCATCTGTTTTCATTAGTACCTGGTCATCTAAATCATTGGTATTAAATTCCATATCTCCTCTAACTAAATCTGTAAACTTAATTGTATGATTCTCTGGTAATCTTAATCTTATAACGTATGGTATTCCTGCTTTTATATTTGCTTCTACTTCTTCTTTAGAAAGATTCTTACAATGGCCATCATATTTAGCTGTTTCTCCTGCTGCCCTTTGAGCATCTCTTACTTCATCTAGTCTTTCCTTTGTACAGAAACAATAATAAGCCTTTCCACTATCTAAAAGTTGTTTTATATATTCTTGGTATATATCTAATCTCTGAGATTGAATATATGGACCATATTCTCCTTTTTGTACTACTTTTCCAGTATCATCTAATATAACACCTTCATCATGATTGACACCAGCCCATTTCATAGCATTAAGCATATTCTCTATAGCACCTTCTACTAATCTACTTTGGTCCGTGTCCTCTACTCTTAATATATATTCTCCGCCCATTTTTTTTGCAAATAAATAGTTATATAAAGCAGTTCTTAAACTACCTATATGTACAAATCCTGTTGGACTTGGTGCAAATCTTACTCTTACATTCATTTTTACTTCCTCCTGATATTTTATTCAATATAACTATAATATTAAACTAGTACATTGTTTTGCAAGTTTATTTTTACTGAACTTCCCATGACTAAAGTCACAGGGTTCCTGTTTCATAGAATTTTGCATACTAAAATATGTCTTACAAACTCTCCACAGGCTATCCCCGTAGTTCCTACGGTTCTTACATAAGTTATCTATTTTAAACTGTTATTAGTCTTAATCCTTCTTTTAGTATATTTATACTCGCATTTATGTCTCTATCGTGAGTTACATTACAACAAGGACAAATCCATTCTCTTATATTTAAATTCTTAACTTCCTCGTTTTTGTACCCACATTTATTGCATATTTGTGAACTTGCAAAGAATTTACCTACCTTTACAATTTGTCTACCATACCAATTAGCCTTGTATTCTAATTGATTTATTATATACAAATCTACAACATCCAAAAGTTTTGTTAATTAGCTCTTGCTGTTTTTTATTTGGATATATTCTAAACTTATATGCTTTTTCTTCTACTATCACCTCACTTTACTTGGTTTTCTGATTTTTCCACCCATCCTAATATTAACAAGTGTAATTTTTTTAAACAAGTATTTTAAAGGTTTTTATATCTATTTTTAAATAACATATGTAAGAATTGTAATTCCTAACTTTTATCAAATCTAATAATAATATCCTTATTTATTTAAAAATACACATGTTTATTATAGCAGAAAATCCTAGTTTTAATTTCATAAATCTTTCTTTTAATCCATTTATTTGGTGAAAATTAAAAGCATTCCCTATTGCTATATTTGTATTTATTAGTTACTTTATGGAATACTTATATAGTAATTGTTCTACAAAGTAAGTATGTACACTAATAATAAATATATATAAGGAAATAAAACTTAAAATAAAATTGGGATGAAAAGTATAAAATACTCATCACCCCAGTTTTTATTTAAACATCTTATTTTAGTAAGCTTTTGCCATTACTACCATATTATCTGCTTCTTTTCCACAATATACACACTTGTGACCTAAGTTTTCTTGTTCAAAAGGTAAGCATCTTATAGTTGCTCCTGTTTCTTCCTTAATCTTAGCTTCACATTCTGCATCTCCACACCACATAGTCTTTATGAATCCTGGCTTTTCTTCTAAAGCCTTTTTAAACTCATCCATATTTTCAACTATAGATGTATTGTCTTCTCTATGTTTTTTTGCTTTTTCGAACATATCGTTGTGTATAACATCAAATAAATCACATATAGCATCAGCTAATCCTTCTAAAGGCATAGAACTCTTTTCTAAAGTATCTCTTCTAAATATCATAGCTTGATTATTTTCTATATCTTTTGGTCCAATCTCAATTCTTACTGGAACACCTTTCATTTCCCACTCATTAAACTTCCATCCAGTTGTATAGTTATCTCTATCATCAACTTCAACAGTTACTCCTTTAGCTTTTAAATCAGCATATATTTTATCAACTGTTTCCATTACATTTCCTTTTTTAGCAGCTATAGGAACTATAACAGCTTGTATTGGAGCTACTCTTGGTGGTAATACTAGACCTCTGTTATCACTATGAGTCATTATAAGTCCACCTATAAGTCTTGTAGATGCTCCCCAAGATGTATGGTATGGATTAGCTAAATTTCCTTCTCTATCTGCAAAAGTAATATCAAAAGCTTTTGTAAAGTGTTGACCTAAGAAGTGACTTGTACCTGATTGTAATGCTTTACCATCATGCATCATAGCCTCTATAGTATATGTTCTTTCACCACCTGCAAACTTCTCACTTTCACTTTTTTGACCAGATACAACTGGCATTGCAAGTAATTCTTCACATAAAGCTTTATATATTTCTAATTGTTGTATTGTTTCTTCTTGGGCTTCTTCTGCTGTCTCATGTAATGTATGACCTTCTTGCCATAAAAACTCAGATGTTCTTAAGAAAGGTCTAGTTGATTTTTCCCATCTAACAACTGAGCACCATTGATTATAAAGATATGGTAATTCTCTATATGATTTTAACCATTTAGCATACATTGTACATATTATAGTCTCAGAAGTAGGTCTTACACATAATCTCTCTTCTAATTTTTTATTTCCACCATGTGTTACCCATGCAACTTCTGGAGCAAAACCTTCTACATGTTCTGCTTCTTTATTTAATAAACTTTCTGGTATCAATAATGGGAAATAACAGTTTTTATGTCCAGTTTCTTTAAATCTTTTATCCATAAATTCTTGCATCTTTTCCCATAATGCATATCCATATGGCTTTACAACCATAAAACCTTTGACTGGTGCATAATCAACTAAGTCAGTCTTAGTTATTACATCTGTATACCATTGTGGGAAATCATCTTCCATCTTTGTTATTTCTTCAACAAATTGTTTTTCATTTTTTGCCATTTCAACTACCTCCTCAATTTATTATGTTTTTATAAAAAAACACCACTTTATCTCCTTATATATAGATAAAATGGTGTTTATAAAGTACAACTCTGATTATCTATACAATAGCTTTTTAAGTTACTATCCTAATCTAACATTATTTTTGATAAACTCTGCCTTTACTTTTTCATTTATTTCTTCTATGTCAATTATTTCTTTATCTTCTTTATGTCTAAATTTAAACTCTACTTTACCTTCACTAATATTTTTACCTACTGTAATTCTCATAGGTATTCCTATTAATTCTGAATCATTGAATTTAACACCTATTCTTTCATCTCTATCATCTAATAAAACTTCTACACCCATAGCTTGTAAATCATTATATATCTTTTCAGCTATTGATACTTGTTCCTCATTTTTCATGTTTGCAGGAACTATCACAACATGGTATGGAGCTACTGATAAAGGCCATATTATGCCTTTTTCGTCATTATGCTGTTCAATTATAGCTGCTGCTGTTCTTTCAACACCTATTCCATAACATCCCATTACTATAGGTTTTGATTTCCCATCTTTATCTATAAAATTCGCATTCATAGATTCTGAATACTTAGTTCCTAGTTTGAATATGTGACCTACTTCAACACCTCTAGCTATTTCAAGTGGTTTCCCACATACTATACACTTGTCACCTTCTTGAACATTTCTAAAATCTCCAACTATTCCTTCAAAATCTCTTCCATAGTTAGCATTTTTTATATGATATTCAGTTTTATTAGCCCCTACAACTATGTTTCTTTGTTCAACAATTTCTTTATCTATAAATACATAGTCAGCATTTATACCTATTGGTCCAGCAAATCCTACTTCTGCATTAGTTACTTTTCTAACTACATCATCTGTAGCAAGTGCAAATTCTATAACAGAGCCTATAGCATTAGATACTTTAACTTCATTAACTTCTCTATCTCCCCTTACAACAACTACAACTGTTTTCCCATCTGCCTCATATACTAAAGTTTTAGCAAATTTATCTGGAGAAATCTTTAAAAATTCCTCTAGTTCTTTTATTGTAGCTGCTCCTGGTGTGTGAACCTCTTCCAGGTCTTTCATATCTTCTTTTTCTGATGCTACATTACAAGATTCTGCTCTTTCTACATTGGCTGCATAATCACATCCACTACAGAATACAACTTCATCTTCACCAACTTCTGACTTAACCATAAACTCAGCTGATGTAGAGCCTCCTATAGCTCCTGAATCTGCTTGCACTGGACTATTCTCTAGTCCACATCTGTCAAATATACTTACATATGCATCAAACATATCTTGATATGATTTATCTAGACCTTCATTATCTACATCAAAACTGTATGCATCCTTCATTGTAAAAGTCTTAGTTCTCATAACACCAAATCTTGGTCTTCTTTCATCTCTATATTTTACTTGTATCTGATATAGGTTTAATGGCAATTGTTTGTATGAAGTAATTTCTTGTCTTATTATATCAGTGAATGCTTCTTCATGTGTTGGTCCAAGACAGTATTCTCTTTCTGTTCTGTCTTTAAGCCTAAACATTTCTTCACCCATAGCAGTCCATCTTCCAGACTCTTTCCATAATTCAGAAGGAAGTAAAGCCGCACAAAGTATTTCTTGACAATCTTTTTTATTTAGTTCTTCTCTAATTATTTGTTCAATCTTTTTGAACACTCTTAATCCCATCGGTAATTGATTATAAACCCCTGAAGTCATTTTTTTTATCATTCCTGACCTAACCATTAATTGATGGCTTGTAATCTCAGCATCTGCTGGGATTTCTTTTAATGTCGGCATAAACATTTTAGACATTTTCATTAATAAATTCCTCCTGAATATTAATTTCTTGAAAATATAAAAAACCTCTCATCTCTATACAAGTATAGAGACGAAAGGTTTAATTTCCGCGGTACCACTCTAGTTAGCTATGTAAATAGCTCTCTTTTGGGAATGTAACGGTTCCTACCGTAAAGATTTTTATACCTTTAAGCTAAAAGACAGGTTCAAACATTTCCTCTTGAAAACTCTCACCAACGTTTTCTCTCTGTAAAGATTTCATAGTTTTACTATTTCTTTATCATAGCTAGTTTTATATTTATATTAATTTCACTTAAATTCACATATTATAGATATTCTATTTAGGCCTATTCTTTGATATCCAATAAACTTATTACTAATAATATATTAATTATTCTGACTTGTCAACAATAATAAACAAATACTTTGTGATGCTATACCCTGTTTTGCTCCTGTAAAGCCAAGACCTTCTTCAGTAGTTGCCTTTATGTTTATATTATCAATATCTGTATTTAAGACTTTTGATATATTTTTTCTCATGCTTTCAATATGTGGAGCCATCTTAGGGCTTTGAGCAATTATAGTACTATCTATGTTCCCAATCTTATACCCTTTGCTTGTTATTAGATTATGTACATATTCTAATAATTTCATACTATTTGCTCCCTTATATTTTTCATCTGTATCTGGGAAATGCTTACCTATATCACCTAGAGCTAAGGCTCCTAAAATAGAGTCCATTATTGCATGTATTAATACATCAGCATCTGAATGACCTAATAAACCTTTATCATGTGGTATCTCTACCCCACCGATTATGAGTTTTCTATCCTCTGTTAATTTGTGTACATCATATCCTAATCCTATTCTCATATAATTCTCCTTCTGCTATTAACTTCATCTCTTTTTTCCATATTTAATATCTGTTCTGCTATATTTAAATCTTCTGGACTAGTTATCTTTATATTTTCATAAGAGCCCATCACCATAGTAACGCTTTGCCCTATATTTTCAACCAACATTGAATCATCAGTACCATAATAATTATTCTTATAAGCTTGTTCATAAGCATTTATTATGAGATTATACTCAAAAGTTTGAGGAGTTTGAGCTGCCCACAATAAACTTCTCTCTGGAGTTTCTTGTACTGTTCCATCCGACACTATCTTTATAGTATCACTTACTGGCACACCTACAACTACAGCTTTTTTTTCTTTAGCCACCTTTATGGATTCATTAATTATTCTATGGTCTACAAATGGTCTTGCCCCATCATGAATGAGTACTATATCACAATTTTCATCTAATTTTTTTAAGCCATTATATATTGAATCCTGTCTTTCTTTTCCACCATATGCTATTTTTATATTTTTAAAATTATACTTATTTATTATGTTTTCCTTAAAAAAATCTTCTTCCTCTTTTTTTATACATACCACAATTTCATCTATATTTATATTTTCATAAAAAACTTGAATTGTATGAGCAATAATTTCTTTTTCTCTTAATTTTATGAACTGTTTATTTATGTCTAGGTTCATTCTCCTTCCGCTTCCTGCAGCAACAATTATAACACTATACATGGTATCACCTCGTATTTTATTTTTAACCATAATTTATTAAAACTCTTAATATTCTTTTATTTTAACCATCTGATTAATTATATATTAAATTTTAAGTTGTATAAACAGTTAATATCTATTTTTCAGTTAAAAACATGTATATTTAATTCTATATATATTGATTTTTCAATAGCGATGTTTTTAATTTTACAACTTTGTAACAGTTTCTAAACTTGCAAAAAATATTCAAGGCCTCTAATTTGATATAATAAGATTTTATCAAACAAGAGGCCTTATATTAAAATATTAAATTAATTAAATCTATGTAATGTGGGTAATTTTCTAAAATATTATCTCTTATTTCTTGTTTAAAAAAGTCCACATTTAATAACTTATCCATATTAATTACACCTTCTTTATAAGATATAAAAAACTTTGATACCTTCCACTTACTTACATGTATATTGACTTCACTTTCATCATTAAATGGAAGTACTATTTGAAATTTAGGTGTTTTACTATATGTCCACTCCATCTTTTTATATTTATCTTCTACTAGATTGTATACATTTTTGATATCATCACTGTCTAATTTAAGTTCTTTTATATCCTTTATCTTGGATTCTAAATACTTAACACAATAGTCCAAAAAGTAATCTATATCTTTTTCAAATAAGAATTTAATATTGGTTACTTTACTTGAGACAGACTTCGTAGCCTTTGACTCAGTTGACTTATTTGAATTTAGATATTTAGTTAATTTATTTAAATCCGAATCATAAAGAAGAGTTCCATGATAAAGAGAATTTTTTCTTTTTATAGACTGGGCAGAGCCTGAAATTTTTTTCCCTTTCAAAAATAAATCTTTTCTTTCAGTTATAGATATATCTAGACCTAAGCTTAATAGCATATCTTTCATAAACTTAGTATGTTCCAAAAAATCTATTTCATGAAGTTGTCTATCTTTTTGTATGAATGACATATTGATATTTCCTAAATCATGATAAACAGTACCTCCTCCAGATATTCTTCTTAAAATAGGAATTTCTCCCTTTTCAATAACATCATGATGTATTTCCTGATATGGGTTTTGATTTTTACCTATAAAAATAGATTCCTCATTCCTCCATATGATTATAATATCATCATTATATTTCTCATTTAAAAACATATATTCTTCTAATGCTAAATTAAAGTAAGGATTTGTGCTTTTGTTTAATAAGTAATACATAGAAATACAGACTCCTTTTTTATTTTATCTTATTGCTTATTTTAGACTCAGACAATTTTATATACTATTAGATTTTCTATTTTCATTTCTTAACTATTAAACTTATTATATCATTATAAAACGCCCTAATATTATAGAATATCTATATTTCTACATTAATTTAAAAGTTTTGTTTAATTTATTTATCCTGACCATATACATTAAAAAATACATCTCTAGCTCTTTTAATTTCTTCGTTTGGTAATAATACTGGTGTGCCAATTGATTTTGCTAAGTAATATACTTTTGCTGAATCCTCTAACATTACAGCAGCTGTAAGAGCATGCCCTACAGAAGGACCAACTGCTATTACACCATGGTTTGCTAAAAGACATGCTCTTTTATCTCCGATTGCTTCAATAACACATTTACCCATTTTGTTAGATGTTGGTGGTGAAAACTTTGCAACAGGTACTTCACCTCCTACTTCATTTGCAAGAGTTGTACTTGCACATGCTATAGGTTCATTCAAAATAGCAAAACAGCTTGAGTATGTAGAATGTGTATGTATTATGCTATTTATATCTTCTCTATGTTTATATATATATAAATGGTCTGGTAAATCCACAGATGCTTTCCATTTGCCATCTATAACATTTCCATCTATATCTACTATAACAATATCACTTGGTATAAGGTCTCTATAGTCCATTCCACTTGGGGTAATTGCTATATATCCTGTTTCTTCATCTCTCCCACTCACATTCCCACCTGTTAATGTCACCAAGTTATAATTTAAAAGGTTTAGAGATGCTTGTAATACTTCTTTTCTCAATTTTTCCAATAACATTAGTTAAATCCTCCTATCTATTATAGATATAATCTTATATATATTAGCAGTACCATATCTTCTAAACACTATCTTTAATATTAATTTGAAAATTCAAAAAATTTAGTGTAAAGCGTATATCTCCATTTTATCAATAGAAATTATTCTACTTCTATTTTAAGTTTTTTATCTTTAATATGCCTTTATTTTCTAATCTTTTATTTCTAAATTTTAATGATTCTGGATATAAAGATTCCTCTAACTCAATAAGATAATCATATAATTCTAAATCATTATTAAACATATTTGTTCTTATCCAATATCTACCTTTAAGAAGGCTTCCGTCATTAATTTTTAGATAAAGATTTTTATTATAAAACTCTCGTATTCTTACTTTTTCGATATCTTTAATTTCATAATT
Organism: Clostridioides sp. LIBA-7678; assembly: GCF_056716065.1. Classification (NCBI taxonomy): domain Bacteria; kingdom Bacillati; phylum Bacillota; class Clostridia; order Peptostreptococcales; family Peptostreptococcaceae; genus Clostridioides; species Clostridioides sp. LIBA-7678. Next base: position 74,091 of record NZ_CP196987.1, on the reverse strand, counting down.
ATGTGTAGTAATAAATGAGATAAAATGTATACATTTGTTATCAATAATAATTTCTTTAGGATTACTTGATGATATAAAAGTATTGAATATCCCATATATACAGATAATTATCAACAAACTATATATGTTTACACTAAAATTTTCATAGTTATTAAACAGAGCGTAAAGCAATATTAAAATCATAAAAAATCCTGGTATTATCACATTAATTGAGTATCTTATAGAATCGTATTTATATTTTTTCATAATTCATATACTCCTCAATAAAATCATTTTTAGATTTCTTCTTCAAGAGATAATTTTTTATTTTCCTTTATTATTCTATTTCTATTGTAAATAGCCATTCCTAAAGCTATAACTCCAAAAAACACTCCTCCAATAACTTTATAATTCATAATCTTTACAAATATCCAACTTAATGGATTTGCACCATCACAAATACTTGAAATCATAGTTGCTCCCTCTGGCATTTTGAAGCTAGCATTTAAAGCCATTTGAGTAAATAGAGGAGCTAAATTAGTTGCAATTAATAATCCAGAAGTAATTATGAATATTCCTATTATTAATGTCCTAAACACATTCCCTTTTGTAATTGGTACAATTAAAACAAGTGCAAATGGAATTACTGCTAAATCTGCAAATGGCAAAACTTTATTTCCTGGCAATATAGCTGCTATAACTATAGTTAAAGGTACCAATACTAATGCAACTGATAATGTGACAGGATGACCTATACCTACTGCTGAGTCTAAACCTATATAAATCTTTCCTCTATTTTTAAATCTCTTCTCAATAAATTCCTGCGCTGCTTCTGATACTGGTAATAACCCTTCCATCAATAATGCTGCCATCTTTGGAATTAATATCAATACAGCTCCCATAGTTACACCTAACTGTAATATACCTTTTATATCATATTTAGCTGCAATACCAATTATTATACCTATTATAGACCCCATTATTAAAGGTTCTCCAAATAATCCAAATTTTTTCTGTAATGTGTCAGCATTTATCTCAATCTTATTTATACCTGGTATTAAATCTAATAGTTTATTTACAACTATAGCAATTGGAACAAATGCCTGTGTAAATCCATGAGGAAGAGATATTCCTGGCATACCCAAATATTTCTCTATACCTGGAGCAGTTAAATCTGCCATTACCAATACAATTACCATATTTGCTACTGCCGCAAACACTCCCCATACCACACTTTGTGTAGCCCCTGCTACTAAAGCGCCTGTAAACGCAAAATGCCAGTAATCCCATATATCTACATCAACAGTTTGGGTAGTATTAGTAATTAGCATAACTATATTTACTACAAGACCTATTGGAATAATTAAAGCTCCTACTGTTGATGCGAAGGCTATAGCTGATGCTGCTGGCCATCCTACATCTATTATAGATAAGTTTAATCCTAAGTTCTTAACCATTTGTTGCGTTGCTGGTCCTAAGTTATCTGTCAGTAAAGCTATAATAGTATTAAGACCTATAAATCCAACTCCCACTGTTAAACCAGCTCTTAATGATTTTCCAAGTTTTGTACCTAATATCAAGCCAAAAATACATATTATTATTGGCATCATTACTTGTGCTCCTAAACTAACAATGAAATTTAATATCTCCATTTAAAGACCCTCCATTATTTAATTTTCAGTCTCTAAAACTTATAATTTTAGAGACTATATTTTTTAAAAGTTCAAATTATAATTCTAATTTTTCCAATACATCTTCAATTAATTTGCCCATTCCCACACCAGTTAAAAAAGGTAATCCATTTATTACAGGTGTTTTTATGCTACTAGACACTTGTGTAGTACAAATTATCAAATCATAATCAGGTGCTTTTGATGCAACTTCCACTACTTTACATTGTGTAATGTTGACCATATCCAATTTACCAAGGTCTTGAAGTGCTTTCTTTAATTTGTTTATAGCAATTGTTGAAGTACATACTCCTGTTCCACATGCAACTAATATTTTTTTAGCCACATTATTCACCCCCGTTAAAATTATTTTATTTTAAAGATATCTATAGTTAGAAATCTTCAATGGCATTTTTATATTTTTAATTCCTTTCACAACTTTAATTTTTCAGTTTAGAGTTTAATAAGTCACTCATGCTTTCTTCATTTAAGTTGACAATATTATTTAACATACTCTTATCTTGAAATACAGTCATAAGCTTTTCTAATAATTGTAATTGCTCCTTTGGCTCTTTTACTGCTAACATAAATACAACTTTTACATCAATTTCAGTATCTTCTGTACCCATCATTATAAATTTTACAGGTTTATTCAGTATACCAATCGCTATACCTGGCTCATTTACATGTACTATGTCTGTATGTGGTATAGCCACTCCATAGATTTCTGTTGGTAATCCTGTAGCATACTTTTTTTCTCTTGCTATAACAGCTTCTATGTAACTTTCTTTTACATACTGTTTATCAAATAAACGTTGTCCTAAAAATTTTAATGCATCTTCATTGTTTGATACCTCAATATCTTTAAAAATCAAATTGCTACTAATTATTTGCATTGACTCCATCTAATATCATCTCCCTAATAAAATCTCTATCTTTAATGTTTTTTATCTCTTTAAATTCATCTGTTTCTATAAATGTAAGTAGAGTATTTAATGGATTAAAACATTTTTGGTCTACAGCTAATAAAAGTATTATTTTTACTCTATTTTTACTCCATATAATAGGATTTTTTAAAATAGCTATACTTATAACTGGTCTAATCACATCAATTCCATCTGTATGAGGTATTGCTATTCCATCTGACAATTCAGTTGGAAACAGGTTATCTCTTTCCACTACTTTTTTATAGAAATTTTTCGTCACATAACCTTTCTCTCTAAGTTTTTTACTCATGTACTTTAAAGCTTCTTCTTTTGATTTAACTTGTAAATCTATAAATATATCTTCTTTATGTATTAAATCTGATAACTCATATTTTTTATTTGTTTCAATAATTTGGCTAGTATCAATTAAATTATTTACTTGATTTAATTTCGTTTTATCATTTATGTCTACTAGGCTAAAGAAAGGGATATTTGCTATCTGTGGGTCAATTGTTCCAACTATAGCAATTACATTCTTATCATTACTTATTTGCTTTATCTCCAAATCAAGACTTGGATATTCAATCATACCTATAGGTCTTATATCAATCTTTTCGTCTATGCCTTTAATATTTTCTTCTAAGATTTCTTTTATCTTACAAGCTCCCCCTAATCCAGTGATACATAATGTTAAAATAATAGGTTTTCTAGAATCCAATTTCGTGTTGTTATAATTATTAGCTCTTTCCTTTACTTGTGGTTCTATACTTTTAACTTCATCTACTATTTCATCTATTGTTAAATCTGGCAAAACTGCTCTTCGTATAACTTCTATTGATAGTAAAGTATCAAATCTACATATTGTCCTTATATTAATCCCTGTATTCCCAGAGATGATATCCCCAAAGTATGAAAGCGAACCCATATCAACTAATATAATCACTCCTCTACCTTCATCGATATCTTTTACTATTGTAGTAGCTTCTTCAATCATTTCTTCTGGTTTCTTTTCAAATGGCATATCTAAATATCTTGCATGGTTAATTCCTAATAATTTATTTGTAACTTCACATATAGATGAGGCCACTCTTCCATGAGCCATAAGAAGTACACCTATCTTTTTTTGTTCAGATATATCTCTTCTACTACTCATTTTAAAATATATTGCTATTATACCTATTTCTTCTTTTGGCAAATTTATATTATATCTTTCCTTTAGATATTGAGCTACCTTTTCTGCTACAGAATACTCTAATGGATAATTTCCTATTATTTCTTTTAAATGAGCATTTGATATTACTTTACCTTCTTTTAATCTCTCAAAAGCTGCTTTTAAGTGAACTGCTAAGCATAAGTGTAGATTTGGTTCTAATGAAGTAAGATATTGTGATGCTATTTTGATTACTTCATAAGTAAGTTCTACAATATATTTTCCAACAATCGGACTTATATCTGGAATATTATCATTAATAGAAACTTTTTTAACTTGCTTTATATATTTTTGAATACAACTTTCTAATTCTCCTCCAACAATTCTATTTATAACATCGAAGTCTAAACCTTGCTCCAACAAATCAATATGTCTTCTTTCTGTAAGCTTATATATTTCATCAGGAAAAGTATATATATCTTCATTTTTCTTTTCTATCTCTCCCTGAAAATTTGAGTCTATAATTAAGTCTCCATCTACATAATTTTCTATTTTATCTCTACAATTTCTGATTTTCATAAGACCTTGTTTAACATATCCAGGTACATCTGATATATTTATATTTACTTCTTTCTGTTTGCTAGTAAGTTGATTTAATAATCCCCTAGCACAAGCTACTTGAATATCACTTCTAAGCTGACCAACATTTCCTATGCAATCATAAAGCATAAGAGCTTTTAATACGTCAGATTTTATATGTATGCTTGTTCCCATTCTTTGAGCTTCTATCAAGAAGAAGTTATTTATAATATCAAACCTTTCATTTAATGGTCTTGCAACTAATTCTGGTATTTCAATTGTTACAGGTATACGCCTTTTAAATGTATTAAGTAGATGAGAATCTATTGGTTCAGAAGTTGCTGAAATAATCATTACATCTATTTTATTTGTTAATCTAGTCTCTCCTAATTTTCTTACCATACCTTTATCAATCAGTTGGAATAGTATCTCTTGACCTTCATGAGGTAATCTATGTATTTCATCTATAAACAATATTCCTCCATCTGCTTTTGATACTAATCCTTCTTTAGTCTCATCAGCTCCTGTAAAAGCACCTTTGACATGACCAAATAATTGAGATAATAAAAGCTGTGGATTTTCTGAATAGTCTGCTGCATTAAAAATTATAAATGGTGCATTCTTAGGGAATCTAGATGATTCTACTGCAAATTTATACATACATTCTGCCAGCTCACTTTTTCCAACACCGGTTGGGCCCATAATAATAGTATGAAGACCATGAGGTGGATAGAGTATTGCTGCTTTAGATAGTTTTATAATTGTACTTAAGCTACCACTACTACCTATTAATTTATCAAATGCTATATCTGTATTTTCCCCATTATTGTTTATCTCTTCTTTTTTATCATCACCTTCTTTATCATCCTTTAACTCATCAGAATCTTGAATCTCTTTTAAATATTGTATAACTGTAAATCTTGATACTGTAAATCCAATGCTATTTAATCTTCTTGTTATATCATTTTTATTTATGCTTTTTTCTTCTTTTAAAATATCTTTTATAGCTTTAATCAAAACAATTTTTCTTCTTTGCCTTGAATCCTCTATTTTTAACTCATTTCTTAAAAAGGTAACATCTTCTCTTCGAACATTTAACATGTTTGAAATAGCTTCATCTGTTAAAGGATTTTTCTTATCCTCATTTTCAATTAGTGTTTTTATTCTTTGCCTCATTTATAGTTGTTCCCTCCTTATTATTTATATAGCAACTTATATGCCATATATTGTTTTTTTTGTGTTTATTATTAGTGCATAAAACCACAACATTTAAATTAAGCTATTCTTTTATTAAAATATTAAGAAAATTTTTTTAGGTATTTTACAAATAATACTTTAAAAAAAACAAAAAAGTCTTTTTTTCTAATTTCAAGTAAAATCAATCTGAAATGACATTGTTATTTTATATTACTATCTTTTTTGTACAACAAAAACTACAAATACTCCGATTCTGTATTTTTCCATAAAAAATACTCCTTCTTGTACAAATACATACATTTATACAAGAAAGAGTATGGCTAAATAAGCATTTTAATATTTTATAAAATAAATTTATATTAATAATAGACTTACTTTAATATTTTATTCTTCTAATTTATTTTTTAGGTAAATGTAAACATTCTCCACTTACATCTGCCAAAGCTTCCATCAAAGCTTCTGAAGTACATGGATGACCAAATATCAACTCACTAGCTTCATCAGCAGGTATTTCTAATGCCTTAAATGATGCTGCATGATTTATAAGTTCTGCTACACCACAACCAAACATATGCACACCTAAAATTTCTCCATATTTAGCATCTGCTATCACTTTTACATATCCTTGCTCTTGTCCAGAAGCTAAAGCTCTTCCATTCCCAGCAAAGTTAAATTTACCCACATTTACATTGTGTTTCTTTCTAGCATCTTCCTCTGTAAGCCCAACTGATGCTACTTCTGGAATTGTATAAACACAACTAGGTAATGCACTTAAATCAACTTCTTCATTCATACCTAAAGCATTTGAAGCTGCTACTTCTCCCATTTTAAATGCTGCATGAGCTAACATTACACCTCCAGTAACATCACCTACTGCATATATACTTGGTATACTTGTTTCCATTTTGCTATTTACAGATATAGAACCTTTATCTATTTTAATGTCTAAATCTTCTATACCAGAAAGATTAGCTTGTCTTCCTATAGCATATAGACATAAATCTGCTTTTATTGTCTCCTCACCTTCAATACAAACTAATATTTTATTGCCTTCTTCTTTAAACTCAGAAACTTTCTTTTTAGTTAATACATTTATGCCTTTTTTATTAAGAGAATAATTCAAAGATTCACTTAATTCCTTGTCCATTCTTGGGATTATTCTATCTTCCATTTCTACAATAGTTACCTTAGAGCCTCTTGAATTGAATATCTCTGCAAATTCGCAACCTATCACTCCACCACCGATTATTACTAATTCTTCTGGTACTGTCTCTAAGTCTAAAGCCTCTGTACTAGTTATTATCAAATTCGATTCTATTCCTTTTATAGGCAATACCCTTACTTTAGAGCCTGTTGCAATTATTATATTTTCTGTATCTAGAACTTTTCCATCAGATAATATTACTTTATGCTCTTCTTTAACACTAGCTTTAAGATTAAATACTTCTACATTTCTGCTTTTTAATAGACCACCAACACCAGCAGTAAGTTTTTTAACTACTCTATTTTTATATTTTATTGCCTTCTTGATGTCTTGCTCTTTATCTACAGTTACTTTTACACCTCTTTTTGATAACTGGTCAATCTCCTCTAATATTTCTGCTGTTTTTATATAAGTTTTTGTAGGAATGCAACCTCTGTTTAAACAAGTTCCTCCTAATACATTTTCTTCAACTAATGCAACTTTTCCTCCTAACAGGGCTGCTTTTAATGCTGCTAAGTACCCCCCAGGTCCTCCACCTATTACCACTACATCATAGTCATGATTACACTCTTTTTTATTTACTTTTTCTTCTTTATCCTCCACGCTTTGCTTTTCTTCAATAGCATCTTCTTTTGGCACATCTCCAGATAAATATTTAGCTTTTATTTCTTCTTGATTTTCACCTTTTTCTGCTATTACACCTATTACTGTAAATACTGGTAATACTTCACCTTCTTCTTTATGTATGATTACAGCCAGTGTACCTTCTCCCTCTGATTCTATTTCCATATTTACTTTATCTGTTGTTATTTCTAATATAGGTTCTCCAATTTTTACTTCTTCGCCTTCTTGTTTTAGCCAAGATACTATGGTACCTTCTTCCATAGCTACTCCTGCTTTTGGCATTATAACTTCTACTGACATAGGCTCTCCTCCTATTTATTTTCATATATTTTCATTAATCAATTTATATTCATATAGTTCACTTTAAAAATAATGCTAAATATATAAAGGTTTTAAATTCACCTAAATAATTATAACTATGTAACCTATTCAAACTATTATATCAATAAAGAAACATCAAAACCTATACAAGCATTGATAAAGGATTTTCTAACAATTCTTTTAACTCTTTTAAGAATTTTGCTGCTACTGTTCCATCTATCACTCTATGGTCTGATGTCAATGATAAGTTCATTATAGGTTTTATTTTAGCCTCTCCATTTACTGGAACAAACTTATCTTGTGTAGCACCTACCCCTAATATTGCACTTGAAGGCATATTTATTATAGGTGTAAATGTAGTTATACCATACATTCCGACATTACTTATAGTAAATGTATTCCCTTCTTGGTCTGCTGGTAGAAGTTTCCCTGTTTTTACTTTTTCAGCAAGCTCTTTACTTTCTTTTGCTATTTCTTTTAAAGATTTTTTATTTACGTTTTTTACTACTGGGACATATAGACCTTCATCTAGGCCAACTGCAATAGCTATATTTATATCTTTGTATCTAAATATTCCCTCATCTGTCCATGCAGAATTTAATGCTTGATGCTTTGGAAGTATTCTAGACACTGCCATTACTATTAAATCTGTCATAGTCAATTTTACTCCAACTGATTCTTTTACTGTATCTATTAATTTTGCTCTGAGTGACTTCAATTCTGTAGCATCTACCTCTATGTTGAATGTAAATACAGGAGCACTAAAGTAACTTTCTGACATTCGTTTTGCTACAGTAGCTCTCATTGGATTTGGTTTTTCAAACTCTCCTTCTACTGTATTAAACACACTTGAATTTTCACTTTTCGTATTTATCTCCTCTGTATCATTAGTTTTAGATATGTTAGTTGACACAACAGCCTCTTGTGTATTTACTCTTTCCACATCATACTTTCTTATTTTTCCATTATATCCAGTACCTACAATAGTTTCTAAATCTATATTTAAATCTTCTGCTATTCTTTTAGCTAAAGGTGTAGCATTTACCTTACTATCTTTTAAGTAATTTAACACATCAACTAAATGAATTCTTCCATTTTCTCCACTTCCAATCAGCTTATCTAGTTTTATGTTGTCTTTTCTAGCTTGGTTTCTAGCTGCTGGTGTGGCCTTTACTTTATTTGCCACCATATCTATCCCTCCTTATCTAACAATCAAAGATTTTATTGCTTCTTCTATTTCATCAACTCTTGGGACAACTGCTTTTTCTAACTCTGGATTATATGGTATTGGCACATCTTTTCCGCATATTCTTTTTACTGGTGCATCTAAATAATCGAATGATTCACTTTCTGTTATTAAGGCTGATATTTCTCCACCTAGTCCACCAGTCTTAGCTGCTTCATGACAAATTAGAACTCTTCCAGTTTTACATACACTTTTAACTATAGTCTCCTTATCCAATGGATATAAGGTTCTTAAATCTATAATTTCTACATTTATATTTTCTTTTGATAATGTCTCTGCTGCTTCCTCAACACTTTGTAACATCCTTCCATAAGTGATTACTGTAACATCTGTTCCTTCTCTTTTTATGTCTGCCTTTCCAATTTCAATTACATAATCACCTTCTGGTACAATACCTTTTTTTCTATATAACAATTTATTTTCAACAAATATAACTGGATTATTATCTCTTATAGCTGCTTTTAATAAACCTTTAGCATCTGCTGGTGTAGAAGGTGCAACTACTTTTACTCCTGGAACATGGCAAAACCAAGCTTCTAAACTCTGTGAATGTTGTTCTGCTGAACCAGTCCCAGAGCCACCAGGACATCTAACAACCATTGGAACTTGTGCTTTTCCACCAAACATATATCTCATTTTTGCTGCTTGATTTACAATTGCATCCATAGAGATTGTCACAAAGTCCATAAACATTACTTCCATAATAGGTCTTAGACCAGTTGCTGCTGCTCCTGCTGCTGCTCCTGCTATAGCTGCTTCTGATATAGGAGTATCCCTTACTCTTTCTGGTCCAAATTCATCTATCATTCCAACTGATACACCAAATGCTCCTCCATATATTCCTATATCTTCTCCCATAAATATTACATTTTCATCTCTTCTCATTTCTTCTGACATTGCTTCCTTTATCGCTTGTGCATATGTTAATTCTCTTGTACTCATTTTTTTCTTCCTCCTTTACCATTTTTAGTCTGCATATACATCCTCTAATAAAGATTCTATTTTTGGATTTGGACTATTTTGAGCAAATTCCACTGCCTCTTCTATTGATTGTTTGGCAAACTCTTGAATTTTATCTAATTCATTTTCATTAGAGATATTCTTTTCGATAAGATAATTTCTTAAAAATTCAATAGGGTCCTTTGCTTTCCATGATTCTATTTCTTCTTTTGTTCTATATACATTTGCATCTGACTTTGAGTGACCTAACCATCTATAAGTTCTACTTTCAATCAATACAGGACCTTCTCCTCTTCTACATTTTTCAGCAGCTTTTTGTACTGTCTCATATACTTCTATCGGATTATACCCATCTATTGATATTCCCTCTATTCCATAAGAAGCTGCTCTAGTAGCAATACTTTCTATATTCATATGGCGTTTTATGCTTGTTGACATTCCGTATAAGTTATTCTCACAGTAGAATATTATTGGCAACTTCCATATTGAAGATAAATTTATTCCTTCATGAAAAGTACCTTCATTTGATGCTCCATCACCAAAACTACATAAAACTATTTTGCCTGTTTTTTTATATTGTTGTGTAAGTGCAGCTCCTGGAGCTATTGTAAGACCTCCACCTACAACTCCATTTGCTCCTAAATTACCTGACTCAATATCTGCTATATGCATTGAGCCTCCTTTTCCTTTACAAAATCCAGTTTCTTTGCCCATAAGTTCAGCCATCATTTTGTTTAGGTCTATCCCCATTCCTATAAATTGACTATGTCCTCTATGAGTCAATGATACCAAGTCTCCCTTTTCTAAAGCCATTACAGCTGCCACACTTGATGCCTCTTGACCTACAGATAAATGAGTTGTTCCGTGAACCATACCTCTTGCAAAAAACCAACTAACTTTCTCTTCAAATTTTCTAGCCTGATTCATTCTCTTATACATTTCAAGTAATGTTTCTTTTGATATTGACATATACATTCCCTCCTGTTAACTTTTATCTATCTTTCTATTAGTCACAATCTTCTAATAATTCAATTGCTAAACTGTGATTAATTGCTAAACTATTTATAAACTTTGCCTTTAATGATGCCTTTATTGCTTCTATTTTTTCATCTCCTGAAGCTACACCTATAGTCCTTTTTATCTTTTTTAAATCTTCTAGCTTTACTCCTAGTACTCTTTGATTAAATTCAAGTATAGAAGTTTTTCCTTCTTTATCAAAGGCTTGCAAACAAATCGCACCTATTGAATTATATTTTTTCAAATCTTCTATATCTGCCTCATTCATATACCCAGAAGCCATTATTGTTGAGTTTAAGCTCATTGGATTTCCTATACCTACGATTGCTATAGTCGTTTTATCTATTAAATCTAGCACTTCTTTAATTTTTTCGTCTTTGCAAAGTTTTTCTTTTGTAGATAAATCAGACATAACAGCTGGAGCATGTAATAGTTTAAAATCTCCTCCAAAAGCCCTTGCTAAACTTACTGCTATTTGATTTGCGTGAATATCTATTTCATTGTCTCCAATCCCACCTAATAGAGGTATAAATGTAACATTCTTACAGTTATTTTTTTCCACATATCTAGGTATTTCTTTTAGTGTAGTTCCTATTGAAACTCCTATTATATCATTTTCCTTTACTACTCTGGTTAAATATTCAGATACAGCTCTTGCTAATTCTTGTTTTTGTGTTAGTGAATCCTGTTTATCATCTACTACTATTACTTCTTTTAATTTATATTTTCTTTCTAAACTTCTCTCTATTTTTTGGTAGTCATTTTTCAAAACATCAACTATTTGTATTTTTACTATGCCTTGCTCAAAAGCTTCTTTTAATATTCTTGATATTGTTGGTCTTGATATTCCCAATTGATTTGCTATTTCTTGCTGATTTAAATTATCTTCATAATAAAGTGAACAACACTTCATCATTAACCTTAGGTCTCCAATTTTTTTCATTTGCTTTCCTCCAAAATCAAGCTTTTTTAATTATCTTTACATTTGTTCAATCATTTTACTTAATTTCAGTAACATTATAGAAGGGGTTCATATAAAAAGTCAACTGTTTTTTTGTATAATGAGAAAACTTTTACAATAAACACTCGTAAAAATATAGTTTTAGCTTTTACTACTGTATCTAATTCTGTTATAACTCAGCTAGAAACTTGAACAACTAATAGTATCTCTGTAATTAGATGAACTATAATACTATTACTCTTAACATATTTATAAACAAGTTATCTATTACATTTTACTTATAAAATATTTTTGGATATAAAAAACACAGAGATACTTTCCTTGTACCTCTGTGTCTTTAAAGAAGTGAAACTTAATCATGCAATTTGTGTTATATGCTATTTCTATTTGCTAAATGTCATCTTCCTAGAATCGAAATCAATTGACCATTTATACTTATTAAAATAATGATGACTTATCAATCCATCACTAACAAATCCAACTTCCTCATCATAATCCAAAACTCCACCTGTAAAATAATATCCTATACCATTTTTCAATTGTAAATTACCCAGTCCATATGATGAAATGTCAAAATGGCCTTCCTTATAATCACTTCCTCCCATTCCACCTTGTCCTTCAGGAGCTTTATTTAGCTCTGGCATAGGAATCTTCAAAGAGTCTATTGTTTCTTTAGGTAATATAATTCCAGCACCTTTTTCGTCACCAAGCCCTGAATCAATGAAGTAGTTAAGTCCACTTTTCTGATTGGCTGATCCTTTTCCATACATAAAATGAATGGCTGCAAGCGTAAATGGCATTTCTTCCAATATTTTATCATCTGCAAGCATTTTATTAAGATTCTCTCTACCTACTTCATTTCGAGGTCTTAATATTAATTGGCCACTAAGGTAATCCATCGTAGGTACAAATTCCTTCAATACACCTGTACCAATAATACCATGAACATCATAATCCTTAAGCCCCTCTTCAAACCCATCAAATGGTCCCAACATTACAGGTACATTTTTAATATTTACATCTCCTATAGTAAGTGAATCAGCTTGACCAAAACTAGTTTCAACAGTATTACCTCCAGCAAATTCATTTTCGTTTTTTGAAGCTGTTTTTATACCAAGTTCTTTTGCAAGTTTCTGATCAATAGTAAACATTGGGCCACCAGTATCAATAACAGCATTTATCCTTTTTCCATTTATCTCTACTGGCACAACTGGCAGAGGTTCAGTTGTGATAAAAGGAATCACTGTTTCGCTTTTTCCATTCCAGTCAATTTGATTTGGTTGTTTATCCTTAAAAGCTTTCATCATTTCCAATACACTATTTATACTATTGTTTTTATCTTCTGATGCTTTGGATAATTTTTCAGCTTTTTGATATTGATTTGTTTGATAATATGTTAGTGTCAATCCTTTTTCAGCTTTTGCTTTGAATTTATCAGGATATTGCTCTATAAGAGTATTATATAGTTTTTCAGCCTGCTCATAATTACCATTCAGATATTCTATTCGTGCAGAAAGATAAATCACATCTGGGGAAGGCTTCTTCGAATTCATCAAGGGACTCAGCATCTCTTGTGCTTTTGTAATGTCACCTAATTTAAATAGTATTTGAGCATATTCTAATCTTAGAACTTCGTCATTTGGATTTTTCTCATACTTTCCTTTTATTTCTGTTAGTTGTTTTTCGCAACTTGCACGAGTAACTTTTTTTGTTGTTTTAGTTATTGACTTAGGCGTTGAGCTTTTCGATGATGTAGCCTGAGATGTACATCCTGTCATTACACCAACAATTAAAGCTCCACATAATATAATACTTATTCCTCTTGATTTCAGTGATTTTATCATTTTTTACCTCCTATTTTTGTTCTTATCTATAAGATACAATATGAAAGTAAAATAAAAGTAAAGCAAAAGTAAAATTAAAAAGATATCTCTTGTTCACAATTTAGATTATATATTCTTCTTCTCATTAAATGTCATCGTCATTGAATCAAAATTAATTGTCCATTTGTAATTCTTCAGATAGTTATGGCTTATTAAAGCATCTTGGAAAAATCCATGTACTTGATACATTCTTTCTTGTCCTGTCACAAAATACCCAATACCTTTTCTCTGTTGTACATTACCTAGCCCATATGATGAAATATCAAATTGTGCCACTTCAAAATCATTTCCTGTCATTCCGCCTTCATCTTTAGTAGCTGGTCTTAGATTTGGCATAGTAATACCTAATAAATCTATTGTTTGTTTAGGCAACATAACTCCAGCACCCTTTCCACCATTAAATCCTGAATCAATAAAGAAATTAAGATTATTTTTATTATTAATTGAACCTTTACCAAACATATAATGAGTAGAAGAAAGTGTGAATGGAATTTGTTGTATTATTTCACCTTTACCTTCTTTGATATCTTCATCCGTTATAACTATTTCATTCCTTACTACTTCACTTCGTGGTCTTAATACCAACTCACCATTTGGATAATCCATTGTTGGTACAAATTGTTTTAATACATTTGTACCAAGAACAGCACGAACATCTAATCCAGTACTCTTAAATAGTTCTGCAAGTCCGCCAAGCTCTCCTATCATTACAGGGATATTTTTCATATTTATATCTCCTACCTTAAATGAATCAGCTCTACTAAAGCCAATCTCAGAAGTACCACCTCCAGCAAAATTCCCATCTGCATTTGAAACTGGTTTAATTCCAAGTTCTTTTGCAAATTTTTTGTCAAGAACAAATGTAGGAGCACCAGTATCAATAAAAGCGTTCATTCTTTTTCCATTTATCTCTACTGGTACAACAGGCAGAGGGTCAGTTGTAAGAAATGGAATAACACTTTCATTTTTTCCATTCCATTCAATTTGATTAGGTTGCCTATCACCAAAATCTTTCATCATGTTGTTCAATAAGCTACTTGCATTTTCTTGCCCAATAGATAGCTGTTTTGCTTTCTGATATTGATTTGTTTGATAATAGACCATTGATAGTCCAGCTTCTGCCTTTTCTTTAAATTTATCTGGGTATTTCTCCACAAGAGTATTGTATAGCTTTTCCGCTTGTGTATAATTACCATTCATATATTCTATTTGTCCTGAAAGGTAAATAGTATCTGGTAGAGGTTTATCTCCATTTAAAAAAGGCTTTAATACTTCTTGTAATTCTGTAAAATCTCCCAATTCAAATAAGTTTTGGGCATATTTTAATGCTAAAGCTTCATCATTTGGGTTTTTCTCATATTTTTCTTTTGCTTTCTTCAACTGCTTTTCAGAACTTACACGGGTAACTTTTTCCATTGTTTTAGGTGTTGACTTAGATGTTGAGCTTTTTGTTGATGTAGCCTGAGATGTACATCCTGTCATTACACCAACAATCAAAGCTCCACATAACAGAACACTTATTCCTCTTGATTTTAGCGATTTTGTCATTTTTTACCTCCTGTTTTATTTTTATCTCTCTTATTATCTATAGGATATAGTATGAAAATAAAATAAAAATAAAGAGAGGGTAAAAACAAAAGAATAATTTATTGCTTACACTTTGCATGTATGGTATTATAATGATACTATTTTTGTATACTGGGAGATGAAATATTATGGATGACAAATTGGAAAACCCTGAAAAGATACTTATTGTTGATGATGAAGAAGGGCTGTTAACGCTAGTGAAAATAACCTTAAATAAAGAACACTATAATAATGTTACCTGTGTATCAACAGGAACCAAAGCCCTTGAGTGTATTGAAAACAGGCAATATGACCTTATCATTCTTGATGTAATGCTACCAGATTATTGTGGATTTGACCTATGCACGAAAATACGCAGGAAAACTATAGCCCCTATCATATTTCTGACTGCCAAAACTGGTGATTACGATAAATTATCAGGACTTGCCATTGGTGGTGATGATTATATAACAAAACCTTTTAATACAATGGAGCTTGTCGCCAGAATCAAAGCTATTTTTAGGCGTCAACAACTTGAACGTTCAGTATTACATACTCATTCAGAAAATTCCCTAATTTATCATTATGGCTATATTATTCTTGATATGACTTGTGCAATACTTACTGTAAATGGTCAAGACGTAGAATGTACAGCCAAAGAACTCGAGCTAATGGAATTTTTTTGCCAAAATCCTAACAAGGTCTTTACTACATCACATCTGTACGATACAATTTGGGGATTAGCAGGATATGGAGATGAAAAGACTGTTACAATACATATATCCAAGCTTAGAAAAAAGATACTGGATGATAATAAACCATACAAAGTTATTACAAACCTTCGTGGAATTGGGTATAAGTTCATACCACCAGAGGGGAGCTGATATATTGAAAAAATTATACTTTCGTTTTATTGCTTACTTTACAACAGGTCTCTTTATATTTCTAGTATACTTCGTTACATTATTCATATTACTTAATCAATTAATATATCCTGAAAGATCACATGAATTTTTATATGTGGCTGATTCATCTATTGGATATTTCCCAAGCATACTTATAATTTCTTTCTGCTTTATTACAGGAGGGATACTTTTTTGCTTATTTCTTGTTCGACCACTTTACTTGATAATTTGTTCAATAAGTAATTTATCTAAAGGAGATTATGCAATAGTCAAAAAAGCCTTTACCAATAATGGGAAATTAAAATGGTACTATTTTATGTATAAAGAAGTCATTGTAAATATAAAATCTTTAGGCAATAAGCTTCAAGAAACTGAAATTGAACGAGAAAAACTTGAAGTTGCAAAAACCGATTGGCTTGCTGGTGTATCACATGATTTGAAAACGCCATTATCATACATCACAGGATATTCATCTCTAATGCTTAACAAAAACCACAGTTTTAGTGAAGAAGAGAGAACGATATTTTTAGATAACATATATAAAAAAGGAGTATATATTGAAAAATTAATAGACAATTTAAGTCTGACATTTTTTATAGATTCGTCTGGAAAAATACTGCTTAAACACACACAGGTTGAAATGGTTGCATTTCTTCAAAACCTTATTGCTGATGTAGCTAATAATCCAAAATCTAAAAAACAGATATTTGGATTTTATACAGATTTAGAATGTTTGTATTTAGCCATAGATGAGACATTAATGTATAGAGCTCTTTATAACCTTTTAATGAATTGTGTTGAACATAATCCTGATGGTACAGAAATAGAAATTTGCTTAAAACAGAGTTCTGAACAAATTTACATTAATACTACTGACAATGGGGTTGGGATAAATGCGAAAAAAGCAGATGATATTTTTGACAAATATTATAGTAGCAAAAATCATAATACACAAAACAAAGGATTAGGATTGTTTATTGTTAAACAGATTATTGATGCACATGGAGGGAATATTTCGGTTTCAAGCATTTTAGGGAAAAGTACATCCTTTCAAATTATATTGAAACAAGATAAAAATTAGTTATTATATAAAAATCCCAAGTTAAAATAAACTTGGGATTTTTATATAATAACCAATTTTTATAAAATTTCTTCTTTAAATTTATTTTGACAAAATAAATTTAAATTAACATATCAATATTTATACATAGCATATATGCAACTTATTCTTTTAATGCTACCAGGTTTATACTTAATATAATCATAGGTACAATTACATAAATAAAAGCTGTAGCTGATGACACAATTCCAGAGTCATTTACTAAAAGAGTTACAAAGCATCCTGCTATTGACGCTATAAAGCCTTTAAATACAATTGGGTATTCATCAATTAATTGTTTAAAATATCTAATCTGATTAATCATAAGAACTAAAATTACTCCGATTCCAGTTAGTAGTATATTTACCCATGCACTGGTTTGAGCTAGCTTCAAGTTCATCTCTATCTTTCTACTAAATGTTTGTATTATTTCTCCTGGTCCATTAGTATAAATTTCTTTTACAAACATACCTAAATGTGAGTTACTTCCTGAAATCATATCTATAGCTACAAAAACTCCTAAAACAAGCAATACTGCTATACCTAATAATACAACTTTTTTTAAGTCTATTTTTACATTGTATATCAATAGTATAAATAGTAAAAATGCAACACATTCAGAAATAGCACTTCCAACATTTGCTCCCATAATTGGAGATGCACTTGTAATTAATATAACTAAAGAAAAAACTATCACAGACCATTTTGGTATCTTTTTATATGTAAGTAAAACTGCAAACGTAAGTATCGCACTACCTATTGCTACTCCTTGATATTCATTACCTACTCCATAGTATCTAGCTCCAATTATACAATCATAACTCATTACATTACTTTTCATTAAATATGAACCAAATGCAGAATCAATAACCATAATCAATATGGTTAAACCTGTAAAGAATAACATGTTTTTTAAATCATTCTTTATTAAAACTTTGCTTATTAAGTATATAGTAAGCGTTATTATAATTATTCCTAAAGATATTGCTACTGGTGTTTTAAAATTCATTATTGGAGTTATCATAAATGATAATGGCATTACTATTCCTATTTTTAGAAATTCTTTTAGTATAAAAAATATTGTTTCTTTGTGATTTTTTAATATATGCTTTCTAAATAAAATTAGAATCATAGCAACTATCCACGACAAGAAGACTATACTTACAAATCCATTAAGTGTTATAGACCTTATACTTGAAACAGATACTATCTTTTGGTACTCATCCATCAGATATTCTTTATTATCATCTCTGTTAATAAGTTCATACTTCTTTCCAACCATATTTTGATTTTTTATATCAAAGTTATTTAATATCTCAGCTCCAACATCTAGATTAGTCACAATACCTTCTCTTCTCGTAGTTGAAGATGATAACAGCCCTTTTCCATTACCATTTAATTTTATTATTGGAGAAAGCCTTCTTTTATTTTTGTAATCTAAGTCACTTGGAAATGCACTTGATATATAAACAGTGTCATTCTCTCCAACCATAGAAAATACATTTTTTAAGTATACATCTATATTTTTTTCTATGTTATTTTTTATGCTCGCATATGTTTCTTCAGTTAGATTTGGTTTATATAAATCTAATCTATATGTATCTCCAAGCTCTACAAAAACTACATCATTGTTTTTGTAAGCTTCTCTAGTCTCTGTAATCAATTTATTATAATCAGTTGATATTCCATAAGGCATAGATAAATCTTTCTTATTTATATTATCTACATTTCCATTAGGAATTCTCCCATACTCATCCATTGCAACTAGGCATAAGTTTCTATTTTTTATGAGTTGACCATTTTCAATTATATCTGCATTTCCCAACACAGATGTTTTTAGCCCATTATCAGATAAACTTTGACCTAATGACCCTAGTACAGAACCATACTCCCCAAAGTTTAAATTTTCATTTATAGACTTATTTATGGTTAAGTTATTTATACCTTTTGCATTTTTTCCTGTAGCTGCTTTAAAAACTATGTCCCTATCTTTACTTGAGCTCTCAAAATTAATATCTTCTTCATTAGCTACATTAGCTCTTCCACCAGCACCCATACTAGCATATGACCGTCTGTCATCACTACCCTTATCGCCTCTTATGTTCATTAGACCGATATATCCTCTATTATCTAGTTCTTCTCTCAATGATTTTATTCTCAACATATTGCTCATACTAGTTCTATTCATATCTATAAATACTACTTTTCCATATGTTGGCATATCATCTGCAAAACTATATTGACTCATCGATGTTAATATTATGATAAATGTTGCTAAGAAAGATATAATTTTTTTTCTCATAAATTCTCCCTGCTTTCTGATTTAAATCCTCACCTTTAAGAATACATTAAACATTGTCGTTATAAATAAATAAATTTGGACCATCTATTTAAAATAAACAGCCCAAACTATTGGTTTATTTGAATATATTAATTTTTAGGTTTTGCAAATATCATTCTACCTGCAGGAGTTTGAAGAACAGATGTCACAAGCACCTTTATAGTCTCATTCATATGCTTTCTTCCTCCATCAACAACTATCATAGTTCCATCATCTAGATATGCAACACCTTGTTGAGCCTCTTTTCCTTCTTTAACCACTTGAACAACCATATCTTCACCTGGTATCGCAACTGGTTTTATGGCATTAGCTAACTCATTTATATTTAATACTTCAACACCTTGGAATTGAGCAACTTTATTTAAGTTATAATCGTTGGTAACAACTTTTCCATTTAAAACTTGAGCAAGCTTTAGTAATTTGCTATCAACTTCAGCTATTTCGTCAAAGTCTCTCTCACTTATTTCAACTTCTATATTTAATTCTTTCTGAATTATATTTAATATATCCAGACCTCTTCTACCTCTTACTCTTTTTAAATCATCTGAAGAATCTGCAATGTGTCTTAGTTCCTCCAAAACAAAAGCAGGAATAATAAGTTTTCCCTCTATAAATCCTGTTTTACAAATATCTGCTATCCTTCCATCAATTATTACACTTGTGTCTAATACTTTTGGAGGAATTGCTTTTATATCTTTTTTATTTTCTTTGTCCTTATCTTTATCTTTAATAGGATTTGCTAATCTTCCTAATTTTCCAATATTAAATAAATCATTTTTACTTTTAAGCGCAACTTTCATTCCAAGATATCCTAGGAATAAATATAATAGTAAAGATAGTATCCCACCTACTATTGGTATTCTATTTACTAATCCACTTAATAAATATGCAATCACAAATCCTACTATAAGCCCCATAGACCCTAACAATATATCAGTTTGAGGATATTTTGATAATTCTTTATCCACTATTTTAGCAATTTCTTTTACTCTATTTACAACCCATGGTTCTATAAGATATCCTAAAATGGCTATTATTATACCTGCTACTACAGCTGCGATATAACCATATGTTTCTTTCCCAAATGTTAATATTTCAAAATCTTTCATTAATGTTAAATAGGTCGTTATACCTATCGTAAATCCAAGTAAAATAAACAATATCCTTGTTACTTTCCTTATCAATGCTTCACCCCCTAGTTATACTTATCTATTATAGACCAAAGTGTATATTATATTCAAGAAAAAAGTAGTAAAATTCATTTAAAATTCATCATATGTGTCTATCTAATAATACTAATTGTTTCATTTTTATGAGTCCATTTTTTATATATGTTGCTCTTATTTCACCTATTCCTTCAACTTCATCTAATTCTTCAATAGACGCATCTAATATTTGCTGGAAGTTTTCAAAATAATTTACTAAGTTTTCTATTATTGCTGTTGGTAGTCTATGTATTTTACTAAGAATTCGATAGCCTCTTGTTTTTATAGGCATATCCATACTTTCTGAAAAACCACTATACCCTAATAGTTTTGCCATATTAACCAATTCTATTAGTTCTTCTGAATTTAAATTTTTAACTTTTTTCATAAGTTCCTTTATTTCTGTATTTTCTTTATTATAATCTTTGAATATTAATTTCTGATCTATTCTAGTTGTACCCATTAATTCTTCTAATTGCATACTTACTAAAGTTCCCTCATCACCCAATTCTATCACATATTTTTCAATTATACTTGTAACTCTCATTACCATTTCCATTTTTTGCATGACTAATGCAACATCATAAATAGTTACCAAATCATTAAACTCTAAAGCGTTTAAATTTGTTATAGCTTGATCTAATACGGTCTTATATTTTTCTAGAGTTTGTATAGCCTGATTTGCCTTAGTAAATATCTTAGATATATCTTCGACCACATACTTCTCATTTCCTCTATAAACTGTTATAACATTTCTTCTTTGTGATATTCCTATGACTATAGCACCAGTCTGTTTTGCTACTCTTTCAGCTGTTCTATGTCTTGTTCCAGTTTCTGATGTTTCTATAAAATAATCTGGTATAAGTTGTGCATTAGCAAATAGTATTTTCTTTATATCACCACTTAAAACTATTGCTCCATCCATTTTAGCTAATTCATATAAATATGATGGCGAATATTCTGCATTTATAGCAAATCCACCATCTACTATTTTCATTACATCTTCGTTAGTTGCAATTACAATTAAGCCACCTGTCTTAGCTCTTAGTACATTGTTTAGACCTAATCTAAGTGGAGTTCCAGGAGATATCATTTTTAATGCATATAACATATTTTTATTATCTAGAAAGTTCTCCATATTTATTGATTCCTCCCAAGCACTATATTTATGGCTTGTCTTAAGTTATCTACTGGCCATATTTCTATACCTTTGGTGTCTTTTACAACCTCATAATTACTTCTAGGAACTACTATCTTTTTAAATCCAAGTTTTTTACATTCAGCTATTCTCTTTTCTATAAAACTTACTGCTCTAACTTCTCCTGTAAGACCCACTTCTCCTGTAACAGCTATATCTTCATCTATAGGTATATTTCTAAAACTAGATGCTACAGAAATAGCTATTCCTAAATCAATTGAAGGTTCATTTATTTTTATCCCTCCAACTATGTTTATATAGACATCTTGATTTTGTATTTGCAATCCTACACGTTTTTCTAATACTGCTAATAACATACCTACTCTATTATAATCTACACCTGTAGATGTTCTCTTTGGTATACCAAAGCTTGTAGGTGAAACTAATGCCTGTAATTCAAGTAACATCGGTCTTGTACCTTCTACAGTAGATATTATTACTGACCCTGCCACATCTTTAGGTTTCTCAGATATTAAAATTTTAGATGGATTATCAAGTTCTACTAATCCTAAATCTCTCATTTCAAATACTCCAAGTTCGTTCGTTGAGCCAAATCTATTTTTGACAGCTCTCACTAATCTATAAGTATTATATCTTTCACCTTCAAAATATAGAACAGTATCAACCATATGCTCTAATAATTTTGGTCCTGCTAGTGAGCCTTCTTTTGTCACATGACCAACTATAAATGTTGAAATACCCATTTTTTTAGAAATTTTCATAAATTTTGAAGTACCTTCTTTAATTTGGCTGACAGTTCCTGGTGCCGAGGATATTTCTGGACTAAAGACAGTTTGAATTGAGTCTAGAATTATTAATTCTGGATTTACACTTTCTAAATAAGATTCAATTATGCTTAAATTATTTTCAGCAAATATATACAGATTTTCTGAGTTAATTCCTAATCTTTTAGCTCTCATTTTTATTTGAGATTCTGATTCTTCTCCAGTTATATATAAAACAGTTTTTCCCAAATTAGCAACGTTACTAGAAACTTGAATTAAGAGTGTCGACTTACCTATACCAGGGTCTCCACCAACAAGTACTAAGGAACCTTTAACTATACCTCCTCCAAGTACTCTATCCAGTTCATTTATATCGGTTGTAAATCTTTCTTCTTCTTTGCTTTCTATTGAATTTATACTAACTGGTTTAGATGAAGATTTATCTATTATAAAGACCTCTTTTTTTGTGCTTTTTTGGTCTACTTCTTCTACAAATGTATTCCACTTTGTACATTCAGGACATTTTCCAAGCCATTTAGCTGTTTCATATCCACAAGATTGACATACATATTTTGTTTTTATTTTTGCCATACTTTTATCATCCTTAATTTATTATTATATACTATAATTTTAGCATATGTGAAAGACAATATGTAAAGATTAAATAAAATAATTAAGGGCAATGAATTATTATAGATTCATTGCCCTTAAAATTTTGTTTAAGTTATAAAACTTGTATCTACAAGATTTTAAAATGCAACTCTATTAAATTATTTAGTTTCAAAAACTATTTTTTCATCTTTTACTTTTGCTACTACATTACTTCCCTTTTTCACATCACCTTTTAATATTGCTTCAGATAATTCATCTTCTAACTCTTTTTGTAAAGCTCTTTTAAGAGGTCTTGCTCCATATTCTAAATCAAATCCAGATTTAGAAATTAATTTAACGGCTTCGTCACTCATTTCTAATTTTATATCCATTTCTTTTAGTCTTTCTTGTAACTTAGCCACCATTAAAAGTATTATTTTTGATATGTGGTTTTCATTTAATGAATGGAAAACAATTATATCATCTATTCTGTTCAAAAACTCAGGTCTGAATCTCTGTTTTAATTCACCCATTATATTTTCTTTCATTTTTTCATATTGAGACTTTTCTTCTTCATCTCCTTTAGCTATACTAAAACCTAAAGTTTTTTGTCTTCCAATCGTAGACGCCCCAACATTTGATGTCATTATTATGATAGTATTTTTGAAATCTACAGTTCTTCCTTTTGAATCAGTCAATCTACCATCATCTAAGATTTGTAATAGAATATTAAATACATCTGGATGAGCTTTTTCTATCTCATCAAATAAAATAACTGAATATGGATTTCTTCTTACCTTTTCAGTTAATTGGCCACCTTCATCATGACCAACATAACCTGGAGGTGAACCTATCATTCTTGATACAGCATGTTTTTCCATATATTCAGACATATCTATTCTTATTGTTTGATTTTCATCTCCAAACTGTACCTCTGCTAATGCCTTAGATAACTCCGTTTTACCTACTCCTGTAGGACCTAAAAATAAAAACGAACCAATTGGTCTATTAGGGTCTTTAAGACCTGCTCTTGACCTTCTAATTGCCTTTGAGATAGCTTTTACTGCTTGCTCTTGACCTATGACTCTATTGTGTAAGATTTCTTCAAGTCTTAGAAGTCTATCAGCTTCTTCTTCAAGAATTTTATTGACAGGTATTCCTGTCCATAAGCCAACTACTTCAGCAATAACTTCTCCATCAACTAAATCAGAATGTTTAGATGATTTATTCCATCTTTCTCTTACATCTTCTAATTGTTTTTTTAGTAGACCTTGTTCATCTCTTATTTTTGCTGCTTTTTCAAAATCTTGGCATCTTACAGCTTCTTCTTTTTCTTTATCTATATTTTCTATTTCTAGTTCTAATTTTTTTATTTCTGAAGGAGGTGTATTTTCCTTTAATCTTACTTTTGATGCGGCTTCATCAATCAAGTCTATAGCTTTATCTGGTAGATATCTATCTGATATATATCTAGTTGATAATTCTACAGCTGACTTTATAGCATCGTCAGTTATCTTAACTTTATGATGAGCTTCATATTTATCCCTTAATCCTTCTAATATTTTTATTGAATCTTCTTTACTTGGTTCATCTACCATAACTGGTTGGAATCTTCTTTCTAGTGCAGAATCTTTTTCAACATGCTTTCTATATTCATCAATTGTAGTTGCACCTATAACTTGTATTTCCCCTCTTGCTAAAGCTGGCTTTAATATATTCGATGCATCTATAGAGCCTTCTCCTGTAGACCCAGCTCCTATTATAGTATGCATTTCATCTATAAATAAAATTATATTTCCATTTTTAACAACTTCATCTACAACTTCTTTGATTCTCTCTTCAAATTCTCCTCTATATTTAGCACCTGCTAATAAAGAACCCATTTCTAAAGAGTATAATGTTTTATTTTTTAATGTTTCTGGTACATTTCCTAGAGCTATATTTGTTGCTAAACCTTCCGCTATAGCTGTTTTACCCACTCCTGGGTCTCCTATTAACACTGGATTATTTTTTGTTCTTCTACTTAATATTTGTATTACTCTTTGTATTTCTTTTTCTCTACCTATTACTGGGTCTATTTTATTCTGTTTTGCATATAGAGTAAGGTTTCTTCCATACTTATCAAGTACCTTAGACTCCACTTGATTTTGGTTGCTCGTGTAACTATTTTCTGCTTTATATTGATTTTTATCACTAATTCCCATCATATCAATTGTTAATTGGGCAAGAGTTCTATCATTTACTCCTGCATAATTTAAAATCTTATTAGCTATTCCTTCACCTTCTTGAATGATAGATAATAGTATATGTTCAGTTCCAATATAATTTGTTTTTAATTTATTTGCAAACATTCCTGATAGTTCTAGTATTTGTTTACTTCTTGGACTTAATACTATATCCTCTGGAATCCCGTCTCCTTTGCCTTCCATATCAATTATTTTACCCTCTAAATAAGCCTCTGTAAATCCAACTTTACTTAGAACCTTAGCAGCTATACCTTCTTCTTCTCTTAAAAGACCTAGAAGTATATGTTCACTTCCAACAATATTATGTCCTAATGTTTTAGCTGATTCAAATGCTAAATCTATTGCCTTCTTAGCTCTTTGTGTAAATCTATTGAAGTTCATAATTTATCCCTCCTCTTAATTTTTCCAAAGTCTCTCTAATGTATGTTGCTCTATTTATATCTCTATTCTCAACATCATCACTCTTATACATTATTGACTGATGTGCAGGTTGTATACCTATCATAAGTTGTTCTATAGCTTTTAAATCTAATTTATCTATATAATTCATTTCTATGCCCATTTTTATATTTGATAGATGACTCATAGCCTCTGAGCTACTCATTACTCTTGAATTTTCAAGAATACCTATTGACCTAAATATTTTATCTTCTAATTTTATACCTAATTTTTTTTGCAATATTTCTCTTGATTTTATTTCTTTTGAAATTGCATCTTTTGTAAGACCACTTACATTCTCTATGATGTTAGATTCTGTTCTTCCAAGTGTAAGTTGATTGGATATTTGATATATGTTTCCTAATGCTTCTGTTCGTTCTCCATATATACCTCTTATAGCTATCCCTATTTGTGAGGATATTTTATAAAGTTCATCCATATAACCTAGTTGACTTAATGCTGGTAAATGCATCATTACAGAAGCTCTCATTCCTGTACCTGTATTAGTTGGGCAAGATGTAAGATAACCTAACTTTGTACTAAATGCGTATTCTAAACTTGATTCTAACAAATCATCTATCTCATTTGCTATGTTATATGCATATTCTAAATTTAAATCATCACACATAGTTTGTATTCTTATGTGGTCCTCTTCATTTATCATTATACTTACAGTTTTATCTTTCTTTACTATAACTGCACTTTTATCATTTTCCGCTAAATCAGGGCTTATTATATGTTCTTCAACCATAAGCATTTTTTTAGATTCATCTAAATCTTCAATTTTATAGAAATCAAACTCTTCTTTTTGTTCTAAACTAGAATTCATAAATACATTTTTTACTTTTTCTATTATTTCCATAGCACTTTCTTTATCTAATCTATTTGGAAAAGGATAATTATTTAAGTTTCTAGCTAGCCTAACTCTTGATTTCATGACTATGTTTTCTCTCATAATATCACTCCAATCTTAGTCAATAGAACCTTTTAAATATTTAATTTTATCTCTAAACTGAGCAGCCAATTCATACTCCTCATTTTTTATAGCTCTATCTAAGTCTTCTTTTAATTCCTTAATCTCATTTTCTACACTTATCTTATAAAAAGATTTTTTAGGTGCCTTACCTGTATGTTCTATATGTCCATGTATATTTTGAAGCATAGGATTTACTTGACTACTAAATGCATTATAGCATTCACTGCATCCAAACCTTCCATTATTCTTAAATTCACTGTATGTCATATTACAGTTTGGGCAAACTAACTTTTCTTCAAGTTCTTTTTTTGGTTGAAATCCTAAGTTAGAGAATATATCCATCATTGAAAAAGGCATATCTAAATTAAAATTCATTTCTGTATTCTCTTTTGCACATTCACTGCATAGGTACATTTCTGTCTTTTCTCCATTGACTATTTTATTATAATATACGGATGCTTTATTCTTATTACATTTTTGACATAGCATAAACTATCACTCCTCTATACTAAATAACCCTATTATTATATTCTTTAGAATGTTAGACCTTACCTTCTCTTTTAATTCATATATTGGCATACATAATGATTTATCATCTATTGCATATAATATTAATTTTAATTCTCTTTCACTAATTAGACCTGACTCTTTTAAACTTTCCAATAATTCTTTTGCTTTTTTATATGATATTTGATTTCCTATCTTTTCATTTAAAAGTTCTCTAATATGCCCATCTTTACTTTTTCGTATTTTTTCTATCTGAACATATCCTCCGCCACCTTTTTTACTTTCAATATAATATCCTTTATCTATTGTAAATCTTGTTGTTAACACATAATTTATTTGTGATGGTGCACAACTAAACAAGTTTGCTAGTTCATTTCTTTGAATTTGTATGCTATTATCTTCTTCCATCAAATCTTTAATAAATTTTTCAATTATATCTGTCATAGTTGCCATTAATATCACCACACACCTTTTTAATTTTGACTTTCTTTGACTATTATTTTACACCTATTATTTAAATTTTTAAAGCCCTAAATTATATATTTTTATATTTTTTATAACAATCTAGATATGAGTTTATGACTTCACTGATTGTAAGGTTTTATTTATTATACTTATAATAAATAAATTTAAAACTTTTGCTTTATTAGGTCTCAATACTTTTATATATCTTCTATATTTTAAATATACCTTCTCACTTTTATTATTAAACATTTCTAAAAAATAATAATAAAAAAATACTTTCTTTTTATTAAACCTTTTAAGAAAGTACTTTTTATTTTTTATCCATTAAAAATACATAAAAAACTAGGTATATGTTTGTCTAAAAAACCTATACCTAGTTTAAATACAAAAAATATTTTTAATAGTATCCTATTAATTATTTACTATTATATTTTGCTTATTATTTTGCAGTAGCTAATCCAATTATTTTTTCTGCAAATTGTGATGGTACTTCTCCATATTTTGCTAATTCCATTTCAAAGTATCCTCTACCTTGTGTCATTGCTCTTAAATCTATTGCATATTTAAATGTTTCTGCCTGTGGTGCTTCTGCAAATATTATTTGTTTACCTTTATTATCTGGCTCCATTCCAAATATTTTTCCTCTTCTCTTATTTATATCACCCATAACATCTCCCATATATTCTTCTGGCACAGTTATCTTTAATTTCATTATAGGTTCTAGTAGTATTGGATGAGCCTCTTCCATACCCTTTTTAAAAGCTGCACTTGCTGCCATTTTAAAGGCCATTTCAGAAGAGTCTACATCATGATATGAACCATCATAAAGTGTAGCTTTTATATTTGTAACAGGATAACCAGCTAATACACCTTTTTGCATAGAGTCTTTTAAACCTTTTTCAACTGCAGGTATATATTGTTTTGGTACAGAACCTCCAAATATCTCTTCTGTAAATTCAAAATCAGATTCACATCTTTCAAATCTTATTTTTACATCTCCATATTGACCATGACCACCTGATTGTTTTTTATGTTTTCCTTGTACATCTGCTGTCCCTTTTATAGTTTCTCTATAAGGCACTTTAAGGTCATTTAGTTCAACATCAACACCAAATTTATCTTTCATTTTATTTTTAATTGTTTTTATATGAAGTTCTCCTTGTCCTCCTAAAAGGGCTTGTTTTGTCTCTGTATTTCTATAAGAATGTAATGTAGGGTCTTCTTCTACTAGTTTATTTAATACAGATGCTACTTTTTCTTCATCACCTTTATTCTTAGGAGTTACTGCATAGTATATCTGTGGCTTAGGGAAATCTATATTTTCCAAAGCTTCTGCATCTTTATCTATAGATATGGTATCTCCTGTTTTTAGAGAGTTAATTTTAGTTACTACTACTACATCTCCAGCTTTAGCTTTTTCTACTTCCACTAATTCACTATTTTTCAATGTATATATATTAGCTATCTTTTCCTTTACATTTTTATTTATATTAAAGATATCTTTATCTTTAGAAAGTACACCTTCAGTAATTTTTATATATGACATTTTACCAACAAATGGGTCAACCATAGTCTTAAATACTAATCCTCTAAATGGTTTACTTTCTTCTGTAAAAATAGGTTCTAGGTAATTTGATATAGTATCTAATATTTCTTTTGTTCCTATATTATTTATAGTTGAACCACATATTACAGGTATAATATCACCTCTTTGTATCCCTATAACAATACCTTTTTGTATTTCTTCTGTAGTTAATTCTTCACCATTAAAATATTTATCTAATATTTGGTCATCTGTCTCTGCTATAAGTTCCATTAATGCTTCTTTAACACTCATAGCTTGTTCCTTGAATTCACCTTCTAAATCATCTATGTTTTCAAATACATTATGTAACTTTACAAAGTTTTTATCTTTATATATAGGACTTATCATAGGAACTATCTTATTGTTGTACTTTTCTCTTAACATTGCTATTGCGTCTTTATATCTTGCTTTTTCATTATCTATTTTATTTATAAACATTATCTTAGGAATACTCTCAGTTAGTTCCAATGATTTCTCTGTACCAACTTGAATAGGTGCTGTTGCATCTATTACTATTATTGCTGCATCACTTGCTCTAAGAGATGATACAACGTCTCCGCTAAAGTCAAAATATCCTGGGGTATCCAATAAGTTAAACTTATAATCATTATACTCTATAGGTATTAATCCCATACTATAAGTCATATTTACCTTGTCTGTTAATTTAGGTATCTTATTAGTGTTTGCTGTGTAAGCTATAGTTTCGATTAGATTTGTTTTTCCACATCCGCTATGTCCTAATACCGCTACATTTCTCAACATTTTACTATCATAAACCTTCATATAAGCACCCACCTTTTAAATTTATGTATTTTCTCTTAGCTGTTATTTCCTAAGAAATAGTCCAGAAAATGTTTATTATTTTTAGAATTTTTAGATAACATTTTCCTTACTAGCTTTATTTCTACATATGGATGTAATTTTCCTCTTTTTTTTAACAAAAATTTAATTTAAATAAATAAAAACACTCTAAAACATTTTTTATTAAATGTTCTAGAGTGTTTTTTTAATTATCTTAATTCAATTACTTCATTATCATTAATAATTGTTTATCTTCAACCATATCATCTTCTTTTACTTTGATTGACTTAATTACTCCATCAGTCTTAGCAACTATTATAGTCTCCATTTTCATAGCTTCTATAACTATTAGTGGTTGATTAGCTTTTACTTCATCCTCTTCTTTAACCATTATTTTTATAACTTTTCCTGGTATACTTGCTCCAATTTGAAGAGGGTCATTCATATCCGCTTTCTCAACATTATGAATTTTACCAGAGAAGTTTCTATCTTTTATTTCTACTTCTCTAACCATTCCATTCAATTCAAATCCTATAGTTCTAAATCCATTTTCCTTAACTTCACCGATTTCAACTAATCTTATTGTTAATACTTTACCTTCTTCTATCTCTACTTCACATTCTTCATTTTTATTTAAACCATAGAAGAATACATCACTTTCAAGTTTAGATATATCATTATAGTGTTGTAAATGCTTGATATAATCCTCATAAACTTTTGGATATAAAGCGTAACTTATAACATTTCTTATATTAGCATTTATATCATATTTCTCATCTAGATATTTAGCTATTTCATCAAAATCTTCTGCTGGTAATAATGAACCAGGTCTTACTGTAATAGCTTCTTCGCCTTTTAAAACTACTTCTTGTAAATCTTTTGGTATTCCACCTTCTGGTTGACCAATCATACCTTTACAGTAGTCCACAACAGAATCTGGGAATGATAAGTTTTTACCTTCTTCAATTATATT
Organism: Clostridioides sp. LIBA-7678; assembly: GCF_056716065.1. Classification (NCBI taxonomy): domain Bacteria; kingdom Bacillati; phylum Bacillota; class Clostridia; order Peptostreptococcales; family Peptostreptococcaceae; genus Clostridioides; species Clostridioides sp. LIBA-7678. Next base: position 42,753 of record NZ_CP196987.1, on the reverse strand, counting down.
GTCTTTATCTAATTTATTTTTAGTCATAAAGATAGCTAAGTCTCCTACAACCTTTGAAGATGGAGTAACTTTTATTATATCTCCTACTACTTCATTAGCTTCTTTATATTTTTCTTTAACTTCGTCAAATCTATTAACTAATCCTAAACTATCAGCTTGAGGTTTTAAGTTTGTATATTGACCACCTGGTATTTCAAAATTATATATTTCTGCGCAAGAGTTAGTTAAATCACTTTCAAATTTGCTATAAACTTTTCTTAAATCCTTATAATATTTACCTAACTCATCATATCCAAATAAATCTATACCCGTATCTCTTTCTGTATTTTTAAGAGCTTCTACTATCGCATTAAGTGACGGTTGACTTGTAAGCCCTGCCATAGATTCTAATGCAGCATCAATTATATCTACACCAGCTTCTGATGCCATCAAACAAGTTGCTACACCATTTCCACTTGTATCATGAGTGTGTAAATGTATTGGTGCTTTTATATTTTTCTTTAGCTCTTTAACTAGAGTGTAAGCTGAATATGGTTTAAGAAGTCCTGACATATCTTTTATTGCTATTATATCTGCTCCTAAACTTTCTAATTCTTGTGCCATCTTAATATAATATTCTAGATTATACTTAGTTTTAGTCTTATCTAGTATATCACCTGTATAACACATAGTTGCTTCAACAATTTTTCCAGTTTCTAAAGCTGTATTTATAGATGGTTTCATATTTTCAACCCAGTTTAATGAGTCAAATATTCTAAATACATCTATACCTTGTCTAGCAGATTCTTTTGTAAATTCTTCTATTACATTATCTGGGTAGTTTTTATATCCAACTCCATTTGATGCTCTAAGCAACATTTGGAACATTATACTTGGTATTTCCTCTCTTAGCTTTTGCAATCTACGCCAAGGTGATTCTTTTAAAAATCTATATGCAACATCATAAGTAGCTCCACCCCACATTTCAAGTGAGAATAAATCTTTTTGATATTTTTCTGTTGGCTGAGCAGCTTTTAATAAATCATATGTTCTTATTCTTGTTGCTAATAATGATTGATGTGCATCTCTCATTGTTGTATCTGTTAGCAACAATTTCTTATCATTTTTTATCTTTTCTATATATGCAGATTTGCCTAACTTATCAAAAAGTATTTTGCTTCCTTCTGCCTTTGAACCATCTTTATCCATTCTTGGGTCATGTAATGCATCAAATAGTGGTTTTTCTTTACAAGCATTATCATTTACAATTACATCCCCTATAAATTGAAGTAATTTTGTACCTCTATCTTTACTTTCTGTTATTTCAAATAAATCTGGATTTTCATCTATAAACTTAGTACTACATTTACCATTTGAGAATATAGGATTATTTAAAACATTAACTAAGAATCCTACATTAGTTTTAACTCCTCTAACTCTAAGCTCTTTTACTGATCTTATAGTTTTATTTATAGCTCCTTGGAATGTTCTATCCCAAGAAATTGTTTTAACTAACAAACTATCATAGTGAGGACTTATATTTGCACCTGTAAATCCATTTCCACCATCTAGTCTTATACCAAATCCTGAACCAGTTCTATAAACTTGAATTTTTCCTGTATCAGGCATAAATTTATTCTTAGGGTCTTCTGTAGTTATTCTACATTGGATAGAATACCCTCTTATTTCTACATCATCTTGTGATTTTATATTTATTTCTTCACTATCTAAACTATAACCTTGAGCTATTAGTATTTGACTTTGAACTATATCTATTCCTGTAACCATCTCTGTTACAGTATGTTCAACTTGTACTCTTGTGTTCATTTCTATAAAATAATGTCCACCATTAGCATCTACTAAGAACTCTAATGTACCAGCATTAGAATAGCCAACATGTTTTGATAATTTAACTGCATCTTCACATATTTCTTGTCTTACTTTATCATCTAGTGAAAAAGCTGGGGCATATTCTATTATTTTTTGGTGTCTTCTTTGAACAGAACAGTCTCTTTCGTATAAATGAACTATATTTCCATAGTTATCTCCTAATATTTGAACTTCTATATGTTTTGGATCAGCTATATATTTTTCTATAAATATGATATCTTCTCCAAAAGCTTTTCTTGATTCACTACAAGCAGTCTCATATTCAATCTCTAAGTCTTCTTCACGGTGTACAATTCTCATACCTCTACCACCACCACCGTTAGATGCTTTTATCATAACAGGATAACCTATTTTATTTGCAACTTCTTTTGCTTCTTCAGTACTTTTTATTGCTTTTTCTACACCTGGTATAGTTTGAACATTAACTTCTTTTGCGATTTTCTTAGAATTTATCTTATCTCCCATCATATTCATTACTTTAGATGATGGTCCTATAAAAGTAATTCCATTCTCTTCACATTTACGAGCAAACTCTGCATTCTCTGCTAGAAAACCATATCCTGGATGTATCGCATCAACTTTTTTTCTCTTCGCCAAGTCAATTATTCCATCCATGTCTAGATATGCATCTATTGGACCTTTGCCTTCCCCTATCAGATATGATTCATCTGCTTTTGTTCTAAATAATCCATATTTATCTTCTTTACTATATATACCAACACTTTTTATCCCCAATTCTGAACAGGCTCTAAATATTCTTATAGCTATTTCGCCTCTATTAGCTACTAGTATTTTATTAAACTTTTTAAGCATACTCTATTCTTCTCCTTTATTGTTTGTGTAATATTAAAGATTATAGACTAAAATACTTTATTTTTGAAGATGTTTAAGCAAGTTCCTTAATTAATAAGATAAATTTATAAATATAAGTAATTTTTAGACTGTGTAAACTCAATTTACCTCACTAAAATTAAGGCATTTTTTATGGAATTTCAGGCAAATTTATGTGAAAATTTCTACAATTGACTTGATTTTATACTGTTTTTTCTTACGTTTACATAATTATTTTCATCTTTACGTAAGATTTTATATATTTTTTTAATATCGTTCATACCCTAATCTATTTGTCTAGATACCCTCTTCACTACATCTGAAAGTTTTAAATGACCTAAATCTGCATAAGCTATAGCCAATATTATTTTTACGACTCCATCTACCTCATCTAATTTATATGCTCTAGCATTTATTATTGTGTATTTTGGCATAAATTCTTCTAAATCTAGTGCAAGTTCATCAGATAAAGTCATATATTCATCAAATTTTTCTTCATCAGATAAGTTAACAGAATCATATTGTTCACTTATTATAGTATCTAAGTAACTCAAATCTATACTTAACTGATACGCAATTACATCTTCTCTCTTTGTACTTTTACTTAAATCTTTTTCAACTTTAAATTTGCTATTTTTATCTATAGTTACTTTTAGTTCTTCGCTATCAACTATTTCATTTCCTATTATTATATACAAGTTCCTTACCTCCAAAATATAAAAACTTTTTTAATCAAAAATAAAACCTCTAGTAAAATTACTAGAGGTTTGCACTGGTGGGATTAACAGGGCTCGAACCTGTGACCCCCTGCTTGTAAGGCAGGTGCTCTCCCAGCTGAGCTATAATCCCTCGATGTTTATATGGTGCGCCCAAAGGGACTCGAACCCCTAACCTTCTGATTCGTAGTCAGACACTCTATCCAGTTGAGCTATGAGCGCATTTTTATTGGAGGCGACACCCAGATTCGAACTGGGGATCAAGGAGTTGCAGTCCACTGCCTTACCACTTGGCTATGTCGCCGCCTTTTTGGTGATCTATCCGCGACTCGAACGCGGGACACCCTGATTAAAAGTCAGGTGCTCTACCGACTGAGCTAATAGACCGTATTAGTTGGGGTGGATAATGAGAGTCGAACTCACGACCTCCAGAGCCACAATCTGGCGCTCTAACCAACTGAGCTATACCCACCATGTATTCATAATTTAATGTGGTGGGCCATCAGGGACTCGAACCCCAGACCTACCGGTTATGAGCCGGGCGCTCTAACCAACTGAGCTAATGGCCCACATTAAATTTTGGTAGCGGTAATAGGAGTCGAACCTATGACCTTTCGGGTATGAACCGAACGCTCTAGCCAACTAAGCTATACCGCCATATTTTGGTGCCCAGAGGCGGAATCGAACCACCGACACGGGGATTTTCAGTCCCCTGCTCTACCGACTGAGCTATCTGGGCATTTGGCGGAGAGGGTGGGATTCGAACCCACGGCCCCTTTCGAAGTCACTGGTTTTCAAGACCAGCTCCTTAAACCACTCGGACACCTCTCCATTGGTGATCTATCCGCGACTCGAACGCGGGACACCCTGATTAAAAGTCAGGTGCTCTACCGACTGAGCTAATAGACCATGTTATTTGGCTGGGGATGCAGGACTCGAACCTACGCATACATGAGTCAAAGTCATGTGCCTTACCGACTTGGCTAATCCCCAATATATATGTGGTGAGCGCACAGGGATTCGAACCCCGGACACACGCCTTAGAAGGGCGTTGCTCTATCCAGCTGAGCTATGCACCCACATTACAATATAAACATAAAATTTGGAGCGGGAAACGAGATTCGAACTCGCGACTTCAACCTTGGCAAGGTTGCGCTCTACCACTGAACTATTCCCGCTCGTTTATTAAATTGAATAAAAATGGTGCGGATGAAGGGAGTCGAACCCCCACGCCAATGGCGCTAGATCCTAAGTCTAGTGCGTCTGCCAATTCCGCCACATCCGCGCATTTTTTTGGTGGAGGATGGTGGATTCGAACCACCGAAGTCGATGACAACAGATTTACAGTCTGCCCCCTTTGGCCGCTCGGGAAATCCTCCGTATTAATTTTACATGGAGCTGGTGATAGGAATCGAACCTACAACCTGCTGATTACAAGTCAGCTGCTCTACCGTTGAGCCACACCAGCATTTTTTTGTTTTGGCGACCTGGAAGGGGTTCGAACCCTCGACCTCCAGCGTGACAGGCTGGCATTCTAACCAACTGAACTACCAGGCCGCAAATGGTGGGACCAACAGGGCTCGAACCTGTGACCCCCTGCTTGTAAGGCAGGTGCTCTCCCAGCTGAGCTATGGTCCCATTTTTGGAGCGGGTGAAGGGGATCGAACCCTCACAGCTGGCTTGGAAGGCCAGAACTCTACCATTGAGCTACACCCGCATATTTAATTGGTGACTCGTAGGGGAATTGAACCCCTGTTACCGCCGTGAAAGGGCGGTGTCTTAACCTCTTGACCAACGAGCCGTTTTGATTTTTAATGGTTGCGGAGGCAGGACTCGAACCTACGACCTTCGGGTTATGAGCCCGACGAGCTGCCAACTGCTCCACTCCGCGATATTGTTTTATAAGTGCCGAAGACCGGAATCGAACCGGTACGAGAGGTAAGTCCCGCAGGATTTTAAGTCCTGTGCGTCTGCCAGTTCCGCCACTTCGGCTTTTTTGGCTCCAAGGGTGGGGCTCGAACCCACAGCCTACCGGTTAACAGCCGGTTGCTCCACCGTTGAGCTACCTTGGAATATATTGGAGGCGACACCCAGATTCGAACTGGGGATCAAGGAGTTGCAGTCCACTGCCTTACCACTTGGCTATGTCGCCGCCTTTTGGTGATCTATCCGCGACTCGAACGCGGGACACCCTGATTAAAAGTCAGGTGCTCTACCGACTGAGCTAATAGACCATATTAGTTGGGGTGGATAATGAGAGTCGAACTCACGACCTCCAGAGCCACAATCTGGCGCTCTAACCAACTGAGCTATACCCACCTTAATTGGTCGAGGTGAAGGGACTCGAACCCCCGGCCCCATGGTCCCAAACCATGTGCGCTACCAAACTGCGCTACACCTCGAAGCTATTTGCTTAATTTAATGTGGTGGGCCATCAGGGACTCGAACCCCAGACCTACCGGTTATGAGCCGGGCGCTCTAACCAACTGAGCTAATGGCCCACATTAAATTTTAGTAGCGGTAATAGGAGTCGAACCTATGACCTTTCGGGTATGAACCGAACGCTCTAGCCAACTAAGCTATACCGCCATACTTTGGTGCCCAGAGGCGGAATCGAACCACCGACACGGGGATTTTCAGTCCCCTGCTCTACCGACTGAGCTATCTGGGCATTTGGCGGAGAGGGTGGGATTCGAACCCACGGCCCCTTTCGAAGTCACTGGTTTTCAAGACCAGCTCCTTAAACCACTCGGACACCTCTCCACATTAAGATACTTAAACTTACTTTAAAATCATACCTAACTATATTCAAAATAGAAATAATTTAAATATAGTTTAGCAAATATATTATTTGGCTGGGGATGCAGGACTCGAACCTACGCATACATGAGTCAAAGTCATGTGCCTTACCGACTTGGCTAATCCCCAATATATGTGGTGAGCGCACAGGGATTCGAACCCCGGACACACGCCTTAGAAGGGCGTTGCTCTATCCAGCTGAGCTATGCACCCACAATTATATATGTACAAATCAAATAAAAATGGTGCGGATGAAGGGAGTCGAACCCCCACGCCAATGGCGCTAGATCCTAAGTCTAGTGCGTCTGCCAATTCCGCCACATCCGCGCATTTTTTGGTGGAGGATGGTGGATTCGAACCACCGAAGTCGATGACAACAGATTTACAGTCTGCCCCCTTTGGCCGCTCGGGAAATCCTCCGTATTAATTTTACATGGAGCTGGTGATAGGAATCGAACCTACAACCTGCTGATTACAAGTCAGCTGCTCTACCGTTGAGCCACACCAGCACTTTTTTGTTTTGGCGACCTGGAAGGGGTTCGAACCCTCGACCTCCAGCGTGACAGGCTGGCATTCTAACCAACTGAACTACCAGGCCGCAAATGGTGGGACCAACAGGGCTCGAACCTGTGACCCCCTGCTTGTAAGGCAGGTGCTCTCCCAGCTGAGCTATGGTCCCATTTTTGGAGCGGGTGAAGGGGATCGAACCCTCACAGCTGGCTTGGAAGGCCAGAACTCTACCATTGAGCTACACCCGCATATTTAATTGGTGACTCGTAGGGGAATTGAACCCCTGTTACCGCCGTGAAAGGGCGGTGTCTTAACCTCTTGACCAACGAGCCGTTTTGATTTTTAATGGTTGCGGAGGCAGGACTCGAACCTACGACCTTCGGGTTATGAGCCCGACGAGCTGCCAACTGCTCCACTCCGCGATATTGTTTTATAAGTGCCGAAGACCGGAATCGAACCGGTACGAGAGGTAAGTCCCGCAGGATTTTAAGTCCTGTGCGTCTGCCAGTTCCGCCACTTCGGCTTTTTGGCTCCAAGGGTGGGGCTCGAACCCACAGCCTACCGGTTAACAGCCGGTTGCTCCACCGTTGAGCTACCTTGGAATATCCACGTGGCTATGTCCTACTCTCCCAGGCAGTTTCCCACCAAGTACCATCAGCGCTAAAGAGCTTAACTTCTGTGTTCGGAATGGGAACAGGTGTATCCTCTTTGCTATTATAACCACATATTGCCTATTTATAAGACAAGTATTATATTAACATCTTTATTTTTAAATGTCAATAGTTTTAAAGTACTAAATAGTAATTGTTTAATATGATATATACCATATTAATTGAAGTTAGTACTTTATCTAGAGTTAACACTCTAAAAACTACACATATATTTTATTGAATGAACATCAAATAATTTGGTCAAGTCCTCGACCTATTAGTATCGATAAGCTAAATACATTGCTGCACTTACACCTTCGACCTATCAACCAGATAGTCTTTCTGGGGTCTTACCCTTGCGGTGGGAAATCTTATCTTGAAGTTGGCTTCGCGCTTAGATGCTTTCAGCGCTTATCCATTCCGTACATAGCTACCCAGCCATGCCCTTGGCAGAACAACTGGTACACCAGAGGTACGTCCATCCCGGTCCTCTCGTACTAAGGACAGGTCTTCTCAAATTTCCTACGCCTGCGACGGATAGGGACCGAACTGTCTCACGACGTTCTGAACCCAGCTCGCGTACCACTTTAATGGGCGAACAGCCCAACCCTTGGGACCTACTACAGCCCCAGGATGTGATGAGCCGACATCGAGGTGCCAAACCTCCCCGTCGATGTGGACTCTTGGGGGAGATAAGCCTGTTATCCCCAGGGTAGCTTTTATCCGTTGAGCGATGGCCCTTCCACGCAGAACCACCGGATCACTAAGTCCGATTTTCATCCTTGCTCGACCTGTATGTCTTGCAATCAAGCTCTCTTTTGCCTTTACACTCTACGTACGATTTCCGACCGTACTGAGAGAACCTTTGAGCGCCTCCGTTACCTTTTGGGAGGCGACCGCCCCAGTCAAACTGCCCACCTGACAGTGTCCCAAGACCAGATTCATGGCCTATGGTTAGAGTCCCAGTACTACAAGGGTGGTATCCCAAGGATGGCTCCGCCAAAACTGGCGTCCTGGTTTCAAAGCCTCCCACCTATCCTGTACATGTAGTACCAAGACCCAATGTCAAGCTACAGTAAAGCTCCATGGGGTCTTTCCGTCCTGTCGCAGGTATCCGGCATCTTCACCGGAATTACAATTTCACCGAGTCTGTTGTTGAGACAGTGCCCAAATCGTTACGCCTTTCGTGCGGGTCGGAACTTACCCGACAAGGAATTTCGCTACCTTAGGACCGTTATAGTTACGGCCGCCGTTTACTGGGGCTTAAGTTCACTGCTTCGATTGCTCTAACAGATCCCCTTAACCTTCCAGCACCGGGCAGGCGTCAGCTCCTATACATCGTCTTGCGACTTAGCAGAAACCTATGTTTTTGGTAAACAGTCGCTTGGGCCTATTCTCTGCGGCCACCGGATGGTGGCACCCCTTATCCCTAAGTTACGGGGTCATTTTGCCGAGTTCCTTAACAACAGTTCTCTCGCGGGCCTTAGGATACTCTCCTCACCCACCTGTGTCGGTTTGCGGTACGGGTACCTTTAACCTCGATAGAGACTTTTCTTGACAGTGTGAAATCAGCTACTTCGCTACTAAATTTCGCTCCCCATCACATCCCAGCATTATCAAAGCGGATTTACCTACTCTGACTGCCTCAATGCTTGGGCACACATAACCAACAGTGTGCTTAGCTTATCCTACTGTGTCATCCCATCTCTCAAACGGTTATCGGTAGTACAGGAATATCAACCTGTTGTCCATCACCTACGCCTTTCGGCCTCAGCTTAGGTCCCGACTAACCCAGGGCGGACGAACCTTCCCCTGGAAACCTTGGGTTTACGGCCTGTGGGATTCTCACCCACATCTCGCTACTCATGCCAACATTCTCACTCCCATACTGTCCACATGTCCTTACGGTCATGCTTCAACCCGTATGGGAAGCTCCCCTACCCATCATAATGATGCCGTAGCTTCGGTAGTAAGTTTTAGCCCCGGAAATCTTCGGCGCAGGATCACTCGACCAGTGAGCTATTACGCACTCTTTGAATGAGTGGCTGCTTCTAAGCCAACATCCTGGTTGTCTGTGCAATCCCACATCCTTTACCACTTAACTTACATTTAGGGACCTTAGCTGACGATCTGGGCTGTTGCCCTTTCGACTATGAATCTTATCACCCACAGTCTGACTCCCAAGTATAAGATGACGGCATTCGGAGTTTGATAGTCTTCGGTAGGTGCAATACCCCCTAGGACATTCAGTGCTCTACCTCCGTATCTCTCACCTTGAGGCTAGCCCTAAAGCTATTTCGGGGAGAACCAGCTATCTCCGGGCTCGATTGGAATTTCACCGCTACCCACAAGTCATCCCCGAGCTTTTCAACGCTCGTGGGTTCGGACCTCCACGAAATTTTACTTTCGCTTCATCCTGCTCATGGGTAGGTCGCCCGGTTTCGGGTCTACGTCAAGTAACTGAACGCTCAGTTAAAACTCGCTTTCGCTACGGCTCCACACCTTAAGTGCTTAACCTTGCTACTTAACGTAACTCGTTGGCCCGTTCTACAAAAAGTACGCGGTCACACAAGAAATGTGCTTCCACAGCTTGTAAGTGCAGGGTTTCAGGTTCTATTTCACTCCCCTCCCGGGGTTCTTTTCACCTTTCCCTCACGGTACTATACGCTATCGGTCACTAGGTAGTATTTAGCCTTGGAGGGTGGTCCCTCCTGCTTCCCACAGGGTTTCACGTGTCCCGTGGTACTCTGGATCATATCTAAAGTCTTCTCGTTTAACATACAGGACTATTACCTTCTGTGGTGGGTCTTTCCAAACCTCTTCAATTACGATACCTCTTCGTTATGATATGTCCGCAACCCCAATAAAGAAAACTTTAATGGTTTGGGCTCTTCCGCGTTCGCTCGCCGCTACTTACGGAATCGAATTTCTTTCTCTTCCTTCAGGTACTTAGATGTTTCAGTTCCCTGAGTTCCCCTCATTAAGCTATGTATTCACTTAATGATACTTAGACATTACTCTAAGTGAGTTTCCTCATTCGGAAATCTTCGGATCAAAGTTTACGTGCAACTCCCCGAAGCTTATCGCAGCTTATCACGTCCTTCATCGGCTCCTAGTGCCAAGGCATCCGCCCTGCACCCTTAATAACTTGACCAGTTAAAAAGGTTTGATAGATTAAAGTCTATCAACTTGATAATTTTTAAAAGTTATCAGCTTTATATATTACAAATTAGATGTCATATCACTAAATATATATGCAGTTTTCAAAGTGCTAACGCACGTCGCCAACGGATAAATCCCGTTGCTTAAAGTGCTAATGCACAGTGCCAACAAACAAACTTAACATTCGTTCAGTTTATTATGTTGCTTAAAGTGCTAATTTTGAGTATTCGTAAAAACGAACCCTCAAAATTAAACAGTAGGTAATTCTCCTTAGAAAGGAGGTGATCCAGCCGCACCTTCCGATACGGCTACCTTGTTACGACTTCACCCCAGTTATTGATTCCACCTTCGACGACTTCTTCCAAAAGGTTAGATAATCGGCTTCGGGCGTCTCCAACTCCCGTGGTGTGACGGGCGGTGTGTACAAGACCCGGGAACGCATTCACCGCAGCATTCTGATCTGCGATTACTAGTAACTCCAGCTTCATGTAGGCGAGTTTCAGCCTACAATCCGAACTGAGAGTAGCTTTAAGGGATTAGCTCCACCTTACGGCTTGGCAACCCTCTGTACTACCCATTGTAGCACGTGTGTAGCCCTAAGCATAAGGGGCATGATGATTTGACGTCATCCCCACCTTCCTCCAGGTTATCCCTGGCAGTCTCTCTAGAGTGCCCAACTTAATGATGGCAACTAAAGACAAGGGTTGCGCTCGTTGCGGGACTTAACCCAACATCTCACGACACGAGCTGACGACAACCATGCACCACCTGTCACCAATGTCCCCGAAGGGAACTCTCCGATTAAGGAGATGTCATTGGGATGTCAAGCTTAGGTAAGGTTCTTCGCGTTGCTTCGAATTAAACCACATGCTCCGCTACTTGTGCGGGTCCCCGTCAATTCCTTTGAGTTTCACTCTTGCGAGCGTACTTCCCAGGCGGAGTACTTAATGCGTTAGCTGCGGCACCGAGGGGGGTAACCCCCGACACCTAGTACTCATCGTTTACAGCGTGGACTACCAGGGTATCTAATCCTGTTTGCTCCCCACGCTTTCGTGCCTCAGCGTCAGTTACAGTCCAGAGAGCCGCCTTCGCAACTGGTGTTCCTCCTAATATCTACGCATTTCACCGCTACACTAGGAATTCCACTCTCCTCTCCTGCACTCAAGTCTCCCAGTTTCAAGAGCTTACTACGGTTGAGCCGTAGCCTTTCACTCCTGACTTGAAAGACCGCCTACGCACCCTTTACGCCCAGTAAATCCGGATAACGCTAGCCCCCTACGTATTACCGCGGCTGCTGGCACGTAGTTAGCCGGGGCTTCCTCCTCAAGTACCGTCATTATCTTCCTTGAGGACAGAGTTTTACGACCCGAAGGCCTTCATCACTCACGCGGCGTTGCTGCATCAGGCTTTCGCCCATTGTGCAATATTCCCCACTGCTGCCTCCCGTAGGAGTTTGGACCGTGTCTCAGTTCCAATGTGGCCGATCACCCTCTCAGGTCGGCTACTGATCGTCGCCTTGGTAAGCCGCTACCTTACCAACTAGCTAATCAGACGCGGGTCCATCCTGTACTGGCTCACCTTTGATATTTAAGAGATGCCTCTCAAATATATTATCCCGTATTAGCATACCTTTCGGTATGTTATCCGTGTGTACAGGGTAGGTTACCCACGCGTTACTCACCCGTCCGCCGCTCTTTACCGAAGTAAATCGCTCAACTTGCATGTGTTAGGCACGCCGCCAGCGTTCATCCTGAGCCAGGATCAAACTCTCAAATAAAAGTTTATCAGGCTCAGATACTATTGTTATCAAAATATCTGGCTTTATGGTTTGTTTCTTAATATAAATTAACCTACTGTTTAATTTTCAATGTTCGTGTTTATTTCTTTTTCCTTTTTTCAAGGACAAGTAATACTATATCACCTTTATTTATCCAAGTCAATATAATTTTTCATTTTTTTTAATTTTTTATTTCTCAGATATTTTTTATATTCAAATTTTTAAATTTAATACTGTTTAGAAGTGTTTATTTCATAAAACTAATATATATTCTATGCTCAATCTTCCTTTTTATTCTATAATTAAATTTTTTATTTGTAATAGATATTTATAATAGCATATATTTTCTAAGATTAATTTACATTTCTTTCACTTGTAATTTTTGTAATCTTGTATTAGATTAATATTAAAAAATAATTTATTAATAATTTGATTTACAATGACAATTTATATATATCAAAATATAATATCATACAAATACTATGCTACATTTTAGGAGGATTTTATTATGAGCAAAAAAGTATTAATCATGTCTGCTTCCACTGGTGGTGGACATAATAGAGCTGCTCTAGCTATTAAAGAAGAGCTTACTTCCAAAACAATTGATGGAGAACCAATTGAATGTGAAATAATAGATAGTTTAAAATTAGTTAATAACACAATGGATAAGATAATTTCAAGAGGATATGAAAAATCTGCTATATATACACCTAAAGCATATGGCAGTGTATATAGATTATCTGAAACGAATCTTTTATCAAAAAATGAATTTAAAGACAATTTAATAATAACATTTATGGCAAAAAAATTTAAAAAACTTATTAGAAATACAAAACCAGATTTAATTATTGGAACACATCCTTTTCCAATGATTGCTCTTAGTACATTGAAAAAAAACTTTAACTTACATAATAATGAATCAAATACTTATACAGAGTATTTTTATAAACATCACACAAACACGATTAATGTTCCTCCACTTATTTCTGTATTAACTGATTATACTACACATTCTACATGGATACAAAATGAAATTGATTATTATATAGTTGGTCATGAATATGTAAAAGAATTATTGGTATTTGATGGAGTTGAATCTAGCAAAATTAGAACCTTTGGAATTCCTGTAGAGAAATCATTTCTTTCCCATAGGGATAAAGAAGTTGTTCTTTCTGAGTTAAATTTATCGCCTGATAAATTGACAGTTTTACTTATGGGTGGTAGCTTTGGAGCTGGAAATATAAAAGAAACACTAGATGAGTTATTAGACACTGATAGAGACTTTCAGATACTTGTGATAACTGGTAGGAATGAAAACTTGAAAGAAAAAATAGAAAAAAAACTTATGTCTCGTTCTCATAATAAAAATGTATGTGTTCTTGGATATACTAATAAAATGAATGATATCTTAGCTTCTATAGATGTATTAGTAAGTAAACCTGGAGGACTTACTACAACTGAAGCACTTTTAAAAGATGTACCTATGATAGTTCCATATTACATACCTGGACAAGAAGAAGAAAATCTAGACTTTTTATCCAATTGTGGTGCTGCACTTAGAACTACAAAGAAATATAATTTATCAATATTATTAAAGGTTCTAATAGATGACCCAAGTAGATTAGAGATGTTAAAAGGAAATATTAAATCAATAAGAAAATCAAATTCAGCACAAAATATAGCTAATTTGATTTTAAGTATAATTTCTAATTGATAAAATAAATAAAATCCCTATAGTATATATTATCTATTAGGGATTTTTTATTTTCTAATTATTTAATATTAAATTGGTTCATAAAAGTCTTCTTCATAATCATACTGATAGTTTTTATAATTATTTCTGAATTCAGTGTTTTTGTTACGTGCAGTTTTCTTAGTTTTTTTCTTATTAGAAAAACTTATATCATCAAAATCATCATGTTTAGGTTTATCTTTCGATTTCATTTTTTTAACTCTTTTTTCTTTCATTGCATTATGTTCTTCTAAGTTCATAATTGGTTTCATGTTGCACCCCTATCAAAATTTTTAAATGATTTATACAACAAATTATACAATACAGAAGAAATTTATTCAATAAATCTAAATCAAAATTAATTTGAATTTAACACCAAAAAATTACAAAAATCGAGGTATTAACCTCGATTTTTATATTTCTCTTCTACCTTCTAATGCTTTTGATATTGTAACTTCATCTGCATACTCTAAATCTCCTCCAACAGGAAGACCATGAGCTATCCTAGTAACTTTAATTCCCATTGGCTTTACTAATCTAGCAATATACATAGCTGTAGCTTCTCCTTCAATTGTAGGATTTGTTGCCATTATTATCTCTTTGACATCTTGATTGCCAAGCCTTTGTATAAGCTCCTTTATTTTTAGCATATCTGGTCCAATTCCATCCATTGGAGAAATCACTCCATTTAATACATGATATTTACCTTTAAATTCTCTCGTTCTCTCCATAGCTGCTACATCTCTTGGATCTTCTACAACACATATGACACTTGAATCTCTACTTTTATTTGAACACATACTACATGGGTCTGTATCTGTTATGTTACAACAAATTGAGCAATATCTTATTTCTCTTTTTGCATCTATAATAGCCTTAGATAAAGCTTCCACATCATTAGTATTCATACTAATTATATGAAATGCTAATCTTTGAGCAGTCTTTCTTCCTACTCCAGGAAGCTTTGAAAATTCTTCTATAAGTCTCGTTATTGGACCTGTATAAACTTGCATAAATATCACCTACTAGAATAACCCTGGTATATTCATACCTCCAGTTACCTTATTCATTTGATTTGCTTGTATATCATCAATATTTCTCAATGCTTGATTTATCGCACTTAAAACTAAATCTTGTAACATTTCTATGTCATCTGGGTCAACTACTTCTGGCTTAATAGTTATATCCAAAACTTCTTTTTTACCATTAACCTTTACAGTAACTGCTCCTCCACCAACTGAGGCTTCTACTTCTTTATTTTCTAACTCTTGTTGAGCTTTTTGCATATTTTCTTGCATCTTTTGAGCCTGCTTTAATAAATTATTCATATTTCCACCACCAGGCATCATTCCGCCTCCAAAACCTTTTTTAGCCATAAATACTATTCCTCCTAAACTTATTTTCATTTTATTATTATATCATAATAATATTTTATTATTTACTTTCATTTTCATCAATACTATCTTTTATTTCTAATATCTCTTCATCTACTATGTTCTTTAATATCTCTTCACCAATATCCTTTTTCTCTTTAACTTCAAGATTTATATCTTTGACCTCTGATGTCAATACTATTTTCACACTAAAACTTCTATTTAAAACATCTCTTATTGTTTTTTCTAAATAAGTTATTGTATCTTGGGAGCTTAGTCTAGTTTTCGCGAAATCAAATTTATCATTAAATATAACATACAACATATTAGAATATACGTTAAAACTTTTTACCTCACTTAAAAGTGCATATATTGGCATTTTTTTATCTTTTTTAATTTGTTTAAGTATATTCTTCCAAGATGACTCTATAAGTATAACATCCTCATTTTTTACATCTTCATAAACTACACTTTCTTTATTTACATCTATTTCTCTATTGACATCATCTTCTTTTTCTTTGTTATTGCCCTGTTTTAAAACTTTAAAACTTCCCGATTCAATCATTTTTTCTAAGTTTTCAACTCTTTTAATAAGAGCTTCCTTACTTTCATCAAACATTGGTTGAGCAATTTTCATCATAGTTATTTCCACTAAAACTCTTGGATTTGAAGATGACTTTATATCATCTTGAGTTATTGATAATACATTTAAAATTCTTATCAAATCGTTTATATCTATGTTTTCAGATTGAAACTTAAGTTGTTCTATAGTTTCTTCTGGCAATGAAATTATTTCATCTAATTCTGATGACACCTTACATACCATTAAATTTCTAAAATGGTCAATCAAATCATTTATAAGGTTTCTTATATCTTTCCCCCATAAAACAAATTCATTTAATATCTCTAGAGATTTTTTAGTATCTTGTTCCACAATACATTGAGACAATTCAAATAACTGCTCTATATTGACGCTTCCCATCAATTCAACAACATCTTTATAATCTATTTTATTCTCTCCAAATGATATACATTGGTCTAATATACTAAGAGCATCTCTAAGCGCTCCTTGAGAATTCCTAGCTATTAAATTAAGAGCTTTATCATCTATATCAATTCCTTCATCTTCACAAATCCTTTTCATTCTAAGAGTCATGTCCTTAACTGTAACTCTTTTAAAATCATATCTTTGGCATCTCGATAAAATAGTTGCAGGTATCTTGTGAGGTTCAGTAGTAGCCAATATAAATATTACATATGATGGAGGCTCTTCTAATGTTTTTAATAGTGCATTAAAAGCTCCTTGAGACAACATATGAACCTCATCTATTATATATACTTTATATTTAGCATTAGCTGGAGAATATTTCACACTTTCTCTAAGTTCTCTTATATCATCCACACTGTTATTTGATGCTGCATCTATTTCTACAACATCCATTGTATTGTCCTTTAATATAGATTCACATATCTCACACTCATTACAAGGTTCTTCATTTATTTTATTTAAACAGTTAACTGCCCTTGAAAAAATCTTTGCAGTAGATGTCTTACCAGTACCTCTTGTCCCACAAAACAAATAAGCATGTCCTATATTATCATTGTATATTTGATTTTTTAAAGTCTTAATAATATGATCTTGACCAATAACATCCTCAAACTTTTGTGGTCTATATGCTCTATATAATGCTTTATGCATCTTTTTACCTCTCTTTAGTAAAATTAATAAAAAAATCCCTCATTATCTAAGGGATTAGTCTTTTATATATTAAATGCTGTACACCATCTATCGACTTAATTCCATAGGCGTTACCAAAACAGTTAGCTCAACTTAGGCACCCCCGCGGCACACAAAAGTGATCACTTACCGCTGCTTCCTTCCGGATCTGACGGGGTTCATGAGCTTTCATTGCGCAGGACCTAAGCATCAACACCACTTATTTAGGGCGGCCCTACAGAAAATAAGCCTTTAGATGGAATTCAATCCTGCTATAGCGGATTGCAGGTTACAGGGCACCGCTACCTCCCCATCTAGTACAGCAAAATTACAACCATATTTAATTACTTTTATTGTTTCTGGCGGAGAGAGTGGGATTTGAACCCACGATACAGTTTTACCCATATACTCGCTTTCCAGGCGAGCGCCTTCGACCACTCGACCATCTCTCCTTAATCTCTTTTTCTTAATGCCTTAAAAAATTCTTGCAATATGATCGAGCATTCTTCTTGCAAAACATCAAAAGCCACTTTTACATTATTATTATTAAAATAATCTAATTTAAACTCATGTTGTTTTTCTATATATGAATTTTTTATATGTCTTGTCCCTATTATAAGCTTTTTTATTCTAGAATTAACTATTGCACCACTACACATTATGCAAGGTTCCATTGTAACATACAAATCACAATCAGTCAACCTCCAACCACCTATTTTTTCTGATGCTTGCTTTATTGCTAAAATCTCTGCATGAGCTGTAGAATCTTTTAATGTTTCTGTAAGGTTATGAGCTCTAGCTATTATCTGATTATCTTTAACTATGATAGCTCCTATTGGTGTTTCTCTTTTATTATATGCTTTATATGCTTCTTTTAATGCTTCTTTCATATAAAATGAACTTTCCATAATTCCTCCCAAAACTTATAACAAACTTATCTTATCATAATTCATTTTATAATTCAACTTAATTTTATTTTGTTTATTTAATTATTAATAGATATCTCTATATTTTATTTAAATTAGTTCCAAAATAATCTTTATCCATTTATATAAGTGTTGATTTATAAAGATGTTTAGCATTTTATGATAGATATTTGATTATATAAATTCACATAAAAAAGCTATGAAATTTAATAATTTCATAGCTTTTTTAATTTATTGTTCATTCATAGTATGTCTTTTACATCAAAATATATTTCTACATATAATATCAATAGAGTATTATCTTATAACATCAACACCCATGTAAGGTCTTAATTCTTCAGGAACTACTACAGAACCATCTGCTTGCTGATAATTTTCTAGTATAGCTGCTAGACATCTTCCTATAGCTAATCCAGAACCATTTAAAGTGTGAACATATTCTGCTTTTGATTTTTTATCCCTTTTAAATCTTATTCCTGCTCTTCTTGCTTGGAAATCTTCAAAGTTTGAACAAGAAGATATCTCTACATATCTATTGTAACTTGGCATCCAAACTTCTAAATCATATTTAAATGCAGCTGTAAATCCTAAATCCCCTGTACATATTTTTACAACTCTATATGGAAGACCTAACATTTGTAGCATAGTTTCAGCATCATGAGTTAATGATTCTAATTCATTATAAGAATCTTCTGGTTTAACAAACTTAACTAACTCAACTTTATTAAATTGATGTTGTCTAACTAAACCTCTTGTATCTCTTCCTGCTGAACCTGCCTCAGATCTAAAACAAGGAGTATATGCACAATATTTAATTGGAAGTTCTGCAACATCTAATATCTCATTAGCATGTATATTAGTAACAGGTACTTCAGCTGTTGGTATTAAGAAATACTCTAATCCTTCTATCTTGAACATATCTTCTTCAAATTTAGGAAGTTGACCAGTACCTATAAAACTATTTCTATTAGCCATAAATGGAGGTAAAACTTCTGTATATCCATGTTTAGCTGTATGAGTATTTAAAAAGAAATTCATTAAAGATCTTTCTAATCTAGCACCTAAACCTCTATATAAAGTAAATCTTGAACCAGTTATTTTTCCAGCTCTTTCAAAATCTAATATACCTAGACCAGTACCAATATCCCAATGTGCTTTGTGTTCGAAATCAAATTTAGTAGGTTCTCCCCAAGTTCTTATTTGAACATTATCTTCATCTGTTTCGCCTTGTGGAACCTCTGGATGAGGAACATTTGGTATTCTCATCAATGTGTATTCCATTTTTGCTTCTACTTCTTTTACTTTCTCATCAATACCTTTTATCTTATCTGATAACTCTTTTAATCTTGCTTTTTCTTCTGTTACATCTTTGCCTTCTTTTATTAATTGTGGTATGTTTTTAGAATTTACATTTAATTCATTTTTCATAACCTCAACTTCTTGAAGTATCTCTCTTCTTTTATTATCTAATTCAACCACAGCATCAAGGTCAAATTCTCTTTCGCCTCTTCTTTCCATAGCTTTCTTGATATCATCTAAATTTTCTCTTATTCTTTTAATATCTAACATATTAATTCCTCCTAATAATTTTGATAATATAAATTATAATTCCAATTAATTTACAAGTATTCTAGCTGTAAACTTTTAATTTAAACAAATTTGAAAAATAAAAAAAGACCTCCGTTTACCCTATAAAAGGGACGAAAATCTTTTATCCGCGTTGCCACCCTAATTGATTATACTAAAACGTATAATCCTCTCAGACCTATAACGTAGGTAAACCGTCTAGCTTTAACTAGAAGCTCTAGAGTAGATTCAAAAACCATTGTAATGAGTTCTCACCATCCACTCATTCTCTGAATACAATCTGTTTTTTACTATTTTCCTTCACCGCTTTTTAACTAATTGTTTTATTTGATAATCATTATATTATATATATTAACATCTTTCAATACTATTATTCAAATTTTTTTAGAATTTTCTTTAATTTTTTATATTAAATTCACTTTTTTACTTAATTGAAATTCTATCTTTTATCCATTGTATTTAAATTGCTCATATTATTAAATAATAATGAGGAAGGAACAAATGGAACTTTTATATTATTTTCGTCAAATTTATTTTTGACTTTTTCCATTACATCAAAGTAAACATCCCAGTAATCATCAGTTTTAACCCATGGCCTAGCAACTATTTGCATAGTGTTGTTTCCTATAGAGTTTAAACCTATAATTGGTTTTGGGTCATCCAATATCCTTTTTTCATTTATAAAAATTTCATTCAATATGGACTTAACTACATCGATATCACTATCATATGAAATATTATATGAAAAATCTATCCTTCTTTTATTTTGATGTGTGTAATTAATTATATTGTTACTTGTCAATTGAAAGTTTGGTATAATTATGGTTTTATTATCTGGGGTTTTAAGAACAGTACTAAATATTTGTATATCAGAAACTGTACCTTCTACACCTGAGCCTTGAATATAATCGCCTATATTAAATGGCTTAAAAAATAAAATAATCATACCTGAACCTAAATTTGATAATATTTCTTTAAATGCTAAACCTATACTAAATCCAGCAGCTCCTAATACAGCTACAACTGATGTAGTTTGTATCCCTATAATACCCAAGCTTATCAATGATATAATAGATAACATAGATATGTATATTCCATATACAATGAAATTATTTACACCTTTGCTCATTCCATATTTGATTAAAAACCTTGAAACCATCTTTTTTACTATCCTAGATATATAGATACCTATTACAAATACGATTATTGCATATATAATATTTGGTATATTATCACTAAAGTTATTAAGCATATTTTCTAAAGTTCTTTTAGTTATATTACTATTTGTTGAAGCAGTCTTAGCTAATGATAAAAAATTCATTTAACTCCTCCTTATGATAATATTCCTCTGTCCTCTAATTCTTTTGTTATAACTTCTATAGTCTCTTCTTTTAGTGTCTCAATTGTATGAATATGACTACATTCAGTTAGAACTGATAACTGTTTAAATTCATTTGTCTCAACCTTCTTCATAAAATTATCTATATCCATTTTAGAGTAAATATTAAGCTCTGCAGTTATCTGACCATATGTTGGATGATTTACGATGACATCCTTAACAATTCCACCTAAATCTACAATAATCTTTAATTCATCATAAATTTCTTTAGAATTCCTGTGATTCTTACATTTTATTTGCTTTGTAAAATATGGTTGATTATATATTATATATCCTTGAGGTGTAGCTATTATTTCAAATCCTCTAGCTCTTATAAGGGCTATATCTTGTACTATTACTTGCCTACTTACATTTAATATCTCAGCTAGCATTCCACCTTTTACAGGGCACTTAGATTCTTTTAAAATATCTATTAATTTGCTTCTTCTTTCATCAGAATTCATATTACACCTTCTTTCTAAATCAAAAACTTTACCTATACTATATAATTCTATATTTTATCTTATTATAAATCAATATTGATTTTATATTCTATTTAATATTAAACTTTATTACAAATAAAAAAGATTACGTGGCTACGTCCTACTCTCCCAGGCAGTTTCCCACCAAGTACCATCAGCGCTAGAGAGCTTAACTTCTGTGTTCGGAATGGGAACAGGTGTATCCTCTCTGCTATTGTAACCACATAATCTTTATGCTTAATATTTCTATTAAGTTTTTAGAATCTAGTAATACTAGTTTCTTTAGAGTTAACACTCTAAAAACTACACATATATTTTATTGAATGGACATCAAATAATTTGGTCAAGTCCTCGACCTATTAGTATCGATAAGCTAAATACATTGCTGCACTTACACCTTCGACCTATCAACCAGATAGTCTCTCTGGGGTCTTACCCTTGCGGTGGGAAATCTTATCTTGAAGTTGGCTTCGCGCTTAGATGCTTTCAGCGCTTATCCATTCCGTACATAGCTACCCAGCCATGCCCTTGGCAGAACAACTGGTACACCAGAGGTACGTCCATCCCGGTCCTCTCGTACTAAGGACAGGTCTTCTCAAATTTCCTACGCCTGCGACGGATAGGGACCGAACTGTCTCACGACGTTCTGAACCCAGCTCGCGTACCACTTTAATGGGCGAACAGCCCAACCCTTGGGACCTACTACAGCCCCAGGATGTGATGAGCCGACATCGAGGTGCCAAACCTCCCCGTCGATGTGGACTCTTGGGGGAGATAAGCCTGTTATCCCCAGGGTAGCTTTTATCCGTTGAGCGATGGCCCTTCCACGCAGAACCACCGGATCACTAAGTCCGATTTTCATCCTTGCTCGACCTGTATGTCTTGCAATCAAGCTCTCTTTTGCCTTTACACTCTACGTACGATTTCCGACCGTACTGAGAGAACCTTTGAGCGCCTCCGTTACCTTTTGGGAGGCGACCGCCCCAGTCAAACTGCCCACCTGACAGTGTCCCAAGACCAGATTCATGGCCTATGGTTAGAGTCCCAGTACTACAAGGGTGGTATCCCAAGGATGGCTCCGCCAAAACTGGCGTCCTGGTTTCAAAGCCTCCCACCTATCCTGTACATGTAGTACCAAGACCCAATGTCAAGCTACAGTAAAGCTCCATGGGGTCTTTCCGTCCTGTCGCAGGTATCCGGCATCTTCACCGGAATTACAATTTCACCGAGTCTGTTGTTGAGACAGTGCCCAAATCGTTACGCCTTTCGTGCGGGTCGGAACTTACCCGACAAGGAATTTCGCTACCTTAGGACCGTTATAGTTACGGCCGCCGTTTACTGGGGCTTAAGTTCACTGCTTCGATTGCTCTAACAGATCCCCTTAACCTTCCAGCACCGGGCAGGCGTCAGCTCCTATACATCGTCTTGCGACTTAGCAGAAACCTATGTTTTTGGTAAACAGTCGCTTGGGCCTATTCTCTGCGGCCACCGGATGGTGGCACCCCTTATCCCTAAGTTACGGGGTCATTTTGCCGAGTTCCTTAACAACAGTTCTCTCGCGGACCTTAGGATACTCTCCTCACCCACCTGTGTCGGTTTGCGGTACGGGTACCTTTAACCTCGATAGAGACTTTTCTTGACAGTGTGAAATCAGCTACTTCGCTACTAAATTTCGCTCCCCATCACATCCCAGCATTATCAAAGCGGATTTACCTACTCTGACTGCCTCAATGCTTGGGCACACATAACCAACAGTGTGCTTAGCTTATCCTACTGTGTCATCCCATCTCTCAAACGGTTATCGGTAGTACAGGAATATCAACCTGTTGTCCATCACCTACGCCTTTCGGCCTCAGCTTAGGTCCCGACTAACCCAGGGCGGACGAACCTTCCCCTGGAAACCTTGGGTTTACGGCCTGTGGGATTCTCACCCACATCTCGCTACTCATGCCAACATTCTCACTCCCATACTGTCCACATGTCCTTACGGTCATGCTTCAACCCGTATGGGAAGCTCCCCTACCCATCATAATGATGCCGTAGCTTCGGTAGTAAGTTTTAGCCCCGGAAATCTTCGGCGCAGGATCACTCGACCAGTGAGCTATTACGCACTCTTTGAATGAGTGGCTGCTTCTAAGCCAACATCCTGGTTGTCTGTGCAATCCCACATCCTTTACCACTTAACTTACATTTAGGGACCTTAGCTGACGATCTGGGCTGTTGCCCTTTCGACTATGAATCTTATCACCCACAGTCTGACTCCCAAGTATAAGATGACGGCATTCGGAGTTTGATAGTCTTCGGTAGGTGCAATACCCCCTAGGACATTCAGTGCTCTACCTCCGTATCTCTCACCTTGAGGCTAGCCCTAAAGCTATTTCGGGGAGAACCAGCTATCTCCGGGCTCGATTGGAATTTCACCGCTACCCACAAGTCATCCCCGAGCTTTTCAACGCTCGTGGGTTCGGACCTCCACGAAATTTTACTTTCGCTTCATCCTGCTCATGGGTAGGTCGCCCGGTTTCGGGTCTACGTCAAGTAACTGAACGCTCAGTTAAAACTCGCTTTCGCTACGGCTCCACACCTTAAGTGCTTAACCTTGCTACTTAACGTAACTCGTTGGCCCGTTCTACAAAAAGTACGCGGTCACACAAGAAATGTGCTTCCACAGCTTGTAAGTGCAGGGTTTCAGGTTCTATTTCACTCCCCTCCCGGGGTTCTTTTCACCTTTCCCTCACGGTACTATACGCTATCGGTCACTAGGTAGTATTTAGCCTTGGAGGGTGGTCCCTCCTGCTTCCCACAGGGTTTCACGTGTCCCGTGGTACTCTGGATCATATCTAAAGTCTTCTCGTTTAACATACAGGACTATTACCTTCTGTGGTGGGTCTTTCCAAACCTCTTCAATTACGATACCTCTTCGTTATGATATGTCCGCAACCCCAATAAAGAAAACTTTAATGGTTTGGGCTCTTCCGCGTTCGCTCGCCGCTACTTACGGAATCGAATTTCTTTCTCTTCCTTCAGGTACTTAGATGTTTCAGTTCCCTGAGTTCCCCTCATTAAGCTATGTATTCACTTAATGATACTTAGACATTACTCTAAGTGAGTTTCCTCATTCGGAAATCTTCGGATCAAAGTTTACGTGCAACTCCCCGAAGCTTATCGCAGCTTATCACGTCCTTCATCGGCTCCTAGTGCCAAGGCATCCGCCCTGCACCCTTAATAACTTGACCAGTTAAAAAGGTTTGATAGATTAAAGTCTATCAACTTGATAATTTTTAAAAGTTATCAGCTTTATATATTACAAATTAGATGTCATATCACTAAATATATATGCAGTTTTCAAAGTGCTAACGCACAACGCCAACGGATAAATCCCGTTGCTTAAAGTGCTAACGCACGTCGCCAACAAACAAACTTCACATTCGTTCAGTTTATTCTGTTGCTTAAAGTGCAATGTAAGAGTCTACTAGATAAATCAAAGATTTAAGTAATATGCTCTTAAATGGTGGAGATGAGGAGAGTCGAACTCCTGACCCCTTGCTTGCAAGGCAAGTGCTCTCCCAACTGAGCTACACCCCCAAATATAAAGTTCATAAAGAACTTTCAAAATTAAACAGTAGGCAATTCTCCTTAGAAAGGAGGTGATCCAGCCGCACCTTCCGATACGGCTACCTTGTTACGACTTCACCCCAGTTATTGATTCCACCTTCGACGACTTCTTCCAAAAGGTTAGATAATCGGCTTCGGGCGTCTCCAACTCCCGTGGTGTGACGGGCGGTGTGTACAAGACCCGGGAACGCATTCACCGCAGCATTCTGATCTGCGATTACTAGTAACTCCAGCTTCATGTAGGCGAGTTTCAGCCTACAATCCGAACTGAGAGTAGCTTTAAGGGATTAGCTCCACCTTACGGCTTGGCAACCCTCTGTACTACCCATTGTAGCACGTGTGTAGCCCTAAGCATAAGGGGCATGATGATTTGACGTCATCCCCACCTTCCTCCAGGTTATCCCTGGCAGTCTCTCTAGAGTGCCCAACTTAATGATGGCAACTAAAGACAAGGGTTGCGCTCGTTGCGGGACTTAACCCAACATCTCACGACACGAGCTGACGACAACCATGCACCACCTGTCACCAATGTCCCCGAAGGGAACTCTCCGATTAAGGAGATGTCATTGGGATGTCAAGCTTAGGTAAGGTTCTTCGCGTTGCTTCGAATTAAACCACATGCTCCGCTACTTGTGCGGGTCCCCGTCAATTCCTTTGAGTTTCACTCTTGCGAGCGTACTTCCCAGGCGGAGTACTTAATGCGTTAGCTGCGGCACCGAGGGGGGTAACCCCCGACACCTAGTACTCATCGTTTACAGCGTGGACTACCAGGGTATCTAATCCTGTTTGCTCCCCACGCTTTCGTGCCTCAGCGTCAGTTACAGTCCAGAGAGCCGCCTTCGCAACTGGTGTTCCTCCTAATATCTACGCATTTCACCGCTACACTAGGAATTCCACTCTCCTCTCCTGCACTCAAGTCTCCCAGTTTCAAGAGCTTACTACGGTTGAGCCGTAGCCTTTCACTCCTGACTTGAAAGACCGCCTACGCACCCTTTACGCCCAGTAAATCCGGATAACGCTAGCCCCCTACGTATTACCGCGGCTGCTGGCACGTAGTTAGCCGGGGCTTCCTCCTCAAGTACCGTCATTATCTTCCTTGAGGACAGAGTTTTACGACCCGAAGGCCTTCATCACTCACGCGGCGTTGCTGCATCAGGCTTTCGCCCATTGTGCAATATTCCCCACTGCTGCCTCCCGTAGGAGTTTGGACCGTGTCTCAGTTCCAATGTGGCCGATCACCCTCTCAGGTCGGCTACTGATCGTCGCCTTGGTAAGCCATTACCTTACCAACTAGCTAATCAGACGCGGGTCCATCCTGTACTGGCTCACCTTTGATATTTAAGAGATGCCTCTCAAATATATTATCCCGTATTAGCATACCTTTCGGTATGTTATCCGTGTGTACAGGGTAGGTTACCCACGCGTTACTCACCCGTCCGCCGCTCTTTACCGAAGTAAATCGCTCAACTTGCATGTGTTAGGCACGCCGCCAGCGTTCATCCTGAGCCAGGATCAAACTCTCAAATAAAAGTTTATCAGGCTCAGATACTATTGTTATCAAAATATCTGGCTTTATGGTTTGTTTCTTGTTTTATAAATTAACCTACTGTTTAATTTTCAAAGTTCTTTAAATTATTGTGGTGGGCCATCAGGGACTCGAACCCCAGACCTACCGGTTATGAGCCGGGCGCTCTAACCAACTGAGCTAATGGCCCACAATAATTTGTGGTGCCGAAGACCGGAATCGAACCGGTACGAGAGGTAAGTCCCGCAGGATTTTAAGTCCTGTGCGTCTGCCAGTTCCGCCACTTCGGCACATCACCTGGCTATGTCCTACTCTCCCAGGCAGTTTCCCACCAAGTACCATCAGCGCTAGAGAGCTTAACTTCTGTGTTCGGAATGGGAACAGGTGTATCCTCTCTGCTATTATAACCAGATTATTGTCTAAATTTTCATTTAATTTTTTTCTAAGACAAGTATTATAATAACATCTTTGTCTTATTGTGTCAATACTTTTTTTATTCGATTTTTTAATTAAAAAAGTATTAAAAATCTATAAGTTTTGACAAGTTTAAATATATAGAGTTAGCACTCTAAAAACTACACATATATTTTATTGAATGGACATCAAATAATTTGGTCAAGTCCTCGACCTATTAGTATCGATAAGCTAAATACATTGCTGCACTTACACCTTCGACCTATCAACCAGATAGTCTTTCTGGGGTCTTACCCTTGCGGTGGGAAATCTTATCTTGAAGTTGGCTTCGCGCTTAGATGCTTTCAGCGCTTATCCATTCCGTACATAGCTACCCAGCCATGCCCTTGGCAGAACAACTGGTACACCAGAGGTACGTCCATCCCGGTCCTCTCGTACTAAGGACAGGTCTTCTCAAATTTCCTACGCCTGCGACGGATAGGGACCGAACTGTCTCACGACGTTCTGAACCCAGCTCGCGTACCACTTTAATGGGCGAACAGCCCAACCCTTGGGACCTACTACAGCCCCAGGATGTGATGAGCCGACATCGAGGTGCCAAACCTCCCCGTCGATGTGGACTCTTGGGGGAGATAAGCCTGTTATCCCCAGGGTAGCTTTTATCCGTTGAGCGATGGCCCTTCCACGCAGAACCACCGGATCACTAAGTCCGATTTTCATCCTTGCTCGACCTGTATGTCTTGCAATCAAGCTCTCTTTTGCCTTTACACTCTACGTACGATTTCCGACCGTACTGAGAGAACCTTTGAGCGCCTCCGTTACCTTTTGGGAGGCGACCGCCCCAGTCAAACTGCCCACCTGACAGTGTCCCAAGACCAGATTCATGGCCTATGGTTAGAGTCCCAGTACTACAAGGGTGGTATCCCAAGGATGGCTCCGCCAAAACTGGCGTCCTGGTTTCAAAGCCTCCCACCTATCCTGTACATGTAGTACCAAGACCCAATGTCAAGCTACAGTAAAGCTCCATGGGGTCTTTCCGTCCTGTCGCAGGTATCCGGCATCTTCACCGGAATTACAATTTCACCGAGTCTGTTGTTGAGACAGTGCCCAAATCGTTACGCCTTTCGTGCGGGTCGGAACTTACCCGACAAGGAATTTCGCTACCTTAGGACCGTTATAGTTACGGCCGCCGTTTACTGGGGCTTAAGTTCACTGCTTCGATTGCTCTAACAGATCCCCTTAACCTTCCAGCACCGGGCAGGCGTCAGCTCCTATACATCGTCTTGCGACTTAGCAGAAACCTATGTTTTTGGTAAACAGTCGCTTGGGCCTATTCTCTGCGGCCACCGGATGGTGGCACCCCTTATCCCTAAGTTACGGGGTCATTTTGCCGAGTTCCTTAACAACAGTTCTCTCGCGGGCCTTAGGATACTCTCCTCACCCACCTGTGTCGGTTTGCGGTACGGGTACCTTTAACCTCGATAGAGACTTTTCTTGACAGTGTGAAATCAGCTACTTCGCTACTAAATTTCGCTCCCCATCACATCCCAGCATTATCAAAGCGGATTTACCTACTCTGACTGCCTCAATGCTTGGGCACACATAACCAACAGTGTGCTTAGCTTATCCTACTGTGTCATCCCATCTCTCAAACGGTTATCGGTAGTACAGGAATATCAACCTGTTGTCCATCACCTACGCCTTTCGGCCTCAGCTTAGGTCCCGACTAACCCAGGGCGGACGAACCTTCCCCTGGAAACCTTGGGTTTACGGCCTGTGGGATTCTCACCCACATCTCGCTACTCATGCCAACATTCTCACTCCCATACTGTCCACATGTCCTTACGGTCATGCTTCAACCCGTATGGGAAGCTCCCCTACCCATCATAATGATGCCGTAGCTTCGGTAGTAAGTTTTAGCCCCGGAAATCTTCGGCGCAGGATCACTCGACCAGTGAGCTATTACGCACTCTTTGAATGAGTGGCTGCTTCTAAGCCAACATCCTGGTTGTCTGTGCAATCCCACATCCTTTACCACTTAACTTACATTTAGGGACCTTAGCTGACGATCTGGGCTGTTGCCCTTTCGACTATGAATCTTATCACCCACAGTCTGACTCCCAAGTATAAGATGACGGCATTCGGAGTTTGATAGTCTTCGGTAGGTGCAATACCCCCTAGGACATTCAGTGCTCTACCTCCGTATCTCTCACCTTGAGGCTAGCCCTAAAGCTATTTCGGGGAGAACCAGCTATCTCCGGGCTCGATTGGAATTTCACCGCTACCCACAAGTCATCCCCGAGCTTTTCAACGCTCGTGGGTTCGGACCTCCACGAAATTTTACTTTCGCTTCATCCTGCTCATGGGTAGGTCGCCCGGTTTCGGGTCTACGTCAAGTAACTGAACGCTCAGTTAAAACTCGCTTTCGCTACGGCTCCACACCTTAAGTGCTTAACCTTGCTACTTAACGTAACTCGTTGGCCCGTTCTACAAAAAGTACGCGGTCACACAAGAAATGTGCTTCCACAGCTTGTAAGTGCAGGGTTTCAGGTTCTATTTCACTCCCCTCCCGGGGTTCTTTTCACCTTTCCCTCACGGTACTATACGCTATCGGTCACTAGGTAGTATTTAGCCTTGGAGGGTGGTCCCTCCTGCTTCCCACAGGGTTTCACGTGTCCCGTGGTACTCTGGATCATATCTAAAGTTTTCTCGTTTAACATACAGGACTATTACCTTCTGTGGTGGGTCTTTCCAAACCTCTTCAATTACGATACCTCTTCGTTATGATATGTCCGCAACCCCAATAAAGAAAACTTTAATGGTTTGGGCTCTTCCGCGTTCGCTCGCCGCTACTTACGGAATCGAATTTCTTTCTCTTCCTTCAGGTACTTAGATGTTTCAGTTCCCTGAGTTCCCCTCATTAAGCTATGTATTCACTTAATGATACTTAGACATTACTCTAAGTGAGTTTCCTCATTCGGAAATCTTCGGATCAAAGTTTACGTGCAACTCCCCGAAGCTTATCGCAGCTTATCACGTCCTTCATCGGCTCCTAGTGCCAAGGCATCCGCCCTGCACCCTTAATAACTTGACCAGTTAAAAAGGTTTGATAGATTAAAGTCTATCAACTTGATAATTTTTAAAAGTTATCAGCTTTATATATTACAAATTAGATGTCATATCACTAAATATATATGCAGTTTTCAAAGTGCTAACGCACAGCGCCAACGGATAAATCCCGTTGCTTAAAGTGCTAACGCACGTCGCCAACAAACAAACTTCGCATACGCTCAGCTTATTCTGTTGCTTTAAGTGCTAGTTTTGAGTATTCGTAAAAACGAACCCTCAAAATTAAACAGTAGGTAATTCTCCTTAGAAAGGAGGTGATCCAGCCGCACCTTCCGATACGGCTACCTTGTTACGACTTCACCCCAGTTATTGATTCCACCTTCGACGACTTCTTCCAAAAGGTTAGATAATCGGCTTCGGGCGTCTCCAACTCCCGTGGTGTGACGGGCGGTGTGTACAAGACCCGGGAACGCATTCACCGCAGCATTCTGATCTGCGATTACTAGTAACTCCAGCTTCATGTAGGCGAGTTTCAGCCTACAATCCGAACTGAGAGTAGCTTTAAGGGATTAGCTCCACCTTACGGCTTGGCAACCCTCTGTACTACCCATTGTAGCACGTGTGTAGCCCTAAGCATAAGGGGCATGATGATTTGACGTCATCCCCACCTTCCTCCAGGTTATCCCTGGCAGTCTCTCTAGAGTGCCCAACTTAATGATGGCAACTAAAGACAAGGGTTGCGCTCGTTGCGGGACTTAACCCAACATCTCACGACACGAGCTGACGACAACCATGCACCACCTGTCACCAATGTCCCCGAAGGGAACTCTCCGATTAAGGAGATGTCATTGGGATGTCAAGCTTAGGTAAGGTTCTTCGCGTTGCTTCGAATTAAACCACATGCTCCGCTACTTGTGCGGGTCCCCGTCAATTCCTTTGAGTTTCACTCTTGCGAGCGTACTTCCCAGGCGGAGTACTTAATGCGTTAGCTGCGGCACCGAGGGGGGTAACCCCCGACACCTAGTACTCATCGTTTACAGCGTGGACTACCAGGGTATCTAATCCTGTTTGCTCCCCACGCTTTCGTGCCTCAGCGTCAGTTACAGTCCAGAGAGCCGCCTTCGCAACTGGTGTTCCTCCTAATATCTACGCATTTCACCGCTACACTAGGAATTCCACTCTCCTCTCCTGCACTCAAGTCTCCCAGTTTCAAGAGCTTACTACGGTTGAGCCGTAGCCTTTCACTCCTGACTTGAAAGACCGCCTACGCACCCTTTACGCCCAGTAAATCCGGATAACGCTAGCCCCCTACGTATTACCGCGGCTGCTGGCACGTAGTTAGCCGGGGCTTCCTCCTCAAGTACCGTCATTATCTTCCTTGAGGACAGAGTTTTACGACCCGAAGACCTTCATCACTCACGCGGCGTTGCTGCATCAGGCTTTCGCCCATTGTGCAATATTCCCCACTGCTGCCTCCCGTAGGAGTTTGGACCGTGTCTCAGTTCCAATGTGGCCGATCACCCTCTCAGGTCGGCTACTGATCGTCGCCTTGGTAAGCCATTACCTTACCAACTAGCTAATCAGACGCGGGTCCATCCTGTACTGGCTCACCTTTGATATTTAAGAGATGCCTCTCAAATATATTATCCCGTATTAGCATACCTTTCGGTATGTTATCCGTGTGTACAGGGTAGGTTACCCACGCGTTACTCACCCGTCCGCCGCTCTTTACCGAAGTAAATCGCTCAACTTGCATGTGTTAGGCACGCCGCCAGCGTTCATCCTGAGCCAGGATCAAACTCTCAAATAAAAGTTTATCAGGCTCAGATACTATTGTTATCAAAATATCTGGCTTTATGGTTTGTTTCTTAATATAAATTAACCTACTGTTTAATTTTCAATGTTCGTATTTATTTCTTTTTCCTTTTTTCAAGGACAAGTAATACTATACCACCTTTAAAACAGTAGGTCAATACTTTTTTTATATTTTTTTATAAATTCTTTTCATATTCTTTTTTTAGCTTTTCTACTACTTTTTTCTCCAGTCTAGAAACAGTCATCTGAGATATCTCTAATTCCTTAGCTATACTAGATTGTGTTTTATCAAAGAAAAATCTATCTTTAAATATTTTTACTTCCAATTCATTCAAAGTTTTAATAAACTTATTAATAAAATCTTCATACTCTATACTTCCAAAATTACCTTCTTCTTTTCCTATCTTGTCAATAAGAGTTATATCTTTATCTTCTGAATCATCATTACTTGATGAATCTAAAGACATAGGTTGATACCCGTAAGAAGCTTCCATGGCCTCTAGAACATCTTCTTCACTAACTCCTATATAATCAGCTATATCTTTTACTTTCGGATGCTTTTTATTTTCTTGTTCCAATTTAATCTTTGCATCACTTATCTTTTTACTTAGTTCCTGTATTCTTCTTGGTACTCTAAGTGTCCATACTTTATCTCTAAAATATTTTTTTATTTCTCCTACTATAGTTGGTGTCGCGAAACTGGAGAATTCAAATCCTTTTTCAACATCATATCTATCAATAGCATAAATTAACGCTAATGAAGCAACTTGATATATATCTTCAAAATCAACACCCTTATTTATATACTTCTTAGCTAACAATCTTGCTAAATACAGATGCCTTTCAATAAGAATATTCCTAATATCTACATTTTTATTTTTATTATATAAATTAAATAGCTCTTTTGTATCCATATTTAGGTAATGTGTAGCATTAGCTACATTTTTCATTAAATATCAACTCCTAAATATTTAGTCATTTTTATTTTTGTTCCTTGATTGTGTTCCGATTCAATATCTACATCATCCATTAAAGTTCTAATTATAAATAGTCCAAGACCACTCTCTTTTGGATTCTCTAAATCTGGTGTACTTATTGAGCTAACATCGTATCCTTTTCCATTATCCTGAATTTCTATATTAATTGCATTGTCTAAGATATTAAATACTATATTGAACACATCATCTTTACTGTGCTTTATTGCGTTTGTACACGCTTCTGATACTGCTACCTTTATATCTTCTATATCATCTATTGGAAATCCCATTTTATTAGCAATTCCAGACGCTGTTAATCTTATTATACTAACATAATCCGGATTTGTAGTAATTTCCATCTTTATAGTCTCACAAGCCAAAGTCTATCCCTCCACTTTAAATATTTTATCTAGACCTGTTATAGTAAAAATCTTTCTGACATTACTCTTAGGATTTACTATGTATATCTCTTTTTCGTTTATTTTTAATTTTTTTAATACACCTATCATAGCTCCTAAACCTGTTGAATCTATATAATCTAAATCTTTAAGATTAATTTTTACATCTAACATATTTTTTTCTATCAAGTTATGCAAATGTTCCTTTAGTTTATCTGCTGTAGAAACATCAAGTTCTCCATCAAGACAAACATTCCAAAATTTATTTTGAGAATCTAAATTTGAATCTATATTCATAGACATGTAAAAACCTCCTATTTCCTCTTAATAATTTTAAATATATTTCCTATACTCATTATTTTGTTAATTACATAAACTATATCATCTATTCCCTTTGATATTGATGACGCATTCTCAACAATATCCTGTATGTGTCTCTCATTATAATCTACAATTTTATAAGCCTTTTCAACAACCTTATTTAGACTATTTAGAGTTTTTGCTAAATAAATTGCTACTATAAGAGCAGAACTACCTACTAACACTGCTCCAATCTGCCACC
This sequence comes from Clostridioides sp. LIBA-7678, assembly GCF_056716065.1. NCBI lineage: Bacteria > Bacillati > Bacillota > Clostridia > Peptostreptococcales > Peptostreptococcaceae > Clostridioides > Clostridioides sp. LIBA-7678. The sequence goes on along the minus strand of NZ_CP196987.1, from coordinate 8,869 downwards.
CCCATGCATTCATTAGTTAACATCTCCCTCCTCATCAAAGCTTTTACTTATTACTATATCTTCTTCAGAAATCTTTATATCTTCTTCATTATTATCATCATCTACTAAATTTATTATTCTCTCTTTGACATCATTAAATGTTTCATGTAGAACTTCTTTTGGATTTTCTTTCACATCATTAAACTTCTCTTTTGTTTCTTTTCTTAATTCAGAACCTTTTTTTGGTGCAAAAAACAGACCAAATACAAAACCTAAAATAGCTCCTATTAATAAAAATCCACCTTTTTTACAACTTTTTTTATTACACATAACAATTACTCCTTTCAATTTTAAATTTTTATCTAAGTACATTATACAAAAAGAATAGGATATTTATCCTATTCTTCTTCAATATTTATTTTGGCAATCGAAACTACATTGACCTCGTCATTAGTTTTCATTAATTTAACACCACTTGTAACCCTTCCAAATAGTGATATCTCATTAACTCTTATTCTAATAAGAACTCCATCAGAATTTATAATCATTATCTCATCATCTTCATTAACCATATCTGCACCTACAATTGTGCCAGTCTTTTCAGATATATTATAAGTTTTAATTCCTTTACCAGCTCTTATTTGGCTTCTGTATTCTTCTATATTTGTTCTTTTTCCAAAGCCATTTTTACTTACAACTAATACATCTGTACCTTTACTACAAAGGTTCATAGACACAACAAAATCGTCTTTACTTAAAGTTATACCTTTTACACCCATTGCTGTTCTACCCATATATCTTATATCATTTTCATCAAATCTTATAGACATACCATCTTTAGTGACTAAAAGTACTTCTTGTTTTCCATCTGTAAGTTCTACTCCAATAAGTTCATCATCATCTCTTAAACCTATAGCAATAAGACCAGATTTATTTATATTTCTAAACTCTTCTCTCTTAGTCTTTTTAACAATACCTTTTTTTGTTGTAAGTAGTAAATATTCATTTTCATCATTTCCATCTATAGGTATCAATGTAGCAATTTTTTCATCTGCTGATAATTGAAGTAAATTCACTATAGCAGTACCTTTAGCTTGTCTTTTACCTTCAGGTATTTCATATGCATTTAGTTTAAATACTCTGCCTTTATTTGTAAAGAATAACAGTCTACTATGAGTAGTTGTAGTTATTAAGTGTCTTACAAAATCTTCTTCCCTAGTTGTAAGTGCTGAAATACCTCTTCCACCTCTTTTTTGACTCTTGTAAGTGTCCGATGGAAGTCTCTTTATATAACCAAAGTGAGTAAGAGTTATTGCTATTTCTTCATCGCTTATAAGGTCTCTCATATCTATTTCGCCTTCAGCATGTCTTATCTCAGTTCTTCTCTCATCAGCATAGTTCTCTTTTATTATTGTAATTTCGTCTTTTATTACATTTAAAAGTAATCTTTCATCAGCTAAAATTTCTTTTAATCTATTTATCTTCTTAATTAGCTCTTCATATTCAGCTTCTATCTTATCTCTTTCTAGACCTGTAAGTCTTTGAAGTCTCATATCTAATATAGCTTGTGCTTGAATTTCAGTTAAATTAAATTTATCTATTAAACCTTGTTTAGCCTCTTGACCTGTTTTTGAAGCTCTTATCAAGCTTATAACTGCATCTATATTATCTAAAGCAATTTTTAATCCTTCTAAAATATGTGCTCTTGCCTCAGCTTTATTTAATTCAAATTTAGTTCTTCTTGTAACAACATCTTCTTGATGTTTAATATAATGATATAATATTTGCTTAAGATTTAAAACTCTTGGTTGTCCATCTACAAGTGCAAGCATTATTATACTAAAAGTATCTTCCATTTGAGAATGTTTATACAGATTATTTAATACTATATTAGCATTAGCATCTCTCTTTAATTCTATAACAATTCTCATACCATTTCTATTACTTTCATCTCTTAAATCTGATATACCTTCTATTCTTTTTTCTTTAACTAACTCAGCTATTCTCTCAACTAATTTAGCTTTATTTACTTGATAAGGTATCTCTGTAACTATTATTTGTTGTTTTCCCTTTGGAAGCTCTTCTATAAAAGCTCTAGACCTAACTTTAACTTTACCTCTCCCAGTTCTGTATGCTTCTGCTATACTCTCTTTTCCCATTATAATCGCAGCTGTAGGAAAATCTGGACCTTGCACAAATTTTATTAAATCATCTACACTACACTCTGGATTATCAATTAAATATATCGTTGCATCAATTACCTCAGCTAAATTATGTGGAGGTATTGAAGTTGCCATACCAACAGCTATACCATTAGAACCATTCACTAATAAATTAGGATATCTTGCTGGTAATACTGAAGGCTCTTTTAATGACTCATCAAAGTTTGGTTTAAAGTCTACAGTTTCTTTTTCTATATCTCTTAATAACTCTAATGATAATTTACTCATTTTGGCTTCTGTATAACGCATAGCTGCTGGTGAATCTCCATCAACAGAACCAAAGTTACCATGACCATCTACTAAAAGTGCTCTAGTTGAAAAATCTTGAGCCATTCTTACCATTGCATAATAAACAGCAGTATCTCCATGAGGATGGTACTTACCTAAAACGTCCCCAACAATACGGGCTGATTTTCTGTAAGGCTTATCTGGAGTTAAATTTAATTCACTCATTGAGTACAATATTCTTCTATGAACTGGTTTTAAACCATCTCTAACATCAGGAAGAGCACGTCCAGCTATAACACTCATAGAATAATCAATATATGATTTTTTCATTTCTTCCGCTATTTCAATAGGGAGTATTTTGTTTTTTTCTTCCATGTATACTAATCCCCTCTCTCTATATATCTAAGTTTCTAACAAATCTTGCATTTTCTTCTATAAATTCTTTTCTTGGAGCAACCTTATCACCCATAAGCATTGAAAATACTTCATCTGCTATTGCCGCATCCTCTACTGTTACTTGTAACAATGTTCTTGTATCAGGATTCATAGTTGTATCCCATAATTGCTCTGCATTCATCTCTCCAAGACCTTTGTATCTTTGAAGCTCCGCACCATTTCTTCCAATTTCATCTAATAAGATATTTAGTTCTTTATCTGAATAAACATAATGTTCCTTTTTTTGCTTTGTTACTTTATATAAAGGCGGTTGTGCTGCATAAACATAACCTTCATCTATAAGAGGTCTCATATATCTAAAGAAGAATGTTAATAATAAAGTTCTTATATGAGCTCCATCTACATCGGCATCGGTCATAATTATAATTTTATGGTATCTAGCTTTATCTATATCAAAATCTTCTCCAATACCACAACCATAAGCTGTTATCATATTTTTTATTTCATCTGAAGATAATATTCTATCTAGTCTTGATTTTTCAACATTAAGTATCTTCCCTCTTAATGGAAGTATAGCTTGGCTATTTCTATCTCTACCTTGTTTAGCTGAACCTCCTGCTGAATCCCCTTCGACTAAGAATATTTCACTTTTGGCAGGGTCCTTTTCTGCACAATCTGCAAGTTTTCCAGGTAAGGATGTACTTTCTAGTACACTTTTTCTTCTTGTTAACTCTCTTGCTTTTTTTGCAGCTTCTCTAGCTCTTTGTGCTCTTAAAGCTTTATCAACTATTATTCTAGCTGTTGCTGGGTTTTCTTCTAGGAAGGACCCAAGTTCATCAACTGTTACACTATCAACTAAACCTCTCATAAAACTATTACCTAGTTTTGTTTTAGTTTGACCTTCAAATTGAGGCTCTGGTAATTTAACTGATACCACTGCTGTAAGACCTTCTCTTATATCTTCACCAAGTAAGTTAACATCATTTTCTTTTAAAAATTTATTTCTCTTAGCATAATCATTTACCGTTTTAGTAAGAGCAGCTTTAAATCCACTTAAATGAGAACCACCTTCATGTGTATTTATATTATTTGCAAAGGAATATATGTTCTCTGTATAACCATCTGTATATTGCATAGCTAATTCGACAAAACAATCATCGACCTTTTTATCTATATAAACTATGTCATCATGTATACCAGTTCTAGATTTATTTAAATACTTAATATATTCCACCAAGCCACCTGTATAGTGAAATTCTTTTCTTTTCTCTTGACCTTCTCTTTTGTCTTCAAATACTATTTTTATACCTTTATTCAAAAAAGAAAGTTCTCTAAGTCTATACTCCAATGTTTCATATTTAAATTCTATTTCATCAAATATTGTCTCATCTGGCATGAACTGAATCATTGTTCCTTTATCTTGTGATTCTCCAACTACTTCAAGTTTAGATGTTGGTAATCCCTTTTCATATGTCTGCTTGTATACTTTTCCATTTAAATAAACCTCTGCTAGCATCCATTTTGACAGTGCATTAACTACAGAAACACCAACACCATGAAGACCTCCAGATACTTTGTATCCTCCGCCTCCAAACTTTCCTCCTGCATGAAGATTAGTTAATACTGTTTCTAAAGTTGATTTACCAGTCTTAGGATGTATTTCAACAGGTATACCTCTTCCATTATCCTTTACTAAAACACTGCCATCTTCATTGATAGATACATATATGTCTGAACAATATCCTTGCAAAGCCTCATCTATACTATTATCTACAACTTCATAAACTAAGTGATGTAAACCTCTAGGGCTTGTACTACCAATATACATACCTGGTCTTTTTCTAACGGCTTCTAATCCCTCTAATACTTGTATCTGACTTGCACCGTATTCTTGTTTCATTTAATTTCCTCCATTCTCTATGCTAATAACATCGCCATTTTCAATATTAAATATTGTAACATCCTTTTCATCAAATATTTTTTTATGTGAAACCTCAGCACTTGTTATAAACATTTGAACATTGCTTAAATTGTTTACTAAAAGTTTTTGTCGTGCTTCATCTAACTCACTAAAAACATCATCTAAAATTAATATTGGATATTCTTCAACTTCATTTTTTATTAATTCTATTTCTGATAGCTTTAATGATATTGAAGCTGTTCTTTGTTGACCTTGTGAACCAAAAAGTCTTGCATCTAAATCATTTATGAATATATTTAAGTCATCTTTGTGTATACCATATCTGGTAGTCTTAGATTCTATATCATTAGGTCTATTCGATGACAACTTGGCTAAAAATTTATTATATACTGTCTCTATAGTATCTTCATCAGTTATATTTATTTGATTCTTATATCTAATTGACAATTTCTCAATTCCATTAGTCAAATTCATATGCATATTTTCAGATATATTAGCTATCTTTTTTACAAAATCTCTACGTAAAATATAAATATAACTTCCATACTTTGCTAATGTATCATCATATACATCTAATAAAGCCTCATCAACATGCATGCTTTTAAGCACTCTGCTTCTTTGAGAAAGTGTTTTATTATAATTGGTAAGATATTTATAATATTTAGGCATAATCTGACTAATCTCTTTATCTATAAATGTCCTTCTCTCTTTAGGTCCTTCTTTAACCAGTCTCAAATCTTCAGGAGAGAATATGACAACATTTAAGTTGCCAAGTAATTCCTGTATTTTTTGTAAAGGGACTTTATTTATTTGTATCCCCTTTTTATCTTTTCCAATAATTAGCTCTATTAGACTATATTTATTATATTTTGAAAAACTTCCTCCAATATATAAATTTTCACTATTAAATCTAACCATTTCTTTATCTTTGTTGGTTCTGAATGATTTACCAAAAGAGAGCATATAAATAGATTCTACTATATTTGTCTTTCCTTGACCATTTTTCCCAACAAGAAGATTTACTTTTCCATTAAATTCCAGATGCAACTTTTCATAATTTCTAAAATTAACAAGTTGCAAACTTTTAAGTTTCACAAAAAGTTCTCCTTTTTTACAATACTTTTATTTTAGTTCCTTCTATTTCAACTATATCTCCTGATTTTATCTTTTTTCCTCTTCTTAATTCTATTTCATCATTTACTGTCACTAAACCTTCTTGAATTAAAAATTTTGCATGGCCTCCTGTTGATGCAATCTCTGCTAATTTGAGAAATTGGTCCAACTTTATATATTCTGATTCTATAGTTATTTCAGTCATAATAGTTCCTCCTTGTCACTATTTTAGGTAAACCCCTATTGATACACTAAAAGTATATTATACCATAAATGTGCTTATAAAAGGAGTTGTCTAATATTAGAAAAATTTTTCTACAAAAGACAACTCCTTCATGTCTGCTATATATTTGATGATATTCTTACTGGAAGTAGTAAGTAAATATAATTAACATCATCTGTTGGTTTAATTATACAAGGATTTACATTTGTAGTAAATTCTATAAATATTTCTTCATTATCTATATTTTTTAAACCTTCAATAAAGTATCTAGAATTGAAAGCTATATCTAAATAATCTCCATCTAAATCTATTTCAACTTCTTCATATACATTTCCTTTTTCTGTATTAGAAGTAATTGCCATTACTTTATCTCTTATAGATAATTTTATAAGATTATTTTTTTCTGATTGAGATAATAAAGATGCCCTTTCTATACTATTTAAAAGTTCTTTAGTATTTAATTTAACTCTACTATTATGCTCTCTTGGTAATAATTTTTTATAATCGATAAAATCTCCTTCAAGCAATCTCGTAATAATTTTTGTATCATTAATTATAAAAATAGCATTTTTTTCATTAAATCCAACCTTAACATTATCTTCTCCAGAAAGTAAGCTATTTACATCTATAAGTGTCTTTCCTGGAATTATAACTTTTATATTTTCAGTTAAACTATCCACTGAACAACTTTTTACAGCCAATCTATATCCATCAATAGCGACTAAATTCAAATTTCTATCCACAATTTCTAAAAGTTCTCCCATTAAAATAGGTTTTGTTTGGTCCTGTGAAATAGCAAATACGGTTTGTTTAATCATATTTTTTAGAATTTCTTGAGGTATGCTATATAAATCTTCTTCGTTTAATTCTGGTAGCTTAGGAAATTCTTTAGTTGCATATCCTTTAATCTTGAATCTTGAATTTACACAATTTATGTAAATATTATTTTCTGAATCTGTTTCTATCTCAACAAACGAATCTGGTAATTTTCTAATTATATCTCCAAATAATCTTGCATCTACAACAACATCACCTTTTTCTATAATCTCTGCTTGTACATACGTTTCTATTCCTATCTCAGCATCATATCCAGTAAGTTTTAATTGACCTTCTTCTGTAGATATAAGTATACCTTTTAATAGTTCTATAGTTGTTTTTCCATTAATAGCTTTTTGAGCAATCCCAATTCTATTTGCTAGGATTTTTTGGTTACAAATTATTTTCAATGTGGATAACCTCCTTTGGTCTTTTATATAAAAAAATAAGTTAAAATCATAGTAGTAATAGTAGTAGGTGTTGTTGATAATGTTAATAAGTACTTATAACGTTATAAATACAAAGATATCAACATGTGTATAAAATGTTAATATCTTTGTTATTAGAGACTTAATTATTTGTTAATAATTTTTATTCAAAAAAAATATTAACAAGTTATCCAATAGATATAAACAGACAATTGTGTATAAATTATCCCTTTAAATCTGATATGATTTTCTCTATTTTAGTTTTAATTTCTTCGCTTTCTGCTATATCTTTAGATACCTTATCATGAGCATGAATTACTGTTGTGTGGTCTCTACCCCCAAACTCTTCTCCTATTTTGGGAAGGGATAAATCAGTAAGTTCGCGCGTTAAATACATAGCTATTTGTCTAGGATAAGCTATTGAGCGTGTTCTTTTTTTAGAATTAAAATCTTCCATTTTTATACTAAATACAGAAGATACTTTTTCTTTTATTCTAAGAACATTTATTTCTTCATTTTTAGATGTAGTTATAATATCTTTCAAAGCTTCTGTAGCAAGATCAAAAGATATCACTCTATTACTAAGAGAAGAATAGGCAACTACTCTAGTTAAGGCGCCTTCTAGTTCTCTTATGTTTGACTTAATATTTTTTGCTATATATGACATAACTTCATTTGGTACTTCGATGCGTTCCAATTGAGCTTTTTTTCTAAGTATAGCAATTCTCGTTTCAAAGTCTGGTGCTTGAATATCAGTTATAAGTCCCATTTCAAATCTCGATCTTAGTCTATCTTCTAGTGTAGGTATATCTTTTGGTGGTCTATCACTAGATATAATTATTTGTTTATTTGCCTCATGAAGAGTATTAAACGTATGGAAGAACTCCTCTTGAGTTCTTTCTTTTCCCGCTATAAATTGAATATCATCAATTAATAATACATCTACATTTCTGTACTTATTTCTAAATTCTTCGTTTTTATCGTCTTTTATAGAGTTTATAAGTTCATTAGTAAATTTTTCTGAAGAAACATAAACAACTTTTGAGTCTTTTTTTTGACTAACAATGTGATGCCCTATAGCGTGCATCAAGTGGGTTTTACCTAGCCCAACTCCTCCATACAAAAAAAGTGGATTGTAAGCCTTAGCAGGAGATTCAGCGACCGCAACACATGCAGCATGAGCAAATCTATTGCTATTACCAATAACGAACGTATCAAATGTGTATTTTGGATTTAGGTTAGGGTAAAGTACTCTATAATTTAAATCTGTACTATCAGAATTTAGGTCAGCAACCTCTTTTTCGCTCAATACAAATTTAATATTATATTTTTTTAATGACAGTTGATTTATGGCATCTTCAATTAAATGCAGATATCTGTTTTCTAAGATATCTTTATTAAAATCACTAGGAGCCAATAGTATTAAGTCATTAAGATGTATTTTTAATGGTACGATGTTTTTAAAAAAGGTATTAAAACTTACTGAAGTTAAGTCACCTTTTATTAATTGTAGGGTTTTGTCCCATAAAGAAACTATATCCAT